>NZ_CP090841.1:5682500-7915646 GCF_001888885.2 Streptomyces viridifaciens
TAGGCGCCGGCCTCGAGCGAGGCGGCGACCAGGTGGCCGTAGTTGTGGTCGGAGCGCAGGCACAGGCCGGCCGACTGGCCGGGCACGCCGGCGCCGGCGGCGTAGGAGTCGCCGAGGGCCACGTAGTGCTTCGGGGCGGGGATGGCGGCCTGGGCGGTGGTGGAGGTGAGCGCGAGGGCTGCACCGACGGCGACGGCGGCGAGCACGCTCGAATTGCGGAGTCGCCGGGAATTCCGGGCAGGGCGGAGCACGGTTCCTCCTGGGGGAGAGAAACGAAGGGTGGGGGGTTGTGCCGAGCCGGGCCACAGCTACTCGCAGGTAAGTTACTGCCAGGTTTCGGCGGCGTCCATGCTTTCGACGGAAATTCCGGAAAACCCGTCAGATGGCACCGGGTGACATTTCGAATTCCGCTCCACCGTGTTTCGAAAACAACTCCGATACGCGGTGGAGCGGAATTCGAGCGCCGGTCGAGGCCGGTCGAGTCGGTCGACGCGAGTCGAGAGGGACGTCAGTCGAGGGGGACGGCCGGAGCGCGGCGCCGGGCGGCGGCGAAGGAGGCGATGACCACCGAGCCGAGCACCCCGAAGACGGTGAGCAGGGCGCCGAGCACCATCAGCAGCGCCGCGCCGATCAGCTTGCCGGGCAGGGCGGGGGAGTCGTTGCCGGAGTGCCAGACCACGCGGTTGCCGGTGAGTGCGGCGAGGTCGACGGTGCCCTGGTGGCCGTCGTCCAGGTGGAGCCGGGAGTCGGTCGCGGTGGCCCGCCGGTCCCCCATCAGGAAGGCCCGCCCGGGCGGGACGGTGACGTCGAAGTCGCGTCGGCAGGTGTCGGACTGCCGGTCGGCCGGGTCGTCCAGCGGCTGCCCGTCGAGGCTGAGCCGCCCGCCGGCGCACGTGATGCGCTGGCCGCCGAGGGCCGTCACCCGGAACACGGGGGAGCCCTGGAGGCCCCAGGGGGAGTCGGCGATGTAGATCTCGCCGCGCCGGACGTCCGCCGCCGCGACCTTGTCGGCCAGCATCCGGTCGCCCGGGCGGAGCACCGGTTCCATCGCCGTGCCGTCCATGCGGTGGACGGAGTAGCCGCCGGTGAGGACCACCGAGAGCCCGAGCGCCCCGCACAGGATGCCGGCCACCGCCACGGCCACCGCGAACCACAGGCCCCGGGCCCTCCGTTTCGGCATCCGCCCGTTCCTCTTTCCTCGGCCGTTCGTCGGTCGGATCCTATTCCAGGCCGATCGGGTGGCCCTCGGAGGCCTGCGGCCTGACAGGTACAGTTCCGGTGCAGAGCGTGCCGTCGACCGGGGCCGCCGACCAGGAGGGGGACCAGAGCGGATGAGCCGCCGAGACCGTGACCGCGAGGGTGGCCGTGACCGTGACGGCAAGGGCGGCCGTGGCCGGGACGGCAAGCGGGGCACCGGTTCCCCGGTGACCGTCACCGTCTGCCGGGGCTGCTGCTGCGGCACCGAGGCGAAGCACCCGGGGGTGGACCACGCGGGGCAGTACGAGCGGCTGCGGGCGGCTGTCGGCTCGGCCGGCCGGGTCCGGGCCGTCACGTGCCTGGACGTGTGCACCCAGTCCAACGTGGTGGTGGTCGGCCCGTCCAGCGAGGGGCGGGCGGCGGGTGGCCGTCCGGTCTGGCTCGGCTTCGTGCTGATGGACGAGATGATCGACGACATAGCGGCCTGGGTGCACGCGGGCGGGCCCGGCCTCGCCGACCCGCCCGGGCTGCTCGACCTCCAGCTGATCTCGGTCTCCCGCCGGGTCCGCGAGGGCCTCGCGGAGTGACCGACCGCCACTGAGCCGCCGCCACCGGCCGGCCGCCACTGACTTTTCGTCAGTTGCGCGACCCGGGACGGCTTCGAGGTCGGCCCACTACCATGACCGGTGGCATCCAGCGGTTCCGCGCGAAGGAGGAAGACGATGACGACGGTCTGCCGCATCTGCGCGGGCACCGGCCGCACCGCCGGCCTCAACTGCCGCACCTGCCAGGGCACCGGCACCACCGAGGTGGGCGGCGGGGGCGGCAACTGCTTCCTCTGTGACGGCACCGGGGTGTACGTCCGCTACCGGGTGGACGCGACCGGGGCCAAGCAGGCCTACCGGGACGAGATCTGCCGCACCTGCGACGGCACCGGCAACCGGTCCGCGAACCTCTGGGACGAACCCTCCACCTGACCCCCCCTCCGGCACCCGCCGGATCGAGGGGTGAGCCGGGGAGATGATCCGTCATCTTTCTGATACGGACATGTTCTTTACCGATTCGTGACCCAGCGTTGGTGTTCGAGTGGCGGAGGCGCTGACGCCCGTTCACCGGGAGTCCGTGTGCGGTCAACGCACCGCTGACAGAGTCCCGCGCATGGATATCCCCAACATGGGCGTGCCGGCCAAGCTTGCCGACCGCATGAGCATGGCCGAGCAGCACGAGTACCTGCGGGCCCGCTTCTCCCGCCGTCGGATGCTGCGCGCCGGCGCGGTGACCGTGGGCGCCGTCGCCGTCGGCGGTGCACTCGGCAGTGCGCCGGCCTTCGCCGCCCCGGCCGGTCCCCAGCTGCTGACCGGCGCCACGACGGCCGGGATCGACGGCGCGCTGGTCGCGCCGATCGGCCGCCACCTCCAGTTCGGCGCCGAGCCGGACACCCAGTTCCGCATCTCCTGGCAGGTGCCGGCGCCGGTCAAGAAGCCGTTCCTGCGCTTCGGCAAGCACCCGTGGGAGCTCAGTCACAAGGTCCAGGCCGAGGTCCGCGCCCTGCACACCCCGGCGCTGACCCCGAACAGCCAGCCGGTGGACCAGTACTACCTGCACGTGGCGCTGGAGGACCTCCACCCCGACACCACCTACTACTACGGCGTCGGCCACGAGGGCTTCGACCCGGCCTCGCAGCAGCAGATCTCCACCCTGCACACCTTCCGCACCGCGCCCTCCCGCGACCACCGCTGGGGCAAGGTGTACGAGCCGTTCACCTTCACCGCCTTCGGCGACCAGGGCGTCAGCGCCCACGCGGCCGGCAACGACAACATCATCAGGGCCCAGAAGCCGGCGTTCCACCTGCACGCCGGCGACATCTGCTACGCCGACCCGGCCGGTTCCGGCACCGACCCGGACAAGTCCGTCTTCAACGCGAGGACCTGGGACGACTTCCTGGTCCAGACCGAGACGGTCGCCGCCGACATCCCGTGGATGGTCGCGTACGGCAACCACGACATCGAGGCCTGGTACTCGCCCAACGGCTACGGCGGCGAGAACAGCCGCTTCTTCCTGCCGGACAACGGCCCGGACCCGCGCAAGGTCCCCGGCGTCTACACCTTCCGCTACAAGAACGTCGGCGTCATCTCGCTGGACGCCAACGACGTCTCCTACGAGATCCCGGCCAACCTGGGCATCTCGGCGAACCAGCAGACCAAGTGGCTGGAGCGCACCCTCAAGGACCTGCGGAGCGACGAGACCGTCGACTTCGTCGTGGTCTTCTTCCACCACTGCGCCTTCTCCACCACCGTCGCCCACGCCTCCGAGGGCGGCGTCCGCGAGGCCTGGGTGCCGCTGTTCGAGAAGTACCGGGTGGACCTGGTCATCAACGGCCACAACCACATCTACGAGCGCACCGACGCCATCCTCGGCAACAAGGTCTCCAAGCAGGTGCCGAGCGGCGCCACCATCGAGCCCGCCAAGGACGGCGTGGTCTACGTGACCGCGGGCGCGGCCGGCCGCAGCCTGTACAAGTTCGACGTGCCGGACACCTACGAGGGGCACGAGAACCACCAGGACGAGGTGAAGACCTACTACTGGGGCAAGGGCAGGGTGAAGGTCCCGGAGACCATCCAGTGGTCGCGGGTGCGCTACACCGGCTACTCCTTCATCAAGGTCGACGTCACCCCGGCCCACCTGGGGCAGAAGTCGGTCATGAAGGTCACCGCGCTGGCCGAGAACGGCACGCAGATCGACAACTACACGATCCTGCGCAAGGTCGGCGAGGGCTGGGACTCCAGCGGCGACGACGACGGGCAGGGCGGCGGCTGGGGCTGGTAGTCCCCGATCGGCTCGTCCCCGATCGGCTCGTTCCCGAGCGGTCCGGTGCGGCCCCGGCGCTGGAGGTTCAGCGCCGGGGCCCGTACATGATCACGCCGACCCCGGCCAGGCAGACCAGCGCGCCCAGCACGTCGTAGCGGGTCGGCCGGAAGCCGTCCACGACCACGCCCCACAGCAGCGACCCGGCCACGAACACCCCGCCGTAGGCGGCCAGCACCCGGCCGAAGTCCGCGTCCGGCTGCAGCGCCGCGACGAAGCCGTACGCGCCGAGCACCAGCACGCCCAACCCGGCCAGCCACCACGGCCGTTGCTCCCTCACGCTCTGCCAGACCAGCCAGCAGCCGCCGATCTCGGCGAGCGCGGCGAGCGCGAACAGGGCGACGGAGCGGAGGACGGCCATGGGGCCGATCGTAGGCGCTCAGCTCTGCCGGTACGTCGCCAGGAAGCGCCCGATCCGGTTGATCGCCGTCTCCAGGTCGTCGGCGCGCGGCAGGGTGACGAAGCGGAAGTGGTCCGGGCGGGGCCAGTTGAAGCCGGTGCCCTGGACGACGTGGATCTTCTCGCGCAGCAGCAGGTCCAGGACGAAGCGCTCGTCGTCGACGATCCGGTGCACGGCGGGGTCGAGCCGGGCGAAGGCGTACAGGGCGCCCTTGGGCCTGACGCAGCTGACGCCGGGGATCTCGTTGAGCGCCTTGACCGCGATGTCGCGCTGCTCGGTGAGCCGGCCGCCGGGCAGGACCAGGTCGTTGATCGACTGGTGGCCGCCGAGCGCGGCCTGGACGGCGTACTGCGCGGGTACGTTGGGGCACAGCCGCATGCCGGAGAGCATGGTCAGGCCCTCCAGGTAGTCGGTGGCGTGCTGCTTGGGGCCGGAGACGACCAGCCAGCCGCTGCGGAAGCCGGCCACCCGGTAGGCCTTGGAGAGGCCGTTGAAGGTGAGGGTGAGCACGTCGTCGGCGAGGGCGGCCAGACAGTGGTGCTCGGTGCCGTCGTAGAGGATCTTGTCGTAGATCTCGTCGGCCAGCACCATCAGCTGGTGGCGGCGGGCCAGGTCGAGGATCCCCTCCAGGAGTTCCTTCGGGTAGACCGCGCCGGTGGGGTTGTTGGGGTTGATGACGACGATCGCCTTGGTGCGGGCGGTGATCTTGGCGGCGATGTCGTCCAGGTCCGGGTACCACTCGGCCTCTTCGTCGCACAGGTAGTGCACGGCCTTGCCGCCGGCCAGCCGGACGGACGCCGTCCACAGCGGGTAGTCCGGCATCGGGACGAGCACCTCGTCGCCGTCGTCGACCAGCGCGGTGACCGCCATCTGGATCAGCTCGGAGACGCCGTTGCCGAGGTAGACGTCGTTGACGCCGACGCCCTCGACCCCGCGCTGCTGGTAGTACTGCACGACCGCGCGCCGGGCCGGCAGGATGCCGCGGGAGTCGCTGTAGCCGTGCGCCGAGGGCAGGTTGCGGATGATGTCCTGGATGATCTCCTCGGGCGCCTCGAAGCCGAACGGTGCCGGGTTGCCGGTGTTCAGGCGCAGCACGCTGTGCCCGGCCTCCTCCAGGGCGTTGGCCTGGTCGACCACCGGCCCCCGGATCTCGTAGCACACGTCATTCAGCTTGCTGGACTGCCGAAACTCCATCTGCGGCCTCCCGACCGTCACCACCGCTCCGTTGCTTCTGCTTTGTTCTACCAAGCTGGCACTTGGAAAGTCCAACCTCTTGGCTATGCTGATCCACATGTCACGCCGAAGCTACGACCAGTACTGCGCCGTCGCCCGCGCCCTGGACGCGGTGGGGGAGCGCTGGAGCCTCCTGATCGTCCGTGAACTCCTGGGCGGCCCGCGCCGCTACACCGACCTGCACGCCGACCTGCCCGGCGTCTCCACCGACATCCTCGCCGCCCGGCTCAAGCAGCTGGAGGGCGAAGGGCTCGTGGAACGGCGGCGGCTGGAACGGCCGGCCAACGCGACGGTGTACGAGCTGACCGAGCGCGGACGCGAACTGCGGCCGGTGATCGAGGCGCTGGGAGCGTGGGGGCTGAGTGCCCTGGGCGAACAGCGGCCCACCGACGCGGTGCGCGAGCACTGGTTCACGGCGCCGAAGGCGGCGGTCCCGGGCTGAGTCCTCGGGAGCCGCCGGAAGGCGGTGGCGGGGCGGCGACAAGGCCCCCGTCGCCGGCCGCCGCCCCGTGGTCCCAGGATGGCGCGGACCGATAAACGCCCGGTGGACGCCGAATGAGCGGCCCGACCCCGGCGGAACTGGTTGGTAAGTGCACACGTACGATCGTCGGGTCGCGGAGCCATCTCAGGAGAGCGGAGGCAGTCCGTGCCCACCACCAGCCGCAGCTACGCCAGCTACGTCGCCGTCGGCGACTCCTTCACCGAAGGCATGTGCGACGACCTCCATCCCGACGGCCACTACCGCGGCTGGGCCGACCGGGTCGCCTCCGCGCTGGCCGCCGAGGCCGGGGCCGGCGGGGACTTCCGCTACGCCAACCTCGCCGTCCGCGGCAAGCTCATCGGCCAGATCCACGACGAACAGCTCGCCACCGCAGTCGGGATGGGCGCCGAACTCGTCACCCTGGCTGGCGGCCTCAACGACGTGCTGCGCCCCGGCTGCGACATCGCCCGGGTCGAGCGGCTACTCGGCCGCTGCGCCGCCGAACTGCGCGCCACCGGCGCCACCGTGGTGCTGTTCACCAGCACCGACCCCACCCGCCGACTGGCCGGCAGCGCCCGGCTGCTGCCCGCCATCCTGCGGATGAAGGCCTTCGTGCAGGAACTCGGGCAGCAGGACGGCTTCGCCGTCGTCGACCTGTTCTCCGCGCCCTGCTTCGACGACCGCCGGCTCTGGGCCGAGGACCGGCTGCACCTGTCGCCCGAGGGCCACCGCCGGGTCGCCGAGGGCGTACTGGAGGCGCTCGGCCGCCCCACCGCCTCCGACTGGCGCGCCCCGCTGCCCGCCGCCGCCCCGCCCGGCCGTGCCGAGAAGCTGCGCTCGGACGCCCGATGGCTGGGCGCCCACCTCGGCCCGTGGATCGGCCGCCGCCTCACCGGCCGCTCCTCCGGCGACGGCCGCCCGCCGAAGCGGCCGGAGCTGCTGCCCTACCGGTAGGTCCCCTCCGGGGTCTCCGCCTCCAGGACCAGGCTCGCCATCGGGGCGCGGGTGGTCCAGCCGAGCGCCGTGTACAGCCCCTGGCCGGCCGCCGTGCCGACCAGTACCCCGGTCCGGGCGCCCGCCTCGTACGCGCCGGACTGCAGGGCCCGCATCACCACCGAGCCCAGGCCCCGGCGGCGGTGGTCGGGGGCGGTGACGATCTGGTCCGGCACGGCCACCGCACCCGCCAGGCCCGCCTGGCCGCGGGCGGCGAGGTGCCCCTCCTCGCTGCGCACCAGGGCGCGCAGGACGCCGCCGCGGGCCCAGGTGGTCAGGGTGTAGCCGGCCGGCGGGGCGGGCTCTTCGACGGTGAGCGGGGTGGTCATCAGGAAGCCGGGCTGGTCCAGCCGCCACTGCGGGCCCAGCCACGGCCGTACGGTGTCGTCCTCGGCGAACAGCTTGAGCCAGGTGGTCGGCGCGGTGGTCGTCTCGGCGAGCTTGCGGACCTCGGCCTCGGTCGGTTCGGGCAGCACGTGCCGCGCCACCTCCCCGGTCGGCGCGCCGACGTCGATGGTCCAGCCCCAGGGCTGCCCCACCGGATCGGCCGCGCCCCGGGAGGCGACCCAGCCGCTGATCCACATCCGGACCAGCTCGGTGACGTTCGGCTGCGGCATGGCGCCCACCCCCGTGAGTACGCGAGTGCGTGAGTAATAGTCTTATCTCTATCTGGCACCTTACCGGCCCGAGGGCGGCTCCGCCCAGTAGGATTCCCGCTTCAAGGCAACCAGCAGTTGAGAGGACCCGGACCGTGAGCGAGACCGAGTCGCCGCAGGACCCCACGGCGGCCGCGCCGACTCCGCTCCAGTCCGACTGCGGCAACTGCTTCGGACTCTGCTGCGTCGCCCTGCCCTTCGCCGCCGGCACCGACTTCGCCGTCAACAAGGCCGCCGGCAGCGCCTGCCGCAACCTGCAGACGGACTTCAGCTGCGGCATCCACGCCCGGCTGCGCGACAGCGGATTCCAGGGCTGCACCGTCTACGACTGCTTCGGCGCCGGACAGCGGGTCTCCCAGATCACCTTCGGCGGCGTCAGCTGGCGCGAGGAGCCCGACAACGCCAAGCCGATGTCCGACGTGTTCCCGATCGTGCGGCAGCTCCACGAACTGCTCTCGTACCTCACCGAGGCGCTCACCTTCGCGCCCGCCCGCCCCCTCCACGCCGAACTGCGGCAGGCCCTCGAAGAGACCGACCGCCTCGCCGCCGGCACCCCCGAGGAGATCCTCGCCGTCGACGTCCCGGCCCACCGCGGGCGGATCAGCGACCTCCTGCTGCGCGCCGGCGAACTCGTCCGCGCCGCCGTCCCCCGCCGCCGCGAACACCGCGGCGCCGACCTCTTCGGCGCCCGCCTGCGCGGCGCCGACCTCCAGGGCGCCAACCTGCGCGGCGCGCTCCTCGTCGCCGCCGACCTCTCCGGAGCCGACCTCCGACTCGCCGACCTCATCGGCGCCGACCTGCGCGACGCCAACCTCGCCGGGGCCGACCTCAGCACGGCCCTCTTCCTCACCCAAATCCAGCTCAACGCCGCCCGCGGCGACGCCACCACCCGTCTCCCGGCCGCCCTCACCCGCCCCACCCACTGGCCCGAGACCGCCCCGGCGGCCACGACCGACCGCAAGCCCCGCAGCGGCCCCCGCCCGCAGGGCAGCGGCCGCTCAGGCCGCCCGCGCCGCCGCTAGGGCCGGTCCGGCAGGATCCGCGTGGTCAGGACGTGAGCATCCGTGACCGCAGGGCGTCGATGCGGTCGCGGTCGAGGCCGACAGTGCCGGTGACGTACGCCTCGACGGAGCCGTAGCGGGTGGCGAGGTCGGCGAGGGCGAGGCGGATGACGGTTTCCGGGGCGCGGCCGTAGCCGGGCCAGCGGAGGGTCTCGCCGGGGTGGGCGGCGTGCCAGTCGGCGACGAGGTGTGCGGTGGCGTGCTCGGTGAGGGCGAAGTCGGCGGCGATGTCGTCCTCGGAGACGCCGAGCAGGGTGAGCACGAGGGCGGCGATCAACCCGGTGCGGTCCTTTCCGGACATGCAGTGGAAGACCACGGGGGCCTCGGCGGCGCTGATCACCTCCAAGGTCCGGCGGATCTCCTTGACCCCGTCCTCGGCGACCTCGGCGAAGCGGTCGGCGAGGTAGCGCCAGGGGTCGAGCTCCGGGTCGATCGAGGCCTGGTCGTACGGGCGGTGCTCGATCGAGAGGTTGTGGAAGTCCAGCCCGTCGAAGTCGGGGACCCGTCCCTTGGCGGCGATCTCCCAGTCGTAGCGCAGGTCGATCACGGTCCGCACGCCGAGGGCCCGGAGCTTTTCCAGGTCGGCGGGGGAGGACTTGCCGAGCGAGTCGGAGCGGTAGAGCAGGCCCCGGCGGACGGTCCGTCCGTCGGCGGCCGAACAGCCGCCCAGGTCGCGGAAGTTGTGCAGGGCCTCGAACTCGATGTGACGCGTTGACATGTGCCGCACTCTAGCCAGCGCGGTCAGGGGGTGTACCCCCGGGCGAGGAGTTCGAAGGCGCGGTCGGCGTCGGCGGCGGCCTCGGGGTGGAGGTCGTCGGCGGTGCGGCCGCCCTCGTGGATGCGACGCCAGTTGTGCAGGGCGAGGACGCGTTGGGTGGCGGTGACCTGGGCGGCGAGCAGCTGGGCGGTGAGCTCGCGGGGCGGGGCGAGGTCGGGGGCCTCGCGCAGGGCGTCGGCGAGGGACCGTTCGGCGCGGGCCACGTACGCGCCGACCCGGGCGGCCAGGCTGGGGGTGCCGTAGACCAGGGAGGTGAAGGCCAGTACCTGGGGGTGGTCGTTGAGGCCGGTGACCGGATCCCGCCGGGCCAGGCCGTCGAGGAAGTCCCGGCGCAGGGCGTCGAGCACCGTCTCACCCTCGCCCCGGCCCCGGACCACGTCCGCCGCCTGCTCCTGGTGGTCGGCGAAGCGGTGGACGACCAGGTCCTCCTTGCTGCCGAAGTAGCTGAACAGGGTCGGCTTGGAGACCTCGGCGGCCGCCGCGACGTCCGCCACCGAGACCTGGTCGAAGCCGTGCTCCAGGAAGAGCGCGATGGCGGCCTCGGAGATGGCCCGCCGTGTCCGTTCCTTCTTGAGCTCTCGCAGTCCACTCATGCGGGCCAGGCTAGCAGCCAGGCTTGACCCGGGAAGGTTATTGACCCGGTAGGATAAATGTCGGGTCGGCCTGGGTCACCCGCCCGCGCGCCGGGCGGTCACCTCGATCTCGATCCGCATCCGGGGGTCGGCGAGGCCGCACACCTGCATCGTCGCGGCCGGCCGGACGTCGCCGAAGCAGCGGCGCAGGACCGGCCAGCAGGGTTCGAAGTCGGCGCGCTCGGGCAGCAGGTAGCGTACCCGCACCACGTCGGCGAAGCCGCAGCCCGCCTCTGCGAGTGCGGACCCGATGTTGCGCAGGCACTGCTCGGCCTGCTCCACCACGTCCTCGGAGATGGTCATGGTGGTGTAGTCGAAGCCGGTCGTGCCGGACACGTGCACCCAGTCGCCGTCGACCACGGCACGGGCGTAGCCGATCTGCTCCTCGAAGGTGGAACCGCTGAGTACCGCGCGTCGCTCTGTCATGCGCCGAACGCTAGGTGGCCTGCGGGGATACGTCCAATACTCCTTCGACGCCCGTCTGATATCCCTGTCGGTATGGGCCGCCCCGAACTCCCCCTGCCGCAGCTGCACGCCTTCGTCGTGCTCGCCGAGGAGCTGCACTTCGGCCGGGCCGCCGCTCGCCTCGGCGTCGCCCAGCCGCCGCTGAGCCAGCAGATCCGCCGGCTGGAGGAGAAGGTCGGCCACCCGCTGTTCCTGCGCGCGCCCGGCGGTGTCGCCCTGACCCCGGCCGGGCGCGAGCTGCTGCCCTCCGCTCGCCGGGCCCTGGGCGAGCTCGCGGACGGGCTGGCCGCGGCCCGGGCCGTCGGCAGTGGCGAGGCGGGCCGGCTGCGGATCGGGTTCTCCGCCTCACTGGCCCTGACCGTCCTGCCCGGCCTGCTGCGCGGCTACCGGGAGCGCCACCCCGGTGTGCGGCTGGACGTACGGGAGATGACCGGCGCCCCGCAGCTCGCCGCACTGCGCGACCGCCGCATCGACGTCGGCCTGCTGCGCGAACCACCTGCCGACGCGCCGGAGTTGTTCTTCCGTACGGTGCTCAGCGAACCCTTCGTCGCCGTGCTCCCGGCGCACCACCCGCTGGCCGCCCAACGGACCGTCCGGCTCGGGCAGCTGGCGGACGAGCCGTTCGTGCTGCTGCCCCGGGAGGAGGGGCCGCCGCTGTACGACCGGATCACCGGCCTGTGCGCCGGGGCGGGCTTCACCCCGCGGATCGGGCAGCACGCGGTGGAGTGGCAGACGGTGTGCGCCCTGGTCGGGGCCGGCCTGGGCGTCTCACTGGCCCCGGCGAGCATCCGCCGGATCCGGCTGCGGGGCGTCGCCTTTCGCCCGATCGACCCCGGCACCGCCCGCACCCACTCCGCCCTCGCCTGGCGCGCCGACGACCGGAGTCCGCTGCTGAGCCACCTGCTGGCGCTGGCGGTGGAGTCCTAGACGCTGCGGTCGGCGAGCACCTCGCGGACGACGTGGCGGGCGTTGGCAGTCAGCGCCGGGTCGGTGTGGCGGTAGTACGGGATCGTCACCAGGGCGATGGAGAAGGCCCAGGCCCGGCCGCGGGCCCACATGGCGTCGTCGGCGCGCAGGGCGGCGCGGAAGGCGGGGCGGGCGGAGGCGGGGAGCAGGTTCCAGGCGGCGATCAGGTCGGCGGTGGGGTCGCCGACGCCCATCAGGGCGAAGTCGATGACGGCGGCGAGCCGGCCGGATCTGTTGAGCAGCAGGTTGCCGGGGGTGAGGTCGCCGTGCATCCAGACCGGCGGGCCGGCGTACTCGGGGAGGCGGAGCGCCTTGTCCCACAGGGCGGTTGCGGCCGCGGTGTCGATCGTGCCGGCGAGCTGGGCGATCGCCGCGCGGGTGGAGCCGTCCCGGGAGGCGAGCGGCACGCTGCGGTGGCCGGCCGGGGCGCCGGCGGGGTTGACGGAGCGCAGGGCGTTGACGAAGCCCGCCAGGTCGCGGGCCAGCGCCTCGGGTGCGGCGAGCACGCCGACCGCCGGATTGACGCCGTCGAGCCAGCGCACCACCGACCACTCCCACGGGTAGTTCGCGGCCGGGCGGCCGACGGCCAGCGGGGCGGGGACGGGCAGCGGCAGCTGCGGTGCCAGCCGGGGCAGCCACTGGTGTTCGCGGCGGACGTCACCGGCGGCCCACTCCACCCGGGGCAGCCGGACGGCGAGTTCGGGCCCGAGCCGGAACATCGCGTTGTCCGTCCCGGCGGACCCTACGGGCGTGACCGGAAGGCCCACCCACTGCGGGAACTGGGCGGAGATCAACCGCCGTACCAGGGCCGCGTCGACGACCGGTTCATCGGGGTGCATCCGGGCGGCAGCGCACATGCCCGGCAGCGTACAGCGCAGATCGCCGGGGATCAGCCGGATTCGCGAACTGCGCACACGACTTCGATCAGCACGGGGTCCGGCCGAGCTCCAGCCGCCGGCCACCACGGCGCCACCCGCCCGTCACCCGCCGGTCGCCGGCGGGGGAGACCGCGCCACGCCCGCCGCCCCGGGCGCGGCCGGTGGCCGTCACCGGTACCTGCCAGAATGCAGGGCGTACGGCGAAAGCACTGAAGGAGAAGGTGACCGGCTTCGTGACCACGCCAGTCGAACAGGTGGCCCGGCAGGCCCAGCAGGTGATCGAGCGCAAGATCGCCGAGGAACTGGGCGTCCGCGAGGGGCAGGTGAAGGCGGCGGTCGAACTGCTCGACGGCGGCTCGACCGTGCCGTTCGTGGCCCGCTACCGCAAGGAGGTCACCGGCTCGCTGGACGACGCCCAGCTGCGCACCCTGGAGGAGCGTCTGCGCTACCTGCGCGAGCTGGAGGAGCGGCGGGCAGCCGTCCTGGAGTCGATCGAGTCCCAGGGCAAGCTGGACGACGCGCTGCGCGCCCAGGTGCTGGCGGCCGACTCCAAGGCCCGGCTGGAGGACATCTACCTCCCGTTCAAGCCCAAGCGGCGCACCAAGGCGCAGATCGCCCGCGAGGCCGGGCTGGAGCCGCTGGCCGACACCCTGCTCGCCGACCCGACCCAGGACCCGGCCGCGCTCGCCGCCCAGTACCTGAACGAGTCGGTGGCGGACGGCGCGGCGGCCCTGGAGGGCGCCCGGGCGATCCTGGTCGAGCGCTTCGGCGAGGACGCCGACCTGGTCGGCTCGCTGCGCGAGCGGATGTGGACCCGCGGCCGCCTGGTCGCGAAGGTCCGGGACGGCAAGGAGGGCGACGGCGCCAAGTTCGCCGACTACTTCGACTTCGCCGAGCCGTACACCAAGCTCCCCTCGCACCGCATCCTGGCGATGCTGCGCGGCGAGAAGGAGGAGGTGCTCGACCTCGAACTGTCGCCCTACGACGGCGAGTCCGAGGGCGACCTGCCCGGCGGGAACGACTACGAGCAGCGCATCGCCGCCCGCTTCGGCATCGCCGACCGCGGCCGCCCGGCCGACAAGTGGCTCGGCGACACCGTCCGCTGGGCCTGGCGCACCCGCATCCTGGTGCGCCTCGGCATCGACCTGCGCGCCCGGCTGCGCGCCGAGGCCGAGGACGAGGCGGTGCGCGTCTTCGCCGCCAACCTGCGCGACCTGCTGCTCGCCGCCCCGGCCGGCACCCGCGCCACCATGGGCCTGGACCCGGGCTTCCGCACCGGGGTGAAGGTCGCCGTGGTGGACGCCACCGGCAAGGTCGTCGCGTACGAGACCATCTACCCGCACCAGCCCGCCAACAAGTGGGACGCGGCCCTGGCCACGCTGGCCGCGCTGGCGAAGAAGCACGACGTCGACCTGGTGGCGATCGGCAACGGCACCGCCTCCCGGGAGACCGACAAGCTCGCCGAGGACCTGCTCAAGCGCCACCCCGAGCTGAAGCTCACCAAGGCGATGGTCAGCGAGGCCGGCGCCTCGGTCTACTCCGCCTCCGCCTTCGCCTCGCAGGAGCTGCCGGACCTGGACGTGTCGATCCGCGGCGCGGTCTCGATCGCCCGCCGCCTCCAGGACCCGCTGGCCGAGCTGGTCAAGATCGACCCCAAGTCGATCGGCGTCGGCCAGTACCAGCACGACCTGAGCGAGGTGAAGCTCTCCCGCTCGCTGGACGCCGTGGTCGAGGACTGCGTCAACGCCGTCGGCGTGGACGTCAACACCGCCTCGGCGCCGCTGCTCACCCGGGTCTCGGGCATCACCGCGACGCTGGCGGACAACATCGTGGCCCACCGCGACGCCAACGGCCCGTTCCGCACCCGCAAGCAGCTCAAGGACGTCTCCCGGCTCGGCCCCAAGGCCTTCGAGCAGTGCGCCGGCTTCCTGCGCATCCCCGGCGGCGAGGACCCGCTGGACGCCTCCAGCGTGCACCCCGAGGCCTACCCGGTGGTGCGCCGCATCCTCGCCTCGACCGGCGGGGAACTGCGCGAGCTGATCGGCAACGGCGAGCGGCTGCGGGCGCTGCGCCCGGCCGACTTCGCCGACGACACCTTCGGCATCCCAACCGTCACCGACATCCTCGGCGAGCTCGACAAGCCGGGCCGGGACCCGCGTCCGGCCTTCCGCACCGCGGTCTTCAAGGAGGGCGTCGAGAAGATCGGTGACCTGGAGGTCGGCATGGTGCTGGAGGGTGTGGTCACCAACGTCGCCGCTTTCGGTGCCTTCGTCGACGTGGGCGTCCACCAGGACGGGCTGGTGCACGTCTCGGCGCTGTCGCGGAACTTCGTCAAGGACCCGCGCGAGGTGGTCAAGCCCGGCGACATCGTGAAGGTCCGGGTGGTCTCGGTGGACGTGCCGCGCAAGCGGATCGGGCTCACCCTGCGGCTGGACGACGAGGTCGGCCGCGAGCGCGGCGACCGCGGCGGGGACCGGGGCGACCGGGGCGGGGAGCGGCAGGCCCGCCCGCCGCGCCAGGAGCGGAGGGGTGGCGGCCAGGGCGGTCGCGGTGACCGCGGCGGGGACCGGGGCGACCGGGGCGACCGGGGCGACCGGGGCGGCTTCGGCGGCGGCGCCTTGGCGAACAGCGCCATGGCGGACGCGCTGCGCCGGGCCGGCCTGGCAGGTGGCGGCGACTCCGGCGGCTCGAAGGACCGGCGTTCCGGGCGGCGCTGACCCGTGCAGGTCACGGCCGGGGCCGGTGGGCGCGATGCCCACCGGCCCCGGCCGCCTTCTGCGCTCACATCAGCAGCTTCTCCTTGGCCCTCTGGTACTCCTCGTCGGAGATGGCGCCCCGGTCCCGCAGGTCCGCCAGTCTCGCCAGGTCCTCGACGTGGCCGCGGCCGCCGCCACCGCCGGCAGCGCCTGCGGCCGGCGTCGCGGCTGGCGTCCTGGCCGGCGTCGCGGCCGGCGTCGCGGTCGGCGTCGCGGCCGCCTCCCGGATGTAGGCCCGGAGCGCCGCGTCGGCCTGCTGGGCCTGTTCGAGGTCCCGCTTCCCCATGCCCTGGCCACGGGCGATGAGGTACACGAGGATGCCGATCAGCGGCAGGAAGATCACCAGGACCAGCCAGCCGGCCTTGCCCCAGCCGCCGATGTCGTGGCTGCGGAAGATGTCCGTGATGATCTTGAACAGCAGGAAGAACCACAGGATCCACAGGAACAGCTCCAACATCGTCCAAAAGATGTTGAGCACCGGGTAGTCCACGGCCAGCGAAGTGGCCAACGCGTAGGTGTCCATGGCCGAGTCATATCACCGCAAAACGGACATCGCCGTCCGGTGCTACGCCGTTCCAGTGGCTTTGCGGCTCGGCGGGAATATCCCGGGCCCAGGGCGACCTCAGCCCAGCCCCGCCCGCCGCCGCAGCTCCGCCGCGAGCCCGATCAGCTCGCCCCACCAGGCGTCGTGCCCGGTGAGCAGCAGCCGCTGCGCCTCGTCCACCGGGACGGCCCGGACCTCGACCACCTGCTCGCCGTCCGCCGGGTTGGTGGGCGTCGAGTCGAGCACGACCTCGCCCCAGCCCCACAGCCAGGCCTTGTCCGGGTGCGGCTGCCACGGCCGGTACGGCACCGCGTCCTCGGTGTGGCAGCGGTGCGCGCCCAGCCAGCCGGGCTCGCCGAGCAGCCGGGCGCCGGCCTCCTCGCGCAGCTCGCGCTCCAGACAGTCCGTGACGGACTCGTCCTGCTCCCGGGTGCCGCCGGGCAGGAACCAGTGGTCCCGGTCGTCGCG
The DNA here is from genome assembly GCF_001888885.2 of Streptomyces viridifaciens. Classification (NCBI taxonomy): domain Bacteria; kingdom Bacillati; phylum Actinomycetota; class Actinomycetes; order Kitasatosporales; family Streptomycetaceae; genus Streptomyces; species Streptomyces viridifaciens. The sequence goes on from NZ_CP090841.1 coordinate 5,698,874, forward strand.
GCACAGCACCACGTCGCCGTCCGCGAATCCGACCAGGTGGATGTTGGTGACCAGCTCGTCCGGCGGCAGCTCGGTGGAGAACTGGGCGTCGTAGCGGCCCCAGGCCCAGTACTGCGGCGCGTGCAAGGCCGGGAAGAGGACGGCGAGTTCGGCGGCTCTGGCGGAGGTGTCGGTGCGGTCCGTGGTGTCGGTCATGATGACTCCTTCATGAATGCCCCCGACTCCGGCGGGGGGTGGGGTGTCCTGACGCCGCGGGGAGGGCCGGCAGTTCGGCGAGCGGTCAAGGGCGGCGCTACCGATGACAGCGCCGCCGATGACAGCCCCACCTCGGCGATGCTGACGGCGTGGGAGAGAACCGGGGAACCGGCCTGCCCGTCCGAGGTCCGGTCCGTGCCGTTTCAGCAGACGCTCCGACACCTCCGAGCGGCCGTCGGCAACTTCTCCGAGCGGCGGGCGGGACGCCCGCGGGCATGAACGCCCTGATCGGGCACTGCTCTCGCCAGGGCACGACGGGACCTCGCCCGCAGGCTCAGGGGTTCGACCGGCTCGACCGACCGGGGGTGAACTCACCACTCGGCTCGTCCGTGGGCACCCAACGGTCGTGGTCGAGGACCTGGCAGTCCACGACCGGGGCGTGAACGCGGCACGCAACGTCCTGGCCGCCGGGCCGGCGGTGGCAGCCTGGGGAGACGGTGTAAGACCTCAACGGAGCACTCCGGGCGGGCGGTCGTCGGTGAAGCAGGAAGTCGAATCATCTCCCTTCGGGAGGGGAGGAAGTCAATCGGTGATCGTAGTGCCGGTCGGGAAACGGCGGGGGACGCCCTGATGGACGAGGGCGATGTCGGAGGTGGAGATGGCGCGCAGGCGTCGGTGCGCCGGTTCCGGCGGGGCGCCGATCCAACTGCCGAGGGAGATCTCGGCGGTGATGCCCGGTCCGAAGCCGGCGATCAGGCCGGGGGTGCCCTCGGGGGCGCCGCCGTCGGCGAACAGCCGGGCGAGGGCGTCGAAGACGACGGCGCTGGCGATGTTGCCGCGCTCGGTCAGGGTGGCCCGGCTGTAACGGAACTTCTCCGGCGACAGGTTGAGGAAGTGGCAGAGGTCGTCCAGGATGCGCGGGCCGCCGGCGTGCACGATGTAGAAGCCGAGCCCGGAGACGTCCCAGCCGTGCTGTCCGGCCAGGGTGCGCAGGGCGGGGGCGAGCATCTCCATGGTGCCGGGCACCCGCTTGTCCAGCTGGAAGTGGAAGCCGGTGTCCTTGACCCCGTACGAGATCCAGTTTTCGGTGTCCGGGACGAGGTGCGAGCCGTTGCGCTCGATGTGCACCCCGCTGCCGCCGCGCCCGCGCATCACCACGGCGGCGACGGCGTCGCCGAACAGGCCGTTGGAGAGCAGCGAGCCGACTTCGAGGTCGGTCGGCTGGTAGCAGAGGGAGCAGAACTCGCAGGCGACGATCAGTACGTTGGCGCCGGGGTAGGCGCGGCAGAAGTCGTGGGCGCGGTTGACGGCTGCGCCGCCGGCCGCGCAGCCGAGCTGGGCGATCGGCACCTGGCGGGTGTCGGAGCGGAAGCCCATGGTGTTGATCAGCCAGGCGGTCATCGACGGCATCATGAAGCCGGTGCAGGACACGTAGATGAGCAGGTCGATGTCCCGGGCACGCAACTCGGCGTGGGTGAGAGCGCGTTCCACCACCTCGGGGACGCGGCGTTTGGCCTCCCGCTCGTACACCTGGTTGCGGACGGTGAGGCCCGGGTGGGTGAGGGTCTGCTCGATCGGCTGGACCAGGTGCCTGGTCCGCACCCCGGTGTTCTCGATCAGCCGCAGTGCCAGGCCGAGTTGGGGATGACCGGCGTGCAGCGCGCGGGCCAGGTCGAGGGTCTCCTCGAGGGTGATGACGTGCTCGGGTACGGCGACCGCGGGGCGGCAGAGTGTGGCCATGGCGTGGGTCTCCCCGGTGCGGGAACAGTGTGTCGAGGGGAGGGACTACCAGGCGACCGGCAGGGTGCGCGGGAAGCGCCAGATCGAGCCGGAGTTCCAGTCGAGTCCGGACGGGTCGACGGCCAGTCGCAGCCCGGGGAAACGCCGCAGCAGGGTGCCGATGGCGACCTGGAGCTCCATCAGCGCGAGGTGTGAGCCGAGGCAGCGGTGCTGGCCGTGACCGAAGGCCATGTTGACGGGCCCGGCGGTGCGGTCGAGGTCCAGTTCGTCGGGGTGCTCGTACACCGCCGGGTCGCGGTTGGCGGTCAGGTAGGAGACGTGGACGGCCTCGCCGGCCCGGATCGGCACCCCGCCCAGTTCGACGTCCTCGGTGGCGACCCGGGCGATGCCGGGGCCCTGGCGGAACGGGATGAAGCGCAGCAGCTCCTCCAGGGCCTGCGGCAGCGACTCCGGCCGGGCGCGCAGCTTCGCGAGCTGTTCGGGGTGGGTGAGCAGGGTGTAGGTGATGTTGCTGAGCTGGTAGGTGCTGGTGTCGTGGCCGGTGACCAGCAGGACCATCGCCATCACGGCGAGCTCGTCCGCGTCCAGCAGGTCGTCGCCGTCGCGGGCGGTGGCGAGCGCGCTGATCAGGTCCTCGCCGGGGTGGGCGCGGCGCTCGGCGGTGAGCGCGGTGAAGTAGGCGCGCAGCCCGGCCTTGGCCTCCTCCTGGCCCTCGCGGCTGCCCGGGCCCATCCGCATCATCGCGACGGCCCAGCCGCGCAGCCGGTCGCGGTCCTGGGCGGGGATCTCCAGCACTTCGCAGATGGTGGTGAGCGGGAGCCGGGCGGAGAGGAACTGCGCCAGGTCGGCCGGGGCGCCGTGCTCCTCCATCTCGTCGAAGTAGCCGTCGACGATCCGCTGGGTGGCCGGGCGCATCCGCTCGACCTGGCGGTTGGTGAAGCCCTGGGCGACCAGGCGGCGCAGCCGGTTGTGCTCGGGCGGGTCCATCAGGTTGATCGACTCGGCCTGGGCGATGGGGGCGGGCGTCATCCGGGGCAGGTCGCGGCCGATGCCGGCGGCGCGGCTGAACCGGCGGTCGGTGGTGACCACCTTGACGTCCTCGTAGCGGGTGGCCAGCCAGGCCTCACCCTCGCCGTGCGGCAGTCGGACCCTGGCGATCGGGGCCTCCGTGAGCAACCGCTTGAGGAGGGGGTCGAACTCCAGGCCGTCGGTGTGGTGGAAGGGGCACTCCCACACGGGGGCGGTGGTGGTCACGGGCCTGTCCAATGGTCTTCGTCGTGCGGGGTGATGGCGCCCGAAACGGTTCCGGGTGGTTCGGGCGCGGACATCCAGATGCTTCCCCATGGACTGGTAAAGATGTGGACTCCGAGAGCGGTTCCCCCTAAGGAGTGAGATAGCTGATTGTCAGGTGAATTCACCGCACGTGTGGACGAGTTGACGCTCAGCCGTTCGCGTCGCCGGGGGCGACCAGCCCCGTCTCGTAGGCGAGCACCACCGCCTGGGCCCGGTCGCGCAGGTTCAACTTGGCGAAGATCCGGGCCACATGGGTCTTCACCGTCGACTCGCTGAGGGTCAGCTCGACCGCCAACTCGGTGTTGGAGAGCCCGCGTCCGAGCAGTCCGAGCACCTCCACCTCGCGCGGGGTGAGCGGCGCGAGATCGCGGTGCAGCCGCGGTGAGTCGGCGCCGCGGGCCGCCGGGTGCGGGGCGCCGGTCGCGAAGCGCTCGACCAGCCGGCGGGTGATCGACGGGGCGAGCAGGGCGTCGCCGGTGTCCACCAGCCGTACGGCGGCGGCGAGGTGGGCCGAGGTGACGTCCTTGAGCAGGAAGCCGCTGGCGCCGGCGGACAGCGCCGCGTAGACGTAGTGGTCCAGGTCGAAGGTGGTCAGCATGATCACCCGGCAGTCGGGCGCCTGGGCCAGGATCCGGCGGGCGGCCTCCAGGCCGTCCATGGTCGGCATCCGGATGTCCAGCAGGGCCACGTCGGGCCGGTGCAGGACGGCGGCGGCCACCGCCTCCGCGCCGTCCGAGGCCTCGGCGACCACGTCGATGCCGCGGGCGGTGAGGATCATCCGGAAGCCGGTGCGGACCAGTTCCTGGTCGTCGGCGATCACCACCCGGGGGCGGCGCTGTTCGGTCTCTTCCACGGTCCCCTCCGTCACGGCCGGTCCAGCGGGATGCGGGCGCGCACCCGGAATCCGCCGCCGAGCCGGCGCCGGGCGTCCAGGTCCCCGCCGTACACCGCGACCCGCTCGCGCAGGCCGAGCAGCCCGCGCCCGGCGCCGTCCGCCTGCTTCGGTGCGGGGGCGGACGAACCGGAGAGCACGCTCGGGCCGCTGTTCAGCACCTCGACGCGCAGGTAGTGGTCCGCGTACCGCACCGTCACCTCCGCCGTCACCCCTTCCCCGTGCTTGAGCGCGTTGGTCAGCGCCTCCTGGACGATCCGGTACGCCGTCACGTCGATGCCGCCGGGCAGCGGCCGTGGCTCGCCGGAGATCCGCACCTCCACCGGCAGCCCGGCGAAGGCGAACCGGTCGATCAACGGGCTCAGCCGGCTCAGGCTCGGCTGCGGGGAGAAACCTTCCGGCTCCGGTTCCTCACTGCCGTCCGCGGCCGGGGCGAGCAGGCCCAGCAGATGCCGCAGTTCGGTCATCGTGTCCCGCCCGGCCGCCTCGACCGCGCCCATCGCGGCCGCCGCCTCCTCCGGCATGGTGGCCAGCACTTCGCGCGCGGCCCCGGCCTGCACCACCATCAGGCTCACGTTGTGGCTCACGATGTCGTGCAGCTCGGAGGCGATCCGCGCCCGTTCGGCGTCCACGGCGGCGCTCGCGGCGCTCTCCCGCTCCCGTTCCAGCAGCCAGCCGCGCTCGCCGATGGCCGCCCGGTACAGCCGGCGCGCCCGGACCAGCGCGACGCCCAGCCAGCCGGCGCCCGCGCAGGCCGTGCCCGCCACCGCCACCGCGATCCAGTCCGTCCCTGTTCCCCACACGGCGCCAGCTTCGCAGCTGGGAGCTTGATCGACATCATCCGGGGGTGCCGCTCCCGTACATCCCCGGTACTACGGCGACCTGCGGTTACACCCCGGGTGGGACGACCGGCCCCGGCCGGCGCGCCTACCGTCGTCGACCATGAGCAACGACCACGACGGGACCACCCGCCCCGACGACGCGCCCTTCGTCGTCGAGTTGTCCGGGGTGCACAAGGAGTTCGGCGACGCCAAGGCCCTCGACGGCGTCGACCTGCGGATCAGGGCGGGCGAGGCGGTCGCCGTGATGGGCCCCTCGGGGTGCGGCAAGTCCACCCTGCTGAACATGGTGGCCGGACTGGACCGGCCCAGCTCCGGCACCGTCCGGGTGCAGGGGCAGGACCTCGGCGGGCTGAACGAGAACGGGCTGGCGCTCTTCCGCCGCCGCAACGTCGGCATGATCTTCCAGTTCTTCAACCTGATCGACGACCTCCCGGCCCTCGACAACGTCGCCCTGGCCGCCCAGCTGACCGGCACCACGGCCAGGCAGGCCCGTCGCCGGGCGCTGGAGCTGCTGGACGAACTGGGCGTCGCACACCGCAAGGACGTCTACCCGGCCGCGCTCAGCGGCGGCGAGCGCCAGCGCGTCGCGGTGGCCCGCGCCCTGATGAACCGGCCGGCCCTGCTGCTCGCCGACGAGCCGACCGGCGCGCTGGACAGCCGCTCGGGCGAGCAGGTGATGGACCTGCTGATCGACCTCAACCAGATCGGGCAGACCCTGCTGATCGTCACCCACGACCCCAACCTGGCCACCCGCTGCGCCAGTCGGCTGGTCGAGGTCGCGGACGGCAAGGTGGCGCGCGAGCGGATGCTGGAGGCCTCGTCATGAGCGGTGCCGTGTGGCGCGCCTCCCGGGCGGCCGTGAAGCGCCGCCGGGTGCAGACCGTCGTGATCGGCCTGGTCGTCTTCTGCTCCACCGCGACCGTGCTGCTCGCCCTCGCGGTGATCAGCGCCGCCAGGGCCCCGTTCGACGACGCCTTCGAGGCCGAGCGGGGATCGCACGTCACCGCCCTCTTCGACCCGGCCAAGGCCTCGGCGGAGCAACTGGCCGCCACCGCCCACCGGCCGGGCGTGGAAGCGGCTGCCGGGCCCTTCGACCAGGCCGTGGTGACCATCCCCGCCGACTGGGTCGGCCGCCCGCCGGGCCCGCTGGCCCTGGTCGGTCGGCCCGACCCCGCGTCCGCGCCGGTGGACCGGGTGGAGCTGCTGGCCGGCCGCTGGGCCTCCGCACCCGGCGAGGTGGTCGTCAACAACCCGGGCGGCGGCGCCGCGAGCCGGTTCGTCGGCACGCCGCTCACCACCAACACCGGGGTGAAGCTCACCGTCGTCGGCTTCGCGACCGACATGAGCCAGTCCTCCGGCGGCTGGGTCACCCCCGAGCAGGCGGCCGCCCTGCATCCCACCGGGCGGCAGATGCTCTACCGCTTCACCGACGCGGCCACCGAGCAGCAGCTCACCACCTCGCTCGCCAACGCCACTGAGGGCCTGCCCGAGGGCGCCGTCGAGAGCGGGCAGTCCTACCTGGTGCTCAAGCAGGCGTTCTCGGCGGGCGCCGACGCCTATTTGCCGCTGATGACGGTCTTCGGCGTGCTCGGCCTGGTCGTCGCCGCGCTGATCGTCGGCAACGTGGTGAGCGGCGCGGTGATCTCCGGCTACCGGCACATCGGGGTGCTCAAGTCGATCGGCTTCACGCCGCGCCAGGTGGTCACGGTCTACCTGACCATGGTGTCGGTGCCCGCGGTCGTCGGCACCGTCCTCGGTACGGCGGCCGGCTGGGTGGCGGCGGGCCCGATCCTCCAAGCCGCGTTCTCCGGCATCTCGACCGGCACCGCCGTGATCGAACCGGCGGGCTGGCTGCCCGTGGCCACCCTGGTCAGCGTCCCGCTGCTGGCCGCCCTCGCCGCGCTCGTCCCCGCCTCGCGCGCCCACCGGCTGTCCGCCGCCCAGGCCATCTCGGCGGGCAGCGCCCCGCGCGCCGGGCGCGGCCTCAAGGTCCAGCGCTGGCTGAGCGGCACCCGGCTGCCGCGCGCCGTCAGCCTCGGCCTCGGCCAGCCCTTCGCCCGCCCGGCCCGCACCGCGCTGACCATGGCGGCGATCGTGCTCGGCGTGGTCACCGTGACCGTGACCACCGGGGTGACCACCACCCTGGCCAAGTCCATGGCCGCGCCCGACCGCAGCACCCACATCGACGTGCAGACCAGCGCCTTCTCGGAGAACAAGATCGCGCCCCGGCTGACCCCGGAGCAGACCACGGCGATGCTGCACACCACCCCCGGCGCCGAGCAGGTGTCCGTCCGCGGCCTGGTCCGGGTCGGCATCCTCGGCCAGCCCCAACTCGTCTTCGCGGACTTCTACGGCGGCGACGCCATGGTCGACCACCGGCGGCTCAACGTGGTCGAGGGCCGCCTGGCGACCGGGCTGAACGAGATCGAGGCCGGGCCGGCCTTCCTGGACCAGCACGGGCTCAAGCTCGGCGACCGGGTCACCCTGGTCCTGGAGGGGCGGCAGACCACCGTCACCATCGTCGGCAAGGAGATCCAGGGCAACGCCAACGCGATCACCTCCAACGACGCCACCCGAGCCCTGCTCACCCCCGACCCGCACGTGGTCGAGTACGACGTGAAGCTCGCCGTAGGCGCCGACGCCGGGGCCTACCAGAAGGCCGTCACGGGCGCCGACCCCAGCCTGTCGGCCTCGGTCGTCACGCCGGGGACGGAAGGGTCCGTGGTCGCGATCCAGACCTTCAGCACGACTTTCTCCGCCCTGCTGTCGGTGGTCGCCGCGCTCGGCGTCTTCAACACCCTGCTGCTCACCATCCGCGAACGCCGCCGCGACCTCGGCATGCTGAAGTCGATCGGGATGACGCCCCGGCAGGTCGTCGCGATGACCATCACCTCGGTGGCCTGGCAGGGCGTGGTCAGCGGGATCGTCGGCATCCCGCTCGGGATCCTGGTGCACCGGCTGATCGTCGAGCACGTCCGGATCATCGCCTTCCCGGACTCGATGATCGACGTCTGGGGCGCCCCGCTGCTCGCCGCCCTCGCCCTGGCGGGCGTCGCGATCGCCGTCCTCGGCGCCCTCGTCCCGGCCCGTTCGGCGGCGCGGCTGCCGATCGCCGAGGTGCTGCACAACGAGTGAGGTGCTGCGGCAAGTGGACGGCCGGGTGATTCGCCGCCCGGCCGTCCGCCGCATGGCTGACGCATCGTCGATCGTCGGTGTCGGAGCGCCTATCATCGCGCCATGGCCACCGCTGAGCTGATCCGCATCGTCTCCCGCTCCTCGCCCATGGCACTCGCCCAGGTCGACCGGGTCCGCACCGAACTCGCCGAACTGCACCCGGGGTTGCGCACCGAGGTGGTGCCGGTCACCACCTCGGGCGACCGCTGGACCGGCGACCTCTCCCAGCTGGGCGGCAAGGGCGCGTTCACCAAGGAGGTCGACGCCGCGCTGCTCGCCGGGGAGGCCGACGTGGCCGTGCACTGCCTCAAGGACGTGCCCGCCGACCGCCCGCTGCCCGCCGGCACCGTCTTCGCCGCCTACCTGCGCCGCGACGACATCCGCGACGCGCTCGTCCACCCCGGCGGCCTGACCCTGGCCGAACTCCCGCCCGGCACCCGGATCGGCACCTCCTCCGTCCGCCGCATCGCCCAACTCGCCGCCACCCACCCGCACCTGGAGTGCGTCCCGATCCGCGGCAACGCCAACAGCCGGCTCGCCAAGCTGGCGGCCGGGGACGCCGACGCGCTACTGCTCGCCGTCTCCGGCCTGGAGCGGATCGGCGAGCAGGCCAGGATCACCGAGGTCCTCGGCGTCGAGGCGATGTGCCCGCCGATCGGCGCCGGCATCCTCGTCCTGCAGTGCCGCGAGGACGACACCGCGACCATCGAGGCCGTCACCGGGCTCGGCCACCACGACACCTGGCGCGAGGCGGCGGCCGAGCGGATGTTCCTGCACGTGCTGCAGGGCCACTGCAACAGCCCGATCGCCGGCTACGCCAGGGCCGAGGTGGACGGCCGGCTCTCGCTGCGCGGCCGGGTCTTCACCCCGGACGGCAAGCGGGTGCTGGACGCCCACGAGTGGGCGGGCGTGCTCAGCCCGGAGGACCTCGGCACCTCGGTCGCCCTGGCACTCAAGCGGCAGGGCGCGCAGGAGCTGATCTCCTCGATCCCGCACTGAGGCGGGGTTCGGTGCGCTGTGCCCCGGCGACCGGTGGATCCGGCGTCCGGTGGCCCCGTTGTCCGGTGGCCCCGGCGACCGTGGCCCCGGCGTCCTGTGAACCCGGCGTCCTGTGAACCCGGCGTCCTGTGAACCCGGCGTCCGTTCCGGCCGTTACGCGAGAACCGACCGGGTGTTCGGGGCGTCCGTTGAGGCGTGATCAGTGCGGTGCTCGGCGGGATGCCGAACTTCTGGCCCGGGCTGCTGCTCTCGCTGGTGCCGGCGGCCCTGCTGAACCGGCCGGTGGGGCGGCTGCTGCGGGCCCACTGGGTGGTGGGCTTCCTGCTGCTGCTCGGGCTCGGCGGGGTGGTCGTCGCGACGCTGCTGCCGGAGGCGTTCCGGCCGTCGGTGCTCCGGCACGCGGCGGAGGCCGCGCGGCACTGCTCGGTGGCGGGCGCCCGGCCGCGTTCGCCGTACGAGCTGCTGCACGTGCGGCACATCGAGCTCAAGCTGGCGACCTACGCGCCGGTGGGCTTCGCGGCCGCCCTGGCCGGGACGCGGCGACGGGCGGCGGTGGCGCTGCTGGGTACGGCGATGCTTCCGTTCGCGGTGTCGGGGCTGCAGTACGCGGTGCCCGCGCTCGGGCGGGCGTGTGACGTGCAGGACGTCTGGGACGGCGTGCAGGGCGTCGTGCTGGGGGCGGCGCTGGGGCTGGTGGTGGGACCGGTGGCCCGGGCGATGACCAGGGCGCGGGCGGTCTGACTACCGGTCGAGCAGGGGGAACAGGCGCGCCACGGCCGCGACCGGACGGGCCCCGGCGGGCCGCGTCCGCGGGTCGGTATCCCGGCCGCGGTAACGGGCGAGCAGCTGCCGCACGGCGTCCGCGACGGCGGTCAGCTCCTCGGGGGTGAGGTGGACGACGGTGCTGAACGCCTCGTCCTGCTGCCACTCGGCCGGGGCTTCGGCGCGCCGGGCGAGCCAGTGCCGGTAGCTCTCGTCCTCCAGGCCGCGGGCCAGCTCGCCGAACCCGTCGCCGGTCGTGGGCGGTTGGGCCTGGGCCAGTCGCCACGGCCGGGCCCGGCCGTCGGTGGCCGGGGCCTCCTCGATCACTCCGTACCGGGCGAGCTGCCGCAGGTGGAAGGAGCACAGGCCGGAGCTGTACCCGAGTCGGGCGGCGGCCTCGGTGGAGGTGAGGGTGCGGCGTTCGGCGAGCAGTTCCAGCAGCGCGGTGCGGACGGCGTGTTCGGGGAGGGCGCCGGTTCTGACGATGTCTTCGGTCACTTTGCAAAGTCTGCTACTTTGCAAAGTGGACAGCAAGGCCATCGAGCAGGTTCATCGAGATGAGGGGGAGCGACAGTGTCCGAGTCGCGCGAACGTCCGACCGTCCTACGGATCACCGAGGTGGGGGAGGAGATCCTCCGCCGCACCTGCCGCACGGCGACCGGGGAGGACTTCGGCAGCGAGCGCCTGGCCCGGCTGATCGACGACATGTTCGCCACCATGTACGTTGCCGACGGCTGCGGACTCGCCGCCAACCAGGTCGACGTGGACCTGCGCCTGTTCGTCTACGACTGCCCCGACGACGACGGCGTCCGGCACGTCGGGCACGTGCTCAACCCGGTGGTCGAGGAGCAGGACCCCGGCCGCCCGCTGATCGAGGACGTCGAGGGCTGCCTGTCCGTACCCGGAGCCAACACCCGGCTCGCCCGCCCGGCCCGCGCGGTGGTGCGCGGTGTCGACCAGCACGGCGAGCCCGTGACGATCGAGGGCACCGGTTACTTCGCCCGCTGCCTCCAGCACGAGACCGACCACCTGAACGGGGGCCTCTACATCGACCGGCTCTCCGCCCGCGACCGCAAGCGGATGATGAAGCAGACCGCCGACCGCCGCGAGCAGGTGTTCGCCGAGCGCGCCGCCAAGGCCGCGAAGACGGTCGGATGACGCCCGGATGACGCGGTCCGGGCGGGGGCGCGTCAGCCTGCTGGCGCATGCCCGACTGGCTCTGCCGGGGGAGGCGGTTCGATCCTGCGGTCGAGGTGGGGGCGGGGTGGTCGCGGCGAGGGTGGACGCATGTTGAAGAACATTCCGGTCGGTGACACCGAACGCCCCGTTCCCCGTTGGGCGTTGCGCCTCGCCAAGGCCCTACCGTTCGTCCTGCTGCCGCACTGTCTGTGGCGGCTGCCGTTCGCCTTCGACTTCACGATGGGCACGGTCGAGCCGGGCCGGCCGCCCCTCACCTGGTGGGCCGCCCCGTACGTCTTCGCGCTGAGCCTGGTCACCGAGGGGCTGGCGCTGCTCACCCTGGGCCTGGTCAGCGGGTGGGGCGAGGTGTTCCCGCGCTGGGTGCCGTTGCTGCGCGGGCGCCGGGTGCCGCCGCTCGGGCCGCTCGTCGCGACGCTGCTGGGCGGGCTGGTGCTGTTCGGACTGTTCGGGCTCCAGCCGCTCGCCTGGATCGGGGCGCTGGACGAGGTGGGCTTCAGCAACGGGTGGTGGGAGGCGCTGGCCCGGGTGTGCATCGGCCCCGCGGCGCTCTGGGGTCCGATCACCATCGCCCTCGGCATCGCCTACTACCGCCGCCGCACCGCGTGAACCCGGTCGCTGCGCAGGAAGTCGGACCGGCCGACTTCCTGCGCAGCGCCGCGTCTCAGTGCGTGCGGTAGTACTCGCCGACCGCGGCGAAGGCCTCCTTCGGCTCCCAGGGGAACCCGGGGAAGGTACTGCCCGGGCGGTCCTCGTGGACCTTGACGATGCCGTAGCTGGCCAGGTCGAGGTCCTCGCGCGGATCGCCGTCCGGGCGGTGGACGAAGTCGTGGAGCGCGAAGGTGAACACGAAGGCGGCGTCGATCCCGCCGGCGTCGAAGGCCGTCAGCAGTTCGCGCAGGTGGGCGGCCTGGCCGGGCTCGTCGCGCTGGTAGCTGCCGTCGAGGCGCACCGGCCCGTCGGGGCCGTACTCGACCACCGACAGGCCGAGCGCGCCCCGGTCGCCCGCGCCGCGGTAGGTGGCGGAGCCGAACTCGGTGACGGCGACCGGCTTGCCCTGGGCGGTCAGCTCGCGGACGCGGTCGGCGGTCCCGGCGGAACGGTAGAGGTCGAGCGAGACGACGTCGAAGGGCGTCCAGAGCTCGCGCTCGACGACCTCGGGGTCGAACAGCTTGCGTGAGTACGAGCCGCCCCGGACGAATCCGGTGTCGTAGCTGATTCCCCTGGCGCGCATGGTCTCCTGCCTCCACGGAGGATCGGAAACTTACGGTACGGCCAGTACCGTAGTTGCCGTGGCCCCAGCGCGGCAAGTAAGCATGGTGGCGGTACGGGCGGCAGCGAGGGCGGAGCGGGAGCATGGCCGGGCAGACGCGGCGGCGCGGAGCGGCGCTGGAGGAGGCGATCCTGGCGGCCGCCGTCGCGGAACTCGCCGAATCCGGGTACGCGGGGCTGACCATGGACAAGGTCGCCGCCCGCGCGGGCACCAACAAGAACGCCCTCTACCGGCGCTGGCCCAACCGGCTCGCCCTCGGTATCGCCGCCTACAAGCAGCTCGCCAAGGCCGCCCCGCTCCCCGACACGGGTGAACTGCGCGGCGACGTCCTGGAGTTGTTGCGCCAGGCGAACCGGCACTGGAGCTCCCCGCTCGGCGGCGTGCTGCGCGAACTGCTGGCCGCGGCCGGTGGCGCGACGGAGTTCCTGGCGCAGCTGCAGGACCAGTCCGGCGACGCCGCGGCCGCCCCCTGGCTGACCGTGCTGGGCCGGGCTGTCGCCCGGGGCGAGGCGGCGCCGGAGGTACTGCACCCGCGGGTGGCGACGGTGGCGGTGGTGCTGCTGCGCAACGAGTTCGTCGTCCGGGGCGTGCCGAGTGCGCCCGACGACGTGCTGGTCGAGATCGTGGACGAGGTGTACCTGCCGCTGGTCCGGCGCCGGAGCGCTAGCTGACCCGGTTCCCCTCGGTGAGGGTGGCGGCGAGGCGTTCGGCGGCGGCGGCGTCCAGCGGGGCGTGGCCGAGCAGGAAGCGGTACCAGAACAGTCCGTAGACCTGGTCCACGATCAGGTCCAGGTCGGCGCCGCCGTCCAGTTCGCCGCGTTCGCGGCCCCGGGCGAGGAGTTCGTGCAGCGCGGTCCGCCGGGTGGCGGTGAAGGTCTGCATCAGTTCGGCCAGGTGGGGGTCGCGGGCGGCCTCCCGGACGACGGTGCGCAGCGCGGAGGCGGTGGTGCTGCGCTGCGCGGCGTCGAAGGTGGTCTCGATGAAGGCGCGCAGGTCGGTGCGCAGGCTGCCGGTGTCCGGCTGGTCGGAGACGTCTCGGTCGGCGCGGTCGGTGAGGGCGTCCAGCAGGACCGCGCCCTTGGAGGGCCACCAGCGGTAGACGGTCTGCTTGCCGACGCCGGCCGTACGGGCGATGGCGTCGACGGTGACGGGTGTGCCGTCGGAGTCCGCGAGCAGGTGCAGCGCCGCGTCCAGGATCGCCCGGTGGGCCGCCTCGTTGCGGCGGCGGCCGGTGTGCGGCCGGGCGGAGGGGGCCTGTTCGGCCGCCCGCGGGTCGGTCTCGCTCATCGTGTTCCCTTTCGTTCTGCCCCCGCTTGACAAGACTAGCAGTCTCGGCAACCATCATTACCAGAACTGACGGTCTCGACAAGTTGGCGAACAGGTAGCCGGAAAGGCCAGAACCATGAGCACTGCATCTGCATCGAACGTCTTCGCCGGACAGCGCACCGTCGTGATGGGCGGCAGCTCGGGCATCGGCGAGGCGACCGCGACCGCCTTCGCGGCGGACGGCGCCGAGGTCGTGATCACCGGCCGCGACCGCGAGAAGCTGGACGCCGCCGTCGCCCGGATCGGCGGCAGCACCAGCGGCGTCCAGCTGGACGCGACCGACCCGGCCGCCCTGGCCGCCTTCTTCACCGCGACCGGCACCGTCGACCACCTGGTCGTCGCGGTCAGCGGCGCGGCCGGCAGCGGCGCGTTCGCCGATCTGGACCTCGCCGACCTGGCGCACGGCTTCGACGCCAAGTTCTGGCCGCAGGTCCGGGTCCTCCAGGCGGCCCTGCCGCACCTGCGCAAGGACGGCTCGGTCACCCTGATCACCGCCGCCTCGGCCCGCGCCGCCATCCCCGGCACCGCCGGACTGGCCGCCATCAACGGTGCCCTGGAGGCGATGGTCCCGCCGCTGGCCGTCGAACTCGCCCCGCTGCGGGTCAACGCCGTCTCGCCCGGCGTGATCGACACCCCGTGGTGGGACCGCGTCCCCTCCGAGCAGCGCACCGCCCTCTTCGACGGCCTGGCCGCCACCACCCCGGTCGGCCGGGTCGGCCGCCCCGAGGACGTCGCCCGGGCGATCCACATGTTCGCCGCCAACACCTTCGTCACCGGCGTCGTGCTCGACTGCACCGGCGGCGCCAACCTCCCCACCGGCCGCTGGGGGCGCCCTCAGCCCTGTTCGGGCCGGGCCCCGCCCGTCACCACTCCGCGACCCGGTAGTCCTTGAGGAACACCTCCGACACCGGGTCGCCCGCCTCGCCGCGGACGATCGGGTCGTAGACCCGGGCGGCGCCGTCCACGATGTCCAGCGGGGTGCGGAAGCCCCGGGCGGCGATCCGGGTCTTCCTGGGCGCCGGGTTCTCGTCGGTGATCCAGCCGGTGTCCACGGCGCACATGTGGACGCCCCGCGGGGCGAGCTCGGCCGCGCTGGTGCGGGTGAGCATGTTGAGCGCGGCCTTGGCCATGTTGGTGTGCGGGTGGCGTGCCGTCTTGTTGCGGACGGCGAACCGGCCCTCCACCGCGGTGACGTTGACGATGTAGCGGGCGCGGTGCGGGGAGGCGAGCAGCAGCGGCAGCAGCCGGTCGCAGAGCAGGGCCGGGGCGAGGGCGTTGACCAGCTGGGTCTCCAGCACCTCGGCCGGGTCGAGCGAACCGAGCGTGGCGGACCACGAGTTGGCGGGCGCGAGGTCGGGCAGCAGCCCGGCCTCGTCGGTGAGGTCCAGCAAGGAACCCGCCCCGGAGGGGAGTTGGGCCGCGCCGGTGAACGGCCGGAATCCCGGCGCCCGGGTGACGGCCCGGCGGTCGGCGGCCGGCAGGGCCGTGGTCTCGCCCGCCGCCAGCAGAGCGTAGGACTCGGGCGGGCGGCGCAGCGTCTGCGCGGCGTTGTTGACCAGGATGTCCAGTGGGCGGCCGTCGGCGCACAACTGATCAGTCAGGCCGAGGACTTGGCGCGGGTCGCGGAGGTCGATGCCGACCACCGTCAGCCGCTCCCACCACTGGTCGCTGCCCTCGGCGGCGCGGAAGCGGCGCACGGTGTCCTGCGGGAAGCGGCTGGTGACGGTCAGCTCGGCGCCGTCCCGCAGCAGCATCAGGGCGAGCTGGAAGCCGATCTTCACCCGCCCCCCGGTGAGCAGCGCCCGACGGCCCCGCAGGTCGGTGGAGAGGCCGCGGCGGGCGGTGTTGTCGGCCGCGCAGTCCGGGCAGAGCATGTGGTAGAAGCCGTCGACGCGGCGGTACGGCTGCTTGCAGACGTAGCACCTGCGCGGCACCTGCAGTTCGCCGACCGGCCCGGTGGGGACTGCGGTGAGCGGTGCGTCCTCGCGGCGGTGCCGGGCGCCGGTCGCGGTGGCGGCGAGCAGGTCGGCGTCGGCCTGCCGGAGCGCCTCCTTGGCCTCCTGGCGACGGCGCTTGCGGCTCTCCGTCACGAAGGAGCTGAGCTGCCGCTCGGCGTGCAGCCGGGTGCGGTCGTGGGAGGGTAGGCCGCGGAGGCGGCCCAGGGTGCGGCTGAACGCGCTGAGTTCCTCGGGGGTGAGGCCCGCCGCGCACGCGGCTTCGCTGGTCGTGGTGTCGATGATCAGCTGATGGTGGTCGTCCCGGACCGTCATGTCCGCCCCCTCGTTCCGTACAGGTGGGAGGGACTGTAGTTGACGGTCCGGAAGGATGAGATGCCAATTTCCGCCGGGGGTGGCCCGGGCGCTCAGCCGCAGTCGGGCGTCAGTGAACCGACCCGGCGGCCGTCGAGCTCGTGGGGTCCGAAGTGGGCGAGCTCCTGCTCGTCACCGGCGAAGTGGGGCTGGTCGTTCAGCCGGATGATGCAGCCGAAGTCGTTCGGGAGGGGGGCGACGGCCGAGCGCGGGTGGATCGGCGGCTCGATGTCGTCCAGTTCGCGCAGGCTGAAGCCCTCGCTCGTGACGTGCGCGTCCTCGTTGAGCAGGATGCGCCCGGTCTGGTGCGGACCATCGAACAGGCACAGGTGCCCCTTGGGACACCTCGGGGCGGTCGGCATGGCGTGGACGGCGGGCGCGGTGGCGGTGGCGAGGGCGATCGCGGCGGCGGGGGCGAGGGCGGCGCGGAGCAGGCGGTGACGCACGAGAGGTCCCAATCGTTCGGCACAGGGGAAGCGCAGGGAGCGCAGGGAGGCGACTACCATCCGTGTGGTCGTCGTCACCGCATGCTAGATGGTTCCCGGGCGAACGACGGAGCCGCGCGCCGGTTTCCGGACACCCGCGCCGGAACGCGCGGAGGTGCCGGCCGCCCTTCCCGGGCCGCCGGCACCTCGTTCCCGCTACCGGGCTCAGCCCGTGTACTGGCTGAAGATCTTCGCGAACTCGTACGGCTGCTGCGGGACGTTGGTGCACTTGGCCAGCGAGCCGCCGGTGCAGGCGTTGGCGTCCCGGGTGGCGTCCCAGAAGGCGAGCAGGCCGAGGTGGTTCCGCTTGGCGAAGGTCACCAACTGCTGGGCGGCGGCCTGGTTGTAGATCTGGTGGTCGTCGTTCTCGCCGATCATCGGGGTGACCCCGACCATGGCCCACAACTGTGTGTCGGTCTTCGCCGGGTAGAGCGCTTTGAGCTGGCCGAAGGTGGACCGGGCGGCCTGGACGGTGGCGTTGCCGTAGTCGGTGCCGGAGCGGTAGTAGTCCATCGCCATGACGTTGACCAGGTCGAGGTTGACCCCGGCGTCCCGGGCGGACTTGACGACGGCCACGCCGTCGCCGGTCAGGCCCTCGGGCAGGACGGGCAGGGTGAGCGAGACCTTGAGGCCGGGGTGGGCCTGCTGGAGTTTGGCGAGCGCGGCCGAGCGGCGGTCGTTGGAGGCGGTGTCGGCGATCGCCGCGCCCTCGATGTCGTAGTCGACGTAGCGCAGGTCGTAGGCGTTGACCACGGCGTCGTACTCGTTGAACAGCGAGTCCACCGAGGTGCAGGCGGCGGCGAGTTCGGTCCCGGCCGCGCCGCCGAAGGAGAGCTTGACGTCGCCGCCCGCCGCGCGCAGCGCGTCGATCTGGTCCTTGGCCCAACCGGTGCGCGGGTCGTAGGCGTTGAACCAGCTGGCCTTGCAGCCGACGCCGGTGACGAAGCCCATGCTGTAACCCCTGGCGCCGCCCGCCCTGGCCATGTCGGGCATGGACGGCGTGGGCCAGGCGCCCATGTCGATGTACGGGGCGACCGGGAGGGCGACGTTCGGCGGCGGGGTGGTCGGGCCGCCGGTGGGCGGAGTGGTCGGCGGGGTGGTCGGGGGAGTGGTCGGACCGCTGCCGCCGGGGCCGGCGAGCGTGACGTCGTCGGCGACGTAGCCGCCCTGCCCGTACCAGCCGTGCAGGTAGACGGTGACGCTGGTGGTGGTCGGGCCGGTGGTGAAACCGGCGGACAGCTGCTGCCAGTTGGAGCCGCCGGGGGTCCACACGGCGGGGTCGGTGACGCCGCTGCCGGTAACGCCGAGGTAGACGTACTGGCCCTGCACCCAGGCGCTGAGGCTGTACGTGGTGTTGGGCTGGACGCTCACGGTCTGGCCGCACTGCGCGGTGTCGCTCGCGCTCGCCGCCCCCTTGAGTGCGTACGTCCCGCTGTGGGCGCCGGAGTTGACGACGCTGCCGGTGCCGGCGGAACAGCTCCACGGGCCGAGGGCGCCGCTCTCGAAGCCGCCGTTGGCGAGCAGGTTCGCGTCGGCGGCGCCGGCGTTCCCGGCGAGGGTGGCGAGGCCGCCGGCGGCGAGCACCGCGGCGGCGGCGAGGCTCAGCAGTTCGGTCCGGCCGGTGGGGCGGCGGTGCGTGGGGGCGTGCTGGAGCGCACTGGGCATGGGGGTGCCTCTCGGGACGTGGGGCCGCCCGCGCCGTGAAGGGGGGGACACGGGGCGGGCGGCAGCATGGGGGCTGGTCCGGTGCGGGGAGGAGCGCGGTGCTGAGGATCAAACTGGACTAGACCAGCTGTGCACGTCAAGCACTTCCCGGCTTCCGGAAGCCGTCCCGGGCAGGTT
This sequence comes from Streptomyces viridifaciens, assembly GCF_001888885.2. NCBI lineage: Bacteria > Bacillati > Actinomycetota > Actinomycetes > Kitasatosporales > Streptomycetaceae > Streptomyces > Streptomyces viridifaciens. The sequence goes on from NZ_CP090841.1 coordinate 5,717,203, forward strand.
TTAGGGCGGGTTTAAGGGCGGGTTTAAGGACCGCCCTCCCGCGGGCCGTCTCAGCCGCAGCAGGACTTGCACTCCTTCACCTGCACGTTGTCGAGCACCGGGCCGTACGGGCCGCCCACCGTGCTCTCGAAGGCCAGCGTGGTGCTGGAGTTCTGCGCGACGAAGCTGAACTGCCGTCCGACGTAGCCCATCGCGGCCCTGGTCCTGCCGGTGACGTCGAAGGAGTAGTCCTGGAAGTCCTGCCCGTCGATGAGCGCCCGCCCGGTCCGGAGGGCGACCCCGCCGTCGGGGTTGCCGGCCAGCGCGTACGTCACCGAGTAGGTGGCGCCGGGGACGGTGGTGAAGGTCTGGGCGATGGTGCCGGCGGCGTTGCCGTTGAGGTCGAGAGCCTGGTCGCCCTCGGCGGCCTGCCACATGCCCGCCCCGATCAGGTCGACACTGCCGCTGGTGACCCGCCACGGGCCGATGGTCTGCCCGGCGGCGAACTCGGTGAAGTTCCCCGCAGGCGCCTTGGGGGACTCGAAGCTGCCGTCGTCGAAGCGGCTGAACGCGCGGTGGCCGGCCGCCTGGGCCGGGGCGGCGAGCGCGGTGGTGGTCAGGGCGGTGGCGGCGACGGCCAGGGCGAGCGCGGCGGTGCGGGTGCGCGAGAACGACATGGGTTCCTCCCCGAGTTCCGTGACTTTTCGGTCACTTCCGTGGTGCCGGGCCGAGTTGATCGGCCGCGAACAGAGCGTCGACCGTCCCGGCGAGCCGTGCCAAGACCGGGCGGGCGGCGCCCGGTGGTGCGGGGTGCCCCGGGGCGGGCTCTCGCGCGCCGGTTTGGCGGGGGCGGGGCCGCCGGGGCCCGGCGGGCCGTGCGGGGACGAACACCCCGGGCCGACGGCCGGGTGGGGTAGCCCGGTGGTGAAACCGGAGCCGCGCGCCCCGTCCGCGCCTCCATGGTGGGTCGATGAGCATATGAACAGCCCGATGGTTGATGAGGGGTAGAGGCTGGAATCGCAGGCCAACCTGGAGCTGGTCGGGCGGGTCAGGGCGATCGCCGACCGGCTCGGCGCCACACCCGCCCAGGTCGCGCTGGCCTGGACGCTGGCGCAGGGCCGGTACGTCTTCCCGATCCCCGGCACCAGGACACCGCGCTACCTGCTGGACAACGCGGGCGCCGCCGGGCTCACGCTCTCCGCCGACGACCTGGCCGAGCTGGACGCGCTGCCCGCCGTCGAGGGCGGGCGCTACTACTGACCCTCAGCGCTCCTTCACCCACACCAGCTGCCGTCCGGTCTCGCCCGGGGCCCGGGCGGCGGCCTCGGTGACCCGGTCCAGCCGGTAGCCGAGCTTGCGCGGGACGGCCGCGCTGGCGCCGTTCGCCTGGTCGCAGCGGATCTCCACCCGGGCGATTCCCGGCAGGGCCAGGGCGGCCTCGGTCAGCGCCCCGGCCGCGGCGGTGGCGATGCCGCGGCCGACGTGCCGGGCGGCGACCCAGTAGCCGATCTCCAGCGCGCCCGGGCCGATCCGCCCGTGCAGGCCGAAGGCGCCGACCACCCGGCCGGGTGCGTCGTCCAGGTCGGCCAGGTACATGAAGTCCGTGCCGGCCTCCCAGGCGGCGGTGCCGGCCCGGGTCAGCTCGGCGGTCCGGGCCCGGGTGGGGGCCTCGGCCGCCCACTCCATCCAGGGCCGCAGGTGCTCCAGGTTGGCGCGGACGGCCCGGTTCAGCGCCGGGGCGTGGGCGCTGCGACGGCGGTGCAACCGCAGGCCGCCGGGCAGCCGCAGCAGTTCGGGCGGCCGTCCGGTGGTCGCCTCGGGCGCCTCCGTCGGTACCGCCGGGGCCGCCGTGCCCGCGGGTGCCGCCCGGGCGGGCTCGCAGGAGTGCGACTGTGCTCGGCTCATGGCCGCGATTATGTCCTTGCCCCGGACCTGCCACATCCGGAAGGGGGCGCGACCGGAGCTCCCGACCGGGGGTGCGGGCGGCGCGCCCCCGGCGCCTCAGAGCCGGACCATCACCTCGTCGAGATCCTTGCGCCGCAGGTCCGGCACGCGCGCCCCCTCGGCCGGGTAGCCGACCGGGATCACGTACGCCGCGCGCTCCTCCGCCGGGCGGTCGCACACCTCGTTGAGGAACCGCATCGGGCTCGGCGTGTGGGTCAGCGTCGCCAGTCCGGCCTGGTGCAGCGAGGCCAGCAGCAGCCCGACCGCGATCCCCACCGACTCCTTGGTGTAGTACGGGCGCGGCGAGTTGGGCCCCTTGTGCACCTCGAAGACCACGATCACGGCCGGCGCGTCCTCCAGGAACGGCTTGTGCCAGTCGGTGCCGATCGGCGCCAGTGCGGCCAGCCACTCCTCGGACGCCCGGTGGCTGTAGAACTCGCGCTCCTCGGCCTCGGCCGCCTCGCGCAGCAGCCGCTTGCGCTCCGGGTCGGTGATCACCACGAACCGCCAGGGCTGGACGTGCGCGCCGCTGGGCGCGGTGCTCGCGGTGCGGACCGCCCACTCGATCACCCCGTCCGGGATCGGGTGGCTGTCGTAGTCGCGGACGGTCCGGCGCTGCGCCATCACGTCGTGGAAGGCCTTGCTGCGGTCCTCGGCCTGGTGGGCCGGCACCGTCATGGGGGTGAGCGGGACGGTCGGGTGGGACGCCCCTGCCACTGCGCTGTCAACCATGGCCGACAGCACAGCACATGACGGCCACTCCGGGAAGAGGTAGAGACCAATTCCGGGAGTGGCCGTCCTGCGCCGGGGAGGGTTGGGGAGGGTTACAGCTCGTGCACCCGGCCGTCACGGACCTCGATCCGCCGGTTCACCGCCACGGTGTCCAGCATCCGCCGGTCGTGGGTGACCAGCAGCAGGGTGCCGGTGTACGAGCCGAGCGCCGACTCCAGCTGCTCGATCGCCGGCAGGTCCAGATGGTTGGTGGGCTCGTCCAGCACCAGCAGGTTGACCCCGCGCGCCTGCAGCAGCGCCAGCGCGGCCCGGGTGCGCTCGCCGGGGGAGAGGGTGCCGGCCGGGCGCAGCACGTGCGCCGCCTTGAGTCCGAACTTGGCCAGCAGGGTGCGCACCTCCTCGTCGGTGAACTCCGGTACGGCGGCCGCGAAGGCGTCCGCCAGCGGCTCCCCGCCCAAGAACAGGCCGCGCGCCTGGTCCACCTCGCCGACCACCACGCCGGAGCCCAGCACGGCGCTGCCGCCGTCGAGTTCGAGCCGGCCGAGCAGGGCCGCCAGCAGGGTCGACTTGCCCGCGCCGTTGGCACCCGTGATGGCGACCCGGTCGGCCCAGTCGATCTGCAGGTCCACCGGGCCGAAGGCGAAGTCGCCGCGCTTGGCGACGGCCGCTCGCAGGGTGGCGACCACCGAGCCGGAGCGCGGCGCGGTGGCGATCTCCATGCGCAGCTCCCACTCCTTGCGCGGCTCCTCGACCACGTCCAGCCGCTCGATCATCCGCTGGGTCTGCCGGGCCTTGGAGGCCTGCTTCTCGGTGGACTCGGCGCGGGTGGCGCGGGCCTTCTTGTCGTTGTCGCCGCCCTTGCGGCGGGCGTTGCGGACGCCGTGCTCCATCCAGTTGCGCTGCATCTGCGCCCGGGCCTCCAGCGAGGCCTTGGTGTCGGCGTACTCGTCGTACTCCTCGCGGGCGTGCCGACGGGCCACCGCCCGCTCCTCCAGGTACGCCTCGTAGCCGCCGCCGTACAGGTTGACCTGCTGCTGGTGCAGGTCCAGCTCCAGCACCTTGGTGACGGTGCGGGCCAGGAACTCGCGGTCGTGGCTGATCAGCACGGTTCCGGCGCGCAGGCCCTTGACGAAGGACTCCAACCGCTCCAGGCCGTCCAGGTCGAGGTCGTTGGTGGGCTCGTCGAGCAGGAACACGTCGTAACGGGAGAGCAGCAGCGAGGCCAGGCCCGCGCGGGCGGCCTGGCCGCCGGACAGCGCCGTCATCGGCAGGTCGAGGGAGACCTTCAGGCCGAGCGAGTCGGCCACCTCCTCGGCCCGCTCCTCCAGGTCGGCGCCTCCGAGGTCCAGCCAGCGGTCCAGGCTCGCCGCGTACGCGTCGTCGGCGCCCGGACGGCCCTCGACCAGCCCCTCGGTGGCCTCGTCCAGTGCGGCCTGGGCGGCCGCGACACCGGTGCGCCGGGCCAGGAAGTCGCGCACCGACTCGCCCTCCCGCCGCTCCGGCTCCTGCGGGAGGTGGCCGACGTTGGCGCTCGCCGGGCTGAGCCGCAGCGACCCGCCCTCGGGGGTGTCCAGCCCGGCCAGCAGCCGCAGCAGGGTCGACTTGCCGGCGCCGTTCACGCCGACCAGGCCGATCACGTCGCCGGGGGCAACGACCAGGTCCAGGCCGGAGAAGAGGGTGCGTTCGCCGTGGCCGGCGCTGAGGTCCTTGACTACGAGTGTGGCGCTCATGATGGGCCGATTGTAGGAGGACCGGGCCCCGAGCCGGAAAAGCCCGGGGCCGCGGCTGTGGCAGCCGCGGCCCCGGGGGTGATCCGTGGATCACTGCCTATCGGGTCACTTGGCCTTCTTGGAGAAGTAGTCGAACATGTGCGCCGCGACGTCCTCCAGGTAGGGGCCGGCCTCGTAGGTGTTGGCGCCGTTGCCGACGGAGGTGTCGCTGACCAGGGCCGGCTTGCCGTCCTTGGTGGCGTACCAGCCGCCGCCGCTGCTGCCGCCGGTCATGTTGCAGCCGATCATCAGCATCGCCGGGCGGTCCGGTGCACCGGGCTTCGCGGCCGGCTTGCCGCCGTCGCAGTGCTCCAGCTCGACGCCGTCGAAGGGCTTGCCCTCCGGGAAGCCGTAGTTGGAGACGGAGGCGAGCTGGTCACGCGGGGCGTTGAACCACAGCGGCACCGAGCCGCCGACGGTCTCCTCCAGCGACTTGCCGTTCGGGTCCGGGTTGGCGACCTTGATGATGCCGAAGTCGTACTGGCTCCAGGGGCCGCCCTTCTCCGGGTCGGCCTCCTGCGTCCACTGCGGGGAGACCATGCCGGCGGTCGCGCCCCACTCGCCGTACGGCTCGGCGTCCTCCAGCTTGGACTTCTGCTTGTTGCCGTTGCTCAGCACGCCGTTGCTGTTGAAGGCCGGGGCGAAGGTGATGTCGGTGTAGTACTTGTTGCCCTTGCCGCCGTGCAGGCAGTGGCTCGCGGTCCACACCAGGTTGCTCTTGCCCGGGTTGGCCGGGTCCGAGACGACGGTGCCGGAGCACACGTAGTCGTCGTTGCCGTCCTTGAAGAAGATCTTGCCGTTGACGTGCGTGTTCTTCGGGAACGGGTGCGCCACCGGCTTCGCCGCGACGACCGCGGGCAGGTCACCCGGCCCGGTCGGCGGCTGGGCGGCGGTGGGCTGGGCCGGGGCCGCGCCGGTCGGCTGCGCGGTCGGCTGGGCCGGGTCCTGCGTCGGGGCCTGGCCCGGCGCCTGCGGCAGCGGCTTCGGCTTGGCGTTGAGCAGCTTCTGCAGGGTCCAGTAGCCCTTGACCGCCGGGGTGATCACGTTGGCCTGGGCCCACTTGTCCCAGTCCTCCAGCTTCCAGGTCTTCAGCTCCTGGACCGTCGGCAGCTTGAGCGGCGCGGCGCCCGGCTTCCCGGAGGCGGAGGCCGCGACCGTCGGAGCCGTGCTCTGGGCACCGGCCGGGTCACTGTTGTCCGGCCCGCAACCGGTGGCGACCACCATGGTCAGCGCGGCGACGGAAGCGCCGAGGACGGCACGGCTCGGCCGGGATATCGGTGACATGAGTTCAAATCCCCCTGTTGACTACCGCCATACGCCCTGTTCCTCGGGTACGGCCTTCGGGCCGCAGGTATGGCAGGTGAGGAGTCTGCCATGCGGATGAGGAACTCCTTACATCCGCCCCTGGCCGGGACGGAGGCTGTCACCGGATCGGCACGGGATCGGCACCGGGCCTTCGCCGGGGGGAGGAAACGGCCCCGGCGGCAAGGCCGAACAAATCGGTTGCCCCCGTCCACCGGCCCGCCTAGCGTGGTCCGTGTCATCCGCCAGACAAGGAGAAGGCCGTTGATCTACTGAGGTCCCGGGACACCGCCCCGCCACGCCAGGCCCTGCTCCTGCCGCGTGGTGCGCGAGTGTGCGACCTCAGTCACGGCCCCGTGGCGCCCCTTAGCGCCGCCCTGTCCCTCGGCCGTTCCGGTTCCGCACCCGCGGTGTCTCCCCGTGTTGCTCCTCGTTCCTTCAGCAACCACCCGGGAGGCCTTGCATGGCACAACCCACCACCGCCGTCCTCTGCACCGACCTCGCGTTCGAGTGGCCCGACGGCAAGTCCGTCCTGGACGGATTCCACCTCGCCGTCGGCCCCGGCCGCACCGGACTGATCGGCCTCAACGGCGCCGGGAAGTCCACCCTGCTGCGGCTGCTCGCCGGCGAGCTCACCCCCACCGGCGGCACCGTCCGGATCGCGGGCGAACTCGGCTACCTGCCCCAGGGGCTGACACTCGACACCGGCCTGCGGGTCGACGAGGCGCTCGGCATCCGGGCCGCCCGCGAGGCCCTGCACGCCATCGAGTCCGGCGACACCGACCAGCGGCACTTCGACGCCGTCGGCGACGACTGGGACGTCGAGGAGCGCGCCCGCGCCACCCTCGACCGGCTCGGCCTGCACCGGCTCGGCCTCGACCGCACCACCGGCGAACTCTCCGGCGGCGAGGCGGTGCTGCTGCGACTGGCCGCCCTGCTGCTGCGCCGCCCCGACGTGCTGCTGCTCGACGAGCCCACCAACAACCTCGACCGGGCCGCCCGCGAGCGGCTCTACGAGGCGGTGGCCGGCTGGCACGGCGTCATGGTGATCGTCAGCCACGACCGCGAGCTGCTGCGGCACGTCGACCAGATCGCCGACCTCCGGGACGGCGAAGTCACCTGGTACGGCGGCAACTTCGACGACTACGAGCGCACCCTCGCAGCCCAGCAGGAGACGGCCGAACGGCTGCTGCGCAACGCCGAGGCCGAGGTCCAGCGCCAGAAGCGGGACTTGGTCGACGCCCGCAGCAAGTTGGAGCGCAGCGCCAGCTACGGCCGGAAGCGCTCGGTCACCCGCAACGACCCGCACATCTTCGCCGGAATGCTCAAACGCAAGGGCCAGGAGACGGCGGGCCGGCTCACCGGCATGCACACCGAGCGCCTGGAGGAGGCCAGGGCGCGGCTCACCGCGGCCGAGGAGGCGGTGCGCGACGACGCCGAGATCCGGGTCGACCTGCCGCGCACCGCCGTGCCGGCCGGGCGCGGGGTGCTCACCCTGCAGAAGGTCCGGCTGCCGGGGCTGCCCGGGCTGCCCGAGGGCGTCACCGTCGACCTCGACCTGCGCGGCCCCGAGCGGATCGCCCTGGTCGGCCGCAACGGTTCCGGCAAGACCACGTTGCTGCGCACCATCGCGGGCGAACTCGCCCCGCTGGACGGCATGGTCACCACCCAGGTGCCGCTGCGCCACCTGCCGCAGCGGCTCGACCTGCTGGACGACGAGCTGACGGTCGCGGAGAACGTCAAGCTGTTCGCCCCGGGCGCCGGGGACAACGCCGTCCGCGCCCGGCTGGCCCGTTTCCTGTTCCGCGGCGGCCGGGCCGACCAGCCGACCGGCACGCTGTCCGGCGGCGAGCGGTTCCGGGCGACGCTGGCCGCCCTGCTGTTGGCCGACCCGCCACCGCAGCTGCTGCTGCTCGACGAGCCGACCAACAACCTGGACCTCGCCAGCGTTCGGCAGCTCACCCAGGCGCTGGCCGCCTACCGGGGGGCGCTGGTCGTGGTCAGCCACGACCTGCCGTTCCTGCGCGGCCTTGGGCTGACCAGGTGGCTGGAGCTGGACGGCGGACTGAGGGCGGTGGATCCGATGTAGCTAGTGCTGCGAGTCCTGTGCGCCACGGGCCCCGTGGTCGTCCTGGGCGCCTTGGGCGAGCTGGGCGGCCTGGGCGTCGTGGTCGTCCGGTGAGTCCTGCGCCTCCTCGGCGAGCGCCCGGCGGGCCGTGCCCGCGACCAGCGTGCCCAGCCGGTCCAGCCCGACCACGAGGGCGCCGAGCACGACGAACTCGACGGTCAGCTGGGCGATCTGGCCCCAGACGTAGCCGTAGCCCTTGCTGGTCGGGTCGAAGAAGAAGTACGGGTAGGGCGTCGGGAAGTCGTCGAACAGGGCGTTGCGGGCGAGCACGACCGCCGCGTAGCCGAGCGGGAAGGCCAGCCAGAGCGGGATGTCCTTCCAGGCCGCCGCGTTGCGCGGCTTCAGCACCAGCCAGTCGACCAGCACCATCACCGGCGTGACGTAGTGCAGGAAGAAGGACGACCAGTGCGCCAGCCGGTCCGGCCCGCTGACCAGTCCGGGCAGCGGGTTGGCGCCGTGCTGGAGCAGGATGTGCGAGACCAGCCCGGTGATCAGGATGTACAGCGTGGCGGCCCCGCGCAGCCGGGGCGCGGGCGCGTCCACGGTGTCGCGCTCGGCCATCCAGTACACCGCGCCGATGAAGTAGCCGAGCACGATGACGTTGCTCTGCACGGTGAAGTAGACCAGCGAGGACTCGCCGAGGACCAGGCCGAGGCCCGCCGAGAGCACGATGCCCGCGCGCCACCACAGCGCCGGGCGGGTCCGGACGGTCATGCGGCCACCAGTTCGTTCCAGGCGATACGGGAGGTATCGGACAGTTGATCGGAAGTTCGTACTCTACGTGCTGCGCCCGGGAGATCGGAATCCGCGTTCCGGACCCGCGGACCGCCGGGCGGCCGCGGGTTCAGCCCGGGAGCACGAACCCCGACTCGTACGCCGCGATCACCGCCTGGGTGCGGTCCCGGGCGCCCAGCTTTGCCAGCACGCTGCCGACATGGGTCTTCACCGTCTCCTGGCTCACCACCAACTGCCGCGCGATCTCACCGTTGTTCAGTCCGGTGGCCATCAGCCGCAGCACCTGACCCTCCCGCTCGGTCAGCCGCCCGATCGGCCCACGGTTCGGGGCGGCCTCCCGCCGGCCGCCCGCGCCGTGCCGCAGCGCGAGTTCGCGTACGGCCGCCGGGAACAGCAGCGAGTCCCCGCGCGCCACCAGTCGCACCGCCTGGACCATCTCCTCCGCCCGCGCCCGCTTCAGCAGGAACCCGGCCGCGCCCGCGCGCAGCGCGTCGTACACGTGGTCGTCGTGCTCGAAGGTGGTGACCACCAGGATCCTCGGCGGCTCGGCCATCCCGCCGACCAGCTGTTCGGTGGCCCGGATGCCGTCGATGCCGGGCATCCGGACGTCCATCAGCACCACGTCCGGGCGCAGTTCGCGCACCAGCGGGACGACCTCGGCGCCGTCGGAGGCCTCGCCGACCACGGAGAGGTCGGGCTCGGCGTCGATCACCACCCGCAGGCCCATCCGGACCAGCCGTTCGTCGTCCGCGATCACCACCCGGATGGCACCGCTCCCGTCGGTCCGGTGCCCACTGTCCTGTTCGGTGCCCTGTGCGCTGTCCCGTGCGCGGTCCTGTTCGGTGTCGTGTTCGGTGCTCATCCCGCGGTCCCTCCCACCGGCAGCCACACAGCCAGCCGCCACGTCGTTCCGTCCTCGCTCGGCCCCACGGCGCTGCCGCCGTGCAGGGCCGTCGCGCGTTCCCCGATCCCACGAAGCCCGCGCCCGCCGCCGGGGCGGCTCGGGCGGGCCGGGCCCAGCGGGTTGGTCAGTTCGATCTCCAGCCGGTCGGCGTCGAGCGCGACCCGCAGTCCGGCCGGGGCGGGCCCGGCGTGCCGCAGCACGTTGGTCAGTCCCTCCTGCACGATGCGGTACGCCTCGCGGGAGACCTCGGCCGGCAGTGCCCCCAGGCCGGGCGCCAGCTCGGCGTCCACCGTCACGCCGGTGCGGGCGAGTTGGCGCAGCAGGTCGTCCAGCCCGGCCAGGGTGGGCCCGGCCGCTCCGGCGGCGGCGTCCTCCTCCTCGCGCAACAGCCCGAGCACGGTGTCCAGTTCGGCGACGGCCCCGCGGGCGGTCTCCTCGATCGCCCGCAGCGCCTCGGCGGCGAAGTCCGGGTCGGTGCGCAGCACCCGGGCGGCCGCCGAAGCCTGGATGCCGACCGCGCTCAGCGCGTGCCCGACCGAGTCGTGCAGCTCGCGGGCCAGCCGGTTGCGCTGGGCGAGTACGGTGGCCCGCCGCTCGGCGGCGGCCAGCCGCTCCTCCGGAGTGGGACCGAGCAGGACGGGCGCCCAGCGGGCCAGCAGTGCGCCGCAGGCGGCACTGGTCCCGACGATCAGCAGCAGCAGGGCGAGGCCCAGCGCCGGGCCGGTGAGCATCCAGCCGGGGAAGCGGTCCGTCCAGAACCTGGCGAGTTCCTCACTCCCTACGAAGCCGAACAGCAGCACCACCGCGAACGGCACCCCGGCCAGCGTCATCCCGGCGACCACCCCGCCGGAGAACAGGTGCAGCACGAACCAGAGCGCGGTACGCCGACGGGCCGCCCAGGACCGGGCCGGCCCGGTGGCCAGCTCCTCCGGCCGTGCCACCGCGCACAGCGCCCGGGCGGCCGCCCCTTCCAGCCCCCGGACGGTCGGCACCAGGGCGGTGACCGCGGCCATCGGCAGCGAGGTGAACAACGCGAGGAACTGCAACAGGACTCGGCGCACCTCCCCCTGGTCGGGATTGAGCGCTCCGAGCGCCACCACCGACAGCAGGTAGTACGGCATGAGCAGCGCGCCACCCAGCACTAGGTGCACCCAGCGCAGTCGGGCCCGCCGCCCGAACAACGCCGCTCCCGCCCGCCGAATCCGGCCGCCCCCCGTGTCCACCCGGGTGACTCTACGACAGCGCCGCGCGCCGCGGCCGCCCGTTCGACCAGCGCCACCGCGCCGGCGGCCAGCACCAGCACCGCGGTCAGCACCTGTGCGGCCTGGACCAGGGCCAGCGGGCCGGTCGTCCCGGCCGCGGTGGCGCCGAAGGCGACCAACTGCCAGCAGCCCCAGCCGAACAGCGACCCGGCAGCCGTCCAGACCACCAACAACGGTACGCGCAGCGGCCTCAGAGGCCGGAGCCGGAACACCAGCACCAGCAGCCCCGCGGGGGCGGCCACCGCCATCACCGCCGTCACGGCGTCCATCACCGCCACACCCCTGGACCGGTCCTGTGCCAGGGCAGCCGGCAGCCCGGCCGTGCCACCCGCCGCCCAGTACGCCCGCGCCACCGCGGTACCGAGCCCGAGCAGCGCGGCGACGCAGGCCAGACTGCGCTGCACGGCCAGGGTGGGGGAGCGCGGCAGGTCGCCGGTCCCGGCCCGCAGCAGTGCGGCCCAGCGGTGCCGGGCGTACAGGACGAAGGCGGTGATCAGCGCCAGCCCCTGGACGGCGAACCCGCCGTACACCACGGGGAAGACCCAGCCGCCGAGGCCGCCGCCGGGTTCCTGGCCCGTGTTCCGCTCCGGTCCCAGGAGCAGACTGCTCAACAGGTACAGCGGCAGCGCCAGCAGGATGGTGCCGAGCAGCCCGGTCGCCACCCACATCGGGAAGAGCACCAGCCCGGCCGGGGCCCGTCGTCCCCAGGGCCGGACGAAGGCCAGCGCCAGGGCCGCGGCTATGGCGTCCATTCCGACGGTCAGCAGGTTCACCAGCCACAGCTCGTCCATCGCCCCGGGATCGCCCGATCCCACAGGGTGCCCGGTCAGCCACAGCGCCTTGAGCGTCAGGTACGGTCCCGTCGCCGCCACGGCGGTCCACCCGGCGAGGGCCCGTACCCGCCCTTCGTCGATCCTCATGCCCCCAGGCTGCCTCCGGACCCGGCCCGCGGCCTCCGCCGTGGGGGCGAACCCCCTCCCTCCGGCGGGGGATCCCCGGCCCTGCCGTTCACGCCATCCGGTGGATCAGGCGGTCCTCATGGTCCACCCGCCCGTCCGGGTCCGCCACCAGCCCGAGCCGCCCGGCGAGCCGGCGCGAGGGCAGGTTGTCCTCCCGGATCAACGCCGTCACCGGGATCCCCGGGAATCGCGGCAGCGCCTCCGCCATCGCCGCCCGGCACGCCTCCGCCGCGTAGCCCTTGCCCCAGGCGGACGGCCGGAACCGGTAGTACAGGTTGAACACCGGCTCCCCGTCCAGGCTGTGCAGGAACAGCCCGGCGACCCCGATGACGACCTCCGGCTCCTCCCGGGTCGACACCATGCAGTACCCGACCCCGTCCCGCGGCCAGTCCGCCACGAACCCGGCCAACTGCTCCCGCGCCTGCGCGATGTCCCGCTGCGGCCCGTCCGGGTTGTACCGGTTGGTCTCCGGATCCCCGTGGATCGCGAACATCGCCTCGGCATCCCCCTCCTGCGGCCGCGTCAACACCAGCCGCTCGGAAACGGCGACGATCGTGCGTCCGGTGACGACGGCCTGCTCAGCGGTGGTCATGCTGCTTCCCCCGATGTCGTACGTAATGGATCGCTCGCACGATAGACCATTACGCCGACATTCGCCCGCCCCATTTTCCGTCCCTACACGATCGGCTCGCATCCGATCGCCCTGCCCCCGGCGGTGAGGAACTGCTTCCAGGTCTCGTCGCTGTCGGGGACGAGCTTCTGGATGCCGTCCCAACTCATTCGGAAGTAGGCGGGCTTGCCGTGGCAGGTCGTCACCATCTCGCCGGGTTCCACCCAACGGGCCCGGCCGAGCCCCGGCTCGTCCTTCGGGGCGCCCACGGTCAGCAGCCGCGGCTCGGTGCCGATGGTGAAGGCGGCCGAGGACGTCGGGTCCCCGGTCGAGTGGATGCGGCAGGCCCACAAGGGATCGGTGGCGGTGGTCACGGTCTCCCGGAGACCGGTACTCCCGGGGGCTTCGGCGAGGGTGAGCCCGGGTAGACCGCAGACGGCGTTGCGGTCCAGGTCGTGCTCCTTCCCCGCCTCGGACAGCTCCCGGGGTGCTGGCATCGGCGCCTTTCCGCAGGCCCGCTGCATCGCGACGCGGTTGGCAGCCGACACGGCGAGTCCGGCGAGCTTCCGGGCGCCTGGCCTGTCGCTGCCACCGGATCGGACCGCGACCCGCAGCCCGCTGCCGCAGTCCTCGGGGAGCAGCGCCCACGCCCGGTGGTCGAAGGCCGCGCCGGCCGCGCCGCCGTTGGCCGAAGCGCCGAACATCCGGGCCTCCGCCTCGTCCGCGTTGTCCGCCAGGATGGAGAGGCCGGTGTCCTTGCGGAGTTCCACCGTGACCGACCGCTCGTTCCCGAACACTCCGTAACTCACCGTCGCCGTGCAGAACGCGGTGCCGCTGCGCAGGCTCCCGTCGCCGTACTTCTGCTCACCGACCGTGCCCGGCCCGAGCGCATCGTGCAGCGCGTCGGCGCTCACCGCCCCCTCACAGACGCTGCCCGGCCCGAAGGCATTGCTCAGGTTGCCTACGAGGAACGCCCCCACCCCGGCCGCGACCACCGCCAGCGCCACCCCAACGACCGCCGCCCGCGCCCGCAGCGCCCGCGTGGTGAACCCGCGCCGCTCGAGTGCCGCACCGATCCCCTCGGCCGTCCCGTCGGAGGGCGTTCCGTGCTGTCGTCCCGTCACCGGGTCACCCCTTCCCAAAGGCTGCGTTGTGGGCCTGGGTGATCGATGTGTAGTAGTGGACATTGGCCGAGTCGGTCAGTTGGTCGAGCAGGACATCACGACTTGGCACGCCCATGTCGGCGGCCTTCCGCTGGAGCATGACCTGCATTTGCGACTGTCCCGTGGTGTAGAGGCTGCTGAGGTCGCCTTGCGCCTTGGTGTCGATCGCTGCGTTGACCTTGTTCGCCCAGTCGGACGTGGCGACGTCGACGTAGCGTTGGGCGATGTCCCCCACTGGCAGCCAGTCCGTGCCCGGCAGCATGTTCGCGAGCGTGCCGATGTAGTGGTAGTCCATCTTGGCTTTCCAGTTGGTCGTTGCCGACCTTGACCAGGAACGCCTTGTCGTACTTGCCGCCGCCTCCCATGAGAGTCGTCAGCGCCGGGTAGTTGTCGTTCCACCCCGCCGCGGAGCCGCCCGGGCGGCGGGCGGCCGCGAGGAGGCCGTCCTCCCAGTCCTTGCCCATGCCGCCGTCGCGGGTGGCGGTGGCGAGGGCCACGGACAGGCCGCCGTAGACGTCCTGGTAGCCCTTGGCATTGTGGTTGCCGTGGGCGAGGTCGCCGTAGACCTTGGAGTACTCCAGCAGGGCCTCCGGACCGGTCTTGCCACCGTAGTTGAGGCCGTTGAGCAGCGTGGTGGAGAAGTCCTTGTTCTCCGCGTTGGCGGCCAGCAGGGTCTGCAACTGCTTGAGCTGGTCGTCGGAGAGGCTGCCGCCCTTGGACGTCAGGTCGGTGGCCCGCTTGGCGTCGGCGACCGGGCCACCGCCGCCCGGCGTGGGGTTGAAGGCGGTGGTGCTGGTGCCGATGTCGCTCTGGAGGTCGACGGTGGCGCGCTGGTCGGCGGTGGTGGCCTTCTCGACGGCCTTGGCCAGGCGCTCCGATATGGCCTTGGCCTTGGCCTTGGCGTCCAGGTCCTTCGCCAACTTGTCGCTGTCCGGGTCGTTCCTGGCGCCCTTCGGCAGGCTCCAGCTGACCGTACCGTCGGCGGAGACGGTCAGGTCCTGGGTCTGCGCGTCGTGGAGGGCGGTGTCGAGGTCGCGGCGGGCGGCGGCGAAGTCCTTGGCCGCGGTCTTCATGATCGCGGCGAGGGCGAGGGCGAGGGCGGTGGCGACGGCCGAGGCCTGCTTGAAGTCCCCGTCGATGCCCTGCATCACCTTGGTCGCCTCGTCGGCGGCATCGCCCTTCCAACCCGCCCGCTGGGCGGTGCTGGTGAGGTCCTTGGTGACCCGGCCGTCCAGGGAAGTGAGGGCCTTGGCGACCCCGGCCCATGCTTCGGCCGCGTCGGAGACGCCGGAGAAGTCGGCCTCGTGCAGTTCCTTGAAGGAAACCATCCGTTTGTTCCCCCTGTCCTGGTCAGCGGGCCGCGTTCAGGTCGGCGACCGTCGTGATTTCGTTGCCGTGGTAGTACTCGCGGGTCCGGTCCAGGCTGGTGGCGGCGTTGTCGACCTTGTCGTGCAGGGTCTTGCTCTGCTGCAGCCACCGCTCGGTGGCGGTGGTGAGGGCGCTGCCGAAGGAGAAGCCGCGGATCCTGGTCGACGCGGTGCTCGCGTACTCGGTGAGGCTGTGCGAACCGGGCCCCGCCTTGGCGTTGGCGTTGTCGAGGTCGGTGGCGATCTGCCGGGCCAGCCCGGCGGAGGCGGTGAGTTCGTACGGGGTGTCCAGCTGGGTGGTGGGCCTGTC
Source organism: Streptomyces viridifaciens (assembly GCF_001888885.2). NCBI lineage: Bacteria > Bacillati > Actinomycetota > Actinomycetes > Kitasatosporales > Streptomycetaceae > Streptomyces > Streptomyces viridifaciens. The sequence continues at coordinate 5,732,367 of NZ_CP090841.1, forward strand.
CGGCGGGAGGAGCGGGAGGGGCGGCACGGTGTTGCCGTTGTCGGCCGGCGCCGGAGGCGCGTACGGCGACTTCTTGGTGGTGCTCGGCATCGGGTCCGTGGCCGGGGCCACCGGGCCGGTGGTGAAGTACGGGCTGACCATGTGTGTGCAATCCTCCCCAGCTGTACAGATGGTTCGTGCGCCATCTGCGACATGACGACCGTACAGGCCCGCTCCGTCAGTGCACCGACGCACCCTCCGTGGTGCCATTGGCACGGGGTGTGGTCGGGTTCGTCGGAGTCCGTCGCGGGTTCGTGGCGGGGGATCGGGGGTGGGCGAGGTCTTGTTACCGGCGGGTCGCTTGCCTATCATCGCGAGTGTTACAGCTTTACTGTCAAACCCCGAAGGGTTCTGCAGCCAGTGGGTGACACGAGCAGTCCGGCGGGCCGTGCGGGTGGTCCGGGGCCGTTGGCGGGTGTGCGGGTCGTCGAGCTCGCGGGAATCGGGCCGGGGCCGTTCGCGGCCATGCTGTTGGGCGATCTCGGGGCGGACGTGGTGCGGGTGGACCGGCCGGAGCCGTCGCCGCTCGGGACGGATCCGGCGCACGACCTGAGCAACCGGAACAAGCGGTCGGTGCTGGTCGACCTCAAGTCGCCCGAGGGGCCTGGGCTGGTGCTGGACCTGGTCGAGCGGGCCGACCTGTTGATCGAGGGCTACCGGCCGGGGGTGGCGGAGCGGCTCGGGGTGGGGCCCGAGGCGTGTCTGGCGCGCAATCCGGCGCTGGTGTACGGGCGGATGACCGGTTGGGGGCAGTACGGCCCGCGGGCCGCCACCGCCGGGCACGACCTCGGCTACGCGGCGGTGGCCGGGGTGCTCGGGATGGTCGCCTCGCCGGGAGGGGCCGAGGCGCCGCCCGGAATCCCGGCGAACCTGCTCGGCGACTACGCGGGCGGCTCGCTCTACCTGGTCGTCGGCCTGCTGGCCGGGCTGCACCACGCCCGGGCCACCGGCGCCGGCCAGGTGGTCGACGCGGCGATCGTCGACGGTGCGGCGCACCTCGGCAGCATGCTGTGGGGGCTGCTCGCGGCCGGCCACTGGCAGGACCGCCGGGGCGTCAACCTGCTGGACGGCGGTGCCCCGTTCTACGCGATCTACCGGGCGGCCGATGGCGGGCACCTCGCGGTCGGCGCCCTGGAGCCGCGGTTCTACGCCGAGTTCGCCCGGCTGCTGGAGCTGGGCCCGGACGCGCCCGGCCAGTACGACCTCGCCCGCTGGACCGAACTGCGCACCCTGATCGCCGCCCGCTTCGCCACCCGGACCAGGGCCGAGTGGGAAGCCGTCTTCGCCGGCTCGGACGCCTGCGTGGAGCCGGTGCTGACGATGCGCCAGGCAGCCCGCGAGGAGCACCTGCTGGCGCGCGGGACGTACGTCGAGGCGGACGGCGTGACCCAGCCCGCTCCCGCCCCCCGCTTCTCCGCCACCCCCGGCGCGCTGCGCCGCCCGCCGGCCCGGCCGGGTGCGGACACCGCGGAGGTCGCCCGGGACTGGGCCGTTCCGTCCCTCGACTCCGCGGCCGACGGCACGGAACCATCCAACTCCGCAGCAGAGCAAGGAGAGTAGCGTTGCAGCGCGAGATCTTCACCGAGCAGCACGAGGACTTCCGGGCCACCGTGAAGGCCTTCCTCGCCAAGGAGGTGCTGCCGCACTACGACCGCTGGGAGAAGGCCGGCATCGTCGACCGCTCCGTCTGGCTGGCGGCCGGCCGGCAGGGCCTGCTCGGCATCGCCGCGCCCGAGGAGTACGGCGGTGGCGGTACCCCGGACTTCCGTTACGCCGCCGTGCTCGCCGAGGAGTTCGCCCGGGCCGGTGCCTCCGGGCTGGCGATCGGGCTGCACAACGACATCATCGGCCCGTACCTCACCTCGCTCGCCACCGAGGAGCAGAAGCGCCGCTGGCTGCCCGGCTTCTGCAGCGGCGAACTGATCACCGCGATCGCGATGACCGAGCCCGGGACCGGCTCCGACCTGCAGGGCATCCGCACCCAGGCGGTCGACCGGGGTGACCACTTCCTGCTCAACGGCGCCAAGACCTTCATCTCCAACGGCATCCTGGCCGACCTGGTGATCGTGGTCGCCCGCACCACCCCGGAGGGCGGTGCGCACGGACTGAGCCTGCTGGCCGTCGAGCGCGGCACCCCGGGGTTCGAGCGCGGCCGCAACCTCGACAAGATCGGCCAGAAGGCCCAGGACACCGCCGAGTTGTTCTTCGAGGACGTCCGGGTGCCGAAGGAGAACCTGCTCGGCGAGCTCAACGGCGGCTTCATCCACCTGATGCAGAACCTCGCCCAGGAGCGGCTCACCATCGCCGCCGCGGCGATCGCCGGCGCCGAGTACCTGGTCGAGATCACCACCGAGTACGTCAAGCAGCGCGAGGCCTTCGGCCGTCCGCTCGCCAAGCTCCAGCACGTCCGCTTCGAGATCGCCGAGCTCGCCACCGAGTGCGCGATCACCCGGACCTTCGTCGACCGCTGCATCACCGAGCACAACCGCTACGCGCTCACCCCGGCGGACGCCTCGATGGCCAAGTGGTGGGCCACCGAACTGCAGAAGCGCACGGCCGACCGCTGCCTCCAACTCCACGGCGGCTACGGGTACATGAGCGAGTTCCCGGTCGCCCGGGCGTTCACCGACGGCCGCATCCAGACGATCTACGGCGGGACCACCGAGATCATGAAGGAGATCGTCGGTCGCTCCATCCTCGGCTGAGCGCCCGCCCTTCCTGCGCACACCGGGCCGCCCTCGGCATCCTCTGCCCCGCTCCGCACCCTCTGCCCCGCTCCGCCACCCCAGGACCCTCAGGAACCCCCCTGCCCCGAAAGGCATTTCCATCGTGACCACCGAAGCGTACGTCTACGACGCGATCCGCACCCCGCGCGGCCGCGGCAAGGCCAACGGCTCGCTGCACGGCACCAAGCCGATCGACCTGGTCGTCGGCCTGATCCACGAAATCCGCCGCCGCCACCCCGAGCTGGACCCGGCCGCGATCGACGACATCGTGCTCGGCGTGGTCTCGCCGGTCGGCGACCAGGGCTCCGACATCGCCCGGATCGCCGCCATCGCGGCCGGCCTGCCCGACACCGTGGCCGGCGTCCAGGAGAACCGCTTCTGCGCCTCCGGCCTGGAGGCCGTCAACCTGGCCGCCGCCAAGGTCCGTTCGGGCTGGGAGGACCTGATCCTGGCCGGCGGCGTGGAGTCGATGTCCCGGGTCAAGATGGCCTCCGACGGCGGCGCCTGGTTCGCCGACCCGATGACCTCGTACGAGACCAACTTCGTCCCGCAGGGCATCGGCGCCGACCTCATCGCCACCATCGAGGGCCTCTCCCGCACCGACGTGGACGCCTTCGCCGCCGAGTCCCAGGCCCGCGCCGCCAAGGCCCAGGCGGACGGCCTGTTCGACCGCTCGGTGGTCCCGGTGCGCGACCGCAACGGCCTGGTCGTGCTGGAGCGCGACGAGTTCATCCGCCCCGGCACCACCGTCGAGACCTTGGCCGGCCTCAAGCCCTCCTTCGCCGCGATCGGCGAGGCCGGCGGCTTCGACGCCGTCGCCCTGCAGAAGTACCACTGGGTGGAGGCCATCGACCACGTCCACCACGCGGGCAACTCCTCCGGCATCGTGGACGGCGCCGCCCTCGTCGCGATCGGCAACCGCGAGGTCGGCGAGCGGTACGGGCTGCGCCCGCGCGCCCGGATCGTCTCCGCCGCCGTCTCAGGCTCCGAGCCGACCATCATGCTCACCGGCCCCGCCCCGGCCACCCGCAAGGCGCTCGCCAAGGCCGGCCTCGCCGCCGCCGACATCGACCTGGTCGAGATCAACGAGGCCTTCGCGGCGGTCGCCCTCCGCTTCATCCGCGAACTCGGCTTCCGGCACGACCAGGTGAACGTCAACGGCGGCGCGATCGCCCTCGGTCACCCGCTGGGCGCCACCGGCGCGATGCTGCTCGGCACCGTCGTCGACGAGCTGGAGCGGCGCGACCTGCGCTACGGCCTGATCACCCTGTGCGTGGGCGGCGGCATGGGCGTCGCCACCATCGTCGAGCGCGTCTGACTCCCTCCCTCCCCGGTAGACCTGGAGACCCTGAAACTCATGAGCGACACCACCACCATCCGCTGGGAGCAGGACCAGGACGGCGTGGTCACCCTCGTCCTCGACGACCCCACCCAGTCCGTCAACACCATGAACGAGGCCTTCACGGCCGACTTCGAGGCCGTGGTCGAGCGACTGGCCGGACTGGCCTCCTCCGACGCGCTGCGCGGGGTCGTGATCACCTCCGGCAAGAAGACCTTCTTCGCCGGGGGAGACCTGCGGATGCTCTCCGCCGCCCGCCCGGAGGACGCCGAGGCCGTCTTCGAGAAGTCCATGCGGATCAAGCGCTCGCTGCGCAAGCTGGAGACCCTCGGCAAGCCGGTCGTCGCCGCCGTCAACGGCAGCGCGCTCGGCGGCGGCCTGGAGATCGCCCTCGCCTGCCACCACCGGATCGCGCTGAACACCCCCGCCAGCCGGATCGGCCTGCCCGAGGTCACCCTCGGCCTGCTGCCGGGCGGCGGCGGTGTGGTCCGTACGGTCCGGCTGTTCGGCATCACCGACGCCCTGCTGAAGTACCTGCTGCAGGGCCGCCAGTACCGCCCGGCGCAGGCGCTGGAGCACGGTCTGGTGCACGAACTGGTGGACAGCACAGAGGAGTTGACTGCCCGGGCCAAGGCCTGGATCGAGGCCAACCCGACTGCCGTGCAGCCCTGGGACGTCAAGGGGTACAAGATCCCCGGCGGCACCCCCGCCACCCCCGCGTTCGCCGCCAACCTGCCCGCCTTCCCCGCCAACCTGCGCAAGCAGCTGAACGGCGCCCCCTACCCGGCGCCGCGCAACGTGCTCGCCGCCGCGGTGGAGAGTGCCCAGGTCGACGTCGACACGGCGATGGTGATCGAGGCCCGCTACTTCACCGAGCTGGCCTGCGGGCAGACCAGCAAGAACATGATCCAGGCGCTGTTCTTCGACATGCAGGCGGTCAACTCCGGTGCGGGGCGCCCCAAGGGCGTCGAGAAGCGGCCGGTCCGCAAGGTCGCGGTGCTCGGCGCCGGGATGATGGGCGCCGGGATCGCGTACGCCTGCGCCAAGGCCGGCATCGAGGTCGTGCTCAAGGACGTCAGCGTCGAGGCCGCCGAGCGCGGAAAGGCCTACTCCGAGGGGCTGTTGAACAAGGCCATCGCCCGCGGCCGCTCCACCGAGGCCAAGCGCGACGACCTGCTCGCCCGGATCACCCCCACCTCCGAGACCTCCGACCTGGCCGGCTGCGACGCGGTGATCGAGGCGGTCTTCGAGAACACCGAGCTCAAGCACAAGGTGTTCAAGGAGATCGAGGGCGTGGTCGCCCCCGACGCACTGCTGTGCTCCAACACCTCCACCCTGCCGATCGGCGTGCTCGCCGAAGGCGTCCAGCGCACCGGCGACTTCATCGGCCTGCACTTCTTCTCGCCGGTCGACAAGATGCGCCTGGTGGAGATCATCCGCGGCCCGGAGACCGGCGACGAGGCGCTCGCCCGGGCCTTCGACCTGGTCCGGCAGATCGACAAGACGCCGATCGTGGTCAACGACTCGCGCGGCTTCTTCACCTCGCGGGTGATCGGCCAGTTCCTCAACGAGGGCGTCGCCATGGTCGGCGAGGGCATCCACCCCTCCTCGATCGAGCAGGCCGCCGCCCAGGCCGGCTACCCCGCCAAGGTGCTCTCCCTGATGGACGAGCTCACCCTCACCCTGCCGCGCAAGATCCGCGACGAGTACCGGCTCGCGGTCGAGGCCGCGGGCGGCACCTGGACGCCGCACCCGGCGGACGCGGTGGTGGACCGGATGGTCGACGAGTTCGGCCGCCCCGGCCGCAGCGGCGGCGCCGGCTTCTACGAGTACGGCGAGGACGGCAAGCGCGGCCGGCTCTGGCCGGGGCTGCTGGAGCACTTCTCCCGGGAGGGGGAGGTCGAGGTGCCTTTCGAGGACCTCAAGGAGCGGATGCTGTTCAGCGAGGCGCTCGACTCGGTGCGCTGTCTGGAGGAGGGCGTGCTGACCTCGGTCGCCGACGCCAACGTGGGCTCCATCCTGGGCATCGGCTTCCCGGCCTGGACGGGCGGCGTCCTCCAGTACATCAACGGCTACCGGGGCGGCCCGGCCGGCTTCGCGGCCCGCGCCCGCGAACTCGCCGCCACGTACGGCGAGCGGTTCGCGCCGCCGGCGCTGCTGGAGCGGATCGCGGCGGAGGGGCGGACCTTCACCGACTGACCCGGGCCGAGGACCACCCCGGGCGCTTCGGCCGGGGTGGATCATGGTGAGGCCGTGCCGCGCGCGGCCTCACCCGGTTCCCGGCGCGGTTCCTCATCCGGTTCCCGGCGCGGGTCAGTGGCGCGGTTCGTCGCCCAGTTCCTCGCCCAACTCCTCCCGCAGCGACCGCTGGTACGCGGTGACCAGGGCCTGCGCCACCATCGGCTGGATGTGGTCGGTCAGCTCCTTCATCCGGGCCAGCTCCGCCGGGTCCGGCTCGCTCTCCCGGTACGGCTTCCACACCGTCTCCCGGAACAGCCGCTGCAACTCCCGGGCCGTCGCCCGGCTGTGCTCCAGCACCACCGCCCGGGCGGCCAGCAGCGTCTCCAACGGGATCGGCACGTCCAGGATCCTCACGCCCAGCGGCAGCAGGCCCGGGTCCGCCCGGAACACGTCGGGGTCGGCCGTCCGCTCCAGCGCGCCCATCGCGACCAGGCGTTCCAGCTGCTCCTCCGACAGCCCACGGCCGGCCCGCCGTTCCAACTGAGCCCGGCCCATCTCCTCGGCCGCCTCGGGTGTCCAGGACGCCACCAGTGCCCGGTGGATCGCCAGGCCCAGCGGTGTGCTGTCCTCGGGCAGCCGCGCCAGGTACCGCTCGATCGCGGCCAGCGTCAGCCCCTGCCGCTGCAACTCCTCGATCAGCCCCAGCCGGTCCAGGTGCGCCGCCCCGTACAAGCCCACCCGTCGCGGCCCCAGCTCTGGCGGCGGCAGCAGGCCCTTGGTCCCGTAGAACCGCACCGTCCGCACCGTCACCCCGGCCCGTGCCGCCAACTCGTCCACCGTCAGCCGCACCTCGCCCACCCCGGCGCCGTGCTCCCCCATCTGCTGCCTCCCACGCTGGCACACTCCTGCTGTGACAGCAGCAGTGTGACAGTGCGGTGCGATCAGGTCCATCGCGGGAGTGGTGGCCGTGGCCCTGGCGGTGCGAGCCGTTGGGCCCTGGAACGAGCGAACCGGCACGCGCCCCGGTGTGCGGGGGGGGCGTGCCGGTCGGTCCGGTTGCCGAGCGACCGGTGGTCGGCGCTCGGGGGCCGGTGTTCGGTGCTCCGTGGTCGGTGGTGCCGCTCGGTGGTGCCGCTCGGTCGAGGCAGGTCAGGCAAGGGCGGCGTGGTGGCGGCGGGTGACCTCGGGGTGGGCCCGGGTGTAGCCCTTCCACTCGTTGAAGCCGAAGTCCGCGAAGAGCGGGTTGGCCGGGTCCTCGGTCGCGCCAGGGGCGTGGTGGGCGAGGGGGAAGTCGAGCGGCTCGATGTGGGCGTCGAGGCGGGGGTTGTAGAAGAACGGGACGGAGAAGCGCTCACGGGCTCCGGCTGGGCTGACCACGCGGTGGCTGGTGGCCTTGAGGTAGCCGTCGGTGGCCACTTCCAGCAGCTCGCCGAGGTTGACCACGAAGGCGCCGTCGAGCGGGGGGACGTCCAGGAAGGTGCCGTCCGGGCGCTCGACCTGGAGGCCGCCGACGGTGTCCTGGAGGAGCAGGGTGATGAAGCCGTAGTCCTTGTGCGCGCCGACGCCCTGGCCCGCGCCGTCCGGGGCGGTGCCGGGGTAGCGGACCAGCTTGAGGCGCAGGTGGGGGTGGCCCGCGAAGGCGTCGTCGTAGAAGTCGGGGCGGGCGCCGATCGAGGCGAGGAGCTCGTGCAGCAGGCGGCGGGCGACCGTGCCGAGGTGGTCGATCCAGCCGAGCGCGGCGGTGCGCAGCTCGGGGAGCGCGGTCGGCCACTGGTTGGGTCCCTCCAGCCACCAGTACGGCGGCTCGCCGGCGCCAGGGGCGTGCGGGGGCAGTTCGGCGCCGATGTCCAGCTGGTCGCGCCAGTCCTGGCTGCCGCCGGTGCGCTCGTCGCCGGTACGGGTGTAGCCGCGGTAGTGCGGGGAGTTGAGGTTGCTCACGGCGAGCCGGTCGGCCTCGGGGAGGGCGAAGAAGGCGCGCATGGCTCCGGTGAGCGCGGCCTTTTCCTCCTGGGTCACGCCGTGGCCGACGAGTTGGAAGAAGCCGACACCGGTGGCCGCGGCGCGGAGCTCGTCGTGCAGTCGGCGGCGGTCCTCCGGGGTGCCGTCGGCGAGCGAGAGGTCGATCACGGGGAGGGCCTCGGGGTGCGCCTCCGGGGTGGAGCCGGTTCCGGATATGCCAGTTCCGGATATGGGCGTGTACTGCTGCGTCATGTGTGACATCCGCTGGTCTCGTCCCGGCTGGTCCCGGTGGTCGACCAGGGATGGCCGGAGACGCGCCTGGTGCGGCGGGTGCTCCGGTAACCGGGAGGTGGTGGCGGCCGCTCGGGACCGCCGTGAGGGTGGGTAAAGCGAGGTTCAGCCGGAGCGTCGACAGGACATGCTGGTCACGCGGAGCAGGTCCACGTGACGGCGGCGAACAAGGATGAGCACCCGACCAGCCTAAATGACGCGCTCCGCGGCGGGCGAGCCCCCTACCGAGGAGGGGCCACTTCTTAATTGTCCGCGACTTGTCAAGAATTGCGATGGTTGGTGATCGGTGGCGCCGTTCCGCTCAGTGGCTCCTTCCAAATGGCGGCTCCCTTTCCTCCAGAGGTGTCGAGACCTTCAGGAGTTGTTGAGGTAGGCCAGGACGGCCAGGACGCGTCGGTTGTCGTCATCGGAGGGCTGGAGGTCGAGCCGTACGAAGATCGACGCGGTGTGTTTGGCGACCGCCCGCTCGGTGATCACCAGTTGCTGGGCGATCGCCGCGTTCGAGCGGCCCTCGGCCATCAGTCCGAGCACCTGCCGCTCCCGAGGGGAGAGGGTGGAGACCGGGCCGGCCGAGGAGTTGTGGGTGAGCAGCCGGGTGATCACCTCCGGGTCCATCGCGGTGCCGCCCTGGGCGACTCGCCGGACGGCGTCGAGGAACTGCGCGCCGTCCAGTACGCGGTCCTTGAGCAGGTAGCCGATTCCGCCGGAGCTGCCGGCCAGCAGCTCGCGGGCGTACAGCTGTTCCACGAACTGCGACAGCACCAGCACCGGCAGACCCGGGTGGGCCTGCCTGGCCGCCAGGGCCGCGCGCAGCCCCTCGTCCGTGAAGGTCGGCGGCAGCCGCACGTCGACCACGGCGATGTCGGGCCGGTCGGCGGCCACGGCGGCGAGCAACTGCTCGCCGTTCTCGACCGCCGCGGTCACCTTCATGCCGTTGGCCTCCAACAACCGGGTCAACCCGTCCCGGAGGAGGAAGAGGTCTTCGGCGATGACAACGCGCACGGGATCTCCAGGTTCACGATGGTCGGACCACCGGACGGGCTGCTGATCGCGAGCACCCCGTCGAAGGCGGCCAGTCGGCGTTCGGTTCCGCTGAGGCCGGTTCCCCGGGACGGTTCGGCGCCTCCGCGCCCGTCATCGGTGACCGATATCCGCAGCAGCCCGTCACTGTGCCCTATCTCGATCCATACGTGCGAGGCCTCGGCGTGTTTCACCACGTTGGCCAGCAGTTCGCTCACCGCGAAGTAGGCGGCCGACTCCACCGGAGCCGGGGCCCGGCCGGGCAGACCGCCGGTGAAGGTGACCGGCAGCGGCAGGTCCAGTGCGGTCGCCTCGATCGCGTCTGCCAGGCCGCGGTCGGCCAGAACCGGTGGGTGGATGCCCCGGACCAGGTCCCGCAGCTCGCCCAGTGCCTTCACCGAGGACGTCCGGGCCTCCGCCAGCAGCGGCCCGAGGGCGTCCGGGTCGTGCTTCACCTGCTCGGCGACGGTCAGCAGCATGCCCAGTGCCACCAACCGGGCCTGGGCCCCGTCGTGGAGGTCCCGCTCGATCCGGCGCAGCTCGGCCGCTCCGGCGTCGATGGTGTCCGCCCTGGTGCGCGCCAGGTGGCTCACCCGGCGGGCGAGTTCGGCCCGTCGGGAGGGCCCGAGCAGGGAGCGGGCGGCCTTCTCGTGGATCCGCAGGACGGGCGGGGCGGCCCACAGGAGGGCGAACGGGGCCACCCAGACGCCCATGCCGTAGACGAGGACCAGTGGGAAGAGCAGTCCGTTCCGGCCGAAGATCTCCAGGGCGATCGGGGTCAGCACCACGACCGCGGCGGTGAACAGCACGGCGAGGCCGGTGAGGAGCGCCCAGGCGAGATCCCGCCAGGTCGCCGGGTCGGTCAGCCAGCCGCCGGAACGCAACCGCTGCCAGGAGCCGGAACCGCTGCCCGGCCGGCGGTACGGCTCCGGGATCGGCCGTCCGCTCCACCGGTCGACGACCCGCCGGCTCTCGGTCGCGATCCAGCGTGCGCCGAACAGCCCGAGCACCAGCAGCGAGGGCGCCAGCCAGAGCGAGACGGACCGGCTTCCGGGCGCGGCGCCGCCGTACAGGTGGGCCGCCGTCACCGCGAGCGCGCCCGGGGCGAACAGCGCGGCCCCGACCGCCCGGCCGCCGCCCCCGGTGGCCCAGCAGAGCGCCCAGGCGGCGACCGGCGCCATCGGCACGAGCAGGATCAGCGGCCCGCCGGGGGAGCCGAACGGCCGGGACTCGTCGGGGCCGAACAGCGCGGAGGCCAGCAGGATCGGCCCGGCCAGCAGGGAGACCAGCCCCGTCACGGCCAGCGTCGCCACGTACCAGGCGCGCACGCTGTCCACACAGGCCCGGCCCACCCGCCGGGCCACCTTGCCGGTCATTTCGGCCTCCATCTCGCACCCCTCCGTCCTGAGCCCCCGCCCGGGGCTCACAAGCCTTGGCCCGGCGCCCCGTTCCGATCTTTCGCTGGGTCAGTCTGCCCCGCGCGGAAGCCCGATGCTCTAGGCCTGAACACCCAGTTCGGGGTGTATCTGGATACACCCCCAGGACGCCGCTCAGACGGCTGTCCGTACCCGCCCGCGGATTCCTAGCGTGATGTTCCGTCAGCCGGTCCGGGCTCCCCCGGTGCCGGACCCCGAACCGTGGAGGGCCCGTGAACGCGCCGATCATCAGGATCCGCGGCGTCAGCAAGACGTACGACCGATCCGACAGCGCCCGTCCCGCCCTGGCCGGGCTCGACCTGGAGGTACGGGCCGGCGAGGCGCTGGCCGTGCTCGGCCGCTCGGGCAGCGGCAAGTCCACCCTGCTGAACCTGATCGCCGGCCTCGACCGCCCGAGCGAGGGCGGCGTCGAGGTGGACGGCGTGGCCGTCCACGAACTCGGCGAGGCCGCGCTGGCCGAGTACCGGCGGACACGGATCGGCATGGTGTTCCAGTTCTTCAACCTGCTGGACGACCTGAACGTGGAGGACAACGTGCTGCTCCCGGCCCAACTGGCCGGGATGAAGCGGGAGCAGGCCAGGGCCAGGGCCGGGGAGCTGCTGGAGCGACTCGGGGTGGTCCGGCACGCCAAGGCCTTCCCCGGCCGGCTCTCCGGCGGTGAACGCCAGCGCGTCGCGGTGGCCCGGGCCCTGATGAACCGCCCGCCGCTGCTGCTGGCCGACGAACCGACCGGGGCGCTGGACACCGCCTCCGCCGCCGACGTCCGCGACCTGCTCCGCGGGCTCAACGCGGAGGGCCAGACGATCCTGCTGGTCACCCATGACAACGCGCTCGCCGAAGCCTGCGCAGACCGGACGATCGAACTGCTGGACGGCCGCCTGGTCCGGGACACGGCGGCGGCGCCGACGTCGGGGGGTGGCCGATGAGTGCGATGAGCAAGGTGGTCCGGGCGGGAGTCGGCCGCAAGCGGGTGCAGACCCTGGTCATGGTGCTCACCACGATGATGTCGGTGACGGCGTGCATCCTCGCTCTCGGGCTGCTGGTCGCCGCCCAGGGCCCGTACGAACGCTCCTTCACCGACCAGCACGGCGCGCACCTCAACGTGGTGTACGACCAGAGCAAGGTGAGCCCCGCACAGCTCGCCGCGGCCGCGCACGCGCCCGGCGTCACGGCCTCGGCCGGTCCCCTGCCAGCCGTGACGGTCCAGCCGCGCTCGGGCCCGGAGACCACGCTGCCGCCGGCCGGCAGCCCGCTGCCGTCGATGACGCTGGTCGGCCGCGCCCAGCACGGCCCGATGGACGACCTGCGGATCACCAAGGGCCGCTGGATCGCGAGCCCCGGCGAGGTGGTGTTCCTGGACGGGCACTCCCCGCTGGCCGTCGGCGACAGCATGGAGCTCCCCGACCTGCCCGGGCACCCGACGCTCAAGGTCGTCGGCCTGGCCACCTCCGTCTCCTGGAGCGCGGACGGCTGGGTCGCCCCCGAGCAGGTGGCCGGGCTGACCGCGCCGGGCACCACGCCCGCCGCCCAGTACCTCTACCGCTTCGCCCACGCCGGCAGCGACGCCGAGATGGAAGCCGACCACGCGGCGATCGCCGCTGCGGTGCCGAACGGTGCGATCACCAAGGCGACCACCTACCGGCCCGTCAGGGAGGAGGCCAACCGCACGGCCTCGACCTTCGTCCCGTTCGTCACGGCCTTCGGGGTGCTCGGACTGGCCATGTCGGTGCTGATCATCGGCGTCGTGGTCAGCGGTGCGGTGAGCGCCGCCACCCGGCGGATCGGCATCCTCAAGTCCCTGGGCTTCACCCCCGCCCAGGTGGCGCGCGCCTACGTAGGCCAGGCGCTGATCCCCGCCGGGATCGGCACCGCGCTGGGTGTTCTCGGGGGCAACCTGCTGTCCGTACCCGTGCTCGGGATCGCCCACAAGGCGCTGCGGGGCGGTCTGCTCGGCATCCCGATCTGGGTGGACGTGGTGGTCGCGGTGGCGGCCCTGGGCGCGGTGGTCGGCACGGCGCTGGTGCCGGCGCTGCGGGCCGGACGGCTGCGCACGGTGGAGGCGCTCGCGGTCGGCCGGACGGCGCCCGGGGCCAAGCGGGCGGCCGCCGGGGGAGCGGCGGGGCGGGCCGGAGCGGCGGGCCTGATGTCCCGGGTGCAGGACCTGATCGGCCGGCTGCCGGTGCCGCGCGCACTCAGCCTCGGGCTGGCGTCCCCGCTGAACCGCCCGGGCCGCTCGGCCACCACCGCCGCCGCGGTGGTGCTCGGGACGGTCGGGGTCACCCTGTGCGTCGGTCTGACGCTCTCCCTGAGCTCCCTCCAGGGCGGGCTGGAGGCCGACCGCGCGGGCAAGGTCGTGGTCCAGGCCCCGTTCGACGGTTCCAAGCCCGTCGACCACGTGGACGAGGCGGCCGTGGTGAAGGCGATCGAGTCCCGCCCCGGCACCAAGGCCTGGTACAGCAGCGTGCCGGTCGCGGCCACCGTGGCCGGGAACACCGGACGCACCGAGGTGGTCGCATTCGCCGGCGACGCCTCGTGGAGCGGCTTCCAACTGGTCTCGGGCCGCTGGTTCCACGGCCCCGGTGAGGTGACGGTCAGCGCGGCCTTCCTTCGGACCGACCAGAAGAAGGTCGGTGACACCGTCACCCTCACCGACCACGGGCGCAACACCCCGGCGAAGATCATCGGCGAGGTCCTGACCACCCAGGACGTGGTGTTCACGGACCGGTCCTCGCTGGAGCCGCTCGGCGGTGCGATCCACGCCGAGGCGATCTCGTTCCACATCGACCTGACCCCGGGGGCCGACGTGAAGGCCTACGCGGACGGGTTGGACGCGGCCGTGTCGCCGATGGGCCTGAGCGCCGACCCGGGCGAGGCGCACATCAACATCGTGGTGCTGGCGATGAACACCCTGGCGGGCACACTCACACTGCTGCTCTCCGTGGTGGCCGGCCTCGGGGTGCTCAACACGGTGCTGCTGGACACCCGGGAACGGGTGCACGACCTCGGGGTGCTCAAGGCACTCGGGATGTCGCCCCGGCAGACCACCGGGATGGTCCTCACCTCGGTCTGCGGCAGCGGACTGCTGGCCGGGTTGGTCGGGGTCCCGATCGGGGTCGTGGTGCACCACCTGGTGATGCCCGCAATGGCCAACGCCGCCGGGATCGATGTGCCGGACGTGGACCTCACCGTGTTCGCCCCATCGGTGGTGGGGCCCCTGATACTCGGCGGCCTGGTGCTGGCCCTGGTCGGGGCCCTGCTGCCGGCCACCTGGGCCGCCCGCACCCGGACGGTCACCGCGCTGCGGACCGAGTGACGGCAGGGGCGGCACGGACGGCCCGGGACGCCGGGGATGGCCGGGACGGTAGCGCCGGTAGCGACGGCAGCAACCGCGGGGGAGCGGCTCCGGTCACCCGGTGGGCTGACCGCCGGGCGATCGGCCGGAGGGCGGGAGCCGCTTCCCCGGGCCCGCCCCCCGACCCGCACCGCCCGCCCGCCCCCCGACCCGCACCGCCCCCTTACCCGCACCGCCCGCCGGCCGCGCCCCCGCCCGGCTCAGGAGAGCCGTGCCGCCGCGTACGCCTCCATGGCGGCGCGCTGGTAGCCGGCCAGCCCCGCGGCGATGGCCTCGTACGCGGCGCTCCACTGCTCGTTATCCGTGCACGAGCGCGCGATGGCGAGGTAGTCCGCCACGGCGACCGTCCGGAGCCCGCTGAGCAGTTGATACTCCTCGTCGATCATGTGCTGCACGGGCTCGGCGTCGGCCGGGTGGCCGGCCGCCATCAGCTCCGCCAGTCGGACCATCCGCGCGGTCCGCTCGCGTTGGCCGGCCTCGATCTCGGCCGGGGTCATCGCGGCGGTCGCGCGCCGGGTCGCCTCGGCGTGCTCGGGGAAGTCGCGCAGGCTGGCGTCGACATCGGCGGGCTGGATGCCCTCGAAGAGGTTCTCGGGTCGGTTGATGCTGGTCATGGGCGTGCCATCCTTCCGGGAGCGTTCCAGGTCGGCGATCGTGCGCGAGACGGTGGTGGCCAGGGCGTCGAGCCGGTCGCGCTCGACGACCAGTCGGCGGTGGTGGCTCCGCAGGGACTCCAGTTCGTCCACCTGGTCGCCGATGATCCGGGCGATCTCGGCGAGCCCCACACCCAGTGCCCGCAGCACGAGGATCTGCTGCAGCTGCAGCAACTGCCGTTCCTCGTAGTAGCGGTGGCTGTTGGAGCCGATCCAGGCCGGAGGCAGCAGCCCAATCTCGTCGTAGTGCCGCAGGGTCCGGGCGGTCACGCCCGACATCCGGGCGACCTCCGCGATCGGCCAGGCCATTGCCGTCTCCTCACTCGAGTCCTGCGCTTCCACGCGCTCGGTCCCACGTCCATCGACGTGCACGTTCGGTCGGACCGGGGCCGGTTCCTCCGGCCCTGGTCACGACCGTAGGAGCTGCCGCTGCGGAAGCTTCAAGTCGACCGCCGCGCCGAGCCGGTCACGGCACCGACCCCCTGCCTCCCGCAGCCTCGGCCGCCGAGCGGAGCGCCTCCACCATGGCCCCGAGCACCGGTTGCCCCCAGGCCCCCTCCCGTACGGCGGCGTGCAGCGCACGGACCGGTTCCGGACCGCGCACCCGGTGCACCGTGACGCCGGGGTGCCGCTGGGTCAGGCCCAGCTCGGGCAGCAGCGAAACCCCCAGCCCCGCCGCGACGAAGCCCTGTGCGGTCAGGTAGTCCGCGCCGTCCACCGTGACTGCCGGACGGAATCCGGCCGCCTCGCAGGCGTCGTGCACGAGGCTCCGGCAGGGCCCGGGCGGTTCGGCGCCCACCCAGGGCTCCTCGGCCAGCTCGGTCAGGTCCAGGACACGCCGTGCGGCCAGCCGGTGCCCCCGGGGCAGTACGGCGCGGTACGGATCGTCGTGCAGGTGAACCAGTCGCAGGCCGGCCGGGGCCTCGTCGGCCCAGAACACCACGGCCAGGTCGGCCCGGCCGTCCCGCACGTCGGTGAGCTGGTCCGTCGGTTCGGTCAGGCCCAGGTCGAGCCGCACGCCCGGGTGCTTCCGGCGGAAGGCGGCCACGGCCGGGGCCACCAGGGTGGCCCCGGCCGTGGCGAAGTAGCGGACGGTCAGGCTGCCGCTGCGCCCGGCTCGCAGGTCGGCCAGCGCCGCACCGGCCTCCGCGACCTGCCGGTCGATGGCCGCCGCGTGCCCGGCGAGCAGCAGCCCGGCTGCGGTCGGCCGTACGCCCCGCCCGATCCGCTCCAGCAGGGCCGTCCCCGTCTCCCGCTCCAGCGTGGTCACCTGCTGGCTGACGGCGGACGGGGTGTAGCCGAGCGCGGCGGCGGCAGCGCTCACCGAGCCGTGGTCGACCACGGCGCGCAGCACCTGCATCCGGCGGATGTCGAGCGAGGCGTTCATGTAGCTCAGCTTAAGCATTCTGAAGAACTTTTCGCTTGTGCTATGTGATCATCCGGCGCGATCGTCGTCCGACACCTCGTTCATCAACCAACCGGAAGGCACCCCGTGCTGCGGACGGCCGTCCTCGCCCTGTTCTGGGGCTCGGGCTTCCTCTGGATCAGGATCGCGCTGCAACACGGGCTCACCCCGGTGCAGATCACCGTGTTGCGGGCCGCCCTCGGCGCCGCCGTCCTGCTGCTGCTCGCCTGCTCCGCCCGGCAACGCCTCCCGCGCGGCGGCGCCCTCTGGCGGCGGCTCGCCGTGGCGGCGTTCTTCTGCAACGCCCTGCCGTTCCTGCTCACGGCGTACGGCGAACGCAGCGTCGGCTCCGGCACGGCCGGAGTGCTGCATGCGACCACCCCGCTCTGGTCCTTGCTGATAGGCCTCGCCCTCGGCACCGACCGAACGACCGGCACCGACCGAACGACCCCGCTGCGCCTCACCGGCCTGCTGCTCGGCTTCGCCGGAGTGCTGCTGATCCTCGCCCCCTGGCGCGAGAGCGGCGGCATCAGCACCCCCGGGGCGCTCGCCCTGCTGGGCGCGGCCGCGAGCTACGCGGTCGCCTTCGCCCACATGGCCCGGGCACTCGCCGGGACGGGCACCGCCCCGCTCGCCCTCTCCGCCGCCCAGCTCACCGCCGCCGCCGGGTTGAGCGCGGTAGCCCTGCCCGCGGGCGGCCCGCTGAACCCGTTCAGCGGCTTCAGCGGCGCCGATCCGGTCGGCCTGGCCGCCGTGACCGTCCTCGGCGTCGCCTGCACCGGACTCACCTTCCACCTCAACTACCGCCTGATCGCCACCGAAGGCCCCACCAGTGCTGCCGCCGTCGGCTACCTGCTGCCCGTCGTCTCCACCGTGCTCGGCGCACTGGTCCTCGGCGAGCGGCTGACCGTACGGGCGGTCGCCGGGACGGCCGTCGTCCTCGCCGGAGTGTTCCTGGTGAAGCACCGGCCGAAGCCCCGCACCGTCGTTCCGCTGCTCACCGACTGAAACGGACCATGCGCCCCGACTCCCTCTGGCGGATCCCGGACTTCCGCGTCCTCTTCGCCGCGACCGCCCTCACCCAACTCGGTACCAACGTCGGCTACGTGGCGGTCCCCCTGGTGGCCGTTGCCGCGCTCGGCGCGGGCCCCGGGCAGGCCGGCCTGCTCGCCACCCTGAGCACCCTCGCCTTCCTGCTCATCGGTCTGCCCGCCGGTGCCTGGGTCGACCGGATGCGCCACCGCCGCGTCCTGGTCGTCGCGGACCTGGTGAAGGCCGTGCTCTACGCCTCCGTCCCGCTCGCCTGGTGGTTCGGCGGCCTCAGCCTCGGGCAGCTGTACGCGGTCGCGCTGCTCACCGGTGGCGCCACGGTGTTCTTCGACGTGGGTGCGCAGAGCGTGCTGCCCGGGCTGGTCGGTCGCCGGCACCTGGTGGACGCGAACGCCGCCGTGGTCGGCCTGATGGCGATCGGCAACGTCGCCGGACGCGGCGCGGGCGGGATCCTGGTCCAACTGCTCACCGCACCGCTGGCGATCGCCGTGACCGCACTCAGCCACCTCGGCTCGGCGCTGCGGCTCACCGCGCTGCGCCGCACCACCACCCCCGCGACCACCACCCCCGCGACCCCTACCGCAGCCCCCACCCCCGCGACCCCAGTCCCCACGGCCCCCACCCCCATGGCGCCCACCCCCGGCCTCGGCGCACAGATCACCGAAGGCCTGCGACATGTCCTCGGCGCCCCGGAACTGCGGGCACTGGCCGTCACCGCCGCCCTCAACAACCTCGGGTCGCAGCTGTTCAACACCCTCCTCCCGGTCCTCTTCGTACGGGAACTGCACCTACCGGCAGGGGCGTTGGGCCTGTTCTGGGCGGTCGGCGGGGTCGGCATCCTGCTCGGCTCGCGCTGCGCCCGCCCGATCTGCGCCCGACTCGGCGACGGCCGCACCCTCGCGCTGGCGGGCCTGTGCCTGGCGCCCGCCGGGCTGCTGGTGCCGCTGATCGGTGACGGGCCGCGGCTGCTCCTGGCCGGGGCCGGCTGGCTGCTGGTCTCGCTGAAGACCGGCATGGACAACGTGCTCGGGGTGAGCCTGCGCCAACGGATGACCCCGGACCCGCTGCTCGGCCGGATGAACGCCACCTTCCGGTTCCTGCTCTTCGGCGCGCTCGCGGTCGGCTCCGCGATCTCCGGGCTGCTCGGCGAACTGTTCGGCACGCACGCCACGCTCTGGCTCGGCGGGGCGGTGCTCGCGACCGCCTTCCTGCCGGTCTACCTGTCCCCGCTGCGCACCCGCCGCCGACCGCCCGTGGCACCGCCCGTGGCACCGCCCGGAGTACTGCCCGGGGCACCGCCCGCGGTGGACGCGGCTACCAGCCCGGGCCGGCGCCGTGCCCCGGCTGCCAGTCCAGTCCCGGGTTCGGGCGCGGACGAAGGGTGCGCACCAGCGAGGTGACCGCCGAGACCACCACGGTCAGCAGCACGTAGAACAGCAGCAGCGCCCAGAACGGCGTGGTGGACAGGCTCCGGTGCTCGAACCGGCACCAGGCGTCCGGCGGAAGCCAGGACGCACCCGTCTCCAGCAGCCGCCCACCGCCCGAGACCAGGCCGCGCTCGCAGCGGTCCCCGTAGTCCAGCGACCGTACGTACAGCAGGGCGTACAGGGCGCCCGCCGAGGCGAGGGAGAGCGCGGCGCTGATGCCGAGGAGCACCGTCCGTCTTCGCCCGGCCGCCGTACGGATGTTCGTCACCGAGGCAGCGTACCGGCGCAACGGCCCGGCCGGCCCGGATCACGGCCCGGCCGGCGCGGATCACGGTCCGGCTGGTCCAGCCGGCCCGGATCACGGCCGCCCGGCCCGGCACCGTACGCACCTCGCAGCGGCTCACCCGAGCAGCCCGCCCAGGTGTCCGTCCTCGGCGAGCAGCCGCCAGGAGCGGCCCGGTGAGGCGAAGGCCTCCGGGTCGACACCCTCGACCAGCCGGTCCACCACGGTGCTCAGCAGCGACTGCGGGTCGAACACCGCCCAGGTGTCCCGGCCCCGGCCGTGCTCCCAGCGCTCCCACTCGGCGCGCAGCCGCTCGTACGTCCACAGCGCGTAGAGCAGGGCGGACAAGTCGCGGTTGAGGTAGGCCTCGGGCTGGCCGTCGTCGTACCAGTCCGGCAGTTCGAGCCGGCCGGTGGCGCCGTCCAGGGCGATCGTGAGGTCGGTCGGCCAGTCCCCGAGTGCGAGGAAGTCCCGCTGGTACGGGCGCTCCTCCTCGCCGTCGAAGTACTCGGGGTACGCCTCCGCCATGGTGACCAGCGGCTCCGCGCACACCCCGAACATCGCCCCGCCGAGCGGCAGCCCGACCTCGGTGAGCAGCCGCCGGGTCGGTTCGTGCGCCAGGGCGGCGGGCAGCCCTTCCGGCCGGAACCGGTGCACCAGGCCCGCCCCGCCGTCCTCGTCGGTGAGCGCCGCGAGCTCGGCCACCAGCTCCGGGCCGACCTCGTACGCGGGCCCGTCAGGGCCGCCGGGCAGCGCACCCCAGCCCAGTGCCCGCACCAGCAGTGCCGTCCCCCAGTGCGCGGGTGGGGCGTCGCCCCCGAACAGCCGGGGGTCGATCTGCCGCAGCCGCCGCTCGGCCCCGGCCATCACCTGGGCCACCACCGTGGGCCCGCGCCGCCCGTCCAGCGCCTCCGGCCGCCGGGCCGCCTCGCCCACCGCCTCGATCTCCCGCACCAGTGCGGCCAGCGCGGTCAGGTCGGAGGCCAGCCGGTCCCGCCGGGGGCCACCGTTGCCCAGGCACACCTCGCCGGTGGTCCCGTCCAGCAGCACCAGGTCACCGACGGCGGCGAAGGGCGTGCAGTAGTCCGTCTCCCCGAGGACGAACAGCCGCTCCGCCCCGCTGGTCGGGAAGGCCCTCAGCGGCCCGGCGTCGAGCGCCCCGAAGTCCAGGAACGCCCCGGTCGTGGGCAGCCCCTCCCGCACCAGGAACTCCCGGCTCCCCTCGTGCACCACCCCGCCCGGAACCCCGGACACCCGCACACACCCCACTGCCCCCGCCCTTCCCCGCTCCGCCCCCTGACCCACCCGACCCTAGCGGGCCGACCCGACACCGCCACGGGCGGTTTCGTCGTCCGTCAGCGGTCGGGCAGGGGGCCGACAGGGCGGTAGAGGGCGGTGGCGACGGTGGGCAGGAGGTGACGTCCGGGCAGTAGCCGGTGGAGAGGTTGCTGACCCTCTCGACCTCCCAGCCCCCGCCGACGGCTCCGCCGCCTCCCGACCGCCGGAACCCGGTCTCCCCGGCACTCAGCACCAACTCTCCGCCTGCGCGGGCCACATGTTCGCTGCGGCGCGGAGCGAGCCGCAGGGCCCCGCCCAGGTCTGCCCACCACCTCACCACCTCACCAGCCCACCACCTCACCGCCCCATGGATCCCCGCACGGCGCCCCGCGATCAGGCGAGTCCGCCGGCCTGTCGGGCAGCCTGTTCCACGCGGTCGTGGTGGGCCTGCCACCAGGCGGTGTCGCCGGGGGCCGTGTTGGGGCCGTGGGAGCGCTGGCCGGTGGCGCCGTCGATGAGTTCGCGGACCAGATCGGCGTGGCCGACGTGGCGGTGGGTCTCGGCGATCACGTGGACGAGCACCCGGTGCAGGGTCTGCTTCGGGCGGCCGCCGAAGGGGAGTTGGCCGATCGCGTCCAGTGGCAGCGCCTCGATGGTGGCGTCCGAGTGCGCCCAGACCCGGCGGTAGCGTCCGAGGATCTCCTCGGTGCTCTCGTCCGCCCGGGCCCACAGGTCGGCGTTCGGCTCTGCGGTGCCGATGATCCACAGGGGGGTCGGTTCGGGGAAGGGGCGCCCGAAGGTCTCGCCGAGGTAGAGCGCCTCGGCCCCGGTGACGTGCTTGATCAGCCCCAGCAGGTTGGTTCCGGTGGGGGTGAGCGGTCGACGGAGGTCGTACTCGGAGAGGCCTTCCAGCTTCCACATCAGGGCGTCGCGGGCATCCTGGACGTAGATCAGCAGGTCGTTCTTGTCGTCTGTGTTCACCGTCATGGGATGAGTTTGTTGACCGTCGGGAGCCTGTCCACCCGTTTATCGCATGACGAAACGTCAAGGACGGTGGACGACGTCGAAGACCTGCTTCTGCAGGCCGTTGCCGTAGACCTCGTGCTCGACCAGCTTCAGCTTCTGGGCGTCCTTGTCCGTGGTGCTGAACAGGCGCTTGCCGGCGCCGAGCAGTAGGGGGTAGACGAGCAAGTGGTAGCGGTCGATCAGGTCGGCGTCCGAGAGGCTGTGGTTCAGGGCGGCGCTGCCGTGGAGGATGATCGGACCGCCCTCGGTCTCCTTCAGGGCGGCGACCTGGTCGACCGAGCGCAGGATGGTGGTCTCACCCCAGTTCGGGACCAGGTCGTCCTCGGTGAGGGTGGTGGAGACGACGTACTTCGGCATCGTCCGGTAGCGGGCGAACTCCGCCATGTCCGGCCACACCGGACTGAACGCCTGGTAGCTGACCCGGCCCATCAGCATGGCGGTGGCCTCCTCCTGCTCCCGCCCCTTGATCTCGTACGCCTGGGGGAGGAACTCGACGTCCTTGAAGGTCCAACCGGAGTTCCGGTAGCCGGGTTCGCCGCCGGGGGCCTCGACGACGCCGTCGAGAGAGACGAAGGCGGTGCTGATCAGGGTGCGCATGGGTGGTTCCTCGGTTCTCGTGGCTCTGAGTCAGGTGTGGCTCTGGCTTTGGATCTGGATCTGGTCTGTGCCTGGGTCTGGGGCGGTCGGATGTGGGTCCGTCAGGCGGCCGGGGCGGCGGCGAAGACGGGGACGGCGGTGCGCCTGGGGAAGCGGGTGAGGTACTCGCGGAGGGTGTGCAGGTGGAAGGGCCAGCCGCGGCGCAGCGCGTCGTACTCATCCTGCCAGTCGTCGCCGAGCAGGCCGCTGTGGACGACACGGAGTACGGTGCTGCCGCCGTCCTGTCCCTCGATCAGGTACTCGAAGGCCATGAACCGGCCGTCCTCGGCGGCGGTCGTGCGGGTGGCCAGTCGCCTGCCGGGCTCGTAGGCGGTGATGACGGCCTCCTCGCGGTGGCCGCCGGTCTCCATGGTGGCGGTCCCGCCCTCGCGCGGGTCGAGTTCGTTGCGCCCCATGAACCAGGAGCCGATGCCTGGCTCGGGCGATCACCTCCCAGACCTGCTCCGGGCTCGCCGGCCTGTCGGCAGCTCGGTCGGCCGAGGGCTGTCGCGCGTTCGACGCACCCGCTACGGAGCGTAACGGGGTGGAGGCGCTGCGCCGGACTTGAATCTTTGCGAACGGATGTTCGATCCTGGGGCTGTGCCCGTTTTCGAATCTGTTTTCGAATCTGCCGCTGAGCAGCCCGAACGCCCCGCGCTTCGGCCGGTGGCGCTGACGGCTGCCGTGCCCGAGGACGGGCAGGCGGCGGCGAGGCGCGGGCTGGTGCCGGTGGTACCCGCGTTGCGGGAGGTGCTGCCGGACGGCGGACTGCGGCGGGGGACGGCGGTGTCGGTGGCGGGCGGGGACGCCGGACTGCTGCTGGCCCTGGCCGCCGGGGTGCGGGAGACCGAGGGCGGCTGGGCGGCGGCCGTCGGGCTGCCGGACCTGGGGCTCGCCGCCGCAGAGGGGTACGGGCTGGACCTGCGCCGCCTGCTGGTCGCGGACGACCCGGGGGCGCACTGGCCCGAGGTGGTGTCGGTGCTGGCCGGCGCGGTCGAACTGATCATGCTGCGCCCGGACGGGCCGGTGCCCCCGAAGCTGGCCACCCGGCTGGCCGCCGTGCTGCGGCGCAGCGGCTGCGTGCTGCTGGTGGCCGGGCCGTGGCCGGGCGCGGTGCTGCGGCTGGGGGTGCGGTCCGGGCGCTGGTTCGGGCTGGGGGACGGCTACGGGCAGCTCACCGGGCGGCAGGTGGAGGTGGTGGCCGAGGGACGCGGTTCGGCGGTGCGCGGCCGGACGGCCCGGCTCTGGCTGCCGGACGAGCACGGCGCGGTGCGCCCGGTCCAGCAGCATCCGGTTCAGCATCGCCCGGTCCGGGAACAGCCGCAGCCCGTGGCCGGCCCCGTGGAACCGGCGGCACCACTCGTGGCGGCGGTGGTCTGACATGTCGACCACGCCGACCACGCCAACCACGCCAACCACATCGACGACTCCCGGCGACGGCAGGACCCCCAGGGTGCTGGTGGTCTGGTGCCCGGACTGGCCGGTGGTGGCCGTCACCGGCGACGACCCGGTGGCGGTGACCGAGGGCGGGCGGATCCTCGCCTGCTCGGCGGGCGCCCGGGCGGCCGGGGTGCGGCAGGGGCAGCGGCTCAAGCTGGCCCAGCGGCTCTGCCCGGAGCTGGAGCTGCGCGACCGCGACCCGGAGGCCGAGGCCCGCCGCTTCGAGCCGGTGGTCGCGGCGGTGGAGGCGTTCACGCCACGGGTGGAGGTGATCCGTC
This sequence comes from Streptomyces viridifaciens, assembly GCF_001888885.2. NCBI lineage: Bacteria > Bacillati > Actinomycetota > Actinomycetes > Kitasatosporales > Streptomycetaceae > Streptomyces > Streptomyces viridifaciens. Next base: position 5,756,186 of record NZ_CP090841.1, read on the forward strand.
CGGGCCTGTGCGCCATCCCGGTGAAGGGTCCGGGCCGCTACTTCGGCGGCGAGGAGGCGCTGGCGGCGATGGTGGGCGCGGCGGTGACGGAAGCCCTCGAACGGCCCCCCGTCCCGGACGCCGTCCCCGGCGCAGTGACGGTGCCCGGGACCGAAACCGCAAACGACCCCGACTCCGACCCCGACCCCACACCCCAACCCGAAGCCGGAGCCGAAACAGCCCCTCGAACCACCCCCCACGCCCAGATCGGCGCGGCCGACGGCCTGTTCGCCGCCGTCCTCGCCGCCCGCGCCGGGGTGCTGGTCCCCGCCGGCCGTACGGCGGAGTTCCTCGCCCCCTACCCGGTGGGCACGCTGGGCGACGAGGCGCTGGCGGAACTGCTCGGGAGGCTCGGTCTGCCCACCGTCGGGGCCTTCGCCGCGCTGCCGCCCGAGGCCGTCGCGGACCGCTTCGGCCCGGCCGGGACGGTCGCGCACCGGCTGGCCCGGGGCCTGCAGCCGCGCCCGTTGGTGCCGCGCGACGAGGAGCCGGACCTCGCCGTCGAGCAGCGCTTCGACCCGCCGGAGCCGCTGGCCGAGCCGCTGGTGTTCGTCGCCCGCACGCTGGCCGAGCAGCTGCACCAGCGGCTGGCCGAAGCCGGGCTGACCTGCCGCCGGGTGGCCGTCGAGGTGGCCTGCGCGGACGGTCGGACGGCCTCGCGGCTGTGGCGGCACGAGGGCCGGCTGTCCGCGACGGCGTTGGCCGAGCGGGTCCGCTGGCAGCTCCAGGCCTGGCAGGGCATGGGTACCTTCACCGGCGACCGCGGTGACCGCGGTGACCGCGGCGGTCAGGCGGGTTTCACCTTGCTCCGCCTCGCCCCCGACGGGCTCTCCCCGGACCAGGGCCGCCAGCTCGCCCTGTGGGGTCAGGCCGTCGCGGACGACCGGGTGGAGCGCGCGGTGGCCCGGGTGCAGGCGGTGCTCGGGCACGCCGGGCTGCGCCGGATCGAGCCGGCCGGCGGGCGCGGCCCGGGCGAGCAGCAGGTCAGGGTGCCGTGGGGCGAGCCGTACGAGGCGGCGGCCCCGGCCGAAGCGCCCTGGCCGGGGCGTCTGGCGGAGCGGTCGGCGGACCTCTGGCCGGCCGTTGTGCTGCGCGAGCCGGCTCCCGTACGGGTGCTGGACGAGGAGGGGCGGCCGGTCACGGTGGACGGCCGGGCGGGGGTGTCGGCCCGGCCGGCCCTGGTCGTGGTCCGGGGCCGGGAGGAGCGGGTGGCGGGCTGGACCGGGCCCTGGCCGGCGGTCGAGTACTGGTGGGACCAGTCGCTCGCCCGCCGCCGGGCGCGGTTCCAGATGGTGGTGGACGGCGGCCGGGCGCTGCTGCTCACCGTGGAGGGGGGTGCGTGGTACCTGGAGGCCGGTTACGACTAGCGGCCGGCCAAGCGACCGGCTGCGGCCGAGGACCCGCGGCCCGAGGACCAGCGGCCCGAGGGCCCGCGGCAGCAGGGGGGCAGGACGAGCACGAGAACGACGAAGGCAACCCCCGATGGGCTTCACCAGCCACCCCACCCTCCCCTGGAGCGAGCTGCACCGCCGGATGACCGGCGCCGCGCCGGACCGTACGGTCGTCCCGCTGCGCCGCCGCGTCGAGGAACCCCCGGTCGTGAGGTCCGAGGGCCCCGGCCCCGCCGAACCCTGGGCCGAACTGCACGTCCACTCCGCCTTCAGCTTCCTGGACGGCGCAAGCGACCCGGAGGACCTGGTCGCCGAGGCCGCCCGGCTGGGCGTGGAGACCCTGGCGATCACCGACCACGACGGCCTGTACGGCGCCGTCCGGCTCGCCGGTGCGGCCCGGGGGACGGGCGTGGCCACCGTGTTCGGCGCCGAACTGACGCTCAGCCGCGAAGGCGGCACCGAACGCGGCACCGAACGCGGCACGGCGCGCGACACCGAACACGGCACCCAGCACGGCACGGCGCGCGCCACCGACCGCGCCACCGAACACCTGCTGGTCCTCGCCCGCGACCCGGCCGGCTACCGCCGCCTCTCCGCCGCGATCGCCGCCGCCCAGCTGGCCGGCGGCGCCAAGGGCCGCCCGGTGTACGACCTCGCCACGCTCGCCGGGGCACACGACGGCCACTGGGCGGTGCTCACCGGCTGCCGGCTCGGCCGGGTCCCGGCCGCGCTCCCCGACCGGGACGAGGCGCAGCGGCGACTGCGCACCCTCACCGAGGCGTTCGGCCGCGAGAACGTCCACGTCGAGCTGATCGACCAGTGGCTGCCCGGCGACGACCGGCGCAACGACGCCCTCGCCGCGCTGGCCGCCGAACTGCGGCTGTCCGTCGTCGCCTCCACCAACGCCCACCACGCCGGCCCCGCCCAGGGCCGCCTCGCGCAGAGCCTGGCCGCCCTGCACGAACGCCGCACCCTCCAGGAGGCGGCCGGCTGGACACGGGCGGCCGGCACCGCGCACCTGCGCTCGGGCCGGGAGATGGCCGCCCGACTGGCCCGCTTCCCCGGCGTGCAGCGGGCCACGGCCGAACTCGGCCGGGCCTGCGCCTTCGACTTCGCCAAGCTGGACCCGGAACTGCCCGGCTACCCCGTCCCGGAGGGCGAGACCGAGATCAGCCACCTGCGCGCCCTGGTCGCAGCCGGCGGCCCGGCCCGTTTCGGCCCCGGCAACGCCGCTGCCCGCCGCCAGCTCGCCAGGGAACTGGACGTGATCGAGGACCTCGACCTGGCCGGCTACTTCCTGATCGTGCACGACATCGTGGACTTCTGCCGGAGCCAGGACATCTGGTGCCAGGGCCGCGGCTCGGCCGCCAACTCGGCGGTCTGCTACGCCCTCGGGATCACCGCCGTCGACCCGATCCACTACAAGCTGCTGTTCGAACGCTTCCTCTCCACCGCCCGGGACGGCCCGCCCGACATCGACCTGGACATCGAGAACCGCCGCCGCGAGGAGGTCATCCAGTACGTCTACCGCCGCTACGGGCGCGAGCACGCCGCCCAGGTCGCCAACGTGATCACCTACCGGCCCCGGCTGGCGATCCGCGACGCCGCTCGGGTGCTCGGCTACCCGCAGGGCCAGGTGGACGCCTTCAGCCGGCAGACGGACTTCCGTTCCGCGCCCGGCGCGGACGCCGTCATTCCCGCCGACGTACTCTCGCTCGCCGCCCAACTCCACGGCCTGCCGCGCCACCTGGGCATCCACTCGGGCGGCATGGTGCTCACCAAGGAGCCGATCGGGGAGATCTGCCCGACCGAATGGGCCCGGATGCCCGGGCGTTCCGTGCTGCAGTGGGACAAGGAGTCGACCGCCGGCGCCGGACTGGTGAAGATCGACCTGCTCGGCCTCGGCATGCTCGCCGCGCTGCACGACGCCTGCGACCTGGTCGCCGAACACCACGGCCTGCGCTACGACCTGGCCGGCATCCCGGACGACGACAAGGGCGTGTACGCGATGCTGCGCCGGGCCGACACCGTCGGGGTGTTCCAGGTCGAGTCCCGGGCGCAGATGGCCACCCTGCCCAGGCTCAAGCCCGACCACTTCTACGACCTGGTGGTCGAGGTCGCGTTGATCCGACCCGGCCCGATCCAGGGCGGTTCCGTCCACCCGTACCTGCGCCGCCGTGCCGGGGTGGAGCCGGCCGGCTGCCCCCACCCGCTGATGGAGAACGCCCTCGGCAAAACCCTCGGGGTGCCGCTGTTCCAGGAGCAGATGATGCAACTCGCCATCGACTGCGCCGGGTTCACGCCGTCCGAGGCCGACCAGCTGCGCCAGGCGATGGGTGCCAAGCGCTCGCGCGAGCGGGTCGCCAGGCTGCGCGAGCGGCTGCTCACCGGGATGGCCGAGCGCGGCATCCCGCCCGAGGTGGCCGAGGACGTCTACGGCAAGATCGAGGCCTTCTCCAACTACGGCTTCCCGGAGAGCCACGCGATCAGCTTCGCGTACCTGGTGTACGCCAGTGCCTGGCTCAAGTACCACTTCCCGGCGGCCTTCACCTGCGCCCTGCTGGCCAACCAGCCGATGGGCTTCTACTCGCCGCTCAGCCTGGTCGCGGACGCGCGGCGGCACGGCGTCCGGGTGCGCGGGGTGGACGTCAACGCCAGCGGCCCGCGCCCCACCCTGGAACCGTACCGGGGCCCGACCCCCGAGCCGCCGCTGACCGCCGGCCGCCCGCAACCCGCCATCCGGCTCGGCCTGGAGACGGTGCGCGGCATCGGCACCCCGCAGGCCGAGGCGATCGCGGCCGGACAGCCGTACGCCGACCTGGAGGACTTCGCCCGCCGCACCGGCCTGCCCGCACCCGTCCTGGAGGCGCTGGCGACGGCCGGCGCCTTCGACTGCTTGGGTCTGACGAGGCGTCAGGCACTCTGGGCGGCCGGGGCGTTCGCCGGAATCTCGGCCGAACTGCTGCCCGGCACCACCCCCGGCACCGCGGCGCCCGAACTGCCCGGCATGAGCCCGGTCGAGGAGACCATCGCCGACCTGTGGGCCACCGGCACCTCCGCCACCAGCCACCCGCTCCAGCACCTGCGCGCCCACCTGGACCGCGGCGGCGCGCTCCGCGCCGACCAACTCCCGGACGTGCCACCGGGAACGGCGGTGGTGGTCGGCGGCCTGGTCACCCACCGGCAGCGGCCGCCGACGGCCGGCGGGGTGCTCTTCCTCAGCCTGGAGGACGAGACCGGCCTGATCAACGTGATCTGCAACCGCCCGGTCTGGGAGTCCCAGCGCCGCACCGCCCTGGACCGGGCGGGCCTGCTGGTGCACGGCCACGTCGAACGCGACCGGGGCGCCACCAACCTGATCGCCACCCGGCTCACCCCCCTGCGGATCGGCCTGTGAGCCCTGGGCCCTCCCGCGACTCAGCCGGGGTAGCGCACGAGCGCGCTCAGATCCAGGTCGAAGTCGAACGGATCGGGAATGCGCATGCCGTCGCCGAACTTCCGGTCGTGCCGCACGTGGTAGCGGTCGCGGTTCGGTTCGGAGAACAGCGTGACCACCCCCTCCCGCGGATCGACGATCAGGTAGAGGGGGATGCCCATCACCGCGTAGTCGCGGAGCTTGTCCACCCAGTCGGTCCCCGGATTGGAAGGCGAGACCACCTCGACCGCGACGAGGGCCTCCTCGGCGAGCGTGGTGTTGCCTTCCCGGGCGAGGGAAGTGATCGGAAGGTAGGTCAGATCGGGGGTCCGCTCCTTCGTCACGTCGGGGGTGGTCAGCGCGCTGTTGCCGCTGAGCATGTAGCCGTCAGGGGCGTGGCGCTCGAACTGCCGCTGGACGAGTCCGAGGTTCAACTGGTGAATGCTGGAAGGGGCCGCCTGCATGATCAGCGTGTCGCCGGACCATTCGACGCGGACGCCGTCGGGGGCCGTGCGCAGTACCTCCTCGACGTATTCGCGGTGCTGCTCGTAGAAGCTCATGGCGCCTCCTCCGGTCTGTGCGTTCGGCCGACTCGAAGTCTATGCACAGACCTGCCCCGGGCCGTTCAGGCGCCGGAGGCCGCCGCCCGGCCCTTGCCGGGGGGCCCGGCGAAGGTCTGGGCGATCGGCAGCCAGGCGGTGGCGACCGGGCCGGTGGCGGTGAGGGCCAGATCGTCGCGGTGGCGGCGCTGGGTGACCAGCAGGCAGAAGTCCAGGGCCGGGCCGGTCACCACGTCCGCCGCGTCCGCCGGGCCGAAGGCCCAGGTGCTGCCGTCGGGTGCGGTCAGTTCGAGCCGCACCGGGTGCTCCGGCGCGGGCAGCCCGTGGGCCGCGAACGCGAAGCCCAGGGTGCGCAGGCCCAGGTGGGCGATGTGCCGCAGCCGGGCGGTGGGTTCCCGGGTCACGCCGAGCGCGTCCGCGACGTCCTGGCCGTGCGCCCAGGTCTCCATCAGCCGGGCGGTCGCCATCGAGGCGGGCTTCATCGGCGGGCCGAACCAGGGCAGCCGGGCGTCGGCGGGGGCGGCGGCCAGGGCGTCCTGCACCTCGGCCCGGCCGGTCCGCCAGCGGGCGAGCAGGGCGGCGGGGGCGGCGGCCGCGCCCTCCCGGGCGCCCTCCTCGACCGGGTCGGCCCCGGTGGCCAGCAGGGCGGTGAAGCTGCCGCCGAGCGACGCGGTGAAGCCCTCCGGGTCCCGGGCGGCCAGTGCCGTCCAGTCGTCGGTCCAGGCCAGGTGGGCGATCTGGTGTGCGACCGTCCAGCCCTCGGCCGGGGTGGGCCCGGCCCAGCCGTCGGCCGGCAACCCGGCCACCAGCGCGTCCAGGACGGCGCTCTCGGCCCGCAGGTCGGCCAGCAGGCCGTGCAGGACGTCGCCCGCGGCGTTCGGGTCGGTCATCGGCTTCCCCTCGGTTCAAGGCAGTCGCTACCCGTCGGTAGCCCCGCCGCCGCACCCTACGCCCGGCCCGGCGCCGGTGCCCGCCACTCCACGAAACAGGCACGTCAGGACTCTCGCCACCGGCCCCACCGCATGTGACAATTCCGCGATGACGGGCCCTGAGGCTGCGGACACCCTCACCGCTGCGCGAACCGACGACCCCGAACTCGCCGTGCGTGCGGCCGAGCTGGTTCGCGACGCCGTGCTCGGCGATCTCGCCCGCCGGGTGGTGGCCGAGTGCGGCGCCGACGTCGGCCTGGTCGGCGTGCCCGAGCCGCTGCCCGGGAGCCGTCCCGGCAGCGAGGGCATGGTGCTGCGCCACTGGGCCGGCACCCGGGCGGACCTGCTGCACGACGTGCCGGTGCCGGCCGGCCTGGGCCTCGGCGGTCGGGCGCTCGCCGAGCGCGCGCCCACCTGGGTGCCGGACTACCGGGCGGCGACGACCATTTCGCACCACTACGACGCGGCCGTGGCCGCCGAGGACCTGTACGCGATGCTCACCGTCCCGCTGATGGACGGCGGTACCGTGCACGGCGTGGTGTACGCCTCGCTGCGCACCGTCGTGCCGTTCGGAGACGTCCGGATCTGCGCCGTCGGCAAGCTGGCAGCGGCGGCCACCCGGGCGCTCGCCGGAGCTGCGGCCTGGAGCCGGGAGGAGCCCCGGCCGGAGAGGCCCCGATGGGAGAGGCCCCGGCCGGAGAGGCCCCGATCGCAGGTGCCCCGACCGACCGCCCCCGTACCGCCGTTGACCCGGCGCGAGCACGAGGTGCTGCGCTGGGCGGCGACCGGCCGGACCAATCCGGAGATCGCCGCCCAACTGGGCCTCACCTGCAACACCGTGACCGGCTACCTGAAGTCCGCGATGCACAAGCTCGGCGTCCGGAACCGCACCGAACTCGCCCTCACCGCGAAGGAGTCCGGCCTGGTCAGTTGACCTGGCGCTCCCGTCCGCTCCAGTACGGCTCGCGCAGCCGGAACTTCTGCAGCTTCCCGGTGGCCGTCCGAGGCAGTGCGTCCCGGAACTCCACCGAGGTCGGCGACTTGTAGCCGGCCAGCCGCTGCTTGCAGTGGGCGATCAACTCCGCCTCGGTGACGGTCCCCTGGCCGTCCCGGAGCACCACCAGCGCCTTGACCGTCTCGCCCCACTTCTCGTGCGGCACCCCGATCACCGCTGCCTCGGCCACCGCCGGGTGGCCGTACAGGCAGTCCTCCACCTCGATCGAGGAGACGTTCTCCCCGCCGCTGATGATGACGTCCTTCTTCCGGTCGGAGATGGTGAGTTGGCCGTCGGTGAGGGTGCCGCCGTCGCCGGTGTGGAACCAGTCGTCCCGCAGCGCCTCGGCGGTGGCCTCCGGCTGGCGCCAGTAGCCGTCCAGGACGGTGTTGGAGCGCACCAGCACCTCGCCGGACGCGTCGACCCGCAGTTGGGTGCCCAGCGCGGGGGCGCCGGCCTGCACCAGCTTCTCGGCCCGCTCGGCGGCCGGCAGGGCGTCCCACTCGGCGCGCGAGCGGTTGACGGTGACGATCGGGGCGGTCTCGGTCAGGCCGTAGAGCTGCATGAACTCCCAGCCCAGCTGCTCCTCGACCTGCTGAACCACCGAGGTGGGCGGCGGCGCGCCGGCCACGATCATCCGCACCCGGTCCCGGCCGGGCACCGGGCCGTCCCAGTCGGCGGCCGCGTCCAGCACCATCTGCACCACGGCGGGCGCGCCGGACAGGAAGGTCACCCCGTGCCGCTCGACCCGGCGCAGGATCTCCGCGCCGTCCACCTTGCGCAGCACGATGTGCCGGGCGCCGAGCCCGGTGATCGCGAACGGCAGGCCCCAGCCGTTGGCGTGGAACATCGGCAGGGTGTGCAGGTACACGTCCCGGTCGCTCGCGCCGTAGTGCAGGCCCATCAGCGTCGCGTTCAGCCAGGCGTTGCGGTGGGTGATCTGAACGCCCTTGGGGCGGGCGGTGGTTCCGCTGGTGTAGTTGATGGTGGCGGTGTCGTTCTCGGAGATCGCGTACCGGCGGGGCGCGTTGTCGAAGTCGTACAGCAGGGCGTCGCTGTCCGCGCCGATCACGAACTTGTGCTCGGCCACCACCCCGTCGAGCGCGTCGGCGAGTTCGGGATCGACCAGCAGGACGGAGGCGCCGCTCTGCTCGACGATGTACGCGACCTCCTCGGCCCGCAGCCGGAAGTTGACCGGCACCAGCACCCGGCCGTACCCGCTCACCCCGAAGAAGGAGGTGAGCAGCCGGGCGGAGTTGTGCGACACGATCGCGACCCGCTCTCCCGGCCCGACGCCGAGCCGGTCCAGCCCGGCCGCCTGGGCCCGGGCGAGTTCGGCGACCCGCCGGTAGCTCAGCTCGCCCCAGGATTCGGCCGGCTGCACCGGCTCGTCGACGATGCCGACCCGGTCGCCGTAGACCAGCTCGGCCCGGTCGAGGAAGTCCATCACGGAGAGTGGAATCTGCATGCGCCCACTGTCCTCCGCGGTCGGCCCCCTGCACACCCCCGATCGGGGGTGGTCACCCGTCCGTCCGTCTGCCCGGGCCGCTTCCCGGGCCGTTCTCCGGCTCGCTCCCCGGCCCTTCCCCCGGCTCGCGGCCGGCCGCCGCCAGCGCCGCGACCAGCCGGTCCCGGGCGTCGGTCTGGGCGGCGATCCGGCGCTCCAGCACCGCCAGCCGTTCCCGGGCGATCCCCAGCACCCGTTCGGACGGCGGCCGGGACATCACGTCCCCGTCCAGGCAGCCCAGCAGCGGCCGCAGGTCCTCCAGGGTGAGCCCGGCGGCCACCAGGGCGCGGATGTTGCGCACCCGCACCACCGCCGGCTCCCCGTACTCCCGGTAGCCGTTGGCCGCCCGCTCGGAGTCGATCAGCCCGGCCTGCTCGTAGTGCCGCAGCGCCCGGGCCGTACTGCCCGTCCGCCGTGCCAGCTCCCCGATCAGCACCCCTACCGCGCCCCCGCCCGTCAGCCCACCAGTGCGCCCCCGTCCACCGACAACACTACGCCGGTCACGAACGAGGCCTGCGGCGAGGCGAGTTGGGTGATCGCCCAGGCCACCTCGGCGGGCCGGCCGATCCGGCCCAGCGGGGTGTGCGCCAGCTGCCACGCGCGGATCGCCGCCGACTGCTCGGGGCCGTGACCGGCGTGCTCGCCGATCGGGGTGTCGATCGCCCCGGGCGCCACCGCCACCACCCGGATGCCGCGCGGCGCCAGCTCCACCGCCCAGCTGCGGGTGATCGTCTCCAGCGCGGCCTTGCCCGCCGCGTACACCGCGTTGCCCGGCCAGCCGCGCTGCCCCACGGCCGTGCTGACGTTGACCACCACCCCCCGGCTCTCGCCGAGTGCCGGCAGCGCGGCCTGCCCGAGCAGGACCGGGGCGACCAGGTTGGTGGCCAGCAGCGTCTCGATGCCCGCCCGCCGGTAGCCGCCGACGGCCTGCCCGCTCTGCACGATGCCGGCGTTGTTCACCAGCACGTCGAGCCGCCCGTACCGCTCCAGGGCCGCTCCCACGATCGTCTCCGGCGCGTCCGGTCCGGTGACGTCCGCGACCAGCGGCTCGATCAGCCCCGGGTGCGCGGCCGCCGTCTCCGCCAGCGGCTCCGCCCGCCGGCCCACTGCCACCACCCGGGCCCCCTCGGCCGCGAAGGCGCGCGCGGTCTCCCGCCCGATCCCCGTCCCGGCCCCGGTGACCACCACGACCCGCTGCTCCACCACGTTCTCGTCGTTCATGCCGGGAAGCCTCCGACCCTGCCGCCAGCGTCAGGGTCAAGCGCGGGACCGCAACCGAGCGGCAGCCCACGACCGTCCGTCAGGGAGATCGTCGAGTACGGTTCCGAACCCAGGGGGAGACCGCCGAATGACCGTCACAGTGAACGCCCGCCCGACGGCGGAGGGCCTGCTGCTGCGCCCCTTCGAGGACGCCGACGCACCGGCCCTGATCGAGGCCTACCGGGACGACACGCTGCGCCGCTTCACCCGCGTCCCGGTGACCGACGCCGAGCAGGCCGCGCGCTGGCTGGGCATCCAGTACGAGGGCCGGGCGGCGGGCACCCGCTACTCCTTCGCCGTCCTGGAAGCCGGTGAACTGGTCGCCAACGTGGCGCTCAAGCGCGGCGCCCCGGGCGGGGCCACGGCCGAGGTGGGGTACTGGACGGCGGCCCCGGCGCGTGGCCGGGGCGTGGCCCCGCGCGCGGTGGAGGCGCTCACCGCCTGGGCCTTCGCCGCCTTCGCCGAGGACGGCCTGCGCCGGATCGACCTGCTGCACCAGGTGGACAACCTCGCCTCCTGCAGGGTGGCGGAGAAGAGCGGTTACGTCTTCCAGGAACTGCTGACCGCCCTCCCGCCGGAGTTCCCGCTGGACGGCCACCGGCACTCCCGGAAAGCGCTGGACGTGATCGAACGGCACGGGTCAGAGTGAGCGCATGGCTTCTCTGGTACGGCACGTGACGATCGACTGCGCCGATCCCCACGCCCTCGCCGCCTTCTGGGCGCAGGCGCTGGACGGCACGGTGGGCGAGGACGACAACCCGGGAGACGAGGAGGCGGTGGTGAACTCCGAGGGCGCCTCGCTGCTCTTCATCCGGGTGCCCGAGGGCAAGTCGGTGAAGAACCGGGTCCACCTCGACCTCCAGCCGCAGGACCGCAGCCGGGACGAGGAGGTTGAGCGCCTGGTCGCCCTGGGCGCCACGGTGCTGGCGGACCTCCGCCGCCCGGACGGCACCGGCTGGGTCACCCTGGCCGACCCGGAGGGCAACGAGCTGTGCGTCGAGCGCAGCCACGCCGAGCGGGTCGCCACCGGCGCCGCCTGAGCCCGGCTAAGAGCCCGGAAGGGCCGTCACACGACAGGCCGAGCCCCCGGGCCGCCGCCGGGGGCTCGGTCGATAATCGACCCTGTCCGACGCCATCGCGTCCACCCCCGGCAACCAGGGCAGGTACCCCATGGCCAGAATCGCCGTGATCGGCGCCAACGGCACCATCGGCAGCGCCGTCGTCGAGGAGGCGGCGGCGCGCGGGCACGAGGTCACCGCGGTCGTCCGCGACCCGGACCGCTACCGGGGCGGGGCCGCCTCGGTGGAGCGCGGCGACGTGCTCGAACCGGCTGACGTGGCCCGGGTGGCGGCCGGCCGGGACGTCCTGGTGAGCGCCGTCGGCGGCGGCGACGGCCCGGGCCACCTGACGCTGATCGAACCCGCCGCCCGCTCGCTGGTCGAGGGCCTGCGCTCGCTCGTCGGCGGCGCGCCCCGGCTGGTCGCGGTCGGCGGCGCGGGCAGCCTGGAGACCGCGCCGGGGGTGCGGGTCTGGGACACCCCGGGCCTGCCGGAGCCGATCCTGCAGATCATGCACGCCCACGGCGAGGCGCTGGACTACTACCGGACGGTCTCCGACATCCGCTGGACGGTGCTCAGCCCGGCCGCCGAGATCGGCCCGGGGGAGCGGACCGGCCGCTACCGGACCGGCCTGGAGCAACTGCTCACCGACGGCGAGGGCCGCAGCTGGATCTCGGTGCCGGACTACGCGGTCGCCCTGGTGGACGAGATCGAGCAGCCCGAGCACATCGGCGAGCGCTTCACCTGCTGCGCCTCAGGGCGTGCCTGACGCGGATGACCCGTTCAGCCCAGCTGGATCGACCGCTTGGCCAGCCCCATCCAGAACCCGTCGATCACGCTGCGCTGGCTGCCGAGGTCGGCCTCGCCCGCACCGAGGGTGACGAACAGCGGGGCGAAGTGCTCGGTGCGCGGGTGCGCCAGCCGCCCGGCCGGGGCCTTGTGCTCGAAGTCGAGCAGCGCGTCCAGGTCGTGGGCGTCCAGCGCGCGCTTGCCCCAGTCGTCGAACTCGGCCATCACCGAGCTGATCCGGCCGTCGTTGCTGAGTGCCCGCAGGTTGTGGGTGAAGAAGCCGCTGCCGATGATCAGCACGCCCTCGTCCCGCAGCGGCGCGAGCCGGCGGCCGATCTCCAGCAGGCGCTGGGGGTCCAGGGTGGGCATGGAGATCTGCAGCACCGGGATGTCGGCCTCCGGGAACATCTCCACCAGCGGCACGTAGGCCCCGTGGTCGAGCCCCCGGCCGGGGATGTCCTGGACGGGCGTGCCGGGGGCGCGCAGCAGCTTGCGCACGCGCTCGGCCAGCTCCGGCGCGCCGGGGGCCGGGTACCGAACCGTGTAGTAGTGCTCGGGGAAGCCCCAGAAGTCGTACACCAGCGGGACGGTGGTGACGGCGCCGACGGCGAGCGGGGCCTCCTCCCAGTGGGCGGAGACCATCAGGACGGCCTTGGGACGCGGCAGGTCGGCGGACCAGGCGGACAGCTCGCCCGGCCAGATCGGGTCGTCGGCGAGCGGCGGCGCGCCGTGCGACAGGTACAGGGCGGGCATGCGCTCGGGGGCCGCGGCGCTCATGGCGTCCTCCTCGGGATCGGTCGGGGGCTTGGGGGCCAAGTAGTTCAAATTTGAACCTATACGACCGACCGTACACCTTCGTTCGAATTTGAACAACAGGAGTAGGCTTCACCCCATGTCCGCACTGAACGAACCCCGCTGGCTCGACCGGGACGAGATGGCCGCCTGGCGGGGCTTCGTCGTCGCGAGCAACCTGCTCAACCGGCGGCTGGAGCGCCAGCTCAAGGAGGACTCCGGCCTCTCCCACCAGCAGTACGAGATCCTGGTGCACCTGTCCGCCGCCCCCGGCGACTCGCTGCGGATGACCGAACTCGCCGACAAGCTGGTCACCTCCAAGAGCGGACTGACCTACCAGGTCACCCAGCTGGAGCGGATGGGCCTGGTCGCCCGCCGCTCCTGCCCCAGCGACGTGCGCGGCGTCATCGCCGAACTCACCGACCAGGGCCGGGAGATGATCCGCCGGGCCGCGCCCGGACACGTCGCCCTGGTGCGCGAGCTGCTGATCGACGTGCTCACCCGCGAGCAGCTGGCCGTCCTCGCCGAGAGCCTCGGCGCGGTCAGCGCCCGGCTGCGCCAGGACGACGTTCCGTAGCGGGCGCCGGATCGACACCCGCCGCGGCGAAGGGCGCAGATGCGGGCCGGGCAAGCGAAGCTCCCGCTCGGCCGCTGATTCCGCACGAACCGCTTGCCCGGGGCCGCTGCTCGCCCGCGCGAACCGCTCGCCGGGGGCGGCGTTCCGTGTCAACATGCCCCGTATGGGGACGATTCTGCACGGCACCCTGGTCACCCTCCGCCCGGCCACCGCCGACGACATCCCGGCGCTGGCGGCGATCCGCAGCACGCCCGAGGTGTTCGCCCGCTGGCGCGGCGGCGACGACCTGGTCGACGAGGTCGCCGAGGACCTGGAATCGCCCGACACCGAGACCTTCGCGATCGAGCTGGGCGGCCGGGTGGTCGGCGCCGTCCAGTGGTACGCCAACAACGACGACGAGTACCGGCACGCCGGGATGGACCTCTACCTGGAGCCGTCGGTGCACGGCCTGGGGCTGGGCACCGACGCCGTGCGCACCATGGCCCGGCACCTGGTGCACGACCACCACTACCACCGGCTGGTGATCGACCCGGCCGCGGACAACCTCGCCGCGATCCGCTGCTACACCAAGGTGGGCTTCCGCCCGGTCGGCACCATGCGCCAGTACGAGCGCGGGCCGGACGGAAGCTGGCACGACAACCTGCTGATGGATCTGCTCGCGGACGAACTGTCGGACGGCTGACGGAAGTTCACCGGCCCCTCGGCGCCCGGTGCAAGGGTGTACAGACATCTTGTCAGCCAACTGTCCTGACCTGTACAGACACCTCGTCGCCACAGGAGCGATCGAAACTGATCGCCTGCCGTTCTTCCCCTGGTACCGAGCAGTAGCTAGCGTTCCCCCGCCAATCCCCGGCGGCCGCACCCCGGCCCGGCCGGGCCCCACCGGATTGACGGACCAGGAGAACGCCCATGCTCTCGCGTCGCACGGCCACCGCCCTCACCTCGGCGGCCGCCGCCGCACTTCTGCTCGGCGGCACCGCGCCGACGGCCTTCGCCACCACCCCGGCGAGCCCCACCACGCTGTCCGTCTTCGCGTTCAACGTCGACCTCGGCACCGCGATCGTCGACAGCACCCAGAACGAGCAGGCCGCCCGCCGCACTCCGGTGATCGAGCAGATCGTCCGGCAGCACAACGCCGACGTGGTCGTCCTGGACGAGCAGTTCAACAACAGCTCGACCGCCGACATCAACGCCAAGCTCGCCGACCTCTACCCGTACCGCACCCCGGTGGTCGGCGGGGTCTGCTCCGGCGGCGGCTGGACGGGCGTCAGCGGCAACTGCTCCAACTCGCTGTTCGTCATCAACGGCGGCACGATGATCCTCTCCAAGTACCCGATCACCGCCCAGTACGCCCACGTCTTCAGCAACTCCACGTACGGCACCTGGGACTACCACGCCAACAAGGGCGCGGCGCTGGTGCAGGTGAAGAAGAACGGCGGCACCGCCTGGGTGGTCGGCACCCATCTGCAGGCCGACGAGTCCGACACCTCGACCGACACCACCCAGTCCACCCGGCTCGGCCAGCTCGCCGAGATCCGCGCCTGGGTCGACGGCATCGTCGGCAGCAGCGCGCCGGTGCTGATCGGCGGCGACCTCAACGTCGAGTACTTCCACGGCCAGAGCCGCGGCGACTACGCCAACGCCCAGAACGCGGTCAACGGCGTGCTCGGCACCCCGGCCACCGACCCGACGCAGGCCCGCACCACCATGGACTGCCCGGTCTCCTCCTGGTGCCAGTACATGGCGGGCGTCGAGACCTTCCCGACCGACTACCGGGACGACCTCGACTACATCGGCTACCTCAACGCCCCGGGCCGTCCGGTGCCGACCTCGATGTCCAACGTGAAGATCGACTTCGACCCGCAGGCCGGCTGGGCGCCGGGCCGGCTGGACACCGACGCGCCCAGCGACCACTACCCGGTCGAGGCCGCCTTCCAGCTGAACTGACCGGTGACCTACGGCGGTTGCTCAGCGCGCCGGCGCAGCCGGGCAGCCGCAGGAGCGCCGCACCACCAGCTTGGCGGGGAAGGTCCGGTCCCCGGCGGCGCGGCGCTCGGGCCCGCCCAACACGAGGTCCAGCGCGGCCCGGGCCATCTCGTCCTGCGCGGTGGTGACGGTGGTCAGCGCCGGTCCGGCGATCACCGCCTCGGCGATGTCGTCGAAACCGGCCACCGCGAGGTCCTCCGGCACCCGGATGCCCAGGTCGTCGGCGGCCCGCAGCAGTCCGATCGCCTGGTCGTCCGTCGCGCAGAACACGGCGGACGGCCGGTCGGGCCGGCTGAGCAGCGCGAGCGCCTCGGCGTGCGCCCGGACCCGGTCGAAGGGCGCCCGGGTGAGCCGCCCGTCGGTCGACAGCCCGGCCTCGGCCAGCGCCCCGGCCCAGCCGGCCGTCCGACCGGTGACCGGGTCGAGCGGGCTGAGCGCCAGGGTGCCGCCGAAGCAGTGCACCTCGGCGTGGCCGTGGCCGAGCAGGTGACGGACCACCTCGCGGGCGCCGCCCTCGTCGTCCGCCACCACGGCCACGCCGTCGGCGCTCTCGGCGCGGTGGTGCAGCAGGACGACCGGGGTGCCGTCGGCCGAGTCGAAGCCGGTCAGCCCGGGGGTGGCCGGGTCCTGGGTGACCAGGATGAGGCCGTCCACCTGCATCCCCAGGAAGGCCCGGATGTAGTGCGCCTCGCGCTCGTCGGCGTAGTCGGAGTTGCCGATCAGCAGCAGCCGGCCGTGCTCGGTGGCGGCCTGCTCCACGGCGTGCGCCAGCCCGGCGAAGAAGGGCTGGCGGGCGTCCGGCACGACCATCCCGAGCAGGTTGGTCCGCCGCCGCGCCATCGCCTGGGCGACCCGGTTGGGCCGGTAGCCGAGCTCCTCCACGGCCGCGAGGACCCGGGCCCGGGTGGCCGCCGCCACCGGGCGCGGTCCGTCGTTGATCACATAACTCACGACCGCTGTGGACGTCCCCGCCACCCGCGCCACATCGTCCCGTGTCACCCTCGCCATGACCAGTGAGCCTACACAGCACCTCCGACCAGCGGTGTTCCCGCGTGCGGGGAGCCGCCCGGCGCCGCGCCTTAGACGGCGTCCGGCACGATCACCGTCAGGGAGGTCTCCTGCCGCAGGAAGCCCAGTGCCTCGTAGACCCGGCGGGCCGGGTTGCCCTCGGTCACCACCAGGTGCACGTCGGCGAGCCCCCGGTGGGCGGCGTCACCGAGCGCCCGGCGCAGCAGGTCGGCGCCGAGGCCGCGGTAGCCGCGCCGGGGGTGGCGGAAGACCTCGGCGACCCAGGGCAGGCCGTCGCGGTCGGTCAGCACGGCCGCGCCGACCACCCGGTCCTCGGCATCCACGGCGAGCAGGCTGGAGGGCAGCACCGGGCCGATGGCCTGCCCGGCCAGCAGCGGGCCGATCCGGTCGGCGACGGCCCGGGCGTCGTCGCCGGGGTAGTGGTCCACGTGGGCCGGGTCGAAGGCGGCCCGCCAGGACTCCAGCATCTCCTCGGGCGAGCGGTCGCAGGGCACCGCCCGCAGGCCCTCGCGCAGTGGAGTCCCGGCCCAGTCGGCGGGCGGGGGATCGGCGCGCAGGTCGCGCCGGAAGGTGTGGGCGTGCCGCAGCGCGGTCGCGCCCTGCGCCAGCAGCCGCTGCCCGAGCTCGGGCGGCCCGGAGACGACCCAGCCGGGCAGCTCGGCGCGGATGTACTCCGCCGGGTCCGCCGAGTCGTCCAGCACCTCCAGCAGGTCGGCCCAGGGCCGCCCCTCCCGCTCGCCCAACCGGTACCGCAGGACCGGTACGCCGTCGCCGTGCCGCCTGGTCACCCAGTCCGCCTCGGCCATGGCACCCACCCCGTTCACGAGTTCGTTCGTCGGCGCCCATGCTCACCAGTGGCGGGAGCCCGGTGCAAGGGGTTTTCGACCAGTGCGTTCGTGGTGGGACCGGGCTCAGCCCACCACCGCCGCGCGGAGGCAGAGCACGTCCGGCAGGTGGGAGACCAGCAGCGACCAGGTCCCGCCCTCGTCGCGGCTGCCGTACACGTCGCCGGTCCGGTTGCCGAAGTAGATCCCGGCCGGGTCGGCGTCGTCGGTGCGCAGGGCGTCGCGCAGCACGATCCCGTAGTGGTCCTGGCCGGGCAGCCCGTCGGCGAGCTGCTCCCAGCTGGTGCCGGCATCCGTGGTGCGGAAGACCCGGCAGCGGTGGCCGGGCGGGATCCGGTCGTCCGAGCCGCCGAGCGGGAAGAGGTAGGCGGTGTCGCCCCGGCGCGGGTGGGCGGCGACGGCGAAGCCGAACTCGGCGGGCAGCCCGTCCGCGATGGAGCGCCAGCTCCCGCCCCAGTCGTCGCTGCGGTAGACGCCGCCGTGGTTCTGCAGGTAGAGCCGGTCGGGGTGGACCGGGTCCGGGGCGATCTTGTGGACGCACTGGCCGAACTCGGGGTACTGCCGCTCGGCCGGGAAGAACTCGGCGCGCAGGCCGGTGTTGGAGGGGGTCCAGCTGTCGCCGCCGTCCTTGCTGCGGTAGACGCCGCCGCTGGAGACGGCGACCAGCAGCCGCTGGGGGTCGCGCGGGTCGGTCAGGATGGTGTGCAGGCCCTGGCCGCCGTAGCCGGCGCCCCACTCGGGCCGCTGGGGGTGGTTCCAGAGCGACTCGACCAGTGCGAAGGTCTCGCCGCCGTCGGTGGAGCGGAACAGCGCGGCCGGTTCGGTGCCCGCGTACACCACCCCGGGGGCCTCCGGCCCGGCGGGCTGGAGCTGCCAGACCCGGGTGAGCGAGGCACCGGTGGACTCGGGGAAGCGGATCGCCGGTCGGGACGGCGCGTGCCAGTTGGCGCCGAGGTCGTCGGAGCGCCACACCGAGGGGCCCCAGTGGCTGCTGTCGGCGCCGACCAGCAGTCTGGTCCGGCCCTCGCGGCGGTCGATCGAGACGGAGTAGATCGCGTTCATCCGGAAGTGCGGCCCGCTGAACTCCCAGTCCAGCCGGTCGCGGCTGCGGCCGAGAAAGAGGCCCTTCTCGGTTCCGACGGCCAACAGCACCTCGGTCATGCCTCACACCACCTGATCACGAGCACGGCCCCCCGGGACGCCCCCCGGGGCGCGTCGGCACGCCCCGTCGCCAGTGTCCCGCCGTCCGCCGGTGGTCACATCTCGCCGCGCCGCGCGCCCCGGCCAAGGGCCGTGCAGAGGCAGGGGCCGGGCGCTACCCCCGGCAGCCCTCCAGCAGCCGCAGCCACACCTCGCTGATCGTCGGGTAGGCGGGAACGGCGTGCCAGAGTCGGTCGATCGGCACCTCGCCGACGACCGCGACGGTCGCCGAGTGCAGCAGCTCGGCGACGGCCGGGCCGACCAGACAGGCGCCGACGATCACCTCCCGGTCCAGGTCGAAGACCACCCGGGCCCGGCCGCGGTAGCCGTCGGCGTAGAGCGAGGCCCCGGCGACGTCGCCGATCTCCTGGTCGACGGCCTTGACCCGCAGTCCGAGCCGCTCGGCCGCCGCCAGGGTCAGGCCGACGGCCGCGACCTCCGGTTGCGTGAACACCACCTGCGGCGCGCCGGCGAGGTCGGCAGACGCGGAGTGCGCGCCCCAGCGCGAGGTGTCCAGCGCGCGCCCCTGGGCGCGGGCCGCGATCGCCGCACCGGTGATCCGGGCCTGGTACTTGCCCTGGTGGGTGAGCAGCGCCCGGTGGTTGACGTCCCCGGCGGCGTACAGCCACTCGCCGTCCACGCCCAGCACCGTGCAGCTGTCGTCCACGTCCAGCCAGCTGCCCGGCCGCAGCCCGACCTGCTCCAGTCCGATGTCGGCGGTGCGCGGGGCCCGTCCGGTCGCGTACAGCACCTCGTCGGCGCTCAGCCGCTCGCCCTCGGTCAGCCGCTCGCCGTCGTTCAGGGAGAGCACCACCGGCCCGGTCGCCCCGGCCCGCTCCAGCGAGGTCACCTCCGTACCGAAGCGCAGGTCCACCCCCGCCCCCCGCAGGCCCTCCGCGACCAGCTCGCCGGCGAAGGGCTCCATCCGCGGCAGCAGCGCGTCGCCGCGCACCAGCAGCACCACCTCGGAGCCCAGCGCCCGCCAGGCGCAGGCCATCTCCACCCCGACCACCCCGCCGCCGACCACCGCGAGGCGCCCGGGGACGGTAGGCGAGCCGGTCGCCTCCCGGTTGGTCCACGGGTGGGCGTCCGCCAGCCCGGGCACGTCGGAGGGCAGCACCGGGCGGCTGCCGGTGCACACCGCGACGGCGTGCCGGGCGGTCAGCACCCGCTCGGTGCCGTCGTCCGCCTCCACCGCGACGGTCCGCACGCCCGCCAGCCGGCCGTGTCCGCGGACCAGCTCGATGCCGGTGTCCCGCAGCCACTGCACCTGGCCGTCGTCCTTCCAGTGCGAGGTGAAGGAGTCCCGTCGGGCCAGCACCGCCGCCGCGTCCAGCTGTCCGCCACCGACCGCCTCCCGGGCGCCGCCCACCGCGCGGGCGTCGTCCAGCGCGGCCGCCGGGCGCAGCAGCGCCTTGCTCGGCATGCAGGCCCAGTACGAGCACTCGCCGCCGACCAGTTCGGCCTCCACGATCACCGTGCGCAGGCCCGCGGCGACCGTCCGGTCGGCCACGTTCTCGCCGGTCGGGCCGGCGCCCAGGACGATGACGTCGTACTCCTCGGCGGTGCTGCTGGTCATGTCGCGTCCTCCGTGGTCTCGCGGGCCTCGCGTCGTTGCGCCCGGTGCGGGCCGCTCCCGGCGGCCGCAGGCGTGGGCCCCATCCTGCGACGCGGAGGGGCCCGCGCGCGGGCGAACACGCGGACGGGCTCAGATTGCCGCGAGCTCCGCCAGCAGGGCGGCGGTGTCGGCGGGGCGGGAGAACATCGGCCAGTGCCCGGTGGGCAGTTCGCGAAGTTCCCAGTTTGGCCGGTCCATCCCGGCGAACCACGGGTGCCCGGCCGCGATCAGCGCCCGCACCTGTTCGAGCGGGAAGGAGCAGGAGACCAGCGCCTGGGGCAGCGCGGCCCCGGCGCCGGTCAGCCGCAGCGCGTCCCGGTAGGCCCCGACCGGGTGCGGGGTCAGCCGGGTGCGGATCTGCGCGAGGGCGGCGTCGTCCAGGCCCTCGGTGCTGGACCCGTGGGCGGTCATGTACTCCCAGGAGGGCATCGGGAAGCGGCCGTCGACCGCCGTGGCATCGGCCTCGGCCCGGAAGTCGGGCTGCCAGAGGTCGTACACCGAGGCGCCGTCGGCCATCGGGCCGCTGTCCAGGTAGACCACCCGCCGGATCCGCTCCGGCATCCGGTCCGCGACGCCGCCCACCGGTGCGCAGGCGCCGCTGTGCGCGACCAGCACCACGTCCCACAGGTCCTCGCGCACCAGCAGCTCGGCCAGGTCCGCGATGTGGTCCTCCAGCCCGAAGTCGCCCTGCTCGCCCGCCCGTTCCGCCAGCCCCGGCAGGCTCACCGGGTGCACCCGGTGGCCGGCCGCGCGCAGCGGCGCGGCCACGCCGTCCCAGGCCCAGGCGCCGAGCCAGAAGCCGGGAACCAGTACGAACGTGCTCATGGTGGACGCTCCTTCCGCGGTGGGACCCCCGTCACCGGCGACTCTAGGCGCCGAACCGGACGGATCGCGCCCGGATTTCCCGCCGCGGAAGGAGCGCCGGACGGAGCCGCGGGTGGAGCACCCGCGGACCCCTTGGCCGTCAGGCCTGGCCCTCGGCCGCCTGCTCCTCCGCCACCTTGCGCTTGACCTCGGTCATGTCCAGGTTGCGGGCCTGGCCGATCAGGTCCTCGAAGACCGGCTCCGGCAGCGCGCCGGCCTGCGAGAAGACGAGCACGCCCTCGCGGATGATCGCCAGCGTCGGGATCGACTGGATGCCGAACGCGGAGGCCAGCTCCTGCTGGGCCTCGGTGTCGACCTTGGCGAAGACCAGGTCGGGGTGGCGCTCCGCGGCCTTCTCGTACACCGGGGCGAACTGCCGGCACGGCCCGCACCACCCGGCCCAGAAGTCGATGAAGACGAAGTCCTTGCCCTCCGGGCCCGGGACGATGTCGTCGAAGTTCTCCTTGGTCAGCTCGACCGTGTTGCTCATCTCGCGGATCCTTCCCTTCCGGTGGGTGGCGGTACAGATCGGGTGTCGGCACAGATCGTGCGCCCGGGACAACGGTGATGCCCACAGGGGTATTCCGGTCGGCCTCCGGATTGAGCACGCGGCGGCCACCGTCCGTACAGATGAGTGTCCAGTCCGCTCGCCGAGGCGGGAGGCGCCCCATGCGCAGCACACCCCGAACCCGCCGGGTCGCCGCCACCGGCACCGCCGCGGCCGCCCGGGTGGCCGGTTGCGGATCATCCGGGTCGGGCAAGTCGGGCGCCACCGGCACGTCCGGCGGTACCGGCGCTCCGGCCGGTGTCACCCTGCGGACCGCGCACGGCCCCGGGCTCGGCACGATCGTCACCGACAGTGCGGTCTTCACGCTCTACCGCTTCGACCAGGACGGGACCAGTCCGCCGAAGTCCTACTGCAACGGTAACTGGGCAACGCTCCGGCCGCCCGAGCAGGCCCGCGGCAACGTCACCGCCAAGGGCGCCGACAGCAAGCCGCTCGGCACCGTCACCCGCTCCGGCGGCGTCGAGCGGGGCACCCTCAACGGTTCGCCGGGGCCCGCCGACCCCACCCCGACGTCCAGCGCCCCGGGCTACCGACCGGCGGGCTGACCGATGGCCACTGACCGCCCCCGAGCCCGACCGCCGCCGACGACGACCGACGGCCGCTGACGGCTGTCGATCACCGCCCTCGCCGGGGAGGCCGGGGTGCGCAAGGATGAAGTGGTGACCGATGAGCACCCCGTCGGCGGTTCCGCCGCACACGGCGCGGGGGCCGCCGACGAGGAACTGATGCGGGCCCTGTACCGCGAGCACGCCGGTCCGCTCTTCGCCTTCGTCCTCCACCTGGTCGCGGGCGACCGCCAGCGGGCCGAGGACGTCGTCCAGGAGACGCTGGTCCGGGCCTGGCGCAACATCCACCGGCTCGACCCGCAGGTCGACTCGCTGCGGCCGTGGCTGGTCACCGTCGCCCGCCGGATCGTGATCGACGACCACCGCAGCGCCCGCGCCCGCCCGCACGAGGTCGACGCGGAGGCCCTGAAGCAACTGCCCGCCGAGGACGACATCGAACGGGCCCTGCGGATGATGACCGTCGCGGACGCCCTCGCCGACCTCTCGCCCGCCCACCGGGAGGTCATCGTCGAGACCTACCTCAGGGGCCGCACCGCCAAGGAGGCCGCCACCGAACTCGGCATCCCGGCCGGGACCGTCCGGTCGCGGGTGTTCTACGCACTGCGCTCGCTCAGGCTCGCGCTGGAGGAAAGGGGAGTGACATCGTGACCACGTGGCCCGCCCCCGATCCCGGCCTGCCCACCGGAGCCGTGCACCTGGCCGTCGGAGCGTACGTTCTCGGCGTGCTGGAGCCCGCCGAGAACGCCGCCTTCGAAGGGCACCTGGCGGGTTGCCCGCAGTGCACCGAGGAGGTGCGGCAACTCGAGTCCGTACAGCGGGTGTTGGCCGAGTACGCGGCCTCGACCGCGGCCGCCGGGCTGGACCCTGCCGGGCCCCTGCCGATGCCGGGCGGGCGGCTCCTGGACCGGCTGGTCGCCGAGGTCAGGGCCGGCCGGCGGCGGGGCCGGATACGTCGGCTGGCCCTCGCCCTGACCGCCACCGCGATGATCGCGGCGGGCCCGGCCGTCACGGCCGCGGTGCTCACCGCCGAGAACACGCCCTCCGTGGTCGCCGTCGCCGAACAGTTCAGCGCCACCGACCCGACCACCGGCGCCAAGGCTACCGTCGGCATCAACGGACAGTCCTGGGGCAGCCAGATCAGCCTCCAACTCTCCGGCGTGCACGGCCCGTTGACCTGCCGACTGGTCGCCGTCTCGCACGGCGGCGAGCACCAGACGGTCACCACCTGGAGCGTCCCGGCCGGCGGCTACGACGAGCCGGACAACCGGGAGACGCTGCGCACCACCGGCGGCGCGGCCCTCCAGCCGCACGACATCGACCACTTCGAGGTGCGGGTCCAGGGCACCGACGCCCTGCTGGTCTCCGTCCCGGCGCACAAGGCCTGACCCGGGCCGGGCCGTTCTCAGCACGGCCCGTGCGGTGACTCGTACGCGACCAGCCGCTCGACCCGGACCGTCTCCAGGAGGGTGGGCCAGTGCGGGTTCGGCTCGCCGCTGCCGGTCATGTGCGCCCGACGCCAGGTCTGGCTCCAGCCGACCGGCGGCTGCGGCTGGTAGCAGTGCCACCGGTCGCACGGGCAGGGCACCAGCACCCGTGCGCAGCAGCGGCACAGCTCGGCCCGGCCGTGGCCGGTCGGGACCGGCACCGCCGGCCCCTCCTCTCCGCAGGCCGGACAGCCGGGCAGTCCGGCCCCGTCCAGCAGTGCGTTCTGCCGCCGGACGTAGTCGGGCAGGCTCAACGGCGGGTGCAGGAAGGGGTCGTGGTACCACACCGCATCGGGCGAGCCCGGCCACGGCCGGTCCCACCACGCCGTGACCGGCGGCTCCCGCCGCCCGGCCCGCTTCTCCGCCCGCCGCTGCGCCGCGTACTGCTCCGCCCGGGCCAGCCACAGCGCCCGTGCCTCGTTCAGCTCCTCCACCGCCCGCACCAGCGAGTCCGGATCGGCCTCCAGGATCCGGGGCATCCGCGCGCTGACGGTGAGGTGGTGATAGGTCGCCCGGAGGCCGTACGGGGCGAACTCGGTCAGGCAGGTCCGCAGGGCGCTGTGCCGCCGGTACGGCGGGAGGGCGGCGTCGTGCACCCGGGCGCGGTGGGTGAGGAAGCTGGTCACGGCGACGGCTCCAGGGCGAGGGCCCGGGCCAGTGCGGCGGTGAGGGCCCGGGCATGCCCCGGCAGCTGCCGCTCGGCCCAGCAGCCCGCAAGGCGGACGAAGTCGCGCAGGTCCTGCTCGGCCCCGGCGAGCAGTCGGCGCAGCTCGTCCACCGGCAGCTCGATCACCTGGCCACTCCCGGCCCGGGTGTCCACCATCAACCGCACGGTGCCGCCGTGGCGTTCTGCCGCGGCGTGGGGGTCGTGGCCGAACCAGCCCTCGGCGGTGCCGTCCGCCACGTCCAGCCACTCGCGCCACTCCTCCAGGCCGTTGCAGCAGCCCGGTGCGAAGACGGCGCCGGTGACGCCGTCCGTCACCCGGAAGCCGCCGGGGGCGAGCAGGTGTTCCGCGGTGAGCAGCCCGTACAGGAAGGCCGCCGACGGGTCGGGCGCAGGGCCGTCCTCAGGGGCGTCCTCGTTGGCCTCGGCGATCCGCCACACCGCGGAGCCGACCTTTTGCGGCGTCAACCGCCCGTCCAGCACCAGGAATCCGTACGGCTCGACGGCGGCCGTCGGCCAGAGCGCGAAGTCCTCGTCGGGGGCGCCCGTCTCCAGTGCCGGCTGCATCGTGATCACCTGGCGATGATGCCGGAGGCCGCGCCGGCCGACCAGAGGATTTACGCCGCGTCGGCCGCGATCGCGGCCAGCACCCGTCCGCACCGCCGGGCGAAGGCGTGCTGGAGGAGCGGGAACAGCGGTCCGGCCAGCCGGGCCCACCAGGCGACCGGGCGGCTGAAGGCGGTGACGCTGAACCAGACCGCCCCGTCGGGTGCCAGTTCGACCAGGAAGGTCTCCTCGCCCCGGCCCAGGTGCCCGTGCCTGGTCCCGTAGGTGAAGCCGTACCGGTCCGGGCCGTTGACGGTGGCCAGCACCCGGTTGGGCGCGCCCGCCCGCAGCGGGCCGAGGCCGATGGCGCACCGCACGGCGACGCCGGGTGCGGCCTCCTCGGCCTCCGCGTCGATCCGCACGCCCGCCAGGCGGTGCATCCGCCAGCCGAGCAGGGCGCCCCCGGCGACGTCGAGGGCGGGGCGGCCATGGCCGATCCGGGCCCGGTGGCGCAGGTGGCGGTAGCCGGCGGGCAGGTCGCCGGTGCGGCTGGCGCCCTGCTCGGGGTAGCTGTAGTCGTTGCCGGGGCGGCTGTGGTCGTTCAACGGTGGGTCTCCACGGTGGTGGTGATTCGGCGCCAGGCGAGGACCGCGCACAGGGCGAAGCCGAGCGCGTTGCCGAGGCCGTGGGTGGCGGCCATCCAGGTCAGGGTCGGGTGGGGGAGCCCGGCGGCCCGGCCGAGCGCCCACCAGAGGGCGAGCAGCATGGTGAGGGCCAGGACGGCGGAGGAGGCGGCGAGCAGCCGGGCGGTGGCCCGGTCCGCCGTCCGGGGCCGCAGTTCGCGCCAGCTGATCAGGCCGACCAACCACATCCCGGCGCTCAGCACGACGGCTCCGGCGAACTGCCACCAGTCGCCCAGGAAGTACCCGGCCAGCACCAGCAGGGTGCCCGCCGGGACGCTGAGCGCCGCGCAGCGGGCCGGCCGGGAGCCGTGGTCGGCGCGGCAGACCAGCCCGGCGATCAGTGCGGCGGTGAATCCGGCGTAGTGGAAGTGCGGGACGGTCAGCGCCAGGATGTGCGGTTCGAAGCCGAACAGCGGGTAACCGGAGCGCTCGGCGACCAGTGCCACGCCGGCCACCGAGGGCGCGGTGAGCGCGGTGAGCACGGCGACCTCGGCGGCGGCGAGCGAGCGGGTCCTCGCCAGCCGCAGCGGCGCGTGCAGGGCCACCAGCAGGGTGCCGAGCGCGTAGAGGAGCGCGCAGCCGGTGGCGAGGCCCCCGCGCGGCAGCCAGAGCGAGAGCGCCCCCGGGACGGCCGCGAGCGGCCAGAGCCGGCGGACCCGGGCGAGTCCGGGTTCGTCGATCAGGGCCAGTCCGAGCGGCAGGACGGCGCCCATGCCGAGCAGGACCAGCAGGTCCACCAGTTCGGTCGTGCCCTTGCCCATGGCGGGCCCACCCCCTCTTGAACGCGTTCAAATGCTCCGCCGGTGACTCTACGCCGCCGACTTGAACGCGTTCAACTCACCCTCGCTCCGGCTGGCCTGGTGTTCACGTGGGGTGCGGCGCACTCTGGAGGAGTAACCGATGGAGGTGATCCGCCATGCAGACTCTGGTCGGTTGGCACATCGAGATGGAGTTTCGCGAGGACGGCCCGCGGACGACCGCGGCCGCCCTGCTCCGGCTCGGCGACGGGAGCGAACTGCGCGCCCACGGCTACAGCAGCCGCCACCCCTCCGACCCGGAACAGCTGAGGGTCGGCGAGGAGATCGCGGGAGCCCGCGCGCTCAACGACCTCGCCTCGCAGCTGCTCTCCAAGGCGCACGGGGAGATCCAGGAGGTCAGCCCGGTCCCGACCCATCCGCTCTCGTGACCGCCCCGCACCCCGCCGGTGACCATGCCGGACGGGATCCGGAGCGTTCGCGCATCCCGCTGATCTGCCCGCGCTGCGGGCACGAGCAGCAGGTCGTCCCCGGCGGTCCCGAGCGGACGGTCAAGGTGGTGCACGTGGGGACCGGTCGCGAGGCCTGCGAGCCGGGGGACCTGGCCCGGGCGCCGGACGAGGGGACCTGACGCCCGGGGGTGACGCCGCGTGCCGGGACCCGCGTGCCCGCGGGTCCCGCCACTCGGCGGGCCAACCGGAACGAACGGAAGGTCAGTTGACCGCGAGCGAACGGTCAGTTGGCGCAGTACGTGGCCGGCGGCAGCCACTCCGGCCCGACCAGCCGCTGCTCCAGCTCGTTCAGCGTGATCCGGATCCCGACCGTCCCGTCCAGCCCCACCCGGAACCGGCTGCGGGCCAGCGCGATCAGCGCGGTCAGGCCGTACTTGTTGATCAGCGAGGTGCGGTAGCGCGCGGTCGCGTCGGCGTCGCAGAGCCGGGCGCGGGCCGGGAGCCGGCGCCCGGTCGGGCGTCCGTGGGCGTCGCAGGGGCCGATCAGCACCCTGGGGTGGCGGCGGATCCGTTCGGCCTCGCCGGAGTGGGCGGGGGTCCAGACGCCGAGCGCCGTGCCGTCGGGCACGACCCACAGCTGCGAGTCCTGTCGGCTGCCGTCGTCGCCGAAGGTGGTCAGCAGGAGGTACTTGCTGTCGGCGAGCCGCTCGGTTCGGGCGTGCATGATCTCCTCCCTCTCGCGGGGGGCGGCGGGGTCAGTGGTGACCGTGGCCCTCGGTGATCTCGCGGTACTCCTCGGCGGTGGGCCGGGGGATCCGGGCGTGCTCGCCGTGGAATGCCCGGGACAGCCGTACCCGGGTGCGGGTGAGCACGTCCGCCGGCCGGGCCACTCCATTCTCGTCCACCGCGGGCGGCAGTTCGAGGGGGCGGGGCTGTTCGTGGGCGGTGAGCCGGTGCAGTTCGGCGGGCGTGAGCCGGGCGTGCACCTCGGTGAACTCGCCGTGCGGCAACCGGTGGACGGTGCCGGTCTCCCGGCCGTGCAGGACCTTGTCGCGGTCCCGCCGCTGCAGGCCCAGGCACCAGCGCTTGGTGACCACGAAGACGGCCACCGGGACGACGAAGAAGCCGATCCGCACCGCGTAGGTGATCGCGTTGAGCGACAGGTGCAGGTGGGTGGCGATGAGGTCGTTGCCGCCGCCCGCGAGCATCACCAGGTAGACGCTGATCCAGGCCGCGCCGAGGGCGGTGCGCACGGGGGCGTTGCGCGGACGGTCGAGCAGGTGGTGCTCGCGCCCGTCGTCCGTCACCCAGCTCTCGACGAACGGGTAGAGCGCGATCGCGCCGAGGATCACCGGGAACAGCGTGAACGGGACCAGCACCCCGAGGTTGAGGGTGTGTCCCCAGAGGCTGACCTCCCAGCCGGGCATCACCCGGATCAGGCCCTCGGCGAAGCCCATGTACCAGTCCGGCTGGGCGTCGGTGGAGACCTGGTCCGGACGGTACGGGCCGTACAACCAGATCGGGTTGACGGTGGCGACCGCGGACATCAGCGCGACGATCCCGAAGACCAGGAAGAAGAACCCGCCGGCCTTGGCCGCGTAGACCGGCATCAGCGGCATGCCGACGACGTTCTTCTCGGTCCGGCCCGGTCCGGCCCACTGGGTGTGCTTGTGGTAGAAGACCAGGATCAGGTGGGCCACCAGCAGTCCGAGCATGATGCCGGGCACCAGCAGCACGTGGATGGTGAAGAACCTCGGGATGATGTCGTGTCCGGGGAACTCCCCGCCGAACAGGAACATCTGGACGTACGTGCCGATCAGCGGCACGGCCAGCACCACTCCCTCGATGAACCGGATGCCGGTGCCGGAGAGCAGGTCGTCCGGGAGCGAGTAGCCGAAGAAGCCGTCCAGCATGCCGAGGAACAGCAGCAGGAAGCCGAAGACCCAGTTGATCTCGCGCGGCTTGCGGAACGCGCCGGTGAAGAACACCCGCATCATGTGCACGAACATGGCCGCGACGAAGACGATCGCCGCCCAGTGGTGGACCTGCCGGATCAGCAGTCCGCCGCGGACCTCGAAGCTGATGTCCACGGTCGAGGCGTAGGCCTCGGACATCGAGATCCCCTTGAGCGGCACGTACGAGCCGCTGTAGACCACCTCTCCCATGCCGGGCTTGAAGAACAGGGTCAGCCAGACGCCGGTCAGGATGATGATCAGGAAGGTGTAGAGGCAGATCTCGCCCAGCATGAAGGACCAGTGGTCCGGGAAGATCTTCCGCAGGTTGGCCCTGGCCAGGGTGTGGATCCCCAGCCGGCCGTCCGTCCAGTCGGCGGCCCGCCGCCCCCGCCCTGGGTTCTGATTCCGGGTCATGTGCACGCACCTCAGTCCGAAGGAAACGGGGATAGTTCCCCGGTTCGCGCTGGGGTCACAATAATCGGGGGGTATTCCCCACTTCTACCCGGGGTCCGTTCGCGGAGCGGCCGGGGCGGAAACGCCGAGCGGCCCGCCCGGTGTCGGGGAGACACCGGACGGGCCGCGAACGCACCCACGTGACCGGGACGGACCGGCGCCCCGAAGGGCGGCCGGCGTCAGTGCACCAGCACCGGCACCTCGTCGACCTTCGCCGCGTCCGAGCCGGCGGCCGCACGCGTGGCGCCGGGGCGGCCGGCGTTGATGAAGGTGAAGGCGACCGAGGCGGCCGCCACCAGGATCCCGAAGGAGATCCAGATCGCGGTGGTGAAGCCGTGCACCATGCCCTGGAACTGCAGGGCCTTGGCGGCCTCGGGCGAGGCGGCGGTGGCCAGTGCGTGGGCGTGCGAGGTCAGCCAGGTGGTGGTGGCGCTGGCCGCGATGGTGTTCAGCAGCGCGGTGCCGATGGCACCGCCGACCTGCTGGGAGGTGTTGACCATGGCCGAGGCCACGCCCGCGTCCCGCGGCTGGACGCCGTGGGTGGCCAGGCTCATGGCCGGCATGAAGGCGGTGCCCATGCCGAGGCCCATCAGGATCAGGCCGGGCAGGATCAGTGCCGGGTAGGAGGTGTCCAGGCCGATGTGGGTCAGCAGGAACATGCCGATCGAGGCGGTCAGGAAGCCGGGGGCCATCAGGAACCGCGCCGGGACGCGGGTCATCAGGCGGGCGCCGATCTGGGTCGAGCCGGTGATCATGCCCGCCACCATCGGCAGGAAGGCCACGCCGGTCAGCACCGGGCTGTAGCCGCGCACGACCTGCAGGTAGTAGGTCAGGAAGAGGAACAGACCGAACATGCCGATCACGGCCATGCCCAGCGACAGGTACACCCCACCGCGGTTGCGGTCCAGGGCCACGCGCAGGGGCAGCAGCGGGGCCTTGACGGTGCGCTCGACCACGGCGAACGCGGTCAGCAGCACGACGGCCGCGGCGAACAGGCCCAGGGTGCTGCCGGCCGTCCAGCCGCTGGACTCGGCGCGGGTGAAGCCGTACACCAGCGAGACCAGGCCGGTGGTCACCAGCAGCACGCCGGGGACGTCCAGCTTGTTGCGGTTGCGGCCCTCGGCGGGCTCGCGGATCACCATGACGGCGCCGGTGGCGGCCACGACGGCGAACGGGATGTTGACGAAGAAGGTCCAGCGCCAGTTCATGTACTCGGTCAGGAAACCGCCGAGGATCAGACCGATGGCACCACCGCCACCGGCGATCGCGCCGTAGATGCCGAAGGCCTTGGCGCGCTCCTTGGCCTCGGTGAAGGTCACCGCGAGCAGCGACAGCGCGGCCGGCGCCAGCAGCGCGCCGAACACGCCCTGGAGGGCGCGGGAGCCCAGCAGCATCGCGGTGTTGACCGCGGCGCCGCCGAGCGCGGACGCCAGGGCGAAGCCGGTCAGGCCGACGATGAAGGTCCGCTTGCGGCCCCACAGGTCCGCGATCCGGCCACCGAACAGCAGCAGGCCGCCGAAGGCGAGCGCGTAGGCGGTGATCACCCACTGGCGGTTGCCGTCGGATATGCCGAGGTCCCGCTGGGCGGACGGCAGGGCGATGTTCACGATGGTGGCGTCGAGGACGACCATCAGCTGGGCGAGGCCGATGAAGATCAGGGCCTTCCAGCGCCTGGGATCGGGCAGCGTCGCCGGGCGGGCGTCG
Organism: Streptomyces viridifaciens; assembly: GCF_001888885.2. Classification (NCBI taxonomy): domain Bacteria; kingdom Bacillati; phylum Actinomycetota; class Actinomycetes; order Kitasatosporales; family Streptomycetaceae; genus Streptomyces; species Streptomyces viridifaciens. The sequence continues at coordinate 5,786,869 of NZ_CP090841.1, forward strand.
GTTTGAGACATGGGGGTACCCATTTCACGGTGCGTGGGTGTGCGAGAACGGTCAACTGCCGTACGGCACCGGCAGGTTGCCGTACGGGTGCGAGGGCGCGCGAACGCGTCGGAGGCGGCGCCGGCCAGCGGCGCGTCGGGTCGGTGCTGGTGGTCGGTCAGTTCTTGGTCTGGAAGTCCTCGAAGGTCGCGGCCCGGCCGGGCAGGACCGAACGGACGGGCGTGCGCAGACCGTCCAGGAAGATCTGCAGGTGCCGGTGGACGAACTCGTCGAGCAGCCGGCAGGAGGTGTTCGGAAGCGGTCGGGTCAGCTGGCTCATCGCGATGAACAGGTCGCCGTGGTCGACGTCCGGCCGCAGCTCGCCCGCGGCCCGGGCGCGCTCCATCAGCCCGCCCACGGCGGACTGCAGGCGCTCCCGGACCTCGGTCAGGTCTGGGTCGTGCGGGTCGATGTGGCTACTGAACAAGGTGCAGAGGCCGCCGATCTTCTCCGCGACGTTCGCGTGCACGAACCGTTGCAGAGCGTCGAACGGGCCTCCGCCGTCAGGCGCATCCGCCTCCGCAGTCGCCGTCTCGGCGAGCGCCAGGATGCGGTTCTTGACGAGCAGTGCCACCTCGCGGATCAACGCCACCCGGTCCGGGAAGTTCCGGTACAGCGTGGCATTGCCGACCCCCGCCCGCTTCGCGATCTCGTCCAGCGGCACGTCCGCGCCGTGCTCGACGAACGCGTCCCGGGCTGCCAGCACGATCCGCTCCCGGTTCCGGCTGGCGTCCGCACGCAGCTTCGGCGTGCGCACGCTCCCCGGGCAACGGGCCGTCTCGGCGGCGACGGTGGTCATGGCTACTGCTCCTCCAGGATACCGGGGAAGTTGTCCCCGCTTCTACCAACGTACTGGAAAACGGGGAATCCGTCCCCGTAATTTCCGCCCGTGATGTGACCCGCATCACATCAGGGCGGTCGTCGGACGTGGTCGGTATCGTCGGAAGCCAGACGCTCCGTAACCGCTCGCCGGTGTGCTCGTTCTCCCGGCGGGTGCCTAGGCGAAGGAGCAAGGCCCGTGACTGCGCTCTCCGACCGCCCGCAGATGCTGCCCGAGGAGTTCGAGCAGTTCGCTCGTCATCTGGCCACGACCGCCGAAGGTGTACGGCCGGAGTTCATCAACGGGAAGCTGGGGGTCAAACCCGTGCCGGACGGCGACCACGGCCGCATCATCCAGTGGCTGCTCCGCATCTGCATCCAGGCTCGGCCGGAACTCTACCTGCATGACCAAGGCCTCAAGGTGCAAGGCTGTCGAGGAGGATTCGCCCGCCCGGACGGCACCTTGGCCGACGCCGACGCGTTCGTCGGTCACGGTGACTGGGCCGCTCCCGACCGGGTGCTCATGGTCGCGGAGGTCACCTCGTTCGATTCCGACACGGACCGCCGCGACCGCGTCGAGAAGCCGCGGGCCTACGCCGAGACCGGCATCCCCGTCTACCTGCTGATCGACCGGGACTCCGCCGAGGTCCTCGTGCGCAGCCGGCCCGACGGTGTCCGCTACGAGACCCTTCCAGACCCTGCCCTTCGGAAAGACGGTCCGCCTGCCCGAGCCGGTCGGCATCTCCCTGGACACCGAGCCGCTGAAGAACTGGGTGCGCTGAGCCCGGCCATGTCTTCCCGGGGCGGGTAGCCCCGTCGGCCTAGGCTGGGCGTCCCGGGCGGCCGGTGGGTCGCGGGAGTCGGGAGGGGCCCGGCGGCCGGGTGGCGAGGAGGTTCGCTATGGACAGCGAGGAGACGACCGCCAAGGTGCGCTGCGTGGCGGCCGTTCCGTGCTGGGTGAGCCTGATGGCCCGGGACCTGGAGGGCGCCAAGGACTTCTACGGTCCGCTGCTCGGCTGGGAGTTCGAGCCCGGGCCGGAGCGCTTCGGCCCGTACGTGCACGCGGTGACCGGTGGGGAGGCGGTGGCCGGGCTGGGGGTCGCGGGAACCGGGGCGGTGCCGCTCGCCTGGACCAGCTACTTCGGCACGGAGAACGCCGACGCCGTCGCCGACGCGGTGCGCGAGCGCGGCGCGACCCTGGCGGTCGGCCCGCTGGCCTTCGACGCCGGGCGGGTGGCCTTCGCGGCGGACCCGGTCGGGGCGGTGTTCGGCATCTGGGAGGGCCCGCTGGGCCGGGCCCGGAGGCTGGACCTGCCGGGCGCGCCGGTCTGGATCGAGCTGCGCACCCCGGACCCCTTCGCGGCGGCGCTGTTCTACGGCGAGGTGTTCCGCTGGGACGGCCGGGATCCGGAGCGCTTCGAGGTTCGCTGGGAGCACGACCGGGTGGTGCTGCGGGCGGAGGGGCACAGCGTCGCGGCGCTGGCCAAGGAGCAGGCGGGCGGGCCGGCGGGCATGCCGCCGCACTGGGAGATCTCCTTCGCCGTCCAGGACGCCGACCGGGCGCTGGCCCGGGCTCTGGAGCTGGGCGGTTCGGTGATCGGCCCGGCCTTCGACACCCCGTACGGGCGGGTGGCCCGGCTGCGGGACCGCGAGGGCGCCCGGTTCGCGGTGATCAGCCCCAAGGGCTGACCGGAGGCCGCCGGAAGCGTTCCCGGATCACTCCGGATCGCCGAGCTCCTCCCGTTCCGTCCGCAGCCGTTCGCCGAGCGCCGCGCGGGCCGCCGCGGGCAGGGCCTTGCGGGCGGCGGGGAACAGCAGCTTCTCCTCACCGGTCAGGTGCCGCCGGAGGGTGTCGGCGAGGCCGCGCAGCAGGGTGTCGAAGGCCGGGTCGGCCGGGTCGAGCCCCTGGAGGTCGGAGAGGTACTGCCCGATCGCCAGGTGGTCGTGGATGCTGCGGAAGACCATTGCCCCGCCCTCGGGCACGTCGTGCTGGACGGCCGGGAAGAGGTGTTCCTCCTCTGCGGCGCAGTGGGTGAACAGCAGATCGGTCAGCCGGGCCACCAGCTCGGCGCGCTCGGCGGAGCCGGCCGGTGCCGTCTCGGCCCGGTCGAGCAGCTCGGTGACCGCCTTGTGGTCGGCGGTGAACTCGCCGAGGATGTCCGGCCTGCGGCTCATGGCGTGACCGCCTCTCCTCCGGGATCGGGACTGCCCCCCGTACTGTCCAGTATCCGGCGCCGCCGGACGGAACCCGCGACCCGCCCGGGCCGGGGCCGGCCGGGCGCGCGTATCAGCCGTCCCGCCGCCCGGTGAGGGCCGGCAGCCGGGTCTGCGGGCTCGCGTCCTCGGGCACCGGCAGCGGCGGGTCGAACAGCCCGCTGCCGGAGAGGTCGCCATAGCCCGCGAACCGGTCCGGCGCGAAGTCCACCAGGTCGCCCGGGAGCCGGGTGTCCTTCCCGATGCCCTGGGCGAGGTCCCAGGTGTGGACGACCAGGTCGGTGGTGAGCTGGTCCAGGTGGTACCGGCCGGAGACGTCGCCGAAGGAGAGGTGGACGGTGAGCCCGGCGGTGCCGGGCACCTCCCAGGCCTGCCGGGCGGCCGTGGCGGCGGCCGCCCCGGTACCGCCGGGGCACGCGAGTCGCTCACGGACCGTCAGTTGTTCAAATTCGAACTCCACGGTACGGTCGAGGAGCGGCCGGTTCAAATTTGAACAACAGGCGCGGGGGCCACACCCCGCCCGGCCGCACCACCAGCCACACCCCTACGACCGATCCCGATCGATGGAGACGCGCATGCCGAGCAGCAGCCCGAGCACGACCGCCGCCACCAGCCCCGCCGGCCCGGCCCGGAACCGGAACGGCTCCGGGCCCGCGACCACCTCCCCGCACGCCTATGACGCCGGACTCCTGCTCCTGCGCCTGGTGCTCGGCCTGACCATGGCCGCGCACGGAAGCCAGAAGCTGTTCGGCTGGTTCGGGGGCGGCGGGATCGACGGCACCGGTCAGTTCTTCACCATGAGCGGCTATCCCGCGGGCAACACCATGGCCGTGGTCGCCGGCCTCACCGAGATCCTGGGCGGCCTCGGCCTCGCCGTCGGCCTGCTGACCCCGCTGGCGGGTGCCGCGGTCGTCGGCACGATGGTCAACGCGATCGCCGTCACCTGGGGCGGCGGCTTCTTCGCCCCCAAGGGCAACGAGTACGAGCTGCTGCTGACGGCGGGGGCCGCCGCCCTCGCGCTGACCGGCCCGGGCCGCTACGCGGTGGACCGCTTCCTGCCGGTGCTGAAGGCGCACCGCCTGGCGTACGGCGTGGCCGCCGTGCTGGTCGGCCTGGCGACGGCCGGGGTCATCCTGCTGCTGCGCAAGTAGCCCGACACCGGGGGCGAGGGGCTCGACCCCCCGTCTCGGAGGCCGTGGTGGCCGATCGCCGCCGCGGCCTCCGCGCGTTTCCGGTGCGTCCCGCGTGCGGCGGACCGGAAACGTGGCGGACCGGAAACGTATCGCGTCACTCGCCGATCCGCACCAGCGCCAGGGTGATGTTGTCCGGCCCGCCCGCCTCGATCGCCGCCTTCCACAGCTCGAAGGCGGCCTTGCCGTCGGCCCGCTCGGAGGTGTCGGACGGCCGGGCGAGCACTCCGCTCAGTTCCTCCTCGGTCACCGGGTCGGTCAGGCCGTCGCTGCACACCAGGTAGCGGTCGCCGACGGTCAGTGGCGCAGTCCGCACGTGCGGTTCGACGAAGGTGAGCCCGAGCGAGCCGCCCAGCGTCTGGGTGACCACCGAGGTGGTGCGCCGGCCGGGCGGCAACGGCGGGCTGTCGTCCACGCTCACCCGCTGCAGCCCGTCCCCGGTGATCCGGTAGACCCGGCTGTCGCCGACGTTGAAGACCACCGCCTGCCCGGGGAGCAGTACCAGCCCCGCGACGGTGGTGCCCATCGCGGCCAGCTCCGGGTCCCCGGCGGTGGCCGCGTAGACCGCCCGGTTGCACTCCTGCAGCTCGTCCCGGACGGCCTCCTCGCCGTCCAGTCCGCCTCCGCCGGCGGCGAGCCGGCGGGCGACCAGGGCGCTGGCCACCTCGCCGCCGGGGTGGCCGCCGAGGCCGTCGGCGACCGCGACCACGCAGGGCGGGCCGAGCGGGAAGAGCAGGGTCTGCGGGTTGGTGGTCACGGTGGCGCAGAGCGTCCAGGGGCCGACCGTGAGACTGTCCTCGTTGTGCTCCCGCACCAGGCCCTCGTGGCTCAGTGCGCTCACCGCGATGTACGGCGCCATCGGTTCGCCGCCCTTCCGGAGGGCCGGGCCGCTGTCGGGGGCCCGCCTTCCATTGTCGGGGGGAGCCGGGGGAATAACGATCCGCGGCCGGCTGCTAGGGTGGTTGAAAGTTGGACTACCTGGGACCCTCTGGAGTGTGGTGAGCAGCATGCAGTTCGGAATCTTCAGCGTCGGCGACGTCACCCCCGACCCGACCACCGGCCGCACCCCGACCGAGCACGAGCGGATCAAGGCGATGGTGGCCATCGCCCGCAAGGCCGAGGAGGTCGGCCTGGACGTCTTCGCGACCGGCGAGCACCACAACCCGCCGTTCGTCCCGTCCTCGCCGACGACGATGCTCGGCTACATAGCCGCGCAGACCGACCGCCTCATCCTCTCCACCTCGACCACGCTGATCACCACCAACGACCCGGTGAAGATCGCCGAGGACTTCGCGATGCTCCAGCACCTCGCCGACGGCCGGGTGGACCTCATGATGGGCCGCGGCAACACCGGCCCGGTCTACCCCTGGTTCGGCAAGGACATCCGCCAGGGCATCCCGCTCGCGATCGAGAACTACGCGCTGCTGCACCAGCTGTGGCGCGAGGAGGTCGTGGACTGGCAGGGCCGCTTCCGCACCCCGCTGCAGTCCTTCACCTCCACCCCGCGCCCGCTGGACGACGTCCCGCCGTTCGTCTGGCACGGCTCGATCCGCAGCCCCGAGATCGCCGAACAGGCCGCCTACTACGGCGACGGCTTCTTCGCGAACAACATCTTCTGGCCCAAGGAGCACTTCCAGAAGCTGATCGGGCTCTATCGCGAGCGCTTCGCCCACTACGGCCACGGCACGCCCGAGCAGGCGATCGTCGGCCTCGGCGGGCAGGTGTTCATGCGGAAGAACTCCCAGGACGCGGTGCGCGAGTTCCGTCCGTACTTCGACAACGCTCCGGTGTACGGACACGGGCCCTCGCTCGAGGAGTTCACCGAGCAGACCCCGCTGACCGTGGGCAGCCCCCAGGAGGTCATCGAGAAGACGCTCGGTTTCCGCGAGACCTTCGGCGACTACCAGCGCCAGCTGTTCCTGATGGACCACGCCGGCCTGCCGCTGAAGACCGTGCTGGAGCAGCTGGACCTGCTCGGCGAGGAGGTCGTGCCGGTGCTGCGCCAGGAGTTCGCCAAGGGCCGCCCGGCCGGGGTTCCGGAGGGGCCGACCCACGCCGCGCTGGTCGCGGCCCGCGATGCCGCCGGCACCAACGAGAAGGAGGAGGTCGCCAAGTGACCGCGTTCAAGCTGGCGGCGGTGAGCGCCGGACTGAGCAAGCCGTCCTCGACGCGCCTGCTGGCCGACCGGCTCGCCGAGGCGACCGTGCGCCGGCTCGGCGAGGAGGGGCGGGAGGCCGAGGTCGCGGTGATCGAACTGCGCGACCTCGCGGTGGACATCGCCAACAACTTCGTCACCGGCTTCCCGGCCGCAGCGCTGCGCGAGGCAATCGGCACGGTGACGGAGGCGGACGCGGTGATCGCCGTGACGCCGATCTTCACCGCCTCCTACAGCGGCCTGTTCAAGTCCTTCTTCGACGTGATCGACCACGACGCGCTCACCGGCAAGCCGGTGCTGATCGCCGCCACCGGCGGTACGGCCCGGCACTCGCTCGCCCTGGAGCACGCCGTACGGCCGCTGTTCAGCTACCTGCGCGCGGTGGTGCTGCCGACGGCCGTGTACGCGGCCACCGACGACTGGGGCACGGCCGGGGACGCGCTGACCGACGGCCTGCCGGGCCGGATCGAGCGCGCGGCGGGTGAGCTGGCGGGCCTGCTGGCCGGGCACGGCCCGGTGGCGGAGGCGGCGGTGCCCGAGCAGGTGGTCCCGTTCGCCGAACAGCTGGCAGCGCTGCGGGTCTGAGGGCGGACGGTCGAGGGGGCGGGTGCGCGAAGGAGCGCGCCCGCCCCTTCCGCCTGCGCTCGGGCAGTACGGCCCCGTCACCCGAACGGCCCCGCGGTGCGATCCCCGGCGGTGCCGTCGGCTCCCTCGGCGGGCCGTTCGGGCTGCGTGTCGACCATGCCGATGCGTCCGTTGTGGGATGTGATCGTTGCCATGCAGTCCGAACCGCAAGCCGTGCTCTCCCCGCTGACCGGCGCGGCGATCTTCCTGGTCCTCACCGTCGAACCCGGCGGCGAGGACGCCGTCCGCGACCTCCTGCCCGACCTCGCCGGGCTGCGCCGCTCCGTCGGCTTCCGCGCCCCCGACGGCGGCCTCACCTGCGTCACCGGCATCGGCTCCGAGCTCTGGGACCGCCTCTTCGACGGCCCCCGGCCCGCCGACCTCCGCCCCTTCCAGGAACTGGCCGGCCCTCGCCACCGAGCCCCCGCCACCCCCGGCGACCTGCTGCTGCACCTGCGGGCCGAGCGGATGGACCTCTGCTTCGAACTGGCCGGCCAGCTCACCACGCGCCTCGCCGGGGCGGCCACCGTGGCCGACGCCGTGCACGGCTTCCGCTACTTCGACGACCGGGACCTGCTCGGCTTCGTCGACGGCACCGAGAACCCCGAGGGCCGGGCCGCCGCCGAGGCCACCCTGGTCGGGGCGGAGGACGCGGACTTCGCCGGCGGCAGCTACGTCATCGTCCAGAAGTACCTGCACGACCTGGACAAGTGGAACGCGCTGAGCGTCGAGCAGCAGGAAGGTGCGGTCGGGCGCACCAAACTGACCGACATCGAACTGGACGACGAGGCCAAACCCGCCGACTCGCACGTGGCACTCACGGTGATCACCGGCCCGGACGGCGAGGAGCAGAAGATCGTCCGCTACAACATGGCCTTCGGCTCCTTCGACGGCGGCGGCGAGTTCGGCACCTACTTCATCGGCTACGCGCGCGACCCCGGGGTGACCGAGGAGATGCTGCGCAACATGTTCCTCGGCAACCCGCCCGGCACCACCGACCGGCTGCTCGACTTCTCCACCGCCGTCACCGGCTCGCTGTTCTACGTTCCGACGGCCGACTTCCTCGACTCCCCGCCGCCGCCGGCTTCCCGGGCCGCCGATGCCGTCCCCGCTGACGTTGCTGCCGCCGTTCCCGCCACCGAGGACCGCTCGGACGGCTCGCTCGGCATCGGCAGCCTCAAGGCGCCCTCCTGACAACCGCCCGCCCGAAACCGCCCGCCCGAAACCGCCCGCCCGAAGCCGCCTGTCCGAAGCCGCCCCCTGAACAGGACCTGCGCCATGAACAACCTGCACCGCGAACTCGCCCCGGTCTCCGCCGTCGCCTGGGAGGAGATCGAGGAGGAGGCCCGCCAGACCTTCAAGCTCCACATCGCCGGACGCCGGGTGGTCGACCTCGCCGGTCCCGAGGGCACCACCCTCGCCGCCGTCGGCACCGGCCACCTCACCGGCGTCGAACCACCCCTCCACGGCGTCCAGGCCCGTGCCCGTGCCAGCCGCCCGGTGGTCGAACTGCGCGTCCCCTTCACCGTCGGCCGGGAAGCCGTCGACGACGTCGAACGCGGCTCCCGCGACTCCGACTGGCAACCGGTCAAGGACGCCGCCCGCACCCTCGCCCGCGCCGAGGACCGCGCCGTGTTCGAGGGCTACCGGGCCGCCGGGATCGAGGGCATCCGGGCGGGCTCCAGCAACCCGCCGGTCCAACTCCCCGACGACGTACGGGAGTACCCGGAGGCCGTGAGCCGCGGACTCACCGCCCTCCGTCTCGCGGGCGTCGGCGGACCGTACTCACTCCTGCTCGGCGCCGAGGTCTTCACCGCCGTCAACGAGACCAGCGACCACGGCTACCCCGTCCACAACCACCTGGCCCGGCTGCTCGACGGAGAGATCATCTGGGCCCCCGCGATCGAGGGCGCGTTCCTGCTGTCCACCCGAGGAGGGGACTTCGAGCTCTGCCTGGGCCAGGACGTCTCGGTGGGCTACCTCTCCCACGACTCGGATTCGGTGGAACTCTACCTTCAGGAGTCGCTCACGTTCAGCGTGTACACGGGAGAGGCAGCCGTAGCCCTGCACGGCTGACACCAGCAGGGAACGTCCCGGATGGTGGGGTCGTGACCGGTCCCCGGGTGGGGCGCAGGGCTTGTGGAAACCTGGTGTCAGCTCCCGGCGGCCGGACACCGGGTAGGGTACTGAGTGCCTTTACGAGGGGTACTGAGTGCCGTATTCTTTCGGTGGAGCCTCTGACGCCAGTCGAAGACAGCCGACACGGCATGCCGGTCCAGGTGGCGCTTACGGCGCGCGGACCGCGGCCGGGCCGGACTTGGCACTCAGTACCCTCGGCCTGACCTGAGGCCATGGATCCAGTGCATCCGTGCACCCGTGACAGGAGAAACCGCTCATGAGCTTGAGGATCGTCGTCTGTGTGAAGTACGTGCCGGACGCGACGGGTGACCGTCGTTTCGCGGACGACCACACCACCGACCGGGAGGGCGTGGACGGCCTCCTGTCGGAGCTGGACGAGTACGGCGTCGAGCAGGCGCTGCGGATCGCCGAGGCGAACGACGGTGCCGAGGTGACGGTGCTGACGGTGGGTCCGGACGACGCGAAGGACGCGCTGCGCAAGGCGCTGTCGATGGGCGCGGACAAGGCCGTCCACGTGAACGACGACGACATCCACGGTTCGGACGTGCTGGCGACGTCGGCGATCCTGGCGAAGGCGCTGGAGAAGACCGGGTTCGACCTGGTGATCGGTGGCATGGCGTCGACGGACGGCACGATGGGTGTGCTGCCGGCGCTGCTGGCGGAGCGGCTGGGTGTGCCGCAGGTGACGCTGCTGTCCGAGGTGTCGGTCGAGGGCGGCGTGGTCAAGGGCCGTCGTGACGGTGACGCGGCGACCGAGCTGGTGGAGGCCCCGCTGCCGGCCGTGGTCTCGGTGACGGACCAGTCGGGCGAGGCCCGCTACCCCTCCTTCAAGGGGATCATGGCGGCGAAGAAGAAGCCGGTGCAGTCGCTGGACCTGGACGACCTGGGCATCGAGGCCGACGAGGTCGGCCTGGCGGGTTCGTGGACGGCGGTCGACTCGGTGGCGGCGCGCCCGGCGCGCACCGCGGGCACGGTCGTCAAGGACGAGGGCGAGGGCGGCAAGCAGCTCGCCGCCTTCCTCGCCGACCAGAAGTTCATCTAGTCCGCACCCCGACCCCGACCCAGCGAAACACGGAGACATAGAGCAATGGCTGAGATTCTCGTCCTGGTCGACCACGCCGAGGGTGCGGTCCGCAAGCCCGCCCTGGAGCTGCTGACCCTGGCCCGCCGCATCGGCGAGCCGTCCGCCGTCGTCCTGGGCGCCGGTGCCGCGGCCGCCGACATCGCCGCCAAGGCCGCCGAGTTCGGCGCCGCCAAGGTGTACGTCGCGGACGGCGCCGAGTTCGCCGACCAGCTGGTCGTCCCCAAGGTGGACGCCCTGACCCAGATCGCCAAGGCCAACGACGTGGCCGGCGTGCTGGTGACCTCCTCCGGCGAGGGCAAGGAGGTCGCCGCCCGCGTGGCGCTGCGCCTCGGCTCCGGCATCATCACCGACGCGGTGGACGTCCGCGCCGGCGACCAGGGCCCGGTCGCCACCCAGTCGGTGTTCGCCGCCTCGTACACCGTCGAATCCCGCGTCAGCAACGGCGTGCCGGTCATCACCGTCAAGCCGAACGCCGTCGCCCCGGAGGCCGCTCCGGCCGCCGGCGCCGTCGAGAACGTGTCGGTGGAGTTCACCGGCAACGCCGCCAGGGTCACCTCGCGCACCCCGCGGGTCTCGACCGGCCGCCCCGAGCTGACCGAGGCCGCCATCGTGGTCTCCGGCGGCCGCGGCGTCGGTGCCGCCGAGGGCTTCGGCGTGGTCGAGGAGCTCGCGGACGCGCTCGAAGCGGCCGTCGGCGCCTCGCGCGCCGCCGTCGACGCCGGCTGGTACCCGCACAGCTCCCAGGTCGGCCAGACCGGCAAGCAGGTCTCCCCGCAGCTGTACGTGGCCAACGGCATCTCGGGCGCGATCCAGCACCGGGCCGGCATGCAGACCTCGAAGACCATCGTGGCCGTCAACAAGGACCCCGAGGCCCCGATCTTCGAGCTCGCCGACTACGGCGTGGTCGGCGACCTCTTCGAGGTCCTGCCGCAGCTCACCGCCGAGGTGAAGGCCCGCAAGGGCTGATCCCCCGGAAGCCGCACGGAGGGCGTGGCACTCGGTACCCCCGGTACCGAGTGCCACGCCCTCCGTCGTGCCGTCCCGCCGACTACTCGGCGAAGGCCGCCAGGTGCTGGGTGAACCCGCCCTTGACCGGCGGCAGCGGGCGCGGCTCCGGGTCCTGCTCCACCGGCGGTTCCTCCACCGTCAGCAGCCGCAGCTCGGGCTGGTCCGAGCCGGGGGAGGAGTACAGCCTCACCCGGGTGCCGACCGGCACGGTGCTGCGCATGCCGTCCACGATGCACCAGACGTCGAACCCCTCGGCCATCCGGATCAGCGACTTCTGGCGGACCAGCGGCGTACGGGCCTGCTCGACCGCGCAGCGCCGCACGACGCCGGTGCCCTCGCTGGGCTCCAGCCGCAGCTCGGTGGAGCCGCAGGTGGGGCAGAGCAGCCGCTGGAAGGTCGGGTTGTTGCACCAGGTACAGCGCTGGAAGTACAGCGTCGTACTCCGGGTGTCGGCATCGATGGCTGAGTGGACCACGTCGTCATCTCCCTGCGCTCGGACCGGCTCTGTCGGCAGAAGTACGCCAGTAGTTCGGCTGTAGTGCGGCAGGAAAAGAATAGGGAACTCAGTGCCGCCCTGTGAAGGCACTGAGTTCCCTTTTTGCCGTGCCCGTGCATAATGAAGGGTACTGAGTACCGTCGTGAAACAGGAGTGGCGATCATGAGCCAGGACTTCGATCTCTTCCGTATCTCCGAGGAGCACGAGATGCTCCGTGAGGCGGTGCGTTCGCTGGCCGAGGCGAAGATCGCTCCGTTCGCGGCGGAGGTGGACGAGCAGGGGCGTTTCCCGCAGGAGGCGTTGGACGCGCTGCGGGGCAACGATCTGCACGCGGTGCACGTGCCGGAGGTGTACGGCGGTGCGGGGGCGGACGCGCTGGCGACGGTGATCGTGATCGAGGAGGTCGCGCGGGTGTGCGGCTCGTCGTCGTTGATTCCGGCGGTGAACAAGCTGGGGTCGCTGCCGGTGCAGTTGTCGGGTTCGGAGGAGTTGAAGGCGAAGTACCTGGGGGCGCTGGCGCGGGGTGAGGGGATGTTCTCGTACTGCCTGTCGGAGCCGGAGGCGGGCAGTGACGCGGCGGGGATGAAGACCCGGGCGGTGCGTGACGGTGACTTCTGGGTGCTGAACGGTGTGAAGCGGTGGATCACCAACGCGGGGGTGTCGGAGTTCTACACGGTGATGGCGGTGACGGATCCTTCGATGCGTTCGAAGGGGATCTCGGCGTTCGTGGTGGAGAAGGGCGACGAGGGTGTGTCGTTCGGTGCTCCGGAGAAGAAGCTGGGGATCAAGGGTTCGCCGACGCGTGAGGTGTACTTCGACAACGTGCGGATTCCGGCGGACCGGATGATCGGTGCCGAGGGGAGCGGGTTCCAGACGGCGATGAGGACGTTGGACCACACCCGGGTGACGATCGCGGCTCAGGCGGTGGGGATCGCGCAGGGTGCTCTGGACTACGCGAAGGGCTACGTGCGGGAGCGCAAGCAGTTCGGGAAGGCGATCGCGGAGTTCCAGGGGATCCAGTTCATGCTGGCGGACATGGCGATGAAGCTGGAGGCCGCGCGGCAGATGACGTACGTGGCGGCGGCGAAGTCGCAGCGCGGGGACGCGGATCTGACGTTCTTCGGTGCGGCGGCGAAGTGCTTCGCGTCGGACGTGGCGATGGAGGTGACCACGGACGCGGTGCAGTTGCTGGGTGGTTACGGTTACACGCGGGACTACCCGGTGGAGCGGATGATGCGGGACGCGAAGATCACCCAGATCTACGAGGGCACCAACCAGGTCCAGCGGATCGTCATGGCCCGCAACCTGCCGTAACGGCGCCCCCCGGGACGCCCCGGCGGCCGGGCGGGTCAGCCCACCGGCCGTCGGGGCCGACACGTTGCGCCGATGCTAAGTTCCGGAGAATGAGCGAGAAGGAAGAGCAGGACCTGCCCATGAACGACGGGCCCTCGAAGCCGGCGATGCGCGAGGCGCTGGTGGCCGCTGCCTTCGAACTCTTCCTGGAGCGCGGCTTCGAGCAGACGACGATCGACGACATCGTCTCGCTCGCCGGCGTCGGCCGGCGCTCCTTCTTCCGGTACTTCCCGGCCAAGGAGGACGTGGTCTTCCCCGACCACGAGCGCAGCCTCGCCGAGATGACGGAGTTCCTGGACTCCGGCACCGGCGAGGAGGACCCGGTGAAGCACGCCTGCGACGCCGCCCGGCTGGTCCTGCGGATGTACGCCGAGCAGCCCTCCTTCTCCGTCCAGCGGTACCGCCTCACCCGCAAGGTCCCGGGCCTGCGGGCGTACGAGCTGTCGGTGGTCTGGCGCTACGAGCACACCCTCGCCGCCTACCTGCGCGGCCGCTTCGCCGACCGCCCGGACGGCCCGCTGCGCGCCGACGTGATCGCCGCGGCCGTGGTCGCCGCCCACAACCACGCCCTGCGCACCTGGCTGCGCTCGGGCGGCGAGAGCGACTGGGTGGCCGAGGTGGACGCGGCGATGGCCTTCGTCACCTCCACCTGGAGCGACCGCCCCGCCGACGCCCCGGAGGGCCAGGACGCGGCCGACGACGTGGTGGTCCTGGTCGCCAGCCGCCGGGCCCCGCTGTGGCGGATGGTCCAGGGCATCGAGAGCGCCATCGGCGACGCCCGCCGGCCCTGAACCGGCCCGGCGGACCGCGTCGCAGCATGCCGAACGGCCCCTCCCACCGGACACGTGGTCCGGTCGGAGGGGCCGTTCGGCGTTCCCGCCCCGCCTCCGGGGGCCGGGCGGCGCGGGAACACGGGGTGATGGACTCCCGGATCGCGGGGCCGGTCAGGTCGGGGCAGGTCAGGTACGGGCCGGGGCGGGCGCGGCCGCGGCCTCGGTGCGGCGCTCCGAGTGGGCGACCAGCCGCCAGGCGCACCCCGCGCCGAGCAGGTAGGCGACGCCGACCAGGACGAACGACACCGAGGCGCCCCGGCTCCAGTCGGGCGTCGCGTGCAGCACCACGCCGACGACGGCGATGCCCACCAGCGAGCCGATCTGGCGGTTGGCGTTCAGGACGGACCCGGCGACGTTGGCGTGCTCCGGGCCGGCCGAGTCCACCATGGCCGCCGTCATGCCGGGGGAGACGATGCCCGAGCCGAGGCAGGCCACGCCGATGCCGACGGCGATGATCCAGTACGGGGTCGACGCGGAGATCGCGGTCAGGCCGAGCGAGCACACCCCGGCGATCAGCAGGAAGACCGTCAGCAGCGGGCCGTTGGCGTAGCGCTCCGAGATCTTCGAGTACACCACGTTGGCCACCGGCGACAGGACGGTGATCGGGATCAGCTCCAGCCCGGCGACGAACGGGCTGGCGCCCTGGGCGTGTTGGAAGAACAGCCCGAGCGTGAAGATGGTGCCGAAGAACGCGAAGTTGAAGAAGAAGCCGACCAGGTTGGCGCCCGAGAAGCCGGGGTGGCGGAAGAGCGTCCACGGCATCACGAGCTTGTCGCTGCTGCGCTCGCGCCGTACCAGCACGGCGGCGGCGACCAGCGCCACGGCGTAGGAGACCACCACCGGGGTTGCGGCCCAGCCGAGTTGGGGGGCCTCGATCAGCGCGAAGCTGACCGCGGCGAGCGTGACGATCCAGACCAGGTGGCCGAACGGGGCCGGCCGGTCGCCGCGCGCCTCCGGCGCCGCGATGAACCGCCGCGTCATCAGCATGCCGATCACGCCGATCGGCAGGTTCAGCAGGAAGACGCTCTGCCAGCCGAGCGAGCCGACCATGAGGCCGCCGAGGGTGGGACCGACACCCGAGGAGGTGGCGACGATCGCGGACCACAGACCGAGCATCTTGGTGCGCCGGCGCTTCTCGGGGAACGAGAACACCAGCAGGGACAGCGAGCTCGGCATGAACAGCGCGGCACCGGCGCCCTGCAACATCCTTGCGGCGATCAGCAGTTCGGGCGTGTTCGCGAGTGCGCAGCCGAGCGAGGCCAGCAGGAACAGACCCATGCCGCCCATGTAGACCCTCTTGGCGCCGAGCCAGTTGGCCAGGCCGCCGGCCAGCATCAGCAGGGAGGCGAAGGTCAGGATGTAGCCGTCCACGACCCAGGTGAGCTGGGTGAGCGTGGCCCCGAGCCTCTCCTGGAGGGTCGCGCCCGCGACGTTGACGATGGTGACGTCCAGAGTGGCCATCACGAATCCGGTGGCCAGTGCGGCGATCTTCGGGCCGCTGGAGGAGTCCGGTGGGGCGGAGGCGGGGGCGCCGGTCTGCGCCGGGCGGGTCTCGGCGGTAGTCATCGCTGGTTCCTTCTCTTGCGGACGGCGGCTGCCCGGGGAGCGGGCAACTCACCATGGCGATGGTCGAGTTGGCGAGTGTGCGGGACCCCACTGAAGGGCATATGACGATGGCTGTCAAATTTGATTACGGTCGTCATAAAGTGGCCGTCGTACGATCGCGCTCGTACGATGAGGACGCCGCGAACCAGAGAGGTGCACCGTGACCGCACAGGCCGCCGTCGACCGCATCGGGGACCACCCCGACGCCGCGGACATCACCCTGCAGCGCATCCTGGAGGCCTTCGCCGACCCGGTACGGCGCAGCATCGTCCGGCAGATCGCCCGCGCCGCGGGCGACACCGCCTGCGGCACCTTCGACATCTCGGTCACCCGGTCGACCGGCACCCACCACTTCCGGGTGCTGCGGCAGTCCGGGCTGATCCGGCAGTACTACGTCGGCACGTCCAAGATGAACACCCTGCGCCGCGACGACCTGGAGCAGGCCTTCCCCGGCCTGCTGGACGCCCTCATCGCCGCGGCCGACCGGGAAGCCGGCTGACCGGAGACCGGCTCCCTGGTCGGCCGGCCTGGCCGAAGGCGGCCGGCCTGGCCGGGCGCGGCGACGAGGGCGTGGCGCCGCAGAGGTAGGAACATACCTATGTGAAGGTATGTTTCTGGGGCGATGGAGGAGCTGGGCACCAGGGGTCGACCGACGCTCCGACGGGCGGGCGGTCGGCCCCTGGCGCGGGACGCTGCGCAGCGTGCCAGGGCGGCGCGGCCGCACGGCGGCACGGGGTTCGGCGGCCTGGGCGCCTACCCGTCGAGCACGGCCGCGGCGTAGTCGGCGGCGGCCGCCGCCGGGCCCAGCACACCGTGCGAGGCCGCGGTGGTGACGTCGCGCCAGTACCGCTGGATGGGGGAGTCCTCCCGCTGCACCTGCGATCCGGCCGCGCGGAAGAGCCGGTCGACCGCCTCCGCGCACCAGGCCGCGGCCATCGCCGCGTCCCGCCGGTTCTCCGCCACCAGCAGCGGGGTCACCTCGGCACGGTCGGCCCGCTCGGCGACCCGCTCCAGCAGCAGCCTGGCCGCGGCGATCCGAGCCGAGCCCTCGCCGAGCGCCAGCTCGGCCTCCGCCCGCCGGGCGGGGGAGAGGGCGGGCAGCCGAGGCGTCACGGCCGAGCGCCATGCGTCGAACGCGCCCTCGGCCGCCCCCAGCACCGGCGCCGCGAACATCAGCGCCCCGGCCAGGTGGACCGGCACCCGGTGGCAGCGGGCCGCGTCCACGCCCAGCGGTCGCTGCAGGTCCGCGAGGGTGCAGGAGAGCCGGTCCGGGACGAACGCCCCGGCCACCTCCACCGCGTTGCTGCCCGTCCCGCGCATGCCCAGGCTCCGCCAGGTGTCCAGGACGGTCCAGTCCGACCGGGGGACGGCGAAGATCCGGTGCTCGGGCCGGTCCGCGGGGCCGGTCCGGGTGGCCAGCAGCAGCCAGTCCGCGTGGTCGACCCCGCTGGCGGTGTCCCAGCGGCCGCGGATCCGCCAGCCGTCGCCGTCCCGGACCGCCTCGCCCTGCGGCGGCATGATCGAGGTGGCGATCAGTACGTCGGGCGAGGCCCCCCACAGTTCCTTCCGCCCTTCCTCGGGGAGGTAGGCGGCGAGCCGGCCGTGCGCCGCGAACAGGATGGCGCACCAGGCGGTGGACGGGCAGGTCCGGGCGATCTCGGCCGACGCGCCGAGCAGTTCGGCGAAGGTGCCGGCCGTGCCGCCGAGTTCGCGGGGGACGAAGTGGCGGGGGAACCCGGCGGCCACGACGGCCGCGACCGCCTCCGGGCCCAGCCGGCGCCGGTCCTCCACGCCGGCCAGGTCGCGCCGCGCCGCGTCCACCACCCGTCCGATCGCGTCGGCGGGCAGGGCGGGGGGCGGGGCGGCGGTGTTCGCGACGGGCGCCTTCACGGGGCCTCCTGACGGTCCGTCGGGTAGGCGAGCCGGGCCGTGGCGAGGACGACGCCGCGCTGGGCGGCGGTGACCTCGGCCGTCCGCATCCGGCCCGGGCCGCCGGTCCGCGCGGCCCCGTCCGGCCCGGGCGTCACGGTGACGGCCACCGGCAGGTCCGGCTCGGCGAAGGCGGTGAAGCTCGCGGAAAGCCCGGCGGGGTGCAGTGCAGCGCCCAGGGCGCGGCCGGCCTGCCGGAACGCCTCCAGCAGCACCATGCCCGCGACGTGGTCGGACGGATGGTCGAAGAGCACCGGGTGGCCCGGATCCGGGTCGAGCCAGAAGGTGCCGGGGGCGTCGGAGGAGTCCCGGGCGAGCAGGACGTGCTCGTCGCCCGGGTACCCGACCTCGCCGGGAGCGAGCCGCCGCAGCGGGCCGAGCGGAGCCTCGGGGCGCCGGGGTGCCCCGGCCGCCGTCCTCGGGCGGGCCTCGCGGTGGCGCACCACCTGGTAGAAGGCGGGGTCCAGGACCTCCCAGCGGATGCCCGCCCGGCCGAGCGGGACGCCGTCGACGGACGCCGCCGCCTCCAGGGCGAGGCCGGTGCGGCGCGGCGTGTTCACCGTTCGGGTGCAGGTGACGTCCAGGGTGACGTGCGCCGGGGCGCCGGGCCGCAGCGGTGCAGCACCGTCCGGCAGCTCCAGGTCGAGCCGGTCGAGGACGAACGGGTGCCCCTGCGGTACGCCGTGGAAGCGGTGCGAGAGGTGTATCAGGGTCTGGCGGACCGTCTCGGCGAGCAGCAGCGGATCCGGCGACCGGCCGTCCCCGCTGTGGTGGAGGAAGTGGTCGCGGAGCCATGCGGCGCCGACGGTGAAGCGGCCGTCGCCGGTGCGGACGGCGTCGGTGAGCAGGACCTCGGCCGCGGAGGTCTTGTGGACCGAAGCGGCCGGAAGTCGGTGACTGAACGAGATCCTGGAGCCGGACGACAGTGGTACTGCCTGGTCCGACGGCAGGTACTTTGGCGGTGCGGTGATGATGGACATGCGAGCACGTCTCCCCGTTGGTGTGCCGTTCCCTAAGGTGGTGCCACCCCATCTGCGGGCGAGGGTCATGTCAGGTGACCGTTGATCCCGGGCTGAAAATATACCTGGGAGAAGGTATATCGCCAGAAGTGCCCGATGTAGAAAGAAAGGGCGAACAGTGAGTCAGAACAAGGGTGTTGCCGTGGAGTCGCTGTGGCCGACCCCCAAGATCCAGCGATCGGGCGCGACCGGGCCGCTGCTGCGCCAGGAGCGCGCCGAACGCACCAGGGAGCAGATCCTGCACTGTGCCGCGCGGATCTTCGCCGAGCGCGGGTACCAGCAGACCGGCATCAAGGACGTGGCGGACGAGGTGGCCATGACCAAGGGTGCCGTCTACTTCCACTTCCCGAACAAGCAGGCCCTTGCCATCGCCGTGGTGGACGAGTTGTACTCACGTTGGCCCGTGACGCTGGAGGCGGTGCGCGGCAAGGGCCTCTCGCCGCTGGACACCGTGATCGAGATGTTCAACGCGGCGACCGTCGCGTTCCTGGAGGACCCGATCATGCAGGCGGGCACCAGGCTGCAGAACGAGCGCGACGCCGTCGACGTCGAGCTGCCGCCGCCCTACGTGGACTGGACGAACCTGATCTCGATGCTGATGCGCGAGGCCCACCAGCAGGGCCAGTTGGCGCAGCACGTGGATCCGGACGTCGCCGCGCGGGTGGCCGTCGCGGCGTTCTTCGGCGCCCAGCACATCTCCGACAACCTGAACGGCCGCGCGGACTTCGCCGAGCGCTGGCGCGAGGTGCGTGACACCCTGTTCCCCGCCCTGCGCGCCCGGCCGAGCCTCGCCACCGACCCCGACCGACCCGTCACCCGCGGGTGACCCCGGCCCCCGAGGAGCCCTCCGTGGTCCAGTCCGACCGTCTGGCATTCAGCGACCTGGACGAGACGCTGATCGACTGCAAGAGCATGTTCGACTTCCTGGACTTCTACCTCGGCGACCGGTACGGGGCCTCGGGCGTCCGGCGGGCGGCCCGGGTGCGGGCCGAGCTGGTCGCCCTGGTGGCCGCCGGGACGCCGCGCGAGCAGGCGAACCGGGCCTACTACCGGGTCTGGGCCGGGGAGCGGGAGGAGTCCGTCCGCGCGGCCGGCTGGGAGTGGTTCGCCCAGCGCTCCCGGAGCGCCGGCTTCTACATCGCCGCCACCCGCGAGGCCCTGACGCGGCACCGGGCGGCGGGCGACCCGGTGGTGCTGGTGTCCGGCTCCTTCCCGGCGCTGGTCGAGCCGGTCGCCCGGGACATCGGCGCCGCGCACGTGGTGTGCAGCCGGCCGGAGGTGCGCCGGGGGGTGTTCACCGGCGAACTGGTCGGCGAGCCGGTGATCGGCGAGGAGAAGCGCCGGGCCGTGCGCGCCCTGCTCCGGGCGTACCCGCACGTCGATCCGGCCGACTGCTACGGCTACGGGGACCACGTCTCCGACCTGCCGATGCTGACCGAGGTCGGGCACCCTGTGGTGGTCGGCGACCCGGACCTGGTCGACCGGGTGCCCGGGGCCCGGCTGCTGCCGGTCGGCAGGCCCCTTCCGCCCGACGCCTTGACGGCGGACGGGCTGACGGCCGGTCAGCCGGTGGCCCGTGAGCTGACGGCCGGTGCGCTGGCGGCCGGGGCCGCGGCACGCTGATCACCCGGGCCCGCCGCCCCCTGAACGCAACGGTCTCGCTGCCGCATGTTGCGGCCGCATTAAAATACCGTCCCAAAGGTATGTGTGTGGCCTACGATCGCTGCGAAGCATGCCCCCTTTGGCCTGCCTCGACGAGGAGACGCCCCAGCAGACCCAGGGAGCGGGACGGGCACGGTCCCCGAGGCCGGACGAGCGGTGCGCACAGCGACCCCGTCCGCCCGGCCACGCTCCCGTGTTGCACGTCAGAGGACTCGCCGTGAAGCAAGAGACCGCAACCGTCCGAGCCGAGGAGAACCCGGCACTCCGCACGCCGTCCCCGGAATGGGCCCCGGCCCTGTCCGAGGTGGTGACCGTCCCGGTCGCCGCACTGCTGCCGGCCGACTCGCCGCGCGCCCGCGGCGAGGACCCGGAGCACCTGAGGACGCTGGCCGAACTCGGCCGCGACCTGCCGCCGATCATCGTCCACCGTTCGACCATGCGGGTGATCGACGGCATGCACCGGCTGCGCGTGGCCGCCGCCGAGGGAAGACCCGACATCCCCGTCCGCTTCTTCGAGGGCCTGGAGCGTGACGCCTTCGTGCTCTCGGTCCAGAGCAACACCCGGCACGGCCTGCCGCTCTCCCGGGCCGAGCGGACGGCGGCGGCCGGCCGGATCCTCGGCTCCCACGCCGACTGGGCGGACCGCATGATCGCCGAGGTCACCGGCCTGTCCACCAAGACCGTACGGGCGCTGCGGCGGGAGATGGGCGGGGCGATCCCGCACCCGGCGACCCGGATCGGCCGCGACGGGCGCGCCCGGCCGCTGGACAGCGCGACCGGCCGGCTGCGCGCGAGCGAGCTGATCGCCGCCAACCCCCGGGCCTCGCTGCGGGCGATCGCCGACGAGGCGGGCATCTCCCCGGGGACGGTCCGGGACGTCCGGGAGCGGCTGCGGCGCGGCGAGGCTCCCGTCCCCGCCGGGCGCCGCGCCCCCGCCTCGCAGCAGGCGGGCCCGGACCTTGCCCGCACCATGGAACGGCTGATGAGCGACCCCGCCCTCCGGCTGACCGAGAGCGGCCGGCACCTGCTGCGGATGCTGACCAGCAGCCTGCCCCCGGCCGAGCAGCGGGACCAGCTGGTGCGCAGCGTCCCGCCGCACTGCGCCGGGCGGGTCTCCCAGCTGGCCCTGGAATGCGCCGCCGCCTGGCAGGAGTTCGCGCGGCTGGTGGAGACCGCCAGGCCGGACCTCGCCCCCGAGGGCTGGTCCTCGGCGGCGGGCGCGGTCGCCTCCTCGGCGCGCTCGCACGGAGCGGGGCGGGCCGATGCTCCGGCGGCCTGACCGCCCGGGCCACCGCCCGGGCCGCGAGGCGACGGCGCCCGGGGTGTGCAACCGGGGCCGGTCCCCGGTCGCACACCCGGCCACGGCGGAGCCCGGACCCGACGACGCCCCGATCGCCCTGCCGGGGCTGCACCCGGCCGGAGGCAGTACGGCCTTCTTCACCGGCCGGCAGCGCGCCCCGGGGGAGCGGGCGAGGGACGTCCCGGTCCGGCTCCCCGGCCGGGACGCCACCGGCGGCCACTGCCGGGCCGACCTGTCGAGCCTGGTCGCCGCCCTGGCGCGCGACCTCGGCCCGCCGCTCGACCGCCCCTATCTCCTCTACGGGCACAGCATGGGTGCGCTGCTCGCCCATCGGCTCACCCTGTGCAGAACCGAGCAGGGCCGCCGACTGCCCGAGCGGCTGCTGCTCGGGGCCTATCCGGCACCCCGCCTGCCGCACCCGCCGCACCGCGCGGCGGGGCTCTCCGATGCCGAACTCGTGCGTCTGCTCGTCGATTCGGCGCGCTGCCGGAATCGCTCACCGGCGCCTGTCCGAACTGGAGGCGAAGTGCGACCCCGCCAACGTCTTCCGGGTGAACCAGAACACCGAGCCCGCCGAGCCGGCCCGCAGCTGAACCCCCGGGCCCCGGGAAACGCAGAAGGCCCCAGATCAACTGGGGCCTTAGCTGGTGTCCGAGGGGGGACTTGAACCCCCACGCCCGATAAAGGGCACTAGCACCTCAAGCTAGCGCGTCTGCCATTCCGCCACCCGGACCGGGTGTCGCCCTCGCGGCTTCCGATCTCTCGTCCGTCGCGCTGACAGATGTAACTGTAGCAAAGATCGGCTTGGGCTCCCAAAACGGCTCCGGACCGGGTGGCCGGGCCGGTGGCGGGAGCAGGGCCCGGCCTGTGGCGGGGGCGTGACCAGCGGGTTTCGGGGCGGTACGGGGGGTGGATCGGGATCGGGCGCTGGGGGAGGATGGGCGGACGTGCTCGTACGGCCCGGGTGCAGAGCCTGGGGGTGGCGCGCTGGTGCGTCGGTGCGGGCCCAAGACGAGGAGTGACCGTGAGCGAGCGGAGCGAGTCGGCGGCGCCGAAGGTGACGGCTGAGTCGGAGGTCGCGGAGATCTGTCGCGATCTGATCCGGATCGACACCAGCAACTACGGCGACGGCTCCGGCCCGGGCGAGCGCAGGGCGGCCGAGTATGTGGCCGAACAGCTCGCCGAGTTCGGGGTGGAGCCGCAGATCTTCGAGTCGGCCAAGGGCCGAGCCTCGACCGTGATCCGGATCGAGGGCGAGGACCGGTCCCGCCCGGGCCTGCTGATCCACGGCCACACCGACGTGGTGCCGGCCAACGCCGCGGACTGGACGTACGACCCCTTCGGCGGCGAGATCGCCGACGGCTGCGTCTGGGGGCGCGGCGCGGTCGACATGAAGGACATGGACGCGATGACCCTCGCGGTCGTCCGCGACCGGCTGCGCACCGGCCGCAAGCCCCCGCGCGACCTGGTGCTGGCCTTCCTCGCCGACGAGGAGGCGGGTGGCACGTACGGCGCGCGCTTCCTGGTGGACAAGCACCCCGAGCTGTTCGAGGGCGTGACCGAGGGCATCGGCGAGGTCGGCGGCTTCTCCTTCACGGTCAACGACCAGGTGCGGCTCTACCTGGTGGAGACGGCCGAGAAGGGCATGCACTGGATGCGCCTGACGGTCGAGGGCCGGGCCGGGCACGGCTCGATGGAGAACGACGACAACGCGATCACCGAGCTGTGCGAGGCGGTCGCCCGGCTCGGTCGGCACAAGTTCCCGCTGCGGATCACCAAGACCGTCCGGGCCTTCCTGGACGAGCTGTCCGACGCGCTCGGCGTCGAGCTGGACCCGGAGAACATGGACGAGACGCTCCGCGTCCTCGGCGGTATCGCCAAGATGATCGGCACCACGCTGCGCAACACCGCCCAGCCGACCATGCTCGGCGCCGGCTACAAGGTGAACGTGATCCCCGGCCAGGCCACCGCGCACGTGGACGGGCGCTTCCTGCCCGGCTACGAGGAGGAGTTCCTGGCTGAGTTGGACAGCGTGCTCGGCCCGCGCGTGAAGCGGGAGAGCCTGCACTCGGACCGGGCGATCGAGACCGGCTTCGACGGCTCGCTGGTCGAGGCGATGCAGACCGCCCTGCGGGCGGAGGACCCGATCGCCCGCGCGGTGCCGTACTGCCTGTCGGGCGGGACGGACGCCAAGTCCTTCCAGGACCTCGGCATCCGCTGCTTCGGCTTCGCGCCGCTGCAGCTGCCGCCGGAGCTGGACTTCGCCGGGATGTTCCACGGCGTGGACGAGCGGGTGCCGGTGGACGGGCTGAAGTTCGGCGTCCGGGTGCTGGACCGTTTCATCGACGCCTGCTGAGCGCCCCGCGATTCCGTCGCGCCTGCTGATCAGGCGACTGGGTCGGCCCGCTCCCGGGCGGCCGGGGGCGGGCCGAGCGCATTGTCCGAGCGCATGATTGTGGGACGGGTGGAAAGAGATCAACAGAAACGATTCTGCCCGCAATTTTGCGCCGCTTATCTGTGCGAAGCGTCACCGTTGCGGGTGAATGGGAAATCTGTTCCGTACCCCGTTCGCCGCAGCGTCGTTCATTCCTGTGCAGCCCGCCGAACGGGTTGCGTTGTCCATACAGGAGGAATGATGAAGGTCAAGAAGATCGCCGCTGTCGCCGCCGCCACGGGTGGCCTGGTGCTCGCCGCCGCCGGTGTCGCGTCCGCTCACGGCGGTGCCGGTGCCGAGGGTGTGGCCGCGGGCTCCCCGGGCGTCGTTTCGGGCAACCAGGTCCAGATCCCGGTTCACGTGCCGGTCAACGTTTGCGGCAACACCGTCAGCGTGATCGGTCTGATCAACCCGGCGTTCGGCAACCACTGCGCCAACGTCTGAGTCAACCTCCGGGCCCTCGGGGCCCGTTGAGCCCGATTCAGCACGGCCCCCGGGCGGCGGACG
This sequence comes from Streptomyces viridifaciens, assembly GCF_001888885.2. Taxonomy (NCBI): domain Bacteria; kingdom Bacillati; phylum Actinomycetota; class Actinomycetes; order Kitasatosporales; family Streptomycetaceae; genus Streptomyces; species Streptomyces viridifaciens. The sequence continues at coordinate 5,811,279 of NZ_CP090841.1, forward strand.
CGCCGCACGGGGGCCTTCGTGCGCGCGCCGTCAACCGGGGGCCTTCGTGCGGTCCCGCCGCGTGGCGCGGCAAGGCCCCGAGGCCCCGATCGCTCGATCGGGTGAAGCCGCTTCGTTCGGCCCAACTCCGCCGTTCGCCTCTCGTTAACTCCTGTGCAGTCTAAGACCTTGCGTGATTGCCGCATATACAGAAATTCCGATTTTCGTAAGGTTCACGTCAAGGTCGCACAAGCCGTCTCGAAACGTCAGGGGAAATCATGAGGAACGTCACCAAGAAGGGGATCCTCACTGCCGTGGCCACCGGCAGCGTGCTGGCCTCCACCGCCGGCTACGCCTACGCGGCCGCCGAGGCGCAGGGGAGTGCGGCGGGATCGCCGGGCGTCGCCTCCGGGAACTCGGTCCAGGTGCCCGTCGAAGTGCCGATCAACGCCTGCGGCAACACCGTCGACGTGGTCGGCGCGTTGAACCCGGCGTTCGGCAACCGCTGCGCCAATGTCAGCGGCGGCCGGCACGCCGTCTCGAAGCCCGGTCAGACCGGTCAGACCGGTCAGACCGGTCACTCCGGCGGAAGCGACAGCTCCGGCGCCGGGGCGAGCCGCGGCTCCTCCGCCTCGGGTGCCTCCGCCAGCGGTGCCGCCGTCGGCTCGCCCGGGGTGGTCTCCGGCAACAGCGTCCAGGCCCCGGTGCACGTCCCGGTGAACGCCTGCGGCAACTCCGTGGACGTGGTCGGCGTCGCCAACCCGGCCTTCGGCAACGAGTGCGGCAACGTGACCCACCCCGCCCCGAAGCCGACCGACGACATCCCCGAGGGCCACACCCCCTCCACCCCGCCGGCGTCCGGCGGCGACACCGGCCCGGGCGGCCCGCGCAACGGCGGCCTGTCCACCAGCGCCACCCCGAGCACCCCGGCCGTCCCGGCCGCCGCCCGCACCAGCGCCCCGGCCACCCCCGCCGCGCAGAGCGTCGCCACGGGCGATCAGCTGGCCCACACCGGCGCCGGCGGAGTCGAGGCACTCGGCGCCGCCGGGCTCGCGCTGCTGGTCGGCGGCGGCGTGCTCTACCGCCGCGCCCGCGTCGGCGCCCGCTGAGTCACTCGGCGGACTGAGCCCCTCCGCCCGCTGAGCACCCCGACCGCTCAGCGGCAACCCGCTGGTGGAGCGAAGCACCCGCCGACGGAACGACGCACCCGCGGCCGCCCGTAGAACCACGGGCGGCCGCGGGTGCGTGAAAGCCCGGCGCGCATCCCCCCGGGGCGGACCGGACGCCGTCCGTCACCAGCTCCGGACCTGCCGGATGATCCGCCGCTTCAGCCGGACCGTCCGGCTCCCGTCGGGGAACAGCCTCAGCCGGTCGAGCTCCCAGTGCCCGTACTCGGCGTGCTCGGTGAGCAGTTGGCGTGCCGCGTTGCGCGTGGTCCCGCGCGGCATGCGCAGCGACTGGTACTCGTACTCCGGTTGCCGGACCGGCTTCGGTGGGGTCAAAACGCTCCTCCTGAGGATCACCTGCACGCAAGCCTACGGCCTGCCGCGGACAGTCGGCCCGGGTATTTCCGGCCGTCCTCCCGTCCCGCTGCGACGGTCCGACGGCTCTCCCCGGGCTCTTATCTGACAGTCCATCAGTTCTGTTGCGGTTGTGGAGTGGATATCCCGATACCGGCGCGCACAGCCGCACCCGGACGGCCCCGGCAGAACCGGCTGCGCGCCCTTCGCGCCCGACCGCGCCGGTTCTGCCGGTGGACAGAAACCCCTGAATCGGACATCAGGGGGGAAGTTGCGGTGAAATCGCGGGTGTAGGTGACAACCGCTGTGCGTACCGGCGCCGTGGGGAGATAGCGTCTGCACCATGTCTGATGCCGCGCAGCCCACCATTGCCGAGGTACGCGCCGCCGCTGAGGCGGTCAAGGCCGCCATCGACCGTCATCTGGAAGCGGTGTCAAGCCCCAACGCAGCCGATGATCCCGCCGTGTCCGCTGCCTACGAGCAGCTCGCGACGGCGGCCATCGCCTACGACCAACTCCTGTACGAGGTCTACGACGAGGTCACTCCCTTCGAGATCCCCGGCGACGAGGGACCGGGCGGCTACCACGGCCCGGAGCAGCCCGAGGCGATCAGCGTGCTGATCCGCCGCGACTACCACGTGGTCGACCCCAAGCGGCTGCGCGCGCAGGCCGAGCGGCTCGACGAGTCGCTGACCCCGGGCGGCGCCGGCGGCGTGAACACCGCGCTCGGCGTGCTGTTCGGCGAGTACGAACCGGACGAGATCGCCGCCCGCAGCGAGGAGTTCGGCCTGGAGGAGGCGGACTCGACGCTCTGGGTCGCGGCGGCCGTGCCGACCGAGCCGGGGGAGTGGCTGCCGGAGCCCTTCGAGCACGCCGACCCGCAGCTGCTGATCTGCCGGTTCGACGTGAGCGAGGTCTACGACGACGAGGACCCCGAAGACTGACGTCGCCCGTACGCGCGGAGGGCGGGCCCGGGAGCACCGGGCCCGCCCTCCGCGCGTCAGCCGGCCGGACCGGCCACGGGCGGGCCACCGGGTCAGTCCGCGTCGACCGCGTTCTCCGCGAGGATTGCCCGCAGCCGGGTGGTGCGCGGTTGCGCCGGGCGCTCGGCGACGGCCTGGACGAGCGCCGGGCCCGCCGTGTGGACCACGGACAGGTGCCGCTCGCCGCGCCCGAACGCGGTGTAGACCCACTGCCGGGAGAGCGCCGGAGCGGCGTCCTCCGGCACCACGACCACCGCGGCGGGCCAACGGCGGCCCAGCGACTGGTGGACGGTCAGCGCCCAGCCGTGCCGCAGCCGCCCGGCCTCGGCGGGCAGGACGGTCCGGCGCGAGCCGTCCGGGTACTCCAGATGCAGACCGGCGGCGTCGCCGTCCACCACCCGGGCGGGGCGGACGACCCCGGGCACGGGGGACTCCACCACCCGGTCGCCCGGGTCGAAACCGCCGAACCGGCCGGGGCCGGGGTTCAGCCGGGCCTTGGCGGCGGCGTTCAGCGCCCGCGTACCGGCCGGGCCGCCGTGGCCCGGGGTGAGCAGCACCACCTGCTCGGCGGGGATGCCGAGCGCGCGCGGGATGGAGTCGGTGAGCAGCTGGACGGCGCGGTGGACGGCCTCGCCGCCGTCCTTGGCGGTCAGGATGACCACCTCCTTGTCCGGTGCCTCGACGGGCTGCAGCTCGCCGATGCCGACCCCCGAGACCAGCTCGCCGATCGGCCCGAAGTCCGGGGTGCGGGAGGCGACCGCCGGGCAGACCTTGGCGGCCAGCAGGTCGGCGAAGAACCGGCCGGGGCCGGCCGACCAGAGCTGGCCCGGGTCCCCGCTGAGCATCAGCCGGGTGCCGTCGGCGAGCGACTCCAGCACGGTGGCGGCCAGTTCGACGTCCAGCAGCGGCGCGTCCAGCACGATCAGGAGGTCCAGGGCGAGCGTGCCGTCGGCCGCGCGGCCGGGGCCGGCCGTCCCGGACAGCAGCTCGGCGAGGGTGACCACCGGGCTCCCGGCCTCGCCGAGGGCGGCGAAGGACGCCTTGCCCTGGTCGGTCCAGGTGGCGGCCCAGGCGCGCAGCCCGAGCCCCGTGGCGGCGGCGAGCAGCGCGGCCGGCTCGGCGCGGGCCGCCTCGCCGCCGGTGTGCAGCACCAGGGCGCTCCCGGCCACGGCCCGGATCAGGGCGGTCGCGGAGGAGGACGGCGCCGCCTCGGCGGCGGCCTCCCAGGCGGCGGGACCGGGGGAGACGGGCGCGGTCTCGGCAGGCCCCTCCGGCGCCGACTCGGACTCCGACTCCGCCGATGGCTCGTCGCCGTCCTGCTCGCCGCCGTCCTCGCCCGGCACGAAGGAGGCCATCAGCTGGAGCAGCTTCTCGGCGAGGCTCACCTCCGCCATCGCCAGCGTCTCCAGCGCGAGCAGCGTGCGCGTCGGCGGCTCGTCCTCGTCCCCGTCACCGGCCGCCGAAGCGTGCGCCTCGGCTCCGGTCAGCTCCTCCTGGAAGGGCAGCACCCGCCCGTCCGCGAGGGCTTCCTCGATCGCGGCGGCCGGCTCGGGCATCCGGAGCCGTTCGAGCCCGGCGGCCACCTCGGACAGCTCCTGGGCGGAGTGCCCGCGCAGCGCCGCCTGCTCCAGCACCCAGACCACCAGGGCCTGGGCCCGGCGGGGGTCGTCCGGGCCGACCGAGGCACCGAGCAGGCCGCGGGCGAAGTGGTCCGCGTGCTCGGGGCGCACGCCGGGCAGCCCGAGGACCGCCCACGGGTCCTCGCGCAGCCGCTCGGCCGCGCCGTCGCCGAACGCGGCCACCGCGGCGGCCGCCAGCTCGACGGGGGCACCACCGGCGGACAGCACCGCGACCGTCCGCTGGAGCACGTCAGCGCTCGGCTCGGCGGGCCGCAGCACCGGGGTGGAGGGAGCGGCCGGAGCCGCCGGGGCGGAGGGAGCGGCCGGAGCCGCCGGGGCCGCCGGGGCGGGAACCGGGGGAGCGGCCTGTTCGGCCGGCACCGCCGGCTCGGACTCCGGAGCCTCCGCCATCGAGGCCTCCGCCCGTGCGGCACCCGCCCGTGCGGCACTCGCCGCGGCATCCTCTGGCTGCATGCCGCGGATCCGCTGCGCCAGCTCCGCGAACTTCGCCGCCTTCTCCTCCGCGGTCAGCCGGACCCCGGGGGTCGCCTCCGGAGCGCCGTTCCCCGTGTCACTCATCGTCGTCCGCTCCAAAGCTCACTCCACCGCACGTTCTGCACTGCACGTTCTGCTCGACGACCCGGTCCGGGGCTACAGCTCCGTCCACCCCTGGTCCGGGTAGCGGTGCACCGGCGACGAGATGTCGTCCAGCGCGCCGCGGATCTCATCCGGAAGCGTAAGCGCCTCCACTGACAGCGCCGCCTGCAGCTGCGCCACCGTGCGGGCCCCGACCAGCGCGCAGGCCACCCCGGGCCGGTCGCGGACCCAGGCCAGCGCGACCGCGAGCGGGCTGCTGGCCAGCCCGTCGGCGGCGGTGGCCACGGCGTCCACGATCCGCCGGGAGCGCTCCCCGAGGTACGGCTGGACGAATCCGGACAGGTACGCCGAGGCGCCGCGCGAGTCCTGGGGCACCCCGTGCCGGTACTTGCCCGTGAGCACCCCGCGCCCGAGCGGTGAGCCGGCCAGGATCCCGACCCCGGCGTCCAGCGCGGCGGGCAGTGCTTCGCGCTCGATGCCGCGCTGGAGCAGCGAGTACTCCCACTGGGCCCCGGCCAGCGGCATCCGGGCGTGGTGGGCGCGCTGCCAGGTGGCGGCCTTGGCGAGCTGCCAGCCGCTGAAGTCGCAGACCGCGGCGTAGCGGGCGCGGCCGGAGGAGACGGCGATGTCGAGGGCGCTGAGGGTCTCCTCGACCGGCGTCATGGGGTCGAACGCGTGCACCTGCCACAGGTCGACGTAGTCGGTGCCGAGCCGGCGCAGCGAGGCGTCCAGGGCGGCGAGCAGGTGGCCGCGTGAGCCGTCGAAGCGGCGGGCGGACTCGGGGACGCTGCCCGCCTTGGTGGCGATGACGACTTCGGAGCGCGGGATCAGGCTGTCGGTGAGGCGGGAGATCAGGTACTCGGCGCCGCCGTCGGCGTACACGTCGGCGGTGTCGACCAGGTTGCCGCCGGCGTCGACGAACTCCTTGAGCTGCTCGGCGGCTTCGTGCTCGTCGGTGTCGCGGCCCCAGGTCATGGTGCCGAGACCGAGGCGGGAGACCTGCAGGCCGGTACGGCCGAGGTGACGCTTTTCCATCCGACGGGCCCTCCACTGGCCGGGCGGCGCCGGTGGCGCCGGTAGCCCTGTAAACGCGCAGGTGGGAAGAGCGCTCCCCACGTCGGCTGAGCGTAGCGGCCGGTACCCGGGCAGGGGCGGAGACCCGCAGAACGATCATTCACTCGCCAGTCGCCCGCTCGCCTCCGGGCCCTCCTGACCCGGGCCCGCCTGGCCCGCGCCCGCTGTGACCCAGGCCACCGCTACCCGTCAGTAGCATGACCGCGCGGTCGGCACTACGCTCGACCACCAAGCCCACCCGACTGGAAGGTTCGGCACATGCGACTCGGCATCAACCTCGGCTACTGGGGACTCGGCATGGATGCCGACAACATCGCGGTGGCCCAGGAGGCGGACCGGCTCGGCTACTCGGTCTGCTGGGCGGCCGAGGCGTACGGCTCGGACGCCGCGACGGTGCTGAGCTTCGTCGCCGCCAGGACCGAGCGGATCGACGTCGGTTCGGCCATCTTCCAGATCCCGGCCCGCACCCCGGCGATGACCGCGATGACCGCCGCGACCCTGGACACCCTCTCCGGCGGCCGCTTCCGGCTCGGCCTCGGCGTCTCCGGCCCGCAGGTGTCCGAGGGCTGGTACGGCGTGAAGTTCGACAAGCCGCTCGCCCGCACCCGTGAGTACGTGGAGATCATCCGCAAGGCGATGTCCCGCGAGCGCCTGGTGCACGAGGGCGCGCACTGGACCCTGCCGCTGCCCGGCGGCCCGGGCAAGCCGATCAAGCTGACCGTGCACCCGGTGCGCGAGCACATCCCGCTGTACATCGCCGCGATCGGCCCGAAGAACCTGGAGCAGACCGGCGAGATCGCCGACGGCTGGCTCGGCATCTTCTTCGCCCCGGAGCACGCCGCGCTCTCCCTCGACCCGCTGAAGGCCGGGCGCGCCAAGGCCGGCAAGTCCCTGGACGACTTCGACCTCTGCCCGACCGTCACCATTGCCGTGGGCGAGGACATCAAGGCCGGTGTCGACTCCCAGCGGTCCTACGCCGCGCTCTACATCGGCGGCATGGGCAGCAAGGAGAAGAACTTCTACAACCAGCTCGCCCGGCGGATGGGCTACGAGCAGGCCGCCGACGAGGTCCAGGAGAAGTACCTGGCCAAGGACTACGCGGGCGCCGCGGCCGCCGTCCCGCACGACCTGATCGACGCCACCTCGCTGGTCGGCGACACCGCCCGGATCGCCGACCGGATGCAGGCCTACGCCGACGCGGGCGTCACCACGCTCACCCTGGCCCCGGCCGGCTTCACCCTGGACGAGCGGATCCAGGCGCTGCGCACGGGCGTCGAGGCGCTGGAGCGGGCCGGGCTCGCGTAACCCGTCGCCTACGACCCGGACGCGGGCGGCGCCACAGCCGGCGGCACTACAGCCAGTCGTGCCGCTTGAACACCCGGTGCAGCACCATGCAGACCACCGCCATCAGCGACAGCGCCGCCGGGTACCCCCAGGGCTCGTGCAGCTCGGGCATGACGTCGAAGTTCATCCCGTACACGCCCGCGATCATGGTCGGTACGGCGGCCAGTGCCGCCCAGGCGGAGATCTTCCGCATGTCGTTGTTCTGCTGCACGCTCACCTGCGCCAGGTTGGCGCCGAGGATGTCGGACAGCAGCCGGTCCATGCCGTCGACCTGGTCGTTCACCCGGGCCAGGTGGTCGGCGACGTCCCGCAGGTAGGGGGCGGTCTCCGGGCGGACGAACGGGGCGCCGCGCTCCAGCCGCAGCATCGGCTCCAGCAGTGGGGAGGCGGCGCGCCGGACGGTCATCACCTGGCGCTTGCAGCCGTAGATCCGGCCGGCGGCGTCGCGGTGGACCCGGCCGGGGGCGAAGACGTCCGCCTCCAGCTCGTCCAGGTCGACCTGCAGGGCGGCGGCCACCTCCACGTAGCCGTCCACCACGGTGTCGCAGACCGAGTGCAGCACCGAGCTGGGCCCGTACCGCAGCAGTTCGGGCTCCTGCTCCAGTCGGGCCCGCAGGCCGCTGAGCGGGCTGTCGGTGCCGTGGCGGACGGTCATCACGAAGTCGGGGCCGAGGAAGACCATCACCTCGCCGCTGGTGACGGCGTGGGTCTCGGGGTGGTGCCCGAGGGTCTTGAGGGCGACGAACAGCGAGCCCTGGTAGGCCTCGACCTTGGGGCGCTGGTGGGCGCTGACGGCGTCCTCGACGGCCAGCGGGTGCAGTGCGAACTCCTTGCCGACCCGGTCGAGTTCCTCGGTGGTGGGCTCGAAGAGGCCCATCCAGACGAAGGCACCCGGGCCGGCCCGGCGGGCGGTGGTGAGCGCGTCGGTCAGATCTTCGGAGGCCCCGATCCGGCGGCCGTCCTGGTACGCGGCGCAGTGGACGATCATGCGGGCCATTGTTCCCCGGGAACGCCGGACGATGCCGGGCCTGCGCGACGACCTGAGCCGCAGCGGTGCTCGCGGCGGCGGTCCGACCGGGAACCGTGCCCCACCGCCGTGCCCGCAGGCCGTAGGCTGAGCCCCATGCCCACCCTGTTGCTCGTCCGCCACGGCCGCTCGACCGCGAACACCGCCGGAATCCTGGCCGGTTGGACCCCCGGCGTGGACCTGGACGACACCGGACGCGCCCAGGCCGCCGCACTGGCCGGCCGACTGGCCGCGGTCCCGCTGGCGCAGGCCGTCAGCAGCCCGCTGGAGCGCTGCCGGCAGACCCTGGAGCCGCTGCTCGCCGTCCGCCCCGAGCTGGGCCCGCCGGCCGAGGACGAACGGCTGGGGGAGTGCCACTACGGCGAGTGGACCGGCCGCCCGCTGGCCGAGCTGGCCAAGGAGCCGCTCTGGCGCACGGTGCAGGACCACGCCGCCGCCGCGGCCTTCCCGGGCGGCGAGTCGCTTCGCGAGCTGAGCCACCGCACGGTCGGCGCGGTCCGCGAGTGGAACGCGAAGATCGCCGCCGAACATGGCGAGGACGCGGTCTGGGTCGCCTGCTCGCACGGGGACGTGATCAAGGCGGTGGTGGCCGACGCGCTCGGCCTGCACCTGGACCACTTCCAGCGGATCAGCGTCGAGCCCTGCTCGGTCACCGCGATCCGCTACACGCCGCAGCGGCCCTTCGTACTCAGGATGGGCGACACCGGCGACCTCTCCTCGCTGGCGCCCAAGCCCTCCGCCGCCACGGCCACCCCGGCCGGTGACGCGGTGGTCGGCGGAACCGCCTGAACCGCCCGCGACACCGCCCGGGCCCACCGGTGCGACCCGCCCGCGGCCTCCGGCTCGGCTCCCCGGCCGGGCCCCGGAGGTCGTAGGGTGACTGGTGAGCGTCCCGTAGTTCTGAGTGCCTCCTAGTTCGACCACCCGCCCGTTGAACGACCCCGCCCGTTGGACAACCCGCGGTCCCGCGTGGCGGATCCGTACCGACCGACACGATCCGGAGCTAGAGCGTGCCCCGTCAGGTCTTCTTCTACGACCAGCCCGAACGGTTCGTGGCCGGCACCGTCGGCCAGCCCGGCGCCCGGGCGTTCTACCTGCAGGCCAGCGCCCGTGGCCGGGTCACCAGCGTGCTGCTGGAGAAGAACCAGGTGGCCGCCCTCGCCGAGCGGATCGAGGAGGTCCTGGACGAGGCGCTGCGGCGCAGCGGCGGCGACGCCGCCATCCCGGCCGCCGCGCCCAAGGACCTGCTCGACACCGCCCCGCTGGACCTCCCGCTGGAGCAGGAGTTCCGGGTCGGCACCATGGCCCTGGCCTGGGACAGCGTGGACGCCTGCCTGGTGGTCGAGGCGCAGGCGCTGGTGGAGGACGAGGAGGAGGACGGCGAGGAGGCGGTCTTCCGGGACGACGAGGACGGCCCGGACATGCTGCGGGTGCGGCTGACCGGCGCGATGGCCCGGGTGTTCGCCAAGCGCGCGCTGGACCTGGTCGCGGCCGGCCGCAAGCCCTGCCCGTTCTGCAACCTGCCGCTGGACCCGGAGGGCCACCTGTGCCCGCGCGCGAACGGCTACCGGCGCTGAACACCGAGACCCCGCCGCAGGCCGACCCGGCGGCGGCCGCCGCCCTCGCCGCCGATGCGCCGACCGCCCTGGCGCTGCTGCGCCAGGGCGCGCTGACCGTGCACGGCCGCCTCACCGAGGCCTCCAACGCGGCGCTGTACTGCACCGTCGAGCACGGCTCGCTGAGCGCGCAGGCCGTCTACAAGCCGGTGGCCGGCGAGCGCCCGCTCTGGGACTTCCCGGACGGTACCCTGGCCGGCCGCGAGGTCGCCGCGTACGAGCTGTCCGCGGCGACCGGCTGGGAGCTGATCCCGCCCACCGTGCTGCGCGAGGGCCCGCACGGGCCCGGCATGCTGCAGCTGTGGGTCGAGCCGGACCCGCGGGCCGAGCCGCTGCTGGCGCTGCAGGACCCGAACGGCCCGGAGGCGGGCTGGCTGCCGATCGTCCGGGCGGAGGTCGAGGACGGCCGCACCGCGCTGCTGGTGCACCACGACGACCGGCGGCTGCGCCGGCTCGCGGTCCTGGACGCGGTGCTCAACAACGCCGACCGCAAGGGCGGCCACCTGATCCCCGCCGCCGACGGCCGGGTGTACGGCATCGACCACGGCGTCACCTTCAACACCGAGGGCAAGCTGCGCACCCTGCTCTGGGGCTGGGCGGGGGACCCGCTGCCCGCCGAGGCGCTGGAGGTGCTGTCCCGGCTGGCCCGGGAGCTGGAGGGGGAGCTGGCCGAGCGCCTCGCCCCGCACCTGACCGGCGCCGAACTGGACGCCACCCGCGCCCGGGTGGCCGCGCTGCGCAGCTCGGGCAGGCATCCGCTGCCCTCCGCGGACTGGCCCGCGATCCCCTGGCCGCCGGTGTAGGTCCCGGGGCCCGGGCGCCGGGCCGGGCACGGGCGCGGCCGTTCGGTTCCGGGCCCCGGCGAGGTTACCGGCCGGTGGTCTGGACCTGTTGCCGGAATCGGTCGCACACTGCTCCGATGGACGTGCGACGGACCACCCCCAGAACCGCGCCGGACCTGCCGTTGCACCGCCTGCAGGTCCCGCTGCCCCAGCTACTTGGCGCGGGAGAGCGCGCCGATCGCGTCGAAACTGCCGATTGCCGGGTGCCCGGTCGGCGGCAGGGCCGACCGGGCGCTCACCCCCGCGCCCGAACGCTCACTATCAGTCGGAAAGCAGTCAGGCAACGACGGGATCAGAATTCAGTCGATCTTGTTGACTGGTTAGGCTTTCAAATGTTCTCAAGGTTAAAGTCGATGCCATGCATGCCTGGCCCGCCTCCGAGGTTCCCGCCCTGCCTGGTCAGGGGCTCCCCCTCCACATCTTCGACACCGCAGCGGGCAAGGTCCGCGAGGTCGTGCCGCAGGACGGCACCGCCCGGATCTACGTCTGCGGCATCACCCCCTACGACGCGACCCACATGGGCCACGCCGCCACGTACAACGCCTTCGACCTGGTGCAGCGGGTCTGGAAGGACGCCGGCCACGACGTCCTGTACATCCAGAACGTGACCGACGTGGACGACCCGCTGCTGCAGCGCGCGGTCGAGACCGGCCAGGACTGGGTGGCCCTGGCGGAGCGCGAGACGGCCCTGTTCCGCGAGGACATGACCGCCCTGCGGCTGCTCCCGCCGGCCCACTACGTCGGCGCCGTCGAGTCCATCCCGTGGATCGTCCCGATCGTCCAGAAGCTGCTGGCCTCCGGCGCCGCGTACAAGGTGGACGAGGACATCTACTTCTCGGTCGACACCGACCCGAACTTCGGCCAGGTCTCCGGCCTCACCCGCGAGGCCATGCGCCCGGTCTTCGCCGAACGCGGCGGCGACCCGGACCGGCCCGGCAAGCGCAACCCGCTGGACGCCCTGCTCTGGCTGGCCGCCCGCCCGGGCGAGCCCGCCTGGGACACCGAGCTCGGCCACGGCCGCCCCGGCTGGCACATCGAGTGCGTGGCCATCGCCCTGCAGTACCTGGGCATGACCTTCGACGTCCAGGGCGGCGGCAGCGACCTGTCCTTCCCGCACCACGAGATGGGCGCCTCGCACGCCCAGGTCGCCACCGGCGCCCACCCGTACGCCAAGGCGTACGTGCACGCCGGCATGGTCGGCCTGGACGGCCAGAAAATGTCCAAGTCCCGCGGCAACCTGGTCTTCGTCTCGGCCCTGCGCCGCGACGGCGTCGACCCGGCGGCGATCCGCCTGGCGCTGCTCTCGCACCACTACCGCGAGGACTGGGAGTGGACCAAGTCCGTCCTGGACGAGGCCGTCGAGCGCCTCGCCCGCTGGCGGGCCGCGGTCTCCCGGCCGGACGGCCCGGCGGCCGAGCAGCTGCTCGCCGAGGTCCGCGCGGCGCTGGCGAACGACCTGGACGCGCCCGCCGCGCTGGCCGCCGTCGACCGCTGGGCCGCCCAGCAGCAGAGCGAGGGCGGCACCGACGTCGGCGCGCCCGGCCTGGTGACCCGGACGGTGGACGCCCTGCTCGGCGTCGCGCTGTAGTCCGGCACCCGTCCCGCAACGACGCCGAAGGGGTGTCAGGACCTCGGTCCTGACACCCCTTCGGCGTTCGGCGGGGAGGGAGGACTACTCCTCCTCGGCGCCCTCCTGGCTCTCGCGGGTCGTGCCCGGCGACTCCGGCTCGGCCGGCCGCTCGGCCGTCGCGTGCCCGGACACCGGCTTCTCACCGGTCGGCCCGACGTTCTCCCGGCGGCGCAGGTAGCGCTCGAACTCGCGCGCGATCGCGTCCCCGGAGGCCTCCGGCAGCTCCGCGGTGTCCTGCGCCTCCTCCAACTGCTGGACGTACTCGGCCACCTCGCTGTCCTCGGCGGCCAGCTGGTCCACGCCGAGCTGCCAGGCCCGGGCGTCCTCGCCGAGCTCGCCCGGCGGGATGCGCAGGTCCAGCAGGTCCTCCAGCTTGTTCAGGAGTGCCAGCGTGGCCTTGGGGTTGGGCGGCTGCGCGACGTAGTGCGGCACCGCGGCCCACAGCGTCACGGCCGGCACCCCGGCGTGGGTGCAGGCCTCCTGCAGCACCCCGACGATCCCCGTCGGGCCCTCGTAACGGCTCTCCTCCAGGTCCAGCCGGCGGGCCAGCTCCGGGTCGGAGGTCACTCCGCTGACCGGCACCGGGCGGCTGTGCGGGGTGTCGCCGAGCAGCGCGCCCAGGATCACCACCAGCTCGACGCCCAGCTCGTGGGCGAAACCGAGCAGCTCGTTGCAGAACGAGCGCCAGCGCATGCTCGGCTCGATGCCGCGCACCAGCACCACGTCCCTGGTCACCGGCTCCGTCACCCGGACCACCGAGAGCCTGGTGGTCGGCCAGGTGATCCGGCGGATGCCGCCGTCCAGCCAGATCGTCGGCCGGTTGACCTGGAAGTCGTAGTAGTCCTCCGCGTCCAGGGCGGCGAACACCTTGCCGCCCCAGGTGTCGTCCAGGTGCGCCAGAGCCGCGGAGGCGGCGTCACCCGCGTCGTTCCACCCCTCGAAGGCGCAGACCATCACCGGGTCGATCAACTCGGGAACATCTTCCAGCTCGATCACCCAGCGTCTCCCTCCGGTCGGCGGTCGGACCGGCACCGCCTCGGCTGGCCGCCGGGGCACTGACGGGCCGGCTCCCGCCTGTCGAACCTCTCGTCTCCCATGGAACGGCTCGCTCCATGGTCCCTACCTGCCCAGCCTACGGGCTTTGATGCGCAAGGCGGCCGGGCACCGGGACAGTCTGGGGGAGCGGGCCGCCCCGATCCAGCGGTTATCCGCACCGTGACGGCCGACGCCCCCGGCAGCCCGCCCGGACGGCGGCGCACGGGGCCCGACCGGCTACCGGGCGCACGACCGTGCCGCCCGGGCACGGCGGCGCGATGATGGTGAGCGGGGCGGAAGGGGCCGACCGATGAACCGACGGCTGTGGATCCTCGCGGGTGCGGGCGCGGCGGCGCTGGCCGGGGCCGCGCTGCTGGCGGCGGACCGCGCCGGGCGCAGGCTGCCGGTGGAGCACGTGACCGAGGGCGGGCTGGAGCTCGCCCAGCCGCCCGGCGCGGTCTGGGACGTGCTCACCGACATCGACCTCTACCCGGCCTGGCGCCCCGGCCTCACCCACGTCGAGCGGCTGCCCTCGGGGGCCGGCGGCCGCCTGCGCTGGCGCGAGTACGACCGGCACGGGCACACCACCTACGAGGTGGTCGCCAGCGAGGCCCCGCACCGCCTGGTGACCGGCATCGCCGACCCGGACCTGCCGTACGGCGGCACCTGGACGTACCAGCTCACCCCGGCCGGGCCCGGCTGCTCGCTGACCGTCACCGAGCGCGGCGAGGTCCGCAGGCCGCTGTCCCGGGCCGTCTCGCACTACCTGACCGGCGAGGACGCCACCGTCCACCGCTACCTCGGCGCCCTGGCGCACCGGATGGCGGCTTAGGCCGGGTCCACCCAGCCGCGCCGGTACGCCGCCCAGTTCTCCGGCGTCGCGGCGAAGTCCACGTAGAGGGCGACGCCGAAGTTGGCCCGTCCCAGGCCCTGGCGGCCGAGGCCGAGCCGCACTCCCCGGACGGCCGCCGGGACGGTCTCCGCGTCGCCCCAGTGGCCCCACTTGTCGTCCCAGAAGAACGGCAGGCCGATCAGCAGGTCGACCTGCGGCGGGGTCGCCCGCAGCGCCAGCTCGGTCTGCTGGGCGACGTAGCCGCCGTACAGCGGCTCGGTGGGCATCGAGGTGTCGTAGGCCATCACCGCGACCTGGTCGACCCGGCGGGCGGTCTCGTGGAAGTACGCCTCGTCCCACCACTTGCCGTGGTCGGTGAGCAGGATGCCCGCGGTGTGCAGACCGGGGACGGGGTCGATCTGCGCGGCCGCCACCGACAGCACGGCGCCGCGCGCGGCCGTCACAGGGCGGACCTCGTCCAGCAGGGCGAGCCACCCGGCCGTGCCGGGGCGGATCGGCTCCATGTCGAAGTGCACGCCGTCGAAGCCCTGGTCCAGCACCTGGCGGGCGGAGGCGGTGACCCGGTCCCGGGTCGGTGCGTCGTCCAGGTCCAGGGCGTCCTTCTCCGGCTTGACCTCGTCGCCCAGCCAGCCCTGCACCCGCACCCCGGGCAGCGCCCGGTGGGCGGCCTCGGTGAACCAGCGGGCCCGCGGGTGGACGGACGCCGGCAGCGAGCCGTCGTGCTCCAGCGGGCCGGTGTGGACGTACAGGTCGCGTACCCCGGTGCCGGCCAGCTGCTCGGCCAGCGCCGCCACGTCCGCGTCGGTCTTGCGGCCGTCCACCCAGGCGTGGCCGAGCCAGACGGCGTCCCTGCCGCGGGTGCGGGCCCCGGAGGCGGGTTCACCCGTGTAGTGCAGTCGGATCTCCACGAACACCGTGCCCAGCGCGGCGACCGGCACGGCCGCCGCGAGCCCCAGTGCCAGCAGCCCCCGCCGCCACCGGGACCATCCCCTCCAACGCTCGCGCAGCGCCCGGAACGGGGCCGTCACGGCCCCGCCCGTGCGCCGCGCGGCGGTCCTGAATCGGGCCACGCGGTTGCTCCCCCCTTGCGGTCGAGCGCTCAGGATACGGAATGGGCCCGCGTAGCGGCCCGTGGGCCGGATACCCTGGCGGCGTGCGGGCCCGACGAAGCGGGTTCGCAAAGCCGACAGCCGTCGCACCAGGGAGACGCCCCATGGCCACTGCAGCCGACCCGTCCATCACTCAGCAGAGCCGCGCGAACGCGCTGCGCGAAGCACTCGCCACCCGGGTGGTGGTCGCCGACGGTGCGATGGGCACCATGCTCCAGGCGCAGGACCCGACGCTGGAGGACTTCCAGGACCTCGAGGGCTGCAACGAGGTCCTCAACATCACCCGGCCGGACATCGTCCGCTCCGTGCACGAGGCCTACTTCGCGGTGGGCGTGGACTGCGTCGAGACCAACACCTTCGGCGCCAACTTCGCCGCGCTGGGCGAGTACGACATCTCCGAGCGGATCTTCGAGCTCTCCGAGGCCGGCGCCCGGATCGCCCGCGAGGTGGCCGACGCCCACGCCGCCGACGGCCGCACCCGCTGGGTGCTCGGCTCGATCGGCCCCGGCACCAAGCTGCCGACCCTCGGCCACGCCCCGTACGAGACGCTGCGCGACGGCTTCCAGCAGAACGCGGCCGGCCTGATCGCCGGTGGCGCCGACGCGCTGCTGGTGGAGACCAGCCAGGACCTGCTGCAGACCAAGGCCGCGATCCTGGGTTCCAAGCGCGCCCTGGCCGAGGCCGGGCTGGACCTCCCGGTGCTGGTGCAGGTGACGGTGGAGACCACCGGCACCATGCTGCTCGGCTCCGAGATCGGCGCCGCGCTCACCGCGCTGGAGCCGCTCGGCGTCGACTTCATCGGCCTCAACTGCGCCACCGGCCCGGCCGAGATGAGCGAGCACCTGCGCTACCTGGCCAAGAACGCGAGGATCGGCCTGTCCTGCATGCCGAACGCGGGCCTGCCGGTGCTCGGCAAGGACGGTGCCCACTACCCGCTCTCCCCGGCCGAACTGGCCGAGGCGCACGACGTGTTCACCCGCGAGTACGGGCTCTCGCTGGTCGGCGGCTGCTGCGGCACCACGCCCGAGCACCTGCGCCAGGTGGTGGAGAAGGTCCAGGGCCGCCCGATCGCCCGGCGCGACCCCCAGCCGGAGCCCTCGGCCGCCTCGCTCTACCAGGCGGTGCCGTTCCGCCAGGACACCTCGTACCTGGCGATCGGCGAGCGCACCAACGCCAACGGCTCGAAGAAGTTCCGCGAGTCGATGCTGGCCGGCGACTGGCAGGCCTGCGTGGAGATCGCCCGGGACCAGATCCGGGACGGCTCGCACCTGCTGGACCTGTGCGTGGACTACGTCGGCCGCGACGGCGTCGCCGACATGAAGGAGATCGCCGGCCGGCTGGCCACCGCCTCCACCCTGCCGATCGTGCTGGACTCCACCGAACCGCCGGTGCTGCAGGCCGGCCTGGAGGCGCTCGGCGGCCGCGCGGTGCTCAACTCGGTCAACTACGAGGACGGCAACGCCCCCGACTCGCGCTTCGGCCGGATCGCGTCGCTGGCCCGCGAGCACGGCGCCGGCCTGATCGCGCTGACCATCGACGAGCAGGGCCAGGCCCGTACGGCCGAGAAGAAGGTGGAGATCGCCGAGCGGCTGATCGCCGAGCTGACCTCCGACTACGGCATCGACGAGGGCTCGATCCTGGTCGACTGCCTCACCTTCACCCTGGCCACCGGCCAGGAGGAGTCCCGCCGGGACGGCATCGAGACGATCGAGGCGATCCGCGAGCTCAAGCGCCGCCACCCGGGGGTGCAGACCACCCTCGGCCTGTCGAACATCTCCTTCGGCCTCAACCCGGCCGCCCGCGTGGTGCTCAACTCGGTCTTCCTGCACGAGTGCGTGGAGGCCGGCCTGGACTCGGCGATCGTGCACGCCTCCAAGATCCTGCCGATCTCCCGGATCCCCGAGGACCAGCGCGAGGCCGCCCTCGACCTGGTGTACGACCGCCGCCGGGACGGCTACGACCCGCTGCAGCGCCTGCTGGAGCTGTTCGAGAACGTCTCCACCGCCTCGGTCAAGGCCTCCAAGGCGCAGGAGCTGGCCGCGCTCCCGCTGGAGGAGAGGCTGCAGCGCCGGATCATCGACGGCGAGCGGGGCGGCCTGGAGGCCGACCTGGACGAGGCGCTGGGCGAGCGCCCCGCGCTGGAGATCATCAACGACACGCTGCTGTCCGGCATGAAGGTGGTCGGCGAGCTCTTCGGCTCCGGCCAGATGCAGCTGCCGTTCGTGCTCCAGTCCGCCGAGGTGATGAAGACCGCGGTGGCCCACCTGGAGCCGCACATGGAGAAGTCCGAGAGCGAGGGCAAGGGCACCATCGTGCTGGCCACCGTCAAGGGCGACGTCCACGACATCGGCAAGAACCTGGTCGACATCATCCTGTCCAACAACGGCTACAACGTGGTCAACCTGGGCATCAAGCAGCCGGTCTCGGCGATCCTGGACGCCGCGCAGGAGCACAACGCGGACGTCATCGGCATGTCAGGCCTGCTGGTGAAGTCCACCGTGATCATGAAGGAGAACCTGGAGGAGCTGAACCAGCGCAAGCTGGCCGCCAGCTACCCGGTGATCCTCGGCGGCGCCGCCCTGACCCGCGCCTACGTCGAGCAGGACCTGCACGAGATCTACGAGGGCGAGGTCCGCTACGCCCGGGACGCCTTCGAGGGCCTGCGGCTGATGGACGCCCTGATCGCGGTCAAGCGCGGCGTGCCCGGCGCGACCCTGCCGGAGCTCAAGCAGCGTCGGCACGCCCGGGTCGAGGTGGAGGAGCCGGAGCCCGAGGTCAACCTCGGCCAGATCCGCTCCGACGTGGCGCTGGACAACGCGCTGCCCACCCCGCCGTTCTGGGGCGACCGGATCGTCAAGGGCATCCCGTTCGCCGACTACGCCTCCTGGCTGGACGAGGACGCGCTGTTCAAGGGCCAGTGGGGCCTGAAGGCCGCACGCAACGGCGACGGCCCGTCCTACGAGGAGCTGGTGGAGACCGAGGGCCAGCCGCGGCTGCGGGCCTGGCTGGACCGGCTGCAGACCGAGGGCTGGCTGGAGGCGGCCGTGGTCTACGGCTACTACCCGGCCAACTCCAAGGGCGACGACCTGATCGTCTTCCACGAGGACGGCACCGAGCGGACCCGCTTCACCTTCCCCCGCCAGCGGCGCGGCCGCCGGCTCTGCCTGGCGGACTTCTTCCGCCCGGAGGAGTCCGGCGAGCGGGACGTGGTCGGCCTGCAGGTGGTCACCATGGGCAACCGGATCTCCGAGGCGGCCAACGAGCTGTTCGCCGGGAACTCCTACCGCGACTACCTGGAGCTGCACGGCCTGTCGGTGCAGCTGGCCGAGGCGCTCGCCGAGTTCTGGCACGCCCGGGTCCGCTACGAGCTGGGCTTCTCCGGCGAGGACCCGCAGGACGTCAAGGACATGTTCGCGCTCAAGTACCGGGGCGCCCGCTTCTCGCTCGGCTACGGAGCCTGCCCCGAGCTGGAGGACCGCGCCAAGATCGCCGAGCTGCTGAAGCCCGAGCGGATCGGCGTGGTGCTCTCCGAGGAGTTCCAGCTGCACCCGGAGCAGTCCACCGACGCGATCGTGATCCACCACCCGGAGGCGAAGTACTTCAACGCCCGGTAATTCGGACGCCCTTCTCCGTTCGCTCTTTCCGGGCGAAGCGGGCGTATCCTTGATGATCCTGAACGGGCCGGTCCGCTCACCAGCGGGCCGGCCTGTGCCATCCCCGGCGGCGTCCCAGGACGCTCCGCGGGGCACTGCCGGAAGGACGCGCCATGACCACCAGCTCCACCACCGCCCTGGCACTCGACCACGGGGACGACCGCGGCCTGCAGGCGGTGCTGCTGGACATGGACGGGACGCTGGTGGACACCGAGGACTTCTGGTGGCAGGCCGAGGCCACGCTCTTCGCCGAGCTGGGCCACCAGCTGGACGAGCAGGACCGGGCGCACGTGGTCGGCGGCCCGATGACCCGGGTGATGGACTACCTGGTCGCCCGCACCGGGGTGGACATCGCCCCGGCCGACCTGGGGGTGCTGGTCAACCAGCGCTTCGTCGACCTGCTGGCCGGCGGCGTGCCGCTGATGCCGGGCGCCGAGCGACTGCTCAACACCCTCGCCGCGCACGGCGTCCCGGCCGCGCTGGTGTCCGCCTCGCACCGGCACGTGATCGACATCGTGCTGCGCTCGCTGGGTGCCGAGTACTTCGCCTTCAGCATCGCCGGGGACGAGGTGCCGCGCACCAAGCCGTTCCCGGACCCGTACCTGGCGGCGGCCTGCCGGCTGGGCGCGGAGCCGGGCCGCTGCGTGGTCGTCGAGGACACCCCGACCGGGGTGCGTGCGGGCGAGGCGGCCGGCTGCCCGGTGATCGCGGTGCCCTCGGTGGCGCCGATCGAGGCGGCGCCCGGCCGGCTGGTGGTCCCCTCGCTCGAGCAGGTCGATCTCGAACTGCTGCGCTCGCTGGTCGCCTCGCGGGTGTAGCCGGGGCAGGTGGAGTGGGAAGCGCTTGATGTGATTGTCATCTCATTGCGCCTCGCCCCTACTCGCCGGTAAACGCTCCCACCGGGCATCTGGGGACGGCCGGCCGGGGAGAAAACGGGCATTGCCTGACAACTCGTCGGGTGCGCCTCGCTGCCCCCGATCACCGTGTCCCAAACGTCATCTGCACGGGTAGCGGTCGTGCGTGTTCGATATGGCACGCTACTCGGGTTCGTGACACCCCCGAAGGACGCTCCCTTGAAGACTTCAGCTGAACGCCTGGCAGCACTCGGCTGCGCCGGTCTGGTCGCCGTGACGGTGGCCGGTTGCGGATCGGTCACCGACGCCGTCAAGGGGGACAGTGGCGGCAAGGCGATCACCATGGGCACCCGCGGCCTCACCAGCGTCCTGGACCCGGCCGGCGCCTACGACACCGGCTCGTGGCTGGTGCTCTCCAACACCTTCCAGTCGCTGCTCGCCTTCCCTCCCGCCGCCAGCTCCCCGACCCCGGACGCCGCCCAGTCCTGCGAGTTCGTCAGCGGGGACACCACCCAGTACCACTGCGTGCTCCGCCCCGATCAGAAGTTCGCCAACGGCCACGCCCTCACGGCCGCCGACGTCGTGTTCTCGATCCAGCGGACCAAGAAGATCAAGGACCCGAACGGTCCGAGCGGCCTGCTGGACACGATCAAGTCGGTCGAGGCGAAGGGCGACAACGAGGTGGTCTTCCACCTCTCCGCACCCGACGCGACCCTGCCGGCCAAGCTGGCCACCCCGGCCGGCGCCATCGTCGACCACGAGGTCTACCCGGCCGACAAGCTGCTCGACAACGACAAGGTCGTCGGCTCCGGCCCGTACAAGCTCGACTCGGTCGAGACCATGACCCCCGAGGGCGGTAGCGCCAAGGTCCTCGCCAAGGTCGTGCTGACTCCCAACAGCAAGTACGCCGGCGACGCCAAGCTGCAGAACGACAAGTTCACCGTGCGGTACTTCGACAACCCCGCCGCGCTGAAGGACGAGTTGGACAAGGGCGGTGTCGACCTCACCGACAACAGCCTGGAGCCGAACACCGCCGCCCGGATCCTCGACGACCAGCAGAACGGCAAGGGCGACCTGGCCGTCGTCCAGGGCGACAGTTCCGACACCAACTCGATCGCCTTCAACACCAAGGACGCCACCACCGGGAACCTCGCCGTCCGTCAGGCCGTGGCGCAGCTGGTCGACCGGAAGGCCCTCGCCCGCGACGTCTTCGCGCGCACCGTCCAGCCGCTGTACTCGATGGTCCCGACCGGCATCGCCGGCCACAACACCGTCTTCTCCGACAAGTACGGCGACCCCGACGTCGCCAAGGCCAAGGCGATCCTCGCAGCCGCCAAGGTCCCCGTGCCGGTCAAGCTCAATCTCGCCTCGGGGCGCTCGCGCACCGGCACCAACGAGATCGACACCCTGAAGCGCCAGTTGGAGACGGGCGGTCTGTTCCAGGTCACCACCCAGGTGGAGAACGATTCGGCCGCCTACCAGAAGGGCCGGAGCGAGGGCAAGTACCAGGCGTACCTGGTCGGATGGACCGCCGACTACCCGGACCCCGACAACTACATCGGGCCGCTGGTCACCGAGGACAGCGTCTACCGCACCGGGTGGGTGGACGAGCGGGTCACTCAGAAGCTGCTGCCGGAAGGTCTCAAGCAGGCCGACCGCGGCGCCGTGAACGGGATCTACAACCAGGTCCAGGGCATCGTCGCGGAGAACGTGCCGCTGATCCCGATGTTCCAGACCAAGGCCTTCTTCGCGGCCAAGCCGTACGTCACCGGCGTCGAGTCGACCGTCGACACCACCGGCGTCTTCCGCTTCTGGGAGATCGGCCGCAACAAGAAGTAGCGCCCCGCGCACGGCGGCCCGCCGCCTCCCCCGGACCCGGGAGAGGCGGCGGGCCGCCGCGCTGTCTACAGGGTGCCCGGGCGCACCAGCCCGCTCTCGTAGGCGTACACCGCCGCCTGCACCCGGTCGCGCAGCTGGAGCTTGGTCAGCACGTGGCCGACGTGGGTCTTCACCGTGGTCTCGCTGACGAACAGCTCGGCCGCGATCTCCGCGTTCGACAGCCCGCGCGCCACCAGCTTCAGCACCTCCAACTCCCGCTCGGTCAGCGCGCTCAGCGCCTGCGGCGGCGCCTCCTCGCCCGAGGGCAGCTTGGTGGCGTACATGTCCAGCAGCCGGCGGGTGATGCTCGGCGCCAGCATCGCCGCGCCGTCCGCGACCACCCGGATCGCCTGCACCAGCTCCTCCGCCGGGACGTCCTTCAGCAGGAAGCCGCTGGCACCGGCGCGCAGCGCCTCCACCACGTACTCGTCCAGGTCGAAGGTGGTCAGCACCAGCACCTTGGCCGGGCCGTCACGCCCCGGTCCGGCGATCCGGCGGGTCGCCTCGACGCCGTCCATCCGCGGCATCCGGATGTCCATCAGCACCACGTCGGGCTGCAGCGCCCGCACCTGGTCCAGCGCCTGCTGACCGTCGCCGGCCTCGCCGACCACCACCAGGTCGGACTCGGCCTCCAGGATCATCCGGAAACCGGTGCGCAGCAGCGGCTGGTCGTCGACCAGCAGCACTCGGATCGTCACTAGGACTCCTCGCTCATCGGATCCCCCGTGGGATCGCTCTCATCCGACGTACGGGCTTGTGCCGGCACGGGCAGCGGGTACGGCGGCGGGGTGCCACCGAACTCCGGGCAGCTGGCCTGGTGGTCGCACCAGTCGCACAGCCGGTTCCGGGTGGCCGGGAAGTCCCCGGTGGCCACCGCGTGGCTGATCCGCTCCCACAGCGCCTGCAGCTTGCGTTCCACCGCGAGCAGGTCGGCCTCGTCCGGGTCGTAGCTCACCACGTCCCCGCCCCCGCCGAGGTAGACCAGCTGGAGGCGCTTGGGGATCACGCCCTTCCAGCGCCACACCACCAGCGCGTAGAACTTCATCTGGAACATCGCCTTGCCCTCGAAGTCCCGCGAGGGCGCCCGGCCGGTCTTGTAGTCCACCAGCCGGACCTCGCCGGTGGGGGCGACGTCCACCCGGTCGATGTAGCCGCGCAGCAGCAGCCCCGACTCCAGTGACGTCTCCACGTACAGCTCCCGCTCCACCGGGTGCAGCCGGGTCGGGTCCTCCAGCCGGAACCACTGGCCGACCAGCTTCTCGGCGTCGGCCAGCCAGCGGGTCAGCGCCGCGCCGTCCGGGTCGTCGGGGAACAGCGAACCCAGCTCCGGGCGCTCGCCGAGCAGCCGCTCCCACTGCGGGCGCAGCAGGCCCAGCGCCCGCTCCGGCGTCCGCTCGGCCGCCGGGCTGTCGAACAGCCGCTCCAGCACCGCGTGCACCAGCGTGCCCCGGGTCGCCGCCGGACTCGGCGGCTCCGGCAGCCGGTCGATCACCCGCAGCCGGTACAGCAGGGGACAGGTGAGGAAGTCCCCCGCGCGGGACGGGGACAGCCCGGTCGGGGGCGCCGCCGGGCGCGCCGGGGCCCCGGCGGCACTGCTGGTGTCGGTCTGCTGCATGGCTACGACCCTATTGCCCTTTGCTGTCATCCCGCTGCCACCGTGCTGCCACGGCGCCGGGACCGGCGGGGCAGCCCCGCCGGTCCGAAGCCGGTCCGAGCCGGTCCGGGGCCGGTCCAGTGGGTATGAAGCCTGACAGAGGGGCGCGCGGCACCGAGTGGCCGCGATCACGTAGCGTGGGCGCACCGGGGGCACGACGGGCGGACGACCGAAGGGATCACGGTGAGCGACACCAGGGGGCAGCAGACCTCCGACCAGCCACCGCAGGACGGCGGGCGCCCCACCGGGCCGCCCCCGGAGCGCGGCGGCGGCCTCCTGATGGGGCGCCCCTTCGGCGTGCCCATCTACGTCACGCCGTCCTGGTTCGTCATCGCCGCCCTGATCACCTGGGTGTTCGGCGGGCAGCTCGGCGACGTCCTGCCCGAACTCGGCAGCGGCGTGCGCTACCTGCTGGCCTTCTTCTTCGCCGTCGCCTTCTACGCCTCCGTCCTGGTCCACGAACTCGCCCACACCCTGGTCGCGCTGCGTTACAAGCTCGGGGTGCGGCGGATCCAGCTGCAGTTCTTCGGCGGCGTCTCCGAGATCGAGAACGAGGCCGAGAGCCCCTGGCGCGAGTTCTGGCTGGCCTTCGTCGGCCCGCTGCTGTCCCTGGTGCTCGGCGGCGTCTTCTACCTCGCGCTGCGCGCCGTCGAACTGTCCAGCGTGCCCGGGGTGCTGCTGACCGGCCTGATGGTCTCCAACCTGGTGGTCGCCGCCTTCAACCTGCTGCCGGGCCTGCCGCTGGACGGCGGCCGGATGCTGCGCGCCGTGGTCTGGGCCGTCAGCGGCAGGGCGATGACCGGCACGGTGGCCGCCGCCTGGATCGGCCGGGCGCTGGCGATCGTGGTGCTGGTCGGCCTGCCGCTGGTCAGCGCCTCCCGCAGCGGCGAGCGCACCACCACCGACACCCTGGTCGACGCGGTGCTGGCCGCCGTGCTGGCCGCGATCATCTGGAACGGCGCCACCGGCAGCCTGCGCAACGCCCGGCTCAAGGAGGCGCTGCCCGAACTGCGGCTGCGCGACCTCGCCCGCCGCACCGTCGAGGTCACCGCCGACACCCCGCTCGGCGAGGCCATGCGCCGGGCCCGCGAGGCCCAGGCCGGCGCGGTCGTGGTGGTGGACGGCCGGGGCGACCCGATCGCCATCGTCCGCGAGTCCGCGGTACGCGCCGTACCGGTGCACCGCCGCCCCTGGGTGGCCGTCGGCCCGCTCGCCCGCGACCTCGAACCCGGGCTGCGGCTGGACGTCGACCTCGGCGGCGAGGACCTGCTGCGGGCCGTCCAGGCCACCCCGGCGGGGGAGTACCTGGTGGTCGAGGCGGACGGCCGGGTGTACGGCGTGGCCGCGCTCACCGACATCGAGCGGCGCCTCACCGCCGCCGTCTCGGGCAGGTGACCAGGCCCTGGTGAGGCGGGGCGGCCCGCTTCCCTTAGGATTGGCCGCATGTCCGAACCGACCGGTGCCGCCCGCCGACGCGGGCCCTTCCAGGTCGGGGACCAGGTCCAGCTGACCGACCCCAAGGGTCGCCACTACACGTTCACGCTCCAGGCCGGGAACCAGTTCCACACCCACAAGGGTGCGTTCCCGCACGACGAGCTGATCGGCGCTCCCGAGGGCACGGTCGTGCGCACCACGGGGAACGTCCCGTACCTCGCGCTGCGCCCCCTGCTCCCCGACTACGTCCTGTCCATGCCGCGCGGCGCCGCCGTGATCTACCCCAAGGACGCGGGGCAGATCCTGGCGATGGCCGACATCTTCGCGGGCGCCCGCGTGGTCGAGGCGGGTGTCGGCTCCGGGGCGCTCAGCACCTACCTGCTGCGCGCCGTCGGCGAGCAGGGCTCGCTGGCCTCCTACGAGCGCCGGCAGGACTTCGCGGACATCGCCCGCGGCAACGTCGAGCGCTACTTCGGCGGCCCGCACCCGGCGTGGAAGCTGACCGTCGGCGACCTCCAGGACAACCTGGTCGAGACCGACGTCGACCGCGTCATCCTCGACATGCTGGCCCCCTGGGAGTGCCTGGACGTCGCCTCCAAGGCGCTCGTCCCCGGCGGCCTCATCTGCTGCTACGTGGCCACCACCACGCAGATGTCCAAGACCGTCGAGGCGCTGCGCGACCACGGCACCTTCACCGAGCCGCAGGCCTGGGAGACCATGGTCCGCACCTGGCACCTGGAGGGCCTGGCCGTCCGCCCGGACCACCGGATGATCGGCCACACCGGCTTCCTGCTCACCGCCCGCCGCCTGGCGGACGGCGTCGAGCCGCCGCTGCGCCGCCGCCGCCCGGCCAAGGGCGCCTACGGCGAGGACTACGACAGCGGGGCGCCCGAGCCGACCCTGCAGGAGCGGGCCGCGGCCCGCAAGGCCTCCCGCGGCGCGGAGGACGAGCAGCCCGACCTGGGCTGACCCGGAACCCGAGAAGGGGTGGTGCGAGCTCGACGCCCGCACCACCCCTTCCTTTTGTCGCTCTCGGCACCGGCGCGCCCTTCGGCTCCCCGGTCGAGAGCGGACGCGCGCGGTGTGGGACGATGCTCGCTCACGCAGACCAGCTCCTGGAGCTCTGGAGGGGACGCCTGGTGGAGACCGCGGTCGGGACGACGACGGCGACGGCTGGACAGCAGACACCGCGGGGCCGCTCCGGGCCCGGACGCGCGCGAACCGCCCCCCGGCACTGGGCCGTTGCCCTGGCCGGCTGCGGCGCGGTGGTGGCCGCGGCGCTCGCCGCCTCCCCGGCGACCGGCACCCCGCTGGCGGCCAGGGGCACCCCGAAGGCCCTCGCCGCGAGCACCGCCCCCGACCCGGCCCGGGCCCAACTGCCGATGGACTGCGGCCCCTTCCCGGTCAAGACGGTGCTCAGCGTGCCCGCCGACCTGGGCGACGGGCACCCCGGCACGGTCGTCGCCGCGCACTGCGCCACCGACACCGGCAACCCCCCGGACTCCGTCTACCTGCTCGGCTTCGGCCCGGGCGAGCGCCCGGTGGTGGTCGCGACCCTGCTGACCGAGCGCGAGAACCTCACCATCGGAAGGCTCGCGGTGCGCTCCGACGGCGCCATCACCGGCCGCGCGCAAGGGTATTCGAGCGACGACGTCCCGCGCTTCCGCCCCGACGTCTCACTCGACCTCACCTGGACGCACCGGGGCGGCAGCTGGGAACGCTCCCAGTCCGCCGCCCCGGCCGGCTCCGCCTGAGGCCCGCGTCGGCCCTACTCGGCGTCCGGCCCGTAGACCTCGACCCGGTCGGTGACCCGGCGCACGTGGATGCAGTCGCCGGGGCACTCCTTGGCCGAGTCCACCACGTCCTGAAGGAGCGTCAGCGGCACCGGGGCCGTCTCCCCGGGCTGCTGGCGCAGTTCGTCGTCCGGGCCCTTCACGTACGCGAGTCCGTCGATGTCCAGCTCGAAGACCTCGGGCGCGTACTGGGCGCAGATGCCGTCGCCGGTGCACAGATCCTGGTCGATCCACACCTCCAGCTCCTCGGTCGCCGCCGCGGTCTGCTCCGTCACCGACATGTCCCCTGCCGTTTCTGTCCCGGGTCGCCCCTATTCCTGGAGCAATCCCGCCATTCGTACAACGATCGGACCCGAGTACCGCGGTCGCGGTCGGATATCACTTCGCTCGACGATACATCTGGCCCGCTTTGGGTGGTGCGCGGTGGGTATCCCCTTAGCAGAGGGGAAGCACGCTGGGGCGAAGATCGGACACGCCCGTTCCATCTTTCTTGATCTAGGGGTTTACGGACCCCTGGTCCCAGGTAGGGTCTGGAAGCGTCCAGCTCCCCGGAGGAGGTGAGGACCGTGGCAGCCCACGATGACGACTACAACCGCAGCACCGGCAGGCCCGCTCGTGGTTCCGACGAGGCCGCTCAGGTCTCGTACCTTGAGCAGGAAATCGCCGTACTGCGCCGCAAGCTCGCCGACTCGCCGCGCAATTCGAGAATCCTCGAAGAGCGGATCGTCGAGCTCCAGACCAACCTGGCCGGCGTGACCGCCCAGAACGAACGACTCGCCTCCACCCTGCGCGAGGCCCGCGACCAGATCGTGGCCCTCAAGGAGGAAGTGGACCGGCTGGCACAGCCCCCGGCCGGGTTCGGCACCTTCCTCGCGGCGAACGAGGACGGTACCGCCGACATCTTCACCGGCGGTCGCAAGCTCCGCGTCAACGTCAGCCCGAACGTCGCCCTCGACGAACTGCGGCGCGGCCAGGAAGTGATGCTCAACGAGGCCCTCAACATCGTGGACGCGATGGCCTTCGAGCGCATCGGCGAGATCGTCACCCTCAAGGAGATCCTGGAGGACGGCGAGCGCGCCCTGGTCATCGGCCACACCGACGAGGAGCGCGTGGTGCGCCTCGCCGAGCCGCTGCGCGAGGTCACCATCCGGGCCGGGGACGCCCTGCTGCTGGAACCCCGCTCCGGCTACGTGTACGAGGTCGTGCCGAAGTCCGAGGTCGAGGAGCTGGTCCTCGAGGAGGTCCCGGACATCGACTACCGCCAGATCGGCGGCCTGAGCAACCAGATCGAGCAGATCCGCGACGCGGTCGAGCTGCCCTACCTGCACGCCGACCTCTTCAAGGAGTTCGAGCTGCGCCCGCCCAAGGGCGTGCTGCTCTACGGCCCGCCCGGCTGCGGCAAGACGCTGATCGCCAAGGCGGTCGCCAACTCGCTGGCCAAGAAGGTCGCGGAGGTCACCGGCCGCCCCCAGGGGAAGAGCTACTTCCTCAACATCAAGGGCCCCGAGCTGCTCAACAAGTACGTGGGCGAGACCGAGCGGCAGATCCGCCTGGTCTTCCAGCGGGCCCGGGAGAAGGCGAGCGAGGGCACGCCCGTCATCGTCTTCTTCGACGAGATGGAGTCGCTGTTCCGCACCCGCGGCTCCGGCGTCAGCTCGGACGTGGAGAACACCATCGTCCCGCAGCTGCTCGCGGAGATCGACGGCGTGGAGGGCCTGGAGAACGTCATCGTCATCGGCGCCTCGAACCGCGAGGACATGATCGACCCGGCGATCCTGCGGCCCGGCCGCCTGGACGTCAAGATCAAGATCGAGCGCCCGGACGCCGAGGCCGCGAAGGACATCTTCTCCAAGTACCTCAGGGACTCGTTGCCGTTCCACCCGGACGACCTCAAGGAGCACGACGGCTCCGTCGAGGCCACGGTGGCGGCGATGATCCAGTCGGTCGTGGAGCGGATGTACTCCGAGACCGAGGAGAACCGCTTCCTGGAGGTCACCTACGCCAACGGTGACAAGGAGGTCCTGTTCTTCAAGGACTTCAACTCCGGCGCCATGATCCAGAACATCGTCGACCGCGCGAAGAAGATGGCCATCAAGGACTTCCTCGACCACGGTCAGCGCGGTCTGCGCGTCTCCCACCTGCTCGCCGCCTGCGTGGACGAGTTCAAGGAGAACGAGGACCTGCCCAACACCACCAACCCGGACGACTGGGCCCGCATCTCCGGCAAGAAGGGCGAGCGGATCGTCTTCATCCGCACGCTGGTCACCGGCAAGCAGGGCGCCGAGTCCGGCCGCTCGATCGACACTGTCGCCAACACGGGGCAGTACCTGTAAGCACGCGGTTGTCCGGGCCGGCAGCGGTCCCCGGAGCTGTACGCACACCGTCCGGCTGTGGCGCCTCGCGGCCCCGCAGCCGGACGGCGCGTCTCGGGGCCCGCCGGTCGACGCCGCATTCTAGGCTCGACCCACCGTCCGCGGGCAGTCCGCCGGCGTCGGTGTTGTTCAGCGGTACGTCAGCGTGTGCCGTCCGTCGGGGGCGGTGCACCGGGCAAGGAGGGCCGCATGACCGTACGGCGCGTGATGGGCATCGAGACCGAGTACGGGATCTCCGTGCCCGGGCACCCCAACGCCAACGCCATGCTCACCTCGTCCCAGATCGTCAACGCCTACGCGGCGGCGATGCACCGGGCGCGGCGGGCCCGCTGGGACTTCGAGGAGGAGAACCCGCTGCGCGACGCGCGGGGCTTCGACCTCGCGCGGGAGGTGGCGGACGCGAGCCAGCTGACCGACGAGGACATCGGCCTCGCCAACGTCATCCTGACCAACGGGGCCCGCTTCTACGTGGACCACGCCCACCCCGAGTACAGCTCGCCCGAGGTGACCAACCCGCGCGACGCCGTGCTGTGGGACAAGGCCGGCGAGCGGATCATGGCGGCCGCCGCGCAACGCGCGCTGGAACTGCCCAACGGGCAGAACATCCACCTCTACAAGAACAACACCGACAACAAGGGCGCCTCCTACGGCACCCACGAGAACTACCTGATGAAGCGGGCGACGCCGTTCGCCGACATCGTCCGCCACCTCACCCCGTTCTTCGTCTCCCGCCAGGTGGTCACCGGCGCCGGCCGGGTCGGCATCGGCCAGGACGGCTCGGCGCACGGCTTCCAGATCAGCCAGCGGGCGGACTACTTCGAGGTCGAGGTCGGCCTGGAGACCACCCTCAAGCGGCCGATCATCAACACCCGGGACGAACCGCACGCCGACGCCGAGAAGTACCGGCGGCTGCACGTGATCATCGGGGACGCCAACCTCTCCGAGATCTCCACCTACCTCAAGCTGGGCACCACCTCACTGGTCCTGTCGATGATCGAGGACTCCTTCATCGCCTCCGACCTCGCCGTCGACCAGCCGGTGCGCACCCTGCACCGGGTCTCCCACGACCCGACGCTCAAGCACCTGATCACCCTGCGCAACGGACGCAAGCTCACCGCCGTCCAGCTGCAGCTGGAGTACTTCGAGCTGGCCCGCAAGTACGTCGAGGACCGCTTCGGCAACGACGCCGACGAGCAGACCGTGGACGTGCTCACGCGCTGGGAGGACGTCCTCGGGCGGCTGGAACGCGACCCTATGTCGCTCTCCAAGCAGCTGGACTGGGTCGCCAAACGGGAGATCCTCGAGGGCTACCGCAGCCGGGACGCCCTGCAGTGGGACAACCCGCGGCTGCACCTGGTCGACCTCCAGTACAGCGATGTACGGGCCGAGAAGGGCCTCTACAACCGCCTGGTGGCCCGCGGCCGGTTCGACCGGCTGCTGACCGAGGAAGAGGTCGAGCGGGCCGTCACCAAGCCGCCCGAGGACACCAGGGCGTACTTCCGCGGGCGCTGCCTGGAGCAGTACGCGGAGCACGTCGCGGCGGCCTCCTGGGACTCGGTGATCTTCGACCTGCCGGGCCGGGACTCGTTGCAGCGGGTGCCCACGCTGGAGCCGCTGCGCGGCACCCGCAACCACGTCAAGGAGCTGCTGGACCGCTGCCGCACGGCGGAGGACCTGCTGCGCGTACTGGCCGGCGGGTAACTTTTCGATCACCACGGGTGAACGTCCGCCGAATGGGAATCATCCGGGGTGGCAGCGGGTGTTGGACAGGAGGCGCCACCGGCAAACCGGGAGCGGCAGTCGCACCTTGTGTATAGGGTCGGAGCCAACCGGCAACGACCGACCGACCAAACCGTGCCAGACGATTCGAGCGGGGTGAGGGAAATGGCGAGCAAGGACACCGGCGGCGGCCAGCAGCGGGCAAACCGCTCCTCCGAGGAGGTCGAGGAGCAGGTCGCGGAAACCCAGAATTCCGATGACCTCAAGGAACGCCAGGAAAAGCTGAGCGACGACGTCGACGCCGTGCTGGACGAAATCGACGAGGTCCTGGAGTCGAACGCGGAAGATTTCGTGCGCGGCTTCGTGCAGAAGGGCGGGCAATAGCCCTTCCCCGGTATTCGGGAATTCACGGTCGCGACCGTCCCGGGCGGCCGGACGGCAGCGGCCGTCCGGCCGCCCGGCACCGGCCCCTCCACGCGTGGACAGTGATCGTCGGCGGGTAGGGTGCGGGCATTGCGCGCTTCAAGCTACCTGGAAGGAATCGTGTGGAAGCCAACACTCGTGGCACCGGGCGTCTACCGGCTGCCTTCCTGACCCCGGGGTCCTCCTCGTTCCTCGACTTCCTCGCCGAGCACAAGCCGGAGCTGCTCCCCGGCCGAACCGGGCTCCCCGAGGGATCCGTGGTGGAGGCCCCGCACGGGACCACGATCGTGGCCGCGGTCTTCGACGGCGGTGTGGTCATCGCCGGTGACCGCCGGGCGACCATGGGCAACGTCATCGCCCAGCGCGACATCGAGAAGGTGTTCCCGGCCGACGAGTACAGCGCCGTCGGCATCGCCGGCACCGCCGGCCTCGCGGTCGAGATGGTGCGGCTGTTCCAGCTGGAGCTGGAGCACTACGAGAAGATCGAGGGCACCACGCTCTCCCTGGAGGGCAAGGCCAACCGCCTCACCAGCATGATCCGGGGCAACCTCGGCATGGCGATGCAGGGCCTCGCGGTGGTGCCGGTCTTCGCCGGCTACGACCTCGACCGGGGCCGCGGCCGGATCTTCAACTACGACGTCACCGGCGGGCGCTCCGAGGAGCGCGGCTTCGCCGCCACCGGCTCGGGCTCGGTCTTCGCCCGCGGCTCGCTGAAGAAGCTCTACCGCGAGGACCTGACGGCCGAGCAGGCCGTCACCCTGGTAGTCCAGGCGCTCTACGACGCGGCGGACGACGACTCCGCCACCGGCGGGCCGGACCTGGCCCGCAAGATCTTCCCGATCGTCTCGCTGATCACCGAGGACGGTTTCCGCCGGCTCACCGACGCCGAGGTCGCCGAGACCGTGGTCGCCATCACCGACGAGCGCCTGACCCGGCCCGACGGCCCGCGGGCCCCGCTGATCTAGCCATCACCTCACAGGAAAGGGACGACCGCCGGTGTCGACACCGTTCTACGTCTCACCCCAGCAGGCCATGGCGGACCGCGCGGAGTACGCCCGCAAGGGCATCGCTCGCGGCCGCAGCGTGGTCGTGCTCACCTACGCCGACGGCATCGTCTTCGTCGCGGAGAACACCTCCAGGGCGCTCCACAAGGTCTCCGAGATCTACGACAAGATCGCCTTCGCGGCGGTCGGCCGCTACAACGAGTTCGAGAACCTGCGCATCGGCGGCGTCCGCTACGCCGACCTGCGCGGCTACTCCTACGACCGGGCCGACGTCACCGCCCGGGGCCTCGCCAACGTGTACGCCCAGACCCTGGGCACCGTCTTCTCCTCGGTCGGCGAGAAGCCGTACGAGGTCGAGCTGATCGTCGCGGAGGTCGGCCGGACCGCGGACAACGACCAGATCTACCGGCTCACGCCGGACGGCTCGGTCGTCGACGAGAAGAACTACGTGGTGGTCGGCGGCAACGCCGACTCGATCGGCAACTACCTGGGCCAGCGCCACCGGGTGGGCATGAGCCTCACCGAGGCGGTGAAGGTCGCGGTGGACTCGCTCGCCCGCGACCCCAACGGCGGCAGCCCGCGGGCCCTCACCCCGGAACAGCTGGAGGTCGCGGTCCTCGACCGCCAGCGGTTCCAGCAGCGCAAGTTCAAGCGGATCCTGGGCAACCAGCTCGGTCGCCTGCTCGACGGCGACCAGTCCGCCGAGGCGGACGACGAGGACAGCCCGGCGGACACCACGCCGTCGGACGAGTAGTACGGCGGAGTCCCGTACGGCGGCCGGACCGCCGTCGTACGGGACTCCGGTGCCCCTGCGGCGGCCCAGTCGTCGTGGAGGCGGTTTCGGACAGCTCCGACCAGATAGGAGTGCTCATGGACCGCCGGATTTTCGGGCTGGAGAACGAGTACGGCGTGACCTGTACGTTCCGCGGGCAGCGGCGGCTGTCGCCGGACGAGGTCGCGCGGTACCTGTTCCGCCGGGTCGTCTCCTGGGGCCGCAGCAGCAACGTCTTCCTGCGCAACGGCGCCCGCCTCTACCTCGACGTCGGCTCCCACCCCGAGTACGCCACCCCCGAATGCGACGACGTGGTCGAGCTGGTGACGCACGACAAGGCGGGCGAGCGCATCCTCGAAGGACTCCTGGTGGACGCCGAGCGGCGGCTGCACGAGGAGGGCATCGCGGGGGACGTCTACCTCTTCAAGAACAACACCGACTCGGCCGGCAACTCCTACGGCTGCCACGAGAACTACCTGGTGGCCCGGCACGGCGAGTTCTCCCGGCTGGCCGACGTGCTGATCCCGTTCCTGGTGACCCGCCAGCTGATCTGCGGCGCGGGCAAGGTGCTGCAGACCCCGCGCGGTGCGGTGTACTGCGTCAGCCAGCGGGCCGAGCACATCTGGGAGGGCGTCAGCTCCGCCACCACCCGCTCCCGCCCGATCATCAACACCCGGGACGAGCCGCACGCGGACGCCGAGCGCTACCGCCGGCTGCACGTGATCGTCGGCGACTCCAACATGTCCGAGACCACCACCCTGCTCAAGGTCGGCGCCACCGACCTGGTGCTGCGGCTGATCGAGGCCGGCGTGGTGATGCGCGACCTCACCCTGGAGAACCCGATCCGGGCGATCCGCGAGGTCAGCCACGACCTCACCGGAACCCACCAGGTGCGCCTCGCCAACGGCCGGGAGGCCAGCGCGCTGGACATCCAGGAGGAGTACTACACCAAGGCCCTGGAGTTCGCCGACCGCAAGGGCATCAACACCGGCACCATCGCCCGGGTCCTCGACCTGTGGGGCCGCACCCTGGAGGCCGTGCGCACCGAGCGGCTGGACGGGGTGGCCACCGAGATCGACTGGATCATGAAGTACAAGCTCATCGAGCGCTACCGCGACAAGCACCAGATGACGATGTCCAACCCGCGGGTCGCCCAGATCGACCTCGCGTACCACGACATCCACCGTCGGCGCGGCCTGTTCTATCTGCTCCAGGGCAAGGGCCAGGCGGAGCGGGTGACCACCGACCTCAAGACCTTCGAGGCCAAGTCGATCCCGCCGCAGACCACCCGGGCCCGGCTGCGCGGAGACTTCATCCGCCGGGCGCAGGAGCAGCGCCGGGACTTCACGGTGGACTGGGTGCACCTGAAGCTGAACGACCAGGCGCAGCGCACGGTGCTGTGCAAGGACCCGTTCCGTTCGGTGGACGAGCGGGTGGAGAAGCTGATCGCCGGCATGTGATCGTCGACCCCGGGTGACCGCCCGGCACGCGTCCGGCCCCGGTGGTGCCTACCGGGGCCGGACGCGTGCCGGGCATACGCTGTTCGTCGAGCCAGGAGAGCCGACTTCGACCGACAGTTAGGACCACCGTGCGCCGCACCGCCGGTTTGCTTCTTACCCTGCCCCTGCTGCTCGCGGTGGCCTGCAGCAGCTCGCCCAAGGCGGCCGGTCCGGCGACACCGTCCACGGCGAGCGCCGCGCCGACGGTGCCGCCGCCGGTGGGGGAGGCGTCCCCGATGCCCACTCTTTCGGGTGGCGGTTTCGGCAGCAAGGCCACCATCACCATTCCCGAGGGCCAGCAGCCCAGCGGCCAGTTCGTGGTGAACACGGTCACCGACGGGGAGCGCTCGACGGTCAACAAGGGCGACTGGGTGACCGTCAACTACACGGCGAAGGACTGGACCACCGGCAAGGACCTGCCCAGCTCGTACGACGACAACGGCAAGCCGCAGCTCTACCAGGCCGGCAGCGGGCAGCTGGTGCCGGCGCTGGACCAGAGCGTGATCGACAAGAAGGTGGGCACCCGGCTGCTGGTCGTGGCCCCGCCGGCGGCGGCCTTCGGCGAGCAGGGCTCCAACCAGCTGGGCGTCAACAAGGGCGACACCGTGGTGTTCGTGCTGGACATCATGGAGAGCGTGCCGCAGGACTCCGTGCTGACCGGGAACATGACCCAGGCGGCCGCGACGCTGCCGCAGGTCAAGGACAACGGCAAGGCGCCGGTCGGGATCACCGTCCCGGCGGGGGAGGCCGCGCCCGCCGACCTCCAGCAGGCGGTGCTGATCAAGGGCGAGGGCAAGCAGGTCAAGTCCGGGCAGACCCTGGTGCTGCAGTACACCGGGGTGCTCTGGAGCAACGGGCAGCAGTTCGACTCCTCCTGGACGCACGGCGGCGCGCAGGCGGTGCAGATCGGCACCGGCAGCGTGATCGAGGGCTGGGACAAGGGACTGGTCGGGCAGAACGTGGGCAGCCGGGTGCTGCTGGTGGTGCCCCCGGCGCTCGGGTACAAGGACCAGGCACAGGGTTCGGTGCCGCCGAACTCCACGCTGGTCTTCGTGATCGACATTCTGGAAGCGGTCTAGGCCCCAGCGCCGCCCCGCAGACGCGAGTTTGAAGACAGGTCCTAGGAAGTCGCCGGGAGGATTCCGTACGCTTGGGCGGACGCTCGTACAACGAAGCGTCCGCCCTCATCCTGAGCTGTCATACTGCCCTCGCACTGTGGCACGCGCCGCCCGGCGCCGAGGTCCGGGCGGGCGGTGCGGCGGCAGGCCGGCGCTCACCACGCCGGGCGAAGACCTGGAAGACCTCGTGGCGAGATGGATGGGGAGTCATGACTGAGAAGACGCCGAGCCCGGGCGGGGCCGGCACCGCGGCGAACGACAGCTCTGCGGGTGACCCGGCCGCCTCTCGTCCCGGCGGCCCGATTGCGGCGGACCGCGAGTCGATCGTCGTCCCCCCGGCGATCCTCGCGCAGCAGGCCGGCTGGGCGCAGCCCGGCGAGAAGCCGCGGCCGGCGGGCGGGACCAGGACGGACGCCGAGGACGCCCCGCAGATCTTCGCCAGCAGCGTGCGCAAGGCCGAGGCCTCCGAGGCCGGGTACGACGAGAACCCTCCGGGTGTGGGCAAGCTGGGCGTGATCCTCGGCACGGTGCTGGCGCTGCTGCTGGTCGGCAGCGGCATCACGCTGTACATGGTGAACAAGGACAACTCCAAGGACACCTCCGCGGCCGCCCAGCCGGACGCCACCAAGTCCGCGCCGCCCACCCCGAGCGCCGAGCCGGTGCCGCCGATCAAGGACAGCGCCAAGGTGCTGCCGACGGTCACCGGTGACTTCGGCAAGAAGGCCGACATCCAGGTGCCGGGCGACAAGTCCGACGGTTCCTTCGTGGTGAAGGTGCTGTCCGAGGGCAGCGGCCCCAAGGTGGACAAGAACAACTGGACCTCGGTGGACTACACCGCCAAGGACTGGAACACCGGCAAGGACATTCCGAGCTCGTACGACGACAAGGGCAAGCCGCAGATCTTCCAGGCCGGTACCGACGCGCTGATCCCGGCGCTGGACCAGGCCGTGATCGGGAAGAAGGCCGGCAGCCGGCTGCTGGTGGTGGCCCC
The DNA here is from genome assembly GCF_001888885.2 of Streptomyces viridifaciens. NCBI lineage: Bacteria > Bacillati > Actinomycetota > Actinomycetes > Kitasatosporales > Streptomycetaceae > Streptomyces > Streptomyces viridifaciens. The sequence goes on from NZ_CP090841.1 coordinate 5,847,670, forward strand.
GCCGGCCGCGGGCTTCGGCTCCCAGGGCAAGCCGGACATGTCGATCGGTGCCAAGGACGACCTGATCTTCGTGATCGACGTCCGCAACACCAACGCGCCGGACGCCGTGGTGAGCGGTACCGTCACCCCGCCGCCGGCGGACTTCCCGCAGGTCAAGGACAACGGCAAGAAGCCGGCCGAGATCACCCCGGTGGCCGGTGCCAAGGACCCGACCGAGCTGAAGACCCACGTCCTGATCAAGGGCACCGGGCCGGTGGTGGAGAAGGGCGAGAAGGTCGTCGTCCAGTACACCGGCGCGCTCGCCAAGGACGGCAAGGTCTTCGACTCCTCGCTCAGCAAGGGCCAGGCGTTCTCCTTCGCGGTCGGCGGCGGCCAGGTCATCCAGGGCTGGGACCAGGGGCTGGCGGGCCAGACCGTCGGCAGCCGGGTCGAGCTGGTGATCCCGGCCTCGCTGGGCTACGGGGACAAGGGCCAGGGCGACATCCCGCCCGGCGCGACGCTGGTCTTCGTGGTGGACATCCTGGACGCCGGTCAGGGCTGATCCACTTTCGGGTGACAATGGTGGGCGTGTGACCTTCGGGGTCGGCCGCGTGGCCGCACCCCACGGGCGGCGGGCGCCCGTACCGTGGTCCAGGAACGGACCGTGGTGCGGGCGCCCGCCGCTTGGTCGTCTATGGAATTCGCGAACGTGAGAAGAGGGACCATGGCTGTGAACCTCAACGAGAAGCCCGAGATCGACTTCCCGATCGGTGACGCTCCGAAGGAGCTGCAGATCCGCGACATCGTCGTGGGCGACGGCGAGGAGGCCAAGCCGGGCCAGACGGTCAGCGTCCGCTACGTGGGCGTGACCTTCGAGACCGGCGAGGAGTTCGACGCGAGCTGGAACCGGAGCCCCAACGAGTTCCGCTTCCCGCTGGGCAAGGGCCGCGTCATCAAGGGCTGGGACCAGGGTGTCGTCGGCATGAAGGTCGGCGGCCGTCGCGAGCTGACCATCCCGTCGCACCTGGCGTACGGCGCCCAGTCGCCGACCCCGGCGATCCCGCCGCACTCGACCCTGATCTTCGTGGTCGACCTGCTGGGCGTCTGAGCCTGCGCTGACCTCGGGCCGGACCCCTGCGGGGGCCCGGCCCGAGGCCGTGTTCGGGCCCGAACGGCACGGCGCGACGAACGGGCGTGGGACGCGGCTTTTGCAGTGCGTACCGCTACCGGTACGGTCGGTCCCGCCGGGTGAGGGTCGCCCGGGCGCACCCCGCGCACGGCGCGGCACACCGGAAGGGTCACCGATGGCGATCGCCAAGGCAGAGCGGCTGATGAATCTCGCCCTGTGCCTGATGAACACCAGACGCCCGCTCTCCAAGAAGGAGCTGCGGGAATCGATCGAGGCGTACCGCGAAGCCTGGCAGAACAGCAGCGAGGACGCCTTCAACCGGATGTTCGAGCGGGACAAGGACGACCTGCGCGAGCTCGGCCTGGTGATCGACGTCGACGAGAGCGCGCTGGACGGCGAGCTCGGCTACCTCGCCCGCCCCGACCGCAACCGGCTGCCGGAGATCGCGCTGGACGCCGAGGAGGCCGCCGCGCTCACCCTGGCCGCCCGGGTCTGGCAGCAGGCCAAGATGTCCGGTGCGGCCAGCGGCGCGCTGCAGAAGCTGCGCGCGGCCGGAATCCCGTTCGGCGAGGCCGCCGAGGGCCGTACGGCCCTGGAGCCGCGCATCCCCGCCCGGGAGGCCGCGTTCGAGCCGCTGCTCACCGCCGCCCGGGACCGCCGCCCGGTCACCTTCGAGTACCGCAAGGCCGGGGCCGCCGCCGTCGAGCAGCGCAGCGTCGAGCCGTGGGCGCTGGAGTGCTGGCGCGGGCACTGGTACCTGGCCGGGTACGACCGGGACCGCGGCGACGCCCGGGTGTTCCGGCTCAGCCGGATCACCGGCAAGGTGAAGGCCAAGGGCGGCGCCTTCCTCGGCACGGTGCCCGAGCACGTGGACGTCCGGGCCACCGTGGCCAAGTTCGCCGGCGAGGGCGCCACCGCCACCGCGACCGTCCGGGTCCGCCGGGGCGCGGGCTTCCCGCTGCGCACCAAGGCGCTGCACAGCACCCGGGTCGACGAGGGCTGGGACGAGCTGGAGATCCCGTACGGCAACGGGCTGGGCGCCGACCTCGCCGAGTTCGGGCCGGACGTACTGGTGCTCGGGCCGGAGGAGCTGCGGGCGGATGTGGTCGACCGGCTGCGGGCGGTCGCGGGATTCGAAGGAGCGGGCGCGTGAGCAATGCCATCGACCAGACGCGACGGATGCTGTCGCTGGTCACCTACCTGCGCGAGCGGCCCGGGGCCGAGGTCGCCGAGGTGGCCCGGGCGTTCGGGATCAGCGAGCGGGAGCTGATCGGGGACCTCAACGTGCTGCCGATGTGCGGCACCAGCTTCCGCGGCGGTGACCTGCTCGACATCGACACCGACGGCGAGCGGATCTGGTGGCACAACGTCGACGACGTGGCCCAGCCGCTGCGGCTGGCCGCCGACGAGGCCACCGCGCTGCTGGTGGCCGCCCGTGCGGTGGCCGGGCTGCCGGGCCTGCGGGCCGGCGACCGCGAGGCACTCACCCGGGCCGTCGCCAAGATCGAGAACGCGGCCGGGGAGAGTGCCGAGGGCAGCGCCCGGGTCGGCGTGACCTTCGAGGCGGAGAGCCACGTCTTCGCGGACATCGACCGCGCGCTCAGCGAGGGCCGCCGGGTCTGGCTGCGCTACTACTCGCACGGGCGCGGCGGGATGACCGAGCGCGAGGTCGACCCGATCCGGCTGCTCACCGAGGGCCACACCTACCTCGAGGCCTGGTGCCGCACCTCGGAGGACCACCGGATGTTCCGGCTGGACCGGGTCGCCGAGATCCGCGTCCTGGACGTCCCGGCCGACCCGCCCCGGCGCGAGCCGCGCGACCTCAGCGGCGGGCTGGTCAACCCGGCGGCGGACGACCCCGAGGTGGTGGTGGAGGTCTCCTCCGGCGGCCGCTGGGTCGCCGAGTACTACACCCACGACCGGGCCGAGGAACTGCCCGACGGCGGGTTGCGGATCACCCTGCGCAGCGCCGACCCCTCCCAGCTGCGCCCGCTGGCGCTGCGGCTGGGCCGGGACGGCCGGATCGTCTCGCCGCCCGAACTGGCCGAGCAGGCGCGCTCGGCGGCGCGGGAGGCGCTGGCCGCCTACGGGGAGGGGCAGGTCTGAGCGGTGGAGCCCGGGACGAGATTCAAGGTGTACTGCTCGCAGTGCCGCGAGAAGGTCGAGCTCCCGGCCGAGGAGTTCCGGCTGACCTTCGGCCGGACCCCGGCGCAGGCGCACTACAGCTTCGGCTGCCCGCTCTGCGGGGCGGCGGTGCGCAAGCCGGCCGGGGACAAGATCGTCGAGGCGCTCACCGCGGCGGGGGTGCGCACCATGCGGCTCGTCCCGGTCGAGGGGTAGCGCGCCCGCGCCCCGTATAGGGTGGGCGCATGCCCTGGATGCTCGTCGCCGCCGTCCTGCTCGCCACCGCGGGCCTGCTGGTCCTCGGGGTCCTCGCGATCCGGCTGTGGCTGGACGTGCGGGCGCTCGCCAAGGGCGTGGACGCGGCCTCGCGGGCGCTGACCGAGGCGGCGGGGGAGCTGGCGTCGGCGGTTCCGAACCCGTAGGGCGTCCGGCTGCCAGCACACGCGGGGCACCGGCGGTACGGGGGATGCTGCTCGGAGGTAGGGGCGGGTTACGCTCTCAGGTGGCTCCTGAACCGCGAACCGGGGGCCGCTGTCCTGTTCGGGCGGCCGTCGTCGGGGCGTCATCCGCAGTGGTTACCATCCGCGGCGGGCGGCCTGCCGGGCCGCGGATGCTGAAGGTGGTTGACGCATGCGCTTCTCGATGACCGCGATCGTGGTGGTCGCAGTGGTTGCCATCGTGCTGTTCGGGGCCAAGCGGCTGCCCGAGCTGGCGCGCTCGCTGGGGCAGTCGATGCGGATCCTGAAGAGCGAGGCCAAGGCGATGCGTTCGGAGGACGAGCCGGACGGGAGCGCGCCGTCGGCCCGGCCGCAGGTCGCGCCGCAGCCGGCGGCCAGGACCGTCCAGACCGCTCCGGGGGCCTCGGCCACGGCCCGTCCGGTCGCCGAGCCGGGCGCCGGGCAGGATGCGCCCGACGGCGACCGACCGCACTGAGCGCGGCGCATGTGACGCACCCGACGTACACGGCGCGCGTGACGTACGCGACGCACGCGACCACGGGGGCCCGCCGACCGGCGGGCCTCGACGCACGAGTTGAGGACCGGGGTTGAGCAAGCTCTCCAAGGCGTCGCCGAAGGCGCCCAAGGATCCTGAGGGGCGGATGGCCCTCGCCGACCACCTGCGGGAACTGCGCAACCGCGTGGTGAAGTCGGTCCTGGCGATCGTGGTGATCACGATCATCGCGGCGATCTACCACAAGAAGATCGAGCACTTCCTGCTGGAGCCGCTGCCGCAGTGCACCCCGGAGACCTCCGGGCAGTACCACGGCAGGTGCGCCCAGGTCTCCAACATCGGGCTGACCGCCGGTTTCACCTGGATGCTCAAGGTCTCGCTGACGGCCGGCGTGGTCGGCACCGTGCCGATCTGGCTCTACCAGGTGTGGGCCTTCGTGGCGCCCGGTCTGCACAAGCACGAGAAGAAGTACGCGGTCGTCTTCATGCTCTGCGGGGCGCCGCTGTTCCTGGCCGGTGTGGCCGTGGCGATCCTGACCCTGCCGACCACGGTTGAGGTGCTGATCTCGTTCACCCCGAACGGCACCACGCCGATCCTGCCGCCCGAGGACTACTTCGACATCGCGACCCGGATGGTGCTGGTCTTCGGCCTGGCCTTCGAGTTCCCGCTGCTGCTGGTGATGCTCAACCAGGTCGGAATCGTCACCGGCAGGCGGCTGCTCGGCTGGTGGCGCGGCATGGTCATGGGCATCACGGTGTTCGCGGCCTTCGCCACGCCGAGCGCCGACCCGCTGAGCATGCTGGCGCTGGCCGCGCCGATCTGGGCGCTGTACTTCATCGCGGTGGGCATCGCGATCCTGAACGACCGGCGCAAGCGCCGGAACAACCCGGACGCGGACCTGGACGACGAGGAGGCCTCGCACCTGGACCTCTCGGTGCAGCCGGTGGCGGGTGCGGAGACGGTCCAGGCCTCGGCGGCGCCGGCGGCGAGCGCGCCGGTGCCGGCCTCGCGGCGGGAGCAGATGGACGACATCACCTGAGCCGTTGACGGTCCTCGTGGGGTGGCCCCGGTCCTTCGCCTCGGGCGGAGGACCGGGGCTTTCCGCTGTTCGGCGTCGGTTCCGGGCCCTTTCCGTGGCTGCGCCGGGTACGCTCTTGGCAGCACGGATGGCATGTGACATATTACTGGCGTGCTGAAGAGCTGGACACCTCCCCTGGACGTCGTCGTGGTCGGCGCCGGAGTCGTCGGCGCCGCCTGCGCCTACTACGCCGCTCGCGCCGGACTCGCTGTCGCCGTCGTCGACCGCGGGCCGGTCGCCGGCGGCACCACCGGCGCGGGCGAGGGCAACCTGCTGGTCTCCGACAAGGAACCCGGGCCCGAACTCGACCTCGCCCTGCTTAGCCTCCGGCTCTGGCGCGAGCTCGCCGAACAGCTCGGCCCGGCCGTCGAGTACGAGCCCAAGGGCGGCGTGGTGGTCGCCTCGACGGCCGCCGGACAGCAGGCGCTGCGGGACTTCGCCGCGGGGCAGGCCGCGGTCGGGGTGAGCGCCGAGGAGGTCCCGGCCGAGCGGCTGCACGAACTCGAACCCCACCTCGCCCCCGGGCTGGCGGGCGGCTACCACTACCCGCAGGACGCCCAGGTGCAGCCCGCGCTCGCCGCCGCCCACCTGCTGCGCGAGGCCCGCCGGATGGGCGCCGAACTGAGCACCGGCGAGACCGTCACGGCCGTGGAGCGGGGGTCGGACGGCGCGGTGCGCGGCGTCCGCACCGACCGCCGCCGACTGGCCGCGCCCGCCGTGGTGAACGCCACCGGCGCCTGGGGGGCCGAGCTGGCCGCGCTGGCAGGTGCGCACCTGCCGGTGCTGCCCCGGCGCGGATTCGTCCTGGTCACCGAACCGCTGCCCAGGGTCGTCCGGCACAAGGTCTACTCCGCCGACTACGTGGCCGACGTGGCCAGCGGCTCGGCCGGGCTGCAGACCTCCTCCGTGATCGAGGGCACCCCCGGCGGGCCGGTGCTGATCGGCGCCAGCCGGGAGCGGGTCGGCTTCGACCGGACCATCTCCCACGAGGCGATCGGCCGGCTGGCGGCCGAGGCGGCGGCGCTGTTCCCGGTGCTCGCGCAGGTCGCCGTGATGCGCACCTACCGGGGTTTTCGCCCGTACCTGCCGGACCACCTGCCCGCCATCGGCGAGGACCCCCGGGTGCCCGGGCTCTACCACGCCTGCGGGCACGAGGGCGCCGGGATCGGGCTGGCGCCCGCCACCGGGCTGCTGATCAGCGAACAGCTGACCGGGAAGCGGCCGGAGCTGGACCTCGCGCCGTTCCGGGCCGACCGGTTCCCCGCCTCGACCGATCCCTTGGAGAAGCCGTGACGCGTCGCCGCACCCCTGCCGCCCTGGTCGAGGCCGACCCCGGGCCTGCCCACCGGATCGAGTTCGACGGACGGCCCGTCCGCGCCCTGCCCGGGCAGTCGATCGCCGCCGCGCTCTGGGCCGACGGCGTGCTCGCCTGGCGCACCACCCGGGTCGGCGGGCGACCGCGCGGGGCGTTCTGCGGCATCGGCGCCTGCTTCGACTGCCTGGCCACCGTGAACGGCCGGGCCAACCAGCGCCTGTGCCTGCTGCCCGCCGAGCCGGGCACCGTCGTCACCACCCAGGAGGGACACGGCCGTGCCGACCTCGCCGTCTGAGCTGTTCGACCTCGCGGTGGTGGGCGCCGGGCCCGCCGGGCTGGCCGCCGCCGTCACCGCCGCCGACCTCGGGCTGCGCTGCGTCCTGCTAGACGGCGCGGACCGGACCGGCGGGCAGTACTACCGGCACCCCGCGCCCGGACTCGGCGCGGCCCGCCCCGACCGGCTGCACCACGGCTGGGCGGCGTACACCGGGCTCGCCGCGCGGCTGACGGCGCACCGGCGGGCCGAGTTCCGCGGCGGCCACCAGGTGTGGGCGCTGGAACGGACCGAGGACGGCTTCGCGGTGCACGTCACCCTCGGGCCGGAGGCCGCCGAGCAGACCACCGTGCGGGCCCGGACGGTGCTGCTCGCCACCGGGGCGTACGAGCGGCAGCTGCCGTTCCCCGGCTGGACGCTGCCCGGGGTGGTCACGGCGGGCGGTGCCCAGGCGATGCTCAAGGCCGGGCTGGTGCTGCCCGGGCGGCGGATCGTGGTGGCCGGCAGCGGGCCGCTGCTGCTCGCGGCCGCCTCCTCGCTGGTCGGCGCCGGTGCGGACGTCCCGGCGGTGGTCGAGGCGAGCGGCTACCTCGGGTACGCCCGGCGCCCCGGCGTGCTGGCGGCCGTCCCCGCCAAGCTGGTCGAGGGCGCCGGACACGGGAGCGCGCTGCTGCGTCACGGCGTACGGCTGCGGCCGCGCAGCGCGGTCGTCGAGGCGCACGGGGACGAGCGGGTCACCGGAGTCACCGTGGCCCGGCTGGGCGCCGACTGGCGGCCACTGCCCGGCACCGAGCGGCAGATCGACTGCGACGCGCTCGCCGTCGGTCACGGGCTGCTGCCGCAGATCGAGCTGGCCACCGAACTCGGCGCGCAGACCCGCACCGGGCCGGACGGCGCGGTCGCCCTGCGGGTCGACGCCCGGCTGCGCACCACCGTTCCCGGCCTGTGGTCCGCCGGGGAGACCAACGGCGTGGGCGGCGCGGACCTCGCGCTGGCCGAGGGAGAGCTGGCCGCGCACGCGATCGCCGGGGAACCGCCGGAGCGGGCGCTGCTGCGCCGCCGGGCACGGCTGCGGGCCTTCGCCGAGCTGATGGCGGCGGCCCACCGGCCGGGGCCGGGCTGGACCGGGTGGCTGCGGCCGGACACCGACGTGTGCCGGTGCGAGGAGGTGCCGGTCGCTCGGATCCGGGAGGCGGTGGAGGAGCTGGGCGCGGGCGACCCGCGGACCGTGAAGCTGCTCACCCGCGCGGGGATGGGCTGGTGCCAGGGGCGGATGTGCGGTCCGGCCGTGGCCTGTCTGTCCGGCGCCACGGGGGCGGGGCCGGACCGGCGGCCGCTGGCCTGCCCGGTGCCGTTGTCGCAGCTGGCGGCAGGTGCGTCGGAGTAGTCCGGCCCGGGCCCGGGTCTTCGGGCCCGGGCCGTCGCAACCCCAGTCGGAACCGGTCGGAACCCAGGGGGCGGGGGCTCTTGTCTCCGGCCTGTCGCCGCTTATAAAATGTCACACCTCACCAAGGAGCTCAACGTGTCCATCACCCCGCACGACACCAACCGGCCCTGGCGCGGCGTCATGGTCGCCACCACGATCCCGCTGCGCCCGGACCACTCCGTCGACTACGACGCCTACGCCGAGCACGTCCGCTGGCTGATCGAGTCCGGCTGCCACGGCGTCGTCCCCAACGGCTCGTTGGGCGAGTACCAGACGCTCACCGCCGAGGAGCGCGCCCGCATCGTCGAGGTGGCGGTCGAGGCGGCCGGCGACGGCTCCCGGGTCATGCCCGGGGTCGCCGCGTACGGCAGCGCCGAATCCCGCCGCTGGGCCGAGCAGGCCGCCGAGGCCGGAGCGGGCTCCGTCCTGCTGCTGCCGCCCAACGCCTACCGGGCCGACCACGCCTCGGTGCGGGCGCACTACTCGGAGGTCGCCCGGGCGGGGCTGCCGGTCGTCGCGTACAACAACCCGATCGACACCAAGGTCGACCTGGTGCCCGCGCTGCTCGCCCAGCTGCACGGCGAGGGCTCGATCGTGGCCGTCAAGGAGTTCAGTGGGGACGTCCGCAGGGCGTACGAACTCGCCGAGCTGGCGCCCGGGTTGGACCTGCTCATCGGCGCCGACGACGTGCTGCTGGAACTGGCGCTGGCCGGTGCGGTCGGCTGGATCGCCGGGTACCCGAACGCGCTGCCGGACGCCTGCGTGGCGCTCTACGACGCGGCCGTCGGGCACGACCTGGGGGCCGCCCTGCCGCTGTACAAGTCGCTGCACTCGCTGCTGCGTTGGGACTCCAAGACCGAGTTCGTCCAGGCCATCAAGCTCTCGATGGACATCGCCGGGCGCCCCGGCGGGCCGGTCCGGGCGCCCCGGCTGCCGCTGGAGCCGGAGATCGAGGCGGCGGTGCGCGCGGCCACCGAGAAGGCGCTGGCAGAGGGCCTCGGATAGTTCTCGGCGTTCGGCCGGCTGTGCGGGCAGCCGGCCCCGACGACCGCTTCGGCTGTTCGGCTTCGTTTGGCCCGCCTGGCCCGCCTGGCCCGCCCGGCCCGCTTCGACAGAGGAGTTGTGAGGAATGCGCAGCCGTCACGTGTTCCACGCCGTGGACTCGCACACCGAGGGCATGCCGACCCGGGTGATCACCGGTGGCTTCGGCGTCATCCCCGGCGCGACCATGGCCGAGCGCCGGGTGCACTTCCAGCAGCACCTGGACCACTTCCGCACCCTGCTGATGTACGAGCCGCGCGGGCACGCCGCGATGAGCGGCGCCGTCCTGCAGCCGCCCACCCGGCCGGACGCCGACTTCGGGGTGCTCTACATCGAGGTGTCCGGGCTGCTGCCGATGTGCGGGCACGGCACCATCGGCGTCGCCACCGTGCTGGTCGAGACCGGGATGGTGCCCGTGGTCGAGCCGGTGACGACGGTGCGGCTGGACACCCCCGCCGGGCTGGTCGTCGCCGAGGTGCGGGTCGAGGGCGGCGCCGCCAAGGCGGTGACGATCCGCAACGTCGCCTCCTACGCCGTCGCGCTGGACCGCAAGATAGAGGTGCCCGGCTACGGCACGGTCGGCTACGACCTCGCGTACGGCGGCAACTTCTACGCCATCCTGCCGCTCGCCGAACTCGGGCTGCCGTTCGAGCGCGAGCGCAAGCAGGACATGCTGGACGCGGGCCTGGCCCTGATGGCGGCCGTCAACGCGGGCCCGGACCGGCCGGTGCACCCGGAGGACCCGTCCATCCACGGCTGCCACCACGTCCAACTGCTCGCCCCCGGCTCCACCGCCGAACACTCCCGGCACGCGATGGCCATCCACCCCGGCTGGTTCGACCGCTCGCCCTGCGGCACCGGCACCTCGGCGCGGATGGCGCAGCTGCACGCGCGCGGTGAACTGCCGCTCGGGCGGGACTTCCGCAACGACTCCTTCATCGGGACGACCTTCACCGGGCGGCTGGTCGAGGAGACCGAGGTGGCCGGACACCCCGCCGTGGTGCCCACCGTCACCGGGCGGGCCTGGGTCACCGGCACCGCCCAGTACTTCCTCGACCCGGACGACCCGTTCCCGGCGGGCTTCCTGCTCTGATGCTGTCTTTGTGAACTCACTCTGAAGGGCTGGTAGTTGTGAGCATCACCTCGTACAACCCCGCCGACCCGGCCGACCTGGTGGTCGCCGTCGAGGCGCCCGGCGCCGAGGCCGTGCGGGCCGCCGTCGGACGGGCCCGGGCCGCGCAGGCCGGCTGGCTCGCGGCCGGTGCGGGCGCCCGCTCGGCGACCCTCGGCCGGGTCGCCGAGGCGGTCGAGGCGCACGCGGAGGAGCTGGCCGCGCTGATCGTGCGCGAGGTCGGCAAGCCGCTCGCCGAGGCGCGGGGGGAGGTCGCCCGGACGGCGGCGATCTGGCGCTACTACGCCCAGGCGCCGTACGAGCCGTCCGGGGCGGTGCACGAGACCGCCGCCGGGCCGGGGCTGCTGCTCACCCGGCGCCGGCCGTACGGGGCGGCCGGGTTGATCGCGCCGTGGAACTTCCCGCTGGCGATCCCGAGTTGGAAGGCCGCTCCGGCGCTGGCGGTCGGGAACACGGCGGTGCTCAAGCCCGCGCCGGAGGCGACGGCGTGCGCGCTGCGGCTGGCCGAGCTGACCGCGCTGGCCTCGCTGCCCGAGGACGTCTTCACGGTGCTGCCCGGCGGGGCCGAGGAGGGGGTGGCGCTGGTCGAAGCGGCGGACGTGGTGTCCTTCACCGGCTCCACCGGGGTCGGCCGGGCCGTGGTGCGGGCCGCCACCGGGCGCGGGGTGCCGGTGCAGGCCGAACTCGGCGGACTGAACGCGGCGTTGGTGCTGCCGGACGCGGACGTGGAGCTGGCCGCCGGGCACATCGCGGCCGCGATCGCCGGGTACGCCGGGCAGAAGTGCACCGCCACCAGCCGGGTGATCGCGGTGGGAGCGGCGTACGCGCCGCTGCGCGAGGCGCTGGTCAAGGCCCTTGCGGCGGTGGACGATTCGGTCTGCGGGCCGGTGGTCAACGAGGCCGCGCGGGAGCGGATGACGGGGGCGGTCTCCTCGGCCGTCGAGGCCGGGGCGAGCGTACTGGTCGGAGGAGGGGTGCCCGAGCGGGCCGGCTGGTACGTCGAACCGACCCTGCTCGCCGACGTGCCCGACCAACACCCGCTGGCACGCGAGGAGTTCTTCGGCCCGGTGGCGGTGCTGCACGCGGCGGCCGATCTGGACGAGGCGATCGCGCTCGCCAACGACACCCCGCACAGCCTCGCCACCTCGGTGCACACCCGCAGCCTGGACGCGGCCCTGGCCGCCGCCGACCGGCTGGACGCGGGCATGATCCGGGTCAACGCCCCCTCCAGCGGCGTCGACTTCCACCTGCCCTTCGGCGGGACCAAGGGCGCGAGCCACGGCGAGCGCGAACAGGGCCGGGCGGCGCTGGAGTTCTACACCGTCAGCCGGACGGTCAGCGTGCTGCCGGGCGGCGGGCTGTGATGAGGGTCAGCACGGTCGACTACCACACGGCCGGGGAGCCGTTCCGGATCGTGCTGGACGGGATCCCCCCGATCCCGGGCGACAGCGTCGCCGAGCGGCGGGCCGTCGCGATCGGCGCGGGCGGCAGCGCCACCGCGCCCCGGCCGAGCTCGCTGGACGAGGTCCGGCAGCTGCTCGTCCGGGAGCCGCGCGGGCACGCCGGGATGTACGGCGGCTTCCTGGTGCCGCCGGACGACGACGGGGCGCACCTGGGCGTGCTGTTCTGGCACAAGGACGGCTACTCGACCGCCTGCGGGCACGGCACCATCGCGCTCGGCGCCTGGGCGGTCGACTCCGGGCTGGTCCCGGCCCCCGCGGACGGTGTGGCCCGGGTGCGGATCGACGTGCCCTCGGGGCGGGTCACCGCCCTGGTGCACCGGGCGGGCGGGCGCACGACCGGGGTCACCTTCCGCAACGTGCCCAGCCGGGTCAGCGCCCTGAAGCTGCCGCTGGCCACCTCGCGCGGCGTGGTGGAGGCCGCCGTGGCACACGCCGGAGCGTGCTACGTCTCGGTGCCGGCGGCCGCGCTGGGCCTGGCGGTGTCGGCCGAGCAGCTCCCCGAACTCACTGCTGTGGGGCGGGAGATCAGGGAGCTGCTGGCCGGCGCCGAGGAGGTCTCGCACCCGACGGACCCGCGGCTGTCCGGGGTGTACGGCGTGGTGCTGTACGAGGAACTCCCGTCGGAGGGCTCGGCGTTGGTGCAGCGGAACGTCACCGTCTTCGCGGACGGGCAGATCGACCGCTCGCCCTGCGGCTCCGGGACCTCCGCCCGGCTCGCGGTGCTCGTCGCCGAGGGGCGGCTCGCGCCGGGGGAGGAACTGCTGCACGAGTCGATCATCGGCACGGTGTTCACCGGGCGGGCGGTGGGCCGGGGCGACCCGCTGGCGGACGGGGTCGTCACCGAGGTCGGCGGCGTCGCGTTCCGGACCGGGGAGCACCTGTTCGTCGTGGAGCCGGGGGACTCGCTCGGGGCGGGGTTCCTCCTGTGAGCGGTGCTGCGCCGCCCGGTGGCGAGCCGTTCGGTGCGGGGCCGTCGGGTGCCGCGTCGCCCGGTGACGGACTGCCCGGTACGGGGGCTGAGCCGCTCCAGTCCACCGTGCCGGGCACCGGTGGGCTCGGGCCCGCCGGGGCGGTGCGGGCGATCGAGCGGGTGCTGCTGGACGGGCTGGACCCGGAGGCGGCGCCCGCCCGGTCGGCCGTACCGGTGCCGGCGGGAGAGCTGCTGCTGATGCCGGCCGCCGCCGGGCCGTACGCGGGCGTCAAGATCGCCGGGGTCGTGCCGGACAACCCGGCGCGCGGGCTGCCCCGGATCACCGGCAGCTACCTGCTGCTGGACGGGGCCACGCTCCAGCCGCTGGCCGTGCTGGACGGCGCGGCCCTCACGGCCCTGCGCACGCCCGCCGTGACGGCGGCGGCGCTGGCGAGGCTTGCGGAGCCGGAGGCCGAGCACCTGGTGGTGTTCGGCTCCGGCCCGCAGGCGTACGGGCACCTGGACGCGCTGCTGGCCGTCCGGCCGCTGCGGCGGCTCACCGTGGTGGCGCGCGACCCCGGGCGGGTGGCCGCGCTGGTGGCGTACGGGCGGGGGCTCGGACTCATGGCCTCGGCGGGTGGGCCGGAGGCGGTCGGGCGGGCGGACGTGGTGGTGTGCTGCACGACCGCGCGCACCCCGCTGTTCGACGGCGCGCTGGTGCCCGCGCATGCGGCCGTCGCGGCGGTCGGCTCGCACGAGCCGGAGGCGCGGGAGGTGGATGAGGTGCTGGTCGGCCGGGCCGAGCTGTACGTCGAGGCGCGGGCGGTGGCGGCGCGCGAGGCCGGGGACCTGCTGCTGGCGGGCGTCGGCGGACGGCAGCTGTGGAACCTGGCCGAACTGGTGCGCGGCGACGCGCTGGTGCCGGACGGGCGGCCGCGGTTCTTCAAGAGCGTCGGGATGGCCTGGGAGGACCTGGCCGTGGCGGCCGAGGTGTACCGGGCCGGGCGACGCCGGTCGCCGTAGCGTACGGGCCAACTGCCGGGAGTGCATCGCAGTTGTGGAGGCCGGAGCCGGCCTGGTGGGAAGGGATCCCCCACCGGGCCGGCTCCTTTCGTGCGTCAGTCCTGCGGGAGGTAGGTGGCGAGCAGCCGGGCCAGGTGGCGGCCGGCGATGTGCAGCGGCTCCTCGCTGCGGGCGACCTGGGCGGCGAGTTCGGCGCCCTCCAGGGTGTTGATGACGGTGCCGGCCAGCTCGCGGGCGTCCTCGGCGCCGATGCCGGCGGTGCGCAGGCGTTCCCCCACGATGGCCTGCCAGTTGGCGAAGGCCTCGGTCACGGCCTGCTCGATCACCGGGGCTCGGCCGACGGTCTCCAGGGCGGTGGTGGTGATCGGGCAGCCGTCCTGCCAGTCGGAGCCGCGCAGCTCGCGGGCGAGCAGAGTGGTGCAGGTGGTGACCGCCGCGGTCAGGTCCTCGGCGGAGCCGAGGCCGGCGCGCAGGATGACGGCGAACTCCTGGTCCCCGTGCCGGATCGCCTCGGCCGCCAACTCCTGCTTCCCGCCCGGGAAGAAGTGGTAGACGGAGCCCAGGGTGGCCTCGGCCTCGCGGGAGATCTGCTTGATCCCGGTGCCCTCGTAGCCCTGACGCTGCAGCAGCCGGGAGGTGGCCCGGACGATCCGCTCGCGGGTGCCGACGCTGCTGGTCTTCTCGGCGGTCTTCACGGGCCGAATCCTAGCCGAGATTCTGAGTAGAGCGTTCGTTCCAGAGTTGTGCTAGCGTCGCCGTCGGTACTGGATAGAGCGTTCGTTCTAGAGAGGGGAATCCCTGTGTCCACCGAGCAGCAGGCGAAGCGGTCCGTGACGGTGATCGGGCTCGGCCCGATGGGGCAGGCCATGGCCGGGGCGTACCTGGACGCCGGCTACGCCGTCACGGTGTGGAACCGCACGGCCGCGCGGGCCGACGAACTGGTCGCCCGGGGAGCGCGGTTGGCGCCCGGCGCGGAGGCGGCGGTGGCCGCCAACGAACTCGTGGTGCTCAGCCTCACCGACTACGACGCGGTGTTCGCGGTGCTGGAGTCGGTGGAAGGGGCGGTGGCCGGGAAGGTGATCGCCAACCTCAGTTCGGACACCCCCGCGCGGGCCCGCGAGGCGGCACGGTGGCTCACCGAGCGCGGCGCGGGGCACCTCACCGGCGGGGTGCAGGTGCCGCCCTCCGGCATCGGCAGCCCCGAGTCGTCCACCTTCTACAGCGGGCCGGTCGAGCTGTTCAACCGGCACCGGGCCGCGCTGGAGGTGCTGACCGGGGCCGACTTCCGGGGTGACGACCCCGGGCTGGCACAGCTGTACTACCAGATCCAGATGGACCTGTTCTGGACCTCCATGGCCGGCTACCTGCACGCCACCGCGATCGCCGAGGCCAACGGCATCTCGGCCGAGGAGTTCCTGCCGTACCTGTCCTCGACCGCGGCCTCCATGCCGGGCTTCCAGGCGTTCTACGCGCCTCGGATCACGGCCGGGAACCACGCCGGGGACGTCGACCGGCTGGCGATGGCGCTGGCCAGCATCGAGCACGTCCGGCACACCGCCGAGGCCTCCGGGGTGGACGACGCCCTGCCGGCCGTCCTGGCCGAGGCCTTCCGACGCGGGGTCGAGTCCGGGCGCGGCGCGGCGAGCCTGACCGCACTGGTGGGGCAGTTCCGCCGGGCGCAGCCGTCCGCGTAGCGGCAGATCGTGGGCCGCCGGCCGTTGTCAGGGCCGGCGGCCGCTGTCACCATGAGTCCCGGACTGTTGCATGCTCAACGTAACGTGACATTGTACGCTGGTGTTCTGCACCCACCCGGAGGAACACCATGGCCGAGCTCAAATCCCGCACCCTGATCTCCGTGCAGGAGCGGCTCCGCGACCAGGTCGCCCACGCCCTCCGGGCGGCCCTCATCTCCGGCGAACTGCGCCCCGGCGTCGTCTACTCCGCCCCCGCGCTCGCCGCCGATTTCGGCGTCTCCGCCACCCCCGTGCGCGAGGCCATGCTCGACCTCGCCCGTGAAGGCCTGGTCGAAGCCGTCCGCAACAAGGGCTTCCGGGTCACCGAGCTCACCGAGCGCGACCTGGACGACTACACCGAGATCCGCGCCCTGATCGAGGTCCCGACCGTCGGCCGGGTCACGCGCACCGCGAGCAAGGACCAGCTGGAGCGGCTGCGCCCCCAGGCCGAGGCGATCGTCGCGGCCGCGCGCAAGCACGACCTGATCGGGTACCTGGAGGCGGACCGGCAGTTCCACCTCGACCTGCTGGGGCTGGCGGGCAACGCGCGGCTGGTGGAGGTGGTCGGGGACCTGCGCAAGCGCTCCCGGCTGTACGGGCTGACCCGGCTGGACGAGCAGGGGCAGCTGGTGTCCTCGGCGGAGGAGCACGTGGAGCTGCTCGACCTGATGCTCGGCGGCGACGCCGAGGCGGCGGAGGCCTGCATGACGCGGCACCTCAGCCATGTGCGCTCCCTCTGGGCCGGCCAGGACGAGACGGCGGAGTCGGAGCGCCCGGCCCTGCGGCTGCGGGCCCGGTAGCGGTTGAAACCACCCTTTGGGGTGAATGCGACAGATTGGGTGTCGGGAAGCGCTCCGGTCCTACGATGATGTTCTCGACATCGGCAGCCAGGAGGAAATCCATGTCCGCCGCAGCAGTGGAAGAGCCCTTCGAGCAGGCCCCGCCGCTCGAAGCCGCCGAGCAGCCGACGCTGCTTGAGGCCGCCGAGCTGATTTCCAACCAGCTCGTTGGGTACCGGGTCGAGATCGTCGGGGGCCAGATCACCGTGACGCCGCCGCCAAATGCTTCGCACGGTAAGTCGCTGAGCCGCCTCATGCGGGCACTGTTTGCGGCTGGGCTCGACGGGGAGGAGGTCGAGGTCCTGCAGAACATCGGTATCTGGTTGCCCGACGGACCTTCTGACTATGCCGTACCAGACCTGTCGATCGTCGACGCCGACATCGATGACCACGTGATCGAGTACAACTGTTACGACCCGGCAGTCTTCCGGCTCGTACTCGAAGTCACGTCATCGAATCTCAGCGACGACCTCAAGCGGAAGCCAACCGTTTACGCGTCTGCTGGTGTGCCCGTTTACGTCATCGTGGATCGGAAGAATCAGCGAGTCATGGTGTTGACCGATCCGAAGGACAGCGAGTACCAGGTGCACGCCGTCCACCATCCCGGGCAGTCATTCACATTGCCCGAATCGATCGGGGCAACGGTGACGCTTTCGGTGGACGACGTGCTCTCCGCCAAGAGGTAGCTCAGGCCGCGGCCGAAGGCACCACCAGCCGGCCGTCGTGGACCTCGGCGATCTGGTCCACCGCCGTCAGGTGGGTGCGGTCGTGGGTGACCAGGACGGTCGCGGTGGCCCGCCGGTGGGTGAGTTCGGTGATCAACTCCAGTACCGCCGCCCCGCGTTCGTGGTCGAGGGCGCTGGTGGGCTCGTCCACCAGCAGCACCGTGGGGTCGTTCATCAGGGCGCGGGCGATGTTGATCCGCTGCCGCTGGCCGCCGGACAGCTGGTGCGGCCGTCGGTGGGCCTGGTCGTGGAGGCCGACGGCGTCCAGGAGTTCCAGGGCGCGGGGGAGGGCGCTGCGGGGGGAGCGGCCGTCGAGGTGGGCCATCACCTGCAGCTGCTCGGCGGCGGTGAGCGAGGGCAGCAGGTTGGCCTGCTGGAAGACGATGCCGATCCTGGTGCGGCGCAACGAGGTCAGCGCGGTGCGGTCGAGGCCCGCCGTGTCGGTGCCGTCCACGACGACCCGCCCGGAGTCCGGGCCGATCAGGGTGGCGGCCACCGCCAGCAGGCTGGACTTGCCGGAGCCGGAGGGGCCGACGACGGCCGTGAGCGTCCCCTTGGGGACGGTCAGGGAGACGTCGTCCAAGGCCGTGAGCCGGCCGTCGCCGTCGGGGTAGGTGAGGGTGATGCGGTCCAGGACAAGGCTCATCGGGCGCTCCCCAGGGCGGTCAGCGGGTCGACGGAGGTGATCCGGCGGATGGACAGGGCCGCGCCGACCGCGCCGAGGGCGATCATGACGGCGGCGGGTAGCAGCAGGGTCGGGGCATCCAGGACGAAGGGGACGGCGGAGCCGATCAGTGAGCCGGCGCCGAGGGCGATCGCGGTGCCGACGGCCGTACCGAGTACCAGCAGCAGGACGGCCTGGGCGAGGGCGTCGCGCAGCAGGTAGCGGGTGGAGGCGCCGAGGGCCTTCAACACCGCGACGTCGCCGCTGCGCTGGATCGTCCAGACGGTGAAGAAGGCGCCGATCACCAGGGCCGAGATGGCGAACAGGAAGCCGCGCATCAGCTGGAGGGAGCCGTTCTCGGAGGTGTAGGAGCCGATCGCGGCGAGGGCGTCGTCCCGGGTGCGGGTCTCGGTGCCGTGGCGGGCGTCGGCCGCGGCGAGGTCGGCGCCCGCGGTGGTGCGGAGGGCGACGACGGTGGCGTGGCCGGTGCCGCCGGGGGCGAACTGCTGCCAGTCGGAGAGGCTGGTCCAGATCACCGGGGTGTGGCTGTACGCGGCGTCGCCCTCGACGGCGGCGACGGTGAGCCGGTGGCCGGCCAGGGTGAAGTCGGCGCCGTCGGTGAGGTTGCCGAGCTTCTCGGCGGCGGCGGTGGACAGCACGGCCCGACCGGGACCGACCCGGCCGCCCTGCGGAGCGAGGTCGGAGCCGTCCGGGACGCCGAAGGCGGAGAGGGCGGCGGTGCGCTGCCCGGCGGCGGCCTTGGTGGTGGTGATGCCGAGCGGCTGGGCGGAGGTGACGCCGGGCTCGCGTGCCCAGGCCTGCCACTGGTCGGGGGTGACCTGGGAGTCGGTGAAGTTGAGCTCCTGGCCGTCGGCGGGCTTGCCGAACACCAGGTGGTCGGCGGGAAGGCCCTCGATGGCGGAGATGTTCTGCCGGCCGAGTCCGGCGGTGAGCCCGGACAACAGGCCGACCAGCACGGTGATCAGCACGATGACGGTTCCCATCAGGGCGAACCGCCCCTTGGCGAACCTCAGATCCCTCCAGGCGACGAACACGGTGGGCCTTCCTGCGGACAGACGGGTGATGCTCACACCGTCCCTCGAAGGAGGGGGAGGGGGCATCGCGCGGGGGATTGCATCCTGGGCATCGAAGGGCCGAAGCGCCGGTCAACCTTTTGATTGATGCTGCTCGGCGGGCCGGGAGCTTAGGCTGGAGGGATGGCGACCGAACGATCCAGGACCATCCCCGTCGCCCGCGTCCTCCAGGTCTGCCTGCACCTGCTCGTGGCGGGCCTGCTGGCGCTCGCCGTCGCCCGCGTCGCCTTCGTCGAGCGCGGCGGCGATCCGGCCGCCGTCGCCGCCGCGGCCTCCGCGACGGCCGCGGTGTACGCCGCCGGCCCCCGGCTGGCCGCCGTCCGCCGCTCGCGCCGGGGCGCGGCGCTCTGGCTGGCGCTGCTCGGCGTCACCTGGGCGGGCCTGCTGGTCGCCACCCAGGACGGGGTGTGGCTGGCGTTCCCGCTGTACTTCCTGGAACTGCACCTGCTCGGCCAGCGCAGCGGCCTGGCCGCGGTCGGGCTGACGGCCGCCGCCTCGATCGCCGCGTGGTCCTGGCACCAGCACAGCTTCAGCCTCGCCGCCTCGATCGGGCCCGCCCTCGGGGCGGCCGTCGCCACCGCCACCGTGCTCGGCTACCAGGCGCTGTACCGGGAGAGCGAGGAGCGGCGCCGGCTGATCGACGAGCTGACCGCGGCCCGCGCCGACGCCGCCGCCGCCCACCACGCGGCCGGGGTGCTGGCCGAGCGCGAGCGCCTCGCCCGGGAGATCCACGACACCCTCGCGCAGAGCCTCAGCTCCATCCAGCTGCTGCTGCGGGCCGCCCAGCGGGCGCTGCCCGAGCGGACCGAGGCCGCGGCCCGGTACGTCGAGCAGGCGCGGCAGGCCGCCCAGGACAACCTGGACGAGGCCCGGCGGTTCGTCCGCGCGCTGAGCCCGCCCGCGCTGGACGGCGATCCGCTGCCGGTCGCGCTGGAGCGGCTGTGCGCGACCACCACGGCGCACAGCGCGCTGCCCGTCCACCTGCACGTCTCCGGGGACCCGGTCCGGCTGCCGGCGGCGCAGGAGGTGGCCCTGCTGCGGATCGCGCAGTCGGCGCTCGGCAACACCGTGCGGCACGCGAAGGCCTCGCGGGCCGAGGTGACACTCAGCTACATGGAGGGCGAGGTGGCGTTGGACGTGTTCGACGACGGGGCCGGGTTCGATCCGGCGGCGGTGGCCGGCCGCACCGGCGGGGACGGCGGCTTCGGGCTGCCCTCGATGCGCGCCCGGGCGCGGGCGCTCGGCGGCAGCTTCACGGTGGAGTCGGCGCCCGGACAGGGCACGGCGCTGGCGGTGCAGCTGCCGGTCGGCCCGGAGGTCGGACCGTGATCCGGCTGTTGATCGCCGACGACCACCCGGTGGTGCGGGCCGGGCTGCGGGCGGTGCTGGAGAGCGAACCGGACTTCGCCATCGTGGCGGAGGCGGCCACCGCGGAGCGGGCCGTCGAGCTGGCCGCCGAGCCGGGGGTGGACGTGGTCCTCATGGACCTGCAGTTCGGGCCCGGTTCGGCGATGAACGGGGCCCAGGCCACCGCGGCGATCACCGCCCGGCCAGGCGCGCCGCGGGTGCTGGTGGTCACCACCTACGACAGCGACGCGGACACCCTGCCCGCGCTGGAGGCCGGCGCGACCGGGTACCTGCTCAAGGACGCCCCGCCGGAGGAGCTGGCCCAGGCGGTACGGGCCGCCGCGGCGGGGCGCAGCGCGCTGGCGCCGAGCGTGGCGGACCGGCTGCTGGAGCGGATGCGCACGCCGTCGGCAGCGCTCAGCGCGCGGGAGACCGAGGTGCTGGGGCTGGTCGCGGACGGCTTGACCAACCAGCAGGTCAGCCAGCGGCTGCACCTGAGCCAGGCCACGGTGAAGTCCCATCTGGTGCACGTCTACACCAAGTTGGGGGTGGACTCGCGCACGGCGGCGGTGCGGGAGGCGCGCAGGCGGGGGCTGATCCGCTGAGCGTAGGGTGAGGGAGGTACCCGTAGGAGTGGGAGGAGGCCCCCCGATGGCCGTGCGTCTCGACGAACTCGCCGTACCGGTGATCGGCGCCCCGATGGCGGGCGGCGCCTCGACGCCCGAACTGGCGGCCGCGGTGAACCGGGCCGGCGGGCTGGGGTTCCTGGCCGCGGGCTACAAGAGCGCCACGGGGATGGCCGAACAGATCGCCGCGGTCCGGAAGTCGACCGACCGACCGTACGGGGTGAACCTCTTCGTGCCGGCCCCGCCCGCCGATCCGGCCGCGGTGGCCGCCTACCGGGAGCGGCTGCGGCCGGAGGCCGAGCGGTGGGGGGTGGCGCTGCCGGAGGAGATCGGGCCGGACCGGGACGACTGGGAGGCCAAGCTCGCCGTGCTGCTCGCGGACCCGGTGCCGGTGGTCTCGTACACCTTCGGGCTGCCGACGGCCGAGGAGTCGGCGGCGCTGCGGGCGGCTGGGACGCTGCAGGTCGGCACCGTCACCACGCCGGAGGAGGCGCGGGCGGCCCAGGCGGTCGGGATGGACGCGCTGTGCGTGCAGGGCCCGGAGGCGGGCGGGCACCGCGGCACCCACCGGGCGGCGGACGCGGCGGGGGAGCTGCCGCTGCTGGAACTGCTGGCCGCGGTACGGGCGGTGACGCCGCTGCCGCTGGTCGCCGCGGGCGGGCTGGGCGACGGCGCGGCGATCGCGGCGGCGCTGCGGGCCGGGGCGGTCGCGGTGCAACTGGGGACGGCGCTGCTGCGCTCCGACGAGTCCGGCGCCTCGGCCGCCCATCGGGCCGCGCTCACCGAACTGCCGGAGACCGTCGTCACCCGCGCCTTCACCGGCCGTCCGGCCCGCGGCCTGCGCAACGCCTTCATCGACCGCCACGGCCCGTACGCCCCGCCCGCCTACCCCGAGGTGCACCACCTCACCGCACCTCTGCGAGCCGCCGCCACCCGCCGCGCCGACACCGACGCCATGCACCTCTGGGCGGGCACCGCCCACCGGCTCGCCCGCACGGGCCCGGCGGAGGACATCGTGGCGCAGCTGTGGCGGAGCGCGCGGGGGTAGTGCGCTCGGCGCGCCTCGGCGGTGAGGTCGAAGTCACCGTGAAGCAGGGGGAGCGGACGATCAAGGTGGCTTGATCGTCCACTCGACCGGACTCAGCTCAGCAGGTCCGCCATCCAGGACTCGATGGCGTTGACCGTGCGGGGGAGGGCGCCGGACATCAGGTGGGCGCCGTCCTCGGTGATGACGAGGTCGTCCTCGATGCGGATGCCGAGGCCGCGGAGTTCCAGGGGGAGCGTTTCGTCGTCGGGTTGGAGGTAGAGGCCGGGTTCGACGGTGAGGACCATGCCCGCTTCCAGGGTGCCGTCGACGTAGCGGTCGGCGCGGGCCTTGGCGCAGTCGTGGTAGTCGAGGCCGAGCATGTGGCCGCTGCCGCAGAGGGTGTAGCGGCGGTACAGGCCGTTGTCGTCGGCGAGGGCCTGCTCGGCCGGGATGCGCAGGACGCCCCAGTCGGCGAGGCCTTCGGCGATGACGCGCATGGCGGCCCGGTGGAAGTCGCGGAAGCGGGCGCCGGGGCGCAGGGCGGCGATGCCGGCGCTCTGGGCGGCGAGGACGAGTTCGTAGGCCTGGCGCTGGACGGGGGTGAAGGTGCCGCCGAGGGGGAGGGTGCGGGTGATGTCGGCGGCGTAGAGGGTGTCGGTCTCGACGCCGGCGTCGAGCAGGAGCAGGGAGTTCGGGTCGAGGGCGCCGTCGTTGCGGATCCAGTGCAGGACGCAGGCGTGGGCGCCGGAGGCGGCGATGGTGGTGTAGCTGGGGCCGTTGCCCTCGGCGCGGGCGCGCAGGTCGAAGACGCCCTCGATCCAGCGTTCGCCGCGGTGGTGGCGCAGGGCGGTGGGCAGGGCGCGGACGACGTCCTCGAAGCCGCTGACGGTGTGGTCGACGGCGAGTTGCAGCTGCTGGACCTCCCAGGTGTCCTTGACCAGTCGCAACTCGGAGAGGACGGCGGCGAGTTCGCCGTGACGCAACGAGTCGCCGTCGAGGTCGAGCGCGGAGTCGACGAAGGGGTCGGTGCCGGCCAGTACGCGGGTGGGCGGCTGTGGTCCGGTGAGCAACTTGCCCAGGTCGTCGAGGTGTTCGGTGCGCAGTCCGGTGAGCTGGGCCGCCTCGGCGAGGTCGGGGCGGCGGCCGACCCAGAACTCGCCGTAGCGGCGGTCGCGGTAGAACTCGCCGCCGTCGCGCGGGGAGCGGGGGCGGACGTAGAGCACCGGTTCGTGGCCCGCGGCGCCGGCCGGTTCGAGGACGAGGACGTGGTCGGCCTGGTCCTCGCCGGTGAGCCCGGTGAGCCAGACGTAGGCGCTGTGCGGTCGGAAGCGGTGGTCCAGGTCGTTGCAGCGGACCTTGAGGCGCCCGGCCGGGACGATCAGGCGTTCACCGGGGAAGGTGGCGGAGAGCCGGGCGCGGCGGCCGGGGAATCCGGAGTGGCCGGGGACGCGCCGGTCGGCGGGGAGCGGGGTGGCGGCCCAGTGGGAGGCCATGAAGGCGTCCAGGGCGGGGGAGACCGGGAGGTCGTGGCTGCCGGTGGTGAGTCCGGGCTGCGGGAGGGTCACCGGTGAACTCCTAGGCGGGGGTGGCGAGCTGGGGCGCACGGACACAGCTGGGTAACGGCGGCCGCCACCCCTTGTGCAGTGCAATTTCACATTACTATGTTACGGGTCACACGGCGGTGCGGCCAGAGCCGGGCCCCGCGACCGAACCAGGCCCAGAGCGGGCCAATGCAGGCCCCCCACAGCGGAGTTGCCACATGACCAGGCGCACCCATGCCATCCTCGCCACCGCCCTCGCGGCGGCCCTCACCCTCGGCCTCGGGGCCTGCAAGAACGACAAGAGCGACAGTGGCGGTGGCGACGCCGCGGCCGGCAGCACCCGGGCCCCCGGTGCCGAGTCGGGGACGATCGTCGGCGGCACGCCGGTGAAGGGCGGCACCCTGACGGTGCTGTCCAACCAGGACTTCGCCCACCTCGATCCGGCCCGCAACTGGACCATGCCGAACATGGACTTCGGCATCCGGCTGCTCTACCGCACCCTGGTCACCTTCAAGGCCGAGCCGGGCGCCGCGGGCAGCGAGATCGTCCCGGACCTCGCCACCGACCTCGGCCGGCCCTCGGACGGCGGGAAGACCTGGACCTTCACCCTCAAGGACGGCGTCAAGTACGAGGACGGCACGCCGATCAAGTCCGCCGACATCAAGTACAACGTCGAGCGCTCCTTCGCCCCCGACCTCACCGGTGGCCCCGACTACGCCCAGCAGTACCTGGCCGACGACGAGAACTACAAGGGCCCGCTGAACGGCGAGCACCTGGCGAGCATCGAGACCCCGGACGACAGGACGGTGGTCTTCCACCTCAAGCGCCCGGTCGCCGAGTTCTCGTACACCGCGACCCTGCCGACCTTCGCCCCCGTGCCGCAGTCCCAGGACAAGGGCCCCCAGTACGACCTGCGGCCGTTCTCCTCCGGCCCGTACCGGATCGAGACCTACGACCGGGGCAAGCAGCTCGTCCTGGTCCGCAACACCAACTGGGACCAGTCCACCGACCCGGTCCGCAAGGCGTACCCGGACAGGATCGTTGTCACCCAGGGCCTCAAGGGCGGCCAGGTGGACGACCGGATCATCGCCAGCGAGGGCGCGGACGCCTCCGCGGTGGAGTGGATGAACCTGCGCCCCGAGTCCGTCTCCAAGGTGCTGCCCAAGGCGGACGTGCGGTCCCGGCTGATCGCCGAGCAGCAGGGCTGCACCGACATGCTGTACCCCAACACCTCCAAGGCGCCCTTCGACGACCCCAAGGTGCGCGAGGCCCTGATGTACGCGGTCGACCGGGACGCCCAGGTGACGGCGAACGGAGGCCCGGCGATGGGTGACGTGGCCACCTCCTACCTCCCGCCCGCACTGGCCGGCGGCACCAAGCTGGACCCGCTGAAGATCCCCTCCACCGGCGACCCGGAGAAGGCCAAGCAGCTGCTCAAGGACGCGGGCAGGACGGACCTCAAGGTCTCGCTGACCGTCTCCTCCGGGGACAAGACCCGGGCCGAGGCGCTGCAGCAGTCGCTGGCCAAGGTCGGGATCCAGGTCACCATCACCACCGCCGACCCGTCCGTCTACTACGACACCATCGGCGACACCAAGAACGCTCCCGACCTGGCCATCCTCGGCTGGTGTCCGGACTACCCGTCCGGCGCGACCTTCCTGCCGCAGGTCTTCGACGGCCGCACCATCAAGGAGAAGGGCAACCAGGGCAACGTCGAGCAGTTCCGCGACCAGGTCACCTCGGACCGGATCGACCAGATCAACGCGATGTCCGACGTCACCGAGGCCAACAAGGCGTGGCAGCAGCTCAACGAGGAGCTGATGAAGAAGGCGCCCACCGTGCCGATGCTGTGGCAGCGCCGTCCGCTGCTGGCCGGGACGAACGTGGCCGGGGCGTTCGGCTCCCCGGTGTGGACCGGTCAGTGGGACTTCGCCACGATCGGCCTCAAGGACCCCTCGAAGAGCAAGGGCTGAGGGCTCCTCCGATGAGCACCACCATCGAAACCGCTACGGCCGAAGCGCCGCCGCCACCGGTGAAACGTTCCAGCAGGGGGCCCTGGCGACTGGTCTGGGACCAGCTCTGGGCCAAGGGCTCGGCCCGCTTCGGCCTGGTCACCGTCGCCCTGCTGATCCTGCTCGCCGTCCTCGCCGAGCCGCTGAGCGAACTCGGCGGCTGGACCCCCGAGGAGTTCGACAAGCGCGCCGTGGACCCGTACCTCGGCGGCCAGCCGATCGGCGACTTCGGCGGCATCGGCACCCGGCACTGGCTGGGCGTCGAACCCGCCACCGGGCGCGACCTGTTCGCCCGGGTGCTGCACGGCGGCCAGGTCTCGCTGCTGATCGCCTTCACCGCCACCGCCGTGGTGGTGGTCACCGGCACCCTGGTCGGCATCGCGGCCGGCTACTTCGGCGGACGGACCGACACCGTGCTGTCCCGGCTGATGGACCTGACCATGTCCTTCCCCTCGCTGATCTTCATGATCTCGATGATGTCGGTGGCCAAGGACGTCAACCGGATCCTGCTGATCACCCTGGTGATCGGGCTGTTCACCTGGCCCGGCATCGCCCGGGTGGTGCGCGGCCAGACCCTCTCGCTCAAGCACCGCGAGTACGTCGAGGCCGCCAAGGTCGGCGGCGCCCGCCCCTGGCGGATCCTCACCCGGGAGATCCTGCCGAACGTCTCCGGCCCGGTCATCGCCTACACCACCCTGCTGGTGCCCGGCATGATCGCCACCGAGGCCGCGCTCAGCTACCTCGGCGTGGGCGTGCGCCCGCCGACCGCCTCCTGGGGCCAGATGATCGCCGAGAGCATCAGCTTCTACGAGACCGACCCGACCTACTTCCTGATCCCGACGGCCTTCCTGTTCCTCGCCGTGCTCGCCTTCACCCTGCTCGGCGACGCGCTGCGCGACATCCTCGACCCCAGGGGAGGCCGGTCGTGATCCTCTACCTCGGCCGCCGGCTGCTCGGCGCGCTCGGCATCCTGCTGGCGATCTGCGCGATCACCTTCACCATCTTCTACCTGCTGCCCGCCGACCCGGCGGTGGCCGCCTGCGGCAAGACCTGCAGCCCCGAGCGGGTCGCCGAGGTCAAGGCCGCGATGGGATTGGACCAGCCGGTCTGGGAACAGTTCGCCACCTATGTGACCGGCATCTTCGCCGGACGCGACTACGGCAGCGGGGCCGGCGCCACCCACTGCGGCTTCCCCTGCCTCGGCTACTCCTACGAGTACTCGCTGCCGGTCTGGGGGCTGCTCACCGACCGCCTGCCAGTCTCCGTCTCGCTGGCCGTCGGCGCGTCCGTGCTCTGGCTGGTCCTCGGCCTGGGCGCGGGCGTCACCTCGGCGCTGCGCAAGGGCGGGGCCGTCGACCGGACGCTGATGGTGTTCTCGGTCGGGGCGGCCTCGCTGCCGGTCTACTTCACCTCGATCATGCTGATCTGGGGCGTGGTCAGGACGGCCGGGCTGCTGCCGTACCCGTCGTACCACGCGTTCACGGACGGCCCGGTCGCCTGGGCCTCCAACCTGCTGCTGCCCTGGATCGCCCTCGCCCTGCTCTACGCGGCCATGTACGCCCGGCAGAGCCGCAACTCGATGATCGAGGCGATGGCCGAGCCGTACATCCGCACCGCCCGGGCGAAGGGGCTGCCGCCGCGCACCGTGACGGTCAAGCACGGGCTGCGCTCCGGGATGACGCCGATCCTGACCATCTTCGGGATGGACCTCGGCGGGCTGCTGGCCGGCGCCGTCATCACCGAGTCGATATTCGGACTGCCCGGCGTCGGGCGGCTCTTCTACGACGCGCTGGTGCGCTCCGACCAGCCGGTGATCCTCGGCGTCACCCTGCTCGCGGCCACCTTCATCGTCGCCGCGAACCTGCTGGTCGACGTGCTGTACGCGTACGTCGACCCGAGAGTGAGGTACTGAGATGGCTCTCCTGTTGGAGGTCGAGGACCTCAAGGTCGCCTTCGACACCCCGCGTGGCACCGTCCGGGCCGTGGACGGCATCTCCTTCGCCGTCGAGGCCGGGCGCACCCTCGGACTGGTCGGCGAGTCCGGCAGCGGGAAGTCGGTCACCTCGCTGGCCGTGATGGGCCTGCACCACGGGGCCACCGTCACCGGCTCGATCCGGCTGCACGGACAGGAGTTGACCGGGCTGGGGGAGCGGGAGTTGGGCGCCGTCCGGGGCCGGCGGATCGCGATGATCTTCCAGGACCCGCTGTCCAGCCTGCACCCCTTCTACACCGTCGGCGAACAGATCGCCGAGCACTACCGGGTGCACTTCCGCGCGGGCCGCAAGGCCGGGCGGGCCAAGGCGATCGAGATGCTCGCCGAGGTCGGCATCCCGGAACCGGCCCGCCGGGTCGACGAGTACCCGCACCAGTTCTCCGGCGGCATGCGCCAGCGCGTCATGATCGCCATGGCGCTCGCCTGCGAACCCGACCTGCTGATCGCCGACGAGCCCACCACCGCCCTGGACGTCACCGTCCAGGCGCAGATCCTCGACCTGATCGCCCGGATCCAGCAGGACCGCGGCCTCGGCGTCGTCATGATCACCCACGACCTGGGCGTGGTCGCCCGGGTCGCCCACGAGGTGCTGGTCATGTACGGCGGACGGGCGGCCGAACAGGCCCCGGCGGAGCGGCTGTTCGCCGCGCCGGCACACCCGTACACCCGGGGCCTGCTGGACTCGCTGCCGCGCCTGGACGACGGCGACGACGCCCCGCTGCGGGCCATTCCCGGCAGCCCGCCGTCACTGCTCGCCCCCGCCCCCGGCTGCTCCTTCGCCCCGCGCTGCGCCCGCACCACCGCCGCGTCCGCCGAGGAGCACGCCCGCTGCCTGGCCGAGCGCCCGCCGCTCGACCGCCTCGGCCCGCCCACCGCCGGCCACCTGGCCGCGTGCCATCTGCCCCTGGTGCCGGAAGGGATCGTCTGATGGCCGAACCACTGCTCTCCGTACGGGACTTGGTGAAGACCTTCGCCGGGCGGCGCGGGCGCACCGGGCGGCCCGGTGCGCCGGTGCGGGCCGTGGACGGGGTGAGCTTCGACCTCGGCGCGGGCGAGACGCTGGGCCTGGTCGGCGAGTCCGGCTGCGGCAAGTCCACCACCGGGCGGATGATCGTCCGGCTGCTCGACCCGACCTCGGGCACCGTCACCTTCGACGGCACCGAGATCGGCGGGCTGTCCCAGGCCCGGCTACGGCCGCACCGGCGGCATCTGCAGATGGTCTTCCAGGACCCGTACTCCTCGCTCAACCCCCGGCAGACGGTGGCCCGGATCATCTCCGAGCCGCTGCTCGTCCAGGGCGCGGGCGCCGAGGAGGCGCGCCAACGGGCCGGAGAACTGATGGAGTTGGTCGGGCTCATCCCCGAGCACCTCGACCGCTACCCGCACGAGTTCTCCGGCGGCCAGGCGCAGCGGATCGGCATCGCCCGCTCGCTGGCCACCTCGCCGAAGCTGGTGATCGCGGACGAGCCGGTCTCCGCCCTGGACGTCTCCGTCCAGGCCCAAGTGGTCAACCTGATGGAGCAGTTGCAGCGGGAACTGGGACTGGCGTACGTGTTCATCGCGCACGACCTCTCGGTGGTCAAGCGGGTCTGCGACCGGGTCGCGGTGATGTACCTGGGCCGCATCGTGGAGATCGGCGACAAGGCCCAGGTGTACGGAAACCCGGCGCACCCGTACACCCGGGCGCTGCTGTCCGCCGTCCCGCTGCCGGACCCGGCGGCCGAACGGGCCCGGGAGCGGATCGTGCTGCTCGGCGACCCGCCCAGCCCGGCCGACCCGCCCGCCGGGTGCGGCTTCCACCCGCGCTGCCCGAAGGCGCAGCAGCGCTGCCGGACGGAACGGCCGCTGCTGGAGGTCGTCGGTACGGGCGGCCGCCAGGCCGCCTGCCACTTCCCGGAGGTGCAGGGCGTGTCCTAGGCCCGGCCCGCGGGCCGCCACAGGCCCCGGTCGGACGCGGTGGGGAACCTCACGAGGGCCGCGTCCGACCGGGTTCCACCCCTACTGCGCTGTTCGGCGGCGGGATCGAGTCGGCGCGAGGCCGGGCCCGGGCGCTCCGTGCCGCCCCGCTGATCCTGGTCGGCGGCCTGGTGGTCCGTCCGTACGTCTTCGGCGCGTCAGTTCGCCGTGTACTCCACGGCCACGCTGACCACCGCCAGCACCGCGAAGACCACCGCCAGGGTGCTCCGCCCCGAGGCGTGCAGCGCGAGCGCCGCCGTCTCCAGGACGAGCACCTTGAGCGCGATCTCCACCCCCAGCGGCTGGCGGAACTTCGGCCCGCCCGCGGCCAGGAACAGGCCCCAGGCGGTGGCCGCCAGAGCCGGTGCGCCGATCCCCAGCAGCAGCCGGACGACCGGCGTGGAGCCGGTCCTGAATCCCCAGTAGCAGAGTGCCGCGAGCATCGCGAGCTCCAGGCCGAAGGCGAGGCCCGCGTTGGTCGCCGTCAGCGGGGTCCACTGCCGCTGCCCGACCGGGCCCGGTCTTGCGATCTTCATCCCCGTGCTCCCCCGTCCCGCCTGGCCGCCCGGCCCGGGCGGCGGTTGTGCGGAGTCTCCCAGCTCGGCCTCGCGGACTCAATGGATCGTCCCCAGGCGGCCGCTAGAGTGTTATGAAATGTCACACATCACCAAGGGGAGGCTGTAGTGACCGAGGACCTGAGCAGCGCCGAACCACCCGTCCCGCTGCCCGCCGCCGAGGGCCTGTTCAGCGTCTCGCCGCAGGCCGCGCACCTGAACCACGGCTCCTTCGGCGCCGTGCCGCTCCCGGTCCAGCGCGCACAGCACGCACTGCGCACCGAACACGAGCTGGACCCGGACCTCTTCTTCGCCGACCTGCCGGACCGGATCGCCGCGGCCCGGGTGCGGATCGCCGCCGAGTTGGCCACCGACCCGGACCGGCTGGCGATGGTCGCCAACGTCACCGAGGCGGCCGCGATCGCCCTGGACAGCATCCCCTTCGCCCCCGGCGACCGGATCCTGGTCACCGACCACGGCTACGGCGCCGTCACCCGTGCCGCGGCCCGCAGGGCCGCCGAGACCGGCGCCGAACTGGTGGTGGCCGAGCTGCCGGTGGACGCCCCGGACGAGCGGGCCGTGCGGGAGGCGGTGCTCGCCGCCGTGGACGGGCGCACCACCGTCGCGATCCTGGACCGGATCACCTCGCCCACCGCCCGTACGGTCGCCTCCCCGGCCCTGGTCGCCGAGCTGCGCGAGCGCGGGGTGACGACCCTGGTGGACGGCGCCCACGCGCCCGGCATGCTGCCCGACCCGGTCGACCCCAACGCCGACTTCTGGTTCGGCAACCTGCACAAGTGGGCCTTCGCCCCGCGCGCCACCGGCGTCCTGTCCGTCCGCCCCGAGTGGACGGCCCGGGTGCGCCCGCTCGCGCTGTCCTGGGAGCACCACCGGGGCTTCCCGTACAACGTCGAGTGGCGCGGCACCTGCGACTACACCCCCTGGCTCGCCGCCCCGGCCGGCTTCGAGCTGCTCCGCGAGCTGGGCACGGAGGCGGTCGCCGCGCACAACACCGGGCTCGCCGCGTACGGCCAGCGGGTGCTGGTCGAACGGGCGGGGCTGCGGGCGCTGCCCGCGGCGCCCGGGGTGTGGATGCGTGCCGTACGGCTGCCGGAGGGCCGGTTCGACACCGAGGAGTCCGCCCGGGCGCTGGTGACCGGGGTGTGGCAGCGGCTCGGCGTCCGGGTGGCGGTCAAGCCGTGGCCCGGCGGCGGCGTGCTGCGGGTCAGCGCCCAGCTGTACAACCGGGCGGCGGAGTACGAGCGGCTCGCGGACGGGCTCCTGGAGGTGCTCAAGGACTAGGCGCGCCCGGCGGGAATCGTCGGACGGGCCTCAGTCGCCGGCCGCCCGCAGCTCCGCGAGCAGGACGTCCCGGTCGGCGAGCAGCCCGGTGAGGATCCGCCGGGCTGCCCGCAGCAGGTCCGTGACGTCGCCGCCGGCCAGCGCGTAGACCACCGTGCTGCCCTCCCGGGTGGCGGTGACGATGCCGGACCGGCGCAGCACCGCGAGCTGCTGGGACAGGCTGGAGGGCTCGACCCCCAGCTCGGCGAGCAGGCAGCGGACGGGCGTCGGTCCGGCCTGGAGCAGCTCCAGCACCCGGATCCGGACGGGATGGCCGAGCATCCGGAAGAACTCGGCCTTGGCCTGGTAGAGCGCCACCGTCACGAGGCCCCCCTTCCCTGGTGTCGGCCGGCTCAGATCTCCAGCGAGAGTTCGATCCGCTTCAGCTGGTGGCGGGCCATCGCGAGGTTGGATCGGCTGCGGTTGAGGGCGAGGAACAGGAACAGGCCCCGCCCGCTGGGCGTCGTGATCGGCCGGACCAGGTGGTACTGGTTGGTCAGGCTGATCAGGATGTCCTCGATCTCGTTGTCGTGCAGGTTGAGCATCTCCATCGCCCGCATCTTGGCGCGGACCACGTCGGTGTTGCCGGCCGCGGCGACGTTGAGGTCCATCTCGCCGCCGTCGCCGAGGCTGCCGAGGGCCATTCCGCTGCCGTAGTCGACCAGGGCGACGCCGATCGCGCCGTCGATCGCCATGGCTTCCTTGAGGGACATCTCCAGGTTCGCCATCGTGGCTGTCCTCCCGTGAGTCGGTGACTTCGGCACGCGTGGGTGCCGTGGCACTCGAAGGTAGGGAGCAATCCCCGCACTCCACCGCGAATGACCGGAGACGTTCGGATCTGGCTCATCCCTGATCGATTGAAGACATTTGCAACTATGGATCTGGGAGAGGAGTGATCTCCTCGCGCGGAAAACGGTGCTATCGATGTCACTCCACCCGGGTAACCTCTCGCTGAGATGCGAGATCACACCAACCACACCCGGACGGCGATGAACACCCCCGATCCAGAGCCCCAGGAAGACCGGGAGCTCAGCCCCGCCGAGGCGTACGCGGCCAGCCGTCGCCGGGCCAAGGAGCAGGCCTCCGCCCTGTACGGCTTCCAGCAGCTGTACGACTTCCCGCTGGACGACTTCCAGCTGGAGGCCTGCGAGACGCTGGAGGCCGGATCGGGCGTGCTGGTCGCCGCCCCCACCGGCTCCGGGAAGACCATCGTCGGCGAGTTCGCCGTGCACCTGGCCCTCGCCGCGGGCCGCAAGTGCTTCTACACCACGCCGATCAAGGCGCTGTCCAACCAGAAGTACGGCGACCTGGTCAAGCGCTACGGCGCCGCCAAGGTCGGCCTGCTCACCGGCGACAACACCGTCAACGGCGACGCCCCCGTGGTGGTCATGACCACCGAGGTGCTGCGCAACATGCTCTACGCGGGCTCCAGCACCCTCGACGGCCTCGGCTACGTCGTCATGGACGAGGTGCACTACCTCGCCGACCGCTTCCGCGGCGCCGTCTGGGAGGAGGTCATCATCCACCTTCCCGAGTCGGTCACCCTCGTCTCGCTCTCCGCGACCGTCTCGAACGCCGAGGAGTTCGGCGACTGGCTGGACACCGTCCGCGGCGGCACCAAGGTGATCGTCTCCGAGACCCGCCCGGTCCCGCTGTGGCAGCACGTGATGGCCGGCAACCGGATGTACGACCTGTTCGCCAACCCCGACCGGGACGGCCGCCCCAGGAACAGCCTCAAGAACCCCGGCAAGGCCGTCAACCCCGAGCTGGTCCGGCTCGCCCGCTCCGAACTCGACCGCAACCCGCGCGACCGCTTCGGCCGCGGCCGGGGCCGCTCCATGCCCAACGGCCGCCCGGGCCGGGTCTGGACACCGGGCCGGGTCGACGTCATCGACCGGCTGGACGCCGAGGGCCTGCTGCCCGCGATCACCTTCATCTTCAGCCGGGCCGGCTGCGAGGCCGCCGTCCAGCAGTGCCTCAGCTCCGGGCTGCGGCTCAACAAGGACGCCGACCGCGCCCTGGTCCGCGCCATCGTCGAGGAGCGCTGCGCCGACATCCCCGACGAGGACCTGCACGTCCTCGGCTACTTCGAGTGGCTGGACGGGCTGGAGCGCGGCATCGCCGCCCACCACGCCGGGATGCTGCCCCGGTTCAAGGAGGTCGTCGAAGAGCTCTTCGTGAAGGGCCTGGTCAAGGCCGTCTTCGCGACCGAGACCCTGGCCCTCGGCATCAACATGCCCGCCCGCTCGGTGGTCATGGAGAAGCTGGTCAAGTGGAACGGCGAGACCCACGCCGACATCACCCCCGGCGAGTACACCCAGCTCACCGGCCGGGCCGGGCGGCGCGGCATCGACATCGAGGGCCACGCGGTGGTGCTCTGGCAGCGCGGCCTCGACCCGGAGGCCCTGGCCGGACTGGCGGGCACCCGCACCTACCCGCTCAAGTCCTCGTTCCGGCCGTCGTACAACATGGCCGTCAACCTGGTCTCCCAGTTCGGCCGGCACCGCTCGCGCGAGCTGCTGGAAACCTCCTTCGCCCAGTTCCAGGCGGACCGCTCGGTGGTCGGCATCGCCCGCCAGGTGCAGCGCAACGAGGAGGGGCTGGAGGGCTACCGCGAGTCGATGACCTGCCACCTCGGCGACTTCGACGAGTACATGGAGCTGCGCCGCCGGCTCAAGGACCGCGAGAACGAACTGGCCCGCGAGGGCACCACCCAGCGCCGCGCCGCCGCCATCGAGTCGATCGAGCAGCTCAAGCCGGGCGACGTCATCCACGTCCCCACCGGCAAGTTCGCCGGCCTCGCCCTGGTCCTCGACCCGGGCCTGCCGCCGGTCAGCCGCTCCGGCCGGAGCGGCCCGCGCCACCCCGACTTCCAGGACGGCCCGCGCCCGGTGGTGCTGACCGCCGAGCGGCAGGTCAAGCGGCTCGCGATGGTCGACTTCCCGCACCCGGTCGCCGCGATCGAGCGCGTGCGCATCCCCAAGTCCTTCAACCCGCGCAGCCCCCAGTCCCGGCGCGACCTCGCCTCCGCGCTGCGCACCAAGGCCGGCCACCTCGAACCCGAGCGGTTCCGGCGCGGCCGCGCGGCCGCCGCCGACGACCCGGAGATCACCCGGCTGCGCACCGAACTGCGCCAGCACCCGTGCCACGGCTGCACCGACCGCGAGGACCACGCCCGCTGGGCCGAGCGCTACCACCGGCTGCACCGCGACACCGAACTGCTGGAACGCCGGATGCGCTCCCGCACCCACACCATCGCCCGCACCTTCGACCGGGTCTGCGCACTGCTCACCGACCTCGGCTACCTCCAGGGCGACACCGTCACCGACGACGGCAAGCGCCTCGGCCGGCTCTACGGCGAACTCGACCTGCTCGCCTCCGAGTGCATCCGCGAGGGCGTCTGGAGCGGCCTGGCCGCGGCCGAACTCGCCTCCTGCGCCTCGGCGTTGGTCTACGAGTCGCGCCAGTCCGACGACGCCGGCGCCCCCCGGGTGCCGGAGGGCGCGGCCAAGGAGGCGCTCGGCCAGATGGTCCGCATCTGGGGCCACCTCGACGCCCTCGAGGAACAGCACCGGATCAACACCGCGGAGGGCGTCGGCCAGCGCGAACCGGACCTCGGCTTCGCCTGGGTCGCCTACCGCTGGGCCCTCGGCCACAACCTCGACCAGGTCCTGCGCGACGCCGACATGCCGGCCGGCGACTTCGTCCGCTGGACCAAGCAACTCATCGACGTCCTCGGCCAGATCCAGGACGCCGCCGCCCAGGACCCCGAACTCCGCAAGACCGCACGCAAGGCCGTCGACGGCCTCCGCCGCGGCATCATCGCCTACTCCTCGGTGGGCTGAGCCCCGACAGAAGGGGCCCGCACGTTCGTCCCGAACGTGCGGGCCCCTTCGGCGCCCGGGGGGTTCAGCGGGTGGCTGCGAGGGACTCCAGGAGGCGCTCCAGGGAGGTGCCGAGGCCCCAGCGGGTGGCGAGGTGTTCGAGGGTCATGGGGTCGAGGGGTTCGCGGGGGAGGGTGGGGTCGAAGTCGGGGAGGGGGGCGTCGGTGGCGACGCGGACGACGGTGGGGGCGACGTCGAGGTAGGCGGCGCCCTCGACGATGTTGCGGCGGCGGGCCGGGGTGAGCCTGGAGCCGATGTCGAGGGCGGCGGCGCGGATCGCGGCGAGGTCGCCGTACTCGTTGATCAGCTGGGCGGCGGTCTTCTCGCCGATGCCCTTGACGCCGGGCAGGCCGTCGGACGGGTCGCCGCGCAGGGCGGCCATGTCGGCGTACTGGGCGCCGCGCACGCCGTACTTCTCCAGCAGCAGGGCGTCGTCGGTGGTCTGCAGGTTGCCCATGCCCTTGACCGGGTAGAGCACGGTGATCCGCCGTGCGTCGTCGACCAGTTGGAAGAGGTCGCGGTCGCCGGTGACGATCTGCACCGGGCCCTTGGCGCGGGCGGTGAGGGTGCCGATGACGTCGTCCGCCTCGTAGCCGGGGGAACCGACCCGGGCGATGCCGAGGGCGTCGAGCACCTGCTCGATCACCGGGACCTGCGGGGCGAGGGTGTCCGGCACCTCCTCCTCGCCGTCGACGGCCGCCTCGGCGACCCGGTGGGTCTTGTAGGAGGGGACGAGGTCCACCCGCCACTGGGGGCGCCAGTCGGCGTCTATGCAGGCGACGAGTTCGTCGGGCCGGTGGTCGTGGACCAGCCGGGCGATGAAGTCCAGCAGGCCGCGGACGGCGTTGACCGGCTCACCCTGCGGCGAGCGCAGGGTGTCCGGTACGCCGAAGTAGGCCCGGAAGTACAGGCTGGCGGAGTCGAGCAGCATCAGTCGCGGTGCGGTCACGCCTCAGATCATGCCGCACCGCGCTGACGATGACCCGGTTCTCAGTGCTCGTGCGGTCCGGCGCGGTGCACCGGTCCGTGGGCGTCGGCGCAGTGTTCGGCCGGGGTGTCGTCGGGGCCGGCGATCTGCAGCAGCGCGCCCGCCTCGTCCTCGCCGACGTGGTCGACCTGGAGGGTGCTGTGGGTGATGCCGTACTCCTCCGCCAGCCGGCGCTGCAGTGCGCGCCGCACGGCGTGGCAGTCGCCGCCGGGGGTGACCAGGATGTGCGCGGACAGGGCGGGCTGGTTGGAGGTGATCTCCCAGATGTGCAGGTCGTGGATCTCCTCGACCAGCGGCTGGGTGACCAGCCGGTCGGCCACCGCGTCCGGGTCGATCCCGGCGGGTGCGGCCTCCAGGAAGATCCGCCCGGAGTCCCGGACCAGGCCGATGCCCGCCTTGAGCATCAGCGCGACCACGATCAGCGAGGCGATGGCGTCCGCCCGGACGAAGCCGGTGGTCAGCATGACCGCACCGGCCACGGCGGTGGCGATGAAGGCGTACAGGTCGGTGAGCACGTGCTGGAAGGCGCCCTCGACGTTCAGCGAGCTGCGGTTGGCCTTGGACATGCACCAGGCGGCGGCGAGGTTGACCACGATCCCGACCAGCGCGGTGACCAGCACCAGTGAGCCGGTGACCTCGGGCGGTTCGATCAGCCGGGTGATCGCCTCGTAGCCCAGCCAGGCCGACAGCACCAGCAGTGTCACACCGTTGGCCTGCGCGGAGAGGATCTCGGCCCGCTTGAGCCCGTACGTGTAGCCGCCGCGGGCCGGGCGGGCGGCGAGCCGCATGGCGACCAGGGCGAGCACGATCGAGGCGGCGTCGGTGAGCATGTGCGCCGCGTCGGAGATCAGGGCCAGCGACCGGGCGGCGAAGCCGACCACGACCTCGCCGGCCATGAAGACGACGATCAGGGCGAGGGCGCTGACCAGCCAGCGGCGGTCGGCATCCGCGGCGACGCCGTGCGAGTGCCCGCCGTGGCCCCCGTGCCCATGACCCCCGTGCCCGTGGCTGTGGTTGTGGCTCCGGCCGGGCGGGCTCTGGTGGTCATGCGCATGATCATCGTGGTGCTCGTGCCCGGCCATCGAAATCCTCTCTGGGCGCACGGGTGGGAGGTGGCGGGCGTGATCGCCCCGCACCCGAAGTGAACCGCAGAATCGACAAAGATCCAAAGGCTGTACTGGTGACCGTTGTCGTTGCCGCTCAGCCGAGCGCCGCGCTGCCACTCAGCCGAGCGTCGCGGTGCCGCTCAACCGGGCACCACCGCGTCCAGCGCCGCCGCTCAACCGAGCACCACCGCGTCCAGCGCCGCCGCGGTGGCGGCCTGGACGAGGGCCCGCATGACCCGCAGGTCGTCGCCCTGTTCCGGGTGCCACTGCACGCCCACCGTGAACCCGGGCC
This sequence comes from Streptomyces viridifaciens, assembly GCF_001888885.2. Classification (NCBI taxonomy): domain Bacteria; kingdom Bacillati; phylum Actinomycetota; class Actinomycetes; order Kitasatosporales; family Streptomycetaceae; genus Streptomyces; species Streptomyces viridifaciens. Next base: position 5,885,237 of record NZ_CP090841.1, read on the forward strand.
CCTCGACGGCCTCCACCGTCCCGTCCGGGGCGAGGGCGCTCACCCGCAGGCCCGCGCCGAGCCGGCCGACCGCCTGGTGGTGGAACGTCGGCACCTCCAGCTCGCTCTCCGGCAGCAGCCCGCCCACCAGCGTCCCGGGCACCGGCCGCACCACGTGGGCGCCGTAGCAACCCGGCGAACCGCCGTGGACGTCGACGTCCACGACGTCCGGCAGGTGCTGCACCAGCGTCCCGCCGCACACCACGTTCAGCACCTGCATGCCCCGGCAGATGCCCAGGACCGGCATGCCCGCCGCCAGGGCGCCGCGCAGCAGCGCGACCTCCCAGAGGTCGCGCTCCGGCGAGGCCACGTCGGTCAACGGATGGGCCGACTCCCCGTAGTAGGCCGGGTCGATGTCCGGCCCGCCGGCGATGACGAGGGCGTCGAGCCGTGCGAGCACCTCGGGCGCGCGCTCGGGCGAGTCCGGCGGCAGCAGGACGGCGATGCCGCCGGAGCGCTGCACGTACGCGGTGTACCGCTCCGGCAGCAGGGCGACGCGACGGCCCCGCCAGTCGCTCCAACTCGCGTCCACCAGGTAGGTGCTGACACCGATGAAAGGCCTGCGATCCATGGCGGGCATTCTCCTCCCGCACCGTCTGATACCCCGTCAATCACGCGCGTCGGCGCGCCACACCCGCTCGCCCTCTTCCGCCCCGCAAGCCGCAGGCCGTACGGTTCGCTGTGACCGCATGATCTCGAAGAGTGATCGAGGAGGAGGGTTCCGGCATGCCCGAGAACGCCGCCGCGGGATCGCGGCCCCGGCCGCCACTGACCCTGGCCGAGCTGCGCACCCTGGTGGACGCAGGCGAGGTGCACACCGTCGCGCTCGCCTTCACCGACATGCAGGGCCGCCTTCAGGGCAAACGTTTCGCCGCCCGGTTCTTCCTCGACGAGGTGGCGCAGAACGGCGCCGAGGCCTGCGACTACCTGCTGGCCGTGGACGTGGACCTCAACACCGTCGACGGCTACGCCTTCTCCTCCTGGGCCACCGGCTACGGCGACTTCGCGATGCGCCCCGACCTCGGCACCCTGCGGCTCACCCCCTGGCAGCCCGGCACCGCCCAGGTCACCGCCGACCTGGCCCGGCACGGCGGCCACCCGGTGGACGCCGCCCCGCGCCAGCTGCTGCGCCGCCAGATCGCCCGGCTCGCCGAGTACGGACTGGCCGCGGACATCGGCACCGAACTGGAGTTCCTGGTCTTCCGCGACACCTACGAGCAGGCCTGGCTGGGCGGTTACCGCGGGCTGACCCCGGCCAACCTCTACAACGTCGACTACTCGATGCTCGGCACCGCCCGGGTCGAGCCGCTGCTGTCCCGGATCCGCAACGAGATGGCCGGCGCCGGGCTGACCGTCGAGTCCGCCAAGGGCGAGTGCAACCTCGGCCAGCACGAGATCGCCTTCCGGTACGCCGACGCCCTCACCACCTGCGACCAGCACAGCGTCTACAAGACCGGGGCCAAGGAGATCGCCGCCCAGCAGGGCTGCGCACTCACCTTCATGGCCAAGTACGACGAGCGCGAGGGCAACAGCTGCCACATCCACCTGTCGCTGCGCGACGCCGTCGGCGCCCCCGCCTTCGCCGACCGGGACGGCCGGATGACCGACACCATGCGCCACTTCCTGGCCGGGCAGCTCGTCGCACTGCGCGAGTTCAGCCTGCTGTACGCGCCGAACATCAACTCCTACAAGCGCTACCGCCCCGGCTCCTTCGCCCCGACGGCCGTCGCCTGGGGCCGGGACAACCGCACCTGCGCCTACCGGGTGGTCGGCCACGGCCCGGGCCTGCGGATGGAGAATCGGGTGCCCGGCGGCGACGTCAACCCGTACCTCGCGGTGGCCGGGATGATCGCGGCCGGCCTGCACGGCCTGCAGCGCAAGCTCGACCTGCCCACGCCCTGCCTGGGCAACGCCTACGCGGTGGAGGAGTACGCCCGGGTGCCCGGATCGCTGCGCGAGGCCGCCGAGTTGTGGGCGGGCAGCGAGCTGGCCCGGACGGCCTTCGGGGACGACGTGGTCGAGCACTACCTGAACATGGCCCGGGTCGAGCAGGCCGCCTACGACGGGGCCGTCACCGACTGGGAGCGCTACCGGTCCTTCGAACGGATGTGAGGCATGACGGACTCGCCGGGCAGCGCCGTCCGCAACCCCGCCACCGGGGACCTGGTGGAGCACGCGGCGGGCGGGGTCGAGCGCCTGACCGGACGCCGGATGCCGGTGGCCGGCGGCCTGGACGTGACCTTCCACGAAGCGGTCGGCGTTGGGGGCGGGCCGGGAGCCGGGGCCGGACGCGCTGCGCCACTTCACCGAGACCGAGAACGTCTTCATCCACAGCGAGGAGTGACAGTCCGATGAGCGCCAGTCCGAGGAGCGACAACGACGTCGTCTGCCGCCGTCTGGTCGGCCGCACCGCCGTGGTCACCGGCGCGGGCAGCGGGATCGGCCTGGCGGCCGCCCGCCGACTGGCCTCCGAGGGCGCCAAGGTGGTCTGCGCGGACCTGGACGAGCAGACCGGGCGGGCGGCCGCCAAGGAGGTCGGCGGGCTGTTCGTGCACACCGACGTCACCGACCCGTACATGGTCGAGGCGCTGTTCGACGAGGCGTACGAGACCTACGGCAGCGTGGACGTCGCCTTCAACAATGCGGGCATCTCACCGCCGGAGGACGACTCGATCCTGACCACCGGCCTGGACGCCTGGCGCAAGGTCCAGAACGTCAACCTGACCTCGGTCTACCTGTGCTGCAAGGCCGCGCTGCCGTACATGCGCCGGCACGGACGCGGCTCGATCATCAACACCGCCAGCTTCGTGGCCCGGATGGGCGCGGCGACCTCGCAGATCTCGTACACCGCCTCCAAGGGCGGGGTGCTGGCGATGTCCCGCGAGCTGGGCGTGCAGTTCGCCCGGGAGGGGATCCGGGTGAACGCGCTGTCGCCCGGCCCGGTGGACACCCCGCTGCTGCGGGAGCTGTTCGCCGAGGACCCGGAGCGGGCGGCCCGCCGGCTGGTGCACATCCCGCTCGGCCGGTTCGCCAGGGCCGAGGAGATCGCCGCCGCGGTGGCCTTCCTGGCGAGCGACGACTCCTCGTTCATCACCGCGAGCGAGTTCCTGGTGGACGGCGGCATCTCCGGGGCGTACGTCACCCCGCTGTAGGTGGTCGGCACCGGTGGCCGCACTGGGCCGCCGGTGGCTTCTCACCGTAATCTCATCGAAAACCCGCGGAATACCCGGCTGCGCTGATTTCGCGTTTATCCGGCTACCTTTACATTCTTTGCTGTGAGTGAGCAGATCCCCGCCGGGTGGTACCCGGACCCGAAGGACACCACCAGCGACCCGAGACCGCAGCGCTGGTGGGACGGCAAGGGCTGGACGGCCGACACCCGGCCCGCACCCTCGGACGCCCCGCAGCCGGAGTCCTCGGCCGCCGCGGCACCGGGGCCGGAGACGTCGGAGCAGCCCAGGGTGCTGGAGGGCGAGGTCCTGGACAGCGGGCCGACGGTCCGCTACCCGGAGCCGCCGCCCTTCGGCGCGGCGTACGGAGCACCCGCCCAGCCGCCGCGCAAGGCCTGGCGCAAGCCCTCCCGGCTGGTGGTGGCCACCGCCGTGGCCGCCGTGCTGGGCCTGGGCGCCGGCTCGGGAATCACCTACCTGGTGATGGACGGCAAGCACGACGGCGGCTCGCAGCGCAGCGCCGCCCGGGCCCAGCCGGCGCCGAACGACGGCGGCGGCGGGCTGTTCGGCTTCCCGGGCCTCGGCGGCGGCAACGGCAAGGGCGGCGGGAACGGCGGCGGTGGCGGGAACGGCGGCGGGAAGGCCAGGCCGGGCGCCAACAAGGCGATCGACATGGTGAACGGCCTCACCCTGCCCGTCCCCTCCGGCTGGCAGGGCGGGACCACCGACAACGGCTACGCCGGTCTCACCATCGGCGACTACAAGTGCCCGGACGGCTCCGACAAGTGCACCCTCGGCGGGGTGAACACCGGCCGGATCGACGACGGCGGCACGGACGCCCAGGCAGCGGCCAAGGCGGACATCGACAAGGCCGCCAAGGACGCCTACGGCGACATCACCGGGCACCAGGAGCTCAAGTCCGAGGCCGTGAAGGTCAACGGCAAGGACGGCTACCTGGTGCGCTGGAAGGTCGATGCGGCCAAGGGCAACAACGGCTACGTGGAGACCGTGGTCTTCCCGTCCAGCGACGGCAAGAACCTGGTCTCGGTGCACTTCGGCTTCGACATCGCCGACAAGGCGCCGGACGTCGGGGTGATGGACACCATCGTCAAGGGCATCGCCGACTTCAAGGGCAAGATCCCGGGCCTCCCGGGCATGCCGGGCTCCGGCTCCGGCGGCTCCGGTTCCGGGGCAGGCGGCAGCAGCCCCGACGGCTCCGGCACCGAGAGCACCTGAGCCCCCCGCTCCTCACACCGCGACGGCCCACCGGGAGGAACTCCTCCGGGTGGGCCGTCGCCGTTCGTCGGGGCGTGTCCTGGGGTGCGAGGGCCACGGAACCGGACCGGACGGGGGTGGGCCGGCCCGGCTCCGCGTCGTCCGGCGTCAGGAGTCGCGTCGAACAGCCTCGATGCGACGGCGCCGGAGCACCATGCCGGCCCAGCCGACGCCGAGCGCGGCGGCACCGGCGAGCAGCAGCGGACCGGTGGCGGAGGTGCCGGCCACGGCCGCGGAGCTGGTCGGGAGCGGCTGGCCGGCCGGGGCGTTCGCGTCCCCGCCGTGGCCGTGGTGGGCGACCGTGGACTTGGCGGCGTCGGCGGCGATCTGGGCGTCGCCGGGCCCGGCCGGGGCGGCGAGCGAGGAGACGGCCGGGGCACCGGCGGCGCCGGCCGCGCCGAAGTCCACGTCGGAGCAGCTGTAGAACGCCTCCGGGCTGTCGCTGCGCTGCCAGACCGTGTAGAGCAGCTGGCGGCCGGTGCGCTGCGGCAGGGTGCCCGAGTAGGTGTAGTACCCGTTGACGGCGGTGCGGTCGACCTGCGCCTGGGCCACCGGGGTCGGGTCGAGGTCGGACCACTTCAGCGGCTTGGTGGGGTCGTAGCTCGGCTTGGTGATGTAGACGGTCTGGGTGCCCACGTGCGGCGCGGTGGTGCGGAACTGGAAGGTGAACTTGCCCGCGCTGACCGGGGTGGCCGGCCAGTCGGTGCGCGGCCAGTCCAGGGCCGCGTACTTGTCGCGGTTGGCCGAGCAGAGCCTGCCGTCCGGGATCAGCGCCTGGTGGTTGCCGTTGGCGTTGGCGATGTTGACCTCGTTCCAGTCGTACAGCGGCTGGGTGCCGCCGGCGGCGACGAGGTCCTTGCAGACCTGGGACACCGGGTGCTCGGGGCCCTCGGCGTAGCAGGCGGCGATCCGGCTGACCGGGCCGGTCATGGTGCCGTGGGCGGCGGCGGTGCCGGCGGTGGCCGCGGCCACCGCGAGGACGGCGGCGCCGACGGCGCCGACGGACAGGGCGCTTCGCTTGATGGACATGGGGTGGGGACTCCTCGGCCGTCGTTCCGGGCGGGTGTGGGGGAGCGGACACGCCTGCCCGTTCGGGGGCCGCCGGCCCGGATCGCGGACCCCCGGCCAGAGCGTAGGATTGGTCTGGACCATAAGGCAATAGCCGTGCACCGGGCGGTTGTTGACGGCACGTCTGCTCGGAACAGCGCAAAGGCCCGATGGAACACCCGGGTCAGGTGTTCCATCGGGCCCGCTTAAGGCTGTCGAAAGGTCGGCCAGAAGTTCGGGTTGCCGTTGATCGTCCCCGCCTGGACGATCTCGCCGCCCTGGATGAGTTGCCGTGGACCGTCATGTCCCTGAGTTCGTTGTGGACCACGGCGGCTGCCCGGGGGTAGGGCACGGTCCGACGGCCGGTCAGAGGAACGTCCTTCCCTCACCCCGGTAGGTGGGGACGCTCCGGACGACCCGGTCCCCCTCGATCAGGTGCAGTTCGGCGAAGCGCTCGCACAGCTCGCCCGCCTTGGCGTGCCGGAACCAGACCCGGTCGCCGATCAGCAGGTCGTCGGCGGCCGGGCCGATCAGCGGGGTCTGCACCTCGCCCGCGCCCTCCATCGGGTCGTAGTGCAGCCCCGCCGGAAGGTAGGGCACCGGTGAGCGGTCCGGTCCGGCGGCGCCGGAGGCCGGGTAGCCGCCGCCGAGCACCGTCACCACCCCGACCCCGGGGCGGCGCACCACCGGCTGGCCGAACAGCGCGGCCGGCCGGCCCCGGAAGGAGCGGTAGTTGTCGAAGAGCTGCGGCGCGTAGAGCCCGGAGCCGGCGGCGACCTCGGTGACGGCGCGCTCGGCCACGGTGGACTCCACGCTGCCGGTGCCGCCGCCGTTGACGAACTCCAGCTCGACCACCTGCCGCAGCCGCCGGACCACCGCCGCGCGCCGCTCGGCCAGCTCGGTCCGGGACCGGGCCTGCATCAGCCGGATCAGCTGCGAGCGCACCGGCCGCCCCGGCACCCGGTCGCCCACCCCGGCGACGTGCCCCTCGTACGCCATCAGGCCGACCACCCGGAAACCCCGGCGCCGCTGGACGAGTTCGGCGAAGGCGCCCAGCTCCTCGGGAGTGCGCAGCGGCGAGCGCCGGGCGCCCACCCGGACCCGCCCGCCGAGCAGGTGCAGCGCGGTGTCCAGCTCCAGGCAGACCCGCACCTCGGCGTCGCCGGAGCGGGCCTTGTCGATCAGGTCCAGCTGGGCCGGGTCGTCCAGCACGACGGTGACCCGGCGGGCCAGCTCCGGGTCGGCCGTCAGCTCGGCGTAGCCGGCCCGGTCGGTGGAGGGATAGGCGAGCAGCACGTCGCGCACGCCGGTACGGGCCAGCCAGAGCGACTCGTCGAGGGTGAAGCTCATCACCCCGGCGAAGCCGTCCACGGCCAGTACCCGTTCCAGCAGCGCCCGGCAGCGCAGCGACTTGCTGGCCACCCGGATCGGCTTGCCGCCCGCCCGGCGCACCAGGTCGGCGGCGTTGGCGTCGAAGGCGGCGAGGTCCACCACGGCCACCGGGCCGTCCAGGTGGGCGGTGGCCCGGTCGTACCGGTGCCGGTCGGATACCGGAGTGCGGGTGACGAGGATGACCATGCGCGCAGGGTGCCACAGGGGGCTACCGGTGGGTAGAGGGTGTGCGGGGAAATGGGAGCGGCGGTTCGAGGTGGCATAGGGTCGGCCGGGTGGACCGCAAAGACTTCTCCAACCCGGCGTTCGTCGGCAAGAGCATCCCGAATCCCGGCTTCTCCGACGACGACGGAACGGCGGACCCGGCGCTGACCACGGCCCTCGCCCGCTGGTCGCAGGACCGTACGGCCGAGCCGGAGGTGCTGGCGGCGCTGACCCCGACCCGGTTGATGGTCCCGATCGTCGCCATCCTCGGCGAGGTCGAGGTGGACGACCACGGGCACAGGCACGACAAGAGCAGCGACATGGCCGTCCCGGTGCTGGAGGCGCCGGACGGGCGCCGTGCGCTGCCGGCCTTCACCTCGCTGGAGTCGCTGACCCGCTGGCGGGCCGACGCCCGTCCGGCGCCGACCGCGGCCCCGCAGGCCGCGATGGTGGCCTTCTCCGAGCGCGCCGACACGCTGCTGGTCGACCCGGCCGGGCCGGTGCCCTTCCTGCTGAGCGGCGCCCGGCTGCGGGCGCTGGCGGAGAACCGCCCCTACCTGCCGCCGGCGCGGGACCCGGAGGTGCGGGAGGCGGTCCGGGCGCTGCTGGCGGCCGAGCCGCAGGTGCTCAGCGGGCTGCTGGCGCCGTCCGAGGACTCGGACGGGGTGCTCGCGGTGGTGTTCGACCCGGCGCTGGACCAGCCGGGGCTGCAGGCGGCCGCGCAGCGGGTCGGCGAGGCGGTGGCCGGGGACCCGCTGCTGCGGGTGCGGCTGGACCGGGGGCTGGACCTCGCGGTGCTGCCGGCGAGCGCGCAGCTGCCGGGGGAGCCGCTGTACCGGCGGTAGAAGCGAACGGGGCACCCACCGACGTCGGTAGGTGCCCCGGAAGACCGGTCTCAGCGGTAGACCGGCCCGGTGAACTTCTCGCCCGGCCCCGCGCCCGGAGCGTCCGGGACGAGCGAGGCCTCGCGGAAGGCCAGCTGCAGCGAGCGCAGCCCGTCCCGCAGCGGAGCGGCGTGGAAGTTGCTGATCTCCGGCGCGCCGGCGGTGACCAGTCCGGCCAGCGCGGTGATCAGCTTGCGGGCCTCGTCGAGGTCCTTGTCCTTCTCGCCGCCCTCGGCCAGGCCGCACTTGACCGCGGCAGCGCTCATCAGGTGCACCGCGACGGTGGTGATCACCTCGACGGCCGGGACCTCGGCGATGTCGCGGGTGAGGTCGTCGAAGCCGATCGCGTCGTCGTCCGCGCCGGGGTTCTGGGTGGGCTCGCTGCTCAAGGGTGGCTCGTTCCGTCGTGCGGTGTGGGTACACGTGGAGCGTACAAGGGGGCCCCGGACTCGCCGGGAGGGCAGTGCGCCGCGAAGACGGTGCGCCGGGGCGGAATAGCGTTCGACCCCGCGACGCTGTAAGCTTCGAGACTGACCGGCCGGGATCCCGCATGGGCACCCTGGCCAGCAAGTGGAGGCTCCACCACAGGAGGCCCGAGAGGGCAACCGCGAAAGTCTCCCACCTGATCGGCCTCGCGGTCGACGGGTCCGGTCCGCGACGGGCGCCACGGCGCCGAGTCGCCCGCAGCGTCCTTCACCGGACGCCGCCCCCGGTTGTGTGGAGCCCCGCTTGTACCGAGCGGGGCTTTTTTCGTGTCGCGGTGCACATGGTGTCGGAAACCAGCACCGGGCAGCGCAGCACGAATGAAGCCCCGCCCAGTGGTCGAGTCCACTACGTGCGACCGCCGTCCGACGGCCGCATCGCAGAAGGTGCAACCGAGGAGGCCCCATCAGCACCGAGCCCCGCATCAACGACCGGATTCGCGTCCCGGAGGTGCGACTCGTCGGTCCCAGCGGCGAGCAGGTCGGCATCGTGCCGCTTGCCAAGGCGCTGGAGCTCGCGCAGGAGTACGACCTCGACCTGGTCGAGGTCGCGGCGACCGCCCGGCCGCCGGTGTGCAAGCTCATGGACTACGGCAAGTTCAAGTACGAGTCGGCCATGAAGGCCCGTGAGGCGCGCAAGAACCAGGCGCACACGGTCATCAAGGAGATGAAGCTCCGGCCGAAGATCGACCCGCACGACTACGACACCAAGAAGGGTCACGTCGTCCGGTTCCTCAAGCAGGGTGACAAGGTCAAGATCACGATCATGTTCCGTGGTCGTGAGCAGTCCCGCCCCGAGCTGGGCTTCCGTCTGCTGCAGCGGCTCGCCGACGACGTCCAGGACCTGGGCTTCGTCGAGTCCTCGCCGAAGCAGGACGGCCGGAACATGATCATGGTTCTTGGCCCGCACAAGAAGAAGACCGAGGCGATGGCCGAGGCCCGCGCCCTCGCGGACGCCCGCAAGGCCGAGCGGCAGGGTCGGACCACCGGTTCCGACGCCGACGCCGCCGCCGCGGACGAGGACGTCGTGACCGAGGACGCCGTGGCCGAGGCGCAGGACGCTCCGGCCGAGGCCGAGGCCCCCGAGGCCGAGGCTCCGGTCGAGCAGCCGGCCGCTCCCCAGGGCGCCTGAGCCGCAAGGCTCACGGCAGCCCGGGGTCGGCCCCCACGGTGACGGGGCACCCGCCCGGTCACCGCAGATCCATCCAGTTCACGCCCGCGTGGCGCAGGCCGCGCGGGCGTGAACGGGACCGACGAGGAGATACGGCGAAATGCCGAAGCAGAAGACGCACAGTGGCGCCAGCAAGCGCTTCAAGATCAGTGGCTCTGGCAAGGTGCTGCGCGAGCGCGCCGGCCGCCGCCACCTCCTGGAGCACAAGCCCTCGACGCTGACCCGCAAGCTGGCCGGGACCGTCGAGATGGCCCCCGCTGACGCCAAGAAGATCAAGAAGCTTCTCGGCAAGTGATCGCCCTCCCGCCCGGCGCGAGCCGCGTGCGGGGCAGCTGATCCTTCCCGACCCATTCGAATGACGGACCGCGTGAAGTAGTCCGTGGTCCAACCCAAGGAGTAATCAAGTGGCACGCGTCAAGCGGGCAGTCAACGCCCACAAGAAGCGCCGGGTCATCCTGGAGCGCGCCAGCGGCTACCGTGGCCAGCGCTCGCGCCTGTACCGCAAGGCCAAGGAGCAGGTCACCCACTCGCTGGTCTACAACTTCAACGACCGCAAGAAGCGCAAGGGCGACTTCCGTCAGCTGTGGATCCAGCGCATCAACGCTGCGGCCCGTGCCAACGGCATCACCTACAACCGCTTCGTGCAGGGCCTGAAGGCCGCCAGCGTCGAGATCGACCGCAAGATGCTGGCCGACCTGGCCGTCAACGACCCGGGTGCGTTCGCCTCCCTGGTCGAGGTCGCCCAGAAGGCGCTGCCGGCCGACGTGAACGCCCCGAAGGCTGCCGCCGACGCCGCCTGATCTTCCGAGATCGGTTGAGCTCCGACCGGACCCGCAGGCTCTCCTGCGGGTCCGGTTCTGCGTTCCGCCCCCGTCAGCACCACCAGAGTCAGCCAGAGTCAGCGCCTCCAGAGAACGAGACCATGCCGAGCACCGAGACCCCCCTGCTCACCTCCCTGCGCTCGCCGCGCGTCGTCGCCGCCCGTCGGCTCGCCAAGCGGAACCAGCGCACCAAGGAGCGCCGCTTCCTGGCCGAGGGCCCGCAGGCCGTCCGGGAGGCCATCGCCTTCGGCAAGCTGCCGGGGACGGCCGAGCACGCCGTGGTCGAGGTGTACGTGGGCCTGGAGGCCGCCGAGCGGCACGCTGACATCGTCGAGGCCGCCCTGGCCGAGGGACTGCCGGTGCTGACCGCCACCGACGAGGTGATCGCCGATATCTGCGACACGGTGACCCCGCAGGGGATCGTGGCGCTCTGCCGCTTCATCGACACCCCGTTCGCCGAGGTGCTCGCCGCCCGGCCGAAGCTGGTGGCGATCCTCGCCCACGTGCGCGACCCCGGGAACGCGGGCACCGTGCTGCGCACCGCCGACGCGGCCGGTGCGGACGCCGTGGTGCTCACCGACGCCTCGGTGGACCTGTACAACCCCAAGGCCGTCCGGGCCTCCGTCGGCAGCCTGTTCCACCTGCCCGTGGCGGTCGGCGTGCCGGTCGAGGAGGCGGTCGGGCAGCTGCGCGCGGCCGGTGTCCGGGTGCTCGCCGCGGACGGCGCGGGGGAGCGCGACCTCGACCAGGAGCTGGACGAGGGCACCCTCGGCGCCCCCGGCGCGTGGGTGTTCGGCAACGAGGCGTGGGGGCTCCCGGAGGAGACCCGCGCGCTCACCGACGAGGTCGTGCGCGTGCCGATCCACGGGCACGCGGAGAGCCTCAACCTGGCCACCGCCGCGGCCGTCTGCCTGTACGCCTCGGCCCGGGCGCAGCGCTCGCCCGGCGGCTGCCGCTCGAACGGCTGACGCGACCCGTCCTGCGGCGACGGTCGGCATGCCCCGCCGGACCGCTGACACGCCGGCGCCCCACAGCTGACACGCCCCCGGACGCGCCGGGATCACCACGCTGCAAGCCCTACTGCCGGGGCCTGCGAGGCGCTAGGGTCTGCGTCGGTGGGGGGAACGGCACGGTGGGTAATCGGGGAGGCAACCCATGGTCGGCAGCGGACCCGAGCTCGACCCGGACGACCTTCCGGACGGCCTGGTGGTCGCCGACGCGAGGGGCCGGGTGGTCTGCTTCAACCGGGCCGCGGCCCGGCTCACCGGCGTGCTCCCGGAAGCCGCGCTCGGCAGCGCGCTGGAGGACGTCCTGCCGCTGGAGGACCTGGACGGCCGCCGCTGGTGGCAGCTGACCGATCCGTACGGCGGTCTGGCGATCCGCACCCGCCAGCCCGAGCGCAACCTGCTGCTGCCCGGCGGCCGGGAGGTGCTGGTCTCCGCCCGGTACGTCCGGGCGGAGCCGCTGGGGCCGGTGGACCGGCTGGTGATCGCCCTGCGCGGCACCGAGGCCCGGCGCCGGACCGAGCGCAGCCACGCCGAGCTGATCGCCACCGTCGCGCACGAGCTGCGCTCCCCGCTGACCAGTGTGAAGGGCTTCACGGCGACGCTGCTGGCGAAGTGGGAGCGGTTCACCGACGGGCAGAAGCGGCTGATGCTGGAGACGGTGGACGCCGACGCGGACCGGGTCACCCGGCTGATCGCCGAGCTGCTGGACATCTCCCGGATCGACGCCGGGCGGCTGGAGCTGCGCAAGCAGGTCGTCGACCTGGCGGCCGCGGTGCGCCGGCACGTCGAGCGCAAGGTGGCCACCGGCATCGCCGAGGAGCGCTTCGACATCCGGGTCACCGAGCCGCTGACCGTGCTGTGGGCGGACCCGGACAAGGTCGACCAGGTGCTGGCCAACCTGCTGGAAAACGCGGTGCGGCACGGCGAGGGAACTGTCACCATCGAGGTGGCACCGGCCAAGGAGGTCGTCGAGGCGCCCGTCTGGGAGCGCTCCGGCACCCCGCCCCGCATCGTGGAAGGAACGGCGGTCACCGTGAGCGACGAAGGCAGCGGCATCCCCGAGGAGTCGATGCCGCGTGTCTTCACCCGCTTCTGGCGGGGATCCAAGCGCGGTGGCACCGGCCTGGGGCTCTACATCGTCAAGGGCATCGTGGAGGCCCACGGTGGCTCGATCAGGGTCGACCGCGCGCCCGGCGGCGGGGCCCGGTTCCGATTCGTCCTGCCCGCCGGGGTGCCCGACTTCATGCTCTGAAAGGGCATGAACGACCGATACAGCATGCTGTGGGTCGGGGTCCGGACGGGCTTGACGGCAGCCGCGCTACGCGCTGCGACTACACTCGACCTTTGGCGTTGCGCAACGCCCTGCGCGGCTGAGCCGCGGACACCCCTCCCCGTCAGTACGGAGACGGGCTGCCCGTGCCCCGGCCCCGCCGGGCGGGACGCGAAGGCGAGCCCACACACCTGAGCACGGACGAGCAGGAGCACGGGAAAGATAGAGATGTCGGCACCCAACAAGTCGTACGACCCGGTCGAGGTCGAGGCCCTCAAGCCCGAGGTGGTGGAGCAGGCGCGGGACGAGGCCGTCGCCGCCTTCGCCGCCGCCACCACGCTCGACGAGCTGAAGCAGGCCAAGGTCGCCCACACCGGCGACCGCTCCGCGCTCTCGCTCGCCAACCGCGAGATCGGCGCCCTCCCGCCGCACGCCAAGGCCGCCGCGGGCAAGCTGATCGGCCAGGCCCGCGGAGCCGTCAACCAGGCCCTGGCCAAGCGCCAGGGTGAGCTGGAGGCGGAGCGGGACGCCCGCGTGCTGGTCGAGGAGGCGGTGGACGTCACCCTGCCCTACGACCGCACCCCGCGCGGCGCCCGGCACCCGCTGACCACGCTGGCCGAGCGCATCGAGGACACCTTCGTCGCGATGGGCTACCAGGTCGCCGAGGGCCCCGAGGTCGAGGCCGAGTGGCTGAACTTCGACGCCCTCAACCTGGGCCCGGACCACCCGGCCCGCTCGATGCAGGACACCTTCTTCGTCCAGGCCCCGGACGGCTCCGCCGACTCCGGCGTGGTGCTGCGCACCCAGACCTCCCCGGTCCAGGCCCGCACCCTGCTCGACCGCGAGCCGCCCGTCTACGTGGTCTGCCCGGGCCGGGTCTACCGGACCGACGAGCTGGACGCCACCCACACCCCGGTGTTCCGCCAGGTCGAGGGCCTCGCCGTCGACGAGGGCATCACCTTCGCCGACCTCAAGGGCACCATCGAGGTGCTGGTCGAGAAGCTGATCGGCGGCGGCCTGGAGCTGCGCTGGCGTCCGTCGTACTTCCCGTTCACCGAGCCGAGCGCCGAGATCGACCTGCAGTGCTTCGTGTGCCGCGGCGAGAGCGTCGGCAACCCGGACCGCCCGTGCCGCACCTGCTCCTCCGAGGGCTGGATCGAGCTCGGCGGCTGCGGCGTGGTCAACCCGCGGGTGCTGGTCGCCTGCGGCGTGGACCCGAACCGCTACAGCGGCTTCGCCTTCGGTCTCGGCCTGGAGCGGATCCTGATGAATCGTCACAACGTCGCCGACATGCGCGACATGGTCGAGGGTGACGTGCGTTTCACCCTCCCGTTCGGGATGGAGATCTGATGCGCGTCCCGCTTTCCTGGCTGCGCGAGTACGTCGATCTGCCCGCGGGCGAGACCGGCCGTGACGTGGCCGAGCGGCTGGTCCGGGCCGGCCTGGAGGTCGAGACCGTCGAGCAGCTCGGCGCCGACCTCAAGGGCCCGCTGGTGGTCGGCGAGGTGCTCTCCATCGAGGAGCTGTCCGGCTTCAAGAAGCCGATCCGGCACTGCTTCGTCAACGTGGGCGGCGCCAACGGCACCGGCGAGCCGCAGGAGATCGTCTGCGGCGCGACCAACTTCGCCGTCGGCGACAAGGTCGTGGTCGTGCTCCCGGGCGCCGTCCTGCCCGGCCCGTTCCCGATCTCGGCACGCAAGACCTACGGCCACACCTCGGCCGGCATGATCTGCTCCGCCCGCGAGCTGGGCATGGGCGACGACCACAACGGCATCATCGTGCTCCCGCCGGAGTACGAGCCCGGCACGGACGCCATCGAGCTGCTCCAGCTGGTCGACGAGGTGCTCGACATCGCCGTCACCCCGGACCGCGGCTACTGCCTGTCCATGCGCGGCGTGGCCCGTGAGGCCGCCACCGCGTACGGGCTGCCGCTGGCCGACCCGGCGCTGCTGGACGTGCCGCCGGCCAACTCCTTCGGCTACCTGGTCAAGGTCGACGACCCGGCCGGATGCGACCGCTTCGTGGCCCGCACGGTCGTCGGCGTCGACCCGAACGCCAAGTCCCCGATCTGGCTGCAGCGCCGCCTGCAGAAGGCGGGCATCCGCCCGATCTCGCTGGCCGTCGACATCACCAACTACGTGATGCTGGAGGTCGGCCAGCCGCTGCACGCGTACGACAAGCAGCGGGTGGACGGCCCGATCACGGTCCGCCGGGCGGCCGAGGGCGAGACCCTCACCACCCTGGACGGCGTCGAGCGCAAGCTGGCCGCCGAGGACCTGCTGATCTGCGACAACAGCGGCCCGATCGGCCTGGCCGGCGTGATGGGCGGCGCCTCCACCGAGATCCTCGACCCGGCCGCCGGTCCGGGCACCACCGAGGTGATCATCGAGGCCGCGCACTTCGACCCGGTCTCCGTCGCCCGCACCGCGAAGCGGCACAAGCTGCCCTCCGAGGCGTCCAAGCGCTTCGAGCGCGGCGTCGACCCGGAGGCCGCCCGCGCCGCCGCACAGCGCGCCGTCGACCTGCTGGTGCTGATCGCCGGCGGCACCGCCGAGGCCGGGGTCACCGACATCGCGGCCCCGCACCCGGTGCGCACCATCACCATCGCCGCCGACCTGCCCGACCGTGTCGCCGGCACCGCCTACGGCCGCGAGACCGTCACCCGGCGCCTGCAGGAGATCGGCTGCTCGGTCGCGGGCGCCGACGTCCTGGAGGTCACCCCGCCGACCTGGCGGCCCGACCTCACCGACCCGTACGACCTCGCCGAGGAGGTCATCCGGCTGGAGGGCTACGACAACGTCCCCGCCCGGATGCCCAACGTGCCGCCGGGCAAGGGCCTGACCGAGGCCCAGCGGATCCACCGCCGGATCGGCGTCGCGCTGGCCGGGGCGGGCTACGTCGAGGTCAACAACTACCCGTTCCTCGGCGAGGCCGCCTTCGAGGCGCTCGGCCTGGAGCCGGACGACCGCCGCCGCCGTACGGTCAAGCTGGTCAACCCGCTCAACGACGAGGAACCGTCGCTGCGCACCACGCTGCTGCCGGGCCTGCTCGGCGCGCTGCGCCGCAACATCGGCCGGGGCAACACCGACCTGGCGATCTACGAGACCGGCACCGTGTTCCTGCCGAAGGACGAGCTGTCCGTGGCGCCGCGCCCGGCCGTCGACCACCGGCCGAGCGACGAGGAGCTGGCCGCGCTGGACGCCGCGCTGCCGGACCAGCCGCGCCGGGTCGCCGTCGCCCTCGCGGGCGAGCGGCTGCCCTCCGGCTGGTGGGGCAAGGGCGACCAGGCCTCCTGGGCGGACGCCGTCGAGGCGGCCCGCACGGTGGCCCGCGCGGCCGGTGTCGAGCTGACCGTCCGCCAGGGCCAGCGGGCGCCCTGGCACCCGGGCCGCTGCGCCGAGCTGGTCGTGGCCGGCACCGACCGGGTGGTCGGCCACGCCGGTGAGCTGCACCCGAGGGTCGTCAAGGCGCTCGGACTGCCGGCCCGCACGGCGGCGATGGAGGTCGACATCGACCTGTTGACGGCGGACGGCCCGCAGAAGGTCAACGGCCCGGCGGTCTCCGGCTTCCCGGTCGCCACCCAGGACGTCGCGCTGATCGTCGACGCCGCCGTCCCGGCCGCCGAGGTCGAGGCGGCGCTGCGCTCGGGCGCGGGCGAACTGCTGGAGGCCATCCGGCTGTTCGACGTGTTCACCGGTGAGCAGGTCGGCGAGGGCAAGAAGTCGCTGGCCTACGCGCTGCGCTTCCGCGCTGCCGACCGCACGCTGACGGCCGACGAGGCCACCGCCGCCCGCGAGGCGGCCGTCGCCGAGGCCGTCAGCCGTACCGGCGCGGTGCTGCGCGGAGCCTGACGCCCCTCAGTACGGCCTGTGAAGGGCCCCGCCCGGACCAACCTCGGTCCGGGCGGGGCCCTTCGCGTTGTCCGGGATTGACAACCCGTCACCACCTCCACTTAACTCATTAACTATGGAACTAGATAAAAGCGCCGACCGGCCCTCCCCGATCGAGTTCCGCCTGGACCCGGCCTCCGGTGTTCCGACCTACCTGCAACTCGTGCAGCAGGTCGAACAGGCGCTGCGGATGGGCTGGTTGGCGGAGGGGGACCGGCTGCCCCGGGTGCGCGAGGTGGTCGCCGGGCTGGCGATCAACCCCAACACCGTGCTCAAGGCCTACCGGGAACTGGAGCACCGCGGCCTGGCGGCCGGCCGGCGCGGCCAGGGCACCTTCGTGCGCGGGATGCCCGCCGGAGTGGTGCCGCTGCGCGAACGGGCGGCGCTGCGGCGGGGCTTGCTGGACTGGATGCGCTCGGCGCGGGCCGCCGGGCTGGACGAGGGGGGGATGGTCGCGGTGTTCGAGGACGCGCTGCGCGACCTGCGTGAGGGCCGCGACGGGGTGGTGGCGTGATGGCGACGGACACGGTGATCGACTGCGGGGGGATCGGCAAGCGCTACCGCCGCTCCTGGGCGCTGCGGGACTGCCACCTCGCCGTCCCGGCCGGGCACGTGGTGGCCCTGGTCGGCCCGAACGGCGCCGGCAAGACCACCCTGCTCAGCCTGGCCGCCGGCCTCACCCTGCCCAGCGAGGGCGCGATGACCGTCCTCGGCGACCAACTCCCCGGCTCGCCACGGGCCCTGGACCGGATCGGCTTCGTCGCCCAGAACGCCGCCCTCTACCCCGGACTGCCCGTCCGCGACCTGCTCGCGATCGGCCGCCACCTCAACCGGCGCTGGGACGACGCCCGGGCGCGCGACCATCTGGACGGCCTCGGCATCCCGCTGGAGCGCAAGTACGGCCGGCTCTCCGGCGGCCAGCAGGCCCAGGTCTCGCTCGCCCTGGCCCTCGCCAAGCGGCCGGAACTCCTGCTCCTGGACGAGCCGTTGGCCGCGCTCGACCCGCTCGCCCGGCACGACTTCATGTCGGCGCTGCTCACCGCGGTGGCCGAGGACGGCCTGTCGGTGGTGTTCTCCTCGCACGCCGTCAACGAGCTGGAACAGAGCTGCGACTACCTGGTGGTGCTGGCCGGCGGCCGGGTCCAGGTGTCGGGGGAGGTGGACGACCTGCTGGCCGACCACCGGATGCTCACCGGCCCGACCGCCGAGGCCGACGCGGTCGCCGAGCGCCTGCCGGTGGTCCGCGACCGCCGGGCCGGTGCCCAGTCCCACCTGCTGGTCCGCACCGGCGGCGTGGACGCGCCGGTCTCCGGAGGCTGGCGTCAACAGCGCATCGGCCTGGAGGAGTTGGTGCTCGCCTACCTTCGCGAGCCGGCCGCCTCCGCCCTGCCCGGCCCGCGCGGGGCCGTCCGTCCGAACCAGAAGGTACTGTCGTGAGTTCGACCACCCTCGCCCCGCCCCGCTCCGCCGTGCTGCGGGCCGCCGGGCTGCGCCACCGCCCCGCGCTGCTGACCCTGCTCGCCGTGATGGGCGTGGTCTCGCTCGCCCTGCTGCTCCACGGCTGGTACCTGCACGCCGGGCTGGACCGGACGGGCGCGGGATCCTGCGACCCGGCCACCGACGCCTGTCGGGTCAAGTTCAAGCAGTTCCTGCACCAGTACGCCGACAGCGTGCCGATGCTCACCTCCGTGTCCTACGTCCTCGGTGGAACCTTCGGCGCCTTCCTCGGCGGCCCCTTGCTGGCACGGGAGTTCGAGCACGGCACGGTCCGCTTCGCCTGGACCCAGGGTGCGGGGCGGAGCCGCTGGACGGCGGGCGGCCTGGTCGTGGGCGGCGCGGTGCTGGCCGGCGTGTCGGTGCCGTTCGGGTTGCTGCTGCGGTGGTGGAGCGTGCCGTCGGTGATGGCGAGCGGAAGCTTCAGCCCGGAGGCCTTCGTGCAGCTGCCGCCCGTCCTGGTCGGCCGGGTGCTGGTGGCCTTCGGGGTGGCGGCGCTGGCCGGCGCGGTGCTGCGCCGCACGGTGATCGCGGTGGGCCTCGGCCTGGCGGTCTCGGTCGCGCTGCCGTTCCTCGCGTACGCCGTGCGTTCGCACTACATGGCTCCGGTGGAGGAGCCGGTGCACACCCTGGCGCCGCTGGCGCTGGACGACCGCTGGGTGCTGAGCGTCTGGTTCTCCGACCCGGCCGGCAACCGGATCTCCGAGAGCGACTTCTACAACCTCGGACGTGACTACGCCAACCTCCAGTCCCTGGTGAGCGACGGCGGTTACACCATGCACCAGGTGTACCAACCGGCGGACCGGCTCTGGCCGTTCCAGTGGATCGAGTTCGGCTGGACGACCCTGCTCGCCGTGGCGCTGTGCGCCGCCGCGGTCTGGTGGGTGCGGCGTCGGGCTGCCTGACCTGGGCCGTTCACATCTGTGTTGAAGTGAATACGTCAAATCCCTTGCGGGGACGGCGCCCTGGGCGTTTGCTTCTCGTTAGGAAGGTTTCCTAACCTACGAGGAATCGGAGCATCCCCATGCGCCCTCAGCCCCGCCGTGCCCTCCGCATCGCCCTCGCCGCCGCTCTGGTGGCCGCGCCCCTCACCGTCGCGGCCACCTCGGCCGCCCAGGCCGCCCCCGAGGCCGCGGCCTCCGTCCGGCTCAAGGGGGCCGGCCTCGACGACCCGCACAAGAAGGACATCGCGATGCAGCTGGTGTCCAGTGCGGAGAACTCGTCGCTGGACTGGAAGGCCCAGTACAAGTACATCGAGGACATCGGTGACGGCCGCGGCTACACCGCCGGCATCATCGGCTTCTGCTCGGGCACGGGCGACATGCTGGAGCTGGTCCAGCACTACACCGACCTCAACCCCGGCAACGTCCTCGCCAAGTACCTGCCCGCGCTGAAGAAGGTCAACGGCAGCGACTCGCACGCCGGGCTCGGCACCGCCTTCACCAAGGACTGGGCCGCCGCCGCCAAGGACCCTGCCTTCCAGCAGGCCCAGAACGACGAGCGCGACCGGGTGTACTTCAACCCCGCCGTCAACCAGGCCAAGGCCGACGGCCTCCGCGCGCTCGGCCAGTTCGCCTACTACGACGCCATCGTGATGCACGGCCCGGGCGACAGCTCCGACAGCTTCGGCGGCATCCGCGCGGCCGCGATGAAGAAGGCGAGGACGCCCGCCCAGGGCGGCGACGAGGCCACCTACCTCAAGGCCTTCCTTGCCGCCCGCAAGGTGGCCATGAAGAAGGAGGCCGCGCACTCCGACACCAGTCGGGTCGACACCGAGCAGCTGGTGTTCCTCAACGCCGGGAACTTCGACCTCAACCCGCCGCTCAAGTGGAAGGTCTACGGCGACAGCTACAGCATCGACAGCTGACGCCCGGGTCGGAGCAGTGGCGGGAGGCCGTTCGCCCCGGTCGCCCGCCGCACCGGCATTCGCCCCCCCCGCGAACGGCCCCCCGCGAAATACCCAAGGGAGTGTGAAAGTCCTGTTCATCCCGTAACGAATCGAGCAACGGGATAACGAAGGATCCCTCCCGCATTGACGCATTCGCCCGGTGGCGTTTGACTCCCTCCCCTGCCGCAGTGTTGCGGCGCAGTACAGGAGGCACCACCGATCATGATCAGACCCATGCGCGTCGCGGCCACGGGCACGGCCGCCGTGTCGCTCGCACTCGCTCTCACGGCCTGCGGTCAGACCGTCGCGACCCAGACACCGGCGGCCGGCGGAGACGGCGGCGAGGGCATCGGTCTGCTGCTACCGGAGAGCACCTCCTCCACCCGGTACGACACGTTCGACAAGCCGCTGATCGAGAAGACGGTGGCGGGCCTCTGCTCGAAGTGCACGGTGAGCTACGCCAACGCGGGCGGCGACGCGAACGCCCAGAAGAAGCAGTTCGACGACCTGGTCGCCAAGGGCGTGAAGGTCATCCTGCTCGACCCGGTCGACGCCAAGCTCACCGCCCCGTGGGTGGACGCCGCCAACGCCAAGGGCGTGAAGGTCGTCGCCTACGACCGGCTGGCCCAGGGCAAGGTCGCGGCGTACGTCTCCTTCGACAACCAGCGGACCGGCCAACTCCAGGGCCAGTCCCTGCTCGACGCCCTCGGGCCGAAGGCCTCCTCGGCCAACGTCGTGATGATCGACGGCGCCGAGTCCGACCCCAACGCGGCGCAGTTCAAGACGGGCGCGCACCTGGCGCTGGACGGCAAGGTCAAGATCGCCTACGAGCAGTCCGGCGAGTGGAAGCCGGAGGTGGCCACGGCGAAGACGAACGAAGCCATCCAGAGCCTCGGGAAGAACGGCATCCAGGCCGTCTACGCCGCGAACGACGGGATGGCCGCCGCCGTCATCGACGCCCTGAAGGCCGCAGGCATCAAGAACGTGCCGGTGGGCGGCCAGGACGCCTCCATCGACGCGATCCGCCGGGTGCTCACGGGCGAGCAGGCGTACACCATCTACAAGCCGTACAAGCCCGAGACGGACGCGGCGGGCACCATCGCCGTCCAGCTGGCCGAGGGCATGGACATCAGCACCACCGCGACCTCGTCCACGGACAGCGGCGGGCTGCACATCCCCTCGCTGCTCCTCACCCCGATCGTGGTGACCAAGTCGAGGGTGGAGGCCACCGTCGTCGCCGGCGGGCTCTACAAGGCGTCGGACATCTGCACCCAGCAGTACGAGGAGGCCTGCGCGGAGGCCGGCGTCAAGTAGCCGGGACCGTCCGGAACCCGGCGGGGGCGCGGCCGCACCGACCCGGTGCGGCCGCGCCCCCGCCGTCGAGGATCAGGCGCTCGCGGTGTAGTCGTAGAAGCCGCGGCCGGACTTACGGCCCAGCAGGCCGGCGTCGACCATCCGGGACAGCAGCGGCGGAGCGGCGTACAGCGGCTCCTTGTACTCGTCGTACATCGACTCGGCGATCGACACGATGGTGTCCAGGCCGATCAGGTCGCACAGCCGCAGCGGGCCCATCGGGTGGGCGCAGCCGGCCTCCATGCCCTTGTCGATGTCGGAGGCGGTGGCCACGCCCGACTCGAACATCCGGACCGCGGAGAGCAGGTAGGGCACGAGCAGCGCGTTCACCACGAAGCCGGCCCGGTCGCGGGCGCGGATCGGCTCCTTGGCGAGCACCTGGGAGGCGAAGGCCTCGACCCGCTCGGTGGTGACGGCCGACGTGGTCAGGGTCGGGATGACCTCGACCAGCTTCTGCACCGGCGCCGGGTTGAAGAAGTGCAGGCCGATGACCTGCTCCGGGCGGGAGGTGGCGGCGGCCAGCTTCACGATCGGGATCGAGGAGGTGTTGGAGGCCAGGATCGCGTCGCGGCGCTCGATCACCCGGTCCAGGGTCTCGAAGATCTTGACCTTGACGTCCTCGCGCTCGGCGACCGCCTCGACCACCAGGTCGCGGTCGGCGAAGTCGGACAGCTCGACGGTGAAGGACAGCCGGGACAGCGCCTCGTCCCGCTGCTCCGGGGTCAGCTTGCCGCGCTTGACCGCCGTCTCCAGCGAGTTGGTCAGCCGGGTGCGCCCGAACTCCAGCGCCTCACCGCTGGCCTCCGACACCATGACGTCCAGCCCGGCCCGGGCGAAGACCTCGGCGATGCCCGACCCCATCAGTCCGCAGCCGACTACTCCGACGCGCGCGATGTCACTCACTCAGTTGCCCTTCGGTGGTGCTGGGGGTCGCCCAGCGAACTGGTGGCCCAGCGAGCTGCTGGTCAACGGGTCGGTGTACCGGAATGGGTGCACCGGTCACCGCCCCGACGACGTTACTACTCCGTACCGGCGAGTAGGTCACCCCCTCCCCGGCGCAGTGCCAGCGCGTTTCCCGGCGCGACGCCGGTCCGACGGGTCCTCCGAACGGGTGAGGCCGCGCCGCCCGCGCGTGTGCCCGGGGCCGCCGCCGCCCGGTGCCCGACAGAATGCCGCAGACGGGGGCAGGGGACGGGAAGGGAGAACACGGTACCGATGGGATCGCTCACGGGGCAGGTCGCCCTGGTCACCGGCGCCGGCCGGGGCATCGGCCGGGAGATCGCCATCGGGCTGGCCGCCGAGGGAATGGCCGTCGGCCTGGTCGGCCGCACCCACGACACGCTGACCGCGACCCTCAAGGAGTGCGTCAAGCACGGCTCCCGGGGCGTCGCCGTCACCGCCGACGTCTGCCGCCACGGCTCGGTGCGCGAGGCCGTCCGGCTGGTCGAGCGGGACCTCGGTCCGATCGACCTGCTGGTCAACAACGCCGGCCTGGTCGACCGGGAGGAGGTGCCGCTCTGGGAGACCGACCCCAACCAGTGGTGGCAGGTGGTCGAGACCAACCTGCGCGGCCCCTACAACCTGCTGCGCTGCGTCCTGCCCGGCATGGTCACCCGCCGCAGCGGCCGGGTGGTCAACCTCAGCTCCGGCTTCGCGCTGCGCCCGGACGGCAACTACACCGCGTACGCGACCTCCAAGGGCGCGCTGCTCCAGCTCTCCGACAACATGGCGGACTCGCTGGCCCGGCACCACGTCGTGGTCCTCGACATCAGCCCCGGCGCGGTGCCCACCGACATGACCGCCGGGATGCCGATGTTCCGGGACATGAAGGCCTGGGCCTCCATCCCGTACATGGTCGCGGTCACCGTGGACGCGGCCCGCGGCCGCTTCGACGCGCTGCACGGGCGGTTCATCCACGCCGGGCGCGACGACCTGGAGGAGCTGGTCCAGCGGGCCGAGGAGATCCGGACGGCGGACGCCCGGACCCTGCGGCTGCGCCCGTACAAGGGCGACGACCCGATGGCCTGAGTGGGCCGCCCGACCCGACCCGGCCCGGCCCGACCGCTCAGGCCATCGGGTACCAGGCCGTCGGGTCGGTCCGATCAGCCGCTCAGGCGCACAGCTGGCTGGCGGTGACCGCCTTGAGCCCCGCCTTGCCCAGCCCGTCCAGGATCGCCGGAAGCGCGTCGATGGTGCACTGGTGGCCCATGTGCAGGGCCACCACCGAGCCGCCGCGCACCGCGCTCAGCACCCGGCGCTGCAGCTCGGCGGCGGTCGGGTCGGTGTAGTCGCGCGGGTCGACGTCGAAGGACAGCACGTGCTCGTAGCCGACGGCCTTGGCCTGCTGGGCCACCATCGAGGTGGCGTACTGCGCGGCGGAGGGGCGGAACCAGCGGCCGATCGAGCCGGTCAGCGCCTTCAGCCGGTCGGCGCACTGGGCGATCTCGGCGCGGGCCTGATCCGGGCTCATCGAGGAGATGTCGAGGTGGTTCTGGGTGTGGTTGCCCAGCTCGTGGCCGGCGTCCAGGATCCGCCGGACCATCTGCGGCTGCTGGTCCAGCCAGCTGCCGACCACCATCACGGTCAGCCTGGCGCCGTGCTGCTCGGCCGTCTCCAGCAGGGCGGTGGCGAGCTTCGGGTCGCCGCTGCCGTGGCAGGTGAGGGCCACGTTCTTGGCGGTCCGCGGGCCGTGCACCACCTCGTACGGGGTGCCGGCCGCCAGCGGCGGCAGCACGGGCGGGGTCGGCGGGGCGGAGGTCTGGGGGGCCGCCGGGGTCCCCGTGGCGGTGGGCGCCGGGCCGGTCGGGGAGGGGGAGGCGGGCTCCTCCCCGCCCTTCCAGGCCGGGTCGGTGGTGTGCTGGGGATCGACACTGCCGGGGTGCGCGGCGAGCGCCGCCCCGGGCTCGGCGCGGCGGGGCGTGTCGCTGCCGCAGGACGTCAGGAGCCCGGCGGAGGCGGACAGGGCGGCCAGCTTGGCGGCGGTGCGCAGTACGGTGCGGCGGTCGGCAGTCATCGGCAGCCAGCATAGAGATGACAGCACCGCCCGGCGATCCGGTGCCGCCGTCCGAACCAGCTTTGACGTGCACACACTCTTTTCTCGGGTGTTGCGTAAACCTGAACTCCCGCTGTTTCCACGGGGTGTCCTTGGATACGATCACCGCGCACCACGTGTTACGGGGCAGTAGGCACATTCCGGCATTGCGCATTGGGGGCGGAACAGGATGCACGAGGACACCGCGGCCACCGCGGCCACCGACCGGGACAGCCGCACCGGCTGGGAGTGGGCCAGAGCTGACGACTGGCAGCCGCCGAGCGAACTCGACACCGGCGTCCCGCACACCGCCCGGATGTACGACTACTACCTGGGCGGCAAGGACAACTTCGAGGCGGACCGCAAGGCCGCCCAGGCCGCGATAGCCGCCTACCCGGCGCTGCCGCTGCTGGCCCGCACCAACCGGCAGTTCCTCGGCCGGGCCGTCGAGTTCGCGGCGGGCCGGGGGATCCGCCAGTTCATCGACATCGGCACCGGGATCCCCGCCGTGGGCTCCACCAGCGAGGTCGCCCAGCGGGTCGCCCCGGACGCCCGGGTCGTGTACGTGGACAACGACCCGATCGTCGCGACCCACGCCCGCGCCCTGCTGGCCGGCCACCCGGCCGGACACACCTCGGTCATCGAGGCCGACCTGCGCGACCCGGAGGCGATCCTCGGCCACCCCGCGCTGGCCGCCGCCGTCGACCTCTCCCGGCCCGTCGCGCTGATGCTCGTCGCCGTCCTGCACTTCATCCGCGACGAGGACGGCGCCGAGCGGATCGTCCGCACCCTGCGCGACGCGCTCGCTCCCGGCAGCGCCCTGATCCTCTCCCACGGCAGCCCCGACTTCGCCTCCCGCGAGAGTGCCGCCGAGGGCACCCGGATCTACCGGAGCGCCAGCGCCCCGCTGGTGCTGCGGCCCCGGGCGGGAGTCGAACCCTTCTTCGGCGACTTCGAGTTCGTCGGCCCCGGGCTCGTCCAGCTGCCGCTCTGGCGCCCGACCGCGGGGCACGTCCGCACCACCGAGCTGCCGGAGGGCTGGCAGGACGTCTCCGCGTACGCGGGCGTCGCGGTCAAGGCGTGACGGCGTGAAGGCGTGCGGCCGGGCAGGCGTGAAGCCCGTGACGGCGTGAGGCCGTGACGGCCTCGGAAGCGTGAGCACGGCCGGTCCCGGCGCCCCCTCCGGCGCCGGGACCGGCCGATCGCAGCCCGCGGCCGGGCGCTGACAACCCCTCACCCGAGCGGATACCGTGCGGCATGACCACCGCACTGCCGCCGCTCCCGCCCCTGCCGACCGGAGCCGCCGAACTGCTGCGGGCCGTCGACGCCCCGCCCCGGCTGGTCGCCCACCTCGCACTCGTGCACCAGGCCGCCGAGCAGATCGCCGGATTCTGCGCCGCGGAGGGCCTGGCCTTCGACCGCGAGGCCGTCCGCTTCGGCGCCGCCACCCACGACATCGGCAAAGTCATCCACCCCGAAGAGCTCTCCGGACCGGGCTCCGCGCACGAACCCGCGGGTCACGCCCTGCTGTTGGCGCACGGCGTCGCCGAGCCGCTGGCCCGCTTCGCCCGCAGTCACGCGAGTTGGGGCGAGCCCGGCACCACCACCGAGGAGCTGCTGGTCAGCCTGGCCGACAAGGCCTGGAAGAACAGGCGCGTCCGCGACCTGGAGGACCTGGTGGTCGACCGGCTCGCCGAGGCCACCGGCCGGGAACGCTGGGAGGCCTTCCTCGCCCTGGACGACCTGCTCACCACGATCGGCGAGGACGCCCCCCGGCGGCTCGCGCTGCAGGCCGCCCATCCGGTGCGTACCGGGCGAAATTGACGCGACAGCGCCCGGCGGACGGTGCTAGCTTCCGCGCCATGGAACCCCTCAGCGACCCAGAGATCCGCGCGTCCTTCGTCAACTGCTCCAAGGGCGAGGCCGGTCGGCTCAACCTGCCCCGGGGCCTGGCCGAACTGCCTTGGGAGAGCCTGGACTTCCTCGGCTGGCGGGACCAGGGCGCGCCCGACCGGGCATACCTGGTGGCGCCGTACGGGGGCGAGCTGGTCGGGGTGACGCTGCGCTCGCCGATGGTCCGGCGCAGCCTGACCAAGACCAACGTGTGCTCGCTGTGCATCACCGCGCACGCCGGGTCGGGCGTCGCGCTGCTGGCCGCCCGCCGGGCCGGGGCCGCCGGGCGCGAGGGCAACACCGTGGGCACGTACATCTGCGCCGACCTGGCCTGTTCGCTCTACGTCCGCGGGCTGAAGAAGTCCACCCTGGTCACCCGGCCCGACGAGTCGATGCCGCTGGAGGACCAGATCGCCCGTACGGTGCTCAACCTCGACGCCTTCCTGGCCCGGGTGCTCACCGACACGGTGGCGGCGTAGCGCGGCGGCCGGTCACCGCCGGCGCAGCTGGTCCAGGTCGCGGCGCTCCCGCTTGGTCGGGCGGCCCGCGCCGCGGTCCCGCTCGAAGACCGGTGCCGTGAGCTCGCGCGGCGGTCGCGGCGGGCTGTTGTCGATCAGGCACTCCGCCGCGACCGGCGCACCGACCCGCTTGCGGATCAGCTTCCGCACCTCGACGACCCGTTCGTAGCCCTCCTCGCGGACCCGGACCTCGTCCCCGGGCTTGAGCGTCTGGGCGGGCTTGGCCCGCTCGCCGTTCACCCGTACGTGGCCGGCCTTGCAGGCGGCCGCGGCCAGCGAGCGCGTCTTGGCCAGGCGGACGGACCAGATCCAGACGTCCACCCGCACGCTTCCCTCGTGTTCAGCCATCCCCGGAGCCTATCCAAGCCGCGTCCGGTGTCGCGGGCCCGGCCACCGCGGGCCCAGCCGCTGCCTGCCGAGCCACCGCGGGCCCGGCCCCCGCGGTCTAAGCCGCCGCGGGCGCCTCCTGGACGGCCCAGCCGTTGCCGTCCGGGTCGTTGAAGAACACGAAGTTGTTCCAGGTCTCGCCGTGTCCGTCCACCCGCGTCCCCGCCACGAAGTGCTGGACCGGGCTGACCTCGACGCCGCGCGCCGCCAGTTCCGCGTGCGCCTTCTCTATGTCGGCCACCACCAGCTGGAGCCCCTTCACCGAGCCGGGCGCCGCGTCGATCACCCCGGTGCCCACCACGATGGAGCAGTGCGAACCCGGGGGAGTCAGCTGGACCACCCGGATCCCGTCACGCAGCCGGGTGTCGTGGTCCACCGTGAAGCCGGCCTGCTCCTCGTAGAAGAGCTTGGCGCGGTCCACGTCCGCCACCGGGACCACCACGACTTCGAGTTTCCAGTCCATTGCCCTCACCCCTCTCGGTCGGGCACTTCCAGTATCTGCCCGAACCCTTCCCGGGTGGCCTTCGGATAGCCTGAGAACACGATGAATCCGCAGACCACGCCCGCCGAACCCGCGCCGGCCACCTCGTTCGCCACGCCCTGGGGCGCCCTCGACCTCACCCGCTTCCCGGCGGACCCGCGCGAGCGGTTGCGGGCCTGGGACGCCGCCGACGAGTACCTGCTGCGCCACCTCGCCGGCGAGGCCGACAGCGCCGACGGCGTGGCCACCGAGCTGGCCGGCCGTCGGATCGCCGTCCTCGGCGACCGCTGGGGCGCGCTCACCACCGCGCTGGCGCCGTACGGGCCGGTCCAGATCACCGACTCCCACCTCGGCCGGCAGGCCACCCGGGAGAACCTGGCCCGGGCCGGCGCCGCCGTCGACGAGGCCCGGCTGCTCACCACCCGGGACACCCCGCCGGAGCGGATCGACGTCCTGCTGGTGCGCGTCCCCAAGAGCCTGGCCCTGCTGGAGGACCAGTTGCACCGGCTCGCCCCGGCGATCCACCCCGGCACCGTCGTGGTCGGCACCGGCATGGTGACCGAGATCCACACCTCCACCCTGCAGCTGTTCGAGAAGGTCCTCGGCCCGACCCGCACCTCGCTGGCCGTTCGCAAGGCCCGGCTGATCTTCTGCACCCCCGACCCGGCGCTCGACCCCGGCCCCAGCCCGTGGCCGCACCGCTACGCGCTGCCGCCGGACATCGGGGCCGCCGCCGGCCGTACCGTGGTCAACCACGCCGGCACCTTCTGCGCCGAGCGGCTCGACATCGGCACCCGTTTCTTCCTGGCCCACCTGCCCACCCCCGCCGCCGGGGCCCGGGTGGTCGACCTCGGCTGCGGCAACGGCGTCGTCGGTACGGCCGCCGCGCTGGCCGGGCCGGGTGCCGAGCTGGTGTTCGTGGACGAGTCCCACCAGGCGGTGGCCTCCGCCGAGGCGACCTTCCGCGCCAACCTGGGCCCGGACGCCCCGGCCGAGTTCCGCACCGCCGACGCGCTCGACCCGGCGGTGTTCGCCGCCGGCTCGGTGGACCTGGTGCTCAACAACCCGCCGTTCCACTCCCACCAGGCCACCACCGACGCCACCGCCTGGCGGATGTTCAGCGGTGCCCGGCGGGCGCTGCGGCCCGGTGGCGAACTCTGGGTGGTCGGCAACCGGCACCTCGGGTACCACGTGAAGCTGCGCAAGCTGTTCGGCAACTGCCAACTCGTCGCCGGGAACCCCAAGTTCGTGGTGCTGCGCGCGGTCAAGCGGTAACCCGCAGCGGGGCGCCCCCGCCACTCGGGGCACGTCCGCGACCACCACTTCGATCCCGGCAACCGTCGCGCCTGTCCGAACTCCATCCAGTCTTGCATGGATTTTCCCTCCCGCGTATATTCATGCCACGACGAAGGAGGAACGCCATGGCATTGCAAGTCGCCGTCGCCGGCGCGAGCGGATACGCG
Organism: Streptomyces viridifaciens; assembly: GCF_001888885.2. Classification (NCBI taxonomy): domain Bacteria; kingdom Bacillati; phylum Actinomycetota; class Actinomycetes; order Kitasatosporales; family Streptomycetaceae; genus Streptomyces; species Streptomyces viridifaciens. Next base: position 5,914,397 of record NZ_CP090841.1, read on the forward strand.
GGCGGCGAGGTGCTGCGTCTGCTGCTCGGCCACCCCGAGGTGGAGATCGGGGCGCTGACCGGCGGCTCCAACGCGGGCAGCAGACTGGGCGCGCTGCAGCCGCACCTGGTCCCGCTGGCCGACCGCGTCCTCCAGCCCACCACCCCCGAGGTGCTCGCCGACCACGACGTGGTGTTCCTGGCACTGCCGCACGGCCAGTCCGCCGCCGTCGCCGAGGCCCTCGGCCAGAACGTCCTGGTGGTCGACTGCGGCGCCGACTTCCGGCTCAGGGCCGCCGCCGACTGGGAGCAGTTCTACGGCACCGCCCACGCCGGCACCTGGCCCTACGGCCTGCCCGAACTCCCGGGCCACCGCGCCGTGTTGAAGGGCACCAACCGGATCGCCGTGCCCGGCTGCTACCCGACGGCCGTCTCCCTGGCGCTCTTCCCGGCGTACGCGTCCCGGCTCGCCGAGCCGGAGGCCGTGGTGGTCGCCGCGTCCGGCACCTCCGGCGCCGGCAAGGCCGCCAAGCCGCACCTGCTCGGCAGCGAGGTCATGGGCAGCGTCAGCCCGTACGGCGTCGGCGGCGTGCACCGGCACACCCCGGAGATGGTGCAGAACCTCACCCCGGTCGCCGGGGAGCCGGTGACGGTCTCCTTCACACCCACCCTCGTCCCGATGCCGCGCGGCATCCTCGCCACCTGCTCCGCCAAGGCGAAGCCGGGCGTGAGCGCCGAGAGCCTGCGCGCCGCCTACGCCGAGGCGTACGAGGACGAGCCCTTCGTCCACCTGCTGCCCGAGGGGCAGTGGCCGCAGACCAGCAGCGTCTACGGCGCCAACACCGCCCTGGTCCAGGTCGCCCTGGACGCCGCCGCCGGGCGGATCATCGCGATCAGCGCGATCGACAACCTCGTCAAGGGCACCGCGGGCGGCGCGGTGCAGAGCATGAACATCGCCCTCGGCCTGCCCGAGGAGCTGGGCCTTCCGCTGAACGGAGTCGCACCGTGACCACCCAGAACACCGGCGTGACCGCCGCCAAGGGCTTCCGCGCCGCCGGCGTGACCGCGGGCATCAAGGCCTCCGGCACCCCGGACCTCGCCCTGGTGGTCAACGACGGCCCCTCGCTCGCCGCGGCCGGCGTCTTCACCGCCAACCGGGTCAAGGCCGCGCCCGTGCTCTGGTCCCAGCAGGTCCTGAAGGGCGGCCGGGTCTCCGCCGTCGTCCTCAACTCCGGTGGCGCCAACGCCTGCACCGGCCCGGCCGGCTTCCAGGACACCCACGCCACCGCGGAGCACGTCGCCGCGGAGCTGGAGCTCAACGCCGGCGAGGTCGCCGTCGCCTCCACCGGCCTGATCGGCGTCCGGCTGCCGATGGACGTCCTGCTGCCCGGCGTCACCCTGGCCGCCGGGCAGCTCAGCGAGACCGGCGGCGAGGCCGCCGCGATCGCCATCAAGACCACCGACACCGTGCACAAGACCGCCCAGTTCACCAGCCCGGCCGGCTGGACGGTCGGCGGCATGGCCAAGGGCGCGGGCATGCTCGCCCCGAGCCTGGCCACCATGCTGGTCGTGCTCACCACCGACGCCGACCTGGACGCCGCCGATCTGGACGCGGCGCTGCGCGGCGCCACCCGCACCACCTTCGACCGGATCGACTCCGACGGCTGCATGTCGACCAACGACACCGTGCTGCTGCTCGCCTCCGGTGCCAGCGGCATCACCCCGGACCGGGCCGAGTTCGCCGAGGCCGTCCGCACCGTCAGCGCCGACCTGGCCCGCCAGCTAATCGGCGACGCCGAGGGCGCCAGCAAGGACATCCGGATCGACGTCACCGGCGCCGCCACCGAGGACGAGGCCGTCGAGGTCGCCCGCACGATCAGCCGCAACAACCTGCTCAAGTGCGCCATCCACGGCGAGGACCCCAACTGGGGCCGGGTGCTGTCCGCGATCGGCACCACCAGCGCCGCCTTCGACCCCGACCGCCTCGACGTGGCCATCAACGGCGTCTGGGTCTGCAAGGACGGCGGCGTGGGCGAGGACCGCGAGCTGGTGGACATGAAGGCCCGCGACGTCGTCATCACCGCGAACCTCAACGCCGGTACGGCCGGCGCCTCGCTGTGGACCAACGACCTCACGGCCGACTACGTCCACGAGAACAGCGCCTACTCCAGCTGATCCGCCGAGCGTCGATCCGCCGCGACCCGATCCGCCGGGCCGATCCACCGCGAGCTGATCCGCCGAGCCACCCACCCGCTGATCCGCGACATCCGTTCCGACGAGGGAATCCCGTGCAGATCGCACCCAAGGGCGAACAGGCCCGCAACAACACCGCGTTGCCCAAGGCCATGACGCTGATCGAGGCGCTGCCCTGGCTGGAGCGCTTCCACGGCAAGACCATCGTGATCAAGTTCGGCGGCAACGCCATGGTCGACGAGAGCCTCAAGGCGGCCTTCGCCCAGGACGTCGTCTTCCTCCGCTACGCCGGGCTGCACCCCGTCGTGGTGCACGGCGGCGGCCCGCAGATCAGCGCCCAGCTGGACAGGCTCGGCCTGGAGTCCAACTTCACCAACGGCCTGCGCGTCACCACCCCCGAGACCATGGACGTTGTCCGGATGGTGCTGGCCGGTCAGGTCCAGCGCGAGCTGGTCGGCCTGCTCAACGAGCACGGCCCGTTCGCCGTCGGCATGACCGGCGAGGACGCCCACACCATGACGGCCGTCAAGCGCTACGCGGTGGTCGACGGCGAACAGGTCGACATCGGCCTGGTCGGCGACATCGTCAACATCGAGGCCGGCGCCGTGAAGGCGCTGATCGCCGACGGCCGGATCCCGGTCATCTCCTCGATCGCCCGCGGCGCCGACGGCCACGTGTACAACATCAACGCCGACACCGCGGCCGCCGCCCTGGCGGTCGCCCTCGGCGCCGAGATGCTGGTGGTGCTGACCGACGTCGAGGGCCTGTACAAGGACTGGCCGAACTCCGACGACGTGATCAGCCAGCTCAACGCCACTGAGCTGGAGACGCTGCTGCCCGGTCTGGCCAGCGGCATGCTCCCCAAGATGGAGGGCTGCCTGCGCGCCGTCCGCTCCGGCGTGGGCACCGCCCGCGTGCTGGACGGCCGGGTGCAGCACAGCCTGCTGCTGGAGATCTTTACCGACGAGGGCATCGGCACGATGGTCGTGCCGGACGACGAACCGACCGTGACCGGGGGACTGGCATGACGCACAACGAGCAGCTCACCGACCGGTGGCAGCACAGCTTCACCGACAACTACGGCACCCCCCGGATCCCGCTGGTGCGCGGCGAGGGCGCCAAGCTCTGGGACGCGGACGGCAAGGAGTACACCGACCTGCTCGGCGGCATCGCCGTCAACGCCCTTGGCACCGCCCACCCGGCGGTCGTCGAGGCCGTCAGCAAGCAGATCGCCACCCTCGGCCACGTCTCCAACCTCTTCATGGCCGAGCCGACCATCGCCCTCGCCGAGCGGCTGCTGAAGCTGGACGGACGCGAGGGCGGCCGGGTGTTCTTCTGCAACTCCGGCGCCGAGGCCAACGAGGCCGCCTTCAAGATCAGCCGGCGCACCGGCCGCACCCACCTGGTCGCCCTCCAGGGCGGCTTCCACGGCCGGACGATGGGCGCCCTCGCGCTCACCGGCCAGCCCGCCAAGCAGGACCCGTTCCGCCCGCTGCCCGGCGACGTCACCCACGTCCCGTTCGGCGACGTCGAGGCGCTGCGCGCCGCCGTCACCACGGAGACCGCCGCCGTCTTCCTGGAGCCGGTCCAGGGCGAGAACGGCGCGATCCCGCTGCCCGAGGGCTACCTCGAGGCAGCCCGCGCGATCACCCGGGCCACCGGCACCCTGCTGGTCCTGGACGAGATCCAGACCGGCATCGGCCGTACCGGCTACTGGTTCGCCCACCAGGCCTTCGAGGGCGTCGAGCCCGACGTCGTCACCCTGGCCAAGGCGCTCGGCGGCGGACTGCCGATGGGCGCGGTGCTGGCCTTCGGTGAGGCCGCCGAGCTGCTCACGCCGGGCCAGCACGGCACCACCTTCGGCGGCAACCCGGTGGCCGCCGCGGCCGGACTCGCGGTGCTGGACACCATCGAGTCCGAGGGCCTGCTGGAGCACGTCCGCAAGATCGGCGACCGGCTGCGGCACGGCGTCGAGGCGATCGGCGACCCGCTGGTCTCGCACGTGCGCGGGGCCGGACTGCTGCTCGGCATCGTGCTCACGCGGCCGGTCTCCGCCCTGATCCAGGCCGCCGCCCAGCAGGCGGGCTTCCTGGTCAACGCCGCCGTCCCGGACGCCGTACGGCTGGCTCCGCCGCTGGTGCTCACCGAGCAGGAGGCGGACGCCTTCCTCGCCGCGCTGCCGGGCATCCTCCGGACGGTGCGCGAGAGCGCCCCGGCCGATGCGAGTTGACCGTCGTCCGGGAGAATAATCACATGACCGATTCCCGCTCCGGCCCGTCCGCCGCCGGCCCGACGCCGCAGGTCCCGCAGACCCGCACCGCGCGCCACCGGCGGATCGTGGACCTGCTCACCCGCCAGCCCGTGCGTTCGCAGAGTCAGCTCGCGAAGCTGCTCGCCGACGACGGACTCGTGGTCACCCAGGCCACCCTCTCCCGGGACCTGGACGAGCTGGGCGCGGTCAAGATCCGCAACCGGGACGGCGCGCTGATCTACGCCGTCCCGGCCGAGGGCGGCGACCGCACGCCGCGCGCGCCGATGGGGGAGTCGGCCAGCGAGGGCCGGATGGCCCGGCTGGCCGGCGAGCTCATGGTCTCCGCCACCGCCTCCGGCAACCTGGTCGTGCTGCGCACCCCGCCGGGGGCCGCGCAGTTCCTCGCCTCGGCCATCGACCAGGCCGAGGTGTTCGAGATCATCGGCACCATCGCGGGCGACGACACCGTGCTGCTGATCAGCCGCGACGCCGCCGGCGGCCAGGCGCTGGCCGACCACCTCATGCAACTCGCCCAGGCCAAGGCGCAGTAGCACCTGCCCGACCCCGAACCCCTGCCGCGGAGCCCCGCGGCAGGGGTTTTGTGTTTCATACGGCGTGATGCATACTTATGCCACCCACTGCACAAGTGTAAGGAGCCACCGCGATGACCGCCCAGCAGTCCTCCGACGTCCGCCTCTGGGGCGCGCGCTTCGCCGACGGCCCGTCCGAGGCGCTGGCCAGGCTCTCGGCCTCCGTCCACTTCGACTGGCGCCTCGCCCCGTACGACATCGCCGGCTCCAGGGCCCACGCCCGGGTGCTCCACCGGGCCGGCCTGCTCTCCGACGAGGAGCTGTCCGGCATGCTGGCCGGACTCGACCAGCTGCTCACCGACGTCCGGTCGGGGGCCTTCGTCGGCACCGTCGCCGACGAGGACGTCCACACCGCCCTGGAGCGCGGCCTGCTGGAGCGCCTCGGCGCCGACCTCGGCGGCAAGCTGCGGGCCGGGCGCTCGCGCAACGACCAGATCGCCACCCTGTTCCGGATGTACCTGCGGGACCACGCCAGGACCATCGGCGGCCTGCTGCTCGACCTCCAGCACGCCCTGGTCGGCCTCGCCGAGGCGCACCCGGACACCGCCATGCCGGGCCGCACCCACCTCCAGCACGCCCAGCCGGTGCTCTTCGCCCACCACGTCCTCGCGCACGTGCAGGCCCTCGGCCGGGACGCCGAGCGGCTGCGCCAGTGGGACGCCCGCACCGCCGTCTCCCCGTACGGCTCCGGCGCGCTGGCCGGTTCCTCGCTCGGTCTCGACCCGGAGGCCGTCGCCGCCGACCTCGGCTTCGAGGGCGGCTCGGTCGGCAACTCCATCGACGGCACCGCCTCGCGCGACTTCGTCGCCGAATTCGCCTTCGTCACCGCGATGATCGGCGTCAACCTCTCCCGGATCGCGGAGGAGGTGATCATCTGGAACACCAAGGAGTTCGGCTTCATCACCCTGCACGACGCCTTCTCCACCGGCTCCTCGATCATGCCGCAGAAGAAGAACCCGGACATCGCCGAGCTCGCCCGCGGCAAGTCCGGTCGGCTGATCGGCAACCTGACCGGCCTGCTGGCCACCCTCAAGGCGCTGCCGCTCGCCTACAACCGGGACCTCCAGGAGGACAAGGAGCCGGTCTTCGACTCCTGCGACACGCTGGAGGTGCTGCTGCCCGCCTTCACCGGGATGATGGCCACCCTCACCGTGCACCGGGAGCGGCTGGAGGAGCTGGCCCCGGCCGGCTTCTCGCTCGCCACCGACATCGCCGAGTGGCTGGTCAAGCAGGGCGTGCCGTTCCGGGTCGCGCACGAGGTCGCCGGGGCCTGCGTCAAGGTCTGCGAGGCCGAGGGCATCGAGCTGGGGGACCTGACGGACGAGCAGTTCGCCTCGATCTCCGAGCACCTGACCCCCGAGGTCCGCTCGGTGCTCAGCGTGCACGGCGCCATCGCCGCCCGCAACGGGCGCGGCGGCACCGCCCCCTCGGCCGTCGCGGTCCAGCTCGCCGAGGTGAAGGCGGACCTGGCGCGGCAGCAGGAGTGGGTCGCCCAGGGCTGACCCCTGGGGCGGCGGGGGAGGGGCGCGGCGGGCCGACCGGCGCGCCCCTCCCGCGTGCGCGCCCCGGCCCGGGCGTAACCGGCCCCGCCCGGGCCCGTCATCCACGGTGTGTGCACCCCCCTTCCGTCCGTCCCCTCCGCCGAGGACGTCTACCTCGCCGAACACCGCCGCCGCGTGGTCCGCGAGACCGTCGCCGCCCTGCCCGGCCGCTGCCCCCAGCTGATCGCCGCCCTCGCCGAGGACCCGCCACCGACGTACCGCGAACTCTCCGAGCGCCTCGGCATGCCGCGCGGCTCCATCGGTCCCACCCGCTCCCGCTGCCTGGCCTGCCTGCGCCTCCTCCTCCACGCCGAGCGCTACCCGTGACCGCGCCCGGCCCGACTCGCGCTGCGTGACCACCTGACCCGGGTGCCCCCACCTCCCGCACCCCCTCGGGCCCGCCGCGTCCCGCCCCCACTGCGGCGTGACCCTTGCCACGTCTGCCCCTCCGAAGGTTGAGGGAACCTGACACCCGGGTAGCACGCTGGCGAACGTCACTCTTGACGGTGGCGCACACGCTCGGATACTGAGCGTGGGCGCGCCACCCTCTGCGCGCCGGGCACGATGACTGGGGAGGCCCCTCCACATGGGCATGAGCGTGATCATCTCGGCCGCTGCGGCCGAGGACGCGGAGCAGATCCTCAAGCTCCAGTACCTGGGCTACCAGCCCGAGGCGGAGCTGTACGGCGACTGGGCGATCGAGCCCCTGACCCAGAGCCTGGAGAGCCTCCGCACCGAACTGACCGAGCAGCACGTCCTGGTCGCCCGCCTGGGCGACGAGGTGGTGGGCGTCGTCCGCGGCCATGTCGACGCCGAGGGCATCGGCCGGATAGGGCGTCTGGTGGTCCACCCCCGGATGCAGCGGCACGGCCTGGGCGGCAGGCTCCTGGAGGCGTTGGAGCGCAGGATGGCCGAGGACAGTCGCCCGGTGACGGCCTACCGGCTGTTCACCGGCCACCGCAGCCTCGGCAACCTGCGGCTGTACGCCCGCCAGGGCTACCGGCAGACCTCGGTCGAGCAGGTCAGCAGCCGGCTGAGCTTCGTGCACCTGGAGAAGCCGGTCGCGAGCGAGCTGGCCGCGACGGCCTGAGCCCCACCCGCCCGGGCCCCACCCGCCCGGCCTCACCCGCCTGAGCCCCGCCCGTCCCCGGGCATCCCTCGACGCCGCCACCATCCGGACGCCCCGGTGGCGGCGTCGAGGCACATCTCCGCAGGTCGGAACGGCCGGTGTCCGCAATGCGGACATTAGCCGTCACACAGTTGGGCGCAATTCGGGTCATCTGTTTTACTGGCTCACATGACTGCGACGACGAACTGGACCCCCACCGGCACGCTGCCGGCAGGTGAGCGTGCCATGTGCCGTCGAATGTGTCACTGCTGAGGGCCACCGCCCCCGGGCACCCCGTCGAGGGTGCCTCCCCCTCGCGCCCCGAAGCGAGAATCCGGCGCCGCTCCCGCCCGTGCGAGCGCGCCGTCCTCCCGGAAAGCCTCCCCTCCGGCGTGCCCGCCCAGCGGCGGCCGTCGATGACTCGTCAGGGCCGCGCCGTCGTGCGGCCCGGCCGGCCTGCGGCCACGATCAAGGGGTGGCAGCTCCGGATCCCCTTGGTGAGGCGTCGTAGGACACCGCCGATCGAACGCAGGTCGGCCGGTGGACTCCGCCGCCCGCCCCCGACCCACGGAAGCAGCTGTGATCACCACCACGGACCTGACCAAGGTCTACCGTTCCCGAGGCCGCGAGGTGACCGCCCTCGCCGGTGTCGACCTGCACGTCCGCCCGGGCGAGGTCTACGGAGTCGTCGGCACCAGCGGCGCCGGCAAGTCCACCCTCATCCGCTGCGTGAACATGCTGGAGCGCCCGACCTCCGGCACGGTCACCGTGGACGGGGTCGAGCTCACCGCCCTGTCCGGCGGCGAGAACCGGGCCGGCAAGGACCTGCGCGAGGCGCGCCGCCGGATCGGCATGGTCTTCCAGCACTTCAACCTGCTCTCCTCCCGCACGGTGCAGCAGAACGTCGAGCTGCCGCTGGAGATCATCGGCCTGGACCGCACCCAGCGCCGCCGCAAGGCCGCCGAACTATTGGACCTGGTCGGCCTCGGCGACAAGGCCCGCAGTTACCCCAACCAGCTCTCCGGCGGCCAGAAGCAGCGGGTGGGCATCGCCCGCGCCCTGGCCGGCGACCCCAAGGTGCTGCTCTCCGACGAGGCCACCTCGGCGCTCGACCCGGAGACCACCCGCTCGATCCTCAAGCTGCTGCGCGACCTCAACCAGCAGCTGGGCCTGACGGTCCTGCTGATCACCCACGAGATGGACGTCATCAAGTCCGTCTGCGACTCCGCCGCCCTGATGCGCGGCGGCCGGGTGGTGGAGTCCGGCGAGCTGACCGACCTGCTGGCCGAGCCCGGCTCGGAGCTGGCCCGGGAGCTGTTCCCGCTCAGCGAGTTCGGCACCGGCCATCCCGGCACCACCGTCCTGGAGATCACCTTCCAGGGCGACACCCCGGCGCAGCCCTTCGTCTCCCAGCTGGCCCGGACCTACCAGATCGACATCAACATCCTGGGTGCCGCGGTGGAGACCATCGCGGGCCGGATGGTCGGCCGGATGCGGGTGGAGCTGCCCGGCGGCCACCAGGACAACGTGGTGCCGATCGGCTACCTGCGCGAGCAGGGCCTGCAGGTGGACGTGATCGGCACGGCGAACGGAGCGGCGGCATGAGTGGCCTGAGCTGGGACCAGATGCAGGAGCTGATGTGGCCCGCCACCCAGGAGACCTTCCAGATGGTCGGGGTCGCGACGGTCTGCACCGTCCTGGTCGGACTCCCCATCGGCGTGCTGCTGGTGCTCACCTCCAAGGGCGGGGCGCTGCAGAACCAGCCGGTGAACAAGGTGCTGGGCGCGGTCGTGAACCTCGCCCGCTCGCTGCCGTTCATCATCCTGATGATCGCGCTGATCTCCTTCACCCGGTGGCTGACCGGCAACTCCCTCGGCTGGCAGGCCGCGACCGTGCCGCTGACCGTCGGTGCGATCCCCTTCTTCGCCCGGCTGGTCGAGACCTCCGTGCGTGAGGTCGACCGCGGTCTGATCGAGGCGGTCCAGGCGATGGGCGGCAGCACCTGGACGCTGGTGCGCAAGACGCTCGTCCCCGAGGCGCTGCCCGGCATCGTGGCCTCCGTCACCACCACGGTCATCGCGCTGATCGGCTACTCCGCGATGGCCGGCACGGTCGGCGGCGGCGGCCTGGGCGACCTCGCCTACCGGTACGGCTACCTGCGCTTCGAGACCGCCTTCATGTGGATCATCGTGGCCGAGATCGCGATCATCGTCACCGTGATCCAGCTGGCCGGCGACCTCGCCGTGCGCCGGCTGGCCAACCGGGGACGCGGCGGCGGACGCACCCGCCTGCTCCGCCCGCGCGCCTCCGCCCCGGCCCCCGACGAGGACCTCGTCGCCTCCTAGACCTCCCTCGTCCGACCTCCGGACGCGGCTCCCCGTATCACGCAGAAAGGCACTTTTCGTGCGCAACGTTCTGAAGTTCACCAGTGTCCTCGCCACCGCCGGCCTCGCCCTGTCGCTGGCCGCCTGCGGCAGCTCGGGCTCGTCCTCCTCGGACCCGAACGCGCCGCTGAAGGTCGTCGCCAGCCCGACCCCGCACGGGCAGGTCCTGAAGTTCGTCAACGACAACCTCGCGGCCAAGGCGGGCCTCAAGCTCGACATCAAGGAGGTCACCGACTACGTGACCCCCAACACGGCGGTGCAGGACGGTTCGGCCGACGCCAACTACTTCCAGCACGTCCCGTACCTGGATGACTTCAACAAGAAGAACGGCACGGACATCGTCTCGGTCGAGACCGTCCACCTGGAGCCGCTGGGCGTCTACTCCAAGAAGGTCAAGTCGATCAACGACCTGCCGTCCGGCGCCACCGTCGGCCTGCCGAACGACGCCACCAACGAGGGCCGCGCGCTCAAGCTGCTCGCCGACAACAAGCTCATCACCCTCAAGGAGGGCGCCGGCACCGCCGCCACCCCGGCGGACGTGACGGGCAACCCGAAGAACTTCAAGTGGAAGGAGCTGGAGGCCGCCCAGCTGCCCCGCTCCATCGCCGACCTCGACGCCGCCGTGATCAACGGCAACTACGCGCTCGACTCCGGCCTGAAGCCCGCCACCGACGCCCTGGTGCTGGAGAAGGCCGAGGGCAACCCGTACGCCAACATCCTCGCCGTCAAGAAGGGCAAGGAGAACGACCCGCGGGTGAAGAAGCTGGCCGAGCTGCTGCACTCCGACGAGGTCAAGAAGTACATCGACGACACGTTCCAGGGTTCGGTCATCCCTGCGTTCTGATCGTCGTACGTCATATCGCGTGGCGTCCGACCGGGCCCCCGCCGCACCTCGGCGGGGGCCCGGTCGGGCAGTATGCACCAGGGACACCACGGCGGACCGGGTTCTGACGTACCGTCGTGCGACCGGCGCACCGCGTGATACCCGGGGTGCGCCGGAGGCGTACGGTGTTGTGTTCACGACCCGGCGAGGAGAGACGGCATGGCAGCGAGCTTCCCCGAGACCGCCATCAGCACCGAACGGCTGCTGCTGCGTCCCCTTGTGGAGGACGACGCCCCGGGCCTGGCCACCATGATGGCCGACGACCTCGTCCTGGCCTGGACGGACCTGCCCCACCCCTTCACCGAGGGCTACGCGGCGGAGCTCGCCCGCACCCTCGCCCCCGCCCACCGCGCCGCCGGGCGCGGCATCGTCCTCGCCGTCACCGAGCACCTCACCCAGCGCCTGGTCGGCCTGGTCGAACTGCGCAACACCGACTGGCGGCTGCGCAGCACCGAGATCTCCTACGTCACCGCCACCTGGGCGCGCGGCGAGGGCTACGCCCCCGAGGCCGTCCTCGGCGTCGCCCAGTGGCTGTTCGAGGACCGCGGCTTCCTGCGCCTGGAGATGCGCACCGCCGCCGGGAACACCGCCGCCCAGCAGGTCGCCCAGAAGATCGGCGGCATCAGCGAGGGCGTGCTGCGCAGCGCCTGGATAGTGCGCGGCGAGTCCGGCGAGGTCGTCGAGGAGAGCCGGAGCGACCTGATCCTGTGGAGCCTGCTCCCGGAGGACCTGGAGTCGCCCGAACTGCACCGCGACGGCTGGCACGGCGACCACCGCTACGTGCTGCGGGACTGAGCCGCCGTCCGGCCACCCGCCCGGCGCGGACATCTGTGCGAGATGTCGGCCTCCGGGCGGTCGTACCCGGTAGCCTCTCCACCGGTGTCGCACAGTGGGCGCCGCATCGAGTCGAGGGAGAACGGCCGCAGATGGCTGACCGGATCACGGTCATCGGGTGGGACGGTACGCCGCTGACCGAGGCGGCCGGTGCGGCCCTCGCCGCAGCGACCCTGGTGGCCGGAGCGCCCTACCAACTGGACGCCCTTCCAGTACCGGAGGACGCCGAGCGGATCACCCTCGGCAACATCAGCCAGGCCGCCCGTACGATCGCCGAGCACCGCGGCGCCGCCGTCGTGGTCGCCGAGGGAGACCCGGGCTTCTTCGGCGTGGTGCGCACCCTGCGCCGCCCCGAGTACGGCCTCGAACTCGAAGTACTCCCCGCCGTCTCCTCCGTCGCCACCGCCTTCGCCCGGGCCGGGATGCCCTGGGAGGACGCCCAGGTGGTCAGCGCCCACGGCGGCCGGCTGCGCCGCGCGGCCAACATCTGCCGGGCCCACCCCAAGGTCGCGGTGCTCACCGCCCCGGGCGCCGGCCCGAGCGAACTCGCCCTGCTGCTGCGCGGGGTGCACCGGACCTTCGTGGTCTGCGAGGCCCTCGGCACCCCGGAGGAGGACGTCACCGTCCTGACCTCCGACCGGATCGCCGACCACGTCTGGCGCGACCCCAACGTGGTGCTGGTGATCGGCGGCGGAGCCCAGGTGGGGGCGGTCGGCGAGGCGGCCGGATGGCTGGCCGGGCGCCCGGTGGGCTACCCCGGCGCGGAACGCGGCTGGGCACTCCCCGGTGACGCCTACGCGGGCGCCGGGCGCACGGAGGGCGAGCCGGGCGCATCGGAGGCGCTGCCCGCGCACGTGCGCGCCCTGGTGCTGGCCCGTCTGGGTGCACGTCCGGGGGACCTGGTCTGGTCGGTCGGCGCGGGCAGCGGCGCCCTCGCGGTGGAGGCGGCCCGGTTCGGCGCCGCGGTGGTCGCGGTCGAGGCCTCCCGCTCGGCCTGCGCCCGGATCACCGTCAACGCCCGCCGGTACGGGGTCGAGGTGGAGACCGTGTACGGGCAGGGCCCCGAAGTGCTGGGCGGACTGCCCGAGCCGGACACGGCGGTCGTGGAGGCCGGCGGTCTCGAGGTGGTGCGGGCCGTGCTGGCCCGCAGGCCGGAGCGCTTCGTCGCGCTGGCCCGCACCTTCGCCGAGGCGGAGGAGATCCACCGGGCCATCGTCGGGGCGGGCTACCGGGCGGAGGGCGCGCTGCTGCAGTCCACCCCGCTGCGGGCGGCCGAGGAGGGCGGCGCACTGGCGCTCGGGGCGGGCGCGGGCGGTGCCCTGCTGCTCTGGGGTGAGCAGATCGTGTGAAGGCCTCGGGTGCGCCGGGGCCGGTGGGCGGCCCCGGCGGTGATCCAGGTCGCATCCGGACACCGATTCGAGAGGTCACCGCGCCGGGCCGGTAGTGTGGCGTCCCAGGCGGCTGCAGCCGTCGGCAACCTGCCCGATTCGGTCGGTTTGTCACCTTTTTGACGTGGTGCAACCCGGTTCCGCTCGGAGTGTGGGCAATTCGACGGGCCGCGTGCCGGACCTGGAGAATGTCGTAGGGTCCGGTGCGGTCGTGCCGGTTGCTCCGGGTTGTCGTTGTTTCAGATGGTGCACCGTCCTCGCGGGCGGTGCCCGGGCCGGGGTGCCGCAGCGCGCCGGAAGGACTTGGGCCGCAGCGCCACGGCGCGGCGGCCGCGTGTGGTTGAGGGGCGGGTCGGTGCAGGTCCGGCCCGTGCGGATGGGCGCTGCGGTCGGTGATCGCGTCGCCAAGGGGCGCGGCAGCGGCCTGGAAGGAGCTTTGACAATGACCGATGGCGGCCACGTCCCGGGCGAGGGACTGCCGGAGCACCTGCACGCCGGGCCCGACCCGCTCGGCGGACCGGAGGGCGTCGCGGGCGTTGCACCCCTGCAGGGCGTCGCGACCGACGGCGGCGTGATCCCCAACCCGGCGGCGCCGACCGGCGCGATGCCCGGTGCGGTGCCCGGTGCGATGCCCCCCGGCGCGGGCGTGATCCCGCCGCAGGGCCAGTCGAACTTCACCGTCCCCGGAGTGCCGCCCCAGGCCGTCCCGGGCCAGGGCTGGGCCGTCGATCAGGGCGCGGCGCGCCCCGCCTTCCACTTCGTCGACCAGCCGGACGGGCTCGACGACGAGGACGACGTCCTGCTGATGCCCGGTCCGCAGGGCTCCTGGGGCGCCGAGCAGGCGCCGTTCGCGCCGCAGGAGGGCACCCCGGTCGAGCCGTCCTGGCCGCCGGTGGACCCGCCGGTGCTCGGCGGCGAGCACCTGACGCAGCAGCACGTCCAGGCGCAGCCGCACGTCCAGCAGCCGATGACGCAGGCTCAGCCGCCCCGCCGGCCGCTGCACGCCGGCCCGCCGATTCCGGACCCCTCGCTGATGACCGGCCAGGTGCCGGTCCGTTCGCTGGCCGACCGCGGCCCGTCGCAGGGCGGCACGCCGGCGCACGGCATCCCGGTCGTCGGCCGCCCGCCGATGGGCGAGGCCGCCGGGCCGGTCCCGGGCACCGTGCCGCAGGGCGTGCCGCAGGCCGCCCCGACGGCGCCCGTCGCGCAGGTGGCCCCGGTGGCCGCCACGGTCGAGGGCGGGCCGGAGGCGCACCAGGTGCCGCAGGGTCAGGGCTACCAGCAGGTGCCGCTGGCCGGGCAGCCGGTCGAGGGCCTGATGGGCGTCGAGACGGTCGGGGCGATCGAGGTGGTCGAGGTCGTCGAGCTGCCGGAGGCCGTCCAGGCCGTGCCGGTCGCCGAGGCCGCGCCGGCGCCCGAGGCCGTGCCAGCTCCCGAGGCCACCCAGGTCACCCAGGCCGTCGTGGTCGAGCCGGTCCCGGCGGAGGCCGCCGCCCAGCCGGTCGCCGAGCAGGGCGCCGGGGCGGTCGCGGTGGAGAGTGCCGCGGTCGAGACCGTGGTCGTCGACGCCGCCGCCGTGGAGACGGCCGTGGCCGAGGGCGTCGCCGTCGAGGGCGCTGCCGAGGCCCTCGCCGCGGAGGGCGTCGCGGATGTCGTCGCAGAAGGTGTCGCGCCCGCCGAGCAGCCCGAGGGCGCCGCTCCGGCCGGTCAGCCGCGCCGGATCTCCGCCTTCCTCGCCGCGCCGACCCCGCACGGCCTGCCCAAGGTCGAGGCCGCCCAGCAGGCCCCGGCGGCCGGGGAGACGGCGCAGGAGCAGCAGCCCGCCCCCATAGCGCCCGCCGACGCGCCGCAGGCCGCCGAGCAGGCCCCGGAGGCCGAGGCGGTCCAGGCGGCGGAGCTGACCGGGTCGGCCGAGCAGGTCGTCGAGGCCGTGGAGGCCGTCGAAGCGGCCCAGGCTGTCGTGGTCGAGGCGGTGGCCGAAACCGCCGCCGGTACCGGTGAGATGCCCTCCGGGCAGGCCGTCGCCGAGACCGCCGGTCAGGAGACGGTCGCCACTGAGCCGATCATTGCCGAGCCGATCGTCGCCGAGCAGGCCGTCGTCGCCGAGCCGGTCGCCGTCGAGGGTGAGCAGGTGCAGCCGGAGGCCGTAGCGGCCGAGCAGCCCGCCGAGGCCCCGGCCGGGCCGGTCGCGGAGCAGGCCGTCGAAGCCGTTGTGGACCAGCCCGTCGAGCAGCCCGTGGAGGCCGGTGCCGACGCCGGTGCCGAGGCCGCGCAGCCCGTCGAGGCCGCCGCCCCGGAGGCCGAGCCGCAGCCGACGGCCGAGGCCCTCGCACAGCCCGCCGAGACCGCGGAGACCGCGGAGACGTCGGAGACCGCCGAGCAGTCTTCCGGGGCCGCGGCCGCCGGGGCGCCCGCCGTCGAGGAGCCGCAGGCCGAGCCCGTCGCCGCCGGGCCGGAGGCCGTCCAGGAGGAGCCCGCCGCCCAGCCGGTCGCGGAGCAGGCCGCCGAGCAGCCCGAGGCCCCCGCCGCCGAGGAGCCGCAGCCAGAGGCCCGGGCCGAGCAGCCCGCCGACCAGCAGCCCGCCGACGAGCAGCCCGGGCAGCCCGCGGAGTCCGTCGAGCCGTCCGAGGCGCCCGCCGCCGAGGACGAGCAGCCCGCCGAGCCCGCCGAGCCCCGCGGCCCGGCCGCCCCCGGCTACGACGAGGCCGGCCGCGACGCCGTCCACCAGGTGATCCGCGAGCGCCGCGACATCCGCAACGGCTTCCGCCCGGACCCGATCCCGCACGAGGTGCTGATCCGCGTCCTGGAGGCCGCCCACACCGCGCCCAGCGTCGGCTACTCGCAGCCCTGGGACTTCGTGGTGATCCGCTCGGCGAAGACCCGCAAGCGGATGCACGCCCTGGCCGAGCGCCAGCGCGAGGCGTACGCGGACTCGCTGCCGAAGGGCCGGGCCAAGCAGTTCCGGGAGATCAAGATCGAGGCCATCCTCGAGACCCCGGTGAACATCGTGGTCACCGCCGACCGCACCCGCGGCGGCCGCCACACCCTGGGCCGGCACACCCAGCCGCAGATGGCCCCGTACTCGGCCGCCCTGGCCGTCGAGAACCTCTGGCTGGCCGCCCGCGCCGAGGGCCTGGGCGTCGGCTGGGTGAGCTTCTTCGACGACGAGCAGCTGGTCCGCGAGCTCGGTCTGCCCGAGCACCTGGAGGTCGTCGCCTACCTGTGCGTCGGCTTCGTCGACTCCTTCCCGGACGAGCCGGAGCTGGAGCAGCAGGGCTGGGCCAAGAAGCGCCCGCTCGCCTGGGTCGTCCACGAGGAGCAGTACGGCAACCGCGCCCTGCCCGGCGAGGAGCCGCAGAGCCTGCTGGCGGAGACCCTGCGCGGCATCCGTCCGCTGGACGCCAAGGCGCTCGGCGAGGCCTGGGACCGCCAGAAGCGGATGACCAAGCCGGCCGGTTCGCTCGGCATGCTGGAGATCATCTCCGCCCAGCTGTGCGGTCTCTCCCGCAAGTGCCCGCCGCCGCTCCCGGAGCCCGCCTGCGTGGCGATCTTCGCGGCCGACCACGGCGTGCACGCCCAGGGCGTCAGCCCGTGGCCGCAGGAGGTGACCGCCCAGATGGTCGGCAACTTCCTGGCCGGGGGAGCGGTGATCAACTCCTTCGCCAAGCAGATCGGCACCGAGGTCTGCGTGGTGGACGTCGGCGTCGCCGCCGAGCTGCCGCAGGCCGTACAGCAGGGTCGCGCCACCGGTCTGCTGCCGCGCAAGGTCAAGCCCGGCACCGCCGACATGACCCAGGGCCCGGCGATGACCCGCGAGGAGGCCCTCCAGGCCGTCGAGGTCGGCATCGAGACCGCCCGCGACCTGGTCGCGGCGGGCAACAAGGCACTGGTCACCGGCGACATGGGCATCGCCAACACCACCGCCTCGGCCGCCCTGATCTCGGTGTTCACCGGCCTCGACCCGGCCGAGGTCACGGGCCGCGGCACCGGCATCGACGACGAGACCCACGCCCGCAAGATCGAGGTCATCCGCGCCGCGCTGGCCCTGCACCAGCCCGACCCGAACGACCCGATCGGCGTCCTCGCCGCCGTCGGCGGCCTGGAGCACGCGGCCATCGCCGGCTTCCTGCTGGGCGCAGCCTCGCTGCGCACCCCGGTGGTGCTGGACGGCGTGATCGCCGGTTCGGCCGCGCTGGTCGCCAAGGCGATCGCCCCCGAGGTGCTCGCGGCCTGCATCGCCGGCCACCGTTCCGCCGAGCCCGGCCACCAGGCCGCGCTGGCGAAGCTGGGCCTGCGTCCGCTGATCGACCTCGACCTGCGGCTCGGCGAGGGCACCGGTGCCCTGCTGGCGCTGCCGCTGGTGCAGAGTGCGGCCCGCGCGATGCACGATGTAGCCACCTTCGACTCCGCCGGGGTCACCGAGAAGGCCTGACCGCCCGCTCCCCGCTCCGCGGACCGGCCCGAGGGCGCGCCGGTCCGCGCAGCGGCGTACCGCCGACCGGCATTGCCGGGCGGCGTGCCACCGCACTGCCCCAGATCCCACTCCCAGGAGCACCGCCGATGACCGCGCCCACCCCGCACCCCAGCACCGAGGGCCGCACCCCCTACCCGGTCGGTCTGCTGCTGGCCGGCCGCCGTGTCGTGGTGGTCGGCGGCGGCCAGGTCGCGCAGCGGCGGCTGCCGGCCCTGATCGCCTCCGGTGCGGAGCTGCACCTGATATCCCCGGCCACCACCCCGGCCGTCCAGGCCATGGCCGACGCGGGCGAGCTGACCTGGCACGCCCGCCCGTACGCCGACGGCGACCTGGCCGGCGCCTGGTACGTGCTGGTCGCCACCGACGACCCGGCGGTCAACACGGCCGTCAGCGCCGAGGCCGAGCGCGAGCGGGTGTTCTGCTCCCGCAGCGACGACGCCTCCGCCGCCACCGCCTGGACCCCGGCCAGCGGCCGCGACGCCGGTGCCACCGTCGCCGTCCTCACCGGCGACCCCCGGCACTCCGCCGCCCTGCGCGACGCCATCGTCGGCGGCCTGCGGGACGGCTCGCTGGCCGCCCGCTCGTACCGCTCGCGCGGCGCAGGCGTCGCCCTGGTCGGCGGCGGCCCCGGCGACCCGGACTTGATCACCGTGCGCGGCCGCCGACTGCTCGCCGACGCCGACGTGGTGGTCGCCGACCGCCTCGCCCCGCGCGAGCTGCTCGCCGAACTGCCCGAGGACGTCGAGGTGATCGACGCCTCGAAGATCCCGTACGGCCGCCAGATGGCCCAGGAGGCGATCAACCGGGCGCTGATCGAGCACGCCGAGGCCGGGAAGTTCGTGGTCCGGCTCAAGGGCGGCGATCCGTACGTCTTCGGCCGCGGCGGCGAGGAGCTGCTGGCCTGCGCCGAGGCAGGCGTCCCGGTCACCGTGGTGCCCGGCATCTCCAGCTCCATCAGCGTCCCGGAGACGGCCGGCATCCCGGTCACCCACCGCGGGCTGACCCAGGAGTTCACCGTCGTCTCCGGCCACGTCGGTCCGGACGACCCGCGCTCGGTCACCAACTGGCAGGCCGTCGCCGGGATGAGCGGCACCCTGGTGCTGCTGATGGCCGTGGACAAGATCGGCGCGATCGCCGCCAAGCTGGTCGAGCACGGTCGCCCGGCCGACACCCCGGTCGCCGTCGTCCAGGAGGGCACCACCGCCGCCCAGCGCCGGGTGGACGCCACCCTGGGCACCGTCGCCGCCGTGGTCGAGGCCGAGGGCGTCAAGCCCCCCGCGGTGATCGTGGTCGGCGACGTGGTGAACGTCCTGGCCGCCGCCTTCCAGCGCTGAGCCCTCGCACGCCCGGAGTGGGAAGTCGGCCGGTCCGACTTCTCACTCCAACGGCTGCTCCGTCCAGATGACCTTCCCGGTCGCCGTGTAGCGCGTCCCCCAGCGGTTCGCGAACTGCGCGACCAGGAACAGCCCGCGCCCGCCCTCGTCCTCCGTCGCCGCGTACCGCAGGTGCGGCGAGGTGCTGCTGCCGTCCGACACCTCGCAGATCAGCGAGCGGTCGCGCAGCAGCCGCACCCGGATCGGCCCGGAGCCGTAACGGATCGCGTTGGTCACCAGCTCGCTCAGGATCAGCTCGGTGACGAACGCCGCCTCGTCCAGCCCCCAGTCCGCCAGCCGCTGCGCCACCTGCGCCCGGACCGCCCCCACCGCCGCCGGATCGGAGGGCACGTCCCACTGCGCGACCTGGTTCGGCGCCAGCACCCTGGTCTCCGCGACCAGCAGCGCGATGTCGTCCTGCGGATGAGCGGGCAGCATCGCCCCGAGCACGTCCGCACAGGTCTGCTCCGGCGTGCGCGGCGGCCCGCAGAGGGCCTCCCGCAGCAGCGCCAGCCCCTCGTCGATGTCCCGCTCGCGGTCCTCCACCAGCCCGTCCGTGTACAGCACCAGCCGGCTGCCCTCGGCCAGCTCCACCTCGGCGGTCTCGAACGGCAGCACCGCCAGCCCCAGCGGCGGCCCGGTCGGCAGCTCCGGGAACGACACCCGGCCCTGCGGGTCCACCACCGCCGGGGGCGGGTGCCCGGCGGTGGCCAGCGTGCAGCGCCGCGACACCGGGTCGTAGATCGCGTACAGGCAGGTCGCCCCGGTCAGCCCGCCGCTCTCGCCGCCGCCCGCCTCCTCCTGGTCGATCCGGTTCACCAGTTCGTCCAGGTGGCCCAGCAGCTCGTCCGGCGGCAGGTCGAGCGTCGAGAAGTTGTGGATCGCCGTCCGCAGCCGTCCCATCGTCGCCGCCGCGTGCAGCCCGTGCCCGACCACGTCACCGACCACCAGCGCCACCCGCGCACCCGGCAGCGGGATCACGTCGAACCAGTCCCCGCCCACCCCGGCCTGGGCCGGCAGGTAGCGGTGCGCCACCTCCAGCGCGTTCTGCTCCGGCAGGCTGCGCGGCAGCAGGCTGTGCTGCAGGGTCACCGCCATCGCGTGCTCGCGGGTGTACCGGCGCGCGTTGTCGATGCACACCGCCGCGTGCGCCACCAGCTCCTCGGCCAGCGTCAGGTCCTCCACCTCGAACGGCTCCGGCCGCTCCGCACGCCAGAACCGGACCACTCCCAGGAGCACCCCGCGCGCCCGCAGCGGCACCCGTACCAGCGAGTGCACCCCGTACGCCAGCGCCTGCTCCGCCCCTTCGGGATCCTGCTCCCGCCAGGCCCGCGCCTCGGCCAGCCGCGGCTCCAGCCGGGGCTGGCCGCTCTGCAGTGCGCTGGCCAGCGGCGTGGCCGGCACCACGTCCAGGGCGGTCCCCGCCGGGTAGAACGGGCCGTTCTCCCCGGTCCCGACGACGGCCGCCCGCCGCATCCGGTTCAGCGAGGTGCCCCGCGGCAGCTCGTCGCCCGAGAGCACCTGCTCCGCGAGGTCGACCGTGGCGAAGTCCGCGAACCGCGGCACCGCGACCTGCGCCAGCTCTTTCGCGGTCCGGGTGACGTCCAGCGTGCTGCCCACCGTCATGCCGGCGTCGTACAACAGCCGCAGCCGGCGCTGCGCGCCCTCGGCCCGTCCGGTCAGCGCCATCAGCTCGGTGGAGTCGCGCAGCGTGGCGACGCAGCCGGGTGGACCGCCGTCCTGGTCGGTCAGCCGGACGTTCACCGCCAGCAGCCGCTCCCCGGCCAGCACCACCTCGTCGGTCACCGGGTGATCGGCGGTCAGCAGTTCCAGTGCGGCCGGATCCAGGCCCAGCTCGGTCACCGGACGGCCCTCGGCGTCCGGCGGCAGGCCCAGCAGCCGGCGCGCCTCGTCGTTGCAGAGCAGCAGCCGCCCGTCCCCGGCGACGATCATCACGCCCTCGCGCACCGCGTGCAGCACCGCCGCGTGGTGCTCGTACATCCTGGTCATCTCGACCGGGCCCAGCCCGTGCGTCTGCCGCCGCAGCCGCCGGCTGATCAGGGCCGTGCCCAGCGTCGCCAGGCCCATCGCGCCCGCCGCCGCGCCCAGGACCACCGGCAACTGGCGCTCGCTCGCGGTGGAGACGTTGCTCAGGGTGACCCCGGCCGAGACCAGCCCGACCACCGAGCCGTCCGGCGCGTACACCGGGACCACCGCCTGGACCAGCGGGCCCAGCGTGCCGGTGACGTGCTGGGTCACCACCTGGCCGTGCAGCGCGGGCTCGTACGTGCCGACGAACTTCTGCCCGATCCGCGCCGGGTTGGGGTGGGTGTAGCGGATGCCCTGGTTGTTCAGCACCACGATGAAGTCCACGCCGGAGGCGATCCGAGCGGACTGCGCCTTCGGCTGCAGGATCGCGGTCGGATCGGGGGAGCGCAGCGCGTCCACCATGCCCGGCGAGTTGGCGAAGGACTGCGCCACCGCCACCGACCGGTTGCGCGCCTCGCGGTCGGCGTCGGTGCGCGACTGCACGACCAGCGCCACCGCGGCCCCCGCCGCCAGCAGCAGCACGACCAGGATCTGGAGCGCGAACACCTGCCCGGCCACCGACCGGTGCCGTGCCGGCCGCGGACGCTTCGCGCGTGGCAGTTGTTGCCGACCGTGTGGGCGCCCACCGAAGGAGCCGGCGTCGCCGGTGGCACCAGAGGCCGACGGAGCCCAGGATCGGCCCGGATTTCGGGCCATACGGTCATGTTTGCACTCCGGCCAGTCCGCGACCACCCCGTCCCCTGGACCGTTTGGCCTTCCCAGCCCCGGCTTGGCAAGATCGCAGGGTGTCCGAACCCAGCACCATCACCGACCCTGCCGATCCCCGCCTCGCCGACTACACCGGCCTCACCGACGTCGAACTGCGCCGCCGCCGCGAACCCGCCGAGGGCCTGTTCATCGCCGAGGGGGAGAAGGTCATCCGCCGCGCCCTCTCCGCCGGCTACCGGATGCGGTCGATGCTGCTGACCGCCAAGTGGCTCGACGTGATGGCCGACGTCATCGCCGACGCCGACGCCCCCGTCCACGTGGTCGAACCCGCACTCGCCGAAGCCGTCACCGGCTACCACGTCCACCGCGGCGCCCTCGCCTCGATGGAACGCAAGCCCCTCCCTGACGCCGCCTCCCTGCTCACCGGCGCCCGCCGCGTCGCCGTCCTGGAAGGCCTGGTCGACCACACCAACCTCGGAGCCATCTTCCGCAGCGCCGCCGCCCTCGGCATGGACGCCGTCCTGCTCTCCCCCGACTGCGCCGACCCGCTCTACCGCCGCGCCGTCAAGGTCTCCATGGGCGCTGTCTTCGCGGTCCCCTACGCCCGCCTCGACCCCTGGCCCGCCGCCCTCGACACCGTCCGCGACGCCGGCTTCACCCTCCTCGCCCTCACCCCCGCCGAAACCGCCGTCGACCTCGCCACCCTCACCCCCCACACCCTCCCCAGGACCGCCCTCCTCCTCGGCGCCGAAGGTGACGGCCTCACCCCGCGTGCCATCGCCGCCGCCCACCACCCCGTCCGCATCCCCATGGCCCACGGCATCGACTCCCTCAACGTGGGCGCCGCCGCCGCCGTAGCCTTCTACGCCGTCACCACCCCCTGACCCCCCGCCCGCCAGCTCTCCTCCCGCACCCGAACTCGCCCCAACCGCCATCCCAACCGTCCCTCGCAGCATCAGCTCGCACGCCACGAACCGGCCCGCCCAGCCCGATACGTCCACCCCCCAAACGCACCCCCCTCCCGCACACCGGCCGACCCCTGCACATGAAACCGGCCCATCCGACATCGCGCCTCTGCCGCACACCCCCGCGTGCCCCAACCCGGCGATCCGCCGCCCGACTACCCCCTGGTCCTTACGGCGCCGGCTAGCCCCCCGCAGGCCCCCGCCCGGGGAATTCGCCCCATCGGACCTCCCACCCCGGCCGCACAGCCTCCCGCGTCCCGGCTCGGTGGTCCACCCACCCCAACACCCCTCCCCAGCCCTGCGGCGGCAGCCCTCCTCCCGCACACGAATCCGCCCCGCACGAGAAGTCAACCCGTCTGATTTCCAGCCCCGCACCGGCCCGCGCGCCTCGGTCCGGCGGCCCACCCCGCCCGAGCACCCCTTCGGCCCTTGCGGCGTGAGCTCTCCGGCCACGAACCGGCCCGCCCCTGCGCCGATGTCGACTCGACCCTTCGCGGGATTCGCATCCTGGTCCCGGCCCTGCGGCGTCGGCCCTCCTCCCGCAACCAATCCACCTGCACAGGAGGTCGTCGGACTTCTCGCCCCGGCCACAGAGCCTCGCGCGCCCGGAGCCCGCCCAGTCGCCCCACCCCCATCCGTTTCCCGGATCTTGCGGCGCCAGCTCTCCTTGCGCATGTCAATCGGTGGGACGTCCCGGCCTCGCCGCACAGCCGTGCGCACCTCGGTCCGGTGGCCCATCGCCCGGGCACCGCTCCGGTCCTGCGCGAGCTCTCCGGTCACGCACTGACCGGTCCCTGTGCCGGATGCCGGCTCCACTCGTTTGCGGAGTCCGCACCCTGATCTCGGCTTTGCGGTGTCAGCTCGCGTCCCCCCTGCATAGGAAGTCGGCCCATCCGACTTCTGGTGCGGAGGCCCCAGCCACTTCTCTCACATGCCCGTTCTGTCGGCGTCCGGTGTAGGTGTGCCGCCCGGGCAGCTCTGGCTCGGCGTTGCGTTGGTTGCCGACGCCTGCCTACCTCCCGCGGCGCGGGCCGGGTATCTCATCGGCGTCGGCTCGCCGCGCGGCCGGTTTGCCGCGTGCGCTCCCGGGCCCACTGCGCGCAGGAAATCCAGCCGACTTCCTGTGCGTTCCTCGCGTCATTGCGCGCCGCAGTCGCTCTGCCGCGCGGCCCGCCGCCGTCCTGCGCCCGGTGCCCGCGCGCCGGAAGTCGGCCGGGCCGACTTCCGGTGTGCGGCTTCAGCCCGTCGCGGCGGCGGTGGGTGGGGCCGGGGCGGCGGCCGGGGGAGGGCTGGTGGGGGAGGCGCCGCCGGAGGCGCCGGCGCCGGGCCAGGACTCGTCGAGGGTGCCGTCGGCGCGCACGGTGTAGCGGGTGGAGATGACCGCGCCGGTGGCGGCCACGCGTTCCTCGCGGACGACCGCGCTGCCGTCCAGGCGCCACGTGGTGGTGGCCTGCGGGTCGGCGGTGGAGGTGCGGGAGGCGCTGGCGACCGGGGTGTCCCCGGTGAAGGTGTAGAGCTGGACGAGGTCGACCGGTGCCGACCCCTCCGCCCGCCGCAGGACGACGACCGCGGCCGGCTGGCCCTTGTACCGAGCCGGCAGCACCGCACTCAGCGCGAGCTGCGGTCCGGCCCCGGCCGAGCGCCCGTCCTTCAGCGGGACGGCGGGCCCGCCCGGCCCGTCGGAGTAGGTGCGGTTGGGCCAGTCGACCACGGGTCCGGGCCCCTGCGCGGGCGCCAAGGCACCGTCCGCCGTGCCGCGCGCGGCCGCCGGGAGCGGGGTCGTGGTGGCCCGCGGCGCGACGTCCACGGAGGTCCCGGGCACGGCCTGCTCGCCCCCGCGGTGCCCGGTGTTCGCCGCCACGGTCTGTCCGACCAGCGGCCGCGCCCCCTGGTTGCTGCGGTTCTCGCAGCCCTGCGCCGCCGCGATGGCCAGCGCCACCCCGATCGTCACGGTGACGAAGACCACCAGCCGTTGCCGGAGCAGCCGCTGCCGCGCCGTGCCGGGCCGCCCGCCGGGGGCGGGGGTGTGCTGGCGCTCCCGGGGCCGCTGGCGGGGCGGCGGGGGCGTGTGCGGGCGCTCCCGCAGCGGACGGGTGACCGGCGTGGCCTCGGGCCGGGGGAGCGGGCCGCCCTGCGGGCGCCGTGCGGCAGCCCGGGCCCGCAGTGCCGACGCGGCCGGTTCGGGCGAACGCCCGGGGGCCGGAACGCCCTGCCGTCCGCCGTCCTGCTGCGGCGCCCGCGGCGGACCGGCGGGCGTCGCGGGCTGCCCGGCGGCCGGGGCGGCCGGGGCCGCGCCTCGCCGCGTCGCCCGCCCGTTGCCACCGGTGGCCGCCGCCCCGCGGGCCGCGAGCTCGCTGAGCCGCTCGTGCAGTGCGGCCGCGCCGGGCCGCTCGGCGGGCTCCTTGGCGAGGCAGGCACGGATCAGCGGGGCGAGCTGCGGCGGTACGGCCGACAGGTCGGGTTCCTCGTGGACGACCCGGTACAGCATCACTTCGGAGGACGCCCCGGAGCCGAACGGGGTGTCCCCCGTGAGCGCGTACGCGAGGGTGGCCCCGAAGGCGAAGACGTCGGTGGCCGGGGTGACGGCGGCGCCGCGCACCTGCTCGGGTGCGAGGAAGCCGGGGGAGCCGACCGCCGTGCCGACGTGGGTGAGGGTGCTGGCGCCGCGCGACCACGCGATGCCGAAGTCGATGATCCGCGGGCCGCGGGGCGAGAGCAGGATGTTGGAGGGCTTGAGGTCGCGGTGGACGACCCCGGCCTCGTGCACCTTGACCAGCCCGTCGGCCAGCGCGGCCCCGATCCGGGCGGCGTCCGGCCAGCTGAGCGGCCCCTCGTCGCCGACCTGCTTGTAGAGGGACGGCCCGGGGACGTACGCGGTGGCGAGCCAGGGGCGGTCGGCTTCGATGTCGGAGCCGACGACCCGTGCGGTGCAGCCGCCGCGGATCCGGGAGGCGGCGGCGATCTCGCGGGCGAAGCGGGTGCGGAACTCCTGGTCCTCGGCGAGTTCGGCGCGGATCAGTTTGAGGGCGACGCGCTGTCCGCGGCGGTCGGAGCCGAGGTAGACCACGCCCATGCCGCCGGCTCCGAGTCGCCGGTGGAGGCGGTAGGGCCCGACGATGCGGGGGTCCTCACGCCTCAGCCGCATCATCGCCATGTCTCGTTCCCCGTCAGCCTGTGGGTGAGGCCCCGTCGGTTGGGGCATCGTCAGTTCCTGTCTGGCACAGCTTACGGACTGCCTGCTGCGGTGTGCTGATACGCAACACCTCAAGCCACCGTGCGATTGTCGGATCGTGCTCTGAGCTGCAGGTCACAGGGACGCCGAATCGTTTCTCGGGGTTGCCCCTCAGGGTTCCCTCGGGGGCGGGGGGAGTCGGCCCTCCCCCTCCGGTAGTACGCCTTGAGTTGGAGCGTCATCCTCCGGGATGCCCGAGGAACAGTACGACGGCATGACGTCCGAACGGCCCCCTGACCAATAGCGTTGTGCTCAGCGGTGGACGGGGAGCTCGTCCCCCGAGGTAAGCCGTCCACCGCCCCACTCGACCGGATCAGGAGCAAGGCCATGGCAACGCAGCAGACGGGCACCACCCGCCGCCGTCGGCCGGCCTTCACCCAGCCCCAGTCCGCCGAGCAGCGCACCCGGCACCCCGCCGTGGCGCTGGCCATGGCCCTGCCGTGCGCCGTGCTCCTGGTACTGCTGTTCGGCGGGTGGGAGCAGATGGCGAAGCAGGCCGAAGCCCTGGCCGAGCTGATCGGCCGCTGAGGCAACCCAGGCCGCCCAGGCCGCCGAGGCCGAGGAAGCCACTGAAAGAGGAACACCAGAACGGGCACTGTTCCCCTGGGGACGGGGAGCAGTGCCGCCGGGGAGGCCGCGGCCGCGATGACACGCGGACGGGCGAGAGCGGTGCGCAGAGCGCCCCGGCAGGCGGAGACGCCGCGTACGGACGTCGGTGAGGGCGACCGTACGCGGCTCTTCTCTTTCCGTCCCCCGGGAGCATCCACCGCCGGAACGACGAAAGGGCCGAGGCCGCGACCCTGACGGATCGCGGCCTCGGCCGTTACTGTGCGCGATACTGGGATTGAACCAGTGACCCCTACCGTGTCAAGGTAGTGCTCTCCCGCTGAGCTAATCGCGCCTGGTGTGGCGGTTGTGCAGCAGGCCCCGAGGGGCCCGTTACTGTGCGCGATACTGGGATTGAACCAGTGACCCCTACCGTGTCAAGGTAGTGCTCTCCCGCTGAGCTAATCGCGCCTGGTGTGGCGGTTGTGCAGCAGGCCTCGAAGGGCCCGTTACTGTGCGCGATACTGGGATTGAACCAGTGACCCCTACCGTGTCAAGGTAGTGCTCTCCCGCTGAGCTAATCGCGCCTGGTGAGGCGTTCCTGCAGCAGGCCCTGTAGGGCCCGACGTGCGCGATACTGGGATTGAACCAGTGACCCCTACCGTGTCAAGGTAGTGCTCTCCCGCTGAGCTAATCGCGCGGGGAGGTCTCCCGGAAGAACCGGGAGAGCCTCTTGGAGGTGGAGACGGGATTTGAACCCGTGTACACGGCTTTGCAGGCCGTTGCCTCGCCTCTCGGCCACTCCACCAGGCAACACACGAAGAACGATCTTACACTGTTCTCCATCGAGCGGACGACGAGATTCGAACTCGCGACCCTCACCTTGGCAAGGTGATGCTCTACCAACTGAGCCACGTCCGCCTGTCTCCCGGGATCTTCACCGCTTTTCTTCGGCTGCGCTCCCCGGCGACGTGTTGAACTCTAGCGGATTCCCGGGCCAGCTAAAAATCCGTTCCCGCAGCGTGCCGAGGGGATGCCCCGCCGAGTGCCGTCCCGTCAGCCCTTCCGACCGGTCACCGGCCACCACCTGCGGCGCTCCCGGACGATCATCCGCAGGTCACCGGGCGCACACCCGCCCGACGCACTCAGCTGCTCGTACGCGGGGCGCGGGGAGTTCCGCGGCCGACCGGGGCCGCGCCCCCGGACCTACACTTCAGGCACCGCTGCCCAGTACCACCGAGCAGGAGAACCGTGTCCGGCCACCCCGACCCCCGCACCCCGCTCGCCCGCTTCGGAGGCCGCGTGGCCACCGGACTGCGCGACGTCACCTCGGACCCGGCCGCGCTCGAATCCTCCGGCTACTGGGCCGTCGCCCACGACTTCGAGGGCCGGCTGATCTGCGCCCGCTTCGACGACGTCCGCCCGGCCTCCGCCCCGCCCTCGGGCGCCGGCTGGCACGGCCCGGACGCCGGCAGCTGGCACAGCTCCCTGGACCGCGCCGCCTACACGGCGGGCGTGCGCCGCATCCGCGAGCACATAGCCGCCGGCGAGGTCTACCAGGCCAACCTCTGCCGAGTGCTGTCCGCACCGCTCCCCGACCCCGACCGCAGCGACATCGACGCCCTCACCGGCCTCCTCGCCCACGGCAACCCCGCCCCCTACGCGGGCACCATCCGGCTGCCCGAGCACGGTGTCGAGATCGCCACCGCCTCCCCCGAGCTCTACCTGCACCGCAGCGGACGCACCGTCTCCTCCGGCCCGATCAAGGGCACCGGCCGCACCGAGGACGACCTCCTCGAGAAGGACCACGCCGAGAACGTGATGATCGTCGACCTGGTCCGCAACGACCTCGGCCGGGTCTGCGAGACCGGCAGCGTCACCGTCCCTGACCTGTGCGTCGTCGAGAAGCATCCCGGCCTGGTCCACCTGGTCTCCACCGTCGAGGGCACCCTGCGCGACGGCGCCGGCTGGCCCGAGCTGCTCACCGCCACCTTCCCGCCCGGCTCGGTCACCGGCGCCCCCAAGTCCAGTGCCCTCCGGATCATCGACGCCCTGGAGACCGCCCCTCGCGGCCCCTACTGCGGCGCCGTCGGCTGGGTCGACGCCGACCGCGGCGTGGGCGAACTCGCCGTCGGCATCCGCACCTTCTGGCTCGACCGGCAGGACCCGGAGGCACCCGTCCTGCGCTTCGGCACCGGCGCCGGCATCACCTGGGGCTCCGACCCGGACCGGGAGTGGGCGGAGACCGAACTGAAGGCCGCCCGACTGGTCGCGATAGCGTCGGGCAGCGACACCGGCAGAGGCAGCGAAACCGGCGAAGGCACCAACACCGGCAGAGGCACTTACACCGGTAGTGACACCGACACCGGCAGCGCCGCCGAAACCGCCACCGACCACGAGCCGCACCGCGCCTAGGAGCAGCCCCCGATGCACAACCGCACCACGAGCTGGGTCAACGGCTCCCTCGTCGACTCCGCCGACGCCGCCGTTTCGGTCCTCGACCACGGCCTCACCACCGGCGACGGCGTCTTCGAGACCATGAAGGCCGTCGACGGCCGGGCCTTCGCGGTCACCCGCCACCTCGACCGGCTCACGCGCTCCGCCCGCGGCCTCGGCCTGCCCGACCCTGACCACGACCTGGTCCGCGAGGCCTGCGACCAGGTCCTCGCCGCCAATCCGGCCCCGCTCGGCCGCCTGCGCGTCACCTACACCGGCGGCAACGCCCCGCTCGGCTCCGAGCGCGGCACCACCGGCCCCACCCTGGTCGTCGCACTCGGCGCCATCAACCGCCGCCCCGACGAGACCGCCGTCGCCGTCGTCCCCTGGCGCCGCAACGAGCACAGCGCCGTCGCCGGCCTCAAGACCACCTCCTACGCCGAGAACGTCGTCGCCCTCGCCGCCGCCCACCGCGTCGGCGCCTCCGAAGCACTGTTCGCCAACACCGCCGGCCGGCTCTGCGAGGGCACCGGCTCCAACGTCTTCGTGGTCATCGGCGGCCGCCTGCTCACCCCCACCCTCGCCTCCGGCTGCCTGGCCGGCATCACCCGGCGGCTGGTCATCGACTGGTGCGGCGCCGAGGAGACCGACCTGCCGCTCAGCGCCCTCCAGGACGCCGAGGAGATCTTCCTGACCTCCACCACCCGTGACGTCCAGGCCGTCACCCGCGTCGACGACCGCGAACTGCCCGGCACCGGCCCGGTCACCGCCAAGGCCATGACCGTCTTCGCCGAGCGCAGCGGCGACGACCTCGACCCCTGATCCCACCCCCGGGGCGGCGCCCCGGCCAGACGGTGCGGGCGGCGCGGATAACCTTCCCGGCGAGGGGAAGGGACCACCACATGACCACCACGCTGCGCCCCGAGGGCCCGGAGACACCCACCACGGCCGGCGGCCGCACCAGACGCTGGCGGATCCTGAGCAACGGTCACCAGGTCGGCGCCCTGCGCACCACCTCCGCCCGCCATGGGACTCAACTCTGGGGCGAGATATCTGAGTTGGAGATCACCGAGGCCCGCGGCCGGGGGCGCGGCACCTTCGGCGCGCTGGCCGCGGAGGAGGTGCTGCGCAACTGGGGCTGCGCCCGGGTGGACGTGGTCGTCCCCGAGTCCGCCCAGGCCGCCCGCGGACTCGCCGCCACCCTCGGCTACGCCGAGCGGATGCGGAACCTGGGCAAGAGCCTGACCGCCGCCCCGCCGCTGCCCGGCGGCGTCACCGCCCGCCCGATCGGCGCCGCGGAGTTCCCGGCCTGGCTCGACCGGGCGGCCCGGGCGTACGTCCGCTCCCTGATGGACTCCGGCCTCACCGAGGAGCAGGCCCGGGCCAAATCGCGCCTGGACCACCACAACGTCCTCCAGCAGGGTGCCGACACCCCCGGCGTCGTCCTGCGCCGCCTCTACCGGGCGGGCGGCGACGACCGGGCGGCCGCCGAGCCGCTCGGCTCGCTCTGGGTGGACCTCCACCTGCGCGACCTGCCGGACGGCACCCCGCTCGCCTGGGTCATGGTGGTCGAGGTGTCCCCGGCCCACCGGGGCCGGGGACACGGCCGCACCCTGATGCTGCTCGCCGAACGGGAGTGCCTGGCCGCCGGAGTGCGCGAACTCGGCCTGAACGTCTTCTCCGGCAACGAGGTCGCCCTGCGGCTCTACGCCTCGCTCGGCTACCGGGTGGTCAACCGCTGCTACGGCAAGCAGCTCTGAGGATTTGACGGAACGCCAGCGGACGGCGTCAGGAAGCCCGCGCCGCCTCGATGACGGCCACGATCCGCTCGCGCAGCCCCTCCTGGTTCTTCCCGCCGTCCAGCAGCTGCCCGCCGATCACGTACGTCGGAGTGCCGGTGACCCCGATCGCCTTGCCCTCGGCCTGGTCGGCGTCCACGGTCAGCATGTGCCGGCCGTCGATCAGCGCGGTGTCGACCTCCTCGACGTCCGCCCCGACCTCCCGGGCCACCTCCAGCAGCACCTGCTGCCCCCGCGCGTCCAAGTCCTCGACCCGGGCCAGCAGCGCCTCCACGAACGGCCACCCCAGTCCCTGGTCGAACGCCTCCTCCGCCGCCTCCGCCGCGGCGTAGGCGTGCTTGTGCTTCTCCAGCGGGAAGTGCCGCAGCTCCACGGGGAGCGCGTCGCCGTACTGCGCGCGCAGCGCCCGTACGTCGTCCAGCGCGGTGCGGCAGTCCGGGCACTGGAGGTCGCACCAGAACTCGAGGCGGGGGAGGGAACCATCGATCATCCCCCCAGTGTTCCACTAGTGGGTGCCCGCTCCCGCCCGGCGGTGCGCCCGAGGGCGGACCGACAGGGGGCACCGATGACCAGGACGATCGGAAGCGAAGGGGCCCACTCGTGCTGACCGCCGCGATCACTTTCCTCCTCACGGCCGGTGGAGTGGCCGTCGCGGGCCTGCGGGCCCGGCGGCGTCGGTTCCTCTCGGCCACCCGCTGGTTCGCGGTGGCGCTGCTGCCCGCCGGCCTCTACCTGACCGGGCTGTTCCCGCTGGCGAGCACCATCGGCAGGGAGTTCGCCGACTGGGCGGCCAAGCTGGTCTTCGACCCCCGGGTGTGGGCCGGCATCGTGCTGCTCGGCGTCTCGGCCGTGCTGCTGGTCACCACCCGCTGGGTGGGCCGCCGGGGCGCCGTGGAGACCCCGGCGGAGCGTCCGGCCGCCGGAGCGGCTCCCGAGCGCCCGGCGGTGGCCCGGGCCGCCAAGGCACCGAAAGCACCCGAGAAGCAGCAGCCGGGCAAGCGGGACGACGGCCTCGGCGACTTCGCAGACATCGAGGAGATCCTCCGCAAGCGCGGTATCTGAGCCGAGGGCGCGCGGGCGGACGGGCGCACCCGCCCGCACGGGGACCGGCCGCAGGGCGTCAGGCGGAGGCGACGGCCTCCGCCGACCGCTGCCGTGCCCGGTAGGCGGCCACGTGCAGCCGGTTGCCGCAGGTGCGGCTGTCGCAGTAGCGCCGCGAACGGTTCCGGGAGAGGTCCACGAAGACCCGCGCGCAGTCCGGCGCCCCGCACCGGCGCAGCCGCTCCCGCTCGCCCGCCATCAGGATGAAGGTGAGCGCCATGCCCAGTTCGGCCGCGAGGTGCGGACCGAGCGCGGCGTGCGGCGCGAAGTAGTGGATGTGCCAGTCGTGGTGGTCGTGGTTGACCAGGCGGGGCGTCGTCCCGGCGGCCGCGACGATCGCGTTGACCAGATCGGCGGCCTCGTCGGTGGACTCCGTCCCGAACACGTCGCGCAGCCGGGTGCGCAGCTCCTGCACCTGGCGCAGGTCGTCTTCGGTGAGCGAGTCGATCTCGCTGATCTCCTGGCGGCGCACGAAGGCGTCCAGCGCGGCGATGTCCGGCAACCGCTCGTCGCCGCACACCTCGGGCGCGGTGTTGAGCAGATCGACGAGGATGCTCAGCGCGCACTCGGTGTCATGGGTGATCAGCACGTTGGGACTCCTCGCGCAGGGGGACTCCGGTACCCCGCGTCCACGGTTACCCCAGACCATACCGGCCCTTGGGGCGTAAGGGCGGCGCGTTTGTTCGAAGCCGTGTGCGGATCCCGGCAGAGTGTCCCAAAGCGGTCGCAGGATCCCACGCCGAGCCCCGCCGTACGGCCCCGCGGGGGGACGCAGGCGCCCGGCAGCGAGGCCGGCCACCCGTACGGATGGCCGGCCTGGTTGCCGGGCGCCTGCGTGGTGTGGGCCCGCTCCGGCGGGAGCGGGCCGTTCACCGGCCCCGAGACCGCGTCGTGCGCGGCTGAGTCCGCTGCCGTGCCCCCGAGTAGGACGGCCGCGATGACAGCAGGAAGCACGGCCCCGCCGACAGCGGGGCTGGACCGCCTACGGTCGGAGTCAGCTTTCGGCGAGGATGTGGGACAGCTCCCGGTCGAGGTCGAAGTGACGGTGTTCGGTGCCGGGGGGCACCGCGGCGTCCGTCCGCTTGAGGAAAGACTCAAGCGCCCGGGCCGGGGCCTCCAGCAGGGCTTCTCCTTCCGGAGAGCTCAGGGCGATGCAGACCACCCCTTGCCCGTGGCTGCGCGACGGCCACACCCGGACGTCGCCGGTACCGGTGGGTCGGTGCAGCCCCTCCGCGAGGAGATCTCGGGCGAACACCCACTCCACGGTCTCGTCGGCGCCCGTGTGGAACGTGGCGTGCACGGCATAGGGGTCGGCGGTGTCGTAGCGAAGGCCCGCGGGGACGGGCAGTGAGGACTCGCTGGACACGATGAGGCGCAGGTGCAGCTCGCAGCTGACCGTGGTGTTCATAAGCGCCATGGCCTTTCGCTCAGTGTGCGCTCGGGGAATCGCACGTCGGCGAACGGACCATCCCACCCCCAAGACCGATGTAAACCCCTCTGTCCCGATTCGGGCGCGAGTCGTACCCCTTACGGCGCATTGCGGAATCATCACGGAGTACCCGCCCGGGGCATTACCGGCGGTTCTTCTCGGCCGGGATTCCGGGCCGGTCCGTACCCGGCCCGTACGAAGCACCGGGGAGGCCGGGAACAGGGGAGCGGATGGTGCGGCCGGACCCGACGAGTCGTGCGCGCGGGCGGGAGGCGTGGGCGGGGGAGGCGGGCCGAGGACGGGCCGGGGCCCCTGGGTGCGGGGGCGGAGCCGGGCGGGTGCCGCCCTGGGGCCCCGGGCGGGGGCTGCGGGTGGGCGGGGTGTTCGGAGCACCCTCCGGGATGCGGTAATGTTTTCCCTGCACCCGGGCGATTAGCTCAGCGGGAGAGCACTTCGTTCACACCGAAGGGGTCACTGGTTCGATCCCAGTATCGCCCACCGGAATGCATTGTGATATGTGAGGCCCAGTCGATTATTGGCTGGGCCTCACATGCATTTCCGGAATCCCGCCCGAAGTACCGGCCGCTAATCCGACTGAGGCTTAGTCACCTTCCGTGCGGAGCGCGAGTTCTGCGGGTCCGTCGGCCGTCCCCCGGAAGAGCGAGTTGTACGACCGCCCCCGAATGGTGCTACAGTTCTTCTCGTTGCCCGGGCGATTAGCTCAGCGGGAGAGCACTTCGTTCACACCGAAGGGGTCACTGGTTCGATCCCAGTATCGCCCACCGGACAGCACGCAGGCCCTGACCAGGAAACCGGTCAGGGCCTGCGGCGTTGCCGGGGCCTACGCCGCCGCCTCGCAGCCGTGTTCGGGGTCCAGCCGGCGGCCGCACACGCACCGGGCCGGCCGCAGCGGCCAGGACACGTCCACCCGCTCCGGCGTCCCCGACCGGTCGAACCAGGCCTGCAGCCCGCGCGCCTGCGCCGCGTGCCAGACCGCCTGCCGCAGGTGCAGCTCCGCAGCCGACAGCCCGCCCAGCGCCGCCGGATAGCGGGCGCCTATTCGCCGGACCAGCGACATGGCCGCCGTCGCGTCCGCCGCCGCGTCGTGCGCCCCGGTGAGGTCCACCCCGTAGTGGGCGCACAGGTCGGTCAGCGTCCGGCGGCCCTTGCGGTAGCGGTCCACGTGCTTGTCCAGCACCCGCGGATCCAGCACCACCAGCCCTGCTCCCCCCAGCCCGGCGTTCAGCGTCAGCCCGTGGTGGCGGCGCAACTCCCGGTCCAGCAGCGTCAGGTCGTAGGGCGCGTTCATCACCACCACCGGGCGGCCGGCCCGGGCCTGGCCCGCCAGCGCGCGGGTGACCTCCGCCACCACCACCCGGGCCGGCCGGCCGTACGCCCGGACCTGCTCGTCGGTGATGCCGTGCACCGCCCGGGCGCCGTCCGGGATCGGCACACCGGGATCGGCGAGCCAGGTGGTGGTCTGCGCCGGGGCGCCCGGGGCGAGTTGGACGACCAGGGCGGCCGAGACGATCCGATCGGTCTCCACGTCCACGCCGGTCGTCTCGGTGTCGAAGGAAGCGAGTGGGCCGGTGTACCAGTGCTGCTGCATGACTGCCCCTCAGGCGTGCGTTCTGCGCCCGGGTGATACCCGTTTCTGACGCCTGCTCAACCCGTTTGGCCCAGCCCCGACCGGGGATCCTGCCCACGACAGTCCCGTCCGAATCCGGACGGGCCCGGAGCCGGGGGAGGCCACGGGGCGATGGCACTGACCCAGCCGCAGCCCGACGAGGCGGCGGCCGCACTCAGGGGGAACCTCGCGGTCACCGCGTGCATGGAGACGCTGCAGGTCGGCTACCTGCACGCGGTCGCCGCCGCGGCCGGCTGCTCGCTCTCCCAGCCGTTCCCGGACAACGGCATCGACTGGCAGGTCAGCCACGGCTCCCGGGAGCACGAGGTGGACGACGAGGTCACCATCAAGATCCAGCTCAAGGCGACCCAGCAGATCGCGCCCGACCCCGCCGGACCGTTCTTCAGCTTCACCCTGGACAACGACCACCTGCGCAAGCTCGCCCGCGCCCGGGTCGCCGTCCCGCGCATCCTGGTCGTGATGCTGCTGCCCCGCCGGGTCGACCACTGGCTCCGGGCCCGCCCGGACGCCCTCGAACTGCGGCACTGCTGCTACTGGGTGAACCTGGCCGGCCACCCCGTCACCGGACAGCGGCGCACCAACGTCCGGGTGCCCACCGACAAGGTCTTCGACGACCGCGCCCTCTGCGACATCATGGCCCGGGTCGGCGCGGGCGACAGCCCGTGACCACCCGGCCCCGGCAGCGAGGAACCACGCCCATGACACTGCCGCACGGACCGGACGGCCACGCCCCGGCCCTGCCCGACCCGGCCACCGTCGACCCCGCGGTGCTCGCCACCCTGCTCGCCCGGCACGGCTGGACCCGCCGCGGCGGTCCCGCCGCCCGGTACGGCCGCTGGACCCCACCCGACGGCGAACCCGGCACCAGCCTCCTCGTCCCCACCGCGGACGGCTTCGACGACGCCGTCGAACTCCTCACCGACGCCGTCACCGCCCTCTCCCGCTCCCGCACCCCCTCCGCCCGCTCGATCCTGCGCGCCCTCGCCGTCCCCGGCGACGAACTCAGCTGGCGCCGCGAACTGCCCGGCCCCGCCGACGCCACCCCCTGGGACGACGCCGAACGGCTCCAGCGGGCGGCCCGCGCGATGCTCGCCGCCGGAGCCAAGGCCGGCCGCGCCACCGCCGCCTACTACGGCGCCCGGCTGGACGGCCTCGCCGGGGACTTCCTCGACAGGGTCCTGCTCGTCGAACAGGGCGCAGTCGACCAGGGTGCGGCCCTCACCGCCTACACTCCCGCCCCCGAGGGCCGCACCGCCGTCACCACCCTCGTCCGCGCCCTTGAGGCACTGCGCGACGCCGTCGACTACCGCCGGGTCAGCAGCGGGCCCGAGGCCTTCGAGAACGCCGTCGGCTCCGGAGTCAGCCGGGAACTCGTCCAGTCCGTCGAGGACCTGGTGCGCGGCGCCACCGCCGCCCGGCTCACCGTCGCCTGGTCGCCCGCTGCCGGAACCCCGGGCGGCTTCGGCGACCGCCGGATCGACCTCGACTTCTCACCCGGCGACCTCCCCGCTCTCACCGAGGCCGCCGAACTGCTGGAACGGCTCGAACCCGCCGTCGACGTCACCGTCCTCGCCGTGGTGGTCCGGCTCAAGCGCGCCGACCCGTCCGGACCGGGCTCGGTACGACTGCGGGTGCTCGACGGCGCCGACGTCCGCGAACTCAAGCTGCGCCTGCCCGACCCCGACTACCGGCTCGCCGCCGAGGCCCACCTCTCCGGCGTCCCGGTCCGGGTCTCCGGACGCCTGGAGCGGCGCGACGGATTCCGTCGGCTGACCCGGCCCCGCGGCCTGGAGCTGTGCGGATGGGGGGAGGACGAGCGCGAGCGGCTGCTCAAGGGCCTCCAGCAAAGGGGAGAGAGGTCCTGAGTGCGCGGCGCGGGTGGCGCTCTCGGTACCATCGTCACGCGCAGCGCAGTGTTGCGTCCTCTGAAATCCAGCACGTCAGGAGAGACCGGTGACGGACGTCCGGGTAATCATCAGCCGCGAACCCGATCGGGAAGAGCGCGTGGTGACCACGGGCACTACGGCCGCCGAGCTCTTCGCCGACGACCGCTCGATCATCGCCGCCCGCGTCGGCGGCCAGCTCAAGGACCTCGCGCACGTCCTCCAGGACGGCGAGGAGGTCGAGCCGGTCGCGATCGACAGCAAGGACGGCCTCGACATCCTGCGCCACTCCACCGCGCACGTCATGGCCCAGGCCGTGCAGCAGCTCTACCCCGAGGCCAAGCTCGGCATCGGCCCGCCGGTCAAGGACGGCTTCTACTACGACTTCGACGTCGAGAAGCCCTTCCACCCCGATGACCTCAAGGCCATCGAGAAGAAGATGCAGGAGATCATCAAGCGCGGGCAGAAGTTCTCCCGCCGCGTGGTCACCGACGAGGCCGCCCGCGAGGAACTGGCCGCCGAGCCGTACAAGCTGGAACTGATCGGCCTCAAGGGCTCCGCCGCCACCGCCGGCGAGGGCGCCGACGTCGAGGTCGGCGCCGGCGAACTCACCATCTACGACAACCTGGACGCCAAGAGCGGCGAGCAGTGCTGGGGCGACCTCTGCCGCGGCCCGCACCTGCCCAGCACCCGCCACATCCCGGCGTTCAAGCTGATGCGCAACGCGGCCGCCTACTGGCGCGGCAGCGAGAAGAACCCGATGCTGCAGCGCATCTACGGGACCGCCTGGCCGACCAAGGACGAGCTCAAGGCCCACCTCGACTTCCTGGTCGAGGCCGAGAAGCGCGACCACCGCAAGCTCGGCAACGAGCTCGACCTCTTCTCCATCCCCGAGGAGATCGGCTCCGGCCTCGCCGTCTTCCACCCCAAGGGCGGCATCATCCGCCGCGCCATGGAGGACTACTCGCGCAAGCGGCACGAGGAAGAGGGCTACGAGTTCGTCTACACCCCGCACGCCACCAAGGGGAAGCTCTTCGAGAAGAGCGGCCACCTCGACTGGTACGCGGACGGTATGTACCCGCCCATGCAGCTCGACGAGGGCGTGGACTACTACCTCAAGCCGATGAACTGCCCGATGCACAACCTGATCTTCGACGCGCGCGGTCGCTCGTACCGTGAACTGCCGCTGCGCCTCTTCGAGTTCGGGACGGTGTACCGCTACGAGAAGTCGGGCGTCGTGCACGGCCTGACCCGTGCCCGCGGCTTCACGCAGGACGACGCCCACATCTACTGCACCCGCGAGCAGATGGCGCAGGAGCTCGACTCCACGCTGACCTTCGTGCTCAACCTGCTCCGTGACTACGGTCTGACCGACTTCTACCTGGAGCTGTCGACCAAGGACCCGGAGAAGTTCGTCGGGACGGACGAGGCCTGGGAGGAGGCCACCCGCGTTCTCGCCTCGGTCGCCGAGAAGCAGGGGCTCCCGCTGGTGCCGGACCCGGGCGGCGCGGCCTTCTACGGCCCGAAGATCTCGGTGCAGGCCAAGGACGCCATCGGCCGCACCTGGCAGATGTCGACCATCCAGCTGGACTTCAACCTGCCCGAGCGTTTCGACCTGGAGTACACCGCGGCGGACGGCTCGCGTCAGCGGCCGGTCATGATCCACCGTGCGCTCTTCGGCTCGATCGAGCGCTTCTTCGCGGTGCTGCTGGAGCACTACGCCGGTGCCATGCCGCCGTGGCTGGCCCCGGTCACCGTGACCGGCATCCCGATCACCGACGAGCACGTGCCGTACCTGCTGGAGGTCGCGGCCGAGCTCAAGAAGCACGGGATCCGGGTCGAGGTGGACACCTCGGACGACCGCATGCAGAAGAAGATCCGCAACGCTCAGAAGTCCAAGGTTCCGTACATGCTCATCGCGGGCAACGACGACGTCGAGGCGGGCGCCGTGTCGTTCCGCTACCGCAACGGCGAGCAGAAGAACGGCGTTGCGGTGGCCGAGGCCGTCGCCGAGATCGTGGACGCGGTGAAGAACCGCGTTCAGGTGTGACGCCGTAGTCGGACGACCACGCGCGGGGCAGGCTCTTCAAGAGTCTGCCCCGCGCGGCTTTGCAAGCACGGCTGGGCGAATATGCTGATCAGCATGACGACTGAGCCGGAACTGCAGCGGGGTGTCGGTGAGCCGGACGGCTTCCGCCGCCTGTGGACCCCCCATCGGATGGCGTACATCCAGGGTGAGAACAAGCCCACCGGCCCGGCTCCGGACGACGGTTGTCCGTTCTGCTCGATCCCGTCGCTGAGCGACGAGGACGGGCTGGTCATCGCCCGGGGCAGCTCCGTTTTCGCGGTGCTGAACCTGTACCCCTACAACGGCGGGCACCTGATGGTGGTCCCGTACCGGCACGTGGCCGACTACACCGACCTCGACGAGGCGGAGACGGTCGAGCTGGCGGACTTCACCAAGCGGGCGATGACCGCGCTGCGCGCGGCCTCGGGGGCGCACGGGTTCAACATCGGGATGAACCAGGGCGCTGCGGCCGGGGCCGGGATCGCGGCGCACCTGCACCAGCACGTGGTGCCGCGCTGGGGCGGCGACACCAACTTCATGCCGGTGGTCGGCCACACCAAGGTGCTGCCGCAGCTGCTGGCGGACACCCGCAAGATGCTGGCCGAGGTCTGGCCGCAGGGCTGAGCCCGCGGAGTACGAGGAGGGGCCCGCCACCGAATTCCCCGGTGGCGGGCCCCTCCTCGTGCGTCCGGCGCCGGAGTCAGCCGGCGTCGAACTGGTCGACCTTGTACGGGCGGCTGCCCTGCGCCTCGGACTTGATGATCGAGGTGCGGTTCTTGAAGAAGCGGTCGGCGTCCAGGTCGTGCTCCTGGAGGAACTCCAGGGTGGCGGTGTGCACCGCGTTGAGCACCGGGACGGAGGCGTTGAGCGCGTTGTCGACCATGGAGCGGTTGTTCCAGGCGGTGGCGACCCAGGAGTGCCGCAGTCCGAAGGGTTCGGGCAGGCCGAGGCCACCGCCGAGCCAGCCGAGCAGGCCGGGCATCTTGTGGAAGGGGGCGCGGACGGCCTGGCGGACCAC
This sequence comes from Streptomyces viridifaciens, assembly GCF_001888885.2. Lineage (NCBI taxonomy): Bacteria > Bacillati > Actinomycetota > Actinomycetes > Kitasatosporales > Streptomycetaceae > Streptomyces > Streptomyces viridifaciens. The sequence goes on from NZ_CP090841.1 coordinate 5,954,276, forward strand.
CTCGTCGTTGTCGATCAACGGGAGTTTGACGGTGCGCTCCTCCCAGAACTTCACCGTCTTGGCGATCGTCTTCTCCTTGTCCTTCGGCTTGTCGAAGAAGAAGCCCTTGACCGGGCCGAGCGCGTAGCCGGCCACCGAGATGCTCAGTACGTTGGCGAGCAGGGTCACCGTGACGGTGAAGGTGATGACCAGCTTGCCGTCGTGGGTGATGAACTGGGTGGCCAGGTAGTGCCGGGGGCCTCCGGGGAAGGTCTGCTTGTCGGCGATGCTCTGCACGGCGAAGTCGCGCATCCGCTCGCCGTCCATGTCGGCGCCGCCGGGGCGGCTGATCTCGTCGGCGCCCTCGCTGACGTCGAAGACCACCCACTGTTTGATGGCGACGTTGGGGATGCCGCTGTTGGCGACGTGGCTGACACCGAGGCCCTTGAGGTGGGCGGAGATCCGGCGGACCAGGTCCCAGGGGTGGAAGGCGCGGAAGTCGACGTGGCCCTCGGCGGGGTGGAGGGTGTCGGCGAGGCGCCACTCGCCCCAGCGGCGGCCGGCGCCGAGGATGCCCTTCGGGCCGGCGTAGTGCTGGACGTTGGTCTCCTGCTCGGCGTCCAGGCGGCCGAGCTTGTCGCGCAGTTCGTTGGCCTTCTTGTCCAGGTCGTCGCGGGGGACGGCCTTGGCGACGGTGGCGGCGACGACGCTGCCCTCGACCAGGTCCTGCCAGCGGCCGCGGAGGTCCTTGGCGGAGCGCTCGACGATGCGGCGGGCGAGGTACCAGCCGAGCACCGGGGCGAGCATGGTGATCCGCAGGTAGATGCCGAGGACGCCGGCCGCCGGAGGGAGGAGCACCAGGTATCCGGCGAGGACGGCGGCGGCGATGAGGGCGAAGGCGCCGTAGGTGTCGGCGCCGCGGGCGTTGTCCCGCTTGAGCCAGGCGCGCAGTTGGAAGGCGCCGAGCCAGACCAGGGTGCCGGGGAGGAACAGCACGCCGGTGATGACGGAGACGGTGCTGAGCTGCCGGTCGCGGGCGTGGCGCAGTTCCTCGGCGGCCAGGCAGTGTTCGACGACCTGGCGGGTGTCGACGCCGAAGGACGGGACGAGGGGTTTGCGGTCGCCGCCGAGGGTGCGGGAGATCAGAGCCTTGCTGAAGGCCTCGCCGAGGTTGGGACGGAAGAGGGCGAAGCGGCCCTTCTTCTCTGTGGCGTCGGTGACCTCGGCGACGAACTTGCCGATCTCGCCGTCGCGGTAGGCGGCCGAGGAGAGCGCCTGGGTGACGGCGGTCTGCGGGCCGGCGTCGGTCCGGGGTATCTGCGCACCCGGGGTCATGTCGAGTGTGGTCACGGTGGCGTCCCCTCCTCCCCTTGTCAGCGGCAGGTTACCGTGCCGTGGCACCCCCGCGCGGATGATCGTCCGAAGTACCGTGACGAGCCGTCACGTTCCGGCCCCACCCGGCCTGAGGGGCATGATGCCCGCTTTCGGGCCGGTCGATACCCGCCCGAGCCCGTCGGGTGGGGGTGGAGGAGGATGGGCGGTGAAGCCGATGAAGGGGGTTGCCGTGAAGGATCCGGTGCTGGTTTTCGACGGGGACTGCGCGTTCTGCTCGTCCTGTGTGCGCTGGGGGGAGAAGTACCTGCGGCAGACGCTGGCCTCGGGGGGCTGGGAGGCGGTGCCGTTCCAGTTCGCGGAGCTGGCGGAGTTGGACGCGCTGGCGGGTGGCCGGGCTGAGGTGTCGCCCGAGCGGGCCGAGCGCGAGGTGCTGTGGGTGACGCCGGCGGGCCGGGTGTACGGGGGCGCGCAGGCGGTGGCGCGGCTGCTGATGCGCTCCGGGGGCGCGTGGGCGTACCTGGGGGCGCTGATGGCGCTGGGGCCGGTGCGTCCGGTGGCGGGCGTGGTGTACCGCTGGGTGTCGCGCAACCGGCACCGGATGCCGGGGGGTACGGCGGCGTGCGCGCTGCCGAGGCGGGGGCCCGTTCAGTCGGTGTAGCGGTCGGCCAGGGCGGCGGGCATGGGTTCGTGGCGCAGGTAGGCGCGGGAGAACTCGGCGGTGCCGTGGGTGAGCGAGCGCAGGTCGACCGGGTAGCGGACGAGTTCGAGTTCCGGGACTTCGGCGCGCAGCAGGGTGAGTCCCTGCCCGCCGGTCTCGGTGCCGAGGACTCGGCCGCGGCGGGCGGAGAGGTCCCCGAGGACGGCGCCGAGGTACTCGTCGGGCAGCAGGATGCTGACGGCGGCGACGGGTTCGAGCAGGCGGATGACGGCGTGCTCGGCGGCGTCGCGCAGGGCGAGGGCGGCGGCGTTCTGGAAGGAGGCGTCGGAGGAGTCGACGGAGTGGGCCTTGCCGTCGGTGAGGGTGACCCGGACATCGACGAGCGGGTGCCCGGTGGCGACGCCCTTGGGGAGCTGGGCGCGTACCCCCTTCTCGACGGAGGGGATGAAGTGCTTGGGGACGGCTCCGCCGACGACGTGCTCCTGGAACTCGAAGCCGGAGCCGGCCGGGAGGGGTTCGACTTCGAGGTCGCAGATGGCGTACTGGCCGTGGCCGCCGGACTGTTTGACGAGTCGACCGTGGCCGGCGGCGGCGGTGCCGAAGGTCTCGCGCAGGGCGACCTTGGGTTCGACGGTGTCGACGTGGACGCCGTGGCGGGTGCGCAGCCGGTCGAGGACGGCCTCGGCGTGGGCCTCCCCGGTGCACCAGAGGACGAGCTGGTGGGTGTCGGGGTTCTGTTCGAGGCGAAGCGCCGGGTCTTCGGCGCCGAGCCGGGTGAGGGCTTGGGAGAGTTTGTCGTCGTCGGCCTTGCTGTGGGCTTCGACGGCGATCGGCAGGAGGGGTTCGGGGAGGGTCCAGCTGTCGAGTTCGACGGGGTGGCCGGGCTCGTGGACGGTGTCGCCGGCGCGGGCGGTGGTGAGTTTGGCGGCGCAGACGAGGTCGCCGGCGACGGCGTGCGGGACGGGGCGCTGGAGTTTGCCGAAGGGGCTGGTGAGCCCGGTGACGCGTTCGTCGCCGTTCTGGTCGGCGGTGTGGGCGGGGCCGACGAGATGGATCTTGGTGTCGGGGCGCAAGGTGCCGGCGTAGATGCGCAGCAGGCTGATCCGGCCGACGTAGGCGTCGCCGGTGACGCGGACGACCTGGGCGGCGAGCGGGGCGTCGGGGTCGCAGTCGGGGGCGGGGCGGGTGCGTTCGGTGGGGTTGGGGAAGGTGTGGGCGATCAGGTCGAGGAGTTCGGCGGCGCCGAGGCCGTTCTCGCTGGTGGGGACGGCGGGGTGGAGGGCGCAGGAGAGGACTTCGCGGCGCATTCCGGCTTCGAGGGCGTCGGTGTCGAGGGGGTCGCCGGAGAGGTAGCGCTCCATGAGGGTGTCGTCCTGGCCGGAGATGGCTTCGACGAGGCTGTCGTGGGCGGGGCCGGTGTCGGGCAGCGGGGTGGCGTCGCCGTAGGTGTCGCCGGTGAGGAGGTCGACGCTGCCGTCGGGGTGTCCGTCGTGGAGAACGGGCAGGAAGAGCGGGCGCAGGGTGTCGGGGCCCAGTTCGAAGGCGTCGTGGCAGGTGGTGAGGATGTCGTCGAAGCCGGTGCGGGCGAGGTCGAGTTTGGCGACGGCGATGGCGCGGGGGATGCCTTCGGCGGCGCACTCGCGCCAGAGGGCGCGGGTGGGGGCGGTGACCGGGTCGGTGGCGGAGACGACGAAGACGGCGGCGTCGGCGGCGTGCAGGGCGGCGCGCAGGTCGGCGGCGAAGTCGGGGTGGCCGGGCGGATCGATCAGGTTGATCTTGACGCCCTTCCATTCGAGCGGGAGCAGCGAGAGCTGGACGGAGCGCTGCTGCTGGTGCTCGATGTCCTCGTGGTCGGAGACCGTGGTGCCCTCGGTGACGCGTCCGGCGCGGCCGATGGCGCCGGCGGCGAGGGCGAGGGATTCGGCGAGGGTGGTCTTGCCCACACCGCTGGAGCCGATGAGGACGACGTTGCGCAGGTCCTGCGGGCTGGTCACGGCGGGCGCCTGGCCGGCTCGTGCGGTGCTGCGGTCGGGCATCGGGGTCTCCTCCCGTGGCGCCGAGGCTGTCTTTGGCAGTCTAGGGTCGGGTCCGGCGAGGCGCGTGTCGTGCGACCGTCCGGGTGCGGGCGGTGGCCGGGGTGCCGTGCGACGGAGGGTGTCCCGGGCGTGGCTACGATGGGTGCGCCGGGCGGGCTCATTCGTCCGGCCGTCTGCCGCGTCCGCTGCGCCAGGCGGGTACCTGGGAGATCGGAGCGGCTGGGAAGGCCATGCTCAACAAATACGCGCGTGCCTTCTTCACACGTGTTCTGACCCCGTTCGCCGCGTTCCTGATCCGGTTGGGCGTGAGCCCGGACGCCGTGACGCTGATCGGTACCGCCGGTTCGGTGGCCGGTGCGCTGGTGTTCTTCCCGCGCGGGGAGTTCTTCTGGGGCACCATCACGATCACGCTGTTCATCTTCTCGGACCTGGTGGACGGGAACATGGCCCGTCAGCTGGGTCGGAGCAGCAAGTGGGGGGCGTTCCTGGACTCCACGCTGGACCGGGTCGCGGATGCGGCGATCTTCGGTGGTCTGGCGATGTGGTACGCGGGCAAGGGTGACAACAACCTGCTGTGCGCGGTGGCGATCTTCTGTCTGGCCAGTGGGCTGGTGGTGTCGTACACCAAGGCGCGGGCGGAGAGCCAGGGCCTGCCGTGCGACGTGTCGGGGCTGGTTGAGCGGGCCGAGCGGCTGGTGATCAGCCTGGTGGCGGCCGGGGTCGCGGGTCTGCACGAGTTCGGGGTGCCGTACGTGGAGTGGCTGCTGCCGGTGGCGCTGTGGCTGGTGGCGGCGGGCAGCCTGGTGACGGTGTTCCAGCGGATGCTGACCGTGCGCCGGGAGGCGTTCGAGGCCGACCGAGCGGCGGCCGGGAGTTGACGGGGGGCGTCCTGCGGTGACGGACCGACTGGTGTACTGGGCGTACGCGCTGGGGTGGGCGGTGCTGAAGCACCTGCCGGAGCCGGTGGCGCGGTGGCTGTTCGACCGGCTGGCGGACTATGCGTGGCGCCGCCGGGGACCGCGGGTGCTCCAGCTGGAGGCGAACCTTCGGCGGGTGCGTCCGGGGCTGCACGAGGCGGCGCTGCGGCGGTTGTCGCGGGCCGGGATGCGGTCGTACCTGCGGTACTGGATGGAGTCCTTCCGGCTGCCGGTGTGGAGCCGGGAGCGGGTCCTGCGGGACGTCCAGGTGGACGGCCTGGAGCGCCTGCGGGAGGCGCTGGAGTCCGGGCGGGGCGCGGTGGTGGCGCTGCCGCACATGGGCAACTGGGACCTGGCAGGCACCTGGATAGCGCAGCTGGGCCACCCGTTCACCACGGTCGCCGAGCGGCTGAAGCCGGAGCGGCTGTTCGACCGGTTCGTCGCGTTCCGGGAGGGCCAGGGCATGGAGGTCCTGGCGTTGACCGGTGGCGGGGTGAACGTGATCGGCACGCTGGCGCGGCGGCTGCGCGAGGGGAAGCTGGTCTGCCTGGTGGGGGACCGGGACCTCTCGGAGGCGGGCATCGAGGTGTTGTTCTTCGGTGAGCCGACCCGGATGCCGGCCGGGCCGGCGGCGCTGTGCCAGCGCACGGGGGCGGCGCTGCTGCCGGCGACGCTGTGGTACGACGGCCCGGTGCTGCGCGGGACCATCCACCCCGAGGTGCCGGTGCCCGAGGAGGGCGACCGCAAGGCGCGGACGCTGGCGATGACCCAGGCGATGGCCGACGTGTGGCAGCGCGGGATCGGCGAGCACCCGCAGGACTGGCACATGCTGCAGAAGTTCTGGCTGGCCGACCTGCCGGCCCGTGAGCCGGCGGCGGGGGGCGGGTCCGCCGGTGCGCGTCCCGAGTCCGCCGCGGAGCCCGCCGCCGGGGCCTCCGGGGCCTAGGGAGCGCCCTGGCCCGGCCCGTACGACCTGCCCGAAGGAGCTTGAGGAACCCGTGAAGATCGGCATCGTCTGCCCGTACGACTGGGACGTCCCCGGCGGGGTGCAGTTCCACATCCGGGACCTCGCCGAGCACCTGATCGGCCTGGGGCACGAGGTGTCGGTGCTGGCGCCGGCCGAGGACGAGGAGGCGCTGCCGCCGTACGTGGTCTCGGCGGGGCGGGCGGTGGCCGTGCCGTACAACGGGTCGGTGGCACGGCTGAGCTTCGGCATCCTGTCGGCGGCGCGGGTGCGGAGGTGGCTGCGCGAGGGGCACTTCGACATCCTGCACGTGCACGAGCCGGCCTCGCCGAGCCTGTCGATGCTGGCGGCCTGGTCGGCCACCGGGCCGATGGTGGGCACCTTCCACACCTCGAACCCGCGGTCGCGGGCGATGATCGCGGCCTCGCCGATACTCCAGCCCGGGCTGGAGAAGATGCGGGCCCGGATCGCGGTGTCGGAGTACGCCCGGCGAACCCTGGTGGAGCACCTGGGCGGGGACGCGGTGGTGATCCCGAACGGGGTGGACGTCGGGTTCTTCGCGGGGGCCGAGCCGGACGAGCGGTGGACCGGCCGCGCGGCGGCGGGGGAGCCGGGCACGATCGGCTTCATCGGCCGGATCAACGAGCCGCGCAAGGGCCTGCCGACGCTGCTGGCGGCGCTGCCCAGGATCCTGGCCGAGCGGCCGGGGGTGCGGCTGCTGGTGGCGGGCAAGGGCGACGAGGAGGAGGCCGTGGCCGGCCTGCCGCCCGAGGTCCGCGGGCAGGTGGAGTTCCTGGGCATGGTCTCGGACCGGGAGAAGGCGCGGCTGCTGCGCAGCGTGGACCTGTACGTGGCGCCGAACACCGGGGGCGAGAGCTTCGGGATCATCCTGGTGGAGGCGATGTCGGCGGGTGCCCCGGTACTGGCGAGCGACCTCGACGCGTTCAAGCAGGTGCTGGACGGCGGCGACGCCGGGGAGCTGTTCCCGGTGGAGGACGCGGACGCGCTGGCCCGTACGGCGCTGCGGCTGCTGGGGGATCCGGCGCGGCTGGAGGAGCTGAGCAAGGCGGCCTCGCGGCACGTGCGGCGGTTCGACTGGTCGACGGTCGGCGCGGACATCCTGGCGGTGTACGAGACCGTGACGGCGGGGGCCGCGGCGGTGGTCGAGGAGGACGTCCGCAGCGGGCGGCGGGGGCGGTTCGGGCTGGCGAGGGACTGAGCGCCGGGACCGGGTGCCGGGACCGAGCGCCCGGGGCTTCCGAGGGCCCGGATGTCAGCGGCGTTAGGGTCGGGCCGAACGCACCACTGTGACCCATGGGGGAAACGATGCCGCAGATCTCCGTCGACTACTCGTCCGGCCTGGCCGGGACCTTCGACCGCCGGGCGCTGGGCCTGGCCATCAACCGGCTGGCCGAGGAGACCATCGACGCCAAGCCGGAGTCCTGCAAGACGCTGTTCCGGCAGAGCGAGGAACTGGTGGTCGGCAGCACCGGGCTGGGGGGCGACGCCCAGGTGTACGTCGAGTTCCAGATCTTCCCGGGCCGTACGCCGGAGGCGAAGGCGGCGCTGAGCGAGGGCGTCATGGCCCTGCTGGCCGAGCACGTCGCCCCGCTGCCGGGAGGCCGGCTGTTCACGGCGGTGAGCATCGAGGACATCGACCGGGAGAGCTACCGCAACGCGACCGCCTGAGTGCGCCGCCGTGGCTGACGCCGGGCGGGGCGGCCGGTGACACCCGGTAACGTAGCGGTCCGTGACTACCTGGATCTGGGCCGGCGTGGCCGTGGTGCTGTTCGGCATGTACCTGAGTTGGACGGCCGGGCGCCTGGACCGGCTGCACGCCCGGATCGACGCGGCGCGCGCGGCGCTGGACGCGCAGTTGGTCCGCCGGGCCTCGGTGGCGATGGAGCTGGCGACGTCCTCGCTGCTGGATCCGGCGGCCTCGCTGCTGCTGCTGGACGCGGCGCACGCGGCCCGGCAGGCCGAGGACGAGCAGCGCGAGGTGGCGGAGAGCCAGCTGAGCCTGGCACTGCGGGCGGTGCTGGACGAGCCGGAGCAGGTGGCGGCGCTGGTGGCCGAGCCGGGTGGCGAGGAGGCGGTTCGGGACCTGACGGCCGCGGTGCGCCGGGTCCCGATGGCCCGCCGGTTCCACAACGACGCGGTGCGGGCGGCGCGGGCGGTGCGGGAGCACCGGCTGGTGCGGTACTTCCGGCTGGCGGGCAAGGCGCCGTTCCCGATGGCCTTCGAGATGGACGACGCCGCACCGCCCGCCCTCACGCCGGAAGGGGCGCCCGCGTAGGGTCTGTCCCCGGATACGGCCCGTTTGTCGCATCCCGTCGCCCGGGCTGGACTTGGTGGCACATCGTTGGGCCACCCGTTCCGCCTACCATAGGGCGATAGCACTGGTTCATCTTCGAGTGAGGTCTCACGTGTCCACCACCCCCACCACCGCAGACCAGCCGCAGATCGGTACCGCCCGGGTCAAGCGCGGCATGGCCGAGCAGCTCAAGGGCGGTGTGATCATGGACGTGGTCAACGCCGAGCAGGCGAAGATCGCCGAGGACGCCGGCGCGGTGGCCGTCATGGCGCTGGAGCGGGTTCCGGCCGACATCCGCAAGGACGGCGGCGTGGCCCGCATGTCCGACCCGAACATGATCGAGGAGATCATCGAGGCGGTCTCCATCCCGGTGATGGCCAAGTCCCGCATCGGTCACTTCGTCGAGGCCCAGGTCCTGCAGTCCCTCGGGGTCGACTACATCGACGAGTCCGAGGTGCTGACCCCGGCCGACGAGGTCAACCACTCCGACAAGTGGGCCTTCACCACCCCCTTCGTCTGCGGTGCCACCAACCTGGGCGAGGCCCTGCGCCGTATCGCCGAGGGCGCGGCCATGATCCGCTCGAAGGGCGAGGCCGGCACCGGCAACGTCGTCGAGGCCGTCCGCCACCTGCGCCAGATCAAGAACGAGATCGGCCACCTGCGCGCGCTGGACCACAACGAGCTGTACGCCGCCGCCAAGGAGCTGCGCGCCCCGTACGAGCTGGTCAAGGAGGTCGCCGAGCTCGGCAAGCTGCCGGTCGTGCTGTTCTCCGCCGGTGGCGTGGCCACCCCGGCCGACGCCGCGCTGATGCGCCAGCTGGGCGCCGAGGGCGTCTTCGTCGGCTCCGGCATCTTCAAGTCGGGCGACCCGGCCAAGCGTGCCGCCGCCATCGTGAAGGCCACCACCTTCTTCGACGACCCGAAGATCATCGCCGATGCCTCCCGCAACCTGGGCGAGGCCATGGTCGGCATCAACTGCGACACCCTGCCGGAGACCGAGCGCTACGCCAACCGCGGCTGGTAATCGCTTCCTCCCCTTCGCCGGCCCGCCGCAGCGCCTCGGTGTGCGGCGGGCCGCGCCGCGTACGCCCGTAGTAACGATCGATTGAGGTTGAAGACCGTGAGCACTCCCGTCATCGGCGTCCTCGCCCTGCAGGGCGACGTCCGCGAGCACCTGGTGGCGCTGGCCGAGGCCGACGCGCTCGCCCGTCCGGTGCGCCGCGCCGAGGAGCTGGCCGAGGTCGACGCGCTGGTGATCCCCGGTGGGGAGTCCACCACCATGTCCAAGCTGGCACTGCTGTTCGGCGTGATGGACCCGCTGCGCGAGCGGGTCGCCGCCGGCATGCCGGTGTACGGCACCTGCGCGGGCATGATCATGCTGGCCGACAAGATCCTCGACGGCCGGGAGGACCAGGAGAGCGTCGGCGGCATCGACATGACGGTGCGCCGCAACGCCTTCGGCCGCCAGAACGAGTCCTTCGAGTCGGGGATCGCCTTCAAGGGCCTGGACGACGCGCCGGTGCACGGCGTCTTCATCCGCGCCCCCTGGGTCGAGGCGGTCGGCGCGGGCGTCGAGGTGCTGGCCGAGCTGCCCGGCGCGGACGGGCCGGAGAGCCGGATCGTGGCCGTGCGCCAGGGGAACCTGCTGGCCACCTCGTTCCACCCGGAGCTCACCGGCGACCACCGGGTGCACGCCTACTTCGTGAAGATGGTCGAGGAGCACCTCGCCGCCGAGTAGGGCCCGGTGGCCGTGTGTGCCTCACCGGTGACGACACCGGTAAGATCTCATCTGTTCATTTCCCTTTGGCGACGTAAAGGAGCTGGCGATGTCCGGCCACTCTAAGTGGGCTACCACCAAGCACAAGAAGGCCGTGATCGACGCCAAGCGCGGCAAGCTCTTCGCCAAGATGATCAAGAACATCGAGGTGGCGGCGCGCACCGGCGGTCCCGACCCGGCGGGCAACCCCACCCTCTACGACGCCATCCAGAAGGCGAAGAAGAGCTCGGTCCCGATCGACAACATCAACCGCGCCGTCAAGCGCGGTGGCGGTCTGGAGGCCGGCGGCGCCGACTACCAGACCATCATGTACGAGGGCTACGGCCCGAACGGCGTCGCCGTCCTGATCGAGTGCCTCACCGACAACCGCAACCGCGCGGCCTCCGACGTGCGCGTCGCGATGACCCGCAACGGCGGCTCGATGGCCGACCCGGGCTCGGTGTCCTACCTGTTCACCCGCAAGGGCGTCGTGATCGTCCCCAAGGCGGACGGTGTCGACGAGGACAAGCTGTTCGAGATCGTCCTCGACCAGGACCCCGAGGAGATCAACGACCTCGGCGACTCCTTCGAGATCGTCTCCGAGGCCTCCAAGATGGTCGACGTGCGCACCGCGCTGGTCGACGCCGGCGTCGACTACGACTCGGCCGAGGCCAACTTCCTCCCGAGCATGCAGGTCGAGCTGGACGTCGACGGCGCCCGCAAGATCCTCAAGCTGATCGACGCCCTGGAGGACAGCGACGACGTGCAGAACGTCTTCGCCAACTTCGACATCCCCGACGAGGTCGGCGCGCAGCTCGACGCCGAGTAGGCGCGGCATCGGTCGATCGACGGCGAGTGACCGTTCTCACTGCCCGGCCCGGTGGTCCCAGGACCGCCGGGCCGGTGTCGTCCGCGGGGTTGTCGTACCCGGGCGGTAGCCTTCGCAGGTCGTTCGCCTCGGGGCGAGGGGCGGGTCACAGAGAGAGGCGGGGCGCGACGTGCGGGTGCTGGGTGTGGACCCGGGGCTGACCAGGTGCGGGGTCGGCGTGGTCGAGGGCGCGCCCGGCAGGCCGCTGCGGATGGCCGGGGTGGGCGTGGTGCGCACGCCGGCCGAGGCGGACGTCGGACAGCGGCTGCTGCTGGTCGAGCAGGGCCTGGAGAGCTGGCTGGACGAGCACCGGCCGGACCTGGTCGCGGTCGAGCGGGTCTTCGCGCAGCACAACGTGCGGACGGTGATGGGGACGGCCCAGGCGAGCGCGGTCGCGATGCTCTGCGCCACCCGGCGCGGCATCCCCGTCACCCTGCACACCCCCAGTGAGGTCAAGGCCGCCGTCACCGGCTCCGGTCGGGCGGACAAGGCCCAGGTCACGGCCATGGTGCAGCGCCTGCTGCGGCTGGACGCCCCGCCCAAGCCCGCCGACGCCGCCGACGCGCTGGCGCTGGCGATCTGCCACATCTGGCGCGGCGGGGCGACCAACCGGCTGCAGGCCGCCGTCCAGGCGGCCCGCACCTCCCCCCTGAAAGCCGATTCGCTGAAAGGCACCGCTCCCGTGAAAGGCACTGTCCGGTGATCGCCTTCGTGCAAGGACCTGTGGCGGCCATCGCCGCCGGAGTCGCGGTGGTCGAGGTGGGCGGGGTCGGCATGGCCGTCCAGTGCACCCCGACCACCCTGGCCGGCCTGCGGCTGGGCGAGCCCGCCCGGCTGGCGACCTCGCTGGTGGTCCGGGAGGACTCGCTGACCCTGTTCGGCTTCTCCGACGACGACGAGCGCGCCGTGTTCGAGATCCTCCAGGCCGCGCCGGGCGTCGGCCCCAAGCTCGCCCAGGCGATCCTCGGCGTGCACAGCCCCGACGCGCTGCGCTCCGCGGTGGCGAACGGGGACGAGAAGGCGCTGGTCGCGGTGCCGGGCATCGGTAAGGCGAAGGCGGCCAAGCTGCTGCTGGAGTACAAGGACAAGCTGGGCGCCCCGCACGGCGCGGTGCCCGCGCAGAAGCCGGTCGCCAGCGGCCCGGCGCCGTGGAGCGAGCAGCTGCACTCCGCGCTGACCGGCCTCGGCTACGCCCCGCGCGAGGCGGACGAGGCGGTCGCGGCTCTCACCCCGGAGGCGGAGGCCCAGCAGACGCCGGACGTCGGCGCGCTGCTCAGGCTCGCCCTGCGCGGCCTGAACCGCGCCCGCTGAACCCACCTGACGATCTGTCCGTTTGTCGACACCGTCTGTACGGTCGAGACCGTCGACACCGCTGACACCACCTGGAGCCCGCGAGGATGTACGAGGAACCCGCTGACCGGCTGGTCACGGCCGCCGCCGACGGCGAGGACCAGGCGGTGGAGGCCGCGCTGCGCCCCAAGCTGCTGGACGAGTTCATCGGCCAGGAGCGGGTGCGCGAGCAGCTGTCCCTGGTCCTCCAGGCGGCGCGCAAGCGCGGCAGTGCGCCCGACCACGTGCTGCTGAGCGGCCCGCCCGGGCTGGGCAAGACCACCCTGTCGATGATCATCGCCGCCGAGCTGGGCGCCCCGATCCGGATCACCTCCGGCCCGGCCATCCAGCACGCCGGGGACCTCGCGGCGATCCTCTCCTCGCTCACCGAGGGCGAGGTGCTCTTCCTCGACGAGATCCACCGGATGTCCCGGCCCGCCGAGGAGATGCTCTACATGGCGATGGAGGACTTCCGGGTCGACGTGATCGTCGGCAAGGGCCCGGGCGCCACCGCCATCCCGCTGGAGCTGCCGCCCTTCACCCTGGTCGGCGCCACCACCCGGGCCGGCCTGCTGCCGCCGCCGCTGCGCGACCGCTTCGGCTTCACCGGGCACATGGAGTTCTACGCCCCGACCGAGTTGCAGCGGGTGGTGCACCGCTCGGCCACGCTGCTGGACGTGGAGATAGACCCGGCGGGCGCGGCCGAGATCGCCGGGCGCTCGCGCGGCACCCCGCGCATCGCCAACCGGCTGCTGCGCCGGGTTCGCGACTACGCGCAGGTCCGGCACGACGGTGTGGTCACCGCCGAGATCGCCGGCCAGGCGCTGGACGTCTACGAGGTGGACGCCCGCGGCCTGGACCGGCTGGACCGCGCGGTGCTGGACGCCCTGCTTCGGCTGTTCGGCGGCGGACCGGTCGGTTTGTCGACACTCGCGGTCGCCGTGGGGGAGGAGGCCGAGACGGTCGAGGAGGTGGCCGAGCCCTTCCTGGTCCGCGAGGGCCTGCTCGCCCGCACTCCGCGCGGGCGGATCGCCACCGCCGCCGCCTGGCAGCACCTCGGGATGACTCCGCCGGTCCAGACCACGCGCGGCAGCGTGCCGCCCCAGCCGGAGCTGTTCCCGGCGGACGGAAGTTGACGGGCCTGGGCTGAACGGGTGAGAGGTGGCGTCCGGTTCCCGGCCCGGCCCGGTGCCGCGCCCCTTGGAGGTCCCGGGGCGGAAGTCCGGGGAAACCGTGCAGGCGGAGGGTCGCCACTTTCGGCGGCAGGATGCGATGCTTGGCGTTGTCCGATCAGTTCGGGGTCGCCTAGACTCCGCCGGACCGCCCCTCTCACCTGACGGGCCGACCCATACCACACAGGCCGCCGGCCGGCGGCCCGTAAAGGACCCTGGCTGCAGTGAACCTCATCATCCTTCTCCTCCCGATCATCGCGATCGTGCTCATGTTCCGGTCGCAGAAGAAGCGCCAGTCGCAGATGCAGCAGATGCAGACGGCGCTGGAGCCCGGGGCGGGAGTGCGCACCATCGGCGGCCTGTACGCCCAGGTAAAGGCGGTCAACGACGAGACCGTCGAGCTGGAGATCGCTCCCGGCGTGATCACCCACTTCACGAAGAGCGCCGTCGCGGCCGTCCTGGACCCCCAGGAGTACGACGCGATCATCAACGGTCGCCCCGAGGAGGACGAGCTGTCCGAGTCGGAGGCCGAGGACGTCACCGACGCCGCGCCGGCCGAGGACAAGCCGCTGTCGCTGACCAAGGACAGCGCCGAGAAGGGCGACGCCGAGGGCGGGGCTCCCGCGAGCAAGTAGTACGGACGGGCAACCCGCCCGTCCGCGCGGCGCAGTGCCGCGAGCCCACAGGACCTCAGGGCCGCAGAACCGTCATGCCCCCGTCCCGCCACGAGCCGGACGGGGGTCCGGTCGGGGAGGTGGCATGGACAGGGAGAAACGAGCAAGGTGGCAACACCCAAGTCGCGCCCGCGCGACGGCTACCCAGGGCGGGCGCTGGCCCTCATCCTGGTCGTCACCGTCGGACTGGTCGCCCTCATGTTCGGGACGGGCAACACCAAGCCCCGGCTCGGTATCGACCTCGCCGGCGGCACCAGCATCACGCTGACCGCGAAGTCGACCGATCCCAAGGCGGTCAACAAGTCCAACATGGACATCGCCACCGGGATCATCGAGCGCCGGGTCAACGGAATGGGTGTCTCCGAGGCGGAGGTCCAGACCCAGGGCTCGGACACGATCATCGTGAACATCCCCAAGGGCGGCGACCGGCAGAACGCGGCGGACCAGGTCGGTACCACCGCGAAGCTGTTCTTCCGTCCGGTCCTGGCCGTGGCGCCCAGCGGCATCACCGCGCCGGCGCCCACCGGCACCCCGTCCGCCGGCGCCTCCGGCAGCCCGAGCGCCGCCCCCTCGGGCAGCGCCACCCCGTCGGCCTCCGCCAGCGCGGGTTCCTCCGCGAGCCACGCGCCGACCGCCTCCGCGAGCGCCACCAAGCAGGGCCGCTCCGTCGGTGAGGCGCTGGCCGCCGAGGCCGCCAGCCCGTCGGCCGCCGCCACGGGCGCGAGCACCGCTCCGTCCGCCGCCGCCTCCGGCTCGGCCGCCCCGTCCGCCTCCGGCGCCCCGAGCGCCCAGGCCACCCAGCCGAGCGCCGCCGACCTGAGCGCCGCGATGACCCAGGGCACCGTCCCGCCGGAGCTGCAGGCCGCCTTCGCGAACCTCGACTGCTCCAAGCCCGAGGTCCGCGCGGCGCAGACCGGCGCCGACGACAAGGCCATGGTCGCCTGCTCGCAGAAGCCCGAGAACGGCTACTACGAGAAGCTGGCGCTCGGCCCCGCGGCCGTGAAGGGCTCGGACGTCTCGAAGGCCCAGCCGAGCCTGGACACCCAGACCGGTGCCGGCTGGCAGGTGCAGCTGCAGTTCAACGGCACCGGCACCGACGCCTTCGCCAAGGTCACCGGCCAGCTGGCCACCCAGACCCCGCCGACCAACCAGTTCGCCATCGTGCTGGACAACCAGGTCGTCTCGCACCCGCAGGTCAACGGTCCGATCCCGGGCGGCAGCGCGGTCATCACCGGTCGCTTCAGCCAGGCGGAGGCGCAGGACCTGTCCAACGTGCTGAGCTACGGCGCCCTGCCGCTGGAGTTCGCCAAGAGCGACATCACCACCGTCTCCCCGGCGCTGGGCAGTGACCAGCTCAAGGCCGGTCTGGTGGCGGGCGCGATCGGCATGCTGCTGGTCGTCGCCTACTCGCTGGTCTACTACCGCGGCCTCGGCCTGGTCTCGATCGCCGGTCTGGTCGTCTCGGCGGCCCTGACCTACTCGATCATGAGCCTGCTCGGCGGCGGGATCGGCTTCGCGCTGAACCTGCCGGCGGTCTGCGGCGCGATCGTCGCGATCGGTATCACCGCCGACTCCTTCATCGTGTACTTCGAGCGCATCCGCGACGAGGTCCGCGAGGGCGCCCCGCTGCGCCCGGCGGTCCAGCGGGCCTGGCCGCGCGCCCGGCGCACCATCCTGGTCTCGGACTTCGTGTCCTTCCTCTGTGCCGCCGTGCTCTACGTGGTGTCGGTCGGCAAGGTCCAGGGCTTCGCGTTCACCCTGGGTCTGACCACCGCGCTCGACGTCGTGGTGATCTTCCTCTTCACCAAGCCGCTGATCACGCTGCTGGCCCGGCGCAAGTTCTTCTCCGACGGCCACCCGTGGTCCGGCCTGGACCCCAAGCGGCTGGGCGCCCGCCCGCCGCTGCGCAGCAGCCGTCGTCGTAGCCCCTCCTCTGCCGCCGTGAAGGAGGCCTGACACCGTGTCGCGCTTCTCCAATCTGGGCCACCGGCTCTACCAGGGCGAGGTCAGCTTCGACTTCGTCGGGCGCCGCAAGCTCTGGTACTCCATCTCCGGCGTGATCGTGCTGGTCGCGGCGATCGGCCTGGCCATGGGCCTGCACCTGGGCATCGAGTTCAAGGGCGGCTCGGTCTACACCGTGACCAAGCCGGGCCTGACGGTCTCGCAGGCGCAGGAGAAGGCCGACCAGGTCACCTCCTCGCACCCGCTGGTGCAGTCGACCGACAACAACAAGATCCGCATCCAGGTCAGCACCGACGAGCCGAAGAGCTCCGACGAGGTCCGCTCCCAGCTCGCCGAGAAGATCGGCGTGCCGCTGGACACCGTCGAGGCCCAGGTCATCGGCCCCAGCTGGGGCAAGCAGATCTCCAACAAGGCGATCACCGGCCTGATCATCTTCATGGTCCTGGTGACGGTCTACCTGGCGATCGCCTTCGAGTGGCGGATGGCGGTGGCCGCCCTGGTCGCCCTGATCCACGACCTCCTGATCACCATCGGCGTCTACGCCCTGGTGGGCTTCGAGGTCACCCCCGGTACGGTGATCGGCTTCCTGACCATCCTCGGGTACTCGCTCTACGACACGGTCGTCGTCTTCGACACCGTGAAGGAGAACACCAAGGGCCTCACCAAGCAGAACAAGCTCACCTACAGCGAGGCGGCCAACGCCGGCCTCAACCAGACCCTGGTGCGCTCGCTCAACACCACCGTGGTGGCGCTGCTGCCGGTCGCGGCGCTGCTGTTCATCGGCGGCGGCTTCCTGGGCGCCGGCACCCTGAACGACATCTCGCTCGCGCTGTTCATCGGCCTCGCGGCCGGTGCCTACTCCTCGATCTGCGTCGCCACCCCGCTGCTGGCGCAGCTCAAGGAGGAGCAGCCGGAGATGAAGGCGCTGCGCAAGCGCGTCCTGCAGCACCGGGCCGCGGCCGCCAGGGCGGAGGTCACGGACGCGGTGGCGACGGACGGGGGCGCGGACGAGGACCAGCCTGCGGGTATGGTCGGTCAGCGCGGCCGGTCGGCCGGCACCACGCGTGCCAAGGGCCGTCCGTCCACCAAGCGCTGAACCCGAACCGAAGGAACCCACCACCGTGATCACCGCCGACACCGCACTGGCCGAGTTGCTGAACAGCCGGATCCGGGACGTCCCGGACTACCCGAAGCCGGGTGTGCTGTTCAAGGACATCGCGCCGCTGCTCGCCGACGCCGAGGCCTTCGGCGCCCTCACCCGGGCGCTCGCGGACCGGGCGAAGGAGCTCGGGGCGACCAAGGTGGTGGGCCTGGAGGCGCGCGGCTTCGTGCTGGCGGCCCCGGCCGCGGTCGCGGCCGGGCTCGGCTTCGTGCCGATCCGCAAGCAGGGCAAGCTGCCCGGCGAGGTGTTCCGGCGCTCGTACGAGCTGGAGTACGGCTCGGCGACGCTGGAGGTGCAGCGCGACGCCTTCGCGCCCGGCGAGCGGGTGCTGGTGGTGGACGACGTGCTGGCCACCGGCGGCACCATAGGTGCCTCGCTGGACCTGGTGAAGGAGGCCGGCGCCGAGCTGGTGGGCGTCGTGGTGCTGATGGAGCTGGGCTTCCTGGACGGCCGCGAGCGGCTGGCCGGGCACCTGGACGGCGCCCCGCTGGAGACGCTGGTCACGGTCTGAGGATCATGACGGAGGGACGGCGGTCGGATCATCCGACCGCCGTCCCTCCGTTTCCGGGCCCGGCCGGATGAACACCGGGCCGCCCGGCTCGGTACCATGAAGATTCATCCCCTCCCGGTTGTGCCCGGACGTCACGGGCCCGGCAGGGATCGGCCACGGTGCCCCGAGGAGTGTCCTTGCCCGACGAGGTTGTGCCCACGGCCGCAGCGGCCGCCGCCGAGAACCGCCCCACGCCCTCGGAGGCCACCCCGGCACGCCCCACACCGACCTCCTCGCGCCCCTCCGCCCCGCTCGGCCGCGGTTCCGGCAGCGGCGGCGGCATGCGCGCCCGGCTGGCCCGCCTGGGCGGCCAGCGTTCCAGCGTCCTGAACCCCGTCCTGGAGCCGCTGTTCCGCTCGATCCGGGCGAACGACCCCAAGGCCGACCCGGCGCTGCTGCGCGACATCGAGCGCGCCTACGCCGTCGCCGAGAAGTGGCACCGCGGACAGAAGCGCAAGAGCGGCGACCCGTACATCACCCACCCGCTGGCCGTCGCCACCATCCTCGCCGAACTCGGCATGGACGCGCCGACGCTGATGGCCGGGCTGCTGCACGACACCGTCGAGGACACCGACTACGGCCTGGAGACCCTGCGCAAGGACTTCGGCGACTCGGTGGCCCTGCTGGTCGACGGCGTCACCAAGCTGGACCGGGTCAAGTTCGGCGAGGCCGCGCAGGCCGAGACCGTCCGCAAGATGGTCGTGGCGATGGCCAAGGACCCGCGGGTCCTGGTGATCAAGCTGGCCGACCGCCTGCACAACATGCGCACCATGCGCTACCTCAAGCGGGAGAAGCAGGAGAAGAAGGCCCGCGAGACGCTGGAGATCTACGCCCCGCTGGCGCACCGGCTGGGCATGAACACCATCAAGTGGGAGCTGGAGGACCTCGCCTTCGCGATCCTCTACCCCAAGATGTACGACGAGATCGTCCGGCTGGTCGCCGAGCGCGCCCCCAAGCGGGACGAGTACCTGGCGACCGTCATCGACCAGGTCCAGGTGGACCTGCGCGGCGCCCGGATCACCGCCTCCGTCACCGGCCGGCCGAAGCACTACTACTCGGTCTACCAGAAGATGATCGTCCGGGGCCGGGACTTCGCCGAGATCTACGACCTGGTGGGCATCCGGGTCCTGGTCGACACCGTCCGCGACTGCTACGCGGCGCTGGGCACCATCCACGCGCGGTGGAACCCGGTGCCGGGGCGGTTCAAGGACTACATCGCGATGCCAAAGTTCAACATGTACCAGTCGCTGCACACCACGGTGATCGGCCCCGGCGGCAAGCCCGTCGAACTCCAGATCCGCACCTTCGACATGCACCGGCGGGCCGAGTACGGCATCGCCGCGCACTGGAAGTACAAGCAGCGCGCGGTCGCCGGGGCCTCCAAGGTCCGCACCGACACCCCGACCCAGGTCCGCAAGGACGACAAGGCCGGCGCCGTCAACGAGATGGCCTGGCTGCGGCAGCTGCTGGACTGGCAGAAGGAGACCGCCGACCCGGGTGAGTTCCTGGAGTCGCTGCGCTTCGACCTGGCCAGCAACGAGGTCTTCGTCTTCACCCCCAAGGGCGACGTGATAGCGCTGCCGGCCGGTGCCACCCCGGTCGACTTCGCCTTCGCGGTGCACACCGAGGTCGGCTACCGGACCATAGGGGCCCGGGTCAACGGGCGGCTGGTGCCGCTGGAGTCGACCCTGGAGAACGGCGACACCGTCGAGGTGTTCACCTCCAAGGCGGAGAACGCCGGCCCCTCCCGGGACTGGCTGGGCTTCGTCAAGTCCCCGCGCGCCCGCAACAAGATCCGCGCCTGGTTCTCCAAGGAGCGCCGCGAGGAGGCGATCGAGCACGGCAAGGAGGCGATCGTCCGGGCGATGCGCAAGCAGGGCCTGCCGATCCAGCGGATCCTGACCGGCGACTCGCTGGTCACCCTGGCCCACGAGATGCGCTACCCGGACATCTCCTCGCTCTACGCCGCCATCGGCGAGGGCCATGTCGCCGCGCAGAACATCGTCCAGAAGCTGGTCCAGGCGCTCGGCGGCGAGGAGGGTGCCACCGAGGACCTCGCCGAGACGGCCACCCCGACCCACGACAACCGCCGGGCGGTGCGCCGCCGGGCCAAGGGCGACCCGGGCGTGATCGTCAAGGGCGTCGAGGACGTCTGGGTCAAGCTGTCCCGCTGCTGCACCCCGGTGCCGGGCGACCCGATCGTCGGCTTCGTCACCCGCGGCAACGGCGTCTCGGTGCACCGCGCCGACTGCGTCAACGTCGAGTCGCTGAGCCAGCAGCCCGAGCGCATGATCGACGTCGAGTGGGCGGCCACCCAGTCCTCGGTGTTCCTGGTGGCGATCCAGGTCGAGGCGCTGGACCGCTCCCGGCTGCTCTCGGACGTCACCCGGGTGCTCTCCGACCAGCACGTCAACATCCTGTCGGCGGCGGTCCAGACCTCCCGGGACCGGGTGGCGATGAGCCGCTTCACCTTCGAGATGGGCGACCCCAAGCACCTGGGCCACGTGCTCAAGGCGGTGCGTGGCGTCGAGGGCGTCTACGACGTCTACCGGGTCACCTCGGCCCGCAAGTGACGGCATGAGGAAGGCCCCCGGGGGAGCGCCCCGGGGGCCTTCGGCGTTTCTACGGCCAAGCGGCCAAGATCAGCCGCTGAACTCCTCCTGGCTCCTGTGCGCCTGCTCCAGCAGGGTCTGCACGCCCGCCAGCTCGGACTCCAGCTTGGCCGCCTTGCCGGCGTTGCCCGCCGCGCGGGCCTTGTCCAGGTCGGCCCGCAGCTTGTCGGCCTTCGCCTCGAACAGGCCCACCATGCCGGCCGCGCGGGCCTTGGCCTCCGGGTTGGAGCGCTTCCACTCGGCGTCCTCGGCCTCGCGGATGGCCCGCTCGACCGCGTTCAGCCGGCCGTCCAGCTTCGGGCGGACGTCGCGCGGCACGTGGCCGATGGCCTCCCAGCGCTCGTTGACCTCGCGCAGCGCGGCCTTGGCGGCCTTCAGGTCGGTGATCGGCAGGATCGCCTCGGCCTCGGCGGCCAGCGCCTCCTTGAGCTTCTGGTTCTCCACCTGCTCGGCGTCCCGCTCGCTGAACACAGCGGAACGGGCCTGGAAGAAGACGTCCTGCGCGCCGCGGAACCGTGCCCACAGCTCGTCCTCGACGTCCCGCTGCGCCCGGCCGGCGGCCTTCCAGCGCGCCATCAGGTCGCGGTAGGCGGCCGCGGTGGCGCCCCAGTCGGTGGACGAGGAGAGCGCCTCGGCCTCGGCGACCAGCGCCTCCTTGGTCTGCCGGGCCTGCTCGCGTTCGGCGTCCAGCGTCGCGAAGTGCGCCTTGCGGTGCTTGGAGAAGACCGAGCGGGCGTGCGAGAAGCGGTGCCACAGCTCGTCGTCGCTCTTGCGGTCCAGCCGCGGCAGGCCCTTCCAGGTGTCCACCAGGGCGCGCAGCCGGTCCCCGGCCTCCCGCCACTGGGTGGACCCGGCGAGCTGCTCGGCCTCGGAGACCAGGGCCTCCTTGGCGGCGCGGGTCTCGTCCTGGGCCTTGGCGCGGGCGGCCTTGCGCTCCTCCCGCCGGCTCTCGATCTCACCGGCGAGCGTGTCCAGCCGCTTGGCCAGCGCGTCCAGGTCGCCCACCGCGTGCCCCTCGGTCACCTGCGCGCGGAGGTGCTCCAGCGCGGTCTGGGCGTCCTTGGCGGCCAGGTCGGTGGTGCGCACCCGCTTCTCCAGCAGGCCGATCTCCACCTCGATGCCCTGGTACTTGCGCTCGAAGTAGGCGAGGGCCTCCTCGGGCGAGCCGGCCTGCCAGGAACCGACCACGCGTTCGCCGTCGGCCGTCCTGACGTACACCGTGCCCTGCTCGTCCACACGGCCCCACGGGTCGCTGCTCATAGCGCGTCCTCCACATGACGTCGCGCCCGCGCCGGGGCGGCGCGCGACCGTCGTCCACAGTTGATGTGCGGCGGACCGATGAGCCCGCCGTCCCCGTCCGCCGCGTCCTGCTGCCGAGGGTGACGGCCAGGCGGGTGCGGGCACCCTATACAACGCCAACATAGGCGACCAGGCCCGGTGCTGTCCGCATCCGGGCCGGGCGATTTCGGTCCGGGGCCCGGCGGGAGCGCTTCACGCGCCCGCCGCCGACGGCCCCGGGATCGGTCAACCCTTGGACACCGTAACCGAGTTGAAGGTGACGTCGGCCATCGGGTGGCCGTCCGAGCCGCCCTCGAGGGTGCCCGCGGCGGCGATCTTCTGGACCACGTCCAGGCCGCCGGTGATCTTGCCGAAGGGGGTGTAGTTCGGCGGCAGCTGGGTGTCCTTGTAGACCAGGAAGAACTGGCTGCCGTTGGTGCCCGGGCCGGAGTTGGCCATCGCCACGGTGCCCGCCGGGTAGGTCGCGCCGGTCAGGTTCTCGTCCGCGAACTTGTAGCCGGGGTTGCCCGTGCCGCCCGGCACGGTCGCGCTGGCGGTCGGGTCGCCGCACTGGAGCACGAAGATGCCGTCGGTGGTCAGGCGGTGGCACTTGGTGTGGTCGAAGTACTGCTCACCGGCCAGGAAGTTGAACGAGTTCACGGTGTGCGGGGCCTTGGCCGCGTCCAGCGCGACGGTGACCTTGCCGCAGTTGGTGTCCAGCGCCATGGTGTACGAGGCGTTCTGGTCGATCGACATGGCCGGCTCGGCCTTGAACTGCTTGCCGTTGGGCGAGCCCGGCGCGGGGGCGGCGCAGCCCTCGACCGGCTTGCGGGTCGGCGCGGCGGTCGGGTCGGCCCGGGTCGGCGCGGCCTGAGGGGAGGCGGCGGCCGAGGCGCTCTTGTCCTTGTCGTCCGAACTGAACGCGCCGGTGGCGAACAGGGTGCCGCCGCCGGCCAGCACCACGACCGCGAGCGAGGCGCCCAGGATCGTGTTGCGGCGCCTGCGGGCGGCCGCCGCCTCGGCGCGGCGCTGCATCTGGCGCTCGTACTTCTCGCGGGCGAGCTGCCGCCGCCGCTGTTCGCTGCTGACCACCGGCCGTGTCTCCTGAGCATGTGCGGGAAAAGTGGATGGTTCCGGAGCGGATCATCGCATCCATCGGCGGCCAAGTGTAGGGACCGGGCCCTAAGAACACCGTGAACGCCTCCGGCGGCCGGACCGGTCACCGCGTATCTGGTTCGCAACCGGACCCGTACCGCCGGTAGGCTTCCCTTACGTCATCACTACTGGTAGCCACCGCAGCCCCCCGCCGCACAGACCCGAAGGACGCGCGTGTTCATCGCCGGATTCCCCGCTGGAGCCTGGGGCACCAACTGCTACCTGGTCGCGCCGGCGGCGGGCGAGGAGTGCGTCATCGTCGATCCCGGTCACCAGGCCGCCCGCGGCGTCGAGGAGCTCGTCCGTGAGCACCGGCTCAAGCCCGTCGCCGTGCTGCTCACCCACGGCCACATCGACCATGTCGCCTCGGTCGTCCCGGTCTGCGGAGCCCGCGGTGTCCCGGCCTGGATCCACCCCGAGGACCGGTACATGATGTCCGACCCGGAGAGGTCGCTCGGCCGCTCCCTGGGCACCCAGCTGATGGGCGAGATCACCGTCGGCGAGCCCGACGACGTGCGCGAGCTCACCGACGGCAGCGTGCTGGAGCTGGCTGGCCTGCAGCTCACCGTGGACCACGCCCCG
The DNA here is from genome assembly GCF_001888885.2 of Streptomyces viridifaciens. Lineage (NCBI taxonomy): Bacteria > Bacillati > Actinomycetota > Actinomycetes > Kitasatosporales > Streptomycetaceae > Streptomyces > Streptomyces viridifaciens. Next base: position 5,977,579 of record NZ_CP090841.1, read on the forward strand.
GGCCATACCGGGGGGTCGGTGACCTTCCGGACGCCCGGTGCCGAGGACCTCCCCCCGGTGCTGTTCTCGGGCGACCTGCTGTTCGCCGGCTCCATCGGGCGTACCGACCTCCCGGGCGGGGACGGCGAAGCGATCATGCGCTCGCTGGCCCGGGTGTGCCTGCCCCTCGACGACTCCACCGTGGTCCTCTCCGGCCACGGCGGTCAGACCACCATCGGCCGCGAGCGCGCCACCAACCCCTACCTCCGACAGGCAGCGGGGGCGGCCGGCGCCCCGGCTTTCCCGCGACGAGGAATGTGACGGAAGAGAAGTTGAGCACCTTCACCGCCCCCAAGGGCACCTACGACCTGCTGCCCCCCAGCTCCGCGACCTTCCTGGCGATCCGCGAGCGCATCGCCGCGCCCGCCCGCCGGGCCGGTTACGGCTACGTCGAGACCCCGGTCTTCGAGGACGTGAAGCTGTTCTCGCGCGGCGTCGGCGAGTCCACCGACATCGTCTCCAAGGAGATGTACACCCTCACCACCAAGGGCGGCGACGAGCTCGCGCTGCGCCCGGAGGGCACCGCCTCGGTGCTGCGCGCCGCGCTCCAGGCCAACCTGCACAAGCAGGGCAACCTGCCGGTCAAGCTCTGGTACTCGGGCTCGTACTACCGCTACGAGCGCGCCCAGAAGGGCCGCTACCGCCAGTTCTCCCAGGTCGGTGCCGAGGCGATCGGCGCCGAGGACCCGGCGCTGGACGCCGAGCTGATCATCCTGGCCGACGACGCCTTCCGCTCGCTGGGCCTGAGCAACTACTCGCTGCTGCTCAACAGCCTCGGCGACAAGCAGTGCCGCCCGGTCTACCGCGCCGCCCTGATCGAGTTCCTCGCCGGTCTGGACCTGGACGAGGACACCCGCCGCCGCGCCGAGATCAACCCGCTGCGCGTGCTGGACGACAAGCGCGAGTCGGTGCAGGAGCAGCTGGTCGGCGCCCCGATGCTGCGCGACTTCCTGTGCGAGGAGTGCAAGGCGTACGACGAGAAGGTGCGCGAGCTGCTCACCGCCAACGGCGTGGCCTTCGTCGACGACCCGAAGCTGGTCCGCGGCCTGGACTACTACACCCGCACCACCTTCGAGTTCGTCCACAACGGCCTCGGCGCCCAGTCCGCGATCGGCGGCGGCGGCCGCTACGACGGCCTGTCCGAGATGATCGGCGGCCCGGCGCTGCCGTCCGTCGGCTGGGCGCTCGGCGTGGACCGCACGTACCTGGCGCTGGAGGCCGAGGGCGTCGACCTCGACCTGCCGGCCGCCACCGCCGTCTACGCCGTCGCGCTCGGCGAGGAGGCCAAGAACGTCCTGTTCGCCAAGGTGGTCGAGCTGCGCCGGGCCGGCGTGGCCACCGACCTCGCCTTCGGCGTCAAGAGCATCAAGAACGCCATGAAGTCCGCCGACCGGTCCGGCGCCCGCTTCGCCCTGATCGCCGGTGACCGGGACCTCGCCGAGGGCGTCGTCCAGCTCAAGGACATGAGCACCGGCGAGCAGACCCCCGTCGCCCTCGACGCACTCGTCACCACCCTGAAGGAGAAGCAGCTGTGATCCGCACGCACGACGCGGGCACGCTCCGCCCGGAGCACGCAGGCACCACCGTCACCCTGGCCGGCTGGGTCGCCCGCCGCCGCGACCACGGCGGCGTCGCCTTCATCGACCTGCGCGACGCCTCCGGCACCGTGCAGATCGTGGTCCGCGACCTCGACTCGGTGCACGGCCTGCGCGCCGAGTACTGCGTCAAGGTCGTCGGTGACGTCCGGGTGCGCCCCGAGGGCAACGAGAACCCGGACATCCCGACCGGCGCCGTCGAGGTCGTCGTCAGCGACATCGAGGTGCTCTCCGAGGCCGCCCCGCTGCCGTTCCCGGTCGCCGAGTACGAGCCCGGCACGGTCAACGAGGAGGTCCGGCTGCGCTACCGCTACCTGGACCTGCGCCGCGAGGGCCCGGCCAAGGGTCTGCGGCTGCGCTCGAAGGTCAACAACATCATCCGCCGGGTGATGGAGGAGAACGACTTCCTCGACATCGAGACGCCGTACCTCACCCGCTCCACCCCCGAGGGCGCCCGCGACTTCCTCGTCCCGGTCCGCCTGCAGCCCGGCCACTGGTACGCGCTGCCGCAGTCGCCCCAGCTGTTCAAGCAGCTGCTGATGGTGGCCGGCATGGAGCGCTACTACCAGATCGCCCGCTGCTTCCGCGACGAGGACTTCCGCGCCGACCGGCAGCCGGAGTTCACCCAGCTGGACATCGAGGCCTCCTTCGTCGACCAGGAGGACATCCTGGCCCTCGGCGAGAAGATCGTCGGCGCCATCTGGCGCGAGGTCCACGGCTACGAGATCCCCAACCCGCTGCCGCGGATGACCTACGCGGACGCCATGGGCCGCTACGGCTCCGACAAGCCGGACGTCCGCTTCGGCCAGGAACTCACCGACCTCACCGAGTACTTCAAGGGCACCGAGTTCCGGGTCTTCCAGGCCCCGTACGTCGGCGCCGTGGTCATGCCGGGCGGCGCCTCGCAGCCGCGCAAGCAGCTGGACGCCTGGCAGGACTGGGCCAAGGCGCGCGGCGCCAAGGGCCTGGCCTACGTGCTGATCGACGCCGAGACCGGCGAGCTGCGCGGCCCGGTCGCCAAGAACCTCTCCGAGGAGCACCTGGCCGGCCTCGCCGCCGCGGCCGGCGCCAAGAACGGCGACGCGGTCTTCTTCGCGGCCGGCAAGGAGCGCGCCTCGCAGGAGCTGCTGGGCGCCGCGCGTCTGGAGATCGGCCGCCGCTGCGGGCTGATCGACGAGTCCAAGTGGGCCTTCCTCTGGGTCGTCGACTTCCCGATGTTCGAGCCGATCGAGGACGACAAGGGCCAGTTCCAGGGCTGGCACGCGGTGCACCACCCGTTCACCGCCCCGACCGCGGAGTCGCTGGACAGCTTCGACACCGACCCGGGCTCGGCCCTGTCCAACGCCTACGACCTGGTCCTCAACGGCTCGGAGCTGGGCGGCGGTTCGATCCGTATCCACCAGCGGGACGTGCAGAAGCGGGCGTTCGACGCGATCGGCCTCTCCGAGGAGGAGGCGGCCTCCCAGTTCGGCTTCCTGCTGGACGCCTTCAACTACGGCCCGCCGCCGCACGGCGGGGTCGCCTTCGGCCTCGACCGGATCGTCACGCTGCTCGGCGGGTACGACACCATCCGCGACGTCATCGCCTTCCCGAAGACGTCCACCGGTGGCGACCCGCTGACCGGCGCCCCGACCCCGATCACTCCGGCGCAGCGCCGCGAGGCCGGCGTGGACGCCCAGCCGAAGGTCCGTGAGGACGCCAAGTCCGAGGCGCAGCCCAAGAGCTGATGACGCGTCATCCGCGCTAACCTGCAACGGCCCCGGACGGTCCACCGTCCGGGGCCGGTCCACAACGTCGTGTGACACAGGGAGGGTTGACTCATGCAGATCACCACGAGAGTCGAGTGTCCGGAGGACGCCCCGGCGACCAGACGCGTCCACATGGCCGCGTTCCCCGGGCCGGACGAGGCGGACCTGGTGGACGCGCTGCGGCGCGACCCCTCCTGGCTGCCCGGACTGTCGCTGGTCGCCGTGGACGACGCGGGGCTGGTGGTGGGGCACGCCCTGCTGACCCGGCTGCAGGTCGGCGACGGCGGCGGGACCGGTGACGCGCTGGCGCTCGCGCCGGTCGCGGTCGCGCCCGAGTGGCAGCGCCAGGGCGTCGGCGAACTCGTCGTCCGGGCCGCGCTGTCGGCCGCCGAGGAGGCGGGGGAGAAGCTGGTCGTGGTGCTCGGCGACCCGGGGTACTACGGGCGGTTCGGCTTCATCCCGGCCGGGCGGCACGAGGTCACCGGCCCCTTCGAGGTGCCGGACGCGTACTTCCAGGTGCTGCCGTTGGCGGCCTACGACGGCGGCCCGCGCGGGCTGTGCCGTTACCCGGAGCCCTTCGTCGCCGTGTAGCCCGTCCGTTCGCTCCGCGCCCTCCGTACGGACCTGCGGGGTCACCGTCCTGCGCCTACGGTGAAGGGTCATCGGCAGGAGTCGAACGGAGGACCCGAGGGTGGCCAAGGAGCGGCGGACCGAGCAGCCGGCACGACTGGCGAGCAAGCCCTACGAGCGGGAGCTGCTGCGGCTGCAGCAGGAGCTGGTGAAGCTTCAGGAGTGGGTGCGGGTCGAGGGTGCCCGTCTGGTGGTGGTCTTCGAGGGGCGGGACGCGGCCGGCAAGGGCGGAGCGATCAAGCGGGTGACGGAGTACCTGAACCCGCGCATCGCCCGGGTCGCGGCGCTTCCCACCCCGACCGAGCGGCAGAAGACCCAGTGGTACTTCCAGCGGTACGTCGAACACCTGCCGGCGGCCGGGGAGATCGTGCTGTTCGACCGCAGCTGGTACAACCGGGCCGGGGTCGAGCGGGTGATGGGCTTCTGCACCGACGACGAGTACTGGCAGTTCCTGCACCAGTGCCCGACCTTCGAGCAGATGCTGATCGAGGCGGGCATCCTGCTGCGCAAGTACTGGTTCTCGGTGAGCGACACCGAGCAGGAGCGGCGGTTCCGGGACCGGCTGGAGGACCCGATGAAGCGCTGGAAGCTCTCCCCGATGGACGTGGAGTCGATCACCCACTGGGAGGACTACTCACGGGCCAAGGACGAGATGTTCGTCCACACCGACGTCCCGCAGTCGCCCTGGCACGTGGTGGAGAGCGACGACAAGCGGCGGGCCCGGATCAACATGATCGCCCACCTGCTCTCCTCCGTGCCGTACCGCGAGGTCGCCCCGCCCCGGATCGAACTGCCGCCCCGGCCCTCCTCGCGCGGCTACCAGCGGCCCCCGCGCGATCTGCAGAAGTACGTTCCGGACCACGCTGCCGGACTGGAGTAGACGGGCCCCGCCGGGCGCTGCTCCTGACCCGGCCAGGACGGGCGAGGCCACCGAGGTCTTCCGGGACCGGGTGCTTCCGGTGCTGGAGAAGAGCTCGGGGTTCGTGACGGCCGCGATGCCGGCCGACCGCACGACCGGCCGGCCGCGGGCGCGATCTTCGCCGGCCAGGAGGGCCTCGAGGCCTCGCGGGGCCCGACGGCCGACTCCCGGGCGCAGGCGCCGGCCGCGCTTGGTGGCACCCCGCGGTCGCCGGAGGGGTTCGAGGTGGTGCTGCTGGACCGGCCCCGCACCATCGGACCAGGCCGACGTGTCAGTCGCCTCAACTAGGCTTCCGGTGTGGACGAACCGGACCTCTTCACCGCCGCTGCCGAGGAACGCCAGACCAGGGAGCCCGGCCGGGCGCCGCTGGCCGTACGGATGCGCCCGCGCACCCTGGACGAGGTGGCCGGGCAGCGGCAGCTGCTGAAGCCCGGCTCGCCGCTGCGGCGCCTGGTGGCGAACTCGCGCGGCCCGGCGGCCACCAGCTCGGTGATCCTCTGGGGGCCGCCCGGCACCGGCAAGACCACCCTCGCGCACGTGATCAGCCAGGCCGTGGAGGGCCGCTTCGTCGAGCTGTCCGCGATCACCGCCGGGGTCAAGGAGGTCCGGGCGGTGATCGACGGCGCCCGGCGGGCGGTTGGCATGTCCGGCCGGGAGACGGTGCTCTTCCTGGACGAGATCCACCGCTTCTCCAAGGCCCAGCAGGACTCGCTGCTGCCGGCCGTGGAGAACCGCTGGGTCACCCTGATCGCGGCGACCACCGAGAACCCGTACTTCTCGGTGATCTCCCCGCTGCTGTCCCGCTCGCTGCTGCTCACCCTGGAGTCGCTGACCGACGACGACATCCGGGCGCTGCTGCGCCGCGCGGTGGCCGACGAGCGCGGTCTGGAGGGCGCGCTGGAGCTGACCGCGGAGGCCGAGGACCACCTGGTGCGCCTCGCCGGCGGGGACGCCCGGCGCGCGCTCACCACACTGGAGGCGGCGGCCGGGGCGGCGCTGGAGAAGGGCGAGGCGAGCATCACGCTGGCCACCACCGAGACGGCCGTCAACCAGGCGGCGGTGCGCTACGACAAGGACGGCGACCAGCACTACGACGTGGCCAGCGCGCTGATCAAGTCGATCCGCGGCAGCGACGTGGACGCCACCCTGCACTACCTGGCCCGGATGATCGAGGCGGGGGAGGACCCGCGGTTCATCGCCCGGCGGCTGATGATCTCGGCCAGCGAGGACGTCGGCCTGGCCGACCCGACGGCGCTGCAGACGGCGGTGGCGGCGGCCCAGGCGGTGGCGCTGATCGGCTTCCCGGAGGCCCGGATCATCCTCTCCCAGGCCGCGATCGCGCTGGCCCTGGCACCCAAGTCCAACTCGGCCTACCTGGCGATCGACGCGGCGCTGGCGGACGTCCGGCAGGGGTTGGCCGGTGCCGTCCCGCCGCACCTGCGGGACGCCCACTACGGCGGGGCGGGCAAGCTCGGCCACGGCAAGGGCTACCAGTACCCGCACGACCTGCCGGAGGGCATCGCGGCCCAGCAGTACGCGCCGGACTCGGTGCACGGGCGGGAGTACTACCGGCCGAACCGGCGCGGCGGCGAGGTCCGGTACGCGGACACCGTGGAGTGGACGCGTGGGCGGCTGCGGGGGGAGCGCAGGGTGGACAAGAAGACCGAGAAGCCCGCCGAGAAGGCCGAGCAGCAGCCGGGGGAGAACGGCGAGTAGCAGCGGGTATACTCGGTCGGAGTGCCATGTCCCGGGACGGCGGCGGGGGAGACCCCACCGACCGGCCGCACCAGCGGGACACCGGCCGTAGGCCTCCCCAGGGAGGCCCGCACCAGGAGCGTCGCGCACCGTTTCGGTGTCGCGGACGGCCCGGCTTCCGGGTCCTTCGTGTGACCAGCACTTCTCGTGCCCGGCTCCGGAGAGCGGCTGATCCCTTCGCGCAGGCGGCGGGGTTTTCTCCGGGCCGCGACATGCGACCTCCGTCAACACCTGGTGAAAGCCGTATTCGTAAGCAAGGAAGGTTTGGTTCATGGCGAACCAGAAGCGTCCCAAGGTCAAGATCGCGCGTGCGCTCGGCGTGCCGCTGACCCCGAAGTCCGTCAAGTACTTCGAGGCCCGCCCGTACCCGCCCGGCCAGCACGGCCGTGGCCGCAAGCAGAACTCGGACTACAAGGTCCGTCTGCTCGAGAAGCAGCGTCTGCGCGCCCAGTACGACCTGAGCGAGAAGCAGATGGCGCGCGCGTTCGACCGCGCGAAGAAGGCCGAGGGCAAGACCGGTGAGGCGCTCGTCGCCGACCTGGAGACCCGTCTGGACTCCCTGGTCCTGCGTTCGGGCATCGCCCGCACCATCTACCAGGCCCGCCAGATGGTCGTCCACGGCCACATCGAGGTCAACGGTGGCAAGGTCAACAAGCCGTCGTTCCAGATGAAGCCGGGCTACGTGGTCACCGTCCGCGAGCGCTCCAAGGAGAAGGTCCCCTTCCAGGTCGCCCGTGAGGGTGGCTACGCGGGTGAGGGCCAGACCCCGAAGTACCTCGAGGTCAACCTGAAGGCCCTGGCCTTCCGCCTGGACCGTGCGCCGCAGCGCAAGGAGGTCCCGGTGATCTGTGACGAGCAGCTGGTCGTCGAGTACTACTCGCGCTGACCCGCGCTCGGTTCCGCCGACCGCGAAACCGCAGCGAACCCCCGTCGCCCTTCGAGGCGGCGGGGGTTCGCTGCTTCTGCCGTGCCGGCGGTCAGACGGTCTCGCCGGTCATCGCGGCGGCCAGCCGCAGGTGCGGGCGGGCCTCCGCGGCGCGGCCCTGGCGCTCCAGGGTGCGGCCGAGCATCAGCCGGGCGTAGTCCTCGGCCGGGTCGAGGTCGAGGATCCGGCGCAGCTCCGCCTCGGCGCGCCCGAGCTGGGCGGAGTGGAAGTAGCTGCGGGCCAGCAGCAGCCGGACCGAGAGGTTGGCCGGCTCCTCGGCCAGCACGCCTTCCAGCATGCGGGCGGCGTCGGTGTACGCCTTGGACTCGAAGTAGAAGTTCGCGAGGCGGTACTCGTCGTGGACGGCCATGGTGCTCCTTCCGGGCAGATCCTTGCCTCCTCAAGCAATCCGCAAGCTTCAGCTATTCCGCGCCGGGGCCGGCGCCGGTGCGGGCGGTGCCGAGCACGGGCCGGGGCCGGCCTCCGGGCCGTCCCACGGGCCCCCGCCGCCGAGCGCCCGGCAGACGGCGGCGTCCAGGTCCAGCCGCCCGCCCGCCCGGTAGCACTCCTCGTACTCCTGCTCGCTGAGCCCGGCCCGGGCCCGCTCGGCGCACTCCTCGTGGGTGCCGAAGAAGGAGCGCGAGCCCAGGAAGGGGTTGCCGACCGCGCGCCAGATCCGGTGCGCCGCGCCCTGGAGCACCCGGGCCTCGCACAGGTCGGCCGGCTCGCCCGGGCCGGCCGGTTCGGTCTCCAGCAGCGCCAGCAGGTCGATCCCCAGCACGATGCCGAGCAGGTCGTGGAAGTGGTGGTTCAGCCGGACGCACTCGCGGGCCAGGGCGCGGGCCGGCCGGACCGCCCCGTTCAGGTAGCGCGAGTACGCCGTCGCGTACAGCACGTAGGCGTACGCCCACTGCTCGCCGTGCTCCTCGCAGACCTCGCGGGCCTGCCCGAACCAGAGCTCGCCGCTGTCCGGTTCGCCCTGGAACAGGTAGGCGAGGCCCAGCTCGATCATGGCCATCACCACGTTGCTGTTGAGCTCGCCGATGGTCCGGTAGTGCCAGAGCGCCTCCTCGAACAGCTCGGCGGCGCGCTGCGGGTCGTCGCCGATCAGCGCGGCGCAGCCCTGGCGGTGCACGGCGTAGGCGAGGGCCCGGTCGTCGCCGGTGTCCAGGGCCTGGCGGCGGCACTCCTCCAGGGCGGGCCGGGCGGTGCCGAGGTCGCCCTGGAGGGTGGCCATGTAGCCGGTCACCCACAGGGCCTTGGCCCGGGCCTCGGTGGGTTCGCGGTCCAGGGCGAGCGCGCGGTCCAGCCAGTGCCGGCCCTCGCCGAGGTGGCCGCAGCCGACCCAGTAGAACCAGAGGGTGCCGGCCAGCAGCAGGGCGATCTGCTCCTCGCCGGGCTCGGCGAGGCAGAACTCCAGCGCGGCGCGGAGGTTGGTGTGGGCGAGCCGGGTGCGCCGGGCGGTCTCGGGCTGCCGGGGGCCGAACCACTCGACCTCGCCCCAGGTGGCGACGCCCAGGTACCAGTCGCGGTGGCGGCGCAGCAGCCGCTGCTCCTCGCCGGTGGCGCGCAGCCAGTGGGCGCCGTACTCGCGGAGGGTGTCCAGCAGCCGGAAGCCGATGCCGACGTCGCTCTCCTCGCGCAGCACCACGGACTTGGCGACGAGTTCGTCGAGCAGGTCGAGGACTTCCTCGGCCTCGATGCCCTCGCCGGCGCAGACGTACTCGGCGGCCTCCAGGTCGAAACCGCCGGCGAAGACCGACAGGCGAGCCCAGAGTAAACGTTCCTGCACTGTGCACAGCTCGTGGCTCCAGCCGATCGTGGTGCGTAGCGTCTGGTGCCTCGGCAGGGCCGTCCGGGAGCCGCCGGTGAGCAGCCGGAAGCGGTCGTCCAGCCGGGCCGTGATCTGCTCCACCGACAGCGCCCGCAGCCGTCCGGCGGCCAGCTCGACGGCCAGCGGGATGCCGTCCAGCCGGCGGCAGAGCAGGCCGACCGCCTCCGCGTTCGCCTCGGTCACCTCGAAGGACGGCACCACCGCCCTGGCCCGGTCGGCGAACAGCCGCACCGCGTCCGGCAGTGGGCCCGGGCCCACCCGCTGGGCCGGCAGCGGGCCGACCGGCAGCGGACCGACCGGCAGCGGGGCGAGCGTCAGCAGGTGCTCGCCCGAGGCCCGCAGGGCGGCGCGGCTGGTGGCCAGCACCCGCAGGCCGGGCAGCGCGCGCAGCAGCGCGTCGGACAGCTCGGCGCAGGCCTCCACCAGGTGCTCGCAGCCGTCCAGCACCAGCAGCAGGCGGCGCCCCGCCAGGTGCTCGCCCAGCACGTCCAGCGGCGGGCGGGCGGTGCCGTCGGTCAGCCGCAGCGCCTCCAGGACGGCATGGCCGAGCAGCAGCGGGTCCTGCACCGGGGCCACGTCCACCAGCCAGGTGCCGTCCGGGAAGGCCCCGGCCGCCCGGGCCGCCGCCCGCAGCGCGAGCCGGCTCTTGCCGACCCCACCGGGCCCGGTCACCGTCACCAGCCGGGCGCGGGCGAGCAGGCCCGCCAGCTCGGCCAGTTCCCGCTGCCGCCCGACGAAGCCGGTCACCTCGGCCGGCAGCCGGCCGGGCTCCGGCTCGCGCGGCCACGCCGCGGGCTGTGCTGTCCAGTCGCCGCCCAAGCCCTGCTCCCCGTTGTTCCGTGCCCGGACCGCGGCGGGCCCGGACGTGCGTCGGGCCGTACGGCCGACGGCCCGCCTGGCAGAACGAGGTGACCGGCCGGTAGGTTACGCGCGCGGTTCGCACACCCGGACGAGGCCACGGCCGTGACCCGGTCCGGAATGCGGGTGTCGGCGCGATAGGGTTCCCCTGAAGAGCAACAAGGCGAGGAGCGCGCAGAGTGACCGTGGGAGAGCTGGCCGGCTTGCTCGTCGCCGTGTTCTGGGCGGTCCTGGTCACCCTGCTCGCGGTGGTGCTGGTCCGGCTCTCCCGGGTGCTGAAGGAGGCCACCGTCCTGGTCTCCGCCGTCACCGAACAGGCCGTGCCCCTGCTGACCGAGGCGGGCGCCGCCGTGCGCAGCGCCAACGAGCAGCTGGACCGGGTGGACGAGATCACCGCCAACGTGCAGGACGCCGCCGCCAACGCCAAGGCGCTGTCCTCCACCGCCGCCGCCACGCTGGGCGGACCGCTGATGAAGGTCGCCGCCTTCAGCTACGGCGTCCGCAAGGCCGTCGCCAAGCAGCAGGGCGCCCTGCCGAACGTGCCGCTCCAGGCCGGGGAGCGCGACGAGCTGGCGCGGCTGATCCGGGCCGAGGTGCGCGCCGCGACCGCGCCCAGGGGCGGGCTGCTCTCCCGGGTCCGGCGCGCGGTGAGGGGCTGACGGCATGGCAAGGATCTTCTGGATGGCCGTCGGCGCCGGCGCCGCCGTGTGGGCCATGAACAAGGCCAACGACGCGGTCCAGCGGCTCACCCCGGACAGCCTCTCCGGCACCGCCGCCCGCGGCGCGCTGCACCTGGGCGACCTCGCCAAGCAGTTCGCCCAGGACGTGCGTTCCGGCATGGCCGAACGCGAGGAGCAGCTGAAGGAAGACCTCGGACTGCACGGCACCGCCGTGGTCGAGCCCCGGAGCACCCGCCGGCCCCGCCCGTCGCCCGCCACCACCCTTCCTGGGAAACGCTCCGCGTTGCCCCTCTCACGCGAGCCGCAGTACCGAGCTATCTCGGCGGCGCCCGGTCACCCGGCCGCCGCCCTGCCCCCCGCCCGCGCCCTGCCCGACGGCGGGCGCCGCACCACCCCACAGACCATGGAAGAAACGCCCCGCCGAGCCCTGCCGCGGGGCGGAACGAACCGGAAGGACCACTAATGGAGTCGGCTGAGATCCGCCGCCGCTGGCTGCGCTTCTTCGAGGAGCGCGGCCACACCGTCGTTCCGTCGGCGTCCCTGGTCGCCGACGACCCCACCCTGCTGCTCGTCAACGCCGGCATGGTGCCGTTCAAGCCCTACTTCCTGGGCGAGGTCAAGCCGCAGTTCTCGCGCGCCACCAGCGTCCAGAAGTGCGTGCGCACCCTGGACATCGAGGAGGTCGGGAAGACCACCCGGCACGGCTCCTTCTTCCAGATGTGCGGCAACTTCTCCTTCGGTGACTACTTCAAGGAAGGAGCCATCAAGTTCGCCTGGGAGCTGCTCACCACTCCCGTCGCGGAGGGTGGCTACGGCCTGGAGAAGGAGAAGCTCTGGATCACCGTCTACAAGGACGACGACGAGGCCGAGCAGATCTGGCGCGACGTCATCGGCGTGCCCTCCGAGCGCATCCAGCGCCTGGGCATGAAGGACAACTTCTGGTCGATGGGCGTGCCCGGCCCGTGCGGCCCGTGCTCGGAGATCAACTACGACCGCGGCCCCGCGTACGGCGAGGAGGGCGGCCCGGCGGTCAACGGCGAGCGCTACCTGGAGATCTGGAACCTGGTCTTCATGCAGTACGAGCGCGGCCACGGCGACGGCAAGGACGGCTTCGAGATCCTCGGCGACCTGCCGAGCAAGAACATCGACACCGGCCTCGGCCTGGAGCGCCTCGCCGCCATCCTCCAGGGCGTCGACAACCTCTTCGAGATCGACACCAGCCGGATGATCCTCGACCGCGCCGCCGAGCTCACCGGCCACACCTACGGCGCCGACCACAAGTCGGACGTCTCGCTGCGCGTGGTCACCGACCACATCCGCACCGCGCTGATGCTGGTCGGCGACGGCGTCACCCCCGGCAACGAGGGCCGCGGCTACGTGCTGCGCCGCATCCTGCGCCGCGCCATCCGCAACATGCGGCTGCTGGGCGCCACCGAGCCGGTGGCCAAGGAGCTCATCGACGTCGCCGTCAAGGCGATGGCCCCGCAGTACCCCGAGCTGGAGATCGACCGCAAGCGCATCGAGACGGTCGTCATCGGCGAGGAGGCGGCCTTCCTGCAGACCCTGAAGGCCGGCACCAACCTGCTGGACGTCGCGGTCACCGAGACCAAGCAGGCCGGCGGCGCGGTGCTCTCCGGCGAGCAGGCGTTCAAGCTGCACGACACCTACGGCTTCCCGATCGACCTCACCCTGGAGATGGCCGAGGAGCAGGGCCTCCAGGTGGACGAGGCCGGCTTCCGCCGCCTGATGCAGGAGCAGCGGGACCGCGCCAAGGCGGACGCCAAGGCGAAGAAGATGGGCCACGCCGACGTCGCCGCGTACCGCGAGGTCGCCGACAAGTCCGGCGCCAGCGTCTTCACCGGCTACTCCCTCACCGAGGGCGAGGCGACCGTGGTCGGCCTGCTGGTGGACGGCGTTCCGTCGCCGGCCGCCTCCGAGGGCGACGAGGTCGAGCTCATCCTCGACCGCACCCCGTTCTACGCCGAGGGCGGCGGCCAGCTCGCCGACCACGGCCGGATCCGGCTGGAGTCCGGCGCGGTGGTGGAGATCCGCGACGTGCAGCAGCCCGTCCCGGGCGTCATCGTGCACTCCGGCGGCGTGCTGTTCGGCGAGGTCGTGCTCGGCGCCTCGGCGTACGCCACGATCGACACCGAGCGCCGCCGGGCGATCGCCCGCGCCCACTCGGCGACCCACCTGACCCACCAGGCGCTGCGCGACGCGCTCGGCCCGACGGCCGCCCAGGCCGGCTCCGAGAACGCCCCGGGCCGCTTCCGCTTCGACTTCGGCTCGCCCGCCGCCGTTCCGGGCAGCGTGCTGGTGGACGTCGAGCAGAAGATCAACGACGTGCTGGGCCGCGAACTCGACGTCACCGCCGAGGTCATGACGATGGACCAGGCCCGCAAGGCCGGCGCCATCGCGATGTTCGGCGAGAAGTACGGCGACGAGGTGCGGGTCGTCACCATCGGCGACTTCTCCAAGGAGCTGTGCGGCGGCACCCACGTCGGCAACACCGCTCAGCTGGGCCTGGTGAAGCTGCTCGGGGAGTCCTCGATCGGCTCCGGCGTGCGCCGGGTGGAGGCGCTGGTCGGCGTCGACGCGTACAGGTTCCTGGCCCGTGAGCACACCGTGGTCTCCCAGCTCACCGAGCTGGTCAAGGGCCGCCCGGAGGAGCTGCCGGAGAAGATCTCGGGCATGCTCACCAAGCTCAAGGACGCCGAGAAGGAGATCGAGCGCTTCCGCGCCGAGAAGGTGCTGGCCGCCGCGGCGGGCCTGGCCGACTCGGCCGAGGACGTGCACGGCATCGCCGTGGTCGCCGCGCAGGTCGCCGACGGCGTGGGCGCGGACGAGCTGCGCAAGCTGGTCCTGGACGTGCGCGGCCGCCTGGGCTCGCGCCCGGCCGTGGTCGCCGCGTTCACCGTCGCGAACGACCGCCCGCTGACCGTGATCGCCACCAACGAGGACGCCCGCGGCCGCGGCATCAAGGCCGGCGAGCTGGTCCGCACCGCGGCCAAGACCCTCGGCGGCGGCGGTGGCGGCAAGGATGACGTCGCCCAGGGCGGTGGCTCCAACCCGGCCGCGGTCGGCGAGGCCATCGCCGCGGTGCGCGGCCTGGTCGCGGAGCGCGCCAGCTGATGGAGTTCGAGGAGAGGCCCTTCAGACGTGGACGGCGGATCGCCGTCGACGTCGGGGACGCCCGGATCGGGGTCGCGTCCTGCGACCCCGACGGGGTGCTCGCCACGCCGGTGGAGACCGTCCCGGCCGGGGTGAAGTCGCAGGCCAGGATCGCCGCGATCGTCGAGGAGTACGACGCGATCGAGGTGATCGTCGGGCTGCCGCGCTCGCTCAGCGGCAAGGAGGGCCCGGCGGCGGAGAAGGTCCGGGCGTACGCGGCACGGCTGGCCAACCGGCTCTACCCGGTGCCGGTGCGGCTGGTGGACGAGCGGATGTCGACCGTCACCGCGACCCACGGGCTGCGCGCCTCGGGGGTCAAGGCGAAGAAGGGCCGCTCGGTGGTCGACCAGGCCGCCGCGGTGGTGATCCTGCAGACCGCCCTTGAGTCCGAACGGGTGAGCGGACGCCCGCCCGGTGAGAGCGTCGAGGCGGTCGGCTGACCGGCCTGCTCTAACGTCCCGAAGAGGGGTCCGTGCGGACGCGTCCGCACGGACCCCTTTTTCGTTCGGTTCCGTGTCCGTTTCGTATCGATCTGGATCGGTACGGGGCGGTTCGGAGTGATTGGCAGCCATTCGGGACCGCCGAGGGGGCCGAGAGCCATGATCGATCAGGACTTCCACCCGGGGCTCACACCGGGCCACCTCGGTGCGCCGGTGCTGGAACCGGAGGGCCGTCCGCCGGGTGCGCCCCGGCCGCGCCCCGATGCGCCCGATCCGCACCGACGGCGTAGCGGACTGGCCTGCCTGCTCACCGCCCTCGCGCTGGTCGCGGTCTTCGGCGGGATCGGTCTCACCGGCTACACCTGGGTCCAGCAGCAGCGCAAACCCCCCGCGGCCGCCGACTACGCGGGGCAGGGCACCGGCAGCGTCCAGGTCTCGGTGCCCGAGGGCGCGGGCCTGTCCCAGATCGCCTCCGCGCTGGTCCGCAACGGGGTGGTGGCCAGCTCGCTCGCCTTCACCCGGGCAGCGAAGGGGAGCGCGGCGGCAGCCGGGCGGATCCAGCCCGGGACGTACACCCTCAAGCTGAAGATGTCGGCCGCCGCCGCGCTGTCCATCCTGATCGACCCGGCCAACGCCAACGGCCTCACCATCCCCGAGGGTTGGCGTGGAGAGCAGATCTACGCGGCGATCGACAGGAAGCTGAACCTCCCCGAGGGCACCACCCAGAAGGCCGCCAAGGAGCAGGGCGCCGAGCTCGGCCTGCCGGACTTCGCCCACGGCAGCCCGGAGGGTTACCTGTTCCCCGCCACCTACGCCGTCACCGACGGGACCACCCCGCTGGACCTGCTGAAGCAGATGGTCGACCGGGCCGGAAAGGAGTTCAGCCGGGACGACGCCAACGTCGTCGCGCAGAACCTCGGACAGAGCCTGTACGGACTGGTCACCGTCGCCAGCATGGTCCAGGGCGAGGCCGACAACACCGAGGACATGGGCAAGGTGGCCCGGGTCATCTACAACCGGCTGGCCAAGGGGATGCCGCTGCAGCTGGACTCGACCATCAACTACGCGCTCGGCCGTTCGACCCTGAACACCACCGTCACCGACACCAAGCTGGACTCTCCGTACAACACCTACCTGCACCCGGGGCTGCCGCCGTCGCCGATCTCCAACCCGGGGCGCCAGGCGATCACGGCGGCGCTGGACCCGACGCCCGGTGACTGGCTGTACTTCGTGACCGTGAAGCCGGGCGACACGCGCTTCACCGACAGCTTCGAGGTGCACCAGCGCAACGTGGCGGAGTTCAACGCGGCGCGGGCTGCGAAACCGAGCTCTCCGGGCTCCGGCGCGGCCGCCGCGACGCCCTCGACGCCGGGCGCGGGCAAGCCGTGACGGCCCCGTGCGCCGAGGGTGAGGTCGCTCACTGACCGTGCGTCCGCCCGGGCGGGGGTACGGCTGCGGTACGGTAACGTCTCCTCCCAGGCGCTGCGCTAGCACGCCGGTTCGAGAATCAGCCGGGACGGCGTCGTCCCGGACGGCCGGTCCGATCCTCCGGTCGTCACCGTCGGTTAAGGGGATCAATGACCGATCTGGGTCGGGGCTACGGCCCCCAGGGCGAGCAGCCGTGGCACCCCGGAGATCCCGGGTACGGCGGCCAGCAGCCGGTCCCCGGCCAGCAGGACGGCCAGTGGCAGCAGTACGCGCAGCAGGGCCAGCACGGTCAGCAGATCCAGCAGGGTCAGCAGCCGTACGGGGACGTGCAGCAGGGGTACGGGCAGCAGCAGCCGGTGCAGACGCAGCACGGCATGCCGCAGGAGGGGTACCAGCAGGGGTACCAGCAACAGGGGATGCCGCAGCAGGGGTATCCGCAGCAGGGCTTCGACCAGGGCTATCAGCAGCAGGGCATGCCGCAGCACGGCTACCCCCAGCAGCAGGTGCCGATGCAGCAACAGGGGATGCCGCAGCAGGTCCAGCCCCAGCCGGTTCCGCAGCAGGCCCGGCCGCAGGCCCCGGCGCCCGAGCCCGCCTCCGGTCCGGGACCGGACGGGATCGACTGGGAGGCCGAGGCCGCCGCGCTGGAGTCCGGCGCCGACCCGGTCGGCGGGGCGGCCGAGCCCGAGGCCGAGGCGTGGGACGGTCACCACGAGGACGAGCACCACGGCGACGAGGGGTACGTCGAGGAGCACGCCGAAGCCGAGCAGACCGGCTTCCTCGGCGAGCAGGACGAGTCCCGCGAGGCGCAGAAGAAGCGCAAGGAGAAGGGCAAGAAGGCGGGCCGCCGCAACGGCGGCGCCTGCCTGGTGGTGGCGCTGGTGCTGGTCGGCCTGCTCGGCGGCGCCGGCTGGTGGGGCTACGGCTTCTACCAGAGCCACTTCGGCCCGCCGCCGGACTTCACCGGTGACGGCACCGGCTCCGTCCAGGTCGAGGTCAAGCCGGGCGCGGTCGGCGGCCAGATCGGCCTCGCGCTGAAGAACGCCGGCGTGGTCAAGAGCGTCGACGCGTTCGCCAAGGCCTGTGACGCCGAGCCCAAGTGCGGCACCATCCAGCCGGGCTTCTACGGGATGAAGAAGGAGATGCCGGCCGCGGCCGCGCTCAAGGAGCTGCTGGACCAGGCGGGCGGCGCGGCGATCGTGTTCCCGGAGGGCATGAACTCCTCCGAGATCTACGCCAAGATCGACGACAAGCTGAAGCTCCAGAAGGGCACCACGGCGGGCGTGGCCAAGGCTCAGGTCAACCAGCTCGGCCTGCCGGCGTATGCGAACGGCAACATCGAGGGCTTCCTCTGGCCGACCCGCTACAACATCGCCGACGGCATGAAGCCCGAGGACCTGCTCAAGCAGATGGTGAAGAACGCCACCGACAAGTACGCGGCCGCCAACCTGGACGGCCAGGCCTCCAAGGCGGGCCTCAAGAGCGCCTACGAGGTGGTCATCGAGGCGAGCATCCTGCAGCGCGAGGGCAACAACCCGGGCGACTTCGCCAAGATGGCCAGGACCATCCAGAACCGTCTGGCGAGCGACACCGTGCACCACACCCTCGGCATGGACACCACGCTGCAGTACTCGCTGGGCCGTAAGGAACTCACGTCGAAGGACATCAACGACGGGTCCAACAAGTTCAACACCTACATCAACCCGGGCCTGCCGCCGACGCCGATCTCCAACCCCGGCGACGAGGCGCTCAACGCGGTGCTCAACCCGGCGGACGGCAAGTGGCTGTACTTCATCGCGATGTCCCCGACCAACACCCTCTTCGCCGAGACCGACAAGGAGCACGCGGCCAACGTCGAGGCGTACTGCAAGGCGGCGGGTCAGGGCTTCGACAAGGTCGGTCTGCACTGCACCACCAAGTAGCCGTTACCGCACCGTCGTTCACGGAGAGGCAACGTTGACCAGCAAGCACCGGGCGGCCGTCCTCGGCTCGCCGATCGCCCACTCGCTCTCGCCGGACCTGCACCGGGCCGCCTTCGCGGCGCTCGGTCTGGACGGCTGGCGCTACGACCGCTTCGAGGTCGACGAGGCCGGCCTGCCCGGCTTCCTCGCCGGCCTGGACGGGGCCGAGTGGGCGGGGCTGTCGCTGACCATGCCGCTGAAGCGGGCGGTCATCCCGCTGCTGGACGAGGTCAGCGCGACGGCCCGCTCGGTGGACGCGGTGAACACCGTGGTGTTCACCGCCGACGGGCGGCGCACCGGGGACAACACCGACGTCCCCGGGCTGGTCAACGCGCTGCGCGAGCGCGGCATCACCGAGGTGTCCGCCGCCGCGGTGCTGGGCGCCGGGGCCACCGCCTCCTCGGCGCTGGCGGCGCTGGCCCAGGTCTGCACCGGCGAGGTGACGGTCTACGTGCGCAGCGCCGAGCGGGCGCGGGAGATGGCCGAGCTGGGCGAGCGGCTCGGCGTCGCGGTGCGCACCGCCGACTGGGAGCACGGCGCCGAGGCGCTGGAGCGTCCGCTGACCGTCTCCACCACGCCGGTCGGGGCGACCGACGCCTTCGCCGACTCGCTGCCGGCGGCCCCGGGCGCGCTGTTCGACGTGCTGTACCACCCGTGGCCGACGGCGCTGGCCGCCGCCTGTGCCGAGCGCGGGGCGACCGTCCTGGGGGGCCTGGACCTGCTGGTGCACCAGGCGGTGCTGCAGAGCGAGGCCTTCACCGGGTGCGTGCCCGGGCCGCTGGCAGCGATGCGCGAGGCGGGAGAGAAGGCGCTCGCCGACCGTTGGGGCCGGTCCGGCGGATCTCGCCGCGGCTAGATCGTTTCGTTGGGTGACCGGTTGCCGTCCGTCACGCGGACTGTGCCCCCGGGTGCCGCCGGGTCGTGAAAGGATTCGGACAGAAGGCACGCTCGGGCGGGCCGCGGCGGTGCCGTGGGCCGGTCCGCTGATGAAGGAGCTCCGTTGGGTACGTTGCGCTGGCTGACGGCGGGAGAGTCGCACGGCCCCGCACTCGTCGCGACGCTGGAAGGCCTGCCCGCCGGTGTACCGGTCACCACCGACGTGGTGGCCGACGCGCTGGCGCGCCGCCGGCTCGGTTACGGCCGCGGGGCGCGGATGAAGTTCGAACAGGACGAGGTGACCTTCCTCGGTGGCGTCCGGCACGGTCTGACGATGGGCAGCCCGGTCGCGGTCATGGTCGGCAACACCGAGTGGCCGAAGTGGGAGCAGGTCATGTCGGCCGACCCGGTCGACCCCGAGGTGCTGGCGGGCCTCGCCCGCAACGAGGCGCTGACCCGCCCCCGGCCCGGCCACGCCGACCTGGCCGGCATGCAGAAGTACTCGATCGACGAGGCCCGGCCGATCCTGGAGCGCGCCAGCGCCCGCGAGACGGCCGCCCGGGTCGCGCTGGGCGCCGTCGCCCGCGCGTACCTCCGTGAGGTGGCCGGGATCGAGATCGT
Source organism: Streptomyces viridifaciens (assembly GCF_001888885.2). NCBI lineage: Bacteria > Bacillati > Actinomycetota > Actinomycetes > Kitasatosporales > Streptomycetaceae > Streptomyces > Streptomyces viridifaciens. The sequence goes on from NZ_CP090841.1 coordinate 5,997,059, forward strand.
CAGCCACGTGGTCGAGTTGGCCGCCGCCAAGGCGCCGGCAGGCGTCGTGCCGCTGCCCTCGGACGAGGCCCGGCTGGACGCCGACCCGGTGCGCTGCCTGGACGCGGACGCCTCGAAGGCGATGGTCGCCGAGATCGACCAGGCCCACAAGGACGGCGACACCCTCGGCGGCGTGGTCGAGGTGCTCGCGTACGGCGTGCCGGTGGGCCTCGGCTCGCACGTGCACTGGGACCGCCGGCTGGACGCCCGGCTGGCCGCGGCGCTGATGGGCATCCAGGCGATCAAGGGCGTCGAGGTCGGCGACGGCTTCGAGCTGGCCCGGGTGCCGGGGTCGAAGGCGCACGACGAGATCGTCCCGACCCCCGAGGGCGTCAAGCGCACCTCCGGCCGCTCCGGCGGCACCGAGGGCGGCCTGACCACCGGCGAGGTGCTGCGGGTGCGCGCCGCGATGAAGCCGATCGCCACCGTGCCGCGGGCGCTGCAGACCCTGGACGTGCGCACCGGCGAGCCGGCCAAGGCGCACCACCAGCGCTCGGACGTCTGCGCGGTGCCGGCCGCCGGCATCGTCGCCGAGGCGATGGTCGCGCTGGTGCTGGCCGACGCGGTGAGCGAGAAGTTCGGTGGCGACCACGTCTCCGAGACCCGGCGCAACGTGCAGGGCTACCTCGACAACCTGATCATCCGATGACATCGCCGATCGTGGTGCTGGTCGGCCCGCCCGGCAGTGGCAAGTCCACCGTCGGGCGGGCCCTGGCCGAGCGCCTGGGCGTCGGCTTCCGGGACACCGACGCCGACATCGAGGCGCTGGCCGGCAAGCCCATCCCGGAGATCTTCATCGACGAGGGCGAGCCGCACTTCCGCGAGCTGGAGGTCCGCGCCGTGCGCGCGGCCGCCGAGGGACACGGCGGAGTGCTGGCGCTCGGCGGCGGCGCGGTGATGGCCGAGGCCACCCGTGAGCTGCTGCGCGAGCTGCCGGTGGTCTTCCTGGAGGTCCCGCTCGGCGACGCGGTCAAGCGGGTCGGCCTGGACGCCCCGCGCCCGCTGCTGGCCGTCAACCCGCGGGCCCGCTGGCGCGAGCTGATGGAGGCCCGCCGCCCCCTCTACCTGGAGGTGGCCACCGCCGTCGTCGACACCGCCGACCGCACCCCCGAGCAGGTCGCGGACGCCGTACTGGAAGCACTGGAGCTGAAGACCCCCCATGACTGACACCACCGTCAGGATCCACGTCGGCGGCAGCGCCGGCCACGACCCGTACGACGTGCTGATCGGGCACCAGTTGCTCGGCGAGCTGGCGCCGCTGATCGGGACGCGGGCCAAGCGGGTCGCGATCATCCACCCGGAGGCGCTGGCCGCCACCGCCGACGCCATCCGCGAGGACCTGGCCGGCGAGGGGTACGAGGCGATCGCCCTCCAGGTGCCCAACGCCGAGGAGGCGAAGAGCGCCGAGGTCGCCGCGTACTGCTGGTCGGTGCTCGGGCAGACCGGGTTCACCCGCAGCGACGTCGTGGTCGGTCTCGGCGGCGGCGCCACCACCGACCTGGCGGGCTTCGTGGCGGCCACCTGGCTGCGCGGGGTGCGCTGGATCTCCATGCCCACCACGCTGCTCGGCATGGTCGACGCGGCCGTCGGCGGCAAGACCGGCATCAACATCGCCGAGGGCAAGAACATGGTCGGCGCCTTCCACCCGCCGGTGGGCGTGCTCGCCGACCTGGGCACCCTGGAGACCGTGCCCAGGCACGACTACGTCTCCGGCCTCGCCGAGGTCATCAAGTGCGGCTTCATCGCCGACCCGGCCATCCTCGACCTGATCGAGGCGGACCCGGAGGGCGCCAAGTCGCCGGCCGGCCCGCACACCGTCGAGCTGATCCGCCGGGCCATCCAGGTCAAGGCCGACGTCGTCTCCGGGGACCTCAAGGAGTCCGGCCGGCGCGAGATCCTCAACTACGGCCACACCTTGGGCCACGCCATCGAGCGCAACGAGCGCTACAAGTGGCGGCACGGCGCGGCGATCTCCATCGGCATGGTCTTCGCGGCCGAACTCGGCCGCCTGGCGGGGCGGTTGGACGACGAGACGGCCGACCGGCACCGCACCGTGCTGGCGTCGGTCGGCCTGCCGCTGAGCTACCGGGCGGACGCCTGGCCGAAGCTGCTGGACGCGATGAAGATCGACAAGAAGTCGCGCGGCGACCTGATCCGCTTCATCGTCCTGGACGGCCTCGGCAAGACCTCCGTGCTGGAGGGCCCGGACCCGTCCCTGCTGGTCGCCGCCTACGCGGAGGTCTCGGCGTGACCCGGGTGATGGTGCTCAACGGCCCCAACCTCGGCCGGCTGGGCAGCCGGGAGCCGGACGTCTACGGCGCCACCTCGTACACCGGACTGGTCGAGCGCTGCACCGCGCTGGGCAAGGAGTTCGGCTTCGAGGTCGAGGTGCACGAGACCAACTCCGAGCAGCAGATGGTGGAGTGGCTGCACGAGGCGGCCGACGGGAAGGTGCCCGTGGTGATCAACCCGGGCGCGTTCACCCACTACTCGTACGCGATGCGGGACGCCGCGGCCCAGCGCACGGCGCCGCTGATCGAGGTGCACATCTCCAACCCGTACGCACGGGAGACCTTCCGGCACACCTCGGTCATCGCCGCGGTGGCCTCCGGGACCATCGCGGGCTTCGGGATCGGGTCGTACGAGCTGGCGCTGCGGGCGCTGGCGGAGCAGCTCACCTCGCGCTGACTGCTGGTCAGCGGCCCGGCGGCGGACTGTGCCCGCTGCCGGGCCGCCGTGTAGTGTCCCCGGTGAGAGCGTGGTCGGGAGGTGCCGTGACGCAGTACGCCGCAGGTGGGCAGGTCCCGCCGCGTCCCGCCGCCCCGCCGGTGCCGCCGGGGGGCGGTACAGGGGTGGCCCCGTCGGGGGCGCCGGTTCCGCCGCCCTCGCCGCCGCCGCCGACGGTCCGGCCGGCGGGCACACCCGCCGTTGTGCCGCCCGCTCCGGCGTCCGTGCCGGCATCGGCACCCGCTGCTCCTCCGGCGCCCGCTCCGGCACCTGCACCTGCTGCGGCACCTGCACCCGCTTCGGCTCCGGCGCCCGTGCCCGCCCGTGCCGTCCCGCAGCCGCCCGCGCCCACCGCGCCCACCGCGCCCGTACCGGCCGGCGGCACCGGGCACTTCGTGCTGCCCGCCGGCACGCCCGTCCAGCTCCCCGCCCACCCGCCGCAGCGGCACGCGCCCGCCGGGCCGATCGCCGTCCTGCTGATCGGCCCGGCCGGGGCGGGCAAGACCACCGTCGCCCGGTACTGGGCCGAGCGGCGGGCCACCCCGACCGCCCACATCAGCCTGGACGACGTCCGGGAGTGGGTGCAGTCCGGCTTCGCCAACCCGCAGTCCGGCTGGAACAACGCCTCCGAGGCCCAGTACCGGCTGGCCCGCCGCACCTGCGGCTTCGCCTGCCGCAACTACCTGGCCAACGGCATCTCCTGCATCATCGACGACGCCGTCTTCCCGGACCGCCCGGCGATCGGCCTCGGCGGCTGGAAGCGGCACATCGGCCCGGGCATGATCCCGGTCGTGCTGCTGCCCAGCCTGGACTCGGTGCTGCGCCGCAACGCCCGCCGCAGCGGCACCCGGCGGCTCGGAGACGAGGAGGTGGCGCGCATCCACGGCCGGATGGCCGGCTGGTACAACTCCGGGCTGCCGATCATCGACAACTCGTACCTGGACGTCGCCGGTACGGCCGCCGAGCTGGACCGGGTCATCCTGGCCCGGCTGATGGGGATGCCGGTCCGCTGACCTGCGGCTCTTCGACCTGTCAGTGGCGGCTGCGATGATGGACCGGTCCCGCCAGAACCACTCGGGGAGCTGACGCCCGTGCCGGAAGGCCACATCATCCACCGCCTCGCCGGCCAGAACCGCGCGGCCTTCGGCGGCCGCCCGGTGCAGGTCTCCAGCCCGCAGGGCCGCTTCGCCGACGAGGCCAGGACGATCGACGGGCAGCTGCTCACGGGCGCGGAGGCCACCGGCAAGCACCTCTTCCTCGGCTTCGAGGAGGGCGCCTGGGTGCACGTCCACCTCGGCCTCTACGGCGGCTTCAGCTTCGGCACCGGCCCCGCGCCCGAGCCCGTCGGCCTGGTCCGGCTGCGGCTGGCCAACGACGACGGCTACGCCGACCTGCGCGGCCCCAACACCTGCGCCCTGGTCACCGACGCCGAGAAGGCCGCCGTCGCGGCCCGGCTCGGCCCCGACCCGCTGCGCACCGACGCCGACCCGGAGACCGCCTGGCGCCGGATATCCGGCAGCCGGACGACGGTCGCCGCGCTGCTGATGGACCAGAAGGTGCTGGCCGGGGTGGGCAACGTCTACCGCGCCGAGGTGCTGTTCCGCCACAATGTCAACCCGCACCGGGCCGGCCGCGACCTGACCCGCCGCGAGTGGGACGCGATCTGGGCCGATCTGGTCGCCCTGATGCACGAGGGCGTCGCCGCCGGCCGGATCGACACCGTCCGCCCCGAGCACACCCCCGAGGCGATGGGCCGCCCGCCCCGCGTCGACGACCACGGCGGCGAGGTGTACGTCTACCGCCGCGCCGCGATGCCCTGCCTGGTCTGCGGCACCGAGGTGCGGACGGAGGAGCACGCCGCGCGCAACCTGTTCTGGTGCCCGACCTGCCAGGCGGCCTGAGGCGGATTCGGCCCCGGCACCCGAGCCACGCCGTGGGCCGGGGCCCGGGCCGGTCGGGGGAAGCGGACGGGTGGACGGCGACGAGGTGTCCGACAGCGTGTCGGGCGCGGTGCACGGGCACGTGCTCCAGGGGCGGAACGTCACGGTCCATCTGCCGCCGAAGCACCGGAGCCCGCACCAGGTGCGTCCGCCCCGGGCGAGTTTCGTCAACCGGGAGCGCGAACTCGCCGCGCTCACGGCCGCGTTGGCCCGGTCCGGCGGCGGCGGCACGGCGATCGTGGTGTGCGTGGCGGGAGAGGCCGGCGGCGCTGACCGTGTCGCCGGTGGAGTCGGTGACCAGGCGGTTTTAGCCGGCGGCGTGCGGCAGGACGACCAGGCGGGCGTCCAGTCTGTGCAGGGAGGCGTGGAGGGCGCAGGCGACGGGTCAGCCCGCGGCCGCGGTGGGCTCCTCGTGGTCGGCGGCGGCGCACTCGTCGAGGAGGGGGCGCATGCCGTCGTCGACGAGCCGGTAGCGCACCACGCGTCCGTCCTTGTCGCCGGTGACCACGCCCGCGGTGCGGAGCAGGCGCAGGGCCTGGGAGACGGCGGGGTCGCGCATGCCGGTGGCCACTGCCAGGTCGCTGACGGCGAGCGGGCCGGCCCGGTGGAGGGCGAGCAGCAGGGCGAGCCGTCCGGGGTCGGCGAGCAGGGAGAACCGTTCGGCCCAGGAGCGGACGTGCTCGGTGTCACCGATGGCGGCGATGGCTTCGCAGACCCGGTGTCCGTCGATGGTGCGGTGGCCCGCGCGGTCGGCCGGTACGAGATGCATGCGGACATTCTGGCAGCTCACGACCTGTGATCCTGGACACCTGCACAGGTGCGCAACCTTGCGAGGGTGGTGTCCTGCCCCTACGGTGTTCCCCGCCGTGGTGTTCGGGAAGACCGGTGACGGACCATCAACAGGTCCCAGTCCGGAGCGGCCCTCGCCACTGTGATCGGGGGAGAGTTGTCCGGACCCACGTGCCACTGGGCGCCTAGTGCGCCTGGGAAGGCGGGTCCGGAAGCCCCGTAAGCCAGGAGACCGGCCACGGCATCTCACGAAGTCATTCCACGAGGTGCTGGAGCGTGATCCGCAGATGACCCTGCCCGAAACCGCCACTCCCGCCGAGGCGGCCCCCTCCGTCCTGCCCACCTTCCGGTGGAAGCGCCAGGACACCATCCGTACCGCCGGGCTGATGGGGGTGATCCTGGCCATGCACGTGGTGGCGTTCGGGACGCTCGTCTTCCTGGTCGCCCCGCACAACTACGCGGTCGGCACCCAGGTGTTCGGGGTCGGCCTCGGCATCACCGCGTACACCCTGGGCATGCGGCACGCCTTCGACGCCGACCACATCGCGGTGATCGACAACACCACCCGCAAGCTGATGGCGGACGGCAAGCGGCCGGTCTCGGTGGGCTTCTGGTTCGCGCTCGGCCACTCCTCGATGGTGGTCCTGATGGCCGCCCTGGTGGCGGGTGGCGCCCAGCTGGCGAACACGCTGATGGACGACGACTCGGCCACCCACAAGTGGCTCGGGCTGGTCGGCACCACGGCCTCCGGCGCCTTCCTCTACCTGATCGGCGCGCTCAACCTGGCGGCGCTGCTCGGCATCCTCAAGGTGTTCCGCTCGATGCGGGCCGGGGAGTTCGACGAGGCCGAGCTGGAGGAACACCTCGACTCGCGCGGCTTCATGGCCCGGATCCTGAACCGGGCGACCCGTTCGATCACCCGGCCCGGGCAGATGTTCCCGGTCGGCATGGTGCTGGGCCTGGGCTTCGACACCGCGACCGAGGTGACGCTCATGGTGATGGCCGGTTCGGGCGCGGCGGCCGGGCTGCCCTGGTACGCGATCGTCTGCCTGCCGCTGCTGTTCGCGGCGGGGATGAGCCTGTTCGACACCCTGGACGGGACGTTCATGAACTTCGCGTACCAGTGGGCCTTCTCCAACCCGGTGCGCAAGGTGTACTACAACCTGACCATCACCGGGCTGTCCATCGCAGTGGCCTTCATCATCGGCACCATCGAGCTGGTCGGCGTGCTGCACGAGAAGCTCGACCTGACCGACCCGGTGACCGGGTTCATCGCGGACATCTCGCTGGACAACGTCGGCTACGCGATCGCGGGGCTGTTCGTGGTGGTCTGGGCGATCGCCATCGCCTACTGGAAGCTGGCGGGCGTCGAGAAGCGCTGGACGCCGACGAAGCAGGGGTGACGGGCGGCGGTCACGCCGCGGCGAGCAGCAGCGTGCCCGCGACGGCGAGCCCGGCGCCGACCACCTGGACCGGGCGCAGCCGCTCCTTGAGCACCCCGCGCGCCAGCAGTGCGGTGACCACGGGGTAGAGCGAGGCGAGCACGGCGGCCACCGCCGCCGGGCCGCTGTGCGAGGCCAGGGCGTAGGTGGCGTTGCCGGCCACGTCGACCAGCCCGACGCCGGTGAGCAGGGGCAGCCGGGAGCGCAGCTCCGGCAGCAGTCCGCGGGTGTCGGTGCCGCGCGGGCCGGTCAGCAGCGCGGCACCGCCGACGAGGACGTTGACGAGCCGCTGGACGCACAGCACGAGCAGCAGCCCCCCGCCGGCTGAGGCCTGCGAGAGCAGGGACATGTTGGCGCCGAAGCCGAACGCGGCGGCCAGGGTGAGCAGCAGTGCCGTGCGGGCGGCGGACGGCCCGCCGCGTTCCGGGCCGCCGGCCAGCACCACGCCGGCGACCGCCACCGCGATCCCGGTTAGCTGACCGAAGCCCGGCCGCTCGCCGAGCGCGAGCCCGACGCCGACCGGCACCACGACGCCGACGGTGGCCAGCGGGGACACCACGCCCATCGGCCCGAGTGCGAGCGCCCGGTAGAAGGCGAGCATCGCGAACGGGCCGATCACCCCGGCGGCGACGGCGTACCAGAGCGCGGGGGAGGCGTCGGCCCAGCCGCCCGTGGCCAGTGCCGCGAGGAGGAGGACGACGGTGGCTGCGGCCTGGGAGACGACCACGACGGCGAGCGCGGGCAGTCGGCGGGCGAGGACGCCGCCGCCGAAGTCGCCCAGGCCGGTGAGCAGGCTGGCGGACAGGGCGAGCAGGACGGTCATGGGAGGAGCCCGAAGATCGGGGCCCCGGGGAGCGGGGACGGGGTGGAGGACAGCACAATGCACTCCGAAGTACAGTCGGATGGACTCGTTGCCGGAACCGCAGCGTAGTGCACTGAACTGAACTCGGCCGAACAATATTCTGTACGTCTCGTACGGTGGACACCGGAGGACTGCCCGCGTGCCGGACCCCGACCTCGTCTCCCGGGCACTCGCCCGGAACGTCAAGCGGCTGCGCACTGAGCGCGGCCACACCCTGGACGCCCTCGCCGCCCGTTCCGGGGTGAGCCGCGGCATGATCGTCCAGATCGAACAGGGCCGCACCAATCCGAGCGTGGCCACGGTGGTGCGGATCGGCGACGCTCTCGGCGTCTCGATCGCCACGCTGCTCGACTACGAGGAGGGCCCGGACGTCCGGGTCGTGCCCGGCGACCAGGCCGTCCCGCTCTGGACGGGGCCGAAGGGCGGCACCGGCACCCTGCTGCACGGAATCGAGGCGCCCGGTCCGCTGGAGCTGTGGGACTGGCGGATGGCGCCGGGGGAGGAGTACTCGGCCGAGCCGCACCCGGCCGGAACGGTGGAGATCCTGCGGGTCGTCGAGGGCGAACTGACCCTGGTGCACGGGGGGAGGGTGCACGCGGTGCCGGCCGGCAGCACGGTCTCCTTCGATGCCTCCCACGCGCACGTCTACCGCAACGCGGGGGAGCGGGAGCTGCGGCTGACCATGGTGGTGTCGGTCCCGCCGCCGCGCTGAACCCCCTTCTGACGACCGATACGGGATCCTTTCTGTGCGTGCGAAGCGAGTCGTCTCATCCCTCACGGTCCTCGGACTCACGACCATCGGGATGGCCGTAGCCGCTCCAGCCGCTCAGGCGGGCGGCTACGGCTGTGCGGGGAACTTCTCCTGGTCCGGCGGGGTTCGCCAGGCTCCGTGAGGACGCGGGGCATCGGGCGGGGGGCGCTCGGCGGGCGGTTCGGGCCGGGGGTTCGTAGGCTCGACGCATGGTGGATGCGTACGCGGGTCGGCGGGAGCGGGTGAGGGAGCACTGCAGCGCGGCCGGAGCCGATGCCGCGCTGGTCACCCGGGCGGCGAACGTGCGGTACCTGACGGGCTGCGCGCCGTGCGGGGCGGCTCTGCTGCTGACCCGGGAGCGGGCGCTGCTGTCGCTGCCGGACGATCTGCCGCCGGACGACTCCGGGGAGCACCTGATCGACGGGGAGGTCACCCAGGTGCCGGTGCCCGCCGGGGCGGACACCGCGCTGGCCGCGGCGGCCGCGGTCGGGCGGCTGGGGGTGCGGGACCTCGCGGTGGAGGAGCACGATCTGACCGTCACCCGGCACCGGGCGGTCGCGGACCTGGTGGAGGGGGCCCGGTTGGCGGACCTCGGCCAGGTGGTGGAGCGGCTGCGGGTGGTGAAGGACGAGCACGAGATCGCCGACCTGCGGATCGCCGCCGAGATCGCCGACCAGGCGCTCGGCGAGCTGCTGGAGTCGATCCTGGTCGGCCGCACCGAACGGCACCTGGCGATGGAGCTGGAGCGCCGGATGATCGACCACGGCGCCGACCGGGCGGCCTTCCCGGTCTCGGTCGGCACCGGCAGCCACTCCGGCCGGCCCGCCCACCAGCCGACCGACCGCCGGGTGGAGGAGGGCGACTTCCTCACCGTGGTGATGGGCGCCCAGTACCGCGGCTACCGGGTCTCGACCGCCCGGACCTTCGTGATCGGTGCCCCTCCCGCGCCCTGGCAGGTCGAGCTGCACCGGCTGGTCTTCCGCGCGCAGCGGGCCGGCCGGGAGGCGCTCGGTCCGGGCGTCGAGCAGTGCGTGCCCGACCGGGTGGCCCGGCAGGTCCTGGAGGCGGCCGGCCACACCGAGGCCTCGCCGCGCCCGGTGGGCCACGGCATCGGGCTGGAGATCCGGGAGGCGCCGCGCCTCGGTCCGTCGGACATGGGTAAACTGGACAGCCGCGTGCCGGTCACCGTCGGTCCTGGGGTCCACCTCCCGGGCAAGGGCGGGGTCCGGATCGAGGACACGCTCGTCGTGCGCCCCCTCGCAGAGGGCGGGCCCGAGCTGCTCACCATCACCACCAAGGAGCTCCTCGCCCTGTGACGGCGGCCCCGGAGGCCGACGGCGGCAGGACGCGAAAACCTTGGTTCCTTGACAGCTATATCCAGGAGTAAGTGCGCCCGTGGCTTCCACGAACGATCTCAAGAACGGCATGGTCCTCAAGCTGGAGGGCGGCAAGCTCTGGTCCGTCGTCGAGTTCCAGCACGTCAAGCCCGGCAAGGGCCCGGCCTTCGTGCGTACGAAGCTCAAGGAGGTCCTGACGGGCAAGGTCGTCGACAAGACGTTCAACGCCGGCACCAAGGTCGAGACCGCCAACGTCGACAAGCGCGGCATGCAGTTCTCGTACAAGGACGGCGAGAACTTCGTGTTCATGGACATGGACACCTACGACCAGATCACGATCGAGCCGGCCGTCGTCGGTGACGCCGCCAACTACCTGCTCGAGGGCTTCGAGGCCCTGGTCGCCACCAACGAGGGCGTGGTGCTCTACATCGAGCTCCCGACCTCCGTCGAGCTGCTGATCGCCGAGACCGAGCCGGGCGTGCAGGGCGACCGCTCCACCGGTGGCACCAAGCCGGCCACCCTGGAGACCGGCGCGGAGATCCAGGTGCCGCTCTTCATCACCACCGGTGAGAAGGTCAAGGTCGACACCCGCGACGGCAGCTACCTCGGCCGGGTGAAGTAAGTCCGTGTCGGCCGCACGTAGCAAGGCCCGTACCCGGGCCTTCCAGATCCTCTTCGAGGCCGACCACCGCGGGGTCGACCCGCAGCAGGTCCTCGCCGACTGGGTGGCCCGCGCCCGCGAGCCGAAGCCCGACGAGGGCACCCCGCAGGTCGGCGAGTACACGATGGAGCTGATCGAGGGGTACGTCCAGCACGCCCGTCGCATCGACGACCTCATCGAGCAGTACGCGGTGGGCTGGACCCTCGACCGGATGCCGATCGTGGACCGCAACGTCCTGCGGCTCGGCGCCTACGAGCTGATCTGGGAGGACGGCGTCCCGGACGCGGTCGTCCTGGACGAGGCCGTCGAGATCGCCAAGGAGTTCTCCACGGACGACTCCCCGGCCTTCGTCAACGGTATGCTCGCCCGTTTCCTGGAGCTGAAGCCGAGCATCCGCCGGTAGCGGCGACGCCCTGCGCAATGGCCGTCGGATCCGAGATCTCGGATCCGACGGCCATTCCGCGTTCCGTCGGGCAGGCGTAGTGTGGGGTCCTACTCGCCAGTAACTTGAAGGGCAGGCACCTCCATGACCACCGCGATCCGCAGCGAGTTCGACCTGGGCATCGCCCTGACCGGACATCCGGAGGAGGCCGGCCGCTACGAGGCCGAGCTCGGCGCCGGCTGGCAGATCGGCGGCGGGGTCAACGGCGGGCTGCTGCTCGCCGTCGCCGGACACGCGCTGTCGCTGGAGCACGGGCAGCACCCGGACCCGGTGTCGATCAGCGGTTACTACCTGTCCGCCTCCACCCCCGGTCCGGCCACCGTCCGCACCGAGGTGCTGCGCACCGGCCGCGGCCTCTCCACCGGCACCGCCTCGCTCAGCCAGGACGGCGTCGAACGCCTGCGGGTGGTGGCCAGCCACGGCGACCTCGGCACGGTCGACGGCGAGGTGCGCACCAGTGCCACCCCGCCGCAGCTGCCGCCGCCGGACCAGTGCATCGGCGTCGAGCACGCGCCGAAGGAGCTGATCGAGCAGGCCGCCCTGCTGGAGCGCTTCGACCTGCGGCTCGACCCGGCCACCGTCGGCTGGGCGCTCGGGCAGCCCTCCGGCCAGGGCCGGATCCAGGGCTGGTTCCGGCTCGCCGACGGCCGCGAGCCCGACCCGCTGCTGCTCCTGCTGGTCGCCGACGCGCTGCCGCCGGTCACCTTCGACCTCGGGCTGCCCGGCTGGGCCCCGACCGTCGAGCTGACCGTCCACCTGCGGGCCAAGCCGGCCCCCGGGTGGCTCCGGGTCGTCCACTCCACCCGCAACCTGGCCGGCGGCTACTTCGAGGAGGACGCCGAGGTCTGGGACTCGGCCGGCCGCCTGGTCGCCCAGTCCCGCCAGCTGGCCCGGGCGCCGCGCCCGGCCTGAGTTCGCTGCCGGGAGCGCCCCGAGGCGCGGTGGCGGCCGAGCCCTATTACCGGTGGTTACATTCCTGTGACACGCCGTACGTGTGTGGCGCGCGGAACTGGGGAGTAACACGGTCAGCGGCGAGCCCCGCCGCTGACCGTCACCGCCCGACGGCCGCCCGCCGACGCCAGGAGCCTCCGATGACCAGCCGCAAGGGCCGTTCCCGCCGCAACTCCGACTGCACCGCCGGTGGCCTGCGCCCCGCGCTGCGGGCACCGCACCGGTCGCGGCGGCACGAAGGGGTCGAGCAGGCGTTCGTCATCGGGGTGCTCACCAGCGCCGCGGACTTCGCGCGGGCCCGCGCCTGGGGGGTCAGCGATGCCCCCGACCACGAGCGCTACCTCGCCGACACCGCCGAGCTGCTGGCCGACGCGCTGGAGCGCTTCGAGACCGTCCGGGCTCGGATGTTCCACCCGCAGGACTTCGAGGAGTTCTGCGTGCTGCACGGCCTGGACCCGGCCGAGCCCGCCGCCCGGGACCGCTACCTGGTCAACCCGCCCCTGCGGACCCAGCTGCTGGTCTATCAGGGCGAGGAGCTGGCCGGGGACTTCGTGCCGCGGCTGGTCCGGGCCCGGGAGAACGGGCTGACGCTCCGCCACGCCGACCTGCTGCTGGACGGCGCGCTGCTCGGGAGCGCCGGCCCGGCGGAGGCGGACGAGGAGCACGCGTGCTGGGTGCGCGCCGCCCACCAGCGCGGGAGCGAGGTGTTCCGGCGGATGCTGGTCGGCGCGGGCGCCGGGGTGTACGAGCTGCGGCTGCGGGTGGACGCGCCGGGCGGGCGGCTGACCGCGGCGGCCCGGGTACTCCAGTGGGAGGACGGCGTGGTGCGGATCAACGACGAGGAGCTGGAACTGGTCTGCGCGGTGCTGTGCGCCGGGCTGGCGCTGGAGCTGCCGGCCGTCGCGGTGCTGCACGGCTCCCAGGGCTCGGCGGCTTCCTGCGGGGAGTACCTGCCGGCCGCCTGGGCCTGGTCGAGCGGCGGCCCGGACTGGGCGCCGGCCGCCCGGCCGGTGCGGCTGGACGGGGTGGCGGCGCAGCCGGGCTACAGCCTGGGCACGGTCTGCTGAACGTGCGCCCAGCTTCGGAAACGCCGCGGCGCGGCCCCGGAGGCCGGGACCGCGCCGTGACGTTTCTGCCTGCTGTCGCTGGTCGGCGAGCCTCAGCTCGCGTCCTCCTCGCGCACCGCACGGCGCGCGTCGGGGTTGAGCACGCCCCAGGAGATCAGCTGCTCGGTGAGGATCGACGGCGACTGGTCGTAGATCACGGCCAGAGTGCGAAGGTCGTCCTGGCGGATCGAGAGGACCTTGCCGTTGTAGTCACCGCGCTGGCTCTGGATGGTGGCCGCGTAGCGCTGCAGCGGGCCGGCCTTCTCGGAGGGGACCTGGGTCAGTCTCTCCAGGTCGAGGACCAGGCGCGGCGGCGGCTCGGCCGCGCCGCCCGGGGTGCCGCCGGGCAGGAGTTCCTGCACCGGAACGCCGTAGAACTCGGCGAGCTCGGCCAGCCGCTGCACGGTGACCGCACGGTCGCCGCGCTCGTACGAGCCGACGACGACTGCCTTCCAGCGCCCCTGGGACTTCTCCTCGACACCGTGCAGGGAGAGCCCCTGCTGAGTGCGGATCGCTCGGAGCTTGCCTCCGAGCTGCTTCGCGTAGTCGCTGGACATTGATCTCCCCGGACGAGATTGCTAACGCGTTCAGTGGTGGGTCACGGGCGATTGTCGACGTCGCTACCGGTGGGTTCGACACCCGTCTCGTAACTCACTGTGAGGTTACGTAGAGTAAGGTAGTTGCGTCAAGCCGAATGGGGCAGTCGTGCGAATGGCCCGCATCGTCGGCGCGTCCGGGGCGTTAACCCGGCGAAGCGGAATGATGGAGGCCCGTTTGCCACTCCGGGGCGCTGGTAGGATGACCCGAAGCCCACGCCCGGTCGGCGGGGGCAGATTCCCAGACATCCTTTAAGGCCCGTCCCGTGAGGCGGGGAAGGAGGTCCGCTTCGGCATGACCACACACCACGAAACGACGCCGCGGCCGCCGCACCAGGTGCTGGACGGCACGGACATCGCCCGGGTCGTCACCCGGATAGCGCACGAGATCGTCGAGCGCGCCAAGGGCGCGGAGGACGTCGTGCTGCTCGGCATCCACACCAGGGGCGTCCACCTCGCCCGCCGCCTGCACGGCCGGCTGGCCCAGATCACCGGGAGCGAGATCCCGCTGGGCACCCTGGACATCACCATGTACCGGGACGACCTGCGGCTGAAGCCCGCCCGGGCCCTGGAGCACACCGAGATCCCGCCCGGCGGCATCGACGGCAAGCTCGTCATCCTCGTCGACGACGTGCTCTTCTCCGGCCGCACCATCCGCGCCGCGCTCGACGCGCTGAACGACATCGGCCGGCCGCGCGCCGTGCAGCTCGCCGTCCTGGTCGACCGCGGCCACCGGGAGCTGCCGATCCGGGCCGACTACGTGGGCAAGAACCTCCCCACCTCGCTGCGCGAGGCCGTGCAGGTCCGCCTCTCCGACACCGACGGCGTTGACGCCGTCCTGGTCGGTGACCGCGACTACACCGCCCGCAGCTCGCAGGCCCTGGCCTCCCAGCCCACCGAACCGCACCTCCCGGAGTAACCCGCGTGAAGCGCCACCTCGTCTCCGCCGCCGATCTCAGCCGCGACGACGCGCTGCTGATCCTGGACACCGCCGAGGAGCTGGCCCAGCTCTCCGGGCGGGCCGTCAAGAAGCTGCCCACGCTGCGCGGCCGCACCGTCGTCAACCTGTTCTTCGAGGACTCCACCCGCACCAAGACCTCCTTCGAGGTCGCCGAGAAGCGGCTGTCCGCAGACGTCATCAACTTCTCCGCCAAGGGCTCGTCGGTCTCCAAGGGCGAGAGCCTCAAGGACACCGCGCTGACCCTGCAGGCGATGGGGGCCGACGCGGTCGTCATCCGCCACCACGCCTCGGGCGCGCCGGCCCGGCTGGCCCAGTCCGACTGGCTGCACGGCAGTGTGATCAACGCCGGTGACGGCACCCACGAGCACCCCACCCAGGCGCTGCTCGACGCCTTCACCATGCGCCGCCACCTCAACGCCGGGGCCGGCAACGACCTGGCCGGTCGCCGGGTGACGATCGTCGGTGACGTCCTGCACAGTCGGGTCGCCCGCTCCAACGTGCACCTGCTGACCACCCTCGGCGCCCAGGTGACCTTCGTCGCCCCGCCGACCCTGCTGCCCATCGGCATCGAGAACTGGCCCTGCGAGGTCAGCTACGACCTGGACAGCGTCCTGCCCAAGACCGACGCCCTGATGATGCTGCGGGTGCAGCG
Organism: Streptomyces viridifaciens; assembly: GCF_001888885.2. Taxonomy (NCBI): domain Bacteria; kingdom Bacillati; phylum Actinomycetota; class Actinomycetes; order Kitasatosporales; family Streptomycetaceae; genus Streptomyces; species Streptomyces viridifaciens. The sequence goes on from NZ_CP090841.1 coordinate 6,012,315, forward strand.
CGAGCGGATGAACGCCGCGTTCTTCCCGACCGAGCGCGAGTACAGCCGCCGCTACGGGATGAACGGCATCCGGATGGCCCAGCTGCCCGAGCACGCCATCGTGATGCACCCCGGCCCGATGGTCCGCGGCATGGAGATCACCGCCGAGGTCGCCGACTCGCCGCGCTGCACCGTGGTCGAGCAGGTCGCCAACGGCGTCTCCGTCCGGATGGCCGTCCTGTACCTGCTGCTCGGGGGAGCCGTGTTCGCCGACGGCCCCGCCGACACCGCCCCCCGCACCGACTCCGTGGAGAACGCCCAGTGAACGAGCGCAGTGAGCGAACCAGCGACACGGTCAGCTACCTGATCCGCAACGCCAAGATCCTGGGCGGCGCCCCGCAGGACCTCCACCTCGCCGACGGCGTCATCCGGGCGATCGGCACCGGCCTGGCGGTCGAGGCCGACATCGAGATCGACGCCACCGGCATGATCGTCCTGCCCGGCCTGGTCGACCTGCACACCCACCTGCGCGAACCCGGCCGCGAGGACGCCGAGACCGTGCTCACCGGCACCCAGGCCGCGGCGATGGGCGGCTTCACCGCCGTGCACGCGATGGCCAACACCACCCCGGTGGCCGACACCGCCGGCGTGGTCGAGCAGGTCTGGCGGCTCGGCCAGGAGGCCGGCTACTGCGACGTGCAGCCGGTCGGCGCCGTCACCGTCGGCCTGGAGGGCAAGAAGCTCGCCGAGCTCGGCGCGATGCACGAGTCCGCCGCGAACGTCCGGGTCTTCTCCGACGACGGCAAGTGCGTGGACGACGCGGTGCTGATGCGCCGCGCCCTGGAGTACGTGAAGGCCTTCGACGGCGTCGTCGCCCAGCACGCCCAGGAGCCGCGGCTGACCGAGGGCGCCCAGATGAACGAGGGCCAGGTCTCCGGCGAGCTCGGGCTCGGCGGTTGGCCGGCCGTCGCCGAGGAGTCGATCATCGCCCGCGACGTGCTGCTCGCCGCGCACGTCGGCTCGCGGCTGCACGTCTGCCACCTCTCCACGGCCGGCTCGGTCGAGATCGTCCGCTGGGCCAAGTCCAAGGGCTGGGACGTCACCGCCGAGGTCACCCCGCACCACCTGCTGCTCACCGACGAGATGGTCCGCTCCTACGACCCGGTGTACAAGGTGAACCCGCCGCTGCGCACCGCCGAGGACGTCCAGGCGCTGCGCAAGGCGCTGGCCGACGGCACCATCGACGCCGTCGCCACCGACCACGCGCCGCACCCGGCCGAGGACAAGGACTGTGAGTGGGCCGTGGCCGCGATGGGCATGGTCGGCCTGGAGACCGCGCTGTCGGTCGTGCAGCAGACCATGGTCGACACCGGCCTGCTGAACTGGGAGGGCGTCGCGGACCGGATGTCCCACCGCCCGGCCCGGATCGGCCGTCTCAGCGGCCACGGCCGGCCGGTCTCGGTGGGTGAGCCCGCCAACCTGGTGCTCTTCGATCCCGCGTACCGTGGTGCCGTGAACCCCGACAGCTTCGCCACCCGCAGCCGCAACACCCCCTACAAGGGCATGGACCTGCCCGGACGGGTGCACGCCACGTTCCTGCGCGGGCGCGCCACCGTGTTGGCCGGCGAGCTGGCCGAGCAGGGCGGCCCGGAGTGATGGACTACGCCACGCTCGCCAGGGAGCAGGCGAAGGTCACCGACTGGCCGGCCTACATCGGCTGGTCGATCGGGCTGCTGATCATCATCGGCCTGGTCTACTGGCTGATGCGCCAGGGCTGGAACTGGCGGCGCACCCTGCAGTCCGGGATCCCCCCGCTACCCGCCGTGCCGGCCCGCGCCGGCCGGACCATCCTGGAGACCAGCGGGCGTTACCACGGCACCACCACCGCCGGGAACTGGCTCGACCGGGTCGTCGCGCACGGCCTGGGGACCCGCAGCCGGGCCGACCTGACCCTGGGCGAGGACGGCCTGCTGGTGCAGCGCCCCGGCGACGTCGACCTCTGGATCCCGGCCGAGCACCTGACCGGTGCCCGCACGGACTCCGGGATCGCCGGCAAGGTCGTCCCCGCCGGTCTGCTCGTCGTCACCTGGACGCACGAGGGCACCGAACTGGACTCCGGCTTCCGCGCCGACCACCCCGACGAGCACACCGCCTGGGTCGAGGCGATCACCCAGCTCGCAACACGTACGAAGACGAAGAAGACGGAAGAGGCCGCGCAATGACCGCACCTGCCCCCACCACGCAGCGCCAACGGCGGGAGCGCATCCCGGCCGTGCTCGTCCTGGAGGACGGCCGGACCTTCGGCGGCCAGGCCTACGGCGCGACCGGCGAGACCTTCGGCGAGGCGGTCTTCAACACCGGCATGTCCGGCTACCAGGAGACCCTGACCGACCCGTCGTACCACCGCCAGGTGGTCGTGATGACCGCCCCGCAGATCGGCAACACCGGCTGGAACGACGAGGACGACGAGTCCAAGCAGATCTGGGTCGCCGGCTACGTCGTGCGCGACCCCGCCCGGGTGGCGTCCAACTGGCGCTCCTGCCGCTCGCTGGACGAGGAGCTCGCCCGCCAGGGCATCGTCGGCATCAGCGGCATCGACACCCGCGCGCTGACCCGCCACCTGCGCGAGCGCGGTGCGATGCGCTGCGGCATCTTCTCCGGCGAGGCGCTGGCCGACCCGGCCGCCCTGCTCGCCCGGGTGCAGCAGTCGCCCGAGATGAAGGGCGCCGACCTGTGCGCCGAGGTGGCCACCACCGAGCCTTACGTCGTCCCCGCCGTCGGTGAGAAGAAGTTCACCGTCGCCGCGCTGGACCTCGGCATCAAGGCGATGACCCCGCAGCGGATGGCCGAGCGCGGCATCGAGGTGCACGTGCTGCCGGCCAACTCCACCCTGGAGGACGTCTACGCGGTCAACCCCGACGGCGTGTTCTTCTCCAACGGGCCGGGCGACCCGGCCACCGCCGACCACCAGGTCGCCGTCGCGCAGGGCGTGCTGGAGCGCCGCACCCCGTTCTTCGGGATCTGCTTCGGCAACCAGATCCTCGGCCGGGCCCTGGGCTTCGGCACCTACAAGCTCAAGTACGGCCACCGCGGCATCAACCAGCCGGTGCAGGACCGCACCACCGGCAAGGTCGAGGTGACCGCCCACAACCACGGCTTCGCCGTGAACGCGCCGCTGGACCAGGTGAGCGACACCCCCTACGGGCGGGTCGAGGTCTCCCACGTCTGCCTCAACGACGACGTGGTCGAGGGCCTCCAGGCACTCGACGTGCCCGCCTTCAGCGTGCAGTACCACCCCGAAGCGGCCGCCGGCCCGCACGACGCCGCCTACCTGTTCGACCGCTTCGTGAAGCTCATGGAGGGCCAGCGTGCCTAAGCGCACTGACATCAAGTCCGTCCTGGTGATCGGGTCCGGCCCGATCGTCATCGGCCAGGCCGCCGAGTTCGACTACTCCGGCACCCAGGCCTGCCGCGTTCTCAAGGCCGAGGGCCTGCGGGTCGTGCTGGTCAACTCCAACCCGGCCACGATCATGACCGACCCGGAGATCGCCGACGCCACCTACGTCGAGCCGATCACCCCCGAGTTCGTCGAGAGGATCATCGCCAAGGAGCGCCCCGACGCGCTGCTGCCGACCCTGGGCGGCCAGACCGCGCTCAACACCGCGATCTCGCTGCACGAGGCGGGCACGCTGGAGAAGTACGGCGTCGAGCTGATCGGCGCCGACGTCGTGGCGATCAACAAGGGCGAGGACCGCGACCTGTTCAAGGGCGTCGTCGAGGCCGTCAAGGCGAAGATCGGGTACGGCGAGTCCGCCCGCTCGGTCATCTGCCACACCATGGACGACGTGCTGGCCGGCGTCGACGAGCTCGGCGGCTACCCGGTCGTGGTGCGCCCCTCCTTCACCATGGGCGGCGCCGGCTCCGGCTTCGCGCACAACGAGGAGGACCTGCGCCGCATCGCCGGTCAGGGCCTGGCCCTCTCGCCGACCACCGAGGTGCTCCTGGAGGAGTCCATCCTCGGCTGGAAGGAGTACGAGCTGGAGCTGATGCGCGACAAGAACGACAACGTCGTGGTCGTCTGCTCGATCGAGAACTTCGACCCGATGGGCGTGCACACCGGTGACTCGATCACCGTCGCCCCGGCGATGACGCTCACCGACCGCGAGTACCAGATCCTGCGCGACATCGGCATCGCCGTCATCCGCGAGGTCGGCGTCGACACCGGCGGCTGCAACATCCAGTTCGCCGTCAACCCCGACGACGGCCGGGTCATCGTCATCGAGATGAACCCGCGCGTCTCCCGCTCCTCGGCGCTCGCCTCCAAGGCCACCGGCTTCCCGATCGCCAAGATCGCCGCCAAGCTGGCCGTCGGCTACACCCTGGACGAGATCCCCAACGACATCACCGAGGAGACCCCGGCCTCCTTCGAGCCGACCCTCGACTACGTCGTGGTCAAGGTGCCGCGGTTCGCGTTCGAGAAGTTCCCGAGCGCCGACGCGACGCTGACCACCACCATGAAGTCCGTCGGTGAGGCCATGGCGCTCGGCCGCAACTTCCCCGAGGCGCTGCAGAAGGCGCTGCGCTCGCTGGAGAAGAAGGGCTCCCAGTTCAGCTGGACCGGCCCGCTCGGTGACAAGGCCGAGCTGCTGGCCAAGGCTGTCGTGCCGACCGACGGCCGGATCAACACCGTGATGGACGCCATCCGGGCCGGCGCCACCCCGGAGGAGGTGTTCGAGGCCACCAAGATCGACCCGTGGTTCGTCGACCAGCTCTTCCTGCTGGACGAGATCGCCGGCGAGCTGGCCGAGGCCGACGAGCTCACCCCCGAGCTGCTGCGCCACGCCAAGCGGCACGGCTTCTCCGACCAGCAGATCGGCGAGATCCGCGGCCTGAAGCCGGACGTCGTCCGCGAGGTGCGCCACGCGCTCGGCATCCGCCCGGTCTTCAAGACCGTCGACACCTGCGCCGCCGAGTTCGCCGCCAAGACCCCGTACTTCTACTCCTCGTACGACGAGGAGAGCGAGGTCGCCCCGCGCACCAAGCCGGCCGTGGTCATCCTCGGCTCGGGCCCGAACCGCATCGGCCAGGGCATCGAGTTCGACTACTCCTGCGTGCACGCCTCCTTCGCGCTGGCCGACGCCGGGTACGAGACCGTCATGGTCAACTGCAACCCGGAGACCGTCTCCACCGACTACGACACCTCCGACCGGCTCTACTTCGAGCCGCTCACCCTGGAGGACGTGCTGGAGATCGTCCACGCCGAGCAGCAGGCCGGTCCGCTGGCGGGCGTGATCGTCCAGCTCGGCGGCCAGACCCCGCTGGGCCTGGCCCAGGCGCTCAAGGACAACGGCGTGCCGATCGTCGGCACTCAGCCCGAGGCGATCGACCTCGCCGAGGAGCGCGGCGCCTTCGGCCGCGTGCTGCGCGACGCCGGCCTGCCCGCCCCCAAGCACGGCACCGCCTTCTCCTTCGAGGAGGCCAAGGCGATCGCCGACGAGATCGGCTACCCGGTGCTCGCCCGCCCGTCCTACGTGCTCGGCGGCCGCGGCATGGAGATCGTCTACGACGAGGTCTCGCTCGCCTCCTACCTGGAGCGGCACGCCGGTCTGATCTCCGAGCACCCGGTGCTGATCGACCGCTTCCTGGACGACGCGGTGGAGATCGACGTCGACGCGCTCTACGACGGCACCGAGCTCTACCTCGGCGGCGTCATGGAGCACATCGAGGAGGCCGGCATCCACTCCGGCGACTCCGCCTGCGCGCTGCCCCCGATCACCCTCGGCGGCTACGACATCAAGCGCCTGCGCACCTCCACCGAGGCCATCGCGCGCGGTGTCGGCGTCCGCGGTCTGATCAACATCCAGTTCGCGCTGGCCGGGGACATCCTCTACGTGCTGGAGGCCAACCCGCGCGCCTCCCGCACCGTCCCGTTCACCTCCAAGGCGACCGCGGTGCCGCTGGCCAAGGCCGCCGCCCGGATCTCGCTCGGCGCCACCATCGCCGAGCTGCGCGCCGAGGGCCTGCTCCCGGCCGAGGGCGACGGCGGCACGCTGCCGGCCGACGCCCCGATCGCGGTCAAGGAGGCCGTGATGCCGTGGAGCCGCTTCCGCGACATCCACGGCCGCGGCGTGGACACCGTGCTCGGCCCGGAGATGCGCTCGACCGGCGAGGTCATGGGCATCGACAAGGTCTTCGGCACGGCGTACGCCAAGGCGCAGGCCGGCGCGTACGGCGCGCTGCCGACCCGGGGCAAGGTCTTCGTCTCGGTCGCCAACCGGGACAAGCGCAACCTGGTCTTCCCGGCCCGGGCGCTGGTCGGCCTCGGCTTCGAGGTGCTCGCCACCGCCGGCACCGCCGAGGTGCTGCACCGCGGCGGCATCCCGTCCACGCTGGTGCGCAAGCACAGCGAGGGCGAGGGCCCGAACGGCGAGAAGACGATCGTCCAGCTGATCCACGACGGCGAGGTCGACCTGATCATCAACACGCCGTACGGCACCGGCGGTCGCCTCGACGGCTACGAGATCCGCACCGCCGCGGTCTCCCGCGGGGTGCCGTGCCTGACCACCGTCCAGGCGATGGGCGCGGCCGTCCAGGGTATGGACGCGCTGCTGCGCGACGAGGTCGGAGTGATGTCGCTCCAGGAGCACGCCGAGCTGATCAACGCCGGCCGCAAGTAGCACCACCGCAGTGGGGGGCACCGGAGTCGAATTTGGTGCCCCCCACTCGTATGCCCGCCCGTCGCCCACCACCACCCTTCTGTCGACGGGCTGCGCCCGGGCCCTTAATTACGGTTCTCGCTGCGGGAGTTGACCCCACTTTGTACAAGCTTCTGTTCGATCTCGTCTTCAAGAGGATGGACCCGGAGAAGGCCCACCACCTCGCCTTCTTCTGGATCCGGCTCGCCTCCTCCGTCCCCGGCCTGCGCACCCTGGTGCGGCTGGTCCTCGCCCCGCGCGACCGGGCGCTGCGGACCCGGGCCCTCGGCCTGGACCTGCCCGGCCCGTTCGGCCTCGCCGCCGGCTTCGACAAGAACGGCGTCGGCATCGACGGCCTGGCGATGCTCGGCTTCGACTACGTCGAGATCGGCACCGTCACCGGGGAGCCCCAGCCCGGCAACCCGGCGCCCCGGCTGTTCCGCCTGGTCGAGGACCGCGCGCTGATCAACCGGATGGGCTTCAACAACCAGGGCTCGGCCCGGGTCGCGGCCCGGCTGGCCGCCCGCCCGCACACCAGCTCCACCCCGGTGATCGGCGTCAACATCGGCAAGACCAAGGTGGTCGAGGAGGCCGACGCCGTCGCCGACTACGTCAAGTCGACCGAGCGGCTGGCCAAGTACGCCGACTACCTGGTGGTCAACGTCAGCTCGCCGAACACCCCCGGGCTGCGCAACCTCCAGGCCGTCGACCACCTGCGCCCGCTGCTCGCCGCCGTCCGCGAGGCCGCCGACCGCACCACCGCGCACCGCGTGCCGCTGCTGGTCAAGATCGCCCCCGACCTGGCCGACGAGGACGTCGACGCGGTCGCCGACCTCGCCCTGGAGCTGGGCCTGGACGGCATCATCGCCACCAACACCACGATCGGCCGCGAGGGCCTGCGGGCCGACGCGAAGCGGGTCGAGGAGATCGGCATGGGCGGCCTGTCCGGCGCCCCGCTCAAGGCCCGGGCCCTGGAGGTGCTGCAGCGGCTGCGCGCCCGCACCGGGGGCCGGCTGACGCTGGTCTCGGTCGGCGGCGTGGAGACCGCCGAGGACGCCTGGCAGCGGATCATCCACGGCGCCGACCTCGTGCAGGGCTACAGCGCCTTCATCTACGAGGGCCCGTTCTGGTGCCGCCGGATCCACCGGGGCCTGTCCGCCCGGGTCCGCGCCGGGGGCTTCCGCGACCTCGCGGCGGCCGTCGGCAGCGCCGTCCGCGGCTCCTAGCCCCTGAACCGCCCGCACCGCCCGCACGACCTGCGGCATGCCCGCACGACCCTCGGAAGGACGACATGACCCTCGCCCCGTTCGGCGCCCGGTTGCGCCAGGCCCTCGACACCCGCGGCCAGCTCTGCGTCGGCATCGACCCGCACGCCTCCCTGCTCTCCGCCTGGGGCCTCGGCGACGACCTCGCCGGGCTGGAGACCTTCAGCCGCACCGTGGTGGAGGCCCTGGCCGACCGGGTGGCCGTGCTCAAGCCGCAGGCCGCCTTCTTCGAGCGCTTCGGCAGCAAGGGCGTCGCGGTGCTGGAGAAGAGCGTCGAGGAGGCCCGGGCGGCCGGCGCGCTCGTCCTGATGGACGCCAAGCGCGGTGACATCGGCTCCACCATGGCCGCCTACGCGGAGGCCTTCCTGTCGCCCGCCGGTCCGCTGTTCTCGGACGCCGTCACGGTCAGCCCGTACCTGGGCTTCGGCTCGCTGCGCCCGGCGCTGGACCTGGCCCGCGAGCAGGGCTGCGGGGTGTTCGCCCTGGCGCTCACCTCCAACCCGGAGGGCGCCGAGGTGCAGCGCGCCGTCGGCGCGGACGGCGAGCCGGTCGCGGCCTCGGTGCTGCGGCAGTTGGCGGCCGAGAACGCGGGCGCGGCGCCGCTGGGCTCCTTCGGCGCGGTGGTCGGCGCGACGCTGGCCGACGCGGGCGTGGACCTGGCCATCAACGGCCCGCTGCTGGCCCCCGGGATCGGCGCCCAGGGTGCGACCATGGCGGACCTGCCGCGGGTGTTCGGCGCCTCGGTCATCAACGTGGTGCCGAGCGTCAGCCGGGACGTGCTCAGGCACGGTCCGTCCGTGCCGGCCCTGCGGGAGGCGGCGGAGCGCTTCGTCGGGGAGTTCGCGGAAGCCGTCAAGTAGCGGAAGGCATCCGGCCGGTAGCCGCCCGGTGACCGTGCGCAGTGTCCGCAGGACGGCGGCGCGGCACCGGAGTTGACGTGAGCGCCGTCACATCGACGCCGTCAAAGTTTCGCAATCGCGGTCATTTTGCCCCGGAAAGTCCTGGTCGGCCGTGGCTGACCAGGACTTTTCGTGTTCTTTTCCTGACGTGGCGCCGCAATGCGGGTAGTGTCCGGCGATAGGTCATCGGCGAGCCGCGAACCCGTAGCTCCCGCAGGTCAGGGCCCTGTGGTTCCCCATTGGGCTCCTCTTGCGGACGGTGTCCTAGGTACCGAACCAGTCATAGCTCAATCCCTTCCTTCCATACCCTGAGGTGAACGGCGTGGCTCTTCCGCCCCTTACCCCTGAACAGCGCACCGCCGCGCTCGCCAAGGCCGCCGAGGCTCGCCGGGAGCGCGCCGAGGTCAAGAACCGGCTCAAGCACTCCGGCGCCTCCCTGCACGAGGTGATCAAGGCCGGCAAGAACGACAACGACGTCATCGGCAAGATGAAGGTGTCGGCCCTGCTGGAGTCCCTTCCGGGCGTCGGCAAGGTCCGTGCCAAGCAGATCATGGAGCGCCTCGGCATCAGCGAGAGCCGCCGTGTCCGCGGTCTCGGCACGAACCAGATCGCCTCCCTGGAGCGGGAGTTCGGCGGTGGCGCCGCCTGACCGTGCCCCCGTGGTCCCGGGATCGTCCGCGATCCGGGATAATCGGTGCATGAGTGAGCGTCCGCGGCTGACCGTGCTCTCCGGCCCCTCGGGGGTCGGCAAGAGCACGGTCGTCGCTCATATGAGGAAGATGCATCCCGAGGTCTGGCTCTCGGTGTCGGCCACCACCCGGCACCCGAGGCCGGGCGAGAAGAACGGGGTCCAGTACCACTTCGTCGACAACGACGAGTTCGACAAGCTGGTCGCCAACGGCGAGCTGCTGGAGTGGGCCGAGTTCGCCGGGAACCGCTACGGCACCCCGCGCGCGGCCGTGCTGGAGAAGCTGGAGCGCGGCGAGCCCGTCCTGCTGGAGATCGACCTGCAGGGCGCCCGCCAGGTGCGCGAGTCGATGCCGGAGGCCCAGCTGGTCTTCCTGGCCCCGCCGAGCTGGGACGAGCTGGTCCGCCGGCTGACCGGCCGCGGCACCGAGCCGCAGGACGTGATCAAGCGGCGGCTGGAGGCGGCCAAGGTCGAGCTCGCGGCCGAGCGCGAGTTCGACACGACCCTTGTCAACACCTCCGTCGAGCAGGTAGCGGCCGAACTGCTAGCCTTGCTCGGTGTAGCCTGACCTGCCAGTCTTTTCCACCCTTTCGGAAGGTTTTCGCGTGTCCTCTTCCATGACCGCGCCCGAGGGCATCATCAACCCGCCGATCGACGAGCTGCTTGAGGCCACCGACTCGAAGTACAGCCTCGTGATCTACGCCGCCAAGCGCGCGCGCCAGATCAACGCGTACTACTCCCAGCTCGGCGAGGGCCTGCTGGAGTACGTCGGCCCGCTGGTCGACACCCACGTGCACGAGAAGCCGCTGTCGATCGCGCTGCGCGAGATCAACGCGGGCATGCTGACGGCCGAGGCGATCGAGGCTGCCTGAGGCAGACCCGTACCTTCACCGGAGGGCCCGGCGGAATCATTCCGCCGGGCCCTCCGGTGTTCTGTGTCCGAGCTGCCGGGCCTGCGGTGTTCCGGGCCGGGGTCGCCGGGCCCTCCGGTGGTGTGCTGTGGGGCACGGTGCGGGTGGCAGCTGAGGGGTCGTAGGGTGGGCGGGTTCGAGCTGCGGAGAAAGGTCGGTAGATGAGCGCGAGTGCGGACGCCCCCCGCGTGGTCCTCGGCGTCAGCGGCGGGATCGCCGCCTACAAGGCGTGCGAGCTGCTGCGCCGGTTCACCGAGTCCGGCCACGAGGTCACCGTGGTGCCCACCGCGGCCGCGCTGCACTTCGTCGGCGAGGCCACCTGGGCCGCGCTGTCCGGCCGCCCGGCCGCCACCGAGACCTGGGAGGACGTGCACGAGGTGCCGCACGTGCGGATCGGGCGGCAGGCCGACCTGGTGGTGGTCGCCCCCGCCACCGCCGACCTGATGGCCAAGGCCGCCCACGGGCTCGCCGACGACCTGCTGACCAACACCCTGCTCACCGCCGGCTGCCCGGTCGTCCTGGCGCCCGCGATGCACACCGAGATGTGGGAGCACCCGGCCACCCGGGAGAACGTCGCCACGCTGCGCCGCCGGGGCGTGATCGTGCTGGAGCCGGCCGTCGGGCGGCTCACCGGCAAGGACACCGGCAAGGGGCGGCTGCCCGAGCCCGCCGCGATCTTCGACGCCTGCCGGGCCGTGCTGCGCCGCGGCGGGCCGGTGCCCACCGACCTGGCCGGGCGGCACGTGGTGATCTCGGCCGGCGGCACCCGGGAGCCGCTGGACCCGGTCCGCTTCCTCGGCAACCGCTCCTCCGGCAAGCAGGGGTACGCGCTCGCCGTGACCGCCGCGGCGCGCGGGGCGCGGGTGACCCTGCTCTCGGCCAACGCGGAGCTGCCCGATCCGGCCGGGGTGGACGTGGTGCACGTCTCGACCGCGCTGGAGCTGCGCGAGGCGGCGCTGAAGGCGGCCGAGGACGCGGACGCCGTGGTGATGGCCGCGGCGGTGGCGGACTTCCGGCCCGCCGAGTACGCGACCGGCAAGATCAAGAAGGTCGAGGGGGTCGAGCCGGCGCCCGTCGCGCTGGTCCGCAATCCCGACGTGCTGGCCGAGCTGTCGGCGCACCGCCCCCGTTCGGGTCAACTCGTGGTGGGTTTCGCGGCGGAGACCGACGACGTGCTCGCCAACGGCCGCGCCAAGCTCGCGCGCAAGGGCTGCGACCTGCTGGTGGTCAACGAGGTCGGCAACGGCAAGGCCTTCGGTCAGGACGTCAACGAGGCCGTGGTGCTCGGCTCGGACGGCAGTGAGACCCCCGTACCGGTGGGGCCGAAGGAGGCGCTCGCGGACGTTGTCTGGGATCTGGTCGCAAAGCGGTGGGAACCGGGTCGGAACTGATCGAGTCCCGATCGAGAACGCTCTTGATTTCCGGAAGCAGGTGACGTTCGACGGAACCAGCCGGTTAGACTCCAGGAATCAAGTCTTTCCGGATGTCCCCGGTTCGCCGGGGGCCTTCAGTCAGCAGCCGCTGCAACCCCAGGGAGCGCTGTGTCTCGCCGCCTGTTCACCTCGGAGTCCGTGACCGAGGGACACCCCGACAAGATCGCTGACCAGATCAGCGACACCATCCTTGACGCTCTCCTGCGGGAGGACCCGACGTCCCGGGTCGCCGTGGAGACGCTCATCACGACCGGCCAGGTGCACGTGGCCGGCGAGGTGACCACCAAGGCGTACGCGCCGATCGCCCAGCTCGTCCGGGACAAGATCCTGGAGATCGGTTATGACAGCTCCAAGAAGGGCTTCGACGGCGCCTCCTGTGGTGTCTCGGTGTCCATCGGTGCCCAGTCGCCCGACATCGCGCAGGGTGTCGACACCGCGTACGAGGCCCGGGTCGAGGGTGACGAGGACGACCTGGACAAGCAGGGTGCCGGCGACCAGGGCCTGATGTTCGGCTACGCGTCCGACGAGACGCCCGAGCTGATGCCGCTGCCGATCACCCTGGCGCACCGCCTCTCCCGCCGCCTCACCGAGGTCCGCAAGAACGGGACCATCCCGTACCTGCGCCCCGACGGCAAGACCCAGGTCACCATCGAGTACGACGGCGACAAGGCCGTCCGCCTCGACACGGTGGTCGTCTCCACCCAGCACGCCAGTGACATCGACCTGGAGTCGCTGCTGACCCCGGACATCCGCGAGTTCGTCGTGGAGCCGGAGCTGAAGGCGCTGGCCGAGCAGGGCATCAAGCTGAACACCGACGGCTACCGCCTGCTGGTCAACCCGACCGGCCGCTTCGAGATCGGCGGCCCGATGGGCGACGCCGGCCTCACCGGCCGCAAGATCATCATCGACACCTACGGCGGTATGGCCCGCCACGGTGGCGGCGCCTTCTCGGGCAAGGACCCGTCCAAGGTGGACCGCTCGGCCGCGTACGCGATGCGCTGGGTGGCGAAGAACATCGTCGCCGCCGGCCTCGCCAGCCGCGCCGAGGTGCAGGTCGCGTACGCGATCGGCAAGGCCGAGCCGGTCGGCCTGTTCGTGGAGACCTTCGGCACCGAGACCGTGCCGGTCCTCACCATCCAGAAGGCCGTCTCCGAGGTCTTCGACCTGCGTCCGGCCGCGATCATCCGCGACCTGGACCTGCTGCGCCCCATCTACTCCCAGACCGCCGCCTACGGCCACTTCGGCCGTGAGCTGCCGGACTTCACCTGGGAGCGCACCGACCGGGTCGAGCAGCTGAAGGCTGCCGTCCGGGACTGACCTGGTGTGTGAGCGGCGCCCACCCTTTCGGGGGTGGGCGCCGCTCCGCTGTGTGCGCGGTGTCGGTTCTGTGCGCGGTGTCGGTGTGACCTGGTAGTACTTGGGAGCGATGAGCAGCACAGGGGAGAACGGGGCCGCCGAGCCGGAGCAGCTGGCGTTCATCCGGGAGACGGTCAAACGGGCCAAACCCCGGACGTGGAAGGGTGCAAAGCGGGCGGAGCACCTGCCGGTGGCCCGGGTCGTGGTGGACAAGGGCGTGCTCACCATCGACAAGTTCTTCGACTACGAGGTGCCCGCCGCCATGGCCGAGGAGGCCCGACCGGGCGCCCGGGTGCGGGTGCGCTTCGGGGCGCGGGTGGTGAAGGGCCAGCGCGAGGGCGGGGAACTGCACGACGGGTTCATCGTCGCCCGGCTGGAGAAGAGCGATTTCGCGGGCCCGCTCGCCCCGCTCGCCCAGGTGCTCTCGCCCGAGCCGGTGCTCTCCCCGGAGCTGCTGCGACTGTGCCGCACCGTCGCCGACCGGTACGCCGGGACCCTCGCCGACGTGCTGCAACTGGCCGTCCCGCCCCGGCACGCCAAGGCCGAGGCGGAGCCCTCGCCGCCACCGCTGCCTCGCCCCCAGCCCCCGGCAGCCGGCGGGTGGCAGCGCTACCCGGCGGGACCGGACTTCCTCGCCGCGCTGGCCGGCGGCGGCTCGCCGCGCGCGGTGTGGGCGGCACTGCCCGGGCCCGGCTGGCCGTACGAGATCGCCCGGGCCGTGGCGGCGACGCTCGCGGGCGGGCGCGGCGCGCTGGTCGTGCTGCCCGACCGGCGGTCGGTGGCCCGGGTCGACCAGGCGCTGACCGAACTGCTCGGACCGGGGCTGCACGTGGCGCTGGAGGCCGAACTCGGCCCGCGCGAGCGCTACCGGCGCTGGCTCGCGGTCAGCCGCGGCTCGGTGCACGCGGCGATCGGCACCAGGGCCACCATGTTCGCGCCGGTGCGCGACCTCGGTCTGGTCGTGGTCTGGTCCGACGGCGACGGCAGCCACAGCGACCCGCGCGCCCCGCACCCGCACGTGCGCGAGGTCGCGCTGCTGCGCGCCGCCGACGAGGGCGCGGCGGTGCTGCTCGGCGGGCACGCGGTGACCGTGGAGGGCGCGCAACTGGTCAGCACCGGCTGGGCGCGGCCGCTGGTCGCCGACCGGGAGACCGTCCGGCAGGTCGCCCCCAGGGTGCGCACCGTCACCGACCAGGACCAGCACCGGGACGCCGCCGCCCAGGCGGCCCGGCTGCCCTCGGTGGCCTGGGAGGCCGCCCGGGAATCGCTGGCGGCCGGGCACCCGGTGCTCATCCAGGTGCCCCGACGCGGCTACGTCCCCCGGCTGGCCTGCGGGCGCTGCCGCACCCCCGCCCGCTGCCGGCGCTGCGAGGGCCCGCTGGAGGCGCCCTCGGCGGATGCCCCGCTGCGGTGCGGCTGGTGCGGGGAGGCGGAGAACGACTGGCACTGCCCCGAGTGCGGCTCCTTCCGGCTGCGGGCGCAGGTGGTCGGCGCCCGCCGCACGGCGGAGGAACTCGGCAAGGCCTTTCCGCGGATCCCGGTGCGGACCTCGGGGCGCGACGCGGTGCTGGACACCGTGCCCGACGAGCCCTCGCTGGTGATCTCCACCCCGGGCGCCGAGCCGGTGGTCGAGGGCGGCGGCGGGTACGGAGCCGTACTGCTGCTGGACGGCTGGGCGCTGCTCAGCCGGCCCGACCTGCGGGCCGGGGAGGAGGCGCTGCGGCTCTGGCTGGCGGCGGCCGCGCTCGCTCGGCCGTCCGGGGAGGGCGGGACGGTGGTGGTGGTCGCCGAGCCGTCGGCCCGACCGGTGCAGGCGCTGGTGCGCTGGGACCCGCTCGGGCACGCCGGACTGGAACGGGACGAGCGGGCGCAGCTGCACTTCCCGCCGGTGTCGCGGATGGCCTCGGTGAGCGGCAGCCCGGCGGCCGTCGCCGACCTGCTGAACCTGATCCGGCTGCCGGAGGGCGCGGACGTGCTCGGGCCGGTGCCGGTGCCCGCGCTGCGCGGGGAGGAGCAGGAACGGGCGCTGCTGCGGGTGGCGCCCGGGCAGGGGGCCGCCCTGGCGGCGGCGCTCAAGGCGGCGCAGATCGCCCGGATCGCGCTGCGGACGGCGGAGGCGGTGCGGGTGCGGGTGGATCCGACGGACATCGGCTGAGGTCGCTGGGGGCGGGGTGAGTGGGCCACCCCGCCCCGGACGGCCCGGTTGTCGTGACGGCGTCGGTCAGCCGCGGAGGGGGATGTTGGTTCGGTCGGGCTGCGGGCGCTCGATGCCGGATCGGTCGATGGTGCTTCGGTCGATCGGGGCGCGGTCGATCGGGGTGCGGTCGAGGGCGTTGCGCTCCAGGGCGGTGCGGTCCAGACCGCCCTGGCGGGCGGCGGGGACCGTGGCGGCCAGGCCGCCGCGCTCGGTGGGTGCGGCGGGGAGTTCCTCGGAGCGGTCCGGGCGGCCGGGGCCCGGGACCGCGCCGCTGGCGGCGAGGAGTTCGCTGGTGGGGCGGCGCATACCGTAGCGGCGGTGCACGGCCTGCTTGGTGACCCCGAGGGCGGAGCCCACCGAGTCCCAGGAGAAGCCCAGCGCGCGGTCGAACTCGACCGCCGCCGCCACCAGGGTCTCCACGCTCTCCCGCAGCTCCTGCGCCAGGCGCACGGTCGGCGCGGGCGCCCGTCCGTACACCACGAAGCCGGCCGAGGTGCTCGGTCGGCGCGGTCGGTACACGTTGCCCAGCTGGGCGGTGAGCGTCCGCAGCGCGTCGACCTGGCGCCTCACCCGCTCGATGTCCCGCACCAGCAGGTGCAGGCTCGCCCGCGCCCGGGCGTCGTGGTTGATCTGCTCGGCCATGGCCTACGTGCCACCTTCCGTACGGTTCAGCTCGGCCGGGGCTCGGTGTCCCGTGCGCCCGGCCCCGGTCAATCTCTCTTGACCAACGCCGAAGCGGGGGCCGGGGTAACGCCGCTCGGCGACTCGGGATATGCCAGAAGCGGGTGCGGGCGTCGTGGGAAGGAGGGTGCGGGTGTTGTGGGCAGGAGGGTGCGGGCGTCCGAGGACGGCCCGTCGGAGCGGCCGGGGGAGTTGCATAGACTTGCGGTGAACCAGCCGTTGCCCGAAAGCCCGTGCCCTCGCGGACAGGAGCCCGTACCCCGTGGCGATCCAGCCGATCCGTCTCTTCGGAGACCCCGTCCTGCGGGCCACCGCCCAGCCGGTGACCACCTTCGACAAGGAACTGCGCAACCTGGTCAGCGACCTCACCGACACCATGCTCGACGCCCCCGGCGCAGGCCTCGCCGCGCCCCAACTCGGCGTCTCGCTGCGGGTGTTCACGTACCATGTGGACGGTGTCACCGGGCACCTGATCAACCCGGACCTGTCGCTCAGCGAGGAGGAGCAGGAGGGCCCGGAGGGCTGCCTCTCGCTGCCCGGACTGCGCTACGACACCAGGCGCGCCCACGGCGTGGTCGCCAGGGGCTTCAACATGTACGGCGACCCGGTCACGGTGGAGGGCACCCAGCTGCTCGCCCGGTGCATCCAGCACGAGACCGACCACCTGGACGGCATCATCTTCATCGACCGACTCGACCGGGAGCAGCGAAAGGCCGCGCTCAAGGCGATCCGGGAGAGCGACTGGGGCGCCGGTCCGGCGCCGGTCGTCAAGATATCGCCGCACAGCACCTTCGGCTCGGCGCGCTGAGTTCGTCCTCCAATCTCCTTTTCCAGAAAGGCACTTGATGCGTCTCGTCTTCGCCGGCACTCCCGAGGTCGCCGTTCCCGCCCTGGACGCGCTGCTCGCCTCCGACCGGCACGAGGTCGTCGCGGTGGTCACCCGCCCCGACGCCCCCGCCGGGCGCGGGCGCAAGCTGGTCGCCAGCCCCGTCGCCCAGCGCGCCGAGGAGGCCGGGATCGAGGTCCTCAAGCCGGCGAAGCCCAGCGACCCCGACTTCGTCGCCCGCCTCACCGAACTCGCCCCCGACTGCTGCCCGGTGGTCGCCTACGGCGCGCTGTTGCGCCCCGGCACCCTGGAGATCCCCGTCCACGGCTGGGTCAACCTGCACTTCTCGCTGCTGCCCGCCTGGCGCGGCGCGGCCCCGGTCCAGCACGCGGTGCTGGCCGGCGACGAGGTCACCGGTGCGTCCACCTTCCTGATCGAGCAGGGCCTGGACTCCGGCCCGGTCTACGGTGTGATCACCGAGGAGATCCGCCCGAGCGACACCAGCGGCGAACTGCTCACCCGGCTCTCGCACTCGGGCGCCCGGCTGCTGGCCGCCACCATGGACGGGATCGAGGACGGCTCGCTGTACGCCGTGCCGCAGCCGGCCGAAGGCGTCACCCTCGCGCCGAAGATCAGCGTCGAGGACGCGCGGATCGAGTGGAACCACCCGGCCCTGCGGATCGACCGGGTGGTGCGCGGCTGCGCGCCGGCGCCGGGCGCGTGGACGGAGTTCCGGGGCGAGCGGCTGAAGGTCACCGGGCCGGTCAAGCTGCTGCCGGACACCGCCGAGCTGGCGCCGGGCGAGGTCGCGATGGTCGGCAAGAACAGCGTGCGGGTCGGCACCGGGAGCCACGACATCGAGCTGGGGGAGGTGCGTCCGCAGGGGAAGAAGGAGATGCGGGCGGCCGACTGGGCGCGCGGGGCGCGGCTGGAGGCGGGGGAGCGCTTCGGGGCCTGAGCGCCGTCCGCGGGCCCCGGGGCGCCCCATGGGGCTGACCGCCGGGTTTGGCGTTACTGTTCGTTCGAGATCTTCTGATAACCATCGCAGCACTTTGAGGCACTTGTGAGCACCCCCAGTTCCCGTGGCAACTCCGGCACCCCCGGCAGCTCCGGTCGGCCCGGCAACTCCGGCGCCGGGCGCGCGCCCCGGCCGCACCGCCGGCCGAAGAAGGACCCGGCCCGGATCGTCGCGTTCCGCGCCCTTCGCGCCGTCGACGAGCGCGACGCGTACGCCAACCTGATCCTGCCGTCCCTGCTGCGCGAGGCCGAGCAGAAGGGCATGGACCGGCGCGACGCCGCCCTCGCCACCGAGCTCGTGTACGGCACCCTGCGCCTGCAGGGCACCTACGACGCGATCATCGCGGCCTGCATCGACCGGCCGCTGAGCAAGGTCGACCCGCCGGTGCTGGACGTCCTCTCGCTCGGCGCCCACCAGCTGCTCACCACCCGCATCCCCAGCCACGCGGCCGTCTCGGCGACCGTCGAGCTGGCCCGGGTGGTGCTCGGCGACGGCAAGGCCAAGTTCGTCAACGCCGTGCTGCGCCGGATCAGTGCCCACGACCTGGACGGCTGGATCGAGCAGGTCGCCCCGCCGTACGACAAGGACGCCGAGGACCACCTCGCAGTCGTGCACTCCCACCCGCGCTGGGTGGTCTCCGCGCTCTGGGACTCGCTCGGCCGCTGGCAGCCGGACGCCTCCGGGCGCACCGCGGTGGAGGAACTGCTGCGGGCCGACAACGAGCGGCCCGAGGTCACCCTGGTCGCCCGGCCCGGCCGGGCCACCGTCGGCGAGCTGGCCGACGCCCTGCCGGAGGCCACGCCGGGGCGCTGGTCCCCGTTCGCGCTGCGGCTCGCCGAGGGCGGCGACCCGGGCACGCTGACCGCCGTGCGGGAGAACCGGGCGGGCGTGCAGGACGAGGGCAGCCAGCTGGTCGCGCTGGCGCTGGCCGCGGCGCCGCTGGAGGGACCGGACCGGCTCTGGCTGGACGGCTGCGCCGGACCGGGCGGCAAGGCCGCGCTGCTCGGCGCGCTGGCCGCCGAGCGGGGCGCGGCGCTGGTCGCGAGCGAGAAGCAGCCGCACCGGGCCCGGCTGGTGGCGCGGGCACTGGAGGGCAACCCCGGCCCGTACACGGTGATCGCCGCCGACGGGACGCGCCCGGCCTGGCGCTCCGGCGGCTTCGACCGGGTGCTGGTCGACGTGCCGTGCTCCGGCCTGGGCGCGCTGCGGCGTCGTCCGGAGGCGCGCTGGCGGCGTCGGCCGGCCGATGTGGCGGCCTTCGGACCGCTCCAGCGGGACCTGCTGCGTTCGGCGATCGAGGCCACCCGGGTCGGCGGCGTGGTCGGCTACGCGACCTGTTCGCCGCACCTCGCGGAGACCCGGGCGGTCGTCGACGACGTGCTGCGAGGGGAGGGCGGCCGGGTCGAGTGGGTCGACGCGCGGCCGCTGCTGCCCGGCGTGCCGGCGCTCGGGGACGGGCCGGACGTGCAGCTGTGGCCGCACCTGCACGGGACGGACGCGATGTACCTGGCGCTGCTGCGGCGTACTTCCTGAGGGCGGGCTTGCGGCTCCTGTAGGGGGAGGCGGCAGGGTGGTGGGCATGAACGGCGATGCGCTCCTCACCACTGGCCCGCTTCCGACCACTGGCCCGCTTCCCACGACCGGCCCGCTCCTCACCATTGGCGAGCTGGCCCGGCGGACCGGGCTGACGGTGAAGACCGTCCGGTTCTACTCGGACCAGGGAATCGTGTCGCCGGCCGACCGCAACCCGGCCGGCCACCGGCGGTACGGCGCGGACGCCGTCGCGCGCCTGGATCTGGTGCGCACCCTGCGCGAACTCGGGCTCGGACTGCCCGAGGTCCGGCAGGTACTGGAGCGCGAGCACGGGCTGCCCGAGGTCGCGGCGGCGCACGCGGCGGCGCTCGACGTCCGGATCCGGGTGCTGCGGCTGCGGCAGGCGGTGTTGCGGACGGTGGCCGCGCGCGGGGCCACCGCAGAGGAGTTGACGCTCGTGCACCGCTTGGCCCGGTTGACGCAGGACGAACGGGGGCGCCTGGTCGGGGAGTTCCTGGCCGAGGTGTTCGGCGCAGGTGCTTCCCGGGACGGTCGTTTCGAAGGGGCCGCGCGGTCGTTGACTCCGGAGCTGCCGGAGGAGGCGTCGGCCGAACAGGTCGAGGCCTGGGTGGAGCTGGCGCTGCTGGCCGAGGACGCCGGATTCCGTGAGCTGCTGCGCGGATTGGCGGCGGAGGAGGCCGCGGAAGCGGCGGCGGCGGTCGGTGCGGGAGCCGTTCCTCGGCCTGGACTGGCGGTGCTGGTGAGGGAGTTGGCCGGTCCGGCGGTTGCGGGCGGGGTGGCGCCCGATGCGGCGGAGGCGGCGCGGGTGGGCGACCTGCTGCTGGAGCGGTACGCCCGGCTGGTGGGTGCGGACGGGCTGGACGGGCCGGTGCTGCGGGCCCGGTTGAGGGAGCGGTTGGTGGAGCGGTTGAGGGCCATGGCGGACCCGCGACGGGAGCGCTACCTCGAGCTGCTGGCGGTGGTCAACGGATGGGCGGCGCCGGAGAGTTCGGCCGAGGTGATGGACTGGGCCGTGCGGGCCCTCGGCTGAGGGCGTCCGGTGGTCCGGCCCGCTGCCGGGGGTTCACTGCCGGAGGGGCGGCGGGCCGGGGCAGTTGGTGAGGAAGGCGTGGGCCTGGGCGCGGAGGTGGTCGACCGGAGGGTCCTCGCAGATCACCTCCAGACCGAGCCCGGTGGCCTGCCCCAGCTGGTGGTACGACTGGTAGGCGAGGTACGGACGGTGGTCGTCGGTCGGATCCAGCCCGACGGCGAAGGTCGCGAAGTGGGTGCGCTCCTTCTCGGTGCGCGCGAACTCCGTCCGGGAGAGCTCCCATTCGAACTCGTACGGCTCCGGATCGGCGGGCAGGTCGAGCAGTGCCTGAGCCAGTCGGCGGACCTCGTCCGGCCCGGCGAAGGGGAGCGACTCCGACCAGAGCGGTGCGGCGGCGAACAACTCCCAGTCGGAACCGTTGTGGCGGACGGACAGTTCCCACTCGCCGTCCTGATCGCGCCAGCGGCAACTGAGCATCGGATCCATGGTGGTCAACCTCCCTGCGTAGTCCGGCCGTTACGCTTTCTCCTCATCGTGGCACAACCGGCGGGTGCGGGGAGCCCGGCGTGACCCGGCCTCGGGCGGCTCGCCAGGCTTCCTGCAGCGGACGGTAGCCGAGCACGGTGACGCCGTGTTCGGCGAGCAGGCGGCGGGCCTCGGGGGAGACGAGGAACTCGTAGTCGGTGCGGCGGACGCGCCAGCCGTCGTCGGTCGGGCTGCTCCTCGGGATGCGAGGGTGCGGGCCGGTGGCCAGGCCGGGGTGGACGGCCCACTCGGTCAGGCCCGGCGGGAGGGCGGCGAGCAGGCGGGCGTAGTGGGCCGGCTTGTCCTCCAGCGGGACGGCGAAGCTGTCGAGGAAGCCGTGGTCGACGACGGGCAGTCCGCGCTCGCGCAGCCGGGCCAGGGCGGGCGGCAGCCAGACCCGGACGGCGAGGCCGTACTCGGCACCGAGGGCGAGGGCGAGGTCGAGGATGTCCTCGCGGCCGCCGTCGGCGAGGCAGTGGAAGTCGAGGTGGGTCGGGCTGAGGCCGCTCGCCGTGACCGCTTCGATCTGGGCGCGGAACTCGCGCTCCACGTGGTCGAGTCGGGCGCGGGCGGCCAGCGCGGCGCGGCCGGCGGGGGTGGGGGCGTAGAGCTCGCCGGTGGGGTCGAGGAGGGAGGCCACCCGGTCGAGCGCGGTGAGCGGGCCCCAGCGCAGGTGCGGCGTCTCACAGACCAGGGTGAGGTGGATGCCGAAGGGGATCTCCGGGTGGCGGCGCAGGAGCCGGAGCGCGTGCGGGGCGGCGTGGCAGGGGGTCATCAGACTGCAGGAGGCGGCGATGCCCTGCTGGACCGACTCGATGACGGCCAGGTTGACGGACTCGTCCAGGCCGAGGTCGTCGCAGTTGAGGAGCAGGAGGCGGGCGTCGGGCGGGTGGCCGAGGAGGTGGTTGGCGCGGGGGCCTTCCGGGGCGGGGCCTGCGGTGGGCATGGGGGCAGTCTTCACCGGGGAGGCGGCGGGCGCGCGGGGATTTCCCGGTGGGCGGGCTCAGTTGGCGTCTTCGGTGGGCGTGGGGGTGGGCGGCGTCGTGGTGGGCGCGGGCGCGGGGGTGGGGGTGGGGTCCGGGTGCCAGGGGCGGCCGGGGCGGGTCCGGACGGGGGCGGAGGTGAGGCGGAGGGCGTACACCTCGCGGTCCGGCGCCGGGGAAGGGACCGGGCCGAGGTACTCGTGGCCGGTCAGGTGGCACCAGGCGGGCAGGTCGAGCGGGGCGGCGGGGTCGGTGGTGTGGATGTGGACCACCGCGCCGGCCGGGAGGTCGGCGATCTGTGCGCGCAGGCGGAGCAGGAGCTGGACGCAGAGCAGACCGGTGCCGTCGACGGTGAGGTCGGGGGTGACGCTGTTGGGGGCGGTCATCGGGGGGTCTCCTGGGGTGGTGCGCCGGAGGCGGCGAGGCGGTTCGCTCTCCTCGAACGGGCGGACGTCGGCGAGGTGCCAGCCCTCGGCCAGCCGGTCCACCAGCTCGTGGGGAAGAAGCGGACGGCGAAGCCGCCGTGTTCCCAGCGGTCGTCCCCGTGGCCGGTGTCGGTGCCGGTGTCGGTGCCAGTGCCGGCGGCGGCGAAGGCACGGGCGGCGTACGGTGCGGGGTCGGACGGCTGCGCGCCGTACCTGCCGGGGCCGGCCCGGTGGGTCTGCCGCCGGTGCCTGTGTCGGGCGTCCGCGAGGGTGGGCTCCCGGCGGAGCGACGTGCCGGGGGTGCGGGTCATGGTGCTGCCTTCGCGGGATGTGCCGTGGTGCGGGTGGTGCGGGTGGTAGTGCTGGTACCGGTTCAGCCTAGGGCGGGGGCAGGACGGGGGGTCGGGTGGGGTGGGGCCCGGTCACGGCCTCGGGATGTGGCGGTGTTCGGGGGCGGTGCCGCCGAGTCGGGTGAGCAGGGCGGACAGCTGGGTGAGGCCCTCGGCGCTCCACTGCTCGGGGGCGAAGTGCTCGGCGGCGACCTGTCGGGCGGTGTGCAGCATCTCGGCCAGCCGTTCGCGACCGGTCGGGGTGAGAGCGGCGTAGGCGACCCGGGCGTCACGGGCAGCCGCCTCGCGGGTCACCAGGCCGATCCGCTCCAGCGGGGCGAGACCTCGGGTGACGCCGGAGGCGGTGAGGCCGAGGGCCTCCGCGAGGTCGACCCGGCGCATCCGGCCGCCGGGGGCCTGGGCGAGGTGCAGCAGCAGGGTGAAGTCGGACAGGCTCACGCCGTGCAGGCCGCTGAGGCTCGAGTCGAAGCGCTTGACCACGGCCGTCTGGGCCCGGACGAGGCGCAGGGCGGTGTCGAGTGGGTCGGGGCGGGAGTCGGTCATGGGATTGGGGCCGGTTGCGGGGCCGGGGCCGGGGCCGGTCATCGGGCTCGTGGGGGCCGTCGGGTCCGCTGCGTCTGCTGGGCTTGTCATTGCCACCTCCTTGACTGCTCAAGTATATGCACGTGCGGAGCCGTCAAGGAGGTGGCGGAGGGGGGTCGGTCAGCGGGTGCCGTTGGCGGCGCGGCGCTGCCGCTTGCCGAGGGGGGCCTGGGAGAGGTCCTCGGTTTGGGAGCGGAGGTTCTTGTAGCCGTAGCCGCGGTCGGTCAGCCAGGACTGCGCCGCCTGTTCGGCCCGCTCGGCGGCCTCCAGGATGTCCTCCTCCGCCTCGCCTTCGTCGAGGAAGCGGAAGGTGAAGGCCGCGCGGGCGTTGAGGTCGTAGCTGAGGTGGCCCTCGCGGGTGAAGGTGGCGTGCAGTACGTCGTGTTCGGGCGCGGCCGCGAGGAGCTCGGCGCGCTGCTCGTCGGTGAGGCCGTCGAAGACGCCGCGCACCATGATGCGGAAGGTTCGGGTGGTCATGCCCAGACGATAGGCAGGAGGAGCGGCGGACCGCCAATGCGATTTCGTGGGCGGGGCGCGCCCAAGGTCGAGGGCGGCGGTCTTGGTGATGGGCGTGTGGTCTCCGAGGGCGGAGGCTCGGACGCGTGCGGAAGGGGCCTCGTGGGAGAACACCGGTGTGACGTCGAATCAGTTCCGCGACTCCGTGGGGAGAGCCGGTTCCAGCAGGTGTCGACGGTGGAGGAGCCGACCTCGGGGGTGAGGGCCTGATGAGTGCTGGGCCGATGTGTGGGGGTCATGGTTCGCCTCGTGGTCCTTGGCTGGTTGCTGTGCTCGGGCCCCGGTCGGGGGACTTCAGCTAGGGGCGTCGGTCAGCTCGACGGAGTGGACGGTGAAGGTGCCGCGGGTGACCGGGGCGAAGGGGGCCGGCGCCATGCAGGTGCCGACGACGGGCTGGTAGGGGTTGCCGTCCTTGTCCAGGTCCATGTTCGCCACGCCCCAGGAGAAGCCCAGGCGGTCCCTGCCGTGGCCGTGGGCGTCGTAGATGCTCAGGCCTATGCGCTCGCCGACCGGTATGCCGTTCGACTTGGTGATCACGGCGGACAGGGTGGCTACGGGCCCGCCGGTGGCGAGGCAGTCGACCGTCGCGTCGGCCTCGCGGAAGTCCCCGGAAGCCGTGCGGTGGGAGAAGTGGACGGTGCCCCGGGCATCGGTGGGGAGGCCCGTGGGCAAGCCGGGGACGGGGTGGGTGTAGGGCACGCCCTCGGCGTCGATGGTGAACCGGATGTCGTCGTTGGGGCTGGGCGCGTAGTGGATCCGGGCGGATCCGTTGACCCGGGCGGCCGCGGTGGTCTCGGTGGTCTCGGTGGAGGGGGTCGCGCCGGCTGGGGCAGCGGCGGTGAGTGCCGTGAGGGCGAGGGCCCCGAGGGCGGCGGCCACGGCGGTGCGGGTGCTACGGGCGGTGCGGGTGGTGCGGGTGGTGCGGGTGGTGCGGAACATGGTGGAGACTCCCTTCTCCGGCGGCCCCGGTGGCCGCCGTCTCGGTGACTCCAAGGCTGGTCGCTGACACCCCCTCCGCACATGTGCCGATCGGCATAAAGCGATCACGGGGTTCGCTGGGTGGCCCTGCCGATCGGCAGGGTCGGTTCCCGGAAGCGAGTGGGTGAGGCGCGTCCCCGCCGCACCGGGGCGCTACGCCCGCGCCGGGAGCCGGGTGCAGACCGCACCCGTCGCCGTCGGCGCCGTGCCGGCACCCAGCGCGGCGAGCGTGAAGTCCGTGGTCAGCGCGTTGACGGCGGCGCTCTGCCGGACCAGGTAGTGGCTGCCGCCGGGCACCTCGTAGCGCGCGAGCTCCGGTGTGACCTGCCGGGCGCGCAGTGCGTACTCCAGGGACTGGGTGGCGCTCGCCGCGCTGCGGTCGGCCGTGCCGTGCACGATCAGCACCCGACGGCCGGCGAGGTGTTCGACCTTGTCGCCGCTGGGCAGCCAGGGGGCGATTCCGGCGACCGCGGCGACGTTCGGGTGCCCCGCGCACCAGAACGCGGCCCGCCCGCCGAGCGAGTTGCCGATGAGCACCACCGGTGTGCCGGGGTAGTGGCGTTCGAGTTCGTCGAGCGCCCACCGGGTGTCGACGGCGGTGTCGGCGTCGGCGCCGTTCCAGCCGCTGTAGCGGTAGCGCAGCAGGTGCACCGCGAGGCCGTGCGGGCGGCCGCGGCCGGTGAGTTCGGCGGCGAGCCCCCGCAGGCCGAGTTCGGCGATCCGCAACGGTCCGCGCCGGCTGCGGATGAATCCGCCGGGCAGCAGCAGGGCGACGCCGGAGACCGGGCCGTCGCCCTCCCACGGGGTGAGTTGTGCGGTGCGCGGAGGCTGCGCTCGGAACACGCCGGTCCTTCCGGGGGGACGGTGGTGCCTGGGGGTGGACAGGCGGATTCTACGGTTCCGGCGGCGGGTCACTGTGTGTCAGGAGCACCCACAGGACCCAGCCGGTGACCCCGGTGCGGCTGACCAGGACCTTCGCCCAGCGGGTGCCGAGCGGCGAGGTCCAGGTGTCCACGACCTCGACCCGGTCTCCGGACTGGGCCTGCCCGATCACGGTGCCGTCGCCGAAGTGGTCTACCCGGACGTTGGCGGCGCTCGCGGAGACCTCCCACCGCCCGGTCCCGACCGGGGGAGCCTGCTGGTCACCGGCGGTGACGGCCACCGGTGCCAGCAGGATGGCGAGGGAGACCACCCCCGCCGCCGCCCGGCCGATCACCGCCACGGTGCCCGGAGCCGGGCCCTCGGGCCGGCGCTGCGCCCGGGGCGTGCGGGAGCTGTGGACAGCGGGAGCGCGGGGGTCATGTACAGCAGAACGAGCCTCCCGTCGTGCACGTACCGTCGCGCGCCGATGCTCACCCGTTCGGCTGAGCGCGCGGCGGGTGGTACAGCGACGGTCCAAGGTTGCTACGTCGCCAACTGACGGGCGGGCGAGCCGAGTTCCGGTCGCAGGGAGTGGCTTCGAGTATCCGGCCCGGGCCGCGTCCGCCGCCCCTCGGTCACCCGTCGAGGCCGCCGGTCAGCTCTTCCAGGACGGCGGCGAGCAGGCCGGGGAGGCGGGTGTCGAGGTCGTTCCGGCGCAGGGTGACCAGGCGGGTCTTGCCGCTGGTGCGGACGGCGACGACACCGGCCTCGCGGAGGATCCGCCAGTGGTTGGAGAGGGTCGAGCGCGGAACGGTGAGGCCCTCGGGGCTGCAGGTGGTCTCACCCTCCTCGGCGAGGCGGCGGACGAGTTCGAGGCGGACCGGGTCGCCGAGGGCGTGCAGGACGGCGGCGAGGTCGAAGTCCTCGGGGTGGGGCTGGGGCAGGGTCCGCATCGGGTTCCTCGGCTGGGCGGTGGCGGGCTCTGGTGGCGGGCCTGGCAGCAGTCTAGTATCTCATTTCGATAGTTCGGGAAAGTCGAAATGATCTGGAGTGGCTGCGCGACCGCAGGTGCGCCGGGCCGTTCCGGGAGCGCGGACCGTGCGATGGAGGCGAGGGGAACGATGAAGGTGCTGACGGCGCTGGCCCGGGTGTACGTGGACGATCTGGACGCCGCCCTGCCCACGCTGCGCGAACTCACCGGTGAGGAGCCGGGGTTGCGCTTCCCGTACGCCGGAGTGGAGGTCGCGCGGATCGGCGGCCTGCTGGTCGTCGCGGGTACGGAGAAGGCGGTGGCGCCCTTCCGCAGGGTGCAGGCCACCCTGCTGGTCGACGACCTGGACGGCCTCGGGGAGCTGTTGCGGGCTCAGGGTGGGGAGCTGCTGGACGGCCCCAACCAGGTGCCGACCGGGCGCAATGCCACCGCCCGCCATCTGGGCGGGGCGGTGTTCGAGTACGTCGAGTTCGCGAAGGACCGTCCTGCGTTCGCGAAGTGACGGTTAGCCATGTCCGGAGGAGGCTCGGGAGCCGGCCTCGGGCGCCCGGGGAATTGGGACGCGGGTGGGGCGTGAGCCGGGATAGGGTCCGCCGGTGACTGATGATCGTGGGGGAACGGTGGAGACCGGCGCCGAGGGGGCCGGAACCGCCGCGGGCACGGAGACGGCCGCCGAGCCCGACGGTGGCGGGGCCACACCGCGGGTGGGGCTCCAGGTGGGCGCGGCGGTCGTACTGGTGGGGGTGCTGTTCGCGGGGCTCTGGGTCCTGGCCGGGAGGGAGCGCGACGGCGTCGCACCGGCGAAGTGCACTGCGGCGACGGAGAAGGACTCGCCGAAGTACCCGGCGCTGTGCGCCGCGCTCAACCGGCCCGACCAGCCGGTGCTCGTGGGGGTGCCGGAGGAGCGGGTGCTGGTGGCCCAGCCCGGGCTGTCGGCGGCCCTCGGTCCGGGTCTGACCAAGGAGGACTACGGCTCGGCGGAGGTGCAGTTCAGGGAGCTGTACGTCGAGCTCGCCGACCACGGGGACGTCGACGTGGCGGACTTCCCTTCACCCGGCGACCCGACGATCGCGCGCACGCCGGTGCTCGGGCACCAGGCGCTGGTCTACCGCTCGCCCACGATCTCGTTCTCGATCCCGCTCGGCGGCGGGAAGTCCACCACCGGCACCGGCTCCGCGGCCCACTCCCTGGCCGTGGCGAAGAACCAGGACGGGACCGGCGGTACCTTCGAGGTCAGCATCTGGCGCAAGGACTCCGGGCCGATCGACGACGCGACCCTCTACCGGGTGGCCGAGGCGGTGCTGCCGGGTCTGCAGGGCTGGGCGGGCGAAACGGTGGGCGGAACTCCGACGGGCGGAACTCCGACGGGCGGAAGTCCGACGGCCGGAAGTCCGACGGCCGGAAGCCCGGCGGCCGGAAGCCCGACGGGCCGCCCGACGACGGGCTGACCGACAGGGCGAGGGGGCGCACGTGCTGGTGACGCTGACCGGTGGCGCCGGCGCGGGCAAGACGACACTGGCCGCCGCCCTGGCGGCAGCCGCCGGGCCGGGCGGCCGGGTGCGGGTGCTGCACGGCGACGACTACTACTACGCCGAGCCCGGGCGTGGCGGCGTCTGGGCGCCGGACGAGGCCGGGGTGCCGCGGCTTGACGTGGGGGATCCGCGCTCGGTGGACGCCGGGCGGCTCGCGGACGACATCGACGCCGCGCTCGGGGAGGCCCGGGTGGTGGTCGTGGACGGACTGTTCGCCCGTACCGTCGCCCCGCGCCGCCCCTGCGCCCGTCTCGACGTCTTCGTCGACCTGCCGGCCGACCTTCGGCTGGCGCGCAAGATCGAGCGCAAGTGCGTCGCCGGCGGCTTCCCGCTGGCGGTGCTGCTGCGGAACTACGTCGGCCACCGGCGGGCCGCTCACGAGCGCCATGTCGAGCCGCTGCGGGCGCGGTGCGATCTGGTGGTCGACGGCGCGCTGGCTCCGGAGGCGCTGGCCGGGCAGGTGTGGGCGGCGGCTGCCGCCAGGGACGGGCAGGGCCGCGTTTCCTAACGTTCCGGCCGGTCAGGGCCTCCTATGTCCAGGGTAGGACGGGGTTTTCCCTGCTCTTTGTTTAGGATCTTGCCCTGCTCTGCGACGATCCGATGATCGTCGCCCTACTGCGGGGGCGGCGCTTCGCAGGGGAGAGACCGGCATGGCCGAGTGGCCCGAGGACAGTGTCGTCCGGGCACGGATGGAGTGGCGCGCCAGGTTCGTCATGCACCGGGAGGCCTGGATGGTCGTCTCAGGCGGCGTCCTGGGGGCCGTGTTCGCGAGCATGGGGCTGGCGGTGCTCCTCGGCCCCGCGAACGGTTTCGGCGGCGACAGCCTCGGCTACATGGGCGCCATCAGCATCCTCGGGCTGCTGCCCTGCGGCGCGGGCTTCGTCTGGGCGCTGATCCACCCCCGGCGCGGGCTCCCCGCGGCGGCCGTCGGCACCGTGCTGGGGCTGGCGATCTTCCTCTGCTTCGCGGGCGACGGTCTCAACGACTCCTGGAAGGCCCCGCCGGACCACCCGGCGACCGTCCGCGCGGTCGGCAGCTGGACCAGCGGAGACCTGGTGGTGCGGGTCCGCCCCGACCAGGTGGTGGCCTACCGCAGCGGCGGCGGGTCGGTGGCCTGGCGGTGGACGCCGCCCGGCGAGGACTCCGTGTGCACGATGAGCCGGGGGATCGGAGCGGGCGGCGTCGGCCTGGTCGGCCACTCGCCGCACGGCAAGCCCTGTTCCGCCGTGACGGCGCTCAACCTCGCGGACGGCAAGGAGAGTTGGACCGACACCGTGGAGGCGCCGGCCCGGGACGGGGACAGCGCGGACTCGGACCTCGTCGCGGTGGTGGGCACCCGGGCCGTGCTGCAGGGCACCGACGGCTGGCGGGCGGTACGGCTGGCGGACGGCCGGGAGCTGTGGCGCAGCGCACCCGACGCCGGGTGCACGCCGCTGGAGGTCGCGGGCGGGGAGCAGGACGTGGTGACGGCCGCACAGTGCGGCGACGGCGCGGCGGTCCTCCGCTCGCTGGCACCCGGGGACGGAACGGGGCGGACGCGGGTGGACCTGCCGGTGGACGGCGGGGTCAAGAACCTCATGGTGGTGTCGGTCGAGCCGCTCGCGGTCTGGGTCGACGCCCAGGCCGACCGCGGCACCCACGCGGTGCTCAGCTACGACCGGTCCGGGAAGCAGCGCGCCTCGATACCGGTCTCCGGCGACGAGTACGACCTGGACGTGATGCTCGGCGGGGTGCACGCCTTCGACGAGTTCACCGCCCGGCCGCTGTTCGGCGGTGTGGTCGTCGGCGACCTGTTCATCGTCCCGGGTGAGAAGCCCGGCGACGTCGGCATCAGCGGTGGCACCCACCCGGGCCGCACGGCCACCGGACGGCTGGTCGCGTACTCGCTGGCGGACGGCGGCAAGCGGTGGACGGCCGGGCTGGACGACCAGGTGACGGGCGTGCTGGTGGACGGCGGCTCGGTCTGGGCGATGACCCGCGACAAGCTGACCCGGGTCGACGCGGCGACCGGCCGCCGCAGCCGCGAGCTGGACGTCAACGACACCGCCTCGCTGTACCCGGTGGACCTGACGATGGCGGGCCGGGAGCGGTTCACGGTCGTCGCGGAGGACGGGACCGGGGACGAGCCGCCGGTCCGGGGGATGAGCTGAGCGGGTCTTCGGGGGCGGCGCACGGCGCGGGCTGAGCGTTCCAGGTGGGTGTGTCAGGCTGGTGGGGGAGCACCGCCGAGCGTCGGGAGGCTCGTAATGGCCGAAATCAGGGTGAACGGGATCTCACTGCACTACGAGGCCCGTGGCGAGGGGCCCGGCGTCGTCCTGGTGCACGGTTCGTGGAGCGACGCGGACACCTGGGAGCGGGTGCTGCCGGGACTGGCCGAGTCCACCACCGCCGTCGCGTACGACCGCCGGGGCCACAGCCGCAGTGAGGACCTGCTCACCCAGGGTTCGGTGCACGAGGACGCGGCCGACCTCGCCGGGCTGGTCCAGGGGCTCGGCCTGGCGCCCGCCTTCGTCTATGGGGACTCGTACGGCGCCCTGATCACCCTGCGGCTCGCCGCCGCCCGCCCCGACCTGTTGCGCGGCATCGCGGTGCACGAGCCGCCCGGCAGCGGCATCCTGCTCACCGATCCGGACCTGCGACCGATCGGCACCGCCTTCGCGGACCGGATCGCCGCCGTCCGGGAGCTGCTGAGCCAGGCCGAGTCCGCCGCGGCCGCCGAGCTGTACGTGGACAGCCTGGCCTTCGGGCCGGGCGCCTGGGAGCAGCTGCCGGCGCCGGTCCGGCACACCTACATCCGCAATGCGCCGACCTACCTGGACGAGCTGCGCGACCCGGACGCGCTGGACCTCGACCTCGCCGGGCTGGCCCGGTTCACCGAGCCCGCGCTGCTCACCCAGAGCGACGACAGCGCGCCGATGTTCGGCGAGGTGCTGGACCTGATCGACCTCGCCCTGCCGAAGGCGGAGCGGCACCTGTACGCCGGTGCCGGTCACGCTCCGCACCTGTCGCAGCCGGAGGAGTGGGTGCGGGTGGTGCTCCCGCGCGCATTGGCGTGAGACGGACCCGAGGGGCGTGAAAGCCGCGGGGTCGATCTCGGCGTCCAGCACCGCCCGGGCGTCCGGCCAGTACGGCGCGAGGGCCAGCTCCCAGTAGTGTCCCAGCTTGTTGACCGCCTCGTGCAGCGGTGAGACCACGAAACGGGTGCGGGCGAGCCCGGCCGAGTCGATGGTGAGCCGGATCATGCCGTCCTCCCCCTGTCGGACTGTTCGAAAGCTGCAGATCCAGGTGCCGGAACAGGCGGATTCGTCACCCTTTCGGACCGCGACTCTTCGACCCTGGTCGAATCCTGGCACGAATGCTCGCGTTCGAAGTCGCACCGGGCACAAGCTACTTCCGTGACCGCGTCAGTTCGGACGCGGCGCGAGCGGAAGGACGAACATGACGAGCACGCGCGGCCGCATCGCCGCCCTGCTGGGCGCCGTGGCGGTGGTCGCCGGCACCACGCTGGCCACCCCCGCCGCCGCGGCGCCGGACCGGTCGGTCGACGCGCACCGGCAGGGCGGCGGGATCACCGGCCAGGCCCCCTGCCAGGGAGCGCCCGAATTCACCTGCGGGACCGTCACCGTGCCGCTGGACCACAGCGGACGGACCCCGGGAAACCTCCAGCTCGACGTGGCGGTGACCGGCAACGCCGACGCCCCCAAGGGCGACCTGCTGTTCCTCACCGGCGGCCCCGGCCAGCCCGGCGTGCCGCTGATGCGCCGGATCGCGAGCAAGATCGCGCCGGTGCTGAAGGACTACCGACTGGTGATGTACGACCAGCGCGGCACCGGCCGGGGCGCACTCCGGTGCCCCGGCCTCCAGGAGGACATGGGCTCCTCCGACCTCGCCGTGCCGCGCAAGCAGTCCATCGCCGACTGCGCCACCGCCCTCGGCCCGAACGCCCGCTTCTACAGCACCGCGGACACCGTCGGCGACATCGATCTGCTGCGCCAGGCCCTCGGCGATCACCGGCTGACCCTCGACGGCGTCTCGTACGGCACCTTCGTCGCCGAGCGCTACGCCCTCGCCCACCCCGCGCACGTGGCCCGGCTGGTGCTCGACTCCGTGGTGCCGCAGGGCGGTTACGACCCGATGGACCTGGTCGCGCTGCCCGCCACCGCCCGGGTGCTGCGCACCGCCTGCCGGGCCACCGGCTGCACCACCGACCCGGCCGAGGATCTGGCCGCCACCGTCCGCACGTACGGCAACGGGGCGCAGATCCTGGACGCGCTCACCAGCTACGAGTTCGCCGACCCCAACTACGGCGGGGTGCCGGAAGCCCTGCACGAAGCCGCCGGCGGGCACCCGGAGAAGCTCCAGGCCTTCATCGACCAGGTGCACAAGGGCGATGCCGCGCCGGCCGAGGCGCTCAGCCAGGGCCTGCACGCCGCCACCCTGTGCGCCGACGGGCGCTACCCGTGGGGCTCCTCGGACACCCCGGTCGACGGCCGGGCGGACGCACTGGCGCGGACCCGGCAGGACCTGACCGCCGAGCAGACCTGGCCGTACGACGCGGCGACCGCGACCGGGCTGGGCAGCCTGCTGGTCTGCCAGGACTGGCCGCGCGAGCAGGTGCCGCCGCTGCCGCCTGCGCACCGCAAGCTGCCCAACGTGCCGGTGCTGCTGCTCGGCGGGGACCGGGACCTCTCCACGCCGTACGAGTGGCTGTACCAGCAGGCGGCGCTGACCCACGACCCCCAGATCGTGATCGTCCCGGGGGCGGCGCACTCGGTGCAGACCCGGGCCGCCGATCCGGCCGGGCGGCAGGCGGTCTACGACTTCCTGCTCAAGTAGCCGGTCTGCGGATCCGACCAGCCCGTTGCCGCGCAGGCGGCCGTTCGGCGGTGGTCCGTTCCGTACAGGGGTCGGAACGGGCCGCCGCCGGATCACAGTTCGGCCGCGCCCCAGCCGTCGTCGGGCAGGGTGCGGTCCGGCTCGGGGCAGTCGGGGTGGTCGTAGCCCCAGAGGCTCACCTTGTGCAGCAGCCAGTCCGCCAAGGGCGGTTGGTCCTGGTCGAGCCGGTCGACCAGGACGAAGCCGACCCGGACCTCCTCGGCCGGTGCGACCTCCAGGGTCCGCTGGTCGGGGATGTTCTGGTAGGTCACGGACTCCCAGGAGCACCCGGCGGCGGCCAGCGCGGCGGTCAGCGCGGACTCGGTGACGCGGGTGCCGTACGTCCGCAACCCGCCGCCGTCCACCGGGAGTTCCAGCTCGCCGTGCCAGGTCGGCAGGGAGAAGGAGCGCAACCGCCGGCAGCGGCAGAAGACCGTCCAGGCGTCGCCCCAGCCGAAGGCGTGCGGCCAGCGGGTCTGCCTGTGGACGCGGCCGGAGTCGTACGGGTCGCCGAAGCGGGTGGCGAGCAGCGGAAGCGACGCGTCGTACCGCAGGCCGCCGAGGTCGGCGGTGGCGGCGAGTCCGGTCAGCAGGGCCAGGAAGTCGGCCGCGTCGGAGGGCGCCTGCGAGGTCACCCCAGGCACGAGCGCACCGCCTCGATCAGCCGGTTGGCGCGGGCGTCGCCGTGGCCGATCATCCGGTTCGCCACGTACCCGAAGCCGACGCCGAACTCGTCGTCGCCGAAGGCGAACTGGCCGCCCGCGCCGTCGTTGCCGAAGCTGCGCGCGCCGAGCAGCGGACGGAACGCGGGGGAGTCCAGCAGCAGGCCGGAGCCCCAGCGGGCGCCCATGTCGAAGCCCAGGAAGCCCTGGCCGGAGGAGAGTTCGCGGACCGCGTCGGTCACGGTGTCGTGCGAGAGCAGCCGGGGGGCGCCGTCCAGGCCGGTGGCCGCGGCCGCGTAGAGGCCGGCCAGTCCGGTGGCGGAGGCGACGGCGCCCGCGCCGGGCAGCTCGATCGCGTGCAGGGCCGGGTCGTTCCAGCCGTGCGGCACGTCCAGGCCGGGGAAGACCAGGGCGCCGTTCATGGTGACGATCCGGGTGAGCAGGTGCTCCGGGCCGGGCATCGGGCGACGGCCCTCGGCCTCCACCAGCCGGGCCAGGTGCGGGAGTTCGCTCTCCGGCAGGCCGATCCACAGCGGCAGGCCGAGCGGCTCGGCGATCTCCTTGCGCAGGAAGGCACCCGGGGTCAGGCCGGTGATCCGGCGGATCACCTCGCCGACCGCGAAGCCGAGCACATGGCCGTGGTACTCGTAGGTCGTTCCGGGCTCCCAGAGCGGCTGCTGCTCCTCGATCGCGCGGACCACCGGCTGCCAGGCGGCGATCTGCTCGAAGGAGAGCGCCGCGTCCAGGGCCGGGATGCCGGCCCGGTGGCCGAGGATCATCCGGGTGGTGACGGACTGCTTGCCGTGGCGGGCGAACCCGGGCCAGTAGCGGGCGATCGGGGCGTCCAGGTCGAGCAGGCCGCGCTGGGCGAGCAGCAGGGCGCTGATGCCGACCGCGCCCTTGGCGCAGGAGAACACCGGGACCAGGGTGTCCTCGGTCCAGGCCCGGCCGGTGTTCTGGTCGGCGGTGCCGCCCCAGAGCTCGACCACCTTGCGGCCGTCGACGAACACGGTAACGGCGGCGCCGAGTTCGGGGAAGTCGGCGAAGTTGGCGGCGAAGGCGTCCGCGACGGCGTTGTAGTGTTCGTCGGCCCAGCCCTGGTACTGCTGCATGCGTGGTGCCCCGTTCTGTTCGCGCGGCGTCCGCGCACGGCGTCCGCCAAGATCGTCGACCGGACCACGGTACGGGGCCCGGGAGTCCGTGACGAGCGGTTTTGGCCGGCCCGCGACGGGTGGGACGGATGTGACGGAGCCGGCCCCGGGTTCAGCCGGCCCCCGGGTCGCACACGAGGTCGGACCCGGGGGCCGGGCGGCGGCTCGTACGGCGGCGTCCCGCTGCACCTCACCCGCCGTGCCGACGCCGGTGCGGCCAGGCGCTGAGACCGAGCGCGGTGCCGATGCCGACGAAGGCCGCCGCGCCGGCCGGGCTCACCCAGCCGGTCAGCGGAGCGTCGGCGGCGCCGCTTCCGAGCGCCCCGACCAGGCCGGTGAGCAGGCCGTACGGGATCAGCAGGGTGCCCGCCCAGGCGGGGGCGAGCAGCAGGCGGCGGGCCGGCGGGCGGGTCGGCGGGCGGTGGGTGAGCACCAGGGCGAGGGCCACGCCCGTCAGTGCCAGCACGGAGGTGAAGTCGATGCCGTGCCGTTCCAGCCAGACCAGGGCGGCGGGGGCGCCGTTGCGCCGGAACTCGTCCGCCATGTCGAAGCCGTCGGCCATCCCGGCCCGGCCGCCCGCCGCCCAGTAGGCCTTCAGCGCGATGTAGGGCAGGGCGAGGCCGGAGGCCAGGGCGACCAGGTGTCGGTGGCGGCGGGTCATGGTGCGCACTCCTCTTCGTCGGTGGTCCCAGACTCGGGGAGCGGGCCTCGGCGGGCGTCCTGCGCGGGGAGGGGTGGGCTCCCCCGGGCGGGGGATCGGGAGGAGGAGGAGGCGGGGTGGGGTGGGGGCTGCGGGGCGCACGCAGATGGCTGCGCGCCCCTGCCGGCCCGGTAGCGCTGAAGCGGGTGCGGACCCGTCGGCCCGCGCCCGCCGCCGTCATGTCACGGACGGAGGAGCGCGATGGGGTTGACCGGCGTCAGGTTGGCGTACACGCCGTTCCGGGCCGGCATGTGGTCGTGGCAGTTGCCGGTGCCGTTGCAGCCGTCGCACGGCTCGGCCCCGGCGCCGCCGCTCCGGTTGTCGAGCACCCGGTGGCGAATGCCCGGGGTCTGACGGGCCGCCGGTCTGGGCAGGCTCGGTCGGACACGCAACGCAGGCAGTGAGGAGCTGTTGATGACCGCGGTGCACGAATCCGTCCTCGACGCGATCGGCGGGACGCCGCTGTTCCGCCTGGCCAGGCTGGGCGCCGGGATCGCCGCGCCGATCTACGCCAAGGCCGAGTTCCTCAACATCGGCGGCAGCGTCAAGGACCGCGCCGCGCTGTCCATGGTGCTGGCCGCCGAGCGGGAGGGCCTGCTGGCGCCGGGCGGGACGATCATCGAGGCGACCTCGGGCAACACGGGGATCGGGCTGGCCATCGTCGGGCGGCAGCGTGGGTACCGGGTGATCGCCGGGGTGTCGGACAAGGCCTCGGCCGAGAAGGCGGACATCCTGCGGGCGTACGGCGCCGAGGTGGTGCTCGCGACGACCTCGGTCCCGCAGGAGGACCCGCGGCACCTGTTCAACGTGGTCCGGCGGCTGACGGAGGAGATCCCCGGGGCCTGGCTCGCCAACCAGTACGACAACCTGGCCAATCCCGACGCCCATGTCCGGACCACCGGCCCGGAGGTCTGGGAGCAGACCGGCGGCAGGGTGACCCACTTCGTCGCGGGCGTCGGCACCGGAGGCACCGTCACCGGCACCGGCGGATACCTGAAGCAGGTGTCCGGCGGGGCGGTGACCGTGGTCGGCGCGGACCCGGAGTCCTCCTCCTACGGCGGCGGGGACGGCAGCCCGTGGTTCGTCGAGAGCATCGGGCACTTCCTCCACCCGGAGACCGTCGAGGACCGGTGGCCCCAGGCCTACCGCTCGGAGGTGATCGACTCCTTCGAACGCATCCCGGACCGCGAGTCACTGCTGACGGCCCGCCGGCTCGCCCGCGAGGAGGGCATCCTGGCCGGCCCGTCCTCCGGCACGGCGGTGGCGGCGGCGCTGCGGGTGGCGCGCCGGCTGGGGCCGGGCGACCTGGTCGTGGTGCTGCTGCCGGACTCCGGCCGCTCGTACCTGTCCAAAGTGCACAGCGACGTGTGGATGCGGGAGTGGGGCTTCCTGGAGGAGCCGGGGGAGACGGAACTGCGCGCCGCACTGGCGACAGCCGGCCCGCTGGTGACGGTCGACGCGGACGCGACCGTCGGCGAGGCACTGGAGGCGCTGCGGGGCGCGCCCGGCGCGGTCGCTCCGGTCGTACTGCCGCGGGCGGCGCGGCCGTACGGGGTGGCCGCCGCGGAGGTGCTCGGCTCGGTGTCCCGGAAGGTCCTGCAGGTGGCGATCGCGAACGGCGACGTCAAGCGCGACGATCCGGTGCGCCCGCTGCTCGGGCCGGCCCTGCCGACGTTCGGGGTCGGGCAGCCGGCCGCCGAGGCGCGGGCGGCGCTGATGGCGGGCGGGCAGGCGGGGGTGGTGGTGCTGGTGGACGGGAGGGCGGCCGGGGTGCTGACCCGGGCCGCGCTCCTCCGGTAGCCGATGGGGCCTGCCGGCAGAGATCCGCCGGACGAGCCCTATCCCGCCACGGACGCCAGGACGGCGAGGATGACCCGGTCCAGGGCGCGGTCGAAGGCCTGGTCCGGGTCGGCCGGGGGCCCCGAGGTGGCGAAGGCCTGGGCCAGGTGGGGATAGTCGCCGCTCATCGCCGCCTGGGTGAGGTAACCGACCATCTCCGCCTGCCACTTGGCGCCTGCGGCCGCCGTCTGCTCGTACTGGGCGAACTGGCAGATGAAGCCGTTGAACATCGCCATCGCCTCCATCCGCGCGCCGCCCGGCAGGCCGGTGGGGGCGGTGACGGCGAGGAAGTGGTCGGTGTAGCGCAGCGCGTTCGGGCCGATGCCCGGGCGGGCGACGACCAGGGCGGGCAGCCAGGGGTGGCGGCGGAAGATGGTGAGCTGCTCGTGCCCGAGCCGGGTCAGGTCGGCCCGGACGTCGCCGCTCGGCCCGGGCGCCAGCCGGTACTCGGCGCAGGCCGCGTCGAGCATCAGGTCGAGCAGGTGCTCCTTCTTCGGCACGTAGTTGTAGAGCGACATGGTGCCCGCGCCGAGCGCGGCCGCGACCCGCCGCATCGAGACGGCTTCCAGGCCCTCGGCGTCGGCGATGACGATGGCGGCCGCAGCGATCGAGTCGCGGCTGTGGGCCGGCCGGGGGCCGCGCCCGGTGCGTTCGGGTCGCAGCCAGATCAGTTCGGGGGCCTCGGGGGGCATCGGCCTGCCGGGCTGCTCCGTGCTCCGGGGGCCGGTGGGGCCCGCTGGACTGCTGGGGGTGTTGCTGGACGGCACTGGAAGATCACCTCGCTCACCCATCTTAGATACGTACGGCGTACGTAGTACGATTGCGGCCGCGCGCACTTCTACGTACGCTGTACCTAGAGAAAGGCAGAGCCATGTCCGACGCCACCCGGCCCGCCATCGAGATGGCGGGCGTGGAGAAACGATTCGGGGCCACCGAGGCCCTGCGCGGCCTCGACCTGACCGTCCCGGTCGGCACCGTCTGCGGCCTCCTCGGCCCCAACGGCGCCGGCAAGACCACCGCCGTACGTGTTCTCGCCACCCTGGTCGCCCCCGACCGGGGCACCGTCCGGGTCGCCGGGCACGACGCCGTCCGCAACGCCGAGGAGGTCCGGCGGGCGATCGGACTCGCCGGACAGCACGCCGCGCTGGACGAGGGCATCACCGGCCGCGACAACCTCCACCTGTTCGGCCGGCTGCACCGCCTCGGTGCCCGCCGGGCCCGGGCGCGCGCCGACGAACTGCTGACCCGCTTCGACCTCGCCGAGGCCGGCGACCGGCTGGTCCGCACCTACTCCGGCGGCATGCGCCGGCGTCTCGACCTGATCGCCAGCCTGGTCACCAGCCCACCGGTGCTCTTCCTGGACGAGCCCACCACCGGGCTCGACCCGCGCAGCCGCCAGGAGATCTGGGCCACCGTCAAGGAGCTGGCCGACGGCGGTACCACCGTGCTGCTCACCACCCAGTACCTGGAGGAGGCCGACCGCCTCGCCGACGACATCGTGGTGGTCGACCACGGCGCCGCGATCGCCACCGGACCGCCCTCCCGGCTCAAGGCCGCGATCGGCAGCCAGGTCTCCGTCACCCTGGCCGACCCGGGGCAACTCGGCTCCGCGGCAGTGGTGTTGTCGAGCCTGTCCGGGGGCGACGCCCAGGTGGACGTGGCCGAGCGGGTGGTCACGGTGCTGACCCGGCCCGGACGCGACGTCCTGTTGCCCTCGCTGCTAAGGGAGTTGGACGCGGTCGGCGTCGTCGCCGAGGACGTCGCGGTCCGCACGCCCTCGCTCGACGACGTGTTCCTCACGCTCACCGGCGAGGCCGCCGCCACCCTGGGGAGGGCCGCCTGATGTCCGCCGTCGCCCACACCGCTCCGCGTCCGTCCGCCGGGGCCCGGCTGGTCTCCGACACCGGGACCTCGATGCTCCGCATCCTGCTCAACTACCGTCACTCACCGGGGCTGTTGGCCGCCTCGCTGGGCGTGCCGGTGGTCATGGTGGTGGTCTTCGGGTACGTCTTCGGCAGCGCCATCCAGGTGCCCGGCGGCGGGGACTACCGGGAGTTCCTGATGCCGGGGCTGTTCGCCATGGTCGCCACCAACGGCATCATGCCCACCATGGTCGGCGCCGCCCGCGACATCGGCCGCGGTGTCACCGACCGGCTGCGCTCGATGCCCGTCTCCCGCACCGGACTGCTGCTCGGACAGACCCTCGCCGACCTGCTGGTCAGCCTCGTCGTGCTGGCGCTGCTGGCACTGGTCGGGCTGGCCGCCGGCTGGCGCGCCCGGCACGGCGCGGCCGGCGCGCTGGAGGCGTTCGCGCTGCTGCTGCTCTTCCGGTTCGTGATGACCTGGGTCGGCACCCTGCTCGGCCTGCTCGTCGGCAAGGAGGAGGCCGCCGGCCAACTCTCCGTCGTGGTCTTCCCGTTGGCGATGGTGACCAACGCGTACGTGCCCACCGGCGGGATGCCCGGCTGGCTGCGGGTGGTCGCCGACTGGAACCCGATCAGCTCCGTGGTCGAGGCCGCCCGTGAGCTCTTCGGCAACCCGGCGGCGCCCGGCACCGCCTGGCCGATGCAGCACGCCGTCACGGCCACGCTGCTCTGGAGCGCCGTACTGCTCCTGTTCTGCGGGCCGCTGGCCGTGCGGAAGTTCGCCACCCACGGGCGGTGAACCGCCTGGTCCGGTGAATGTGCTGGACACCGTGGCCGGTGTGGCTTTAGGTGGGGCGCCATGGAGTACACCCACCTCGGCCGCACCGGCCTGACCGTCTCCCGACTCTGCCTCGGCACCATGAACTTCGGCCCCCACACCGAGGAGGCCGAGGCCCACCGCCTCATGGACACCGCCCACGAGCGCGGCATCAACTTCTTCGACACCGCCAACTCCTACGGCCGCGACCCGGAGGGCAACCTCAAGGGCCGCACCGAGGAGATCATCGGCCGCTGGTTCGCCCGGGGCGGCGGCCGCCGCGAGCGCACCGTGCTCGCCACCAAGGCCTACGCCCCCATGGGCGACTGGCCCAACGAGGGCCGGCTGTCCGCGCTGGCCATCCGCAAGGCCGTCGAGGCCAGCCTGCGGCGGCTGCAGACCGACCACATCGACCTCTACCAGATGCACCACATCGACCGGGACACGCCCTGGGAGGAGATCTGGCAGGCGATGGAGGTCCTGGTCGCCCAGGGCAAGATCATCTACGTCGGCTCCAGCAACTTCGCGGGGTGGCACATCGCCCAGGCCCAGGAGTCCGCCCGCTCCCGGCACTTCCTCGGCCTGGTCAGCGAGCAGTCGCTCTACAACCTGCTCGACCGCACCGTCGAACTGGAGGTCGTTCCCGCCCTCCAGCACTACGGCCTCGGCCTGCTGCCGTGGTCCCCGCTGCGCAGCGGCCTGCTCGGCGGCGTCCTGCGCAAGGAGCGGGAGGGCACCCGGGTGCGCGGCGCCCTGGGCTACGCGGACGCGGTGCTGGAGAAGCACCGCGAGCGACTCCAGGCCTACGAGGACTTCGCCGCCGAACTCGGCACCGACCCGGCCGACCTTGCCCTCGCCTGGCTGCTCTCCCGCCCGGCCGTCACCGCCCCGATCATCGGCCCCCGCACCCCCGCCCACCTCGACGGCGCCCTCGCGGCGCTCGACGTCACGCTCGACCAGAAGGCGCTGGACCGCCTCGACGAGCTCTTCCCCGGCCACCGGCCCGCCCCGGAGGACTACGCCTGGTAGGACCGGCCCGCCCACTCCTCGCCCCGGCCACCCGGCCGAGGCGAGGAGCCTTCCCCGGCGGCCCGGGCCGCTGTGGTAGCAAGGCAGGCATGACGGAGCGGATCGGAGAGCGCGGGGCCTACCACCACGGGGCGCTGCCGGAGGCGCTGGTGGCGGCGGCGTTCGAGGTGCTGGACGAGCAGGGC
Organism: Streptomyces viridifaciens; assembly: GCF_001888885.2. Classification (NCBI taxonomy): domain Bacteria; kingdom Bacillati; phylum Actinomycetota; class Actinomycetes; order Kitasatosporales; family Streptomycetaceae; genus Streptomyces; species Streptomyces viridifaciens. Next base: position 6,053,713 of record NZ_CP090841.1, read on the forward strand.
CAGGAGAAGGTGAGCGTGCGGGAGGTGGCGCGCCGGGCGGGGGTGTCGGCGGGGGCGCCGTTCCGCCACTTCGCCGACCGGCGGGCGCTGTTGACGGCGGTGGCGGACCGGGTGCTGACGGACTTCTACCACTGGCAGGAGGCGGAGGTGGCTGCCGCCGAGGCGGTCGGCGGGTCGGCGATGCGGGCGCTGGGGCTGGGGTTCGTCCGGTACGCGCTGCGCCATCCGCGGCGGTTCGAGCTGGTGCGCTCGCGGGTGTTCACGGCCGCCCGGGATCCGGAGCTGCGGGAGCAACTGGACCACATCGACCGGGCGTTCACCGAACTGATCCTGGCGGACCAGCGGGCCGGGCGCCTGGGACCCGGCGATCCGGGGCAGGTGCTGCTGGCCGGGCAGGCGCTGGTCTACGGGCTGGCGCAGATGATCGTGGACGGCTTCCTGCCCGAGGACCGGGCGGAGGAGCTGGCCGTCCAGGTACTGGACACCTTCCGCCGCGGGATAGCCAACCTGCCCGAGCGGCAGGCGAATTGAGTGCCCGAATTGTGGTTGCCGGGAGCCTTGACCGCCCTGCCGGGCCTTGATGTAATCACCGATTACATGGGGTGCGGGTCGGTTTCGGGAGGCCGGGAATGTCCAACGGGAACACGTTCATCCGCTCGATGTTCGCCAAGCCGAGGCCCGGCTACACCACCGCCGCCGCCACCGGCGACACCGTGGTGCTGCTGATCGGCATGCGGGTGAACCGCTTCTGGGCCGTCCACCACTGGGGCCCGGTGATGTACGCGATGTTCCGGATGCTGTACGAGCTGCGCCGCGGCCCCGAACGCGGCCTGCGCGGGCGCATCCTGCTCACCGCCTCGCCGCGCACCTACTACGTCGTCCAGTACTGGGAGTCGAAGGAGGCGCTGTACCGCTACTCCACCGCACCGGACGGCTTCCACCACACCGTGTGGGGCATCGCCAACCGGATGGTGCGGGCGGGCCGGACCCGGGGGCACGTCGGACTCTGGCACGAGACGTACGTCGTCCCCGAGGGCGGCTACGAGTCGATCTACTTCGACATGCCGGCCTTCGGCCTGGCCGGCGCCACCGGTCAGGTGCCGGTGGAGGAGCGCGGCCGGCACGCCGCCCAGCGGCTGGCCTTCCGCTCGGGGGCGGGGTCGGGGGAGAGCGCGAGGGAGAGCGTGGGGGAATCCGTGGGGGCGAGCACGGGGGAGAGCGCGGGGGAGAGCGCGGGGGAGAGCGCGGGCACGACGGAGGGCACGGCGGACGGCGTCGACGCCCGGGCGGACACTCCAGGAGTGTCGTGAGTCGTCGGACCGCCCGGGTGTGGGAGCGTCGGGGGATGGTCGATCAGGGCGGCGCCGCGCGGCCGGCGCGGGTGGTGCACGAGGTGCCGTACCGGGCGCAGTGGGAGTCCCCGGAGCTGGTGCGGGACATCGTGGACGGGCGACTGGACGCGGCGCGGGACCCGCGCTGGGGCCAGTCCGGGGCGGCCACCCCGGAGGAGTACTCCTGGTGGTCCTGGCGGCTGTGCGGGGTGGCCTGCCTGCGGATGGCGCTGGAGCACTGGTGGGGCGTGACCCCGACGGCGATGGCGCTGGCGGGCGAGTGCGTGGCGGCCGGCGCGTACGTCCGGGACGGCGAGAGCCTGCGCGGGCTGGTCCACACGCCGTTCGCGGAGTACGTCCGGCGGCGCTGGGGACTGACCGCCCGCGCCGCGGAGCTGACGCCCGCAGAGGTGGCGGCCGAGGTGGCGGACGGGCGGCTGGTGATGGTGTCGGTGCACCCGTCGATCCGGGAGCCGAACGGGCCGGAGCCGGTCCGGCGCGGGGGGCACCTGGTGCTGGCGGTGGGCGCCACGGAGACGGCGCTGCTGATCCACAACCCCTCCGGCTTCCCGGGGGAGTCACAGGCCTTCGCGCGCGTCCCGCGGCGTTCGTTCGGGCCGTTCTACGCCGGGCGGGGGATCGTACTCGGCCCGCCCGGCGGCGAGCAGTAGCGGGGCCGGCCCGCCTGGCCGCCCGCCCGCCTGGCCGCCCGCCCGCCTGGAACGGCCCCGAACGGTGGCCCGGCTGCCCGGCCGGACCGGCCCGCACGGCTGCCCCGCCCGGAACGACACTCAGGAGTTGTCCGGCAGCCCCACCGGGTAGAACGGCAGACTGCTGCGGCAGAGCGCCGAGATCGGCTTCAACGCTGCGGCCAGCCGGTCGAGTTCGGCCCGCGGGTAGTCCTCCCAGACCCGGGCGGCCGCCAGGTCGGTGGCCGCCTCCAGGCCCTGGTGGCGGATCCGGCCGAGTTCGGTCACCGTGCCGGCCGCGGTCAGCCAGCCGCGCTCGACCAGCCGCTCCGCGGCCGCGTCCCACTGCTCGTCCGTCCAGCCGCGCACCGGCTGGAGCTGCTCGCGCCGCATGTCCATCGCGCAGCGGATCACCAGGGCCTCGCAGCCGTCCAGCCCGGAGGCCACCAGCGCGGCCACATGCCCGTCCCCGCGGTGCTCGCGCATCACGGTGGCGGCCCGCCAGAGCCGCTCGTACAGTCCGGTCGGCGTCGGGAGCGCGGCGTTGGCGGCGGCCAGCACCCGGCCGGCGCAGTCCAGCCGGGCGGCGGCCTGCTCCAGCGTCTCGACGGCCTGCTCGACCTGCTCCCGGTCCACGTGCTCCAGCAGCCGGGCCAGCGCCGCGCCCGCCCCCTTGCCGCGGGCGGCCAGTGCCTCCTCCGGACTGGCCAGCGACCACAGTGCGGGCAGGGCTCGTTCGACCATCGCCGGGGCGAAGTTGAAGAACGCGGCGATCACCGGCGGGGCGTCCACCGCGCCCAGCGGGGCGGAGCGGCCACCGAAGTAACCGCGCCAGAAACCGCGCAGCCCGGCCTCCTCGAAGGCGTCGCGACACTCGGGCTGGAAGTAGGTGACCGCGTGCACGGGCTCGAAGAGCCACCAGAGCGCGCGGGCGGGATGGACGAGATCGGCCATCGGGAGACCTTCCTCGGACGGGGCTCCGGGCGGGCGCGGGGAGCTCGACTGGTCGGCACGGCTCACGACGGTCGCGGGGGCGGCGGGGTACCGGGGCCGCCCGGGCGGGCGCGCGGGCCGTTCAAGTGCTGATGACCACGGGGGCGGCTCCGGTAATCCCCGCCGGCCTGTGACAGAGGTCACATCGTGTGAGTTTCAGTGGCCCACCGGGGGCCTCCCGAGCGGCCCGCCAGAGCCGCGGGGGTGGCTCGAAGAGCCGCCACAGCGCCCGGGCGGGGTGAGCGGGACCGGGGCCGGGGTCGGGAACGGACTGGGGACCAGGATCGGCATCGGCAGGGGACACGGGGAGACCTCCTCGGAGCAGCCGCCCGGCTGGACGGGGGCGGCCCGACGGGCAGTGCGGGCCGCTCACCACCTGATGGTCACGGCGGCGGCCCCGCCAGCCCCGGCCGAGGTGTGATCACGGTCACGAGGGGCATACGCGGTGCGACCGGCAGTCGTCCGGCGCGAGATGATGGGACGAGGTGCCCGCCCCTGGGTGCCCAGCCCTCGCAAGCCCTCGTACGAAGGTAGTCGGTCATGGCCCAGATCAACCCCAGCATCCTGTCCGCGGACTTCGCCCGGCTCGCCGACGAGGCCGAGGCCGTCCGGGGTTCCGACTGGCTGCACGTGGACGTCATGGACAACCACTTCGTGCCGAACCTGACCCTGGGCATCCCGGTGGTCGAGTCGCTCGCCCGCGCCACCGACATCCCGCTCGACTGCCACTTGATGATCGAGGACCCGGACCGCTGGGCCCCGCAGTACGTCGAGGCCGGGGCCGGCTCGATCACCTTCCACGTCGAGGCCGCCGCCGCGCCCGTCCGACTGGCCCGCGAGATCCGCGCCAAGGGCGCCCGCGCCTCGATGGCGCTCAAGCCGGGCACCCCGATCGAGCCGTACGAGGACCTGCTGCCCGAGCTCGACATGCTGCTGATCATGACGGTCGAGCCCGGCTTCGGCGGCCAGGCCTTCCTGGACATCATGCTGCCGAAGATCCGCCGCACCCGGGAGCTGATCGCCAAGCACGACCTGGAGCTCTGGCTGCAGGTCGACGGCGGCGTCTCCGCGGCCACCATCGAGCGCTGCGCCGAGGCCGGCGCGGACGTGTTCGTGGCCGGTTCGGCCGTGTACGGCGCCGAGGACCCGGCCCAGGCCGTCCGCAACCTGCGCGAGCTCGCCGACAAGGCGTCGGCGGAAGCCTGGTGGACCTGCGAGCACTGAGGCGCCCGCTCCCGCGGTCCGTTCGGGTGGCCGGGTACGGGTGGAGGAACGCCGCACCGTGGCGGATGATCGGTGCCGACGTCCTCCGGTCCCGCGATGAGCAACCTCGACCCCGAGTTCGAGTACGCCGCCCCTGACCCTGAAGGACGGCAAGGATGCGGCCGGGGCCCGGGCGGGCCCGGTGTCGCCAGCGGAACGCTCATCGTCCCCTGCCAGGGCAAGGACATCTTCTTCACTCCCAGCGGCGGCTACGAACGTCCCGCCCTGTTCCCCGATAAGGCGATCGGCTGCGAGCCGAGCCTCTGGTCACCTGACCGCCTCCTCCGGCTGCCGGTTACCGACCGGCAGCCGGAGGAGCGTGTGAACCTCCCAGGGCACGTTTCTTCCTGCTGGCTGTTCAGTCGGTAGAAGCCGAGGACGCCCGGCGTCGTGAGGTGGCTCAGGACGCGAGAACGGGCTTCAGGAAGGGACTCGGCTCGCCGTGCCAGAAGATGTCGACGCTGTCCCTGGCACGGGTCACCGCGACGAAGAGCAGCGAGCGGGCACGCTGCATCTCCCGACGGTACCTGGCGAGGTCCGCCCCCTTGAGGCGGTTCACGTTGTCGCGCGGCACCAACCCGTCGCGGACGCCAGCGATGATCATCCGCTGGTACTCCAGGCCCTTGAACCTGAACATCGTGCCGATGTGGACACCGCTGCCGTTCCTGGGGCCGTCGGGGCCGATCTCCACAGCGGCAATTCCGTGTTGCGCCAGGGTGTAGGCGACCTCTCCCGCCATTTGGTTGGTGGGGACGCAGACGGCGATCTGTTCGAGGGGGATCCGTTCGTCAGGGCGGGCGCTCCAGGCCGCGATGTGCTCGGCGATGCCCACCCGCTCCGCATTCCAGTCGGCGTAGGGGTGCAGCCGCGGAGCGGCACCGTTGAGGACGGACCGGAAACCGGCCAGGGTCTCCTCACCACCGTTGAGATCGTCGAAGGACTCCCCGGTGAGGACGTCCAGTGCCGAGCGCAGGATCTGGCGAGTGGTGCGGTAGCTGAGAGTGAGCTTCGACGAGCGCCCTCGGATGTGGATTCCCAGACTTCCGAGGGTCACCTGGTTCCGGTAGATGCGCTGGTGGGTGTCACCGACCAGGAAGATGTCGTCCTGGCCGCTCGGGACCATCGCCCGGAGCATCTTCCAGTGAGCCGGTCGCAGGTCCTGTGCCTCGTCGACCACGATGTGCTGGTATCGGTGCCGCAACCAGCCGGCGGAGCCGTCCTGGAGATGGATGTTGTCCAGACCGCCGACCTCGGTGCGATGAGCCTCGATCGCGGCGATCCGCTGTTCGCGCTCCACCTCCAGGCGCGCCGCCCGCTCGGTCACCTGGTCCCACGTCTGTCGTCGGGAGCGGTCCAAACGCTGGGTGAACCGCTCGGCGAGCTGCCAGATTTCGGCGCGCTCGACACGGCCGATGTTGCCCCGACCGGCCCGGCGGGCCCTGAAGTAGTCCGCGCGCGATCCGATCACCTGCCCGAGGATCACCTGCGTCCACTCGTCGTGGAGGAACTCGGCGTCCCACGCGGTCTCTCCGAGTTCGTCCAGCAGCGCCTGCCACTCCCGCACGGCCTGGTTGTCGTCGATCGTCTGCTTGGAGTTGCCGGGCTCGGCCTCCCGGACGATCCGGAGGGCGAGCTGGTCGACGTGGCTGATGTCCACCCTGGCCAGCAGCTCCTCTCCACCGAGTTCGAGCAGTCGCGAACGCAGGTCCGCGGCGAGGTTCTTGTTGTAGGTGGTGAGGAGGACGGGCTTGGTGTGGCCCGGAGGAAGCCGGTCGACCAGGTGCTTGACGCGGTGGAGGGCGACGATCGTCTTTCCCGTTCCAGGGCCGCCGCTCACCCGGGCGGGCCCGGAGTAGGTGCGTTCCACCAGCTTGGACTGGGTCGGGTGGAGGAACACCTTCCACCGCCCGAAGTCGCCGCCCCTGAGGACCTCCTCCAGGGCCGCGTCGGAGGTGGTGACCATGGTTGCCGGCCGTTCGGCGGCGGCCTGGAAGTCCTCCGGGTCGACCGGTTCGGGAGCCGCGACCGGCGTCGTGACCTGGTCGAGGATGCTGTCGAAGTCCTTGCCGTCGATGATGGCCAGCAGCACTTCACCAGTGAGCTGCGGGGCGTATTCGACGAGACCGAGGAGCTGGTCCTCGGTCGTGAGCGTCCGGATGACGGGGAGGAGCGGCGCGGCGACCCCGAGGTCGCTCAGCTGTTCATCGGACCACTCCGCGAAGAGTCCCCGGGGCGCGGTCGGTTCGCCCGTGTGCGGAACCGCCGGGGGCCGGGCCGGAGCCAAGCCGCGAAGGATGCTCTCCTCCACTACCTGGAGGTCGACGTACTCGATGCCACCGGTGATGTGGTTGATCCCGTAGGCGAGCCGGTCGAGGTTCTCGTAGACGTCCTTGCGGTGCTTGACAGCGACGATCAGCCAGTCGTCGTCGGCCAGGCGTAGCAGCAGGGCACGGTGATCGTCGTTGACCCGGGCGGACCAGAGCCTGCTGTCGCCCTTGAGCTGCTGGAGTTTGAGGCCGGTGGCGTGTGGGTTCGCCTTGAACTTGTGCTGGAAGTCGTAGAGGGCGCCCTTGACCGAGCGGGGGAGTTTGAGGATCTCCTTGTCCGCCTTGTCCAGCAGGCGAAGGGTGATTCCCGGCGTCTTCATCGTTCTGACTCTCCGTCGTTGGTCGTTCCGTCTCGTCGGTGTTGTGGCTCGGTGAGGGTGCCGCCCTGCGGGCCGAGCCGCTCGACGAGATCCCGGGAATCCCAGCTCACGGCGGGGCGGACGTCCCATCCTGCGGCGCGGAAGGCCTTGTCGCGGTCCTGGGCTTCGTAGTCCGGCTCTCCGCCAGCCGAGCGCGGGGCGAGGACGACGCCGATCCGCTGTTCGGGCCAAGCGAGTTCGGCCTGCCAGCCGTTGCTGTCGAGCTCGTAGCCGTCCTTCGGGGCAGGGGCGCCGGCCTCGGCGAGGAGGTGTGCGAGCTCGGCGATTCCGGCCTCGTCCGGGTCGAGGAACTCGATCACCCGGGTCCATGCCGCATCGGGCTCGGCAGCCGGGACGGGAGCTGGAGGCGCAGAAATCGGACCCTCAGGGACGACCTCCGTACCCGGTGCCTGTTTTGTGGCTGCCTGTCGGGTGGCCGCCAGCCATCCCTGGCCGCCGCCCGGTGCGAGCACTTCGACGGAGAAACCGCCGAGGAGGCTCGTCGTGAGCTGGACGCTGTCGCCGCCGCCGTGCTCCAGGAACTGCAGCAGGTTGGTCCAGAACAGCCAGGAGCGCCAGCGTTGCTTGTGCGACACCTCGTCATCGTGCGCACGTGCGCCGTCGTCGAGGACGGCGAGGGCGCTCCAGACCGGTGGCTTGTGGCGTCCGTCGGCCACCAGGACCAGCCGGAGGCCCGAGCCGTCCGGAACGGTGATGACCTGCACCGGTCCCCGGGGACCGGCAGGTGCTCCGCCGTCGAGGGCCGCACGGACCTGCGGTCCGACCGCATCGGCCGCCAGAGCTGCGGCGCGGGCCCCCTTGACTCCGGTAAGCCCTGCTGCGGCGGCCTCCGCGCGCCACTGCCACCGGGTGGCATCCGGCGATCGCAGGTAGGCGAGCAGCAGGTTCGCCGGGTTGATCCACACGGTCTCGGAGAGTTCACCGGGGAGGCCGCCGCGAACGTTGGCGTAGTACTTCCGTGCCCTCTCCTCCCCGTCACCGCCCGACCCGTAGAGCCGCCGGACCGGAGCGGTCGGGCCGCCGCCGGCGTGGCCGTGGTCGGTGACGCGGCGACGCCAGTCCTTGACGTCGAAGTAGGTGAGCTGGAACACGCGCAGGCCGTCCGCCCGGAGCCGGGCGCGCTTCACGGCGTCGTCCGCCAGTCGGTTGTGCCGCGGGCCGGCGTGGTACTCGTAGCCGTCGAGGTAGACCGCGAGGCGTGGACCCGGGGCGTCGAGCCGTTCGAAGAGGACGTCCGGGCGGGTGCCGTCCAGAGCCCTTTGCTGGGAGACCCGCCAGCTCACGGTGGAGCCGTCGTCGCCGGTCAGGCGGAGTTCGAGGGAGTACGTCCCGGCAGAGGTCGTGTAGGCGTCCGCGCTCGCTCGTGACTCGGGCAACCGTGCCCAGTCCCTGAGGGTGTCGACGAACATGATCTCGAGATCGCTCTCGGCCTGCTGTTCCAGGGAGATGTGGCGCGTGGTCGCGACCGGCGACGTCTGCCAGCGTTCCCCGTCCGCACCGAGCAGGTCGTCGAGCATCTGTCGGACCTCGCTCCGGCTGACCTTGTCGTAGTCCGTGGCCGGCACGCGGCGCAGTAGGCAGCGGTGACAGCCGTCCTGGCCCTTCTCCCGGCAGGGGCAGCTTTCGATGACGTCGCGTGCCCTGAGCAGGACCTCCTTGAAGCCTTCCGCCGAGGCCAGCCGGTGCAGGTAGCCGGTACCGCCCGGAAGGCGGTCGTAGACGACCAGGAAGCGCTGGGGCCAGTCGGAGTCACTGCCGTCGGGCATCGAGGCGGGCGCGATGTCGATGTGGTCCGGATCGCCGCCGTAGCGTGCGGCTATGCCGACGAACAGCGCCGCGGTGAAGGACGCCAAGCGCTCCTTCGCACGCGCCACGGACGCGGGCAGCAGGATCCGCACGGCCTCGGTGGTCAACTCGTGGGCGAGCAGCAGGGGTACGTCCTGCGGCTCGGCCCGGCCGGATCCGGCGGGCTGCTGCGCCCTGCGGCGGGGGCACCAGAGCAGGTGATGGGCGCCGGCCCTGGAGGGAGCGCTCAGGGACTGGGTGAGGGCGTCGGCCGGGGCGTCGACGACGGGACGGCCGTCGGCCGTCGCACCTCCGCAACTCGTGCAGACGAAGAACGGGTTGAGACGGACGTCCTCACCGGCGACGGGTACGGTGCTGCTGCCGTCCTGGCGGTCGACGCCCAGGTTGAGCGTCCGCACGACGGCACGGCGGGCGAAGTCCACCCCGAAGGTCGCCTTGTCGTGGCGCCACGAACCGGGGGCGAGCTGGTCCGGGTCGATGTCGACGGCGGTGAGGACCGAGTAGCGTCGACGCTCCCGCTCGTCCCTGTCGTCGCGGACCCGGGCGTCGTCCCGCTTGTCGCGGGCCACCACCTGCCGCGGCTGCAGCACGTACTGCACGCACCCGGCGTCCGCGATCGCACGGCTGCCGCAGCGCGGGCACGGGTCGGTGTCGGTGAGCGCGTTCTCGGTGCGGACGAATCCGCAGGACGGGCAGAGCCGCCAGACGGACCAGGCCCGTCGCTCGGGGCTGCCGATGTCCAGGGCGCGCACCACGTGTCGGTAGCCGTTGACGTAGAAGCTGCTGCCGGGCGCGAGTTCGGTGAGGGCGAGCCGACGGGAGCGGTCGTAGCTGCGGACCTCGCTGCGGTAGACCCGGGGAGTCCCGTTCGCCGAGTCCCCCGGGGTCGCGGTGGACCCGTCCGGCTCGGACGGGTCCTCCCGCCAGTAGAGGGTGGCTTCGAGCTTGGTGGTCGTGTCGGCGAGGCTGTAGTTCGGCAGGAGTCCGAGCTCGACCAGCGTGCCGTGGGCGCTCGCCCGGTTCAGCGTGCCCAGGAGATCGGCGGTGCTGCGCAGTTCGGCGCGCAGTTCCCGCCGTTCGCGGTCCTGTTCCGGGTCGGTCGGTACCAGGGCGTCAACGGCCGTGTTGATGGCCGCGAGGCGTCGCTTCAGCTCCTCGCGGCGGAGAACCCAGGCTTCCTCGGCCTCCTGTAGGCAGCGGGCGATGCCACCGGTGGCGTAGGACCGCAACTCGTCGGCAGCATGGTCGGATACGCCGGCGTCGTCGTCCCGGCCGGTGCCGCGCGGGAAGAGTGCCAGGAACTCCTCCACCAGGGCCTTTCCGTGGGTGAGCGCCGCGTCGGCCAGGTCCTGGCACCAGCCGGTGGTGCCGAACAGTGCCGACACCAGCCTGGGCACGGGCGGCAGTTGCTCACCGTCGGCCGTGGTCAGCTTCCCGGCGGCGGCCAGGTCGAGCAGCCGTGCCGTGTACTGGCGGCGGAGGATTTCGACGGCCGACAGGTAGCAGCCCGGCGGCACGATGTCGCCGGCGATCATCTCGCGCGGATCGTCGAGGTAGTACAGGTCGCGGGCCCTGCGGCCGCCGAACGCGACGACGAGCGCGTTGCCGGTCTGCCTGCCCGCGCGGCCCGCCCGCTGGACGTAGTTCGCCGGCCCGGCGGGCAGGGAGCCGAGCAGGACGGCGGACAGGTCACCGATGTCGATGCCGAGTTCGAGTGTCGGCGTGCAGGACAGCACGTTGGGGTCGGTGTAGTGCGTGCCGGAGCGGAACGCCCGCTCGACCCGCTCCCGCTCGGGGCGGGTGAGCATGCCGGTGTGTTCGGCGGTGACCACGCGGAAGGTGCCGCCGGTCAGGTACAGACGCCGGTAGTAGTCGTCGGTGTAGTCGCGTTCCTGGACGCCGCCGAAGCCGGACGTGGTGCCACCGGTGCGGGAGGCGCCGTACCGGGGCGGGGTCAGGAATCCCTTGCAGCGGTAGCGCGGGCACGGGTGCCCGTACCAGCGGGTGCGCCGCTCGGGCGGCACGACCTGCTGCCAGCCGCAGTCATCGCAGCTGACGAAGGCCTTGTTGACGATCGAGTCGCTGAGCAGCCGGACTTCGATGTGTCCCGGCTGCAGTCCGTAGACACGCGTGCTGCGGTCCTGTGCCGTGCGGACGGCCAGGACCTGTTCGTCGGCGAGCACGGGAAGCAGGCGGTGCAGGTACTCGGTGGCACCGGCGGAGTCCAGCCCGAGGCACCGCCTGGTCCAGTCCTGGTACCAGCCTCCGCGGCCCGACACCGTGTCGAAGTGGGACTTGTCCTTCTGCCCGTCGAGCAGGAACCGGGGCGGTGCCATCCCGTCGGGGAAGGCCGGCATGCCGTCGGGACGGCCGCCCCAGATCTTGAACCGGGTGACGCCCGCGTCCTTCATCCACGGCTCCAGCCAGCGGTGCCGCACCCCGCCGCGCTGTCGCAGGCGTTCCAGCAGGCCGCGCACGTAGGCGACGTAGCGCTCCGAGGTCGGCATCGAGTCGGCGGCGATCAGCTGTCCGGGCAGGGCGAGGTGCAGGTCACGGGCGAGAGCGGCGACGCGTTCGGGGTCCTCAAGAACGACCTCGGCGGCGGCCGTGCGGGTGAGCTCCAGGGTGCGCCCCAGCCTGGAGCGGAGGCCGAACTCCATGACGGTGGCGAACGCCAGCCGCTCGCCGATCAGCTTCCAGGTGCGGGCGTCACCGGTGCCGCGTCCGGACAGCAGCCGGTCCACGCCGGCCTCGTCGTGCAGGTCGGGCGGGACGACGGCGACGAGCGTGCCGGGGTCGTCCACCGAGTCCAGGACGTTCCCGATCAGGTCGTTCAGCGGAAGCGGTGCACCGGAGTCCTCCAGGTTGTGCGCCAGCAGCGACCGGAGGGAGAACTTGTAGGAGGCGTTGGCGATGTACCCGGCCCGGTGGGCCGCGTCCTGGGTCGAGTCGTTGAAGACCAGGGTCTTGCGCTCTTCGGGGACGAGGGCGATGTCGCCACCGGTGAACAGCTGGGTGACGGTCGCCGAGGCGAGGGCTGCCAGAGCCGTGCCGAGGAAGCGGATGCCGTTGTCGGTGTTGCACGCAGGGCAACGGTCGTCCACGGCCGCCTTGTCAGCGGTCTTCTTGTCCAGGACGGCCAGGGCGAACCAGGCGTCCAGCAGGTCGCCGTCGTCGGCGGCGACCGGCATGCGGTAGGTGCCCTGCGCCCCGTCGAGCACGACGACGGAGAGCGGGTCGACCCCGCCGCTCGCAGGCCGGGAGCCGGTGAGCGCGGCGAGTGCTTCCTGCTTCTCCGCCCGGGTGGCGGAGATGAAGTAGCGGATGCGCCGCTTATCCCGCCCGAGGCCCGCCCGCCAGATCTTGTCGTGGGCCATCACCAACCGCTGCGGATCGGCTTCCGGGGAGAGCGCGGCCCACCCTGAACGCCCGCAGTTGCGGCAGTAGACGGCCGGAAGGTGCACCTGGGCCGGGCGGACGGCGGTGTCCGAGCCGGGCAGCGCTGCGGGCCGCTGCGATCCGCTCGACGGCCAGCCGCCGGACGGGGATTCGCCGTCCTCGCTGTCCACCGGCAGGGCCGCGGCCGCACTCCGGCGGGCGGCCGTCCGGTCGTCCTCGTACCAGCGGAACTCCGGTGCGCCGCCGAGGCCGCGCAGCACCCTGGTCACCGGCCGGACCCACAGGTGGGCCTCCACGTGGAGCAGGGGGCGTGGTCGTCGCTCGTCGGAGTCCGGGTCCCGTGCGGCGGACAGCAGGGCGACGAAGCGGGAGAGCGCCTGCAGCACGAGCCGCGGGTTCTCCCGCGCGGTACGGCCCCACGTGTAGCCGAAGCGCGCCAGGCGGTCACGGAGACCCCACTCGTCGAGCGGCTCGCCGTTGAGCAGGGTCAGGACCCCGTGGGTGAAGTCGTGGCGCCGGAGCATCCGGCCGATCTGGAAGGCGTCCAGCCCGGGGCGCCCCAGCATGCGGGTGGCGAGCCCGTTCAGGTCCAGCAACTTGGGGTTCGACTCCACGCCCGGGCCACCCGAGGCGGTGATGACCTCCTGCGGGGTCGGAGGTTCGGGAAGCTCGTAGTCCACCGCGCCGGTGAACTCCTCGGCGGTCATCCGTTCTTCGCCGACCAGGGTGTCCGGCGTGAAGGGCATCCCGAACACCTGGGCGGCGACGTCCAGGATCCCGCCGGCCTGCGCACCGGGGCGGCCTTCGCCGAGAGTCGCCGAGGTGGCCACCGGGCAGATCGACCCGAGCGGGCTGCCCGGGCGGGTGGCGCCGACGACCGCGGCCAGTCGGCGCAGCAGCATCGCGACATCGGTGCCCTGCGCTCCGTCGTAGGTGTGGAATTCGTCCAGGACCACGTGGGTGATCTCGGCACCCTCCCACAGGGCGTGGTCCTCGCCGCGCTGGAGGAGCAGGTCGAGCATCTTGTAGTTGGTGATCAGCACGTCCGGCGGCGAGACCCGCATCTCCTCACGACGCGTCATCACCCGCCGGAAGTCGGTGTCCGGACGGTCGCCGATGTAGAGCCCGGCCGTGACCTCCGCCAGCTCCGGCTGCGCCAGGTAGTCCCCGATGCGTCCGGCCTGGTCGGTCGCCAGGGCGTTCATCGGGTACAGCAGCACGGCCTTGACCCCGCGCCGACCGCGGGCCTTCTCCCGCCGGCAGTGGTCGAGCACGGGGACGAGGAACGACTCGGTCTTCCCCGAGCCGGTGCCCGTCGTCACCAGCGTCGGACGGGCCGGGCCGTGCAGGGTGCTCAGCCGCTCCCACGCCTTGGCCTGGTGCCGGTACGGCGGAAAGCCGGGCTGCCACTCGAGGTGCCGCTGCCAGCCCTCGTCCGCGAGGTGGAACGGCGTCCTGATGCGCAGGTAGGGCCCGCGGAAGATCCCGGTCTCGGGGTGGCCGAGGAAGCGCTCCAGCGCGCCGCGGGTGTCCTCGTCCGCCAGGGCGTACGTCGTCGTGAGGTACTGCGTCAGACTGCCGCGCAGCTGCGCGGCGGCCAGGGTTGGCCTCACGGCGGACTCCTTCGACGTGCGCTTTCACGGAGCGTGGATCACTTGATCACACCGTATAGTGCGGCACCGACCTATCGGAGCCCGTTCCCACCAGCCGGTTGCCCAAGCGTGACCACCGGCCGGAGCGGTTCGTCGGAGAGCGTGACGGTCAGTGGACCGCTCCCGAAGCAGCTGCTCCGTTGCGGGCCGGTGTCGTGGGCGGCGGTCTGCGCAAGGGCGTACTGGAACGGGAGGCCGATGGCCGCCGCCGGGAGGAGGACGCAGAGCAGGCCGTGCCCGAGGGTGAGCCGCAGTGCTTTCCGCCGCACGGCAGTGAAGACCTGCCAACCACCCCAGCAGAGCGCGCCGACTCCCAACGCCAGGCCGGCCCAGGCCAGCGGCAGGACGTAGGCCGGGGCACCGGGACTGTCGTGGCACCGGCTGACGAGCGCATGGACGTCGCCGTCCGCGATGACCGTGGGCACGGTGCACAGCCAGCTCACGCAGGCGAGAAGCAGTGGGCCGCGGGCCCGGAAACGGCGGGGGGAGCGCTGTTCGTCCGACATCGATCTAGTACCAGTCCGGGTTGACGCGGACGAAGTGCAGCTTCTGGTGGCCGCGCTGTTCCTGGAAGGCGTCGATCCGCCCGCCGACGCTGGCGTTCTTCTGGCCGCCGCTGTGCTGGGTGTACCTGATGTCCCCGTCCGGCGTCACGGCCGTGACGACCGCGGTGTGGTGCACGGCGCCCTTCTTGTCCTGGTCGTCCTGGTCGGAGTCCTCCTCGTAGTAGACGATGTCCCCGGGTTTGACCTGATCCGGCGGAACTTCCTCACTGCCGTGGCGCATCAGGAAGTCGTGCATGTTCTGCGCGCCGGCCCAGCTCTTCGAGTAGTCGACGCGCTGGGACAGCCAGTCACCGCCGGCGTCCTCGCTGCGCCCCCAGGTGTCGTCTCCCCGCCAGCCCCAGAGCCCGTCCCCCTTGGCACGGAGGCCACCTTGGCGCAGCGCCTCCGAGGCGAAGTTGGTGCAGTTGTCCCCGAAGACGTCGATGCTCGTGTCGTCCCAGTGGTCCAGTGCCCACTGCACCGTCTTGACGCGGTCGTACTTGGCGTTGGGGCCTCCGCGGAGGCCGACCTTCACGTCGTCGGGGATGCCGGGCAGGTTGGCCAAGGTGACCGGGTCGGAGAGCATCAGCTGCTTGCGCTGGTTGTCGGTCAGAGCCTTCCACCAGTCGGCGACCAGGCGCGGATCCTCACCGCTGGGGATGCCGCCGGTGTACATGGCCAGTTCGGTCTGGGAGGCCTCGCGCTGGAGGGCGTCGAGCGCCTTGCGCGGGTCGGTCTCGCAGGTGGCGGCAGCGAGCTTGCGGAGCTCCGCCGCTGCCAGCTTGTCCGCCTGGGCCGCTTCGCGCAGGGCTTCCTGGAGCATCGCGTTGATCTCCTGGACCGCGTTGTCCGTGGAGGCGTCCGCGCCACCGGAGGCGGAGCGGACCGTGCCGGTGGTCTCGTCGACGGTCAGGCCGTACTGCTTGGCCAGGTCGAGGGCCGAGTTCATGGTCAGCTTCGCCCGGGTGATCGTGGCGCTGAGGGCGTCGAGGACCATGACGACGCCGCGCATGATGTCCGCGCCGGCCTCCAGGATCCGGGCGTGCTCCTCGAGTTTGCGGCCGGCGGCCTCGCCGACGCGGTCCTTCCAGTTCTCCTTGAGCGGGTCGACTCCGTTCGCATGGATGTCGTTGACGGCCTGCCAGGCCTGCTTGGAGAGAACGAGCCAGGAGTTGGCGGCGGCGTCCACATCGATGCTGCGGGCGGCCCGCAGTGCCGCGATGTTCATGCTCACTGCCCGGTCCCCTGGAGATCGGTGACGGCAGCGGCGAGGCGACGGGCGGCCTCCTGTTCGGCCTTGTCGTACGAGTGCGCCGAGTTGCGTAGCTGTTCCGCATAGACGTGGAGCTGGTCGAGCGCCGACTTCATGTGGGTCTGCCACGCGGTCGCGCAGTCCTTGAGCGCCGGTCCGGACTCCCAGGCGGTCATGGTGGCCGCAGCGGTGAAGCTGGTGTCGAGCCAGTGCCCGGCGGGTCCGACGGCCGCGGCGGCCGCCTGGAGGCCGGCTGCGGACTGCCGTAGTACGTCCGTACGGATGTGGATGTCGTTCATGTGTCCCCCTACCCCCTGATACGCCCGTGACGACCGGCGTACGTACGGTCATCTTACTGGTTGGTTGGGTCGGGAGGGTGGAAGGACTCATCGACGGTGCCTTGGCCTTGCGGGAGCGTGCGGTCCGTCACGAGGCAATCCGACTGGTCCGCAGGAAGCGTCACCGAGGGCGGCACTCCGCCCAGACGGTCTTGCCCGGGGCCGCCGAGTGTGGGGAGGTGCCCCAGCCGTCGGCCAGGGCGGCGACCAGGAGCAGGCCGCGGCCGGACGCCGCATCGGCCGCAGGGCGGGGGAGGGCGGCCGGCGGCATCCGTTCGGTGCGGGTGTCGGACACCTCGATGCGCAGGGCGTCGGGGTACTCGGCGAGCCGGACGGCGAAGTCCCGGCCGGGGACGCGGCCGTGGCGGACGGCGTTGGAGGCGAGCTCGGCGGTGATCAGCGTCAGGGTCTCGTTGAGCGGGGAGTCGTAGCCGTACCCCCACTCGTCGAGGCGGTGGCAGACGAGCCGGCGCGCGAGCCGGGCGCCGCGCGGGGTGGAGCTGAACCGCATGGCGAACTCCCGGAGGGGAGCGATCGCTTCAGGAGTGTTCGGGTTGCGCAGGGATGTCATGGGCAGGAGCGTGCCGGGCCCGGAGAGGCCGTGACCAGCGGCGACGCGCGTACGGCCGAGCCGTGTACGGCGGTTGGGCGGCGGTGTACACGGGTGTCGAGAAGATCCTTGCGGGTAGGCCGCCGGCATGGGAACGAAGGTGTACGACCAGCGGGTTCTGACGCTGATCGAGGTGCGCGGTGGTGCGCGGGACTGGGCGGAGGCCGAGCAGGTCTTCGAAGGGCACGGCTGGCCGGTGATCGGCCATCATGTGTGCGGGGAAGGGCCATTGCAGGGGGTACTGGATCCAGATCCGTCCTCGCGCGTGTACGAGGTGGAGGTGCGGCTGCCGGGCGCTCTCCACAACTGCGAGCGGGGGGCGAGCCGGAGAGCGCAGAAGGCGCTGCGGAGGGCGCGCCTGGAAACCTATGTGCGCCGGGCCGAGCCGTTGGTACGGGACCGCGAGATGCTGACCGAATGGCAGGCGTACGACGCGTCCTCGCCGTCGATCACCCGATTCCCCCGACTGCGCCACGCTGTGCGGCGGTTCGCGTCCCGCCTGGGCCGTCATGACATCCGGGTGCGCGTCATCGGAACGCGGGGGGAGGCGCCGGGCCTCGCGCGCATGCCCTCGACCTCGGGAGGGGGCGTTGCATCCACCGCCGTTTCGGTTCGACCGCTCGACGGGCGGTGGCGCGGCACCGTGCGCTACTGGCCGGAGGAGGAGACGGAACGACGCAAGGACCGGGTGATCGGCTGGAGCATGGCAGTAGGTATGGCCGCGGTGTTCGCGGCCGGGGCCACCGGAGGCGTTCGGGGCTTCTGGGTCGTGCTCGCAGCGCTGGCCGGTGTCGCCGCGGTGCTCTCCGGGGCACGTCTGTTCCGGGAGGGCCGGGCGGCCGGGGCCGGCATGGCTGCGGCTGCGGCCGGGGCGATGCTGCTGCTGGGGCTCGGCCCCTTGCAGTCGGCGGACCAGAGCTGGAGCGGGCAGCCGGTGCTCGTGTCCACAGGCATCGTGGCGGTGGTCGCGGGGCTGTGGCTCCTGATGCGGCAGTGGAGCTGGGCGGAGTGGGCGGCATGGGTGGTACCGCTGGTCGCGTCGCTGGCCGGTGCCACGCTTCTGGCGTCGGGTTCGGTGCTGCACTCCTTGTACGCCGACAGGCTGTCGCTCAGCCCCGGGGACCTGGACGTGCCACCGATCTGGCAGGTCGTCTCGGCGGTCAAACTGCTGACCTTCCTGAGCTTGGCGCTGGTGCTCCCCGCCTGGTGGGGCTTCGCCAGGCACCGGCATCACAGCTATGCGGGCACGGGAGAGGGGTTCAACGTGGCGATCTATGCCCTGCTGCTGATCGCGATCCTGGCCGGTGTCGCAACCTTGGCGCTGCACTCGGCGGGGCGCGCGGCCGAGCGCACGATTGCCGCTGCGGCGCGTGGTGAGGAGGCTCCGTCCTACTTCGGTGTCGAGCCCAAGTGGGTCTGCGTCGAACCGGCTGAGCCGGTGGAGCGGCTCTCGGGAGAGGGCCCCCGGTTCGACCCCAAGCGGCCGTACCTCTCCTTCGGCGTCGCGCAGGGCATGGCCGTGCTCTGGGACCGGGCGGCGGGCGAGCCTCTCAAGCTGACGGCGCGCCAGGTGCGGCTGGTACCGGCGGAGTCCGGTGCCGTCTGTGGTGCAGGGGGCTGAGGCGGGCGCTTCGCGGATTCGGAGGCGGGGAGTGGTCACCGCGTGCTACCGTCCGGCTACAGATCAATAGTCGACCCCGGCGGTGCGCCAACACCCCGGGGTCAGGCACAAGGAGTAAGGCCTCCTCATGCACGTGCACTTTATCGCGCCCGCACGCTACGTACGGGCGTCACACGAGATCGTCCGCCACCCGCGTCTGCGGGCCACGGCGAAGACGCTGCTGTTGTGGGCGCTCTCGCTGCCGCCCGGCAGCCGGGACACCATCCTCACCATCGGCAAGCGGATGCCCGAAGGGCGCACGGCGGTCGCCCGTGCGCGGGCCCAGCTGATCGAGGAGGGCTACCTGCACGTCCGGCGATCCCAGCACCCGACGAAGGGGACGTGGACGACCCGCGTCCTCGTCAGCAGCGTGCCGCTGACGGAGCCGGACGAGATTGAGGCGGCCTGGCGCGGTTCGGTCCGAAACCCGGCACTCGGTGAGGGGGAGGGCCGGGAGGCCGGCACTTCCCCCAAGGGGGAGAAGAACGAGCGAAAGACCTCCTCCCGCGTGGAGACGGACAGGGAGGCGGCCGGATTGCTCGGGCGGTTGACGGCCCGGGACCGTCGCCTGCGGCTGGGGGCGGCCGAAGTCCTGGATCTCGCACCGCTGGTGGCGGACTGGCTTGCCCGGGATCCGGACGTGGGGCGGCTGCGCGAAGCACTGTTGGAAGGCCTGCCCTCGCATGTGCTGGCCCCGGCAGGCTTCCTACGGGCACGTCTGGAGCGGCGGATGCCGGAGGCCGTCGCCGGGCCTGGTGCAGCCGCCGGTCGCCTGCGGGAGTGCGCGAGTTGCGCGGATCCGGTGGCGGGGGGCGGCGTGGTCTGCCGACGCTGCACGGGAGTTGCATCTCTTGAGGGCGCGCCTGACACAGCCGCCGTCGAACGCAATCGTCGAGGCGTGGAACGCGCACGCAGCCTGTTGCGTGGCGCGATGGTTGCAGCGGCGGCGTAGCGCGGGTGAATTCGCTGGATTCCGGACACTCGGGATGGTTGCCTTCCGTATCGTTCCGCTAGCTGATCGTGTACGGGTGTCCCCGGGTGGGTGTGGCGGGCCGAAGGTGGTCGATGTGGCGGAACAGGACGACGGGGCAGGCCTCCTGCGTGCCTTCGGGCGGCAGTTGAAGCTCCTGCGGGAGCGGGCGGGGCTGTCCCGGGCCCAGTTGGGCGCACGACTGGGGTACGGAGAAGACCTGATCGCCTCGGTGGAGCTTGGGCGGCGAATTCCCCGGCCGGAGCTGATCGACAGAGCGGATCACGAACTGGACGCGGGCGGCGTGCTGATCGCGATGAAGGACGAGGTCGCGCGCGCCCGGTACCCCGCGTTCTTCCGGGACGCCGCCAAGCTGGAGGCGGAGGCGGTGGAGTTGCATGCCTACGACGCCTTGGTGGTCAACGGTCTGCTGCAGACCGACGAATATGCGCGTGCCGTCTTCTCGATGATGCGACCACCGTTGGATGATGACCTCATCGAACAGCGAGTGAGCGCCCGCCTGGCACGCCAGAGCCTCTTCGCCAAGCGGCCTGCTCCCACGATGAGCTTCGTCATCGATGAGTCGGTGCTCCGGAGACCCATCGGTGGCAGCGATGCACAGCGTGGCCAACTGGAGCAGATTCTGCTGATTGGCCAACAGCGGAACGTGGAGATTCAGGTCATGCCGCTGCACCGGCAGCAGAATGCCGGGCTCGCAGGGCCGTTCACCTTGATCGAGACGAAGGATGGGCGCAGGATCGCCTACGTCGAGGTGCAGAACGTGAGCCATGTACACACGGAGCGAGACAAGGTCCGTGGGTTGGAGGTCAAGTACGGAATCCTCCGCGCTCAGGCGCTCACGCCTCACGAGTCCCTGGAGTTCGTCGAGAGGTTGCTGGGAGAGCCATGAAGACTGATCAATCGCTTATGACGTGGGTCAAGAGCAGCTACAGCAGCGAGGAAGGCGGTCAGTGTGTGGAAGTGGCGCTGACAGAAGCTGTCGTTCACGTCCGTGACTCGAAGGACCCGGAGGGGCCGGTCCTGCGCATCGAGCCGGCTGATTGGGCGGCGTTCGTCCGGTTCGCCTCCGCGCGTCGGATCTGACCGGACGGCCTCCTTTCAGGACTCCGCGTCACTACCGAGCTTGTCGCCGACGTAGCCGAGACGGATCGCCCGCTCCTCGGGGACGAGACGGAAGTGCAGCCGTCCCTTCCCCGGGGTGAAGCGGCCGTGCCACGAGAAGCAGCGGTTCTCGCCGTCGAGGTCGGTGAAGGTGCACAGGTGCTGCCGGCTCTGGGACTCCGGGGTGATGTGCGGGTGCTGCCATTTCGGCTCGGGCGAGGTTGCCGGGTCCCAGCCGGCGGCCGTCGCCTCCAGGTCGATCAGCAGTTTGCGGACCGGCCGGTGCCACTTCATGTCGAGGCGGCGGAGGCAGCGCTCGAAACGGGGGATCTTCTGGAGGTGCGGGAAGAACTCGTCCCAGGCGTCGAGGATTTCGGCAGGGGTGGTGAGTGAGGCCGTACCGGCCTCGTGGGCCCAGGCCTTGTGCGCGTCGGCCTCGTCCGGGCTTGAGCAGTGCCGCGCACGGTCGCGGCTGCTTTCGATGCCGTCCTCGGTGAGGTGCTGGATGTCGACGTCCAGCCACGCGGTAGCCCACTTCGCCGATACCGGAAGACTGACGGCCAGGCCATCGGTGAGGTGCGCGAAGGCGACGCCTTCGACGGTGCGGCCGTCGTGCTGGTACTCCACCTCGTCCGGGTCGAGCGTCAACTGGACGGCGTCCCGGAAGGGCGAGCGGCTGCGCAGCGCGAGGAGGTAGCGGTGCCGGTCGCGGTTCTGCCCGCTCGCGTTCACCCACTGCTGGTAGAGGTACCCGCGAGCCAGCTCGGCGGCTGGCAGAGGGCTCTTGGTGACCAATGCGATGCTCTGCCAGCTCTTGAGGTGGCGGAGCGTGTCCACGAAGCCGGCCATCGCGGTGTCCACCTCCCGCGGACCGGACTCGGACTCGCAGGACAGCTCGTTGAGAAACAGTGTCAGTGACACTCCCACCCCTGGGTTTCTGTTGTGGATCGACTGTCAGGACGTGCGCGGGTGCCGGAGGTCAGTCGAGAAGCTTCTCCAGGGAGTTCTCCCACTCGTCGAAGAACCCGGTCGGCCACTCCGAAAGCATGCCGTCCTCGCCCATGACAGGACTGATCACCTCGGCGGTCTGCTCGTGGCGCCGGAAGAAGTGGACGGCCGTGGACGCTGCCGGGATGCGCCCGTCCTTCACGGCGATGCGCAGCCCGTTGAGGACGTGGTCGGAGTGGGTCTCCACGATCACCTGGGCTCCGGCTGCGACGGCGGCCACCGCGAGGTACGCCAGCCAGGTCTGCCCCTGCGGGTGGAGGTGCGCCTCCGGGTTCTCCAGGAGGATCAGGGCACCCGGCTGGGCCGACAGGCAGGCGACGACGATCGGCAGGGCGTAGGTCAGCCCGAAGCCGACGTTGGTCGGACGGTAGCGGTTGGAGGCGGAGATCCCGGAGCCGAAACCGTAGCTGAGGCGCACGCTGTCCGTGCCGTCGATGCCCACCGCTTGGAGGTTGACGCCCGGGCAGAGCCGCTGCATCCACGCGTCGGTCTGGGAGAGGAGAGAAGCGGAACGGGTGTCGTCCAGCCGGAGCGGGCCGGCCGCGACGAGGTCGTCCTGGTGGGCCCGAAGGAAGTTGACGGTGTGTTCGCCCCGTGAGCCGAGGAATCCACGGCCCACGGCGGCCTGGTGGGAACGCGGGTAACTGACGGCCGGGACGATCCGGTCGGCCTTGAGGTACTGGAAGCCGGGCTGGAAGAGCGAGCACTCGTCCGCGTCGTGGGCGTCCAGGCCCATCGGGCAGTCGGTCAACCTCAGCAGGTCGTCCTCACGGCCGTAGGCGGCGCTCCAGGTGTAACGGGTTCCGTCGAACGTCACGGCCAGTGAGATCGTCCGGTCATCCGCGACGGCCGTTGACTCGTGGCGCACGTAGGTGTCGTGGCGCACGTCCTGACCGGTTCCGAGCTCCACCAGTTCACCGTTGAGGAGGAACCCGCCGCCCTCCTCGTAGAGGTGAAGGAACCCGGCGTTGTAGGACTGACGGAGGAGTGCGAGGGACTGGAGGACGGTGCTCTTGCCGGAGGAGTTCAGCCCGGTGAGGAGCGTGAACGGGGCCAGGGCGATGTCCTGGCGGGCGAAGGCCTTGAAATTGGTGATGCCAAGGTGCTCAAGCATCCAGCGTCTCCTGGAAGATCCGGTCCATCTCGCGGAAGCGAAGCCTGACCTTACCGACATCACCGGTACCGGACGACACGGCGTTCACGAAGGCAGGGTCGTCCATGAGCTCCATGAACTTCTTCTCGACGACCGACTGCCGGGCGGCGAGCTCGTTGATTTCGGGGAACGTTCGGTTGGCCAGACAGACCGACTCGGTTTCGAACAGTGCCTTGTTGACCGGAGAACGGCGGTTGTAGCCGGGGAAGCGTTTCCGGAAGGCATGAGCGCCGAAGATGCGTTCGGCCGCGTCCATGGCGAGGAGGAAACGTCCCTCCAAGCCATAGAGCTCCTGCGTGGACAGCGTGTTGATGGTGTGCATGGCGGATCGGAGGAAGCCGTCGAAATCCTGCGAGGCATAGGAATCCGGCGAGTTGAGGCTGAACGCCAGGAAGCGGAGGCACATCTCGCGGTCCGACATCCGTTCCGGGGAGACACTGTTGGACGTCGCACGGAGGAACGGCCTGGAATTGGCGAGCTCGTAGAGGAAGTTCCGGGCCTGGCCGGGGATGAGCGCGTGGCGGAGTTCCTGACGGGTCAGGGGACGGCCGCCCGTGTTGATGCGGGCGAAGATGTTGAACTTCACCTCCTCCGGCGTGCCACGACGGATCAGGAGGACCACGAGCTCGGTCTCCTCGATCCGGGTCTGAAGGCGGCCCGGGAGGTCGCCGAAAGTGCAGCCGTTGAACTCGGTGAGGTACTCCAGGCCGGTGAGGACGAGGGGTTCAGCATCGATGGCATCAGGGTCGACGAAGCGCGCGATGGTCGTGAGGCGTTGAACGCCGTCCACGATCGCCCACGACTCCTCGTCCACCTCGGCGGCATAGAGCGTCGGAAGCGTGATCCGCAGAAGCAGCGACTCGATGAGCCGGCTCTGCGCCTGCGCCGTCCAGATGCCGGCACGACGCTGGAAGTCCGGGGCGAGGTCGATGGTTTCGCGCCGGATGCGGTTGAGGAGCAGAGAGACCGTGGGGGTCCGGGTCTGAACCTCGATCTTGCTGGGATCAAAGGGGCTGGCGATCCGCTCACCGATGTCCTCGGACTCGACGCCGGAGCTCTTTCCGCCGTCGTCGAACTCGACGGGGAGCTGCGTTCCCGGCTCGTCGAGCGCGAACAGGGCGTCCGGCGTGGGGTGCTTGGACTTGCCGCTCGGGAGGCTGTTGCTGTCGGTCACGATCCATCCTCGTCGGGCATCAGCGGGGAGGTCGGCGTCGGCGGGGTCCACCGGCCGGCGGCGATCTCCGCGTCAAGGCGGGCCTGGAAGTGCGCGTGGGCGGCGCGCATCTCGGTCTCGCGGTCGGCCTTGTAGAACGGCGCGGTGTAGCCCTGGGGCGGCGGAACGGTCGCCGGGCTGGCCAGGTGATCGAGGAGAGCCGCGTAGGTCTCCTTGATCTGGCCGTGCCCATATGCGTTGAAGCTGCGGGCGAGCTTGCGCCCGTTCGCATCGAAGTACATCTCTGCCTCGTAATCCGCCATGATCGGATAGCGAGTCCTGTAGATCGCGACTAGCTGATCAGCGGTGATGCCGAGCCAGACGGATACGAGTGCGTCCAGTTCGACGAGAGCTGCACGTCGCTCGTACTCGCTCCGAAGCGGACTATCGTATCGCCAAGCCGAACCAAGATGCGCCGCTAGGGAATTCACGTTTGGCCAATTACAGGCCCAGTTTTCAAGACTGACCCAAGAGGGATTGAATAGCTCTTCCCAGATTGGCGAATAGGCGCCAGACAGGCAGTTGAGGCGCATTGTGCGAAGAAGGAGAGCATGGGATAGCGGGTGCCCTGGCGACGGGGCTGGCATATATATAGCATCGGCCGCATGAAGATTTGCCTTGCCGGTGATGCGCAGAATGTAGTCCAGGGGGAGGGTGGACCAGAATCCCACAGTTAGCGCGGTGGAGAGATTGTCCGTGAGGGCCATGCTGTAAACGGCGTCGATATGTGCGGGGCCAGGGGGGATGAGTGTGGCAAATAGACTGCGCTCGGTATCGAATGGGATCATTTTTCGCCAAGCTAGGCGGAAATATTCCGTGTATGGGCGCCCCGTCCACCGGTCTTGTGCTTTGCTATACGTGGCTGCGTCGCATGCGCGAACGTAATTTGTTCGAGGGACTTCGCGCTTTGAGATTGTCGTGAGATCAAAAGGGGACCAGTCTCGATTGCTCCTGCAAGGGTTGTCGGGCTGCTTATTGAATGGTGTTGATCCAGCGAAGTGAGGCCCCTGGAGGATGAGCTCCTCAAGCTCGGATGGATGACTGGTGGACCAACGAATATAGCCGTCTCGCTTGGCACTGGCCTCGTGGTAACCACTGGAGATTTTTGGGCTGAGCATTTCGAGTCGGTCGGCAAAGGAAGCCAATGCATCGATGGCCCCTTGCTCGGTTTTCAGCACCGGATTGAGGAGGGGGGCTTGGTCTGTCGGGCCCGCGCCACCGGAAATTCGCCGCCAGCTAGTCAGTCGCTCGGTATTGACCAGAATGACGCGGTCACGGTGAGGGCGAGTGTCCCAGTGTCCTTGATGTTTCACGCCAGGAGTAGGACCATTCCCGTCGTGAGTGAGAGATTCAGTCAGGGTGTTGGCTCCGTAGAGCTGGCTGAGGTGAACGAAATTGACTGGGCCCGGCGGGCCGTAAATGTGAAGGCCGAAGTCCTGAGAGCGATTCAAGTCCTCGAATGCCCAGTTCGAAGCGTTGACGAAGCTGGCATGCGCTCTCAAGTGGTGATATGCGGCGGATCGGAGAATTCCTTCTCTGATTCCGCCAAAATGTGAATCTGGATGAATGAGGCCTGTTGTGGAGCTGCTTGACTGATTTTTCCAGGCCTGGATCATGAATGCTCGATACAGATCCGGCTGGGTACCCGCAAGTGTGGGATAGATTGACGATCCCCCAAGCGTTGAAACGATACCAATGTTTGTTGATAGCTCGTCAAGGAAGTATGCGCGATTTTCTTGCCGAGTGTCGGCCAGTGCGGCTGCCTTCCGCAGACGCCAATCCGCTCCGCTCGGTTTATCGGCAAGCATGAACCACGGCTCAAGCTCTGCCAGAACTACATCCTCCTGCCACCTGGGCCGAACCCAAGGCGGGTTTCCAACTTGGATGTCATAGCCACCCCGGCTGAACACCTGCGCGTACTCAAGCTCCCAGTGGAAGAACCCCTGGATATCCGCCGCATCCCGGGCGACCGATGCCCACGGGAAGCGGGACTCCAGCCAGTGGGCGCGGTCCATGCCCATGAGGTCGGGGAGGGCGTCCTCGTAGGGGGTCAGCTCCTCAAGAGTCTCGAAGGCCGACACCAGGGACTCGGCCGGCACCTCATGCGTGCCGAGCAGGGCCTCGGCGAAGTCGAGCCAATCGTCCAGCGATGCGAGGGCGATGACAGAACGCCGTACTTCGCGGATCGCCTCCTTGCGGCGGCCAGTGTTGCGGCGGCGCTCGACCGACTGCCTGGTCAGTTCGCCGGACTCACCGATGCCTCCGAAGAGGTCTTCCGCCTCCCAGGACAGGAGGACCTGCGGTGAGTCCTCCTCGGCAGGCACGGTGACAGGACTGTCTTGTACGCGCTTGTACCGGTCGGCGCTGCCGTCCAGCAGCGCAGCTTCCTGGACCGGCCAGAACCATAGCGCGCACCACGCGTCCATCAGCGTCTTGAGACGCCAATATGGGGTGTCGACTGCGACGAGATCCGCCAGAACGTCCTCCCGCTGGACAGCGATCTCCGGGCTGCGCAGCCACTCCTCCTCGGCGCCCCACACGTCAATGCTGCGGGAGATTTCGCGCTCGGAGATCTCCAGGCGCCGTACCACCAGGCTCCACAGGTACTCAGCTCGCCGCGCAAGGCCTTGCAGACGGGCGATCTGCTTGGCGTTGGGCGACTTGGTGATCGCCCGGCGCCACGCGCCCAGCGCCTTCGCCTCCTCAGGCGCCAGCGCCTTGGCCTCCTTCTCGGCGGCGACCGCTCCCCACTCCTTGGCCGGCAGCAGGAAGTGGTGGACCGCGCCCTCCGGCAGCGGAACCCCGTTCACCGCGTCCGCCAGCGGGAACCGCTCGGGCGTCGTCCCGAGCCAGGCGCCCTTCTTCAGCTTCTCGGCGGGGTACACCTCCCGCCGCCCGCCGATCAGCGAGTTGCCGCGCCGCAGGTGCAGGCCGAACCAGGGCGCTTCCATGCCCGGGTGCATGGTGTTGAGCCACAGTGAGACCTCGGCCAGCTCGACCGCAGTCTCGTTGAGGTCGACCCCGTACGAGTTGTGCAGGGCGATGTACGCCTTCACCTTCTGCAGCTCTACCGGGTACTTCTCCGTGTCGATGGCGACGCCCAGCTCGTCCTGGCGTCGCCGCAGGTACTCAGCCGCCACCTGGTTGATGGCCTCGTTGAGGAACGCGCCCGACCCAAGCGCCGGCTCGCAGATCTTCCAGTCCAGCAGCTCACGGGCCTCGGTGGTCGTCCCGTCCTGGTCGAGGCGGTGCTGGAGGGTGAGCTGCACGGTCACCTTGGTCAGTGACTCGGGCGTGTAGTACGACGCCGAAGTCTGCCGGTCCCGCCCCGACAGCCGGTAGACGAAGGAGCCCGGCTTGTGCCGGACCGGCACCTCCTCGCCGGTGTCCTCGTCCCGAGTCCGCACGAAAACGTTGTCCGGGTACTCGTCGACCTTTGACTTCGGAATGAGCCACGAGCCGTCCTTCGGGTCGCCGCCCTTGGCGACCTCCCACAGCTCCTTGTCCGACACGAAGCCGCTGTACGACATCAGCCCCTCGTACACCGCTCCGAGCTGGTTGATGCCCAGCTGCGCGTAGGAGATGAACCCGCCGCGCTCGCCCTTCCGTCCCTTGGTGAGCATCAGCAGGCGCAAGACCTTGTACAGCGTCGCGTTGCGCAAACGCGTGTCGAGGTAGCGCTCCTCGCCCGTCTCGTCCGCGTCGAAGCGCGGATCGGGTACCGAAGAGGCGCCGATCAGCTTGATGGACTCGGGCTCGAACAGCTTGGAGTGCAGCGGCTCGAACCGCAGCCCCACATCCTCGGAGGCCTTCTCCTCCACCACACCGTGCGTGCGCCGCGGCCGGTAGCCGTCCTGGACCTTGCCGAACAGCAGGTCCAGCGACTCGTACAGGTAGAACCCGCGCCGCGACTTCTCGTCCACCAGGTCCCGCTCGGCGACGAGTTCACCGAGCCGCCCGAGTCCGTACCCCTGTTGGTACTCAGGGTAGTCCGCCGGCAGGATGCCGAGCTCCGGCCGGGCCTCCGCGTACAGGAGGAACAGGATCCGGTACAGATACCGCAACGACTCCCGCGTCAGCTGCTTTCCCAGCTCGGGGAGTTCCATGACGTCCTCGGGCCGGACGCCCTCGTTCTCGCGGATGCGGTCCAGCACCTCGTTGGCGATCAGCTCGACGCTCAGCCGCAGCCCGTCGCGCAGGTCGCTCGACACACCGACCGCGTGCTTGGTGGACTTGTCGACGAGTTCCGCGAGCGGGTTCTCGCCGCCCGCCTCCGGCGTGCGCAGCGAGTCGGCGCCGAACAGGGCCGCCACCGTGTCGAGTTCGCCGCCGGCCTTGGTGTCGTTGCGCTCCAGCGCGCCGTCCAGCGACACCGCGAGGTAGCGGCCCTCGCCCCAGGTCATCCGGTCGGCGAGAACGACGACGCCACCCACCAGCAGCAGGACGTACCGGGGCGCGTCCTCGCACGCGAAGAGGAACGAGGCGAGCTTGGACCCGGTGAGGAGACTGTGCTGCCCGTCGAGCACGAGCGGTTCGAGCAGGCGCCCGGGGCCGTCCGGGTCCAGGGCGGCGTCCGGCTCGGCGGCCCAGCCGCAGTCCAGGGCGATGAGGCCCTTCTCGCTGTGCGCGACCCGCACCTGGTACGCCTGATCCGCCCGCTCGACCGTGATCGCGCCGGGCTTGGCGTCGTAGCCGAGGGCCAGCAGCACCCGGGCGTTGAGCGCCCGCACCCGCTCGCACCAGGCCGGGGAGCCGTAGGTGGCAGTGTCGTCATCCGCCGACGTCCGACCGTCCTCCGCCTCCGGCAGGGCGAAGCCGGCCCGCGAGCGGAAGTACGGCCGCCGCAGGGCGCGCAGGCCGGCCCGGGGGGTGACCGGCAGGGCATCCGGGTCCTGCTCCGCGTCGTCAGCGACAGTGGCAGCCTTCGCCGCCTCCTCGCGCTCCTTCCACACGGCCAGCAGCCCGGACTTGAGGTCCTTGGGCAGCACCTCGGCGAGGTAGTGGGCGGAGAAGTAGTCGCCGCGGTTCACCAGGGAGTCGTACGTCATAACTGCTTCTCTCAGGGATCAGACGGCCTGGGGCGGCGTGGGGGCGAGCACGGCGAGGACGCGGAGCAGCGGGCGGCCGGTGGTGAGCAGCGAGTCGGCGATGCCGGCTAGGCGCTCCTTGGTGCGTTCGCCCGCGAGGGTCGGCTGCTCCCAGGCGCCGAGGCGGAGCCGGTAGTTCTCGATCGGTTCGCGCAGCGGTTCGTCCCAGGCCTCCCGGTGGTGCTCCAGGAACGCCTCCGCCCGCTCCAGCGCGGCCGGGATGGCGTCCTGCAGCCGGTCGACGGGCCAGTGCTTCAGCGGGTTGGCCATGGTGGGCCCGACACCGGAGCGGCGGAGTATCGCCACCATGTCGTCGTCGACGGCACCGTCCCGGGTGACCGCCATCCACTTGACCACCGTGGGCCGGCCGAGGGCGTTGGAGTAGACGCCCTGGATCAGGTACGTCGGCTCGGCGACGTCCGCGGTGATGACCAGCGCCTCCTGGCGCCCGAGGCGCACCAGCACCTTGTCGGTGAGCCACTCCACCACCGGGTGGAGATCGGTGAGCAGCGAGATCTCCGGCCAGCTGGACGTGGAGGACTCGCGGGCGCGCTGCAGGGAGTGCTCGGCGAGGCGCCGGTTGAGGGTGACCAACAGCCTTTCCCGAAGCCGCTGTTCGCGCACGTAGTCGAGGGGCAGCGCCTTGAGCCGGTGGACGAGGTCGGCCGGCGGGCGGAAGGAGATCAGGCCGGAGGTCTCGTCGCGGTCCATCTCCAGGGTGCTCTGGGCATCCGGGAAGACCTCCCGCAGGGCCTCGTCGAGGAACTCCCGGGTGGAGGCGAACAGGCGGGGCACGTCGGCGCGCGGCACGGAGGTGTCCTCGCCAGTGGGCTCTTCACCGACCGAGCCGAAGAAGTCCGCGAGGAAGTCGTCCATGCCGTCGCCTCCGTCGGGCCCGTCGGCCTGCGGGCGGTGCGCCTCCAGGGACTCCTCCACCGTGCGGCCGCGCAGCAGGTCCTGGATGAGCGACTTCTCCTCGGCCTCCGCGCGGTAGAGACCGGTGACGGCCTCCGCCGTGCCGAGCTTCTGGTGGGCCTCGCGCTCGCGGTCGAGCAGGCGCTCGGCGACGAGGGTGTCGTCCTTGGCGCCCTCGACCTCGCTGGTGAGGATCAGCGCGCGGAACTCCGGGGAACGGGCCTGGCCGTAGCGGTCGATGCGGCCGTTGCGCTGCTCGATGCGGATCAGCGACCAGGGCACGTCGTAGTGCACCAGCTGGTTGCACTGGCGGTGGAGGTTGACGCCTTCGGATGCGACGTCTCCGGTGAGCAGCACACGCACCGGGGTGTCGGCGAGGCCGAAGTCCTCGACGCACTGCATCTGCTGTTCGTCACTGAGGCCGCCGTGCATGAGGCGGACGGCGCCCTGGGCTGCCCGGCCCTTGAAGCCGAGGGCGGCGGGAAGGACGGAGTGCAGCCATTCCAAGGTCTGCACGCGCTCGGAGAAGACGACCACGCGGGTGTCGGAGCCGGGCCCCACCCCCATCGCCCGCAGCTCGGAGACGAGCGCGTAGAACTTCGCCGAGTCCGTGTCGGACATGGCGCCCGCGAGGTCGCGCAGCCGGAGCAGGGCCTCCCGCTCCGCCGCCACGGCGGATTGGATTTCCTTCTTCTCCAGCGTCTTGATCCGCGTCTCGACGGTGGCCTTCAGCGCGGCCGGCGAGGACAGGAAGGACTTGAGCAGGGTGTAGGGGAAGAGCGGCACATCGCTGACCGACTTCCGGCCGTTGGACGGCAGCCAGACCTCGGCCAGCTCCTCGAAGACCTTCTCCTCGGCCGGAGTGGCCGCGCAGCGCACCGAGTGGGAGGGGCCGCGGTCCGCCCACTGCCCCTTCATCTGCTCGCGCACCTCTTGGCTGATCTTGGTGCGGCGGATGAAGAGGTGCTCGATGTCCTCGGCCCGGTAGTTCTCCGGGTCGCGGATGGCCGCCGGGTCGAGCAGGCCGATGAGTTCGGCGAAGGACTTCGCGTCGCCGTTGTGCGGGGTGGCGGAGGCTAGGATCAGGGCGTCCGTGCGCGGGGCCAGGATCTGGGCGAGCTGGTTGCGGAGCGAGCCGCGGTTGATCAGGTTGTGGGATTCGTCGATGACGACCGCGTCCCAGCTGATCCGTTCCAGGTGGTGCTTGTACTGGTCGGTGTTCTTCAGGGTGTCGATCGAGACGATCACGCGCTTGAAGTAGGTGAAGGGGTTGCGGCCCGCCGGGATCTCGCGCTGGATCCGCTCGATGCCGACCGAGTCCAGTCGGATCAGCGGGATCGCGAAGCGTGTCCACAGCTCGTGCTGGAACTGCTCCAGCACGTGCTGCGGGGTGACGACCAGGATGCGGTCCCCGCGTCCGCGCCGGATCAGCTCGGCGAGGGTGAGCCCGATCTCCAGGGTCTTGCCGAGGCCCACCACGTCGGCGATCAGCATCCGGGGCCGCAGGTTGCGGCCGGAGAGCGCGAGCTGGGCCGGACGCTGCTGGTAGGGGAGGGAATCCAGGAGGAAGGAGTCGGCCAGGGCGAGGCCGCGTTCCGACTGGGGCAGGGCGGTCCGTCGCAGCACGGCCTCCAGGAAGAGGCGGGAGCGGCGGAAGTTCGGCGAGTCGTCGGCGACGAGCTTCGTCTTCCGGGGGTCGACCAGCTCGATCCGGTCGAGGGCGGTGAAGAAGACCGCCTCCTGGTCACGGACGAAGTCCGAGACGCCGACCACTTCGACCCGGGCGCCGTCGTGTTCGGTGAGCGAGCTGTTCCGTACGAGCCACACTTCGTCCCGAACGAAGACCTGCGCGCCCGCCGGATACGGGTCCTCCACGGCCCCGGTCGGTTCGGCGCTGCTCAGCTCGGGGGTCACCCGCTGCCTCCTGTGTTCATCGTGCTGTGCGGTGGGGGCGGCCGTCCTCCAGGGACAGCGCACCAGGTGAAGAGCTTACGGCGAGTGCGAGGAGAGGACCGGGCCTCGGTCAGAACGGGGCCTTGGCGGCGTAGACCTCGCGCAGCTGTTGAGCTGTGCGACGGGCCTGCAGGGATCGTCGGGGCGTACGGGGCGCCGATGCCGAGGGCGGGGCAGGCGTCGGCCCGGGCGCGTCGGTGGGCGAGGTTGTCACCGCGGGGACGTCCCTGAGTGTCGGTGTGTAGCCGGGGTTTTCGTCCGGTGCGGGACCGGGCGGCGGGGCGACGGTCGGCGCTGGGGCAGGAACCGTGGTTGCGTCGGCCGGGGCAGGTTGGAGGAGTTGCACGGTTTGGGTGGTCGAGCCGGGCCCGGGAGCCGGACGCGCTGCGGTCAGAGCTGTCAGGCGCCGGCGGGCCTGGGCGACCTTGAGGCCCTGGGTCTCGATGACGGCGCGGAACTCCTGGACGACGGAGGGAAGGGACGGTCGGTCCCTGGCCTCGTGGGCCAGCATCGAGGCCAGAATCGGTGACAGCTCGGCCGGGACACCAGCCAGGTCCGGCGGCGTGTCCCGATCGGTGACCATGTGGAAGAGCACATTGATGTTGGCGGCCTGGTAGGGGTACCGGCCGGTCAGTGCGAAGAGGAGGACCGCTCCCAGTGCGTACGCGTCGACCGCCTCCGTGAGCGGCTTCACGCCGTTGGCCTGTTCCGGCGCCATGCACATGGGTGTGCCGACGACCGTGTTCGGGGCGGTGAGGGAGGAACCCGACTCGGCGAACACCGCGAGGCCGAAGTCGATGATCTTGGGACCGGTGGGTCCCAGCAGGACGTTCGCCGGCTTGAGGTCCCGGTGCAGCAGTCCTTGCTTGTGCACCAGGGCGAGGGCCTCGGCGAGGGTCGCGCCGAGCGAGGCCACCAGGACGGCCGGGAGCGGGCCGTACGCGTCCACATGCCTGCGGAGATCGGCACCCTCGACGTACTCCGTGGCCAGCCACGGTGGCTCCGCCTCGGGATCCGCGTCCAGGAAGGCCGCGACCCGGTTTCCCCAAACGGTCTTGAGGATTTCGATCTCCTGGGCGAAGCGCAGCCGGGTCTCCGAGTCGACCAGGGAGGGCTTGATCACCTTGACCGCGGCCTGTTCCCCGCCCGGGGATTCGCCGAGGTACACCTGACCCATGCCCCCCTGACCGATCCGGGCGAGGAGTTCGAAACCACCGATCTCGGGCGGGTCCTCGGGGCTCAGGGGAGTTGTCGTTTGCACGCCCGTCCTCGTCGTGGTGGTGATCGGAGTCCTGACTACGGCCACCGTAGTGGACCCTGCTCGATCGAGCGGGTGGATCGGGAGACGTGGCCACCCGGCCCGCGCGGGTCTGTTCTCGCGGTGAGTCCGCCGGGCTCGGCGGTTGACGGAATCCGCCCCTGGTGTCGGTCGCACTCCGTACAGTGGTCGGAACACTGTGCACGCGCAACGGGGGAACGCACACCTATGACACAGGCCGAGCAGCCCTACCCGGTCACCGAACTCCTGGCCGCCGTGCAGGCGGAGATCAGGGCGGAACGTCGCGACGAGGCCAAAGAAGCGGAGAAGGCGGCGCTGTCCGGTGGGCAGCAGGTCTCCGCGGCGGAGGGGCGGTACGAGTACCTCTTCGGCTGCCGCCGGTGGCCGGCGTCGTTCGACGGCAGTCCCGTCCTGGTGCGCCCCTCCCAGGCTCGCGGTGCCTGGATCCCCGGTGAGGCGTCCCCGATGCCGGACGGAAAGGTCAGGCTCGTGCTGGCCGAGAGGCTGCCGGCCGGTGTGCGCAACGTCCAGGTGCGGAAGGACGATTCGGCGGGCCTGGTGGTGCTCGCGGAACGCCTGGAGGCGGTGGGCTCGGACGACGGCGGCATCCGGGTCGAAAGCGCCGGGTGGATCGTCGGACAGGGGGCACCGGCGGTGGGCCGGGTGTCGGACCCCGGGCGGTGGGTGGCCGACTGGCACGGGCTGAAGCTCAACCCGCGTCAGCGGACCGCCGTCGCCCAGGCCCTGGCGAGTGAGGTGCTGTTCCTCTGGGGGCCACCGGGAACAGGGAAGACCGATGTCGTCGGCCACATCGTGGAGGGCAACGTCCGTCAGGGGCACAACGTCCTGTTCCTGGCACCGACCAAGGTCGCCGTCGACCAGGCCCTGGAGCGGATCTGTGACCTCTTGAAGGCCGAGCCGGGCTTCGCCGAGGGCCTCGTCCAGCGGGCCGGGGAGATCGAACTGCCGTCGTTGCGCGAGCGGTACGGAGACTTCGTCGATCCGGCCCGGATCGCGGGTCGGGTCTCGGCGCAGTTGGACGAGGTGGTACGGGCGGCGAGGGAGGCTCTGCAGAGGGCCCGGGTCGGGGTCGCCCTGTACGACGAAGTCCGGGAGCTGGAGCAGCGCCTCGCCGAGGACCGCAAGGCCCACCGGAGCGTACTCGAATCGGCTGGGGGCGCGGAACGGGACGCTCTGCGAGCAGAGGCCGAGGTGGCCCGGCTGCGGCTGGCCATCAATGAGGTGGGAGAACCGAAGGGCCTCTTCGGCGGGCGGAAGGAGAAGCAGCTCACGACGCTGCGGGAGGAACTCGCCCGGGCCACCGAGACCTCCTTCACTGCTCAGTACGTCGGAGCGGCCGCCCGGAAGCAGGCGGAGGAACTGACTGCCCGGATCAGTGCGACCAGCGGAAGCCTTGAGACCCTGCGGCCCCGGCTCGTCGGTCTTGCGGCGTACACGGCACTCGTCCACGAAGTCGGCGCCTTGCAGGAGCGCATCCAGGAGTTCGAGCGGCAGCTCGCCCGGATCCAGCAGACCGTACGGTCCCGGTGCCGCGTCATGGGGGCGACGGTGGCCAAGGCGGTCCAGTCGCGCAAGCTGCTCGACCGGGTGGACGTCGTGGTGGTGGACGAGGCGGGCATGGTGAACCTGCCCTCGGCATGGCTGGCGGCGGGCCTGGCAGGCAAGCGGATCGTCGTGGCAGGCGACTTCCGGCAGCTGCCCGCCGTTACCAAGGGGGACAGCGACCGGAAGGCCACGGAGGACGAGCGCGCGCATGCGCGGTACTGGGCTGCCCGCGACGCCTTCCATGCGGCCGGCCTGGTGAGCGAGCACGGCTCCGTTCGCCAGGACCCGCGCCTGGTGGCGCTGGACACCCAGTACCGGATGCGCGAGCCGATCTGTCGTCTCGTCAACGCGGTCGCCTACCCCGACGCGCCGCTCGCCACCGGTCGCGCCGACAGCAGCCGGATCCCGTCCAACCCGCTGGTCGATGTCCCCGTGATCCTCATCGACACCTCCAGGCAGCGCATCCCGGGGCCGGACCACCGGGCCAACACCGTGAACGAGGCCGTCGTCCACGAGCTGATCCGCGGCCTCCAATACGAAGGGGTGCTCCCCGGCCGGAAGTGGGGGAGCACCGAGGTCGGACCGGGGTCGCGGGCAACTGATCGGCTGGCCGTGATCGCACCGTACAAGGCGCAGGTCAAAGCACTGAAGGGAAGCCTGAAGTACCGCTTCGGCGAGGATTACGAGGGCCTGGTCGACACCATCCACCGGTTCCAGGGCAGCCAGCGCCCGATCGTCGTCTTCGACACCGCCGTGGGCGCCGGAAAGGACCCGGGCATCTTCTACGCCGGGACCGGCCTCTCCTCCCAGACCTGCCGCCTGCTGAACGTCGCGCTCAGCCGGGCCCAGGACCACCTCGTCGTCGTCGCTGACGTCGAGCATCTGCGGAAGCACCTCAGTGTCCACAGCGAAGCCCGGGTCATGCTCGATCACCTGGAGAGCCATGCCCAGGTGATCTCGGCCGACCAGCTGATCCCGACGCGTGACGCGGCGCAGCTCTCGGTCCTGTCCGAGGAGGAACTGGCACGGCCCGCCTTCTTCCCCGCAGACGAGGTGCAGAAGGCCGTGGAGTGGGACATCGCCCGGGCCCGGACCAGCATCGAGGTCTACTGCGCCTTCCTCGACCCGCAGCCGGTGCGCCGTTGGTCGGCTCTGCTCGGTGCCCGAGCGGCTGAGGGCGTGCGGGTCGTCGTCCACACTCGATCACCCGAGGAACAGCGGGAAGCGGCCGGAGCAGCCCGACATCAGAAGCAGATCGACGTCCTCGAGGAGGCCGGGTGTCAGGTGGACTTCCGTGAGCGGATGCACGAGAAGGTCCTCATTCTCGACAGCACCGTGCTCTGGCACGGCTCGCTCAACCTGCTCGCGGGCAGCGGGCCGACCGATCTGATGATGCGCTTCACCGACCCGGCGTCCTGCGAACGCGTCAGCCGGGTGATGGACCGGGCTCGCAAGGAGCGGGCTGCGTGGAACCCGAGGGCTGCCGGGGGAAGCACCAACAGCGCGGGACCGGCTTCGTCCGCGCCCACTCCGCCCGGCGCGACCGGTGCGGCGGGCATCAGGCCCGGTGACACCGTCAACGGACGGCTCTACCTCATGGTCCCTTTCGGGGAGAAGGACGAGGCCAAGTCGCTCCTCAAGGCCCAGTGGGACGGGCCGAACAAGCTCTGGCACGTCGACGCCGCGCGGGTCACCCGGGAGCAGGCAGCCCGCTGGCTGCCGTGAGGACAAGGCATGCGCAACTGGGCGTTCCTGTCCTGCCGGGGCGACTTGTGGCGCGATATTGAGAGCTGACACGATCTCAGATATGCATCCCCGCATCGCGGACAGGACGTCGTCGGGGAGGCGCGGAGAGGGGACGGGATGGCACGGGTGAACCTGCGGGCCGCGTTCATGAGCGGGCTGTCGTCCACTGTCACGGCACAACAGGTCTTCACCGACCGGGTCAACGAGGTGGCTGCCTTCAACCGGTCGGTCGAGGGGTTGAGCCGAACCCTGGACGGGGCCGATGTCTCGCCGGTCGTGGACCGGGCGCAGGGGCGCCGCAACGTCCTGACGCTCTACGGGGTCGGCGGCATAGGGAAGACGACGCTCTCGCACGAGCTGGAGCGCCAGCTGCTCGCCGGGGCTGCGGCCGAGGGGCGGGACGACGTCGTCACCGTCCGGGTGGACCTCTCCGAGGACGGCGCCCGGGACCTGGAGGGCTTGCTGCTGCGTCTGCGTTCCGGGTTGGGGCAGTTGGGCAGTCGCTGGCCAGCCTTCGACCTGGCGCTCGCCTCGTACTGGGCCCGTGCCCACCCCGGGGAGGCCCTCCAGGACTTCCTCGACGCCTCACCGGCCCTCCGTAGGGCCTCCCGCAGCATCGGTCTGGGCGAGCAGATCGCGGAGACCGTGCGGGAGGTCGACCCCGCGGGTCTCGGCGGGCTGACCGGACTGGCGCACCGTGCAGCCCTGGCCACCTATCGCGCCGTCCGGGACCGGGTGCGCGAAGGACGGCTGCTGGCGGACTGTGAGCTGTTCGCCGAACTGATCGAGGCCGACGCCGACTACGAGACGCTGTCGTACTTCCCGTACCTGCTGGCCTGGGACCTGGACCGTATTTCCCACCGGAGCCGGTCGGACCGGCGGCCCACGGTGTGCGTGTTCCTCGACACCTTCGAGGTGCTCAACGGGGGCGCCGACCGCACGGTGGAGCGACTGGTCCAGCGTTGCGTCTACCTGATGCCCAACGTGCTGTTCGTGATCACCGGCCGCAACCGGATCGACTGGGCCGACTCGGGCGCAGGCGGCGAACTGGACTTCACCGGCCCCGAGTGCTGGCCGAACCTGCACTTCAGCAACGACACGGTCGAACCCCGCCAGCACCTCGTCGGCTACCTCTCGGATTCCGACGCCGACAGCTACCTCAGCGAGGCACTCACCCGGGACGGTGAGCCCGTGATGCCTGTCGAAGTCCGCCGACGCATCATCGCGGGCGGCCAGGGCCTGCCGCTGTACCTGGACCTGTCGGTGTCCCACTTCGTGGCGCTGCTCGCCCGCGGAGGGCAGCCGTCGGCGGCCGACTTCGGTGGCACGTTCACGGCGGTGGCCACCCGGTCGATCCGGGACCTGCCCCGGGAGGAGCGCGACCTCGTCCGTACAGCGGCGCTCACCGACCGGGTCGGTGCTGATCTCCTGCGGGCCGGACAGCCCAACGTCTCCGACGGCAGCGTGGCCCGATTCCTTCGCCGGCCGTTCCTGACGCACGACGACGCCTATGCCCTGCCGTACGCGCTGCACGCGGCGCTGCGCCACGCCATCCGCGAGGCGGACCGCAGCCTGCCGGACGGCTGGTCCGACCGCGACCGCAGCGAGGTCGCGGTCCGGTTGCTCGCCTGGTTGGGCGATCGGCTCGGATCGTCTGCCGACCGGGTGACCACTGCCCAGGTCCTGGAGTCGGGCCTCAAACTCTCAGCCGAACACGGGGTCTTCGCGGACTGGATGGCCCGGGCCACGCAGCGCCTCGTCGAGGCCGGACAGTGGTCCGAGTTGGGTGCTGGACTTCCCGCCGAACGGGTGGGGACGCCGGAGTACCGGGCAGTCCTCGCCGCCGTACGAGGTGTCCGACTGCGTCGCACTGGACACGCCGCCGAGGCGGTCGGACTGCTCGACGGCGTGGGGCAGGGCCTGCCGCAGGGCAGCCCGACGGCGCAGCTGGTGCAGATCCACCTCGCCCACGCACTGCGCAACCACGGTGACTACACCAAGGCAGCGGAGATCTACCGGGCACTGGTGGGCGGTGAGTTCGACGCGGTGGCCAGGTACTGGCTCTGCGACTACGACTACCTCAACGGACGGTTCCGCACGGCGCTGGGTTCGCTCCGGGACCAGCGCAGCCGGGGGCCGGAGGACGAGGGCGAGCGGTTGAGGCTGATCGGGCACATCTGGCGGGTGAACGCCCGTTTCGACGAGGCGAGGGCCGCGTACGCGGAGGCGATCGACCTGGCCCGGCACGAGGGCCTCGCCGCCGCGGAGGCGAAGGCGCTGGCCAACCTGGCGCAGACCGCCTGTTGGTCCGGCGAAGTCGATGCGGTGGCGGATGCGGCGACCCGTGCGAGGGACCTGCTCGATCTGGTGCCCAACCCGGTGGAGCTGGTCAAGATCCGCTCCGCCGAGGCGGTCGCGTACACGGTGGCGGGCGACGCCGGGGCCGCCGTGGAGGCGGTCGGCGGAACCCGTCGGTTGGCGGACGGCATCGGCTACCGTGGCGGCCACAACCTGGCCGATGTGGCCCAGATTCTGATCGGTGTCCTCGGTGGCGACCACGACGGCGTCCGCAGCACGCGGGCCGAGCTCGACGCGCGAACCCGCAGGTCGGGCGGCAACACCTACTGGGTTCCGATCGTGACCAGCTGGATCGAGGGCGTTCCGCAGGCCACGGAGCACGATCCCCGGGTCGAATGGATCGACGGCGCGGCCGTGTCATTGGGCCGGTGGGCGGAGGTGGCCACGCGACGATGAGACGCGAAGGCTCTGGGCCCGAGGCCGGACAGGAGGAAGAGAGCTCATGACCGGTCCTGCACATGTCGATCCGGTACGTGTCGGCCTGGTCGGGGTCGGCATCATCGCCGAGACTCACCTTGCCGTCCTGGCCGAACGAGACGACGTCGTCATGGAGTTCACGGTCGACTCACGGCCGGTCGAACCGGTGGAGTTCCGGGGCGCCACACCGCCCCACTACAGCAGCCTCGCCCAGGCGCTCGAAGCGCACCAGCCGGACCTGGTGGTCCTCGCCACCCCGACGGAGACCCACGCCGAGCTGGCGGTCCTGGCCCTTCTGCGTTCCACGGCGCGCGTGCTCGTGGAGAAGCCGCTCGTACACGACCTCGCCTCCCTCATGGAACTGTGCGAGCTGGACGGCAAGGTCGATGTACGGGGCCGCGTGTTCACTGCCCATCACTTCGCCTTCTCCCCTGAGGTCGACTGGGCGTCGGAGCTGATCGGCGTGAACTCGGGCTGGGGGCCGATCACAGCCGTGACCTCGGCCTTTTACGACCCCTACGTCCTGCGGGGGCCTGAAGCCTTCGCTTCGTACGTCTCCAGTTGGACGGATTCAGGGGTGAACCAGCTCAGCATGCTCACCCGATTCGTCGACCTCACCGAAATCACGTCCGCCCGGCAGACGGACGGCGGTGCAAGTGCCTGGTGCACCGTGGACTTCCGTTCCCATGGCGAGGTGGGTACAGCCCGGCTGCGCAGTAGCTGGCTGACCGGTACCAGCAGCAAGGAGAGCAGCTTGGTGTTCGGCCGCTCCGGCGTGGAAGTCTGGATCGACCACACTGCCATGACCGGATTCGCGGCACGGCAGGGGGAGTTGCTGGGCTCGTTCGGCAACGACGGCCGGACCGCGCGGAAGATCGCCCATTATCGCCCGCTCTACGCCAGCCTGCTCTCCGGTCGACCGGACCCGGTGCTCGGCTTCGATGCTGCGGCGACGATCACCGCAATCCATCGCGCGGTGCCGGGAGTGTGATGGAGGTCGGCTGCAGTCGGTCTCCTCCGGAAGGGCGCTCAACGGCCGGTATGGCACAGGCCCGCGAGGATTGGATGGGTACTGACCGAACTCCTGACGTCAGGAGGCGTGAGGGCATGTCCTTCCGGCCAACGTTGGGCGAGCGGACTTTGCCGGTCAGGACAAACCTTCCGGGCAGTCGTGGCTGAGAGCCTGTGGCGCATGGGCATCTCAACAACACTGTCCGAGGTCGTGGGCTTGGCGGTACGCCCGGGGGACCCGGGACTGTCCGTCGGGATCTACACCGAGGGGAAGCTGATCCACCAGGCATCGGCGGGGCTGGCGTGCGTGGAGTTCGAGGCGCCGGTCGACACCCGGACCCGGTTCGACATCGCCTCCATGAGCAAGCAGTTCACCGCCGCGGCGGCGTTGCTGCTGTGCCGGGACGGGCTGCTGTCGCTGGACGACGACATCCGGACGCACCTGCCCGAGCTGAAGTTGGCGGTGCCGGTGACCGTCGGTCAATGTCTGCGGCACACGGGCGGTCTGCGGGACTGGCTGGCCCTGACGACGATCGCCGGCCGCCCGCTGGCGAGGATCACCCAGGATCAGACGCTGGCCTTCGTGGCAGCGCTGACCGAGGTCGACTTCGAACCGGGGACCGCGTTCTCCTACTCCAACACGGGGTACGTCCTGGTCGCCTCGCTGGTGCGGCGGCTCACCGGTCGCACCCTGGGGGAGTTCACCACGGAGCGCATGTTCACACCGTTGGGCATGAACGAGACCGTGTTCCGCGAGGACAGTCGGGAGCCGTTGCCGCGATTCGCCTACGGGTACGACGTCACCCGCGGTGCCGTCCGGCGCGCCGACACCGAGGAGTCCGCGGTCGGCGACGGCGGCCTGGCCACCAGCGTCGCCGACCTGGTGCCGTGGTTCGGGTTCCTGCAGGACGGCCGGGTCCTGGGCGCCGACATCCGCGACGGGCTGTTGCGGCGGGTCGACTCCGGGGACGGCGAGGAGCAGCCGTACGCGCTGGGTCTCTACCACACGACGATCGTGGGCCACCCGGCGTTCGGCCACGCCGGCGGTGTCCCCGGGTACCGGTCCCAACTGCTGTTCATGCCGGACGCCGGCCTCGGCGTGGCGCTGCTGAGCAACAACTCCTCGATCCACGCCGCGGAGCTGGCCACCCAGGTGCTGCGGCTGGCCGCCGGGCTGCCCGAGGACGATGCCGTCGAGCTGATGGCGGACCCGGTGGCCGCCGAGCCCGCTGCCCGGCTGACGGGGGACTGGCTGGATCCGCGATCCGGCCTCACCCTGCGGATCGACGCCGTGGGCAACGGTCGGATCCGCGTCCACGGCGCGCCGCCCGCCGGCGAGTTCGCACCGGCCGTCGACGGCAGCTGGCAGGGCCTGGAGGACAGCGCGGGCTCCTGGCTGCGGGTGTCGTCCGGCACGATCAGGATCGGATCGGTGTACCGCCCCGGCCGCGCCGCGGAGTACTGGCGCTGTCCCCCCACGGATGCCGGTGCCACGCTGCCACCGGCCGTCTACCGCAGTCCGGAGCTCGGCATCCTGGCGACGGTCACCCGGGACGGCACGCTCGAACTCGGCCTGGAGTTCGTCGGGACGATCGAACCGGCACCGGACGGCGCGTTCCGTGCGGGCGGCCTGATCAGCCTGCGCCCCAGCGGCGACGACCTCCTGATCAGCACGCACGGCGTCCACCGGATGCGCTTCGTCAGACAGCCCGACGACGCCGCCCCCCTGGGACTTCCCCCCGGCCTCAACCTCGCCACCACCTGGCCGGTGAACGAGTGATCGCCGACGGTGAGTTCACCGGCGAGCGCCGGGGCCGGATGCTGCGATCGGAGCGGCGGTGACAGCCCCCGCCGGGATCACCCTCGGGGTCGTGCTCGACAGCCTGGGAACCGATCTCCTACGGCCGCTCGCGCTGCCACGGGGCCGGGAGGTCGCCGTCGGGGCGCCCACGATCCATGACACCGAGGCCGCTGGGGCAGGGCTGACCGACGCGATCGTCCTGGTGCCCGGCCGGCTTACCGCCGACGTCCTGGAGTGGGCTGCCGAACACCACGCCAAGGCGGTGGTCATGCGAGCCGGAGCCACGGACACGGCAGCGCTGACACAGGCGGCCGAACGGACCGGCGTGGCGCTCCTGGAGCGCAGTGCCGAGATCTCCTGGGGGCAGCTCTACACCCTGATCGACGCGCTGCGTGCGATCACGAGCCCGGTGTTCGAGCCGAACAGGCACCGGTCCACCGACCTGTTCGCCCTGGCCAACGACATCGCCGTGCGCGCCGGCGGCGCGGTGGCGATCGAGGATCTGTCCATGCGCGTGCTGGCCTACTCCACGGTCCCGGGCCAGCTGGTCGACGACGCGCGTCGGGACGGGATCCTCGGCCGCCGGGTG
This sequence comes from Streptomyces viridifaciens, assembly GCF_001888885.2. Lineage (NCBI taxonomy): Bacteria > Bacillati > Actinomycetota > Actinomycetes > Kitasatosporales > Streptomycetaceae > Streptomyces > Streptomyces viridifaciens. Next base: position 6,096,146 of record NZ_CP090841.1, read on the forward strand.
CCGGACCACCCGACCCACGCCGAGGAGTACGCCGCTGTCCTGCGGTCCGACACCGCGGTGTGGAGCTACGAGCCGAAGGAGTACCGGCCGCGCCTCGCCATCGCCATCCGGGACGGTGGCGAGGCGCTGGGCACCATCTGGGTGCTCCAAGGCGACGAGTCCCTGGCGGAGGAGGCGGCAGACGTCCTCGCCGAGGGCGCGCGGCTGGCCGCGCCCCACCTGGCCCGGGTCAGCCTCGCGGCGGACGCCGAGCGCCGGCAACGGGCCGAGCGGCTGGGCTGGTTGTTCCGCGGTCTGGGAGTGACCCGGGAGCTCGCCGACTCGTTCGGGATACGCTTCGACGCCCCGGCGACCGTGCTGGTGATCGGCCGCTTCGGTGACCCGGCCGGTCACGCGCGAGGCGTGTCGCCGGATTCCGCCGCCGAGTACGTCGGCGACCTGCTGCGGATGGGGCTCTCCGCCTACCGGCTGGGAGCCGCCGCGGGAGCGCTGGACGGTCAGGCCGTGGCGGTGGTCGACACGGCGTCCGACGCGCCCGTGATCCAGCTGATCATCGCGACGGTGCTGGCTCGGGCGAGGGACACCCTGGGCGGCGGCTGGCGGGCGGGGATCAGTCGCACCGTTCCCGGCCTCGCCGACATCTCGACAGGGCTGAGCCAGGCCAGGCAGGCGCTCAAGGTGGTGTGCGGACCGTTCGGCAAGGCGGAGATCGGACGGCATGAAGAGCTGGCCGCCCCGATGTTCCTGCGGGACGTGTACGAGGCGCTCCGGTACCGTCCGGCCCTGGACGCGGAGCCGCTGTCGACGGTGCTCGACCATGACGCCCGGCACGGAACGGAGTACGAGAAGACGCTGCGCTGCTGGATCGCCGGGCACTACGACGTGCCACGGGCTGCGGAAGCCATGACGCTGCACCCCAACACGTTGCGGCACCGGTTGCGCCGGCTGGCCGAGCTGATCGACATCGATGATCCGGACCTGCGGTTGGCGCTGGCGCTGCAACTGCGGCTACGGCTGCCGGACATCGGCACAAAGGAGGCCAGGTGAACTCGGGCCTGGACGCCAACGGCCCGCGGCGGTCCGCCGAGCAGACTCGTCACATGGTCGAATTCCCTTCCGCTGTCGCGGAACGGGCGGACGTCCGAATTCAGTTGCTTCGGACCGTGCCCGAACTCCAGCAGGCCGAGGCGGTGTTGCGTACCGTGTGGAACACCCCGGACCTCGCCGAGCCACCCTTGGCCCTGGACGTCATGTGCGCGCTCGCGCACACCGGCGGCTACGTCGCGGCGGCGTATCTCGGGACGGCGATGGTCGGCGTGACCGCCGGGTTCCGGACCATCGGGGACAGTCTGCACTCGCACGTGGCCGGCGTGCTGCCGGGAATGCACGGGCGCGGGATCGGCGCGGCGATGAAGTCGCACCAGCGGGAGTGGGCCGCCGAGGTGGGCCTGTCGTCGATCTCGTGGACGTACGACCCGCTGATCCGCCGCAACGCCTACTTCAACCTGCACCGGCTCGGGGCGGTCGCTGAGGCGTACCTGCCCGACTTCTACGGGCCGTTGGACGACGGCATCAACGACGGCGACGACTCCGACCGGCTGTTCGTCAGGTGGCCGGTGCACGCGACGCCGCACGCACCGGCACCGCCACCGTTGCCGGACCCGGCCGCGGCGGAACCCGTGCTCGAGGAGGACGGCAACGGCGAGCCCCTACCGCGCGCCGCGACCGGCGGCGTACTGCGTTGTGCCACCCCGGTGGACGCGGAGTCCCTGCGGCGAAGGGATCCGGCCGCCGCCCGGCGCTGGCGGTCCGCGATGCGCGAGGCGCTCGGTGGCGCCCTGGAGAACGGTTACCGGATCGACGGGTTCGACCGGTCCGGCTGGTACGTCCTGCGACGGAAGGAAGCATCGGAATGAAGCTGCAGCAGGCGGAGTTGCGTGAGGTGGCCCTGCCCCTGGTCGCGCCGTTCCGGACCGCGCTGGGAACCCAGGAACACCGGAACTCGCTGCTGGTCAAGGTGACCACGGCCGACGGCGCCGTCGGCTGGGGCGAGTGCGTGGCCGACGACGATCCGACGTACAGCGCCGAGTACCTGGCCGGGGCCCGGGAAGTGGTACGTCAGTTCCTGCTGCCCCGGTTGTCCCGGGCTCCCGAGCTGACCGCGGCGCTGGTGCCCGAGCTGCTCCGGCCGGTCAGGGGGAATCCGATGGCCAAGACGGCCATCGAGATGGCGGTACTGGACGCCGAACTGCGCACCGCGGGCATCAGCCTCGCCCAGTACTTCGGGGCGACGCGGACCGAGCTCGCGGTCGGCGTGTCGGTCGGCATCACGGACACCGTCGATGAGCTGATCAGCGCCGTCGACGGCTATCTCCGCGCGGGCTACGCCCGGATCAAGCTGAAGATCGAACCGGGCTGGGACATCGAGCCGCTGCGAGCGATCCGGGAGACGTTCGGCCCGGACATCGCCCTGCAGGTGGACGCCAACACCGCCTACGGTCCGGCGGACCAGCCCCACCTGCGCCGGCTCGACGCCTACGGGCTGACGCTGATCGAGCAGCCTTTCGCCCCGGACGACCTGCTCTCTCACACCCGGCTGGCGGCTCGCATGGACACCCCGATCTGCCTGGACGAGTCGATCACCTCGGCCCGGGACGCGGCCACCGCCATCCGGCAGGAGGCGTGCTCGATCGTGAACATCAAGCCCGGCCGGGTCGGTGGGTATCTGGAAGCCCGCCGGATACACGACCTGTGCCTGGCGAACGGCGTACCGGTGTGGTGCGGCGGCATGCTGGAGACCGGGCTGGGACGGGCGGCCAACCTGGCGCTGGCCGCGCTCCCGGGCTTCACCCTGCCCGGCGACATCTCGGCCTCGGCCCGCTACTACACCCGCGACATCACCGCCCCCTTCGTCCTCCGCGACGGCCGACTGACCGTCCCCACCCGCCCGGGGATCGGCGTCCTCCCCGACCCCGATGCCCTGCAAGCCGCCACCACCTCCACGGAGCTCCTCACCCTCTGACCGGTCGTGGGGCCCGAGCCACGTCCGGTGTGTCGGACCGACCCCGTCGTGGATCACCGGGCGTGCCTTCACGCGGGGGCACATCTCACGGCCGGGGCAGCTCGTCGGCGAGGCGATATAGTAAATGCGCATAGTAAATCGGACGAGGGGGTGCCCCGTGGGGGAAGCGGTGCCGGAGGGCGGGTTCGAGCGGGCGGGGAGGCCGACGGAGAGTCCGGGGTTCCTGCTGTGGCGCGTGACCTTGGCGTGGCAGCGGGCGCTGGCGGCCGCGCTCAGGCCGTACGACCTGACGCACGTGCAGTTCGTGCTGTTGGCGGGAGCGTGGTGGCTCGGGATGGACGAGGGGGCGCCGACCCAGCGGCGGTTGGCGGAGCACTCCGGGACGGACCCGATGATGACCAGCCAGGTGCTGCGCACGCTGGAGGGCAAGGGGCTGGTGGAGCGGGTTCCGGATCCGGCCGACAGCCGGGCCAAGCGGGTGCGGGTGACGGAGGCCGGGGAGGCGCTGCGGGAGCGGGCGATGTACGCGGTGGAGGAGGCCGATGCCGGGTTCTTCGCGCCCGTGCCGCGCGGTGACGCGCTGGTCGTGCTGAACGCGCTCTCCGGGTCGCTCGCGCCCGTGGCCGCCAGGGCAACCCGAAGGGGGGCTGGGGCATGACGACGGACGCATCGCGCCTGTACCTGACCGACATCCGGCTGCCCGCCCGGGAGCCGTTCGACTTCCGGGCCTCACTCGGGTTCATCGGCTCCTTCCCGGCGATGGCCGGGCAGCAGGGCACCGGGCAGGCCGCGCTCACCCTGGCCGTCCGGGAGGCCGGGGCGACCGTGGGCGTGCGGCTCACCGCCGCGCCCGGGGCGCCCGGGCTGGTCGGGCGGCTCGCCGCGGAGCGGCCGGTCACCGAGGAGGTGCTGCGGGCCGTCACCGAGCGGCTCGACTGCTACCTGGGCCTGTCCGACGACCTGACCGAGTTCTACCGGCTGGCCCGGCAGGACGAGCCCTTCGCCCGGGTGGTGGAGCGGCTGCACGGCTACCACCAGGTCAAGTTCCCGTCGCCGTTCGAGCTGCTCTGCTGGGCGATCCTGTGCCAGCGCACGCCGATGCCGGTGGCCCGGGAGGCGAAGCGGGCGCTGGTCGAGGCGGTCGGCAACCGGATCGACGTGGGTGCCGAGCGGCTGTGGGCGTTCCCGGACGTCGAACAGCTCACCCGGTTCGACGAGGGCGAGCTGCTCGCCCTGATCGGCAATCCGCGCAAGGCGGGCTACCTGTACCGCTCGGTGCGGCTGTGGGCCGGACTGGACGAGCACTTCCTGCGCACCGGCCCGTACCAGGAGGTCCGCGAGCAGTTGCTGACGCTGCCCGGGATCGGCGACTGGTCGGCCTCCTTCCTGCTGATCCGCGGGCTCGGGCGGATGGAGCGGATCGAGCTGGACAAGGAGATGGGCCGGGCCCTCCAGCGGGTCTACCGGCGGCCGGTCGACGAGGCGGAGTTCCGCCGGCTCGCCGAGCACTACGGCCCCTGGCAGGGCTACTGGGGGCACTACCTGCGGGCCGGCGGCTGACCGGGGACGTGACGGGGGCGGGAGCGGTCCCGTTGCGGCGTACGGGCGGACCTGCCCGGACAGGCCTCCGATGGCCGGGCGCGGCGCAGGGCCCGCGGTTAGCCTGGCCCGCATGTACAACGACGGTCTGGTGACGTGCACCGCGCGCGAGCTCGTGATTCGCCGGTACTACTTCCCGCTGGCCTCCGCCAAGCGGATCCCGTACGAGCGGATCCGCGGCCTGCAGCAGGTGCCGCTGAGCCGGCTCGGTGGGCGGTGGCGGATCTGGGGTTCGGGGGACTTCGTCCACTACTTCAACCTCGACCCGGGGCGGGTGGACAAGAGCGTCGCCTTCGTCCTCGACCTCGGGGCGCGGGTGAAGCCGGTCATCACCCCTGACGAGCCGGACCGGCTGGTCGCGGCGCTGGCGGAGCACCGCATCGAGGTGACCCGGGGGTAGCCGCCCCTCCAGTCGTGCGCAGGGCGGCCGGGCGGGGCTCAGCCGAGGGCCGGGCGGTGGCGGGGCCAGCTGGGGTGGTGCTGGTCGATGACGTAGTGGTGGCCGTGCTGCCAGGCGCCGCCGCCGGCCGGGTGGGCGTCGGCGAGGTGGGGGTGGCCGACGGGCAGGTCGGTGTGGAGGTGGCTGAGGGTGTCCGGGTCCCGGGCGGGCCAGAGGGTGGTGGCGGTCACGGCGGCGACGAGGGCGAGCGCGCCCAGGACGACGGCGGTGGCCGGGAGGCCGGCGCCGGCGGCGAGCCAGCCGGCCAGCGGGTAGGTGAGCAGCCAGCAGCCGTGGGACAGCGAGAACTGGGCGGCGAAGGCGGCGGGCAGGTCGGGGTCGGCGGCGGAGCGGCGGATGACCCGGCCGCCGGGCGTGAGGACGGCGGAGCCGGCGGCGCCGACCAGCGCCCAGGAGGCGAGCAGGGCGAACCAGGTGCCGGTGCCGGCCGGGGCGGCGGTGATCGCGGCGGCGGCGGCGAGCACGCAGGGCAGGGCGAAGGCGGCGGGCAGCATCACGGACCGGTCGCTGACCCGGGCCAGCAGCCGGGGCAGCAGTACGGCGGCGAGCATCGAGCCGACGCCGTACGCGCCGAGGGCCAGGGAGACGGCTCCGGCCGGGCGGTGGAAGTGGTCACGGACCACGTTGACGGTGTCGACGAAGACGATCGCGCCCGCGGCCGCGACGGCGAGGTCCAGGGCGAGCAGGGCCCGCAGCCGCGGGGTGGCGCGGAACAGCCGGGTGCCGAAGGCGGCCTTGCGGTAGAGGCCGCCGCCGCGTTCGACCGGTTTCGGACCGGGGAGGACGGCGGAGACGACCAGGGTGGCGGAGGCGAGGAAGCCGGCCGTCGTCCCGGCGAACAGCCAGTTGTAGGAGACCACCGAGAGCAGCAGTGCGGCGAGCGCCGGGCTGAACAGCGACTCGAAGTCGTAGGCCATCCGGGACATCGACAGCGCCTGGGTGTAGTCGCGTTCGGCGGGCAGCACGTCCGGGATGGTGGCCTGGAAGGTCGGGGTGAAGGCGGCGGAGGCGGCCTGGAGCAGGAAGATCAGGACGTAGATCTGCCACACCTGGTCGACGAACGGCAGGGCGAGGGCGACGGCGGCCCGGGTGAGGTCCATGCCGACCATCAGGGTGCGCGGGGGGACCCGCCCGGCGAGGACTCCGGCGACGGGCGCGACGGTCACGTACGCGATCATCTTGATGGCCAGGGCGGTGCCGAGTACGGCCGAGGCGTTGTTCCCGGCGATCGAGTAGGCCAGCAGCGAGAGCGCCACGGTGGCCAGGCCGGTGCCGATGAGGGCCACGACCTGGGCGGTGAACAGGTGGCGGTAGGTCCGGTTGCGCAGCACGGTCAGCATGGGCCCGTCCCGGGGCGGCGTCGGAGGGGTACGGGCTCATCATAGTTAATGCGTGCGTACCTGTGCACCTGTCGGCCGGGTCGAACGACCCCCGTGGAAGGGGCACTCGGGCTCAGTCGTGCGGCGGCAGGTGGGCGATCTGGTGGTCGGCGACGTTCAGTGCCTCGTCGACGAGCCGGCGCAGGTGCCCGTGGCGCAGTGAGTAGACCACCCGTCGCCCGTCCTTGCGGGTGGTGACCAGCCCGGCGAGGCGCAGCTTGGCCAGGTGCTGGCTGACCGACGGCCGGGCGGCGCCGGTCGCCCCGGTCAGCGTGGTCACGTCCGCCTCGCCCCGGCCGAGCCGCTCCAGCAGTGCCAGGCGGGTGCGGTCGGCCAGCAGGGCGAGCACGGACGCGGCCACGTCGAGCCGCGCCTCGGCCCGCTGCTGCGAGCGGTGTGCATCTGCCGGATCTGTGCCGGAACTCATGGCGTCATCGTACGGCCCGTGCGCATGTGCGCTCATGCCGACGGACGGAACCGGCGCTGCGGTCAGCCCGCGGACGGCTCGACCGCCAGCTCCTCGGCGGCCGGCGCCGGGGCGGGTTCGAGGTCGCCCAGCCGCGGGATCACGATCAGGGCGGCGAGGATCAGGGCTCCGGCGATGACGATCGGGGTGCGGACGCTGACGGTGGCCCCGATCCAGCCGCTGAGGCCGGCGCCGATCAGCATCCCGATCCGGGTCAGCATCAGGTAGCAGCTGTTGACCCGGCCGAGCAGTTCCTTCGGCACGGTCTGCTGGCGCAGCGAGATCGCCTGGACGTTCCAGGTCACCACCCCGAAGTTGCCGAGGGCGAACAGCGGCGCCACCACGAACACCGAGGGGCTCAGGCCCATCAGCAGCAGCGACGAGCCCATCAGGACGAAGGAGAGGGCGATGCGGGCCCGGCGGCCCATCCGCTCGCTGATCCGGCCGGCCAGCATGCTGGCCGCGGTGCCGCCGGCCACGCCGGTGGCGAGGACGGCGCCGTACGCCCAGGTGGGTTCGCCCAGGGTGCGGGTGACCAGCAGCGCCATCATGGTGATGCCGAGCGCGGAGGCGCCTCCCGCCAGGGCGGAGAGCGAGGCGACCAGGCGCAGTTGCTTGTGCCGGTAGAGCCAGCGGACGCCCTCGCGGACCTCGGCCATCACCCGGCGGTCGGACTTCGCGCGGGGGGCGCCGGAGCGGCCGGTCGCGGCGACCAGGAGGGCGGCGACCGCGAAGGAGGCGCCGTCCACGGTGAACGGGTAGCCGGCGGCGACGGCGAACAGCGTGGTGCCGACCATCGGGCCGATCATCCGGCCGACCAGCAGGCCGCCCTGGAGGCGGCCGTTGGCGACGTCCAGCCGGTCGGAGCTGACCACGTCCGGGATGGTGGAGGTGGCGGCGTTGACGAACACCGTCTCACCGCAGCCCAGGACGAAGGCCAGGGCCGCGAGCAGGGCGAGCGGCGGGGTGCCGGAGAAGACGCAGGCCGCGAAGCCGAGCACGATGGCGGCACGTCCGAAGTCGATGGTCCACATCAGCCGGCGGCGGTCGAAGCGGTCGGCGATGACCCCGCCGAACAGAGCCATCAGCAGCCAGGGCAGTGATCCGGCCACCGCGACCACGGACACCGAGGACGGGGAGTCCGAAATAGCCAGTGCGAGCAGCGGCAGCGACGAGTCCCGCATGCCGTCGCCGACCGCTGAGATCGACGAGGCCGACCACAGCATGGCGAATTTCCGGCCCAGTTGGGGCCTGGTGCGGTGCGGGGGTGTCGCAAGGCTGGCTGAGGTCACCGACGCAGTATGGCATGACCGCTACAGATTTGGCCGCCCCTTCACAGAGCATCCCCAGCCGGAAGTCTCAGAGTCCGGAAACCCCCTTGACGAGGGTGCTCACTCCGCCCGCGAGGGCCAGCCCCAGCACCACCGTCCGGGCCCGCGGCTCCGGCACCCGGGTGGTCAGCAGCCGGCCGGCCACCGCCCCGCCGGCCAGCGCCACGGTCACCAATCCCCAGGCGGGAGGGTTCAGTTGGGGAACGCCCTTGACCGCCAGCGAGAAGGCGTTCACGACCACACCGTACAGCTGGGCGTTCGGCACGAACTCCCGGGCCGTCCAGCCGGAGTTCACCGCGTAGAGCGAGACCGCCGGGCCGCCGACCCCGGCCGCGGAGTTCATCAGCCCGCTGGTGGCGCCCGCGACGACCGCCCCGCCGACCCCGCGCAGGGCGGCCGCCCGCACCCCGCGGATCACCAGCAGGGCGGCCGCGGTGACCAGCACGCCGATGCCGACCAGCAGTTCCGGCGTGGGCACCGTCGCCGCCACCCAAGCCCCCGCGGGTACCGTGCAGACGGCCGCGGCCATCAGCGGCAGCATCGCTCCGGGCCGGACCTGCCGCCAGCTCCCGGCCAGCCCGACCGCACTGATCGCCAGCGCGGCGAAGTTCGCCAGCGTCACCCCGCTGTTCGGACCGAGCAGCAGCACCAGGACGGGCGCCGCGACCAGGGCGAAGCCGAGCCCGGCCAGCCGCTGGACGGTGGCGCCGAGCAGGACCACCAGCCCCAGCAGCAGTTCGCCGCTCCAGCCGCTCATCAGTGCTGGACGCCGGCGGAGAGCGAGAAGTCGGCGAAGTACGCCTGCTGGGTGCTCGCCGGGCCCCAACTGGTGTCGTGGCCGCCGTAGAAGGTGGAGAACAGCACCCCGCCGAAGGGGATGGAGCCGATGCCGGAGGCGGTGCCCTTGGCGGCGTGCACCTGGCGGCCGTCGTACCAGACGGTGATGTCGCCGGTGCCGCGGTCCACCAGCTGTTCGACGGTGTGCCAGCGGTCGTCGGCCTGGAAGTGCCAGTCGCCCAAGCCCTCGTCCACGCCGTAGCCGGTGGGGCCGGAGTTGCTCGGGGTGTAGAGGTAGACCTCGCCGTTGTCGGGGCTGCCCTTGGCGGCCCGCCACATGTAGCGGGTGGACCAGCCGGCGCCGTGGTTGCCGCCGGACTCCTCGCCGATCTTCCCGCCGTACAGGCCGGGCAGCTTGCCGGCCTTGCCCCAGTCGCGGCCGGCGGGGAACCGGACGGAGTACTTGAGGTCCAGGGTGCGGCCCTGGGCGAGCGCGGACAGGCCGAGGGCGTTCAGGTCGGTGTAGAACTGCCCGCCGCCCGGGTTGGGGCAGTCCGTGCAGGAGTTGGCGGAGGAGCCCGCGCCGTACGTCACCCGCAGCGCCGGGCCGCCGCCGGGGGCGGCCGGGTTGGCGACGGCGCCGAAGTCGGCCGCGCCCCAGGCGCCCTGGTCGGCCACGCCCCAGGCCCGGCGCCACTGCGGAGTGCCGTAGTCCCGGAATCCGCCGGTCCAGGCCGCCGCTCGGCCCGGTACGGGCGCGGCGGCGGAACCGGCGGTCGGGTGGTCCGTGGCCCGGGCCGGGGTGGCCGCGCAGCCGGCGGTGGCGAGCAGGGCCAGTGCGGCCAGGGCGGCGGTGCGCGCGGTGCGGTTCATCCGGGCTCCTCGGTCGGCGGGCGATTCCTACCGATCATGCCGCACGGCCGAGTTGTGGTCGGGCAAAGGAAGGGGAAAGGACTGTGGCCAGGTGGGCGGTTCACGGGGAGGGTGAACCGCCCACCCGGCCACGGCCGTTCTACGGGCTGCCAGGCCGTCGGCGTCCGGTGCGGGGTGTCGAGGCCGTCACGGGGAGGCCCTGAAGAGCTCCTCGGCGTCGGCGTGGGCCTTGGTGACGCCGTCGGCAGGCCGTCGGGGTGGATCAGTTGAACTGGTCGGGGTGCGGGCCGGTGCGCAGGCCGCGGTCGGTGGCGGCGATGGCGGCCATGTCCTGTTCGGTGAGTTCGAAGTCGAAGACGTCGAGGTTCTGGCGGATCCGGGCCGGGGTGACGGACTTGGGGATCACGATGTTGCCGAGCTGGAGGTGCCAGCGCAGGACGACCTGGGCCGGGGACCTGCCGGTGCGCCCGGCGACGGCGGTGACGGCCGGGTCGTCGAGGACGGCGCCCTGGGCGAGCGGGCTCCATGCCTCGGTGGCGATGCCGTGCCGGGCGTGGAAGGCGCGCAGCTCGGCCTGCTGGAGGCCGGGGTGCAGCTCGACCTGGTTGACGGCGGGGACGAGTTCGCTGGTGTCCAGCAGGCGCTGGAGGTGGGCGGGCTGGAAGTTGGAGACGCCGGCGGCGCGGATGCGGCCCTCGGCGGCCAGGCGCTCCAGGGCACGCCAGGTGTCGAGGTAGAGGTCGCGGGCCGGGGTGGGCCAGTGGATCAGGTAGAGGTCGACGTGGTCGAGGCCGAGCTTGGTGAGGCTGGCGTCGAAGGCGCGCAGGGTGGCGTCGTAGCCCTGGTCGGCGTTCCACAGCTTGGTGGTGACGAACAGGTCCTGGCGTGCGAGGCCGGAGGCGGCCAGGGCGCGGCCGACGCCGGTCTCGTTGCCGTAGACGGCGGCCGTGTCGATGCTGCGGTAGCCGGCCTCGAGGGCGGAGCCGACCGCGGCGGTGGTCTCGTCGTCGGGGACCTGGAAGACGCCGAAGCCGAGCTGGGGGATCTCGACGCCGTTGTTCAGCTTCACGCTCGGGACGGTCGGGACGTCGGAGGTGCTCATGGTGTCTGCTTCCTTGCTGCTCATGGCGGTGCTTCTGCTGGGGAGTCGGGCTCAGTGGTGGGCGGGGATCCGCGGTGCGGCGGCCGGGTCCGGGGCGGCGGTGCGGTCGCGGCGCTCCAGTGCGGCGGACCAGAGGGCGAGGACGAGCGCGGCCGCGGCGAGCAGGGCGCCGACCCAGTTGGGGGCGGTGTAGCCGAGGCCGGCGCTGATGACGATCCCGCCGAGCCAGGCCGCCAGGGCGTTGCCGAGGTTGAAGGCGCCGATGTTGACGGCCGAGGCGAGGGTGGGGGCGCCGTGGGCCTGGTCGAGGACGCGCTTCTGCAGCGGGGGGACGGTGGCGAAGCCGAGGGCGCCGACGAGCAGGATGGTGGCGGCGGCGGTGATCTCGTTGTGGGCGGTGAGGGTGAACAGGGCCAGGACGAGGGCGAGCCCGCCGAGGGTGCCGTAGAGCATCGGCATCAGGTGGCGGTCGGCGAACCTGCCGCCGAGCAGGTTGCCGAGGAACATGCCGACGCCGAACAGGACGAGCAGCCAGGTGACGGCGCCGTCGGAGTAGCCGGTGACGTGGGTCATCATCGGGGCGATGTAGGTGATCGCGGCGAAGACCCCGCCGAAGCCGAGGACGGTCATCGCCATGGCGAGCAGGACCTGGGGGTTGCGGAAGGCGGTCAGCTCGCGGCGCAGGTGGGCGCCCTCGGGGCGGGGTACGGCGGGTACGAGCCTGGCGATGCCGAGCAGGCCGACCAGCCCGAGCGCGGCGACGGCGGTGAAGGTGGTGCGCCAGCCGACGGCCTGGCCGATGAAGGTGCCGAGCGGGACGCCGACGATGTTGGCGACGGTCAGTCCGGTGAACATGGTGGCGATGGCGCCGGCCTTCTTCTGCGGGGCGACGAGTTCGGCGGCGACGACCGACCCGATGCCGAAGAACGCGCCGTGGGCGAGCGAGGTGACGATCCGCCCGGCGAGCATCAGCGGGAAGCTGGGGGCGACGGCGGAGAGCAGGTTGCCGACCGTGAAGAGGGCCATCAGCAGCATGAGCATGGTCTTGCGGCTGATCCGGGTGCCCAGAACGGTCATCAGCGGGGCGCCGATCACCACGCCGAGCGCGTACCCGGTGACCAGCAGGCCGGCGGTGGGGACGGACACGCCGTAGTCGCCCGCGATCTGGGGCAGCAGGCCCATGATCACGAACTCGGTGGTCCCGATCCCGAAGGCCCCGATGGCCAGGGCGAGAAGTGCGAGGGGCATGGCGCGACCTCCGTGCGATTGCTAGTGCGCCTTACGTGCCTCGACAATAGTTGCAAGCGCGCCATAAGTGCAAGTGCGGGCATTCGCCTGGCGCGGTGGACCTGTGCGGGAACATGCTTGCATTCGCGTTATATCTGCCCTCGAAAATATTTCAGGGCAAGCCCTATCCTGGAGTCCTGCTCGCACCTGGAAGGAGACCCGGGCCGATGACCGCCACAGATCCCGCGCTGACCGCCCTCGCCAACGGATGGGCCGCTCTCTACGTCCTCTACGGCAGGATCGAGGCGCACATCGAGCGAGCCCTGCAGTCCAAGCACGAACTGAGCGTGCGCGAGTACTCGCTGCTCGACGTGCTCAGCCGCCAGCACGACGGGGAGGGCGGCCACCTCCAGATGAAGCAGGTGGCCGACGCGGTCGTGCTCAGCCAGAGCGCCACCACCCGGCTGGTCTCCCGGCTGGAGGACCGCGGCCTGCTCTCCCGCTACCTCTGCCCGACCGACCGCCGCGGCATCTACACGGACGTCAGCGAGGACGGCCTGAGGCTCCTGGAGCAGGCCCGGCCGACCAACGACGCCGCTCTGCGCGAGGCCCTCGACGAGGCCGCCCGCAACCCCGAGCTGGCCCCGCTGGTCACGGCCGTGAAGGCGGTCAACCCGCCCGCACTGCTCCGGCGCGGCTGAGCGGCGCCCGCCGGGACGCGGCGCCGGCCGGGAGGCGGTGGGAGCCGGGCGGGCCCGCAGTGCTCGACGTACGGTGACCCGCCCGTTCCCGGGGTGCGTCGCGGCTGTCGGCGGCTCAGTGCCCGGCGGCTCAGTGCCCGGTGGGTACCGCGTCGGCCGTCGCGGGGAGCGGGTAGGCGTCCGGGTCGACCGGGCCGGGCAGGTCGGTGGCCGGACGGCCGGGGGCGTCGGGGTCGGGCAGGGACGGCTGGGCCGGCGGGGCCTGCACCTGGTTGAAGGGGATCCCGGGCGGGGCCTGGACCGGGGCCGCACGGCCCGCGGTGAGCGGGCTGCGGCTCTGGGCGTCGCACGCGGCCAGGGACTCCAGGCCGTCGGGGCTCTGGGTGGCGGGCTGGTTGCCGCTGAAGCAGTTGCCGGTGTCGGCCGAGGCGAGGACCAGGTCGGCGCCGTTGCCCTCGGTGCGGTTGCCCTGGATCCGGTTGGCGCCCGCCGGGTGGCCGGGCGGGTCGGTGATGATCACGCCGGCCGAGCGGTTGCCCCTGACCAGGTTGCGTTCCACCCGGTTCGCGGTGCCGCCGCCGATCCCGATCCCGATGCCGAAGCCGCCGTCGGCCTGTTCGGGGGTGTCGGAGGCGTTGTTGTCGGTGACGCTGTTCCCGGCGATCACGGCGCCGTGCTGGGGGGCGAGGGCCTCCAGGTCGTTGGAGTTGACCGTGACGCCGACCCGGTTGCCGACCACCCGGTTCCCGAGGAAGTACAGGTTGTCCGAGGCGTTGGTGATCTCGATGCCGACCGCGTTGCGTTCGACGGTGTTGCCGCGGACCAGGGTGTCGCAGGGCTTGCACTGGCCGACGTAGATGCCGGAGTCGGCGCCGCCGGAGGCGTAGGAGTCCTCGACGATCCCGGCCCGGGCGTCGAAGGCGTAGATGCCGTAGAGCCCGTTGTCGTAGGCGGTGACCCTGGTCGCCCGGAAGCCCTGGAGGGCGGGGAAGCGGGTGGTGTCGAGCGGGTTGTAGGCGGAGCCGCCGGCACCGCGCTGCTGGAGCTTCTCGTCGGTGACGCCGGTGAACAGCACGCCGTTGGCGAGGTAGCCGTGAACGGTGAGGTTCTCCACCACCGAGCCCGGGCCGGTCACGGTGACGCCGTTGACCAGCCTGACGCCGCCGTCCAGGACCACGGTGTTGCGGTCGGTGCCGCGCAGCACGATCCGGGGCTTGGTGATCCGCACGCTCTCCCGGTACGTCCCGGGGGAGACCAGCACGGTGTCGCCTTCGCGGGCCACGTCCACGGCCTTCTGGACGGACGGGAAGTCCTGCGGGACGCGGACGACCGTGCCGTCCGGGTGGTGGGCGTCGGAGGAGGGGGCGGTGGCGGAGGAACAGCCGGTCAGGGCGAGGGCAGCGGCGGTCAGCAGGGCGGGGAGGGTGCGGGCCGCGGTCCTGCGGCGGCGCGCCGGTGCTTCGCGTTCGAGTTGACGGACGGTCAAAAGTTGCATACGGGGTGTTCTATCGTCTCCAATGTCGGTCATGCATGCCGAAACCGGAAAGGCGCAGGAACAGCCGGGGGCCGTCAGGAGCGGTGTGGACCGGAGGGCACTGATCGCGGGCGGCGGCGCGGTGCTGGCCGCCGGGGTCGGCGCGGGGGTCGTGGCGCTGGGGCGCGGCCGGCCCGCGGCCTCCTCACCGCCGCCTCCGTCCGCGCCCGCGGTGGCGTTCCACGGCGAGCGGCAGGCCGGGGTGACGGCCCTCGAGCAGCCGGCCACACTGCTGCTGGCCCTCGACCTGGCGCCCGCCGCCACCTCGGACGGTCGGGCCGCACTGCGTTCCCTGCTGGGGGAGTTGACCCGGGTGCTCGCCGACGCGGCAGGCGGGGCCGCAGCCGATCCGCGCCTCCGGGGCGGGGAGCCGGCGCAGTTGAGCAGCCTGGTCGGGGTCGGGCCGGGCCTCGCGGCCCGGCTGGGGCTGAACGTTCCGCCGGCCCTGGCGGACCTTCCGGCCTTCCCCGGCGACCGGCTCGATCCGGCGCGCGGGGGCGGGGACCTGGTGGTGCAGCTGTGCGCCGCCGACCGCTGGCCGCTGACCGTGGTCGCCGAACTCCTCGCCGCCGCCGCCCGATCGGCGGGCGGGACGGTGCGCTGGACCCAGCCCGGCTTCCTGCCGCGCACCCCGGCGGGCACCACCCCGCGCAACCTCTTCGGCTACAAGGACGGCACCGCCAACCCGGACGCCACCGAGGCGAAGCAGTGGGTCTGGGGCCCGCCCGGCCCGTACGAGCACGGCACCGTGCTGGTCTACCGCCGGATCCGGATGGACACCGCGGCCTTCGCCGCCCTGCCCGAGGGCCGCCGCGACCTGGCCATGGGTCGCCGGCTGACCGACGGCGCCCCGCTGACCGGCACGGCCGAGCACGACGACCCGGACATCTACGCCAAGAACCCGGACGGCTCGTACGTCATCCCCAACACCGCCCACGTCCGCCTCTCCAGCCCCCGCCTCGACTCCGGGGCCCGGATGCTGCGGCGGGGCTACAGCTACGACGACGCCCCCGACGACCGGGGCCTGCTGTTCTGCGCCTTCGTTCGGGACCCGGAGCAGTTCACCCGGGTGCAGAACCGGCTGGCGGCCAAGGACGCGCTCAACCCGTTCCTGGTGCACACGGCCTCGGCGGTGGCGTACGTGCTGCCGGGGGCCCGGGAGGGCGGGGTGCTCGGCGAGGGGCTGTGGGCGTGACGCGGTGCCGTGGGCGTGACGCGGCTGCCGTGGGCGTGCTGCGGCTGCCGTGGGCGTGGCGCGGGGGGCTACCAGCTGACCGGTAGTGCGGCCGGACTGCGGGTGGTGCTGCCCAACTGCCAGTCGAGCCGGTCGATCGGGACGGTCAGGCGCAGGCCGGGCAGGGCGGTGGCCAGGCGGTGGAGCGCTTCGCGCATTTCGAGACGGACCCGCCAGGCGCCGATGCAGTAGTGCGGCCCGGCGCTGAAGGCCAGGGTGGGGGCGTCGAGCGGGCGGGCGAGGTCGGCGTCGAGCCCTTCGGGGTGGACGGCGGGGTCGCGGTTGGCGCTGCCGATGCTCGCGGCGACGACGGCGCCGGCCGGGATGGTGACGCCGCCGAGCTCGACCGCGGCTGCGGCGCGGCGGACGGTGGCCTCGTCGTCGCCGAGCGGGATGAAGTGCAGCAGGCGTTCGGCGGTGTGCTCGGTGACGCCGGGGTCGGCGAGGCGGGGCCAGTGCTCGGGGCGCTCGCCGAGCAGGTAGGCCAGGGCGTTGCCGAGGGCGCCGGTGACGCTCTCGTTGCCGCTGGCGGTGAGCCCGAGGACGAGGAAGGCGAGTGCGTCCGGCGGGATGCCGCCGTCCTGGTCGGCGGCCCGGACCAGTCGGCTGACCAGGTCCGGGCCGGGCGCGCGGCGCCGGCGTTCGATCAACTCCTCGGTGAACGCGGTGAATTCGGCGAGCGCCTCGCCGTGGTCCGCGGCCGGTTCGCCGCCTTGGGCGAGCAGGGCGAGGGTCCAGCGCCGCAGCCGCCGCTCGTCCAGGTGGTCGGGGCCGTCACCGTCGAGTCCCATCAGCCGGGTGGTGACCGCGAAGGGCACCGGGCGGGTGAAGGCGCTGACCAGGTCGGCGGGCGGCCCGGCGGCGACCAGCGCGTCCACGGCCTGCTGGACGGCGGCCGCGACCCAGGGCTGCCAGCCGGCGATCGCCCGTGGGGTGAAGGCCTTCTGGACGGTGCCGCGCAGCCGGCGGTGGGCGGGGCCGTCCTGGTTGAACAGCGAGGCCGGGTTGGCGGCGACGTCGGCGGTGCTGCCCGCGGTGCCGACCTCGTGCAGGTCGGTCCGGGTGAGGCGGGGGTCGCCGAGGACCTGCCGGACGTCGTGGTAGCGGGTGACGAGCCAGGCCGGGGTGCCGTCCGGGAGGGTGGTCGGGTGCGGCGGCTGGGCGGGGGTGACGGGGAGCCGGTGGAGCGGGGGGAGCGGAGGCGGCGGGGTGTCGGTGTCGGTGACGGGTGCGGCGGAGGACATGGAACCCTTCGGGATCGGTGGCTCTGCGGGGCACGGGCATCCAACTGTCATATTTTCTGAGGGAATTGGACTCTTTTAGGTGCTTTTCCCGTTTGGGTTCGATGGTACGCCCCCGAACGCTTCGTGCCGCCTCTCAGCGCCCCCACTCCGGTGCCGGGTCGACCGGCAGCAGCGGCCGTAGCGCGCCCAGCACGGCGCCGATGCAGGCGTCGCGCAGCTCGGTGCGGGTGCAGCTGGGCTCGGTCAGCCAGTCCACGACCAGCACCCGGACGAACACCAGCCAGCTGCGCAGCACTTGGGACACCGCGAGCCGGGCGCCCTCGTCGGAGAGCGGGAGCACGGTGAGCAGCCGTCCGCGCAGGGCGTCCAGTTCCTCGGTGATGATGGTCTGGATCACCGGGTCCCCGGCGAGGACGCGGTTGGCGGCCAGCACGGTGTGCCGGTTGGCGAGGAAGTAGTCGAGGTGGGCGTCCATGCCCTCGACCAACTGCTCGACCAGGCTGACCGCCGGGTCGAACCGCGTCCTGGCCAACAGGTCGTCCGAGGCCTGTCGGTGGACCGCCGCGAACAGCTCGTGCTTGCTGGCGAAGTGCCGGTAGAGCAGGGCGCGGGAGACCCCGGCCTGCTCGGCGACCTCCTCCATCAGCACCTCCTCGTACGGCCGGGCGGCGAAGGCCCTGGCGCCGACGGCGAGCAGCTGGGCGCGGCGCTCGTCGGGGGAGAGGCGTCGGCGGCGTTCGTGGACTGGCATGCCGGTCAGGTTACTTGACACGTGTCTACCGGTGGGGGCAGCTTGGTAGACGTGTGTCAACTAGGCGTGCCCGGCACGCCGCGGGGGCGCTCGATGGGATCTGACGGGCAATCGGACGACGGGCGGGGTGGTCGGTCATGGCGAAGGCGCTGCGGGTACTCGGGTGGACGATGGGGGTCGCCTGCGTGGCGATCGGCCTCTTCCACCTGCTCGGCGGGAACGCCGCGCTTCCCGGGACCGCGGACCCCGGGCCGACGGTCGACAGCTTCGGCCGCTTCATGGGCGCGATCTTCGCCGGGTACGGCGCGGCCTGGATCTGGGCCGTCCGGCAGCGGCCGGTGCCCGCGTGGGCGGTGCGGTGGCTGACGGCGGTGTTCCTGCTGGGCGGGCTCGGGCGGGTGCTGGCGATCGCGGTGGGCGGCCGGCCGCACTGGTTCCAGCTGGTGCTGATGGGCATCGAACTCGGGCTGCCGCCGGTGTACTTCCGGCTCGCCGCCGCGGACCAGCGGGCGCACGGGAGTTCAGCTGGGCGGGCGGGGCGGACGGGCGAGCGGGCGGCCCGGGCCTGAGAGGCCCGGGCCGCCCGCGCCGGTCGGGCGTTGGCCGGTGGGGTGCGCCGGTCAGAGCCCGTACGCCCGCAGGTGTTCGGCGATCACGGCCCGGTCGGCGGCGGCCCCGGTGAGCGAGACGTAGCCGTCCGGCCGGACCAGCACCACGGCGTCGCCGCGCAGCCCGTACCCGCGGGCGGCGTGGCCGTCGGGGTCGCGGACGGCGGCTGTCCGTATGCCGGGGAGGCCGGTGAGCTCGGCGGGGGCCGGGCGGTCGCCGAAGAGCAGCAGGGTGAAGTGCGGGCCGCGGAACAGGTCGAACAGCCGGACCGGCGTGCCGTCCGCGGTGGTGCAGGGTGCGTCGGGCGCCCGGTCGCCGGCCCGGATGCCGGTGGCCCCGTCGAGGTCGCGGCCGAGCGGCCCGCCGCGGTAGCCGAGGGAGAGCCCGGTGAGGTCGGTGCCCTGGACGGCCATGGTGCGGAACTGCTCGGCGAGCAGGCCGGCGGCGTCGCCGCCGCCGCTGAACGCCGCCTTGTGGTGGGCGGAGGTGGCGGCCAGGCTCGCCCGGGCGATCGGCATCCGCTCCTCCTGGTAGCTGTCGAGCAGTGCGGAGGGCGCGCCGCGCAGCAGGGCGGCCAGCTTCCAGGCGAGGTTGTGGGCGTCCTGGATGCCGGTGTTCATGCCCTGTCCGCCCGCCGCGGACTGGCAGTGCGCGGCGTCCCCGGCGAGCAGGACCCGGCCGTCGCGGTAGCGTTCGACCAGCCGGACGGTGGGGCGCCAGACGGTGGACCAGATCGGCTCGTGCAGCCGGACCCCGGGCAGGCCGGCCCGTTCGGCGAAGAGCCGGCGGAAGGTGTCCAGGGTGGGCGCGGGCAGTTCGCCGTGCTCGTCCGGCTCGACCGCGGCGTGCAGGGCCCACTTGTCGTCCTGGCGCATCGGGACGATGGTCATGGCGCCGGCGCCGAACCTGGGGTGGTTCCAGATGTGCATGTGGTCGGGGGACAGGCCGTCCAGGTCCATCGAGGCCATGATGAACCGCTCCTCCTCCCAGGTCTCGCCGAGGAAGGGAATGCCGGCCAGCTTGCGGACGGTACTGCGGCCGCCGTCGCAGCCGACCAGGTAGCGGGCGCGCAGCTGGAGGGTGCGGCCCTCCTGCCGGAGGGTGGCGAGCACGCCGTCCGCGTCCTGGGTGTAGCCGACCAGTTCGGTGCCGGTCTCGACCTCGGCGCCGTGCTCGGAGAGCTGGCCGCGCAGCACGTCCTCGGTCTGGTGCTGGGCGAGCAGCAGCATGCCGGCGTACGGGCGGTCGGGGGCGGCGGGGTTGCCGACCGCGGGGTCGACCTCCTGGAGCAGCCGATCGCCCTCGTAGGCGCGGACCTTGAGGTTGAGCACCCCGCGGTCGAGGATCTGCTCGACCACGCCGAGGTCGTCGAAGACCTCCAGGGTGCGCGGGTTGACGCCCTTGCCGCGGACGCCTGCGGTGCGGAACTCCGGGTCCCGCTCGATGATCCGGCAGTCGACCCCGGCGCGGGCCAGCCCGATGGCGAGCGCGAGGCCCACCGGGCCGGCTCCGACCACCAGGACGTCGGTCGCGGGTGCGTTGGACATGGTGAACTCCCCCTGCTCGGACGGCCATAAGATACGGCACGTTTCCTGGCTTCGACTGTAGACTGGCCTCTTTAAGAAACGCAACGTATCTACGAGAAGCGGGTGCGAAAACCGGTGACGAGCGGAAGAACGGGCATCCCGCGGCGGCGCGGGGATGAGCTGGAGGCGGCGATCCTCGACGCCGTCTGGGCCGAACTCGTCGAGCACGGCTACGGCCGGCTCACCATGGACGGCATCGCCGCCCGCGCCCGCACCAGCAAGCCGGTGCTCTACCGCCGCTGGCCGAACCGGGTGGAACTCGTGATGGCCGCCCTCGGCCGCAACGCCCCCGACTACCAGGACCCGCCGGACACCGGGGAGTTGCGCACCGACCTGCTGGTTTTCCTGCGCGGCCTGCTGCACCGCTTCGACGACCTTCCGGTCGACGCCGTCCACGGCTTCCTGGTCGACCTGATGCGCGACCCCGAACTGCGCCGCGTCTTCCGCGCCGCGCTCACCGACGGGGGGCCGGTCGAGACCCTGTCCGTGATGATGCACCGGGCCGCCGAGCGGGGCGAGATCAACCCGGCGCGGCTCACTCCGCGGGTGGTGGCGCTGCCGCTGGACCTGCTGCGCGACACCTTCATGGTCGGCGGCGAGGTGGCGTCGGACCAGGTCATCGCCGAGGTGCTGGACGAGATCGTCCTGCCGCTGCTGCGGGCGCCTTCGAACGGCTAGGCTCCGGTACCGGTCGAACGTACGTCCGCGAGAAGGGTCCGAAGCGCGTGAGTGGCACCGTGGTGGCAGTCAGCAGCAACGCCGAGTACTCGTTCAGCAAGCCGAACCGGACAGGCATCACGCTGCTCGCCGGGCTCGGGGTGGAGGGCGACGTGCACGCCGGGGTGACGGTCAGGCACCGCTCGCGCGTCGCCCAGGACCCGACCGTGCCCAACCTGCGCCAGGTGCACCTGATCCACCGCGAACTGCTCGCCGAGCTCGCCGAGTCCGGCTTCGACGTGGCGCCGGGGGCGCTCGGCGAGAACATCACCACCGAGGGCGTGGACCTGCTCGGGCTGCCGGTCGGCGCGGTGCTGCGGATCGGGCCGGAGGCGGAGGTGGAGGTCACCGGTCTGCGCAATCCGTGCGTGCAGATCGAGAACTACCGGGCGGGGCTGCTGAAGCAGGTCGTCTCGCGGGCCGAGGACGGCACGCTGGTGCGGCGGGCCGGGATCATGGGCGTGGTGCGCGCGGGCGGGCCGGTGCGGCCCGGGGATGCGATCACCGTGGTACTGCCGGAGGGGCCGCACCGGGCGCTCGACCGGGTCTGATGTCTGTGGGCCGATACCCCCACCCTGTACATGGAAGAGGCCCTCCGGCCGTGACCGGAGGGCCTCTTCGTGCGTGCGCCGCCGCCGTGGTTCAGGAGCGGACCAGCCGGGCGATGGCCTGGTTGGCCTCCCGGATCTTGGCGTTGGCCTCCTGGCCGCCCTCGGCGATGGCGTCGCGGACGCAGCATTCGATGTGCTCGTCCAGGAGTTGCAGGGCGAACGACTGGAGGGCGCGGCTGGCGGCGGAGACCTGGGTGAGGACGTCGATGCAGTAGGTGTCCTGCTCGACCATGCGCTGCAGGCCGCGGATCTGGCCCTCGATGCGGCGGAGCCGCTTGAGGAAGTCGTCCTTGTGGGGGCTGTAGCTGGCCATGGCCGTCTCCGGTTCCTGCGCGGTGAGGAGTTCCCTCACTCTACCGGGGCGCGGTGGGAGGGGAGCCGGCCCGGACGTCCGGGGGCGCCGTCCGGGCCGACGGGCGGTCAGGCGTCGATCCGGCCGATCAGGGCGTAGCCGGCCTCGTCGATGGCGGCGGCGACGTCGGTGTCGGCCAGCGGCGCGGTGCTGTCGACGGTGACCTGGCCGGTGGCGAGGTCGACCGCGACCTCGGTGACGCCGGCGACCTTCTCCAGCTCGGCGGTCACCGAGCTGACGCAGTGGCCGCAGGTCATGCCCTTCACCTGGAAGACGGCGCGCTCGGCGGCGGCGGTGGCGGGGGCCTTGCCGGCGCCGGTCCCGCACGAGCCGCAGCAGGAGCCCCCGGTGGAGGACGACTCGACGGTGACGGTGGTCTCGCTCATGGTTGTGCTCCTGTCGTCGGTGCGTGCGGCGCCTTCCGGAGTGGTCCCGGGCGGCTACTTCGCTTGGAACATACCATACCCCCCTAGGGTAACTGGAAAGGTCGCGGCGAACCCTGCTCCAGCGCTTCGGTGTTCAGTCCGGAGCCGGTCCGCAGGTGGGGCCGGTACGGCGCCGGCGACCCCAGCGCGATGAGCGCCGGTGTGGCCAGCCGCACCGCGAACCGCAGCCGGGGAGCCGGTCGCAGCAGCCGCCGCCTCAGCTGCCTCGCCGGTCGCCGGTCGCCGGACGCGTGGCCACAGTGGCGGCAGGGGAGTTCGACGACCGCACGCTCCGTCGTCCACCGCACCCCGGCCGGGTAGCGGATGGCGCCGGGCCTCAGCGGACGGTGACCTGGATGGACTTGGTGACGTCGCACCTCAACGCCACACGGTTCGGCGCGTCGGGGGCGCAGTCGACCTCGTTGCCGAACGCCCAGGTCAGGGTGGTGGTTCCGGGCGCCAGGGCGGTGAAGGTCCGGTCGAACTCCGAGGCGCAGCCGGGCGCGGGCGGGTTCGACGAGCAGGAGCTGATGACGACGTCCGGACCGTTCCGCAGCAGGGTGCCGTCGGCCGGTGAGGTGAGGTACCAGTTCTTGGGCCGGGCACCCCCGGTCATCCTGACGCCGAGCTGCTGCCCGACGGCCAGGGTCACCGCGCTGTTCGGGTAGGCGGAGGTGGCGTTTCCGGCGTCGGACTCGACGGGGAGGGAGACCTCCGTCTGCGGCCGGGCGGGGGAGCCGGTGGCAGTGCTGGTGGCCGGGTCGGACCACCAGCCCTCGAGGTAGGAGACGAGCAGCAGGGTGGCGGCCAGGAGGGCCGCGACGTTGGAGACGATGCGGCGCATCAGCTGCTCTCCTTGACCGTGTACCCGGTCGGGTTGTCCCCCATCGATCGGTCCCCCTGTAGTCCCCTCGCTCGCCGTGATCGAGCGAGCGCGATCGACGAGCATAGACGCTGCCGGAGGGACCGCGGTTGCGGGTTCGGTCCAGCCGGCCGGGCTTCGCCGCCCGCACGCCGGCCTCGAAGTGGCTGGAGGCGCCGAGCTCCTGCGCCGCCCCGGACAGCAGGCCGCTGAGGGTTCTGAGGCCGCGGTCGGAGCCCGCAACGCCGTGTCGGCCGCGACCCTGCTTCGCCTGCTCGGCGCGCCACGGTTCCTGAATACCCCCTATGGGTATATGGTCGAGCGGTGCCCTGCGGCCCGAGGAAGGCGGACGACCACATGCACGCGATCCTGCACGCGCTGTCCATCGCCGGATCGATGACCTGGGAGATCACCTGGGCGCTGATCCTCGGCTTCCTGCTCTCCGCCGTCGTCCAGGGGGTGGTCCACAAGTCCACGGTGGTGCGGCTGCTCGGCGACGACCGGCCGCGCACCCTGGCCGTCGCCTCGGCGCTGGGCGCGGCCTCGTCCTCCTGCTCCTACGCGGCCGTCGCGCTGGCCCGCTCGCTGTTCCGCAAGGGTGCGAACTTCACGGCGGCGATGGCCTTCGAGATCGCCTCCACGAACCTGGTGGTCGAACTCGGCGTCATCCTCGCCCTCTTGCTGGGCTGGCAGTTCACGGCGGCCGAGTTCGTCGGCGGACCGGTGATGATCCTGCTGCTGGCACTGCTGTTCCGGTTGCTGCTGCGGGACCGGCTGCTCCAGGAGGCCCGGGAGCAGGCCGAGTTCGGCCGGGCCGGGTCGATGGAGGGGCACGCGGCGATGGACATGTCGGTGGTCGGGCCCGGCTCCTTCGCCCGCCGCCTGCTCTCCCGCCAGGGCGTCACCTCGGTGTCGCACGTGTTCGTGATGGAGTGGGCGGCGATCCTCAAGGACCTGGTGATCGGCCTGCTGATCGCGGGCGCGATCGCGGCGTGGGTCCCGGACTCGTTCTGGCAGGCGTTCTTCTTCGTCGACCACCCACTGGCGGCCAAGCTCTGGGGTCCGCTGGTCGGGCCACTGGTCGCGATCGCGTCGTTCGTCTGCTCGATCGGCAACGTGCCGCTGGCGGTGGTGCTGTGGAAGGGCGGGATCAGCTTCGGCGGGGTGGTCGCGTTCATCTTCGCGGACCTGCTGATCCTGCCGATCCTCAACATCTACCGGAAGTACTACGGGACTCGGATGGCCCTCTTCCTGCTGGGCACGTTCTACGCGGCGATGGTGGCCGCCGGGTACGTGGTCGAGTTCGTCTTCGGCGGGCTGGGGCTGGTGCCGAACCAGAGGGAGGCGGAGATCCCGATGGCGGGCGTCGAGTGGAACTACACCACCTGGCTCAACATCGCCTTCCTGCTGCTGGCGTTGGGGCTGCTCGTCCGCTTCTTCCGCACCGGCGGCGCCGCGATGCTGCGCATGATGGGCGGCAGCCCGGACGCGGACGAACACGCGGGCCACGAGCACCAGGGTCCCCAGGGCCACCACGACCGCCATGACCACCACGGCCACCACTGAAAGCCGCTGGAACCCTGGAGAACATGGTGACGGCCCCGGCCCTCACCGCCCGTCGGATCCGCCCGGTTCGTCGGCTGCCGTCCTGAGCTGCTTGCGGTAGGCCCCCGGCGGTGAACCGAAGTGCCGTTTGAAAGCCTTGGCGAAGGCGAACTCCGACGTGTACCCCGTGTGTTGCGCGATCGTGCTCAGCGGGGCCGGACCACGCTCGCGGGAGACGGCGGCGCGGCACTGGTGTGACGCGGGCGCCACACGGAGGCGAGGTGGAGACCCGGTCGACCGGAACCCGGTGCGCGAGAAGTCGGCTCGGCCGACTTCTCGCGCGCCGTGCTCATTGCGTGGGGTCAGGTGGGCGGCAGCAGATCGCTCTCGCTGACGGTGTACGTCAGCGGGGGATAGCTGAAGTCCGTTTCCTGGTTCTCACGGCGCCGCAGTCGGTAGAACTCGCGCCGCTGGTCGTCGTCGGCCGAGGTGAGGCGGCTGCCCTGCGGGAGGTGCGGGTGTCCGTCGCGGAAGCGGATCACGGTCTTCGAGGTGCGGAAGGTCAGGCCCAGCCAGGTGTTGTCGGTGGTCGGGACGGGCTTGTCGAGGACGATCCTGTGGCGGAGCAGCCGGTTCGCGTCGACGGAGAACGCGATGAAGCTGTGGTGGGTGAGGGGAATCTCGAACTTCTCGCCGCCGGGCTCCTTCGGTTCGACGATCAGCTTCCTGGGCGGGGTCGCTTCCGGGTGCTGGTAGCAGGAGAAGACGGCGATGAACGAGTCGTCGGCCAGATCGAGCGCCTGGTCGGAATGGCTGCCCATGGTCGCGTAGGCGTTCGTGTAGCTCTCGATGAGGGCGTTGTTGAAGCTCAGGGGCAGCGCCGCGTGCTGCTGGATCCGGTCCGCCAGCCGTTCGTGCACCGCACGGAAGCGTTGGGCAACGGTGGCGTACCGGGTGGTGGTACGGACGAGGGGCACGCCGCCCGTCCCGTCGACCCTGGTGAGGGTGGCGCCTCGGCGGCCCTTTCCCAGGTCCTCGAAGTGGGCTGACGTGGACAGCTCCGGGAAGAGGTTCTCCTCGGCGGGCAGGGTGTAGGAGCGGATCTCGGCCGGGAAGCTAGGCGCGGGGGGCAAGGTAGTCTCCCGTGTTCATGCTGAAGAGGAACCGGTTGCCGTAGTCGACGAAGGACGAGCTGCGGTTCTCCTCCGCGTACAGCCCGCGCAGCGCGTCCATGCCGGCCTGGGTGGGGGGCTCCAGCTCGACGAGGTCACCGGCCGATTTGAGGAACGTCCGGCCGTCCTTGTGGACGGCTTCGGCGTTCGAGCAGCGCACGACGTATCCGAGGCGGGTCGGGAGCAGCTCGGCGTCCAGGGCCGAGGGCCGGATCTCGTGGGTGTAGAGGCGGTTGGTGGACAGCGGCACGAAGAACACGGACCCGGGATAGAGGGTCAGGGAGAAGTGGGAGGGGAGCGTGTCCCCATGGAGTTCCGCGGCCGAGTCCTTGAGGCGGAAGTGGAGCCTGGTCAGCGCGCTGGAGTTCTTCGTGCCGTAGTCGAAGGGGTCTTCGGCCAGAGGCTGGAGGCCGTCGAGGCGGTCGTAGAAGGTGCAGAAGGCCATGATGCCGTTGGCTGGCATGTCCTTGGTCTTGTCGGCGTGGGAGGAGATCTTGGCCTTGGACTGCTTGCGCTCGGGCGTGGCGTGGGTGTTGTGGTAGGTCTGCGCGAGGACGTGGTTCAGCGGGGCGTGGTCCCGGAAGACGGTGGCGGCCTCGCGGTTCAGGGCGTCGACGATCTGGGTGTCGGTCGGGCCGAAGTTCTCGGTAGGGCCCGAGAGGTTGGTGGAGCAGCGGAGCAGGCGGAAGTGCAGTTCGTCGTCGCCGGTGCGGGTGACGGGGGTGAGGTAGATGCCGCTGCGATGGGCCGAGCCGGGTTTGGTGGACTCGGTGAGGGACTGGAAGGCGTGCTCAGCGCGGATCCGGTGGAAGTGATCGGCGTCGGGTTCGAAGAAGCGGCGGTAGTAGACGCCGGCGCCGTGGACACGGATGGGGACTCGACCGAGGTCGACGAGGGGCCAGGGGGTGCCGGCGTGGTTGTGGGACAGATCGCGGATGACGAACACACGGTCGGGTGCGTGTAGTTGGCGGGCGTTGATCCGGGATATGTCGCCGCACAGGTAGACGGTCTTCTGCGCAAGGTCGGGCGAGGAGGAGGCAAGGTCCTCCGGCGTGATCACGGACCCGAAGAAGTCCCTGAGCGGCGGGATCGGAGGCGCCACCAGGATGTTGCTCGCATCGTGGATGCGGGCTTCGGTGGGATCAGTTGTGTACATCGAGCGCTACCTGCCGTTCGCTGCCCGGGGTGTAGTTGCGCGAGAAGTCGGCCAGCTCGACTTCTCGCGCAGGCATGTTCAGGTGTTCGGGAGTTCGCCGGTCTTGATGGCGGCGACGAAGGCGGTCCATGCCTCGGCGGGGAAGGCGAGTGCCGGCCCGTTGGGGTCCTTAGAGTCGCGGACGGGAACGATGTCGTTGTCGAGGAACGCGATCTCGACGCATGCGGATTGTCCGTTGCTGCGGGTGGACTTGATCCACACCGCTCCTGTCAGGTCAACCGTGTCCATAGCTTCCTGCCACTTCGGAGATCAGCAGCTTCGACGCCTGCTCACTGAGCGCTGTCTCCCAGATGTTCGTGAACGCGGCGTCGTAGCGTTCCACTTCGTTGGGCTTGTCCAGATACAAGTCGCCGGTGTAGCCGTCCGCATAGACGGTCGGCGGCTCGGTCTCGGAGCCGTCGCCGTTGAGCGGGAAGCGCAGAATTCCGAACGAACCTGTCAGGACGCCTTGGTGTAGACCCGCGCTGAACGGGACTACCTTGATCGTGACGTTGGGAAGCTCGCCCATTTCGATCAGGTGGCCGAGCTGTGCAGCCATGACCTTGCCGCCACCGATGGGACGTCGCAGTACTGCCTCGTTGAGCGCGACGTCGAAGACCGGCGGATCGGTGACCCTGGTCAGAAGCACCTGGCGAGTCGAACGAAGATGGACCCGTCGTTCGATCTCGTCATTCTCCTCGTGCGGGTTGTGAGCCTGCATGACCACGCGGGAGTAGTCCTCGGTCTGCAACAGGCCGGGAACCAACTCGCTCTCGTACCAAGCGATCTTCGAGGTCGCCTCTTCCAGCCCGATGAAAAGGTCGAACCCCTCGGGGATCACATCCCCGTAGGCGTGCCACCAGCCACGGGCCTTGGTCTCCTTCGCCAGGCCCATCAGGGCCTCGGTCAGTTCGGCGGGTGCGCCGTACACCTTGCACATCGCCTCGACGTCCAGACTTCGCAAGGATGTCTGCCCCGTCTCGATGCGCCACATCTTCGCCTCCGACCACTCCAGCCGGCGAGCTGCCGCCCGCACGGTGAGCCGTGATTGGTTGCGTAGATCCCGCAGGTACCGCCCGAGCTGCCTGCGCGGCACCGTTGATCCAGTGGGCCCCTCCGACATGGCCTCTTCCCCTTTCCGGCTCCCAGTATGAAGCACCGTCAGCGCTCGAAATGAAAGCACCTGAGTGCTCGCTCCGCAATGAACGTCAACCAGATGAGTCATCTGATTTGAAGCACCCGAAATGAAGTCTTGCAGATTGCGGAGAGTCCGGAGCAAACTACAGGCAGTAGTCCGCTGCTCGCACATGGCGACCGGAACGGACGGCCGCCCGGGCATTCCCATGCCTCTTCAGGCCGTCGTGCTCGCTGCGAGCCGAAGTTGGAGGGGGCGCTGTCGTGCCCGAGATTCTGGCGAAATCGCCTGTCCCTGCAAGTGAGTTCTCGTGGTGGTTGCCCAGGCACCACAAGTCCGCCGGCTTCGCCCGGCGGCTGCTCCGCACCTTCCTCGCCGAAGAGCCGGGCGCCGAACGCTTCCTGGACGACGGCCAGTTGGTGCTCGGCGAACTCGTCGCCAACTCCGTCCTCCACGCCAAGACCCCGCCGGGGCGGCTCGTCTTCATCCGCCTCTCGCTGTGCCCCGACTCGCTCCGCATCGAGGTGCACGACGCCGACGCCAACCAGCCCGCAGCGCACCCCGCCACCGAGGAGGCCGAGACGGGCCGTGGCCTCTGGCTCGTCTCCCAGCTCGCCGCGAGCTGGGGCTGTCGGCCGCGTCCCGGTGGCATCGGCAAGGTGATGTGGGCGCTACTCGAAGGGGGCGACGCGCAGTGAGTGCCGAACTCCCCTTCCCCGTCTCGGTCGAGATCAAGGGCATCACCGAGCCCGCCACCTTCACCAGGCTCACCGACGCCCTCGACGCCGTCCGCACCAGCCTCGCCCGGCTCCCGCTGGACGCCGACCAGGCCGCCTACCTCGCCGGCCTGTTCAGCGACGCCTCCGCCACCCGGATCGCCCACCAGCTGGTCGAGTTCGGTGCGGTGCGCGCGATCGCCTACATCGGCGTCGAGTCCGCCCACCCGATCCACCTGCGCGTGACGGACCCCGAGTGAGCGGGCGTCTCACCTGGGCCCGCATCGAGATGTGGTGGTGCCTCAGCGCCCAGTTCTCCCGCCCGGTCCGCGCCCTGAGCCCACGACGCCGATCCGCCCACACCGAGATGCAGTTCTGGGCGGCCACCCCGGGCAACGCCGAGGCCCTCCTCCGCACCGTGCTCCGGCAAGCCGCCCGCCACCCGTCCGGATGAGCCAAGACGCCGGGCGATCCGACGCGGATCGCCCGGCGCATCGGCCGTGGCCACCGCGGCTGCTGCTGGGATTTCACTGGATTCGCGCTGCTCTCGGGCGACATCCGAGCTACTGTGGATGTTATGACTGTGGCCTACGAGGACGTGCCTTTCAGCGAACTTCTCCACCGCCCGGCCGCGACGACGCGCCGGCTCGATGCCGTCCGCGCGCTCCGACTCAGGAGACGCGACGCGGGAGACCTTGCCTTGATGCGCATTGAGCAGATGGAGCGCGACGCCACCGTGGTGGACTTCACCTCTCGCCTGCTCGCGGGGCTGGTGCGTACCGAGAACATCGACGCTCTGCGACAGGCACTGCCTGAAGCCCTGCCATGGGTCACGTTCCTGCCGGAGGGGGATGTCGACACCCTGCTCACCGAACTGGTCGACACCGCTCGGGGTGCAGTGGCACTGGACAACCTTGCTCCGATCGCGTTGCTGCTCACGCAGTGGAAGCACAGCGCCGAGATCTATGCGGACCCAGCGCTGTACGCCGTCCTCACCCGCGAGCCCGACGGAGACTTCGGGCCAGTGCCCATGCCCGAGGCGGCCGAGTGAGCCCGAAGAGGGGGGACCGGGCCGCGCCGCCCCCGACCGGTGACGAGTATGACCTTCGATTCGCCAGCTCCGATGCGGCCGAAGGCTGGGAGCAACTGGCACGCCAGGCAGCAGGCAACCTGCGCCGCGCCTTCGAGAGGATCCGCGCGGCGCCGTGCGCGGCCAGCAACGCCGACCGTCAGCACCGGCTCAGGGGCGAGCTCGGTGCCGCTACGTTCAAGGGACAGGCCTTGGAGCGCTGGCAGTACGAGGTCACGGGCGGCGGACGCATCTGGTACCTGATCGATGACGCCAACCGAACAGTCTGGATCACCTACGCGGGCACCGGCCACCCCAAGGCCACGGACTGACCTGCGTCCGGGCTTATCCGGCTTCGAGGGCGTCGGCGCGTCCGGTCAGCTCCTTCGCGATGTCGTCCCAGTCGGGGCCGTGGGAGTAGAGGCTGTTCGCGGCCTCGCGCAGCAGGGCCGGGTCGTCGGGGCACTGGAGGAGGAGCAGCCGGTGGGCGAGGTTGCGGACCCAGACCGGGAGGTAGCCGTCGACCACGTGGGGGCAGAGGGTCCGCAGCATGGCCAGGATCTCGTCCGGGCCGGCGAAGGTCAGCAGTTCGGTGAAGTAGGACTCCTCGTGCTGCCACGGCGCGTCGCACGCGGGTGTCGGTCCGTACTCGTCGCCCCAGAGGCAGCGGGCGAGGTCGGTCAGGGTGTGGCGCATGCCCGGAGCCTACGGCTGCCGGTGGGGTGTGAGTGGTCTGCCGGTGCGATGTGAGCGGCCGGCGCCAAGCTGGTGCGCATGACCGAGATTCTCGCGCAGTCCGACTGCGGCCACGTCATCAGCGCGTTCGTCGACGGATCCGGACCGACCCTGCTGGTGGTGCACCCCGGGGGTGGCGATGCGACGACCTGGGGCGGCGTCGTCCGCCACCTCGTCGACGACTTCCGGGTCGTCAGGATCCGCCGCCGGATCTACGCTTCCCCGGCCGGCATCGCCCTGCCGCACTCGATGGCTGTCGAGGCCGCCGACGTCACCGCCGTCGCGGATCTCCTGGAGCCGCCCGTGCTGCTTGTGGGTCACTCCTCCGGCGCCGTCGCCGCGCTGGAGGCCGCCCTGCTGCGCCCGTCGGCGTTCGCCGGGCTGTGGCTCTACGAACCTCCGCTGCCCACCCGGGAGTTGATCGCGGGGGCGGCAGGCGTCCGAGCCCGTGCCGCGCTCGACGGGGGCGATTCGATGGAGGCGATGCGGATCCACATGCGGGACATCGTCCGCGTGCCCGGGGGCCTGGTCGACGCCATGTTCGCCGACCGGCAGATGCGGGCGGCGCTGTCCCCGTACGCGGCGGCGCAGATCGCGGAGGACGAGGCGATCGACGCGCTCGGCGTCGGGATCGACCGCTTCGCGACGCTCGGGACGCCGACGACGCTGATCGAGGGCGAGCTCAGCCCTGCCCATCTGCGCGAACGCCTGGCCGACCTGGCGGCGGTCCTGCCGGATGCGCGGGTCGTCACGCTCGCCGGCCAGGGGCACGCCGCCCACATCACCGCTCCCGGGGCCCTGGCCGACAGCATCCGGGACGCGGCGGCGCGGGTTCTCCGTCCGTGACCGTCGGCCTCACCCGGTGGCTGCCGCTGTGCGTGGCGGGAGCCACCGGGTGATCCGGTCGAACAGGTCCGTCAGCGGTTCGGCGACGTCCCGACCGAACTCGGTGAGCCCGTAGGTGACCTGGGGCGGCGTCGTCGGCTCGACCTCGCGCCGGACCAGGCCGTCCCGGACGAGGGTCCGCAGGGTCTGGGAGAGCATCTTCTCGCTGACGCCCTGGATGCTCTCGCGCAGTTCGTAGAACCGGAGGTCGCCGCCGCGTAGGGAGATCAGCACCCAGATGCCCCACCTGCTGGTCACGTGGTCGACCATGTCGCGGGCGGGGCAGTCGGTGTGAAACACGTCATACCGGCGCCCCGGCTCGACCTGCGTGTGCTGCATGCCTTCCTTCATGCCATGAGCTTACTTAAAGGTATGTCCTTACGAAAAGTTAGCCCGAGTCCTAGCGTCGGGACCACGGACGACATTCGACAAGGAGCTGATCATGATCGTGGTGACCGGGGCGACCGGGAACATCGGCCGGCCGTTGACGCGGGCGCTGGCCGAGGCGGG
The DNA here is from genome assembly GCF_001888885.2 of Streptomyces viridifaciens. Taxonomy (NCBI): domain Bacteria; kingdom Bacillati; phylum Actinomycetota; class Actinomycetes; order Kitasatosporales; family Streptomycetaceae; genus Streptomyces; species Streptomyces viridifaciens. Next base: position 6,127,970 of record NZ_CP090841.1, read on the forward strand.
TCGGGAGGTGGTGGCGGTGTCGCGGCACCGGGCGGCGGTGCCGGACGGCGTGCGCCACGTGGTGGCCGATCTGGCCCGGCCGGGCGAACTCACGGCCGTCCTGCCCGGCGCGGAGGCGCTGTTCCTGCTGCTGTCCGGGGACCTGCACGCCCAGGCGGCCCGCCCGGCCGACCTCATTGGCGAAGCCGTGGCCGCCGGGGTCCGCCGGGTGGTGCTGCTCTCCACCCAGGGAGTGGTGACCAGGCCCTTCGGCCCGACGCGGATCGCGATGCGCGGGCTGGAGGACGTGCTGCGGGACTCCGGCCTGGAGTGGGCGATCCTGCGGCCGGGCGGCTTCGCCTCCAACGCCCTGTGGTGGGCCGAGTCCGTCCGCGCCCAGCGGCTCGTGGCCGCGCCCTTCGGCGACGTCGGCGTGCCGGTCATCGACCCGGCGGACATCGCCGAGGTCGCGGCGGCCGCTCTGCTGGACGACCGACACATCGGCGGTGAGTACGAGCTGACCGGGCCGGAGGTGGTCACTCCGCGGCAGCAGACGGAGGCCCTCGCCGCCGCGCTGGGCTCGCCGGTGCGCTTCCACGAGCTCACCCGCGACGAGGCCAGGGCCGCCATGAGCCGGAGCATGCCGGCGGAACTCGCGGACGACACCCTGGACATCCTCGGTTCCCCGAGCCCGGCCGAGCTGCGCGTCAGCCCGGACGTCGAGCGGGTCCTCGGCCGGGCTCCGCGTCCGTTCGCCGACTGGGCCGTGCGCAACGTCGCCGCGTTCCGCTGACCGGACGGGTGGGCGCAGCGAGGTGCCGGGCGATCCGCTGGGGATCGCCCGGCACCTTCCGTACGGGCGTGATCAGTGCTGGTCCTCGGTCGCTGGAGCAGTGGCGCCGTCGGCGGTGACGGTGAAGGCGGCGGTGTGGACGGAGGGGTAGCGGGCGGAGCTTGCGGGCAGTACCCCCGGGGGGTATAAAGGAATCCGACGCCCGATACCCCCAGTGGGTATGATGGGCCCGGCCGCGGACGCACCTTCGCACGACCTCGAAGTACCGACTGTCACGAGGAGCAACGATGACCACGCAGGCACCCGCCTCCACGGAGGTGGAACTCTCGATCGGCGGAATGACGTGCGCCTCGTGCGCGGCCCGCATCGAGAAGAAGCTCAACCGGATGGGCGGCGTCTCGGCCAGCGTCAACTACGCCACCGAGAAGGCGAAGGTCACCTTCGAGGGCGAGGTGGAGGTCGCCGACCTGATCGCCACCGTCGAGGCCACCGGTTACACCGCCGCCCTGCCCGAGCCCCCGGCCACCGCCGGCGTCCCGGACGCCGGGCAGGGCGAGCCCGCCGACGAGCTGGCCCCGCTGCGCCAGCGGCTGTTCACCGCGCTGGCCCTGGCCGTCCCGGTGATCGCGATGGCGATGGTGCCGGCCCTGCAGTTCGACAACTGGCAGTGGCTCTCGCTGACCCTCGCCGCCCCGGTCGTCACCTACGCCGCCTGGCCGTTCCACCGGGCCGCGTTCACCAACGCCCGGCACGGCGCCGCGACGATGGACACCCTGGTCTCGCTCGGTACGGGCGCCGCGTTCCTGTGGTCCCTGTGGGCGCTGTTCTTCGGCGACGCCGGGATGCCCGGCATGCGGCACGGTTTCGAGTTCACCATCGGCCGCAGCGACGGCGCCTCCAACATCTACCTGGAGGCGGCGGCCGGCGTCACCGCCTTCATCCTGGCCGGGCGCTACTTCGAGGCCCGCTCCAAGCGCACCGCCGGAGCCGCGCTCAAGGCGCTGCTGGAACTGGGCGCCAAGGACGTGACGGTGCTGCGCGGCGGAGCCGAGGTGCGGATCCCGATCGCCGAACTCGCCGTGGGCGACCGCTTCGTGGTGCGGCCGGGCGAGAAGATCGCCACCGACGGCACCGTGGTCGAGGGTGCCTCGGCCGTCGACGCCTCGATGCTGACCGGCGAGTCGGTGCCGGTCGAGGTGGGGGTCGGCGACAGCGTCACCGGCGCCACCGTCAACGCGGGCGGCCGGCTGGTCGTCGAGACGACCCGGGTCGGCGCGGACACCCAGCTGTCCCGGATGGCCAAGCTGGTCGAGGACGCGCAGAACGGCAAGGCCGCCGCCCAGCGCCTCGCCGACCGGATCTCCGCCGTCTTCGTGCCGATCGTCATCACCCTCGCCGTCGCCACCCTCGGCTACTGGCTGGGCACCGGCGAGGGCTGGACCGCCGCCTTCACGGCAGCCGTCGCCGTACTGATCATCGCCTGCCCGTGCGCCCTCGGCCTGGCCACCCCGACCGCCCTGCTGGTCGGCACCGGCCGCGGCGCCCAGCTGGGCGTGCTGATCAAGGGCCCCGAGGTGCTGGAGTCCACCCGCAAGGTGGACACCATCGTCCTGGACAAGACCGGCACCGTCACCACCGGACAGATGACCCTGCTCGGCGTGCACACCGTCGAGGGCGTCACCGAAGCCGAGGTGCTCCGGCTCGCCGGCGCCCTGGAGCACGCCTCCGAGCACCCGATCGCCCGGGCGATCGCCACCGCCGCCGCCAAGGCCGGCGAACTTCCCGCCGTCGAGGGCTTCGAGAACGTCCCGGGCCTGGGCGTCCAGGGCGTGGTGGACGGCCACGCGGTGGTGGCCGGGCGGGAGGCGCTGCTCAACAAGTGGTCGCAGTACCTGCCGGAGTCCCTGGCCGGGGCCAAGCGCAGGGCCGAGTCGGCCGGCCGCACCGCGATCGCGGTCGGCTGGGACGGCGAGGCGCGGGCCGTGCTGGAGGTCGCCGACGCGGTCAAACCGACCAGCGCCGAGGCCATCGCCGCGCTGCGCGCCCTGGGCCTGACCCCGGTGCTGCTCACCGGTGACAACAGGCTGGTCGCCGAGGCGGTCGCGGCCGAGGTCGGCATCGAGCCGGAGCACGTGATCGCCGAGGTCATGCCGCAGGACAAGGTCGACACCGTCAAACGGTTGCAGGCCGAGGGCAAGGTCGTGGCGATGGTCGGCGACGGCGTCAACGACGCCGCCGCGCTCGCCCAGGCCGACCTGGGCCTGGCGATGGGCACCGGCACCGACGCCGCGATCGAGGCGGGTGACCTGACCCTGGTCCGCGGCGACCTGCTGGCCGCGGCGGACGCCATCCGGCTCTCCCGCCGCACCCTCGGCACCATCAAGAGCAACCTGTTCTGGGCGTTCGGCTACAACGTCGCCGCCCTGCCGCTGGCGGCGGCCGGGATGCTCAACCCGATGATCGCGGGGGCGGCCATGGCCTTCTCCTCGGTCTTCGTGGTCGGCAACAGCCTGCGGCTGCGCCGCTTCCGCTGAGCGGCCCACCGCCACCGCCACCGCCACCGCTCGCCGCCAACGGCCCCGAGGCCCCGGAACCGCCGCCCGGTTCCGGGGCCTCGGTGTGCCCGGCTCAACCTGTGAGTGTCACGCACAGTAGCGGCCGTAGTTAGACCGGAACATGCTATTTCCTCCCCTTGTGCCCGTAATCGGGCGTCGTTTTGCCTGTACTTGGGGTAGCACTCACCGAAGTCCTACCCTGTCGCGACCGGACCGAGATGTGACGCTCCGAAACTTGTTAGGCAAGGCTTCCCTGCCTTAGGTTTTCGTGCCGTCGGGCCGGTGCCCTGCTCATCCGGCAGGCCCGTACGGCCGACCCCCGCCACCCTCGGAGGACCCTCAGCATGCCCGGAACCGCCCGGCCCCTCGCCGCCCTGTCCCTCCTCGCCGCCTGCGCGCTCGCCCTCACCGCCTGCGGCAGCTCGGGCGGCAGCACGGACAGCGCGGCCCCCGCGGCCTCCGGTACGGCGCTCGCCGGCCAGACCGTCACCGTCTACAGCGGCCAGCACGAGCAGACCGTCAAGGCCCTGACCGAGGACTTCACCAAGCGCACCGGCATCAAGGTCGAGCTGCGCTCCGGGGACGAGGCCGAACTGGCCAACCAGATCCTCCAGGAGGGCGACGCCTCCCCGGCCGACGTCTTCTACGCCGAGAACCCGCCCGCGCTCACCGTCCTCGGCGACAAGGGCCTGCTCGCCAAGGTCGCCCCCGATACCCTCAAGTCCGTACCGGCCAACGACAGTTCGGGGCGCGGGGACTGGGTCGGCGTCTCCGCCCGGACCTCCGCCTTCCTCGCGGCCACCGGCAAGGCCGCCGACACCGCGCCGCCCGCCTCCGTGCTCGACCTCGCCAAGCCCGAGTGGAAGGGCCGCCTGGGCATCGCCCCCAGCGAGACCGACTTCGCCCCGGTCGTCACCCAGGTGCTCAAGGCCAAGGGCGAGGACGCCACCAAGCAGTGGCTCAAGGGCCTCAAGGACAACGCCAAGGTCTACGACAGCAACGAGACCCTCTCCGCCGCCGTCAACAGCGGCGAGGTCGAGGGCGGCGTCATCGACCACTACTACTTCTACCGGATGCGCGACGAGAAGGGCGCCGCCGAGACCCACGCGACCCTGCACTACTTCCCCAAGGGCGACCCGGGCTCGCTGGTCGACGTCTCCGGCGCCGCCGTCCTCAAGCACGGCAAGCACCAGGCCGCCGCCCAGGCCTTCCTCGGCTACCTCGCCTCCGCCCCCGCCCAGACCGTCATCGCCGGCTCGGCCAGCTACGAGTACCCGCTGGTCAGCGGCGTGCAGGGCAAGCCCGAACTGCCCGCCCTGGACACCATCGGCACCGTCGCCGACCCGGCACAGCTGGGCGACGGCAAGCAGGCCCTGGGCCTGCTCCAGGACGCCGGCCTGCTCCAGTGACGACCCCCGCGCAGACGACTTCCGTGGGGACGACCCCGGTCGTCGGGCCGAGGCTGCGGCGGCGGTGGCGGGCCACCGGCCTGCTCGCCCCCGTCGCCGTCGCCGTCGTCGCGGTGGTCGCCTCGCCGCTCGGCTTCGTCATCGCCCAGGCCGCGCAGGCCGGTTGGGACCAGACCCGGCGCCTGCTCGGCCGTCCGCTGATCGCCACCCTGCTCTGGCACACCCTGAGCCTGGCCGCCGCCGTCACCCTCGCCACCGCCGTCCTCGGCTTCGGCGCCGCCTACCTTGTCGAACGCACCACCCTGCCCGGCCGCCGCGCCTGGACCGTCGCGCTCGCTCTGCCGCTCGCCGTACCGGAGTTCGTCCGCGGCTACTCCTGGGTCTCGCTGTTCCGCTCCGTCCACGGCTACTGGGGCGCGGTGCTGGTGATGACCTGCTCGCTCTACCCCCTCGTGTTCCTCCCGGTCGCGGCCGCCCTGCGGCACGGCGACGCCGCCGCCGAGGAGGTCTCCCGCTCCCTGGGCCGCGGCCGGCTCGCCACCCTGTGGCGGGTCACCCTCCCGCTCACCCGGCCCGCACTCGCCGGCGGCGTACTGCTCGTCTCGCTCTACCTCCTCGGCGAGTACGGCGCCTTCGCGATGCTGCGCTACACCACCTTCGCCACCGCCGTGTTCACCCAGTACAAGCTCGGCTTCGACGCGGCCTCCGCCTCCCTGCTCACCCTGGTGCTGGTCGCGCTCGCCCTGCTGCTGGTCGCCCTGGAGGCCTGGGCCGGCCGCCAGGCGCGCGTCACCCGGCACGGCGCCCTCGCCCGCCCGGCACCGCCCGCCCGGCTCGGCGGCTGGACGGCGCCCGCACTCCTCGCGCTCGCCGCGCTGGTCGTCGTCTCGCTCGGGGTGCCGCTGTACGCGCTCACGTACTGGCTGATCAAGGGCAGCTCCACCACCCTGCCCTCCGCCTCCGTCCTCGGCGCCACCCTGGCCACCCTCGGGTACGCGCTCGGCGCGGCGCTGGTCGCCACCGCCGCGGCCGTCCCGGTCGCCCTGTACGGCTGGCGGCACGGCACCCGGCCGGCCCGCGCCGTCGAACGGGTCGCCTACCTCACCCGGGCACTGCCCGGCATCGCGGTCGCCCTGTCGGTGGTCTTCTTCGCCGTCCGCTGGGCCCAACCCCTCTACCAGCAGCCGCCGATGCTCGTCCTCGGGTACGTCCTGCTGTTCTTCCCGCTGGCGCTGACCGCCGTCCGTGCCGCCCTCGCCCAGGTGCCGCCCGGCGTCGAGGAGGCCGCCCGCTCGCTCGGCACCCGCCCGCTCGCCGTCCTCGGCCGGATCACCCTCCCGCTGGTGCTGCCCGGCCTGGGCGCGGCCGTCGCCATGGTCGGCCTCACCGCCTCCACCGAACTCACCGCCACCCTGCTGCTGCGCCCCACCGGCACCCAGACCCTGGCCACCCAGTTCTGGGTCTACACCAGCGGTCTCGCCTACGGGGCGGCCGCGCCCTACGCCGCGCTGATGGTCGCGCTGTCCGTGCCCTCCGTCCTGCTGCTGACCCGCCGAAACCTCGGCCGTCCTGGGGAGAACCAGTGACCGGACTGTCCGTCGTCGACCTCCACGCCGCCCACGGGCGCAGCCCGGTCCTGCACGGCATCGACCTGACCGTGCCCGACGGCGCCCTCGCCTGCGTCCTCGGGCCGTCCGGCTGCGGGAAGTCCACCCTGCTGCGGGTACTGGCCGGCTTCCACCCGGCCGCCGCCGGGCAGGTCCTGCTGCACGGCCGCGTCCTGGACGACGGGCGCAGCCGGCTCGCCCCCGAACACCGGGGCATCGGCCTCGTCCCCCAGGACGGCGCGCTCTTCCCCCACCTGAGCGTCGCCGCCAACATCGGCTTCGGCCTGCCGCGCTCCCGGCGCCGCGCCCGCGTCGGCGAACTGCTCGACCTGGTCGGCCTGCCCGGCCTCGGCGAACGCCGCCCGCACCAGCTCTCCGGCGGCCAGCAGCAACGCGTCGCCCTCGCCCGGGCGCTCGCGCCCCGGCCCCGGCTCCTGCTGCTCGACGAACCCTTCGCCGCCCTGGACGCCACCCTCCGCGCCGAACTGCGCCGCGAAGTCGCCGCCACGCTGCGGCAGTCCGGCACCACGGCGGTCCTCGTCACCCACGACCAGGACGAGGCCCTCTCCTTCGCCGACACCGTCGCCGTCCTGCGGGACGGCCGGATCGCCCAAGCCGGCACCCCGCACGAGCTCTACCACCGCCCGACGGACGCCGCCGTCGCCACCGTCCTCGGCGAGGCCAACCTGATTCCCGCCGAAGCCAAGGGAGTTGAGGCCCTGACCGCCTTCGGCCCACTCCCACTCGTCACCCCCGGCGCGACTCCTACGGCCGCGCTCGCCCTGCTCCGCCCCGGCCAGCTCCGCCTCACCGCCGACCCGGTGGACGGCGCGGCCCCGGCCAAGGTCATCGGCAGCGACTTCCGCGGCCACGACCACCGCGTCGAACTCCGCCCGGAAGCCCCCGGACTGCCCGACGTCCTGATCGCCTCCTCGGACCGCCCCTGGCCGGTCGGCAGCGAGACCTACGTGAGCGCGACCGGCCCGGTGCACCTGCTGCCGGAGTCCTGAGCGGGGCCGCACCGTTGGCGCGACGGGGCGGGGCCCGTCGGCTACCGGTCGCGGCGTCGTACCCGCCCGCCCCGGGGCCGACAGGAGCCCCCGCGTCCTCCTCCTGGTGCCCGGGCCGCCCGTCCGAACAGGGCGGACGAGGGTGCGGCAGAGTGCATCAGCTGACGGGCCTGGTGCCCCGATGGCCGTGGACTCCGTCAGAGCGGGTTGAGACGGGCCTTGAGCAGGCAGAACTCGTTGCCCTCGGGGTCGGCGAGCACGTGCCAGGACTCCTCGCCGGTCTGGCCGATGTCGGCCGGGCGCGCGCCGAGGGCCAGCAGGCGTTCGAGTTCGGCCTCCTGGTCCCGGTCGGTGGCGTTGACGTCGATGTGCAGGCGGGGCTTGCCCGGCTCCGGTGCTTCCCGGCGGCTGAGGAAGAGCGTCGGCTGGGCGCCGCCGAAGCCCTCGCGCGGCCCGATCTCGATGCTGCCGTCGTCCTCGCGGCCGAGCACCACGAAGTCCAGGACCTCGCACCAGAACCGCGCCAGCACCTCGGGTTCGCGGCAGCCGAGGACGAGTTCGCTGATGCGACATGCCATGGGACGGAACCTGCTCTCGGTCGGGGGTGCGGCCGCGAGCGACCGTACCGGGCGGGACGTACGGAGGCGAGAGGTTTTCGCGGCCCGCCCGGGGCCTACGCCTCCTCCGGCAGCTCCACCGCCTGCCAGCGGTAGGCCGCGTCCTCCTGCCACACCTGCAGCTCGCCCTCCACGACCGCCGCCAGGCACAGCCGCCAGTCGTCGCCCATGGTGAGCGCGACCCGGGTGGCGGGTCGCAGGGTGGGCCGCCACCAGCGCGGGCGCCGGGAGGCGCCGCCGGCGGGGAGCCGCAGCCGTACGCCGCCCGCGCCGGCCAGGGCGATGGTGGGGCCGCCGCGGTGGCCGACCATGGCGATGCCGAGGGCGGGTTCGCCGTCGCCGATCTCCGTGGCGGTGCCGGGGGCGCCGAGGGTGTGGAGCTGGACGGAGCCGTCCGTGCGCAGGGTGGCGGCCTGGGGTCCGGCGGAGGCGCGGGCGAGCGCCCCGGCGCGCAGGGGGCCGGGCGGGCCGAGGGGAACGGGTGGTTCGCCGGAGCCGGGCCGCCAGCTGAGCACCCGTTCGCGGTGCTCGACCAGGAGCAGCCAGGCGCCGGGACGTTCCTCCTCTGCGGCGAGGACCCGGTCGGCGGGGCAGCCGGGGTGTTCCTGGCCGGTGAGGGTGAGGCCGGGGGCCCAGCGGTAGGAGCGCAGGGCGCCCGCCGCGGCGGTCCACACGGTGAGTTCTCCGGCCGCGCCGACGGCCCCGGCCAGGCCGCTGACCCCGCGGGCCGCCTCCCACCAGCCGGCCGCGGTGCCGACCCAGAGGGTGCCGGAGCGGTCCTCGGCGCAGACCACCAGTTCGCCCTGGCGTCCGGCCCAGCCCGCCGCCAACTCCCGTACGGCGCCGAGGCCCCGGCCGGCGGGCAGGCGGTGGTCGGTGCGTCCGGGCCCGGCGAGGGCGGTGCCGTCGGCGCCGCCGGTGACCACCAGCGGCCGTCCGGCCCGGTCGGGCAGGACGGCCAGGCCCGCGGTGCGCGCCACCGGGCGGTGGGTGCGCAGGAGTTCGCGGCCCCGGGCGGCCCAGGGGCCGAGCGGGAAGGGGCGGCGCTCGGGTTCGCGGGCGAGCGGTTCGCAGGCCCAGCGGGCGAGTTCCTCGCCGTACCCGGCGGCCAGCAGTTCGGCGCGGGCCTGTTCGGCGGCGAGCCGGTGGTCGAGCCGGCCGTGGTCGGGCAGCAGCAGGGTGCGGGCGAGGGTGCCGACCGCGAACAGGTCCTTGGCGGTGGTCGGGAAGCCGCCGACCTGTTCGGCTTCGGGCGGGACGTGGCCGGGGGTGAACACCGCGACGGTGAGGGTGTGGTCGAGCGGCGCGAGGAACGTCAGGTCGATCAGCTTGACCAGGCCCTGGGCGTCGACCAGGACGTTGGCGGGGGAGATGTCGCGGTGCACCCAGCGCTTGCGGTGCAGCTCGTCGACGATCCGGCAGAGCCGGGCCAGCACTTCGGCCACCGCGGCCGGCCCGCCGCGCTGGGCACGGGCCCAGGTGTGCAGCGGGACGCCCTCGACCCACGGCGAGATCTGGTAGCCGAGCAGCCCGCCGGAGGGCGCCGTGCCGGGCCGGTGCGGGGAGGGGCCGAGCAGGAAGCTGGGCACCACCAGGTCGGTGACGCCGAGCCGGTGGGCGTTGTGCGAGACGTCGTCCCAGCGGCCGAGCCAGCGCCGGACCTCGGACGGGTCCCGCTCCAGCATGATCTTCGCGGCGACGAGCTCCTTGATCCCGTTGTGCCCGGTGCGCACGGCCCGCCACACCTCGGCCTCGCCGCCCCGGTGGTGGAACTCCAGCAGCTCGTACTGTTCGGGGTCGAACTCCGGCCCGAAGCGGAGCCCGGGAACCCAACGAGACTCGGACACACGACCCCCGACGCTTCTCACCGCTGTGGACGCGCAGCAGTCCAGCAGCCTGCGCCCGCCCAGGATAGTGCTCATTTCTGTTCGTCGGCCCGGAGGAGGGCCTATTCTGATGGGCGCCCGAGCAACATCACGAAACAACGTCAACTCATGGTCGCACGGGGAATGTTGATCATGGAGTAGGACGCTCTCGAAGCGCAGGGGGACGGTGCATGGCGCAGCTCGCGGTGCTGCTGATCATCGTGGTGGCACTGGCCGGTGTCGCCGCAGTGGTGCTCGCCCGCAGGCGAACCACCCTGGACGCGGCCGGAGTCGCCAAGGCCCTCGGCGCGGCCGCCGAGCAACTCGCGGCCGGCAAGGCCCCGCAGGCCCGCCGCCGCTACGCCCGACTGGCCCGCCAACTCGCCGGCGGGCCCGAGGAACTGCGCACCCAGCGCGGCCTCGCCCTGCTCGGCCAGGCCGAGGCCACCATCCCCACCGGAGACCAGCAGGCCACCCTCGCCCTGCACCGCGAGGCCTTCCCGCTGCTCACCGACCCGGCCCGCCAACTGCCCCGCTGGAGCCTGCTCCGCCTCGCCGAGGAGCGGACACAGGCCCCGGACGGCGACCTCGGACCGGTCCTCGCCCTCCTCCAGGCCACCGCCACCGGCGCCGAACCCGGCGAGGAGGCCGAGACCGCCGCCCGCGCCCGCCAGTGGCTGCAACAGCTGTGCCGCGACGCCCGCCCCGAACAGCGCGACCACGCCACCGCCCGGGCCCTCGCCGCCCTCCCCGGCCAGGACTGGCCCGTGCTCGCCCGCGCCGCCCTGCTGAGCGCCACCGACCGGGCCGCCGAGACCGAACCGCTGCTCGCCGCGGCCGCCCCCCACGGCAGCGGCGAACTCTGGTTCCGCTGGGGCGCCCAGCTGTTCACCCTGCACCGGGACGAACCCGCCGTCGCCGCCTTCGACGAGGCCCTGCGCCGCGGCCCCGGCGAACCCTCCCCGTGGGGCCGCGGACCGGCGCTGCGCACCGACAGCCTGCTCTTCCGCGGCCTCGCCCGGCAGCGGCTCGGCGACACCGACGCCGCCTGGGCCGACCTCGCCGCGGCGGCCGGGGAGAGCCCGAGCGACCCGCGCCCCCGCTACGCCCTCGGCCGGCTCGCCCTGCTGCTCGGCGCCGACGACCAGGCCCGGGAGCAGTTCACCGCCGCCCTGACCGTCCGACCCTCCTTCGCCCCGGCCCGGTTCGGCCTCGCCCTGGTCCACGAGCGGGCCCAGCGGCACGCCGAGGCCGCCGCCGACTACCGCGCCGGCCTCGGCCAGGCCCCCGACTGGCGCCCCGCCCGGGTCCGGCTCGGCGCCGCCCTGACCGCCGCCGGGCAGGCCGCCGAGGCCGAACCGATCCTGCGCGCCGAGGCCGACGACCAGCCGGACTCCCGCTGGGGCCGGATCGCCGCCTACCACCACGGACTCGCCCTCGCCCGCACCGACGACCCGGCCGGCGCCCTGGCCCGCTGGGAGGCGCTGGACGACCCCGAACTGCACGACCGCCAGGCCCTCGCCCGCGACCGGCTCGCCCGCACCCTGCTGACCACCGACCCGGCCGCCGCCCGCGAACTCTGGCAGCGGGCCGCCGCCGAACACCCCGCCGCCCCCGGCTACCGCCTCGCCCTGCGCGAGGCCGCCCTGCGCGAGGCCGCCCACCTGCTGATCACCGGCCGCGACCACGCCGAGGCCCGCGAAGCGGCCGCCGCCGCGCTCGCCCTGGCCGACACCCTGCCCGGCGCGCTCACCCACCGGCAGGCCCGGCTGCGCGCCGCCCTCGCCCTGGCCGGGGGCTCCACCGACCAGGTCACCACCCTGCTCGACGCCGCCGGCGGACTCCGCGACCGCTACCACCTGGCCGCCGCCGCCCTGCTGGCGGGCCGTCCGGTCCAGACCATCGCCCTGCTCGGTCCGCTCGACCCCGACCCGGCCGGCGACCCGGCGCTCGCCCGGCTGCGCGCCCTGCTCGCCGAGCGGGCGGGCAACTGGGGCGCGGCGCTGGACTGGTACCGGCACTTCCTGAGCGCCGGTACGGCAGCGGGCGGTGCGGGCGGCGCGGGCGCCTTTGGTACGGGCCCCGTCGGTTCGGGCGGTGCGGGCGGCGCCGGGGCCGTAGGTACGGGCCCCGTCGGGACGGGCCCGGTGCAGCCCGCCGGGTCCGCGCACCCCGCCGGTGACGCGCCGACCCAGGTGGTCGGTCGGATCCCTTCACAGCCCGCCCCCGCGTCCGCCGCCCCCGCGTCCCCCGCCCCCGCCGCTCCCGCCGGGGACTGCGCGGCCTGCGACCGCCCCGCCACCGGCGCCTGCGGCGGCTGCGGTCGCGAGGCCTGCGCCGACCACCTCCACGCCCCCGCCGGGGCCGCCTCACCGCGTTGCATACGCTGCGCCGGCCCCGCCCTGCGCGCCGTACTGGACTGCGCCCGCCGGGCCGGCACCGCCGAGCAGGCCGAACCCGTGCTGGCGGCCTGGGCCGAGGCGCTCGGCGACAGCGACGCCGCCGCGCCCGTACGGCTCGACCTCGCCCTGCTGCGCGCCGAACTCGGCCGCCTCGACGAGGCACTGGCCGACCTTCCGGCCGACGCCGCTGCCGCCCGGGCCGCCGTGCTGGTCCGCCGGGCCGGTGCCGCCCTGGCCGCCGAGCAGCCCGGCCACGCGGCCGGTGATCTGCGCCAGGCGCTCACCCTTGCGCCCGGCCATCCGCAGGCCGCCGGGGCGCTGGTGCTGCTGGGCGAGCACGAGGCCCACCAGCACGCTGCCGAGGGCCGCCACCGCGAGGCGTACCGGGCCTACCGCGAACTGCTGCTCAAGGACCCGGCCCACCCCCGGCTGCTGCACGCGCTCGGCCTGGCCGGCTACCGGTTCGCGGCGGCCGCCGAGGCGCCGGACGAGCAGGTCTGGGCCTGGACGGTCGGCTGCCTGGTCGCCGCCCTGCACCGCGAGGAGCTGTGGGCGGAGACCGCCCGGATCACCGGCCGCCCGGCCGAGCCGCAGCGGACGGCCGCCGCCCGCGCCGCGCTCTCCGAGCGCCTCCGCGAGGACCTGCGCGCCCTCGACCGGGCCGCGGGCCGCAGCGGCGACGAGGTCACCGCCTGGACGCTGCGCCTGGGCATGGAGGCCCACGCCGCGGACGCCTTCGCCCAGGAGGACGTCCGGATCACCCTGCCCGGCTGCCCCGCGCGGCGCCTGGTCGTCGGCCCCGTGCTGGACGGGCTGCTGCGCGCGGAGCCCGAAACCGCCGCCTGGGCCGAGGCCTTCGAGGAGGCCGTACGGACGTGGCGTCGCCCCACGGGCCCCGACGCGTCCGCGCCCGTGCCCGCGCTCACCCGGGCCCTGACCCTGTTCGGCGCGCTCGGCCCGCAGCAGTACCTGCACCTCCAGGGCCGTCAGGCCGCCGCCGTCGCCGCGCTGGACACGGTGGCCGAGGGCGACCGCGACGCGGCCTGGGAGGCGCTGCTCCGCGCTGCGCTCGTCAGCCAGGCCCGCGAGCACCACCGCAACCAGGACTGGCGCGAGGCGCTGGAGTGCCTCACCCGGGCCAGGACCGTACCCGGCCTCGTGCTGCCGGCCGACACGGCCCGGATCGCCGCCGAGTCCGGCGTACGGGCCGCCCGCGCCCTGCTGAAGAGCACCGTGGACGACCAGGCGGGCGCCGCCGAACTGCTGGAGAAGGCGTACGCGCTGGCGCCGGACGACCCCGAGGTGCGCGGCGACCTCGGCGCGACCTACGCCCAGTGGGCCCGCAAGATCAACAACGAGGAGAAGGACTATCCCCGCGCCCTCGAACTCCTCGCCAAGAGCCTCGAACTCGCCCCCGGCGACCCGACCGCCAAGCACTTCCTGCAGGCCGCCCTCGGCAACCGGGCCGGCCAGCTCAGCCGCGTCGACGCCTCCGACGAGGAGCTGACCGAGGCCGTCGGACTGTGGAAGCAGCTGATCGACCTCAGCGACGACCCGGAGCACCGGCACGGCATGGCCTTCGTGCTGCGCCAGCTCGCCCGCTCCGCCGCCTTCGCCGACGACCGGGCCCGCGCCACCGGCAACATGATCCAGGCGCTGCTCTGGGACCCGGACTGGGAGGGCGACGCCGGGAGGGAGGCCGACCGCCGGATCTCGGTCATGCTCGCCAACCACGTCATCGACAACATGCGGGACGAACCGTTCGCGGCCCAGGCCGACATGCTCAAGAAGGCCATGTCCTACGACGACTCGACCGACATCCGCCGGCTGATGGTCAGCGTCTGGCGCGGCGAGGCGATCACCCACTTCGAGGCCCGCCGCTACGCCGTCGCGGTCGGCCTGCTGGAGGAGGCGCTCGCCCTGGCCGCCAGCCCGGCGGACAACACCAAGCTGCACGGCGAACTCGCCGTGGTCTACAGCTCCTGGGCCGTCGCCCAGGCCAACGCCCGCGACTACCACCTGGCTCAGGCGGCGATCGAAAGGGCTGTCTCGCACAACCCGCGCGACCGCGAACTGCGCGCCCTGCAGCAGCGCATCGCGAAGCTCAACTGAACGCAACCGCGCGACGATCGGTGCCGTCGCACCCGGCAGAACGGAGCGCGCACCCGAATCCCGAGCCGTGAGGAGAGAGACCGCCCGCCATGCCACTGCACGAACCGTCGCCGTACGAGGTCCTGGGCATCCCGCTCACGGCCGGGGTGCGCGAGATCAACCTCTCCGTCGGGAAGGCGCTGAAGGCGGGCCGGTACAGCCGCCAGCAGATCCAGGACGCGGCCGCGCTGCTGCGCAACCCGGACCGGCGCCTGGAGGTGGACCTCCAGCAGCCGCTGCCGCCCGAACCGGTCGACCAGGCCGCCGACCTGCTGGCCCCCGCGCTCGCCGAACCGCTCCTGGTGATCGACCGCCCCGGGCTGCCCCCGGCCCCGGCACTGCTCGCGCTGCACCGGGCCGAGGCGGCCGCCGACTTCGCCGAGCCCGCCCCCGGCGGCGCCGACCCCGAACCCCCCGTCCCCGCCCGCTACGCGGCCGACCTGTCCGTGCTGCCGCAGATCGAGGTACCGGAATGACCGACGCACCGACCGCATCCGTACTCGACGGCCACCGGCCGCTGGAGGTCCCGCCGGGGGTCGAGTCCGTCGACCTGGAGGCCAAGTTCACCCAACTGCTCTTCCGGGCGTCGTTGTTGGGGAACAAACTGACCGAGCAGAAGCAGCAGGCCCGGGCCGCGCAGCGCGAACTGCTGGGCGTGCTGGTCGAGGTGGACGACGCGCTCGCCGCGCTCGGGCTGGACCGCGAGCTGGTCGCGCACGGTCGCGGCGCCGGGCTGGAGGCGACCCGTCGGCGGCTGCTCGGCCGGCTGGCCAAGGCAGGGGTGAAGCCGATGCGGCTGGAGGGGCTGGCGGCGGACCCGGCGCTGACCGAGATCGTCGGCACCGAGGTGCGGCCGGGGGTGGCGCCGGAAACGGTGGTGCAGACGGTGGTGACCGGGTTCTTCTGGGAGCAGGAGGTGCTGCGCCGGGCCCAGGTGGTGGTCGCCGCACCGGAGTCGGCGCTGCGGTCGGCCGAGGACCCCAGGGTCGAGCTGATCGAGCCGCAGCAGCCCGAGCAGGCGGAGAAGCCCCAGCGGCCCGAGCAGACGGAGAAGCCCGAGCAGGCGGAGCACCTCGAGAAGCCGGAGAAGCCCGGGGAACCGGAGGCCGCCGAGCCCGGGCCCGCACCCGCCGAGCCCGCAGCCGCCGAAGCCCCGGCCAGGCCGGTCCCGCCGAGGGCCCGTCGCCAGGCCAAGGCGCCGGGCCGGCCGGCCAAGCGGGCCAAGCGCAAGAAGTAGCCAGGACGTAGCTGGACCACGAGGGGCAAGAGGGGAACGACATGTACCGCACACTCGGCATCGACCTGGGCACCACCAACTCGGTGGTGGCCCACCTCCGCCGGGGCGAGCCGGAGATCATCTTCAACCGGCAGAACCAGGAGGCCACGCCCTCCGTGGTCGGCAGCGGCCGCAAGGGCGAGCTGCTGGTGGGCTCGACCGCGCGCAGCCGGATCGCCATCGACGGCGCCAACGTGATCCGCTCGGTCAAGCGCTTCATGGGTCGCAAGTTCAAGGACCCGCAGGTGCAGGCGGCCCTCAAGGAGGTCGACTACAAGGTCACCGCGGGCACCGACGGCGACGTCAACGTCTGGTTCAACGGCCGCTCCTACACCCCGATCGAGATCTCCGCGATCATCCTGCACCGGCTCAAGCAGGACGCCGAGCAGCGTCTCGGCGAGCCCTTCCACCGGGCCGTCATCACCGTCCCCGCCTACTTCGGCGAGCGGCAGGTCGCCGCGACCCAGGAGGCGGGCCGGATGGCCGGCCTGCACGTGCTGCGGATCATCAACGAGCCGACCGCCGCCGCGCTCGCCTACGGGCTCGCCAGCGAGGCCGGTGACGAGGGCCGCACCGTCCTGGTGTACGACCTGGGCGGCGGCACCTTCGACATCTCGATCCTGCTGCTGGTGCCCGGTTCGGTCTCGGTGCTCGGCATCGAGGGCGACAACCTGCTCGGCGGCGACGACTTCGACCGCGCGATCACCACCGCGCTGCTGGAGGACATCCGCGAGGAGTACGGCTCCGACTACCAGCCCGACCTGCGCGACCGCCCGAAGATCGCCTCCACCGCCGAGACGGTCAAGATCGAGCTCTCCAACCAGCAGTCCTCCGAGGTGATCCTGCCCGGCCTGGGCGCCGGACAGCTGGTGCTGGAGACGGAGTTCGAGCGGGCCCGCTTCGAGGAGCTGATCGAGGCCCAGATCGAGCGGACCATCGAGCTGACCCACAAGGCCATCATGCAGGCGAACCTGACCGTCGGGGACATCGACGAGGTGGTGCTGGTCGGCGGCTCGACCTCGATCCCGCTGGTCGAGCGGCGGCTCGGCGAGGTGTTCGGCACCCGCCGGATCAAACGCGGCGTCAACCCGATGCAGTGCGTGGCGCTCGGCGCGGCCGTGCAGTCCGCGCTGGTCGGCGAGGTGGAGTGCCCCGAGTGCCGTGCCCCCGGGGACCTCTCGGCCTCCAACTGCGCCAACTGCGCGACCTCCCTGCTCGGCGGCGAGCGCGTCTCCTGCCCGACCTGCCACGTCCCGGTGGACGCCGAGGCCTCCGAATGCCCCAAGTGCGGCCAGGACATGGCCGGTTCGGCCACGGTCGGAACGGGCGCGACCGTCCCGGAGCAGTCCCGGTCCACCACCGTGGTGCGCGGCGACAACTGCCCGCGCTGCGGCACCCCGGCCGCCCCGGGCGTCACCGCCTGCGAACTGTGCGGCGAAGCGCTCAACTCGGCCGCCCCCGGCCACACCAAGGTGGCGACCACCGCCGCCGAGGACGTCGGCCTGCGCTGCGCCTCGTGCAGCAGGGTCAACCCGCCGGGCAGTGAAGTCTGCGCGGGCTGCGGGGAGTTGATGCAGGTCACCAACCCCTTCGACATCACCCCGAAGAACCTCGGCATCGAGCTCAACGACGGCCGGCTGGCCGTCATCATCCCCAAGAACACCAGTTACCCGACCAGTTCGCCGGTCAGCCGGGAGTTCGTGGTCTCCGGCAGCGGCCGTCAGCGGCTGGAGATCGCGGTGTACGAGGGCGAGCACGAGATCGCCCAGCAGAACGAGCTGATCGGTCACCTCACCCTGCGCCTGCCGGAGGGCCTCGGCGGCCGCACCCCGGTCGAGGTCTCCTTCGGCCTCGACCGCGACCGCACCATCACCCTGTCGGTGCGGATCCAGGGCGGCGCCGAGAAGACCGTCAAGCTGGAGCGGGTCACCCTCGACCCGGAGCTGAAGGTGCAGGTCGAGGAGCAGCAGCGGCAGATCGAGACCTTCACCGACCGCTGGGGCGGGGAGCTCACCGAGGCCGAGATGCGCGAGGCCCAGCGGCTGATGGACGCCCTGGACGACCTGGCGGCCGGGCAGACCCGCGGTCAGTCGGTGGACGAGGCGCTGGAGCGGGCGCAGCGCCAGCTCAAGGCCCAGCGCTGGGTGCGCGGCTCGGAGGCGTACCTGAGCCTGTTCATCCACTACTGCGAGAAGCACCTGGACCCGAGCGACCTGGACCGGCTGCGCTCGGTGGCCGCCGAGCTGCGGCTGCGCCGGGAGGCGGCCGACTGGGAGGGCGCGATGCGCGCGGCCCAGAAGGCGGACGAGCTGTGCGACTCGCTCGGCCACACCTTCCGGATGCTCACCATGTGCAACGTCTACGTGAGCCAGAACATGATCTCCCCGGCCCTGGCGCAGCGGATCATGGCGGAGCTGCGCGGGCTGGACGACGCGGTGGAGGCGCCCAACATGGAGGCGGTCAACACCCACATGTCGAACCTGCTGGCCCTGTACGCGCAGGCGCAGCGCGAGCTGGGCAGCGAGCCGGCCGCCGAGTCGCTGGGCCCGGTCCGTCCGGAGGAGGCCGGTCCGCGATGAGTGCCGCGACGTCTGTGGAGGTGCTGTGTCCGCTCTGCAGGGTGCCGGCGGACCGGGAGTCGCTGGGCTGCCCGTCCTGCCGGGAGGACCTCGGCGTGCTGTTCCGGCTGCGTTACTCCGCTCGGATCGACTACAACCGCGCGCTGGAGGCGCTGGCGGCGGGTGACGGGGCGCTGGCGCTCGGCCTGCTGCACCGCGCGGTGGCGGCGGAACCGGGGCTGGAACCGGCCCGGGAGCTGCTGGAATCACTGAGCGTGTCCGGGCCCGCGGGGTCGGCGTCGGGGTCCGCGCCGATGGCGTCGGAGCGCGACACGCCCTCTGAATGACCAATTCGGACGCTCGCGGCCTGCTGTCGCGTTCGATCGGTGCGAGTGTGATCGTCACACGGACGTTTGCCACCCTCACAAGGAGTCACGCAATGCGTATTCGCACCACCCTCGCCGCCGCCGCGCTCGCCGCGGTGGCCGTCCTGGCCGGTGCCGGCACCGCCGCCGCGGGCGACGCGACCGCCAACGGTGTCGCCGCCAACTCGCCCGGTGTGCTCTCCGGCAACCAGATCCAGTTCCCGATCAACTTCGAGGCCAATTTCTGCGGCAACACGATCAACCTGCCCGGGTTCCTCAACTCGACGGCGGGCAACGTCTGCATCAACGGCTGACCCGTGCGCCGGGGCCGCCCGTCGGATCCGACGGGCGGCCCCGGCGCCGTGTCGGTACCCCCGTTCGGGGGTGGCGGCGCGGGCCCGGGACCGCGACCATGGTGGCCGTCCCGCACCGCCGCACCGCCGCACCCAGGAGCCAGCCCGTGCCGACCACTCCGACCCCGCGCAGCTACGCCTCCGGCACCTCGGACGTCCCGCTGCTCGGCGACACCATCGGGGAGAACCTGGACCGCGCGGTGCGCGCCTTCCCCGACCGTGACGCCCTGGTCGACCGCGCCACCGCCCGCCGCTGGACGTACGCCGAACTCGCCGCCGACGTCGACGCGCTGGCCCTCGGCCTGCTGGAACTCGGGATCGCCAAGGGCGACCGGGTCGGCATCTGGGCCCCCAACTGCGCCGAATGGACGCTCACCCAGTACGCCACCGCCAAGCTCGGCGCGATCCTGGTCACCGTCAACCCGGCCTACCGGGCGCACGAGCTGGAGTACGTGCTGAACCAGGCCGGGATCCGGCTGCTGGTCGCCGCGGAGAGCTTCAAGACCTCCGACTACGCCGGGATGATCGAGGAAGTCCGGCCGCGCTGTGCCGGGTTGGAGCGCGTGGTGCTGCTCGGCGGCCCCGCCTGGGACGGCCTGCTGGCGGCCGGACGCAAGGCCGGTCCCGCCCTGCTCGCCGACTTCGCCGAACGCCAGGGCGAGTTGGCGCCGGACGACCCGATCAACATCCAGTACACCTCGGGCACCACCGGCTTCCCCAAGGGTGCCACCCTGTCGCACCACAACATCCTCAACAACGGTTACTTCGTCGGGGAGTTGCTCAACTACACCGAGCAGGACCGGATCTGCGTCCCGGTGCCCTTCTACCACTGCTTCGGCATGGTGATGGGCAACCTCGCCGCCACCTCGCACGGCGCCTGCACGGTCATCCCGGCCCCCTCCTTCGAACCGGGTTCCACCCTGGCCGCCGTCGCCGCCGAGCGCTGCACCTCGCTGTACGGCGTGCCGACCATGTTCATCGCCGAACTCGCCGACCCGGACTTCGCCCGCTACGACCTCGGCAGCCTGCGCACCGGCATCATGGCCGGCTCGCCCTGCCCGGCCGAGGTGATGAAGCAGGTCATCGAGCGGATGGGCATGGCGGAGGTGTCGATCTGCTACGGGATGACCGAGACCTCGCCGGTCTCCACCCAGACCCGCACCGACGACCCGGTCGAGCGCCGGGTCTCCACGGTCGGCCGGGTCGGCCCGCACCTGGAGGTCAAGGTCGTCGACCCGGCCACCGGCCGCACCGTCCCGCGCGGCGAGCCCGGCGAGCTGTGCACCCGCGGCTACTCCGTGATGCTCGGCTACTGGGACGAGCCCGAGCGCACCGCCGAGGCCGTCGACGCGGCCCGCTGGATGCACACCGGGGACCTCGCGGTGATGGACGGGGACGGCTACCTCGCGATCACCGGCCGGATCAAGGACATGGTGATCCGCGGCGGCGAGAACCTCTACCCGCGTGAGATCGAGGAGTTCCTCTACACCCACCCGGACGTCCTGGACGTCCAGGTGATCGGCGTCCCCGACCCGAAGTACGGGGAGGAGCTGATGGCCTGGATCCGGATGCGCGAGGGCGCCGAGCCGCTCACCGCCGAGGCCGTGCGCGCCTACTGCGAGGGCCGGCTCGCGCACTTCAAGGTGCCGCGCTACGTGCACGTGGTCGAGGAGTTCCCGATGACGGTCACCGGCAAGATCCGCAAGGTCGAGATGCGGGAGATGGCCGTCCGGATCCTCGGCCTCTGACCTGCCCGAACGCCGAACGGCCCGCCCCGTGGGAGGGGCGGGCCGTTCGGCGCTGCGCGGTCAGTACCGCGCGCCCCAGACCTGGTCGGTGGAGACGATCTCGCGGCCGAGCGGCATCAGCGAGACTGGGATCATCTTGAGGTTGGCCCAGCCGAACGGGATGCCGATGATCGACAGGAACAGCGGGATGCTGGTGATCAGGTGCCCGAGTGCCAGCCACCACCCGGCGAAGACGAACCAGATCACGTTCCCGACGCAGGACGCCGCCCCGGCGTCGCGGCGCTCGACGGTGGTCCGCCCGAACGGCCACAGTATGAACCCGGCGATCCGGAACGAGGCGATGCCGAACGGGATGGTAATGATGAGCACGCAGCAGATGATTCCGGCGAGCACGTAGGCAAGAGCCATCCAAATGCCGCAGAAAACCAACCAGATGACATTGAGGATGAACTTCACTGCACTCATGCTTGGTACCTTCTCACGGCTGATGACATGGAACTACGACCGTGCCATGCCCACCGGCGAGCGTGTCTACGCCCTTAGGGGCCGTTCCTCAGGGACGGCTCCGGGTCGTCGCCTCGGCACACTGCTCCGGGGCCGTCGGCGTTGTGTCGACGGCCCCGGAGCGGCATTGGCGGACTGCGGCCCGACTACTCGGTGACTCCCAGGCTGAGTGTGCCGCCGTCGGGAAGATTGTGGATCTGCTGGGCGATCGGGCCCCTGATCCGCATCGCTTCGCCCGCATCCCGGACGACGACGTTCTCGAAGCTGTAGTCACCGCCCGCAACGAAGAACTGGAGCGGCACGAGACGCTGCTCGGGGGCGAGGGCGCCGTTCTGCTTCTGGAACTCGTAGGCGAAGGACGCGGCGGCGTTCACGTCCGGGTCGCTCAGCAGCCAGGCGGCCCAGTCGTTCAGGCTGCTTCCGAGATCTTCTGTCTCTGCGGTCTCGGGATCGAAGGTGACAACGCGTTCGCCGCCGACGATCGCGAACTGGGTGCCGAAGAGGTCCTGACCGAAGCAGAGGACGTTGTCGGCCAAGCCGCCGTACGTGCTCTTCCACAGCTCGTCAGAGTTCCAGGAGAGGAGGTCGGGCCCCAGCCCTTCTTCCCCGGCCCGGAAGACCTGGATGCCCGCGTTGAAGGCGAAGAAGCCGTTCATCCGGCCGAGCGCGACTCCGAGCTCGTGAAGCGGTCCGGTCTCGTGGCCGAAGTCGATTTCGATCGCCGGGCCCATCGGGCCGCGGGCGCGGCCGATCAGCTGGTCCAGGGGGCTGTCGGACATCCGTTTCACTCCGCTGCTTGTGCTTCTGGGCCGATCGGCCTGGTGAGGTAATGGTCGCGCACCTTGTCGGTGACTACCAAACGAAGGGTCGGCTGGAGAACGGGCGCATCGGGGATGGCGTCCCACTTGGCAAAGGGCCACCAGCGGCTGTGCGCGGCCAGCAGCATCCGCTCGCCGTGCTCGACCTCGCCACGGGTCGCATACCACCCTGCCATCCACAGACAGATGGAGTACTGCTCGGGCTCCTCCCCCGTGTCGGTGAGCAGTTGGTGCGCCCTTGTGAAGTCGTTGGTCTCAGACAGCGCCTCCCACACCAGTCGGCGCTGCTTCCTGTCGAGTTCGTTGTAGTTCCGGTCGACGAGTCCCGCGCCGATGACGCCGTCCAGCGGGCGAACCGCACCACCCCAGTCGCTGTGGCAAGGGAGAAGGGGTTCCACGCCTTGTCGAGGCAGTTCCTGGGAGAGCCACTCGAAGTCCCTCCGCATATAGCGGCCGTCCGGGATGCGCTCGGCACAGGCGGCTAGCCGGGGTGCAGCTGGCTCATCCGCGTAGAGCTGGCCCGCGAGAAGCGCCGGCCGGAAGGGGGTGGACTGATCACACAGCTCTCCACCGAGCGGGCCATCGCGCTCGATCAGATCCTGGGTCAGATCGGCGGCCTGCGCGAACTCGCCCGTCCAGAAGAGGATCTGTACCGCCGCGGCTGCGGCCTCCCATACCGGCCCCCGAGCCCCGCCCTTCCTGGTTGCAATCTCCAGCAGGTCCGGAAGATCGGCGAGGAAGTTGCCTTTCCTCGCATCGGAAATAATTTTCTCACTCTTATTCATAGCCGCCTCCAATCTCCATTAGATCACTTTTATCTTTACTCGCGTCCCGTCTAGCAGTGGCTCTAGCGCATTCCCCATCGTCGATCCAGATCCGCCATTATCGGACCCGTTGATGTGTTTTACACTGGCCCCGGTCCCGCCCTCTTTAAACATGGCCGGAGGGTATTCATCGCGTTGAGTCCCGCGGTTGGTTCGAATCCCTCGTAGCGAATCCTTGCGGTTCTGATGGGCGCCCCCCCGGTCGATGGTCAGGACGGAAGGGAGCGGACTACCGGAGCTATGTGAATGGCCACGCCAGATCATACCCTTTTGAGCTTCCGCGATGTGCTTTGCGGACTCCGGATACTTGGCGCTATCGATCTGGTACTCAACATCGAAGTCGCCCTTCACGCCGACTGCCGAGGCGAGCTTGGTCCTCGCATCGTGCTGCGCCGCGATCCGAGCCTGCGAGCCCTCGCCGCCCTTGCCTGGGTTGGCTGCGATCTTCTCTGCCAGCTCCAGTATTTTTTTCTTGTGCGCCTCATCGGCTGCGGCCACATTCTTTGCGACCTGCTTGGTGCCATGGGCGGCATGGTGATACATGTCGCTGACTGCGGCCGCAGCCTCTTTGCTGATCGTGGCACCGATCTTCTTGGCGGCGTCTTCCAGTGCCTTGGTGACCGGGTGGCGGCTCAAGCGAAGCTCACCGCCGCGGTCGCTGTCGTGAAGTCCTTGGCGTGGCCGCGCACAGCCTCTCCGTGACCTGTCATCTTGTCGGCCAGTGCGAGTAGCTCAAGAGGGTTGATGGCGAAGCCCTCGCCGGTGTCCGCCACCAGATCCCCATCCACACCGGCCAGAGCCTTCTTCACGCCCGCGAAGACCATGCCCTTGACGGCCTTCTCGACCTCTCTCTGAAGCGGCTCTGTGGCCCTGGTGATGAGGAGTGCGATGATCTCCTCCTCGGCCGCCTTGATCGCCGTGCTGACGACTCGCCGGGTCGCGGCCACGGCGACCGCGTCAAGGGCCGAGGCAAGGCCGAGCGTCGCGACAGTGGCTATCGCCCCGCCCACGGCCTCGGCGGCGAGTACGCCGAGTTCTGCGATCACTGCGAGCTTCATCGCCACGATGGCATCTGCACCCGCGTCGAGAGCGGTCGCGGATGCGTTGCACACGGCGACCAGTTCGTGCAGGTGATCGTTGGTCATCTTCGACCAGCGGGCGACCATCTGCTCGTAGGACTTGGCTTGGTAATGGTGCGCCATCTCCTGAAGGGTGGCGGTCGCCTCGGCGTGGGTGTGGTCGATGTTGGAGGCGAACTTCCGAACGTGGCCGGCAAACTCCCGCACCTTGTCCTCATTGACCTTGGGCCATGGCAGGCCCAACAAGTCCATGACCCATACCAGTTCGCCCGGCAACTCAATAGCCATGCATCCCCCTGAGAGCGACGTGCACATAGAACATTGCCATTATCACACCGGCCTAACGATGCGTAGGCCTTCTTGTGGTGCGGTGTGAGAGGCAGTCGAAGACGGTGAAGGCTGAAGGCGTTTCTTCGGGCACTCCCGTAGCGACCCGATGAGGCCAGGTTCCGCCGCCGAGTTGCGGCGACAGGGTTCGGAGCGTCTCGGAAGCGGCTCGGTCGCGGCGGGCCGGGTCAGTGGGCGTTGCGGCAGGGGGCGGTTGGGGTGCAGAGGGTGAGGGTGAGCGGCTTGCCGGTCGCTGGGATGCGGTAGTGGTAAGCGGCGAAGGTGACGAGGTCGCCGATGCCGAGGTCGACGGTGAGGTGGTGGACGAGGCTGACGAGGTGGTCGGGGTCGCCGGTGACCTGGATGTCGTCGACCCGGCCGCGGTAGGCGGTGAAGGCGTAGGAGTCGACGCCCGGCGTGGTGTCGGCGGGCATGGGGGTGCGCGCGACGAGGTCCTCGATGGGAGAGAACCAGATGGTCGTGGGTGTTTCGCCCCGGTGGTTGATGGCGGCATAGCAGACGTCGAGGTGGTCCACCAGCCAGAAGGCGACCGCCCGGTTCCGGCCGTCGGTGTCGAGGACCGCGAGGGTCGGCAGCGTGGGCTTGGGGCACCGGGGTGGTGTGTTGAGCCCGGCGACGAGGTCCACGATCCACTGGGCGGACGACGGGGCGGGTTCGGGGTTGAGCACCGGGGGCCGGAACGCGCCGGAGTCGACGACCGGCTCGCACCCGGTAGCCGCGGTCAGCGCCGCCAGCAGCGCGAGCGTCGAGCAGAGCACGCCGAAGCCGCGTCTCATCGTGCCTCCCCCCACCCCCGGAACAACGGGTGTGCCTCAGGATGCTCTCCGCTCCGGGCGGCGACAAGACTCGGGGCGTGGGCGGGGCTTCGGGCACGGCAGGGCTCCGGGCGCGGTCCGCGCCCGGAGCCCGGTGGTGTCAGGCCCGGCGCGGGAGGTAGGCCAGGCCGTGGGCGCCCGGTTCGGCGGTCTTCGGGACGGTGAGGCGGCTGACGGGGGTCAGGGTCGTGAGGTCGACGACGTCCACGGTGGAGGAGACGACGCAGGACACGTAGCCGAAGCGGCCGTCGGGGGAGGAGGTGATGGTCAGCGGGAACTGCCCCACCTCGAGGGAGCCGAGCGGCCGGTGGGTGGCGGCGGAGAAGACGGTCAGGCGGCCGGGGTCCTGGCGGCCGAGCGGGGAGTCGGTGCCGGGGGTGGCGCTGATCTCGCCGGTCAGCAGCCGGCCGGTGGCGGTCAGATGGACCGGGATGACGGCGGACCCGGTGGGGAGGACTTCCACCACGGAGGCCGTACGGGTGTCGATCACGTGGATGCCGGGCTCGGCGTCCGGCTTGCCGGCGAAGCCGAGGTAGGGCGCGGCGACGTACACCCGGCTGCCGTCCGGGGAGACGGCGAGGCCCTCGCTGCCGGGGACCTCCACCTTGGCGGTCAGCACGCCGCGGCCGAGGTCCACCACGGAGACGAACGGTGCCTCCTTGTTCGTGGCGTAACCGGTGCGCCCGTCCGGGGAGATGGCGAACCAGTGCGGGCCCGGGGCGTCGGTATCGATCCGGCCCAGCGGGCGGCGGGTCGCCAGGTCGACGACCACCACGCCGCCGGGGCGGTCCGCCGAGGCCTCGACGCTGACGTAGAGCCGGTCGCGGTCCAGGTCCAGGGCGAGCCCGTGCGGGCCGTGCTCGGGGGCCAGGTCGATCACCTCGACGATCCGGCGGGTGTCGGCGTCGATGACGGTCAGCTTGGTGCTCCGGCCGCTGTGGGCGTGGTAGTAGCCGGAGTGGTAGGCGGTGGTGCACCAGAGCAGGCGCCGGGTCGGGTCGAAGCACAACTCGTGCGGTTCGGCGGTGACTTCGAGGGTGTCGAGCAGGGCGTCGGTGGCGGCGTCGAAGAACGAGACGGTCGCGCCGCTCTGGCTGACGACGGCGAGGACGTCGCCGGTGAGGTGGGAACGGGGGTCGTTCGGCACGTGGGCTCCTGGAAGTGATGACGTGTCGCGGGAACAGTTCGGACGGTCCCACTCTCCGCGCCCCGCGCCGGCCGAACAATGCAAGTATTAGCACGGGATCATTGACCACAGCGCAAAACCGCAGTTCAGGAGCCATGGATGGACCTCAACCTGCTACGGGCCCTGGACGCCCTGCTCCAGGAGAACAGCGTGACCCGGGCCGCCGAGCGGCTCGGCACCTCACCGGCGGCGGTGAGCCGGACGCTGGCCCGGCTGCGCCGGGCCGTCGGCGACCCGCTGCTGGTCCGGGCCGGACAGGGCCTGGTCCCGACCCCTCGGGCGCTCGAACTGCGCGAGAAGGTGGCGGAGTTGCTGCGCGGCTGCGACAACCTGCTGCGCCCCGGGGCGGGCTTCGACCCGGCGCACCTGGAGCGGACCTTCACCGTGCAGGCCGGCGACGCGGTGCTGGTTCGGGTGGCCGGTCCGCTCACCGAACGGATCCGGGCCGAGGCGCCGGGGGTCGACGTGGTCTTCCTGCCCGAGGCCATGGAGGGTGGACCGGCACTGCGCCAGGGCGTGGTGGACGTCGAGGTGGGCGTGCTCGGGCAGTTGGACCCGGAGGTCCGCACCCGGCCGCTGGTCACCGTGACCGTGGTGGGCGTGGCGCGCAGCGGCCACCCGCTGTTCGAGGGGCGGATCACCGCCCGGCGCTTCGCCGCCGCCGACCACATCGGCGTCTCCCGGCGCGGCCGGCGGCACGGGCCGATCGACACCGCGCTGGCGGACCGCGGGCTGCGCCGCCGGGTCGCGGTGGTGGTGCCCAGCCACACCGGCGCGATGCTGCTGGCCCGGGACAGCGACCTGGTGACCCTCGGCCCGTCGGACTGGCTGCCGCGGACCTTCGAGGCGCTGGGCCTGCGAACCTTCCCGATCCCGCTCGAACTGCCGCCGCTGGAGCTGGGGATGGCCTGGCATCCGCGCAACTCGGCCGATCCGGGCCAGCGTTGGTTCCGTACGCACCTGGCGGCCGCCGTGCGGCAGGTGTGAGAAACGGCCTCGGGGCCGTACCTTCGCGGAGGTACGGCCCCGGGCCGGGAGGAGGAAGTGGCGGCCCTACTTGCCGGCGATGATCCGCCCCATGGCGGGCAGCGTGGGCGAGTTGGCGTTCCAGTAGTCGGAGTGCCCGCCGTTGGGGTCGGTGGGCAGGATCTGCGCGCCGAACTCCGGGGCGGTGGTCTGCCGGCCGTGGATCAGATGGTGGTCGTCGCCCCCGAAGCCGAAGTCGGACTTCATGTTGTCCCAGGCGTTGTCCGCCAGCCCGCCGGGGTCGACGGCCGGGGCCAGGCCGATCGGGTCGCCCTGGCTCTGTGCGGCGTAGACGTGGGACGGGTCGATGTGGAGGTCACGGGCGGTGTCGACACCGGCGCCGGGGCTGCCGACGAGGACGACGTTGTCGACCGGAAGGCCCTTGTCCTTCATGGTGTAGCCGATCGTCGTGGTGCCGTAACTGTGCCCGAGAATGGTGTTGTTGGCGATGTTCCCGTCGTGGGTGGCATGGAGTCCGACCTCGAAGCCGTGCAGCTTGTCCTCGGCGTTCTTCGCGTACGTGTCGTCGGCGGCCTCGGGGACGATGTTCTGCGGGGCGTCGTAGCCGATCCAGGCGATCGACGAGGTGGTCCTGCCGGCGGCCTGGCTGCACGGGTCGGTGATCTTCGCGGTCTCGCCGGGTATGAGGCCGCCGATGTGCTGGGCGCTCTGTCCGCAGCCGTCCAACTCGTCCGGTTTGACCTTGAAGCCCAAGGACCCGTCCGGGTCCGCCATGTGTCCCCCCGTCAGTCACGGGCCGACTGCTGGGGCGGCCCGTTGCGGTAACCGACGACGCATGCTAGCGGATCGTGAAGAGCGGGCAAGGGGGATTGCGGGGTGCGCGAACGAAGGGGCCGCACCTTCGCAAAGGTGCGGCCCCGCACGGGAGTTGGGCCAGCGGCCGGTGCTAGGCGGGCGGGGTGCCGTTGGGCCAGACGCAGGGGGAGCTGACCTTCAGGGTGAGGTCGCGGCTGGAGTCGGAGGTTCCGTCCAGGGTGGCGAGGAAGTCGTTCTGCGGGTTCTTCAGTTTGATCCAGGCGTGATGGAAGTTCGGGGGGTCCTGAACTGGCTGGAATCCCTGGCCGGTCAGGAAGGTGCGGTAGTCGGTCACGGCCTGGACCTTGACGTCTGACGACACGTCGCCGAAGTCGTAGCCCCGGCTGGTCTGCTGCCGGCCGTGCGGGCCGATGTCGTTGGCGTCGCACTCCATGTCGAAGAACGGGGCCGGCGTCGAGACGGGCCGGACCGGCAGTTTGGCCAGGATGTCGGCGAGGTAGCCGTCTATCTGCGTCTTGGCCTGGTCCAGGGTGATCGTGGGCTTCGACCGCTCGTGCACGGTGGCCGCGCCGCAGGCGGTCAGCGGCAGCGCGGTGACCGCCAGGGCGGCCGCCGCGGTGGCCGCCCTGGTCAGGGGGGTGCGGTTGCTGGCGCTCATTGCATCGGCTTTCCGGCGATGACCTGACCCATGGCGGTCAGGGTGGGCGAACCGGCGTTCCAGTAGTCGGAGTGTCCGGCGTTGGGGTCGACGGGCATGACGTTCGCGCCGAACTGGGGGGCGGTGGTCTGCCGGCCGTACATCAGGTGGTGGTCGCCGTCGCCGAAGCCCCAGTCGCTCTTGATGTTGTCCCAGATGTTGTCCCCCATCCCGCTGGGGTCGGTGGCGGCGGCCCAGCCGATCGCGTCGGCCGGGCTCTGGGCGGCGTACACGTGGGACGGGTCGATGCGCAGGTCCTTGGCGTTCTCGACGCCGGCGCCCGGGCTGGCGATGAGGACGGCGTTGTCGACCGGGAGGCCGTGGTCGCGCATGGCGTAGCCCACGGTCGTGGTGCCGTAGCTGTGGGCCAGGATCGTGTTGTTCCCGATCTTCCCGTCGTGGGTGGCGTGCAGCCCGTTCTCGAAGCTGACCAGCTTGTCCTCCGCGTTCTTCGCGTACGTGTCGTCCGCGGCCTCCGGGATGATGCTCTGCGGCGCGTCGTAGCCGACCCAGGTAATCGACGAGGTGGTGCTCTTGTCCCCGGCCTGCCTGTTGGCGGTGTTGGCCGAGGCGACCATCAGGTCTGAGCGGTTGATGTCGCTGTTGATGCTGCCGAGGCGCGCGCCGGTGCCGGGGACGTAGGTCGACACGTTGTTCGCCGTGTCGGGGTTGTTGACCGCGATGATGGCGTGCCCGTGGCCGTTGGTGTCGAAGCCCAGCAGGAAGGTCGGCGGGTGCTGGTCGTCGACCTTGGTGTTCAGCCGGGCCTCGATGGCTTTGATGCCGGTCATCTTGTCCGTCAGGTCGTCGTGCTTCTGCTGCCAGTCCGTGTAGGCGGGGTTCGGACGGATGAACCTGCCGGAGCCGATGGTCGTCGCCGGCGCGGGGCCGAGGCCGTCCAGTTGGCGCTGGATGTCCTGCTTGCCGCGGGCCAGGTTGATCTGGTTGGCATCGTTGCGGGCGACGGCGGGGATGCCGTCGAGGTTCCCGATCTGGTCGGGGTGGTTGAGGATCATCCGGTGCTGCTGCTCGTCGGTCAGGCCGTTCCACCAGGCCTTGACGCTGTTCGGGTCGGTGCCGGCGGCGGGGACCTGCTCCAGCGCGTTGGCGGCGTCGGTGTCGGCCTTGGCGGTGGCGGAGTCCAGGCCGGTGCCGTTGCTCGCGTTGGTGGCGAGGTGGCCGAGCCGGGAGCTGATGGTCTGGTCGGCGTGGTCGGCCTCGTTGAGGGCGGCGGTGATCCGGGACTGGATCTGCTTGGCCTGGTTCTCGGCGTCGTTGCCCGCGAAGTTCGGGGAGTTGGGGTCCTTGTCCCAGGTGATCCCGCCGTCGGCGGCGACGGTGAGTTTGTGGGTCTTGGCGTCGTCGAGGGCGCCGATCAGGTGGGCCTGGGCGGCGGCGAAGCCGTCGTAGGCGTCCTGGAGGGCGCGGCTGACCAGCCCCAGTTCCTGTTTGGCGGACTGGAGTTCGGTGCCCAGGTTCGAGATCCGGGTGTTGGCGTGCCCGGCGGCCGTCCCGGTCCACTCGGAGTGGCCCAGCCGGTCGACGACGTCGTGCTGCCAGGACTCGATGTGCTGGCCGAAGGCGGTGGCCAGGGTGTCGAAGGCGCTCTTCGCGGTGGAGATGCCGATGATGTCGGCGTCGTGGAGGGTCTTGATGTCCATCGCTTACTCGGCCGCCTTCGCGCTGCGCGGCTTCACCGGACCGGGCGTGAAGTCGGTGCCGAAGGGGTCCGGTTCCGACCCGTTCGCGGCGGGCGCGCTCGGGTTCTTCATGCTGTTGTGGGCGTTCTGCTCGGCCTGCCGGTAGTAGGTGGCCGAGGTGCCGAGCTTGGTGCCCACGTCACCCATGTCGGTTCCGAGCTTGTCCAGCAGGGTCTTCCAGTTGGTGCCGCAGTTCTGGATGGCGCCGGCGGTGAGCCAGCCCTTCAGCCCCCCGGCGGCCTGGTTGCACGGGTCGCTGATCTTCGAGGTCTCACCCGGTATCAGGCCGCCGATGTGCTGCGCGCTCTGCCCGCAGCCGTCCAACTCGCCCGGCTTGACCTTGAACTCCAAGCCCGCGTCAGGATCTGCCATTTTCTTTCGTTCCCCCGTTGGATCCGGACCGGTAGGTCGCTCAGTCGGTCCGTAGTGATCAAAAACTGACGCGCATGCTAGCCGATCGCTCAGGCGCAACACGGGGAATGCGGACCGGCCGGATGCGGAGGGGCCGCACCGGCAGGAAGGTGCGGCCCCGAACGGGATGCCGGCTCAGGTGGGCGGGGTGCGGTCGGACCAGACACAGGGGAAAAGACCTCCAGGTGGGAGGTCGGATACCCTGTAGGGGTAAGCGGAGGATCGAGGCGGGCGCGGGAGGCGGGTCATGGCGCAGCAGCGCTCGTACGGTTCGTCGCCGGCGCGGCTGGTGATCCTCGCGGCCCTGTTGTTCGGGATCGTGGCGATGCACACGCTCGGCCACCCGGGCAGGGGGCACGGCGGGCACGGCCCGCAGTTGACGGCTGGGCAGCCGATGGCGGGGCACCATGCGGTGGCCGCCGGGTCGGCGCACGCGACCGTGGACCCCGTCGCCGCGGAGGGCATGGACCCGATGGCGGTCTGCCTCGCCGTGCTGGTCGGCTGGACGCTGGTGCTCCTGCTGGTCGGGGCGCTGCTGCGCCGCAGTGGTGACGCCGCCGCCGAGCTGCGGGCGCGGTTGCTGCGGGCCGTTCGGGCGCAGCCGCCGCCCGGGGGCGGGCGGATACTCCTCGGCAGACTTTCGGTGCTGCGTCAGTAGGCGCGCGTCCGCCGTCCCGTGCCCGAGTACGGGGCGGCCGACGCGATGTCCTGCACGCCCACACCACCGCACGAGGTGCACCCGTCATGCGCACACCCACCCGTCGTACCGTCCTGGTCTCCGCGCTCGCCACCGCCGGGACCGGAATGCTCGCCGCCTGCTCCAACGACGCCGGCCCGGACCCGATGAAGGGCATGGACCACTCGGCCGTGAACCACGGGCCGACCGGCCAGGCCATCGCGCCCGCCGGCTTCGTCTCCCCGAACGGCCCCGAGGTCGCGGCCGCCGAGGCCAGGCGCAGGCCCGGCCCCGAGCGCAAGGTCGCGCTCACCGCCACCGAAACCACCCTCGACCTCGGTGGACGCACCGTCCGCAGCTGGGCGTACGGCGACCGCCTGCCCGGTCAGGAGGTCCGCGCCACCCTCGGCGACACGCTCGCCCTCACCCTCGCCAACCACCTGCCCCAGCCCACCTCGCTGCACTGGCACGGCCTCGCGCTGCGCAACGACATGGACGGCGTGCCGGGCGTCACCCAGGAGGCGGTCCGGCCCGGCGCCTCCTTCGACCACCGCTTCGCGCTCTCCCACCCCGGCACCTACTGGCTCCACCCGCACTCCGGCGTCCAGCAGGACCGGGGCCTGTACGCGCCGCTGATCGTCGAGGACCCGAAGGAGCCCCTGCGCTACGACCGGGAGTGGGTCGTCGTCCTGGACGACTGGCTGGACGGGGTCGACGGCAGCACCCCGGACGCCGTGCTCGCCGAACTCGCCAAGGGCATGGGCGGGATGGACCACTCCTCGCACGGCATGCCCGGGATGGACATGGGAGGCGGCACGCCCACGCCGGCCACCGGCCCCTCCCGGATGCTGATGGGCGCCACGAGCCCGCTGCTCGGCGGCGACGCGGGCGACGTCGCCCACCCCTTCCACCTGGTCAACGGCCGCCTGCCGAGCGCCCCCGAGACCTTCACCGCCAAGCCCGGCGACCGGATCCGGATCCGGCTGGTCAACGCGGGCGGCGACACCGCCTACCGGGTCGCCCTCGGCGGCCACGAGCTGACCGTCACCCACACCGACGGCTTCCCGGTCGAACAGGCCACCACCCAGGCGCTGTTGCTCGGCATGGGCGAGCGCTACGACGTGCTGGTCACCGTCAAGGACGGCGTCTTCCCGCTCACCGCCCTCGCCGAGGGCAAGAACGCCGCCGCGCTGGCCGTACTGCGCACCGGCGGCGGCGCCGCGCCCGACGCCTCGGTGCGCCCGGCCGAGCTGGACGGCCGGCTGCTCACCGCCGGGCAGCTGAAGGCCGACGCGAGCGTGCGGCTGCCCGCCAAGGCGCCGGACCGCACCGTCCGGCTGGAGCTCACCGGCGGCATGGCGAAGGCCGACTGGGCGTTCAACGGCCGCAGGTACGACCCGGCGCAGCGCTACCCGGTCGCGGCGGGCGAGCGGGTGCGGCTGGAGTTCCGCAACAGCACGAGCATGTGGCACCCCGTCCACCTGCACGGGCACAGCTTCGCGCTCGGCGCCGACGGCCCGCGCAAGGACACCGCGATCGTGCTGCCGGGCACGACCCTGGCGGTCGACTTCGACGCCGACAACCCGGGGCTGTGGATGGTGCACTGCCACAACGTGTACCACTCCGAGACCGGCATGATGACCGTTCTCGGTTACCAGGCGTAACCCCGTCCGGGATCCGAGACGCCGGGGCGGCGGGACTCCCCGTCGCCCCGGCGCGGGCCCGCCCGGTGCCCGCCCCGCGCCCGGCCGCACCGCGGTACCCGCCCCGACCTGCGCATCCATGACGTTTTCTTAACGCGGGCCGATGACGTGTCCTTAACGCCCGTCGCATAGCCTGGCGCACTGCCGTCGCCCGACGGCGCTTTTACGGGGTCTTTAAACAAGAGGTGCAAGGTGGTTTCGTCGGGTTCGACGGAGACGACGACGGAGGACCCGTCGTCGGCGCGAATACGGCTCCGCAGCTGGCTCCTGGAGGACATGTCCCCGGAGAAGGCCGCAGCCAGGAAGGCCGAGGCGGAGCGGGCGCAGCAGGGCGGTGAGGAGCCGGGGGACTCCGCCGCCGACGCTGGTCACGCTGCGCACACGGGCCAGCCGTGGTGGCGCGTGATGTGCCTCACCGGCCTGGACTACTTCTCGACGCTCGGCTACCAGCCGGGCATCGCCGCCCTCGCGGCCGGCCTGCTGTCGCCGATCGCCACGATCGTGCTGGTGCTCGTCACCCTGCTGGGCGCGCTGCCCGTCTACCGGCGGGTGGCCCAGGAGAGCCCGCGCGGCGAGGGCTCGATCGCGATGCTGGAGCGGCTGCTGTCGTTCTGGAAGGGCAAGCTGTTCGTCCTCGCCCTGCTCGGCTTCGCGGCGACGGACTTCATCATCACGATCACGCTCTCGGCCGCCGACGCCAGCGCCCACCTGGTCGAGAACCCGCACCTCACCAGCGTCCTCGGCGGCAAGCAGATGCTGATCACGCTGATCCTGGTCGCCCTGCTCGGCGCGGTCTTCCTCAAGGGCTTCAGCGAGGCGATCGGCCTGGCCGTGGGGCTGGTCGGGGTCTACCTGGCGCTCAACGTGGTGGTCGTCGCGGTCGGCATCTGGAAGATCATCCAGGCGCCGCACGTCGTCACCGACTGGTCCAGCGCCCTGACCGCCCAGCACGGCAACATCTTCGTGATGATCGGCGTCTCGCTCGTCGTCTTCCCCAAGCTCGCGCTCGGCATGTCCGGCTTCGAGACCGGCGTCGCCGTGATGCCGCACATCAAGGGCGACGCCGACGACACCGAGGCGAACCCGGTCGGCCGGATCCGCGGCACCCGCAAGCTGCTCACCACCGCCGCCGTGATCATGAGCACCTTCCTGATCGCGACCAGCTTCATCTGCACCCTGCTCATCCCGGCCCAGGAGTTCGAGAGCGGTGGCCAGGCCAACGGCCGCGCCCTGGCCTACCTGGCGCACGAGTACCTGGGCGGCGCCTTCGGCAGCGTCTACGACCTGTCGACCATCGCCATCCTGTGGTTCGCCGGCGCCTCCGCCATGGCGGGCATGCTCAACCTGCTGCCCCGCTACCTGCCGCGCTACGGCATGGCCCCGCACTGGGCCCGCGCCGTGCGCCCGATGGTGATCGTCCTGACCGTCGTCGGCTTCCTGATCACCTGGCTGTTCGACGCCAACGTCGACGCCCAGGGCGGGGCCTACGCCACCGGCGTACTGGTCCTGATCAGCTCGGCGGCCATCGCCGTCACCATCGCCGCCTACAAGAAGCGCCAGCGCGGCTGGACCGTCGGCTTCGGGGTCATCGCCGCGGTCTTCCTGTACACCACCGTGGTGAACACCATGGAGCGCCCGGACGGCGTCAAGATCGGTGCCTGCTTCATCGCCGGCATCATCCTGGTCTCGCTGCTCTCCCGCCTGAAGCGCGCCTTCGAGCTGCGCGTCACGGAGGTCGTGCTGGACGAGACGGCGGAGCGCTTCATCCGCGACTACGCCCACCGGCCGCTGCGCCTGATCGCCAACGAGCCGACCAACCGCGACAACGCCGAGTACCGCGACAAGATCCGGCAGATCCGCGCCGACAACGACATCCCCGGCGAGGACGACCTGGTCTTCGTCGAGGTGACGGTCCGCGACGCGTCGGACTTCGAGTCCGAGCTGACCGTGCGCGGCGAGGTGCTGCACGGCCGGTACCGGGTGCTCACCCTGGAGAGCTCCAGCATCCCGAACGCGATCGCCGCCCTGGCGCTCACCGTCCGGGACCGCACCGGGCAGCGGCCGCACCTGTACTTCGAGTGGACCGAAGGCAACCCCTTCGCCCAGTTCCTGCGGTTCTTCCTGTTCGGGCAGGGCGAGGTCGCCCCGGTCACCCGTGAGGTGCTCCGCGAGGCGGAGCCGGACCGGACCAAGCGTCCGCGCGTCCACGTCGGCTGAGCCGCGCGTCCGTCCGACGCCCCGGCCCGTCCGGTCCACCAGGACCGGGCGGGCCGTCGACGTTCCGGTAGGTGCTCATAGAGTGCGGTCGGATCATCAGAACGCCGGACGGCGCGAGAGAGGGCCCAGCCCGCACGAGTACCGCACCCGAGCACTACGACCGTCTCCTCGCCCGGGCCGGGCGTACGCCCGGCCGTGGTGCGGCGGGGCGCGGGGCGCCATGAGGACGCCGCCCACGCCGGACGGGGCACGGCGTGGGCGGCGAGTTCGGGTGTCCCGGCGGGCCGCTGCCGGGCGGGTGCCGGGCGGGTGCCGAGCTGGGCCGGGGTCAGGAGGGCAGGCGCAGCACCAGGCCCGGCTGGATGAGGTCCGGGTCGTCGCCGATCGTGGAGCGGTTGAGGGCGTAGAGCGCGGGCCAGCCGCCGGGGATGTTCAGGGCCGCGGCGAGCCCGTCCAGGGTGTCGTCCTCCCGGACGGTCCACCGGCCGTCCCCGCGGGCCGGGCCGGCGGCGGGCGGCGGCAGGACGCTGTCGCGCTCGTGGTCGCGGTTGGCGGCCTCCTGGTCGGGCCCGCTCCCCTGGCCGCGGGCGGCGCCGTGGCCGTGGCCGTCGAGGGCGCGGGAGCCGCAGACCGGCCAGGGGGAGAGGCCGCGGCGCTCGGCCAGGTGCTGGGCGACGGCCATCTGCTCCTCGCGGCCGGCCAGGTCGGCGCGCGGGGCGTAGGCCAGGCCGCCGTTGTCCCGCCAGGTGGGCTGGTCGAACTGGAGGCCGCCGTAGTAGCCGTTGCCGGAGTTGATGTGCCAGTTGCCGCTGCTCTCGCAGGCCGCCACGCGCTCCCAGTCGTACCGGCCGCCGTCCCTCCCGCCGGGGTCGGTTCCGCTGTCGCCGCCCGGGGGTGCGGCGTGGGCCGCGGGTGCGGCGAGGGCGACAGCGAGGGCGCAGAGCGCGGTCGGGACGACGCTGCGGAGACAGGCGGTGGAAGGCATGGGCGGCTCTCAGGTCCGGGGACAGGGCGTGCGCCGCCCGGAGGAGGCGCGTTCCCACCCAGGCACGCCGAGTGGGGCGCGCGGCCGCCGACACGTCGGAGAGGTCACCCGGCCGGCGGTCACGGACCACCCCGGCGGCCCGCGGCCATCCGGCCGTCACCCCCTCCGCGCTCGGCTCCTAGAGTGGCCGGGACCGCCTCTCGACGAAGGGTGTGAACGGGCGATGACGATCGATCAGGGAACGGCACGGGCCGAACTGGGCGTGATCGGCGGCTCGGGGCTGTACGCGCTGCTGGACGAGGTGACCGAGGTGCGGGTCGACACGCCGTACGGGCCGCCCAGCGACGCGCTGTTCGTGGGTGAGGCGGCCGGCCGCCGGGTCGCGTTCCTGCCCCGGCACGGGCGTGGTCACGGGCTGCCGCCGCACCGGATCAACTACCGGGCCAACCTGTGGGCGCTGCACTCCCTCGGCGTGCGGCAGGTGCTGGGCCCGTGCGCGGTGGGCGGGTTGAGGGAGGAGTACGGGCCGGGCACGCTGCTGGTGCCCGACCAGTTCGTGGACCGCACCGCGGGCCGGGTGCAGACCTACTACGACGGGCAGCCGCTGCCGGACGGCTCGGTGCCCGGAGTGGTGCACGTGCCGATGGCCGACCCGTACTGTCCGGCCGGTCGGCGGGCCGTGCTGGAGGCGGCGCGCGAGTCGGCCTGGGAGCCGGTGGACGGCGGGGCGCTGGTGGTGATCGAGGGCCCGCGCTTCTCCACCCGGGCGGAGTCCCGCTGGTTCACCGCCAACGGCTGGTCCGCGGTCGGCATGACCGGGCACCCGGAGGCCGTGCTGGCGCGCGAACTCGGCCTCTGCTACACCTCGTCGGCGCTGGTCACGGACCACGACGCCGGGGTGGAGGCCGGGGACGGGGTGACCCACGCCGAGGTGCTGGAGGTCTTCGCGGGCAACGTCGGCCGGCTGCGCACGGTGCTCTTCAAGGCGCTGGAGCGGCTGCCCGCCGAGCGGGACTGCGTCTGCTCGCACGCCCTCGACGGAGTGGCCACCGGACTGCCGGGGGTGGGGGAGGGCCTGCCGGGGGTGGCCGCCCGCTGACTCCGGGCTCGGACCAGCGTTCAGCTTCCGTTCCCCGCGCGCACGTTCGAACGTGGTTCGGACGTACCGTCCGGCTGGGAACCTCCTCGGCGTTTCCCGAAGCCCAGGAGGTTCCGGCATGGTGGCACAACCCTCGCGTAGAACGATCCTTCGGACGGGTACGGCGGTCGGCGCGCTGACCGCCCTGCCCGCGTCCACCCTGCTGTGGACCCAGCCGGCCGTCGCCGGCACCCCCGGACCGGAGCAGATCCACCTCCAGTGGGGCAACGAGCCTTCCCGGGAGATGACCGTCTCCTGGGCGACGGCCGCCTCCGTCAGCCGCCCCAGGGTGCGGATCGGCACCCCGCGCGGCGGCGCGGACCGCAGCGTCGACGCGTCCAGCCGCAGCTACGTCGACGGGCTCAACAAGGTCGAGACGTACACCCACCACGCCCGCCTGAACGGGCTGCGCCCCGACACCACCTACGTCTACGAGGTGCTGCACGACGGTGCCCGGCCGGTGCGCGGGACCTTCCGCACCGCCCCCGCCCGCGGCCGCGCCGCCTTCCGGTTCACCAGCTTCGGCGACCTCGGCACCGGCGACAACGTGTTCAAGAAGTCGTCCGTCCACGGCGCAGCCGCCGTCCGCCAGGTCGAGCAGTTCGGCCCGCTGTTCCACCTGCTCAACGGCGACCTCGCGTACGCCAACAACAACGAGCAGCTCCAGCCGCAGGCCTGGAACGCGTTCATGAACAACATGGCCAAGTCGGCCGCCAACCGCCCCTGGATGCCCGCGCCCGGCAACCACGAGGTCGAGGCAGGGGGAGGCGACCTCGGGTACGCCTCCTACCTGACCCGCTTCGAACTGCCCGACAACGGCACCCGCGACCACTGCGGCAACTGGTACAGCTTCCAGATCGGCTCCGTGCTGTTCGCCAGCCTGGACGGCAACGAGATCGCCGTCGAGGACGACGCCAGCCTCGACCCGGCCACCGGCCGGTCCATCTACATCAGCGACTACAGCGAGGGCGCCCAACTCCGTTGGCTGGAACGGGTGCTGTCGCGCGCCCGGGCCGGACGGTCGGTCGACTGGATCGTCGTCAACCTGCACCAGTTCGCGATGTCCTCCTCCGCAGCCAGCCACGGCGGCGACATGGGCATCCGCGAGAAGCTGCTGCCACTGCTCGACCGCTACTCCGTCGACCTCGTCCTGGCCGGGCACGACCACGACTACGAGCGCACCCACCCCGTCCGCGGCACCGAACCCGGCGGCCTGCTCACCCCGGCCGTCGTCGACGACGACCTCCGGCAGATCGACACCTCCCAGGGCACCGTCCACCTCATCCTGGGCGGCGGCGGCACCGCAGGGCACGACGACGTCTACCTCCCGGCCGACGGCGACGGCGTCCGCGAGGCCTCCGTCCGCACCCAGCGCCTCACCTTCAAGGCCGACCCGGACGCCAAGGAGAAGGCCCACTGGTCCGCCGTCACCGACCCCGACACCACCCACCCCTACGGCGTCGCCGTCTTCGACGTCGACCCGGGGCTCGCCCCGGGCGGCCGCACCACCATCACCGTCTCCTACTACCACTCCGTCCCGGCCACCGCCGCGAACCCGCTTCCGACGCCGGTGCTGTACGACCGTTTCACCCTCTACCGCGACCGCAGCGACGGCTGGGACGAGGACGACGAGGACTCCGACTCCCGGGGCGAGCGCGCCGCCGCCCGGTAGCCGCACCTGTCGGGCAGGGCCGCCGCGCCGTCTCGGCGCGGCGGCCGCCATACAGCTGCCATGAACCACGCGTCCCACCCGGTCGTCCGGCACGCACCCTTTCCGTTCCCGGACGGTCGGTTTCCACCCGATCTGGGCGCCGTGGTGCAGCGGACCGTCGCGGAGGGGCGCATGCCGGCCCTCGTCGTGATCCATGACGGCGAGGGCGACTGGCTGATCGGGGACGGCGTGAACGATCCGAACCTCCCCGGCTCCAGCGACGTGTACTGCATCGCCTGCACGACGGAGAACGATCCCTCCCTCTCCGAGCTGGCCGGCCTCCCGCCGGGTTTCGCCGCCTTCCGGGACGGGCCGGGGCTGCCCTGGACCGTCGAACCGTTCAGTTACGAAGGCGAGCAGGGGTAGCGGTCGCGTTCAAGCCTGCGCAGGAAGCCGGTCCGGCCGACTTCCTGCGCGGAGGACCGGGAGCCCTTTCATCTGCCGGTGGCCCGGACGTAGACGTCGCCCGCACCCTCCACGTCGGAAGGCCGCATCACCACGAAGATCTGCCGCCCGGCCTGCCCTACCGGTAGCAGCAGGCCCTCGGCCGGCTCGTCGCCGGGCAGCGCCGCGCGCAGGTCCTGCGGCAGCGGGGCGACGGAGCCGGGCTTCGGCAGGTCGTAGGTGTGGAGGAAGTCGTCGATGTTGGCGGAGTCGCCGCCGGCTATCCCGAAGTGCAGGTAGGCGACCGGCGACCCGTCGGCTGCCCGGGACAGCGCAGCGGCCGTTGGGATGTAGTACCGCCCCTTGCCGGGGTGCTGCTTGTAGTGCAGTCCCGCCAGCCGCTCCGCGCGGTCGTAGTCGGTCTCGGGCCGGTCGAAGGACCGGCGCATTTCGACCACGCCCCACCACACGCACCCCACCGTGACCAGCACGCAGGCCGTGAGGAAGACCCCCAGGAGCCAACGCGTCCACGCCCTGCCATCCGTAGTGCCGGGCGCCACGTCAGAGCTTCCTGTTCCTGGTCCTGCTGGCGCCCCCCATGTCGAATTCCCGGGCCAGACCGGTTCGGTGGAGGCGCTGGGGCGCCGATATGTAGCCACCCACCCCATGCCTCCCCGTGCTTGGGCTCGCTCTTGGTCCTCACACTGACGAGTGAACAGACAGGGGCGCAGTCGATCCGGGAAAGGCAGGTGGACCGCGAGCTGAGTGATGCCGAGTGCCGGCGTGTGAGTCATCGTCTGCGCAGAAAGTCGGACTGGTCGACTTCCTGCGCAGAGGGGACGGGTTGTCAGGCGGCCGCGGGGCGGTCGATGGCGGCGGCGTCCGGCTGGGCGAGCCAGACCAGGCGCGCGGTGATGCCGGGCTGGTTGGTGAAGTGGCGCAGGGCGCGCTCGGGGGAGGGGAGGGTCATGCGGGCCCGCCCGTCGAGGCTGATCACGTGCGTCGGCCCGGCGTGGTCGGCGAGCCCCCAGGCCGCGACCCAGCCGTCGGCATCCGCGTGGCCCTCGTCGCACACCTGGACGACGGCGAACAGCCGGGGAGCGGTGTCGAGGACGAGCCCGCACAGCTCCTGGTCGAACGGGATGCGGGGGTTTGGCGAGGGCGCAGCAGTCATGGAAGTCTCCTACGTACACGGGAGTTGAGCGCCACAGCGAGGAGGACCTGACGCAGGATCAAAGTAGCCAGTCGGTAGTATGTAGTCCACCGCTCTTGGGTAATTCATGGCACTGCCACTCCATAGAGTGAATGGCGAGCAGGGAAAGGGGACAAGCGGATGCCGCCCAGCAAGATCCCGCCGAGCATCCGGCAGCGGCGACTCGGCACGGAGCTGCGCCGGCTGCGCGAGCAGGCTGGGCTGTCGGTCACGCGGGCCGGGGAGTTGCACGGTACTCAGCAGTCCCGGATCAGCAACATCGAATCCGGCGGATACCCGGTGAGCGCGGACCGGGTGCGGAGCCTGGCGCGTCTCTACGGCTGCGCGGATGAGGCCCTGATCGAGGCGCTGACCCGCATGACCGGTGGCCGCACCCGGGGCTGGTGGGACGAGTACCGCGAGATCCTCCCGGCCGGGGCGCTCGACCTGGCGGAGGTCGAGCACCATGCGCAATCGATGCGGATCGCCACGGTGATTCACATCCCCGGCCTGCTTCAGACACCTGAGCACGCTCGTGCACTCTTCCGGGATGTGGTCCCTCCCTTGTCGCCACCCGAAGTGGAGCACCTTGTCTCTCATCGCATCAAGCGCCAGGCGGTGCTGTACAGGGAACAGCCGATCCCGCTGTCGGCCGTCGTCCATGAGACCGCCCTGCGGATGGGATTCGGAGGCCCGGACGTTGTCCGGGATCAGCTGGAATACCTGCTGACCGTGAGCGAGTACCCGCACATCGACCTGCGCGTGATCCCGTTCGGCACCGGCAGCTTCCCGAGTTCCGGTGCTGGGGTCGTGTACTTCGCCGCCGAAGTCGCGCGGTTGGACAGTGTGCAGGTCGACGGCGACCGGTTCGAGTTCATTGACACCGAGCCGCAGCTGATCAAGTATCGAGCCGTGTTGGACCGGTTGGAGGCGAGCGCGCTCAAGCCTGACGCTTCCCGCGACCTCATCCGCCGGATCGCCCAGAGCATTTGAGACGGGAACAATCGTGGCCGATCAGAGCTGGCAGAAATCCTCTTTCAGCGGCGACACCGCCAACTGCATCTACCTTGCCGAAGCGTCCGGCGATGGCATCAGGATTCGTGAGAGTGATGCCCCCGGCATCATCATCTCGACCTCACTCGACGTGCTACGTGCCCTGCTGCTCGGCGTCAAGGCGGGGGAGTTCGACCACCTGACGACCTAGCCGGGTGCGCTCGGCCCAGGCGGCCACCGGGGGGCCTGCTGCGCCCACGGCCGCGAACAGGGCGCCGAGGAGGAGCCAGCCGGTGTGTCCGAGGGCGAGTACCGCCCCGGTGAGGATCAGTGGGGCGAGGGCCTGGCCCGCATTGAAGCCGATGCCGAGGAAGCCCTGGTACTGGCCCTGCGCGTGGTCGGGGGCAAGTCCGTACCCGAGCGCGTAGCCGCCGGAGGACTCCCACACCTCTCCGACGCTGTGGATGCACACCGCGAGCACCGTGAGCACCGGTGCGACCCACGCGGGGACATCGGTGGTGAGCGCCATCAGCGGGCAGCTGAGCAGGAACAGGAGCCCCGCGAGGCGGAACGCACGGCCACCCTGCTGCGGGGTCTCCACCTTCGATCCGAGCCTGCTCTGCAGCAGCACGCACACCCCGCTGTTGATCGCGTACACCGCCGCCACCGTCCAGCGGGGAGCATCGGTGTGCGTGCTGAGCCAGATCGGCAGGAGCAAAGAGATGACCTGGTACTGCAGGCCCATCGCACTGTAGAGCGCCACGAAGGTGACGTACGGCCGGTCGGCCAGAACGGACCACTGGCGGTGTTCTGTCGGCCGGGGCAGGGGTCGGTAGTTGGGAACGCCCAGGAACGCGATCAGTGCGGCCCCGGCGAAGCTGGCGGCGTTGGCGAGGATCAGTCCGGTGTAGGCGGGGCGGGTGTTGATCTGGAGGGCGACGGCCGCGCCCAGAGTCCCCACGACCACACCGAGGTTGACGAAGGTGCGCAGCCGGGCCCGGAAGGCGGCCGGGCGCTCGCCGCCGACCCGTGCGACGAGCGCACCGCCCGCCGCGCCGGCGGCGGTGGCGGCGAGCCGGTCCAGGGTGGCGACGAGGGTGAACGCGAGCCAGCTGTCGATGAGGACGAAGGCTGCCATGGTGACCGTCTGCACGACGAGGGCCGACAGCCAGACCGTGCGCGGCCCGTACCGGTCGGCCAGGTTCCCCGCCGGTAGGCCGGCCGCCAGGCCGCAGAGGCCGGCGACCGTCAGCCCCGCTCCCACCTGGGTGGCGGGCAGGTGCACGACCAGCGTGAAGTACAGGACGGCCGCGGTGTTGAAGAGGCCGTTCCCGACCCTGCTGACGAAACTGGCGGTGATCAGGGCCAGTTGGGGACGGGAATCCGCACTTCTCCTCAACATGATGATCAGGCTAACAAGGGCCGCCACTACGCTGGCCGGCATGGACTGGCTGGATCGGGTGGCAGGGCTGAGGCGTTGGACGAACAACGGCGTCCGCGCGCCGCACAAACCGCTGTTGCTGCTCTACGCCCTGGGCAGCTACCAGCGGGACGCGGACGGGGAGTTGCGCTACAGCGTGGTCGAGGAAGAGCTGAAGCGGCTGCTCGTCGAGTACGGGCCGTCGCACGCGACCACACCCGCGTACCCGTTCCACCACCTGGTCAGCGACGGCGTCTGGGAGGTCCGCACCGACCGGGGACCGGGGAGCCCCGGCACCGGCATCGGGCTGCTGCGGTCGAGCGGGGCCACCGGGCGGCTCGCGG
Source organism: Streptomyces viridifaciens (assembly GCF_001888885.2). Lineage (NCBI taxonomy): Bacteria > Bacillati > Actinomycetota > Actinomycetes > Kitasatosporales > Streptomycetaceae > Streptomyces > Streptomyces viridifaciens. The sequence goes on from NZ_CP090841.1 coordinate 6,171,606, forward strand.
CCGAGTTGCGGGCAGCGCTCCGCCGGGAGCCGGCGCTGCTGGGCCGGATGGCCCGGGTGCTGCTGGACGCCCACTTCCCGCCCTCGCTGCACGACGACCTCTGCGAGGCCGTCGGCCTCGATCTGGAGGAGGCCGGGACCGAAATCGCGCGGGGTGCGGCCCGGCGGCAGCGGGACCGGCGGATGCGTGAACTGATACTCACCGCCTACGAGTTCCAGTGCGCGTTCTGCGGCTACGACGGCGCCCTCGGCGCGAGCACGGTCGGTCTGGAGGCCGCCCACGTGCGCTGGTGGTCGCACGACGGGCCGGACGCGGTCGACAACGGGCTGTGCCTGTGCTCGCTGCACCACAAGCTCTTCGACAAGGGCGTGCTGGGGGTGGGGGAGGGGCACCGGATCCTGGTCTCCCAACGGTTCGTCGGCCGCAGCGAGGCCAGCCGCCAGCACGTGCTCGCGCTCGCCGGACGGACCGTCATCGGTCCACAGCCAGGCAATCCGCCGGTCGCGGACCGCCATCGAGAGTGGCACGTCCGGGAGGTGTTCCACGGCGCCCCGCGTGAATCAGCGCAGTGCCGGGCAACGGTCGGTTAGCGGGGAGACCGCCGGCCCACCCGACCCGATTTCCCTGGCCGGGCGGGCTCAGCGGTGTCAGTGCGACCAGTAGGGGTCGTCGACCGTCGCGCACTGGTCGGCGTAGTTCAACGGTCCACGGAGGAACCCGCCGTTGCCGTTGTTATCGGTGGTGTCGGTGACATCGGTCAGGGTGGCTCGGACCTTGGCGCAGCCGTTCACACCCACGGCGAACCAGAGGGTGAACCCCGAGCCCCTCACTTCCACCGCGCCCTCGTTGCGCTCGACCGGGTAGCCCTTGCCTGTCCAGAGCGCCTGGACGAGGTCGAGCGGCTCCTGACCCCGCCTGGAGGCGATCCGGACTCGGGCCGCCTGTTCGGCGATCATCTCCGTGCGACCCGTCTTCCTGCACCCGGACGTTCCGCAGAACCCGGTCAGGTCGGGGTTGCTCTCGAACTTCGACTCGGCCCACTGGAGCCCCGGGTGGAAGACCCCAGCGACATCGGCGAGTTCGCCCTCGACCCGGTGCTGTGCCTGCTCGACCGGAATGGTGGGTTCCTTCTGCTCCGGCCAGGCGAGCCAGCCGATGAGCAGGGCCAGCACGACCCCCGGCACGGTCACGCGCCATGTTGGGGCCCTCACCGCGGGTCCTGCCGGGTGATCGCGTTCCCGTGGCCGCTCACGATCTTCCCGATGTTGGGGAGCGAGTCGCCGCCCGCGCCGTGCTTCCCGAAGTAGTCGTCGTGGGAGTCGGTGATGGTCCCGTCCGCCACCGAGAAGCGCTGCCCGCCGAAGTCCTCGCTGGCCGGGTCCGTGCCGAACCACGCCTGCTTGCCCGGGTGATTGATCTGCTCGTAGATCAACTCGCCCAAACCGCCGAGCATCCCGGGACTCGGCGCGTTGGCCACAGGGTCGTTCTTGGCAGCGCCGACGTACACGTGATCAGCGCCGACCCCGAGTTGCGACGCCTTGTCCACCCCGACGCCTGGGCTGCCGACCAGGATGATGTCGTCAGCGGCCAAGCCTCCTGGGTGCTGGGTCGCCTGTCCAACCACCAAGGATCCATAACTGTGCCCCTGCGCGGTCATGTGCGCCGGCGCCCCCTCGTGGGTGGCTCGGAGCCCGGCGAGGAACTTGTTGTAGTCAGCCCCGCCCGCGACCGCCCGGTCCTTGGCGGCAACGGAATCACCGTCCAGCTGCGGGGCGTCGTACCCCAACCAGAACACGGACGCGACGCTCGGCGTCTCATTCTTCCCCGCGCTGCTCACCGCGGAATCGTAGATGCGCTTCGCGGTCATGGCGTCGCCGCCTCCGACGCCCGCCATGGTGCTGTTCAGCCCGGGTACCAGGGACGAGACGTTGCGCGCCTTGTCCGGGTCACCCCAGGACACGATCGCACGGCCCTGCCCCTGATCACCGATCCCCAGCAACAGCAGCGGCGGGTCGGAGTTCGGCCCGCCCAGACCACCGTCCTTCTTGCCGTCGAGCCGGTCCTGAATGGACTGGAAGCCGTCGAGCTTCTCCTTCAGGGCGTCGTGCTTGGCCTTCCACTTTTCGTACTCGGGGTTCGTGACGGGCTCGCCCTTGACGTACCCCAGGTACTGCTTGGGCGCGGGACCGAGGTCGTTGAGCTGTCGATTGCGGTCCTGGATTAGGTTCTTCAGGTTGGTCCGGTTGGCATCGTTGCGGGCGGCGGCGGGGATGCCGTCGAGGTTGCCGATCTGGTCGGGGTGGTTGAGGATCATCCGGTGCTGCTGCTCGTCGGTCAGGCCGTTCCACCAGGCCTTGACGCTGTTCGGGTCGGTGCCGGCGGCGGGGACCTGCTCCAGCGCGTTGGCGGCGTCGGTGTCGGCCTTGGCGGTGGCGGAGTCCAGGCCGGTGCCGTTGCTCGCGTTGGTGGCGAGGTGGCCGAGCCTGGTGTTGATGGTCTGGTCGGCGTGGTCGGCCTCGTTGAGGGCGGCGGTGATCCGGGCCTGGATCTGCTTGGCCTGGTTCTCGGCGTCGTTGCCCGCGAAGTTCGGGGAGTTGGGGTCCTTGTCCCAGGTGATCCCGCCGTCGGCGGCGACGGTGAGTTTGTGGGTCTTGGCGTCGTCGAGGGCGCTGATCAGGTGGGCCTGGGCGGCGGCGAAGCCGTCGTAGGCGTCCTGGAGGGCGCGGCTGACCAGCCCCAGTTCCTGTTTGGCGGACTGGAGTTCGGTGCCCAGGTTCGAGATCCGGGTGTTGGCGTGCCCGGCGGCCGTCCCGGTCCACTCGGAGTGGCCCAGCCGGTCGACGACGTCGTGCTGCCAGGACTCGATGTGCTGGCCGAAGGCGGTGGCCAGGGTGTCGAAGGCGCTCTTCGCGGTGGAGATGCCGATGATGTCGGCGTCGTGGAGGGTCTTGATGTCCATCGCCTACTCGGTCCCCCGCCGGCAGCGCCCGGTCGTCGCCGACGTCGCATCAGTGCTCGTCATGTTCGTCCCCCCTGTTCGGCCCCGGCGGACTGCTCGGTTCCGTGATCATTCGTCCGAAAATAGTAATGGACTATGAATTGGGGTCGGGGGGCTCTGCCCGTGGCGAATCTGCGGCGGGCAGAGAAGACCGCCAGGACGCCCGATCGGGGGTGAGAGTGGGGTCGACGGCATCTTCGCCTCGACCAGGAGGGACCAGATGAAACCATTCGACGCGCCCCGCGCGGAGCAGGGCGACACTCCGCCCAGCGCCTTCGACGACCACCTCGCGGCGCAGCTGCTCGCGCAGCGGATCGTGCTGCTCGGCACGCAGGTCGACGACGTGTCGGCGAACCGGGTGTGCGCGCAGCTGTTGCTGCTGTCGGCTGAGGACCCGCGCAGCGACATCGGCCTGTACATCAACAGCCCGGGCGGGTCGGTCACGGCCGGGCTCGCGATCTACGACACCATGCGGCTGATCCCGAACGACGTGTCCACGCTGGCCATGGGGTTCGCGGCCAGCATGGGGCAGTTCCTGCTCACCGTGGGGGCGCGCGGCAAGCGGTTCGCGCTGCCGAACGCGCGGATCATGATGCACCAGCCATCGGCGGGCATCGGCGGGACGGCCGCGGACATCGAGATCCAGGCGGAGAACCTGGAGTTCACCAAGCGGTCCATCGAGCGGATCACCGCCGAGCACACCGGACAGAGCGAGGAGACGATCCGGCGGGACGGCGACCGGGACCGCTGGTTCACGGCGGAGCAGGCCGTGGAGTACGGGCTGGTGGACCGGGTGGTGGAGTCGGTGGCCGACATTCGTCCGGCCACCTCGCGTCGACGGATGGGGTTGTGACATGGGGTCCTACACGGTTCCGTACGTCATCGAGAGGACCGCGAAGGGCGAGCGGACGTACGACGTCTTCAGCCGGCTGCTGAACGAGCGGATCATCTTCCTCGGCACCGAGATCGACGACGGCGTCGCCAACGTGGTCATCGCGCAGCTGCTGCACCTGGAGTCGGAGAACCCGGAGCGGGAGATCTCGATCTACCTCAACTCGCCCGGTGGATCGTTCACTTCGCTGATGGCGATCTACGACACGATGACCTTCGTGCAGGCGCCGATCTCCACCTTCTGCGTCGGCCAGGCGGCCTCCACGGCGGCGGTGCTGCTGGCGGGCGGCGATCCCGGGCGGCGGTTCGTGCTCCAGCACGCGCGGGTGCTGCTCGGCCAGCCGGCCAGCGGCGGGCGGCGGGGGATGGTCTCCGACCTCAGTCTCGCGGCCAAGGAGATGGTCCGGATCCGCTCCCAGGTGGAGGAGGTGCTGTCCCGGCACACCGGGCACGACGTGGCGACGCTGCGCGCGGACATGGACCGGGAGAAGGTGCTCACCGCCGAGGAAGCCGTCGCGTACGGGCTGGCGGACGAGGTGCTGAGCCGGCGGCTCGCGTTCGCCTGACCCGAGCACGGTGGGCCGGTACCACGGGGGTGTACCGGCCCACCGGTGTCGGTCAGGCGGCCAGGCAGAGGCCGTTGGTCCGTGCTGACGGTGCCGACCGGCGGTGGGCCGACCGGCTGCGGGTGCTGTGCCGGACCAGTTCGTCCTGGGCGAGGGAGAGCAGGTCGCCGAGTCCGAGCCCGAGGGCCTTGGCGGCGGCCGCGAGCACCTCGGAGGAGGCCTCCTTGCGGCCCCGCTCCAGCTCGGACAGGTACGGCATCGAGATCCGGGCCTCCTCCGCGACGTCCTTCAACGTGCGCTCCTGGGCGAGCCGTTCGCGCCGCAGGACGTCACCTATGAGGTCGCGCCAGAGGGGTTCCTTCGGCGCGGGTGCCTGGGGCGTACCGTTCGTCCCACCGGAACCGGGCGGCGAGGTCTGCGGACGCAGCGGAATGACGCGGGCTTCGTTCGGCGCTTGAGTGCTCACCCCTTCAGCCTAGGGATTCGGGGCGCCGGGGGAAGGGCGCGGCGTTCTGCCGTGGGAGAAGCCGTGCGGACGAGCCGCAGATGTCGTGCCGTCAGCGTCGTCGGCCGAGGCGCAACGCGACGCCGCCAGCGGCGATCAGCGCTGCTGCGGCGACGCCGGCGGCGGTCAGGAGGCCGTCGTCGCTGCCGGTGGCGGCCAGCGTCGGAGCTGAGGTGGCCGGCGTCGTCGTGGCCGGGGTCCGCGGGGTGGCCCGCGGTGAGGCGGTCGGTGCGCCCGGGACCGGCGTGGGGGCCGGCGCGGTGGTGACCGGCGCGGTGGCGGACGTCGGCGTGGGCGTGGGTGTGGCAGCGGACGTGGGCGTCGGGGCGGGGGTCGTGGGACTGCCGGTGGGCGTCGGGGCGCAGGCGGTGCCGCCGTTCCAGGAGGCGATCACCAGGCCGGAGAACGGCTCGTCCGGGTAGTGCGGCAGCGGGTGGTCGCTGTCGCTCCCGTCGTACTTCTCGCCGACCGAGTAGAGGGCCAACTCGCCGTAGCACCGCGGCAGGTGGCCGGTGACGTCGAGGGTGTCCCGGTAGTGCTCGCGGGTGAGGGTCGTGGTCGCCCAGCCGAGGAAGGTCTGCTGACCGGAGGTGGCCCAGGTCGTGCCCTGCGTCGCGTACGAGCCCAGCGAGACGTGGTAGTCGCAGCCCGCGGTGGGCACCCCGGCCAGCCGGACCTGGACGCTGCCGGACTCGGCCGGCATGGTGGCGTCGTTCGTCCAGTGCGCGCCGCCGTCGACGGAGTACTGGACCGGGGCGCGCCCGCAGTCGGGCTCGGCGTGGGCGGCGGGCGCCGCGAGGGCGGTGACCCCGACGGTCAGGCCGACGGCCGTGAGCATCGGAAGACCGCGGCGGACGTGGCTGTGCATGGGGACGTGCTCCTGATGGGTGGTTCGGGTGTGAGCGTGGGTGTGGGTTCGGGAGTGGGTTCGAGGCGGGCGGGGCTCGGGATCCGCGGGGCTCACCGGGTCTGGAGCACGGGAGCCGGCTCGCCGGACTCGCCGGGCTGCGGGGTGTGGCCGTCGCCCTCGATGTCGACGTGGGGGAGTAGGCGGTCGAGCCAGCGGGGCAGCCACCAGTTGCCGTCGCCGAGCAGGACCATGGTGGCGGGGACGAGCAGGCCGCGGACGACGGTGGCGTCCAGGGCGACGGCGCTCGCCAGGCCGATGCCGAACATCTTGACGACGGGGTCGTCGGAGAGCAGGTAGCTGAGGAAGACGGCGACCATGATCAGGGCCGCCGAGCTGATGATCCGTCCGGTACCGCTGAGGCCCGCGACCACGGCGCGGCGGTTGTCCCGCTCCCGCAGGAAGCCCTCGCGCACGGCGCTGAGCAGGAAGACCTCGTAGTCCATGGACAGGCCGAAGAGCACGGCGAACATCAGCAGGGGCACGTACCCGGGGATCGGGACGGCGCCGTCCAGGCCGATCAGCCGGGCGCCCGTGCCGTGCTGGAAGACCGCGGTGAGCACGCCGTAGGCGGCGGCCACCGACACCAGGTTCATCACGGCGGCCTTCACGGCGACGACGGGCGAGCGGAAGGCCAGGAGCAGGAGCAGTCCGGCGACGGTCAGGACGAAGCCGACGACGACCGGCATGCGCTGGGCGATCCGCGCGTTGAGGTCCGCCTGGGCGGCCGGGGTGCCGCCGACGTGCAGCTGCTGGCCGGTCCCGGCGGTGGCCCGGGGCAGTACGTCCGCGCGCAGGCGGTGGACGAGAGCGGTGGTGGCGGGGTCGGACGGCGACGTGGTGGGGGTGACCTGCCAGCGGACGGTGCGTCCGTCGGTGGCGAGCGCGGGCGGGCTGACGGAGGCGACGCCCTCGGCTCCGCGCAGTGCGGTGGTCACGGCCGCCAGGCGCGGGTCGGTGGGGCCGGCGGCGGGCACGGCGGTGTTCCCCGCACCTGGCTGGGCGGTGTTCCCCGGGGCCGGCTGGGCGGGGGAGGGCAGGACGTCGACGACCTGGAGCACGCCGTTGGAACCCGGGCCGAAGGCCGCGGCCATCCGGTCGTACGAGGTGCGGCTCATGCTGCCGGAAGCCTTGCTCCCGGCGTCCAGCTGGCCCAGGTGGAGGTGCGCCGCAGGGACGGCGAGGGCACCGAGCAGGGCGAGGCCGGCCAGCAGCAGGGGCCAGGGCCTGGCCGCGACCAGGGCGGCGACCCGTCCCCAGCCGCGCGGGCGTCCGGCCGGGGCGGAGGCCGCGGACCCCTTGGGCGTCAGCCGGCCGCCCAGCAGCACCAGGGCCGCGGGCAGGAGCGTGAGGTTCACGCCCAGCGCCGTCACCACGGCGATCGCCGGGGCGAGGGCCAGCGCGTACAGCAGGGGAAGCCCGCCCAGCGCCAGCCCGGCGAGGGCCGCGACGACGGCGCTGCCGGCGAAGGCGACGGACTTGCCGGAGCCTGCGGTGGTGCGCACGGCCGCTTCCTCGATCCCGACCCCGGCGGCTCGCAGTTCCCGGAAGCGGGTGAGACCGAAGAGGGTGTAGTCGATGCCGACACCCAGCCCGATCATGGCGGCGATGGTCTCGCCGGCCTCGGGCACGTCCATCAGGTGGCCGACGAGGCCGAGGACGGGCAGGGCGATGCCGAGGCCGATCACTCCGGCGAGCAGCGGCAGTCCGGCGGCGAGGAGGCTGCCGAGGGAGAGGGTGAGGATCACCAGGGCGGTGCCGAGTCCGATGGCCTCGCTGCGGCCGGTGTTGCCCCGGTCGACCGCGGCGGCCAGGGAGCCGCCCGGGGTCACCTCGATGCCGGCGGCCGTGGCCGGCGCCGCCGCGGCGAGCACGGCGTCCGTCATCGACGGCGTCACGTCCCGCCCGGAGACGTCTAGTTCGACCGAGAGGTACGCGGTGTGGCCGTCGCTGCTCATGGCCGTGGCGCCGGCCGGGTCGTAGGGCGTGGTGACGGCGACCACGTGCGGCACCGCGGCGATGGCCGCCGCCGCGCCCCGGACCGCCGCGGCGGTGTCGGAGGCGGTCAGCGGGGCCGCGCCGGCCGGGGTGTGCAGCAGGACGGGCTGCTTGCCGGAGGCGGAGGCGGGAAACGCGCGGTCGGCGATGTCCCGTGCGGCCTGGCTGTCACTGCCGGGGATGGAGACGGCCTCGCTGGTGACGCGCCCGAACGTCGCGACGGCGCTGAGCGCGGCGGCCGCCAGCAGCAGCCAGGCGGCGATGACCCGCCTGGGTCTGCGGGCGCACCAGCGCCCCACAGTGGTGAACATCGGCGGTGGACAGCCCTTCCTCGCGCGGCGGGCAGGCTGCGGGCCCGCCCAAACTAGTTGCACTCACCGTGCAATGCGTACACTTGCACTCGCGGTGCAAGAATGTCAACGAGAGGGCGGAGGAGCCCACGTGAAGCGGACCGAAGCCGCCGTGCCCGTCACCGACGGGCGGACGGAACGCGGGCGGCAGACCCGCGAGAAGATCGCCGACGCGATGCTGTCGCTGATCGACGAGAACCAGGCGCACTTCCCCGCCGACAAGGTGGCCGAGCGGGCGGGGGTGTCGCGCCGGCTGGTGTTCCACCACTTCGCGGACATGGCCGAACTGGCCGAAGTCGCCGTCAATCGCCGCCTGGAGCAGCTCGCGGCCCAGATCAGGCCGCTTCCCACCGAAGGGCCGCGCGAGCTGCGGGTGGCCGCCCTCACGGAACAGCGGGCGCGCATCCTGGAGGGCGTCACCCCGGCCAGGCTGGCCGTCATGCGGCTGGAGAACCCGTCCCCGCGGATCCAGGAGGCAGTCCAGCAGATGCTGGACTTCGCCCGCCTGCGGCTCACCCAGATCTTCGCCGCGGAGCTCGACGCGCTGCCGGAGTCCGCACGTACGGACCTGCTCCACGGGCTGGATGCGGTGACCACGTGGAGCGCCTGGTACCACTGGCGCAGCGGCGGGCTGAGCACCGAGCAGGCGCGCCGCACCATGGCCGCCGCCGTGCACGCGCTCCTCGCCGGGGCAGGGGCAGGGGCGGGGGCCGAGGCCGGGGACTGAGTGGACGCCAGGGCCTGTATCTGAGCAGACCCGGCGTCCGTGGCTGCGCTGTCCGCAGGACCCGGCCACGAGCCGATGGCCGGAAGGCGTCGTGGCGGGGAGTGTGCCGCAACGGGCTCCGCCGTTGCCCGTCCGCCGTTCTCCTGGGGAGCCCGGTCGCCGTCAGTGGGGAAAGACCCGGCCGAGGTGGTAGTGGAGCACGGCGGTGGCCTCGTCCGCCGTGCGCTGGCCGAGCAGGACGCTCAGCCCGAGGCCGGCGGAGACGGCGAGCAGGACGACGGCCTCCTGACGGGCGTCCAGTCGGGGATCGGCGGTGCCGGCCCGCTGGGCGGCCGTCAGCTGGGTGGCCAGGAAGGCTTCCATCTCGTCGGGGGCGGCGAGGAAGGCCTGTCCGGCGAGCACGGGGTCGGTGACGGAGAGGACGGCGTACTCGGTGTAGATGAGGTGGAAGGCCCGGCTCTCCTCGTCGGTGGGGACACCTTCGAGCAGCACGGCCTCGACGATGCCGCGCGGGTCGGTGCCGACGCCCATGGCGCGGACGCGGCGCTGGACCCGCTCTCCCATACGGGCGGCCAGGCGGGTCATGGCGGCGAGGAGCAGCTGTTCCTTGGTGTCGAAGTAGTACTGGACCAGCCGCACCGAGACGCCCGCCTCGACCGCCACCGAGCGCATGGTGACGGAGTGCAGGCCGCTGCTCGCCGCCGAGCGGAGCAGGGCGTCGATGATGTGGGTACGCCGCTCCTCGTGATCCACCAGCTTCGGCATCGGGTTCCTTCCGGATGTTTTTGTGGTACAACCATACCATCAAATCCGGGAGGGATCATGACCAGGACCAGCGTCGGACACTTCACCAGCGAGGCGGCGAGGGCGAGGTTCCTCGACGCCTACGACCGGGCGATGGAGCTGTGGCCGGGCCCGCGCCGGGAGCTCGACGTCGAGACCGGCTACGGCACCGTCCACGTCCACCACTACGGCGCGACGACCGGCGAGCCGATCGTGCTGCTGCACGGCCACGCCGGGCACCCGTCCAACTGGTACCCGCAGATCGCCGCGCTCGGCGAACACCACCCCGTGTACGCGATCGACACCCTCGACGACCCCGGCCGCAGCGTGCAGCGGGCCGTCGCGGCCGGGTCGGCGGAGAACGCGGCCTGGCTCGGGGAGGTCCTCGCCGGGCTCGGACCGGACCGGATCCACCTGGTCGGCGTCTCGTACGGCGGCTGGCTGGCGCTCAACCAGGCCGTCCACGCGCCCGAACGGCTCGCCTCCGTCACCGCGCTGGACCCGGGCGGGATCGAGAAGGTGCCCGCGCGGTTCTACGCCCACATGATCGGTGGCCTGTTCGGGATGCTCGCCCCGCCGCCGCTGCGCCCGGCCGTCGGCCGGCTGCTGGCCAACCCGGCGCTCAGCGCGCCCCGGGAGATGATCGCGCCGCTGATGCTCGCGATGCGCAGCTACAAGCCGGGCAGCCGCCCGCCAGCCCGGCCGTTCACGGACGAGGAGTTGGCCTCCGTCCGGCTGCCCGCGCTGGTGCTGGTGGGCAGGCGCAGCGCGCTGCTGCGGCCACGGCAGGTGGTGGAGCGAGTGACGTCGCTGATCCCGGGCGTGCGCGCGGAGATCGTGGAACGGGCCGGGCACGGACTGAACCTGGAGCGGCCCGAGGTGGTGAACGCGCGGCTGCTGGAGTTCATCGGCGGCGTCGGGCAGGAGCCGCGGGAGCTGCCGCACGGCGGTCGGTGACCGGGCACGCCGGGCACACGGGCCGGGCCGCGGCCCGCCGCCCACGGCCCGTCCGGTATAACTTCTCAGCCACCCGGCTGCCGGGCGGTAGTCGTCCCGCTACCGAACGGTCGCAGGCGCTGGAGCTGTCCACACCTCCCGGAGGCCTCACGTGTCACCCGTCACCCGTCGCACCTTCCTCGGCTCGGCCGCCGCCCTCGGCGCGGCCATCGGCCTTGACACCGCCCTGCCCGGAGCGCTGTCCAGCGCGTCCGCCACCACGACGGGGACGATCCGCGACGTCAAGCACGTCGTGGTGCTGATGCAGGAGAACCGCAGCTTCGACCACTACTTCGGCACGCTGAAGGGCGTGCGCGGATTCGGCGACCGCACCGCCCTCCAGATCGCGGGCGGCACCAGCGTGTTCGAGCAGCCGAACGGCAGCGGGCGGCAGTACCCGTGGCAGCTCAGCAAGACCAGGACCTGGTGGTGGGGCGTCAGCGCCGAGCAGCTGGCGCAGTGCGACGGCTCGCTCGACCACTCGTGGTCCACCCAGCACAAGGCGTGGAACAACGGGAGGATGGACTCCTGGATCGCCGCCAAGGGCTCGGACCGGACCATGGGGTTCATGGCCCGCGAGGACATACCGTTCCACTACGCGCTGGCCGACGCCTACACCATCTGCGACGCGTACCACTGCTCGATCCTCTCGGCCACCGGCCCCAACCGCACCTACCTGTGGTCCGGCACGATCGACCCGGGCGCCACCGCGGGCGGCCCGGCCTACGACGGCGGCTCCGAGTCCGGCCTGCACTGGCAGACCTACGCGGAGACCCTGCAGAACGCGGGCGTCAGCTGGAAGGTCTACCAGAACGCCCACGACAACTTCGGCGACAACGGCCTCGCCTACTTCAACCAGTTCACCGGCGCGCCGAGTTCGAGCCCGCTCGCCCAGCGCGGCATGGGCTCCGTGCCCAGCACCGGCTCGACCCCGGACGACATCGCCGCCGCGATCAGGGCCGACGCGCTCGCCGGCACGCTGCCCCAGGTCTCCTGGGTGGTGGCCAGCCAGCTGTTCTCCGAGCACCCGGACAGCCCGCCGGAGAACGGCGCCCACTTCGTCAACCTGGTGATCCAGGCGCTGGCGGCCGACCCGGAGGTCTTCAACTCCACCGCCCTGTTCCTCAACTACGACGAGAACGACGGCTTCTTCGACCACGTGCCCCCGCCGGTCGCCCCGGCCGGCACCGCCGGGGAGTTCTGCAAGGGCACCAACATCGGCCTCGGCTTCCGCGTCCCGATGATCGTGGTCTCGCCGTGGACCCGCGGCGGCTGGGTCGACTCCCAGGTCTACGACCACACCAGCGTCATCCGCTTCCTGGAGACCTGGACGGCCGCCCTGGGCACCCCCGCCCGCTGCCCCAACATCAGCGACTGGCGCCGCCGGGTCTGCGGGGACCTCACCGGCGCCTTCGACTTCACCAGCCCGGTCTACGGCCTGCCCGCGCTGCCGGACACCAGCGCCACCCTCAGCCAGGCCGCCGCCAACGTGCAGATCAACCCGAGCCCCGGCACCAACGCCATGCCCACCCAGGAGCCCGGCACCAAGCCCGCCCGCGCGCTGCCCTACCAGCCCAACGCCTGGGTCGACCGGATCGAGACCGGCACCGACGGCCGGACCCGGCTCTGGATCGACCTGGCCAACCAGGGCCCGCAGGCCACCGCGTGGGCGCACTACTCGGTCCACGCCAACGCCTACCGCAGCGGCGGCCCCTGGCAGTACACCGTCGCCCCGTACGACGCCGCCACCGGCACCGACGGCAGCGCCCGCGACTCCTTCGACATCGGCGCGGGCTACGGCAACGGGCAGTACGACTTCACCGTGCTCGGCCCCAACCGCACCCTGCGCCGTTTCGCCGGGAACGCGACCGCGGCCGGCCGCACGGCGGAGGCCACCACCTCCTACGCGCCGGCGCCGGACACCGGTGACCCGGCGGTCTGGTTCACCATGACCAACAGCGGGACCAGCGCCGTCACCTTCACCATCACCGCGGGCAACTACCGTACGGGCAGCTGGACCTACCAGGTCGCCCCGGGCGCCACCGTGAAGGACTTCTTCAACGCCGTCACCATCGCGCAGGGCTGGTACGACTTCACGGTCACCGTCAGCAGTGACCCGGCCTGGATCCGCCGCGCCACCGGTCACATCGAGACGGGCTCCGCCAGCGTCACCGGCTGACCGGCCGACCGGCCTCCAGCCCGTCCGGGCCGGGGGCCGGGACGATCAGGCGCTGGACGACGGTACGGCTTCGCGGCGCTGCTCCAGCCACGTGCGGCTCAGGTCCTCCCAGACCGCCTGGTACCGGTCGAAGACGCCGTCGAGCTGGCGACGTGCCAGGTCGGCGGGGTCCGTCGACGCCACCAGGTACTCCAGGTCGTCGGCGAGCCGCCGGAAGCGGTACTGCGCCTCCTCCATCAGCACCCACCGGGAGCGCCAGTTGAAGAACGGCTCGGCGGCGGCCAGGGCCGTCACCAGGGCCACCAGCGCGAAGGCCAGATCCGTCCACCGGTGCAGGCCCAGCAGGATGGTGGAGGCGGCGGACAGCGCGAGCGTCAGCATCTTGATCACGGACGCGCGCCGACGGAACTTCTCCTTCTTCCCGCGGGCGTAGTCCTGACCCTGGCGGATCTTGTCCAGCAGGAGAGCAGCCGTCTCCGTCGGCGTGAGCCCCGCGCCCGGTCCAGTGTTCGGATGCACCTTGTCCCCTCGTCTTCTTCCCGTGGCGCGCCTTGAGCCGCGTGCGGGATCAACCAGACGGTAACCGAGGTGTGGCGTGCGGTTGCTTCCGGCCGGCCAGCACGTACGCGGCGCGGGCGGACGCCGACGCGGAGGCGCGGCTGCCGGTGGACGAGCCGTCACGGGAGCGGGTGTCGGGGTGGTGGGGCGTGCTGGGGGTGATCGTGCCGATCGTTGCGGTGGCGGCGGCGGTGGTGTTCCTGTTGCTCGGGTACGTGCTGGGGAACGCCCTGGTGGTGGCCGGCTGGGTGGCGGCCGCAGTGGGCGCGGTGTCGCTGCTGGTGGGCGGGGCGGGCCTGCTGGGGGCGGCGGCCCGGGGCCGAGGAGGAGGCGGACGGGCCGGGGGAGCTGGGGCGGGCCCGGGACGCGTGGCGGGCGGCGCTGGCCGAACGCGGGCTGGTGCCGTTCCTGGTGGCGCAGGCGAACATGCGGCAGGTGTGACGGGGCGGCTCGTCATGTGACGGGGCGGCTCGTCCGCGTGCGGAATGCCAAGGCGAAGCCGGGTCGGGTAAGGGGCGGTTAAAATCCGTGCCCCTGTGCGAGCTTGGGCCTTGTGTGCGCCAGTCAGTGAAATATCATATGGCGCATTGCACAGCGGTCCCGGCGAGATCCGGTTCCCATCCCCCGCCGCATCCGGTTGACGAGCTGTCAGCTCCGTACGCGTACCGCAATCCGTGCACCCTTCCCCCATGTCACGAGAGACGGAACCCGACCCGTGTTCAGATTCCGATCCCGCACCTCCCCACCCGGCCGACGCGCCCCGCGCACCGCGCTGGTGGCACTGGCCGCCGCCCTGGCCGGGGCCGCGCTCAGCAGTCCGCTGTCCGCGATGGCCGACTCCCACGCGCCGCGGGCCGCCACCGTCGCGGCCGAGCCGGGCACCCCGAAGACCGCCGCGGCCCCGCAGAAGGCCGGTCCGCGCCGGGCCAAGGCGGCCAGGACCGGCCCGGTCGCCACCGCGAACACCGGCGCCGCGAACGGCGGCGTCAAGAAGACGCCCCAGCTGGTGGACGGTGCCGACCCGGGCACCGGCGGCAAGGACGGCGACGGCAACGTCGCGAACCAGTACGACCTCCAGGTCACCTACAAGGGCGGCCAGGAGTCGACCGGTGTGGTGATCGGCGCACCGAAGGTCTACCTGGTGCTCTGGGGCTCCCAGTGGGGGACTCCGTCCACCAACGCGTCCGGCGACACCGTGGTGAGCGGCGACCCGGACCAGGCCGCCCCGTACCAGCAGGACTTCTTCAAGGGCCTCGGCAGCTCCGGGGACGGCTGGAGCGCCGTCCTGACCCAGTACTGCGAGGGCATCGCCGCCGGTTCCGTCCAGTGCCCGGCCGGCTCCGCGCACATCCCGTACCCGCAGCAGGGCAGCGTGCTCGCGGGCGTCTGGGTGGACAACGGCGCCCCCGCGCCGCAGGCCGCGACCGAGCCGCAGCTCGGCGCCGAGGCGCTGGCCGCCGCGAAACACTTCGGCAACCTGACCGAGGCGCAGAACCGCAACGTCCAGTACGTCATCGACTCGCCGCAGGGCACCGACCCGGACAAGTGGAAGGAACTGGGCTACTGCGCCTGGCACGACTTCCAGCGCTCACCGTACGGCCAGCTCGCCTACACCAACATGCCGTACCTGACGGACGTGGCCGGCTGCGGCACCAACTGGTTCGGTGAGAACACCCCGAGGGGCCGGCTGGACGGCTACGGGATCATCGGCGGCCACGAGTACGCGGAGACGGTGACCGACCCGAACACCCCGGGCGGCTGGACGGACGCCACCGGCCAGGAGATCGGCGACAAGTGCGCCTGGATCCCCAAGGGTTCCAACGGCGGGCTGTTCTTCGAGGACCTGGCGACGGGCAGCTTCCCGCTGCAGACCCTGTGGTCCAACGCCGACCACCTGTGCATGGCCTCGGACCCGGTGGTGGCCAGCCCGCCGGTATCGGTGAGCACGATGTGCGACCGGACCGACAAGGCCGGGCAGCCGTTGTCGATCCCGGCGGTGGGCGTGTCCAGCACCGGTGCCGCCCTCAGCTACAGCGCCACCGGGCTGCCGCAGGGGCTCTCGATCGACGCCAGGAGCGGGGTGATCTCCGGCACCGCGGCCGCGACCAACGGCTACCAGCGGATCAACGTGACGGCGACGGACCCGGCGGGCAGGACGGCGTCCAGCGGCTTCTGGGAGAGCGTCAGCGCCGGCGGCGGGTCGGGCTGCGGCGGGATCGAGCAGCTCATCGACCCCGGCTTCGAGAACGGCTCGGCGGACGTCAACCACACGGTGATGACGGACTCCTGGGGCCCGTCGGGGTACAACATCATCACCCCGTCCAGCCTGCACGCGCCGCACTCGGGCTCCTGGTACGCCTGGCTCGGCCAGAACACCGGGACGGACGACTCCATCACCACCTACCTGAACACCTACCCCGGCTACGGGCGGGCGACCTTCTCCTTCTGGCTCGACACCGAGTCGACCAACACCTCGGCCGCCGCGCCCGACACGCTGTCGCTGGTGGCGATCGACCAGTACACCGGGCAGCCGCTCGGCACGGTGAAGACCTGGACCAGCCAGAACGCGACCGGCGGCTACCAGTACCAGTCGGTGGACCTGTCCCCGTTCATCGGGCAGGTCGGCTGGGGGACCACCATCGGCCTCAAGCTGGTCTCCCACGAGACCGGCGCGACTCCGGGCACCGCGTTCCTGATCGACGACGCCTCGGCCCGCGAGAGCTGACCGAACGACCGGACTCCGGCCCCGGAACCGAACGGTGCGGTTCCGGGGCCGGAGTCGTTCCTAGCAGGTTCCGGTGTCCGGCCGGGCGGCGTCGACCAGCAGTTGGACGGCTTCGAGCGGGAGGCCGAGCCGGCGGGCGATCCAGGCGGCCGGGCGGCCGGCCCTGGCGAGCATCCAGGCCGAGTACAACTGGCCCAGCTGCGGCGCGTGTTCGGTGAGCAGCAGGGGGCGGACGGCCTCCATCGGGAAGCCCTCCAGTGCGCGGGCGCTGTACTCGCGCCCGTGGGGACCGGGCGGGGGCAGCGGGAGCGGGCGGCGGGCGTCCAGCCAGCGGCTGAACAGGACCGCTCCGACGACCAGCAGTCCGGAGCAGGAGACGCCGATCAGGGCGCCGCCGATGACCGGGCGGTCCTCCTCCTCGGCCAGGCCGAGGGCGACCTCCTCCAGGACGAGCAGGCCGAGGGCGGTGAGCAGCACCGCTGCCCGGCCGGGGCGAGGGAGGAGCCGGGACGTCGTCATGGGAAACCTCTTCCTCGGCGGGGATACCGGGGGGCTGGGGCGGGCGCGGCGACTCACCTTCCGTACAACGGCGGCGGGCGGACAGGGGCACGCCCGGACGGGCCGGACGGTGAAGGCTCACGCACCGGGTTGACGCGCCGTCAAAAACTCAACCAAGTGCGGGAGTTCTGTTAACGGGGGCCGAATTCCACCCTCGGACCTGTTGACAGCATAACCCGGTCATGTCAACTTCGACACGCTTGTCGAAGTTCGCCCGCGGAGCGGTCGACCGTCCGGCGGCTCCTGGAGGACCAACCGGCGCCGAGCCGGTACCGAAACGCACGGAGGTGCACTTCAGCACCGGCTCGGACGCGATCGACCCGCTCGGCGCCAAGTCGGTCGGCGCTGCGCGACCTCACCGGCATCCGCTTCACCGACCCCCCGTTCCTGCGCGACCAGGGGTGGCAGGCGCTGGAGGAACGGCGACGGCTACGGTGGGTGAGGTGCGTCGCTTCCCCGGCCGGTGGTCCACAGTGGTAGGGGAGGCGGGAACCGATGGGACTCACCAGTCACAAGCTGCTGGCGCTGGCGGCGCTGCTGGCGGTGTTCACGGTGCTCGGCACGCTCTGGGTCTGGCCGAAGCTCGCCGTCCGCAGCTGGCCGGCGATGTTCCTGCGGCTCGGCACCATCGCCGTCACCCAGCTGTCGCTGCTCGTCGTGTTCGGGCTCGCCGTCAACGACTACTTCGTCTTCTACAGCAGCTGGTCCGACCTGCTCGGGCACGAGCACGGCGCCGGTGTCATCCAGGGCGCCGGCGGAACCCCGAGGGCCACCACCCCGAGCGGCGGACCGGCGGCACCGAGCGGACCGGCGGCACCGACCGGACCGGCCGGGGTGCAGGTGCTCGGTACGGCCAAGATCACCGGCGCCGGGTCGGTCAGCCGGGACCCGGCCCGGATCGGCCGGCTCGACAGGGTCCGGCTGCCCGGCGGCACCACCGGCCTGAGCACCGACGGGTACGTCTACCTGCCCCCGCAGTACTTCCAGCCCGGCAACGAGACCGAACACTTCCCCGCCGTGCTGGTGATGACCGGCTTCCCCGGGGACGCCGCCAACCTGGTCACCAAACTGCGCTACCCGGCCACCGAACTCGACCTGCTGGACAAGGGCACGATGAAACCGACCGTCCTGGTCCTGATGCGGCCCTCGCCCAGCATGCCCCGGGACAGCGAGTGCGAGGATGTCCCGCACGGCCCTCAGGCGCAGACGTACTTCAGCACCGACGTGCCCGCCGACCTGCGCGCCGGCTACCGGGTGCTCGGCGGCGCCGGCAGCCTCGGCGTCATGGGCGACTCCACCGGCGGCTACTGCGCCGTCAAGCTCGGCATGGCGCACCCCGGCACCTTCCCGGCCGCGGTCTCGCTCTCCGGCTACTTCAAGGCCGCGGAGGACGTGACCACCGGCGACCTCTTCGGCGGCAGCCAACAGCGCCGGAGCGAGGCCGACCTCAACTGGCGCCTGACCCACCTGCCGGTGCCCGCACTCGCCGTCCTGCTCGCCGACAGCAAGCAGGACGGCCGCACGTACGCCGACTCCACCGCCTTCGCGGCGGCGGCCCGGCCGCCGCTGGTGGTGGCCCAGGCGACGGTGGGCACCGGCGGCCACAACTTCACCACCTGGGACCGGCTGATCCCGCCCTCGCTCAGCTGGCTCAGCGCCCGCCTGCCGGCTCCGGGATAGCCCGGTGGCTCAGCGGGCCAGCAGCGGCAGCGGTGCCCCCGTACGGGCGGGCAGCTCCAGTCGGGTCAGCAGCGCCGACGGCGAGACCTCGACCACCCGGCAGCCCGCCCGGTGCCGGCAGTACCGGGCCACCGACGTGCCACGCAGCCGGTCGAAGCGGCGCCGGGTGGGGGCGCCGAGGACCAGCAGGTCTTCCGGGCCGGTGACGGCGGCGACCAGGGCGGGCCCCGGCTCGGAGTTCACCACCAGCGGGCGGATGACCAGGCCGGACGGGTAACCGCCGTAGGCCTGCCCGAAGGCGACGTCCAGGCGCCGCCGGGCGGCGTGCTCCAGCTCGGACCGCGGGCGCAGCCCGTCCCGGTCGCCCACCGTCCAGGCGGCGACGGGCACCAGTACGGCCCCGTGCCGGGCCGCCTCGCCGACGGAGTGGTAGAGGGCGGCCAGGCTGCTCAGCGATCCGCTCAGACCGACGATCACCCTTGCGGCTCCGCTCGCGCTCCCGCTCGTGTTGCCGCTCGTGTTCCCGGTGGTGGTCGCGGTGGTGGTCCCGGTCATGACCGTTCGCCTCCGTCTCTCCGGTAGCTCACTCCGGTCGAGTCCTGCGGTTAGGTGCTCCTTGCTTCGGATGCCTCCAGTGAACCGCGGAACCATTCCGTCCGTACCGGTACTGACGTCACCATGACGCCGGTCACACGCTTCTTGACGGCTCCCTGACAGCCGCCGCCGGCGGACAGCCCACCACCGGATACCGCCGCGCCGTACGGCCGTTGACGCGGGCTCGGCGGCGAAGCGGCCGTTCCCGACAGCTCCCGGGCACGGCGGGCGATCGGCTCGAACGCCCGTTCCGGGGGGTGCGTCAGGAGGGTGTCAAGGTCGGCCACCGGGGCGTACGGCCTGCGTCAAGGGAGGGTGCGGTCGGTGAGCGGAGGGCTTCCACTGGTAGGTGCCCGGGCCGAGCGGCCCACCGTCCGAAGGGATCCCGCCGTGAACGACACCGCCCTCGCCGTCGAACCTCCGCTACGCCGGGTGGTCCGGCTCGTCGACCGTCCGGCCGAGCAGCCGGAACCCGGACTGCGGACCCCGGAGCCGGCCGCCGCCCACGACCGCAGCCGCCCGGCGCACTGCCGCATCGCGATGCAGTTCGAAGACTGACGCGGAGGACCGACCCGGAGGAGTGCCACCATGACCCAGCTCATCGCCCGTTCCGCCGCCTTCGCCCCCGGCCGTGCCTCCGCCCCTGCCCCCGCCCCAGCCCCCGGCCCTGCGTCCGCGACCGCCGACGTGCTCGGCGGCCCCTGGCCGGCCTCGGCGCGGCCAGGCCCGGGAGCCGACCTGCTGGTCGGCGGAGTGGGGCTGGCCGAGGCGGCCGAGCGGTTCGGCACCCCGCTGTACGTGCTGGACGAGGGCGAGGTGCGCAGCCGCGCGCGGGCCTACCGGCAGGCTCTGCCGCACGCCGAGGTGCTGTACGCGGCCAAGGCCTTCCTGTGCAGCGCGATGGCCGACTGGGTCGCGGAGGAGGGGCTCGGCCTGGACGTCTGCTCCTCCGGCGAACTGTGGCTCGCGGTCTCGGCGGGCTTCCCGGCCCAGCGCATCCTGCTGCACGGCAACGCCAAGTCCCCGGCGGAGCTGCGGCTGGCGCGCCGGCTGCGGGTCGGGCGGATCGTGATCGACGGCCCGGCGGAGATCGCCCGGCTGGCCGCGCTGGTGGCCGCCGACACCCCGCAGAAGGTGCTGGTCCGGGTCGTCCCCGGGATCGCCGCCGGGCACCATGCGGCGGTGCGGACCGGGGTCGGCGGGCAGAAGTTCGGCTTCCCGATCGAGGGCGGCGACGCGGCGGACGCGATCGCCCGGGTGCTGGACCAGCCAGGGCTGGAACTGGCCGGACTGCACTGCCACTTGGGCTCGCAGATCACCGAGGTGGAGCCGTACCTGCGGGCGCTGGACGCGCTGGTGCGGCTGCTGGCCCAGGTGCGCGAACGGCACGGTGTCGAGCTGCCCGAACTGGACCTCGGCGGCGGGCACGGGATCAAGTACCTGCCGTCCGATGCGGAGTTCGACCTCGCCGAGTTCGCGGTCCGGCTGACCGACCGGCTGGCCGTGCGCTGCGCGGAGGCCGGGCTGGAGGTGCCGCACCTGATCGTCGAGCCGGGCCGCGCGATCGCCGGACCGGCGGGAGTGGCGGTCTACCGGGTGCTGTCCGTCAAGCACGGCGCCGACGGCCACTGCTTCGCGGCGGTGGACGGCGGGATGGGCGACAACCCGCGCCCGGCCCTGTACGGATCGCAGTACAGCGTGCGGCTGGTGGGCCGGCGCTCGGACGCGGACGCGATGCGGGCCGACGTGGTCGGCCGCCACTGCGAGGCCGGGGACGTGCTGGTGAGGGACGCGGCCCTGCCCGCCGATCTGCGCCCGGGCGACCTGCTGGCGGTCCCGGCCGCAGGCGCGTACCAGCTGTCGATGGCCTCCGGCTACAACCTGGTCGGCCGCCCCGCCGTGGCGGCGGTACGCGACGGCCGCGCCCGCCTGCTGATCCGGAGGGAGACGGTGGAGGACTTCCGCCTGCGCGAAGTCGGCCGCTGAAACGACGGCCTGCGCCCTCACTCCCGATCTCCGTCAACCGCCCGGTGAGGACAAGGCCCGTGGCGGGTCCGACCCCGAACCGGCACCAGCTCCGGACCTTCCCCCGCGCGGGCCCTCCCGCCACCGAGCAGGGGCCGGACTCCCGACTGACCGCACCCCCGACGCCGCTGCGCGAGAAGTCGGCCGGTCCGACTTCTCGCGCGGTCCGGTCAACGGGTGAGGGCGCTCACGCCGGGCAGCCCGAGTCGGCGATCACGTAGTAGCCGGGGGAGGTCTCCTCCAGGGTGTGGGTGACGAGGAGGTTCCACAGGCCCATGTTCTGGCCGGAGCCGTTGGCGTACGTGTAGCCGCCGCTCTGGTGGGCCCGCCCGGCCAGGGTCTGGTGGTAGTTGTCGGTGGTGTAGCAGGCCGGTGCCCGGCCGCTGGTGGTGGCCCGGACGGCGGCGGAGCGGGCGCCGACGGTGCCGGAGGAGTCGACGGCCGCGACGGTGTAGTCGTACGGGGTGCCGGCGGTCAGGCCGGTGTCGGTGTAGGTGGTGCCGGTGACGGCCCCGGTGCCGGCCCTCGTGCCGCCCCGGTAGACCTCGTAGGAGGCCGCGCCGCCGACGGGGTTCCAGGAGAGCGAGACCGAGTCGGCCGTGGTACCGGTGACGGTGAGCCCGCTCGGGGCCGGGAGCCCGCTTCCGCTCACCGGGGTGGCGAGGCCCCAGAACTGGGCGGTGTAGTAGCTGGAGCAGATCGTGTTCAGGAAGTACGCGCCCGCCGTGCCGCACTGGTCGGGGCCGGAGCCCGGGGCGACGGCCAGGCCGTGGCCCATGCCGGACACGGAGTACAGCTCGACGGCCGGGTTGCCGTTACCGTCGTCGTAGGTGGTCAGGGTGGTGCCGCCGGGAAGGCTCCGGGTGGTGGACGGGGTCCGGCCGATGCCCCATACGTCGGTCCACTGGTCGCGCAGCTCGGTGCCGTTGACCGGCCGGACGGTGTAGTCGGCGGTGCCCTGCCAGATCGCCACCCGCGGCCACGGGCCGGTGTACCCCGGATCGGAACTGCGGACCTTGTCGCCCCACTGGGCCGGGGTGAGGTTCTGGCTGCCGTTCTGACAGCCGGACGCGGCGGCCTGGGTGCCGGCGCACTGGGCCGGGAGGCCCGAGTCGACGGCGCCGCCGGCGAACACGTCGGGGTAGTCGGCCAGCAGGTCGGCGGTCAGGCCGCCGCCCGCGGACAGGCCGGTGACGAACACCCGGCGCGAGTCCGAGCCGTAGAGCGACTCGGCCCTGCTCACCATCTGCACGACGGACGCGGCCTCGCCGTTGCCGCGGGTGTCCTTGGACGAGTCGAACCAGCTGAAACAGGACAGCGGGTTGTTGCCGGGGTCGGTCTGCGGGAGGACCACGGCGAAGCGGTACGCGTCCGCGTACTTCGGCCAGCCGGAGCCGGTGTAGTAGTCGTTCGCGCTCTGGCCGCAACCGTGCAGGGCGACCACCAGGGGTGCTCCGGTCGGCAGGCCGGCCGGGACGTAGGTGTACATCGCGAGGTTGCCGGGGTTAGAGCCGAAGTCGCTCACCTGCTGGTACGTCCCGCCGGTGGCGGTGGCGGTGGCGGTGGCGGTGGCGGTGGCGGCTGCGGCCGGGGCGGCGCCGAGCGCGGCGGGAATGCCGATGGCGGAAGCGAGGGCGAGGGTGAGGGCGAGCACGGCGCGGGCCACCAGGCTGCGCCTGCGTGCGGGTCGGTCCATGGCGGGGCTCCAGGGTGGGTGGGGGCGGAGACCGTGAGGTGAAGCATGAAGTGCCCGGTCGGGCCGGGGACATGGACCGGATCCCCACGCTTCGCCCCTGCGGCATGTGCCGCACCGCCACCGGTCGCGGCCGACTCCCCTGCCAACGACGTCGCCCCGCCGAGCAGCGGCTCGGCGGGGCGACGTCCTCAGTGCGACGTCCTCGAGGGTGTCGGGCTCACCCCGCGTGGGCCGCGCTGACCAGGTCGGGCAGCAGCTTCGCCGCGTTGGGCGTGCCGAGGCCGGTGATCGGGTCCCATCCGGTGGTGGCCGAGTAGCCGGGCACCGTGGGGTCGGTGGTGTTGTTGCCGAGGGTCACGTCGTCGAAGTCGGCCGCGTACGCGGCCGGGTCGGTGGCCAGCTTGTACAGGGCCGGGTTGATCTGGCCGAGGCCGCCGCCGTTGATCTGGTCCGCGATCGACACCAGGCCGGCCCACTGCGGGCAGGACAGCGAGGTGCCGCCGATGTCGTACCAGCCCGTGCTGCACGGCGTGGCACCGCACTTGAGGCCGGAGGAGCCGTCCGGCGGCAGCGACAGGTAGACCAGTGCGCCGGTGCCGGGCGAGGCCTGGAGGGCCACGTCCGGAACGCCGCGCTTGGCGCCGATCGCGGTGGAGCCGGCGGGCAGCGCCGACTGGTAGCCGGGCTTGTCGAAGACCTGGCTGAACCCGCCGCCCGATCCGCTCCAACCGACCTCGGCCGCACCGGCGTTGGTCCGGCAGGCGGCCGGGTTGTCGGTGCTGTCCACGGTCCGGCCGGCGGTCGCGCCGGGGTCGGTGCACAGGAAGGTGCCGCCGACGCCGGTCACCAGCGGGTCGGAGGCCGGCCACTCGACGGACGGGTAGGGGAGGGTCGAGCCGCCCGACTTCACCGGGGTCTTCACCGAGCCGGCCGTGCCGTTGTCGCCGGACGAGCCGAGCACCGTGACCCCGTTCAGCGCCGCCGACTTGAAGGCGTGCCGCAGCGGCTCGATCGACTGGCTGCTGGCGAACGCGCCCTCGGCGGAGGCGAAGGACTGGGAGATGACGTTCGCCAGGTGGTGGTCGACCACGTACTGCTCGGCGTTCATCAGAGCGGGCAGGCCCTGGACGCCGAGCGTCTCGGCGGTGGGGGTGCTGACCAGCAGGATGTTGGCGCCGGGGGCCATGGCGTGCGCCGTCTCGACGTCGAGCGCGACCTCCAGCGCCCAGGCGGCCTTGCTCTCCTGGCCGGTGCCCCGGCTGGTGGACGGCGGCGCGGTGGTGCCCGGGTCGCCCTGGACGTGCAGCTCGCTGAAGGTCGGCATGCCGGGCTGGCAGGCCACGCCCTCCTCGCCGCACATCGCGTTGACACCGAAGGCCTGGTCGAACACGTGCAGGTCGTGCGCCATGGTGTCGCTGCCGTACGAGTCGAAGATCGCGATCGTCTGGCCCCGGCCGTCGAAACCGTTGGCGTACAGCGGGCCCAGGTTGTAGGCGGCCCGGATGCCCTGCGGACTGAAGCAACGGCGGCCCGCCGACGCGCACTGCGCCGGGGTGGGGGGAGTGGTGCCGGTCGAGACCTGGCTGTAGTCGGCCACCGCGGGGTGCACCACCGGGTAGCCGACGGCGGCGGCACTGGTGACCGTCGGCACGGCGAGCGCGCCGGAGGCCGCGAGGGCCAGGCCGCTCACCCCTGCCAGGAGTGTTCGACGCATGCTTGGAGCCTTCAAGTGGTCCTCCACGAGGGTGGGTTGGGGGACAAAGGCCGGTACCCGGGCCGGATCGTGCGACACCGGGTACGCGAGGGGGCTCCGGGACACAAGGTCACGGCCGGGCGAGTGTAGGCGCGGGGCCGGCCCGGCCTCAATGGCTCGTCAGAAGTTCAGAACGATCTCTAACCCGCGCCTCGCAGCACGCCGGTACCTCGAACCCGTCCGAGCGAACGGCCGCCTGCCCCCTTCGTTTACGGCCCGTCAAACCTCCGAGTCCGCCGCGCTCGACCGAGCGACTCATAACGGAACGGTTGCGGAGACGGGGCTTCCGGGGCGGAGGGGTTGACGGGGTGGGGAGGGTGGGCGTTTGCTGGCTGCCGCTCGTGTGAACCTGTTGGGTTGTGGTCTATTTTGTGGGTTTGAACGTTCAAGCCGACGGCCTTCGAGCGCACTGCCCCTGCCCCGTCTTCGTCCGGCGCCATCCCATCAGGAGGAATGCAATGTCACACCTTTCCCGTCGCGACCTGCTCCGTGCCTCCGGAGCCGGACTGCTCGCGCTGGCCGCCGGTGGTGGCCTCGCGGCCTGTGGCGGCGCCGATCCGGGCGGGGGTTCGGGCGGGGACGCGGAGACCGGGACGGTCACCGTCTGGTCCTGGGCCACCGCCGCCGCCGCGCTGCGCGGAGTGGTCCCGGCGTTCGAGAAGGACAACCCCGGCATCAAGGTCGACGTCCAGGACATCGGCAACCCGGCCATCTGGGACAAGATCACCGTCGGTCTCGCGGCCGGCGGCCAGGGGCTCGGCGACGTGCTGCACATCGGCTGCGACTACCTGCCCGGCTACGTGGACAAGTTCCCCGGCGGCCTCGCCGACCTCTCGCAGTTCGGCGCGACGGCCCACCAGGACGCGTTCGCCAAGGGCCTGTGGCCGGTCGTCACCGGCGAGGACGGCCATGTCCACGCCCTGCCCTGGGAAGTCAACCCGCTCGGCTTCTTCTACCGCCAGGACTGCTTCGACAAGGCGGGCATCGACCCGACCACCCTCGCCACCTGGGACGACCTGATCGCCGTCGCCGACCGCTTCAAGGCCGCCAACCCCGGCATCTCCCTCATCGGCATCAACAAGGCCGCCAACCCCGACCCCGACCTCGACTTCCTGCAGTCCCTCATGCAGCTCCAGGGTGCCTTCTACTTCGACCTCCAGGGGAGGATCACCCTCGGTTCCGAGCCGGACGTCCGCGCCCTGGCCATCGTCCGGCGCCTGGACGCGGCCGGGCTGGTCGCCGACGCCCCCGGCGACCAGGGCTGGGCCACCCTGATGAAGGCGGGCAAGCTCGCCGTCGCCCCGATGCCCGCCTGGGCCGCGCACTACCTGGAGGCCAAGTTCCCCGGCCAGAGCGGCAACTGGCGCCTCGCCAAGCCCCCGGCCGTCACCCCCGGCGGCAAGCGCACCGCCCTGGTGAACTCCACCCACCTGGCCGTCTCGGCCTCCAGCCCGCGCCGCCGCGCCGCCTGGAAGTTCGTCGAGTACGCGCTCACCCGCCCGGCCTCCGTCAACGCCATGTTCGCCGCCGGCGGTGTCTTCCCCGCGCTCACCGCGGCCTACTCCGACCCGTTGTACTCCGCGCCCCGCCCGTACTTCGGCGGCCAGCCCGTCCTGAAGACCTTCGCGGACCTCGCCGTCGACGGCGGAGACCCGACCAACTACTCCGGCGACTACGCCCGCGCCCTCAAGGTCGTCGGCGACGCCCAGACCAAGGTCTTCCTCGAGTCCGGCGACCCGGCCGCCGTCCTCCAGGACGCCGCCGGGCGGCTCGCCCAGCAGACCGGACGCACGATCGCATGACGACCACCGCCACCGCCCCGGCCGTGACGCCGACCGCGAAACCCGCCAGGATGACCTTACGGACGAGCCGGAGCGCCCGCCGCCGCCGTGCCGCGCTGCCGTACCTGCTGCTCGCCCCGGCCCTGGTCACCTTCGGCGTGTTCAAGGCCTACCCGATCGTCGACTCCCTGCTGCTCTCCTTCACCACCGGCGCCGGCAGCGCCACCCGCGCCGCCGGACTCGCCAACTACCGCCGCCTGCTGGACGATCCGCTGTTCTGGACGGCCCTGCGCAACACCGCCGAGATCCTCGTCGTCCAGGTCCCGCTGATGCTGGCGCTCGCCCTGCTGACGGCCGTCGGCATCAACTCCGTCCTGGTGCGCTGGCGGGCGGTCTGGCGGCTGGGTGTCTTCATGCCCGCCGTCACCGGCCTGGTCGCCACCGGCGTGATGTTCGCCTTCCTGCTCAGGACGGACGACGGCGCGGTGAACCGGCTGCTGGAGACCGTCGGCCTGCCCGCCGTCGACTGGCTCGGCCAGCCGTTCTGGGCGCGGATGGCCGTCGTCCTGGTGCTCACCTGGCACTACACCGGCTACAACGCCGTCATCTACCTGGCCGGCCTCCAGGGCATCCCGAAGGACCTGTACGAGGCCGCGATGGTCGACGGCGCCGGACCGGTCCGCCGCTTCACCGCGATCACCGTTCCCGCGCTGCGCCCCGTCCTGCTGTTCACCGTCGTGCTGTCCACCATCGGCACGCTCCAACTCTTCGACGAGCCGTACGTGCTGACCGGCGGCGGCCCGGACAACGCGAGCCTGACCGTCTCCATGTACCTGTACCAGAACGGCTTCCGGTACTTCGACTTCGGCTACGCCTCCGCCATCGCCTACGCGCTCACGCTGCTGGTGTCGGTGCTCGGCGCGGTCCAGATGCGCCTGATGGGGGAGAAGGACCGATGAACCGCGTGAAGCTCCGCGGCTGGCCGCTGACCTTCCTCCTCGCCGGCCTCACCGGCCTCTCCGTCGCCCCCTTCTACTGGCTGCTGATCTCCACCACCCGCAAGGACACCGAGATCTTCGACTGGCCGCCGCACCTGCTGCCCGGCGGGGGTCTCGGCGCCAACCTGCACCGCCTCGACGAGAGGATCGGCCTGCTCCGGGCGATCGCCAACTCCCTGCTGGTGGCCGGGATCCAGACCGTCGGCGCGCTGGTCGTCGCCCTGCTGGCCGGCTACGCCTTCGCCAAGTTCCGCTTCCGCGGCCGCACCCTGCTGTTCGCGCTGCTGCTCTCCACCCTCGTGGTGCCCGAACAGGTCATGCTGGTACCGCTGTTCAAGATGATGACGAGCTTCGGCCTGCTCGACTCCTACCAGGCGATCATCCTGCCCGGACTGTGCGTGCCCTTCGCCGTCTTCCTGATGCGCCAGTCGCTGGCCGGCCTGCCGGACGAACTCCTGGACGCCGCGAGGGTCGACGGCGCGGGCGAGTTCCGGGTGCTGTGGAACGTCGTCGTCCCGGTCATGCGACCGGTGCTCGCCGCGCTCTCGATCTTCCTCTTCCTGGGCTCCTGGAACCAGTTCGTCTGGCCGCTGATCGCACTGCGCAGTCCGGACATGCACACCCTGCCGGTCGCCCTCGCGACGCTGTACGGCAACAAGGCCACCACCGACTACGGCGCGATCCTCTCCGGCACCGCCCTGTCCACCCTGCCGATGATGGTCCTCTTCCTGGTCCTCCAGCGGCAGTTCATCTCCGGCCTGCTGGCCGGCGCCACGAAAGGCTGAGCAGCATGACCGGGACCGACATCTGGGAGCCGCACGCCCCCGCCGCTGCCGGCGGCCTGCGCCCGTTGCACGCCGAGGGCCCGGACCTCGGGGCGAGCCTCGGGGCGAGCCTCGCAGCGAGCGGAGCGGCCACCGCCCGGCCGGTCGCGGACGGGGTGGTCGAGGTGACCGCGCGCGACGCCGGGCCGGTACGGATCGAGTGGCGGGTGCCCTGCGTGGACGCCACCGCCTTCTGGACCCCGGAGCCGCGCGGCACCGGCTGGCTGCCCGCCGCCTGGAGCGCGCCGCGCCGCACCGGCCTCGCCGCGGGCGCACCGATCGCCGCGCTGGTCGGCACCGGGGACGTCGCGCTGTGCGCCTTCGCCGCCGGGCGCCCCGACGTGCTGGCGGGGGCGGGAGTGGTCGAGGAGACCGGCGAGTTCCGGTTCTGGGCCCAGGCCGACGGCGAACTCACCGTACGGATCGACACCTCGGGGCGGCACTTCGCCCGCTGCCTGGCCGACCTCGCCGCCTGGTGGGGGGAGGGCCGAACCGTGGACATCCCCGACGCCGCCCGCCGGCCCGCCTACTCGACCTGGTACTCGATGCACCAGGACGTCACGCCGGAGCGCGTCGAGGCCCAGGCGGCGCTCGGCAAGGCGCTCGGCCTGGACGTGATCATCGTGGACGACGGCTGGATGACCGCCGACCGCACCCGCGGCTACGCCCACTGCGGCGACTGGGAGCCGGTGTCACTGCCCGACACCGCCGCCCACGTCGCCCGGGTGAACGGGCTCGGCGTGCGCTACCTGCTCTGGTACGCCCTGCCGTTCATCGGCAAGGACAGCGCCGCTTTCGGGAAGCTCGGCCGCCACGCCCTCGCCGACGCCGCCCACCTGGGCGCGGTCGTGGCCGACCCGCGCTACCCGGAGGTCCGCGACTTCCTCACCGACCGGCTCGCCCGGGCCGTCGAGGAGTGGGGCACGGACGGGCTCAAGGTCGACTTCGTCGACTGGTTCTCCCGCGGGCCGGCCCCCGCCGCCGGTCCCGAGGCGGACTGCGCGAGCGTGGACGAGGGCGTGCAGCGACTGCTCGCCGCCATCCGCCACCGGATCACCGCGGCGGACCCGCAGGCGATGGTCGAGTACCGCCAGCCGTACGTGAGCCCGGCGCTGTGGCCGTACGTCACCATGATCCGCGCCACCGACTGCCCGCTCGGCCCCCAGGAGAACCGGCAGCGGACGGTCGACCTGCGGCTCGCCGCCGGGCCCGTCCCGGTCCACTCCGACATGCTGATGTGGCACCCGGCCGAGCCGCCCGAGCAGATCGCCTGCCACCTGATCAACGTGCTGTTCTCGGTGCCGCAGGTCTCCGTCGACCTCGCCGCGCAGAGCCCGGCCCAGCGCGAGGCGATCGCCTTCTGGCTCGGCGTCTTCCGCACCCACCTGGACACCCTGCAGCTCGGCGAGCTGCGACCGTCCCGCCCGGACCTCGGATACCCGCTGGTGACGGCACTGGGCGGGGACACCGTCGCGGTCGCCCGGTACGCCGCCCTGCCGGTGGACGCCTCCGGCGACGGCTGGCGGACCCTGCTGGTGGCCAACGCCGACGCCGACCCGGACGTGCGGCTGACCGGCGGCAGCGGGACGGCCGTGGCGACCGTGCGGGACGCCAGGGGGCGTATCGTCCGCGAGGGCGAGGTCGAACTCGGCCTCGCCGCCCCGATCCCCGTGCCGCGCGGCGGTCTGCTGACGCTGCGCCGCGCCTGACCGTGCTGCTCCGATCGAGCCCTCCGCCCGGATCACACGCCTGACCGAGCAGCACGCCCGACCGAGCCGCACCGCCTGGAGGACCGCATGCCGCCCGAGGGAGCACACCGGCCGCGCCGCGGCGCCACCACCATCGAGGATGTCGCGAGAGCGGCCGGGGTCTCCAGGCAGACCGTGTCCAACGCGCTCAACGCCCCGCACCGGGTCCGCCCGGAGACGCTGGAGCGGGTGACCGCGATGATCCGTGAACTCGGCTACCAGCCCGACCAGTCGGCCCGCTCGCTGCGCAGCGGCGCCCGCCGCACCATCGGCTACCTCGCCCCGGCGGACGACCCCCACGACCCCAACCCGCTGATGGCCGGGTTCCTGGAGGCCCTGGTCGACGCCGCCGGGGAGCAGGGCTGGCGGGTGCTGCTGTTCCGCCGGGCCCGGGGCGCGGCGGACCCGACGGCCGCCATCGACGAACTGGTGGCGGCCCGCCAGGTGGACGGACTGGTGCTGGCGGACGTGCTCGCCGAGGACGCCCGGGTCGAGCACGTCGCCCGGCTCGGCGTACCGTTCGTCACCTTCGGGCGGACCGGGCCCGCGCAGCCGCAGCACTGGGTGGACATCGCCAACGACGCGGCGACGGCCGCCGTGGTGCGCCACCTCGCGGCGCTCGGCCACCGGCGGATCGGGTACCTCGGCGGCTCCGAGGACCTGCCGTGGATGGCGGCGCGCCGGGCGGGCTTCCTGGCCGAGTCGCGCCGGCTGGGGCTGGCCGCCGTCACCGCCCCCGGTCCGGAGGCGGCGGGCGTACGGGAGTTGCTGCGCGGGCCGGAGCCGCCGACGGCCGTCGCGGCGGGCAGCGACCTGCTGGCGCTGGACGTGTACGAGGCGGTGCGGGCGGAGGGACTGGCGGTCGGGCCGCGCGGGATCGCGGTCACCGGCTTCCACGACACTCCGCTCTGCCGCCATCTGCACCCGGCGCTGACCTCGGTGCGGCTGCCGCTGGGGGCGATCGCCGCCGCGCTGGTCGAGCGGCTGCTCGACCAGGTGCGCGGAGCCGGGCCGCCCCCGGCGGGGGTGGAACTGGCCGCCGAGCTGGTGGTGCGGGGGAGTACGGCCGGTCCCGCCGAGCCGCGCGCCCTCACCGCCGTACCGGCCGAGGGGGCGCGCCGACTCCGCTGACCGAGTCCCTGTCCGGGCGGATCCGCCGGACGGGGGCTCAGGCCCGGTGGGCCGCCGGGCGCTCCGGGGACGCCTCCGCGAGCGCCCGCTTCACGGCCTCGACCCCGGCGCGCAGCCCGTACACCGGGGTGGCCGGCTGCTGGCGCCAGGAATCGTCGATGCCGCCCGCGTCCACGGTGTCGAAGCCCAACTCGTCGACCAGTGCCCGCACGACCTGCTTCGCGGCCTCGTCGTCCGAGGCGACCGGTACGGCCAGCCGCTCCGGGTCACCCGCCGGGCGGGGCCGCTCCAGCAGGTCCTGCGCGTAGGTGCCGTTGAACACCTTGACCACCCGGTGGCCGAGGTGCTGCTCCGTCCAGCGGCTCTCCGTCAGCCCGCCGTCCTCGATCGCGTCGATCCGGCCGTCCCGCTCCTTGGGGTAGTAGTTGCCGGTGTCGATCACCGCCACGTCCTCGGCGGCGCCGTCGAGCAGCCCGGCGGGCAGGTCCGGCACGTTCTTCAGCGGCACCGTCACCACCACGACCTGCGCGCCCTTCGCCGCCTCGGTGGCCGTCACCGCCTTAGCGCCCGTCTCCTCCACGAGCGCCTTCAGCGACTCCGGACCGCGCGAGTTCGCCACCGAGACGTCGTGCCCGAGCGCGGTCAGACGCCGCGTCAGGTTGCCGCCGATGTTGCCCGCACCGATGATGCCGATCTTCATGGGAAAGCCCTCGCTGTTCGGGTGTGCTGCAAGCTCGTCGCCATGCCCCAACCCGGCGGTGAACGGATCTGTTCCCGACCCGTTCCCGAGGGTGGTCCCGGCGCACCCGGGGTCGGGCGGGGCCTGGTACCGTGCCGGCGCCCGCCGTGAGGGTGGGGCCATGAACGCCACCGATCCCACCTCCCACGCCACTGTCCTCGTCACCGGCGGCACCAGCGGCATGGGCCTCGCCACCGCCCGCCTCCTCCTCGCCTCCGGCGCCCGGGTCGTGATCACCGGCCGCGACGACGCCCGCCTGGCCCGTGCCGCCGAGGAACTCGCCGCCGGGGGCCGCGATGCCGCCGGGAGCCGCGATGCCGCCGAGCGACCCGAGGAGCGCCTGCTCACCGTCCGCGCCGACGTCACGATGCCCGCCGACCTCGCCCGCCTCGCCGACGTTCCACGCCGCCGTCCCCGACCCGGCCGACCACGAGCCGATCCGCGCCCAGGTCCCGCTCGGCCGGCTCGGGCGGCCCGAGGACGTCGCGGAGACCGTGGCGTTCCTGCTCTCCGAGCGGTCCTCGTACATCACCGGGCAGGACCTCGTGATCGACGGCGGCCTCGTCCCCGCCTTCCCGTCGCTCACCGGCTGAGGCCGCGGTCGTACCGGTACCCGGGTCCGTACCGGTACCCGTGCCCGTGCCCGTGCCTGGTCCTGCCGGGGCCAGGCACGGGGGCGCCCGACGGGTCAGAATCGTCTCCGTGAACCCGACCACCGCCCTCAGCGACTTCCTCCGCACCCGCCGTGCCGCCCTCCGGCCCGCCGGTCGACCTCCCCGACTACGGCGGCCGGCGCCGGGTCGCCGGCCTGCGCCGAGAGGAACTCGCCCACCTGGCCGGGGTCAGCGTCGACTACTACACCCGCCTCGAACAGGGCCGCGTCGGCAACCCCTCCGAAGCCGTCCTCGACGCCGTCGCCCGAGCCCTGCGCCTGGCCCCCGACGAGTCCGGCCACCTCCACCGCCTCGCCCGCCCGTCCGGCCGCGTGCGCCGCCGCCCCACCGCGCGCCAGCAGCCCCGCCCCTCCCTGCTGCGCCTGCTCGACCGACTCGACGGCACACCGGCCGTGGTGATGGGCCACCGGATGGACATCCTGGCCTGGAACCGGGCCGCGGCAGCCGTCTTCGGCGACTACGGAGCCCTCCCGCCCGAACACCGCAACATCGCCCGCATCACCTTCCTCGACCCGGCCTCCCGCGACCTCTTCGCCGACTGGTCCACCTGCGCCCGGGAGAACGTCGCCTTCCTCCACCTGGAGGCCGGCCGCCGCCCCGACGACCCCCGCCTCGCCGAGCTCATCGGCCAACTCTGCCTCGGCAGTCCGGAGTTCAACGCCTTCTGGGCCGAACACCCGGTCGCCGACAAGACCTCCGGCCGCAAACGCTTCCACCACCCCGTCGCCGGCCTCCTCGACCTCACCTACGACACCCTCCGCCCCGCCGACGACCCCGACCAGGCCCTCGTCACCTACACCGCCGACCCCGGCACCCCCTCCGACGACGCCCTCCGCCTGCTGCTCAACTTGTCGGCCAGTCGCTGAGGGCGCGTCCAATGGTGTCCATCATGGACGGCACCGCACTGCAGGACCTCGTCAACGGGCTCCCCGCCGCGTTCGCAACGGCCCCGCGCCGCACCGGCATCGACGCCTGCCCGTGCTGCAACGCGCCGGCCGGGATCGAGACCCTGCTCCGTACCCCGCGCGAGCGGCTGGGGCCGGACGAGCTGACGCACTACGCCACCTCGGCGCTGAGCACCGTCGGCTCGCCCGGCTACTTCCGCTACTTCGCCCCCGCATCCTCCAACTCGTTCTGACCGGCGAACTCACCGTCCCCGACCTGGAAGTGGTCGGCGTCAAGCTCGCCCGGGCCGGCTGGTACCACTGGCCGGAGGCCGGGTACCTGCGCCGGCTCCTGGACGCACTCTGGTCGGACGCCCTCCACAACGCCGAGGAGTGGTGGGACGCCGAGTCCGTCCTCTGTGCCCTCGCCGCCGCCGACCCGGACCGCACCGGTGACCGGCTAGCAGAATGGGCCCGCCTGGCGACCCCGACGGCCGTGGAGCGGCTGCACGAGCTCGCCCTCGCCGGGTGGCTCGAACCCTCGAACGCCTTCTGGGACAAACAGAGCTCCGCGTACCGTGCCCTCGCCGAATGGCTGCACGGCCCTGACCTCCAACTCGCCGTGGAAGCGGCCGTGTTCCGGACCGACGACCCCGCCCAACTCGAACAACTCTTCACCGTCCATGACATCCTGGCGCCATGACCCACGACATGGCGCCGCCGCTGCTCGCGGTCGCAGTACTCCTGCTCATCATCAAACTGGCCCGACAACGGCGAAACGGCAAGCCCTTACCGCTGGTGCCGCGCTCGGTCCCGGCACGGGTGACGGGCGTCGCCGTCCTCGCCCTGGTGGTGGTCTCGGGAGTGGCGGGCGGTCAGCCCTGGGACGCGTCGCTCGTCCCGGCCGTCTCGCTCGGCGGCCTGGCGGGGGCCTTCGTGGACCTCCGCCACCGCTGAGACCGGCGCCGCAGCCTCACCCGAGAGCCCTCACCCGACACCGCCCCCGTCAGCGCTCACTCGAAGCGTGCCGGGTCGCCCGCCCCGCGCCGGACGATCTCCGCCTCCCCGTCGGAGAAGTCGATCACCGTGGTCGGTTCGGTTCCGCATTCGCCGGAGTCCACCACGGCGTCCAGCACGTGGTCCAGCCGCTCCTTGATCTCCCACCCCTGGGTCATCGGCTCGTCCTCGCCGGGCAGGATCAGGGTGCTGGAGACCAGCGGCTCGCCGAGTTCGGCGAGCAGCGCCCGGGTGACGGCGTGGTCGGGGATCCGGACGCCCACCGTCTTCTTCTTCGGGTGCAGCAGCCGGCGCGGAACCTCCTTGGTGGCGGGGAGGATGAAGGTGTAGCTGCCCGGGGTCGCCGCCTTGACGGCCCGGAAGACGTAGTTGTCGAGCTGGACGAACTGCCCGAGCTGCGCGAAGTCCTCGCACATCAGGGTGAAGTGGTGCCGCTCGCCGAGGCGCCGGATCGAGCGGATCCGCTCCAGGCCCTCGTGGTTGTCCAGTCGGCAGCCCAGGGCGAAACAGGAGTCGGTCGGGTACGCGATGAGAGCCCCGGACCGGACGCTGTCGGCCACGGTGCTGATGGTGCGCGGCTGGGGGGACTCTGGGTGCACGTCGAAGTACTTCGCCATTGGCCGACCCTACGGGATGTCGGCCGCCGATCGCTGCAACCGTGACGCCCCGGGTTCTGGCGGGCCGCCGACTTGCCGCGTACGGTCGGTCGGCATGGGCTTCGACCAGGCGCGGGTGAACCGGATCTTCCGGCCGGAGACGTACGCTGAGGACGTGCCGTACGGGCTCTTCCGCGAGCTGCGGGCCGAGGCGCCGGACCGGTGGGTGGAGGAGCCGGCGCGCGGGGTCGGCCCCGAATATCCTGACCCTGGATCAACTGGCCTGCAGCGCGCCGTCCGGGTTCTCGCCCAGGGGCTGCTGTCGGGTGTCAGCTGACGATATGACGATGATTCGTCAACAGGGCGGGCAGTCGATAGGGTGCGGGATCAACTACCGCGCCTCACTTGTGAGATCCGGTCAGGATGCACGCCCTGGGGAGGCGGAGCTCCGCCACGCCCTTCCGCGCACCCGACCGGCCGAGCCATCGAACATGGGCGCGGGCTTCACGGTTGGGCCGACCGGCGCCGGCCGATGGGATCAGGAGGAATGCATGGCACAGATCATCGCCGAGGTGTCGCGGACGTTCAACGAGTATCTGCTCCTTCCGAATCGGACTCGAACCGATTGCAGGCCCGCGGCCGTCGATCTGCGTACGCCCCTGGTGCGGCACCGCGCGGGCGAGGCGTCGGCGATCGAGCTGCACGCCCCGTTCGCGTCGGCGATCATGCAGGCGGTCAGCTCTCCGGAGCTCGCGATCGCGCTCGCCCGCAACGGCGGTCTGAGCTTCATCCACCACAACCAGTCGATCGAGGAACAGGCAGCGGCCGTCCGGAAGGTGAAGAACTTCAAGGCCGGGTTCGTCACCAGTGACACGAACGTCCGGCCCGACGACAGCCTTCGCGACCTGGTCGGGCTCATGGGCCGAACCGGCCACAGCACCGCCGCCGTCACCCACGACGGGAGCGCCACCGGACGCCTGCTCGGACTCGTGACCTCGCGCGACTTCCATCCCCAGCGGCACGACCTCGAAGGACCTGTCAGTGGCCGGATGACCGCCGTCGGCGACCTGCCGCATGCCGGCGTCGACGTCACCCTCTCCGAGGCGAACGCGCGGCTGTGGGAGGAGCGACTGGACTGCCTTCCGGTGCTGGACGACGAGGGGCACCTGCAGCATCTGGTGTTCCGGTCCGACTACGCGGACAACAAGCGCTTCCCGAACCAGGTCGTGGACGCAGACAAGCGCCTGCGCGTGGGTGCGGGCGTCAACACCCACGACTACCGCGATCGTGTCCCGGCCTTGCTGGAGGCGGGCGCGGACGTCCTGTGCTTCGACTCGTCCGACGGCTACAGCGACTGGCAGGCCGAGGCACTGACCTGGACGAAGAAGCACTATCCGGAGATCCCGATCGGCGGCGGCAACGTGGTCGACGGCGAGGCGTTCACCTTCCTCGCCGAGGCCGGTGCCGACTTCGTGAAGATCGGGGTGGGCGGCGGATCCATCTGCATCACGCGCGATCAGAAGGGCATCGGCCGGGGCCAGGCGAGCGCCGTCCTCGACGTCGCCGCGGCCCGCGACGCCTTCCTCGAGCGCACCGGCGACTACGTGCCGCTCTGCTCGGACGGTGGTCTGGTGGAGGACTACCACGTGGCGCTGGCGCTGGCGATGGGTGCGGACTTCGTCATGATGGGGCGGTACTTCGCCCGGTTCGACCAGGCGCCCGGTGCGAAGATCCCCACCCGGGACGGTTTCGTCAAGGAGTACTGGGGCGAGGGCTCCAACCGTGCCCGGAACTGGCAGCGCTACGGCCAGGGCGGCCAGGGACTGGTCTTCGAGGAGGGTGTCGACGGCTACGTTCCCTATGCCGGCGATCTCAACGAGGGTCTGGCCACCACCATTGCGAAGATCAAGTCCACCATGGTCTCCTGTGGCTCGGTGACGCTGCCGGAGTTCCAGTCCTCGGCGCGACTGACCTTGGTGTCCGAGCAGAGCCTTCAGGAGAGTCACGCGAGCGTCGCCCTCCGGGACACCTCCGGGACGGTCGCCTGAGACCAGGCTCCGCGGGCCCGCCCGCGATGACCGGACCCGCAGGTGACGGGAGTCGATGACTCGATCACCTGCGGGTCCGGTCCGGTTCAAGCCGCGAGGTGGGTGTCGAGCCAGCCCGGGAATTCGGTCAGGTCGTTCAGTACGACATCGGCACCGGCCTCGCGCAGTTCGTCCGCGGTGTACGGCCCGGTGGCCACTGCCACCGCGAGTGCGCCGCCTGTCCGTGCCCCGGTGATGTCGCCGAGGTGGTCACCGACGTAGACGCTGGCACCCTGCTCCCGCAGAACGGAACCCTTGCGGTCGGCGAAGACCGAGCCGAAGACGTCGTCGACCTTGATGTCGAGCGCGGCGAGGTTCAGTCGGGCATTGGGCTCGAACTTGCCGGTGACGACGATCGGTCGACCTCCGTGCCGGTAGACGGCGGCGATCGCCTCGAGCGCACCGGGCAGCAACTTGCCCACCGGGGCGCCGTGTTCGGGGAACAGTGCCCGATACCGGTCGGCAGCCGCGTCCACCTGATCGGCGGGGAACCAGTAGGCCATCTCCTCCTCGATCGGCGGGCCGACGCGGGTGATCGCCAGGTCGCTGTCGATGGCGACCCCCGTCTCGGCCGCCACCATGTCCAGCACCGCCTTGATGCCCGGTCGGCCGTCGGCCAGCGTCATGTCGAGGTCGAAACCTATGGTCAGTGCCGGTGCGGGGGACGCATTGATCTCGGTCGTGTTCATGGCAGCCATGATCCAACCAACCTTTCTGCGAAGCAACCCTGAGGATCAGTCAGCAGCGCGGGCTACGGCGGTGGGCTGGGGCGGTGTGGAGCGGGCGCGGTGCCCGAGTTCCTGTCGGGCGCCGCGGGAGCGTCGTCGAACGGCCGACTCCGGCAAATCGGTCTCAACCCGGTGGTTCTGATGATTTCGACGCCAATGCTGGCACGGGCGGAGCTTTCCGACCCGACCGACCGTCAATTGTGAGTTCTCGGTGGATGAAAGTCCAAGCGATCTTGCCGAGGGGGCGCCTGCGATGTAGCTTCGTCCACAGCGTCATGGACACGTCCAGCTAGCGGTTCGGAGTCAACCGGGGGGCTGTGTTTGCCGATGAAGTTCTTGTGTTGAACGATGATCCGGCTGTTATGGCTGCGATCACGCTCGGGGGCCCCGGGCGCCGGAACGGTCCGTCCGAGTTTTCCGGCGCAGCCGAATCGGTTTCCCGGACAGGCGCATCGGCCACT
The DNA here is from genome assembly GCF_001888885.2 of Streptomyces viridifaciens. Classification (NCBI taxonomy): domain Bacteria; kingdom Bacillati; phylum Actinomycetota; class Actinomycetes; order Kitasatosporales; family Streptomycetaceae; genus Streptomyces; species Streptomyces viridifaciens. The sequence goes on from NZ_CP090841.1 coordinate 6,209,763, forward strand.
GCGACACGGTGCCGGACTGTTACCGCACTATCGAAATCCGGAATTCCTTCAGGGTAGGCCTTTCCTGGCGCGCTCGTCAGGATCTTTCACTGCCGTGCGGCAGTAAGGAGGACTCATGAAAACCGGTCAACAGCGGGACGGCGAATCAAGGGTTCCAGTGTTCAAGGATTTCCGGGCTGGCGTTGCATTTCGCGACGTCATGCCGGTGCTGGCCAATCGAGACTCCTTCAGTTCGGCGCTCGAGGACCTCACAGAGTGGTCAACTCCGCTCACTCCGGACTACGTTGCCGGCATAGACGCGCGAGGTTTCATCCTCGGCGGGGCTTTGGCGGATCGCTTGGACTGCGGCTTCCTGGCCATTCGCAAAGAGGGGAAGCTGCCGGGCGAGACGGTGAGCCGGACATTCTCCGGTGAATACTCGACCGATCGGATCGAGGTTCGCAAGGATCTGGTGCAGCCCGGTTCCCGAGTCCTCATTCATGATGACATCGTTGCCACCGGAAACTCGGTGGCGGCCGCCGTGGAAATGCTCGAGGAGCTTGGTGCCACGGTGGTCGGAATCACCTGCCTGATCGAGAAGTCGTTCCTGAAGGGAAGGTCGCGGGTGAGCGTGCCACTCTTCTCGGTCTATTCGTTCGACGCGTAAGGGAGTTGCTCGTGGCAGTGGAAGCAGCACAGCAGACATCAGTGCAGGAGCGGCTCGCGCAGTTATGGACCGCCCGGCTGGAGATATCGCCGATCGGACTGGACGACGATTTCTTCGAGCTCGGTGGCGACTCGCTGACCGCAGCGGAACTGCAGGGCGATATCGACAAGGAATTCGGGGTGGAGGTTTCGGCCACGACCCTCTTCCTGTCGCCCACGATCACGGAGTTGACGCAGGTGATCGAGGAGGCCGTGGCGGCCGCTCCGTCCGGGACGATCGGCGCGCACCCGGGAGGCCGTCAGTGAGCACCGGTACGGCAAGAGACCTCACCGATCCCGGGCTCTACTCCCAGGGCGAACCACACGAGGTCTGGCGTCACCTTCGCGAACACGACCCGGTCCATTGGCAACCGAACTCCGGCCGTGGCGGCGGCTACTGGGTCGTCACCCGGTATGCCGATGTCGAGCGGGTGCTGCACGACTACTCCGCCTTCACCTCGGAACGAGGCACGCTGCTCAACCTGCTCGGCCGCGGTGACCCGGCAGCCGGGAAGCAACTGGCGGCGACCGACCCACCGCACCACGACCGAGCGCGGATCCCGCTCAAGCAGGCACTCGCCGTCAAGCCGCTCGCATCGTTCTCCGACCGGATCCAGGCCGGCATCCGTGACCTGCTCGCCCCCGGTGCCGACGGGCAGCCCTTCGACTTCGCGGTCGCGATGTCCCAGCTGCCGCTGGTCGCCCTCGGCCCCATCCTGGGGCTGCCCACCGAGGACTATCCGCGTCTCATCCGACTGGCCATGATGTCGACGGCGGAGGAGGATCCCGAGTTCCAGCTGCCGGGCGGAGTGGAGCCGACGCTGAAGCGCGGTCATCGTGAGATCTTCGCCTACTTCTCGGACCTGGTCCGGGCACGGCTGCGGAATCCCGGTGACGACCTGATCAGTGTGCTGGCCGAGACCGAAGTGGACGGCGAGCGCATCTCGACCGGTTCGGTGATCTCCAACTGCTACAGCATGCTGCTGGGTTCGGCCGGGACTCTGCCGCACGTCCCGATCGCCGCGATCGTCGAACTGGCCGGGAGCCCGACTTACGGGGACTGGGCCGCGCACCCGGAGCTGCTGGACTCCGGTATCGAGGAGGCCCTGCGCTGGGCCACGCCGGCCAGCAACTTCATGCGCTACGCACTCCACCCGGTCGAACTCTCCGGCGTGCCGATCGCGGAGGGCGACGCCGTGGTCGCCTACCTGGCCTCGGCCAACCGGGACGCCAAGGTCTTCCCCGATCCCGACGTGTTCGACATCCGGCGACGCCCCAACCGGCACCTCGCCTTCGGCGTCGGCCATCACTACTGCGTCGGCTCGCACCTCGCCCGGCTGGCCCTGCGCCTGCTGTTCACCGAACTGTTCGCGACGTTCTCCTCGATCGAGGTGGTCGGCGAGATCGAGCGGATGCACTCGACGTTCCTGGCCGGCTTCAAGCGGGTCCCAGTCGCAGGAGTACCCCGCAGGGCCACGGTGGAGGGCTGACTCAGATGACCCACTGGGTACCAGACCTGCCAGTCGTGCCACTCTACGCCCCGCCGCACATCCTCGACCTGATCGAGCCATTCCGGGCCCAGGGCACGGCAGTTGTCGACGGTGAGGGATCACTCGGCTACGCGGAGCTGGACGAGCGGTCCGCCGTGATCGCCACCGCGCTGCGGGCCGCTGGGGTGGAGCCGGACAGCCCGGTCGTCGTGCACGCGCGGCTGTCCCGTTGGGCGGTCGTCGGCATGCTCGGGGTGCTGCGTGCGGGAGCGCGATACGTCCCTGTGGACGCCGGGTTCCCGGTCGCCAGGCAGCGCTACATCGCGGAGGCGAGCGGCGCGAGGTTCTCGGTGTCGGAGCCTGGTCTGGGCATCCGGCTCGACAACCTCCGGACGGTGCAAGCCGATGCCGAGGGTTTCCGGGGTGAAACGGTCCGCGGCACCCTGGCGTACACCTGCTTCACCAGCGGGTCGACCGGGCGGCCGAAGGGCGTCACGATCTCCGCCTCCGCGCTGGCGGCCTCGACCGCGGCCAGACTCGAGTACTACCCCACGCCGGTCTCCACCTTCCTGCTCTGTTCGTCGATCTCGTTCGACAGTTCGGTCGCCGGCATCTACTGGACCCTGGCCTGCGGCGGCCGACTGGTCATCCCGAGCGACCGCCCGGCGGACCTGCTGGCGGTCGGCCGGGCCGCGCAGGAGTACCGCGCGTCGCACCTGCTCATGCTTCCGTCGCTCTACGACATCGCCCTGCGCGGTGGCCTCGCCGAGCGGGCCGGCGCGCTGTCGACGGTGATCGTCGCGGGGGAGGCATGCCCTCCGGACTTGGTCCAGCGGCACTTCGACGCGCTCCCCCGTACCCGGCTCTACAACGAATACGGTCCGACGGAGTGCACGGTGTGGAGCGCGGTCCATGAGTGCACCCGGGCGGATGCGGACCTTTCCGACGTACCCATCGGGCGCGCTGTTCCCGGGACCCGCCTCTACGTCCGGTCCGCCGATGGTGCCGCCGTACCGACCGGGGAACCCGGGGAGCTCCACATCGGCGGACCGGGCCTCGCCGAGCTCGGTTCGGACCTTTACCGCACGGGTGACATCGTGTCCGTCACCGCCGAGGCCGAACTGCGCTTCCACGGCCGGGCCGATCACCAGCTCAAGCTCGGTGGGATGCGCGTCGACCGCTCCGAAATCGAACAGGCACTGCGCACCCACCCGGACGTGGAGGCCGCCGCAGTCGGTGTCTGCAGCGTCCAGGGACGGAAGAAGCTGGTCGGCTTCGTGAGCCCGACGAACGGAGAAGTCGACCAGCGCACCCTCCGGGCGCACCTCATCGAGCGCCTGCCGGCCGTCGCCGTGCCGAGCCGCATCGTGCCGCTGTCCCGGCTTCCGGTGCTGCCCAACGGCAAGCTGGACCACGGTGCGATCGACCAACTGGCTTACGACGCAATGCCGCAGAAGAACTGACCGACCGAAGGAGGTGGCGATGACAGCCGCACCACCCCGATGGCTGATGTGCCGTCAGCGGCGAGCCGGCGCCGCCCTGCGCCTCTACTGCTTCCCGCACAGCGGTGGCTCGCCCGGTGAGTACCAGCGCTGGGCGGACCGGCTCCCCGCCGAGGTCGAGGTGTGGGGGGTCCAACTCCCGGGCCGCGGAAGCAGGATGCGCGAGTCGGCCATGACCGACATGCGAGAACTGGTCGGCGCGCTGACGGAACAGGCCGAGTTCTCGGGCCCGTACGCCTTCATCGGGCACAGTCTCGGTGCGATCGTCGCCTATGAGACAGCTGTCGCGCTGCGCGACCGCGGGCGCCCGGAGCCGCAGCAGCTCATCGTGTCCGTGAACGGCCCCCCGCACCTGCACCGCCCCGGACTGCCGCTCCACCTCCTCGACGGCGCCGACTTCGTCCCCCGGGTCGAGGAGCGGTACGGACCACTGCCGGAACTCGGGAGCGACGCGCGGATGCGTGAGCTGTACCTGGCCAACCTGCATGCGGACCTGACCATCGTCGCGACCTACCAGTATGTCCCGACAGCCCCGCTGAGCTGCCCCATCCTCGCTCTCGGCGCCACGGACGACTGGGAGGACGAAAGCCGGCTCGGCGAGTGGCGCCGGCACACCACGGGTCCGTCCGCCGTCCGGCTCTTTCCCGGCGGCCACTTCTACTTCCGAGACCACCCCGACCTCTTCTTCGACTGCCTCACGGACAGCCTGACCGCCCTCACCAAGGGCTCGGCCGTCCCCTCGGCACCCGATATCAAGGGAGCACCGTGACAGACCAGACCATCGATCTGCGGAGCGACACCGTCACCAAGCCCACTGCGGCCATGCGAGCCGCCATGGCCGCCGCCGAGGTCGGTGACGACACCCTCGGTGACGACCCCACGGTGATCCGGCTGGAACGGATGCTCGCCGACGCCTTCGGGTTCACCGGAGCACTGTTCCTGCCCAGCGGCGTCATGGCCAATCAGCTCGCGCTCCGTCTGCTGGTACCGCCGGGGCAGGAGCTGCTGGCTGACGCGGGTGCGCACTTCCTCCTCTACGAGGACGGGGGAGTCGCCTGGCACGGCGGGATCCTGACCCGGACGACGGTCTCCGACGACGGCCTCATCGACCCGGAGGTGCTCGCCCGGATGATCCGTCCGGCTACCGCCTACGGCAGCGGGACGCGGGCGGTGGCGGTGGAGAACACCCACAACGCGGCCGGCGGCGTGGTGTACCCCCTGGCCGCGCTGCGGGAGATCCGGCGGATCACCCGCGAGGCCGGGGTCGCGGTGCACTGCGACGGCGCCCGGCTCTGGAACGCCCATGTCGCCAGCGGCGTTTCCTTCGAGGCTTACGGAGCCTGTTTCGACACCCTGTCCCTCTGCGTCTCCAAGGGGCTCGGCGCGCCCGCCGGGACCGTGCTGCTCCTCGATGCCGACCGTCTGGAGGAGGCCCGGGTCATGCGGCACCGGATGGGCGGCTCCATGCGGCAGACCGGGATCCTGGCGGCCGCTGCCATCTACGCCTTCGAGCACAACATCGGGCGGATGGCCGAGGACCACTCGAACGCGGCCCTCATCGCCGGTCTGCTGCGCGACAGTGGACTGGAGGTTCGGGAACCCCAGACCAACCTCGTGTTCGTGGAGGTGCCCGATGCGGCCAAGGTGCAGGAGCTCTGCGCGACGGCCGGCGTGCGGGTCTCGGTCATGGGACCGCGGACGGTCCGGCTGGTGGCCCACTTGGACGTCGACAAGCATCAGTGCGAGCGGGCGGCGCTGACGGTAGCCAAGGCGGTCGCCCAACTGGCCACGAGCAGCTGAGTACGTGTAGGAAGATATTGAGATGTCATTCCGAGTGTGGCTGTCGGCCCGGTTCTTCCTCTTCTTCCTGACCTGGAGCTCCTACCTCTCCTACTGGGGGGTCTGGCTGCTCGCGTCAGGCTTCGGGCCAACAGAAGTGACCGCGATCATCACCGCCGGTCTGGTGTCACGCTCGATCTCCATAGCCGTCGTCTTCCCGATGCTCTGCCGAACGATCCCGCTTCGGAGACTGTCGCAACTGCTCGCCTGGACGGCGACGGCACTCAGCCCGCTCTACCTGACTTACCCTCAGTTCGGCTCCATGCTGGCCGTATCGGTTCTGGTCGGCATCAGCTATCCCCTGCTGATGCCGCTCAGCGAGACCCTGGCGACCATCGGCGCAGCGAACGGGCAGGTCGACTACGGGAGCGTCCGCTACTTCGGCTCGGCAGGGTTCCTCTTCGGTCTGTGCGTGTCCGGCGTGGTCGGGCGGTTGGCCGGCAGCGGCGCACTGGTCGGGGTGTTCGTCGTGGGCTGCCTGCTGCTCGCGGTGGCGGACGTGGTGAGCCCGGTCGGATTCCCGACGGTGACGACCGTGGCCAGTGGCGGCCGTGTTCGGCTGCTGCGCAACCGCGTCTACACCCTCGGCCTGGGCAGTTCCGTGCTGCTCCAGGGTGCGCACGCGGCGTACTACGCCTTCGGCGCCGAATACTTCAGCCGGCTCGGCGTGTCGAGCATCAACGTCAGCCTCATGCTGGCGCTGGCCGTCGGGTGCGAACTGCTCCTGTTCAAGTACGCGGGACCGCTGCTCGGCGGCTATCCGGTCCCTGTTCTCTTCGCGGCCGCCGCGGCGATCTCCGTTCTGCGCTGGGGTTTGCTCGCGGTACCGATGCCACTGGCCTTCGTGGTGCTCACGCAGACGCTCCACGCGGGCACCTTCGCGCTGACCCACCTCGCGCACGCGCGCTGTGTGCAGAGCCATGTCCCCGAGGACCTCTGGCCCAACGCCCAGGCGCTCTACGCCGGGCTGGCCATCGGCCTCGGGGTCGCCGCCGTCACCGCCGTCACCGGCCCGCTCTACACGGCCTCCCCGCATTGGGCGTTCCTGGCGATGGCGGTGGTCTGCCTGCCCTGCTTCCTGCTGGTCAGGTTGCAGGTCAAGGTGCTGCGCGACGAAGCGGCGGTTCCCGACAGCGTCTCGTGAACTACCCCGCGCGCCGACCAGGTCCGTCCGGGCGCCGTCGCCCGGTCAGCCAGACGTAGACCAGGTTCGGCGGTGGAGGACTCGGGCGGGTGCGCGGGCACTGCAGGCTGCGCGGCCGTGCCCCCGTGCGCGCGTCCGATCGGATGAGACCCGCCCAGCGCCGGGGCGCGGACCCGCCGGGCGGGGAACCCCTCCCGAACCCGGGCGGGAAGGGCCCGCCCGCGGACGCGTGGAGGCGACATGGGGCACGGCGGAAACGTGATCGACGAGTTGACGACCGACCACCGGGAGGTGGAGCGGATGTTCGGTCGCATCCAGGCGATGAGCGGCGGCGGACAGGAGCTGCGGGACCTCGTGGACGAGGTCACCATCGAGCTGGTGCGGCACTCGGTCGCCGAGGAGCAGTACCTCTACCCGGCGGTGCGCGAGCACGTCGAAGGCGGGGCGCGGCTCGCGGACAAGGAGATCGAGGAGCACAACCGGGTCGAGAAGCTCCTCAAGGAACTGGAGAAGACGAGGGCCGACGACCCGGAGATGACCTCGCTGCTGCGGCGGCTGATGGACGAGGTCGCCGCACACCTCCAGGACGAGGAGAACAACCTCTTCCCCATGCTGCGGCAGGCCTGTACGCCCGAGCAGCTGAACGATCTCGGGGACAAGATCCGCCGGGCCAAGGCCATGGCACCCACCCGCCCCCACCCGTCCACTCCCAGCACCCCGATGGCCAGCAAGCTGCTCGCACCGGGCGCAGGCCTGGTGGACCGGGCACGCGACTTCGTCACCGGGCGCGGCAAGTCCTGAGCTGGTCCCGACAGGCCCGGTGGGTGCGGACCCGGCAGCCGGCCTCCGCACCCACCCGGCCGGAAGTGACGGGCATCATGCCGTTGCCGGGCCGAGCCCGCCTACACTGGCGGCCACGAGCGGAGCAGTGCGGCTTCGCGCCGTAACTCGCGGAACCCGGCCGGGCAAGCGAGCTTGCCCCGAGGAGGACGCCCTGTCCGCCGATCTCACCCCCGTCATAGCCGCCGGCACCCGCTGGCTGCTGACCGCCTTCCCGCCGGCACCCGGCGCGTTCAGCCGGGCCCTGGCCGAGGCCCAGGCGGGCCAGGCCGTCACCCTCGCCGCCGTGCTGCGCTACCCCACCGACCTCGACGCGCAACTGCTGCACCTCCTGGGCCCGGGCGGCAGCGCCCGACTGGACTGGCTCACCGGCGCCGAACACGACCGGCCCGCCGAGGACACCGCCTGGCGGACCTGGGTGGACGAGACCGTCGTCAGCTGGGCGGCCTGCCTCCTGGCTGACCCCGCCCTCGTCCCACTCGCCCAGGCCGCCGCGGCCGCCGCGGGCGCCGGTGCGACCGGCGCCGTGACCCGCCTCCTGCGCCCCGGCGACCACGAGCACCAGGCGGCGCCCCTGCTGCGCCACCCCGACCTCCTCGAGCCGATCGCCGCCCTGCACCGGGAGATGCTGCTGCACCGGCTCCAGGAGGAGAACCTTCCCCTGCGGTAGACGGGACCCGATTCGACCGGCCCACGCCGGGGCCCCGTGCAGGAGGCCGGGGCTCGTCACGTTCGGCGGACCGCCTGGAGACCGCGCACGCGACAGCCCTTCCGGTAGCGCTGCGTGACCGTTTCGGTTCGGGGGGTCGAGGCTCCGCCGGTGGGCGGCTGCTGCTGGACTGGCGGGTTCGGGCCGGGGCGGGACGATGGAGTGAACCGACGCCGTCGTTGCAGCTGGGTGGGCGTCGGCGGGAGGAGGTGGCCGAGTGGACGCCGGGCACGCGACGCCGTCGGGTGCCGCCCAGCCGGGCCGGGATCCCGCGATGGAGCCGGGCGGGCTGCTGGACGTGCTGGGCGTCGCCGCGGTGGTGCTGGACGCGCAGGGGCGGATCGTGCTGTGGAGCCCGCAGGCCGAGGACCTGTTCGGCTACCGGGCGGCCGAGGCGCTGGGCCGTCCTGCCGCCCAGGTGCTGGTCGAGGAGCAGCACCTGGAGCTGGTGCTGTCGCTGTTCGCGAAGGTGATGCTCGGTGGCGGGGCGTGGGCCGGGGTCTTCCCGGTGCGGCACAAGGACGGGTCCACGCTGCTGGCCGAGTTCCGCAACATGCGCCTGGAGGACGAGCACGGCCAGTACTACGCGCTCGGCCTGGCCACCGACCAGGCCACACTGCGCCGCCTGGAACGGGACCTCGCACTGTCCCTGCGGCTGGTGGAGCAGTCCCCGATCGGGCTGTCGGTGATGGACACCGACCTGCGGTACGTCCTGATCAACCCGGCGCTGGAGCGCATCAACGGCATGTCGGCCGCCGAGTGCCTGGGCCGCACCGTCCGGGAGGCGCTGCCGTTCCTGGACGCCGACACGATCGAGGCGGCGATGCGGAAGGTGCTGGACACCGGCACCCCGCTGTTGAACCAGTTCACCACGGGCCGCACCCGTCTCGACCCCGGGACCGAACACGCCTGGTCCGTGTCCTTCTACCGCCTGGAGGATCCCGCCCACCGGGTGATCGGCGTCGCCGTCACGGTCATCGACGTCACCGAGCAGCACCGGGCCTCCACCGCCGCGGCAGCGGCCCGCCGACGCCTCACCGTCGTCGCCGAGGCGTCCGAACGCATCGGCACCACCCTGGACCTCGACACCACCACCCGCGAACTCGCCGACGTCCTCGTCCCGGAGTTCGCCGACATCGCCGCCGTCGACATCCTGGAAAGCGTCCTCACCGACACCCTGCCCCCGACCGGCACGGACGACCCGGTCCTGATCCGGGCCCTGGCCGTCAAAGCCGCCTATCCCACCCCCGCCGCCGACGCCGCCGACCCCGTCGGCGAGATAGCCAGTTACGACGCCACCCGTCTGATCACCCGCTGTGCCCGTACGGGTCGCCCGGTCCTGCTGGCCCACGTCACCGACCGTGACGTGCCGCGTATCGCCAAGGACGACCGGGCCGCCGAACTGCTGAGGCAGGCCCGGGTCCACTCCTACCTGGCCGTACCGCTGCGCGCCCGGGGTCAGGTGCTGGGCGCCCTCGACCTCAAACGCGCCCGCAACGACCAGCCCTTCGACCACGACGACCTGGTACTGGCCGGTGAACTCGCCGCCCGTGCCGCCGTCGCCATCGACAACGCCCGCTGGTACCAGCGCCAGCGGCACGCCGCCCTCGCCCTCCAGCGGCACCTGCTGCCCGGCTCGCCCCCGCAACCCCCCGGGCTGGAAGTCGCCTACCGCTACCAGCCGACGGCGAGCGTCGGCGAGGTCGGCGGCGACTGGTTCGACGTCATCCCCCTGGGCGACGACATGACGGCTCTGGTAGTCGGGGACGTCATGGGCAGCGGCATCAACGCCGCCGCCACCATGGGCCAACTCCGCACTGCGGCAAGGACACTGGCCGGTCTCGACCTGGCGCCGGCCGCCGTCCTCACCCAGCTCGACCGGATCGCCGCCGACCTCGGCGAGGTTATCGCCACCTGCGTCTACGCGGTGCACGACCCCCGTCGGCGCCGTGGCCGCATCGCCAGCGCCGGCCACCTCCCCCCGGTCCACACCCGCCCCGGGCGCCCCCCGGTCCTCCTCGAGCTACCCACCGGCGCGCCCCTCGGCGTCGGCGGCGTCACCTTCCGGGACGCCCCCCTCGACCTCGCGGTCGACGACGAACTGGTGCTCTACACGGACGGGTTGGTGGAGACCCGCGACCACGACATCGACACCCGCCTCGCGGCCCTCACCGACCTCCTCGGACGGCCCCGCCGCTCCCCGGAGGAGACCTGCGACCTCCTCCTCGGCGGCCTGCGCCACCGGAGCGGAAACGACGACATCGCCCTGCTCGTCGCCCGCGCCAGAGCTCTGCCGCGCGCGGACGGAACCGCGCGTTCGTGAGCGGAACCCGTCCCGGGCCCACCGCCGCAGCGCCTGGTCTCCGGCTTCCGGAACGGCGGGCGGTCAGCCCGCGCAGGCCGGGCAGAGCCCCCGGTAGGTGACCTCGGCCCCCGAAAGGGTGAAGCCGAAGCGCTGCTCGGCCGGGAGATCGGCGAGCGGATTGCCGACGGGGTGGACGTCGCGGATGGCGCCGCAGCCGGTGCAGACCAGGTGCTGGTGCGGCCGGTGGGCGTTGGGGTCGTAACGCTTGGCGCGCCCGTCCGTGGACACCTCGATGACCTCGCCGAGGGTGACCAGCTCGCCGAGGGTGTTGTAGACCGTCGCGCGGGAGATCTCCGGCAGGCGGTCGGCCGCGCGGGCGTGCACCTCGTCGGCGGTCAGGTGCACGTGCTCGCCGTCCAGGACCTCGGCCACGACACGCCGCTGGGAGGTGAGGCGCCAGCCGCGCTCGCGCAGTCGTTCCAGCAGGTCACTCATCACGGTTCACCTATTCAGGTCACGGGGAGGACCGGAGTTTACCAACCGGCGTCCGCTGCGGTCCGTTTCCCGACCGGATACGGGTTTGGTGTCGTTCTTGACTTGGATTCCGTCCATCGTAGGATCGGCTCCGGCGCTAGCCTGGGCAATAGCAGTAGGTGCCGTAGGTAGCAGAAAGACACCGTGATCCGCCTTGTAGGGAAGGATTCCCATGTCTGAGAACCACGATGCAACCGGCGTAGAGGCGAGCGCGGGCGGCTGCCCGGTCAACCACGGGCGCGCGCTCCACCCCACCCAGGGCGGCGGGAACCGCCAGTGGTGGCCGGAGCGGCTGAACCTGAAGATCCTCGCCAAGAACCCCGCCGTGGCCAACCCCTTCGGCGAGGCCTTCGACTACGCGAAGGCGTTCAACGCCCTCGACCTCCCGGCCGTCAAGCGGGACATCCAGGAGGTGCTCTCCACCTCGCAGCCCTGGTGGCCGGCCGACTTCGGCTACTACGGCCCCTTCATCATCCGCATGGCCTGGCACAGCGCCGGCACCTACCGGATCAGCGACGGCCGCGGCGGCGCCGACGGCGGTCAGCAGCGCTTCGCCCCGCTCAACAGCTGGCCCGACAACGCCAGCCTGGACAAGGCCCGCCGACTGCTCTGGCCGGTGAAGAAGAAGTACGGGCGCAGCATCTCCTGGGCCGACCTGATCGTGCTGGCCGGCAACGTCGCCCTGGAAGGCATGGGCTTCGAGACCTTCGGCTTCGGCGGCGGCAGGGTCGACGACTGGGAGCCGGACGAGGACGTCTACTGGGGCCCGGAGACCACCTGGCTGGGCGACGAGCGCTACACCGGCGACCGCGAGCTGGAGAGCCCGCTGGCGGCCGTCCAGATGGGCCTGATCTACGTCAACCCCGAAGGCCCCAACGGCAACCCGGACCCGATCGCCGCCGCCCGCGACATCCGCGAGACCTTCTACCGGATGGCGATGAACGACGAGGAGACCGTCGCGCTGATCGCCGGTGGCCACACCTTCGGCAAGACCCACGGAGCCGGCCCGGCGGACAACGTCGGCCCGGACCCGGAGGCCGCGCCGATGGAGCAGATGGGCCTCGGCTGGAAGAGCGGCTTCGGCACCGGCGTCGGCGGCGACGCGATCACCAGTGGCCTGGAGGGCATCTGGACCGCCACCCCGATCACCTGGGACAACAGCTTCTTCGAGACGCTGTTCGGCTACGAGTGGGAGCTCACCAAGAGCCCGGCCGGTGCCCACCAGTGGAAGCCGAAGGACGGCGCCGGCGAGGGCACCGTGCCGGACGCCCACGACCCGGACAAGCGGCACGTCCCGATCATGCTCACCACCGACCTGTCGCTGCGCTTCGACCCGGTGTACGAGCCGATCTCGCGGCGCTTCCTGGAGAACCCGGCGGAGTTCGCCGACGCCTTCGCCCGCGCCTGGTTCAAGCTGACCCACCGCGACATGGGCCCGGTGGTGCGCTACCTCGGCCCCGAGGTGCCGAGCGAGCAGCTGCTCTGGCAGGACCCGCTGCCGACCGTCTCGTACCAGCGAATCGACGCGGCGGACGTCGCCGACCTCAAGCGGCGGATCGCCGCCACCGGCCTCTCGGTCTCCGAGCTGGTCTCCACCGCCTGGGCCGCCGCCTCCTCCTACCGCAACAGTGACAAGCGCGGCGGCGCCAACGGTGGCCGGATCCGGCTGCAGCCGCAGGCTGGCTGGGAGGTCAACGAGCCGGACCGGCTGGCCGGCGTGCTGCGGGCCCTGGAGGGCGTGCAGCGGGACTTCAACGCGCAGGCGGGCGACAAGCAGGTCTCGCTGGCCGACCTGGTGGTGCTGGCCGGCGGCGTCGGCATCGAGCAGGCCGCCAAGGCGGGCGGCCTGGCCGTCGAGGTGCCGTTCGCGCCCGGCCGGGTGGACGCGCCGCAGGAGCTGACCGACACCGAGTCCTTCGCCGCGATGGAGCCCAGGGCGGACGGCTTCCGCAACTGGGTCGGCAAGGGAAACCGGCTGCCGGCCGAGTTCCTGCTGCTCGACAAGGCCAACCTGCTGGGCCTCAGCGCTCCCGAACTGACCGTACTGGTCGGCGGGTTGCGCGTGCTGGGCGCCAACTACCAGCAGTCCTCGTACGGCGTGCTCACCGAGACCCCGGGCGTGCTGACGAACGACTTCTTCGTCAACCTGCTGGACCTGGGTACCAGTTGGCGGTCCACCTCGGAGGACGCCCACACCTTCGAGGGCCGGGACGCCTCGGGCCAGGTCAAGTGGACCGGCACCCGGGCCGACCTGGTCTTCGGCTCCAACTCCGAACTGCGCGCCGTCGCCGAGGTGTACGCGGCCGACGACGCCAAGGAGAAGTTCGTGGAGGACTTCGTCGCGGCCTGGGTCAAGGTCATGAACGCGGACCGCTTCGACCTGGTGTGACGCTTCACCGGTGACCGGGAGCCCGGGGGTGCGGACCCCCGGGCTCCCGGTCGTCGTTGAGTCCTACGGCGTTCCTGGGCTTCCGGGCGTTCCGGGCGTCCCCGCGCTGACCAGGCCCGTCTCGTACGCCGCGACCACCACCTGGGCCCGGTCCCGCAGCCCCAACTTGCCCAGGATCCGCGCCACATGGGTCTTCACCGTCGCCTCGGACAGCTGCAGCCGGGCGGCCAGTTCGGCGTTGCTGAGGCCGCGGGCGAGCAGCGACATCACCTCCAGCTCGCGCGGGGTGAGGGTGGCCAGTTCCCGGTGCGGGGCGGCCGCGTGCGGGGCGGCCGGGCGGGCGAAGCGCTCGACCAGGCGGCGGGTGATCGCGGGAGCGAGCAGCGCGTCGCCGGTGCGGACCAGCCGGACGGCGGCGGCCAGGTGCTCCGGAGTGACGTCCTTGAGCAGGAAGCCGCTGGCCCCGGCGGCCATCGCGGCGTAGACGTAGTGGTCCAGGTCGAAGGTGGTCAGCATGATGATCCGGGGCGCGTTCTCCGGCCCACCGGCGAGGATCCGCCGGGTGGCCTCCAGCCCGTCCAGGCCGGGCATCCGGATGTCCATCAGCACCACGTCCGGTCTGCTCCGGCGGACGGCGGCGACGGCCTGCTCGCCGTCCTCGGCCTCGGCGACCACCTCGATGCCCTCGGACTCCAGGATCAGCCGGAACCCGATCCGGACCAGTGCCTGGTCGTCGGCGACCACCACGCGCAGGGGCTGCTCGTTCATCGACTCTCCAACGGTATCGAGGCCGTGACGCGGTAGCCGCCGCGCGGCCGGGGGCCGGTGTGCAGGGTGCCGCCGTAGACGGCGAGGCGTTCGCGCAGCCCGAGCAGGCCGCGCCCGTTGCCGGTGGCGGCCGCGCCGGTGGGGCGGCCGCCGGTGTCGGTGACCTCCACCCGCAGCCCGTCCGGGGCGTAGTCGACGGTCACCTCGGCGTCGGCACCGCCCGCGTGCTTGACGGTGTTGGTGAGCGCCTCCTGGACGACCCGGTAGGCAGCGAGTTCGACCCCGGGCGGGACCGCCCGGCGCTCCCCGCGCACGGTCAGCTCCACCGGCAGTCCGGCCCGGCGGACGCCGTCGACCAGGGCGTCCAGCCTTCCGAGGCCGGGCTGCGGGCTCAGGTCGGCGCTCGCCGCGGGATCGTCCCCGGTGTCCGAGTCCATGGTCAACAGGCCCATCACGTGCCGCAGTTCGGTCATCGCCGCCCGGCCGCCGGACTCCACCGCGGCCATCGCCTCCCGGGCCCGGTCCGGGGCGGTGTCCAGGATCTTGCGGGCGGCCCCGGCCTGGATCGTCATCATGCTCACGTTGTGGGTCACCACGTCGTGCAACTCCCGGGCGATGCGGGCCCGTTCGTGTTCCACCGCGCGCTGCAGCGCGGCCAGCCGGTCGCGTTCCAGAGCGGACAGCCGCTCCCGCCCCTCCTCCACCCGGCGGCGCCACATCCGCAGTTCGTAGGCGACCGCGAACACCGGCACCAGGACGAGCAGGGCGACCACCGAGTTCGGGAAGTGCGGCAGCAGGGCGTCGTCGAAGAGCACCGCCAGCGCGCCGGTGGCGGCCGACAGGCTCAGCAGGAGGGCGTTCGGATGGCGCCCGTACGCCGCCGCGCTGTAGGCGGCGACGATCACCACCACGCCCTCCCAGAACGCGATATCCGGGTGCTGCGACCGCACCAGCAGCGCGGCCGGCAGCACCGTCCACAGCGCGGCGAGCGGGTGGCGCCGACGCAGCACCAGCGGCAGCGGGACGAGCGGCACCAGTAGCAACAGCTCGTTCCAGGTGGTGCCGTGGGCGTCGTGGGTGCGGTGCGCGACGATGGCGTAGCGTCCGCAGGTGTACGAGAGGAACAGGGCCAGGGCCAGGTCGAAGGCCTGGCCGCGCCGGGTCGTCCGGGGCGGGGGAGCCGCACCCGGGCCGCTCCCCAGCCGGGTCGCTGCCGTGCGCAGCCGCTGCACCGTCGGGTGGTTGATCACCGGGACATTGTGGCGGTCGGCCCGCGCCCGGGACAGCCCCGCGGTCGGCGGCAACCGGTACACCGGGTGACTACATCGCAAGGATGACGCCGCGCCGGGTCCACCGGACGCGGTACGGAACCTGCCGCCGTCGGCGGACGCGGGGGTGCGCCGCCCGTCCGTACCTTCGTCGTCACCAGGCAGGAAGACCACGAGGAGCGGGGACATGAGCGGCGCGGACAAGGGCGGCGGGGACGTGAGCAGGGAACCGGTGATCGGGCTGAGCGGTGTGAGCCGGCACTACGAGGGCGCGCGGGCGGCACTGGACGGGGTGACGCTGAGCGTGCGGGCGGGGGAGTCGGTGGCCGTGCTCGGTTTTCGGCCGCTGGTACCGAGGCCCGGGCGAGGCCGTCGCGCCCAGCACCTTCCTGACCGAGGCCTCGGTCGGGCTCGGCGACCAGGTGACCTTCACGACCCACGGCCGGCCGGTCACCGTCCGGATCGTCGGAGAGGTCTTCGACCCCCACGTGCAGACCAACGAGCTGCTGACCGACGCCGCGACCTTCCCGTCCGGCACGGCCCCGGAGCCCGACACCTGGTTCGTCAAATTGAAGCCCGGCACCGACCACGCCGCCTACGCCACCGCCCTCGGCGGCGCGCTCGCCCCGCTGCACCTGGCCGCCGCGGCCGGGGCGGAACACGGCTCCAGCGACTCGATCACGGCCCTGAACTCGCTCACCGCCACCCTGACCGTGCTGCTGGTCGTGGTCGCCGGGCTCGGGGTGTTCAACACCGTCGTCCTGGAGATCCGCGAACGCACCCGGGACATGGGCGTCACCAAGGCGGTCGGCATGACCCCGGCGCAGACGGCGGGCGTGGTGCTGGCCTCGGTGCTGCTGGTCGGGGCGGTCGGCGGCACGATCGGCCTGCCGGTCGGACTGCTGCTTCACGGCCTGACGGTGCCCGCGATGGCCCACAGCGCCGGGCTGAACTTCCCGTCCTCCGCGCTGGACGTCTTCGGCACGCCGACGCTCATCCTGCTCGGCCTCGGCGGGGTGCTGATCGCCCTGCTCGGCGCCCTGCTCCCGGCCGTACGGGCGACGCGGGCGCGGACGGTGGACGCGCTACGGGCGGAGTGAGCCCGTAGCCGGTTCCGCGGGCAGGACGGACGGGCTCGGGTGGGCCTGCGCAGTGCGCCTCAGCGTTCCTCGGCCTTCTTCTCGGCCGCCCGGACCTGCTCGGTGAAGGTGTGCTCGTCGATCCGCTCGACCGCCGCCCCGTGCTTCGCGGCCAGCTCGTCCGCCGGGCCGGGTGAGGACTCCCGGACGTCCAGGGCGAGCAGCGCCCCGCCGTCCGGCACCCGGGGCGAGAGCACGATCATCGCGGCGCCGGCCTCCGTCGCGTACCGCTCCTCCGCCGCGTTGCCCAGCGCGGCGCCCGCGGCGAAGCCCAGCAGCATCCCGATCGGCCCGCCGAGCAGGCCCACCAGGCCGCCCAGCACTCCGGAGCCGACGGTGGCCACGCCGGCGCCCCGGGTGAAGGTGTCCCGCACCTCCAGCACACCGTCGGAGCTGCGCTCCAGAGCTGCCACCGCGTGCAGGCCCGGCAGGTGCTGGGCCTCGTCGAACGCGGATCGCCAGGCGGTGGTGTCGAGGAAGGTCAGCAGGACGAGGTTGCGCTGCTCGCTCATCGCACTCCGATCGGGCTGGGGGCGTTCGGCCTCCATCGTGACCCTCGGTGCGGGGCCCTGCCACAGGAGCGACCGGTTCAAACCAGGAACTCGGCCCCGCGCCCGCATTCCGGCCACGTGGGAGCACCGTCCGAACGATCGGACGGCGGTCGGAGGAGGGTCGGGACGAGGCTCTGCCTGGGCGAACGGCGGACGGGGCGGTCGGGCGGCCACTACTTCGACCCTGGCCGAAACAAGGACCGGTGGTGCGCATGCCTATGGTGTGCCGCGGGGAGGCGCTGCCAAGATCCGGAACCGGCACACCCGTGCCAGACCCGAACGCTTGGAGGAGGCAGCATGCAGCCCACGGCTGAGCAGGTTCGCGCACTCAAGGACGAGGACTTCCGGCTCACCCTCGGCCAGGGCCACCAGGTCCACCCGGCCGGGGAGCTCGCGGACGAGCTCTACGTCACCGCCGCAGTGCTGAACAGCACCTGTGACGGCTGGTCCAGCTGCGGTCGCGTCTGCAGCTACTGAGCCCGGGTGCGGCACGCGCTCCGGACCGGCCGTACGACCGGTCCGGAGCCCGTGCCGCACGTCGCCGAGCAAGCAGTGCAACCGTGCAACAAGAGAGGCGGCACCGCCCCGTGGCCGACGCGTCCGAACTCCTGCGGGCTGCCGCCCGAGCCGTCCCGCTGAACGCCCGCGGCCGGGTGCCGGAAGGGCTCGACCGGGAGGGTGCCGGCGACGAGGAGCGCGCCGAGCGCACCGACCGGGCCGCCCGTGCCGAGCGCGCCGACCGGAAACTGGAGCGCTGGCGGGCCCAGGCGCCGTTCGACCGCGCCGACTGGTTCGCCCGCCGCCTCGCGTCCGACGCCCTCGACCCGGACGCCGTGCACGCCCTCCTCGCCGAGCACCCCGACGCGCTCGCCGCCCGCCTGGGCACCCCGGCGTGGGCCGAGCGGCTCGCCGCCGCGTTCGACGGCCCGGCCACCCTGGACGTCCCAGAGGAGCACGACTTCGCCCGGCTCGTCGCCCCGCTGCTCGCCGCCGCCCGCGACCGCCTGTGCGCCGGACTCGCCGCGCTGGACGCACCGTCCCTCGGCACCCCCGAGGAACTGGCCGCGCTCGCCCTGCCCGCGCTCACCGCCACCGCCCACGGGATGGCCACCCGGACCGTCATCACCGAACTCCATGTTGCCCGGCTCAGCGGCGAGTTGACCGCCGGCACCCCCGAGCGGCGCTACCGCGACTTCCTCGACCGGCTCGCCCGACCCGAGCAGGCGCTCCGCCTCCTCGCCGAGTACCCGGTCCTGGCCCTGCGCCTCACCACCCTCGCCGAACAGTGGACGAGCACCACCCTCACCCTGTTCCGCCGCCTCGCCGCCGACCTGCCCGCCCTCGCCCGCACCTTCGCCGAGGACCGCCCGCTCGGCCGGCTCACCGAACTCGCCACCGGCCTCGGCGACCCGCACCGCGGCGGCGCCACGGTCAGCTCGCTGCGCTTCGAGCACGGCGTCCGACTCGTCTACAAGCCCCGGCCGCTCGGCGCCGAGACCCACTTCCAACAGCTCCTGCACTGGCTCAACCCCCAGCTGCGGCTGCCCCTGCGCGACCTCGCCCACCTGGCCGGCGACGGTTACGGCTGGGTCGCCCACGTCACCGCCGAACCGGCCGCGGACGAGCGGGAGTTGAGTGCCTTCTACCGCCGGGCCGGCGCCCTCGCCGCGCTGATGTACGTCCTCGACGCGGTCGACTGTCACGCCCAGAACCTGCTCGCCGTCCGGGACCAGCCCGTCCTGATCGACCTGGAGGCCCTCCTCCACCCCGATCTCCACGAGCCCGCCAAGGACCTGTCCGAATCCGAACGGCTCGCCCGCCACCAGGCCCGCCACTCGGTGCTGCGCTCCGGCCTCCTCCCGGAACGCATGTGGGACGAGGGCAACGGCGGCGCCGACATCTCCGCCCTCGGCTGGGACCCGGCCAACCTCCCGCCCCGCCCCGTGCCCGTCCTGGTCAACCAGGGCACGGACGAACTCCGGCTGGAGTACCGGCGGATGCCCGTCGAGGCGCCCGGCAGCCGGCCCGTCCCGGCCGGGCAGCCGCTGCGACCGGCCGACCACTTGGCGGAGCTGGAGGCCGGCTTCACCGAGGCCTACCGGCTGCTCGCCGCCGACAAACCGCAACTCCGCACGCTGCTCCACGCGTTCGCGGCCGACGAGACGCGACTGCTGCGCCGCGACACCTTCGAGTACCGCACCCTGCTCAACACCGCCTGCCATCCCGACCTGCTCCGCGACGCCCTCGACCAGGACCGCCACCTCGACCGGCTCTGGGCGCTGGTCGGCTGGGAGGAGCAGACGCTCGCCTTCGTCGAACACGAACGCGCCGACCTGTGGCGCGGCGACGTGCCCGTCTTCACCATCCGCCCCGACGGCGTCGACGCCCGCTCGTCCACCGGCGCACTGATCCCGGGCGTCACCGACCGGCCCGCCCTCGAACTCGCGCTCGCCAAGGCGGACTCCCTCGGAGAGGAGGACCTCGCCCGCCAACTCCAGCTGCTGCGGCTCTCGGTGACGACGGCGGACGGGGCGCGCGAGCCGGACCGGGCTGTTGTTCGCGCCTCGAGTGCACCCGTCACGCCGGGCGAGGACCCGGCCGGCCGCGCCCTCGCCAAGGCCGTCGAAGTCGGTGAACAACTGCTCCGCGAGGCCTACCGCGGCAACGCCGACCTCGCCTGGGCCGGCCCCAACTGGGCGCCGCCCGGCCGCTGGGCCCCCGCCGAACTCGGTCCCGACCTGTACAGCGGCACCGCGGGCATCACGCTCTTCCTCCACCAGCTCGCCCTGGCCACCGGCGACCGTTCGCACCACCGAGCCGCCCGTGCAGCCGAGCTGACGCTACGTCATCAGATCCGACGGCGGGTCGACCGGCTCGGCGGCGGACTGTCCGGCACCGGCGGGGTGCTCTACGCGCTCGCCCAGTTCACCGCCCACCACCCGGACGCCGAACTCGACTCCCTCGGCGCCCTCGTGCTCGACCGCGTCACCGCGGCCGCCGCCGAGGACACCCAGTACGACCTGCTCGCCGGAAGCGCCGGCACCATCGGCGGCCTGCTCGCCTGGGAGGCCGTCCGCCCCGGGCCCGCCGTCACCGACGCGCTGGCGGCCTGCGCCGAACGGCTCCTCCAGGCCGCCGCCCCGCACCCCGAAGGCGGCGCCGGCTGGCTGCCCGCCTCCCTCGCCGCGGCCGCGACCCGTCCCCTGGCCGGCTTCGCCCACGGCGCTTCCGGCATCGCCTGGGCCCTGGCCCGCGCCGGACACCGCCTCGGCGACCCCCGGCTTCCCCGACTCGCCCTCGCCGCCGTCGAGTACGAGCGAACGCTCTTCGACGCCACCGAGGCCAACTGGCGCGACGTCCGCGAGGACGGCGGCGCCCCCTCCTTCCCCGCGCTGTGGTGCCACGGCGCCTCGGGCATCGCCCTGGCCCGCACCACCCTCGCCGAACTCCTCCCCGAAGCGCGGAACGCTCTCCTCGCCGAACGCGACACCGCCCTCGGCACCGTCCTGCGGGAGGGCTTCGGCCACAACTCCTCACTCTGCCACGGCGACCTCGGCAACCTGGAAGCCCTCCACCAGGCCGGCAGCCCCTGGCGGACCGCTGCCCGTCAACAGGCGCACGCCGCCCTGGACGCCCTGGCCGACCGGGGCTGGGCCTGCGGCCTGCCACACGGGGTCCACAGCCCCTCCCTGATGGTCGGCCTGGCCGGCATCGGCCACGGCCTTCTCCGCCTCGCCGCCCCGGAGACCACCCCCGCCGTCCTCACCCTCGAATTCCCGAAGCAGCCGTGACCCCGCGACCCGTTCGCGCGAGCGCCGGCCCTGATGCCCCCACCACTGCGTCCGCCCTCACCTGGACGGCAGTGGCTACGACAACGGCGCCGGCACGGGTACGGGACTGAGCGCCGCGAACTCCAGCGGCGCGGACGGGTCCACCGACAGCCGGGCGGGCGCCGGCTCGGCCCCCGAGCGGACCAGCAGGTCGCCGATCGCCGCGACCATCGCGCCGTTGTCGGTGCACAGCCGCAGTGGCGGCACCCGTAGGGTGATCCCGGCCGCGGCGCAGCGCTGTTCGGCGAGCGCCCGCAGCCGGGAGTTGGCCGCGACGCCGCCGACCACCACCAGGGTGCCGATCCCGTGGTCGGTGCAGGCCCGTACCGCCTTGCGGGTCAGCACGTCCGCGACCGCCTCCTGCAGTGCGGCCGCCGCGTCCGGGACGTGCGGCTCGGGCTGGGCCTCGACCCAGCGGGCGGCGGCGGTCTTGAGGCCGGAGAAGGAGAAGGCGTACGGGTCGTCGCGCGGTCCGGTGAGCGGGCGCGGCAGACGTACCGCCGTCGGGTCGCCGGTGCGGGCGGCGCGGTCGATGGCCGGCCCGCCCGGGTAGGGGAGGCCCAGGATCCGGGCGACCTTGTCGAAGCACTCACCGGCCGCGTCGTCCAGGGTGTCGCCGAGGTGGAGGATCGGGTCCCGGGCGAGGTCGCGGACCAGCAGGAGCGAGGTGTGCCCACCGGAGACGATCAGCACGACGCAGGGGTCGGGCAGCGGCCCGCCGTCGAGGGTCGCGGCGGCGACGTGCCCGGCGAGGTGGTGCACCCCGTACAGCGGGACGCCGAGCGAGAAGGCGTAGGCCTTGGCGGCGGCGACCCCCACCTGCAGGGCCCCGGCCAGCCCCGGACCGGTCGTCACCGCGACGGCCCCGACGTCCGCCAGGGCCAGTCCGGCCCGGTCCAGGGCCACCCGGACCACCGGGGCCACCGCGTGCACGTGCGCCCGGGCGGCGATCTCCGGCACCACCCCGCCGTAGCGGGCGTGCTCGTCCATCGAGGACGCCACCGCCTGCCCGAGCAGCACACCGCCCCGGACCAGCCCCGCGCCGGTCTCGTCGCACGAGGACTCGATGCCCAGCACCACCACCGGCGCCCCGGAGGATCCCGGCGTCCCCGTCACTCCTGTCACGGTCACTCACCCTTATCGGCCATTACGCGTTCGGCTGATCATTGTGCCCGACGGCATGTGAGGAATAAGCAGGAGCCCATAGCTCGTTCCTGCAACCCATACGCAATAGTGTTGTCCCGGCACGATCGTCATCGCTCAACCCGCCGAAAGGAGCAGTGTCCTGATGGGCACCTACCAGCTTCCCGACCTGCCGTACGACTACTCCGCGCTCGAGCGGGCCATGTCCGCCGAGATCCTGGAGCTGCACCACTCCAAGCACCACGCCGCGTACGTGAAGGGCGCGAACGACACCCTGGAGCAGCTCGCCGAGGCGCGCGACAAGGAGCAGTTCGGCGGCCTGGTCGGGCTGCAGAAGACCTTCGCGTTCCACCTGTCCGGCCACGTGCTGCACTCGCTGTTCTGGCAGAACCTCTCCCCGGAGGGCGGCGACCGCCCCGAGGGCGAGCTGGCCGACGCCATCACCGAGCACTTCGGCAGCTTCGAGGCCTTCAAGAAGCAGCTCTCGACCGCCACCACCGGTGTCCAGGGCTCCGGTTGGGGCATCCTCTCCTGGGAGCCGCTCGGGCAGCGCCTGATCGTCGAGCAGGTCTACGACCACCACGGCAACGTGGGCCAGAACACCACCCCGCTGCTGGCCTTCGACGCCTGGGAGCACGCGTACTACCTGCAGTACCGCAACGTCCGCCCCGACTACGTCACCCGTCTGTGGGACGTCGTCAACTGGCAGGACGTCTCGGCCCGCTTCGCCGCCGTCAAGGGCGCCTGAGCACCGATCGAGCGGGAGTGCCCCGGGCCGGTCGGGCGGTCCGGGGCACTCCCCCTGCGGTTCCCACCGCGGCTGCCCGTCACAGCCGTTGACACCGGGCAGGGCCGTTGACTCCGGGCACGGCAGTCACACCGAACCGAAGACTCGCCGCCACCCGCTGTTCGCCCGGGATCGCCGCCCGGTCGCTACGCTCGGACCACCGCCGGTCACCGGCGGTCGGCGGCCGACCGGCCGACCGGCCCGCCCGCTCCTGAGCGAAAGGTCGTTCGATGGCTCCGCGCCTGTCCGTCGTGGTCCCGATCTACAACGTCGAGCGCTACCTCGGCGAGTGCCTGGACTCGATCGCGGCACAGACCTTCGAGGACTTCGAGTGCGTCATGGTCGACGACGGCTCGACCGACGACGGCCCCGTCGTCGCCAAGGCGTACGCGGCCCGGGACGGGCGCTTCCGGCTCGTCCAGCAGGAGAACAAGGGCCTCGGCGCCGCCCGCAACACCGGCTGGCGCCACCTCACCCCCGGCACCGAGTACCTGGCCTTCGTCGACAGCGACGACACCCTGCCGCCGCACGCCTACCAGCTGATGATCAGCACGCTCGACGAGACCGGCTCCGACTTCGCCGCCGGCAACGCGATGCGCCTGCGCACCACCGGCCTCAGCCCCTCGCACGCCCACCGCCGCCCGTTCCGCGAGACCCGGCTGCGCACCCACGTCAGCGAACTGCCCGCCCTGGTGACCGACCGCACCGCCTGGAACAAGGTCTACCGGCGCTCCTTCTTCGACGCCGCGGGCATCCAGTACCCCGAGGGCATCCTGTACGAGGACGCCCCGGTCAGCGTCCCCCACCACTTCCTCGCCGAGCGGGTCGACGTCCTCGCCGAGCCGATCTACCACTGGCGGGTCCGCGAGGACGGCGCCCTCTCGATCACCCAGAAGAAGACCGATCCGCGCGGCCTGATCGACCGGGTCCGCTCGATGGAACTCGTCCGCGAGTGGCTCCTCGCCCGTCCCGAGCCGCAGTTCGCCGGGTACCTGAGCGCCTACGACCGCAACTGCCTGGTCGAGGAGATCCCGATGTTCTTCTGGTCCATCCCGGACGGCGACCGCAACTACTGGGAGGTCTACCAGCGGCACGTCAGCCGGCTCCTGAACGCCATCGGCCCCGAGCGGGTGGCCGAGCTCAACGCCCAGCTCCGGCTCAAGTACCGCCTCACCCTCACCGACGCGATGAACCGCTTCATCGCCGTCCAGCGCCTCCACCGAGCCGTCCGCCGCACCCGCCAGGCCGCGGCGCGCCGCGCCGGGGCGATCCGTCGCTGAGCCGAGGGGCGTTACCGCCGTCCCCTCGGGGTGAAACGGACCGGCGTGCCGGGTGCCGCCTGGGCGACGGCCGGGAGGGCGCTGGAGGGGATGACGCCGATGACCGGGTAGCCGCCCGTGGTGGGGTGGTCGGCGAGGAAGACCACTGGACGGCCGTCGGGCGGCACCTGCACCGCGCCCAGGACCATGCCCTCGCTGGGGAGTTCGCCCTCGCGGGCGCGCTCCAGCGGCGGGCCGTCCAGGCGCAGGCCGATCCGGTTGCTGGTGGGCGAGACGCGGTACCCGGGGCCGGTCAGGACGGCGAGCGAACGAGCGGTGAACCAGTCGTCCCGCGGCCCGAACAGTACGGGCAGGAGCAGCGGGTCGGGCGGCGCGGGCGCCGGCACCACGTCCGCCCCGGCGGCCGGGCCGACCGGCTCGCCGAGCGGCAGCGCCTCCCCGGGGGTCAGGGGAGCGGGGCCCAGCCCCGAGAGCAGGTCCGTCGAGCGGCTGCCGAGGACGGGCGCGGCGGCGATCCCGCCCGCGAAGGCGACGTAGCTGCGCACGCCCCTGGTCGCCGGCCCCACCTCCAGCAGCGCTCCGGCGGGCAGCCGCACCGGGGCGGCCCAGGCGGCGGGCCGCCCGTCGACCCGCACGGAGCACGGTGCGCCGGCCACGGCGACCGTCACCGCGCGGTCCACCCGCACCGCGCAACCGAGCACGGTGGTCTCCAGGGTGGCCGCCGTGGCGGGGTTGCCGACCAGGCGGTTGGCCAGCCGGTGGGCGGGCTGGTCGAGCGCCCCTGAGCGCGGCACGCCCAGGTGCGCGTGCCCGGGCCGGCCGAGGTCCTGGACGGTCGTCAGCAGGCCTGCGTTGATCACGGTGACGGTCATGCGCTCTCGATCACGCTCCCTTCGAGCAGGTCTTCCTGGCTCGGGCTTCCTGGCTCGGGCTTCCTGGCTCAGGCTTCCTCGATCACGAACCGGACCCGGGTCCCCGGGCTGAACAGGGCCGCGGGTTCGCGGGACGGGTCCCACAGCACGGCGTCGGTGTGCCCGATCAGCTGCCAGCCGCCCGGGGAGGAGCGCGGGTAGGCGCCGGTGTACGGGCCGGCGAGGGCGATCGCGCCGGCCGGGACGGCGGGACGCGGGACGGCCCGCCGGGGCACCCGGTAGCGCTCGGGCAGGCCGGTCAGGTAGCCGAAGCCGGGGGCGAAGCCGCTGAAGGCGACCCGAAACTCGGTCGCCGAGTGGATGCGCCCGACGTCCTCCTCGGCGACACCCCACAGCGCGGCGACCTCCGCGACGTCGGCGCCGTCGTAGCGCACCGGGACGGTCACGGTCTCCTCGCTGGTCGCCCGCAGCGGCGGTACGCGCCAGCCGGCCAGTTCGGCGGCCAGGGCCGAGGGGTCGGCCACGCCGTCGAGCAGGACGGTCCGTTCGGCGGGCACGACCTCGGCGACGGAGGGGAGTCGGCACGCCGCACGCCGGCGCTGGAGCTCGGCGTGGAAGGCCATCGCCTCGTCGGCGCCGTCGAGCTCGACCAGCAGCGCGTCGAGGCCGACCCGCAGGACCCGGATGTTCATCCCGTCCACCCCGTCCGTCTCCCGCTGTTCCCGGTGCTGCTCACGCGAACGCCTCGACCCGGACTCCGGCCGCCCGCAGGGCCGTTCGGACCCGGCGCGCCAGGTCCGGGGCCCCGGAGGTGTCACCGTGCACGCACAGCGAGCGGGCGCGCAGCCGGATCCGGTCGCCGGTGCGCGCGGTGACCTCGCCGTCCCGGGCGATGGTGACCGAGCGGCGGACGACGGCCTCGGGGTCGTGGACGACGGCGTCGGGCTCGCGGCGGGGGACGAGCGTGCCGTGCGGGGTGTAGGCGCGATCGGCGAACGCCTCGGCGACCACCGGCAGTTCGGCCCGCCCGGCGGCCTCGTGCAGCCGCGAACCGGGCAGTCCGAGGACGGGAAGGCCCGGTGCGGCCAGCCCGACGCCGCGGACCACCGCCTCCGCCTGCTCCTCGTCGTGCACTGTCCGGTTGTACAGCGCGCCGTGCGGCTTGACGTACGCCACCCGCGCTCCGGCGCCCCGCGCGAATGCCTGCAACGCGCCGATCTGGTAGGCGACTTCGTCCGCGAGCTCGTCGGGCGGGACGTCCATCGCGCGCCGCCCGAACCCGGCGAGGTCCCGGTAGGAGACCTGCGCGCCGATCCGCACGCCGCGCTCGGCGGCCAGCTCGCAGACCCGCCGCATGGTGCTCGGGTCCCCGGCGTGGAAGCCGCAGGCGATGTTGGCGCTGGTGACCACCGACAGCAGGGCGTCGTCGTCGGTGAGCGTCCAGCGGCCGAAGCCCTCGCCGAGGTCGGCGTTGAGGTCGATCGTCATCGCAGCGGACGGCGTCATCTCGCGCCGTCCGTCATCGGGCGCTGCGCTGTGGCGCCCTCCCCCATCGCGCTCTCCGTTGTCGCGTTCTCCGTCATCGCCCGGACGATCACCGCGCGCGCGTCGTTCAGATAGCTGGTCAGCTCCACCTCGGCGTCGTCGATCTCGCCCGACTCCAGCAGCCCGGTGAGGGTCTGGTTGCGGCGCAGGAACGGCGCGTGGAGCGCGCGGGCGGACGGGACGGCGGCGAAGGCCAGGCGCAGCTCGGCCATCAGCCGGGCCATGCACTCGTCGATCCGACGGCTGCCGGCGATCCCCGCGACGGCCTGGTGGAAGTGCAGGTCGGCGGTGCCGACGGTGACCCAGTCGCCGATCGCCTCGGCGGCCTCCGCACGGTCCAGCGCGGCCCGCAGGGCGGCCAGGCGCTCGGGTGCGGCGCTGTGCAGGGCGCGCACCCCGGCCGTCTCCAGGGCGAGGCGCAGGGTGTAGATGTCGGCGACGTCGGCCGGTTCGAGGATCCGGACGAACACGCCGCGGTTCAGCTCGTGCACGACCAACCGCTCGTCGGCCAGCAGCCGGAACGCCTCGCGGAGCGTGTTGCGCGAGACGGTGAGCGCCTCGCCGAGTGCCTCCTCCGACAGTCGGGTGCCGGGGGCGAGCCGGCCCTCGGTGATGTGGTCGCGCAGCACCTCGGCCACGCGTTGGGCGGCGCTGGCGCGTTCGAGCCGGCCACGGTCGGCCGCGAGCGCGTCGAAAACCCCGGTCACGTTCCACCTCCTGAACTCTTGTCGGATTGTTCCACAATCCCCTAGCCTCTCGGCAACCCCCGCAGGGTCGCGGCCCACCCGGTCGCGACCTCCTCCGCCCGTGGTGCCCCAGACGGCCGTACTCGGAGCGGAGGCCCTTCGAAAGGCGGTCAGGAACGTGATCGTTCTGCTCGGCATCCTCGTCGTGGTGGCCGGGTTCGCCACCCGGCGGAATCCGCTCCTCGTCGTCGGCGCTGCCGGCGTCCTCACCGGACTGCTCGGCGGGATGAGCCCGCTGAAGGTCCTGGAGGCCTTCGGCACCGGCTTCGCCTCCAGCCGCTCGGTGACGGTCTTCGCCGTCGCCCTGCCGGTGATCGGCCTGCTGGAGCGCCACGGCCTGCAGGAACAGGCCCGCACCCTGATGAACAGGCTCGCCAGGGCCAGCGCCGGACGCGTCCTCGCCGTGTACCTGGTGTTCCGCCAGCTCAGCGCCGCCTTCGGCCTCACCGGCCTGGGCGGCCCGGCCCAGGCGGTGCGGCCCATGGTCGTACCGATGGCCGAGGCCGCCGCCGAGCGCCGCCACGGCACGCTGACCGACAGGGCCCGCGAACGTCTGCGCTCCTTCGCCGCGAGCGCCGACAACGTCGGCCTGTTCTTCGGTGAGGACTGCTTCCTCGCCGTCGGCTCGATCCTCCTGATCACCGGCTTCGTCAACGCGACCTACCACGCCGACCTGGAGCCGGTGCAGCTCGCGCTGTGGGCCATCCCGACCGCGGTCTGCGCCACCCTCATCCACGGCGCGCGCCTGCTGCGCCTGGACCACACCCTCGCCCGGGACCTGTCCGCCCCCGCCGGCCGGGCCACCGCTGCCGTCCGCATCGAGGAGCCGAGCAAGTGATCAAGGTCGAGTGGCTGTACTGGCTGGTCGGAGCCATGTTCGTCGCGATGGCCGCACAGATGGCGGTGGACCGCGGCAACCCCAGGCGTTACGGCAGCGCCGCCTTCTGGGGCCTGCTCGGCGCGAGCTTCGTCTACGGCACCTGGGTCGCCGACAAGAGCGCCCCCGCCGCACCGCTGGGCGTCGCCGTGCTGCTGATGATCTGTCTGGCCGGCTTCGGCTTCACCGGCCGGGGCGCCTCCACGGCCGCCGCCCCCGAACGGCGGGTCGCCTCCGCCGGGCGCCTGGGCAGCCGGCTGTTCATCCCCGCGCTGGCGCTCCCGCTGGTCGCACTGGCCTGCGGGACCCTGCTCAAGGGCGTGCACCTGGGCACCGGCGGTCCGCTGCTGCTGCAGACCGGCAGCGAGACGCTCCTCGGGCTGGGCATCGGCACGATCGTCGCCCTCGGCATCGGACTGCTGCTCACCCGCGAGCGCAACCCGGCGGTCGCCCTGCGGTCCGGCCGCGGGCTGCTGGAGGCGATGGGCTGGGCACTGCTGCTGCCCCAACTGCTCGCCGTCCTGGGCTCGATCTTCCAGAGCGCCGGCGTCGGCACCCAGGTCGGCAAGATCACCACCCACTTCCTGCCGGACGGAAGCACGTACGCGGCGGTGGCGGTCTACTGCCTGGGCATGGCGCTCTTCACCATCATCATGGGCAACGCCTTCGCCGCCTTCCCGGTGATGACCGCCGCGATCGGCTGGCCGATCCTGATCACCCAACTGCACGGCAACCCGGCCGTGGTCCTCGCGGTGGGCATGCTGGCCGGCTTCTGCGGCACGCTGGTCACGCCGATGGCGGCCAACTTCAACCTCGTCCCGGCGGCACTGCTCGAACTCAAGGACCAGTACGGGCCGATCAAGGCCCAAGTGCCAACTGCCGGCGCGCTGTTGGTCTGCAACATCGTCATCATGTCGCTCTTCGCGTTCTGACCATTCCTGGAAAGGCGGTCCCGTGGCCAGGGTCCTGATCACCGGCTTCGAACCCTTCGACGGCGCCGACGTCAACCCGTCCTGGGAGGTCGCCCGCCTCGTCGCCGACACCCCGCCTGACGGGCTCCTGGTCACCCCCATCCGCCTGAGCTGCGTCTTCGGCCAGGCCGCCGAGGAACTACGCGCCGCTGTACGGGAGTTCACTCCCGACCTGGTGGTCTGCCTCGGCCAGGCCGCCGGCCGCCCGGACGTCACCGTCGAGCGCGTCGCCATCAACGTCGACGACGCCCGCATCCCCGACAACGCGGGCCGCCAACCGGTCGACCAGCCCGTCGCCCCCGGCGGCCCGGCGGCCTACTTCTCCACCCTGCCCGTCAAGGCCTGCGTCGCCGCCGTCCGGCAGGCCGGCGTCCCCGCCTCCCTCTCCCACACCGCCGGGACCTTCGTCTGCAACCACGTCTTCTACGCCCTGATGCACCTGCTGGCCACCGAACTACCCACCGTCCGAGGCGGTTTCGTCCACATTCCCGCCCTCCCCGAACAGGCCCTCGACGGCTCCAAGCCCTCCCTCCCGGCCGACGCCGCCGCCCACGCCCTTCGCGCCCTCCTCACCGCCGCCGCGACCCACACCGCCGACCTCCGCGTCCCGGAGGGCGCGACCCACTGAGACCGGAGCCGGGCTGTCCGAGGCGGAGAAACCTCTACCTCGGGTACGCCAAGGCATGCCAATGTGCCCGAACGGCACCGCTCCTACCGTCGATACCAGTTCGCGCGAGGTGCGCGACCGATCGGGGGAGACCCAGTGCAGACCCGAGGGAACGACCGGCGGGCGGTGGCCGTCCGGCTGGAAGCGGTCGAGAAGACTACGGCAGGGGCGACAACGAGGTGGCCGCGCTCAGGAATCCGAGCCTGGCCTTCGGCACCGGCAGCTTCACCCTGGAAGCTCTGCATTGGCAGGAGTATTTCGCCGCATTGCTAAACCAAACGGAATCCACCGCCGAGAAGCGGATCAAACGGTCACGCGGGTTGACGCTCTAAACGCCCATTGAGTGGGCGGTCAGTAAGGCGATTTCCGTTTCGCGCTTTCGATCGGGGTACGTGGGCTGGTCGCGGGCTCGCCTGGCTCCTGTAGCCGCCGCTGGGTGAACAAACCTTTTGCTCGGGGTCGACCACCTGCACCGCTTGACAAAATGTCCTATACGCAAGGTCCTGTCCGACGGGTCGCGTCACTGGCCCCGCATCCGACGGCGCCGTCACCCGAATGGCGCAACATGTCGTGCCGTCCACAGGGATGAAGATCAAGCTGATTAGTGGCCCCAACCGAGGAAATCCGTGAAAGGGGAACCAAATGCGCATTCGACGAATCCTCGCCGCCGTCATCGCCACGGCAGCCCTCGCCGGACTCGGCCTCACGGGCGCCGCCACCGCCACCGCCGCCACCACCGCAAAGGGTGCCCCGTCCTACGTCACCCCTTCTCAGTGCACGCAGGGCGGTGGAACGGCCGATCTGATGGCCAACCTCTGCAAGGGCGGTACGCACAACGGGGAGAAGATCGACTGAACCCCACAAGGCGCCCCGCAGCCACGCGCCGCGGGGCGCTCCCGCGCGAGCGTGGCAGGGAGAGTCGCAGGGACTGTGCCGACCTGTCGGGCTCGCTGATGTCTTTCTGGCCACCGATCTCCCCCGACCGGCTGCGGAACGCGACAGGAGGGACACCGATCTGACCCGGGGCTGCCAGCGACGTCGATGAGGCGCCGGTGCACGGCGCCCACATCCCGTACGGCGTCCCAGACTTCATCCAGGTCGGCCTCGACGGCGACGTCCTCGACGATGGTGGCGACGGCTGGTGACTCCCCTCAGGGCGTACCGAAGAAGCTGTCCAGGATCTGTTGCGCGGCCAGCCCCGCCGGCAGCGTGCCGGCGCGGACCTCGGCCTCCAGCGACGGGGCCAGCCGCCGCACCTCCGGGTGCTCGTGCAGTCGCGCGTACAGCTGGTCGTGGACCATCGACCACGTCCACTCGACCTGCTGCTCCCGCCGCTTGGCCGCCAGCGCACCCGTCGCGTCGAGCACCTTGCGGTGCTGCTGCAGTCGCTCCCACAGCACGTCGAGCCCGGCCCCGTCGAGCCCGCTGCAGGTCAGTACCGGCGGCGTCCAGGCCGCGTCCGGCGCCTGCAACAACCGCAGCGCGCCCGCGAGTTCACGGGCCGCCGCCCTCGCGTCCCGCTCGTGCGGCCCGTCGGCCTTGTTGACGGCGATGACGTCCGCGAGCTCCAGCACGCCCTTCTTGATGCCCTGCAACTGGTCGCCCGTGCGGGCGAGGCTGAGCAGCAGGAAGGTGTCCACCATCCCGGCCACCGCCGTCTCCGACTGCCCGACGCCCACCGTCTCGATCAGGACGACGTCGTACCCGGCCGCCTCCATCACCACCATCGACTCGCGAGTGGCCTTGGCGACCCCGCCCAGCGTCCCCGAGGTCGGCGACGGCCGGACGAAGGCGGCAGGATCCACCGCCAGCCGCTCCATCCGGGTCTTGTCGCCCAGGATCGACCCGCCCGTCCGGCTCGACGTCGGGTCGACGGCGAGCACCGCGACCCGGTGGCCGAGCCCCGTCAGCATCGTCCCGAAGGAGTCGATGAAGGTGGACTTGCCGACCCCGGGCACCCCCGTGATGCCCACCCGGACCGCCCCGCCCGCGTGCGGCAGCAGCCGCTGGAGCAGCTGCTGCGCGAGCACACGATGGTCGGGCCGGGTGGACTCAACGAGGGTGACGGCGCGCGCGATCCAGGCGCGCGAGCCGTCGAGGACACCCGTCACGTAGCTGTCGAGATCGATCGTCCGCGGAGCCATACGATCAGGCAATCACAGCTCGTGGCCGAGATCGGCCGCCAGCGCCGTCAGCAGGTCGTACGCCGCGTCCGGGATGACCGTGCCCGGGCCGAACACCGCCGCCGCGCCCGCCTCGTACAGCGCGTCG
Organism: Streptomyces viridifaciens; assembly: GCF_001888885.2. NCBI lineage: Bacteria > Bacillati > Actinomycetota > Actinomycetes > Kitasatosporales > Streptomycetaceae > Streptomyces > Streptomyces viridifaciens. Next base: position 6,241,914 of record NZ_CP090841.1, read on the forward strand.
AAGTCCTGCGGGGGGATGACGCCGCCGACCACGATGGTGATGTCCTCGCGCCCCGCCTCCGCCAGCTCGGCGCGCAGTGCGGGCACCAGGGTGAGGTGACCGGCGGCCAGCGACGAGACACCCACGATGTGCACGTCCGCCTCGACAGCCTGGCGGGCGACCTCGGCCGGGGTCTGGAACAGCGGGCCGACGTCGACCGTGAAGCCGAGGTCCGCGAAGGCGGTGGCGATGACCTTCTGGCCGCGGTCGTGGCCGTCCTGGCCCATCTTGGCGACCAGGATGCGCGGACGGCGGCCCTCGGCCTGCTCGAACCGCTCGACCAGGTCGCGGGTGCGCTGGAGGGGAGCCGACGGGCCCGCTTCGTCTCGGTACACACCGGAGATGGTACGGATCTGGCCGGAGTGGCGGCCGTACACCTTCTCCAGGGCGTCCGAGATCTCGCCGACGGTGGCCTTGGCCCGGGCCGCGTTGACGGCCAGGTGCAGCAGGTTGCCGTCCAGCGAGCCGCCGCGCTGCGGACCGGCCTCGGCGGCCGCCGTCAGCGCGCGCAGCGCGTCCTGGGTCACGGCCTCGTCGCGCTCCTCGCGGAGGCGCCGGAGCTTCTCGATCTGCCGGGCGCGCACCGCGGAGTTGTCGACCTTGAGGACGTCGATCTGCTCGTCGCTCTCCACCCGGTACTTGTTGACGCCGATCACCGGCTGGCGGCCGGAGTCGATCCGCGCCTGGGTGCGGGCGGCGGCCTCCTCGACGCGCATCTTCGGGATGCCCGCGTCGATCGCCTTGGCCATGCCGCCGGCCGCCTCGACCTCCTGGATGTGCTGCCAGGCCCGGGATGCGAGGTCGTGCGTCAGCTTCTCGACGTACGCCGAGCCGCCCCACGGGTCGATCACCCGGCAGGTGCCGGACTCCTGCTGCAGCAGCAGCTGGGTGTTGCGGGCGATGCGGGCGGAGAAGTCGGTGGGCAGCGCCAGCGCCTCGTCGAGGGCGTTGGTGTGCAGCGACTGGGTGTGGCCCTGGGTGGCGGCCATCGCCTCGACGCAGGTCCGGGTGACGTTGTTGAACACGTCCTGGGCGGTGAGCGACCAGCCCGAGGTCTGCGAATGGGTGCGCAGCGAAAGGGACTTGGTGTTCTTCGGGTCGAACTGCCTGACCAGCTTGGCCCACAGCAGCCGGGCCGCGCGCAGCTTGGCGACCTCCATGAAGAAGTTCATGCCGATCGCCCAGAAGAACGACAGCCGCGGCGCGAAGGCGTCCACGTCCAGCCCCACGTCCAGGCCCGCGCGCAGGTACTCCACCCCGTCGGCCAGGGTGTAGGCCAGCTCCAGGTCGGCCGTGGCCCCGGCCTCCTGGATGTGGTAGCCGGAGATGGAGATCGAGTTGTACCGGGGCATCTTCTGCGAGGTGTACGCGAAGATGTCCGAGATGATCCGCATCGACGGCTGCGGCGGGTAGATGTACGTGTTGCGGACCATGAACTCCTTGAGGATGTCGTTCTGGATGGTCCCCGCGAGCTTCTCGGGCGGTACGCCCTGCTCCTCGGCCGCGACGATGTACAGCGCCAGGACGGGCAGCACCGCGCCGTTCATGGTCATCGACACCGACATCCTGTCCAGCGGGATGCCGTCGAACAGCTGGCGCATGTCGTAGATCGAGTCGATGGCGACGCCCGCCATGCCGACGTCGCCGGTGACGCGCGGGTGGTCGCTGTCGTAGCCGCGGTGGGTCGGCAGGTCGAAGGCGACCGAGAGGCCCTTCTGGCCGGCCGCCAGGTTGCGACGGTAGAAGGCGTTGGACTCCTCGGCGGTGGAGAAGCCCGCGTACTGGCGGACGGTCCACGGCTGGTTGACGTACATGGTGGGGTACGGCCCGCGCAGGTACGGGGCGATGCCGGGGTACGTCTCCAGGAAGTCGAGTCCGGCCAGGTCGGCCGCGGTGTACAGCGGCTTGACGCCGATGCCCTCGGGGGTTTCCCAGACCTGCTCGTCGGCGTCCTTGCCGGTGGACCGGCGCCAGGCGGCCTGCCACTGGGCCTCGGAAACCCCGGCGGCATCGCCGTCCAGCCCGATTCCGGTGAAGTCGGGGATCATCGCGCCACTCCAATGAGGTCCAGCAGGGAGGTCAGGACGGCGATCGCGTCCCCGCCCGCGTAGATGAACTCGTCCACTCCGGCGGGCAGTTCGCCGAGCCGCCCGGCCAGCAGCACCCGCTGGGCGCCGGCCGCCTTCAGGGCCTCGGCCACGGACGAGGCGTGCTCGCCGTACAGGGCGTCGCTGGAGCACAGGCAGGCGACGGTAGCGCCGGAGTCGGCGAAGGCCGAGGCGAACGCGGCCGGGTCGAGGCCCTCGGCGGAGACGGTCGCGATGCCGCCGGCCTGGAACAGGTTGGCCGCGAAGGTGGTGCGCGCGGTGTGCGCGGCGGCGGTGCCGACCGAGGCCAGGAACAGCTTCGGACGGGCACCGGTCTCCGCCAGGAAGGCGTCCGAGCGGTCCCGCAGCGCCTCGTAGGCCTCGGCGCGGCGCACCCGGGGCAGGCCGCCGCTCGGCGACGCCGGGGCCGGCTCGCGGACCAGCGGCTGCTCGTCCAGGTGGGGGAACTCGCTGACGCCGGTGACCGGTTCGCGCCGCTTGGCGAGCTTCCCGGACCGCTCCGCCCAGGTCGCGGCGATCCGCTCGCCGACCAGGCCGGACCGGAGGGCGGCCTGCTGGCCGCCGGCCCGCTCGATCTCCTGGAACCAGGCCCAGGCGGCCTGCGCCAGCTCCTCGCCCAGCTGCTCGACGTACCAGGAGCCGCCGGCCGGGTCGATCACCCGGGCCAGGTGGGACTCCTCCAGCAGGATCGACTGGGTGTTGCGGGCGATCCGGCGGGCGAAGGCGTCGGGCAGGCCGAGCGCGCTGTCGAAGGGCAGCACGGTGACGGCGTCGGCGCCGCCGACCCCGGCGGCCAGGCAGGCCACCGTGGTGCGGAGCATGTTCACCCACGGGTCGCGGGCGGTCATCATCACCCGGGAGGTGACGGCGTGCTGGCGCTGGGCCGAGGCCTCGGCGGAGGCACCGGACACCTCGGCGACCCGGGCCCACAGACGGCGTGCGGCGCGGAACTTGGCGATGGTCAGGAACTGGTCGGCGTCCGCGGCGAGGCGGAACTCCAGCTGGCCGAGCGCGACGTCCACGGACAGCCCGGCGGCGGTCAACGCGCGCAGGTAGGCGACGCCGGTGGCGAGCGCGCAGCCCAGTTCCTGGGCGGGCGAGGCGCCGGCCTCGTGGTAGGGCAGGGCGTCCACCGTGAGCGCCCTGACGTTCGGGTAGTCGGCGGCGCAGTGGGCGGCCAGCGCGGTGGCCCCGGCGAGCAGTGCGTCGGTGCGGTCAGCGTCGCCGGTGCGGGCCTGGAGGCCGAGCGGGTCGGCGCCGAGGTTGCCGGCGGCGGAGCCGGGGGAGACCTCGCGCTCCTCGTACAGCCTGAACAACTGCTCGGCGGCGTCGGCGAATTCGGCCCCGGCGTCGAGCGCGACGGCGGCCAGGTCCAGGTACACGCCGCTGAGCGCCTCGGGCAGGTCGGCGATCGGAAGGCCCGTGCCGCCCAGCTCCAGCCAGAGCGAGCCGACGCCGTTCTCCAGGTCGGCGAGCACCGCCTCGTTGGTGCGCCGCCGGTCCGGGTCGGCGTGTCGCTGGCGTACGTCCCACCCGGAGACGGCGGAGCCCTGGGGGCGGCCGCCGCGCACGAACGGCGGGAAGCCGGGGTAGCCGGGCTCGGCCGAGGTGTTCTCGGCGGTGTACAGCGGACGGGCGCGAAGCCCGTCCGGGAGCGCGGTGGTGAGCGCCTGCTCGGCGGCGGCGCCGTCCTCGGGCTGGGCACCGGACTTGCGCAGCACGCCCTCGACGAGCTGCTGCCACTGCTCACGGTGCGCGGCCGGGAACTCGGCGGCGAGGGGGAGCCTTTCGGGCGGGACCTTCATGTGCGCAGGTTAGCGCCCGTTTGCATGCTCGCAGGAGGGGCGGCGCGTGTGAGCTTGTTCTCGCTTTGGCGAACCTTTTGCACTCGCTCCGCCGTGGAGTGTCAAGAGGGGCGACGCGCGGGATGCCGGGCGAGGGTCAAAGGGGGTTGCCGGGAGGGGGATTGCGGGACCCGGCCACTCATCTATTAAGTTACTTCGAAGAAGGCGGGCGGGGACGGCATCCCCGTACGGCCCCGCCCGTCCTTCGCCGTCCCCCGACGCTGCCCGAAGACGTCCCCGACGCCGTCCGAAGACGCCCCCGGGCCACCCCGGACGTCCCCGACGCAGTCCGAAGCCCCTCGAAGGAGCCCACCGCGATGGGAAAGCGCCGCAAGCCCAGCCCCCCGAGCCGGGCCCGCATGGCGGTCCTCACCACGGCGATGGCCGGCGGCGCGGTGCTCGCCGCCGGTACCGCCCACGCCGAGCCGACCCCGACCCTCGCCTCCGTCAAGGAGCAGGTGGACAAGCTCAACGAGGAGGCCGAGCAGTCCGTCGAGCAGTACAACGGCTTCCAGGACAAGCAGCAGAAGCTGCAGGGCGAGGCCAACAAGATCCAGGAGAAGGTCGCACGCGGCCAGGATGCGATGAACGAGCTGCGCACCCGGCTCGGCGCGGTCGCCGCCGACCAGTACCGCAACAACGGCATCGACCCGTCCGTCCAGCTGATGCTCGACTCCGACCCGGCCGCCTACCTGGAGCGCGCCGCGGTGCAGAACCAGGTCACCGACGGCCAGGCGGCCCTGCTCAGGCAGGCCCAGGACGAGCAGCGCAAGCTCGACCAGGACCGCGCCGAGGCCACCGCCACGCTCGCCCAGCTCGACTCGGTCGGCGCCGAACTGGTGGCCAAGAAGCGGGAGATCCAGACCAAGCTGTCCCAGGCGCAGGCCGTGCTCAACAAGCTGGGCGCCGAGGACCGCGCCAAGGTCAACGCCCAGCAGGCCGCCGACAAGGCCAAGGCCGAGGCCCAGCAGGCCGCCGCCGCCGACCGCGCCTCCCGCTCCTCGGCCCGCCAGGACCTGAACACCCCGGCCCCGCCCGCCAGCGGCCGCGCCGCCGCCATCATCGCGTTCGCCCAGGCCCAGCTCGGCAAGCCGTACGGCTGGAGCAAGAGCGGCCCGGACAGCTTCGACTGCTCCGGCCTCACCAGCCAGGCGTACAAGGCGGCCGGCGTCAGGATCTCCCGGATGTCGCAGGACCAGTGGAACGACGGCCCGCGCATCTCCCGCGACGCCCTCCAGCCCGGCGACCTGGTCTTCTTCTACAACGACATCCACCACGTCGGCATCTACATCGGCGACGGCAAGATGATCCACGCCCCGCGCACCGGCAAGAACGTCGAGGTCCTCCCGATCTCCGCGATGCCCTACATGGGTGCCGTCCGGCCGTAGCCGTCGCCGCGGGGTGACCGCCCGTCAGCGGACGCCCTCAGCCACCCGGTACGGGACGGGCATGCGCATCTCGGCCTCGCCCAATGGGTCTGCCCCGTACGGTTGAACGGCCCTCAAGGCCCTTCAACCGTACGGGGCATCGGCTCGGCCTCCCCGCACAGCCCAGGGTTGTCACGGAGAGAGCGCCATGGCCGACACACCCGCCCCGGAGCATCGAAAGCCCGGCGTCGGCCGGGCGGTTCACGGATGCGGCGCGCAGGCCAGCAGGTACGGCAGCGCGGGCAGCGTCAACAGCCCGAGCCACCAGACCGGTCGGCGCCGCCGGCCGCTGCCGGGCCGGGCCAGCCGGCGGACCCGGGCGAGCACCCCGGTGGAGGCGACCGCGAGCGTGCCGCCCGGAGTGCCCCCGGAGGTGGCCAGCGCGCAGAGCGCCGAGGCCAGTTCGCCCCGGGACACCTTCGCCAGCGCCGCGTCGTCCGCCGCCATCTCCAGCAGCAGTGCCACCTCCGAACGTCCCAGCCGGGCCAGCGGCAGCGGCCCGAACAGCAGGGCGAAGGTGTCGGCGGGCAACCGGAAGAGGTGGTGGCGGCCGCGAATGTGCCCGTGCTCGTGGGCGACGGCCGCGGCCAGCTGCCGTTCGTCCAGCAGCCGCAGCGCCCCGCGCGACAGCACGACCCGGGAGCGGCGCCCGGGCAGGCAGTAGACGGTCGGGTGGGCGTGCTCCAGTACCAGCGCGCCCCAGCGCCGGTCCCGTACGGCGACCACGTCCAGCACCGCCCGGTGCCGCCGCCGGGCCCGTCCGGCCCGGACGCCGACGGCGGCCACCAGCGCGGCGAGCACCGCCCCGGCGGCGGCCAGCAGCCACCAGTCGTGGGTGTGGGGCAGCACCGGCCCGGTCGTTTCGAGGTGGGGGAGCAGGCCGATCGGCCCGAGCAGCCCGAGCAGGCCGGCCGGCTCGTGTGCGGCGGGCTCGACGGCGTGGTGCCCGGCGAGCACCAGGGCGACGGTGAAGGAGGCCATCAGCGCCAGCCACAGGGCCGCGCCGAGGGCCGGGCGGGCCTGGAGCCGGGCCGAGCCGGCCAGCAGGCGGGGCAGCAGCACGCCGGTCACGGCCAGGTGGAGGCCGAGCAGGGCGAGCGTCACCCGACGTCCCGGGCCTTCACCTGTTCGAGGGCGGCGAGCAGCGCGGACGCCTCGTCCCCGCTGATCCGGTCGACGAAGTGCAGCAGCGCGCCGGCCCGGTCCGGGCTGGTCTCCAGCGCCTGGTGCATCAGCTGGGCGGTGTACGCCTCCCGGGTGCAGGTCGGCTCGTACACCCAGGCGCGGCCGACCTTGTCCCGGCGCAGCCAGCCCTTGGTGTGCAGGATGTCGGCGACGGTGGTGACGGTGGTGTAGGCGACCGCCCGCTGCTGCTGGAGGTCGTCGACCACCTCGCGCACCGTGGCCGGACGGCCCCAGGACCACAGCCGGTCCATGATCTCGGCTTCGAGATCGCCGAAACCCCGTAGCACCGCCCTCGTCTCCCTCGCCGAACCGTTCGCCGGCGCCCTTCGCCCGCTGGAACGCGGCCCATGCTACGGCGCGCGCCGGGCGCCCGCTCCCGGGTGACGGGAACGGGCGCCCACGGCGCCCGGAGGGTGCCCGATCGGTGCTCAGCGCGTGCCGGACGTGCTCAAGCGGTGATCAGGACGACCGGTCAGCACTACCGATCAGGACAGCCGCCGCCCCAGTGCCACCCGGGAGCGGGTGAACAGGGCCGCGAGCAGCCCCGCCACCACCGGCAGCACCAGCACGACCAGCAGTAGCTCTCCCCAGGGCGCGGTGATCAGCGCCGGCTGCGAACCGGCCCCACTGGCCCGGGACTTCAGCAGCCCCACCGCCGGGACGAACCCGTTGGCCGCCCCGAGCACCGCCCCGAGCAGGGCGATCAGCGCGCACTGCAGGCCGGCCATGGTCCGGCGGATCCGCGGCGGAGCGCCGACGGCGGCCAGGGTGGCCTGGTCCTGCCGGGAGTCGGCGGCCGCGAGCCCGGTGGCGATCCCGGCCGCACCGAGCACGACCAGTGCGGCGAAGCCGGTGAGGGCGAGGGTGATCGCGTCGCTCTTGGGCTGGTAGCCGCGCTCGACGGTCAGCTCGGCGTAGTGGTCCAGCCGGACGGCGGCGGCCGCGGCCCGCTGCTGCGCCTTGCGGTCGGGCGGGGTGGTCGGGCGCCACACCGCGCCCTGGGGTGCCGAGGCGAGGCCGAGCCCGGTCAGCGCGGTGGTCGGCATGAGCCCCTGGGCGAAGCGGGCGGCGGCCGGGTCGTCGACCAGCACCGCGTCGACCGGGACTTCCTGGAGGTCGGTCCTGGGGATCTGCCCGGGCTGCAGCGGCGCACCGCCGCCGCCGCGCAGCAGCAGCACGGCCTTGCCGTCGGCACCGATCAGCGAGCGGTCGAAGACCAGCAACTTCCCGGCCGCCAGGGCCTTTTCGGCCGCGGCGTCGCGGACGTCGAACAGGTTGTGCAGCACGGCGACGTCCCCGGTGGCGACGTGCGGCAGGTCGGCGAGCCTGCGCACGTCGGCCGGGCCCTTGAGCACGACGGTGCTGGAGCAGTTGTCGCAGAACCGGTAGACCAGCTGGCCGACGTCGGCCAGCCCGCCGAGCCCGGTCAGCTGCTTCTCCACCTCGGCCGGCAGCTGGGCGGCCTTCGGCCCGTCGTTGTGGCTGATCAGCTGGACGGCGCCGTACGGGGCCTGCGGCCGGTAGTCGCGCCGGTTCTCGGCGTCGGTGCTGGTGCTGTACACCCCGATGGCGACGGCCCCGGCCACCGCCGCCATCACCGCGGCGACGGCCGGGGCGGTGCGCGAGCGGTTGCGGGCGGAGTCCCGCAGCGCCAGTCGGGGGCCGAGCGGCAGCCGTCCGGCCAACCGGCCGAACAGCGCGACCAGCAGCGGGGTGCAGGCGAGCAGGCCGAGTTCGGCGGTGACCGAGCCGCCGAGCACGGTGAGCGTACGGGTGTCGTAGGTGCTCACCACGGGCAGTCCGCGCCGCACCGCGCCGGCGCCGTACACCGCGATCGCGCCGCCGCCGAGGATCAGTGCCACGCCGAGCACGGTGACCAGGCGGTTGGGCGCCCGGACGGTGTCCCGCCCGGTGAGCCCGGCGGTGACGCTGCGCCGGGCGGCCTGCCACGCCGGCAGCGCGGCCGCGAGCAGCGCGGTGAGCAGGCCGATCCCGGCGATCGCCAGCAGGTCCGGCACCGGCAGCGCGAAGTGGCCGAAGCGCGCGCCGCCGACCTCCTCGATCACCGGCCGCAGCGCTGCGACCAGCCCGGTGCCGAGGGTCACTCCGAGCGCCGCGCCGGCCAGGCCGAGCACCAGGCCGCCGCCGAGCACGACCGCGCCGATGTGTGTGCGCCGGCCGCCGGCCGCGCCCAGCAGGGCGAGCCGGCGGCGGGAGCGCCGGGCGCCGACCGCGAAGGCCGGCCCGGCGAGCAGGGCGACCTCGAGCAGCGCCATCCCGGTCACGGTGGCGACCACGACCCTGGTGCTGTTGCCGGCGGCGGGATCGCGGTAGGTGGCGGAGTCCCTGAAGTAGGGGACGGCCCCGTACGGCGGCGGGTCGAGCGCGACCGAACGCGCGGTGAGGGTGTAGCCGTGGGCGTTGAACAGCTGGACCTTCGCCCAGTCGAGGGCGGCCCCGCCCGGCAGGTGCACCAGCCAGGACGGGTGTGCGCTCTGCGCCCGCTCGGCGGCGGGGCGTCCGGGCTCCGCGGCGGCGGCCAGCTGGTCGAGCAACTCGCCGGGCCTGGCGACGAGTTCGACCCGGCCGAGCTCGCCCGGGTGCTCCACGACGCCGGTGAGGGTGTACGGGGTCCCCTCCAGCCCCTGGACCGTGGTGGTGCTTCCGAGCGAGAGCCCGGCGTGGTCCAGGAAGGCCTGGGTGGCGGCCAGTTCGTGCGGTGTGGTCGGGGCGCGGCCCTTGACCAGGTCCAGCCGGCCGCGCCAGACCGGGTCGCCGAGGTCGGCCTCGGTGGTGAGGGTGCGGACCAGCCCCTCGGGCGAGCTCGCGCCGGTCTCCGGGCCGGTCCGGGCGGGGGTGAGCGTGCTGCCGGGCGGCAGCAGCGAGGTGACCAGGGCGGCCGGATCGGCGCCCGCGGCCTTCAGCTGCTCGGGCGTCGGCTGCCGGCCCGGGCGGGGCTGGACGGCGAAGGCGCCGTCCTCGGCGACCGGGGCCTGTTCGACGCTCTGGCCCGGGCTGAGCGCGGTGACCAGCGCGTCCGCGCCGCCCACCACCCGCTCGACCCGTTCGGCCGGGGTCAGTTGACCGCTGCGGTGGACCACGTCGGCGCCGGTGACCCCGAGGACGGGCAGTGCCACCATGGCCAGGATGAGGGCGCTGCGTCCCTTGGCCCGCAGCGCGTCGCGCCGGGCGAGCCGCAGTGCGACCTTCCACGCTCCGAACCTCACCGGACCACCTCGTCCAGAGAGTTGGGCCGGTGGACGGCGGCCCGGCAGCCGCCGGAGCGGCGTCCGACGCTCTCCGAGGCGACCGCTCCGTCCCGCAGGTGAACCACCCGGTCCGCCCAACTGGCGTGCGAGGCCTCGTGGGTGACCATCATGGCGGCGGCGCCGGCGTCGCAGCGGGCGCGCAGGACGGCGAGCACGGCGTCGCCGGTGGCGGAGTCGAGGGCGCCGGTCGGTTCGTCGGCGAGGACGAGCCGGCGCTCGCCGATCAGGGCGCGGGCGATGGCGACGCGCTGCTGCTGACCGCCGGACATGTCGTCGGGGAAGCGGTCGGCGAGTTCGCCGATGCCGAGTTCCTCCAGGGCGGCGAGGGCCTCCCGGCGGGCGGTGCGGCCGGAGACGCCGTCGAGTTCGCGGGGCAGGGCGATGTTCTCGGCGGCGGTGAGCGCCGGGATCAGGTTGTAGTCCTGGAAGACGTACCCGACGGAGCGCCGCCGCAGGTCGGCGAGGCGGCCCCGGCTGAGTCCGCGGAGGGCCACGCCCTCGACCAGCACCTGGCCGTCGCTGGGCAGGTCCAGCCCGCCGGCCAGGGTCAGCAGGGTCGACTTCCCGGAGCCGGACGGCCCCATCACGGCGACGAACTCGCCCGCGTGAACGGTCAGGTCGACTCCGCGCAGGGCGTGCACCTCTGCGGCGCCGTGCCCGTGCACCCGGGAGACCCCGGACAGCTGCAGGACGGGTGCGGGCCGGCTCGGATCGATGTGGGACACAGTTCCCCCTCGTGAGCTGTTCAGCTGCATATGTCGGTGAACTATATATGTCGCGAGCGGATGCGCAAGCCGGCCCGGGTTTGGTCAAGCTTCTACAAAGCTGTCGAAGATCAGCCGAAAAGGTGACACCGCGTGGCCGTGGCGGGTCTATGCTTTTGGAGGTTTGAAAAGGCACCTCGTTCGGTGAGGCGTCTTCACGGACACAGGCCACTGACCCGACGACGTCGAGAGACGCCCAGGTTCAGGACAGGTCTTCCCGAGTTAAGGGTTGACCCCAAGTGGCTTCCGGCCGATCCGGCTGGACACGCCGTGGAGTGCCAAAGCTCTGACGAGTTGGGGTGTACCGGTCCATCGTCGGCCGGTGTGCTCCTTGCCGTGTCGCGACGCGGCGCACAGTCGGTGCGCCCCCGACCGGGAGGAGGGGAGAGAAATGGACTGCAATAGTCCGGGCCACAGTAGCCCCTGCCCCCGCATGCTCTCGAACACCTCCGGCACGCGGTAACAACCTTCCCTGCGCGTTCACCCGGCGCTTCGTCCCGCGCTCAACCATGCCCGGACGTAAGCCGCCTGACGCTTCGTCATGCCCGCACGGCCGCCGCCGCTCAGCGTCGCCGTACGGAGCGGACGTCGTGCGCCCGCAGGGAGGATCGCTGCTGCGTGCCCCCTGTCGCCCTCTCTAGGAAGAGGGCAGGGAGGCCCCGCCATGACCAACGTGATGCTGGACCCGAAGGTTCCCACGGTCCCCACCGCTCCCACCGCTGCCCGGGCCGCCGTGCTCGACGACGCCCACGTCGGCGACATCAAGGGCGCGCTCGGCACCATCCGGCTCGACGACACCACCCCCCGCAGCGGACTCTCCGCCCGGCTCAAGACCCTGCTGGCGATCGTCGGCCCCGGCCTGATCGTGATGGTCGGCGACAACGACGCCGGCGCCTTCTCCACCTACGGCCAGGCCGGGCAGAACTACGGCACCCAGCTGCTGTGGACCCTGCTGATGCTGGTCCCGGTGCTGTACGTCAACCAGGAGATGGTGTTGCGCCTGGGCGCCGTCACCGGCGTCGGCCACGCCCGCCTCATCCTGGAGCGGTTCGGGAAGTTCTGGGGCGCGTTCAGCGTCATCGACCTCTTCCTGCTCAACGCCCTCACCCTGGTCACCGAGTTCATCGGCGTCACCATGGCGGCCGGGTACCTGGGCCTGCCGAAGGCCGTCTCGGTGGTGCTGGCGGCGGCGATCATCATCGCCTCGGCCTTCACCGGCTCCTTCCAGCGCTTCGAGCGCGTGGCCATCACGCTGTGCGTGGGCTCGCTGCTGCTGGTGCCGATCTACTTCATGGTCCACCCCAGGACCTCGCAGATGGCCCACGACTTCGTGACGCCGACCATGCCGGGCGGCGCCGGCCGGCTGGCCGCCGTGATGCTGGTCATCATCTCGATCGTCGGCACCACCGTCGCCCCCTGGCAGCTGTTCTTCCAGCAGTCGTACGTCATCGACAAGCGGATCACCCCGCGTTTCATGAAGTACGAGAAGGTCGACCTGTGGATCGGGATCGTCGTGGTCATCGTCGGCGCGGCGGCGCTGATCGGCCTCACGGCGGCGGCCTTCGCGGGCACCGACGGCTTCGGGCAGTTCTCCGACACCGCCGCCGTGGCCAAGGGCATCGAGGACAAGGCGGGCCACCTCGCGGGCGTGCTGTTCGCCATCGCCCTGCTGGACGCCTCGATCATCGGCGCCTTCGCCGTCTCCCTCTCGACCGCCTACGCGATAGGCGACGTGTTCGGCATCAAGCACTCGCTGCACCGGGGCGTCAAGGGTGCCAAGGGCTTCTACGCGGTGTACGCGGGCCTGGTGGTGGTCGCGGCGGCGATCACCCTGCTGTCCGACGACTACACCCAGGGCCTGATCACCCAGTTCGTCCAGGTGCTGGCCGGAGTGCTGCTGCCCTCCGCCACCGTGTTCCTGCTGCTGCTCTGCAACGACCGGGCCGTGCTCGGCCCCTGGGTCAACGGGCCGAGGACCAACGCCTTCACCTCGACGGTGGTCGGCGTGCTGGTGATGCTCTCGCTGATCCTGACCGCCTCGGTGGTCTGGCCGGACATCAGCTCCGACGCGATCCTGTGGATCATGGGCGGCTGCGGTGTCGTGGGCGTCCTGGTCGCCGGGTACTTCTTCACGGCCGGCCGCACCGCCGCCAAGGAGGACCCGATCGACCGCACCGGCCGCGAGGACTGGCGGATGCCCCCGCTGGAGACGCTGAGCCGTCCGGTGATGTCCACCGCCCGCAAGGTCGGCATGGGCGCCCTGCGCGCCTACCTGCTGATCGCGATGATCATGGTCATCATCAAGATCGTGCAGACCGCGCTGAACCACTGAGCCACCGGTCACGGTTCCCACGGACGGGTGGTGAGCGGCGGCTCGCCACCCGTCCGTTCCCTTTCCGCGGTCCCCGCGACCTCCGCGAGTCCTTCGCGGCCCACCTGGAGGAGGTGCCGTCGTGCACACCCTGACCACCGTCGAGTTCCTGGTCCGGCTCGCCACCGGCGTCGCCTGCGGCGCGCTGATCGGCGTCGAACGCCAGTGGCGCGCCCGGATGGCCGGCCTGCGCACCAACGCCCTGGTCGCCGCCGGCGCCACCCTGTTCGTCCTGTACAGCGAGGCCGTCGGCGACACCGGCAGCCCCACCCGGGTCGCCTCCTACGTCGTCTCCGGCATCGGCTTCCTCGGCGGTGGCGTCATCCTGCGCGACGGCGCCGGCGTGCGCGGCCTCAACACCGCCGCGACCCTGTGGTGCTCGGCCGCCGTCGGGGTGCTGGCCGCCTCCGGCAAGCTGGACCTCGCCGTCCTCGGCACCCTCGCCGTGCTGGCCGTCCACCTGGTGCTGCGCCCCGCCGGGCGGCTGCTCGACCGGGCCCCGCAGGCCGGCAGTGACCCGGACTCCACCTCCCGGGCCACCGTCCACCTGGAGTGCGACCGCAAGTCCGAGACCCACATCCGCGCCCTGCTGCTCCAGGCCCTGGCCGCCTCCGGCCTCGCCCCCACCGGCCTGCGCGCCCGCCGCACCGACCAGGGTGACGCCACCAGCCTGCGGGCCACCGTGGCGATCAACGGCCAGGTCGCCCCGGCCCTCGAACAGGTCGTCACCCGGCTGTCCCTGGAGCCCGGCGTACGGGACCTCCACTGGCACCTGGACGACGAGTCGGACGAGCCGGGCAACCCGGCGCTGGCGTAGGGCCCGCCTTCGAACTCGCGTCCGCGGGGCGGACGACAGGAGTTCGGAGACGGGCCCCAGGGCCTGTCGGTGTAGAACGGAAGGACCGTCACACGAACCTTCCGGGAGGCCCGATGCTGAAAGTCGACCCCGAGCACGGGCCGCTGGTGCCGATGCTGCTGGTGCTGACCGTGATCACCGGGGTGGTGGACGCGGTCAGCTACCTGGCGCTGGGGCACGTCTTCGTCGCCAACATGACCGGCAACGTGGTGTTCCTCGGCTTCGCCCTGGCCGGCGCCCCCGGACTGTCCGCCACCGCCTCGCTGGCCGCCCTGGCCGCGTTCCTGCTCGGCGCCCTGGCCGGCGGCCACCTCTCCCGGCACCTGCCCGGCCACCGGGGCCGCCTGCTGACCGTCGCCATCGCCGTCCAGGCGGTCTTCGTCGCCGTGAGCGTCCTCCTGGCGGCCGCGGTCGGCCACAGTTCCGAGTCGGCCCGCTACACCCTGATCGGGCTGCTGGCCCTCGCCATGGGCGGGCAGAACGCGGTGGCCCGCTCGCTCAAGGTCCCGGACCTGCCCACCACCGTGCTCACCATGACCCTCACCGCCCTCGCCGCGGACCTCACCGGCTCCCGCCGCCTGGCCTCGGCGGTCTGGATGTTCGCCGGCGCCCTCCTCGGCGCCCTGCTCGTCCTCCACGCCTCCGTCCCCGTCGCGTTGGCCCTGGCCTTCGCCCTGCTGGTCGCCGTCGCCGCCCTCACCCACCACGCGGCCAGGCCGAACCCGGCGCCGGCCTGGACGCGACGGCGCTGAGGTTCAGTCCTCCAGGCGGTTGCCCGCACGGCCGCTCCAGAGCGGTTCCAGGCGGGCCCAGCCGGCGGTCCACTCCGCCTCGGCGCGGTGGTCGAGCACGTTCAGGCGCAGGCGCAGGGCGAAGGCGAGGAAGGCGAACAGGGTGAGGAGGGCGCCGGTGCCGGTACAGGCGGCGGAGACGGCGAGGGCGCCGCGGTCGACCGGGGGAGTGCTGGCGTTCCCGGCGGGGTCGACCCAGATGGGGACGACGGTTCCGGTGGTTGCCGCACGCGGGGCCTGGACGATGCCGGTGTGCCGGGTGGCTCCGGGGTAGGTCCAGGAGGCCTCGGCGTCGACCCGGCTGCCGTAGCCGCCGGAGAAGCGACTGCCGGTGGTGACGCCGTGTTCGGTTGCCGCCGTCACCACGGCGTCGACCCGGTGCAGCCGGGCCCGGTCGGCGTCCGCCTGCGGCGCGGTGGAGCGGTAGAACAGCAGCGCTCCGCCGACGGCGAGGGCGGTGGCGAGGAAGCCGCCGAGGACGGTGAGCAGCCAGGCGCGGGCGCGGGCCCGGTCGAGGGGGCGGGCCAACGGTTCGTGCCGGGCACCGAAGGCCCGCCGCAGCCCTCGGCCGGTTCGCCGCGGGAGCGACGCGGGCCTGGCCGGGCGGGATGTGCTGGACACGCTGAGGTCTCCTCAAGGACGCGGGCGCGTACGGGGTTTCGTCACCCAATTTCCACCCGAGCGCCCCCCTCGCACAAGAGTGGTGCGCGTTCGTAGCACCTCGGGCCCTGATCACCCGGGACGTTCGGCCCTCGGCAGCCGCCCCCAGGGCGGGCAGGCTGGGGTCCGGTCGCGCCCCCGTGCCTGGGCGCGGCGTCGGCCCGGTCGGACCGTGGGGGTTCCGGCCGGTGGTGCGGAGCAGGGGGCGGTCGTGCGGCCGCCTCCTGCCCTCCGCTTGCAGCGAGTTGACGTTTCGCCAGGTCGGCTCCGTACCCTTCGCAGATATACACTCGGTGTATATCCCTGGTGTATGGTCCTCCCCATGAGTGTTCCTTTGACCCTCCTCGGGCTGCTGGAGCGGGAGCCGAGTCACGGCTACGACCTCAAGCGCGACTACGACTCCCTCTTCGGCCGGGGCAAGCCCCTCCCGTACGGCCAGGTGTACGCGACCCTCGGCCGGCTGGCCCGCGACGGCAAGGTGATGGCCGGTGAGGCCGAACCCGGCGACGGGCCCGAGCGCAAGCGCTACGTCATCACCGAGACGGGGGCGACCGAGTTCGAGACCTGGCTCCGGGACCCGGTCGCGCCCGAACCCAACCTGCAGTCCGTGCTGTTCACCAAGGTGGTGCTGGCCCTCATGCTCGGCCGCGACGCCGAGCAGTACCTGGACACCCAGCGCGCCGCCCACCTGCGCCGGATGCGCGAACTCACCGAACTGCGCCGCGGCGGACCGCTGGTGGACGCCCTGCTCGCCGACCACGGCCTGTTCCACCTGGAGGCCGACCTGCGCTGGATCGACCTCACGGTCGCCCGGCTCGACGCGCTCGCCGCGGAGGTGCGCGCATGACCCCGGTGATCGAGGCCCGCGACCTCGCCCTCGCCTTCGGCGAGACGCCCGCTCTGCGCGGGGCCAGCCTGTCCGTCGGAGCCGGCGAGGTGCTCGCCATCATGGGCCCCAGCGGCTCCGGCAAGTCGACGTTACTGCACTGCCTGGCGGGCATCCTGGTGCCCGACGCGGGCGAGGTGCTGTTCAACGGGCAGCGCCTGGACAGCATGAGCGAGGCGCGACGCAGCGCCCTGCGCCGGGACCAGTTCGGCTTCGTCTTCCAGTTCGGCCAGCTGGTTCCGGAGTTGACGGCCGAGGAGAACGTCGCCCTGCCGCTGCTGCTGAACGGCGTGCGCCGGGGCGCCGCGCTGGCCCAGGCCCGCCCCTGGTTCGCCCGGCTCGGTCTGGACGGCATGGAGAACCGCCGCTCCGGTGAGCTGTCCGGCGGTCAGGCCCAACGCGTCGCGCTCGCCCGCGGCCTGGTGGCCCGTCCGCAGGTGCTGTTCGCCGACGAGCCGACCGGCGCGCTGGACTCGCTGACCGGCGAGCAGGTGATGGAGCTGATGGTCGCCGCGGCCAGGGAGCAGGGCACCACCGTCATCCTGGTCACCCACGAGCCGAGGGTCGCCGCCTACGCCGACCGCGAGGCGATCGTCCGCGACGGCCAGGCCCGTACGCTCTCCGCCGGACCGGTGGCCCCGTGATCCCCTTCGCGCTCAGGCTCGCCTTCAGCGGCGGCCGGGAGGCCGTGGCCCGGCTACTGATGATCGCGGCGGCGGTCGCGATCGGGGTCGGGCTGCTGCTGTCCACCTTCTCCAGCATGAACGCGATCGACCGCGCCAACGAGCGGCAGGTCTGGATGAACACGGGCGTCCAGGGCGCGACGGCGGCCACCTCGGCGGACCCGCTCTGGTGGGGCGCCCGGGTGGACTACTACCGGGGTAAGACCGTCTTCCGGGCCGATCTCGCCCCGACCGGGCCCAACTCGCCGGTGGTGCCCGGCCTGGGCCGACTGCCCGCGCCCGGCGAGTACTACGCCTCGCCCGCGCTGGAGAAGCTGATGCGCGACACCCCGGCCGTGGAGCTCGGGGACCGCTTCCCCGGGCGGCTCGCCGGGACCCTCGGCGACGACGGGCTGCCCTCCCCGGACAGCCTGGCCGTGGTCGTCGGCCGGACCGTGGAGGAGGTCGGGGCGCTGCCGCGGGCCACCACCGTCACCGGCGTCGCCACCGCGCTGCCCACCGACTGCGAGTCCGCCTGCTACGGCGCGGGCGTGCACGGGGACCGGATGGTCCTGGTGCTCACCGTGGTGGCCGCCGCGCTGATCTTCCCGGTGCTGATCTTCATCGGTACCGCGACCCGGCTGTCCGCAGCCACCCGGGAGCAGCGCTACGCCGCGATGCGCCTGGTCGGCGCGACGCCGGGACAGGTGTCGGTGATGTCGGCCGTCGAGTCCACCGTGGCCGCGGTGATCGGCACGGCCGTCGGCTTCGGTCTGTACTTCGCGCTGAAACCGGTGGTGGCCGAGGTGCCGTTCACCGGCGACCGCTTCTTCGCCTCCGACCTGAGCCTGACCCTGCCGCAGGTCGCGGTGACGGTGCTGGGCGTGCCTGCGGCGGCGGCCCTCGCGGCCCGGTTCGCCCTGCGCCGGGTCACCATCTCGCCGCTCGGGGTCTCCCGCCGGGTCACCCCGAAGCCGCCGAGCCCCTGGCGGCTGATCCCGCTGGTGGCCGGCCTCGCCGAGCTCGGCTACTTCGTCGGCAGCAAGCCGGCGACCACCAACGGGCAGTCCGCGGCGTACCTGACCGGCTTCGTGCTGGTGATGCTCGGCCTGATGACCGCCGGTCCGTGGCTCACCATGGCGACCGCCCAGGCGGTGGCCCGGCGGACCGGCCGGCCGGCCTCACTGATCGCGACGCGCCGCCTCTCGGACGACCCGAGGGCAGGCTTCCGCTCGGTCTCCGGCCTGGTGCTGGCGCTGTTCGTGACCACCGGAACCCTGGCCATCATGGGCACCATCAACGCCAACCAGAGCACGCTGAACGGCGCCCCCGAGGTGCGCAAGGCGATCGTGGACGTCCCGTTCGGCAACAAGGAGGACGCGGTCACGCTGCCCTCCGTGCCCGACCGGGTGCTGGCCCGGGCCCGGGCCGTTCCCGGGTTCCAGGGGATCGCCCTGATCCACGACAACCCGGCCCGGATCGGCGCGTTCCAGCAGGGCGAGCGGCGGATGGTGCCCAGCCTGGTCGACTGCGCGGAACTCGCGCGGATCCCCGTGATCGGCCACTGTGCGCCCGGAGCCGCCGTCGCGGCGGTCGACCCCTACCAGCTGGTCGACCTGACGGACAGCAGCGGGCACGAGTGGCCGGCCGCGGCGATCTCCGGGGCCGAGGTGGCCGAGCTCCCGGTGCGGATGCTCTACGCGACCACCGACGGCTCCGAGGCGGCCAAGGAACAGCTGCGGACCCTGTTCATGAAGGACTTTCCCACCTACGAGCCCCGCTTGGCCGAGGACTGGGCCTCCGAGGGGCAGAAGAAGCTCCAGAGCTGGCGGCAGCTGGCGAACGTGGTGCTGCTGACCACCCTGCCGATCGCCGGGTGCAGCCTCGCGGTGAGCGTGGTGGCCGGACTGTCCGACCGCAGGCGCCCGTTCGCGATGCTGCGACTGACCGGCGCGCCACTGCAACTGCTGCGCAGGGTGGTCGGACTGGAGAGCGCGCTGCCACTGCTGGCGGTGTCGGCGCTCGCGATCGGGACGGGCTTCGCTGCGGCGGCGATGTTCCTCAAAGCCCAGATGAGCTACGACCTGGTGTCGCCCGGCCTGACGTACTTCGGGCTGGTCGGCTTCGGGCTGGCCGCATCGCTGGCGATCATCGCCTCCACGCTGCCGCTTCTCGGGCGGATCACCGGGCCGGAGTCGGCCCGCAACGGCTGAACTCCGCACCGGAGTTGGTGACGCGGTGACCTCGCCGCCCGCGGATCAGCGGGCGACGGGGTAGCCGTGCGTCCCCTCCCGCCGCACGCCGTCGAGCCCGGGCAGCCAGCTGCCGAGGACCAGCGCGGACGGGTAGAACATCGGCTCCGGCAGGGCGTCCACCGGGAAGCGCTCCCAGCCGGCGCAGGCGTGCGGCTCGGTGACCACCGCCTCGGCCAGGCTGGGCGGCGCCAGTACGGCGGCGGTCAGCCGTGGCCGGCCGAGCTCGTGGTCCAGGTGCACGGCGAGCACCCGCATCGCCTCGGCGGGCAGCACGATGCCGGTCTCCTCGGCGAGTTCACGGGCCGCGGTCCGCTCGAAGGACTCGCCCGGGTCGACCTTGCCGCCGGGCAGGCTCCAGGTCGGCGGCTCGCCGGTCGTGGTGCGCCGGCCGACCAGCACCCGGCCGTCCCCGGTGGGCACGATGATCCCGGCGCCGAGCACCGGTGCGGTCGTCACTTCGCCGTCATCTCCTTCGGGCGGTCACCAGTTGCCGCGCTCGTAGTCCTTGAGGAAGCAGCCGTACAGGTCCTCGCCGGCCTCGCCGCGCACGATCGGGTCGTACACCCGGGCCGCGCCGTCGACCAGGTCCAGCGGGGCGTGGAAGCCCTCGTCGGCCAGCCGCATCTTGTCCGGGTGCGGCCGCTCGTCGGTGATCCAGCCGGTGTCGACGGCGGTCATCAGGATGCCGTCGGTCTCGAACATCTCCTGCGCGCTGGTGCGGGTCAGCATGTTGAGCGCGGCCTTGGCCATGTTGGTGTGGGGGTGGCCGGCGCCCTTGTAGCCGCGCTGGAACACGCCCTCCATCGCGGAGACGTTGACCACGTACTTGCGGCGCGACGCGGACGCCGCCATCGCCGGGCGCAGTCGGCTGATCAGGATGAACGGCGCGGTGGAGTTGCAGAGTTGGACCTCCAGCAGCTCGACCGGGCCGACCTCGCTCACGGTCTGCACCCAGCTGTTGGTGGGCGCGAGGTCGGGCACCAGGCCGCCGGCGTCGATCGCGGTGCCGGCCTCGATCCGGGCCGGGGTGGCGGAGCCGGTGACGAGGGCGAGCGAGGTGACGTCCTCGGCGGCCAGCCGCTGCTCGCCGCCGCTCGCCTGGCGGGGGAGGGCGGGCAGGTCGACGGTTCCGCTGTTGAAGCGGCCGATCGTGGTGGCCTGCGGCAGCTCGCCGGCCGGCAGCGGGGCCGACTCGGCGTTGACCAGCTCGCGGTAGGACTCCGGCGGGCGGCGCACGGTCTGCGCGGCGTTGTTGATCAGGATGTCCAGCGGGCCGTCCGCGGCGACCTCGTCCGCCAGGGCCATCACCTGCGCCGGGTCGCGCAGGTCGATGCCGACGATCTTGAGGCGGTGGATCCACTCGGCGCTGTCCGGCATCGCCTTGAACCGGCGGATCGCGTCGTTGGGGAACCGGGTGGTGATGGTGGTGTGGGCGCCGTCGCGCAGCAGCATCAGCGCGATGTACATCCCGATCTTCGCCCGGCCGCCGGTCAGCAGCGCGCGCTTGCCGGTGAGGTCGGCCCGGGCGTCCCGGCGGGAGCGGTTCAGGACAGCGCACTTCTGGCACAGGTTGTGGTAGA
Organism: Streptomyces viridifaciens; assembly: GCF_001888885.2. NCBI lineage: Bacteria > Bacillati > Actinomycetota > Actinomycetes > Kitasatosporales > Streptomycetaceae > Streptomyces > Streptomyces viridifaciens. Next base: position 6,262,611 of record NZ_CP090841.1, read on the forward strand.
AGGCGTCGACCTCGACGTAGCGGGTCTTGCAGGTGTAGCAGGAGCGCGGCCGCTCCAGGATGCCGGCGATCTCGGTGGTGGTGACGGTGGTCAGGCCGAAGGCGCCGGCCGTCTCGTCGTCGATCCGGGTCGGGGCGCCGGTGGCGGTGCGGGCGGTGACCTCGCGGTCGTTCGCCGTCTTGCGGGCCCGGGTCTCCTGGCGGCGGCGCTGCTTGAGCGTCCGGAATATGCCGCCGACCGCCTTGCGGACGGTGATCGCGTCCGGGTGGTCGACGTGCAGCTCGTCGAGGTCCGCGAGCACCTCCAGGCAGAGCCGCAGCCGCTCGGGGTCGAGGCCGGGACCGTAGTCGATCTCCTCCTCGTTCTGACCCTGTTCGATGTCCGTCTGCTCGATGCTCACGCCCGCTGCCGCTTCCCAGTCGCCTCGCCGTTACCGCGTGAATGCTACGGGAGCGGCCCGGTCCGGGGCGAAAGGCCGACGTGGGCGAGGGCGGGCCAGGGCGTTTGGAGGTTCGTCCATGTCTACACGCGAAGCATTGATCATGGTTTGTGCACACCCCCAGCAATGCTCCTCGAACTGGCTTTTGAGCCGGTGCTCACGGAGAATCGAATGCTGGGTGCAGGGCGCCCGAGTGCGCCCCGGCGGCCCTGCCGCACCCGCACCCGAGGTGTAATTTCTCCCAGCCAGAGAGCCCATTCATGCGTTTCCTGAACGACCTCAAGCCCTCGTACGACTTGACGTACGACGACGTCTTCATGGTCCCCAGCCGTTCCGCCGTGGGCTCCCGGCAGGGTGTCGACCTCTCCTCGAACGACGGCACCGGCACCACCATCCCGCTGGTCGTCGCCAACATGACCGCCATAGCCGGCCGCCGGATGGCCGAGACCGTCGCCCGCCGCGGCGGCCTGGTCGCCATCCCGCAGGACATCCCGACCGAGGTCATCGCCGACGTCATCTCCTGGGTCAAGCGGCGCCACCTGGTGGTCGACACCGCGATCACCCTGACCCCCGGCGCCACCGTCGCCGAGGCGCTCTCGCTGCTGCACAAGCGCGCCCACGGGGCCCTCGTGGTGGTCGAGGACGACAAGCCGGTCGGCGTGGTCTCCGAGTCCGACTGCCAGGGCGTCGACCGCTTCACCGGCCTCGCCGACATCATGTCCCGCGACCTGCTGGTGCTGGACGAGGACATCGACCCGCGCGCGGCCTTCGACAAGCTCACCGAGGCCCACCGCAAGCTCGCCCCGGTCGTCGACCGCGAGGGCAAGCTGGTCGGCCTCCTCACCCGCAAGGGCGCGCTGCGCGCGACCCTGTACACCCCGGCCGTGGACGCGAACGGCAAGCTGCGGATCGCCGCCACCGTCGGCATCAACGGTGACGTCGCGGGCAAGGCCAAGGCGCTGATCGAGGCCGGCGCGGACGTGCTGGTCGTCGACACCGCGCACGGCCACCAGGAGAGCATGATCAGCGCGCTGCGCGCGGTGCGGGGCCTGGACCCGCAGATCCCGATCGTGGCCGGCAACGTGGTCTCCGCCGCCGGTGTCCGCGACCTCGTCGAGGCGGGCGCCGACATCCTCAAGGTCGGCGTCGGCCCGGGCGCCATGTGCACCACCCGGATGATGACCGGCGTCGGCCGCCCGCAGTTCTCCGCCGTCCTGGAGTGCGCCGCCGAGGCCCGCCGGCTCGGCAAGCACGTCTGGGCCGACGGCGGTGTGCGCCACCCGCGTGACGTCGCCATGGCGCTGGCCGCCGGCGCCTCCAACGTGATGATCGGTTCCTGGTTCGCCGGGACCTACGAGTCCCCGGGCGACCTGCAGACCACCGCCGACGGCCGCCAGTACAAGGAGAGCTTCGGCATGGCCTCGGCCCGTGCCGTGAGCAACCGCACCGCCCAGGACTCCTCGTACGACCGGGCCCGCAAGGCGCTGTTCGAGGAGGGCATCTCGCACTCCCGGATGTTCCTCGACCCGGCCCGCCCGGGCGTGGAGGACCTGATCGACTCGATCGTGGCCGGTGTGCGCAGCTCCTGCACCTACGCGGGCGCCAGCAGCCTCGAGGAGTTCCACGAGAAGGCGATCGTGGGCATCCAGAGCGCGGCCGGCTACGCCGAGGGCAAGCCGCTGCACTCCAGCTGGGCCTGATCGCCCGCGCCCGTCCCGGCGGCCGCCCGGCACCCCGCTTCGGGGAGCCGGGCGGCCGCGGTCGTGCCGGGGGCGTCGTCGCTCCTGCCGTGCTGCTCGTTCTGCCCGGTTCTCCCGGCGCAGCGCTCGTACGGCACCAGCGGCAGCAGCAGGGCGTGGCCGAGCAGGCCGACCGAGCCGTCCAGCGCCGCGGTGAAAGCCCCGGTGGCGGCCGGGAGCCCGCGCAGCTCCCAGAGGGCCCGGACGGCGGACCAGGCCCCCTCCCGGGCGGCCTCGACCGACCAGGCCCCCAGCAGGTGGGTCAGCGGCTCGGCGCAGTCCAGCAACTCGGGCCCGGGCAGCAACTGCTCCCGGACGACCGACTCCACCTCGGCCAGCACCCCGTTGATCCGGTGGTAGTCCCGCTCGACGTCGGCGGGCTCACAGCCCCGCCGGCGGCAGAGGTCCACCACCGCCAGCGGCAGGTCGTGCTGGATGTGGGCGTTCATCCCGGCCAGCGCGAACTGCAGCGGATGTACGCCCGGGTGGGCGCGCAGCGCGAACAGCGGCCGCCAGCAGGCGGGCGGCTGCTGCCCGGCCCCGTCGGCGGCCACGGCCAGCAGGTACCGCCCGGCGAACACCGCGTCCAGCTCGGCCATCGCCGGCGGGTCGGCGAAGTACCCGTCCGCGAGCCGGTCACGGACCGCTTCGGTGACGGTGAGGTAGAGCCGGTTGAAGACCGCCACCCCGTCGGCGAGGGGCAGGGCCGCCGCGATCTCCCGCAGCCGGTCGACCACCTCCTCGATCGTCACCGGTGTCCGTGCCGTGGCTGTACGGGTTGTCACCGCCCGGGCCGTCACCGCTCGGGCCGTCGCTGTACCGGGCATACGCCACCCTCCGAGGCTGATCGTGCACTGATCGCATCATCGTGGCAGCGTGGAGATATGCCTGTCGGCGCGGCGCGCGTTCGTCGAGCCGCTGTCACACGATCAGGCCGACCGACGCCGCTTCGAAGCGGCGTGAACCTGAACCCGGGCGGCGCTCCGCGGTTGTGCCTCGCCTGCTCCGTACATCCCCACCTCCTGCCATGGTTCCGATCCCGATCACCCGCCGTACCCGGATCGCCGCCGACCTGTACCCCTCCAACGCGGCTCTGTACGCCGACCCGACCCTGGTCGAGGGCGTGGACTACGGTCTCCGCTACCGCCGGCACCTGGACAACCAGTGCCCGCAGGGCCGTACGGCCTTCGTCCGCACCACCGTCGTCGCCCCGCACGGCGGCGGAATCGAGGGCGGCACCTCCCAGCTGTGCCTGGCCGTCGCCGGTTACCACCCCGCCGACCTCGCCCCGACCCCGGCCACCGGGCCGGTGCACGACTACTGGATGTTCGAGGGTCTGCGCTCCTCCGGCAACCGCGCGCTGCACGTCAGCTCGAACCACTGCGACGACACCGTCGCCCGCGCGATGTGCTCCGACAGCCTCAACGTGCTGTCGCTGCACGGCTGCACCACCGCCACGGCCGGCCTGGAGGCCGGTACCCGGGCGGTGCTGCTCGGCGGCCTGAACCACGGCCTCCGCCTGTACCTGATGGAGGAGTTCGCCGCAGCGGGCATCCGGGCCGTGAACGTCTCCGGTGGGCAGCAGCTCGCCGGAGACGACCCACAGAACATCTGCAACCGCACACTGCTCGGCACGGGCGCCCAGCTGGAGCTGACCACCGAGCTGCGGACCGCGATGTTCGCCCCGACCAGGAACGCCCGGGCCGACGCGGGAGCCAACACGCTGCCGCTGTTCTGGAGCTTCGTCACGGCCGTCCGGACCGCGATCCAGCGCCAGGAGGCGACCCAGCCGATCCGGTACGCGTGAGCCACCGCCCGCCCGCCGCGGCGGACGTCAGCCCAGCTCGTACTCCAGCACGTAGGTGTGGGTGCCGGACTCGTCGACGGCCAACCGGAACTCGCCGGTGATTCCGGCCAGCCCGCCCGCCCCCGTGCCCGGCACCACGCGTATCGTCACCCCGGTGGTGTCCCAGGCCGCGTGCTGGAGCACGAACGAGCCGGCGCGCCCGTCCAGTTCGCCCGTCACGTGCTCCACCGCGACGTACGAGGCGGGCCCGCCCGACGCGCCGCCGACGGACAGCATCCGCACCTCGCTGCGCCCGTTCAGCCCGCCGGTGAAGGTCTTGGCGATCCTGACGCGCCCGAAGGAGGCGCCCTCGTGCTCCTCCGTCTCCACCGGCTCGAACGCCGTCAGCTCGAACGACCCGCTCGCCACCGCACCCATGACACGCTCCCCTCGTCGGCCCGTACGTCCGCACCGTCGCGGCGGACGGTCGCCAGATCGTCGACCTGCGTGAAGCCTGGCACACGGTACTGACAGTCGCGCCCCAGCCCGTCGCCCGCCGCCGGTGCGGGGCCTCACTGCTCCCAGAGCAGCGCCAGCAGGGCCGCGTCGTCGGCCAGTCCGGCCTCCCCGACCCAGCCGCGGACATCCGCGAGCAGGGCGTCCAGCAGGTCCTGCGGGTTTCCCGCGGGCAGGCAGGGCAGACGTTCCGCCAGCGGGTAGAACCGGCCCTCGGCGTCCCGGGCCTCGGACACGCCGTCGGTGTGCAGGAGCAGCAGGTCGCCGAGCCGCGGCTCGAAGCGGCCCGCCGGGTAGCCGCTGCCGGTCAGACCGAGCAGGCCCAGCGGCGGCGTAGGGAATGGCGGCTCCAGATCGCTCACCCTGCCCCCGCGGCGCAGCAGCGGGTCGGGATGGCCGCAGTTCACGATCGTCACCGTGTCCCGGTCAGGCGCCACGTCCAGCAGCAGCGCGGTGGTGAACCGCCCGTCCTCAGACCGCGCGGCGAGCGCCGCGTCCATCCGCTCCGCCACTCGGGTGAGGTCGGGCTCGGTCCGTGCCGCCTCCCGGAACACGCCCAGCACGTCCGCCGCCGTCTCCACCGCCGGCAGCCCGTGTCCCTGCACGTCCCCCAGCAGGATCCGCACCCCGAAACGCGTCTCCACCACGGCGTACAGGTCCCCGCCGATCCGTGCCTCCGCGGCCGCCGCGACGTACCGCACGGCCAGTCTCAGCGGTCCGATCCGCCCGGCGGGCGGTCGCAGCAGGGCCCGCTGCGCCGCCTCGGCCACCGTCCGGACCTGGTACAACTGCCGCTCCCGGGCCGCCACCAGGACGACGTTGGCGGCGCTGGCCAACGTCGCGGCGAGCACCGTGATCAGCGCGGTGACGTGCACCTCGGTCGGTAGGTCGGTGTTGGTGGTCTCCAGCAGCCCGACCGCGAGGACGGCGATCGCCCCGGCGATCAGCGGCACCCGGGCCGTCCGGGTGGTCGCTCCGGCCAGCACCGGCGCTACCGCGAGGACGGGGGAGAGCGTAGTGCCGGGGCCGGTCACCAGATCGGCCACGACGGCGCCGACCAGCAGCGCGATGGCGCCGTACAGGAGCAGCCGGGTGCGTCGCGGCAGATGGAGCGGCGGCACACCGGCCGGGCCGTCGTCGGCGGTCACGCGTCCTCCAGGGCAGAGCGGTCCTAGGGTCCACTCTGGTCCGTGCCCCCGCAGGCGGCACCTCGGACGGGAGACGGCCGGGCGTACCCGACTAGGCTGGGCGGCGAGATGAGACGCAAGAGCCGCCGCCCGGCCTCCCCCCTCCCGCAGCGCAACGGCGTGGACCCGGTGCACCTGCGGCTCCCGGCCGAGGGGCCCTGGCCGACCGTTCGTGCCCATCTGGTCGAGCGGCTGCCCACGGTGGCGGCCGAGCGGATCGACGCGGCGTTGCACGGGCGGGAGATCGTCGGCGAGGACGGGCCGGTCGCGCCCGACGCGCCCTTCCGGCCCGGCGCGCACCTGTGGTTCTACCGGGACCTGCCGGACGAGGTCCGCGTCCCGTTCGAGCTGGAGGTACTGCACCGGGACGAGCACCTGGTCGTCGTCGACAAGCCGCACTTCCTGGCCACCACCCCGCGCGGCAGGCACGTCGTCGAGACGGCGCTGTCCCGGCTGCGGCACACCCTCGACCTGCCCGCGCTCAGCCCCGCCCACCGGCTCGACCGGCTCACCGCCGGCCTGGCCATGTTCGTGGTCCGGCCGCAGGACCGCGGCGCCTACCAGACGCTCTTCCGCGATCGGCTGGTCCGCAAGGAGTACCAGGCCGTCGCCCGCTACGACCCGGCGCTGCGCCTGCCACGCACCGTCCGCAGCCACATCGTCAAGGAACGGGGCGTGATCGCCGCCCGTGAGGTCGACGCCCCGCCGAACAGCGAGAGCGGGATCGACCTGCTCGAACACCGCGACAACCTCGCCCGTTACCGCCTCCGCCCGCTCAGCGGACGCACCCACCAGCTGCGGCTGCACATGTGCGGCCTCGGCGTGCCGATCCTCGGTGACCCGGTCTACCCGGTGGTGCTGACCGAACCGGCCCCGGACGACTTCCGTCGGCCGCTCCAGCTGCTCTCCTCCGTCGTCGAGTTCACCGACCCCCTGACCGGCCGCGAGCGCCGCTTCGAGAGCCGCCGCACCCTGGCCGCCTGGACCGACCCCGAGGGCTGGGCCCTCGGCGCGTCCTAGGGTCCGTCCTCGAACTCCTCCCGACCGCCCGGGGACGGGAGTTCGATCACGGACCCCGGATTCGGCGAACGACGGGGCCACCGTGATCACGGGCAGCTAAGGGGGATCCCGGACGGGGGCTGACCCGGAGGGCGACGCGGTGCCGGTGGTGGTGCCGGCTGTGGCACCGCGTTGCCGCCGGCCGGTCCCGGACGCCGGGGCGTCCGGGGACGAGGACGGGGATGCGCCGGCGAAGGACTCGTCCGACTCCTCGGCGCGGCCTCCCGGTGCTCAGGGCAGCACGTCGATCCGGCCCATCTGGCCGTGCGAGGAGTGCACCAGGTGGTGGCAGTGATAGACGTACTCGCCCGGGTACTCGCCCCAGGTCATGGCGATCCGGACGCTCTCGCCCGGATGGATCGCGACGGTGTCCTTCAGCCCTGCCTCGGCCGGGCCGACCGGCTCCCCGTCACGGTCCAGGACGCGGAACCGCACCAGGTGGGTGTGGAAGGAGTGAGGGGCGTGGAAGACCCCGGCCGGCCGGCGGGTGAGGTGGTTGTGGATCGTCCAGATCTCGCTGGTGCCGACGGTGGTCCGCACGTCGGTCCGGTCCGGGTCGTACTTGCGCCCGTTGATCCTGGTGTCAGGGAAGGTCGTCAGCCAGAAGTCCCGGTGCACCGTCGCCTCCGGGATCGGCGGCAGGGTCGCCAGGACGTCCGGTACCCGGCTGCGGTCCTCGGCCGTCCGGGTGATGTCGAAGCGCAGCACCTCGGGCCGCTCGGTCTCCAGCGCGGCCGTGTTCTCCAGCACCACCGATTCACCGACCGGGTAGCGGGCGAAGTCGACCACGATCTCGGCGCGTTCGGCGCCGGCCAGGGTCAGCTCGTGCAACTCCACCGGGCCGGCGAGAAGTCCGCCGTCGGAGGCTATCTGGGTGAACGGCGCGCCGTCGGCGAAGCGCAGCGATACGTGGCGGTTGGGCGAGACGTTGAAGACCCGCAGCCGGTACTTGCGCGCCGCCACCTCGAAGTAGGGCCGCTCCTTGCCGTTGACCAGCATGTGCGGGCACTCGTACGGGTCGGTGTAGACCAGCCTGCCGTCCGTCTCGATCCGGGCGTCCCGGATCAGCAGCGGGATGTCGTACTCGCCGCCCGGCAGCGGCAGGCCGCTCTCGTGCGGGTCGCTGAGCAGGTAGGCGCCGGCCAGGCCCCGGTAGACGTTCTCGGCCTCCAGCCCGTGCGCGTGGTCGTGGTACCAGAGCGAGGCGGCCACCTGTTCGTTGGGGTAGCGGTACTCGCGGGTCTCGCCGGGCTCGACGAGGTCCATCGGCAGGCCGTCGTACTGCGACCGGACGTGGCCGCCGTGCAGGTGGACGGAGGTGTGCACGTCCAGGTCGTTGGTCTGCTGGACCACCACCTCCCGGCCCTTGACAGCCCGGATGGTCGGCCCCGGGAAGCAGCCGCCGAAGGCCCGGACGGTGGTCAGCAGCCCCTTGACGATCTCCACCTCGGTCTCGGCCATCCGGAGCTGGTACAGGTCCGAGGAATCCGTCCGCGACACCGGGCTCAGCACCGGGGGCACCTGCATGGCGTGGGCGAAGGGGACGATCCGGGCGGCCCGCCCCCTGGCTCCCGAGCGGGCCTGAGCGGCCGTCGGTGCGGCTGGCGCGGTCTGGGCCAGGTTCGGTATGAGGCCCCATGGGAAGAGGGCCACCGGGCCGCCCAAGGTGGCGGCCCTGAGGAGGTTTCGTCGGTTCAGCATCCTCGGTCTCTCTGTCCGGGACCCGGCGGTCGGTGTGCCGCCGGGCAGATGATCGCCGGCCGTGGTCGCCGGCCGCCCCGCCCAGCGGCTGCCGCGCACATGAGGGGGCGCGGGCCTGACGGTGGCTGACCGTGCGGCTCACGCCGCGCTCGGTAACCGCCCCGCTGGCTCAGTATCAGCGGGCTTCGCGCGCTCTGCACCGCGACCGCATCCGCGCGTGAACCCCGGCATCCCCGGGGCGGCCGGCGTTCCCGGGACGTTCGGTGGCCAACTCGTGCGGCGGCGAGCGCCTGGCGCGGGCTGGGCGTCCGGCCGCGCGCGTCGGGCCCGACACGCGTCGGGCCCGACGGAGAAGGTCGGGAATCCCCACCGGTCGGTCAGGTGGTGGCCGGTACGACATTGGTGGCCGCGACCGCGGGACGGACCCGTCTGGCCAGGTCCACGGCATCGCCCTCGGCCCAGATGTGGATGAAGAAGAGGCGCGGTTCGTCCGTCAGGCCGTGGTTGTGGAGCTCGACGAGTTCGATGCCTCCCCGCCGCAGCAGCGCGAGGACCTCCTGGACCTCGGTGGCGACCATGGCGAGGTCGCCGCTGAGCGCGGCCCGTCCCCGGCCGAGCGGCTGGAAGTTGAAGGCCGAGGTCGCGCCCAGGCCGGGTGGCAGGACGTGCCCCTCGTCGACGACGGTCTCGCGGCGCAGGAAGATGCACGAATGGACGTCCTCGCTGCTGTTGCCCGCAGCACCCAGTGCGGCGTCGATGCCGGCGGTGTCCAGATCGAGGGGTCGGTGTGGTCGGTGCGGTCGGTGCGGTCGCGGTGCCGGCGTGCCGGTGCGGTCGAGCGCGGTCCGCAGGCCGCGGGCCAGCGCCACGGCGTCGTGGCCGTGTGCGCAGACATGGGTCCACCAGACCTCCGGCCGCTGCCCCGGCAGGTGTTTGTGGAGGGCGGTCAGGGCGATCCCCTGAGCCTGGAGCGCGTCGGTGAACGCCGGCAGCTCCTCCGCGGTCACCACCAGGTCGCCCATCATCAGGGTGCTGCCGTCGTCGTACCGGGCGAAGGAGGCGTGCGAGCCCAGAGCGAGCCCGGGGGTGATGACGACGCCGCGACTCACCACGTGCAGGTCGTGCCGCGGGAAGGGCGTGTGGTGGTAGGTCGAGCGGATGAGGCCGCCCGGGCGGCCGAGAGCGCGCACGACGTCGCTCCAGTCCGCCTCGCTGGTGGTCACCGGGGTGGGGGCGGGCCCCATGCCGCCCGAACCATGGGCCGCGGCCGACGTCGTGCACGCAGCCCCCACCAGACCGGCCAGCACTGGCATCAGTCCGGCCGCCGCCAGCAGCGGTCGTCGCGGTAGGGCGGGGGGAACAGGGTTCCCGGGGGTCGCGTCTTCGGTCTTCACAGGCACCTCCAGAGCCCGGAGCGAGGGCGGGAGCCGGTCCCCGCGTCGTGCTCCGGCGGCGCGGGGGCCGGCTCCCGTCCGGGCCGGCCGCCAGGGGTGTGCCGGCGGCCGGACGAACGATCGGATGGGGGAACGGTTCGACTTCGTGGTCAGGAACCGGGCGAGGCCCAGGTGCCCAGGGACATCTCGGCGGTGATACCCGGGCCGAACCCGGCCATCAGCCCGTGGTGGCCGTCGAGGGCCGACTCCTCGTCGAACATCCTGGCCAGGGCGTCGAGCACGACCGCACTGGCGATGTTGCCGTACTGCGTGAGGGTCGCTCGGCTGAAGCGGAACGCCTCGGGCGGCACCTTCAGGAAGCGGCTCAGGTCGTCCAGGATCCGCGGACCACCGGCGTGGATGATGTAGAAGTCCAGCATGCCCACGTCCCACTGGTGTTGCTCGGCGACCGCACGCAGGGCCGGGCTGAGCGGCTCCATCGTCCCTGGCACCCGTTTGTCCAGCTGGAAGTGGAATCCGGTGGGGCGGACCGCGTAGGAGATCCACTCCTCGGTGTTCGGGATGAGGTACGAGCCGTTGCGCTCCAGCCGGATCCCGGTGCCACCCTCGCCCCGGACCACGGCGGCGGCGAGCCCGTCGCCGAACAGGCCGTTGGACAGCAGCGACCCCACGCCCAGGTCGGTGGGCTGGTAGCACAGCGAGCAGAACTCGCAGGCCACGATCAGCACGTTGGCGCCCGGGTAGGCCGAGCAGAAGTCATGAGCCCGGTTCACCGCCGCGCCGCCGGCCGCACAGCCCAGCTGCGCGATCGGCAGCTGCCGGGTCTCCGGCCGGAAGCCCAGCTTGTTGATCAGCCACGCCGTGAGCGACGGCATCATGAAGCCGGTGCACGACACGTAGACGATCAGGTCGATCTGGGACGGCTCCACTTGGGCTGTTTCGAGGGCCCTGACCACCACCTCCGGGACGCGGGCCTTGGACTCCGCCTCGAAGATGGCGCTGCGCTCGTCCAAGCCCGGGTGCTTCAGCACCACGTCGATGGGTTGGATCAGGTGCCGCGTCCGCACCCCGGTGTTCTTGATGAGGCGCAACGCCAGATCGAGCTGGGGATGGTCGTGGTGGAGCCTGCGTGCCAGTTCGAGGGTTTCCTCGTTGGTGATGACGTTCTCCGGCACAGCTATCGCCGGCTTGCACAGAACGGCCATGGGACTTCCTCCAGACGGGCGGAGTTCCCGGTGAGCCCCCGGCGGGGCGGGGAGTTCCAGCACTTGACGGCAGCCGCTGTAGCCGGACACATGGGGACCGGCGCGGCGGCGGGACTCACCGGGCGGGGCCCGAAAGCGCGGCGGACGAGTCGGCAGAGCGAGGATCGGATGCTCGCTGAGCGGGTGGTTGCGCCGACCGCGAGTCGGTTCGGGCCACGTCAGCCCAATCTATGGAAGGTGGGTCCGGCACGCACCTCGACCCGCACACTGCGAGGTGCGTGCCGAGGTGCGCGGTAAGCCGGAAGCGAGGTGGCGGCGGGCGAGCGCCGGGGCGTGCGGCGCCGTCACCAGGTGACCGGCAGCCCGAGCGGATAGCGCCAGATCGACGAGGTGTTCCACGCCAGCTCCGCGGCCGGCTTCGCCAGCGCGATCCTGGGGAAGCGCTCCAGCAGGGTCCCGATGGCGACTTCGAGTTCGGTGATGGCCAGCGGTGCGCCGAGGCAGTGGTGCGCGCCCCAGCCGAAGGTCATGTGGGACGGGCCGGTCCGCTCCAGGTCCAGCTCGTCGGGCCGCTCGAACCTGCGGGCGTCCCGGTTGGCGGTCAGGTACGAGACGTGCACGATGTCCCCCGCCGGGATCGTCACCCCGCTCAGCTCCACGTCCTCGAGGGCCACCCGGGGGATGCCGACGCCCTTGCGGAACGGGATGAGCCGCAGCATCTCATGGATCACCTGGGTGAGCATCTCGGGCCGTTCGCGCAGGACGGCGCGCACGTCCGGCCGGGTGAGGACGGTGTACGAGAGGTTGCCGAGCTGGTACGTCGTGGTGTCCTGGCCGGTGATCAGCAGGACCATGGCCATCACGGTGAGTTCCTGCTCGTCGAGGACCTCGTCCCCGTCCCGGGCCGTGGCCAGCGCGCTGATCAGGTCGTCACCGGGGTTCCTGCGCCGTTCGGCCGTCAGCTCGGCGAAGTACGCCCGCAGGTCGGCCTTGGCTCGCACCGCGGCCGGCTTGTTGTCCAGGTCCATGTTCATCATCGTCCGGGCGTTGGCGCGCAGCTGTGCGCTGTCGCTCTCGGGGATGTCCAGGACCTCGCAGATCGTGATCAGCGGGAGCGGGTGGGCCAGGTGTTCCATCAGGTCGGCGGGGGGACCCTGGTCCCGCATCCGGTCCAGCAGCTCGTTCACCACGTGCTGGGTACGGTCCCTCATCCGCTCGATGTGGTCGGCTGTGAAGCCCTTGGACACCAGGCTGCGCAGGCGGGCGCTGGCGGGCGGGTCCATGACGTTGATCGCCTCGGCCTGGACGATCGGCTCGGGAGTCATGCGCGGGAAGTCCCGGCCGACGATGGCGTGGCGGCTGAAACGCCGATCAGTGGTCACTGTGCGTACGTCGTCGTACCCGGTGACCAGCCAAGCCTCCCCCTCGCCGTAGGGCAGGCGGATGCGGCTGACCGGTGCGTCGTTCATGAGCTGCCGGAGGATCGGGTCGAACTCAAGGGCTTCGGCGAAGTCGAACGGGCAGCTCCGCGCGCTGGAGTCGGTGGACATGCGGACCTCCGGGTCTGGGCCGTGCGGGCCGGACGGGTGAGGCGGACGGAATGGACTGACCACCGGTACCCGATCGGTCGGCCGCACACACCGGTGGAGACGCCGCACCGCCGGTAATTCATCCGGGCTGATCAGTGGCGGGGGCGCCCGTGCCCCGTGGACGGCGGTCTGACCGAGGACGACCTGGAGGGCACAACCACCGGGTGCGGCGTCCCGTCCGGCCGGACCAGGCCCGCGTCAGTCACCACGAAGGACGAGGCGGAGCCGGTGAGCCGAACCCGGGTACGAGAACCCTGGCAGTACTAGGCCGAACGAACGACGGGGTCCCGGGCCCGGTGGCCGATCCGCGGCCCGGCCACGCGGCGCGATCGTGGGGGCATGAACGCAGCACAGCACACCCACCTCGCGCCCGTCGCACTGGTCACCGGCGCCTCCCGCGGCCTCGGGCTGGCCCTCGCGCACGCCCTCGCCGGCGAGGGCTGGCAGCTGGTGATCACCGCCCGCGGCGCTGCCGAACTCGCCGAGGCCGAAACCGCCCTGGCCGCCGTCACCAAGGTGGTGGCCCTGCCCGGCTCGATCGTCGACGACGACCACCGGGCCCATCTGGCCGAGGCCGCCGAGGGCCTCGGCGGCGCGAGCCTGCTGGTCAACAACGCCGGTTCGCTCAACGGCGCCGTCACTCCGGGCACCGAACCGCTGCCCCGGCTGGCCGACTTCCCGCTGCCGGACCTGCTGGAACTCTTCGAGGTCAACGCGCTCGCCCCGATCGCCCTCACCCAACTCGTCCTGCCCCAAGTGCGCGCCCACTCCGGCGCCGTCCTCAACATCAGCTCGGACGCCGCCGTGGAGGCCTACCCCGGCTGGGGCGGGTACGGCGCCAGCAAGGCGGCGCTCGACCTTGCCACGGCCGTACTCGCCCGGGAAGAGCCCCAGGTGAGGGTCTGGGCGGTCGACCCGGGCAACATGCGCACCCGAATGCTGCAGGAGGCCAGTCCCGGCGAGGACATCTCCGGCGAACCGCTGCCCGAGGAGGTCGCGCCCGTCCTGATCGGCCTGCTTCGCGACCGCGCCCCCTCCGGGCGCTACCGCGCCGAGGACCTCGCGGCGGCGCCGGTGGCCGACCGGGGTGGGCGATGACGACCCTGACCGAACTGGACCTCCACGTCACCGTCCCGCCCGAACTCTCCGCCCGCGCACCGGCCGAGGCGCGCGGCGGCGCCCGGGACGGCGTACGGATGCTGGTCGGCCGCCGCGCCACCGGCGCCGTGGAACACCGCCGCTTCACCGAGCTGCCCGAAGCGCTGCGCCCGGGGGACCTCCTGGTGGTCAACAACTCGGGCACCCTCCCGGCCGCGCTGCCGGGCCGACTGCCCGACGGCACCCCGGTCGCTCTGCACCTGTCCTCCGCACAGCCGGACCAACGGGGCTCCCACCTCGTCGAGTTGCGCCGACCGATGCCGGGCTCGGCAGCTTCCTACTACCCGCCGCAGGAGTCACCGGCCCGGCCGGGACTGCACGTCGCACTGCCGGCCGGCGGGGCGGCCGAGCTGGTGCAGCCGTTCACCGACCGCCTCTGGTACGCCGAACTGTCGCTGCCCGCAACCCTGTTGCCGTACCTGAGGCTGCACGGACGGGCGATCCGGTACGGCTACGTGGACCGCGACTGGCCGATCGAGGCCTACCAGACGGTCTTCGCGAGCGTGCCGGGCAGCAGCGAAATGCCCAGCGCAGCGCGCCCGTTCACGCCGACGGTGGTGGCCCGGCTGGCTGGTCGGGGCGTGCTGGTCGCTCCCGTCACCCTGCACACCGGAGTGGCCTCGCCGGAGGCGCACGAGGCCCCGTACGCGGAGCGCTTCCGCGTCCCCGCCACCACCGCCCGGCTGGTCGGCCACGTCCGGGCCGGGGGCGGACGGGTGATCGCCGTCGGCACGACCGTCGTCCGCGCCCTGGAGTCGGCCGTCGGGCCGGACGGCACGCTCCAGGAGGCGGACGGCTGGACGGAGTTGGTGATCACCCCGGTGCGCGGGGTGCGCGGGGTGGACGGGTTGCTCACCGGCTGGCACGAGCCGCGCGCCTCCCACCTGCTGATGCTGGCAGCCGTCGCGGGCCGCCCGCTGCTGACGGCCTGCTACCGGGAGGCCGTCCGACAGCGGTACCTGTGGCACGAGTTCGGCGACGTCAACCTGCTGCTGCCGGACTGAGCAGGTCAGCCGGTCACCGGGTGCGCGGCGAGGCCGCCGCCGGCAGCACGTTTGCGGGGACGGCACCGGGGAGCGGCAGGGCCTGCCCCGCGGGCGGGCAGGCGATCTCGGTGCCGGCCCGGCAGAGGCCGTTCAGGCGAGCAGGGTCTGCGCCACGTGGTGGGTGTCCAGGTACTCGCGGACGGCGGTGATCAGGCCGTTCTCCACGGTGAACACGCCCAGGCAGTGGTTCTCGTACGCGGCGCCGTTGGCGGCCTTCCCGACGGCGGTCCACTCGGCCACCGCCTGCGGGCCGTCGGCGAGGACGTGGGTGAGGGTGAGGGTCGGCAGGCCGTCAGGGGCGAACAGGGTGCCGACCTGGCCGAGGAAGTCGCCGAAGATCTCCTGCTTGCCGTGCCAGGTGCGGGAGAGTTCGAGGTTGCCCGGGTAGGTCCAGGTGGCGTCCTCGGCGAACAGGGCGATGGCGGCGTCCCGTTCGCCCGCGGCGAGCCGGGTGACGTACTCGGTGACGACGGTGCGGGCGTCGGTCTGCTGCATGGTGGGCTCCTCTGGTCCGTCCGGTCGGGGCTCTCCCGCCGTGGCACCAGCAAAGGCCACCGGCCGTACCGGTGGCCAACAACCCCCGGCCCGCACCGACAACGGTCGGTTGTTCATGCAGACGGGAAGCCCGGTGGCAGCTCCAGTTCGAACCAGACCACCTTGCCGTCGGCCGTCCGGCGGCTGCCCCAGCGGTGCGCCAGTTCGTTGACCAGGTGGATGCCGCGCCCGCCCTCGTCCTCGTTGCGGGCACGGCGGAGCCGGGGTGTCCCGCTCTCCCGGTCGGCGACCTCCACGGTGAGCACCCGGGTGCAGAACAGGCGAAGCTGGGTGGGGGATCCGGCGTGCACCAGGGCGTTGGTGATCAGCTCGCTGGTGAGCAGCTCTGCCCAGTCGGTGAGTGCGGTCAGCCCCCAGGCGCTGAGCGTCTCCCGGGTGAAGCGGCGCGAGTGGGCGACCATCGCGTGGTCACCGGTGAGCGGCAGGGAGGCGATCCGGTCGGCTCCCTCCGGGCGGACCTGCGCCATGATGACGGCGATGTCGTCCTCGGCGGTGCGCCCGGTGAGCCGGGTCAGGACGGCGTCGCAGGTCTGCTCCAGCGAGTGGCACCGGTCGGCGACCGTACGGCAGAGCAGTTGCAGGCCCTCGTCGAGGTCGCGGCCCCGGCGTTCGACCAGGCCGTCGGTGTAGAGGGTCAGGATGGCCCGCTCGGGAAGGGTGAACTCGACGCTCTCGAAGGGGACTCCGCCCACGCCCAGCGGCGCGCCGGGCGGCAGGTCGACGAGACGGGCGTTGCCCTCGGTGTCGGCGACCACGGGCGGCAGGTGACCGGCGCAGGCGGCGGTGCAGCTACGGTCGGCGGGGTCGTAGACCACGCAGACGCAGGTGGCGAACTGGCCCTCGCCGAGCGCCACGGTGGCCTCGTCCAGCCGGTGCAGCACCCGCGTCGGGTTGAGCTCCAGGGTGATCAACGTCCGGGCCACCGTCCGGAGTTGGCCCATGGTGGCGGCGGCGCGGATGCCGTGGCCCATCACGTCGCCGACGATCAGCGCGACCCGCCCGGAGGAGAGCGGCACCACGTCGAACCAGTCGCCGCCGACCTCGCTGACCACGCTGCTGGGCAGGTAGCGGTAGGCGAGCTCCAGACCGATGGTGCGGTGGATCTCCTGCGGCAGCAGACTGCGTTGGAGGGTGAGCGCGGTGTCCCGCTCCCGGCGGTAGAGCCGGGCGTTGTCGATCGCCAGCGCGGTGCGCGCGGCCAGCTCCTCGGCCAGTGAACGGTCCGCCGGCCCGAACGGCACCGGATTGTGGGTGCGGACGAACTCCGCACCGCCCAGCACGAGTCCGCGCGCCACCAGCGGCACCATCAGGTACGAGTGCACCCCGGCGGCCAGTCCCGGCTGCACCCGGTCGGGGGAGGCGACGATCCGCCGCAGCTCCTCCTCGGTCACCGTGGAGACCAGGATCGAGTGCCGGGTGCGCAGGCTCTGCGCGTACACCTCGGCCGACTGCGAGGTCTCACCGACCTGGTCGGCGGCGGCCGTCATGCTGCCGTCCGGGGCGGACTCGCCGACCGCCACCGCCCGCATCAGCACCGAACCGTCCCTCGGCACCGGGCCCGGCTCCTCGCCGCCGAGCACCGCGTCGCGCAGGTCCACCGTGACGAAGTCGGCGAAGCGCGGGAGCACCACCTCCACCAGCTCCCTCGCGGTGCGGTGCAGATCGAGGGTGGTGCCGATCCGGTTGCTCGCCTCGTTCAACAGACCCAGCCGCTGCTGGGCGGCCCAGGCCTCGTCCAGCGCCCGCTGCCGGGCGGCAGCCGCGTCGCGCTCGCGGGTGAACAGCAGCGCGTTGTCGATCGACACCGCCGCCCGCACCGCCAACTCGCCGGCCAGCGCGAGGTCCTCGTCCTCGTACGGACGCTCCACCAGGGTCCGGTAGAAACCCGCGACGCCGACCGGACTGCCGCGCGCGATCAGCGGAACGACCATGAACGAGCGCACGTTCTGCTCCCGTACGGCGGCGGTGCGCACCGGGTCCTCGGCGAACCAGGCCATGCCCTCCTCGTCCATCCGGGGCACCAGCACCGGCTTGCGGTGCGCCAGGCTCCACGCGTACGGCGAACCCGGCAGGAAGCGGTGCACCCCGCCCAGCCGTTCGATCGGGGCCAGGGTCGAGCCGCGCACCGAATGGAACGCCATCCGCCGCAGCAGCGCCGAACCGTCCGCCGGGGGCCGCACCTCGCGCTCGCCCCGGACCAGCTCCTCCAGCACCTCCACCACCACGGTGTCGGCCAGCCGGGGCGTCGCCACCTCCGCCAACTCGTTCGCGGTGCGGTCGAGATCGAGCGTCGTGCCGATCCGGGCGGACGCCGCGTTCACCAGCGCCAGCCGCTCCTGCGCGGCCTTCGCCTCGCGCAACGCCTGCTGCCGGGCCAGCACCGTCTGGTGCTGGCGCAGGTACAGCCGGGCGTTGTCGATCGCGACCGCCGCGCGCGAGGCCAGCTCGTCACCGAGCGTGATGTCGGCCTCGGCGAAGGACTCCCGCTCGCCGCGCCGCGAGTACACCACCATGCCGAGCGTGGTGCCGCGCGCCACCAGCGGCGTGATCCGCACCGAACGCGGGCGGTCGCCCAGGACCGCCTGGCGGCGGCTCTCGCTGAGAGCGTCGGCCAGCGGCACCAGCTCCCAGGACGGCACCACCACCGTCCGCCCGGTGATCAGCGCCCGGGCGTACGGAGAGTCCGGCGGCAGCTCGTAGACCGAGTCCACCGGCAGGGCGCCGGCCGGGTACAGCGGGTCGGACGTCGCCAGCGCCAGGCGGCGCACCAGGTGCGGGGCGTCCGGGGCGGGCGGCTCGACATTGCGCCCGGCGATCAGCGCCTCCAGGGCGAACACCCCGCTGAGGTCCGCGACCCTCGGCACCATCGCGTCGGCCAGCTCGCGGGCGGTCTGCCGCAGGTCCAGGGTGGTGCCGATCGAGGCGGTCGCGTCCACCAGCAGCGACAGCCGCTCCTGGGCCCGGGCCGCCCGGGCATCGGCGCGGTAGCGCTCCGTCACGTCGATGATCGTCGCGCTCACCCCGAGCACCCGGCCGCCCTGGTCGGCCAGCCGGAAGTACGAGGCGGACCAGGCCCGGTCGCGCCGCGGATCCCCCGGCGTGCGGCCGTGCGTACGAAAGTCCACCACCGGCACGCCACTCGCCAGCACCTGCCGCATCACCGCCTCGGTCTCCGCGGCGTTGCTCCCCGGCAGCACCTCGGCCACCCGGCGGCCCAGGTGTGCCTCGGCCGGCAGGCCGTTGCCCCTCGCCAGCGCCTCGTTCAGCCGGACATAGCGCAGATCGGTGTCGAAGACGGCCATACCGACCGGGCACTGGGTGAAGAAACCGTCCAGCACGGCCAGATCCGCCTGGATCCGCCGCAGCGTCGTCACCTCGGAGGCCACCGCCAGCACCAAGGGTGCCCCGCCCGGCCCCTGGACCGGATGCGTACGGAACTCCAGGTTCACCAGATGCCCGTCCCGGTGCCGGACCGGAAACACCCCCGACCACTCGCGGCCGGCCAGGATCTCCCCGAACAACTCCAGTACCTCGGGCCGCTGCTCGTCCGAGGTCAACAGCTTGGCCGCCTTCGCGCCCACCGCCTCGTCCGCACGGTAGCCGAGCAGCGCCTCAGCGTCACCGCTCCAGTGCAGGATCCGCCCGTCGGCCTCGATCAGGGCCGTGGCGATCGGTACCATCAGCAGGGCGTCCTGCTGAGGATCCGCCCGGCGCTGTCCGTCGTCGTTCACCATGGCCAGAGAACCGCCCAACCACCCGGGAACCCGTTCCCACCAGCCCTGTCATCCTCGCACGCAGGCCCCACGCGTCGCTCATCGAACTCGGACACGACGCGACACCGAAGCGTCACCAGCGCCGCGAACCAGGCGTCTCTCCGCCGCGACAGCCGAACTCCCCGCCCTCAGGGAGCAACCCGGCACGAACACAGGGGAGTCGAGCAGCCCTCTGTCGTCCGACCACCAGCTCCCGCGCACCGCGCCACGGGGAATTCCCAACCCCGACGAACCCGCCCCCCTCCACACGCGAAGAGCCCCCGGCCGGCCGACCGGCCGCCTGCACGCCGCCGGAGCGACAGCGCCGGCCCTCCGGCCGAGCCCCGCGGACGATTAAGACGTCGTTTCCTTCGGCTGCAGGTGAGCCCGCCCCAGATGGGGAGACTTCGCTCTGACCGTCTGATCTCATGGACGATTTTGCTGGTACCCAGGCACCGGTCCGGCGTATGACCGACCCCATTGAGATGGTCGGGGAGCTGGAAAGCGCGGTACCGGGTCTGGCCGAACTGCGCCTTCCGAAACCCAGCAGCATCAGCCGGCAGGTCGTGGAAGCCGATCTGGGGGTGGCCTTGCCGGCCGATTCCAGGCTCCTGTGTGAGCTCTACCCGCCTTTCGTGCTCGGCGACTTCCTTGGTGTCGGTGGTCCGGATCCTGGTGGTGAGCACTCGTGGGTGCAGGGAACACGCGAGACGCTGGAGACTATCGCGGAGTGGTGCGAGGAAGCCGAGCCGGCTGTGCCGCTCCACGCCCATCCCGCCCCGGGCGGTCTGCCTCCCTGGGCTGACTCGAATCGCGGGGACTTCTTCCTGTGGACCACCAACCCGGCGAGGCCCCAGGACTGGACGGTCACCGTCGCCTCGCGGAGCTCCGCGCGGTGGCACTACACCGGTGGGGCCGTTCAGTTCCTGGCCGACCTGGTCAGCGGCGCAGTGGAACCGTGGGCCCTGCCCACGATCCGACCCAGCGTTGTGGCCTGGTGAGCGCCAGTCGGACCAGCAGGCGACGGAAGCAGATGAGCGTGGCAGCAATATTGGCCCAACGCCTTTGGCCACCAGAGGAAGCGACCTCTAACAACCCCCACGGGCCCGGCGTCTCCCCCCGGCCGAGCGGACGCCCGAGGTCGCCGCAGCCCCGGCTGACTGAGCGCTGGCCCTCGTGCCCACAGCCGAAGAAGATTCACCGGGCGGGGCAGAGCGCCGATTGACCAGCTGATGGGGTATGGGTGCCTGTGCGACTTCATATGAGAAGTCGGCGAGTTCGACTTCCTAAGTCGGTTCGGCCTGGCCCGCGAGCCGTGGCCTGTGCGGTTTCCCGCGTCGCAACGCGGTTCGTCTTACGCGGGAAGTCGGGCGGTTCGACTTCCCGTGTCGGCTCGGCCTGGGGACGCGCGGGTTCGCTGGGACGGGGAGTGCGCCTCGCCCGGCTTTTCATGCCTCCGTGGGTGTTGGCCTTCCCCGTCTTGCTCCTGCGCGGGTCCTTGTGCGCGAGAAGTCGGTTGGTTCGACTTCCTGCGCTGACCCGGGGTGTGCGGGTTTGTCGGGCGGGGAGACACATCCACTCGTTTTCCCGCCTGCAGGGGTTCTTGTGTCTGAGAAGTCGGCGGGTTCGACTTCCCGTGTTGCGTCATCGGGTGGTGGCGTGTTCGGGGGTGGGGGTGGTGGGCGCGGGTTGCGGGGTGGGACGGGATTCGGCGGTGCGGGCGGCGAGGGCCAGGGCGGCTCCGATGAGGCAGAGGGCGGCGGCGACCAGGACGGCACGGTCGGTGCCGGTGGCGAGGGCGTGGGCGGCGGCTGCGGGGCCGAGGGTGGTGGGGCGGGCGGAGCCGGCGACGGCAACCGTGACGGCCACGCCCAGGGCCGAGCCGATGTAGCGGGAGGTGTTGTTGGCGCCCGAGCCCATGGCGGCCCGGTGGGCGGGGACGCTGCTGACCGCGAGCCGGGCGAGGGCCGCGTTGAGGACGCCGCTGCCGATGCCGGCGACCGCCAGGCCGGGGGCCAGGCGGAGCCAGCTGGAGTCGGGGGTGAGCCCGTACAGTCCGCCCTCGCCGAGGCCGCAGACCAGCAGGCCGAGGGCGACCTGGGAGGTGGCGGACAAGCGGGCGGCCAGTCGCCGGGCCTGGAGGGCGGAGAGCACGGACAGGCCGGACCAGAGGGCCAGCACTCCGCCCGCGGCGAGGCCGGAGAGGCCGAGCACGCCCTGGAGCAGGGTGGGCAGGTAGCTCATGAAGCCGACCAGCGACAGCCCGGTGAACAGGGCGCCGCCGGTCGCGGCGGTGAAGCCGGGGCTGCGGAACAGGGAGAGGTCGAGCATCGGCTCCCGGACCCTCGCCTCGACCAGCGTGAAGGCCGCGAGCAGCACCACCCCGCCCGCCAGCAGGGCCACCACAACAGGCCGTCCCCAGCCACTGCGGCCCTCGGCGAGACCGGCGATGAGCAGGGAGGTGCCGGTGGTGAGGGTCAGGACGCCGTACGGGTCGAGCGCACGGGGCCGCTCGGCCCGGGACTCGGTGAGGCAGGCGGCGGCCCAGGCGGTCACGGCGGCCGAGACCACGGCGAGCCCGCCGCTGACCGCGCGCCAGCCGAACCACTGTTGGACGAGTGCGCCGTAGACCGGCCCGACCGCGATGCCGAGGCCTACGGCCGCGCCCCAGATGCCAAGGGCCCGGATCCGGCCCGGCCCGGGCGGGTGGGCGTGGCTGATCAGGCCGAGCGCGGGCGCCAGGACGGCGGCCGAGGCGACGCCGAGCAGTACGCGGGCGGCCAGGTAGACGGCGCCGCCCGGGGCAAGTGCGGCGAGGGCCTCGGCGGCGGCGAACAGCAGCACGCCGAAGGTGAAGACCCGCTTGCGGCCGTGGTCGTCGGCGACGCTGCCGGCCGTGAGGAGGAGCGCCGAGATGCCGACCAGGGCGCCGGTGAGGATCCAGGTGCGGCCGGAGGCGCCGAGGTGGGCGGCCTGGGCGGTGGCGGCGAGCGAGGCGGTGGGGGCCGTGTAGGCGACGGTGGTCAGCGCGGTCGCGGTCGCCGTGACGGCCAGGGTCGCGCCGGGTCGGACGGCCGGGGTGGCGGTGGCGGTGGCGGAACCGGGCGGTGGTGCGGGGGGCATGGGTGTTCCCTCCGGAGGCTGAACCAATAGGTCTGGTGAATGAACCTTCGTCTCGGACAGCACGCTACCACCGCTGGTCTGTTCATTGAACCCACCTCGACGGTGGACTACGCTGGCCCGCATGGCGCTGGGAACGGACTACGAACTGCAGGACTGCGCACTGGCCCGCGCCCTGGAGGTGGTCGGCGAGCGCTGGAGCCTGCTGATCGTCCGCGACGCGTTCTACGGCGTGCAGCGCTTCAACGACTTCCTCACCCACCTCGGCATCCCGCGCGCCGTCCTCACCGCCCGCCTCAACGCCCTGGTCGCGGCCGGGGTGCTGCGCAAGGAGCCGTACCAGCAGGCGCCGCTGCGCCACGGTTACCTGCTCACCGAGACCGGCCTCGAACTCTGGGGGCCGCTCTACCAGTTGAGCCGCTGGGGCGGCCGGCACGCCACCGAGGGCGGCCCGCACCACCTCTTCGCGCACGCGCGCTGTGGCACCGACCTGGACCTCGTCGGCGCCTGCCCCAAGTGCGGCGGCGGGCCCGTCCCCCCGGCCGAGGTCGTCATGCGCCCGAACCCCGCCCACACCGGTGGCCACCGCGATGACCCGGTCTCCCGCGCGCTGGTCCGCTCGCACCTGCTGCTCGAACCGATCGCCTCGGCGGCGGCGTAACAGCGGGGCGCTGCCGGGGGCGCCCCGCCGGCGAGGCCGTCGACAGGTAGCCGACGGCCTCGCGGGCCAGGGCGCGTGCGCGGTCAGGAGTGGAACCGGACCTCCGGGTTGGCGGCGGTCGGCCCGTCGAGCAGTGTGGCAGGACCCGCCTGCCGCTGCGGGGCGGTTCGTGCACCAGCGTGGTCAGCGCTTCGGGCGAGGTGCCGGGGTGCGCACCGACTCGTCCGTGGTCGCCGGGCCGTTTGGCGTCGGCACCGGGACCAGTTCGTCGCTGAACCCGCCCGCACGTGGGCCCGGGCCGCCTTGGTGGGCGAGTGGGCCGCGAATTCGTCCATCGCCTCCCGTGAGAGCGACCACTTGGCCGCGATCAGCTCGGCGCTGACGCCTGCGCGACGGGCCCGCCCAGGTAGCGGGCCGCGACCGAGGCGCCGAACGGGTCCGCCCCCGGCGGCACGTTGGACCACATCGGCACCCGGCTCGTCGTCTCGATGCCGCAGGCCGCCGCCGCTCCGACGATCACCCCTGCGGCGCGAAGTGCACGGCCTGCGGGGAGGCCCCGGGAACCCCGCCGCGAGTCAGTCGCCGATCAGGTCGTCGACCGGGCCGGGTCGATGCCGTGGCGCCCGATCAGGGCTTGGCGGGTGTGGGGCGAGAAGCCCGCTAAGCGCTCACCCGGTGCTCCGGGCCCGGACTTCCTCCAGGAACTCCGCAGCCGCGCGGGCGTTGGGCACCGGGAGGGTGAGCGGCAACCCGGCCGAGTGTGTCCGGATCTCCAGCTCCCCGAGGTCGGACGCCCGGGCCGAGTGCACCTCCGCCCAGCGGTAGGCCTCCGTCGCGGCCAGCGGGTGCGGCGGCCGGTGCACCAGCCCGCCGACCGTCACCGTCAGCCGCCCCCGGTCGAACCGGACGCTCCCCTCGGTGCGCAGCGCCTCGTGCAGGGCGGCCCGGAGGCCGGGGGAGAGACGCTCGTCCACCTCCCGGAACAGTCCGTCCAGCCCGCGCAACTGTGCCAGCACCAGGGGCTCGTCCGCGCCCGCCGGCCATATTCGACCACGCTCGGGCTCGCCGCGCTGCCCGCCCGGGGCGTACTCGGCGGCCTCGATCTCGCCCCAGCGCAGCAGCCGTTCGCTGCCGTCCGCTCCGACCAGTGCCAGCCCGCCCTGGTGGAGCCGTACGGAACGCAGCCGGGGCGCGGGTCGCAGCCGCCCGTACCCGCTCACGGCCACCACCGCGACGGCCGCGACCACGGGCGCTGGCCACCACTCGCCGAGCGACCGGCAGAGCACGAGTGCCAGCAGCGCCGCAACGGCGTCCAGCCACGCCCGTGCCCGCCGCGGGACGGGCCGGAAGCCCCGGTGCACCCGCACCACCGGCCCGAGTGGACCGGCTGGTTCGCGCCGGGCCTGGCCGCCCTCCACGAGCGATCGCGCCCACCCCGGCGACCACACCATCGCCACTTCGGCCTCCTTGCACTCGGCGGTCTCCCCAACCGGAACTGCGACTGTCGGATCACCAGTTTCGATTGCCTACTACCCTTTGGAACAGTGCCAATCGACACCTTTTCGACCGAAACGGCCGAAGTGGGTCCGGGGTGGGGGTGCCGTTCGGCCCATGTGCGGCAGCGGCGGCACCGGAGGCGACAGCGACGGCGACCGTCAGCTCCTCGCTGCGCCGGACCCGATCTGCAGTCGACGCAGCAGCGCCGTGCCCGCCGGGTCCACGGACCGCCGGGTGTTGGCCAGCACCACCACTCCCACCTGCTTCTCCGGGTCGAACGCGACGAAGGAGCTGAACCCGCCCGTCCCCCCGTTGTGCCACAGCTGCAGGTGCCTGCCCTGCTGGGCGTGCAGACGGTGGCCGAGCCAGCCGAGGTGCGCCCAGGCGAACGGGTTGACCCGGTGCCTGGTTTCCCGGGTGAGCAGGATCGCCGGTGCCAGCGGCGCGTCGGGCTCGCGTTCGGCGGCCAACTGCGCGCGCAGGAGCACCGCGAGGTCGGCCGCGGTGGAGCGGAGGCCGCCCATGCCCGGGAGCGCCGCCAAGTCCCAGGAGGGCACCGGCCGCCCGCCGGGCGCGTGGCCGCGCGCCAGCCGTTCGGACTGTTCCGTGCCCGGCCGCAGGCAGGTGTCGGCCAGCCCCAGCGGCGCGCAGACCTCGCGCGCCACCAGCTCGTCGTACCCGGTGCCGGCCCGGTGGGCGAGGGCCATCCCGAGCAGCCCGGCGCCGAGGTTGGAGTAGCGGAAGCTGCGCCCGGGGGCGGAGTGCAGTCTCGTCCGGGCGAGTCCGGAGAGTATTCGCTCGGTGGTGCAATGGGCGTACGGATCGGGCTGGTTGGGCCGGAGCAGGGCGCGCAGCGCCATGCCCCGGGGCAGGCGCGGGAGCCCCGAGGTGTGGGTCGCGAGGTGCCGTAGCGTGATCGGCCGGCCGTTCCGGACCGGGACGGCCGCCGGGCCGTGGAGCACCTCGGCGAGCGGCTCGTCGAGCCCCACCGCACCGTCGAGCGCCAGCCGGGCGAGTACGAGCGAGGTGAACACCTTGGTGACGGAACCGATGTCGAAGAGCGTGTGCGCCCCGGGCACCCCGCCGCCGGGCCCCGTCCGCCCGGCGCCGTGGATCTCCAGGGCGCCACCGGCCAGCCCGGCGACCACCACACCGACGTGCCGAGCCGCGAGCCGGGCGGCGGTCTGCTCCACGAGGCTGGCGAGTTCGTTCATGTGCGCGAGCCTAGGCGGCCGTGACCTGCGAGGTCGTCAGCCCGGAAAACGATTTCGATCACTCCGGATGCTCCCCCGGGTGTACGCCCCACGCCGCCCGGAGCAGTAGGCAGAGCGCGGCGGGAACGGCGGGCAGCCCGACGCGCCGCACCCGGCAGCGCCTCGACCCGCCCGCCACGGGACCCGCCCGGGACACCGAGCCCGCCCGGACGGCGGACCCGCCCCGCCGCGGACCCGCCGTCAGCAGCTCAGGTTGCCCCCGGGCACGGTGCCGAGGATCTGCACGAAGCCCTGAAACAGGCTGATCCGGTGCTGCATCTGCGCGGTGTTGTTGCCGTTGCACTCCAGCGCGCCGTTGATGCTGCGGATCGTCTCACCGAAGCCCCGCCCGTTGACCATCGCGTCGTGCGCGGTCATGGTGCCCGGGCCGTTCTGGGTGTTCCAGTACCAGAGGCCGGTCTTCCAGGCCACCGCCGGATCGGTCTGCACCAGGTCCGGGTGGTTCAGCAGGTCGAGGCCGAGTGCGTCGCCCGCCGCCTTGTAGTTGAAGTTCCAGCTCAGCTGGATCGGTCCGCGCCCGTAGTACGCCGCCTGCCCGGCCGGGCACCCGTACGGCTGCGAAGTGTCGCAGTAGTGCGGGTAGTTGGACGTGTTCTGCTCGACCACGTAGAGCAGTCCGCCGGTCTCGTGGCTGACGTTGGCGAGGAAGGCCGCGGCCTCCTGCCGCCGTACGGTGTCGCTGCCGGTGGCGGCGAAGCCGGGGTACGCGCTGGTCGCGTCCAGCAGGCCCTGGTAGGTGTAGAAGGGGTTCCGGTTCGGGAACATCTGGTCGAACTGCGCCTGGCTGACCGGGAATCCGCCCGGGTCGGTCGTCCGGGTCGGAGTGGGCGTCGGGCCGGGGCCGGTGGGTCCGCCGCAGGGGCCCTGGTCGGCCCAGACCCCGGAGCCGCCGGTGCTCGGCGGCTCGTTCTGGGTCCACCACTTGGCGGTCCAGTTGTGCCCGTTGTACGAGACGGCGGCGCCGCCGGTGTACACGGCGCCGGAACTCCACGGGGTGCCGCAGACGGCGGCGCTGGCGGAGGCCGGGAGGAGCACCGCGAGTGCGAGCGCCGTGACCACGGCGGACAGCAGCGCGAGCAGGCGTTTGGTTGACACGTCATCACCCCTTGTGCGGTGGGGGCCGCACGTCGTCGAGACAGGGACCTGGTCGGGGCAGGGGAGCCGGGCCCCGCGGGGGCGCGTCGTGGGGGACGGCCGACCGGGGTGGTGCGGGCCGGTACGGGGCTGGCACCGACTCAAGCGGAATGGTCTATACCTGTCAAGAGCTTGGGCGGAAGTGGCTTCCGAAGGAGTGCGTATTGGGGGTTCCGGGGGCGTGCGGGGTCCCGCCTACGCCTCCCCGAGCGCCGCCCGCAGGCGCGCCGCGACCTCCGCCGCCCCCGCCTCGTCCGGGTACTTCCCCCGCGGCCAGAAGAACCCGCGAAGCCCGTCCTTCGGATTGCGCGGCACCACGTGCACGTGCAGGTGCGGCACCGACTGGCTGATCCGGTTGTTCGCCGCCACGAAGCTGCCCGCCGCGCCCAGTCCCCGCTCGACCGCCGCCGCCACCCGCTGCACCCGCAGGAAGAACGGCCCGACCTCCTCGGCCGGCAGGTCCGCCAGGGTCCGGTGGTGGGCGCGCGGTACCACCAGAACGTGGCCGGGGAAGAGCGGCCGGCGGTCCAGGAAGGCCACCGCCGTCCCGTCGTCCAGCACCCGGTGCGCGGGTTCCTCACCCGCCACCACCGCACAGAACACGCAGTCCATCCGTCCATTCAAGCCAGGGGCGGCGTTCCCGGCGTCCCCGCAGACCCTGGCGCGCCGGGCCTCCACCCGTCCGGCGTCGACCGGGTGCACCCGCGCCGCCGCCCCACCGCGACCAGCGGCGGGGCAGGCCCAGCGGCAGCGGCAGCGGCGCACGCCGAGAAGCGCGGCACGCCCGCTCGAAAGTCCGGCCTCCTACTCGTACCGGTACAGCAGCGCCTCCCGCTCCGCCTGCTCGATCATCTCGACGGTCAGCGAGTCGTCCCGCAGGTGCGACAGCGTCACCTCCGCCGAGCTCGGCTGCGCGTCCTTCGCCAGCCAGTTCTCCGGCTTCCACGCCGAAGCCCGCAGCAGCGACTTCGGGCAGTGCGCGTACACCTCCTCGACGGCGACCACGATCGCGCTGCGCGGCGGCTTGCCGACGGCGGTGAGCTGCCGCAGCAGCTCCGGGTCGGTGGAGACGCAGGCGCGCCCGTTGACCCGGAGTGTGGTGTCCCGGCCGGGTACGACGAAGAGCAGCCCGACCCGGCCGTTCTCCAGGATGTTGTGGAGGGTGTCCAACCGCTTGTTGCCGGTGGCGTCCGGAATGGCCAGGGTGTACTCGTCGAGCACCGAGACCAGTCCGGCCGGCCCGCCGCGCGGGGAGACGTCGCAGCGCCCGGCGGCGTCCGAGCTGGCGACGAACACGAGCGAGGAGCAGGCTATGAGCCGCTGGGCGACCTCGTGCAGGCGGTCGACCTGCTTGCGGCGCGCGTGGTCGCCCGGCTGTTCGTAGACCTCCCGCAGCTGCGCCGGGTCGGTGAGGGCTCCCGCGCGGAGGGCGGCGAACAGGCCGTTCGGTTTGCCCGAAGCGGCGGTTGACGGTGCGGTGGCGTCCGGTGTGAGGGTCATCCCGGGAATGTAGCCGAGGCCGTTCGCCGAGCCGCCGGCCCGGGTTCGTGATCCCGACACCGCTCCGCCCGCGGCAGCCGTCCCGCGCCCACGGCGGCTCGACCCGCCCCGGTTTCCACCACTCTCCGTGAAACAGCCGCCCTACCCCTCCCCACCAGCGGTTTTCCGCTGATAATGGGGCCAGGGACTCCAGCCAGCCGGAGGTGGTGGCCGTGATCATCAGAATCTGGGCCGGGCAGGTCACGGCCGATCGCATCGAGGAGTTCTGCGCCCACCTGACCAGCCAGGTGCTGCCGCAGCTCGGGCGGACGGACGGCTGCCTCGGCGGTGAACTGCTGCGCTCGGTGGCCGAGGACGGGCACCGGGTGCTCGTGGTCAGTCGCTGGCGCGACGAGGAGGCCCTGCGCGGATACGCAGGGCCGATGTGGCGGATCCGGCCGGTCTGGTCGGAGGGCGAACTGCACTACCTCATGCACCCGCCGGAGGTCACCCACTTCATGCCGATCACCGCACCAGCCACCCTCTGAAAGCCCCCGAAAACCGCCTGAACCGGGAGTGAGTTCCCGGATGAACCGGGGTGAGCCGAGCCCTGGATCCCCGGTCCCTCACGCCGAGAGCGGCACCGAGTGGATCTCGTCCGCCGGGTGCCCGGTACGTTCGTGCACCCGCTGGACCGCGTCCCTGGACGGCGCCTCGGACAGGCAGTACACCGTGCCCGACTCCGGGTCCGCCCAGGCGTGCTCGAAGTGCACGCCTTCTTCGCCCTCGATCGCCGCGTCGGCCGCGTGGGCCGCCCTGAACTGCTCCGCCGTGATCCCGGTCATCCCGCGGTGGACGTCCATGAACTTCATCGTCGCCGCCTCCGATCCGAAGCTTGCCCCACCACCAGCCTCGCCCTGCCCGCACACCGGCGCCACCAGTGCCGAGCACGGAGTGCCGTCGGCATTCCCCGCAGGACCGTGAAACAGGCCACAGCGGAACACTCTCCCTCGGCTCGCGTCCCGCGTGGCACAATGTCGTCAACAGCAGTGACGTTCAGCGCACTCCGGGGTCGGTGAAAATCCGAACCGGCGGTTACAGTCCGCGACCCGTCCGCAGCCAGCGGCCGGTTGACCAGGTGAAATTCCTGGACCGACGGTTAAAGTCCGGATGGGAGGCGTGCGCGGGCGGACGAAGAGCAGTACCCGTGGTCCATCGACGTCCATCGTGAGATCGGCAGGGCCACGGTCAGGTGAACGGCGGGAGCACTGTCTCCCGGGCCGGGTGAGCGATCTCCCGGCGGCTCCGGTACCCCCGGCGACGGGTGGTGCGCGGGTCCGCGCACCGGTGCCCGTCCGTGTCATCTCCCTCTGCCGCCCCGGAGTCCGCGCCCCAAGCGCGAGGAGACCCGGGTGTTCACCGGCATCATCGAAGAGCTCGGCGAGGTCGTGTCGATCGAGGAGATCGGCGACTCCTCGCGAATCCGCCTGCGTGGTCCGGTTGTTCGTGACGGCGCGCGCCACGGGGACTCCATCGCGGTCAACGGCGTCTGTCTGACCGTCGTCGACACCCCCGAGCAACTGGCCGCCGAGACCGGTGAGTTCAGCGCCGACGTGATGGCCGAGACGCTGCACCGCTCCAGCCTGGGCGAGCTGAAGCCTGGTTCCCCGGTCAACCTGGAGCGCGCGATGGCGCTCGGCGCCCGGCTCGGGGGCCACCTGGTCCAGGGCCATGTCGACGCCACCGGACGGCTGTTGAGCCGTGAGCCGGGCGAGCGCGACGCGGACGGCAACCTGCGCTGGGAGGTGCTGCGCTTCTCGCTGCCGGAGTCCATCTCCCGCTACCTGGTGGAGAAGGGCTCGATCACGGTCGACGGCGTCAGCCTCACCGTCGTGGAGGCGGCCCGCGACAGCTTCACCGTCAGCCTCATCCCGGCAACCCTCGCGCTCACCACGCTCGGTGCCAAGGCGCTGGGCGAGAGCGTCAACCTCGAGGTGGACGTGCTCGCCAAGTACGTGGAGCGGCTGCTCGAATCGCGCACCCTCCCCAACCTGCCGAACATCCCGAACCCCACGAACCTGCCGAACATCCCGGACCTTCCGGTTTCCGACTCCACGGGGGAGAGCAAGTGAGCTGGCTCAGCGGCGAGGCGTTCACCGTCCTCGGCGAACACGTGAAGTGGGCCGACATGATCGGCAACCTGCTCGGCTTCGGCGGCCTGGCGCTCGGCTGGCGCCGCTCGGTCTGGAGCTGGCCGGTCCAACTCCTCTCCGGCGTCGTGCTGATCACCGCCTACCTCGGCGGCCACGTCCCCGGTCTGATCGGCAAGCAGCTGATCGTCATCGTCACCGCGGCCTGGGGCTGGGCGCAGTGGCGCCGCGGCCGCCGCGACACCGGGACGATCGCCGTACGGTTCGCCAGCTGGCCCGAGCGGGCCGCCCTGGTGGCCGGCACCGCGGTCGGCACCGTCGGCCTGGCCCTGCTGTTCACCGCGTACCCCAAGCTGTCCTGGAGCCCCTGGTCGGACGCCTACATCTTCGTCGGCACGCTCGCCGCGATGGTTGCCCAGGCGCGCGGCTGGCTGGAGTTCTGGTTCGCCTGGATAGCGGTCGACGCGGTCGGCGTCCCGTTCGCCTTCAACAGCGGCTACACCTTCTCCGGCCTGACCTACTCCGTCTACTTCGTCCTGGTGCTGCTCGGACTGCGCTCCTGGTGGCTGAGCACCCGTGAGCCGCGAGCCACGTCCTCCAACGTCCCGCAGGGAGCCACGGCATGACCGCGAACCAGACCCACCCCGACAGCACCGGTGACGAGCTCGCCCTCGACCCGGTCGAGCGGGCGATCGCCGACATCGCGCTCGGCCGCGCGGTGGTCGTGGTCGACGACGAGGACCGCGAGAACGAGGGCGACCTCGTCTTCGCCGCCTCCGCCGCCACCCCGGAGCTGATGGCCTTCACCATCCGCTACAGCTCCGGCGTGATCTGCGCCCCGATGACCGGCGCGGAGCTGGACCGACTCAAGCTGCCGCCGATGACCCAGGTCAACGAGGACCGCAAGGGCACCGCCTACACCGTCTCGGTGGACGCTCGCGAGGGTGTGGACACCGGCATCTCCGCCGCCGACCGCGCCCGCACCGTACGGCTGCTGTCCTCGCCCGGCACCGAGCCCGGCGACCTCACCCGCCCCGGGCACGTCTTCCCGCTGCGCGCCGTCGAGGGCGGCGTGCTGATCCGCCCCGGGCACACCGAGGCCGCCGTGGACCTCGCCCGGCTCGCCGGGCTGGCACCGGCCGGCGCGATCGCCGAGGTGGTCAACGACGACGGCACCATGGCCAGGCTGCCCGAACTGGTCGCCTTCGCCCGCGAGCACGGCCTGGCGATCATCTCCATCGAGGACCTGATCGCCTACCGCCGCCGCACCGAGCTGCACGTGGACCGGGCCGCCGTCACCGCCCTGCCCACCGCGCACGGCGAGTTCACCGCCGTCGGCTACCAGGGCACCATCGACGGCGTCGAGCACATCGCCCTGGTGGCCGGCGGCCTCGGGGCGGACGGACGGCTGCCGGACGGCGAGGACGTCCTGGTGCGGGTCCACTCCGAGTGCCTGACCGGTGACGTCTTCGGCTCCCTGCGCTGCGACTGCGGCCCCCAGCTGGAGGCCTCGCTCCAGCGGGTCGCCGAGGCCGGCCGCGGCGTGGTGCTCTACCTGCGCGGCCACGAGGGCCGGGGGATCGGCCTGGCGCACAAGCTGCGCGCGTACGAGCTCCAGGAGCAGGGCCGCGACACCGTCGACGCCAACCTGGAACTCGGCCTGCCCGCCGACGCCCGCGACTACAGCATCGCGGCGCAGATGCTGGCGGACCTCGGCGTGCGCTCGCTGACCCTCCTGACCAACAACCCGCGGAAGCTGACCGCACTCACCGACCACGGCCTCAAGGTCAAGGGGCGTGAAGCGGTCGAGATCGCGCCGGGCGAGCACAACGTGCGCTACCTGCGCACCAAGCGCGACCGGATGGGCCACGACCTGCCCGGCCTCGACTCCTGACGCTCGGCGCCTGACGCACCCCGCCGCTGCCTCCGCCGCCGCCCGCCCCGCCCCGCCCTTCAACGACCACCGAAACGACAGAACGGAACACCGACATGAGCGGCCACGGAGCCCCCGAGCTGACCATCGACGGCGCCGCAGACCTCAAGGTCGCGGTCATCGCCGCCCAGTGGCACGACCAGGTGATGAACGGCCTGCTGGACGGCGCCCACCGTGCGCTCAAGGAACTGGGCGTCGTCGAGCCGACCGTCCTGCGCGTCCCCGGCACCTTCGAGCTGCCGGTCGCCGCGAAGCGCCTCGCCGAGCACGGCTACGACGCCGTGGTCGCCCTCGGCGTGGTGATCCGCGGCGGCACCCCGCACTTCGACTACGTCTGCCAGGCGGCCACCGCCGGCCTCACCCAGGTCAGCGTGGACACCGGCGTCCCGGTCGGATTCGGCGTGCTGACCTGCGACAACGAGGAGCAGGCGCTCGACCGCGCGGGCCTGCCGGGCTCGGCCGAGGACAAGGGCCACGAGGCCGTCACCGCCGCCGTCGCGACCGCGGTGACCCTCCGCGACCTCCACTGAGCACGGGTGACCGGTCCCGGACCGCGGAGGTCCAGCCGACCGTCCACGGTCCGGGACCGTTTACCGCCAGTCAGCCCGCACGCCGTATGGTGAGTCCCATCATGGCTTCGAAGACATTCGAGGAGCTCTTCGCCGAGCTCCAGCAGAAGGCCGCCACCGGCGACCCCTCGTCCTCCCGCACCGCCCAGCTCGTCCAGCAGGGCGTCCATTCGATCGGCAAGAAGGTCGTCGAGGAGGCCGCCGAGGTCTGGATGGCCGCCGAGTTCCAGTCGGACGAGCAGACGGCGGAGGAAATCTCGCAGCTCCTGTACCACCTTCAGGTGATGATGATCGCCCGCGGGCTGACGCTGGACGACGTCTACAAGTACCTCTAGAACACCGGGCGGACAGAACACCCGGAAGAACAGCCGGCAGAACGCCCGGGCTCCCCGAGCACACCGCTCCCAACAGGTAAGGAAGCAACCTCCCATGCTGCGCATCGCCGTCCCCAACAAGGGTTCGCTCTCGGGTCCCGCGGCGGAGATGCTCCATGAGGCCGGCTACCGCCAGCGGAAGGACCCCAAGGAGCTGGTGCTCGTCGACCCCAACAACGAGGTCGAGTTCTTCTTCCTCCGCCCGCGGGACATCGCCGTCTACGTCGGCTCCGGCCGCCTCGACGTCGGCATCACCGGCCGCGACCTGCTGCTGGACTCGCACTCCAACGCGGAGGAGGTGCTCGCCCTCGGTTTCGCCGGGTCGACCTTCCGCTTCGCCCGCCCCGAGGGCGTGGACGTCAAGGACGTGAAGGGCCTGGAGGGCCTGCGCATCGCGACCTCCTACACCGGTCTGGTCGAGCAGCACCTGGCCGACCACGGGGTGAAGGCGACGGTCACCAAGCTGGACGGCGCGGTCGAGACCGCGGTGCAGCTGGGCGTCGCCGACGTGATCGCCGACGTGGTGGAGACCGGCACCAGCCTGCGCAACGCCGGCCTGGAGGTCTTCGGCGAGCCGATCCTGATCTCGGACGCCGTGGTGATCCGCCCCAAGGGCGCGGGCGAGGACGCCCGGGTCGATCAGTTCCTGCGCCGCCTGCAGGGCGTGCTGGTGGCCCGCCGCTACGTGCTGATGGACTACGACATCCGCGCCGAGAAGGTCGGCGCCGCCGTCGCGCTGACCCCCGGCCTGGAGTCGCCGACCGTCTCCCCGCTGCACACCGAGGGCTGGGTGGCCGTCCGCTCGATGGTGCTCCGCAAGGAGGCCCAGCAGATCATGGACGACCTGTGGGGCATCGGCGCCCGGGCGATCCTGGTCACCAACATCCACGCCTGCCGCCTCTGACCTGCTCTCACGAGGTGCCCCGCGACCTGCGCGCGGGTGCGGCTCGCACGGCCTGCTCGCACATCCGCGGGTAAAGAACGGTTCAATGGGGCGGGGACGCCGACCGGCGTCCCCGCCCTCGTGCTGTCGCGAACCCGGAACCACCGGACCCGGAACCACCGGATCCCGAACCACCGGCCCGAGAACCACCGGAGACCCCACGTGTCCACCCCGCCCGTCGAGATCCCCGTCACCTGGGCGCCCCGCCGCACCCGGGTGGTGCTGCTTCCGGTCTGCGCCCTGCTCGTGGCGCTGTTCGTCGTGCTGGCGATGCTGCTCCCGGCGAGCTGGCAGCTCAACGACCGGATCATGATGATCGCCAGCGGGGTGCTGTTCGCCGGCGTGGGCCTGATGCTGGCCCGTCCGCGGGTGAGCGCCGACGCGGAGGGCGTGACGGTGGTCAACTTCGTCCGCAGCCGCCGACTGGCCTGGGCCGAGATCGTCCGGGTCAACTTCCGCCAGGGCGACCCGTGGGCCACCCTTGACCTCGCCGACGGCACCTCACTCGCCGCGGTCGGCATCCAGTCCGGAGTCGGCAAGGCCCAGGCGATCGCGGACGCCCGTGCGCTGCGCGACCTGGTCGAGCACCACGCCCAGGTCTGACGGCACACGGCGGCCACCGGCCCCCGGGCCACCCCCCCCGGGGCCACCGTCCCCCGGGGCCCGGGCCAACCGCCTCCGGGCCACCGCCCCCCGGCCAGTGTCCCCAGTGGGTCCGAACACGCTTCCTACCACCGCGCCGGTATGGTCTACGCTGGTAAAAGCGGGGCAAAGCTAAGCCCTGTCCGAAAACGACCCCACTCGAACCGATCCGCGCTTCGAGCGACTTGAGGAGTGACACACCCCCTCGATGGACGATCCGTCCAGTAGTACCTGCGCCGCCTCGCTTCCGACCCCCGGAAGGCAGGCGGCACTGTGATCACCGCCTGGCTGCTGTTGCTCGCAGCCGTTCTCCTGATCCTCGCCAACGGCCTCTTCGTGGCCGCCGAGTTCGCCTTCGTGACCGCCGACCGCGGCGCGGTCGAACGCTCCGCCGAGGCCGGGGACGCCAAGTCCGGCCGCGTCGCCCGGGCGCTGCGGCACCTCTCCTTCGAACTCTCCGGCGCCCAGCTGGGCATCACCGTCACCTCGCTGGTGGTCGGCATGCTCGCCGAGCCGGCCCTGTCGACCCTGCTCCAGCCCGTGATGTCGGGCATCGGGGTGCCCGACCCGGCCGCCCGCGGCGTCGCCGTGGTGGTCGGCATGGTGCTGGCCACCGTCGTCCAGATGGTGATCGGCGAGCTGGTCCCGAAGAACTGGGCGATCTCCCGCCCGCTCCAGGTGGCCCGCGCGGTCGCCGCCCCGCACATGGCCTTCTCCTTCGTCTGCCGCCCGCTGATCAGCTTCCTGAACGGCGCCGCCGACCGTACGGTCCGGGCCTTCGGCATCGAGCCGCAGGAGGAGCTGGAGCACGCCCGCACCCCGGCCGAGCTGGTCTCGCTGGCCCGGCACTCGGCCAAGGCCGGTGCGATAGACGAGGAGTCGGCGACCCTGTTCGTCCGCACCCTGGGCCTCGGCGACCTCACCGCCGAGTCGGTGATGACCCCGCGGATCGACGTCTCCGCCCTCCAGCGCGACGCCACCGCCTCCGACGTCATCAACCTGACCAGGGCCACCGGCCTGTCCCGCTTCCCGGTCTACGCCGACACCGTTGACGAGGTCACCGGCATCGTGACGCTCAAGGACGCCCTCGCCGTCCCGGCCGCCCGGCGCGGCCAGGTGCGGGTCGCCGATCTGGCCTCGCCGCCGCTGCTGGTGCCCGAGACCCTGCCCGCCGAGCGGCTGCTCGACCAGCTGCGCCGCCTCCAGCCGATGGCCATCGTGGTCGACGAGTACGGCGGCACCGCCGGGGTCGTCACCGTCGAGGACATCGTCGAGGAGATCGTCGGCGAGGTGCAGGACGAGCACGACCCGGCCGACCAGCCCGACCTGCTCCCGCTGCCGTCCGTCGACGGCCTGCCCGTGTGGCAGGCGGACGGCCGCGCCCGGCTCGACCAGCTGGAGGCGATCGGCCTGAACGCCCCGGACGGCCCGTACGAGACCCTGGCCGGCCTGGTCGCCGACCTGCTCGGCAAGCTGCCCGAGGTGGCCGAGCAGGCCGAGCTGCCCGGCTGGCGGCTCACCGTGACCGGCGTCGACCGGCACCGCACCAGCCAGGTCCGGGTGGAGCGCACCAGCGCGCCCGGCCTGTTCGGCGAGCAAGCGGAGGACGTCCGATGACCGTCCTGCAACTGCTCCTCGCCGTGCTGCTGCTGCTCGGCAACGCCTTCTTCGTCGGCGCCGAGTTCGCCGTCGTCTCGGTGCGCCGCAGCCAGATCGAGCCGCTCGCCGAGGCCGGGCACAAGCGCGCCCGCACCGTGCTGCACGCGCTGTCCAACGTCTCCGCGATGCTGGCCGCCGCCCAACTCGGCATCACCGTCTGCTCACTGGGCCTCGGCGCGCTCGCCGAACCGACCATCGCCGCCCTGCTGGAGGGCCCGTTCCACGCGATCGGCGTCCCGCCCGGTCTGATGCACGCGCTCTCGTACGGGATCTCGCTCGCCCTCGTGGTGTTCCTGCACATGGTGATGGGCGAGATGGTGCCGAAGAACATGGCGATGGCCGGCCCGGAGCGGGCCGCGCTCTGGCTCGGCCCGCCGCTGGACCGGCTGGCGCGCTGGCTCGCCCCGGTGATCCGGCTGCTCAACGCCTTCGCCAACGGCGTGCTGAGGCTGTTCCGGGTCGAGGCCAAGGACGAGGTCGAGTCGGTGTTCACCACCGAGCAGCTGATGTACCTGCTGGTCGACTCCCGGGACGCCGGCCTGCTCGACGAGGACCGCCAGGAGCGACTTGAGGACGCCCTGGAGATGGGCCGCCGTCCGGTCACCGACGTGCTGCTGCCGTCCGAGCAACTGGTCACCGTGGACCCGAAGGTGACCGCCGCCGAGGTCGAGGAGCTCGCCCTGCGCACCGGCTTCTCGCGCTTCCCGGTCACCGACGGCGACCCGGCCGGCCACGGCTACCTGGGCTACCTGCACCTCAAGGACATCCTCGACGTGGACGATCCGTCGGCGCCCGTCCCGGCCCGGCTCTGGCGGCCGATCACGGTGCTGCGCGGCAGCCTCCCGCTGGACGACGCCCTCGGTGCGATGCGCCGGGCCGCCTGCCACCTGGCCGCCGTGCTGGACCAGGACGGCCGCACGATCGGCGCGGTCATGCTGGAGGACGTCCTCGAGGAACTGGTCGGCGAGATGCACGACCCGGACCACCGGACGAACTGAGCCTGACCCCGTTCGTCGATCGCCGTTCGCCGCCGTTCGCCGACGGCGATTCTGCCCACAGCAGGCAGCGGTTCCCGTGCCGGCCACTCCTGGAGGAGGGTGGTCGGCATGAGACTGCTGCTGCTGGGTGGGACGAAGTTCGTCGGACGGGCCGTCGCCGAGGAGGCGGTGGCCCGGGGGTGGGAGGTGACGGCCCTCAACCGCGGCACGCAGCCCGCCCCCGAGGGCGTGCGGGTGCTGCTGGGCGACCGCACCGCCGAGGACGGCCTGGCGGCGCTCGGCACGGGGGAGTGGGACGCGGTGGTGGACACCTGGTCCTGGGCCCCGGCGGCGGTGCGCGCCAGCGCCCGGCGGCTGAACGGCCGGGTCGGCCACTACGCGTACGTCTCCAGCCGGTCGGTGTACGACTACCCCCTGCGCCCCGGGGCGGACGAGACCGCCCCGGTGGTGCCCGCGGCCCCGGACCTCACCGGCGAGGTGCCCTACGCCGAGGCCAAGCGCGGCGCCGAACTGGCCCTGGAGGAGGAGTTCGGGGGGAGCGCCCTGCTGGTCCGCGCCGGGCTGATCCTCGGCCCGTACGAGGACATCGGCCGACTGCCCTGGTGGCTGAACCGGATCGCCCGAGGCGGCCCGGTGCTCGCCCCGGGCCCCCGAGACCTGCCGCTGCAGTACATCGACGGCCGCGACCTCGCCGCCTGGACCCTGGACGCCGTGGCGGCCCGGCTGGGCGGCCCGTACAACGTGGTCAGCCCGGCCGGTCACACCACCATGGGCGGGCTGCTGGAGGCCTGCGTCCGGGCCGCCGGCTCGGACGCCGAACTGCGTTGGACCGACCCCGAGCGGATCCTGGCGGCGGGCGTCCAGCCGTGGACGGAACTGCCGGTCTGGCTGGCGCCCGGAGAGCTGTACGACTACCTGCACGGCTGCTCGGTCGCCCGCGCCGTCGCCGCGGGGCTGCGCTGCCGCCCGGTCGCCGAGACCGTCGAGGACACCTGGGCCTGGCTGCGCTCGATCGGCGGTGACGCCCCGCAGCGGGCCGACCGGCCGAGCGTCGGGCTCGACCCCGCGCGGGAGGCGGAGCTGCTCGAGAGCTGAAGGGAGAGGGGAGTTGCGTCAGCCCCGGCCGTCGATCAGCTCCCCGTACGCCTGCACCAGGTCCGGCAGCCGCAGGGTCGCCAGGTCCTCCCGGCCCGGCGGCTCGCGCAGCAGCGACAGCCGCAGGTCCCGGTAGGCGCAGGACTTCTCGTAGAGGGTGCGGATGAACCGGCCGTTGCCCAGCTCGTCGATCCAGCCCTCGCGCACGACGTGGGTGCAGATGCTGGCCAGTTCCTCCGCCGCGTCCTCGTCCCAGCCGTCGCCGTCCCGCCCCGCCAGCGCCGCGCCGATCGCGGTCAGTTCGTTCGGCCGGTAGCTGGGGAAGTCGACCCTGGTGGTGAAGCGGGAGTTGAGGCCGGGGTTGGTGGCGAGCAGCCGGTTCATCCCCTCGGGGTAGCCGGCCAGGATCACCACCAGCCGGTCCCGGTTGTCCTCGGCCCGCTTGAGCAGTACCTGGAGCGCCTCGTCGCCGTACGCGTCGCCCTTGGTGTAGCCGGAGTTGGAGAGGCTGTACGCCTCGTCGATGAACAGCACGCCGTCCAGCGCGGAGTCGATCAGTTCGTTCGCCTTGACGGCGGTCTGGCCGAGGAACTCGCCCACCAGATCCGCTCGTTGGGCCTCCACCAGGTGGTCCCCGGAGAGCAGTCCGAGGGCGTGGAAAACCCGGCCGAGGATCCGCGCCACGGTGGTCTTGCCGGTGCCGGAGGGGCCGGAGAAGACGAAGTGCCGCTTCGGCGGCTGGACCGGCAGCCCCTGCTCGGCACGCAGCCGGGACATTCTCAACTGAGCCGAGAGCGCCCGTACTTGGCGCTTGACCGGCTCCAGGCCCACCATCAGCGAGAGTTCGGCCAGTGCCGCGTCCAGCTCCCGTTCGTCGCCCGCGGGGCGGGGCGCCGGCGGGGGAGCGGTACGGGCCTGGGTCTCCCCTCGTACCGGCAGCGGCAGGGTCGTGGCGGGGCCTGCCGGGCCGCCCGAGCCGGAGCGCTCACCGGCCGTCTGCGGCGTGCCGTCCGGCGGGGCGGGGGCGTCCGGCTCCGATTCGGCGAGCGGGCCGTCCACCAGCCTGGCGTCCACCGAGGGCCCGCCGCCGGCGAGGGCGGATCCGGTGCCGAACCCGGCGTCGTAGAGCGGCCCTTCGACGTACCCGGGGTCGTCCTGGTAGCCCTGGTCGCTGCCGGTCCCGGCACCGCCGAGCCCGTTGCCGCCGAGCCCGCTGTCGTCCAGCCCGGTGCCGTCCAGCCCCACGACGTCCGGCTCCGGAGCGTCCACCCCCGCGGCCTCCGGCCCGCCCGAGCACCCGCCCGCCAGCAGCCCGTCCGCGAGCGCGTCCTCCGCGGAGATCGCCGCCAGCCGGGTCGAGGTGTCCATGAACGCCGGATCCGCCCGGTGCACGGCCCGGTACAGCGGGAGCGCCGCCGCACTGCGCCCGGCCCCCTCGTACGCCCGGGCCAGCCAGTAGCGCAGTTCCTTGCGCTGCGGCTGCTCGGAGCGGCAGCGCGCCAGCGAGGCGGCCAACGGGCCCTGGGCCTGGGCGCACATGTCCAGCCGCACCCGGGCCATGCCGGCGAACAGTCCGGCCTCGATGCCCAGCAGCGGGTCGTCCAGCAGCCGGTCGGTGTCCCGGATCAACTGCTCCCAGTCCTTGAGCAGATAGGACCGGCAGGCGTACAGGAACTGCGCGGACGGGTCCTCGCTCGGCGCCGGGCACTGTTCCAGGGCGCGGTCGAGCTCGGCCAGGTGGCGGCCGTCCAGCCAGTGCGAGGCGTGCGCCAGCGCGAGGTCGCGGGCGTCCTCCAGCACCGGCTGCACCCACCAGCCCAGCCAGTACCAGGAGCTGAGCGGGCGCCGGTGCAGCCGCCGTTGTTCGCCGAAGCGCTTCTGGTTGCGGTACATGGCCAGCAGGGCCGCCGAGGTGTCGCTGCGCAGCGCGTGCAGCCCGAGCCAGGCGTCGGCCATGCCCGGGTCCAGCCGGACGGCCGCCCGGAACTCCTCCTCGGCCCGGGTGTAGGCGCCCGCCGTGTAGGCGTCCATGGCGCGCAGCCAGGCCCGGTCGGCGAGCCGGTCCGGGCCGCCCGCCGTGCTGTCGGAACTGTCCACCGTCGTCACTCACGCCCCCCGCGGTGTGGCCCGGGGCCCGGCCGACGGATCGCAGCGCGCAGCCGGGCCGGTGGTCGGAAGCCCCCGGGGCGCATATGCGCCTGAGGGAATCGTACCGGCGCGGGGCTGATCCGGAAGGGTGCCGTACGGGGTCAAATGCGATCGCGCGCACGGTGGTTGGGCGGGTGGATGGCCGAAACACCGCTGACCGGAACGGTCGGGAGAGGGGACCGGACGGCGCCCCCGGCTCACGGGGGAACAAGCCGGGGGCGCCGGGTCCGAGGCACCGGAACGGTGGGTTCCGGCGGCTGAGGAGAACCTAAATCCTGGTGATGTCGCAGGTCAAGGGGCTAGTTGAAGGTTCACCGACGGTGCCCGGCAGGATCCGCCCGGTCACCCCGTCGACCCGCGTCGCGGCGTACGGCCGACTCGGGTCGACGGCGAAGTGCGCCGCCTCCGCCCGGGCCCAACGGGCCCAGAACCCGGCGAGTTCCGGCCCGTCCCGTTCCTCGCCGCGCCGCCGGGCCACGGCGGCCTCCAGCTCCATCCAGATCACCCGGGCCAGCCACGGCCGCACCTCCCGGCGCCCCGCGCCGACGCCCTCCACCAGCACCACCGGGGCGAGCGGCACCCGGGCCGCGCCCTCGAAGCGGCGCAGTGTCCAGTCGTAGACCAGGTGCTCGGCGTCCCGGCCGGCCGCCAGCGGCTCCAGCACCTGCTCGCGCAGCCGCCCGGTCCACTCGAAGAGCTCGGTGTGGGTGGCAAGGTCGTCCAGGTGCACCACCGGCGCGCCGCCGAGCGCCGCCGCCAGCCGCCCGGCGAAGGTCGTCTTGCCGGAGCCGGCGTGCCCGTCCACCGCGACCAGCCGCACCGACCCGCAGGACGGCGGCAGCGCGCGCAGTTCTGCGGCGAGCGCACCGACCGCGTCGGGCACATCGAGGGCGTCGGCCGAGCCGAGCGTGCCGAGCGAACCGGCCGAGCCGAGGGCGCCGGGCCCGGTCAGCGCGTTGCCGGGAACGGGCGGGCGGTGGGAGGAGGCGGTTCCGGATGCAGCCACAACGTCAACCCTACGGTGCCGTAGCCAACCACTGCGGACAGTTCATCTGTGCTGGTCGTGACGGCAGCGCGGCTTTCGGGCATACTCGCCTTCGCCACGCCTGTGAACGGCCGTTCACCGCAACCCGGTGCCGGTCGGGCCGACCTGCCACACCCGCGCCGGACCCGCCACCCCGGGCCGGCGCCCGATCGAGGAGGCGACCCCCGCCATGACCCCCTCCCCCGTGAAAGCCGTGGAGCGCCAGCTGCCCAGCGAGGAGGCCCGCGAACTGCTGAGCCTCACCCGGGACCTGGTCCAGCGCGAGCTCCAGCCGCGCGCGGCGGAGGACGAGGCCGCCGGCCGCTTCCCCCGGGAGGCCTTCCGCACCCTCGGCGAGGCCGGCCTGCTGTCCCTCCCGTACGACGAGAAGTACGGCGGCGGCGAGCAGCCCTACGAGGTGTACCTGCAGGTCCTGGAGGAGCTCGCGTCCGGCTGGCTGGCTGTCGGCCTCGGCGTCAGCGTGCACACCCTCTCCTGCCACGCGCTGGCCACCTTCGGCAGCGAGGAGCAGCGCGAGAAGTGGCTGCCCGGCATGCTCTCCGGCGAGCAGCTCGGCGCCTACTGCCTCTCCGAGCCGCAGTCCGGCTCGGACGCGGCCGCCCTGCGCACCCGCGCCGACCTGGACGGCGAGGAGTACGTCGTCAACGGCACCAAGGCGTGGATCACCCACGGCGGCCAGGCCGACTTCTACAGCGCCCTGGTGCGCACCGGCGCCGAGGGCCCCAAGGGCATCAGCTGCCTGCTCGTCCCCGGCGCCCAGCAGGGCCTGTCGGCCGCCCCGCCGGAGCACAAGATGGGCATGCGCTCCTCGCCGACCGCCCAACTGCACTTCGACGGTGCCCGGGTCCCCCGGGAGCGGCTGATCGGCGAGGAGGGCCAGGGCTTCCAGATCGCGCTGGCCGCACTGGACTCCGGCCGCCTCGGCATCGCCGCCTGCGCGATCGGCGTCGCCCAGGCCGCGCTCGACCTCGCGGTCGACTACGCGCGCACCCGGCGCCAGTTCGGCCGCCCGATCGCCGAGTTCCAGGGCCTGTCCTTCATGCTCGCCGACATGGCCACCCAGATCGAGGCCGGGCGTTCCCTCTACCTCGCCGCCGCGCGGCTGCGCGACGCGGGCCGGCCGTTCTCCAAGGAGGCGGCGATGGCCAAGCTGTTCTGCACCGACGCGGTGATGCGGGTGACCACCGACGCCGTCCAGGTGCTCGGCGGCTACGGGTACACCCAGGACTTCCCGGCCGAGCGCTACATGCGCGAGGCCAAGGTGCTGCAGATCGTCGAGGGCACCAACCAGATCCAGCGCCTGGTGATCGGCCGCCACCTCACGAAGGGCTAGGCCTGCCCGCCGGGCACGGCCCCAGGGCTTGCCCGGCGCCCTTCCCCGATACGGCCTCCGGCCGTCACTCCAGGGTGCGGAGTGACGGCCGGAGGCGATTTCGACGGAACGCCAACGCGTCTGCGGGCAGCGGGAGTCAGCGCCGCGCGAGCCGTCGGCGCTGCTCCGGGATGGTGACCAGCGGCGCGGCCGCGGCGACCGTCCGTACGGCCCTGGCCGGGGCGGTGACGGCGGCCGTCGCGCTGCGCACCGGGCGGTGCAC
Source organism: Streptomyces viridifaciens (assembly GCF_001888885.2). NCBI lineage: Bacteria > Bacillati > Actinomycetota > Actinomycetes > Kitasatosporales > Streptomycetaceae > Streptomyces > Streptomyces viridifaciens. The sequence goes on from NZ_CP090841.1 coordinate 6,306,053, forward strand.
CAGCGCGTGCGAGAACGGCTGGGTGCGCCAGTCGAGCCCGCTCGGGAGCTTGAACAGCGCGTCGAACCCGGGCGGTTCGGCGTCCTCGGGCGTCTCCACCTCGGCCAGGTCGTCGGTCGGCGCGCCCGAACCGGGGCAGATCGCGGGGGCGAAGGGGTTCCAGGCGGTGGGCAGCAGCGCGTGCTGCGGCAGCCGCTCCTCGTCCGCCACCAGGGCGATCGGGCGACGGCACTCGGGGCAGTGGACCCGGAAGATGTCCCAGGTCTCGACCTCGCCGGGGTCGGTGCCCGGCATGTGATCGACCGCGAGGTCGTTGCGGCCGGTCGTATCGTCGGTCTCGTCGGCGGCCAGCACGCGCTGGTCAGTAGCAGGCATGAGGATCCCCCTAGGATCGGGCCCGGCGTGGTCGCTCAGGGCCACAACCAGCACTTCCCTGCCGCCCGGGCTCATAACCCTGCGGAGTTGTGCACCGTGATGCACCCGGTTGTGTCCTTGGCCACACCGCCCGCCACATTCACCCGGCAATTGCCCGCGTGACACCTCAGTTCCCCCTGTGTGCCACCACCGTGCGCCCCCCGTGCTCCCGACCCGGTAGGTTTGCGCACTGTGGAGGATCTCGACCAACGCATCGTCCAGCTGCTCCTGGAAGACGGCCGGATGAGCTACACGGACCTGGGCAAGGCCACCGGCCTGTCCACCTCGGCGGTGCACCAACGCGTGCGCCGCCTCGAACAGCGCGGGGTGATCCGCGGCTACACCGCGATCATCGACCCCGACGCCGTCAACCTCGCGCTGACCGCGTTCATCTCGGTCAAGCCCTTCGACCCCAGCGCCCCGGACGACACCCCGGACAGGCTCTCCGGCCTGCCCGAGATCGAGGCCTGCCACAGCGTGGCCGGTGACGAGAACTACATCCTCAAGGTGCGCGTCGGAGCCCCCGGCGACCTGGAGGACCTGCTCGCCCGCATCCGCAGCGCCGCCGGAGTCTCCACCCGCACCACCGTCGTCCTCTCCACTCCCTACGAGGCCCGACCCCCGAAGCTCTGACCAGGAACGGGAGGGGTGCAGACTTAGCGGCATGACCGAACGCACCTCCCGGACCGTCCTGCTGCGCGGCGGCGCCGTCTACAGCCCCGCCGACCCCTTCGCCACCGCGATGCTCGTGGAGGGCGGGCACATCGCCTGGGTCGGCAGCGACGGCGCCGCCGAGGCGTACGCCGGCACCGCCGACGAGATCGTGGAGCTGGACGGCGCGCTGGTCACCCCCGCCTTCGTCGACGCCCACGTGCACGCCACCGCCAACGGTCTGGCGCTCACCGGCCTCGATCTCACCGGCAGCCCCTCGCTGGCCGCCGCCCTGGCCGCCGTCACCGCCTTCGTCGAGGCCCGGACGGAGACCGGCGGCGTGCTGATCGGCCACGGCTGGGACGAGACGGGCTGGCCCGAGGGCCGCCCGCCCACGCTCGCCGAACTCGACGAGGCCGCCCGCGGCGCCGCGCTCTACCTCTCCCGCACCGACGTGCACTCCGCGCTCGCCACCACCGCGCTGCGCACCCTCACCGAGAGCCTCGCCGAGCGCCCCGGCCACGACGCGGAGGGCCCGCTCACCAAGGACGCCCACCACGCCGTCCGGCGGACCGCCCTCGCCCACCTCACCCCCGAGCAGCGCCGGCAGGCCCAGCGCGCCACCCTGGCCCGCGCCGCCGAACTCGGCATCGGCGCCCTGCACGAGTGCGCCGGCCCGGAGATCTCCTCCGAGGCGGACCTGGCCGCCCTGCTGGCCCTGGCCGCCGACGGCGACGGACCCGAAGTCTTCGGCTACTGGGGCGAGTTGGGCGGCATCGAGACCGCCCGCAGGCTCGGCGCGGTGGGCGCCGGCGGCGACCTCTTCGTGGACGGCGCGCTCGGGTCGCGCACCGCCTGCCTGCACGCCGCCTACGCCGACGCCGAGCACACCGGCACCGCCTACCTGACGCCCGAGCAGGTCGCCGACCACGTCGCCGCCTGCACCGAGGCCGGACTGCAGGCCGGCTTCCACGCCATCGGCGACGCCGCCGTGGCCGCCGTGATCGAGGGCGTGCGAGCCGCCGGCGAGCGGGTCGGCACCGACCGGGTCAGGGCGCTGCGCCACCGCGTCGAGCACGCCGAGGCCCTGGACGACGAGGCGATCGCCGCCTTCGCCGAGCTCGGCCTGACCGCCTCCGTCCAGCCCGCCTTCGACGCCGCCTGGGGCGGCCCGGACGGCATGTACGTCCAGCGCCTGGGCGCCGAGCGGGCGGCCGGCCTCAACCCGTACGCCGCGCTGCTGCGGGCCGGCGTCCCGCTGGCCTTCGGCTCGGACGCCCCGGTCACCCCGCTCGACCCCTGGGGCACCGTCCGTGCCGCAGCCTTCCACCGGACCCTGGAGCACCGGATCTCGGTCCGCGCCGCCTTCACCGCCCACACCCGCGGCGGCTGGCGCGCGATCGGCCGCGACCAGGACGGCGTGCTGGTGCCCGGCGCGGTCGCCAACTACGCGATCTGGGCCGCCGACGAGCTGGTCGTCCAGGCCCCCGACTCCCGGGTGGCCGGCTGGTCCACCGACCCGCGCTCCGGCACCCCCGGCCTGCCCGACCTCACCCCGGGCCGCGAACTGCCGCTCTGCCTGCGGACGGTGGTCCGCGGTCGCACGGTGTACCAGCGGTAGAACCCGGTACGAGCGGTAAATCGGATGAGCGAGCGGGGCGGTGCTCCCTAGGTTGACCACATGACGACCGACCCGCTGGTACCCGCCGACTTCACCGTCCCGCGCGAGCTGCTCGCCCCGGAGTTCCGCCTGGAGTCCCTGGGCGAGCAGCACAACGCCTCCGACCACGCCGCCTGGACGAGCAGCATCGAGCACATCCGCGCCACCCCCGGCTGGGCCGGCCGCGGCTGGCCGCCCGCCGACGGCATGCCCCTGGAGCGCAACCTTGCCGACCTGCGCCGCCACGCCGCCGACTTCGACGCCCGCAGGGGCTTCACCTACACCGTCCTGGAGCCGGACCGCGACGAGGTGATCGGCTGCGTCTACGTCTACCCGGACCGCGAGGACCCGTCCGTCGTCTCGGTCAGCTCCTGGGTCCGCGCCGACCGCGCCGAGCTCGACGCCCCGCTGTACCGGGCGGTCTCCGCCTGGCTCACCGACCACTGGCCGCTGGGGCGCTTCGTCTACGCCGAGCGTTGACGGCCCGGTCGGGCGCTACCACCCTCACCTCACGCCGCACCGACGTTCCGGGGTACCTTCTTCGCACAGCGTCCGAACAGCAAGCCCCAGGAAGATGGTGCGCCGGTGGCCATTCCCGTCACCCAGGAGCGGTCCGGGACCGCTCCCGAGCCACAGGACCCGGCACCGAAGCCCGGCCGCGGCGCCCGCGCGCTCGCGAAGGTCCGAGCCGGGCTGCCGCGCACCGGCCTCGCCGCACTGGCCGGCCTGCTGCTCGCGCTCGCCTTCCCGCCCTACGACCTGTGGCCGCTGTCGCTGCTCGGCGTCGCCGCGCTCTCGCTGCTCACCCGCGGCCGCACCTTCCGCCAGGGCGCCTGGACGGGCTTCGCCCTCGGCTTCCCGTTCTTCCTGATGCTGCTCAGCTGGCTCCGGGTGGTCGGCTGGGACGCCACGGTCGGCCTGTCGGTCGTCGAGGCGCTGTTCCTGGCCCTGCTCGGCGGCGCACTGGCCCTCACCTCCCGGCTGCCCGGCTGGCCGCTGTGGGCGGCCGCGCTGTGGGTCACCCAGGAGTGGGCGCGCGACCGGCTGCCGCTCGGCGGCTTCCCCTGGGGCCGGCTCGCCTTCGCCAACACCGCCACCCCGTACACCCCGCTGGCCGCGCTCGGCGGCGCACCGCTGGTGACCTTCGCCGTCGCGCTCTCCGGCACCCTGCTGGCCTGGGCCGCGCTGCGCCTGCGCGGGCCGGGCCGGACCCCGAGGACGGCGGCGCTGGGCGGCCTGGGCGCCGTGGCCGCGCTGCTGGCCGGCTACCTCGTCCCGGTGCCCACCGCCGCGGACGACACCGTCAAGGTCGCCATCGTCCAGGGCAACGTACCGAACCCGGGCATGGACTTCCTCGGCCGCCCCATGATGGTCCTCAACAACCACGCCTCGGCCACCGAGCGCCTCGCCGCCGACATCCAGGCCGGCAAGCGGCCGCGCCCCGACGTGGTGATCTGGCCCGAGAACTCCTCCGACCTCGACCCGTTCAGCGATCCGCTGGCCCGTCAGCGCATCGACGAGGCGGTCCAGGCCGTCGGCGTGCCCACCCTGGTCGGCACCCTGGTGGACGGCCCGGACGCCCAGCACGTCCAGAACGAGGGCATCGTCTGGGACCCGGTCACCGGCCCCGGCGCCTCCTACACCAAGCAGCACCCCGTCCCGTTCGGCGAGTACGTTCCGTTCCGCGCCCAGCTGATGAAGGTGATCACCCGCCTCCAGCGGGTCGCCCGCGACTTCTACCCCGGCGACCACAACGGCGTGATGCAGCTCGGGCCGGCGAAGATCGGCGACGTGATCTGTTTCGAGGTGGCCTACGACGAGATAGTCCGGGACACCGTGGACAGCGGCGCCCGCGTCCTGGTCGTCCAGACGAACAACGCGACCTACGCCAGGACCGGGCAGCCCGAGCAGCAGCTCGCGATGAGCCGGCTGCGCGCGGTCGAGCACGGGCGGGCCGTCCTGATCGCCGCCACCAGCGGCATCAGTGCGGTGATCGCCCCGGACGGCACCGTCGAGCAGCGCACCGCGGAACTCACCCCGGCCGAGCTGTCGGCCACCGTGCCGCTGCGCGACGGCACCACGGTGGCCGACCGGGTCGGCGCCCTCCCGGAGTGGACGCTGGCCGTCGGCGGCCTGCTGGCCTGCGGCGCCGCCGTCCTGGTCGGCCGCCGCCGGAAGGTGGAGGCCGGAACACCGGCCGCCAGGGGAGCGTTGGACCGGGTGGTGCCGTAGCCGGCCCGGACCTCCCGGGCGGCGCGCAGAGCACCGCTTGGAGTGGATTCGTACCGTGACCCAGCAAGCTACCCCCGCCCGTCCGGCCCCGCGCAGCAGGCTCCGCCGGGGGCTGCCGCTGCTGATCACCGCCTGGCTGGTGCTGGAGATCTGGCTGCTGGTCCTGGTGGGGTCCTGGCTGGGCGGCTTCGCCGTCCTGCTGCTGCTCGTCGTCGGCGGGTTGACCGGTGGCTCGCTGATCAAGCGGGCCGGGCTGAAGGCTCTGTCGGCCGCGATCGAGCAGAGCAAGAACCCGCAGTCCCAGCAGCGGCAGACCGGCACCAGCATGACCGTCCTGGCCGGGCTGCTGCTGATCGTCCCCGGCTTCCTGTCCGACCTGGTCGCCCTGACCCTGCTGTTCCCGCCGACCCGGGCGCTGTGGCGGGCCGTCGGCCGCAAGGTCGCGGACAAGGCGGTGCGCAGCGCCTCTGCCGTGGGCACCGACCCGTTCGCGGACGCGATGCGGCTGCAGGAGCAGCTGCGCATCCACCGCCCGGACGGCAAGGTGATCCAGGGCGAGGTGGTCGACCCGGAGAACGGCCCGCGCGGCCCGCAGGGCCCGGACACCACCTACCGCCCGCCGATCAACGGCTGACCCTGCCGGGAACGGCCCGCGACAACGCGCAGGCCCCGGACAACGCGAAAGGGACCCTGGCGACCAGGGTCCCTTTTCGCGTCCTCCCGCGCGCGGCGGGAGCGAGGTGTTGTCAGGCGCTCTTGCGGGTGTCCCGCGGGTGCACCGCGAGGTTCATCCCACCGGAGCGGAGCACGGCCAGCCGCTCGGCCAGCACCTCCTCCAGCTCCTCGCGCGTCCGGCGCTCCATCAGCATGTCCCAATGGGTGCGCGTGGGCTTGACCTTCTTCTCCTCAGGTTCGTCACCGTCGAGAAGTGCCGCCTCCTGGCCACAGAAGCGGCATTCCCACACCGGGGGGATCTCCGCTTCGACCGAGAAAGGAACCTCGAATCGGTGTCCGTTCTGACATGCGTACTCGACGGTCTGGCGGGGAGCCAGATCGATACCACGGTCGGTCTCGTAGCTAGTGGCCCCGAGTCGCGTGCCGCGGAGAGCTCGCTCGCTCATGAATCGTGCCTCCCGGGCTTATGGCCCACAGGACTAGTGGTCGCTGTTCTTCGTCGTTCGGTCAACGCTCGGCTTCCGACGAAGATTCCCGTCCCGGGACATGCGTCGTCTGTCGTGCCGCCCCTGTTTGTACCCACCGGCGCCCGATTTGTCACATCTGGCCGGTGATATCACCCCAGGTGTCACCTATTTCACATCTGGCGATCGTGGGGACTTTCTGTGACGAGCGTACCGGCAGGGCATTCGGGGCCGTCCGCCGACCCCGCTTCCCGCGGGATCAGGAGATCGGTCGGGAACGGATCATCGGCTCGGCCTTGCCGAGGTCGACCGAGTGGTTCGGCGGCACGGCTCCGTCGGCCGTCACCACCGGCGGGCGGTCCGGGCGGGGCGGTGCGGCGGCCGCCTCGGTCCGGCTGTCGCGGTGCGGCAGCAGGGCGATCACGGCGTCCCGCAACTGGGCCGGGGCGTCGTCGTCGAGCGGGTCGACGGTGGCCGGCACCTGGAGCCGGACGGGGGTGCCGTTGCCGATCCGTGCGTAGCCGCGGCCGGCCGGGGCGTGCGCGGCGGGCGCGATGTCCAGCGGTGCGCCGAGCGCGGCGCGGGCCTCCTCGGGCCCGGCCGGACCGAGCAGCACCCGGGCCCGGGTGGTGGCACGGACGGTCGGGGTGATCCGCTCCCGGGCCTCGACGTCGTCCGCGATCACCACGGTGATCCGGGCGGCCCGGCCGTGTCGCAGCGGCAGCTCCAGCAGGTCCTGCGGGTCGGGGCGGCCCTCGGCGTGGGCGAGCTCGCTCAGCTCGGTCGGATGGTCCAGCAGCAGCCACAGCGGCCGGGTGACGTCCTCGGGCAGGCTGGCGCCGGTGTGCCGGGCGGCGTTCACCGCGGTCAGCCGGCGCTGGGTCTCCTGGGCGGCCCAGGTCAGCGCGGCCAGTGCGCCGTGCAGGCTGGTCTCCACGGTGTGCACGCCGGGCCGGTTGACCAGGCAGGCGTGCTCCCCGGTCCCGGCGCCGTCGATCACCACCAGGTCGGCGTACGGGAGGGCCTGGAGCGCGATCGATCGGATCAGACTGGAGGTGCCGTAGCCGGCGACGCCGAGGGCCAGCAGGTGGGGTTCGGAGGAGCGCGGGCCGGTGCGCCAGACCACCGGCGGCTGCTGGATGATCACGCCGCCCCGGGTGACCGGGATGGTGCGGGCGGTGCCGTCCTCGTCGGTGAAGCCGAGCACGATCTCGCCGGGGGCGGCCACGAAGCGCTGGGCGACGACGTCGGTGGGCAGCGGGGTGAGCGCGGTGATCCGCAGCCGGTTGGACTCCTCGTCCCAGTCGAAGCGGTACTCCCGGGCCCGCCCGGCCTTGCCCTGGACGACCTGTTCGATCCGGGCCCGGGCGGTGGGCTCGGTGTCGGTGAAGTACGCGGGGTAGCTCAGCTCCAGCCGGGAGAGCCGGCCCTCGCCGTCGAACTCCCAGGAGCTGAAGGCCTTCTGGTAGCTGCCCTCGAAGTGGTAGAGCGGGTTGGCGTCCTCGAGGCCGCACAGGTACGGCGTGAGCGCCGCGTAGAGGGCCCCGAGCTTGACGTCGGCCACGTCCGGGGTGGGCGGGGCGGGCGTCGCCTTGGGGGTCCGGCCGGCCCAGGCGGCGCTGGCCATCAGGGCGACCAGCGCGAACAGCAGGCCGTGCGGCAGCAGGTAGATGCCGAGCAGCATCGCGGCGGACAGGAACAGCGTCGGGCCGCGGCGCTCCTGAGGGGTGGCCTGCCAGCGCTCCCAGGCCCAGCCTGCGTGGTGGCGCAGGCCGCGGCCGATCACGGCGAGCGGGGCGAACATGTCGGTGGCGTGGTCCCCGGCGGTTCGGGCGATCTCGCGGCCCTTGGTGAGATGGCGGTTGAGCGGCATTCCGTGACTCCCCGGTCGAGTGGGACGGGTGGGGTGAGAGGGGGACTGCTCGTGGTACGACGGGGCCCGGGGCGGTGGGATCCGCGCCCGGGCCGGTGGGGGAGTGGCGGCGCGCCTAGAACTTGATGCCGCCGAGCAGGCTCGCCAGGCTGGCGCTGCCCGCGGTGATGCTCGGGGCGATGGAGGAGCCGGCGACGTAGAAGCCGAAGAGGGAGCAGACGACGGCGTGGGAGGCCTTTAGTCCGTCTCTGCGGAAGAACAGGAAGGCGATGGTGCCGAACAGGACGATGCCGGAAATCGAGAGGGCCACTTCTGCTCCTCGGGGAGGGGACGGGGGACAGTGTTACTTAAGGTGCCCTTATCGTGACAAAAAGTAATAGATGATGGAACGGCGCAAATGGGTGGTTCTGCCGTTCGATGCCGCCGGGAAGTCGGAGGAGGCGGGCGGATCGGCCCGGGTGGGGGCCCGGTGCCGCACGGACGCCGCGTGGATCCGGTGCCGCAAGGCATTCCCGGGGGCTGGGTGGGAGGTTTCCGGGGGGTCCCGGAAGTTCGCTCGAACGGCCGCGCGGCCCGCCCGGCCGCACGTCGTACCGCGTCCCGTGCCGGTGGGGCCGTCATCCGGAATCCGGACGCCGGCTGGCCCGGTCCGGCGTCGCCCGCTACGGTGCGGTACGCACGAACCCCGCCAGCCCTCCGGAAAGGCAGTCCGCCATGACCGATGCCCCCGACGCCGAGGTGATCGCGCTCGCCGGGAAGCTCTTCGACGCGGCCCGGGCCGGTGACACCGCCACCCTGACCGCCGCCGTAGACGCGGGCGTCTCCGCCGACCTCACCAACGGCAGCGGTGACACCCTGGTCATGCTCGCCGCCTACCACGGCCACGCGGCCACCGTCGAAGCCCTGCTCCAGCGCGGCGCCGACCCGAACCGCGCCAATGACAAGGGTCAGACCCCCTTGGCCGGAGCGGTCTTCAAGGGCAGCACCGACGTCGTCGACGCCCTGCTCGCCGGCGGCGCCGATCCCAGGGCCGGCGTCCCGTCCGCCGTCGACGCCGCCGCGATGTTCGGCAAGACCGAGCTGCTGGCCCGGTTCGAGGGCCGCTGAACCGAAGCCGTAGGCTCTTCCACCATGGAGAGCACCGCCACCAAGGACACCGGCACCGTCGAGTTCCGCATCACCGGGTACGCCCACCCCGACGCCCAGGCCCTTTCGGCGGAGGTGCAGCAGGAGTACGTCCGCCGCTACGGCGACCCGGACGAGACGGTGATGCACCCGGAGGACTTCGAGGCACCGGCCGGCCTGTTCATGATCGCCTACCTGGACGGCCGCCCGGTCGCCTGCGGCGGCTGGCGGGCCAAGCAGGCCGGTCCGGACGGGCTGCGCGACGGCGACGCCGAGGTGAAGCGGATGTTCGTGGTGCCCGACGCCCGCGGCCGGGGTCTGGCCCGGGCGGTGCTGCGCCGGCTGGAGGAGACCGCCGTCGAGGCCGGGCGCACCCGCTTCATCCTGGAGACCGGTACCGAGCAGCCCGAGGCGATCGCGCTGTACGGCTCCGAGGGGTACGCGGCGATCCGCAAGTTCGGCATCTACAAGGACCACGCGCAGAGCATCTGCATGGGCAAGGAGCTCCCGGCGGCGGTCTGACCGGCCGCCGTCCGGGAGCCCGGGGTCCGGGTACCGGCGGTCTGAGCGGTGCGCGCGCCGGGTAGACACCGGTGGTGAACCACCAACCACCCGACGCCGCACGGCTCCCCGCCCTGGCCGCGCCCGGCGGGGAGCTGGACCTACTGGTCCGCGAGGGCGTGCGCACCGTCGGGGCGGGCGCCGTCTGGGCCGCCGGTGACGCCGGGGGCACGCTCGGCGGCGGCAGCCACGGCGCGCTCGGGCGAGGCCCGTACGCGCGGCTCGCCCCCGGGCCGGACACGCTGTACGACCTCGCCAGCCTCACCAAGATCGTGGCGCTCTGGCCCTGCGCCGGAGCGCTCCGGCAAGACGGGCGGCTGCCGCTGGACGAGCCGCTCGGCCGCTGGTGGTCGCCTGCCGCCGGGCACCCGGTCGGTGCGGTGACGGTCCGTCAACTCCTCGCCCACGCCGCCGGAATGCTTCCCTACACCCGCTTCGAGCAGCTCTACGGGCGGGCGCCGGCGGCGATCCGGGCCGGGGTGATCACCGCCCCGCTGCACCGCGCGCCGGGAACCGCCGTCGAGTACACCGACCGCGCCGCCGTGCTGCTCGCCTACCTGGTCGAGGACCTCGGCGGGGCCCCGCTGGACGAACTCGCCGCGCGCTGGGCCTGGCGGCCGCTGGGCATGACCGACACCCGCTACGGGCCGCTCGACGCCGCGGCCACCGCCCGTACCGCGCCCACCGAGTTCGACCGGTCGACCGGCGCCCACCTGCGCGGCGTGGTTCACGACCCCTCCGCGCGGCTGCTCGGTGGCGTCTCCGGCAACGCCGGGGCCTTCTCCACCGCCCCCGACCTGGCCCGCTTCCTCACCGCCCTGCTCGCCCCGCCGCTCCGACTCCCCTGGGGCGAAGCGTGGATCACCGAGTCGCTGCGCGAGCAGACCGGCGGCCTCGCCCCCGCCCGAGGCCTGTCCTGGCTGTACGCCCCCGGCACCGACCCCGCCGAAGGCACCTTCGTCCACTACGGCTTCACCGGCACCGGCATCTGGGTCTCCCGCCGACTCGGCCGCTGGGCCCTGCTGCTCACCAACCAGGTGCACCACAGCCGGATCACCCAGTCCCTCACCGATCTGCGCAACGCCTTCCGGCGGGCCGTCTTCGGGTGAGGCGTGCGTAGTACCCGATCGGGTGGATTAGGTACGAACCACCTTTCGCGCAGCGGCGACCGGGGCAGGGTGGCCGCGACGGAGGACGGCCGGCGGAGGAAGCGCGATGACGGACACCTGGGAACTCTCGGAGGAGGAGTGGCTCTCCCGGATGGTGCGCGCCTACATCGGCTGCAGCGTGCTGCTCACCGACCGGGAGGGCAAGGTCCTGCTGCTGAAGGCCAGTTACCGCGACCAGTGGCAGTTTCCCGGTGGCGGGATGGACCCGGGGGAGGGGCCCGCCGGGTGCGCGGCCCGGGAACTGCGCGAGGAGACCGGGCTGGTGGCGCGTGACCTGCGGTTGCTGGTGGTGGAGTGGCGCGAGGCGATCCCCGATCAGGGTCAACACGCCCATCCGGCCGTGCACTTCATGTTCGACGGCGGCGCGGTCGAGCCGGGGGCGGTGGTCCGGCTCCAGGCGGAGGAGATCGCCGACCACGGCTACTTCGGCCCCGCCCGGGCGGCCACCCTGCTGCACCCCTGTGCGGCGCGCCGGCTCACCGCGGCCCTGGAGGCCCGGCGCACCGGCGCAGCCGCGCTGCTGCATTCGGCGGGGTATGTGGGGTGAGCCCGCGGGAAGGCGGTCAGAGCAGGGTGCTCCAGTAGTACCAGAACCGGTTGAGCACCATCAGTGCGATCACGGCCGCCCATAGCACCGGCAGGGCCCAGTGGTAGCGCGCCGCCTCCCGGACGACCGTCCGCATCCGCGGCCCGACCGGGATCACCCCGGTGCGCAGGTTGTGCAGCGTGGTGTACCAGAACAGCACCACCGTCGTCGCCCAGACCACCATGCAGTACGGGCACAGGGCGCCGATGCCGTACAGCGACTGGTCGATCAGCCAGTGCGTGAACACGATGCCCAGGGTCGTCCCGGCCTGCAGGCCCAGCCAGAACCAGCGCCGGTAGGCGGCGCCGGCCAGCAGTCCCGCGCCGACCGCCGCCAGCGCGCCGAAGGCGGCCAGGCCGAGCAGCGAGTTCGGGAAGCCGAACACCGCGGCCTCCTCGGTACGCATCACCGAACCGCAGCTGATGATCGGATTGATGTTGCAGCTGGGGACGTACGACGGGTTCTCCAGGATGCGGAGCTTGTCGAAGGTCAGCACGGCCGAGGCGGCCAGGCCGACCAGCCCGCCGAGGAACAGCAGCAGGGCGAGGGCCCGGCCCGCGCCGATCGGGCCCGGGCCGGCGGCGTCGGGGGCGGGACGGGAGAGGTGCGCGGTGGTCGCGGTCATGACAGCACACTCCGGGGCTGGCTGGGAGGGGCCGGTCCGGCCGGGAGTTCGGCCGGACCGGTGGTGCCGTGCGGTGCGGGGTGGCCTACTGCAGGCCGGCGACCTGCTTGACCTGGGCGGTGAACTGCTCCGGAGACGCCGGGGCGTTGCCCGTGAACAGGTTGATCGGCTTGCCGTCCACCTTGACCGTCGGCGTGCCGGTCACCTGGCTGCTGTTGAACGCGTCGGCCACCTTCGCCGCCCACGGCGCGTACGTCCGGTCGGTGACCGCCTTCACGAAGGCGTCCGTCTTCAGCCCGGGCACCTGGCCCGCCAGGTCCAGCAGGTGGTTGACGTCGCCGAAGCCGTCCTCGCGCTCGTCCGGCTGGTTGGCGTACAGCACGTCGTGGAAGGCCTTGAACTTGTCCACGCCCTCGTTCAGCGCGGCGCCGGCGGCGGCCAGCGCGGTGCGCGAGCCCTTGCCGCCGAGGTTCTTGTCCAGGAACGCGGCCAGGTGGTACTCCACCTTGATCTGGCCGTCCTGGGTGATCTCCTTGACAGTCTGACCGTTCGCCGCCTCGAAGTGCTTGCAGACCGGGCAGCGGAAGTCCTCGTACACCTCCATGGTGTGCGGGGCGTCGGCCTTGCCGTAGGTGATCACCGTGCCGTCCGGACCGGTGGTGTTGGCCGGGACGACCAGCGGGGCCGCGGAGGCGGCCGCGGCGCCCTTGTCGTCGTTCTTCGAGCCCGTGTTGATCGCGAGCGCCACACCGCCCGCCAGGGCGAGTACGACGACGGCCGAGACCGACACGACGATCCGCTGCCGGCGCCTGGCGGCCTGCTGCTCGCGGCGCTGCGCCTCCTGGATGCGCTCGCGGGCGCTGACGCGCTTCTTGTTCTTGTCCTGGGCCATGGGGAAGTCAACTCCTGTACGCGGCGCGCGGGTGCGCGCGGGTGGCCGCACACACGGGTGCGGCGGGGGCAAGTGACGCGGGAGTCGTGCGCACTGCCTGGGGCGTACGGAAAGCGCTTACGGAAGCGTGCTCACGTGAACGTGCTCACGGAACGTGCTGACGGAAGCGGGGTACGCGCTCAGCAGGCAGGCGCGAGGACCGGCGGACCACGCCGGGGCGCCGGGCTCAGCACCACGTCCTCGCGGCGCGGCCGCTCGTGGTCCGACACCGGCAGTGGCACCCGCAGCACCGGGCGCACCGGGGCGGGGAGCAGCAGGACGAGCAGCGCCCGCAGCGGGCGGGCCACCGACTGGCGCAGCGCGCGCAGCGCCTGAGTCAGGCCGGACAGGGCGGAGTCGCCCAGCCGCAGCCAGGCCGAGGCCGCCAGCGCGATCACCAGGTGCACCAGCAGGAGCAGCAGCTGGGTCGCGGCGGGCGCCAACTGCCCGGCGTGCCCCAGCGGGGCGCCCAGCAGCGAGCCGTCCACCGAACCGCCGCCGCACACCAGCAGGTTCACCCCGCGCGCGGACACGTGCTCGGACAGGACCGGCCCACAGCCGGTCTGGCCCAGGTTGAAGGTGGTGTTGAGCAACAGCTCGACCGGCACCATCACAGCGGAGATGTGCAGCAGCCGCCGCTCCCCGCCGGCCAGCACGGCCGAGACCAGGAACACGACGGCGCTCGCCGTGGCCACCAGCGACAGCGGCAGCGGGCGACCGGTGATGACCACCTGACCCAGCGCGGCCATCGGCACGGCGAGCGCGGTGAACACCGCGGCCCGCAGGGCCCTGGTCGCATGGGTGGAGGTCATCACGCCCCGGAGTATGCCATGCCCCTTGCGGCGGACACGAGACCGCGTACCGGTACGGCGCCCGGGTGACGCCCCCTCAGCCGAGCGTCGAGTCGACAGCCGCACCCGCGCGACTAGCCTGGAAGGCGACCCGGCGAGGGGGTGCACGCGCATGGCGAGACCCGAAACCACGGTCGGACAGGTGCTGCTCGACCGCATCGAGGCCCAGGCGGTGGTGCTCGCCGGACTGGACGACGCCGTCCGGGCGGACGCACCCGACGCGGTCCACCGGATGCGGGTCGCCTGCCGGCGGCTGCGCAGCGCCCTGCGGACCTTCCGCCGCCTGCTCGCCCCCGGCGCCACCGACGCCCTCGTCGCCGACCTGCGCTGGCTGGGCGCCGCGCTGGGCCGCGCCCGGGACCGCGAGGTGCTCGCCGAACGGCTGGCCGCCCGGGCCCGCGAGCTGCCCGCGGCCTGCGGACCGGAGCGGGTCGCGGACGCGCTGGAACAGTGGGGCGAGGCCGAGTACCGCCGGGTGAGGCCCGAGGTGGTCGCCGCCCTCGACAGCCCCCGCCGCCGGGCCCTCGCCACGGCCCTGACCACCCTGCTCGCCGACCCGCCGCTGCGCCCCCGGGCCGCCCGCGCCGCCGCCCCCGAACTCTCCCGGATCGCCGCCCACGAGCAGCGCCGCACGGCCGAACGCCTCCGTCTCGCCCTCGCCGCCGACCCCGCGCACCGCGACCGGGCCCTGCACGAGGTCCGCAAGGCCGCCAAGCGCGCCCGCTACGCGGGCGAGACGGCGGCCCTCGCCGTCGGCCCGGCGGCGGAGTGCTACACCGAGCGGATGAAGGCAGTCCAGGAACTGCTGGGCGAACACCAGGACGCGGTGGTCGCCGCCGCGGCCCTGGCCGACCGGGCCACCGAGGGCGGCGAGCCCTTCGCCTACGGAGTGCTCTACGCGGGCCAGCTCGCGGAGGCGGAGGCGGCGCGCGCCCGGCTGACGCAGGTGTGGGCGGACGCGGCGAAGCGGAAGCTGACCCGGTTCGGCTAGGCGTGGCCGGCGGATCCCGGCGGATCCCGGCGGAACGGCACGCGGCGCTGCGACGTGTGCGTCGCACGGCGGGGACCAGGCGCGCCGGTGACCGGCCTGCGAGGTGCGCCCGTGCCCGGGGGGTGGTCGTCACCGGCGCGTGGCGCGGCATCGGCGCGGCCGCCGCCCGGTTGTTCGCCCGGGAGGGCGCGCTGCTGGTGCTGGCCGCCCGCTCCGGGCCGGAGGTGGAGGCGCTGGCCGCAGAGCTGCGGGCCGGGGGCGCGCGGGCGGTGGCGGTCGCCGCCGACCTGATCACAGCCGACGGCGCTCAGCGGACGGTGGACGCGGCGCTGGAGGCGTTCGGACGCCTGGACGGCGGCCTTCGACAACGCGGGCAGCGGCCTGCCGCCCGTGCCGCTGGCCGAGCGCTCGGAAGCCGAGTGGGACGACAGCCACGCACTCAACCTGCGCGGCAGCTGACTCTGGCTGCGGGCGCAGCTGCGGGCGATGGCGGCGGGCGGGCGGGCGTGGTGGTGCGGTGGTGCTCAACTCCGGGGTGGGGGCGCTCGTCGGGGGCTTCGGCGACGGCGCCCAGCAGGCCGCCAAGCACGGGCTGACCGGACTGGTGAAGGCGGCCACCGCCGACTGCGCCCGTCAGGGCATCCGGGTCAACGCCGTCGCGCCCGGGGTGGTGCGCACGCCGGGGAGCGAGCCGTACTTCGAGGCGGGGCCGGAGTTCGCCGCGCCGGTGGCCCGCTCGACCCCGCTGGGCCGGCCGGGCCGGGCCGCCGAGGTCGCCGAGGCGGCGGCCTGGCTGCTGAGCGACCGGGCTTCCTATGTCGCGGGGGTGGCGCTGCCGGTGGACGGCGGCATCACGGCCGTCCGACGGTTCGACTGAGGCGCTAGCGGGGCCTGAGCCCCGCCGAGAGGGCCGCCTCGCGGAGCAGGTCGCGGAGCATGGCGGTGGTGAGGCGGCCGGTGTTCGTGTTGCGGGGGCTCACGTGGTAGCAGCCGTAGAGCCGCAGGTCGGGGCCGCCGTCGCGGGCCGGGAAGGTGGCCATGGCGGCGTGGCCGAAGGCCGGGCGGGGGCGGGGGACCACCCAGCCGGCGTCGGCGACCACCGGCAGCATCGCCTGCCAGGCGAAGGCGCCGAGTGCGACGACGGTCCGGACGGTGGGGCGCAGCAGCTGCATCTCGCGGGTGATCCAGGGGCGGCAGGTGTCGCGTTCGGCGGTGTTGGGCTTGTTGTCGGGTGGGGCACAGCGGACCGGGTCGGTGATCCGGACGCCGTACAGTTCCAGGCCGTCGCCGTGGCGGACGGAGTGCGGGCGGTTGGCGAGCCCGAGCTCGTAGAGGGCCGCGTAGAGGAGGTCGCCGGAGGGGTCGCCGGTGAAGATCCGGCCGGTGCGGTTGCCTCCGTGGGCGGCGGGGGCGAGGCCGACCAGGACGAGCGGGGCCTCGGGCGGGCCGAAGCCGGGGATGGGGCGGGCCCAGTAGTCCCAGTCCTGGTAGGCGCGGCGCTTGGTGCGGGCGGCCTCCTCGCGCCATTCGACCAGCCGGGGGCAGGCCCGGCAGTCGGTGACGACGCGGTCGAGTTCGGTGAGTCCGGTGGCGCGGGCGGCGGCCTCGGCGGGGTGGTGGGGGTGGCTCGGGTCGTCGGCGGGGACCAGCTGCATGGTCTCGATCCTAGGGCCGTCGGCCCGATCGCTCCGGCCGCTGCCGGCCGGTCCCGGGGAGGCTCCGGCCGCTGCCGGGCAGGCGTAGCGTGGAATCAGTTGCTCCGGCGGCCCCGGCCGGTCCGGTCGCCGGTGGCCGGACCGGCTGGTGTGCGCGGAGGCCGCGAGGAGGCCGCGATGATCGTCGATGCGGTGCTGGGGGCTCTCGGGGGGCTGGTAGGGCTGGGGGTGGTCTGGGCGGGGCTGAGCATCCGGGTGGTCCAGCAGTTCCAGAGGGGCGTGGTGTTCCGCTTCGGGCGGGTGCGTGAGGAGGTCCGCAAGCCGGGGCTGGTCGCGCTGATGCCGATCGCGGACCGGCTGCGCCGGGTGAACGTGCAGATCGTGACGATGCCGATCCCGGCGCAGGAGGGCATCACCCGGGACAACGTGACCGTGCGGGTGGACGCGGTGGTCTACTTCCAGGTGCAGGACCCGGTGAAGGCGACGGTCAACGTGCAGGACTACAACTTCGCGATCTCCCAGGTCGCGCAGACCTCGCTGCGGTCGATCATCGGCAAGAGTGAACTGGACGACCTGCTGGCCAACCGCGAACCGATCAACCAGGGGCTGGAGTTGATGATCGACAGCCCGGCGCTGGGCTGGGGCATCCAGATCGACCGGGTGGAGATCAAGGACGTCGCACTGCCGGAGTCGATGAAGCGCTCGATCGCGCGCCAGGCGGAGGCCGAGCGGGAGCGGCGGGCGCGGATCATCACGGCGGACGGCGAGTACCAGGCCTCGGAACGGTTGTCGGAGGCGGCGGCGGTGATGAGCGCGACCCCGGCGGCGCTCCAACTGCGCTTGCTGCAGACCGTGGTGGAGGTGGCGGCGGAGAAGAACTCGACGCTGGTGCTGCCGTTCCCGGTGGAGTTGCTGCGGTTCCTGGACAGCGCGACGGAGTCCCAGCAGCGGGACCTGTTGGCGGCCGCCGCGGTCGCGGCCGCGGCGAAGTCCGCGGAGGAGGCGGTGGAGAGCGGTGAGGTGCCGGAGCCGGAGCTCGACCGCGAGCAGTCCAAGCACGAACTCCCACCCCTGGAGGAGGTGTTGTCCCGCTCGCCGCTGGAGGGCGGGGACCGGGAGGGCGGTCGGGTGGAGTCGGACGGGCACGGTGGTCCGGAGGAGCACACGGAGCCGGGGAGCGCGTCCTGAGGGGTGCCCGGTGGCGTGCGGCACCGGCCCGGACCACGATGGACGAGAGGGAGCAAGCCAGGTCAGGAGGCGGACCATGACCAGAGCCAGCGACATCATGCACCAGGGCGCGGAGTGCATCCGTGAGCACGAGACGCTCGCGGCCGCCGCCCGGATCATGCGGGAACGGCATGTGGGCGCGCTGCCCATCTGCGGGGAGGACGACAAGCTGCTGGGCATCGTGACCGACCGCGACATCGTGCTGCGCTGCGTCGCGGAGGGGGGCGACCCGGCGGAGATGACGGCGGGCGACCTGGCGCTCGGGCGGCCGATGACGGTGGAGGCGGACGAGGACTGCGAGCAGGTGCTGCGCGTCATGGAGCAGTACCAGGTCCGCCGGCTGCCGGTGATCAGCCACCCGGAGCACAAGCTGGTCGGCATGATCAGCGAGGCCGACATCGCGCGCGGCCTGCCGCAGGCGCGGCTCGCGGAGTTCGTCACGGCGGTGTGCGCGGAGGAGCCGCCCAAGAAGGAGGCGTTGCAGGGCTGACCCGGCCGGACCGGTCCCGGGCTCGCGCCCGGGGCCGGTCGCGTGGGGAGGTCATCCCAGGGCGTAGACGGAGGTGGCCCGGGCGGCGGGCTCCTCGGTGCCCTCGGCGGTGAGGGTGACGTCGAGGAAGGCGATCCGGCGCCCAAGCTTGGTGACCACGGCGTGGACCAGGACGTCGCGGCCGCTGACCGCGCGCTGGAAGCTGGTGGACTGCTGGACGGTGGTCATCGGCGCGAAGCCGCCCCGGGCCGCCGAGAGGGCGACCACGCAGGCGGTGTCGGCGGCGGCCATCAGCGCCTGGCCGGACAGGCCGCCGCCCTCGCGGGCGAGTTGCTCGGACCAGGGCAGTCGCAGCACGGCGTGCCGCTCGCCGGTCTCGGTGGTGGTCAGCCCGAGCACCTGCACCCAGGGGGCGAAGTGGTCGGCCAGGAGCTTGTCCGCCTCGGCGGGGGTGAGGGTCATCGCGCCATTGTGCCGGGAGGGTTGGCGCGATGTCAGGTGCCGGCGAGGGTGTCCAGGTGGCGCCGGAGCACCGCGCGCAGCTCGTCCGGCCCGACCAGGTCGGGGTGCTGGACGGCCTGCAGGGTGAGGCCGTCCAGCAGGGCGGAGAGGCGGCGGGTCTCCAGTTCGAGGTCGAGGCCGGGCGTGAGGGCGCCGGAGCGTTCCGTCTCGATCAGGACCCGCTGGACCAGCGCGTCCAAACCCGCCTGCAACTCGACGGCGCGGGTCCGTAGTTCGGGCCGGGTGCGGGCGGCGGTGACGAAGGAGAGCCAGAGCGCGGACTCCTCCCGGCGTTCGGCGTCCAGCGGCAGGGTTTCGGCGAGCAGCCGTACGGTCTGTTCGCGACGGTCGGCGCCGGGGGCGGGCTCCGGGTCGAGCAGGACGCGGGCATGGGTCCGGACGCGGGCGTCGATTCGGCGCGCCAGCTCCTGCATGGCGAAGATCATCAGCTCGGAGCTGCCGGCGAAGTAGTGCCGCACCGAGCCCACGGCGAGTCCGGCCTCTTCGGCGACGTTGCGCAGCGAGGCGTGTTCCAGGCCCTCCCGGGCGGCGACGCGCAGGACGGCGTCGGCTACGGCCTGGCGGCGTTCGACGGGGTCGACGATCTTCGGCATGTTGCCGTTATAGCACGGGCGGGCTAAATTGCTGATTTAGCACGGTCAAGCTATAAAAACTCGGGGAGCAGGGATGAACACCTGGATGCACATGGCGCTGATCGCCGCCGTGGTGGTCGTGGTGGTGGTCCGGAGGCTGCGCGGTGAGCCGCTCAACGCCAGGGACCTCTTCGCGCCGCCGGTGGTGCTCACCGGCCTCGGCTTGTGGGCGCTGTCGCAGGAGCACGGCCTCCGAACGGGGGACTGCGTCTGGGTGGCGGCGGGTGCCGCGCTCGGCACCGCCTTCGGTGCGCTGCGCGGTGCCACCATCCGGCTGGATGAGCGCGACGGGGTGCTGTGGCAGCGCTACACCGGCTGGACCTTCCTGGTCGCCGTGCTCTCGCTCGCCGTGATGGCCGGCTTCGCGGTGCTCGCCGAGCGCAACGGCCTGGCGCCGGGGGCCCGACCGGTCCAGCTGTCGATCGGCGTCGGCTTCCTGGGGGAGGCGCTGGTGGTCGGCTACCGTGCGCTTTCCTCCGGGATCCCGTTCGCGCCCGAGCGGCGGGGCTCGAACCCGTCGCTCAGTTCGGACCGGTTCCGCCGGTAACTGTTCGGCGGAACCACGGAGTTGACCCAGGACGAGACCTCCGGCGGCTGGCGCCGGCCGGCCACCGGGGCCGACGGCGAGACCGGCCGGGCAGCGGCGGGCCACCCGACCCGGGGGGAGACCGCGGCACACGCCGGGGCCTTCCTCGCCGCGCACGCATGACCGCTCCAGCTACCCGTCGGCCCGCAGCTCCCGGGCGATCAGCTCCGCCAGGTGCAGGGCCCGCCGCCCGTCCGCCAGTTGGGCGATCTGGGTGCGGCAGCTGAAGCCGTCCGCCAGCACCACCGTGTCGGGTCCGGCCGCCCGGACCTCGGGCAGCAGCACCCGCTCGGCGATCGCCTCGGACACCTCGAAGTGGCCCCGCTCGAAGCCGAAGTTGCCCGCGAGCCCGCAGCAGCCGGAGTCCAGGACCCGGTTGTGCAGGCCCAGTCGGGCCTCGACCCGGCGATCGGCCGCGCTGCCTAGCACCGCGTGCTGGTGGCAGTGGGTCTGGGTGACGGCGTCCAGCCGGACGCGCGGGAGCGGAGCGTCCGGGGCGTGCTCGTCGATGAACTCGGCGAAGGTGCGGGTCCGTTCGGAGGGCGGGCGGCCGTCCGCGCCGAGCAGTCGGGGCAGGTCCTCGCGCAGGGTGGCCGTGCAGCTGGGGTCCAGGCCGACCACCGGGGTGTCGGCCGGCACCCCGGTGGCGGCCAGCGCGCCCAGGCTGCGCCGCAACGCCCTTCGGGCGGTGCCGAGTTGGCCGGTCGAGTACCAGGTGAGCCCGCAGCACACCGGTCCTTCGGGCAGTCGGACGTCGAAGCCCAGGTGCTCCAGCACCTCGACGGCCGAGCGGAGCACGTTCGGCTGGAGGTGGTTGGAAAAGGTGTCCGGCCACAGCACCACCGGTCGCGCGCCCGCCGGGGCCGGGTGGGCGGCGCGGTGCCGCCGGTACCAGTGGGTGAAGGTCTCGGGCGGGAAGACCGGCAGCACCCGGCGCCTGTCGATCCCGCCGAGCCGCTTGAGCAGCGCGCCCGCCGGCGAGCGGACCAGCGAGTTGGCCGCCCCCGGCGCGAGCGCGACCGCCCGCAGCCACAGCGGAAGCCAGCCCATCGAGTAGTGCGACAGCGGGCGCGGCCGGCGCCGGTAGTGCTGGTACAGGAACTCGGTCTTGTAGGTCGCCATGTCGACGTGCACCGGGCAGTCGCTCGCGCACCCCTTGCAGCTCAGGCAGAGGTCCAGTGCCTCCCGCACCTCCGCCGAGCGCCAGCCGTCCGGGATCGCTTCGCCGCGCAGCATCTCGGCGAGCAGCCGGGCCCGGCCCCGGGTGGAGTGCCGCTCCTCGCCGGTGGCCATGTAGCTCGGGCACATCACCCCGGTGGTCGGATCCACGCACTTGGCGACGCCCACGCAGCGGTGGACCGCCTTGACCAGGCTTCCGCCGTCCTGCTCGTACGGCAGGGCCAGCGGCAGCGGGCGGCGCGGGGAGGTGACGAAGCGCAGGTCGGCGTCGAGCGGGCGCGGATCCACCAGGGCGCCCGGGTTGAGCAGGTTCTCCGGATCCCAGATCCGTTTGAACTCGCCGAACAGCGCGATGACTTCGGGCGGGTACATGCGCGGCAGCAGTTCGGCGCGGGCCTGCCCGTCGCCGTGCTCGCCGGAGAGCGAACCGCCGTGGGAGACCGCCAGATCGGCGGCCTGCTCCAGGAACTCCCGGAAGACCGGCGCCCCCTGGGGCCGGTCCAGCGGGAAGTCGATCCGCAGGTGTACGCAGCCGTCGCCGAAGTGCCCGTACGGGACGCCGCGCAGGCCGTGCCGGCGCAGCAGGGCGCGCAGGGCCCGCAGGTAGTCGCCGAGCCGCTCGGGCGGGACGGCGGAGTCCTCCCAGCCGGGCCAGGCCTCGCCCCCGCCGGGCAGCCGGGTGACGATCCCGGCGCCCGCCTCCCGGACTGCCCACAGCTGGCGCTGCTCGACCGGGTCGGTGACCAGCGCGACGGCGGCCGAGCGCTCGCGGCGCACCGCGTCGGCCAGCCGGCGGGCGGCCTGGTAGGCCTCCAGCGCGGTGGCGCCGCCGGTCTCCAGGAACAGCCAGCACTGGCCTGCGGGCAGCCGGTCCAGCGCGGGCGGGCGCGGGCCGGCCGCAAGCAGCGCGGCGATCAGGTCGGCCGACATGCCCTCGGCGGTCAGCGGACCGTACGGCAGCAGCGCCGGGACGGCGTCGGCGGCGGCGCCCTCGTCCGGGTAGCCGGCCACCACCAGGGCGCGGGCGGGCGGGACCTCGACCAGCCGGACGGTGACACCCAGCAGCAGCGCGCAGGTGCCCTCGGTGCCGGTGAGCGCCCGGGCCAGGTCGTGGCCGTGCTCGGGCAGCAGCGCGTCCAGCGGGTAGCCGGAGGTGCGGCGGGGCAGCTGGGGCATGCCCTGGCGGATGACGGCGAGGTTGCGGTCGGTGAACTCCTGGAGCCGGGTGTGCAGCTCGCCGACCCGCCCGGGCGCCTCCCGCAGCGCCGCGCGCTCGGCGCCGGTCAGCCGCCCGCCCACGGTCAGCTCGGTGCCGTCCGCGAGCAGCAGCTCCAACTGCTCCACGTTGTCGGCGGTGCGGCCCCAGGCGAGCGAGTGGGCGCCGCAGGAGTCGTTGCCGATCATGCCGCCGATCGTGCAGCGGCTGTGGGTGGACGGGTCCGGGCCGAAGCGCAGCCCGTACGGCCGGGCGGCGCGCTGGAGGTCGTCCAGCACGGTGCCGGGCTGGACGCGGGCGGTGCGGGCCTGCGGGTCGATCTCCAGCACCGAGCCGAGGTGGCGGCGGAAGTCCAGCACCATCGCGCCGGGCCCGATCGCCTGCCCGCCGATGCTCGTCCCGGCCCCGCGCGCCACCACCGGCACCCCGTACCGGCGGCACAGCGCCAGCGCGGTGCGCACGTCGTCCGGGTCGGCGGGCTTGACCACACCGAGCGGCAAGTGCCGGTAGTTGGAGGCGTCGTGGCTGTAGACCGTGCGCTCGGCCGCCCCGAAGCGGACCTCCCCGCGCAGCACGGCGGCCAGCTCACGGGCCAGTTCGGCCCCGGGGGCGGCGGACGGACGGCTCACCAGGGACCTCCCGAGCGGGTGCGGCAACGGCTCCGCCGATGATCGCAGCCGCCACGCCGCACGGGTACCGGGCACGACGGGGGTGGAGCGCGGTGTCCTCGATGTAGCTCGATCGGATGATGGCCCGCTTGCTCCGCAGCGTCGTCCCGGATCCGCTAATTCCGCCCTGTGAGGGTGCCGCGGGCGATGTGGGAGAGCTTGGCGACCTCGAAGGCCGGGTAGGCGCCGCTGGCCAGCAGGGAGAACTTGATCCCCAGCCGCCCGCCCGGCTTGCGGTGGCCCGGGGGCATGAAGCGGCGGTGGTGCTCGGCGGCCCGGTGGAAGAACTGCGGGCGTTCGGCGCGGGTGACGCAGCCGGCGAGGTCGAAGACGAACAGGTAGTGCCGGATCATCCGGACGAACAGGGCGTCGCGCACCGCGTACAGGTGCGGCTGGTCCTCCAGCAGGGCGAAGCTGCGCTCGTACTGGTCGAACAGGTCGAAGACGCTGCTGCCGGGGCCGCCGGCGGGGTGGACGGTCTCCCGGCGGCGCAGCTGGACGCACTCGCGGGCCAGCACGGCGGCCTTCCGGGCGCCGAGCAGTGCGGCGTGGACGACCGGGACCTCCTCGTACCGGCCGTCGGGGAAGGTGAGCCCCAGCTCCTGCCAGTGGCCGCGGCGGATCAGTCGGTCCCAGATCAGCGGCGGCGCGCCGAACAGCTCGGGGCGGTCGAAGGGGGCGAAGGCCTCGGGGCCGGCCTCGGCGAGCAGGGTCTCGGCGCCGCCCGGCCAGTCCCGGTCGTTGTGGCGGCGGGAGTGGCCGAACAGCAGGACGTCGACCGGGCCGGTCTGCTGGAGCCGGTCGGCGAGCGCCTGGAGGGCGTCCCGGGGGAGCAGGTGGTCGGCGTCCAGGAACAGCAGGTAGTCGCCGGAGGCCCGCGCCGCGCCCGCGTTCCGGCTCACCCCGACCCCGACCGCCGCGTTCAGGTGCAGCACCGACACCCGCGCGTGTCGGGCCGCGAAGGAGTCCGCGAGCCCGGCCGCGGTCTCGGGGGAGCGGTCGGCGACCACGATCACCTCGACGTTCGCCAGGGACTGGGCGAGTAGCGAGTCCAGGCAGTCGGCGAGCTGTCCGTGCTGGTCGTAGGCGGGGAGCACGACGCTGATCAGGGGTGAGGGCATGACGCCGGAGCGTAAGAGGGCGCGCGAATCGTGGCAAAGGCCTGACGGACCGTAATTCAGAACAATTGGCACCAAATAGTACGAGCGTGCGCCATATCTTCACGTCGCCTTCTGGGCGTGCACACGTCGACCTGAAACGCCGCGAGGCCCGCGACGCAGAGCGCGTCGCGGGCCTGGGGCGTGTACGGAGGGCAGAGCCGGGTCGGCTCAGTACCAGTGGTGGGCCTGCCAGAACGACCAGGCGGAGCAGGGGCTGCCGTAGCGGCTGTTCATGTAGTCGAGGCCCCACTTGATCTGGGTGGCCGGGTTGGTGCGCCAGTCGGCGCCGGCCGAGGCCATCTTGGAGCCGGGCAGCGCCTGGACCAGGCCGTAGGCGCCGGAGGAGGCGTTGACGGCCAGCGGGTTCCAGCTGCTCTCGCGGAAGACGATGTTGCTGAAGCACTGCAGCTG
The DNA here is from genome assembly GCF_001888885.2 of Streptomyces viridifaciens. Lineage (NCBI taxonomy): Bacteria > Bacillati > Actinomycetota > Actinomycetes > Kitasatosporales > Streptomycetaceae > Streptomyces > Streptomyces viridifaciens. Next base: position 6,330,607 of record NZ_CP090841.1, read on the forward strand.
GCCGGCCGGCACGATCTGCGCGGCGATCTGCTGCGGGGTGCCGGAGTAGCTGTTGAGGTTCTGGCGCTGCTGGGAGCGGGAGGCGGCGGCGTCGGCCTGGGCCTTCGCGTCGGCCTGGGCCTGGGCCTGTGCAGCGGCGTCCGCCTGGGCCTTCGCCTGCGCCTCCTGGGCGGCCTGGGCGGCCTGCGCGTCCTGGGCCGCCTTGGCGTCCTGGGCGGCCTTCTCGGCAGCGGCAGCGGCGTCGGCCTGGCCCTGGTCGCCGACCGGCTTGCCGTCCACCGAGACGGCGGCCACCGGGGCCGCGGCCTCGGCGTGGTGCGCGGTCTGCGGGATGGCGAGGGCGGCGGTGGCGGCGCTCGCGACCACGATGGTGGCGACGCCGGTGATCAGGGAGTTGCGGCGGGCATGGCTGAGCTGCATGAAGCGGACAATCCTTTTCCGTCGGGGGCCGTGCCGGTGGTACCGGGCTCGGGGCTTCGCGTGGGCTCCGGGTGAGCGGGGCCCGCGAGGCCGTCCGGGACGGCCGTGGCACCCCGGCGGTGACGGCGGGGCGGGCGGGCTGCGCGCGGCGGGCTGACCGGCCGGCGCTGCCTGGCGACGGGCCATTCTTGGCAGGGCTGGGGACGGGTGGCAAAGGCGTTCGCTACTACGCCCCGTAGTGGTTGCGGGGCGGGCGTGACCGGGCGAGCCGGAGAGTTTGTGGAGGTTTGTCCGTTTTCGACCCCTGAGGGTCGCGGGCCGACCGCGTCGGCGGAAGACGGCGTCGGAAGAGTCGATGGCCTGCGTTCTTGAGGCCGGGGACGGTTGCCGCTCGGGCGGCCGGGGTGCGGCGGCCGGGGTCTTCCGGCCGGTGCGGCGCTCGTGTCCACTATCCGGGGCCGTAGATGCGAAACCCCCTGTGGGCGGGCTCACATGCGGGCAGCGCCGACTTCGACGCAGTGTGACGGGCCCGTGGCGGCCGGCCGGGGTCGCGGGGGCGGCCGCAAACGGCAACCGGGCCCGGGAGCCTCCGCAACGGCTCCCGGGCCCGGCGTTCCGGCGCGGCGCGGACGGGTCAGGACTCCGCCGCCACCGCCGCCCGCCGCCGTCGGCCCACCACGGCCGAGGCGCCGAGCACGATCGCCGCGGCGACCAGCGACAGGTACATCTGCTGGCGTCCGTCGTGGTCGGTGAACATGTACACCACGACGAAGCCGATCATGCCGATGGCGAACCAGGTCAGGTAGGGGTACAGCCACATCCGGACGGTGTGCCGCTCGGGCATCTCGCGCTCGATGATCTTGCGCATCCGCAGCTGGGTGGCGCAGATGACGAGCCAGACGAACAGTGCGATTGCTCCGGAGGAGTTCAGCAGGAAGGCGAACACGGTCTTCGGCGAGGTGTAGTTGAAGAAGACGGCGACGAAGCCGAACACCACCGAGGAGAGGATCGCCACCCGCGGTACGCCGCGCGAGGTCACGGTCGCGAAGGCCTTCGGGGCGTCGCCGCGCTGGCCGAGCGAGAAGGCCATCCGGGAGGCCGTGTACATCCCGGAGTTGAGGCAGGAGAGCACGGCCGTCAGCACGATGACATCCATCACCTGGCCCGCGTGCGGGATGCCCACGTGGTCCAGCACGGCCACGTACGGGCTGGCCTTGACCTCGGCCGAGTTCCAGGGCAGCAGGGTGACCACGAGCAGGATCGAGCCCAGGTAGAAGATCCCGATGCGCCAGATCACGCTGTTGGTGGCCTTGCTGACCGCCTTCTCCGGGTCCTCGGACTCGCCGGCCGCCAGGGTCACGATCTCGCTGCCCATGAAGGCGAAGACCACGGTGAGCATGCCGGTGAACACCGCACCCACCCCGTGCGGCAGGAAGCCGCCCTGACCGGTCAGGTTGGAGGTGCCGACCGCGTGGGTGCCGGGCATCAGGCCGAAGGCGGCGAGGGTGCCGATCACCAGGAACGCGGCGATCGCGACCACCTTGATCCCGGCGAACCAGAACTCGAACTCGCCGTAGGAGGCGACCGAGAACAGGTTGGTGGCGGTCAGCACGCCCATGACTATCAGCGCCCAGCCCCACTGCGGCACGCCCGGCACCCAGGTGTTGAGGATCTTGGCGCCGGCCGTGGCCTCGACCGCGAGCACCACGACCCAGAAGAACCAGTAGAGCCAGCCGATGGTGAAGCCGGCCCAGCGACCCAGCGCGCGGTCCGCGTACGCCGAGAACGAGCCGCTCTGCGGGTCGGCCGCGGCCATCTCGCCGAGCATCCGCATCACCAGCACCACCAGCACGCCGGCCAGGGTGTAGGAGAGCAGGATGCCGGGGCCGGTGGAGGCGATGCCGGCGCCGGAGCCGACGAACAGGCCGGCTCCGATCACGCCGCCGATGGCGATCATCGACAGGTGGCGGTTCTTGAGCCCGGCCTTCAGGTGGCCGTCGCCACCGTGTCCGACTGGGCCGAGCGGGTGGGGGACGTCGGTGGTGTCCGCCGCCTGCTTGTTGGTGTCCGCACTCATGGAGGGGGTCCTCTGCCTTTCCGGCGCGGCATGACCCTCGGCTCGTCGTGCCGCAGGGTGGGGGACAGATCCGCGCATTGCGGTGCAACCTAACTTCTACGCCCGAGTATCGGAACAAAGGTTTGATAACTGTTCGCTTACCGAACACAAAAGCCCAGGTCAGGGCGGGTGTGGAGGTGGCATGAAAAGCTCAGATCTGATACATCGTCAGTAGGTCCGGGGGTCGCGAAGGCCCGTGGACGGCGCGCTGTGGCCGATCGTGGGAAACCCGGGCACAGTGGGAGTCTCGGGGCACTTCGATGTTCTCGGAGCCACTCCATGCAGACGACCTGGAAGGGGACGATCAGTTTCGGTCTGGTCAGCATCCCCGTCCACCTCTACTCCGCCACCCAGGAGCACGACGTCCCGCTGCACCAGGTGCACGCCAAGGACGGCGGACGGGTGCGGATGAAGCGGTACTGCGAACGGGAGGAGAAGGAGGTCCCGTACGCCGAGATCGCCAAGGGCTACGAGTCACCCGACGGCCGGACGGTCACGCTCAGCGACGACGACCTCGCCGACCTGCCGCTGCCCAGCAAGAAGATCATCGATGTGCTGGCCTTCGTGGACGCGACCGAGATCGACCCGCTGATGTTCTCCAAGGCCTACTACGTCGGCGTCGCCGACAAGGCCGCCGCCAAACCGTACGCCCTGCTGCGCGACGCCCTGGTGGAGTCCGGGCAGATCGCCGTCACGAAGATCGCGCTGCGCACCCGGGAGTCGCCCGCGGTACTGCGGGTGCACGACGGGACGCTGGTGCTGCAGACCTGCATCTGGCCCGACGAGGTCCGCCCGGCGGCCGGGATCGCACCCGAGGAGAACGTGACGGTGCGGCCGCAGGAGCTGAAGATGGCGCGCTCGCTGATGGACACCCTCTCCGAGGACTTCGACCTCTCCCAGCTGCACGACGACTACCAGCAGGCGCTCCAGCAGGTGATCACCGCGCGGCTGGAGGGCGTCGAGGTCCCGCACGAGGAGGAGGCCGGGGAGGCGCCCGACAACGTGATCGACCTGATGGAGGCGCTGCGCAGCAGCCTCAAGCAGGCCAAGGGCGGGCGGGCTCCGGGCGCCGGGCCCGGGGAAGCGGAGGAGCCGGCCGAGGAGAAGCCGGCGCCCCGCAAGCGCGCCGCGGCGAAGAGGACCACGGCCCCGAAGACCACGGCCCCGAAGACCGCGGATTCCAAGGCGGCGGCCGCGAAGACCACGGCCGCGAAGACCGGGGCCGGCAAGAAGGGCTCCTCGGAGAAGAAGACCACCACCCGCAAGTCCACGGCTCCGCGCAAGGCCTCGTGACCGTGCGGGCCGGGCTGTCCCCCTCTCCAGCACTGGAGGCGATCCCGAGATGGACCTGCTCACCTACAAGGAACTCGACACCGGCCCCGACGCCCCCCGTAACCCGAGCCGGGGACAGCGGGCCTGGCACTGGCTGCTCAGCCTCAGTCCGACCGTGGTGACGTTCATGGTCGCGCTCTCGATCGGGCTGTGCATGGTCGCCGTCCAGACGGGCTGGGACCCGATGCTCGGCCTGATGGCCTTCTTCTGGTTCCTGACCTTCATCGCGCTGGTCGGCATGGTCGCCCGCTGGGTGACTCCCGGCCGGGGCAGGCACCGGATGGCGGCCTCCTGACCCGGCCGGGAGTCCCGGCGTGTCCGGGAGGGCTCAGCCGATCCACACCGTGGTGACGTTGCAGAACTCCCGGATGCCGTGCCCGGACAGCTCCCGTCCGAAGCCCGAGCGCTTGACGCCGCCGAAGGGCAGCGCCGGGTGGGAGGCGGTCATGCCGTTGAAGAACACCCCGCCGGCCTGGATGTCGCGGACGAAGCGCTCCTGCTCGTCCCGGTCGGTGGTCCAGACGTTGGAGCTGAGCCCGAACGGGGTGTCGTTGGCGAGCGCCAGCGCCTCGTCCAGATCGGCGACCCGGTAGACGGTGGCGACCGGGCCGAAGGTCTCCTCCTGGTGGATCCGCATCGCCGGGGTGACGCCGGTCAGGACGGTCGGCTCGTAGAACCAGCCGGTGTCCCAGCCCATCGGGCGGTCGCCGCCGCACTCGACGCGGGCACCGTGGGTGCGGGCGTCCTCGACCAGTTCCTCCAGGTCGTCCCGGCCCTGGCGGCTGGCCAGCGGTCCGACGTCGGTGCCCTCGTCCATCGGGTCGCCGATCCGCAGTGCCCGCATCGCCTCGGTGAAGGCGGAGGTGAAGCGGTCGTAGACGTCGGTGTGCACGATGAAGCGCTTGGCGGCGATGCAGGACTGGCCGTTGTTCTGCACCCGGGCCCGTACCGCGGTGGCCACGGCGGCCTCCAGGTCGGCGCTCGGCAGGACCACGTAGGGGTCGCTGCCGCCCAGTTCCAGTACGGCCTTCTTCACCTCGTCGGCCGCGGCGGCGGCCACCGCCCGCCCGGCCGGCTCGCTGCCGGTGAGGGTCACGGCGGCGACCCGGCGGTCCCGGATCACGTCCTCGACCGCGTCCGAGCCGATCAGCAGGGTCTGGAAGCAGCCCTCCGGGAAGCCCGCCCGCTGGAACAGCTCCTCGATCGCGAGCGCCGTGCGCGGCACGTTGGAGGCGTGCTTGAGCAGGCCCACGTTGCCCGCCATCAGGGCCGGCGCGGCGAAGCGGATCACCTGCCAGAACGGGAAGTTCCACGGCATCACGGCGAGCACCGGGCCCATCGGGCGGTAGCGGACGTAGGCGCGGGTGGCCCCGCTGTCGGTCACGTCGGCCTGGGCCGGGTGCTCGTCGGCGAGCAGGGCCTCGGCGTTGTCGGCGTACCAGCGCATCGCCTTGGCGCACTTGGCGGCCTCGGCCCGGGCGGCGGTGAGCGGCTTGCCCATCTCCTCGGTCATCGTCCGGGCGACGGTCTCCTGGTCCCGGTCCAGCAGGTCGGCCGCGCGGTGCATCAGTTCGGCGCGGGCGGTGAAGGGGGTGCTGCGGTGGCCGTGGAAGGCGGCTTCGGCGCGGGCCAGTCGCTGCTCGATCCCGGCCGCGTCGAGCGGTTCGAAGGTCTGGAGGATCTCGCCGGTCGCGGGGTTGACGCTGGCGATGGGCATGCGGGCTCCCAGTGGGGTTCGGGTCCGGTGCGTCTGTCCTCACACCCTCCCCGACGCCCCGGCCCCGGGCACGCCACCGCCGCCCGGCGTGTCCCGCCGGGCCGCGGTGTTCGCCGTTCCGGGGCTACTCCGGCAGCGACTCCACCCGGGCCGCCGCCTCCCTGGCCCGGGCGCCGGCCCTGGTCCGGGCGGCGGTGACATGGCGGCCCGGGAAGCGGTGCAGGTACTCGGCCTCCAGCTCCCCGGTGCGCAGCGTGTGCCGCTTCAGCGCCTCCTCCGAGCCGTACAGGAAGGTCTCGTGGCGGGTGCGGTGCAGCTGCTCCAGCTCGTGCAGCAGGGTGTCGTTGCCCAGAGCGTGCGGGGAGATGCCCTCGGGTCGGATGTGCGGGTCGTTGACGTGCCGCATCTCGGTACCTCCTCGACAGGATGCCCCTTCTACCGGGTGCCCGGTGTCCGGTGCCGGTACACCCGTTCGGTCGGGCGGCAGTGCACAAGAGATGTTGTAAAAGCGGTGTCGTACAAGAGTTCTTGTGGATATTCTCCCGGCATGGACGACACCACGGGCCGCACGCCCGGCACCACCGACGACCCGCGCGGCGCCCGGGAGATCCAGGACTCCCGGGTGCTCGCCGCCCTCACCCACCCGCTGCGCCGCCGGCTGATCGACGTGCTCAAGGTCGACGGCCCGGCCACGGTCGGCAAGCTGGCCGAACGCACCGAGCAGGCGGTCGGCAACGTCAGCCACCACCTGAAGGTGCTGGCCGAGAGCGGACTGATCGAGGAGGCGCCCGGGCTCGCCCGGGACCGGCGGGAGCGCTGGTGGCGGCTGGCCGACCGCGAACTCAGCTGGACCAGGGCCCACTTCGACGGCGACCCGGTCACCGAGGCCGTCGCGGACGCGGCCGGGTCGATCCTGCTGGAGCGCCAGGTCGAGCTGGTCCGGGAATGGGCCGTACGGCGCGGCGGCTACGGGCCCGACTGGCGGGACGGCACGTCGGTGGCCACCCAGGCCTGGCTGCGGCTCACCCCGGAGGAGGCCCGGGAACTGGCCGCGGACCTCCACGAGGTGATCCAGAAGTGGGCGCACCGGCCGGTGCCCGAGGACGGACAGGACCGCGAGACCGTCCTCGCCTTCGCCCACAGCGTCCCGGCCAAGCCGTGACCGCCACCCTCGCCCCGCCGCCCGAACACCCGCAAGTCCGTTCCCGCTGGGGGCTGTTCGCCCAACGGGACTTCCGGCTGCTGTGGGCGGGGCAGACCGTCAGCCGGCTGGGCAGCAGCGTCACCACCGTCGCGCTGCCGCTGGTCGCCGTGCTCACCCTGGGCGCCGGGCCGCTCTCCACCGGCCTGCTGACCGGTGCGATCTGGCTGCCCTGGCTGCTGTTCGGCCTGCCGGCCGGGGTGTGGGTCGGCCGGGCGCCCCGGCGGGCCGTGATGATCGGCTGCAACCTCGGCTCCGCCGCGCTGTTCGCGAGCGTGCCGGTGGCGGGCTGGTTCGGCGGGCTCACCATGGCACAGCTGCTGGCCGTGGCCTTCCTCGGCGGTGTCTGCTCGGTGTTCTTCGACGCCGCCGACCAGGCCTACCTGCCCGAACTGGTGGCCCCGGAGGGCCTGATCGAGGGCAACGCCAAGCTGACCGGCGGCGGCTCGGCGGCCGAGGTCGCCGGGCGCGGACTGGCCGGGCTGATCGTCCAATTCTTGGGCGCGGCGGGCGGGTTGCTCGTCGACGCGGTGAGCTTCCTGGTCGCGGCCGCGACCCTGCTGCGGATCCGCGCCCGGTCGGCGCCGGCGCCCCTGGAGCAGGCGGACCTGCTCGGACAGGTCCGGGAGGGGCTGTCCTTCCTGCTGCGCGACCCGTACCTGCGCGCCTTCCTGTGCTTCGGCGCCGCCGCCAACTTCGCCCTGATGGGCTACCAGTCGATCCTGCCGCTGTTCCTGGTCCGGTCGGCCGGGATCGCCCCCGGCTGGGTCGGCGCGCTCGCCTCCGCCGCCGCGGTCGGCGGCGTGCTCGGCTCGCTGGCCGCGCGCCCGCTGTGCCGCCGGCTCGGGACGGCGCGGGGGACGCGGATCGTGCTGCTGACCGTCACCCCGTTCGGGTTGCTGATGCCGCTGGCCGGGCCGGGCGCCGGGACGGTGCTGTACGTGATCGGGTCGCTGGCCGTGGTCGCGGCGGTGGTGCTCTGCAACATCGTGCTCGGCAGCTTCCGGCAGTCCTACACCCCGCCCGAGTTGCTCACCCGGGTGTCGGCCGGCGCGATGTTCGCCGTCCACGCCACCATCCCGCTCGGCGCGCTGACCGGCGGGGCACTGGGCGAACTGATCGGTCTCCGGGCGACGATGTGGGTGATGACCGGCCTGCTCACGCTGACCGGGACCCTGCCGCTGTTCTCGCCGCTGCGCAGCCTCCGGGAGCTGCCCACGACACCCCCAGAGAACGGGAAGATCATAGGATGAATCCTTCCGCATCCTCAGATTCACCACCCGAAAGCTCGGACGGACCACACATGCCGCTTCCCAAGGCCGAACTCCACCTGCACATCGAAGGCACCCTCGAACCCGAGCTCGCCTTCGCCCTCGCCGCCCGAAACTCCGTCGCGCTGCCCTACGCCGACACCGAGGAGCTGCGGAAGGCGTACTCCTTCAGCGACCTCCAGTCCTTCCTGGACCTCTACTACGCGCTGATGGCCGTGCTGCGCACCGAACAGGACTTCGCCGACCTCGCCGACGCCTACCTGGCCCGGGCCGCCGAGCAGGGCGTGCGGCACGCGGAGATCTTCTTCGACCCGCAGGCGCACACAGCCCGCGGAGTACCGCTCGGCGTGGTGGTCGACGGGCTGACCCGGGCGCTGGCGCACAGCGAGGAGCGGTACGGCATCAGCACCCAGCTGATCATGTGCTTCCTGCGCGACGAGTCCGCCGACTCCGCACTGGAGACCTTCGAGGCCGCCCGCCCCTACTTCGACCGGATCTCCGGCATCGGCCTGGACTCCGCCGAGGTGGGCAACCCGCCCGCCAAGTTCCGCGAGGTCTACCGCCGAGCGGCCGAGGCCGGGCTGCGCCGGGTCGCCCACGCGGGCGAGGAGGGGCCGGCCTCGTACATCACCGAGGCGCTGGACGTCCTGGGCGTCGAGCGGATCGACCACGGGCTGCGCTGCCTGGAGGACGGCCAGGTCGTCGCCCGCCTGGTCCGCGAACAGATCCCGCTCACCCTCTGCCCGCTCTCCAACGTCCGCCTGCGCTGCGTCGACACCCTCGCCGACCACCCGCTGCGCGAGATGCTGGACGCCGGACTGCTGGTCACCGTCAACTCCGACGACCCGGCCTACTTCGGCGGCTACGTCGAGGACAACTTCCGGGCCGTCCGGCAGGCCCTCGCCCTCGACCAGGAGACCCTGCGCCGGCTGGCCGCCAACTCCTTCCGGGCGTCATTCATCGACGACCGGCGGCGGGCCGAACTCCTCGCCGAGGTCGAGCGCCACACCTTCGAGCCGGTCGAGGACTGAAGTTCGGAGCAGGGCGCGGTGGCGGTGGCGGTGCGCCGCCGCGCCCGGGGGCGGTCGGTTCAGACCAGGGTGCTCCAGAAGTACCAGAACCGGTTGAGCACCAGCAGCGCGATCACCGCGTACCACAGCGCCGGGACGACCCAGTGGTAGCGCGCGGCCTCCCGTACCGCCACCCGGCCCCGCCGGCCCACCGGGATCACGCCGGAGCGCAGGTTGTGCAGGGTGGTGTACCAGAACAGCGGGATCATCGCGGCCCACACCACCATGCAGTACGGGCAGAGCGCGCCGATCCGGTACAGCGTCTGATACATCAGCCAGGTCACGAAGCCGATCCCGAAGGCTGTCCCGGCCTGCAGTCCGAGCCAGAACCAGCGCCGGTACGACGCCCCGGCGAGCAGCCCGGCGCCGATCGCGACCACCACGCCGAAGGCGACCAGGCCGATCAGCGAGTTGGGGAAGCCGAAGGCCGACGCCTGGTCGCTGCGCATGATCGAACCGCAGCTGATGATCGGATTGATGTTGCAGCCGGGGACGTACGACGGGTCCTCCAGCAGGCGGATCTTGTCCAGGGTGAGGACCGTCGAGGCGAACAGCCCGACCACGCCGCCGACCAGCAGCAGCCAGGCGAACGGACGGCTCGCGCCGATGGACCGCGGGGCGGCGGCCGTCACCCGGTCACCTGCTTGACCATCGCGGTGAACTCGTCGGGCGAGGCCGCCTTGCCGTTGGTGAGGACGTCCAGCTTCTTGCCGTCGAGCTTGACGGTCGGGGTGCCGGTGACGTCGCTCTTGTTGAACTCCTCGTTCACCTTGGCCGCCCACGGCGCGTAGGTGCCCTCCTGGACGGCCTTGACGAAGCCGTCGGTCTTCAGCCCGGGCACCTGGCCGGCCAGGTCGAGGATGTGGTTGACGTCGCCGAAGGCGTCGCTGCGCTCGTCCGGCTGGTTGGCGTACAGCACGTCGTGGAAGGCCTTGAACTTGTCCACGCCCTCGTTCAGCGCGGCGCCGGCCGCGGCGAGCGCGGTGCGCGAGCCCTTGCCGCCGAGGTTCTTGTCCAGGAACGTCGCCAGGTGGTACTCGATCTTGTACGTGCCGTTGTCGGCGAGTTGCTGGACGCTCTTGCCGGTGGTGGTTTCCAGCTGCTCGCAGAACGGGCAGCGGAAGTCCTCGTAGATCTCCAGGGTGTGCGGCGCGTCGGCCTTGCCGTAGGTGATCACGGTGCCGTCCGGACCGGTGGTGTTGGCGGGGGCAACCAGCGGGCCACTGGCGGCGGCGTCCGAGGAGGAACCGGAGGAGCCGCCGACGGCGAAGGCCACACCGGCCGCCAGGGCCAGCACGGCGGCGGAGGCACCGCCGACCACCACCCGGCGGCGGATCCGGTCCGAGCGCTCGGCCTGGGCGCGGGCGGCGCGCATGCGCTCCGTGGCGTTGGTCTTCTGATCGGTCTTGCGGGTGTTGCTCATGAGGTGTCGTCCTGTGCTCTCGGGCGTGCGGGAAGGCGGCGCGACCGGGTCCGGGTCCGGGTCCGGGTCGGCGCGGGGAGAGAGACGACCGCTGAGGGACGCCGAGACGCAGGGGACGTGCCCTGGGACGGCCCGGGCTCAGACGGCCAGGGCGAACACCGGCGGACCGCGCCGGACGGCCGGACGGACGACCGCGTCCTCGGCCGGGACCATCGAACGGCTGGCGCTCGGGAAGGGCACCCGGACCACCGGACGGGCCGGAACGGGCGCGAGGAGCAGCCGCAGCCAGCGGGCGGCGGCCGGCAGGTGCCGGTGCAGGAACTCGCCCAGCACCCGGAGCGCGCGGGTGAGGCCGCTCAGCGCGGCTTCCGCGCGGCGCAGCCAGAACGCCCCGGCCAGCGCGATCACCGTGTGCAGCAGCAGGAGCAGCAGGACGCCGGTCTGCTCGGACACGCCGTGGCCGAGCAGGAACCCGCCGAGCGAGCCACCGCCGCACAGCAGCGGCCGGAAGCCGTGCCCGGCGCCCGGCGGGAGCGTGGGGCAGGAGCGCTGCGCGAAGTCGAACAGCGTGCTGACAGCGAGTTCCAGCGGCACGAACGCCGCCGCGATCACCGGGTAGCCGCGTTCGCGGCCGGCCAGGGCGAAGGCGAGGGCGAAGACGGCGACCGAGGCCAGGCCCATCGTGCCGACCGGCAGCGACCGGCCGGTCACCAGCACCTGACCGAGCCCGGCGAGCAGCACGACCAGCGCGGCGAAGACCGCCGCGCGGAGCGTCCTGGTGACCGGGCCGATGTCCATGGCATCCGAGTCTGCCACAGGCGGAAAGCGGAACGGTCTGGTCGGCGGGGGCTGTGAACAGCCTCACCACCCGTGCTGAGCTGGGCTTATGTGGTCCTTACGGGTGGTGGGGGTCGGTCGCGGGATGGCCGTCGTCGGCGCTCACGCGGGTTTCGACCAGCTCTCGGAAGTGCTCGAGGTCGTCGCGTACCGCGCGTTCGATCGCGCCGGCCTGGGCGAAGCCGCGCGGGCCGCCGAACTCGCGGTGCAGGGCCTCCGGGTCGTACTCCACCCGGATCTGCAGCCGGGTGTGCCGGGGGTCGAGCGGCAGCAGCGCGAAGGCACCGCGGAGGTGGACGGAGTCCAGGGTCCGCCAGGCCATCACCCGGCCCCGCCCGCGGTCGGTGATCTCGGTGTCCACCGACCACTCCGACCCGCCGACCCGGACTCCGAGGTGGGCGAGGTTGCGGCCGTGGGAGTGGGCGCTGCGGACTCCGTCGACGAACTGCGGGTACTCGTGCACCCGGTGCAGTTGCTCCCAGGCGGCGAGGACGGGGGCGGCGATGTCGATCTGTTCCTCAAGGGTGGTCATGGAGGCCTCCTCCGGTCCCAGCCTCCTCTTCTGAGCAGGGGGAGGCAAAGGGGGGGTGGGGGACGCCGGGGCGGTGGAGGGGGTGGGGAGTGCTTGGTGGGCGCGCCGGGGGGTGTTACGGGCGGGCGGGCGGTTGCGGCGGGGGTGGGGGAGACTGGGCTCATGCCGGAGCTGCCTGAGGTTGAGGCGCTGAGCGCCTTCCTGTCCGAGCGGTTGAGCGGGCGGGTGATCGCTCGGGTGCAGCCGGTGGCGATCAGTGCGTTGAAGACGTACGACCCGCCGGTGACGGCGTTGGAGGGGCGGACTGTCAAGGCGGTGAGGCGGCGGGGCAAGTTCCTGGACATCGAGGCGGAGGGGCTGCACCTGGTGGTCCATCTGGCTCGGGCGGGGTGGCTGCGGTGGAAGGACGCTCTGCCGGTCGAGCCGCCGCGGCCGGGGGCGAAGAATCCGCTGGCGTTGCGGGTGCGGTTGGCGGGCGGGGCGGGGGACGGGTTCGACCTGACCGAGGCGGGGACGAAGAAGGGGCTCGCGGTCCATGTGGTACGGGACCCGGCGGAGGTGCCCGGGGTGGCCAGGCTGGGGCCGGATCCGCTGGATCCCGGTTTCGGGTTGGAGGATTTCGCGGCGTTGCTGCGGGGCGAGCGCCGGCGGCTCAAGGGCGTGCTGCGGGACCAGAGCGTGCTGGCGGGGGTGGGCAACGCCTATTCGGACGAGGTGCTGCACGCGGCTCGGATGTCGCCGTACAAGTTGGCGTCCAGCCTGACGGAGGAGGAGACGGCGCGGCTGTACGAGGCGCTCGGCGACACGCTGCGGGACGCGGTGGAGCGCTCGCGCGGACTGGCGGCGGGGGAGCTCAAGGCGGAGAAGAAGCTGGGGCTGCGGGTGCACGGGCGGACCGGTCAGCCGTGTCCGGTGTGCGGGGACACCGTGCGGGAGGTGTCCTTCGCGGACTCCTCGTTGCAGTACTGCCCGACCTGTCAGACCGGGGGCAAGCCGCTGGCGGACCGGCGGCTGTCGCGGCTGTTGAAGTGAGGCGCGCTCCAACAGCCGCGTCGCGCGGGGATCAGCGCTTGATGGCGACGCCGCCCCAGTAGTAGGCCGCCTTGGGATCGGCCGGGGGCTCGCCGTCCGGGCGCCAGGCCAGGACCGGGGCGACGCCCGGCTCGACCAGCTCCCAGCCGTCGAAGAAGCGGAGCACGTCGTCGTAGCCGCGCGGCACCAGGGTCATCCCGCCGGCCCGGGCGGCCTCGGCGACCTTGCCGACCGCCTCGGGGTCGAAGTCCTGGGTGGGGGTGGTGAGGGCGAGGCAACTGCCGACGGGCAGGGCGTCGCGCAGCGCGGCGACCCGGCCCCACGGGTCGTCCTCGTCGGCGATCAGCATCAGTACGGCGATCATCAGCAGGCCGACGGGCCGGGTGAGGTCCAGCGTGGAGGTGAGCGCCGGGTCGGCGAACAGTTCCTCGGGCTTGCGCAGGTCGGCGTGGATGTAGGTGGTGCGGCTGGCGGGGCTGGAGACCATCAGGGCGCGGGCGTGGGCGAGCACGATCGGGTCGTTGTCGACGTAGACGACCCGGGTGCCGGGGCTGACGGCCTCGGCGATCTCGTGGGTGTTCGGAGAGGTGGGGATGCCGGTGCCGAGGTCGAGGAACTGGCGGATGCCGTGCTCCTGGGCGAGGTAGCGGACGGCCCGGCCCTGGAAGGCGCGGTTGGCCTTGGCCATCTCCTTGACGCTCGGCACGGCCTGCTCGATGGCCTGGCCCATGGCGCGGTCCGGCGGGAAGTTGGTCTTGCCGCCCAGCCAGTAGTCGTAGACGCGCGCGGAGTGCGGGGCGGTGGTGTCGACGCCGAAACGTTCCCACTGGCTCAGCTCGGCGGCGTCGTCGTCCTGCGGGCCCGGCTGGGGGAAGTCCTGACTTGTCGTCATGGCCACGTCCTCTGATGGCAGATCATCACACTGGGGAAGGCACAGCGTAGCGGTCCTGACGGGAAGCCGGGCGTCCGGTCCGGGAAGAAGTGTCGACGGGCTGGGGGAGCGGGGTGTCGGCGGCCCTTCCGGTCGGCTTTGTGGGCCGTCGGAGTGGTGATCGGGAGCGGCGGCGAGCGGCGGGGCAAGCATTAAGAATGCTGTCTGATCGTCAGATTAAGTCTTCGGTGAGCCCTCAGTTCAGTTCGCGCAGGTTGTTGCTGGTCGCGGCCGGGATGTCGCTGCTCGGCGCGGCCGCCGGCTGCAGGAGCCCCTGGAGCGGGGACGCCCCGACGGGGCCGGAAGCCGCTGCGGGCCCGCAGGAGGTCCTGGTCCCCGCAGAGGGGTCGCCGTCGCCGTCCGCGTCGTCCCCGGTGCCGTCCCCGGCGCCGCCGTCCGCTTCCGGCTCGGCTTCGGAGTCGAGCGTTCAGCCCGTCCGCAAGTCCCTCAGCGAGGCCGAGAGCAGGCCGGTGTACGAGCTGGACCCGGCGCAGCGGGTGGTGGCGCTCACCATCGACGACGGGCCGGACCCCAAGTACACACCCGCCGTGCTGGACCTGCTCCAGCAGCACGGGATCCGGGCGACCTTCTTCCTGATCGGCGAGAACGCCGTCGAGCACCCGGCCCTGGTGCGGGAGATCGCGGACCGCGGTCACCACATCGCCAACCACACCTGGACCCACCCCGACCTGCGGCACATGCCGGAGAGCGCGGTGCGGGACGAGCTGGAGCGCACCTCCGACCTGCTGCACCGGACCACCGGGCGGCTGCCCACCTGGTTCCGGGCGCCGGGCGGGGACTGGTCGCCGGTGTCGCTCAAGGTGGCCGCCGACCTCGGCCTGCGGAACATGGGCTGGTCGGTGGACCCGAGGGACTGGTCCCGGCCGGGGACACCGGCGATCATCGACACGATCCTCAAGGAGGTCCGGCCCGGGGCGATCGTGCTCAACCACGACGGCGGCGGGGACCGCTCGCAGACGGTGGCGGCGCTGAAGACCTACCTGCCGACGCTGATCGATTCCGGGTACCTCTTCACGGCGCCGCCGAACTGAAAGGCGAACGGTCCGGGATATCGGCGGCATATGCCGATTGGGCAGGTAGCGGCTTTGCCGCTTAAACCGCCCGATCGAATGAATTAGAGGAACCGTTTCTTCGGTTTTTTGGCGTCTAGGGTGATCTCGCACCAATTCCTCAGGTACCTCTGTGTACCGCCTGAAAGGCCCTTGCTCATGCGTCTCCGCAATGCCGCGCTCGCCGTCGCCAGTGCCGTCGCCCTCGTCCTCGCCGTTCCGATGTCCGCCAACGCGGCCGTGGGGGAGTTCCTCTACAAGGTCGGGCCGGGGGTGCCGGCCGGGATCGCCGACCCGCAGAGCGGCAAGTGCATCAACCTCTTCGGGGCCACCGAGAAGGACCCGGCCTTCGCGCCGGAGAACCTCACCACCTCGACGGCGACGGTGTTCCTGGACTTCGACTGCAACGGTGACACCTTCTACGTGATGAACCCCGGAAAGATCCTCGGCGACAGGCTGAAGCTGCGCTCGGTGATCTTCTCCTGAGCGACGCGGACCGCGGGGTGGCCCGGGCCGGGCGGTCGGCGTAGCGTCGAACTGTCCGGCCCGGGCGCCGGTGTCCGCGGTCGGGCGGTGGGGGCCTGGGCGGAGTGAAGGAGGGCCTGGGATGACCGGCAACGGCTACGCACACCCCGAGGCGCTGGTCCGCACCGAGTGGCTGGCCCACCACCTGGACGACGGGACGATCCGGGTCGTCGAGGTCGACGAGGACACCACCGCCTACGAACGGGACCACATCCCCGGGGCGGTCGGCTGGAACTGGGCCACCGACCTGCACAGCCAGGTCGGCCGCGACTACGCGGACCGCGAGGGCGTCCAGCACCTGCTGCGGGCGGCCGGGGTGGAGGACGACACCACCGTGGTGCTGTACGGCGGCAACAACAACTGGTTCGCCGCCTACGCTTACTGGTTGCTGCGGCTGCGCGGCTTCGGGCCGGTGAAGCTGCTGGACGGCGGGCGCAAGAAGTGGGAGCTGGAGGGGCGGGAGCTCACCCACGAGGTGATGGACTACCAGCACACCCCCTACCGGCTGACCGGACCGGAACGGCCGGAGCTGCGGGCGATGCGGGACGAGGTGCTCGCCAAGGCGGAGGTGTTCGCCAAGCCGGGCGCCGACGCGGTGCTGGTGGACGTCCGCTCCCCGGCGGAGTTCCGGGGCGAGCTGATCGCGCCCCCGAACCTACCGCAGGAGCAGGCCCAGGTGCCCGGGCACATCCCCGGCGCGGTCAACGTGCCCTGGTCGCAGGCGGCCAACGACGACGGCTCGTTCCGCTCGGCGGAGGAGCTGCGGGCGCTGTACGGGGGCAAGGGCGTCGGGGCGGAGCGTGAGGTGATCGCCTACTGCCGGATCGGCGAGCGGTCCGCGCACACCTGGTTCGCGCTCACCGAACTGCTCGGGTACCCGCACGTGAAGAACTACGACGGCTCGTGGACGGAGTACGGCTCGCTGGTGCGGGCGCCGGTGGCGCTCGGGGGCTGAGCCTCCGGCGGGCAGCTGCCGGAGCCGCCGCACGGGTGTGACGGGTGGGGTTCGTGACGGCGTCGCGGCGCCGTCATTTCGGCGCGTTTCTTTTCATGAACATCTCACTATCCGGGAGTGGACCGCGGGCCGCCGGGACAAGGATCGAACCGACCCATCGTTCCGGTGATCCTGGAGGACCACGTTGCGCAAGAGGCTGATCGTCTCTGCTGCCAGTGCCCTGAGCCTGTTCCTGGCCGTCCCCGCCTCGGCCGCCGACTTCCAACCCGGCGCGGCCGGGGTCGGCGACTCCTATTACCCGACCTACGGCAACGGCGGCTACCGCGTCTCCCACTACGACATCCGGCTGAAGTACCAGCCCGCCACCGACGAACTGGAGGGCACCACCACCATCCTCGCCACCGCGACCCAGGACCTCTCCCGGTTCAACCTCGACTTCGCGCTGAACGTCTCCGAGGTGCGGGTCAACGGGCGGCCCGCGACCTTCGCCACCAGCGGCGAGCAGGAACTGCAGATCACCCCGGCCCGCCCGCTGGCCAAGGGCAGCCAGGCCACCGTGGTCGTCCGCTACAAGGGCGTGCCGTCCACCGTGAAGAAGTACGGCTTCACCGCCTGGCTGCGCACCCCGGACGGCGCGGTGGCGGCGGGCGAGCCCGAGTCGGCCTGGTGGTGGTTCCCGAGCAACGACCACCCCAGCGACAAGGCCACCTTCGACGTCTCGGTGCAGGTGCCCGACGGCAACCAGGTGATCAGCAACGGCATCCTGACCGGCACGACCTCGCAGGCCGGCTGGACCCGCTACAACTGGCGGGAGAACAAGCCCCAGGCGACCTATCTGGCCACCCTCGCCGTCGGCAAGTTCGACATCAGCACCGACACCACGGCCAACGGGCTGCCGGTCTACAACGCGTACAGCAAGGACCTCGGCGACAACGCGGACGCGGCCCGCTCCAGCGTCGAGCGCACCGGCGAGCTGGTGGACTGGCTGAGCGGCTACTTCGGCGACTACCCGTTCAGCTCGGTCGGCGGCTACGTCCCCAACGTCCCGACCGGCTTCGCCCTGGAGACCCAGACCCGGGTCTTCTACAGCCCCCGGCAGTTCTCGAAGGGTGCCAACACCTCGGTGGTCGTGCACGAGCTGGCCCACCAGTGGTACGGCGACAGCGTCTCGCTCTCGCGCTGGAGCGACATCTGGCTGAACGAGGGCTTCGCCCGGTACGCGCAGTTCCTCTGGTCCGAGCACGAGAACGAGGGCACCGCACAGGAGCTGGCCGACTACGTCTACGCCTCGCACCCGGCCGACGACGCGTTCTGGTCCGTCAAGCCCGGAGACCCGGGCGCGGACAACCAGTTCGCCGGCGCCGTCTACGACCGGGGCGCGGTGGCCATCCAGGCGCTGCGCAACGCCGTCGGGGACGAGAAGTTCTTCCGGATCCTCAAGGGCTGGCCCACCGAGCGCAAGTACGGCAACGCGACCATCCCGGAGTTCCAGGCGTACGCGGAGAAGGTGTCCGGGCAGAAGCTCGGGGACCTCTTCAACACCTGGCTGTTCACCGCTGCCAAGCCGGCCGTCGGGCCGGTGGCGAAGGGGGCCGCGGCCCCGGCCTCGCTGGCGCCGGGTGCGCGGGCGGACGCGGGACAGGGTGACGGGCAGCAGCTGCCGGTGGAGCCGAAGTCCTGGAAGAAGATCCAGGAGACCAACTCCGTGCACGACGAGGCGCACTGACGGCCCGCTGTCCGGCGCTGCCGGTGAGGTGACGGGCGTGGTCCGGTCGCCCGGCCGTCCGGGACGGGGTTTCCGTCCCGGCCGGGCGGTCGGCCGGGCTACGCCGCTCCGGGGCCGTCCGCCGCGAGCAGCTCGGTGAGGCGGCGGACGGCGAAGGGTATGAGCTCGCGCACCGGGACCAGCCGGCAGGGCGCGTTGCCGACCAGCACCTCGCGGATGCCGGCCCGCGCCTCGAACTCCCGCCCCACCACCGGGAAGTGGGTGTCGTTGTCGTTGCCGACGTCGGGCGCTTCGAGCCAGACCCGCTCGCCCTGGATGGCCATCGGGAAGCGGCGGAGCTTGAGCCGGCGGTTGGGTGCGAAGGTCTCCGCGTAGTGCAGGAAGGTGTTGCGGTTGTGCCCGACGCCGACCAGCAGCACGTACCCGCCGAGGTCGTGCAGGGCGCCGAACGGGGACTCCCGGCCGACGGCGAAGCCGAACGAGCGGCGGGCGGTCACCTCCCGGGCGTGCGCGCCGACGGCGGCGACCGAGGCCTGCGGATGGGTGCTGCGCAGGCTGTCCGGCAGGGCGCGCAGCGCTTCGGCGATCGCCCCCATCCGGGATGGCATGTCCGGGTGGAACAGCGGTACGGCGTCGCGGAGTTCGGCGATCCGTGGGGTGGGCAGGCCGGCGTGGTCGGGTGCCGGGTCGCAGACCGTGCCGGTGGTGAAGGTGGGCACCACGACGGTGCCGCCCGGCCCGACGGCCTCGCGCAGGCTGGCCACCACGGCCTCCGCCCCGCCCTCGACCCGGCCGAGGCTGGAGAGCGAGGAGTGCACGATCAGTGCCATGTCCGGGCGGACGCCGACCCGGCGTCAGCCGTCCACGAGGTCGGCGGTGGTGAGCGGGCTGGTGCCCGGAGTGGTCATGGTCCCCCCTGGTGGCGGTGCGGGGCACGCGGTGGCGTGCGGTCGGGTGCGGTCGGTGTGCGGTTGGGCGTGCCGGTGCGGATTCGTACCGGTGTGGTCCGTTTGTTCGGGCCCGACCATAGCGGGTGGCACTGACAATCGGTCAGGAGGGGGGACCCTGCGTCAGCCCACCGCGGGGCTGGGGCGGTCGTCGGCCGTGGCGGTCGGTCCGGTGGTCACCGGCCGTCCGTCTCCGCCAGGATGCGGGCCTCCTGCTCGGGGGTGAAGCCGTGGCCGAGCGGTGGCTCGCCGCGACCGCGGTCCCAGGCGAGGACGTCGGCGGCGGTGACCGCGAGCGGGGTGGCGGGCAGTCCGGCCGCGCGGGCCAGGGCCGGGTCGCGCTGCTGGCCGGGCCAGAGCCGCTCGGCCCGGACCAGCGGGAAGAACGGCGGCGGGGCGGTCTCCGGGGGGACGGGGACGATCTCGATCTCGCTGCCCGCGACCTCGGCGCAGGTGGCGATCAGCCCGCCGAGGGTGGTCGGTTCGGCCGGGCCGACGGCGTGGAAGGCGCCCGGCCGCTCGTCCTGGAGCAGCCTGAGCACCAGCCGGGCCAGGTCGCGCGAGTCGACCACCTGGACGGGCTGTTCGGGGCGTGCGGGCAGCGCGATCCGGCCGCCGCGCGCCGCCCGGCGCACCCAGTACGTCAGCCCGCGGCCTTCGTCGTACGGACCGGCCACCTTGCCGGGGCGCACGATCGTCGCCCGGTCGCCGTAGCGGGCGGTGACGTCCTGCTCGCAGGCGACCTTGAGCCGGCCGTACGTCGCCTCGGTCAGCTCCTCGGCATCGCGCAGCGGCGCGCGCAGCGGGGCGGACTCGTCCGAGTGGGGGGCGAGTCCGCCCCGCCGGTAGACCGCGTGGCTGGAGACGAACAGGTAGCGGCCGACCCGGTTGCCGAGGGCGTCCATCGCCTGGTCGACCTCGCGGGGGCGGAAGCCGCTGACGTCCACGACGGCGTCCCACTCGCCCTCGCGCAGGGCGGTGTAGTCGCCGGTGTCCCGGTCGCCGAGGAGGTGGCGGGCCTCGGGGAAGAGGCCGGGGTTGGTCCTGCCGCGGTTGAAGAGGGTGACCTCGGCGCCGCTGTGCAGGGCGTCGGCGGCGATCGCGCGGCCGACGAAGGAGGTACCGCCGAGTACGAGGATCCGCATGGACTCCAGGCTATGACCGGGTGTCAACCGGTTTGGGCCACGGTCGCGGCCGTGGTGCTCAGACGCGGTGCGGGGCCTTCGGGCGCTCGGAGGGCGTCGGGCGCTCGGGAGTCGGCTGGTCGGTGAGCCTCGGGTAGTCGGTGAAGCCGGTGGCCGTCTGGCCGTAGAGGTGGGTCTCGTCGACGGGAGTGAGCGGGGCTCCGGCGGCGAATCGTTCCGGCAGGTCCGGGTTGGCGATGAAGGCGCGGCCGTAGGAGACCAGGTCGGCGAGTCCGGCGGCGAGCACCGCTTCGCCGCGTGCGCGGTCGGTGGCGTCGCGGTTCTCGCCCACGTTGGCGATCAGCGGGCCGGACCAGCGGGGGCGCAGGTCGGCCAGGGCCGGGTAGTCGTCGTTGTCGGTGAGGTGGAGGTAGGCCAGGCCGAGGCCGTCGAGCTCGGCCAGCAGCGCCCGGTAGACCGGCGGCGGGTCGGCCTCGTACATGCCGAACTGCGGGTTGCCGGGGGAGAGTCGCAGACCGAGGCGGTGCGGGCCGACGGCCTCGGCGACGGCGGTGACCAGCTCGACCGGGAAGCGGAGCCGGTTCTCCAGGGTGCCGGGGCCGTACTCGTCGGTGCGCAGGTTGGTGTTGTCGGCGAGGAACTGGTGGATCAGGTAGGAGTTGGCGCCGTGCAACTCCACGGCGTCGAAGCCGGCCGCCAGGGCGTTGTGGGCGGCGGTGACGTGGTCGGCGACGGTGCGCCGGATCTCGGCGCGGGTCATCTCGCGCGGGGTGACGGCCTCGGCCTTGCAGCCGTCCCGGACGTGCACCGGGCCGGGGGCGGGGACGGCGGAGGGGCCGGCCGGGACGTCGCCGAGCAGCCGGTTCAGGGGGTGGCCCTGGCGGCCGCCGTGCATCAGCTGGGCGACGATCCGCCCGTCGGCCGCGTGCACCGCCTCGGTGACGGTGCGCCAGCCGGCCACGTGGGCGGCAGTCTCCAGGCCGGGCAGGCGCCAGCCGGACTGCCCCTCCCGGCTGGGCCAGATGCCCTCGGTGACGATCAGGCCGGCGCTCGCGCGCTGGGCGTAGTACTCGGCGACGATGGGCAGCGGCGTACCGTCCTCGGCGGCCCGGTAGCGCGTCATCGGGGCCATCACGACGCGGTTGGGCAGGTCGAACTCGCCGAGGCGGTACGGGCTGAGCAGCGATTCGGTGGTGGTCGTCATGCCGGTACCGTAGAACCTGACACTGGTGTCAGGTTCAACCTCCGGGGCGGACCTCCGGGGCGGCGCGCGAGGTCTCGGTGAGGACAACTCCTCGACACCGTAGAGGAATTCCGCCATTCGCCGAACTCGGCGGTGGCGCCCGGGAGGTGGAACAGGCCGCCCGCCGTCACCACGCCCACCCGGATCGGCCACTGGGTGGCCGTGCGGAAAGGGCGTCGAGCGGGGCGGGCAAGGGGCGGGCCCGGGTCCAGGGGGGGCGGCGGTGACGATGTTGCATCGCGGCGCGTCGGCCGGGCAGTCGGCGGACGGCGTCCCCAATGGCCCGTTGGCCCCAGGTGGCCGGTCCGGAGCCGGACCGGCCGGACGAGGACGCGGTCTCCAGCAGTTGGCGTGTGGTCAGCGCGTGGCCCGCCGTTGGACGGTGGTTCGGGACGTCGGTGCCGGTGCGTCGGGGGCGCGGGTGCCGCTGGGGGGAGTGTGGCGCACGGGCTGCCGGGTGTCGCGGGGCGGTCCGCGCTCGCGGAGCGACGTCCGGTGTTCCGGCTGGGGTTCCGGGCCGAGGGTGCCGGGCTGGGGTCCAGACCGGGGTTCCGGAACTATCTCGACATGAAGTATCTTGATGTCGAGATTGATGGTGGACGCGAAACGAGGGCCTGTCATGCGGGGGAACGGACTGTGGGCGCAGCTGCGGCGGCCGCCGGGTGGGCGGGACGCGCGGATCATGCTGCTCGCACAGGGCGTGGACCGGACCGGCAGCGGAGTGTGGGCGGCCGCCTCGGTGCTGTACTTCACCTACGTGTGCGGGATGGACGCCGGACGGCTCGGGCTGCTGCTCGGCGTGGGCGCCGTCGCGGGGATCGTCGGTTCGCCGCTGGCCGGTCGGGCGGCCGAACGGCTGCCGGTGCGCGGACTGCTGATCGGCTGCCACCTGCTGCGGGTGGCCACCATGGGCCTGCTGCTGGTGGTCGACCACTTCGCCGCGCTGCTGCTGTCGGTCGCCCTGACCTGCTTGGCCGAGCGCGGGGCCAAGACCCTGGAGATGCTGTTCGCCACCCGGATCGCGGGCGAGCGGCGGGCCACGTACCAGGCGCTGTTCCGCAGCGTGGCCAACGGCGGCTACGCGGTCGGTACGGGCTTCGCGGCGATCGGTCTGGCGGTCGGGAGCACGACCGCGTACCGGGCGCTGATCGTGGCCAACGCGCTCTCCTACCTGCTGGCGGCCGCGCTGATCCGGCGCACGGCGGAGCCGGCGGGGCGCGGCCTGGTCGCGGCGGTGCCCTCGCCCGCCCAGGAGGCGGCCGGCGGCGGGCCCGCGGCCGTACCGAGCCCCTGGCGCGACCGCGGCTACCTGCTGTTCGTCCTGCTGGACCTGCCGATGTGCCTGGACGACTCGGTCCTCAACGTCGGTCTGCCGCTGTGGCTGATCCACCACACCGGGGCGCCGCACGCCGTCGTCCCGGCCTTCCTGACCGTCAACACCGTGCTGGTGGTGGTGCTGCAACTGCGCGTCTCCGCCTGGGCCGAGAACCCGCGCGGGGCGACCACGGCGGTCGGCTGGTACGGGTTGACACTGCTCGCGAGCTGCGCGTTGATCGCGCTCTCCACCGGCGGAGGGCCGTTGACCGCCTCGCTCGTCCTGCTGGCCGCCGCGGCGCTGGTCACCCTCGCGGAGCTGATGCGCTCGGTGAGCTCCTGGGAGCTGGCGGTCAGCCTGGCGCCGCCGCGGGCCAAGGCCTCCTACCTGGGGGGTGGCGGGGATGTCCCAGTCGGTCCAGAAGTCGGTGGGGCCGATGCTGCTGACCGGCGTGGTGATGGCGGCGGGCCCGGCGGGCTGGTTGGCGCTCGGTGCGGCGTCCACCGGCCTGGCCGCGGTGCAGCGCCGGGCGAGCCTGCGGCGGCTCGCGGCGCTGGAGGCGTCGGCGGGGGCTGCGGCGGGGGCGTCGGCGGCGGCGGTCGTTGGCTGAGCGGCCGGTCCCTGGTCGGGGGCGCGGTCCACGTGGCGGTGGTCACGTCGGCGCCGGACGTGCACTGGGGGCTCACGGTCACCCAGCCGGACGCCTGACCGTCCGGGGGAGGCGATCGCTCCTCCGTGGCGGCTCGCAGTCACACCCCCGCCGTCTGGTCGACGACCGCCCGGATCAGGCCGCGGCGTCCGTGATGGCGCAGTTCGCGGCGCTGGCGGACGGCGCCGTTGCCGCCGCGGTGGAGCTGTTCGATCAGGCGGGCGACGCGGGCGCGGTCACCGCTCTCCCTGAGCGGACCGGCGAGATGCGCGAGCAGACCGGCGGTCACCTCGCGGGCCGGGAGCATGCGGTTGCTGAGCGGGTCGTGGAGAGTGCCGACGGCACCATGGCGGGCGGCGTACCACGCGGTGGCCCGCAGGAACTCCGGAGGCCGGTCCGAGGCCGGACCGGCGCCCTCCAGGGCGCGGGCGGCGAGCGCGCGGACGAGACCGGCCAACAGGACGGCCTCGTCCACGTGGAGCTGGACGTCCATCGCGCGGACCTCGACCGTCGGGTAGCGCTGGGACAGCCGGGCCTGCCAGTAGAGCTGGCCGGTGTCGCCGATCAGGCCGGTGCGGACGAGTTCGCCGCTCCGGTGGTCGTAGTCGGCGGCGTCGGTGAACCGCGGGGGTAGCCCGGCCACCGGCCAGCGGTCGAAGACGATGGTCCGCCAGCTGGCGAACCCGGTGTCACGGCCGCGCCACATCGGCGAGTTCGCGGCGAGTGCGGTCAGCACCGGCAGCCACGGCCGCAGGGCGTTCAGGACGGTGACACGGTCGTCGGGATCTCGAACACCGACGTGGACGTGCATCCCGTTGATCAACTGTTCGTCGGTGAGGGCCGGTGCCTGACGACGCATGCGCAGGTACCGGGGGGTGGGCGTGACGGGCACGGCGAGTCGGTCGACGAACGGCGCCGAGCCGACGGCGGCGAGGCGGCACCCGCAGGCCTCCGCCGCCTCCCCGAGGGACAGCCGCAGCCGCAGCAGATGGCCGCCGACCTCGTCGAGGGAACGGCAGACGGGTGTGGCGACCTCCAGCTGGGCCTGGCTCACCTCGCGCTGGACCTCACCCTCGGTGAGGGCGGACCGACGCGCGGCCGCCTGGACGACGCGCGATGCCCGCGAGACGGGCACGCCGGTGACGGGGTCGATCAGGAGGTACTCCTCCTCCACGCCGATGGTGAGCACGAACTGCGCGTACCCGCACGTTCGGGTTCGAACCGGTGCGCCGGGGGCCTGCCGCCGCGTTCGCGGACGAGCGGTGAGCCGTGGGTGGTGAGCGGTGAGCCGGCACCGTTTTCCGCGCGGGGGCCCGGGCAGACGCCGCCCACGGACCAGTCACAGGTACCCGTTCTGGAGGCCCTCGCCGCCTTCCAGGACAATCCGCTGACCGCCTTCACCCCGCCCGGCCACAGGCAGGGCCGGGGCGTCGACCCCCGAACCCTGCGGGCGCTGGGAGCGGACGTGTTCCGCGCGGACGTGCTGGCCACCGGAGGCCTGGACGACCGCGGACCCCGAACTGCGCAGCGTACGCGTCACCGTCGAGGAAACCTCCCGCTGAACCGCCGGGTGGCCGGCCGACGGCCGCTTTCCCCGGGGGCTCCGGTGGCGGGGGCCGCCGCAGTTCTTCCGCCGGTCTTCCGGCGCGCTCACCGGTGCTCCGCCCGGATGCCGCCGGTCGCGGGAACGCGCCGGGCGCCAGGGGCCGGATCTCCGGCGCGCCGTTTGCGCACTGACGGCCGGGGTTACCCGAGGAGGGCAGTCCCGACAACGAGGAGTCCATCGCATGCAAGAGCCCGGCCCGCTGAAGAAGATCGCCGACAAGGTCGTGGACGTCGTCCAGAACGCCGCCTCCGCGGAACGTCCGGAGGTCCCCGGCGCGCCCGGCGCGGCCCCGCCGAGCGTCGCGGAGCCCGTCGACCCGACCGGTCCGCTGCCCCCCAAGCCGGACCAGGCCGCGCCCCGGCCGGTCACCGCGACCGGCCGTGACACGGGTGCCGGGGCGACCGCCCGGTCCCAGGACGGCCAGTTCCTGACCAACGCGCAGGGTGCCCGACTGCCCGACGGCGACCACTCCCTCAAGGCCGGCCCCCGCGGCCCGGTGCTGCTGCAGGACCACCACCTGCGCGAGAAGATCACCCACTTCGACCACGAGCGCATCCCCGAGCGCGTCGTCCACGCCCGGGGCGCGGCCGCCCACGGTGTCTTCCGCGGGTACGGGACGGCCGCAGCCGTCTGCAAGGCCGCGTTCCTCGCCGAGGACGTCGAGACGCCGGTGTTCGTGCGCTTCTCCACCGTGCTCGGCTCCCGCGGATCGGCGGACACCGTCCGCGACACCCGCGGCTTCGCGACCAAGTTCTACACCTCCGAGGGCGTGTTCGACCTGGTCGGGAACAACATCCCGGTGTTCTTCATCCAGGACGCGATCAAGTTCCCCGACGTCGTCCACGCGGCCAAGCCCCACCCGGACCGGGAGATCCCGCAGGCCCAGTCCGCGCACGACACCTTCTGGGACTTCGTCACCCTCCACACCGAAGCCACCCACCACACCCTGTGGAACATGTCCGACCGGGGCATCCCGCGCTCGTTCCGCACCATGGAGGGCTTCGGCATCCACACCTTCCGCCTGGTCAACGCCGACGGTGCGAGCACCCTCGTCAAGTGGCACTGGAAGCCGAAGCTCGGCGTGCACTCGATGGTCTGGGAGGAGGCCCAGCTGGTCGCCGGGGCGGACCCGGACTTCCACCGCCGCGACCTCGCGGACGCGATCGAGGCGGGAGCCTTCCCCCAGTGGGAACTCGGCATCCAGACCTTCCCCGACACCCCCGAGCAGACCTTCGAGGGCATCGACCTCCTCGACCCGACCAAGATCGTGCCGGAGGAACTCGCACCAGTGCGCCCGGTCGGGCTGCTCACCCTCAACGCCAACCCCACCAACTTCTTCGCCGAGACCGAGCAGGTCGCCTTCCACCCCGGGCACCTGGTGCCGGGGATCGACATCACCGACGACCCGCTGCTGTCGGGGCGCCTGTTCTCCTACCTCGACACCCAGATCACCCGGCTGGGCGGCCCGAACTTCGCCCAGATCCCGATCAACCGCACCCACGCGCCCGTCAACGACATGCTGCGCGACGGGTTCCACCAGCACGCCGTCCACTCCGGCGTCGCGCCGTACAAGCCGAACTCGCTCGACGGCGGCTGCCCGTTCTTCGCCGGGGCCGCGGAGCGCGCCTTCATCGAGTACCCGACGCCGGTGGCCGCCGCCGCCAAGGTGCGCGAGGCCCCGGCCTCGTTCGCGGACCACTTCAGCCAGCCGCGCCTGTTCTGGGCGAGCATGAGCCCGGTGGAGCGCGAGCACATCATCGCCGCGTACACCTTCGAACTCGGCAAGTGCTACGAGCAGGCCGTCAAGGAGCGCGGTCTCCAGGTGCTGGCCCGGATCGACGCCGACCTGTGCGCCCAGGTGGCCGCCGGCCTCGGCCTGCCCGCGCCCGAGCCCACCGAGCCGCCCGCTCAGGTGCGGCCCAGCCCCGCCCTCTCCCAGCTCGGCCGGACCTGGCCGGTGGACGGGCGGGTCGTGGGCCTCGTCGCGGGAACCGACCACGGATCGCTGGCCACCGTGCGCCGGGCCGTGCTCTCGGCCGGACTGGTCCCCCTGGTGATCGCCGGCGCCGGGGGCGAGCTCCGGACCGCCGGCGACGGCGAACCCCTGGCCGTGCAGCGGACCTTCGACACCGCCCGCTCGGTGGAGTTCGACGCGGTCGTCCTGGTCGGCGCCCCGGGCCCGGCACGGGGGGCGAACCCCGCCCGCGACGCCAAGGCCGGCGCCCCGAAGCCGGACGCCTCCGGCATCGACCCCCGCCTGGTGCTCATGCTCACCGAGGCCTACCGGCACTCCAAGCCCCTCGTCGCCGTGGCGGGCGGGCAGAGCGCGCTGCAGGCCGCGGGCATCCCCACCAACGCCCCCGGCGTCCTCGCGGGCCTCGGACCGGACGAGGCGATGGGACCGCTCATCGAACTGCTCGCCGGCCACCGGGTCTGGCACCGCTTCCCGCCGTCCTCCGAGGTCGGGGGCTCGTAGCAACCCCCTTGCCCCCTCGGCGCCTTCCCCGCTCTTCGGCACCGCGATGCAGTGGTCGGCTCACACCGCCTCAGCCGGCCCACCGGACCAGTCGACGGGCCGCCGGCCTGGGCCGGTGGTCGCCGTACCGGCGGCGGAGCCCGGTCGCCGCCCGGTGCGGTGGGCCCCTCCGGTACCCGGACGGCTCGGACAGGCATCACGTCAGGGAACTCCCCCGACCTTTGACAAGGGGGCGGACGCCAGCTCATCCGGAGGCGTGAACGGCTGGGGCACGACCGGCAGTTGGACCGGAGGACGGTCACAGGCGCAGCAGCCGGCGGGCGTTGCCGGAGGCGATCTTCTGCTTGTCGGCGTCCGGGAGGCGGGTGCGTTCGAGTGCGGTGACGGCCGCGCTCGTCCTCTCGTAGGGGTAGTCGGCGGCGAACAGCACGCTGTCCGGGCCGAGTACGCGCACGAGTGCTTCGATCGCCGCCGGGGACAGGACGCCACTGGTCGTGGCGAGCACGTTCGTCCCGAAGTACCGGGACGGCTCGCGCCGCAGCCGCTGCGGGACGGCGAGGGTGGCGTAGCGGGAATCGAAGCGGGAGAGCTGGAAGGGGAGGAACTCGCCGGCGTGCCCGAGGATCATCGTCGCGTCCGGGTGCCGGTCGAACACCCCGGACATGACCACGCGCATGGCGTGGCCGCCGGTGGCGGCCTGCCAGCTCCACAGCGCGCCGTCCAGCTCGGGGTGGGCGTCGAGGACGTGCCAGCGGTCGGCCGGCGGCATGCCGGGGTGCAGGTACAGCGGTACGCCGAGGTCGCCCAGGGTGGCCCAGACCCGGTCGAAGGCGGGGTCGTCGAGGTAGCGGCCCTGGATGTGGTCGTTGACGAGCGCGCCTTTGAACCCGAGGCCCTCGACGCTTCGACGCAGTTCCGCGACGGCGGCGGCCGGGTCCTGAAGCGGGAGCGCCGCGAAGGCGGCGAACCGGCCGGGGTGGGCGTCGACGATCCCGGCGAGGCTGTCGTTGACGTAGCGGGCGTTGTCCACCGCGCGGGCCGGGTCGGCTTCCGCCTCGATGCCGGGGACGGTGAGGGAGAGCACCTGCAGGGCGATGCCGTTGGCGTCCATGTCGGGCAACCGGTACCGCATGACGTCGGGGAGCCGTGCGGCCATGTCGGCGAGGAAGGCCGGTTCGATGTTGTCCGGCATCGGGAACGGCGGCCGTCGGTCGGCGAGGCCCGGGATTGCGATGGCCTCTTCAACGGCGATGTAGCCGCGCATCAGACGCGTCCCACCGGGACGAGGATCCTGGCTCCGCGGGTCGGCCGCTCGGCCTCGTCGAGCATCAGCGCCGCGACGGTGGCCCGGGAGGCGTGCGGCGGCAGTAGGGGCTTGGCATAGTCCTCCAGCGGGATGTTGCGGCGGCCGGTGCTGACGCCGCCGGTCCAGAGGTCGGGGGCGTGGAAGACGGTCGCGCCGCCATCGAGGGCGATCGCGTCCGCTGCGGCCTTCTCCGTCAGTTCCTCGCCGACGAACGCCTTCATGATGCACTGGTAGATCCCTCCGCCGGCGCCGACGGAGGGGCCGGAGCCGAGCGCGCCGAGCCAGAGGGTGCGCACCGGGACCTCGGCGAGGACCCTCGCGCCGGCGACGAGCGCTCCCGGGCCGTCGCCCTTGCCGATGCCGAGCGCGGAGAGCACCACGTCGACGTCCGTCAGGTCCGGGAACGCGGCGGGGGCGGTGACGTCGGCCCGGCGGACCTCGACGTCAGGCCGTCCGTGCACCGCGCCGGTCTGCGGCCGGCGGACCAGCGCGACGACCTCGTGCCCGCGCTGAAGGGCCTGCTCGACGATGAGGCGCCCGACCCTGCCGGTCGCCCCGAGTACGGCGATGCGCATGCTTCCTCCCGATGACTGAACACCTGTTGGTTATGTAAGTGAACAAGTGTTGGTAATCGCCTGTCAAGGCGGGGCGGCTTGGCGGCAGGCCGAGTTGGAGGCGGGCGTGCGGGCGGCGGTAGAGTGAACGGGTGTTGCCGAACGCCGGGAGTACGCCTGTGAGCAGCGGAGAGGCCGTCCCGCGCCGACGGAACCCCCGGGGACAGGGGCAGGCCCTCAAGGTCGAACTGGTGGAGGCCGCCGCCCGGCTGCTGGCCACGCTCGAACGCCCCGAGACGCTCACCCTCCGGCAGGTCGCCCGCGAGGTCGGCGTCGCCCCCGCGAGCATCTACGGGCACTTCGCGGACCTGGGCGCGCTCGTCCAGCACGTGCTGCGGCTGCGCTACGACGAACTCGCGGCGGTCATGCACGCGGCGGCGCAGGGTGCCGACGACCCGCTGGCGGACCTGGTGGGCCGGTGCGCCGCCTACGTGCACTGGGGGGTCGACCACCCCGGGGAGTACCGCACGCTCTTCGGTGGCGGGATGCCCGCCGAGCTGGTGCCCACCAACGCGCACGGTGCGGGAGAGGAACTGCTGGGATCCGTCGTCGCCTCGCTGGCCGGCGTCCGGCAGGAGCGGCCGGGGCGCCGGGAAGGCCAGGAAGGCCAGGGGCCGCGCGGGCCCGAGCAGGAGTGGCAGGCGGGCCTGCTGCTCTGGACCGCTTTGCACGGCCTGGTCGCGCTGTACAACGCGCACGGGAACATGCCCTGGCCCGATCTCACCGACCTCATCGCACGGACCCTCGCCCTGCACACCGGAAGGACCGTCGACGAGGTCGCGGAGCTCGCCCGGGCGGCGCACCGCGAACCGCCCGGTTCCGTGCCCACGCGTGGATCGATGTCGGCGGCGCACCCGTCGACGAACCCGCCGAACTCGCCCACTTCCACCCCCTGATCACCATCGCGCCGCATCACCAGGCGGACTGACGGCAGGTCATGGAGCGGCCCTGGCGCCCGGCCCCGACCGTCCGTTCCGCGCAGGGCGGCGTCACCCGTCGCCGGCATTGCTCCGTCGCTGCTCCGCGGGCCCGCCGCGGACTCCCCCCGGCGGGTGCCCGGCGTTCGCGGCCGCGGGAATGTGACCGATCTGACAGACATGTCCCGGCACGGGCGGGTTACCGGCTGGGGGTGGAGATTGCCGGCGTGGACGTGGTCGCGCGCGGGGCGAGCGTGCGCGGGCCCCGGGGAGCGGTGTTCGAGAATCTGGACGTGGACGTGGACCCCGGCGGGCTGCTGGTGGTCCACGGGCCGGGCGGCTCGGGCCGCACCACGGTGCTGCTCGCGCTCGCGGGGCGGATGCGGCTGGACGGCGGAGCGGTCCGGGTGGGCGGTCACGCCCTGCCCCGGGGCGGCCGTCGCGTCAGGGAACTGGTGGCAGTGGCCCGTGCGGAGCCCGCCGTCGGCCTGGACCCGGACCTGCGGGTGCGCGAACTGGCGGCCGAGCGCCGGTGGTTGGGCCGCCGCCGGGAGGGCGGCGCCCGGCTGGACGAGGCGTTCTCGGTCCTCGGCATCGACGTGGACCGCCGGACGCTGGTGCGGGACCTGCCGCCGGTGGAGGCCCTGGGCGTGGCCCTCGCACTCGCTCTGGCCACGCGTCCCGCCGTGATCGTCGCGGACGACATTGACCGTGGGTGCCCGGAGGAGGAGCGCACCCGGGCGTGGCAGCTCGTGGGCCTGGTCCTCGGGGTCGGTTGCACCGTCGTGGCGGGTGCGCTCGACCCGCCCGAACCCGGGGTCGGCCTCGACCCCGCGCCGGGGCTGGTGGCCCTGCCCCGGCGGAGCCGTCTGCCCGAGCGGCCGGCGCCGGCGGACGAGCCGGATGTCTCGGCGCGAAGCCCCCGGCGGGTGCTCGGACGGCGGGGACCGGAGGACGGGGACGCCCGCGCGTCCCGGGAGGGGGAGGGCACATGACCGCGATCAGGCTCGCCGTGCTGGAACTGCGCGGCTTCCGGGGCCCGCTGAGGCGGTTCGTCCCGCTCGTGCTGTGTCTGGTCCCCCTGCTGTACGGCGCCATGTACCTGTGGGCGAACTGGGATCCCTACGGGAAGACCGGGCACATCCCCGTGGCGGTGGTCAACGAGGACCGGCCGGCCGAGACCCGACAGGGACAGCGGGTGGACGCGGGCGCCCAGGTCGTGACGGAGCTCAAGGCCTCAGGGGAGTTCGACTGGGCGTTCGTCGACGACGCCGCGGCCCGCACCGGCCTGGAGCACGGGCGCTACGCGTTCACCGTCCGGATCCCCGCCGACTTCAGTGCCCGCCTCGCCACCGGCCCCGACGCACAACCGGAACAGGCCCGGATCCACATCCAGCTGAACGACGCCAACAACTACATCGCCGGCGTCATGACCGAGGTCGTCCAGACGAAGCTGCAGGAACAGGTCAACTCCGCCGCGCACGAGGCGTACGTCCGCGGCGTCTACGGCCGGCTCGCGGACATCGGCGGAAAGCTGAACACGGCGGCACAGGCGGCGCAGGGGCTCGTGAACGCCACCACCGTTGCGCAGCAGGGGAGTTCCGCCGCCGCCGGTGCCGGTGCGACGCTGCAGTCCGGCTCCACCCAGCTCGCCGACGGCGCCCAGAAGCTCAGCCAGGCCACGGCCCAGGTGCACGCGGCGGCCGCCGCCCTCACCGAGGCCGCGCCGCAGCTGAGCACGGCCACCGACGCCGTGGTCAGCGCGGCCACTGTCGTCTCCCAGGGCGTGGACGCCGTCCACACCGCAACCTCGACGGTGAAGCAGGGAACCGCCAAGGCGGTGGCCGATCTGGACCGCCTGGCCGAGGCGCACCCGGGACTGGGTGACGACCCCGTGTTCCAGCGCGCCAAACAGGACATGACGGCGGCCGACACCGTCGCCGGCCAGATCGACGGTCACGCTGCCACCGCCAGTGGCAACGCCCACGCGGCGCGCCAGCAGGCCGTCGCCCTCCAGAAGACAGCCGCGGCCGCCCAGCAGTCCGCCCAGAACGCGCAGACGCCGCTGGCCCTGGTCGACTCCGGCGCCCAGAGCATCGCCGCCGGGACCACCACCGTGTCCGCGGGTCTGTCCGCCCTCCAGCAGGGATCCGGGGCGCTGAAGACCGCCGCCGACCAGGCCCACACCGGCGCCACCACGCTGGCCACCCTGATCGACGACGGCAGGAAGCAGGTCCCCGTCCTGGATTCCGGACAAGTGGACCATGCGTCGAAGGTGTTGGGGACGCCCGTCGACATCGACCGGTCGAACCTCCACCCAGCCGGCGTCTACGGCCGCGGGCTGGCCCCGTTCTTCTTCGGCATCGCGCTATGGGTGTTCGGCCTCTTCGCCTACCTCTTCCTGCGACCGGTGAACACCAGGGCGCTGGCCGCGCGCACCCGGGCCTCCACCCTCGCCGTTGCGGGCTGGCTCCCGGCCGCGGCGCTGGGCGTACTCGGAGCCCTGATCCTCTACGGCGTCGTCAGCGCGGGCCTCGGGCTGCACGCGCAGGCCCCCTGGAAGACCGTCCTGCTCCTCTCGGTCGGTGCCGCCGCGTTCGTCGCCGTCGACCACTGCCTGCGGACGGCGTTCGGTACGGCGGGTGACGTGCTGTCGCTGGTCCTGCTCATCCTGCAACTGACCGCTTCGGGCGGCCTGTACCCGATGCAGACGACCCCGGCGCCGTTCCAGACGGTCCACCCCTTCCTGCCGATGACCTACCTGGTCGACGGGCTCCGGGTGACGATCAGCGGTGGCCCGGCCTCCCACCTCACCCGGGACATCGCAGTCCTGGCGGGTTTCGGCGTCCTGTTCCTGGCCCTCACCTCGCTGGCCCTGTGTCGTCGACGGGTGTGGACGGTCTCCCGCCTCCACCCCGACCTGGACCTGTGACGGACGGACCGCCGGAGGTGGTGAGCAGGAGGGGGTGGCGGCCCGTCAGAGCGGCGTCCCGCCGCCTGCGGAACCGGTCGCTGTTGCCGGACACCAGCATCCGGCGCCGGTAGGCGTCCGGACCGTCGGCCCGGCTGACCCGCCGCCGGGACCGTCCCCCGTACGGCCGGGGCCGGCGGCGGGCGCCACCGTCAGGGGCGCTCGTCGTGGTGGCCGCACAGCCAGGCCAGCCCCGTGTAGAGGCCCAGCATCCGATCGGTGTCCGCCGCCCGCGCCGCTTCCGTCCGGTCCGCTCCCGTTCGAAGCGCCACGGCCGCCGCCTGGCACTCGGCGAGCAGCTGCGCCCGGCACGGCCCCCACGGGCCCGCCGTGGCAGCGGCTGTCACCGGCGCGGAGGTCCGAGTGCCCACCGCCCAGCGGTAGGCCTCCAGCAGTCCCTGCTCGTAGTCGGTGAACGGCCGGCACCGCGCATCCAGCTCTTCCAGGGCGGTGAACACCTCCTCCGCCGAGCGCACCCCCACCACCGTCGTGTTCTCCGTCGTCATGCCACCGACGCTAGGAGAGGCCACGGGCGCGTGCCCCCGCGCATCCGCCGTCCGGGGGAACGGGTCCGTGCCGCTGCCCGTACGGGTGTGCGATCGACGATGTGCCGGTACCCGATACCGATTCCCCCGCTGACCTGCTCGAACTCCAGCGCCGCTGGTACACCGCCGAGGCCGGGCCGGTCGCTGATCCGAGCGAGGAGGAGCGGCCCGCGTCCGCCGCGGTCAGTGCCGAGCTGTACTCCCACGCGCACCACCGGCAGGGTCCTGCGGATCCGGCAGGCGCAGCGGGCTGCCCGCAGACAGGCGGGGCAGTATTTCGACACTGCATCGCTACTGAGAGTAACCATGCTTTCTTTCTGCTCTCACCCCGTTAGCGGTAGCCTCCGACCGGTACGCGGTGCCCGCCATGTCTTCGCCCGGTGTCCGGGGAGGGCCGGCGGGGACGACCTTGGATGTGCGGCAGAGAGGCGATGTTCGATGGCTGGCTCGACACCACCGAAGGGTTTCCAGCGCGCCGACGGAGGGAGCCACGCGGCGGGGCCTGCCGGTGAGCCGGAGCTGCGTCTGTTGCTGGCTGGTCTGACGGCGGTGCGGGACGGTGATTTCAGCACAAAGCTGCCGGGCGACGCGGACGGCGTGCTGGGTGAGATCGCGACCGTGTTCAACGGCATGGTCGACCAGCTGTCGCACTTCACTTCGGAGGTGACGAGGGTCGCGCGGGAGGTCGGCACGGAGGGCCGCCTCGGCGGGCAGGCGCAGGTGCCGGGCGTGTCCGGCACGTGGGAGGACCTGACCGAGTCCGTCAACGCCATGGCGGGCAACCTGACCACCCAGGTCCGCGACATCGCCCAGGTCGCCACTGCGGTGGCCAAGGGAGACCTCTCGCAGAAGATCACCGTGGATGCGCGCGGGGAGATCCTGGAGCTGAAGAACACCGTCAACACGATGGTCGACCAGCTGTCGTCGTTCGCGGGTGAGGTGACCCGGGTGGCCCGGGAGGTCGGCACCGAGGGCATCCTCGGCGGCCAGGCCGATGTGAAGGGCGTGTCGGGGACGTGGCGCGACCTCACCGACTCGGTGAACTTCATGGCGGGCAACCTGACCGGCCAGGTGCGGGCGATCGCCCAGGTCGCCACGGCGGTCGCGCGGGGTGACCTGTCGCAGAAGATCACGGTGACCGCCCGGGGCGAGATCCTGGAGCTGAAGACGACCATCAACACGATGGTCGACCAGCTGTCGTCGTTCGCGGGTGAGGTGACCCGGGTGGCCCGGGAGGTCGGCACCGAGGGCCGGCTCGGTGGCCAGGCGGACGTGCGCGACGTGTCGGGCACGTGGCGCGATCTGACGGAGTCGGTGAACGTGATGGCCGACAACCTCACCGCGCAGGTTCGCTCGATCGCGTCGGTGACCACCGCCGTGGCCGAAGGCGACCTCACCCAGAAGATCCGCGTCGACGCGCGCGGGGAGATCCTCGAACTGAAGGAGACCATCAACACGATGGTCGACCAGCTCTCCGCCTTCGCCGACGAGGTCACCAGGGTGGCCCGGGAGGTCGGCACCGAGGGCAACCTGGGCGGCCAGGCGACGGTGCGGGGTGTCTCCGGTACCTGGAAGGACCTGACGGACAACGTCAACGTGATGGCGTCCAACCTGACCGGCCAGGTCCGCTCGATCGCCCAGGTCGCCACCGCCGTCGCCAGGGGTGACCTCTCACAGAAGATCACGGTGGAGGCCAAGGGAGAAGTCGCGGCGCTCGCCGGTGTGATCAACACCATGGTCGACACCCTCTCCGCGTTCGCGGACGAGGTGACCCGGGTGGCGCGCGAGGTCGGCACCGAGGGAACGCTGGGCGGTCAAGCCCGGGTGCCGAACGTGGCGGGCACCTGGAAGGACCTGACCGACAGCGTCAACTTCATGGCGCACAACCTGACCAGCCAGGTGCGCAACATCGCCCAGGTCACCACCGCGGTGGCCAACGGGGACCTGACGCGCAAGATCGACGTGGACGCGCGCGGGGAGATCCTCGAACTGAAGACGACCATCAACACCATGGTCGACCAGCTCTCCGCGTTCGCCGCCGAGGTGACCCGGGTGGCGCGCGAGGTCGGCACCGAGGGGCGGCTCGGCGGCCAGGCCGAGGTCGAGGGCGTCTCCGGCACCTGGAAGCGGCTGACCGAGAACGTCAACGAGCTGGCCGGCAACCTGACCCGGCAGGTCCGGGCGATCGCCGAGGTCACCAGCGCCGTCGCGGCCGGCGACCTGACACGCTCGATCACCGTGGACGCCTCCGGCGAGGTCGCCGACCTCAAGGACAACGTCAACTTCATGGTGGAGTCGCTGCGCGAGACGACCCGCGCCAACGAGGAACAGGACTGGCTGAAGACCAACCTCGCCCGCTTCTCCGCACTGATGCAGGGCCGGCGCGACCTCGCGGTCGTCGCGGAGTCCGTCATGGACGAACTCGCCCCGCTGGTCGAAGCGCAGTGCGGCGCGTTCTACCTCGCAGAAGAGGGCCCCGACGGCACCGTCCTGCAACTCGTCGGCTCCTACGCCTTCCCTGACGGCGAGCGCCCCACCCGCTTCCGCCTGGGCGAGTCCTTCGTCGGCCAGGCCGCGCGCAGTCGCCGGACCATCAGCGTCGACACCATCCCGGCCGAGTACCTCGTCGCCTCCTCCGGTCTGCTGCGAGCAGGGTCGCTGTCCCTGGTGGTGCTGCCGATCGTCGTCGAGGACCAGGTCCTCGGCGTCATCGAACTGGCCTCCGTCCAGCCGTTCACCCAGGTCCACCGGGACTTCCTGGACCAGCTGATGGAGACCATCGGCGTCAACGTCAACTCCATCGTGGCCAACGCCCGCACCGACGAGCTGCTCGGCGAGTCCCAGCGGCTGGCCGCCGAACTCCAGGCCCGCTCCGGGGAACTGCAGGCCCGGCAGGAGGAACTGCAGGCCTCCAACGCCGAGTTGGAGGAGAAGGCCGAGTTGCTGGCCACGCAGAACCGCGACATCGAGACCAAGAACCTGGAGATCGAGCAGGCCCGCCAGGAACTGGAGGAGCGCGCCCACCAGCTGTCGCTGGCCTCGAAGTACAAGTCGGAGTTCCTGGCCAACATGAGCCACGAGCTGCGCACGCCGCTCAACAGCCTGCTCATCCTGGCCCAGTTGCTCGCCCAGAACCCCACCAGGAACCTGACCGCCAAGCAGGTCGAGTACGCCGGCATCATCCACTCCGCCGGCTCCGACCTGCTCCAGCTCATCAACGACATCCTCGACCTGTCCAAGGTCGAGGCCGGCAAGATGGACCTGAACGTCGACGCGGTGCCGCTGCGCGCGCTGCTGGACTACGTCGAGGCCACCTTCCGCCCGCTGACCGGGCAGAAGAACCTCGCCTTCGCCGTGCACACGGCCGCGGGGGTCCCGGGCGAACTCCTCACCGACGACTACCGCTTGCGCCAGGTGCTGCGCAACCTGCTGTCCAACGCCGTCAAGTTCACCGAACAGGGCAGGGTCGAGCTGCGCATTGAGCCCGCCGCCGACGCGGAACTGCCCGACGGCGTGCGGCGCGGCGGCCCGGTGCTCGCCTTCCGGGTGACCGACACCGGCATCGGGATCGCGCCCCAGCACCTGGAGACCGTCTTCGGCGCCTTCCAGCAGGCCGACGGCACCACCAGCCGCAAGTACGGCGGCACCGGCCTCGGGCTGTCCATCAGCCGTGAGATCGCCTTCCTGCTCGGCGGCGCGATCACCGTGGAGAGCACACCGGGGCGCGGCAGCACCTTCACCCTCTACCTCCCGGCCGAACACCCCGACACCACCGCCACCGGCACCGCAATGTCGGCCCCCGAGCTCCTGGAGGACGGCGACGCCCCGCCGGCCGCCGAGACGGCGCACGCGCCGAGTGCTCCCACCGACGGGCAGCCGCGGCGCCTGCTGGTCGTGGAAGGCCGTCCGAACGGCCTGCTGCGGATGGTGGCCGAGAGCGCCATCGCCGAGCTGCCACGAACCTCGCAGCACGGCGTGGAGATCATCACTGCGGTCGGCGCCCAGGAGGCGGCGGCCACCCTGGCCACCAGGCCCTGCCACTGCGTCGTACTGGAACTGGACATGCCCAACGGCGCCGCCCTGGAGCTGCTCCGGGAAATGCACGCCGACCCGGCTCTGCACGCGGTCCCGATCCTCGCGCACCGCGGCCGCGCCATCGCCGCCGACGAGGACCTCCCCGGCGGCGCCGGGAGGGTGGAGGTCATCTCCAGCCTGGACGAGCTGCGCGAGCGCATCGCCCTCCACATGAGCACCGACAGCCCCGGCGACATCCCCCAGCTCGCCCGCCGCACGGAGTCCGACTGGAGCCCGGACATCGACTCCTCGCTGACCGGCCGGACCGTCCTGGTAGTCGACGACGACGACCGCAACCTCTATGCGATCACCGGGATCCTGGAACTGCACGGCATGCACGTCCTCCAGGCCGAGAACGGCCGTGCCGCGCTCGAGTGCCTCGCCGCCCATCCGGGGATCGACGTGATCCTCATGGACGTGATGATGCCCGAGATGGACGGCTACACCGCGACCGCAGCCATCCGCGCCATGCCCGAGCACGAGGGACTGCCGATCATCGCCGTCACCGCCAAGGCGATGATCGGCGACCGGGAGAAGAGCCTGGCCTCCGGGGCCAGCGACTACGTCACCAAGCCCGTCGACGCCGACGAGCTGATCGTCCGCATCAAGAGCCACCTCCCCGCGCAGGCCACCAACAGCGCCGCGAGCAGCGCGCAGGAGAACGCATGAACCGCCCCCTCGACTCCGTCCCGGCCGGCGGCAGTGCCGCACCCGCAGCCGTGCAGGTAGTACCGCAACGTGACGGCAGCGTCCGCGACCCGGGCTTGAGCCGGCTGGCCGCAACCGTGGAGCGCCTGCGGGAGGAACTCGCCCAGGCCCACTCCGACGCGGCCGGCCGTTCCCTGATCGAGCTCGCCGTGGGCATGCTCGTCGAGCGCCTGCAGTGCGGTCCCACCGAGGCGTCCGTCCAACTGGCCTCTCTGTCCGAGCAGGCCGGCGTCCCGGTCCTCGACTTCGCCGCCGACCTTCTCAACCAGGCCGCATCGGACCGGATCTCCGCCGTGGCCCGTACCTTCGTCGCCTCCTCCGCCGACGGCACGGACCCGGTCGCCTTGCGCCTTCGCACCGCGCAGGCACACGCCATCGCCGCACCCGACACCGAGGCCGCGGCCCGTTCGATGCTCGAACACGCCCTGCGCCCCCTGGGAGCGGGCGCCGTCGCCATCTGGGCGGCCCACCCCGACCAGTCGCTGTCACTGCGCGGCAGTGCCGGCTTCGGCCCGGCCGAGGCCCAGCGCTGGCGGCACGTACCCCCCGGGGTCTTCACACCGGCCCGGCACGCCCTCGACCAACGCGCCACCGCCGCGATCCCCGAGCTCGCCGGCGCTTCGCTGCCCTCCATCGGACAGCACGAGTTCACCGGCGGCAGGCTCGCGGTACCGGCCGGGCTCGGCGGCCGACTGATCGGCGTGCTGGAGATCTGCTGGCACGACGCGCTGCCCGAGCAGACCCGGCCCCTGCAACGTCAGGTCGAGGCCCTCGCGGAGCTGGCCGCCGCGACACTGGAGACCTGGACCGACGACGAAGCGGACGCCGGCGCGGCCGACACGGAGTTCGACGCCCTGCGCAGACTGACCGCGGGCGTCCTCGACCCCTGCCTGATCCTGTGCCTGGCACCGGACAGTACCGAGGTACCTCTCGAATTCGTCGTACGCGACGTCAACCCCGCCTTCGTGGACTTCGCCGGCAGGCCCACCAACACGGTTCTCGGCGCACGACTGCTGGAGGCCTATCCCCTCGCGGCCGAGCCGGGCGGCCTGGCAGTAAAGGTCGAGCACGTCTACGCCACCGGCGAGCCCTTCCGCACCCAGCGCATGCGCCTGGCCGCCATGGTCGACGGGGTGCCCCTGCACACCCACGGACAGGTCAGCATCAGCCGCCACGGCCACCACGTGCTGGTCATCTGGCGGCTCGAGGACGGCACCACCCCCGTCGCCCGTCTCCTCCAGCACGCGCAGCGCCTGGGCCGCATCGGCGGCTTCGAGGAGAACCTCCGCGACCGCCACATCGCCTGGAACGACACCCTGTTCGAACTGTACGGACTGCCGCCCACCGCCCAGCCGATCCCCCTGGAACACCTGGGCGAGCACGCCCACCCCGACGACCGCGACACGATCGACCGCTTCCTGCGCACCCTCCTGCACCACCAGCGCCCCGCCTCCACCGCCTTCCGCCTCCAACGCCCCGACGGCGTCACCCGCCACATCCGGGTCGTGGCCGAACCCGTCCACGACCCCGACCGGGGTGTGCGCATCGTCCGCGGCGCCTACCAGGACGTCTCCGCCCAGCACTGGACCGAGGTCGCACTCGCCGCCACCCGCGACCAACTCGCCCACAGCGAACAGCAGGCCGCCGAACGCAGCCGCCTCACCCTCCAGCTCCAGCACGCCATCATGCCGCCCACCCGCGGCCCGCTCGACCTGCCGGACCTCCACGTCGCCGTCCGCTACCGCCCCGCCGAGAAGGACCACCTCGTCGGCGGCGACTGGTACGACGCCCTCACCCTGCCCTCCGGCAACGTTCTGCTGTGCGTCGGCGACGTCGCCGGACACGGCATCGACGCCGCCACCGGCATGGTCGCCCTGCGCAACGCCCTGCGCGGCCTGGCCGCCACCGGCGCCGGCCCGGCACAACTGCTCAGCTGGCTCAACAGCGTCACCCACCACCTCACCGACAACGTCACCGCCACCGCCGTCTGCGGGCTCTACGAACCGGTCACCCGCCGGCTGCGCTGGGCCCGCGCCGGCCACCCGCCGCCCGTCCTGCTGCGCAAGGGCCGCGCGGAGACCCTCCCCCAGATCGGTGGCATCCTGCTCGGTGCGCTCGACCACGCCGACTACGAGGAGCACGAGACCCAGCTCGACGTGGGCGACACCCTGGTCATGTTCACCGACGGTCTCATCGAACGACGCGACCAGTCCGTACATGCGTCCCTGGAAACCCTCGTCGCCCTGACGGAGAAGGCGAGCCGCCCCGCCCAGAGCGCCCACGCGGCCCTGGACGCCACGCTGGACCACCTGCTGCGCTACAGCCCTGCGGACACCGACGACGACACCTGCCTGATCGGCATCTGCGTGGACGAAGGCCCCACCGGCGAAGCCGAATGAGCCGTGCTCCCCAGAACTCCGCAAGACCTTCACGCGGCGTGCGCGCATGACAACGGCGGTCGGGGGCAGACGGGAACGGGCCTGCCCCGGCTCGGAGAGGAACACCGATGACGACGCGAACCGAAGCACCCGCGCCGGCCGCCCGGCCGGCCGACACCACGAACGCCATCCGCCGCCACGTCGCGCCGGAACTGGCCGGCGTGGACAGCCCCCGCGACGTCGCGCCCTCGGACGCGCGGGAACTCACGCGGATGCTGCTGAGGCGGCTCGCGGCCCTCGAAGAGGGCACCCGCGAGTACTCCTACGTCCGCTCGACCCTGATCGAGCTCAACCTGTCCCTCGTCCGCTACGTGATCCGACGCTTCGACGCTCAGCGCGAGCCCCAGGAGGACCTGCTCCAAGTCGGTGCCGTCGGCCTGATCAAGGCGATCGACCGGTTCGATCCCGACCGTGACGTGGAGTTCTCCACCTTCGCCATCCCGACCGTCCTGGGCGAGATCCGCCGCCACTTCCGCGACACCACCTGGGCGGTCCACGTCCCCCGCCGGCTCCAGGAACTTCGCATCGCCCTCGCCAAGGCCCAGGACGACCTCACGACACGGCTCGACCGTGCACCGACCGTCGCCGAACTCGCCGGTCACCTCCGCCTGTCCGAGGAGGAGGTGATCGAGGGCCTCACGGCCGCCAACGCGCGCACCACGGGATCCCTCGACTTCGGCAGCGCCGATGACGACGAGAGCGGCAGCCCCCTCGCCGACCGCCTCGGCCAGGAGGATGCCGCGATCGACCTCACCGAGAACCTCGTGGCACTCAAACCCCTCATCGCCCGACTTTCCACGCGCGAACAGCTCATCCTCTCCCTGCGCTTCACCGACGAACTGACCCAGTCACAGATCGGCGCACGGCTCGGCCTGTCCCAGATGCACGTCTCCCGACTGCTCACCCGTACCCTGAAGAAACTGCGGGACGGCCTGAATGCCGCGTGAGCGGTACCGAAGCGAGAAGGCACCCGCGCGCGACGCACGCCGTACAACGGCGATTTGGTTCGCCGGGCGGCCGTGCATATGGTCAGTTGAAGAGAACCGGTGGAGGGGACGATGATGCCAGCCCAGGAAACGACTGTTGCTTCGCCGTCGGCGCCAACCACTGCGACCGGCCTGACAGTCCAGGTGCGGCGCACCGCGGACGGGGCCGCCGTGTGCAGTCTGACAGGCGACCTCGACGTCGAAACCCTCACCGAGGCCAGGACGGCGCTGGAAGGAGCAACCGTGTCGCGCCCCACGCTGCTGGTGGCCGACCTCGAGCACGTGGGCTTCTGCGACTCCTCCGGCCTGAACCTGCTGCTGAAGACCCGCATGAACGCGTCCACGGCCGGCATCCCGTTCCGTCTTGCCGCACCATCACATGCGATCATGAGATTGTTGGACATCACGGGAGCCAACAGCGTCTTCTCCCTCCATACTTCTGTTGACGAGGCGCTCTCGGCGCCCCGGTGACACCAGCCTCCATCCGGGCGGGCCGGCCGTCCGGTCATCGCATCGAATGACCCCCGCATGCTCCGGCCACGGCAGGGCACCCGGTCAGGAAGAGCGTCGAGTCGAAGGGACAGCCGCTCATGAACCCCAGCCGGGAACTCCTCGGCGACACGCCGGTGGTCTCTGACGCGGCCGCTCTGCCGATCGACGGTCAGCGGCGGCGCCTGCCACTGACCGGTCTGCCCAGGCCGGTCGCCCACGCCCGGACCTTCACCGCCGCAGCCCTCGCCCACTGGTCCTGGCCCGACCCGAACCGCGCGAGCGACATCGTCCTGCTGGTCACCGAACTCGTTGCCAACGCCGCGGTCCACGCCGACGGCCCCCTCGAACTGGTCCTGCACGCCTCGGCGGCCCGCCTGCGCATCGAAGTCAGCGACCGCTCACCGGCACTGCCCGCACCGCGCCGGCCCCGCCACCCCGGCCTGCCCGGAGGACACGGACTCTTCATCGTCCAGCAGACCTCCGACCGCTGGGGCACCGCGCCCCACCGCCACGGCAAAACCGTCTGGGCCGAGTTCGACAGGTAGGCCCGCCGTCGGACACGCCGACCATCGGCGAGAGGAACAAAGACCAGGCGGAGGCGTGTGGGCAGCCCGACCGTGACGATGGCGAACGCCGGCCGATCCGTCGCGGTGTCGACGTAGACGGGTTCCAGCGTGCCGATCTTGTGGCGGTCGGCATCCACCGCGTCGAGGGCCGCGCCATTCCCGGATGTCGGCCGCTTCGAACATCGGCAACCTCCGATGTCGGTGGGCACTTCCCATTCTCCCTCCGACGTGTGCCGCCGCCATCTGCCCGGTGTGCCGGCAGGGCGACCCGGTACGGCCACCGGTCGGCGATCAGGGTCCGGGTCTGGGAGGGGCAGCACACGGTCGGCGAGCCCCAGGCCGGGACCGAGTGGTCACGCAAGTAGCCGGAGCAGCCCGCAGTCGGCCGGGGGCGGAGGGCCGGGGCCGACGATGGTCGGTGTGGTGTGTCCGCTGGTGAACGGCGTCACCCGTCTGCCCGCGGGTCTGCGGTCGGCGCGCCCGCGGCTGTCAGGAGGTCGGTGCCGGTGCGCGTGTTGGCCGGGTCGGACGCCGCTGTCATCAGCCACTCGGCGGCGGAGGCTTCGGCCTCGGGGGGAATCACCAGGAGCTCCAGGCGCAGAGGGGTGAAGGAGCACACGATCACCTCGTCCGCGTCCTGCTCCTGTTCGAACCACCCGACGTGGATGACGTGGCCTGCGACCTGGACGCGTCGGGGG
Source organism: Streptomyces viridifaciens (assembly GCF_001888885.2). NCBI lineage: Bacteria > Bacillati > Actinomycetota > Actinomycetes > Kitasatosporales > Streptomycetaceae > Streptomyces > Streptomyces viridifaciens. The sequence continues at coordinate 6,374,461 of NZ_CP090841.1, forward strand.
ATGACCGGCCAGTGCGTCGGATTCACGGTGACACGGGTGACCTTCCCCCACGTGGGGTCCAGTGCTGCCGCCAGCGGGGGCAGCTCGCGCAGGAGATCGTGCGAGCGCGGCCACCATGCTCCGTCCAGCCGGCCGCGCGTGGCGCCCTCGGGTGTCAGTGACAGGCGGACCGTCGGCCCTGGCCCAGGTGGCTGGGTGGCGGCGGGATCGGGGGTCGCGGTCATGTCGAGACACCTGCCTCGGGCTCGTTCGTCGACGGCCACGTGCTACCGCCAGGGCGCCGAAGAAGTCTGCAGCTCGTGGACGGTGCGCTCTTCCACCGTACTCCGGCCGCAGCCCCGCCCTCCGGGGTGAGCAGGGGTGGTCGATGGGCGGGGTGAGCAGGGGTGGTCGATGGGTCGCCGCTGGTCGACCTTCGTCTCGAACTCCGCCACGCACCCCGGTTTGCCCGTAGCGGTCCTCTCCGTCGGGCCGACTTCGCCGCCTGGCTGGTTCCACGCGGATCGGCGTACGACTCACCGGCACTTCGCGACACCTCGGCCAGGGGGGATCCCGCGACTGTGGGGTGAGGCGCAGGAAATCTCTCGGGTGGAATTTCTGGGCTAACTCCACGCGGCGGAATTTTCAAATATTAATGTGCATGGTGGGCTCGAATTCTTGCAGTAAGGAGTATCCTCGAAAGTGCCGGGAGAAGTTACCGGTAGGACGATCGCGAGGAGGCGAATATGCAGATCACTGAGGCAGGATCCCTGGCTCTGCGACTCGTGATCGAAAAATTGTCCGCCTTTTCGGCGGGAAAGATCACAGAGTGAATGGGGGGAAGGGGTACAGATTCAGATCCTGCTGCCCCGGTCGGCGTTACGCTTATGCAGGCCGGAAGGCCGTTCCCCGCAGCGATGCGGGGAACGGCCTTTTTCTGCGGCGGGGCCGCGTGTCATGGTTCGGTGGAGGACCGCCTTTACCGGCGTGCGGTTCGCGATCAAGGGCGTGGAGAACCTGGCCGACTTCGAAACACGGATCGGGAAGGACGCACAGGCCGAGGACGACGGCGCGGCCGGCGGACTTCTACTTCATCCCGTTTGGTGCTCCGTGACCGGGCCCCGCGGGCAGCGCTCATCAGCTCCCTCACCCGCGGCCGGGTCATGCGGTACGCCATCCCTGAACACCTCCACGACGAACACGGCGTCACCTCCATCAGACACCGCACCGACCCCTGGGACCCCACCCTCGGCACTCCATCCAACTCCTTGGCTGAGGGCGTGTCAGCGATCTCGGGTACGTCGCCTGTAGTCATTGAGCGCTGAGCCAGTCCTCGGAGAACAGCAAGAACTGGGCCAGCGTCTCCTTTCAGCGCGCAACAGCGTGGTTGACGTCGCGTCCGTGATCACTGTCAAGGGCTGCAGTGAGGCACCGGCGGGACTGCGTGGACCCGTCGCCGTCTTTCGGACCATCGGATGGCCCGCGGACGATCGCTAGAGGAGGAGTTCGAACCTGCCGACATGCCTGTGGGGCTTCTCGGGTGTTGGCTGCGCCACCACCGTTGCAGCCGATCCCCGCGTTCCCTTCCTCGCCAGGCCCTCACGGACCCGGCGAAGACTGCCGCAACCCTTGACGCCTCAGAGGCTGAGCTTTCCCGCTCTACTCAGACTGCAGCCCCGGACCGGCAGCGTAGTTCGTGATCTGTGGCGTGCTGCCGCTGGTCAGCGGCAGCAGCGTGGCGGCGTGTAGGGATATCAGGTTTGTGCGGTGTACACCGCCCCCAGAGGGCGTCGGGTCGGCAACGGACCGTACGGCGTTGCCATAGCAGCGCTCGGCTTGGTTGGGCGGCCCGTTCCTCTGGGGTGACTCTACGGTTCGAGTTCCAGGCACATCCCGACCTGGTGGCCGCCGGCCCTGCTCTGCACGGGTGTCAGGGCGCTGGTGCCGTCGGTGGTCACCGGCACCGAGGTGGTGGCCAGCAGGTTGTATGCCTGGGCGAGTTCGACCAGCGCGCTGGATGCCTGCCCGGGCTGCTTGTCAACCACGGTGCGGGCCTCTTGGGCGATTGCGGCAAGGAGGGCTTCGCGCGCCTCGATGGCGGCGGGTACCTCCCGTACCTTGACCGCGGTCGGTGGCTGGCCGGACTCAGCGGGCATTTGGGTGGGTGTGATGTCGTGGAGTTCCATGGATTCCCCTTGGTCGAGGCGATGAGCGTCTGACCGGAAAGTCGGAGGCCAGCCGGCAGGCGGCAGCGTCCGATCGTGGCCGCCGGACGGGGGCGAGGTCAGCAGGACGGCTGACCTCCATTCCCGTCCGGGCACTCCTTAGCCGAGGTGCTGGGCGTTCAGGCTTGTGCTCGACGACCAGGTTCCCCAGGAAGGGGGCCGCGAGCGCTGACTGGGCCTGGTCGTTCCAACTGCCGTTCGGGCTGTCGGCCATGGCGATCCGCGCCAGGTTCGCGATCGAGGACCTGCGGTCCACCGGTAGCGAGTGCCCCCGCTGGTCGGCGGCCGAGAAGAGCGCGTTGTCCGCGTCGGTGTTGTTGACGACGCTGCTCACCCCGTCACCGCTGTGGTCGAAGCCGTAGACGGAGAAGTCGTTGACGTACGTGCCCAGCGGAATGGCCAGGATCTTGTCGCCGACCCCGGGGGTCTGGCCGATGTTGAAGTTGGTGGCGCGGTAGAGGCAGAAGGTCCCGTCGGGGCACGCCTCTTGTCCCTGGCCGTAAATCAGCTGGGCCTGTTCGTCGCTCATTGTGTCTGCCTTCCTGCTGACGAGGTATGGGATGTCGTGCTGATGGCGACAGCGCACCGCGGGTCGGGGGCTGCCCGTGGCGGTCTCGGCCCGCGGGGGTGCCGGTCAGGTGCTCTGGGTGAGGGTGACGGGGAACTGCAGCAGCGTGGCGACGACCTGGCCGGCCGGGCCGCCGGCCGGCGTGTGGTCGACGGGCTGCTGGAGCTGGTAGACATCGCCTTGCGGCGGGAAGAGGGTGAGATGGTCGTTGACCAGGGCGACCGTCTGGGTGTTGGACAACTCCAGCCTCCCGCCGCCGCCCGGGGGCTCCTCGATCGACATCGTCCAGTCCAGGAACGGGGTGGTGCGCAAGGTCCGATCCGAGACGGCCTCCAGCAGGCTCAACGGCGCGGTGTCGTTGTTGGACTGGGCGATGGTGACCCCGCCGACGTCGGAGGTGTCGGCCGTCACCCCGAAACCGATGACCCTGACCCTCACGCCGCCCAGCCCGCCCCGAGGTCGGCCTCAACTCGGACCTCGCACCAGCCCGTCAGGTCCAAGGTGACGGTTCCCAGATCGCCGATCTTCAGCGCTGCGTTGACCGCGGAGGCGCGCATCGTGGATTCCAAGCCGACCGGGGGCAAGTCCCTTGGGTACGCCACGAGTTCTCCAGCCGGTCGTCGTCGGCCGCGCATGATCGCGGCCGACTCTCTCACGCCACTACCCAGAGAACCAATTTGCAAACACTGCGTAATCATGCCCTGTGTGCTGTCGGGCCCGGCCCGCTCTCCTTGGGGGTGGGCACTCCCACCCGGTTGTGCGGCGGTGGGTCGGTTGCGGCGCGTTCTTCGGCGTTCGCTCATTGGTTTGTGTGCGTCGATCGCTTTCGTCACCGTCCTGCTGGCGGTTCATCAGATGGTGCGAACTCGTGCTTGTCGGCTGGTTGGGCCAGGTGGGCGTGGTTACGCTCGGTTGCGTCGTCCGAAGGAGGACGGCACCCCGTCGCGTGCTGCACGTGCCCAGGCCGTCTTGGCCGTCATGCGCTGGTGCGGATCACGCTCGGGTAGTTCCCATGGGAGTGGACATGAGTTCTGTAGGTCGTAAGACCGTCGCGGTGATGGCCGCGGCTTTGGCGTCGCTGGGCGCGGGGAGCGGTGTTACCGCGTCTGCGACCACCCCGTCGGCCACGTCGTGCAGCAGCGGGGCGCAATGCCCCAGCCTGAAGCCGACCAGGCTCACGGCCAGCCAGGCCACCTTGAATGTCACCCAGATGCAACTGGAGAACATCAACGCGGCGGCGTCCGACGCGGTGACCGGGGAGCCCATCCGCGGTGCGAAGATCGTGTTCGCCACCATGGGCGGCCGGACGCTGGGAATGGCGTACACGGACGACACCGGAATCGCCGCGATCACCGCTCCGGAGGACCTGGGTCCCGGAACCCTTCAGGAGTTGCTGGGCGGCTACGAGGCCGCGTTGGTCGGCGACGGCGTCCACGCCCCGGTCGGGGCCCACGGAGCGATCACCGTCGGCACCGACCAGGGCCCCGGTGTCCCGAACTCCCCGTGCCAGATCTGCAGTGACCGCGGGCTCAAGCAGGACGTGGTCCCGGTCGACTGGAGTCGGTGAGGATGCGGGTCTTCCGCCGACGCTCCCGGGCGGGTGATCAAAGTGTCCCGGCCCGTCGTTCGGCCGGCGCGCGGGAGAGTGGCGCTGTGGCCCCGGTCGGTGCGGTAAACGGCTACGCGGTCCTGGAGACGGTGGCCGCGCTGCCCGTCAGTACCTGGCGCTATTTCTGGGAGCCCGAAGACGTGCGCCATCTCGGGCCGATGGCCCAGGACTGGCACGCCGCCTTCGGCTTCAACCGGGACGACACCACCATCTCCGTCGTCGACGGCCTCGGCGTCGCCCTGGTGTGTGTCCAGGCGCTGCACCGCCGCGTGGAAGAACTCACGGCCGAAGTGGATCGTCTGCGAGAAGCCGCGAGCATGAACACGCCCGAGGCCGCGTGACGGTCGCCGCCCGCTCCCCGGGAGGACTTGGAGAAGTCGGCCCCTGCGGAACACTCGTCGCGACCGAGAAGGCGGGACACCATGACAAGACAGGACACCTCGGCACGACACGACACTGTGACGGGATCATCCGAGGCGAAGGATCAGCGGTCGGCGGTGTGTACCGACGCGATCTGGCGGCTTCCGGTGACGGTCTGTCGCATCACTCAGTTCCTGGGCGAGCGGACGGCCGGCGCCTTACTGGAACGCGCCATCGCTTCCGCCGGCGACGCGTTGCAGCCCTCCATGATTAAAGACCAGCAGGTGGTCCCGGACATTCGCCGGTCCCGCTCGCGCCAGGACTTCGCCGCGCCCGAGTTGCTGGCAGCCATCGACGAGGTGCTGGAGGCGGTCGAGCACACGCTGGGAGTCTCCTGCCAGTACACCGAACCCAGCTACAGCCTCAACGTCCACAACGACGGCGACTTCTACCGGTCGCACCAGGACACCAGCGCCGAGTACGCTCCCCGGCGCCTGCTCACGTTCGTCTACTACCTGCATCGCAAACCCCGGCCTTTCGGCGGGGGTGAGCTGCGAGTGCTCGACGCCGCCCTGCCGCTGCACATCGAGACAACTGGAGAGTGGAAGGAGCGCACCTGGCGGGACTGGGAGCCCGAGCACGACAGCATCGTGTTCTTCCGCCCCGCCGCCTGGCACGAGGTACGTCCGGTCAGCTGCCCGAGCAAGCAGTACGCGGACAGCCGTTTCGCCATCAATGGCTGGCTGTGCAGCCCTGACCCCGCGAACCGCGGGAATGACGTGAACCGGTGAGACTCGTCGCCCTCGACGCTGACCGACAAGGATGCGTCCCCGTCATTCGGGCTCGTTCGAGGCGGGGGCAACCGGTCTCCGACCTCGCCACCGAGAGGTGATCACCCACCAGCCGGCCCCCAGGGCAGCATGCCCTGACCTCCATCTGGCCAGTTCGTCTCAACGGCTGAGCCAGGTATGCGGCCGGTTGTCGAGCCTTCAGCGAGTCGGCGCAGGGTCAGGGCAGCGCCGAAATGCTGCACGCCGTGGGTGGTGTGTGGGTCCAGGCCGGTCAGTTGGGCGGCGCGGGCGAGGCGGTTGTCGACGGTGTTGGGGTGGACGTTGAGCGCTTGGGCCGTGCGGCGCCGGTCGAGGTCGCAGTCGAGGAACGCGGCGACGGTCTCGACCAGGCCGGCGTGGCGGTCCAGGGGGTCGAGGAGTGCGGACAGCTCGGCGGCGCTGTCCTTGGATCCGGCTAGATGGTAGTCGAGTAGCACGTCCTGGAGTCGGTGCACGCCGGGTGTGCGGGCGATGGCGGCGATCCGGCGGGCCTGTTCGGCGGCGGCGGGGACGTCCTGGGGGGTGGCCGCGAGGGCGGCCCCGGCGATCGCCGGGCGGGGCAGGCCGGTGGACAGGTGTCGGACGAGGTCGGCGTGGGGTGTGCCGAGGGGGAGCAGGATGTGGCCGCCTTGTTCGTCCGGCAGGCTGAGCGCTCGGCCTGCCGCGGTGGGCGCGAGCCGGCCCAGGACCTGGTGGAGCAGTCGTCGTGCGGCCACCGGCTCCTGAGGTGTGGGGGAGCGGACGCTGAGCACGAGGTAGCCGGGTTCGAGAGGCAGACCGTACCGGGCGGCCACCTCTTGTGGCGCGTCACCGCGGATCAGTGCCGCGGCCAGTTCGCGTCCAGCCGCCTGCTGGTCGGCCGCCCCCAGCAGGTACGCCTCGGTGACCTGCTCGACCATGGCGTTGACGCCCCTGAAGTGCCGGCGGACGAGCCAGAGAAGGGCGGCGTCCTCTCCGGAGCGGGCGGCGGCGCAGAGCGCGTCGGTCAGTACCTCGGCACCGACGTGGTACGACCTGATCAGCCCGATCAGGGGGACGCCTTCTGCGGCACGCTGGGCGGCGCGCTCCCGGAACACCTCGGCTTCGGCGTCGGCGAGGCCCTGCGTGCAGCGCAGGAAGTCGCGGATCGCCTGGCGGGCGGTCGAGGCGGCCTCCAGGTCCTGCAGATCGTCGGGGAGTCGGTCGAAGCCGGGGACCTGGGCCCGCTGGCGCTCGACGACCAGCCTGGCCAGCTGGTTGATCCGGGGTTCGAGGCGGGCGACCAGTCGGACCGCCTGCTCGCGTATGTCCTCGCCGGACTCCGGTGCCTCATGTGGCGACCCGCTTCGTTGTGACACGTCACAACGATATGCCGTCGTGAGTGTCCTCCCCGCCGATTGCCCTGGCCCCTCGGGGGGGGCGACAGTGAAGCGCGGGCGATCGGATCTTCGTCCCGCACGGTCGTGATGGGTCATGAATGCTGGAACGAGCCGATGGGGATGGCATGGGTTCTCTCCCTCGCCGGGTACGCCGCGGGGCGCGCAAGCTCGCTAACCGTCCTTCGGTGCGCCGACGTTTTGCCTCGCCTGGCGGTCGGTCACGCCCGCCCGTCCTCATGCGGAGCACCTTCCGACCGCGCGCCCGGGTACCCGAGAACGTCGCTGCACGGCGCTGAAGTTCGAGCGTCGCCGCTGCAGCCGCGGGGTGCCGTCAACTCTGACAACTGTCTTGTGAGGAACAACCGTTATGAACGCAACGCGTCAACCCCGACGTTGGGGTGCCGCCGCCTGCGTGGGGGCGGCGGCACTCGTGCTGGCCGCCGGGCCGGCAACCGCCGCCCAGGCGAGCGCGGCACAGCCTTCGCCCGCTCCCGCCGCCAGCACCACCACCGCCGACGCGGTCAACGCGTATGTATACGGCTACCCGCTGGTCCTGATGCGGGCCACCGAGCAGGCGTCCACCAACGTCGTCAAGCCCGATCCGGCGACCATGCGAGCACCGGTGAACCAGTTCGCCAAGGCGGACACCACTCCAAGCCCGCAGTTCCACACCGTGGTGGCCCCCAACGTCGACACCCTGTACACCTCGGCGTGGCTGGACCTGAAGGCCGGGCCCATCGTGCTCCATGTACCGGACACCCACGGCCGGTATTTCCTGATGCCCATGCTCGACGACTGGACCGACGTCTTCGCCTCCCCGGGCACCCGCACCACCGGCAGCGCGGCCGGCGACTTCGCCATCACCGGTCCCGGCTGGCACGGCCGGCTGCCCGCCGGAGTCAAGCAGATCAAGGCCCCCACCCAGACCGCGTGGATCATCGGCCGAACCCAGTACAACGGCCCCTCCGACCTGCCCGCCGTCGAGGCCCTGGTGAGCCACTACACCCTCGAACCGCTGAGCGCCTACGGCCACCCCTACACCCCGCCCGCAGGCCACGTCGACCCGACCGTCCCCGCCACAGCGCCGGCCACCCGCGTCGCCGAAATGAACGCGCAGAGCTTCTTTGTTCAGCTGGCCTCGGCCATGGCCACCAACCCGCCCGCGAAGAAGGACGCCCCCATGGCGGCCACCCTGGCCCGCCTGGGCATCGTCCCCGGCCGGCCGTTCGGCATCAACGCCAAGGGCCCCGCCACAGCACGAGCCCTGCGCCAGGCCGTACCCGCGGCCCAGCAGCAGATCCAGGCCGCACTCGCCACGTCCGGAAACAATGCGAACGGCTGGCGCGTCATGCGCAACCTGGGCGACTACGGCACCGATTACATGCTGCGCGCGGTCACGGCCTGGTACGGACTCGGCGCCAACCTCCCCCAGGACGCCGTCTATCCGCTGACCCGCACCGACAGCCAGGGCAAGCCGCTGACCGGAGCCGACCGGTACGTCATCCACTTCGCCCCCGGCCACACCCCGCCGGTGAACGCCTTCTGGTCCCTCACGATGTACGACGCATCCGGCTTCCTGGTCCCCAACCCGATCAACCGCTACGAGGTCGGGCACACCGTCAAGCCGACTCTCAACCCTGACGGTTCCATGGACATCTACATCCAGCACGACGCCCCGGCGGGCAAGCAGTCCAACTGGCTACCCGCACCCAGCGGCCAGTTCTCCCTGATGCTGCGTATGTACTGGCCCAAGCCCAGTGTCCTCGACGGCACCTGGACCCCGCCCCCGGTCACCATGACCAGCTGACGCAAGCCTCGAGGCAGCAATCCTGCAACCAGATCGTGAGATTGCCCCGCCTCGCTGCTTGTGGACGCGAACGCATCCTCCGAGGACACCACGGATCGGTGGCGGCTGAACAACGGTTCACCCGCCACCGAGGGGCGTATACGTCCGGGGCGGTTCCCGGCGCGACCCGGGGCGCGTATCGGATGGCGATCACCGTGGTCGGGGAGATGGATCGGACCGGCTGCCAGCCCGGGCCGCCCTCGACGGCCGGCCGCAGCAGGCCGACCCGCTAGACCCAGATAGGCCAGTCGCAGCAGCACGTTGATCACCATGCCGGGCCAATCGCCAGTCTCGCCAGAGCGCCGACTCGGCAACGCGGTCGACATCTGGTGGATCACCGCTCACCGGCCCTCACCAGGGCGGATGAGGTTATCGGCAAGGGCAGCGTCCGAAGGCGGGCTCCAAGACCCTCTGGGGAAGATGCTTTTGGGCCTCTCGCGAAGATGCGGTCAGGCTCCGGCCGCGGTCGCCATGTCGGTGAGGGGGGCGGACTCCTGGCTGCCAGGACCGGTGTCCGACCGGTTGCGCATCGGCCCTAGGGCGCGGATCGAGCGGAGGGTGGGTGGGCGTCCGCGCCGCTTCGGCGCACAGGTTGCGGTGTGGCGCCGTTTGGGCAGGTTGCGGTCCCGGCGGAGAATCGTGTCCGGGCGCACCAGGGTCAGGAGTTGGCACAGTCTGTCCCTCGGGAGGCGGTGGAGCGGGCCGGTGAGCGTCGCGCGGTCGGTGTCAGTGAACGATGGCGTGCCCACCTGGAGTTGCAGGACCAGTAACTGGTGCCGCAACGCGAGGAATGCGATGCCCTTCTCCTGATCGCTCATGTGGCCCCGGAACGATCTCGGGGCCCCGAGCCTGGTCAAGCGGGTCACCCACGACCGCCGGTGACGGCGGCTTGGGCACCGCGCAGTTCACCGGAACGTCAGCGCGCCACGTACGGATCCACGGGCTGCAGCGCGGTACCAACTGGGGCTATTCGCTGTACGAGGCCGGCGTCTACGGCAGCTGACGCCACCGATGGCTGACCCGACGGCCGGGGCCGGCGGCGTGCCCCGCATCGCTCGAAGCGCGGGTGATCGGTTGTCGTCCGGTCAGGCGAACTCCGGCGTCATAGCAGCAGCGACCTTCAGGTGCGGAGCGGCCTGCTCGTGCAAGCTCAGGCGCTGAAAGGTGCGACCGAGCATGAGCCGGAGGTAGGAGTCGTCCGGCAGGTCGGTGACCAGCTGTTCCAGAGCTTGCCGGGCGCGGCCGAGCTGGGCGGAGGTGAAGTACGCGCGGGCGGCGAGGCGACGTACGTTGAGGTCGTCGCCGTGATCGTCGAGCAGCGGTTGGAGCAAGGTGAGCGCTCCGAGCGGGTCGCGCGTTCCAGGAGGGACTCGGCGTAGCGCAGGCGCCCGACCTCTTCGGGTACGTCGCGTTCGGGGCCTGCGGTGGCGAGGAAGTCGGCGATGACGTCGGGTGGTTGGGCGCCGGCCAGGGCCCGGGCCCCGACGACGATCGTCGGGGAGGTCTTGATACCCCGCGCCTTGCCGACCAGGCGAAGCTCCCGGACGGTGCGGTCGGCCGCGTCGGTGTCGAGCAGCGCGGCGGCTTCGGCGAATCCGGCGGTGGCCGCAATGGTCCGGAGCGTCTCACGCGCGCTGATGTCATGGCCCTCGACGAAGTGCGCCCGCATCAGGTGCTCGGCCACGGTGTCCTGCAGTGTGCTGCCGCCGTGCTCGTGGGCGAGGGCGAGGAGGCGCTGGGCGTCGTGGCTGCTGGATCGCCAGGCCGGGCCCCAGTTCGGTCCGAGTCCTTCCGTGGCTGCGATTCGGGAGATGGGCACCCGGTCGTCTGCCGTCCCCGAGCTCCCTGTGGTCGGCGGGTCCACCACGCACCGGGCTGCGGCGTCGTCGACCATCGGGTCGCGCTGGGCCGGTTCCGTCGGGGCGGCCTGGGGCGGGGCGGTCGGGTCGATCCGGTAGGGGCGCCAGACGACCTCGATGTCGCGGGCGGACAGCGCCGGGTCGGCGATGGCTGCCTCCAGTCGGCGTTTGCCGATGTAGGCCCAGGGGCAGACCACGTCCGCCCAGATCTCGATACGCATCCTTGCCCTCATGTCCTCTCTGGGGCTCTTGCTCGCCGTGCGGGTGTGCAGGCCGGTGTGGGCGCCGGGCGCCCACACCGGCCCGCGGAGTGGGTTGACGACCGGGGCCGGTGCGGCCCCACGTGCGGGGCGGTCAGCCGATGAAGTCGACGAGGTTCCGCTTGAGCTCGTCCTTCGGCAGGGCGCCGACGATGGTCTTGACGGCCTTGCCGCCGGCGAAGACCGACCTGAACGGCGGCCACGCCGAGAAGACCTCCAAGCTGCCGGACTACAACGGCCTGCTCTCCTGACGCTTCTCACCGGAGTGGACTCACGCTCGCCCGGAGCCCGACCAGTGTGCCGGGCCCGGGCGGGCTCTTGTGGATACGGGTGACCTCGAGGTGCTGCTTGGCGATGGCGGAGGCATACGAGGCTCTGCCGCCGTCGTTCACACGCAGGTCCGCGAAGCGGGGGACGACGGTGTCACCGGTCGGGTTCAGGTCGCCGGGCTCGACGTCCTCGCTCGTGCTGTCCGTCGCGAAGTGGTTCCTGCGGTGGCGGACGGCGTCTCCACGCTGCCGACCACCTGGTGATCACTCCGGCCGGTCAGCGGGATTTGCCGCCGATCCGGCCTCGAAGGACCGCAGAGCGGTACGTGTCGACTACGGCTGTGTGGATCCGGGGTCAGGTCGGGGCTTGGGCGCGCAGACGGGGGAGGGGCTGCTCGGCCCAGATGGTCTTGCCGGTGCCGGTGTGCCGCGTGCCCCAGCGCTCGGTGAGCTGGGCGACCATCATCAGGCCGCGTCCGCCCTCGTCGAAGATGCGGGCGCGGCGCGCATGCGGTGCGGTGCTGCTGGCGTCGGAAACCTCGCAGATCAGCGTCCGGTCCTTGATGAGCCGCAGCTGGATGGGCGGGGCGGCGTACCGGATCGCGTTGGTCACCAGCTCACTGACCGCGAGTTCGGTGACGAAGGCCAGCTCGTCCAGCTTCCACGCGTGGAGCTGTGCGGTCGTCCGCGTGCGGGCCTCGGCGACGACGGCCGGATCGGCGGGCAGGTCCCAGCAGGCGACGTGCCCGGCGTCCAGGGCGCGGGTGCGGGCGATCAGCAGTGCGACATCGTCGGCGGGCCGCTCGTCGAGCATCGTCTTCAGGACGGCGTCACAGAGGGTTTCGAGGTCGCAGGCCGTGTCCGGCGAGGGGACAGGGCCGGCGAGGGCCGCGCGCAGCGCGTGCAGGCCGGTGTCGACGTCGCGGTGGCGGGCCTCGATCAGGCCGTCGGTGAACAGCGCGACGATACTGCCTTCGGGGAGCTCGGTTTCGACGGTCTCGAACGGCAGCCCGCCCAGGCCCAGTGGCGGGCCGGTGGGCAGTTCGATGAAGTCCACGGTGCCGTCAGGGGTCACCAGAGCGGGCCATGGATGGCCGGCGCTGGCGAGCGAGCACCTGCGGGAGATGGGGTCGTAGACCGCGTACAGGCAGGTGGCTCCGAGTTCTCCGGGCGGCGCGTCAGCGCACTCCTTCCCCGTGCCGAGCTGGATGACGAGGTCGTCCAGATGTGCGAGCAGCTCGTCCGGGGCCAGATCGACGTCGGCGAGGGTGCGTACGGCGGTGCGCAGGCGGCCCATGGCGGCGGAGGCGTGGATGCCGTGGCCGACGACATCGCCGACGACGAGGGCGACCCGGGCGCCGGAGAGCGGGATCACGTCGTACCAGTCACCGCCGATGCCGGCCTTCGAGTCCGCGGGCAGGTAGCGGCCCGCGATGTCGACGGCGGCCTGCTCGGGAGTCCCCTGTGGCAGGAGGCTGTGCTGGAGTGTGAGGGCGGTGGTGTGCTCGCGCGTGTAGCGGCGGGCGTTGTCGATGCAGACCGCGGCGCGCGCCGCCAGTTCCTCGGCGATCGGCAGGTCATCCCGCCCGTACGGCGGCGCGGACGGGTCCAGACGGGTGAAGAGGACGACGCCGAGGTTCGTACCGCGGGCACGCAGCGGTACCGCGAGCAGCGAGTGCGCACGGTGCCGGCGTATCCAGGCGGCCCGGTCCGGGTCCTCGGCCAGCCAACGGACGATCTCGGGATCGGTAATCCGGTGCGCCGTGCCCCGGCCGGTGGCCAGGCAGAGGGTATGCGGTGAGAACTCCGGATAGCGGGCCGGATCGCCGACCGCGACGACACCCGGCACATCGGAGCAGACGGCCACGCGCCGCAGAACCAGGGGGCGGTCGGTGGGGATCGGTGCGGGCTCATCCCCGTGCAGCACGGCATCGAGCAGGTCGACCGAAACGAAGTCCGCGCAGGCGGGCACGGCCACGTCGGCCAACTCCTGGGCAGTGCGGGCCACATCCAGGGTGCTGCCGATCCGCCTGCCGGCCTCGTCGAGCAGCGCCAGACGTTCGCGGGCCGCGTGCTGCTCGGAGAAGTCGAGTGCGGTCATCTGCACGCCGTGCACCAGCCCCGCCGGGTCCTTGAGCGGCGTGAAGTGGACGATCCAGGCGTGCGGGAAGGCCTCTCCCGGCACCCGCAGGTAGTTCTCGAGGTGCTCCGGCCGACCGGTCGCCGCCACTCGCTCGACACTCCGCTGGGGGACGCCGAACAGCGGATCCGGCATGTGCTCGGTGATCCGGCGCCCGCGAAGCTCCCCCTCCGGGGCTCCGAGCTGCTGCACCATGGCCTCGTTGACGTACACGAACCGGCCCTCGGTGTCGTAGATCGCCAGAGAGAGCGGGGACTGGTCGAATGACCAGTGGAGCAGCGGATCGTTCTCGCGGTCGTTATCCTGCCCCAGTGGGGCGGCCTCGAGCAGCCAGCCCGCCTGGCCGTCACCGGCGGGCAGCGGACGGGCACACAGTCGGCATTCCGCGGGGTGGCCGTCGCGGTGGCGCAGGACCACAGGTCCGACCCAGCCCTCCTGCCCGGCCAGCCGCTCGCGAGCGGATGTAGGGAGGGGCGACGCGAGCAGATCCGCTGCGGGCCGGCCCACGGCCTCGGAGTCGGAGTATCCGAGCAGCCGTTGTGCGCCGGTACTCCAGCCCGTCAGTGCTCCGTCCGGAGCCGCGGTGGCCACGGCCGCACCCGTGGCGAAGGAGCCACCGGGATGGCCCTCACCCGTCGCTGGTGTGTCCATGCTGATCATCTCGCTTCACGCGTCCGTTGACTCAAGGATTCCTCGGGAACGGCACCAGTTCACATCGGGCCGCGGAAGCCGGGCCTGGGGCACGAGAACCGCCCCGCGAAACCCGGCACTTGCACCATGGGCGACCTGCTCCGGCAGCACAGGAACGCCCGCCACCCCCGACGTGCCGACCGTCCAGCGCCGCGAGCTCTCCCGCGTCCGCAGCGAGAAGGGAATCGGCTGGGGCGGGCGACTGGCCACGTTGCCGGCAGCTCTGGGACGGCCCTGGGCCGGGGGGGGCTGGTCTGACTACTCTGAGTAATATCGGGCCGATCTCGGGGGCGGACGTTGATCGTCTGGAGGCTGCCGTCCGATTGCCGTCAGGTTGGGTGCTGTCGCTCTGAGTTGCCAAAGAGGCTGGATGGCTGACGCGCTGCCCGTCACACTCTTGATTGCTGACGCGGTTGTGCCGAGCCGTCGGGGTGGGCTCGGAGCTGCTTGTCACGGGGTGGAGTCGACCCTGGCGCGGCGGTTGGTCCGGGTATGAGCGCCGTCGGCTGCCGGGTGGATGCGGTGTCAGACGAGTCGGTCGCGGTTGTCTGCGGCGATGGCGCGGACTAGTGCGGCGAACTGGGCGCGGCTGTGGTGCTGGTGCCGTTCGGCTGTCTCGTCGTCCGATTCTTCCTCGTCGTCGTCCCGATCCTCGTCCTCAGCGTATTCCTGGTGGAGGAGCCAGCAGCCGTTGATGCCGGTGAGGAGGTCTTCGAGGAGGTCGTGGGCGGGGCGTCGTGGGTCCAGCGGGGTGAGGCGGATACCGGTGAGCACGTCGTCCGCCTCCTCGGAATCGTCGTCGTACTCGATGATCATCTCCTCGTCCTCGTCGAGTTGCTCGCGGACAGCGGCCGGGTCGGGCAGTACGCCGTCGGCGACCCGCATGGCATGGCGCACCAGCCCGGTGACGGCGTCGTAGGGGGAGACACCGTTGTCGAGGAGTTCCAGGACGAGGGTGGGTGTCGCGTGGGGGAGTGCCTCGATGTTGTCCGCTTCCCGGATCACCTCGGTGGGTGCGTACCCGGATGCCTCCGAGACGGCTTCGGCGGCGGCGTAGAGCCAGTGGGCGGCTGCCACGGCTGCGGCGGTGGGGTCGATGTCGGAGTAGAGCGCGGCCGGGCCGAACGGGTCCTCCTGCAGGAGCCGGTCGGCGGCGGAGACCTGGGCGGGGGAGGCGCCTTCGCGGCTGAGGAGCACGGCCTGCTGGGCCCGTCCGGTGAGGTCGCCGAGCTCGGCGCTCTCGACGGCGGCCAGCTCCACCGTGGTCTCGGCGCGGATCGCCTCGGTCAAATCCGGGATGTCCAGGGCGATGAGGGCGCGGCCGACGCGGTGCGCGTTCTCCAGCACCGGGCTGTACTCGACGATCATCGAGCCGCCCTGGGGGAGGTTCGGCGTGGTCACGGCTGCGGTGACCTCGTCGAACGCCTTGCGTTCCTCTTCCCGACGCCAGCCCTCGCTGTTGACCTCCAATGAGTCGGCGGCGCTGGCCGGGTGGGTGTAGGTGCGCCAGGCCGCTGTCGACAGCTGGGTGAGTGCACCGGCTAGGCGGGACAGCGCGGCGAGGTCCGTGCCGGTCGGGACGGTGGCGATGCGGGTGGCAAGGTCGCCCTCGCCGGTTCCCCAGGTGGCGATGAGTTCGTGTCGAACAGGGTCGACGCAGTACCGGGTCATGACGGACCACCTCCAGCTCGACTCCGTCATATCACCGATCAACCTGCTGTCGTGGTATGACTCACTTCGCTTGGGGCAGTGACGGGTTCGAGCGCCATCGTGGCACCCGTTGGGGACCTCCCGGGGCGGCGTGTTGGTGTCGATGCCTGTGCCGACCGGAATCTTGTCGCCGCTGGTCAGGCCGCGTATCGGTACTCGTTGATGACGCCGCCGAGCACGCGGGTGCGGAGGAGCCGGTGAGCGGCCAGGTCGGCTCTTGGCACGGGGCGCCTGAGCGAGGGGCGGGAGCTGTGCTCGAGCCTGGTGTGGGCGATGGCGGTTGTAGTGCCGGGCGTAGGTGTCGAGGACCTGCCGGGCGTGGATCTCGTTCCATATCAGTAGGTGGTCGAGGGCCTCTCGACGCAGGGTTCCGATGACTCGTTCGCAGTGGGCGTTCGCTCGCGGAGCACGAGGTGGCGTCTTGATGACCTCCACTTCCTCAGCCTTCAAGGAGGGATCCCTCCGGCGCGAAGCCCGGCTGTCGGTCCCGCCGGCGATGACCCTTCCGGACTGGGCAGCGCACGACCTCCTCGACGTGCTCCGCCCGGACTCCGACGAG
Source organism: Streptomyces viridifaciens (assembly GCF_001888885.2). Lineage (NCBI taxonomy): Bacteria > Bacillati > Actinomycetota > Actinomycetes > Kitasatosporales > Streptomycetaceae > Streptomyces > Streptomyces viridifaciens. The sequence continues at coordinate 6,390,723 of NZ_CP090841.1, forward strand.
GATGAGACCCCTGCTGCCGACGCGACGCTCGGGCGTCTCTGACCGGAAGCCCGGCCAAAGACGCCCCACCCGAATCCAATCCGCAGCACCGAAGCCGTTCGACGTGTGGCTACGCCGCCCGCCGGAGGACCTCGCCAGGCCCGGGGACCGGACTCTGCCCGGCGGCGGCCCGGTCGAGCGCCTGGGCCAACGCGAGCACGGCCTGGTCGGCGGAGTCCTTGAGGAGGTGGCCGTAGAGGTTGATCGTGGTGGCGATGGTGGAGTGCCGCAGGGTCTTGGAGATGACGGCGATGGGGATGTTCTCGGCGATCATGATGCTGGCCGCAGTGTGGCGCTTCTGGATCGCGGCCTGGCGATGGAGGGCGGCCATGACCCTGGGGGAGAGGCTGATCCAGGCCCGGCCCGCCTCGGTCTTCGGCTCCCGGAGATGAATCTTCCCGTTGTCGATCGCGGCCAGGGTCCAGCGGACGAACAGCTTGCGGTCCATGAGGTGGACGTCCGACCAGTGCAGGGTGAGAACCTCACCGCGGCGCATGCCGGTGCCGAGCATGACCTCGAACAGATCGGTCAGCTGGTCCGCGTACTGCTCCACACCCTGCTGCAGGAACGCCGCGGCCTGCTCGGGAGGCCAGCAGATGCGCTCGGCGGCGCGGGGCCTGGGCGGGACGGAGTGCTTGGCCGGATTGTAGCGCAGTCCCCAGGCGCGGACGGCGGCGTTGAGGGCGTTGCGCAGGGTGGAGACGATTCTGTAGACGGTGACCTTGCCGCGCTTGGCCTTGCGCTGGGCGGCGATCCAGCGCTCGATGTGCTGGGGGCGCAGGTCCGGGAGGCGGTAGTGGCCGAAGGCGGGGATGAGGTCTCGTTCGACGCGCGCCTCGTAGCCGGCGTAGGTGTTCGGGGCGAGCTCCTCCTTCTTCGTGGCCAGCCACTGGCGCAGGAAGCTCGCCACCGTGGTGCGGCGGTCCTCGTAGACGCCCCGCAACTCACCGTCCAGCACCGCCTTCATCTCCCGCGCCGCCTCGGCCCGGGTGGCGAACCCGCCGCGCCGGCGGGTGCGGCGCTCGCCCTCTTCCGGGGCCAGGTCGACGCAGTATGTCCACGACCCGCGACCCGCCTCCTCGAGCAGCCGCACGCACCACAGACCCAGCTGCTTGCCGTTCCCGTCCGTACAACCACACCGCCGGTAGACCCGACCCCGCTGCGCACGCTGTCCCATGAGCTTCCCCTTCTCTCGGACTGGATGGTGACTCTGGGCAAGAGTGGCTGCCACGTCGGGTGTGGCGGCAGAGCGCGCTGGGCGGTGCGCGAGGCACGTCAGAACCATCTGGCGAAGACACGCTCAAGACGACACACCGCGCGGAAGATCACCATCCGTAGCCAGGGGGTAAGCGACCATGATCCGCCCGCAGACGCCGGCCCCGTGGGTCGGCTGACGACATCGGCGCAAGGACAGTCGGGCAGGCGTGACGCTGCTTGCTGAAAGCACGACAGATATCGATCACAGGCAGTACCTGCGGTGGGGTAGTCGGTCTGGGGACCATTTTGGGACCGCACCTGATGAGCGCCTATGGGCGCTGGTGATCCGAAACGGACACTTGCGTGCAAAGTAAACAGTGAGCCACCGTCAGCAGCCTGCGGCATCGCTTTCGCAGAGAAGTCCCAATTCACTTTCACTTCATGGTGGTCGAGCAACAGGAAGGCCGAGACCTCAGGGTCTCGACTGTTGACAATAAGTGAACCCCTTGACTGGGGGTCAAGGGGTCGCAGGTTCAAATCCTGTAGTCCCGACTTGCAACGCTGCAGGTCAGAGGCCGTTTCCGCCGGATGACGGAGACGGCCTTCATGGTTGGTGGTCGCAGTGTGGTCGTGAATGCCCGTTCACGTCCTGCCGATGAGTGTCGCGGCTGATCGCGGAGCAGCTCGACGCAGCACAGTGCGGCTTTTGTCCGTTCGGTCGAACAGCTGAGCGCAGTGTGATGGGCTGCCGGACGCCGCTCCGGTACCGGAACGAGCGCGGTTTCCCGGGGAATGGGCATGCTCGTGGAACCCGCGGCGTGGACTGTTCCAGCGGGCGGCGGGCCTGAGTGGGTGTCAGCTACCTCCTGCGGTCCCCACTCCTTGATCAACTCGGGGAGGCTACAGATTTCGCGTCCGAATGACTGGCTGCGACCACCATGCGATCACCAAAGCGGAATTGGGCCATTGACCTGCGGCTCGCGGTGAGAGCCCGGGCACCGGACGGAGGCGGATGGGCTCACGGCGTGCGTCGCAGGGCTGCGTCCACCGCCTTCGACAGCTGGTCGCGCAGAGGCGCGCTCGTGATGAGGGTGATGGCGTCGGCAAGGGCCGGTAGATCAGAGGCGCTGTGGCGGGCGCCCATGCGATTCGGAGGGGACGCTCGGCCAGCTCGGCGTCGCGCGTACCCTCCGCCTCAGAGAACCGCGTCGGTCTCGGGTCAGAGCTTGTACATGGTGGCGTAGGGCTGGGTGATGCTTTCGCGCCGAGATCCGAAGTCGACGAGGACCGCGATATCGCTGTCTCCTTCGACCTCGATGGCCCGGCCGAGGCCGTACGTGTCGTGGGTGACGCGGTCTCCGACGGTGAAGTGCTTGCGTGGCGTTTCGATCCGGGCCTTGAAGGGGCTGGTGGGCAGGATGCGGCGGACTGCTACAGATCGTGTCATTCCTTGCAGTATGCGCTGAAAATCGCGGGAGCTGGTCTTCTGGTGCGCTTAATTTCTGAGCCACGGCAGGAATTTCGCGTACGCCGTCCGCAATGATCACGGATGGCGCCGGTGGGCGCGCTGCGTGGCCGGCGCGGCGGGGCAGGTCCGTCCTTGGCGCCCGTGGGGCTCGCCCATCCGAGGAGGGTGGGGCGCGGGCGTCGAGAGGGCAGAGCTTCCAGGCCAACTAGGCTGTTTCTCATGTGTGTTGACGGTCATGTTGCCTCGCGACCTGCGGTCCCGGGGGAAGGGCCCTGCAGAACCGGGGGTGGAATTTCCGCCCGTCGCGGGCCTGGACCTGCTAGAGTAGTTTTAGTTGCAGTAGTGGTTCCCATGAACTTTGTGTGCGCCTGCTGATGTTTCGCAGGCGCCTTTTTGTTTCCCGGCTCTTCCCCGGGTGGGTGCTCATCGCGGCGACTCGAAGTCCGCGCTGTGCGGGTTTCGGACAGCCCCTTGAAGGAGATTCTTTTATGGCTAATGGCACTGTGAAGTGGTTCAACGCGGAAAAGGGCTTCGGCTTCATCGAGCAGGAGGGTGGCGGCGCTGACGTGTTCGCCCACTACTCGAACATCAACGCCAACGGCTTCCGTGAGCTGCTCGAGGGCCAGAAGGTCGAGTTCGACGTCACGCAGGGCCAGAAGGGCCCGCAGGCCGAGAACATTCGTCCGCTGTAGTTTTTTGCCACGGCACCCGCCTGGTAGCGAGGGGCCCGCACCGCGTACATGATGCCCGGTGCGGGCCCCTCGGCATTGCGCCACGATGCACATCCCCGGCCGTTCAGGCCCCCTGGCTCCGCCACCGGCGGCCATCCCCACGCGAGACGTCCCGCGCCGCGTCCGGATCGGCGCCCTGCCGTGACACCCACGGTTCGAGGATCTTCGCTCCTTGCCTTCGCGGTGAGCGCGGACCTGAGGTGACGTGCCGCACGGTTTCACCGTCCACGCCCCGCCCTCTCCATACTTTCGGCCCGTTCCTCGCGATCTCCTGCCGGCGCCCCGCGCTGCGGAGCCGCCTCGTGACGCGCCGCCCCAGGAAGGTTTCCCATGAACCGCTCCAGTCGCTCCCCGTACCGCAACACCAACTCCCGCTCCTCGGGCTCCGCCCGCTCCGGAAATTCCTACGGATCCCGCTCCGGCGGCAGCTCCTTCTACGGCGACCGGCCCGCCGTCGGCCGCAACTCCCGTCAGGGCTCCCCCCTGCAGGGCGAGTTCGCGATGCCGGTGAGCACCACCCCGGCGCTGCCGGCCGTCGAAGCGTTCGACGAGCTGGACATGCCGGAGGCGCTGCTGTCGGTGCTGACCCGGCAGGGCGTCACCGCGCCGTTCCCGATCCAGGCCGCCACGCTGCCGAACTCGCTGGCCGGACGTGACGTCCTCGGACGAGGCCGCACTGGCTCCGGCAAGACCATCGCGTTCGGCCTCGCTGTGCTGGCCCGCACCGCCGGCCGGCGCGCGGAGCCGCGCCGCCCGCTGGCCCTCGTGCTGGTTCCCACCCGCGAGCTCGCACAGCAGGTCACCGACGCCCTCACCCCGTTCGCCCACGCACTGCGGCTGCGCATGGCGGCCGTGGTCGGCGGGATGTCGATCGGACGCCAGACCCACGCCCTGAACCATGGGGCCGAGGTCGTGGTCGCCACCCCCGGTCGCCTCAAGGACCTGATCCAGCGCGGTGACTGCCAGCTGGACGAGGTCGGCATCACGGTCCTCGACGAGGCCGACCAGATGGCCGACATGGGCTTCCTGCCGCAGGTCACCGAGCTCCTCGACCAGGTCGCCGAGGGCGGCCAGACGATGCTGTTCTCCGCCACCCTGGACCGCAACGTCGACCGCCTGGTCCGGCGGTTCCTGAAGGACCCGGTCACCCACTCGGTGGACCCGTCCGCAGGCGCGGTCAGCACGATGGAGCACCACGTGCTGCACGTGCAGAACTCCGACAAGGCCGCCACGATCGCACACATCGCCTCCCGCGAGGGTGGCGTGATCATGTTCACCGACACCAAGCACGGCGCCGACCGCCTGGTGGAGGACCTGCTCGCCAACGGGGTGAAGGCAGCCGCCCTGCACGGCGGCAAGTCCCAGCCGCAGCGCACCCGCACCCTGGAGCAGTTCCGCACCGGTCAGGTCACCGCGTTGATCGCGACCAACGTCGCTGCCCGGGGCATCCACGTCGACGGCCTCGACCTGGTCGTCAACCTCGACCCGCCGAGCGACCACAAGGACTACCTGCACCGCGGTGGGCGCACGGCCCGCGCCGGTGAGTCCGGCACCGTCGTCACCCTGGTGCTGCCCAACCAGCGCCGCGCGATGGCCCGCATGATGGCCACGGCCGCCATCACCCCCGTCACCACCCGCGTGAGCGCCGGTGACGATGACCTGGCGCGCATCACCGGCGCTCGGGTGCCCACGGGCATCCCGACCGTGATCGCCGTCCCCGTCGTCGAACGCCCCCGCCGCAGCGCGTCCACGAGCCGCGGGCGCCGCGGCCGCCCGGCCCACGCGGGAGTCGACACCCGCGCTACCGCCACGGGCCGCGACAGCAAGGGCTCCTCCGGCCGCCGCCGGGCACCGCGCCGTGTCGCCCTCGCCGCTTAGCGCGTACGTGGGGGCCGGGACTGCCGCCGTGGTCCCGGCTCCACCGCTCACCAAGCGAACAGCATTCTCGGCCCGCTCCGGCGCACTTGCCGGCCGTCCCACCGTCAGCGTTCTGCCTACCGTCGGTCCCGGCGGTGGATACGCGAAGGAGTCTGCCCATGACCATTACCCTCGAACGTACCGAGACCGCCGCCACGGTCGGCGACCTCATGACATGCCCTGAGCTGCAGGTCAGTGACGACGTCATGGTCGACATGGCGATGGACATCCTGCAGAGCTCCGGCGTCGACCACCTCCTGGTTCGCGACGACGACGGCCGCTGTGCGGGGCTGCTGACGCGCCTGCACCTCGCGCCGTTCCAGGCCCGCTCCTGGTACACCGAGCGGACCCCGGTGCGCGACATCGTCCTCGACCGCGCCCCGTTCGCCACCGCCGACATGCCCGCAGACGCGGCGGCCGCCGCCATGCGCGCCCGAGGCCTGGACGTCTGGCCGGTGGTGGACCATGACGGCCACGCAATCGGCCTACTCAGCTTCTAGGACCGTCCCGCCGGCGCCGACGCGCCGGCCATCGGCCTGTCCGCTCGCAGTATCCCTCACCGCTGCTTTCGGCCCCGTGTCCCGCCAGGGGAGGCCCTCCGGGCAGTGGACGCGCAGGTCGGTGCGGCCTCACACGACCCCCGGAATCCCGCGGCCCGGAAGCGGCTTCCGCAGGGGTGGAACTCACACAGCGCCTGGTCGGCGCCGGGGCGGTGCAGCAGGGCCGCGACCGGTGCGGCAGGTGCCGCGCGGCCGGAACGGTGCGCGACGGTCGTCCGGTGCACCAGAGCGGGGACTCGTCTCCGGGGCGGCCGGCGGTGCGCGGCTGTCGCCCACCGCGGGCCGGTCTCGTCGCCCTGGCGGGTGGGCGGGTCAGGTGTCGGCGGCGGGTTCCTGGCCGTGCTGGGAGGAGCGCAGTTGCTCGTTGATGCGCAGCGCTTCTTCGAGTTGGTCTTCGAGGATGATGATGCGGCAGGCGGCGTCGATGGCGGTGCCCTGGTCGACGAGGTCGCGGGCGCGCATCGCGATCCGTAGCTGGTAGCGGGAGTAGCGGCGGTGTCCGCCCTCCGAGCGCAGCGGTGTGATGAGGCCATGCTCGCCGAGGGAGCGCAGGAAGCCGGGGGTGGTGCCGGTCATCTCGGCGGCGCGGCCCATGGTGTAGGCGGGGTAGTCGTCGTCGTCGAGGGAGTCGGGGGTGTGCGGTCGGCTGGTTGCTGTGGTCACTGCACCTCTTCTTGTTGTGTCGGTGGACGCGCTGAGGGGCCCCGGGGCCGTTTCGGCTCCCGGGGCCCCGAAGGGTTTTACACCATCTGTCGGCCCTGTGGCCGGCTTCCTTGTGTCCGCCTCGCCCCGGGGGTGGGGGCGTGCGGGGATCGCGTATGCGTGACCGGAAACCACCGTCCTTGCCTTGGGGGTCTTCGGAATCCGCCCGGTTGATGCTTCACGGGCCGGGCGATCCTGATGGCGCTCTGTCCCCTCCGTTCATCCTCTGTACTGACCGAATTACTGCGAACTGCGGGTACTTCCAACTTCCGGGTACTGCGACCTGCTGAACTGCTGGTACTGCGAACTGCGTGGTAGTGCCAACTATCCGGTACTGCTGTGGCGGTCCTTGCGGTCCTTGCGGTCCGCCGGTTCCGGCAGCCAGCCCCGTGGCCCGTCCTGCTCAACCACTCGGCCTGGAGCCCCGCTGCCGGACTCCCAGTACGCGCGCCGGCAGCCTGGCGCCTTCACTGGGATACCGCGTACTGCGACTGCCGGTATTGCCTGACTCGACGTCACCTGCTGGTAATGCACTTGCCGAACTCGGTACCGCTCGGTAGCGGCCCCTGATGCCTGCGGGCCACCTGGCCCGGTCGCCAGTCCCGTCGCCGTCCTGCACCTGCTGTGGCTCCGTGACTCCGTGACCGGGCCGCCTTTTGCGTCACCTTCTTCACGCCCACCTGCCCGGCGTGTCCTGCTGAACTGCGGTACCGCTCGGTGGCGATCCCTGATGTCTGCGGGCCGCCAGGCCCGGCTGCCGACCCTGTCGCCTTGATGGACCATCCCTGGCTTCAGGACCCTGCAACCGTTCCTATCTGCGAACTTCTGTCCTGCTGCCCGCCAGTTCATGTCTGGGCGGGTACCACTTGACCTCGTCTACGAGAGAAACACTAACTACGGTGCGCGGCAATGTCTACTCTGGCTGGCATAGATTTTTCGATGCCGGTCGGGGAGGTATTCTGCGCCCCGCACAGGGCGGGGCGGTCGGCCGCCGCAGTCGCGCCAGGGCGGAGGACGCCGCACAAGGCGGCCAGGAGGACGAGTGAGAAGGAGGCGAGCGCTGGAAGCGCGGCAAACCGCGCGGCAGGTGCGCACCCCCGACCCGCATACACAGGCGTCGCTTGTGGCGGCCATCGCCGAAGCCGTCCGCGACCGGGACGAGCGGGTCCTCCGCCGGCTGCTGGCCCGCTTCGCCGAGCAGGCCGCCATCGCGGACCTGCCCGCCCTGCGCGATGCCATCGACACCACCGGGCAGCACGAGGCCGCCCGCCGGAGACCCGATAGGCCGAGCCGGGTCGCCGCACTCCCGCGCAGCGGCCGAGATCATGGACACGGGTGCAGGCGGCCCGGATGAGGCGCTCAGGGACCACCACTGAGCGCCGGCAGCGGGCCGACCCGCGGGCGGGGTGCGTCCTCTCACCGGGCCCGGGAGTGTGTCACCGGTGTCCCGTGGGTCGGCCCGGCGGGCGGGGTGCGCAGCGCGAGGACGGCGATGTCGTCGCGGCCGTCGCCGAGGTGGGCGTCGGCCAGGGTCCGGCACAGGTCTTCGAGGGGCAGAGCGGCCTGGGCGGTGGCGACCTGGGCAAGGGCGGTGAGGCCGGCGTCCAGGGGGACGGCGGGGGCGCTCGACCGGACCCTCCAGATCATGCGTACGGACCCCGACCGGGCCTGGCGCGCGGCTGAGATCGCCAAGCAGCTGGGCCTCTCCAGCCACCGCGGCGTCAGCGCCGCACTCGGCCGCTCGGTCAAGGAGGGCATGCTCCTCAAGCCAGCCCCCGTGACCTACATCCTTGCACCCGACTGGGCCCCGCCCGACCAGCAAGAACCGCTACACGAAGCGGACTTGCAACCTGCGGATTCACGTTAACCACGCGGCATTGGAGTACTTGCGTGGTGCTGGCACTGCTGTGGCTCTCCTTACGCCTGGACCGTAACCCAGGCTTCAAGGACTCCACGAAGATCAGTGCAGCTCAGCGGCCCCACCAGGGAGCAGGTGTGCTCCGCCTCGGCCGCTGCTGTGGGCCTGCTCCCAGGGCATCACCAGTCAGGTCAGGCATCCCGTGGCGGCGGTTCGCTTGCCCGCCGGCTCACGCGACACCTCGAAGCGGGCGCACGGCCAGGACAACCGCCGGACCGTGTTGCCCGATCCGCGCCCGGTCGGGGAGAAGGGCCACTGTCAGGGCCGCGTCGGTGTCCTTCCGGGGTGCGGTCTACTCAGAGGGCGGCGCGGTCATCGGCGGCGGCGGCCGCCGCCGATGTGGCGGTCGTTGGCCAGTGCGGTCAGCGGGCCGTACTCACAGGCGAGCTGATTCCACGTCAGAACCTCGCCACAGCGGGCCGGGAACGTCTTCGGGTCGAACTCGGGCATGGTCCAGGTGCCGGTGCCCCGGTCCCGCAGCCACAGGTCCCCGTCACCGTCGACCACAGTCGGCGGGGCCGGTACGGGATCGGCCTGATCGATGGGATCCCAGGTGACCCGGCCGGGGTGGGAGACGCGGCGCAGCTCGGTGGTGGCCAGCCGTGCGGCCAAGTCGCGGGTGGACTCTTCGGTGTCCTTGACCGACGCGAGCCGGTATGCGTCGTCGAGGACGGGCAGGGCTGGATTCTGGCTGCGCTTGGAACTCATACGCTGGCTACCTCCGTAGGGGGCGCCACATCCGTTATGGCACCCCGTGTAGGAACACGGTATCCGAGGCTGGAGCCGTGCCGGTCTCTACCACCGCTCAGGTGGAGGAGACCGGGGCGGTGGGGCCTGGTGGTGAGCCGGTCCCGGACATGGCGCAGCCGCGGTGGTTCGGGGTGATGGCGATCCCTGAAAACGGCCACCCGGATACAGGTGTTGCCGGACCTGCTCACCTTGATTCCCCGCCGGTGCCGTGTGGAAGGGTTGGCGTCCGCCCTCCCACAGGCGGGATCGGTCGCTACGCCCGTGGGACCGCGGTGTTGCTCCGGCGGACGCGGGTGGTGGTGCGGCCGTAGAGGCGGGTGCCGAGGGTGCGCCACAGAACCCGGGCGGGGCGGGCATCTGCGACAGGAACAGCTGGCGTTCCTGTGCGGTCGCGTCCTCGAGGATCGCGCCGAGGAAGATCACGAGCTTGGTCTTGGGGACGCTGCGGCGTCCGCGTTCGCCGACCTCGGTCCATTCGCGCGGTGCGATGTGGTCGGCCATCAGGGGAAGGCAGTTCGGCTGTTTTCCCGGCTGGTGCCGGGGCAGCAGTCGACAAAGGGGAATTTCGGGGTCATTCCGTCCGGCGGCCTATTATCGGTTCCTGGGCCTGTGGACCTGATCCCCGGCTCACCAGGTACGGAGAGGCGTCACCCGGCCTGCTGCCGATGCGTACCCGAGGAAACACGTGAGCACTGTACAGTCCGTCCCCGTCCCGCAGGTCCTTCGTGAGGCCGGCCGCCGACGGACCTTCGCCGTGATCAGCCATCCGGACGCGGGCAAGTCCACGCTCACCGAGGCGCTGGCGCTGCACGCGCGGGCGATCACATCTGCCGGCGCGGTGCACGCCAAGGGTGACCGACGCGGCGTGACCAGCGACTGGATGGAGTTGGAACGCGAGCGCGGTATCTCGGTGACCTCGGCCGCATTGCAGTTCGGCTATCGCGACCACGTGATGAACCTGGTCGACACCCCCGGCCACGCCGACTTCTCCGAGGATACCTACCGGGTGCTGGCCGCCGTCGACTGCGCGATCATGCTGGTCGACGCGGCCAAGGGCCTGGAGGAGCAGACCCGCAAGCTTTTCGCGGTCTGCCGCCATCGCGGCGTCCCCGTGATCACCTTCATCAACAAGTGGGACCGGCGCGGCCGGGATGCACTCACCCTGCTCGAGGACATCGAGACGCACCTCGGGATCACCCCCGTCCCGGTCGTCTGGCCGGTCGGCAACGCCGGCAACCTGCGCGGCCTGGTCGAAGCGGGGAACACCGAGCAGATGCTGCGCTACACCAAGGTGCCGGCCGGCACGCACGCCGCCCTCGAGGAGCAGCTCACCTCCGAGAAGGCCGCCGAGCAGGAGGGCGAAGCCTGGACGACCGCGCTGGAGGAACTGGAGCTGGTGCTCTCCTCCGGCCCCGGCTACGACCAGGAAGCCTTCGAGGCCGGCAAGATCAGCCCGGTCTTCTTCGGTGCCGCGCTGACCAACATCGGTGTGAAGCCCCTGCTGGACGCCGTGGTCGACCTCGCTCCGGCTCCCGGGCCCCGCCCGCTGGCCAAGGGCGGCAGCCGCGAGGTCGGCGAGGAGTTCTCCGGCCTGGTGTTCAAGATCCAGGCGAACATGGACCCGGCACATCGCGACCGGATCGCCTTCGTTCGAGTCTGCTCCGGCGTCTTCGAGCGCGGCATGCACGTCACCCGCGCGGCCAGCGGCCGCTCCTTCGCAACCAAGTACGCGCACACCGTCTTCGGAGCCGAGCGCACCGTGGTCGACACCGCGTACCCCGGCGACGTGGTCGGCCTGATCAACGCGAGCGCGCTGCGGGTCGGCGACACCCTCTACACCGGCAAGAAGACCGAGTTTCCCCCGCTGCCCGCCTTCGCCCCCGAGTACTTCGCGGTGGCACGGCCCAAGGACATCAGCCGTTCCAAGCAGTTCCGCAAGGGCGTTGCCCAACTCGATGAGGAAGGCGTGATCCAGGTGCTGGTCTCCGACCGGCGTGGCGACCAGGCGCCGGTCATGGCTGCGGTCGGCCCGATGCAGTTCGACGTGATCCTGCACCGGATGGAGCACGAGTTCTCTTCCCCGATCGCCCTCGACCAGCTCTCCTACCGCTTGGCCCGGATCACCGACGCCGACGGCGCCGCAGCCCTGGCCAAAGCCCGCCTGACCAACGGCGAGGTGCTCACCCGCCGCTCGGACGACGTGCTGCTGGCCTTGTTCGCCGACAAGTGGCACCTGAACGCCTTCCAGCGCGCCCAGCCCGACGTCCTGCTCCAGCCGCTGATCGCCACGGCGGACTGATCACCGACCTCTCGGCACGGCGGCGCCGCTTGGCACGGCGGACGGCGCATAATGCGGCCCCTGCCGGGGGTCTTCCGGCGCGCGCCGCCCCTGTGGCTGCCGATGAGTTAGAAGTCATCTCATTTGGGGATTCTCCGCAGGCAGATGACTGCTGCGGCGATGCTGGCGAACGCGGCGAAGTGCTCGCCCTTGCGTTCGTAGCGGCGGTGGAGGCGGCGGAAACCGTTGAGCCAGGCGGGTTGGGTCGGCCGCGCGGCGAGGTGCCTGCCCGTGGCAGGTCCTTTTCCGCGCGGCCTCCCGCCGAACCGGACATGACGGTTTCCCTGTCATCCGGCTCTCCAGTGATCACGGCGTGTGTGATCCGGCTGTTCGTGCCTCGTGGATGCGGTCGTGGCAGGCAGCGCAGGCCACGAGGGTCTTGCGCCGCCGGTCGAGCATGACGCGCGCCCAGTCGGACGGCGGCCATCCAGCACGTGCGAGATCGGCGAGGGCCCGGACGTGATGCACTTGGACATCACCGGTGGCCCCGCAGACCTCGCACGTGTCCGCCAGGAGCCTGGTGATCAGCTCCTTGTGCGGATAGTCCACCCAGACAGGCCGACGGTCGACGACCTTCGCCGACCGCTGCTGTTGAAGAGGGATTCCACCGAACCGCGCCACCAGCGGCTTCCTGTTCTCCCGCTCGATGCAGGCCTCGAAGCAGACTCGGGGCCCGTTTGGTGTGTCGATCCTGGCCTTGTGCTTGGCGGCCATCTTCGTCACGGTCGAACGGTGCTTGCCCGCAAGGGTCTTGAGCATCGAGGTCTCCATGACCCATCGCAGGCGGTGCAGCCGGAAGACGTCTCCGGCAAGCAGGTAGTACTGGACGATGCCCCGGTAGACGGCCCCGAACGTGGCGACGATCGCGTGATCGCTGCCGTTGGTCAGTTCCGTTCGCTTCGCGGGCTTGCCGCGAACGAGGTAGGGCTCGCATTTGGCCTTGATCACGTCCCTGGGGACACGAAGGGCGATCTGGCCGTTCACCCTGCGGTAGCGGCCGGTCTTCTTCGTGTCGTTGTGCTGGGTCGTGATCTCGTAGCCGAGGAACCTCGCCGCCCGGGTGCGGGCGTGGGTGATCAGCGTCTTCTCCCGGGAGAGTTCCAGCTTGAGTTCGTCGCGCAGGAATTCCGCCAGGCGGTGCTTGATCTGCTCAGCCTCGGCTTTCGGTCCGGTGAATCCGAGGAGGTGGTCGTCTGCGTAGCGGACATAGCGAAGCCTGCGATATGACGGATCGTTGGGATCCGCGCTCGGCAGGCTCACCATCCGCTGACGCAGTGCCCGGGCCTGGGCCCGGTCGCCGCGCCGGCGGGCTTTCGCCAGCAGATTCTGCAACTCCAGATATGCCGGGTTGCGAACCCGGCGCTCTCCACGGGTGTACTCCGGGATCAGAACTTTCTCGACGAACTCGTCCAGCCGGTGCAGATATATGTTGGACAGGATCGGGGAAGCCACTCCGCCTTGCGGCGCTCCGGAGAGCGTGGCTCCCCATTTCCAGTCCTCCAGGTATCCGGCTGTGAGCATGTTGCGCACCAGCCGCAGGAACCGCTGGTCATGGATCTTCTCGCCGAGGATCGACAGCAGGACCTGGTGGTCCAGGCTGCCGAAGCAGTCGGCGATGTCCCCTTCGACGAACCAGGACGTCCCGGTCCAGGTGTGGGCCACCTCCCGCAAGGCGGTGTGACAGCCCCTTCGGGGACGGAATCCATGCGATCGGTCGGAGAACGTCGGCTCGTAGTACGCCTCCAAGATCAGGCGGACCACCTCGCCGACGAGCTTGTCCGACCAGGTCGGCAGCCCCAGCGGTCGCGTGCTCCCGTTCTTCTTCGGGATGTGCACGCGCCGGACCGGCCGGAAGCGGTAGCGCTCGTGGCGCATCGCTTCGATGATCCGGTCGATCTTCCGCTGGGACATGCCGTCCACGGTTTCCGGCGTGACCCCGGGCGTCATCGCGCCGTGGTTGGCGTAGATGCGACCGTAGGCCATCAGATACAACTGCGGGTTGAACAACTGTCGATACAGTTCATTGCACGGCAGACGGCGCCTGCCGCGCTCACGCAGGACACCCAGCACCGTTGCGGCGCTCTGCATTTCGCATACCTCCCCATATCCGGGTGTCCGAATCACCTGGCCCCCTTCGCCCTGCGGACGGCTTTCCCGTCCTCCCTGACCGGGCGTGACTCCGGCGACTACTACGGGACCTCCGTCGCCATAGGACTCGCGTCCCGTAGGCGATCCCACGTTCGTCCCTGTCTGTACGTTCTAGCGCGACACAGGCGTCCCACTCATCTCCTTGAATGTCCTCGCTGGACATCGCTCCGGGCCCCGGAAGTTGCACCAGTTGACACAATCGAAACCGGTGCAGGGTCGGCGTCGGTTTCAGCTGTCTTTCCGACGGATGGGAACTTGCATCTTCTGGAGATTGGGCTTCAAACAATCCAGTCTTCGCCATATCGCGCGGGCCGCCCGGCACACCGTCCCAGACAACTGGACCCGGTCACCGGTTTCCTGACATGCTCTTGTCCCCTTCACCTTTCGGATCCAGGTGAGTCATTCGGCCCAGGAACCTCCTTCCGAGTTCCTCCCGGCTGAGCCGGGGATACAAACAGAGCGCCTCGTGGCGCACACGGTGCGCTCGATCACCCATCGGTGTCGGCCCAGGCGCTGGGAGGAGTCGACGCCCCGGCGGGCGATGCGGGCCGGGATCTGGCGTCGTCGCAGGTAGGCGCGGATGAATCGGTGGTCGTAGGCCTTGTCGCCGTGGAGTTTGCCTGGCCTGCGTCGCCTGGGGCCGCGGCGCGAGCGGATGGGCGGGATGGCATCGGTCAGCGGGATCAGGGCCTGGCTGTCGTGGACGTTGGCGCCGGATATCGCGAGCGACAGGGGTAAACCGGTGCGTTCGGTGAGCAGGTGGATCTTCGACCCGTACTTGCCCCGATCGACAGGATTCGGACCTGTCAGGTCCCCCTTTTCAGGGCTCGCATGTTCACGGAGTCAACCGCGCAGCGCGACCAGTCCAGCTCGCCCCGTGCGCCGAGTTCGTCCAGGACGACCCGGTGGAGCTTGGCCCACACCCGTGCCTTGCTCCACTCGGCGAACCGCCGATGGGCAGTCGGCCCGGACGGGCCGAAGCAGGGCGGCAGTTGGGCCCACGTGCACCCGGAGGTTGCCACGAAGACGATCGCCGCCAACACCTCGCGATCCCCGTAGCGGCGCCGGCCACCGCCCTGTGGCCGGGTCGGCGCCGCCGGCACCACCAACTGGAACAGCTCCCACAACTCGTCCGGCACCAGACGCTCCACGATCAGCACGCCCAGAGTCTAGCCATCCAAATGAGATGACTTCTTAGTCCGTGCAGGTCATGCGGCATGTCGGTACTCGTGGAGGGTGCCGCCGAGACGGTCGCGTCCGCGGACGTCCAGCCGGGGGATCCGCCCGGGATCGGCGATCGGGACGGGCCGTGGCGTCAGTGACGTGTCCTGGTGGAGTGCGTGATGTGGGGGCGGTGGGCGATGTAGTGGTCCTCGAACTCCCGCAGTACGTGCAGGAGATGGCGCTGGTTCCAGATCAGCGTCCGGTCGAGGAGTTCGCGTCGGCATGCCCGGCGTTCCATTAACGGGGAAATTACGGGCAAAGCGCCAGGATGATCACGGCCCGCTCACCGCTGACGAATCGAGGTCGACACCGCCATCGATTGTTGACCGAACCAACACGAAGGCCGGGCCCGTCGCACTGTGTGCGACGGGCCCGGCCTTGTTGCGTAGTAGCGGGGACAGGATTTGAACCTGCGACCTCTGGGTTATGAGCCCAGCGAGCTACCGAGCTGCTCCACCCCGCGTCGGTGACACCGACTCTACGGCACATCCCGCACAGCGCGAAATCTCATTTTCGCCGCCGCCGAGAAAATGCCTGCGGCAGGTGGAGGCGGCCCAGGAATCCATCATGAGCGTCACCTGCCGGATGGCTGGTCACCAGCGGACAGCTCGTACGCAATCGCCGTCTCGGAGACGAATTGGCTGCGGGCGACCGTCGCCCTGACCGTGTACTGCATGCACGGCGACGACACTCAGGTCGGGCGGTTCGGCTCCCGACAGGGGCTGCATGCTGCCATTGCGTGCCACCCCGTGTACCCGGATTCTCCCCTGGCCTGGCCTGGCCTGGCCTGGCCTGTCGGGGCGGCCCGATACCTTTCACCCCATGACGCTGCTGCCCGTTCGACCGATCGCCACGACCAAGCCGTTGACGCCGGAAACGGCATCGTCCCCAGCGGTTGCCTCGGTGGTTCCGTCCGGGCCCGGCCCGGTGTCGTGGGCGTTGGACGGGACTCTGTTCGCGGTGGACTTCTCGGCTGCCGGCGACGAGCCCGTCGCGCCCTGTGCGGTGTTCCGACTGGGCGATCGCCCACGTGACGCGTGGGGCGCCGCTCTCGCGCCCGACGCTGGCTGCGTCGTCGTTGCCACCCAGCACGAGGCCATGTGCCTGGACGCCGACGGCGCGGTGCGCTGGCGGATCCCTTTCACGCCGCCGGCGCACTCTTCGATCGGGCTCGCCAACTGCGCCTTCTCGCTGGACGGTTCGCAGGTGTGGATCTTTCGGCCGGACGCCATGCTGGGCCGGGGTGACGGCGGAGACCGCTGGCTGGTCGTGGACGCCGCCGACGGGCGGGTGATCGCCGAATACGCCCTGCCCACGGTCGGGCAGGGCGCCCACCAGGTGGCCCACCCCGACGGCATTCACATGCTCCTGGACGTCGGTGAAGGCCAGGACGGCGTCTTCCTCTTCCACGGCCGTCTGGACGGAGACGCGATCAGCGTCCACTCCTACCCGTGGGATGACCGTTGCCTGATCGATGTCTCCCCCGACGGGCGGGAGTTCATGACCGTCGGACACGGTGAGGACGACGCCGTCTTCCACGCTTTCCCCGACGGCACCGAGCTGTGCCGCTTCGCCGTCGAGCGCTTCCTGACTCCCGCGGCAGCCGACGAGGACGGGAGCACCGATGACAACGACGAGGTCGAAGAGCCCCACATCGCGTGGAGCGGCGGCTACCTTGATGCCGCCACTGCGGTGATCACCGTCGCCGGCGAGACCGAGGACGACGAGTGGAACATTCCGTACGTCGTCGACCTCGCCAGCGGAGCGATCCGGGGCCGTCTCGCCGCCGAGCCCCGGCTGCGCGGCGACGGCTCCTGGACCACCGTCGACGACCACGGCGGGCTGACGCTCTGGAAGCTCGGCTGATCTGCCCCCGGTGCACGCGCCCGGCGCCACTCGAAGCCGCTGGGGCAATCGGACGCGGAATGTGGTTCTTCCCGGCCGGCTTCCGGAAGCCGAACAACTGGGGGTGTCAATCCAAGCGGACGTCGACAGAGGATCTGACCGGCTGGGTGGCGAGGACCTTGGAGATGGGCGGCGGTCTACGAATGCCGCGATCAACTCGGCGACAGGTGAATGTCGTATCGCCGCCACCAAAGTTTGCGACCGTGTCGTTCTCCGGCCGTCCTCGGGCGGGCGGAAACAGCCGGAAGCGAGTCGTACGCAGTTGTGAGGCACGTCACTCTCGGGGCTCCAGTCGTCTGCCACCTCTCACGCGCCTCTCACGGACTGGGTGTCATGAGGTGGCACCAGGCGTCATGCGGCCTGGATGTGGCAGGCCCTGACCTGCGGGTTCTGGACTGAGCGGACGAGCCGTCACCCCCTTTCGACCGCTGGGGGTCAAGGGGCGTGGGTCAGTGAAGTGCCTGGTTCGGTGTGGGCCTGTCCCAGGTGATTGCGGACAGGCCCGTGGCGGAATATGGCCGGGGTCAGGCGGCTCGGGTGGCGGTGATGAGGTGGTAGTCGAGGAGGCCGTGGCGCCAGGCGGGGAGGAAGTTGCGGGTCCAGTGGTCGGTGGGGACGGTGTCGGCGAGGTAGCGGTCGAGGCCCGGCCAGACGTCGGGGCCGATGGTTTCGGTGGTGACGTCGGTGAAGCTGGCGTTGGTGAGGTCGGTGGTGAAGCCGTTGAGGGTGTGGGGGACGTCGAGGCCGTCGGCGAAGCTGGCGAGCAGGAGCTTGAGGCGTTCGGTGATCTCGTCTCCGGGGGTGGCGAAGAAGGTGGTGACGACCAGGCGGCCGCCGGGGCGCAGGACGCGCGCGGCCTCGCGGGCGAAGCCGGAGAGTCGGCGGAAGTGCTGGGCGGCCTCGACCGAGTAGACGCCGTCCAGCGAGGCGTCGTGGAAGGGGAGTTCGTCGGCTGAGCCGATGGTGTAGGCGAGCCGGTCCGGATACGTGGCCTGGGCGCGGGCGTTGACGGCGCGGGCGCGCTCGACCTGGTCCGGATGGATGTCCACGCCCGTCACCGAGGCGAAGCGGAACTCCCGCAGCGCCAGGGCCGCACCCAGCCCGCGCCCGCAGCCCACCTCCGCCAGCCGCAGCCGCTCACGCGGCTCCGGGAAGGCACGCAGCACCCGCCGGTACAACTGCTCCTGGCTGCGCACCCGATCCTCGGGGGTGAGGGCGGTGAGGTCGATGCCTTGCCAGTCACCGAAGTTGATAAATCCGCCGCCGAAGCTGGCCGCCTTGGAGAGATCTTCGGCGCCGTAAGTCCGGCGCACGGTCGGGGGGATGGGGTCCTGGTTCATGGCCTTCGATTCCTCGGGGTGGCGTGTGGTTGGGGGCTTTGTGGAGCAGGGTGGGACGAGTCTCGTGATGCCGGTTCTGGGATGAGAGCAGGTCAGCTAGGGTGCAAGGGTGTCCCGCCGCCCAACGAGGGGGCGGTACTGAGATCGTCGGCGCCGTACGTCCGGCGTACCGTCGGGGGGATGTGGTTGTGGTCCATGGGCCGTCGGGTCTCCTGCTCGGTGGGCGCCCGGCGGTCGGGCGCGCCGAGGTACGTACCCAAACCGGTGGCGGTCCGAACACGGTACGTGACGGTGGGGGTTCGGGGTCGGCCGTAGCGGTGTGGGACGACGGGTCGGGTGTCGATCAAGGGGCTGCCGGGGCTCGGAAACGCGGTGTCGGGACGGGCCCGTCGTTCGCTACAGTCCGCCGGGAACCGCCGACCACGAGGAGCACCCCCCATGAGCACCGACAACCGACCCGTACCGTCGCTGACCGGCGGCGAGCGCGAGATGCTGCGCGGATTCCTGGACTTCCACCGGGCGACCCTCGCCATGAAGTGTGAGGGCCTGACCGACCAACAGCTGCGGGAACGCTCAAGCCCGCCGTCCACGCTGAGCCTGCTCGGGCTGGTCCGGCACATGGCCGAGGTCGAGCGCACCTGGTTCCGCCGGGTGATCGACGGGGAGGACGTCCCGCTGGTCTGGTCCGAGGACGGCGACTACCAGGTGGCCTACGACGCGACCGGGGCCACCCGTGCCGAGGCCTTCGCCGCCTGGCGGGCCGAGGTCGAGCACTCCCGACGCATCGAACTCGCCGCCCCCTCGCTCGACGTCACCGGCTACCAGCCCCGCTGGGAGGCCGAGGTGTCGCTGCGCCTGGTGATGCTCCACCTCATCCACGAGTACGCCCGGCACAACGGACACGCCGACTTCCTGCGCGAGGCCATCGACGGCGTGGTCGGGGCGTAGGGGGTGGCGTAGGGCCTGTCCGCCCGCGCCCGGTCACCAGCCGAGGAGGTGGGTGCGGGTGGTGAGGGCGGTGAGGACGGACTTGGTGGTGGTGTCGGGGGTGAGGGGGGTGGTGTCGAGTTCGTGCGGGGTGGTGGGGGCCGCGGTGGTGAGGACGACGTAGTGGAGGGCGGAGCCGGTGGTGCGGCTCTCGCGGCGGAAGGTGTCGAGGGAGGCCGGGGCCTCGGCGCACTCGACGACGACCTGGTAGCCGCCGGTGGCGTAGGCGAAGGCGGCCTGGGCGGCGGCGGCCAGGGCGGTGGCGTTCTGGCGGGCGGCCTCGGGCAGGTGCGGCGGCAGCTGGCCGTTGCGGATGACCTGGAGGAAGTCCTCCGTCCGCAGGTGGACGCTCGGGTGCAGCTCCTGGGCGAGCAGCCCCGCGACCGGGCTGTTCCCGGCCCCGGAGGGGTCGACGAGGAGGAGGACGCCCCCGGCGCCCCGGCCGCCCCCGAGCTCCGGCCCACCTACGGTCGTACGGTTCACAGCTGCTGATCCCTTCGCGGGCCGGGGACGGACGGGGTCGGTCGGTTCGGTCGGGCAGCCGGGGCGAGACGGTGGGAGTGCGAAGGAGCCGGTCGGCCCGGATGCGGACAGCCGACCGCCTCGTCCCTACGACTGATGCGTTTCGGGGATCAACCTAGTCCAAACGGGTGCTCCGAGTCGTCCCCCCTCCCCGTCCCGGGCAGGTCCGCGGCAGGTCCCTGGCAGGTCCCCGGCCGGGGCGGGGCTGGGCGGGAGTGGGCCGGGGGCGGCCCTCAGCGGTCCTCGGTGCGCAGGACGATCGGGTTGGTGAGGGCGGCCATCGGGCCCCAGGGGAGCTCCCCGCCCATCGAGTTGCCCTTGCCGGGCGTGCCGTCGGCCCTCGGGTGGCGCACCTCGGCGCGGACGTACGCGGCGAGTGAGGCGGTGGTGCGCCACACCACGGTGCCGGAGCCGCCGGCGGGCAGCGACTCCTGGTGCATCTGCCCCTCGTCGGTGATCAGGCGGACGGTGCCGCCGGGCACGCCGGAGACGGTGAGCCGGACGTCCACCGGGGCGTCAGCAGGGACGGACAGCTCCTCGCCGATGCCGGCCTGACGGCCGTTCCCGGTGGCGGTGAGGTCGAGCTCGACGGTGGCGGACTCGGCCAGCCAGCTGCGCCCGGCGCGCAGCCCGTCGAGGATCGCGTCCCGGGTGAGGTCCTCGGCGAGGACGACGTTGTGCGGCAGGCCGATGACCTGCGGGTCGCTGTGGGCGTCGCTGTTGCCCATGGCGGGCAGCCAGGAGCGGCCGCTGTTGCCGTTGCCGCCGCGCAGGGCGACGGCGAGCCCGGAGTCCCAGGTGTCGACGGCCGACTCGTCGTCGTACGTCCAGGGCCCGTTCCAGACCTCGACGGCGTCGGCCTGCTCGTAGCCGAACTTCCACTGGCAGGCGACGTACGGGCAGTACGGGTGCGCGGGCACCACCAGGCCGCCGGAGCGGTGGACCTGGCGGACGAAGCGCGGGTACTCCTCGTCGCGGGAGCGGTGGCGCCAGTCGACGAACCGGCCGGGCTCCAGGCCCAGGGCCAGCCAGTGGCCGTTGCGGGTGGTGACCTCCTCGCCGGTGACGATCAGCAGGTCGGGGCCGGCCAGCGGGCCCCAGACGGCGTGCGAGGAGCTGGTGTTGTGGTCGGTCGAGACGATGAAGTCCAGGCCGGCCGCCCGGGCACCGGCGGCCACCTCCTCGGGCAGGCGACGCCCGTCGGAGTGCACGGTGTGCAGGTGGCAGTCGCCCCGGTACCAGGCCCGGCCGCGGCCGCGGGCCCGCTCCGGCGGGTAGTGCGGGGTGAACTCCGACCCCGGTTCGCCGAACCGGAGGGTCACCTGGGCGTGGTAGTCCAGGCCCTGCGGGGCGACCTGGTACGGGCCCAGGGCGACGTGCCAGGTGCCGGGGTTGATCGGGCCTGGGAGGTAGCCGGGGGTGGCAGCGCCCCGGGAGAGGGCGAACTCGGTGCGGAAGCCGCCGGACCAGCCGCGGAAGCCGTCCCCGCCGAGGTCGGTGCCGCGCTCGTCGAAGATGCCGATGTCGCAGGAGTTGCCGGGGGTGCCGGCGGGGACCTGCGGCTTGTCGTAGCGGTAGGAGACGGCGATCTCGCGGACGCCCTCGGGGACTTCGACCGGGAGGAGGACGAAGTCGGGGGCGCCGGTGGGGAGGCGGCCGGTGAGGGTGAGGGTGCGGTCGCCGTCGGGTGGGGCCTGGGCGGGCGTTGCTGGGGCGGGGCCGGCGGTCGCGGTGGTGACGGCGAGGCCGAGGGTGGTGGCGGCGCTGGTGGCGAGGCCGGTGCGGAGCAGGTCGCGGCGGGGCAGGTCGCGGCGGGGCAGGTCGTGGGGGAGCAGGTCGCGGCGGGGCAGGTCGTGGGGGAGCAGGTCGTGGCGGGCGGGGTGCGTCGGGCCGGTTGAGCGTGGCGGGTCCGTGGCGCGGGCCGGGTCGACTGGGTCGGTGGGCATCGGTGCCTCCGGGCTGGGGCGGGCGGGTTCGCCGGCTCGTCTACCCCGGGGGGTGAACCGGGGGTGAGGCGGGGCTCACCGGGGTGGGGCGGGTCGGTGAAGGGCGTCCGGGCAGCGGCGGGGCGAGTTGCGGAGAGTGACGGATGGTCGGTTCATAGTCACGTGGTCGGTTCGGATGACAGGTGGCGATGGGTCGGTCGGGAGGCTGGTGTGGCACTGAGTCGGCGGACGCTGCTGGCGGCCCTGGCGGCCGGGGGCCCGCTGGCGGGGTGCCGGGCGATGCGGGGCGCGGAGGGCGGAGGGGCGGTCTCGCCGACAGCGTCCGCTTCGGGGGCGGTGTCCGCCGAGTCCGCGACGGGGGCGGGTGCGTCTGGGGGGGCGTCTGCGGGTGCGTCAGCCACTCCGTCGGCCGCTTCGTCGGCCACGGCCTCCGCTGCCGCGCCGACGGCGGCGGCGCGGGAGCCGAGCCGGGCCGGGATGGTCCAGCGCTACGGGGCCCTGGCGCCGACCGAGTGGGGGCTGCGGGTCTCCGGGGTGATCACCGAGCTGCCGGAGGGCGAGCGCGCGACGGCGCTGACCTTCGACGCCTGCGGCGGCCCAGGTGGGAACGGCTACGACGCCGACCTGATCGACTTCCTGCGCGAGAGGAAGGTCCCGGCCACGCTGTTCCTGAACGCCCGTTGGATCGACGCCAACCCGGACGTCTTCGAGCATCTCGCCTCCGACGGGCTGTTCGAGATCGGCAACCACGGCACCGTCCACCGCCCGCTCTCGGTGACCGGCCGTTCGGCGTACGGGATCGCCGGCACCGGCGGGGTCGGCGAGGTGTACGACGAGGTCGTGGGCAACGCCCACAAGCTGACCGGGCTGCTCGGTCACCCGCCGAGGTTCTTCCGCTCCGGTACCGCGCACTACGACGACGTCGCCGCCCGGGTCGTCGCCGACCTGGGCGAACGCGTGGTGGGGTTCAGCGTGAACGGGGACGGCGGGGCGACGCTCCCGGCCTCGGAGGTGCGGCAGGAGGTGGCGTCGGCACCGCCCGGGGCGGTCGTCATCGGGCACATGAACCGCCCGGGCGGCGGCACCGCCCCCGGGGTGGCGGCGGCGGTGCCGGGGTTGCTGGCGGCGGGTCGGCGGTTCGTCCGGCTGTCGGACGTGATGTAGCCGCCGGGGGTAAGGCCGGGCGGAGGCCGCCGGGGCGTGAGGCCGGACGGAGGCCGCCGGGGAGCGTCAGGCCAGGCGGAGGCCGCCCGGGTGGCGCTCCTCGATGATGTCGACCAGCCAGTCGAAGACCGTCGGCCCCTTGCCGGCCCGGGCGGCGGCCAGTTCGGCCGCGACCTGCTCGCGGTTGGTGGGGTGGACCCTGGCGAGCCGCAGCTCCAGCTGCCGGACGGTCTCCGGGTAGCCGAGCCGGCGGCGGGACAGCTCGTGGTGGCGCCACTCGATGACGTAGTCGCCGTCGTCCGGCGTGCCGTAGCCGCCGCCCAGGCAGTCGGCGAAGGCGTCCAGGTTGTGGCCGAAGTAGCCGTCGACGCCGATCGCCTGCCCGACCACGTCCCAGAAGTCCTCCAGGGTGTCGATCTCGAAGCCGTCGATCACATAAGTCACCGTCACGCGGTCGAGGATATGCCCGGGCGACTCGGCTGCGGCCGCGGTCCCACGATGAACGGCGGCGGCTGCGGCTACGGCGCGACGGCGATCGCGGTGGCGAGCAGCCCGTCGCGGACCGCCCAACGGCCGTCGAAGCCGTCCAGGCGTCGGCCACCGACCACCGGGCCGGGGACCAGCAGGCGGGCGGAGAAGGTGCCGTCGGGGGAGAGGTCGAGTTCGGCCTCGTGGAAGTCCAGCCACAGCTCGGTCAGCGGGAACCAGGCCTTGTAGACCGACTCCTTGGCGCTGAACAGGATGCGGTCCCACGTTGTGCCCGGGCGCTCGGTGGCGAGCGCGGCCAGCCGCTCCTGCTCGACGGGCAGGGCGATGCTCTCCAGGACGCCCTCCGGCAGCGGCAGCGCGGGCTCGGCGTCGATGCCGACCGAGGCCAGGGTGCCGGCGCGGGCGACGGCGGCCGCGCGGAAGCCGTCGCAGTGGGTGAGGCTGCCGACAACGCCGTCCGGCCAGCTCGGCGCGCCGCGCAGGCCGGGGACGAGCGGGCGGTACGGGATGCCGAGGCGGGCCAGGGCGGTGCGGGCGCAGTGGCGCACGGTGGTGAACTCGCGGCGGCGCTTGTCCACGGCCCGGGCGATCACCTCCTCCTCGGCCGGCTCCAGCCGGGCCTCGGACGGGTCGTGGTAGGCGACCTCGGTCACCACGACGTCCGGCAGCAGGTCCCCGATCACGCGTTCCCCCTCGGTCGACAGCGCGGCGGCGCGCCGCGCGGGTCGAGCGTAACCCGAGTGGGTGGTGCCGGTTCGTGATCTTCCCGAATCGGGGGCCGTTCGGCCTGGGTGCGGCCCCCTACTGGCCGAGCAGGCGGGCGAAGTCCAGGCCGAGGCTGCCGAGGACGGGGAGCGCGCCGAGATCGGTGATGCCGCCGACCGGGATGCTGTAGCCCTGGTTCACCGCGCGCGGCACCGTCGTCTGTGCCGCTGCCGCCGGGGAGACGGCGAGGATCGGCGTCAGGGCGGAGCCGGGGAGCAGGGCGGCGGCGAGTGTGGTGCGCATGGGACGGCCTCCGGAGCGAGCGGGATGACGCCCCGTCAACGCCATGGGTGGTGGCGCGGTCACGTATCTTCGCTCCTTCGGCGGCATTGGTAAAGATCCTTGCCTTGTGTTCATGACAACACCGGGGAGGTCTGGACCATGCCGAGGTGGAACGCATACGTTCCCTTCACCGGGCGGGCATCGGCGATTCGGATCGTCCAACTGCGGTGCAACTTTGGCTACTTCGACCTGTCATGCCCATGATTAGCCCGGTTCGTCGAACCGGAGGGAACGAACCATGCGCGCCATCGGCACGAACCTCAGGATCCTCGCAGGCGCCCCGCTCGCGGCCGCCGCCCTCATCGCCCTGACCGCCGGCTCCGCCAGCGCCGCGATACCGGTCAACAAGCCCATGAGCGGGAAGGCCACCTACTACAACGACGCCGGCTACGGCGCCTGCGGCACCCAGATCAACGCCTCCGACCAGATGCTGGTCGCCGTCTCCCACACCTGGTGGACCTCCGCCAACCCCAACAACGACCCTCTCTGCAAGGGCATTTCGGTCAAGGTCACGTACCAGGGCAAGACCGTCACCGTCCCGGTGAAGGACCAGTGTCCGTCCTGTGACTCCACCCACATCGACCTCAGCCAGCCCGCATTCGCCAAGCTGGCCCCGCTGAGCAAGGGCGTGATCAACGGCCTCACCTGGCAGTTCGTCAGGTCCGGGGCGAACGGCAAGACCCTCTCGCTGTCCGAACCGGTCACCGGATCGACCATCGGCTGACGTTCCCGCCAGCCGCCGTGCCCGCCCCCGGTCGTAGCTGGGGGCGGGCTCCGGGCCGTGCGCGACTGCGGAACGGCGCGGGCACACTGGATGGCGGGTGGTGCTGTTCCGGTGGGTTGAGGGGAGTCGGGGAGATGGCCGTGGCGGGGAAGCCGGTGCTGTACGTCGTGGTGTGTGCGGCCGGGGTTGCCGGTGGGGTGGGTGAGTTGGTCTCGGCGGCGCAGGAGCGGGGGTGGGAGGTGGGGGTGGTGGCGACGCCACTCGCCATGGGGTTCATCGACGTCGCGGCGATCGAGGGGCAGACGGGGTACCCGATCCGCTCGGCCTGGCGGAAGCCCGGGGAGCCTCGACCGTTGCCGGATCCGGATGCGCTCGTGGTGGCTCCGGCGACCTTCAACACGATCAACAAGTGGGCCGCCGGGATCTCGGACACCCTCGCGCTCGGGATCCTCTGCGAGTCGTACGGGTGGGGGATTCCGGTGGCGGTCCAGCCGTGCCTCAGCGCGGCCCAGGCCGCGCATCCGGCGTACGGGGAGAGTCTGACCAGGCTGCGGGGGATGGGGGTGCGGATCGCGGAGTTCGCTCCGGGGGCGTACAGCTGGACGCGGGTGCTGGAGCTCCTGGAGGACTGACGGGGCGGCTGCCCACGCCAGGGCGCCGTTCGGCCGAGCCGGGCTGCGGGGCGGCCGGGAAGCCGACAGCGTGGGGATGTGCTGAGGAGAACGCTGTCCGCGCTGGGCCTGGCCCTGCTGCTCTGCGCGCCCGCGGGCCGGGCGGAGGCCGGGTCGTCGAGGTGGCGGGTCGTGGTCGCGGACCAGGGCTCCCGCCGGGTGTTCGTGCTGCTGGGCGGTCGGGAGCTGATGGCCTACCAGGGGCCCGACCGGCTGCCGGTGGTGTGGTCCTGGTCCGCGGACCGGGCGGCGGACGTCGCCGATCTCTCGCCGGCCCGCAGCTGGTCGAATCCGGACGAGGCGAAGAGCCGGACCCTGCGGGGCCGGCGTTACCTGCTCACCACCGCGGGCGGCGGGCTCGCCGCCGTGGTCGACACCGCCACCGGCCGCACCCGCTGGGCGGCGGACCTGGGCCCGAGGGCCAACCCGCACAGCATCGAGCTGCTCCCGGACGGCAATGTGGCGGTGGTGGCGAGCAGCGGCTGGGTGCGGCTGTACGCGGCCTCGCAGGGGCCGCGTGCCACGGCGTACACCGAGTTCGGGCTGCCCGGTGCGCACGGGGTGGCTCTCGACGGGCGGTCCGGCCTGCTCTGGGCGCTCGGGGGCGGGGCGCTGGTCGCGCTGCGGGTGGGCGGCACCCCGGCCGCACCCACGCTGACCGCCGTCCGCACCGTCCCGCTGCCGGACGTGGGCGGCCACGACCTCGCGCCGGTGCGGGCCGCGCCCGGCCGGTTCTGGCTGAGCACGCTGCGCGGCCTGTGGCAGTACGACCCGGCCGCCGACCGCTTCACGCCCGTCCGTCTGGCCGATCCCGCGGCGGAGCGGGACGTCAAGAGCATCGGCGACGAGCCCGGCACCGGCCGGCTGCTCACCGTGGCGCCCGACCACAAGGCGCCGTGCGACTGGTGCACCTCGGTGATCCGGCTGCACCGGCCGGAGGGAGTGCGGATCCTGCGCGGCACCCTCCTGTACAAGGCGCGGTGGTGGGGAGCCCGGTAGCAGATTTGTGACGGGCAGTAGTCGATCTTGCTCGGCGGGTCGGCGATACCACCCGTTCTGCTTACCGCGTTCGGCTGACGGGGCATATTGTGTACTCCCGCAAACTACTCCGATGGAAGTCAGTTTCCCGTCACCGTCCGAAAACCTTCTGCGGACCCGCGTCGACTGGGATAGCGTCGATGGCGTCGGGGGGCCGGCACCGATCGCGGTGTATTCGAACGTCAGTTACCGGGCCGTAACGGCCCGAATTGGTCCTGGAGAAAAGAATGCGGAACTCACCGGAGGAGATCCGGTCGGACGTCGTCGACGACCTGCAGCTCGCAGTCGAATCGTTGGCGGCCTTTCCGGCCCGAAACGCGGCCGGTGCGGCCGATGTCACCGAACGTCTGGCCGCGGTCGCCGAACTCTGCCGGTCGGTCGACGTGGCGCTCGACAGCCTGGTCGTCCAGGCGGCCGCCGAAGCCGCCGAGGAGGGTTGGACGGCCGCCCGGATGGCGGCCGAACACTCCGGCTACTACGCCAGGTTGCAGCGGGCACTGCTCCCCGCCGGGGCCGGCGCCGGGCTGACGCAGCAGTGAGCGCGCTGTACCCGGGCGTGCACGTGCTGTCGTGCCCCACCCGGTGGAGCGACGTCGACGAGAACGGGCACATCAACAACGCCCGGCTGGTCGGCTACATCCAGGAGGGGATTTACGACCTGTTCTGCCACCACGCGACCGCCGTGCGGGAATCCCTGTTCCCCTCCGGGTTCATTATCGCCCGGCACGAGATCGATTATCTGGAACAGCTGCACCACCGCCCCGAGCCATTGTCGGTACGGTTGACCGTGGAACGCATCGGGCGGAGTTCCGCCCATGTCGAGGTGAATGTCTGTCGCGAGCCGCTCACCTTTATGCGGGCGCGGACCGTGGTGGTCGCGCGGGACCGGGAATCCGGTCGCTCGCGCAAACTCAGCCAGAGCGAGCGGCGCTTTCTGTCGGCGTTTATGTCGGACCCGGCCGTCGGCCGGGTGCCGGACCCGACGCGTCGCGACACCGTGGTCGCCGTCGCGCAGGCGATGGCGCCGGCCCAGCGGACGGCGGCTCGTTCCGGTGCGGGGGTGGGTGCGTCGCGCGGCTCGCGCAGAAGAGTGCGCGCCTCGGTGGGCTGACCTGGGGGTTCCCGCGCAGGTGACGGTGCGGGCCGGCGGCGTGGTCGACAACGGCGTCGATCCGTCCGACCGGTCCCGGTCCACGCCCGGGCAGTGGTCCCGGCCCGGCCGGACCGCAGTACGCTGAGCAGCACGGGAACCGGTACGTCCCCCGGCGGTCACGGGCTGCGACGCGGCAGGCCCCACCGACCATCGACCGCCGCTGCCCGGTCCGGTTCCGCCGACCGGAAGGAGAACACGATGACCATCTCCTGGGAGGACTTCCTCGCCCGCGTCGTGGAGCGCGGTGAGTACCGGGGCGAGGCGGAGGCGGACCACGCCGCCCGGGTCGTGCTCGGCCTGCTGGGCGAGCACCTGGTGGGCGCGGAGCGGCTGGCCCTCGCCGACGCGCTGCCCGGGACGTACGCCTCGCTGCTCCGGGACGCCCAGCCGGCCGCCGAGCCACTGACCGCCGAGCGCTTCGTGGAGGCGGTGGTCGGCTGGATCGACGGGGCGACGCCGGCGACGGCGCAGTGGGACATCGGGGCGGTGCTCAGCACCGTGGCCGACCTCGTCCCGGGGGAGCTGATCGACCAGGTGATCGAGCAACTGCCCGACGGCTACGACCTGCTGTTCGGGCACCCGCTGCCGGCCTGAGCCGGGCGGACGCCGCTGCCGGACCCGGCCGCCCTCGCGAGGCACGGTCAACCCGGTGCAGGAGCCTGCCGATCGGTCCGCCTCCGGGCCGACGGCCGGCAGCTGCCGTGCGGCGCCGCGGCGGCCCGCCAAGTCGCCCCGCGGCCCGTACGGCCCGGGACCGGCAGGGCTCAGCGGCAGAGCGCGGCCGCGCCGATCAGCCCGGCGTCGGTGCCGAGTTCGGCGCGGCGCACGTCCAGCCCGCGGACGTACGAGAGGGCGGCGTAGCAGCCCAGATGGCGGGCGAGCGGGGCGAACAGCACCTCCCCGGCGGCGGCGACGCCGCCGCCGACCACCACCCGGTGGAGGTCGACCAGGGCGGCCGTCGCGGCGATCCCGGCGGCCAGCGCCTGGGCGGCCCGGTCGAAGGAGGCCAGCGCGACCGGGTCGCCCCCGGCGGCCGCCACGGCCACCGCGCGGGCGGTGCGGTCCTCGCCCGGCGGCCGCCAGCCGTCGGCGAGTGCCCGGCGGGCGATCGCGGTGCCGCTGGCCAGGCCCTCCAGGCAGCCGCGGGAGCCGCACGGGCAGGGCTCGCCGTCCAGGTCGACGGTGATGTGGCCGAGGTGCCCGGCGTTGCCGCTCGGGCCGGGCCGGACGGCCCCGTCCAGCACCAGCCCGGCGCCGACGCCGGTGGACACCACCAGGCAGAGCGCGTTGTCGGCGCCCCGGGCCGCACCCTGCCAGTGCTCGGCGGCGGCCATCGCCACGCCGTCCCCGGCGAGCCGGACGGGCAGGTAGCGGGCGGCCACCGCCGGGTGCGCGGTGACCTCGGCGACCAGCGGGAAGCCGCGCCAGCCGGGGATGTTGACCGGACTGACGGTGCCGTCGGCCAGGTCGACCGGGCCGGCGCTGCCGATGCCGACGGCCGTTACGGCGGACCAGTCGGGCGTACCGGCGAGCTGGTCCAGAACCTTGTGCACGACGGCGAGCACGGCCGCGCCGGGTTCGGTTGCCGGTGTGGGCAGTTGGAGCCGGTGCCGCAGCCGTCCGTCGCCGTCGACCAGTGCCCCGGCGATCTTGGTGCCGCCGATGTCGACCGCGGCGAACAGAGGGGTGAGCGGCATGGCGGGCTCCAGGAGGGTCGCAGGGGCGGCGCCCCGGCCGCGCGGGGCCGGGGCGCCTTTACCGTACGTCGGTCGGCGGGCCGGCCGACCGACGGGTCGGGTACGCCGGTCGACGGGCCGGGTCCGTCGGTCAGCGGGCCGCGCTCAGCCGCAGGGTGACCAGCTCGAACGGGCGCAGGGCCAGCCGCACCGCGCCGTCCTCGACCGACACCTCGCCGCGGGTGCCGTCCCAGGGCCGCTCCAGCAGGTCGCAGGGGACGGCACCCGCCAGTGGGAAGGAGGTGGTGAGCCGGCCGCGGGCTCGGCCGCCGCCCGCCTCGTAGACCCGGACGACCAGGTCGCCGCTGCGGTCGTCGGCGAGCTTGACCGCGCTGACCACCAGGGCGTCGTTGTCCAGTTCGACCAGCGGCGCGACGCGCTCGGCGGTCCCGGTGACCCGCCGCTCGGGCAGCCCGATCCGGTAGCCCTCGCGGACGGCGTCGCCGATTGCCGCGCCGGGCACCAGCGCGTGCCGGAAGCGGTGCGCGCCCTGGTCGGTCCTCGGGTCGGGGAAGCGCGGGGCGCGCAGCAGCGAGAAGCGGACCGTGGTGGTGGTCCCGCCGTCGGCCGGGCGCACGGTGCGGGTGACGTCGTGGCCGTAGGTGGAGGCGGTCACCAGCGCCACGCCCCAGCCGGGCTCCTCCAGGTGGACGAAGCGGTGGTTGCAGGCCTCGAACTTGGCGGCGTCCCAGCTGGTGTTGGTGTGGGTGGGCCGGTGGAGGTGGCCGAACTGGGTCTCGGCGGCGTAGCGCTCGGTGTGGATGTCCAGTGGGAACGCGGCCTTGAGGAACTTCTCGGTCTCGTGCCAGTCGACCTCGGTGTCGATGTCGAGGCGCTGCTCGCCGGCCCGCAGGGTGAGGGTCTGGACGACGGTGGAGGAGCCGAAGGAGCGGGCGACGCGGACAGCTGCGCTGCCGGCGGAGGCGGCGGCGGTGAGGGAGTCCACGCCGGTCAGGTCGGTGACGGTGTTGCGGTAGAACCGGTCGACGTCCCAGGCGTCCCACATGTTGGGGAAGTCGGGGTGCAGCTGCAGCAGGTTGGCGCGGCTGCCGGGGGCGACGGCCTCCCGGCCGCTGGACAGTTCGACCACCGAGCTGATCAGGCCGTCCGCGCCGACGGTGACCTCCAGCAGGCCGTTGCCCAGGGTGAAGCCGCCCTCGGGCCGCTCGGCCACCGTGCACTCCGCCGCCGCGGGGGCCACCACGGCCGCCCCGCCCGCCGGGACGGCCGAGCGGGTGTGCGGCGCCGCGTTGAACACCAGCTCGCGCCCGCCCCCGGACGCCCCGGCCAGCGCCTGCTGGGCGGCGCCGATCAGCCCCTCCAGCTCCTCCGCCAGGGCCGCGTACGTGGCCTCCGCCTCGCGGTGCACCCAGGCGATCGAGGAGCCGGGCAGGATGTCGTGGAACTGGTGCAGCAGCACGGTCTTCCAGATCCGGTCCAGCTGCTCGTAGGGATACGTCGCGCCGGTGCGCAACGCGGCGGTGGAGCACCAGAGTTCGGCCTCGCGCAGCAGGTTCTCGCTGCGCCGGTTGCCCTGCTTGGTCCTCGCCTGGCTGGTCAGGGTGGCCCGGTGGAGTTCGAGGTAGAGCTCGCCGACCCAGACCGGCGGGTCCGGGTACTCGGCCTCGGCCTTTGCGAAGAACTCGGCGGGCTTCTCCCAGCGGACGGTGGCCGAACCCTCCAGGTCGCGCAGCCGGGCGGCCTTGGCGACCATCTCACGGGTCGTCCCGCCGCCGCCGTCACCCCAGCCGGTCGGCGCGAGAGAGTGCCGGGCCATCCCCTTGTCCTTGAAGTTCTTTGCGGCGTGGGCGATTTCGCTGCCCTTCATGGAGCAGTTGTAGGTGTCCACGGGCGGGAAGTGGGTGAAGATGCGGGTCCCGTCGATGCCCTCCCAGAGGAAGGTGTGGTGCGGGAACCTGTTCACCTGGCTCCACGAGATCTTCTGGGTCAGCAGCCACTTGGAGCCCGCGTTGCGGATGATCTGCGGCAGGCCGCCGGTGAAGCCGAAGGTGTCCGGCAGCCAGGCCTCGTGGTTCTCGATCCCGAACTCCTCCAGGAAGAACCGCTTGCCGTGCACGAACTGGCGGGCCATCGCCTCCGAACCCGGCATGTTGGTGTCGGACTCGACCCACATTCCGCCGGCCGGTACGAACCGGCCCTCGGCCACCGCCTTGCGGACCCGCGCGTACACCTCGGGGCGGTGCTCCTTGATCCAGGCGTACTGCTGCGCCTGGGACATGGTGTAGAGGAAGTCCGGCTCGTCCTCCAGCAGCGCGGTCATGTTGGCGGTGGTGCGGGCCACCTTGCGCACCGTCTCGCGCAGCGGCCACAGCCAGGCCGAGTCGATGTGGGCGTGGCCGATCGCGCTGATCCGGTGCGCGGACGGCACGGCGGGCGCGGCGAGCACTGCCGTGAGCTCGGAACGGGCGGCCGCTGCCGTGCCGTTGACGTCCTGGAGGTCGATCGCGTCCAGGGCCCGTTCCACCGCGCGCAGCACCTCCCAGCGGCGGGCGCCGTCCACCGGCAGTTCGGCCATCAGCTCGCCGAGCACCTCCAGGTCGAGCGCCAGCTGCCAGACCGTGTCGTCGAAGACCGCGAGGTCCATCCGGGCCAGGCTGTACCGGGGCCGGCTCCCGGCCGTCTCCCGGTCGCCCAACTCGGTGGGCAGGAAGGGGTGGTAGTCCAGGATGACCGGGTTGGCGGCGGCCTCGACGTGCAGCAGCACCTGCTCGCCGCCTGCCGCCGGGGCGGCGATCCGCACCCACTGGTTGCGCGGATTGAGCCCCTTCACCGGGCTCCCGTCCGGGCGGTAGACCAGGCCCTCGCACTGGAAGCCGGGCATGTTGGCGTCGAAGCCGAGGTCGATCAGCGCCTCGACCGTCCGGCCCGCCCATGCCTCGGGCACGGTGCCGGAGACGGTCAGCCAGCTGGTGCCCCAGGGCGCTCCCCAGGCGTCACCCACCGCGATCGGGGTCCGCGGGGCGGCCAGGCCCTCGGCGACCGGGACGGGCTCGCCGGGGGCGGTCCAGATGCCGACCTCCAGCGGGACGGACTCGGGGTAGACCGCCGGGAGGATGCGCTCCTCCAGGACGCGCTTGAGGCGGGACTCGACGAGGGTGCGGTCATCGTGCATGTCGGCAGGCTCCGTTGCGTGGCGAGGGACAGCGCTGACTAGAGAGAACGTACGTCGGAGGGGCGGACCACCTCGGTGATGCCGCGCGCGGCCAGGTGCGCCCGGTCCCCGGCGCGTTCGGCGAGCACGGTGGTCGGCCGGGCGCCGGCCTCGGCGAGGTGCATGAAGGCCTCGTACACCGGGCCGCCGGGGCCGCAGACCGCCCGGCGGGGCGAGGTGACCTCGTCCCCGGTGGCGACCACCACGGCGGTGCTGCGCGGCTGGGGCGGCTGCCAGTCGCGGCGGGCCTCGGCGACGGCTCCGGCGAGCCGGGCGCCGGCCGGCTTGACCGCCCGCTCGGTGGTCAACAGGCCGAGGCTGTACTCCAGTTCGGGGAAGTCGGCGAGCGAGCGGTCCACGTCGTGGGAGCACCACCAGGTGACGCCCCAGAGGTCCGGGCAGTCCAGTACGGCGTCGACGGTGGCGCCGGTGAACCGGGCCGCGTCCTCGGCGGTGATGTGCGGCGCGGGCGCGCCGACCTCCTGCAGCCAGACCGGGCGGCCCGGGTCGTCGGCCCAGGCCTTGGACAGCTCGACCAGGTACGCGGCGTGCTGGGCGGTGGCGGTGGAGTGGGGGCCGTAGCGCTGGGCGGTGCCGTTGAACACCCAGGAGTGCACGGCGGTGGCGGCGCCCAGGCGGGCCGAGTGCCAGGGCGTGAACGGGTGCCCGTCCAGGTACCAGGCCGCGTCGTACGAGGCGTGCAGGTGCAGCCGTCCGGGCGCGCCCCGCTCGCAGGCGGCGAGCATCCGGCGCAGCCAGGCCTCGGCCTCGGCGGGGGTGACCTCGTCCGGGTCGGGGTGCGGGCCGCCGGAGAACTGGTTGATCTCGTTGCCGAGCGTCATCCCGAGGAAGTTCGGCCGCTCGCGCAGCGCCCCGGCGAGGGTGCGCAGGTAGGCGGCCTGGCCGTCGAGGACCTCGGGGTCGGTGAAGATGTTGCGGCGGTGCCAGGTCCGCGTCCAGGACGGCAGGAAGTCGAAGCTGGACAGGTGGCCCTGGAGGCCGTCCACCGCGACGTCCAGGCCGCGTTCGCCGGCCGCGTCCACCAGGGCCGTCAGCTGTCCGACGGCGCGCGGGCGGATCAGCGTGCGGTTGGGCTGGAACAGCGGCCAGAGCGGGAAGACCCGGACGTGGTCCAGGCCGAGGGCGGCGATGGAGTCGAAGTCGGCGCGCACGGCGTCGAGGTCGAAGTCGAGCCAGTGGTGGAACCAGCCGGCGCTGGGGGTGTAGTTGACGCCGAAACGCGGAGCCTGCGGAGTGGTGGTCACGGGGGCTTCCTCAACTGGGCGGTGGCGTAGGGGAGGTGGGCTCATCCCTTGACGGCTCCCTCCTCGACGCCCTTGAAGAAGAAGCGCTGGCAGAGGGCGAACACCACGACGATCGGCAGGAAGGCGATCATGGTGCCGGCCGCGATCAGCCGGGGGTTGGCGGAGAAGGTGCCGTCGAGGTACTGGAGCCCGACGGTGAGGGTGTACTTCTGCGGGTCGTTGAGCACGATCAGCGGCCAGAGGAAGTCGTCCCAGGCGCCGATGAAGGTGAAGATGACGATCACGCTGAGCATGCCGCGCACGTTCGGCAGGCCGATGTGCCACAGCCGCTGCCAGACGCCGGCGCCGTCGACCAGCGCGGCCTGGTCCAACTCGGCGGGCACGGCGGCGAAGGCGGTGCGCATCAGCAGCACGTTGAGCATGGCGATCGCCCCGGGCAGGGAGACACCGAGCAGGTTGTCGGCCAGGCCGAGGCCGCGCACCAGCACGTACTGGGAGACGATGGTGACCTCGCCGGGCAGCACCAGGGTGGCCAGGAACAGGCCGAGGACCAGCTTGGCGCCGCGGAAGCGCAGCCGGGCCAGGGCGAAGCCGGCCAGGGTGCAGCCGACCACGTTGCCGGTGATGCAGACGGCGGCGACGATCACCGAGTTGAGGGCGTAGGTCCACACCGGGATGGCGTCGGCGACCTGGCCGTAGTTGCCGATGGTGGGATGGTCGGGCAGGAAGCTCGGGGTGCGGGAGTAGACGTCCTCGGTGGCGCCCTTGAGGGAGGTGGACAGCTGCCACAGGAAGGGGCCGGTCACCAGGAGCAGGACGAGGACGAGCAGCAGGTAGCGGGCCGCGGTCCGGGCGGGGGAGGGGGTGTTGAAGCCGCGTGCCGGCTTCGTGCGAGCGGGCTTGGTGCGAGCGCGCTCGGTACCGGCGGTGGCTCCGGGTTCGCGGGCGGTGGTCACGGGTCAGGCCGCCTTCCGGTTCAGCCGCAGCAGGAACAGCATCGGGCCGAGGGTGACGACGAACAGCAGCAGGCTGAGCGCGGACGCGTAGCCCAGGTGGCCGTTGAAGCCGCGGCTGTACATCTGGATCAGCATCACCACCGACATGTCGCGACCGCCGGGGCCGCCCAGGCCGTTGGAGAGCACGTAGAGCTCGGAGAAGACGCGCAGCGAACTCACCGAGATGAGGGCGGAGATCAGCACCATGGTCGGGCGCACCCCCGGGAGGGTGACGTGCCGGAAGCGGCTCAGCGGGCCCGCGCCGTCCACGGCCGCCGCCTCGTGCAGTTCGCGCGGGACGTTGGCGAGGGCGGACAGGTAGATGACCATGTAGTAGCCCAGGCCCTTCCAGACGGTCAGGGCGATCGCGCTGAACAGCAGCAGCCAGCGGTCGGTGAGGAAGGGGACCGGGGAGCGGCTGAGGCCGCTCTGCCCGAGCAGGCCGTTGACCAGCCCCCGGTCGTCCAGCACCCAGCCCCAGATCAGCGCCACCACGACGGCGGAGGCGATCACCGGGGTGTAGAAGGCGGTGCGGAAGAAGGTGATGCCGGGGATGCGGCGCTGGACGAGCAGGGCGAGCAGCAGGGGGAGGACGGTGAGGAGGGGGAGGCAGACCAGCATGAAGACGATGCTGTTGAGCAGGGCGTCGGCGAGCTGGGCGTCGTCGAGCAGGCGGCCGTAGTTCTCCAGGCCGGTGAACCGGCCGCCGCCGATGGGCTTGGCGTTGGTGAAGGAGAGGATCACCGTGTTGACGGCCGGCCAGAGGTTGAAGACGGCCAGCCAGAGTATCGCGGGCCCGGCGAGCAGCCAGGGGGTGAACCATCGCCGGTGGGTCATGCTGTCGCCTTCCTGGGGCGGGGCCGTCCGGTGGCCGGGGAGGTGCGGACCGCGTGGGGGCCTCGGGCGGTACGGGCCGGGAGCGGTACGGGCCCGGGACCCGGGGTCGGGTCGTTCCCCGGGAGCGGCGGGTGCGGGGAGGCCCGCCGCTTCGCCGGTAGGGGCTCCGGGAGTGGTGGGGTCAGCCCTTGAGGAGCTTGTCGCACTGCGCGACGGCCGTGTCCAGGGCCTGCTTGGAACTGCTCCGGCCGCTGATGGCGAGGGCGAACTGCTGCTTGACGACGGTGCCCATGGCGTCGTCCACCTCGACCGGCTGGATCAGCTTGGCCTTGGCGAGCGAGTCGAAGGCGATCACCTTGGCGTCGCCCGCGTTGGTGCCGTCGCTCCTGCTGAAGAACGGGTCGTTCGCGGAAGCCTTGGTGGACGGGAAGACGCTGGTCAGGTGGGCGAAGGCGGCCTGGTTCTCGGGGCTGGTGACCCAGCGGGCGAGGGCGACCGCGGCGGCCGGGTTCTTGGTGCTCTTGGGGATGGACAGGCCCTGGACGTACAGCGGCGGGGTGCCCATCGCGGGGGAGGCGACGACCTTCGGCGCGAGGGTGGGATTGTCGGTGGCGAGGCTGGTGATGTAGTTGCCCCCGCCGGTGGTCCAGGCCACGGTGCCGGCGCTGAAGAGCTTGGAGTTGCCGGCGTAGGTGTCGGTGAGCACCCCGTTCGGCATCAGGCCCTCCTTGAAGGCGTCGCGGTACCTGTCGAGCAAGGCGGCGGCTTCCGGGGTGTTGAAGGTGAAGGACTTGCCGTCGTCGGCCGTGATCTTCACGCCGATGTCGTACAGGTCGCCGAGGCCGGGTTTGCGGCTCATCAGGTAGTCCTGGCCGCCGGACTTCTCCTTCATCACCCGGGCCTGGGCGATGAGTTCGTCGAGGCTGGTCGGGGGCTTCTTCGGGTCCAGGCCGTCCTTCCCGAGGAGGTCGGAATTCCAGTAGTCCACATCGGTGTTGAGGTACCAGGGGTAGCCGAAGGTGCCCTGGTAGCCGTTGTAGCGGTAGGCCTCCACGCCGCCGGCCACGTACTCGTCGGGGAGCTTGGGGTCGGCCTTGGCGACGTCCAGCAGGACGTCCTTCTTGGCGAGCGGAAAGGCGAAGTCCGGCGGGAGGTTGACCACGTCGGGCAGGGTGCCGGAGGCGGCCTGGCTGAGCACCTTGTCGGAGTAGCCCTCGCCGGGCTGGTCCAGCCAGTCGACCTCGACTCCGGGGTACTTCTTCTTGAAGCCGTCGATCACGCCCTGCATGTAGTCGGTGAACTTCGGTTTGAGCGCCCAGGTCTGGATCGAGACCTTGCCCTTGACCTCGCCGGTGGCGGCCGCACTCGCCACGCTGTCGCTGTTCTTGCTGTCTCCGGCGCCGAGTCCGCAGCCGGTGAGGGCCGCGGCGGTGAGGGCCGTCGTCGTCAGTGCCGCCCAGATTCTTCGCATGAGGGTCTCCCGGTCCTGCGGGTGGGTGGGGATCGCGCCGAGCTCGGGGGTGGGTGGGTGGGTTCTTCGGTCGGGTCGTGTTTCGGAGACGACTACTAAACCGGTCTAGCTCTGGCAGGGACTATGCTCCGGCCTAAACTTGGCTGTCAAGAGAAGGAGTCGGATTCCGTGGGCAGACCGACGATCGCCGACATCGCGCGCCGGGCCGGGGTCTCCAAGGGCGCGGTCTCCTTCGCGCTCAACGGCCGACCGGGCGTCAGCGAGGAGACCAGGGAGCGGATCCTGCGGGTCGCCGAGGAGATGAACTGGCGGCCCCACCACGCCGCTCGCGCCCTCGGCGGAGCCCGGTCCGACGCCGTCGGCCTGGTGATCGCCCGCCCCGCCCGCACCATCGGCGTCGAGCCGTTCTTCAGCCACCTGCTCTCCGGGCTGCAGGCGGTGCTCTCGGCCAGCTCGGTGGCGCTGCACCTGATGGTCGTCGAGGACACCGCCGCCGAGATCGAGGTCTACCGGCGCTGGGCCTCCGAGCACCGGGTCGACGGCTTCGTCGTGGTGGACCTGCAGGTCAGGGACCCGCGACTGCCGGTGCTGGACGAACTCGGGCTGCCCGCCGTCGTCCTCGGCGGCCCCGGCAAGGGCGGCAACCAGCTGCGGATCTGGGCCGACGACCGGGAGGCGATGCTCTCCATCGTCGACTACCTGGCCGCCATCGGGCACCGCCGGATCGCCCACCTCGCCGGGCTGCCGCACTTCCAGCACACCCAGCGGCGGATCCGTGCGCTGCGCGACGCCTCGCGCCGGCTCGGGCTGGAGGCGGTGTCGGTGCCCACCGACTTCAGCGACGCCGAGGGCGCGGCGGCCACCCGTACGCTGCTCTCCAGGGCCGGGCGGCCCACCGCGATCGTCTACGACAGCGACGTGATGGCCGTCGCCGGGCTCGGCGTGGCGGGGGAGATGGGCGTCGCGGTGCCCGGGGAGCTGTCCATCGTCTCCTTCGACGACTCGGTGCTCGCCCGGATCGTCCACCCGCCGCTGACCGCGCTCAGCCGGGACACCTTCGCGCTCGGGGAGCAGGTCGCGCGCAGCCTGCTGGAGGCGGTGGAAGGAGCCGGGCCCGGGCGGGACCTGCAGATGCCCACGCCCCGGCTGACCGTACGGGAGTCCACCTCGCCGCCGTCACCGGTGGGTGTGGTTGCTGCGCGATTCGTTGACACGGGTTCTGAACCGGTTTAGCCTCGCTGCGCCGAGGGGGGTCCGGCCCGCGCACCGCTCGCTGTCATGTTCGCTGCACTCTGCTGCACTCCTGCTGCATTCCCCTCGATGAGCACCGCCACGCCCACATGCACCCGGGCCTGCCGCTGCCGGTGGGTCCGGCCCCACCCACTCCGCTCGATCGGAGCCACCGCATGTCCAGACGCCTCCCCCTGCTGCTCAGCGCCGCGCTCGCGACGGCCGCGCTGGGCGTCGTACCGGCTGCCCATGCCGCTCCTGCCGCTCCGGTTGCGGCCCCGCCGGCTGCCGCCGCCCCCGGGAACCAGCCCTACGCCTCGTACTGGTACCCCGGCACCATCCTCAACTGGGACCCGGCCACCGACCCGGACGCCCGGTTCAACCGCTCCCGCGTCCCGCTCCGGCCGCGCACCAGCGACCCGGCCCTGGCGGCCAACCCCAACGCCCGGCCGGGCGAAGGGAAGATCGCCTCGCTGGTGTCCTTCGCCCCCACCTCCAACAACCCCTCCCAGGGCTCCGCCGACCCCAACTACTACGCCTTCGGCTACTGGCAGTACGTCGACAAGCTGGTGTTCTGGGGAGGCTCCGCCGGTGAGGGCCTGATCCTCGCGCCGAATCCGACCGTGATCGACGCCGCCCACCGCAACGGCGTCAAGGTCTACGGCACCGTCTTCTTCCCGCCCGCCGCGTACGGCGGCCGACTCCAGTGGGTGCGCGACTTCGTCCAGAAGACCGGCGACCACTACCCCGTCGCCGACAAGCTGGTGCAGGCCGCCCAGTACTACGGCTTCGACGGCTGGTTCGTCAACCAGGAGACCGGCGGCGGCGATTCGGGCCTCGCGACCGAGGTGCGCAACCTGATGCAGTACACCAGGGCGAAGAGCGGCACGGAGTTCATGTGGTACGACGCGATGACCACCTCGGGCGCCGTCGACTGGCAGGACGCCCTCACCTCCGCCAACTCGCCCTTCCTCCAGGACGGTCCGAAGCGCACCTCGGACTCGATGTTCCTCAACTTCGGCTGGACGGCCCCCGGTCTGGACTCCTCCCGCGTCCTGGCCCGTCAACTCGGCCGCAGCGAGTACGACCTGTACTCCGGCATCGACACCGAGGCGAACGGCTACAACACCTCCGTCGACTGGAACACCCTCTTCCCGGCCGGTCGGCCGCACACCACCTCGCTCGGCCTCTACCGCCCGGAGTGGACCTGGAAGTCCGCCACCGACCGCGCCGACTTCTACGCCAAGGACGCGCGCTACTGGGTCGGCGCCAACAACGACCCGTCCGACACCGACCTCTCCAGCAGCTGGCCGGGCCTGGCGGGCTACGTCGCCGAGTCCTCGCCGATCACCGCCAAGCCCTTCGTCACCAACTTCGACACCGGCCAGGGTGACTTCTACAACGCGGCCGGCACCCGGGTCGCCACCGGCGGCTGGAACAACCTCTCGCTGCAGGACGTCCCGCCGACCTACCGATGGGTGGTCGACTCCACCGGCAGCAAGCTCAGTCCGTCGATCGACTTCACCGACTCCTACCAGGGAGGCTCCTCACTGCGGCTGAGCGGCACCCTGGACTCCACCAACACCGTGCGGCTCTACCAGACCAGCCTGCCGGTCGCCGCGAACACCAGGCTCGACCTGGTGGTCAAGACCCCGGCCGCCGGCCCGACCAGGCTGAAGGCGGCGGTTTCCTTCACCGACACCCCGGGCAGCTTCACCACCGTGGACGTCGGGGACAACGCCGGGACGGGCTGGGAGCGGCACACCCTCGACCTCTCCCGGTACGCGGGCCGGACCATCTCCCAGCTCGCGCTGCAGGTGGACGGCACCTCGGACCCGGACCCGGCCTACGACCTGCGCCTCGGCCAAGTCGCACTCCACGACGGCGCGGTGGAGAAACCGGCGGCACCGGGCGGGCTGACCGTCCTCGGCGCGAGCGACGTGACCGCGGGCGCCAGCCAGTCGCTGCGGCTCTCCTGGACGGCCGCGCCCGGCGGCAACGTCCACCACTACGAGGTGTACCGGCGCAACGCGGACGGCAGCCGCACCTTCCTTGGGGCCACGCCCAACGACGCCTACTTCGTCGGACGGCTCGACCGGGCGGGCGGGGAGACCAGTACGACGCTGGACGTCGAGGCGGTGTCCACCACCTACGGCCACTCCAACGTCGCTTCCACGGTCGTGGGTTGGGGCGGTACGTCACCTGCTTCCACCAATCTGGCGCTGAACCGCCCCGCCACCGCCTCCGGCCAGTGCAACGCCGACGAAGGCCCGGCCAAGGCCGTCAACGGCAGCGTCAGCGGCGGAACCAGCGACAAGTGGTGCACCCTCACCTCCGCCAAGTGGCTGGAGGTGGACCTCGGTTCGGCGAAGAAGCTGGACAGGTTCGTGGTCAAGCACGCCCAGGCGGGTGGCGAGAGCGCCTCCTACAACACCCGTGACTTCTCCATCCAGGTCCGCTCCAGGTCCACCGACCCCTGGACGACGGCCGCCAGCGTGACCGGCAACACCGCGGCCACCACCACCCATCCGGTGAGCACCACCGCCCGCTACGTCCGGCTGGTCGTCACCCGGCCCACCCAGGCGAGCGATCCGGCCGCCCGTATCTACGAGTTCGAGGCCTGGGGCCAGTAGGCCTCGGCCCCGGCCCCGGCGGCACTCCGAGGAAAGGACCAACCCCCGTGCCGGTCACCACCATCACCGCCGTCGAGAGCACCGACCTCTTCGTCGGCCCCGAGGACGCCCCGCGCCAGGTGCTGCGGGTGACCCTCGAGGGCCCGGCCGCCCGGATCACCGTCAGCGGAACGGGCGTCCGAGGCGAGGCGACCGGCACGGGGCCGGTCGACGTTCCCCTGGAGATCACCGCCGCCTCGCCGGGGGACCGAGTTCCCTTGACCGTACGGGCATCGACCAGTGAGGAGCCGGCCGTCCTCGAGGTCGCGGAGCCCGGCTGGACGATGCACCTGGTCTCCCACTTCCACTACGACCCGGTGTGGTGGAACACCCAGGCCGCCTACACCTCCCCCTGGGAACTGCTCTCCGCCGACGCCACCACCCGGCCGCTCTGGGAGCGCAACGGCTTCGCCCTCGTGGACGCCCACCTGGACCTCGCACTGCGGGACCCGGTGTACAAGTTCGTGCTCGCCGAAGTCGACTACCTGAAGCCGTACTTCGACCAGCACCCGGAGCGCCGCGAAACGCTCCGCCTGCTGCTGGAGCGCGGGCAGGTGGAGCTCGTCGGCGGCACCTACAACGAGCCCAACACCAACCTCACGGGTGCCGAGACGACCATCCGCAACATCGTCTACGGCATCGGCTACCAGCGTGACATCCTCGGCGGTGACCCGCAGACCGCCTGGCAGCTCGACGTGTTCGGGCACGACCCGCAGTTCCCCGGCCACCTCGCCGCGGCCGGCCTCACCGGCAGCGCCTGGGCCCGCGGCCCGTTCCACCAGTGGGGACCGATCCAGAAGAACTTCCGCGAGGCCAAGGACGACGCCCGGGTGATGCAGTTCCCGAGCGAGTTCGAGTGGATCGCGCCCGGCGGGGCGGGCGTGCTCACCCACTACATGCCCCACCACTACTCGGCCGGCTGGTGGATGGACTCCTCCCCGGACCTCGCCACCGCCGAGCAGGCCGTGTACGAGCTGTACCGCAAGCTCAAGCCGGTCGGGGCGACGAAGAACCTGCTGCTGCCGGTGGGGACGGACTACACCCCGCCGAACAAGTGGGTCACCGAGATCCACCGCTCCTGGGCCGCCAAGTACCTGTGGCCGCGCTTCGTGTGTGCCACCCCGCGCGACTTCCTGGACGCCGTCCGGGCCGAACTCGACGCCACCGGCGGCCGACCGAGCCCGCAGACCCGCGACATGAACCCGGTGTACACCGGCAAGGACGTCTCGTACATCGACACCAAGCAGGCCCAACGCGCGGGCGAGGTCGCGGCGGTGGACGCGGAGAAGCTCGCGGCGCTCGCCGCCGTGAACGGACTCGGGCGCTACCCCGGGGCCGCGCTCGACAAGGTGTGGCGCCAACTCGCCTACGGCGCGCACCATGACGCGATCACCGGCTCGGAGTCGGACCAGGTCTACCTGGACCTGCTGGGCGGCTGGCGGGAGGCGTACGACCTGGCGTCGGCCGTCCGGGAGTCGGCGCTGGACGCGCTGACGGCACGGATCTCGACGGTGGGTGTCGGGTCGGCGGTGGGTAGCTCTGCGGCGGGCCTCGGGTCGGCGGTGGTGGTGACCAACACGCTCTCCTTCGACCGGACGGACCTGGTGGCCGTCGAACTCCCCCACGGGTTGCGGTCGGCGCGGGTGCTGGACAAGACGGGCACGCCCGTGCCGAGCGCCGTCGACCGGGGGACGCTGCGCTTCCTCGCCGAGGACGTCCCCGCGCTCGGCTGGCGTACCTGGTGGCTGGTGGACGGCTCTGCCGACCCGGCGTGGACGGCCGCCGAGGGTGCGGTGATCACCAACGGGCGGTACCGGGTGACGGCCGAACCGGCGCGCGGCGGCGGCCTCAGCTCGGTGTACGACCGGCTGCACGAAAGGGAGTTGATCCAGGAAGGCCGCCTCGGCAACGAACTGCGGGTGTACGAGGAGTACCCGCAGCACCCGGACTTCGGCGAGGGCCCCTGGCACCTGGTGCCGAGCGGCCCGGTGCTCGGCTCGGGCGCCGTGGCCGGGGAGGTCCGGAGGGAGACCGGACCGCTCGGTGAGCGGCTGGTGATCGGGGGGACGGTCGACGGCGTCCGCTACGAGCAGACGGTCACGCTGTGGCGCGGCCTGGACCGGGTGGACTGCCGGACCAGGCTCGTCGACTACTCCGGCGCCGACCGGCTCCTGCGGCTGCGCTTCCCGGTCGACGTGCCGGGCGGGCTGCCGGTCAGTGAGGTCGCCGGAGCGGTCATCGGGCGCGGCTTCGCGATGCCGGACGTCGACTCGGCGCAGGCGCCCTGGACCCTGGACAATCCGGCCAACACCTGGTTCGGCCTGGGCGCCACCGCCCGGGCCGTGCTCACCGACGCGGCGGGGAAGGTGACCGGCGCCCGGGCACTCGGGGTCGCCGAGGTCGTCGTGCCCTCCCTGGACGACTCGGCCGACGCCCGCCCGCTGGTGGTCGCGCTCGCTCGGGTCGGGGTCACCGCCACCACCTCGGGGGCGGACTGGGCCCGGTACGGCTGGCTCGACGTCGACTCCAACCTGCCGGACTTCCGGATCGTCGTGGGTGGACCGGAGGACAACGAGGCCGCACAGGAGTTGATCGATCGGGCGGGAGAGGAGTACGGGGCGGTCCTGAAGGCGCACGGCGCGGTGTGGGTGCCGGCCCTGACGCCGCTCGCCGAGGTGTGGCGGCCGGACGCCGACCTGCGGGACCTGCGCGCCCTGCCGGCGCTGGTCGTCTCCGACGTACCGGCCCTGGTGGACGACCTCGCGGACGCGCGGATCACCGCCGTCTGCCCTTCTCCGGTCCCGGACCGACTCGCCGACCACACCGTGGCGTTGCTCAGCTTCGGCCTGCCCGGCTTCGCGGTGGACACCACCGGTGCGCTGCACCTTTCGCTGATGCGCTCCTGCACCGGCTGGCCGTCCGGCGTCTGGATCGACCCGCCCCGGCGTACCCTGCCGGACGGTGCTTCCTTCCAACTGCAGCACTGGACCCATGAGTTCAGCTACGCGCTGGTCGGCGGCGACGGCGACTGGCGGGCGCAGACCCTGCCCGCCCGGGGGCAGGAGTTCAACCACCCGCTCTACGCGAGGGTCGTGGAGACCCAGGAGGGGCCGCTGCCGGCCACCCTGTCCTGGCTGCGGGTCGAGCCCCAGCGCGAGGTGCTGCTGGGCGCGCTCAAGCCGGCCGGGAACCCGATCGCCCACGGCTCGGCCGCGCCCGATCTCAGCGACCGCGCGGCCGGCGGCGACCTCACCGTCCGGC
This sequence comes from Streptomyces viridifaciens, assembly GCF_001888885.2. NCBI lineage: Bacteria > Bacillati > Actinomycetota > Actinomycetes > Kitasatosporales > Streptomycetaceae > Streptomyces > Streptomyces viridifaciens. Next base: position 6,435,340 of record NZ_CP090841.1, read on the forward strand.
TGGTCGAGTCCACCGGTCTCGGGCGGACGGCCCGCCTCGGCGGCGCGCTCGGGCTGGACGGAGTGCGGCCGGCCGACCTGCTGGAACGCCCGCTCGGGGAGGCGGCCGAGATCCTGGACCTCGCCGGTTCCCAGATCGCCACGCTGCTGGCGACTCCTGCGGTCCCCGCGCTGGCCGCCCCGGCCGACGGGCCCGTGCTCGGCCCGGTCGCCGAACCCGCCCAGCCCGTCCACGCCCGCTACTGGCTGCACAACCGGGGCCCGGCCCCGTTCGGCTACCTGCCGGTGTCGGTCGGTGCCTCGCCGGGGCTGTTGCGGACGGCGGGGGAGGCGGTGACCTTCTCGGTCGCCCTCTCCTCGCAGCTCCGCGACGCCGCCGTCGAGGGCACGGCCGTCGTCCTCCCGCCCGAGGGCTGGACGACCGGCCTCGGCAGCCGCCCGTACCGCCTGGAGCCCGGCGGCCACCTGCGCTTCGCGGTCACCCTCACCCCGCCGGCGGACGCCGAGAGCGGGCTGCACTTCGCCGCCGTCCGGATCGAGCACGACGGCCAGCAGATCGAGGACGTGGTCACGATCGCGGTCGGCGACCTGCCCGAGCTGCTGCCCGTCCCCGGGGACACCCCCGAGGACTGGACCGCCGCCCAGGGCACCAAGGCCGTGACCGCGCGGGACACCGGCCTGTCCGTGGACGTCACCGCCGAGTCCCTGCACCTGGCCCCCGGCGGCCGCACCAGCCTCGGCCTCACCCTCACCAACCGGACGCGCGGCGAGATCCGGGGCGAGCTCCAGCTGGTCTCCCCCTGGGGCACCTGGGAGGCGGTCGCCGACCCGGTCCGCGGCTTCACCGTCCCGGCCGAGGCCTCCGTGACCGTCGACTTCGCCGTCGCCGCCCCCGAGTCCATGGACCCCGGCGCGTACTGGGCGCTGGCCAAGGTCATGTGGTTCGGCCGCTGCCAGTACGCCCCGACCGTCGCCCTGGTGGTGGAAGCATGATCCTCGGCCTGCTCGACGGGCGCCCCCTGCCCCGCACCGCCCTCGACGAGCGCCTCGCCGCCCTCCGGAACGGTCCACGCTCCACCGCCCTGCCCCGGCCGGGAAGTTCGGAGGACCGCCAGCTCATCAGGTGGGTCGCCCAGGTGCTGCTGACCGAGGCCCTCTGCGAGGCGGTCGCCGCGGAACGCGAGCTGCCCGTCACCGCGTCCGTCGCCGCGTCCGGCACCGCATCTGTCGCCGCGTCCGCTACCGCACCCGGCCCTGCGTCCGTTACCGCACCCGGCCCCGCCCGGCTCGACCAGCAGGCCGCCGTCGAACTCGGCTCCATCACCGCGGCCGCCTACGAGGGCAGCGCAGCCGTCCGCGCCGTCTACGACTCCGTGACCGCCGAGGTCGAGCCCTCACCGGCCGACGTCGCCCACTACCGCGCGCTGACCGGCCGCCCACCGGTCACCCGCTGGCACCTCGTCCTCCCCGACGGCACCTTCGAGGCCGACCCCGACACCCTCCCGACGGCCCTCGCCGAAGCCCTCCGCACCGCCCCACCCGGCGAGTGGGTCACCGTCGGCCCCTGGACGGCCCTGCTCCTCGCCACCCTCGCCATCCCCCAGGACCCCGACCCGGCGCCGGCACTCCGGGACGCTGCCCGCCGCGTCGCCTTCGTCCGCTGGCTCGACCGCGAACGTGCCCAACGCCTCACCCTGGTCGAAGGGTTGGAACACCCGGGAGACCCTGCCCAGCCCGACAACCACCACCGCCACTGAGCGGAGGGTGCCGCCGCTCGCATTCGCCGCCGCTCGCCTCCGCTCGCCCCCGCGAATTCCGTTCCACCGCGAACCTCGCGGGTGGGAAGCTGCAGCCTGCTCGACCGATGGACGGCAACGCGGCGCCGAGTACCGCGCCACGGCATCAGGGAGGCCCGCATGGCTGACTACTTCCCGTACCGCATCGTGACCGGGAAAGGGGACTTGACGCTGATCTGGCGGCCAGGAGAGGGCGACGCCCCCGATGTGCTCCTCGTCGACGAACGCGGAAAGCTCCTTGCGTTCGAGGAGCTCGCGCCGCTGCAGGAGTACTGCGATCGCAAGGGCTGGGAACTCACCTGGGAGGGCGAGGGCACCCTCGAACTGCGCCGCGTGCGGCGGTGGGTCGAACATCCGGAGCTCGGCCCGGCCGCGGAGGGCCAGCTGCTGGACGCGTGGAACTTCTTCGAAGACCTCTCCCGCAGCGTGAAGGCCGGACCGACCCTTCCCGGCCAGGGACCGATCCACGACAGCGCCTACGAAAAGCTCTTCGGCGGCGCAGCCCTCGACCCGACCGCGGGGGAGGACGCCTGGACGGAGGAGGAGACCGCAGCCGTCCGCGAACTCCTCCGGGCGGGACTGGACCTCTGGGAACACGCCGCGCACGGGCCCGGATCCGGCACGAGCACGGTGGTGCTGATGTGCGGCCCGCCGGGGTCGGGCAAGACCACCTACGCGCTGGACCTGGTGCGCCGCCTCGCGGTGCGGAACGGCGAGGACGGCGCGAACGCCGTCACCGTGGACCGGCCGCTGTTCGACCGCTACCTGGCCGACTTCCAGACACCGGAGGGAGAGGGTGAACAGGTCGTCGTGCAGGCCTGATCCTGCGGCCCTTCGCTCCGTGGGGCGGAGGGCCGCAGGGGCGGCTCGTGGGGACATAAATGGGTGGAAGAGCCGGAGATCCAGCTGATAGCTTCTCAATCGACCGTGACACAACCCGAGGAGGTGAGACCCGTGAACGCTGTACCGATACGGGTGCTCCCCCTTGCCGTCACGACTGGCGATTGATGTAGATCTCGCCGGGAGCGCCCCTTCGACAAGACACTCTCGAAGGGCAACTGCCATGAACGCTTTCCTTCTCACCGCCGAGTCCACCACCGACGGAATCGTCGAACGCGATTTCACCGTCAACGGCGTCCCCGGCGTCCTCTGGTCCCCCGAGTCCGGTGCGGACCGCGCGCCCCTCGTCCTTCAGGCCCATGGGGGCGGCAACCACAAGAAGCACCCCGCGATGTCCGGCCGGGCCGCGCACCTGGTGCGCGACTGCGGGTACCACGTGGCCGTCCTCGACGCGCCCGGTCACGGTGACCGCCCGCGCACCGAGCACGACGAGCGGGAGACAGCCGCCCTGTTCGCGGCCCGGGCGGCCGGTGAGCCGGAGGGGCCGATCGTGGTCCGCTACAACGACCACCTGGCCAAGCTCGCCGTGCCCGAGTACCGGGCGCTGCTGGACGCCCTCCAGCAGCTGCCGGAGATCGGAACGGACGGCCCGGTCGGCTTCTGGGGCATCAACATGGGCACCGCGATCGGCGTTCCGTTCGTGGCCGCCGAGCCCCGGATCACGGCCGCGGTGTTCGGCCAGCACTGGCCCCACGTGCTGGCCGAGTACGCGAAGCGGATCACCGTTCCCGTCGAGTTCGACCTCCAGTGGGACGACGAGCACATATCCCGAGAGGAGGGTCTGGCGCTCTTCGAGGCCTTCGCCTCGGCGGAGAAGTCCCTGCACGTGAACTCGGGCAAGCACAAGGAGCTGCCGCGCTTCGAGGTCGACAGTGCGGTCCGGTTCTTCGCCCGGCACCTCGGCCGGGCGGTGAACGCGTCGGCCTGACGCGCGGTCCGCAGGTCCGGTGGGCAGCACGCGCCAGTATCGTGGCCCGATGTCAACGATCAGGAAGTTCCAGGTCACCTTCGACTGTGCGGAACCCGAGCGCGTCGGCCGCTTCTGGTGCGAGGTGTTGGGGTACGTCCCGCCGGAGCCACCGAACGGGTTCGCCACGTGGGAGGACTACGAGAATTCCCGGCCCCCTGAGGAGCGGGGTTCGTGGTTCGCCTGCAGCGATCCGACGGGGGTCGGTCCGCGACTGTACTTCCAGCGCGTCCCCGAGGGGAAGGTCGCCAAGAACCGGGTGCACCTCGACGTGCGGGTCGGTACGGGGCTCGTGGGCGAGGAACGCCTGGCCGTACTTGAGGCCGAGTGCGAACGCGTGCTCGCGCTGGGCGCCGTGCGGGTGCAACTGCTGTACGACGGCCACGATTCCTGCATCTCGATGCAGGACATCGAGGGCAACGAGTTCTGCCTGGACTGAGGTGCCGCCGGGCGGCCGCTTCGCTCCCCGCTCCCCGGAGCGAAGCGGCGATCCGCAGTACGGTCAGCCGCGCCGGATCCGCCACGGAGACGGCCTCGCGGCGGGCGAACGGGTGAAGGGCCGGACGAGCCGCTGGTACGGCACGGAACTGGAGTGCTTCCTCCTGTCCCGTCCGTGACGCCCGCCCGTCGCCGAGGGGCTGCGGCTCGGGTGCCGACTGCGGCGTTTCGTCGGTACGGCCGGGCGATCGACGGTGCGCGTGGGTTCGCCGACCTGCCGCACTTCCTCGCGCGGAACGCCGGGGTACCCAGGGTCGCTTTCGAGGCGTGAGCTGCGCCACAACGGTGAGTGTTTTGCATGAACCTGACATGGGCGTTCATATCATCGAAACGCTTCGCACAACTTCGGTTGATTGCGTAGCGCCCACAGCTGCCCGGAAACACAAGATCCGGGCAACGCAGAGGAAAGGCACCACGAATGCGACGCATCACCATGACGGTCGCCAGCCTGCTGGCGACCGGCGCGGCCTCGGCGATCCTGATGGCCGGCACTGCTCAGGCCGCCACCACGGACACCGTCCTGCTCGGCTCGGTCCACCTGACCAAGACCGACTCCACGGGCACCACGACCTCGGCCGACCTGTCCTGTTCCGCGGTCCAGGGCGACTCCGGCTTAACCTCCGTCACCGGCACGGGCACCGTCACCAACCCCGACGCGGCCTGCCGTGAACTGGTCGGCTTCAACGGCGACTTCAGCAAGCTGCTGGTGCACCCCACCTGGATGGTCATGGCCCTCCAGGCGCCGGTCACCGCCACCGCGCACGGCAGTTGGGGCGCGACCGGCGTCAACTGGTCGCACACCTACGTCAACGGCAGCGAGCTGACCAAGTACACGGGTGACGTGTTCGGTTTCTGAGCTCTGAGCTCGGCAGTGTCCCTGCACTGACGGCGTGGCCGCTCCCGGGTTCGGGAGCGGCCACGCTCGTTCCGGCACCCTCCGCGCGTCAGGCGCCGGTGCTGCCGCAGAACTCCGCCTCCAGTTCCTTGGTGAAGACCGAGATCGGGCCCCACTGCTCGCCGTCGGCCCAGTCGCCGTTGACCTCGGTGGACAGCAGGTGGCGGCCGTCGCGGGTGCCGAAGGTGTAGGACCACGAGCCGTTGATCGCGCCGCCCATGCCCCACACCTGGCCGCAGGAGAGGGTGAGGGAGGCGACGCCGAGGCCGTAGTGGGACTGCGGGATCCACGCGTTGCCCGGGTCCTGCATGGTGAACATCTCGGCCGCCTGGGCGGGCGGCAGCAGGCGGCCCGCCAGCAGCGCCTGGAAGAAGGTGCTCAGGTCGCCCGTGGTGGAGATGAGGTCCCCGGAGCCGTAGCCCCAGGACGGGTTGAGCTCGGTGACGTCGTACTCGGGGAGGGTGGGGGCGTCCATCGAGCCGAGCTTGGAGTAGAAGCGGCCGTGCGGGCCGTGGATCCCGGTGTCGTCGCCGGTCGGCTCGTAGGTGCTCTTCAGGTGCAGCGGCTTCACGAAGCGGTCGGTGATCTCCTGTGCGAGGCTGTGCCCGGTGGCCTGCTCGATGACCAGGCCGGCCAGCACGTAGTTGGTGTCGGAGTACCGCCAGTCGGTGCCGGGGGCGAAGTCGGGCTTCACGCTGGTCCCGAGCCGGACCAGCTGGCGCGGGGTGAAGCTGTCGAAGCGGTGCTGGAGGAAGGGCAGCCCCTGGAAGTCCTTGCTGACCTGGTCGGCGACCGCGAAGTTGGCGACTCCGCTGGTGTGGTTGAGCAACTGGCGGAGGGTGATCCGGGACCCGTCGTAGCCGTTGCCGTCCACCAGGCCGGGCAGCCACCGCTCGACGCTGTCGTCCAGGCTCAGCCGGTGCTCGGCCTCCAGCTGGAGCAGCGCGGTGGCGACGAAGGTTTTGGTGGTGCTGCCGATCCGGAACCGGTCCTGCGGGCGCAGCGGCCGGCCGGTGTTCAGGTCGGCCGTGCCCGCCTGTCCGAACCAGGTCGCGCCGTCGTTGCGCACCTCGGCCATCGCGCCGGGCAGACCGGCCGCGGTGACCGCCTGGTCGAGGGTGGCCTGCAGGCCCTGGTGTCCGCCGGCGGAGGCGGTGGCAGGGGCGGAAGCGAGGGAGGCGGTCGGGGCGGCGGTCAGCAGGGTGCAGGCCGCAACGGTGGCGACAGCGGCGCGGGTGATGTTCTTCATGGTGGGTCCCCCCGGGGTGTGTCGGGCTTTCGTCGTCGGTGGAGAACGTACGGCCGAATTCGGGAATCGCTCAACATGTGGTTGTCCGGATTCGTCTCAATCCGCAGGTCAGTGACGGTCAATCATTGCAACGAGACTGTCGATGAATGCAATCATGATTGCAATCGTCCCCGGCGGCCGGATACTCGTCCCGAGGCCCGACGAAAGGAGCCACCCGTGCCAGGCACCAGGCTGAGCCAGCAGGACCGTGTCGCGATCGCCACCGGCCTCGCCGAAGGGCTCGACTACGCCGCGATCGCCCGGCTGATCGCCCGCCCCACCTCCACGGTGACCCGGGAGATCGCGCGCAACGGCGGACCCGGCCGCTACCGTGCGCACGCCGCCCAGCGCGCCACCGCCCGCCGGGCCCGCCGCCGACCGGGCGCGGTCCGGCCCGCCGGGGGCACTGCGACGGTGCCGGACGGGCGTGATCAGGCGGCCGTCGCGGAGTTCGCCGACCGCTTCGCCGCCCTGTTGGTGCAGCTCGGCCTGCCGCGCATGGTGGCCCGGGTCCTCAGCTGCCTGTACGTCACCGACAGCGGCACCCTGAGCGCCGCCGAGCTGGTTCAGCGGCTCGGCGTCAGCCCGGCCTCGGTATCCAAGGCGGTCGGCTACCTGGAGGACCAGGAACTGATCCGCCGGGAACGGGACGGCCAGGGCCGCCGCGAGCAGTACGCGATCGACTCGGACGTCTGGTACCGCTCGATGCTCGCCAGCGCCCAACGCAACGCCCTGTTGGCCGAGTTCGCCCGCGACGGCGCGGACCTGCTCGGCGCGGCCACGCCCGCCGGACAGCGGCTCGACACGGCCGCGTCCTTCCTCGCGGAGATCGGCACCGACCTGGTCCGGGCGGTCGAGCGGCGCCGGTCCGGCAACGGGCTGCTCTGACCGGTCGGCCTCAGGGGCGTCCTCAGGGGAAACCCCGAGGGGATCTGCGGGGCGGAAGGGGGATCTTCCCCGAGGGTGGAGGGGAAAGCGCTCCTGACCGGCTCTCAGGCGTCGCGTCACCGCCGTCGCGATCGACGAGATCCGTTTGGAGTGCTGCACCCGTGAATTCCTGTGCGAGCCGACACCGTTGGATCCGACTGCTGGCCGGGGGCGGCTCTGGGCGGCGGGGGCCAGCGGGACGGGCCGCCCGCCAGTCGAGCCGACGCCGCCGCGCCGGTGGCCGTAACGGGCCGTTCGAGGAGTCCTGATCCACTGTCTGTTCGGGCGAACGGCTCAGGGGGCGGGGCGCAGTACTGCCGGGGTCGGGCCGTCGGGGCGGACGGTGATGCTGAAGGCCTGGCCGTCCGGGCGGGACTGGAACTCCAAGGGGCCGAGCGGTAGCAGGAGTTCCAGCAGGGCGGTGGTCTCACGGAGGGCGAACTGGGTGCCGAGGCAGGCGCGGGCGCCCAGGCCGAAGGGGAGGTAGGCGCCGAGTTGGGTGGGGCGGGTGGCGCCGGGGGAGAAGCGGGTGGGGTCGAAGCGTTCCGGGTCGGGCCAAAGGGCCGGGTCGCGGTGGGTGAGGTACGGGCAGACCAGCACGTCGGTGCCGGCGGCGATGCGGTGGCCGGCGATCACGTCGTCCTCGACGGCGTGCCGGGGGAGCATCCAGGCGGAGGGGTAGAGCCGGAGGGTCTCGCTGACCAGGGCGTGCGGGTCGGCGTCGCGCGCCCCGGGGTTGCCGTCGAGCAGCAGGAACAGCCAGGTGAGGGTGGTGGCGGTGGTCTCGTGGCCGGCGACCAGCAGGGTGACCAGCTCGTCGCGGATCAACTGGTCGGTGTACTCGGGGTGTTGTTCGGCAGCGTCGATCAGGACGCGCAGCACCCCCGGCTCCGGGGCGTCCGAGGTGCGGGCTGCCTCGATCGCGGCGCGGGCGACGGCGTCGATCCGGGCGAGGTCCTCGGCGACGGCGTCCCGGGCGTCGGCCGCGTTGGTCGGCAGGGTCGGCATCGCGGCCACCACCCGTTCCACCGACCGCAGTTCGGTGTCCGTCCGGTCGTCCAGCTCCAGGCCGGTGAGCGCCCGCCAGACGGTGTCCAGGGCGAAACCGCGCATCTCCTCGCCGACGTCGAAGGTCTTCCCACTGCGCCGGTACCCCTCCCAGCGCTGCGCCGTCCGGCGCGCGGCGGCGGCGATCCGCCGCTCGTAGCGGCGCATGCCCGGGCCCGTGAACTGGGACTGCAGCAACCGCCGTTGGCGCTTCCAGGCGTCACCGGTGGCTGACAGCACGCCGTTGCCGACCAGCATCCGGGCCCGGTGCGAGCGCTTGACGTACCGGTCGGGGTGGCGGCCCAGCACGTGCTGCACCGCGGCCGGGTCGGTGACCAGTACGGTCGGCGTGGGGCCGAGCCGGAAGGCGGCGATTCCGCCGATGCCGCGCTGGGCCCGGGCGAGCAACTCGACCAGCTGGGCCTCCTCGGCGCGCCACTGCTCGACGGCCTCAGGGGCCAGTTCGGGTACCGGGATGGCGTCCGTGGTCACGGCTTCTTCCTTTCGCAGCTACTGGCGTGGCGTCAGCTCTACGGTTACGCCTGCACCAGTCTTCCACCCCGGGTGACGGCGGCTGCCCCGCCCACGGCTGCGCCGCGGTCCGTCCCCCTCGACGGGCCGCGGCGCAGCGGTTCAGGTGGTGTCGGAGCGTGTGGCTCAGACCGCTTCCCAGAGGGCCGGGACGATCGGCGGCTCCCAGCCGACCTGGGCGGTGTGGCTCTGGACACAGCGGTAGCTGACGCCGTTGTAGGTGACGATGTCGCCGGCCTGGTAGGTGGTGCCGGGGGTCCAGGCGTTGCCGGGGTTGGGGTTCCCGCCGCCCACGACCAGGGTGAAGCTGGTGGTGTGGGTGGCGGAGCCGGTTCCGGTGACGGTGATGCTGTAGGTGCCGGCGGCGGTGGACGCCGCGGTGGCGACGGTCATCGTGGCCGGGGTGCCGGACTGCACCGAGGACAGGTTGAAGGAGACCGTCACCCCGGCGGGGGCGCCGGTGGCGGTCAGGTTGACCGTCTGGGCCGAACCGGAGGTGGTGGCGGTGGCGACGGTCGCGGTGGTGGAGGCGCCGGGCTTGACGGTGGCGGTGGCGGGGTTCACCGAGAGGGAGAAGTCGTTGGCGGGGGTGGTGCCGCCGACCGAGGTCTTCCAGAGGGTGTAGGCCACGCCGTTGGCGTTGCGCTTGAGCGCGGTGGCGTCGACGTTGCTCGTGGTGTCGCAGGACTGGTGGTAGCAGGAGTCGTACGACTGGCCCGCCGCGCCGCCCCACTTGGCCGCCTGCGCCGAGGTCTTGACGGCGCTGGCGCCGGCCGCGTAGCCCGAGGTCGGGACGCCGGCCTGCTGGAAGGAGTAGTCGTCGGAGCGGCCCTGGCCCTCGACGTTCTCCTCCGGCTGGAGGTTGAGCGAGTCCCAGTAGGCCTTCATCGGCGCGGAGGCCGCGGAGGTGAGGTTGTTGATGAAGTAGCCGGCGTTGGGCGAGCCGACCATGTCGAAGTTGTAGTAGGCCTTGATCGCCGAGCGCTGGGCGGAGCTCAGCTGGCCGACGTAGTACTGCGAGCCCTGGAGGCCCTGCTCCTCACCGGTCCACCAGGCGAACCGGACGTGCCGGGTCAGGGTGGGGTTCTGTTGGGCGAGCGCGAGGGCGTTCTCCAGCAGGACGGCGGAGCCGGAGCCGTTGTCGTTGATGCCGGGGCCGGCCGAGACGCTGTCCAGGTGGGCGCCGAGCATGGTGACCTGGTCGGACGGGCCGCCGGGCCAGTCGGCGATCAGGTTGTTGGACTGGTGGGTGCACGAGGTGCAGGTTTGCTCGCTGACGGTGAAGCCGGCGGCCTGGAGCTTGCCCTTGATGTACGCCACGGACTGGCTGTGCCCTGCGCTGCCGGCCCGGCGGTTGCCGCCGTTCTGGTTGGCGATGGTGTTCAGCTGGGCCAGGTCGGCCTGGATCTTGGCGACGTCGATGTCGGGCGCGGGCCCGCCGGGTGTGCCGCCGCCACCGACGGTCAGGGTGTACTGGGCGGTGTGGGTGGCCGCGCCGGCGGTGCCGGTCACGGTGATCACGTACGTGCCGGCCGGGGCGCCGGAGGAGGCCGACAGGGTCAGCGTCGCGGACGAACCGGCCTGCACGGAGGAGGGGTTGAGCGTCGCGGTGACCCCGGTGGGGGCGCCGGTGGCGGTCAGGTTGACGGTCTGCGCGGTGCCGGAGGTGACGGCGGTGGAGACGGTCGCGGTGGTCGACGAGCCGGGCTGGACCGAGCCGGAGGCCGGGCCGAGCGCCAGCGAGAAGTCGTTGTTGCCGGACGGCGTGCAGGTCGGGTCACCGCTCTGCGCGGGCACGCTGATGGCGTCCCAGGCGGCTTTGGTCCGGTTGTAGAAGGTGCAGCTCGGGTCGAGGTTCCTGGCCGCGGTCAGGGTGGTGGTGCGGTAGCGCTTGTAGGTCATGCCGCTGGTCTTGAGCAGCATGCCGCCGTACCAGACCTGGCCGGCCTGCTTGGCGCCGATGCCGGTGACGGTGGAGCCGTCGCAGGTCGGGCTGGTGGGCTTGCCGGTGCCCGGGCTGGAGCCGTTGGACAGCAAGTAGAACCAGTGGTTCAGCGGACCGGCCGCCGCGTGCACCTCGGTGCTCGGGATCGAGGATGAGTAGCAGTCCGGGTCGTTGTTCACCAGCGAGGGCTGGTAGAGGTTGCGGATCGGGCCCTGGCCGACCAGGTTGATCTGGCGGCCGACCTGGTAGTCGGGGTAGTCGTAGGGCGCGGGCTCGTTGTTGTACTCCTTGGTGAGCGAGCCGAAGATGTCGCCGGTGCCCTCGCCGAGGCCGTTCTCGTTGTTGGCGCCGCCGGGGGTGTACTGGTCGATGCCGTGGCCGAACTCGTGGCCGACGACGTCCTGGGCGCCGATCCACTGGCCGGCCTGGTTGTGGCCGATGGAGACGGAGCTGCCGTCCCAGTAGGCGTTGACGTCGTTGAGGCCCATCTTGATCGGCCAGCTGCCGCCGTTGCCGTCGTGGCCGTTGCGGCCGAGCCAGTCGCGGAGCATGTCCCATTCCTTCTGGGCCGCCCACATGGCGTCGCCGCAGCCGGTCTCCCGGCTGGCGGGGTTGCCGTTGCCCCAGGAGTCCGAGGACTTGGTGAACACCTGGCCCGTGTCGTTGTCGGAGCAGGACAGTCCGGGCCGGCTCGGGTCGCGCAGCGAGTACGAGCCGCCGGAGTTGGTGGTGCTGATGGTGAGCGGGCCGGGGCCGTTCCACTTGCTGTTGACGGTGCCGGCCTCGACGTCGTCGTAGCTGTCGACCACCTCGCCGGTGGCGGCGTCGACGAAGACGTGCAGGTGGCTGGGAGCGCTCGCGGTGCGGCCGGTCAGGACGGTCTCCCAGGCGAGCCGGCTGGTGCCGTCCTTGACCCGGACGACCAGGCGGCGGGAGTCCACCTTGTCCACGGTCGGCAGCTTGGTGCGCGCGGTCCTCTCCGCGTCGGCCGCGCTGATCTGCGGGGTCGTCGAGCCGCCGACCGGTCCGGTGGCCGCCGACTGCAGGCCGCGGACCTTGCCCTGCCGGTCGGCGAGTACCACGGCGTCACCGCCGATCACCGGCAGGCCTCGGTAACTGCGTTCGTAGGAGACGGAGTAGAGGCCGTTCAGCCAGGGCGTGACGGTGTGGCGCTCGTAGGTCTCGCCGGGGCCCTTGGCCAGTGCGTCGGTGCCGGCCGCGGCGGCCGCGTCGGCGGCGTTGACGGCGGCGGCCAGGGCGCTGGGTGCGGGGGAGGGGGTGGGGGCGGCGGCGGCCGTCCCGGCGGTGGCGCCGACCAGGCCGGCCAGCACGGCCAGGGTGGTCGCCGTGGTCAGCAACCGCCTTGGGGAAACTCTGCGTTGCATCGAGGCTCCTCGCATGTGGGGGTCCTCGACCGCGGACGGCAAGGCTGGTGGCGCACCGCAGGCCGCGTCTGGGGGACGGCCGTGCGGGCCGTCCGCGCTCGGGTGCCCGAACACTCACATGGCGTCATGCTCGGGTCAATGGCTGGTGCGGGCCGGGCATAGGGTTGGCAAATTCCGTCAAGGTGCAGGTGCCGTTTCGCGTCAAGCTGGGGTTTCGCTCAAGTGGTTGAGACCACGTCGTGTACGGGGCGGGAGCCGTCGAGTACCGTCCTGCTCGTCGGACTCGTCGCAGGGCCCCGCTCCGGGGCCGGTCTCCGGGGAGGCAGCCCGTGTACCGGAACCCTTCGGCCTCGGCGGCGGCGCGGGAGCCGCGGCCCCCGTCCGGGCGCGGAGACCACGGCCCGGGCGCCTGGCGGGAGTTCGGCGCCCGGCTGCGGCACTGGCGGCGCCGGGCCGGGCTCACCCAGGCGCAGCTCGGCGCCGGGATCGGTTACGACCACACCGCGGTGAGCAAGATCGAGCACGGCGCCCGTCGGGTCACCCCGAGGATCGCCGAGCGGATCGACGAACTCCTCGGTGCCGGAGGTGAGTTGCTTTCGGCTTGCCTGCGCGCCGAAACTGCCGAGTTGCCGCTGCCCGACCCCTTCGTCCCGTTCGCCGCCGTCCTGCTGCGGCCGCCGCTGCCGGGCGGTGCGGACGCCGCGGCCGACGAGGAGCTGCTCCCCGCGCCGACCCGGCTGCCGGACTACGGACTGCTCTGCCCCCTGCACGACGCCGACGGCTGCGCCGTCCCGCCGCCGGAGGAACTCGCCGCCCTGCACGCCGAGTTCTGCGCCGCCGATCCGGCCGCCGCGCCGCCGCTGGAGGCCGCCACCGCGCACGCCCTCGCCGGGCTGCTCGCCGCCCAGCTGCGTGCCGGCGAGACCGGCGCCCAGCCGGGCCTGGTCGCCGCCGTCGAGCGCACCCTGCACGCGGTGCTGGCCCGGCTGGCCACCGCCCCCGCCGACCGGCGCGGGCCGCTCGCCCGGCTGGCCGCCGAACACGCCCACGCCGCCGGGGCGCTGCGGATGCAGGTCGGCCGCAACGCCACCGCGATGGCCTGCTTCGACCGCGCACTGACCTGGGCCGAACTCGCGGGGGACCGGGCCACCCTGGTCGGCACGCTCAGCGACCTGAGCATCCTGGCCCGGCTGGACGGCGATCCGGCGGCCGCGCTCGGCTACGCGCGGGAGATCGACCGGGTCGCCCCCGGGCGGCCCTGGGCCGGGGCGATGGGCCGGATCAGCCGGGCCCGCGCGCGTGCCCTGGCCGGTGACGTGCGCGGCACCGTGCGGGAGATCGGCCTGGCCCGGACGCACCTGGAGCACATCGACGCCCGGGACGAGGCGGACGTGCCGTGGCTGTCCATCGCCTCGATGCGGCTGCGGGTGGAGTCCGCCGCCGCCGCCGCCCTGCGCGACCTCGCCGCCGCCGTCGACGACCCCCGGCTGGCCCGGCGGGCGCTGGCCGCCACCGAGACCGCGCTCGGCCTGCTCGGACCGACCCGGCTGCCCTCTACCCGGCTGCTGTTCACCGTTCGGGCGGCCGACTGCCACGCCTGTGCGCACGACCCCCGGGCGGCTGTCGAACTGCTCGGACCCGCACTGGAGTCGGCCCCGGCGGCCGCCCTGCCCGCGCTGGTCGGGCACGAGCTGCGCGGCCTGCGCGGGCGCCTGGCGCCGTACGAGCCGCAGGCGGCGCGGCGGTTGGCGGAGCTGGCCGGGGCCTGACCCCTGGTGTCCCAGTCGGGGGCGCGGGGCGGCGGACCGTCCGGACGCCGCGCGCACCGCACTCCGGCGGCCCGGGGAATCCGGCCGCGAACGCGCCCGTTCGCGCCGCTCATGCGTCAACTTCGCATGCAGACCGTCCATCGATCGGGTTATTCATGGCGTCAACACGCCGAATGACCGACCCCGCCGGCCGCTCCCGCTAGAGTCTCTGACGTCTCAGTTCGTTGGTCTGCGAATAACTAGGGGGAGCGTGCTGTCCGCCATCGCACGCCGGCTCGCCCATCCGCTTCTGCTCCTGGGGGTGCTGTGCACGGCCGTTGCGACGCTGCGTTTCCACTGGGCACCCGACCAGGTCTCCCCGCTCGCGCTGATCGCCGTCATCGGCTACCTGGCGCTGCTGGAGCGGTTGATCCCGTACCGGACCGACTGGCACCCCAGCGGTCGTGAACTCCGCTGGTACAGCGTGTACTTCCTCCTGAGCATGGTCGGCGGCGGCCTGGCCCAGGGGCTGGTGACCGCGCTGGTGGAGCTGCTCGGCCCGGCCCGTCCGGCGCTGCCGTTCGCGCTGGAGGTCCCGCTCGCCCTGCTGCTCGGCTCGCTCGGCGACTACCTGGTGCACCGCTGGTCGCACCGCAACCGGTGGCTCTGGCGGCTGCACGGCGTGCACCACGTGCCCGACAAGGTGAATGTCGCCAACAACGGTGTGAACCATTTCCTGGACGTCCTCTTCGCGCAGTCCGTGGTCCAACTCCTGCTGGCGTTGATCGGATTCTCGGCGGATTCGGTGTTCGTGGTCGGAATATTCGTCATGGCGCAGGGCTATTTCGTCCACGCCAACATCGACGTCCGCATCGGCCTGCTCGGCCACGTGCTGGCCGGCCCGGAACTCCACCGCCTGCACCACAGCACCGACCTCGCCGAAGCCGGCCACTACGCCTCCGACCTGTCCCTGTGGGACCACGCCTTCGGGAGCTTCACCTGGCGGCCCGGGCGGACCCCGGAAACCGTCGGCCTCACCGACCCGGCCGCGTTCCCGGCCACCGGCGAACTCGGCGCCACTCTGCTGCACCCGTGGCGCCGGACGAGGACCACCGAGCAGTCCGCCTGACACCCCGGCCCCGACGAACACCCTCCGCGACGCTCTGCGAGGCCGCCCCCTCGCCCGTGCCCGCGCCACCACCCCTCGGATTGGACCATGACCACCTCGCCCTTCGCCCTGCCCTGCGAACGGATCGCGATCACCGGCATCGGCTGCCGCCTGCCCGGACACGCCAACGACCACCGCACCTACTGGCGCAACCTGATCGAGGGACGGGACTGTCTCACCGACACCCCCGCCGACCGGTACGACACCGGCACCCTGGGCAGCCGGGACCGGGCCAAGCCGGGGCGGCTGATCGGCGGCCGGGGCGGCTACATCGACGGCTTCGACACCTTCGACCCGGAGTTCTTCGGGATCAGCCCGCGCGAGGCCGCCCACATGGACCCCCAGCAGCGCAAGCTCCTGGAGGTGAGCTGGGAGGCGCTGGAGGACGGCGGACTGCGCCCCGGCGAGCTGGCCGGGCGGGACGTCGGCGTCTACATGGGCGCCTTCACCCTGGACTGGAAGATCCTGCAGTTCGCCGACCTCGACTTCACCACCATCGCCGCGCACACCGCCACCGGCACCATGATGACGATGGTGTCGAACCGGATCTCGCACTGCTTCGACTTCCGCGGCCCCAGCGTCTCGATCGACACCGCCTGCAGCTCCTCCCTGGTGGCCGTCCACCTCGCCTGCCAGAGCCTGCTCCGCGGCGAGACCGAACTCGCCCTGGCCGGCGGCGCGTTGCTGCACATGGCGCCGCAGTACACGATCGCGGAGACCAAGGGAGGGTTCCTCTCCGCGGACGGCCGCTCGCGCGCCTTCGACGCCTCCGCGGACGGCTACGTGCGGGCCGAGGGGGTCGGCGTGGTGGTGCTCAAACGGCTCTCCGACGCGCTGCGCGACGGGGACCCGGTGCACGCCGTCATCCTCGGCAGCGGCGTCAACCAGGACGGCCGCACCAACGGCATCACCGTCCCCAGCGCCGACGCCCAGGCGGCCCTGATCGAGCGGGTCTGCGCCGAGGCCGGAGTGCTGCCCGGCAGCCTCCAGTACGTCGAGGCGCACGGCACCTCCACCCCGGTCGGCGACCCGATCGAGGCGACCGCGCTCGGCCGGGTGCTGGGCATCGGCCGCCGGGCCGGGGAACGCTGCTACGTCGGCTCGGTGAAGACCAACATCGGGCACACCGAGGCCGCCGCCGGGGTCGCCGGGCTGATCAAGACCGCGCTGGCCCTCAAGCACCGCCGCATCCCGCCCCACCTGAACCTGGAGCGGCCCAACCCCGCCATCGACCTGGCCGCACTGCCCTTCGACATCCCCGCCGCCCCGGTCGACTGGCCCGAGCACCGGGGCCCGGCCCGCGCGGGCGTCAACTCCTTCGGCTTCGGCGGCACCAACGCCCACGTCCTGCTGGAGGAACCGCCGCCGCCCGCCCCCGCGGTGCCCGCCCCGCGGCCGGCCGTCACCGTGCTGCCGCTGAGCACCCGGGACCCCGCCGGACTGCCCGAACTCGCCGCCGCCGTACGGCGGGAACTGGCCGCCGGGGTCTCGCCGGCCGACCTCGGCCACACCCTGGCGCATCGCCGCCAGCACCTGCCCGAGCGGCTCGCCGTGATCCACGCCGGGCCGGCCGACCTGGACGAGGCCCTGGCCGCCTGCGAACGCGGCGAGACCCACCCGAAGGTCGTCCGGGGCCGCGCCCCGGACGGCCGAGGACCGCGCCTGGCCTGGGTGTTCACCGGCATGGGCCCCCAGTGGTGGGGGATGGGCCGGAGCCTGTACGAGAGCGAGCCGGTCTACCGGGAGGCCGTACGGGCCGTGGACGCGGAGATCCGCGCCCAGGCCGGCTGGTCGCTGCTGGAGGAACTCGGCCGCGACGAGGCCGACTCCCGGATGGCCGGGACCTGGCTCGCCCAGCCCGCCAACTTCGCCGTCCAACTGGGCCTCTCGGCGCTCTGGGAGAGTCACGGGCTGCAGCCCGACGCGGTGGTGGGCCACAGCACCGGCGAGGTCGCCGCCTTCCACCGGGCCGGGGTCTACGACCTGGCCGACGCCGTCCGGGTGGTGCTCGCCCGTAGTGGGCTCCAGCAGCGGCTGGCCGGGACGGGATCGATGCTCGCCGTCGGCCTGCCGGAGACCGAGGCCGAGCGGCGGATCCGCCCGTACCGCACCCGGGTCTCGCTCGGCGCCGTCAACAGCCCCTTCGCCGTCACCCTCGCCGGGGACACCGAGGCGCTGCGCGAACTGGCCGAGGAGTTCGAGCGGCAGGGCGTCTTCGCCCGCCTGCTGGACGTCGAAGTCCCGTACCACAGCGTGCGGATGGACCCGATCCGCGGCGAGCTGACCGCCGCGCTGGCCGGGATCCGGCCCCGGCGGGCGCGGCTGCCGCTCTACCTGACCGCCAGGGAGGGGCTCGCCCGGGGGCCCGAGCTGGACGGCGAGTACTGGTGGCACAACGTCCGCCACCCGGTGCGTTTCCGGGCCGCCGTCGAGCGGATGGCCGAGGACGGGCACCGGCTGTTCCTGGAGGTGGGCCCGCACCCGGTGCTCGGCCACGCGATCCGCGAGTGCGCCGCGCAGGCCCGCACCCTGCCCTCGATCCGCCGAGGGCAGGACGAGCCCGAGCAGATCGCCCGCACCCTCGCCGAACTCCACGCCCAGGGAGTCGAGTTGAGCTGGACGGCGCTGCAGCCGGCCGGGCGCCCGGTGCCCCTGCCGGGCTACCCGTGGCGGCGCGAGCGGTACTGGGCGGAGCCCGGGCCCGTCGCGCAGGTCCGGCTCGGGCGGGTCGACCACCCGCTGCTCGGCCGCCGCACCGCCGCCGCCCAGCCCACCTGGACCACCACGCTCGACCCCGAGCGGCTGCCCTACCTGGACGACCACCGGATCGAGGGCCGGGCGGTCTTCCCCGCCGCCGGATACCTCGAGATGGCCGCCCAGGCCGTCCGCGCCCTGACCGGCGGCACCGAGGTGGTGCTCGCCGAGATCGAGCTGAACCGGGCGCTGTTCCTCTCCGACACCGAGCCCCTCCCGGTCCAACTCGGCTACGCCCCCGAGGACGCCCGGTTCACCATCGCCTCAACCCCGCCCGGCGGCGAGCCGGCCGTCCACGCGAGCGGCCGGGTCCGCACCGGCCAGCGCCGCTCCCACGGGCCCGCCGCCGACCTCGACGCCCCGCGCGCCCGCGGGCAGCACCTCGACGGCCCCGACTGCTACCGGCGCCTGGCCGAACGCGGCTACGACTACGGGCCGGCCTTCCGCGCCGTCGCCGAGGTGTGGACCGGGCCCGGCGAGGCGATCGCCCGGATCCGCCCCACCGAACAGCTCGGCCCCGACGCGGCCGAGCACCACCTGCACCCGGTGCTGCTCGACGCCTGCTTCCAGACCCTGCTCACCACCCGGCTGCACACCCCCGAGGGCGGCGGCGTCCGGCTGCCGGTCTCGATCGAGGAGGTCCGGCTCGACGCCATCGGCTCCCGCCCGCTCTGGGTGCACGCCACCGTCACCCGGGACAGCGGCGCGGAACTCGTCGGCGACCTCGCCCTCTACGCCGAGGACGGCACCCCGCTCGGCCGGATCACCGGCTTCAGGGCCACCGACGTCGCCCGGGCGGCCACCTCGGTGAGCCTGGCCACCGTCGACGGCTGGCTCACCGAACTCACCTGGCAGGAAGCCCCCGCACCCCCGCACGAGCGGCCCACCGGCGACCTGCTGCTCCTCGCGGACGACGGCGGCCTCGCCGACCGGCTCGCCGAGCTGGCCGCCGACCGCGGCGCCCGCTGCCACCTGGTCCGGCCCGGCGGCGGGTACGCCCTCAGCGACGGGACGGCGACCGTACGGCCCGACTCCGCCGAGGACCTGCGCCGACTGTTCGACGACCTCGACCCGGCCTACCGGACCGTCGTCCACCTGTGGAACCTCGACCTGCCCGGCCTGGACGCCACCGACCCCGGGCAGCTCCACCGGCTCGCCACCCACGGCGCCTACTCGCTGATCGCCCTCGCCCAGGCCCTGTCCGCCGCCCGCCCGGACGCCCGGCTTCACATCGTCACCCGGGGCACCCAGGCCACCGGTCCGCAGGACCGGGTCGAACCGCTCGGCGCCCCCGCCTGGGGCATCGGCCGGGTGCTGTGGCAGCAGGAACTCGTCGCCCAGCGCGGCCGCCTGATCGACCTCGATCCGGCGGTACCGGCCCGCGAACAGGCCGAGGCGCTGCTCGCCGAGCTGACTGCCGAGCCCGCCGCCGAGCGCGCCGCCGAGCCCGCCGCCGAGGTCACCGACGACGAGCAGGAGCTCGCCCTGCGGGCCGGCCGCCGGCTCACCAGCCGACTGCGCCCCGCCGAAGGCCTCACCCGGCCGCTGCCGCCCGTGCTGCGCCCCGACGGCAGCTATCTGGTCACCGGCGGGTTCGGCGCGCTCGGCCGGCTGCTCTGCCGCACCCTGGTGCGACGCGGCGCCCGGCGGCTGATCCTGGTCGGCCGCACCGCCCTGCCCCCGCGCACCGAGTGGCACACCGTCGATCCCACGACGCCCGCAGGGGAGCGGATCGCCTTCCTGCGCGAATTGGAGACGCTCGGCGCCGAGCCCCTGCTCGCCCCGGCGGACGTCACCGACGGGGTGGCCCTCGGCGCCTGGCTCGCCGGGTACCGTGAGCGCGGACTCCCGCCGATCCGCGGGGTGTTCCACCTCGCCGGGCAGGTCAGGGACACCCTGCTGAACCGGATGGACCGCCCGGCCTTCGACGCCGGGTACGACCCCAAGGTGGTCGGCGCCCACCTGCTGCACCGGCTGCTGAGCACCGAACCGCTCGACCACTTCGTGCTGTTCGCCTCCGTCGCCTCACTGCTCACCACCGCCGGCCAGACCAACTACGCGGCCGGGAACGCCTTCCTGGACGCCCTCGCGCACCACCGCCGGGCCGTCGGCCTGCCCGCGCTCAGCCTGGACTGGGGGCCCTGGGCCACCGGCATGATCGAGGAACTGGGTCTGGTCGCCCACTACCGCGAAGCCCGCGGCATGAGCTCGCTGCCGCCGGAGGCCGGCACCGCCGTGCTGGAACGCGTCCTCGGGCAGGACCGCGCCCAGCTGCTGGTCGCCACCGTGGTCGACTGGCCGACCTTCCTCGCCTGGTACCCGGCCCCGCCGCCGCTGGTCGCCGAGCTGGCGGCGAGCGCCGCCGAACAGGCCCCGGCCGCGGCCGGCGGCTTCCTGGACGGCTACCGCGCCGCCGACCCGGGCACCCGCCGACAGCTCGCCACCGAGCGGTTCACCGCCGCCGCCGCGGCCGTGCTGCGAACCGGCGCCGAGCGGGTCACCCCGGACACCGGGCTCGGCGCGCACGGCCTGGACTCGCTGCTCGCCATGGAGCTGCGCGCCCGGGTGCACGGCGAACTCGGCGTCGCCCTCCCGGTGGTGGCCCTGCTCAGCAACGGCACCGTCGCCGACCTGGTCGACCAGCTCACCGAGGGCCTGGACGCGCTGCTCGCCGCCGACGGCGGCCCCGAGCGCGCCGAGGTCGAGCTGTACACCGACGAGACCCGCTATCCGCTCACCCACAACCAGCAGGCTCTGTGGTTCCTGCGCCAGCTGCACCCGGACGGCTTCGCGTACAACATCGGCGGCGCGGTCGAGGTCAGGGCCGAACTCGACCCGGAGCTGGTGTTCGAGGCCTTCGCCTTCCTGGTCGCCAGGCACCCCGGGCTGCGCGCCGCCTTCACCACCGAGGAGGGCCGCCCCGTCCAGCGGATCCGCGCCGAAGCCGTCACCGACACCGCGCTGTTCGACGTCGAGGGGCGCCCGTGGGAGGAGATCCACGAGCTGATCGTCCGCGAGTACCGGCGGCCCTACGACCTGGCGGAGGACCCCCTCGTACGGCTGCGGCTGTTCCGGCGCGGGCCGGACCGCTGGGTGCTGATGAAGGCGGTCCACCACATCGTCTCGGACGCCATCTCCACCTTCACCTTCATCGAGGAGCTGTTCGAGGTCTACCAGGCGCTGAGCCGGGGCCGCACCCCCGAACTGCCCCCGGTGGCCGCCCGCTACCTGGACTTCCTCAACCACCAGAACCGCTTCCTGGCCGGGCCGCAGGCCCAGCGGATGCTGGACTACTGGCGCGGCCACCTGCCCGCCGGGATGCCGGTGCTGGAGCTGCCCACCGACCGGCCGCGCCCGGCCGTGCAGACCCACAACGGGGCCTCCGAGTTCTTCCAGCTGGACGCCGAACTGACCGGCCGGGTCCACGCGTTGGGCCGCACCCACAACGCCACCCCGTTCATGGTGCTGCTCGGCGCCTACCACCTGCTGCTGCACCGGTGGTCCGGACAGCAGGACATCGTGGTCGGCAGCCCCGTCACCGGCCGCACCGAGGAGGAGTTCGCCTCCGTCTACGGCTACTTCGTCAACCCGCTGCCGCTGCACGTCAGCCTGGCCGGGGAGCCGACCGTGACCGAGCTGCTGGCCCGGGTGCGGGAGAGCGTGCTCGGCGGGCTGGACCACCAGGAGTACCCCTTCCCGCTGCTGGTCGAGCAGTTGGGCCTCCAGCACGACCCGAGCCGCTCCGCGGTGTTCCAGGCGATGTTCATCCTGCTCACCCACAAGGTTGCCGTGGAGCGCTTCGGCTACCGCCTGGAGTACATCGAACTGCCCGAGGAGGAGGGGCAGTTCGACCTCACCCTGTCCGCCTACGAGGACCGCTCGGACGGCCGGTTCCACTGCGTGTTCAAGTACAACTCGGACCTCTTCGAGCCCGACACCGTACGGCGCCTCGCCACGCACTACCGCAACCTGCTGGACGCCATGACCCGGGCCGCCGAGTCCGAACCGGTCGGCCGGCTGCGGATGCTGGACCCGGCCGAGCGGCAGCGCATCCTCGCCGGGTTCAGTGGCGTCGAGCGGCGGATCGACCACGACGTGCCGCTGCCCGAACTGATCGCCAAGGCCGCCGCCGAACATCCGGAGGCGGTCGCGGTGGTCGCCCCCGGCCGGGGCGCCGTGCGACGGCTCGGCTACGGCGAGCTGGACCGCCGCTCGCAGCGCACCGCCGAACGGCTGCGCGAACTGGGTGTCGGCGAGGGCTCGGTGGTCGCCGTCTGCCTGGACAAGTCGCCCGAACTGATCATCACCCTGCTGGCTGTCTGGCGGGCCGGCGCCGCCTACCTCCCGCTCGACCCCGGCCACCCGGCCGACCGGCTCGCATACCAGGTGGCCGACGCGGGGGCGGCCCTGCTCGTGGTGGACGAGCGGCGCCCCGCCCCGGCCGCACTCCCGGCCCCGCTGGTCACCCTGGAGGAGCTGGAGCGACCGGCCGCCGAGACCGGACCGCTGCCCGCCGCCGACCCGGACCGGCCCGCCTACGTGATCCACACCTCCGGCTCCACCGGCCGCCCCAAGGGCGTACGGGTCGACCACCGCAACCTGGCCGCCGTCACGGCCGGCTGGCGGGCCGCGTACCGGCTGGACACCGAGGCCCGGGTGCACCTGCAGATGGCCGGGACCGCCTTCGACGTGTTCACCGGCGACCTCGCCCGGGCACTCGGCACCGGCGGCACCCTCGTCCTGGTCGACCGCGAACTGCTCTTCGACACCGCCCGACTGTACCGGGTGATGCGCGAGGAGGCGGTGGACTGCGGCGAGTTCGTGCCCGCCGTGGCCCGCGCCCTGCTGGCCCACTGCGAGCGCGAGGGCCTGCGGCTGGACTTCCTGCGCCTGTTGGTCGTCGGCTCCGACTCCTGGAAGGCCGCCGAGCACCAGCGGCTGCGCGCCCTCTGCGGCCCGGCGACCAGGCTGGTCAACTCCTACGGCCTGACCGAGGCCACCGTGGACAGCAGCTACTACGAGGGCGCCGCCGAAGCCCTGGAACCCGGCCGGATGGTCCCGATCGGGCGGCCCTTCCCGAACAGCGCGCTGTACGTCCTCGACCGCTACGGCGAGCCCGTCCCAGCCGGGGTCCCCGGTGAGCTGTGGATCGGCGGCGCGGGCGTCGCGACCGGCTACCCGAACGACCCGGAGCAGACCGAACGGCGCTTCCGGACGCTCGACCTGGACGGCACCCCGCGGCGGCTCTACCGCACCGGCGACCTCGGCCGCTGGGACACCGACGGCACCGCGCACCTGCTCGGCCGGATCGACAACCAGGTCAAGGTGCGCGGTCACCGGATCGAACCGGGCGAGATCGAGGCCCACCTCACCGCCCGGCCCGACATCGCCGAAGCGTGCGTGACGGTACGCCGGGACAGCGCCGGTGAAGCCGCCCTGGCCGCCTACCTGGTGCCCGTCGAGGGCGTCCGGCTGGACCGCCGCGAACTGCGCCGCCGGCTCGCCGAGCACCTGCCCACCGTGATGATCCCCTCCTACCTCACCGAACTGCCCGCCCTGCCGCTCACCCCCAACGGCAAGGTCGACCTGGCCGCGCTGCCCGAGCCCACGGCCGACACCGGCGGCGAACGGCCCGAACCACCCGTCACCCTCTACGAGAAGCGGGTCGCCGAGCACTGGTGCAAGCTCCTCGGCCTGGCCGAGGTCGGCCTCCAGCACGACTTCTTCGAACTCGGCGGCAGCTCCATCCGGCTGATCGAACTGATCCACCACCTGCAGACCGAGTTCGCGATCAGCATCCCGGTCGGCCAGCTGTTCAAGGTCACCACCCTGCACGGGATGGCCCGCACCGTCGAGCAGATCATCACCGGCGAACTGGCCGGCGGCCAGCCCCACCTGTGGTTCAACCCCGCCGCGCCCGAGAACCGCACGGTGTTCTGCTTCCCGCCGGCCGGCGGCCACGGCCTGGTCTACCGGCAGCTCGCCGCCCACCTGCCCGGGCACCGGATCGCCGCCTTCAACTACCTGACCGGCGACGACAAGACCGCCCGCTACGCCGACCAGGTCGAGGCACTGCACCCGGCCGGGCCGTACCGGCTGCTCGGCTACTCGCTCGGCGGCAACCTCGCCTTCGAGGTGGCCCGGGAACTGGAACGGCGCGGCCGCAGCGTCACCTCGGTGCTGCTGGTCGACGCCTACCGGTCACTGGAGGCCTTCGACCTCGGCGAGGAGCACGTGGCCGTGTTCGAACGCGAACTCCAGGAGCATCTGCACCGCCACACCGGCTCGCGGACCGTCGCCCGCGAGACGCTCGAACAGGCCCGGGACTACCTGGAGTTCTCCAGTCGCACCCCCAACACCGGCACCCTACGGGCCCAACTGGACGTGGTCTGCGAACGCGCGCGCCTCGCCGTGCACGTCGGCGACGAGCCGGGCTCCTGGCACGGCGCCTCCACCACCGGCACCGCCGTCCACGCCGGCCACGGCAGCCACGCCGAGATGCTCGACGGCGAGTACGCCGCCCGCAACGCCGAGCTGGCGGCCGCGATCCTGGCCGGAGGAACCACCGATGGCCGGGGCTGACCGCGGACCGGACTGGTCCGCCCGCGAGCGGCCGGCCGGCGGCCCGCCCAGGGTGATCGTGATCGGGGCCGGCCTGGCCGGCCTCGCCACCGGCTGCTACGCCCAGATGAGCGGGCTGGAGACCCGGATCTTCGAGAAGCACGTGCTCCCCGGCGGCTGCTGTACCGCGTGGTCCCGGCACGGCTACCTGTTCGACTACTGCATCGACTGGCTGATCGGCACCGCCGAGGGCACCGGCGCCCACCAGGTCTGGCGCGAACTCGGCGCCCTGGACGGCAAGTCGGTGACCCACTTCGACACCTTCAACCGGGTCGTCGACGAGCACGGCCGCTCCGTCACCTTCCACACCGACCCGGACCGGCTGGAGGCTCACCTGCTCGCCCTCGCCCCCGGCGACGCCGCGCCCATCCGGGCCTTCTGCCGGGACCTGCGCCGCTTCGCCGCGATCGACCTGCCCTGGGATCTCACCCCGCCGCCGCTGCGGACCACCCGGGAACGGCTGCGCACCCTGCGCGCCGTACTGCCCGCCTTCCGGCTGCTCTGGCGCACCGCGACCACCCCGATGAGCGGCTTTGCCCAGCGCTTCCAGGACCCGCTGCTGCGCCGGGCCCTCCCCACCATGTTCCTCCAGGAGCCGGCCGGCTTCCCGCTGCTGCCGTACCTGTACACCCTGGCCGCCGCCCACACCGGCAACGCGGGCTTCCCGCAGGGGGGTTCGCTCGGACTGGCGCGCTCGGTGGAGGAGCGGTACACCTCGCTCGGCGGGGTGATCGGCTACCGCTGCCGGGTCGACCGGATCCTGGTCGAGGACGGGCGCGCCGTCGGCGTCGAACTGCGGGACGGCACCAGGCACTTCGCCGACCACGTGGTGGCCGCCTGCGACGGCCCGACGGTGCTCGACCGGCTGCTGCGCGGCCGCTACTCCAGCCCCGCGACCGACCGGCTGTACGGCGAACTGCTCGACAGGCCCGGCAACCTCTACCCGGCCGTGGTCTCCGCCTTCGTCGGGGTGGACGGCCCGCTGCCGCCGCGCGAACCGCACTGCACCACCTACCTGCTGGCACCCGAGGACGCCGGACGGCTGCCCGGCTCGCTCCAGCACAGCCTGGTCGTGCAGCTGCGCTCCGCCTACGCGGAGGGCTTCGCCCCGCCCGGCAAGTCGGTGCTGCACTGCACCTACTTCAGCGACTACCGCTCCTGGAGGGAGCTGCGGGTCCGCGACCGCCGGGCCTACCGGGCGCGCAAGCAGCAGGTCGCGGAGTTCGTCCGGGAGTTCCTGGACCGCACCCACCCTGGGCTCGGCGCCCGGATCGAACTGGTCGACGTCGCCTCGCCGGTGACCACCGAGCGGTTCACCGGCAACACCCGCGGCAGCATCCTCGCCTGGCAGGCCTTCTCCGAGGCCGAGGACACCGCCAACCGGCTGGTCAACCGGGACCGGATGCGGCTTCCGGGGCTCAGCGGCTTCTCCATGGCCGGGCAGTGGGCCTCGCTCGGCGGCCTGATCCGGGCCGCCACCAGCGGCCGGTACGCGGCGCAGTACCTCTGCCGGGAACTCGGCCGGCCGTTCCGCGCCTGGCCCAGCGACAACCGGGAACCCTGGCACCCGGGCAAGTGGGGCCACCTGCCGCAACTCGACCGGGTCACCGTCGGGGCGGCGGAGCCGGGAGCGGGCGAATGAACCCCAGGCAGAGCATGGTCGTCATCGGCGGCGGGCTCGGCGGCCTGTCCACCGGCTGCTACGCGCAGATGAACGGCTACCGCACCCGGATCCTGGAGATGCACGAGCTGCCCGGCGGTTGCTGCACCGCCTGGGACCGCGGCGAGTTCACCTTCGACTGCTGCGTCAGCTGGCTGCTGGGCAGCGGGCCCGGCAACGAGATGCACCGGATCTGGCTCGAACTCGGCGCGCTGCAGGGCAAGCGGATGCGCAACTTCGACGTCTTCAACGTGGTGCGCACCCGGGACGGCCGGGCGGTCTACTTCTACTCCGACCCGGACCGGCTGGAGGCCCACCTGCTGGACCTCGCCCCCGAGGACGCCCGGCAGATCCGTCAGTTCTGCGACGGCCTGCGCAAGTTCCGCCTGGCGCTGGCGCGTTACCCGTTCCTCAGGCCGGTCGGACTGATGGGCCGCTGGGAGCGCTGGCGGATGCTCGCCTCCTTCCTGCCGTACTTCAACGTGATCCGGCGCTCGATCTCGGTGCTGATGAGCGACTACTCGGCGCGGTTCCGCAGCCCGCTGCTGCGCGAGGCGTTCAACTTCGTGCTGTACGAGAAGCACCCCAACTTCCCGGTGCTGCCCACGTACTTCCAACTCGCCTCGCACGCGGGGCAGTCGGCCGGGGTTCCGGAGGGCGGCTCGCTCGGCCTGGCCCGCTCGATCGAGCAGCGCTACCGGCGGCTCGGCGGGGAGATCACCTACAACGCCAAGGTGACCGAGATCCTGGTGGAACGGGACACCGCCGTCGGGGTGCGGCTGAGCGACGGGCGGGAGGTGCGCGCCGACATCGTGGTGGCCGCCTGCGACGGCCGCACCACGATGATGGACCTGCTCAAGGGCCGCTACCTGAACGACACCTACCGCCGGCTGTACACCAGGACGCTGACCGAGCCGGGCATGGTCTTCCCCGGCTACCTGACGGTCTTCCTCGGCCTGCGCCGCCCGTTCCCGGCGGGCGACCCGTGCACCACCTACCTGCTGGAGGAGGAGTTCGCGGCGCGGCTCACCGGCATTCGCCACCCCAGCATCAACGTCCAGTTCCGCAGCCGCCACTATCCGGAGCTGAGCCCGGCCGCGACCACCGTCGTCTACGTCAGTTACTTCTGCGACATCGCACCCTGGCGGCAGCTGAGCACCGGCCCCGAGCAGGCGCCCCGGCTGCGACGTGGAGAGGAACTGCACACCCTGCCGGTCGGCCGGGGCCGGGAGTACCAGCGGGAGAAGCGCCGGGTGCGCGACGCCGTGATCGGGTTCCTGGACGGCCACCACCCCGGGCTGCGGGAGGCGGTGGCCGTCCGGGACGTCTCCACCCCGCTCACCCAGGTGCGCTACACCGGCAACTACGACGGCACGGTGCTCGGTTGGCAGCCCTTCGTGGAGGGCGGGGAGACCCTGGAGGAGGAGATCAGGCGCAACGGCCCGGGGCTGCCGGGCCTGGCCAACTTCTACCTCTCCGGCGTCTGGGCGACCACCGGCGGACTGATCCGCGCGGCCGCCGCCGGCCGGCACGTCGTCCAGTTCGTCTGCCGCGACGACGGCCGGCCGTTCACCGCCGAGGTCGACGACTTCGCCCCGCCCCCCACCCTGATCACCGAACCGGTCGGCCCCGACGACCGGCAGTTTGGAGTCACCTCGTGAGTGATGTGGTACGGATCGAGAAGTGGGTCGTCCGGGAGCACGTGGACGGCGTTCCGGACGTGGACCGGATGTACCGGAAGGTCGTGGAGCAGGTGCCCGTCCGGCTCGCCGAGGACGAGATGCTGCTGCGCACCCGGTGGGTGTCGGTGGACCCGTACCTCCAGGGGATCGCGCTGGACACCCCGGTCGGCGACCACATGGGCGCGGACTCGATCATGGAGGTGGTGCAGGCCGGGCCCGCCGCGCGTTTTGCCGTCGGCGACCTGGTGCAGGGCTTCGGGGGCTGGCGCAGCCACGTGATCGGCAACGGCGGGTCCCGGCTCTGGCAGACCGGCACCTTCCCGATGGTCTTCCCGGCCTACCGGCGGCTGGACCGCGCGGACTACGACGAGGCGATGCCGGTCACGACCGCGCTCGGCCTGCTGGGCGGCCCGGGGATGACGGCCTGGGGGACGGTGGAGAAGTTCCTGGACGTCCGGCCCGGCCAGACGGTGCTGGTCAGCGGGGCCAGCGGGGCGGTCGGCTCGGTGGTCGGCCAGCTCGCCAAGCACCGGGGTGCCAGGGTGATCGGCACCACGGCGACCCCGGCGAAGGCCGGGTGGCTGGAGGAGCTGGGCTTCGACGCGGTGCTGAACTACCGCGACGGCGACGACCCGGAGCGGCTGGCGAAGGAGCTGGCCGACCTCGCCCCGGACGGGGTCGACCGCTACTTCGACAGCCTGGGCGGCACGCTCACCGACGCGGTCTTCGGGATGCTCGCGGTGGACAGCCGGGTGGCGGTGTGCTGGCAGTGGGGGAGCCAGGTGGGCGGCGAGTGGGCGGGCCCCCGGCTGCTGCCGATGATCATGTTCCCGCGCACCCTGATCCGCGGCATCTTCGCGCTGGAGTGGTTCACCGAGGAGAACTGGTCCGCGCTGCGGAGGGACCTCGGCGCCCTGGTGCGCAGCGGGGACCTGCGCTACCGGCAGACCGTCCACCGGGGGTTCGACAGCATCCCGGCGGCCTACCGCAGCCTGTACGCCGACCGGTCGGCGAGCCGGGGGAAGGTGCTCGTGGAGCTGTGAGCGGCGGAGCGGCCGAGCGGCGGCGCGAAGTGACGGTGTCCCAGTGTTCCGGTGCTTCGCGTCAGCGAACGGTGCGACGAACAGCAGGCTGCCGGACCCGGTTCCCCGGCCCTCCCCCGTGCCCCGTCCTCGGTCAGCCGGTGATCCCGGCCGCGCGCAGCCGGCGCTCGACCTCCTCCCAGGTGGGGACGGCGGGGGTGGTCCGGTGGGAGCCCATGCCCTTGTCCTTGAAGCCGCTCGAGGTGGAGACGCACACCACCGGGCCGTCGTCCGGGGCCTGCGCGCCGAGGCTGCGCAGCCCGGCCAGACCGGCCGCCGCGGACAGTTCGGCCCACAGCCCGGCGCGGGCCAGCTCGCCCTGGGCCTCGGCGAGTTGACGGTCGTCCACGGTCAGCGTCCGGCCGCCGCTCCCGCGCACCGCCAGCACGCCCCGGTAGCCGCTCACCGGCGAGGCGATCGAGTACGCCTCGCTCGCGCCGACCGTCACGTGCGCGGCCGGCGCGCCCTCGGCGAGCGCCCGGTGCAGCGCGCCGGAGGCCGCGGACTCGCAGGCGAACACCCGCGGCACCCGGTCGGCCAGGCCCAGCCGGCGCAGCTCCTCGAAGCCCTTCCAGACGCCGAAGAGCAGCTCCCCGTACCCGGTCGGGACGAACACCGCGCTCGGCACGCCGACGTCCTGGAAGATCTCGTACGCCACCGTCTTGTAGCCCTCGGGGCCGTAGGCGTGTCCGGTGTGGGTGGTGGTCAGGTTGCTGACCGGGTGCAGTCCGAGCCGCTCCACCACCTGGCGGAGCAGTGGCCAGCGGGCCTCCCACGGCACGGGCAGGACGACGGCGCCGTAGGCGTTGAGGAAGGCGTCCACGGCGGGCGGGGCGTCCGGGCCGGTGAACACCACGCAGGGCAGCCCGGCGCGGGCGGCGTAGGCGGCCGCCGAGGCGCCGTGGTTGCCGGAGGACGCCACCGCGATGCCGGGCGCCCCGGCGCCGACGGCGGCGCTGGTGGTGCAGCGGTTCAGCCGGTCCTTGTGGCTCCACGTGGGGTTGCGGGACTCGTCCTTGACGTACACGCCCGGCTCGAGCTCGACCAGCGGGGTCGCCCCCTCGCCGAGACCGGGCGCCAGCAGCGGCGGTAGCAGCGGCGCCCAGCGCTCCAGGCCGCCGCGGGCCCGTACGGGGGCGAACAGGTCGGCCGGGTCGGCCTTGTCGTAGGCGTAGTCGACCTCGACGGGGTAGGAGACGTCCTCCGTGCTGGTGCGCGGGCAGCCCGAGGTCAACGGGGGCCAGAGGGGGTAGTCGAGGGCGGGGTCGCCGAGCGAGCGCTGTCCGGTCGCGAGGGAGTCGTCTGTTGCCATGTAAGCAGCCTAAGGGGGTTCAGGTGCTACAGGCGGGTTTTCGAATCATCGGTTCCGGCTGGGGCGTGGAAGGGCCGCCGGTGCCCCCGGTGCCGGCGGCCCACTCGTTCCGGCGGGCTGCCGGTTCCCGAGGCCTACTCGTTCTGGCGGACGGCGGAGATGTCGAACTCCAGGACGACCTTCTCGCCGACCAGGACGCCGCCGCCCTCCAGCGCCGCGTTCCAGGTCACCCCGAAGTCCTTGCGGTTGATCGTGACCGAGCCCTCCAGCCCGACGCGCAGGTTGCCCATGGGGTCGACGGCGTTGCCGGTGTACTCGAAGTCGATGGAGACCGGGCGGGTGGTCCCCTTGATGGTGAGGTCTCCGGTGACCCGGTACTCGCCGTCCCCGCGCGGCTCGACCGCCGTGACGGCGAAGGTGATGGTCGGGAAGTCGGGGACGTCCAGGAAGTCGTTGGTGCGCAGGTGCTGGTCGCGCTGGGCGACGCCGGTGTCGATGCTCCCGGCCTGGATCGTGACCCGGGCGGAGCAGCGACTGGGATCGCTGCCGTCCAGGTGGGCGGCGCCCTCGAACTCGGTGAACGCGCCGCGGACCTTGGTCACCATGGCGTGCCGGGCCACGAAGCCGATCCGGGTGTGGGCGGGGTCGAGGACGTAGTCCCCGGTGAGGTCGGAGAGGTCGGCGGTCATGGTCGGGGTTCCTCCTGATCGGGGTATCGGGCTCCGCCCGGGCGCGTCCGGGCGGTCCCCGGCCCCACGCTAGGAGGGGTTTCGGGCCGGGGCTCGTCGGACTGCGCCGTCCGCCGGGTGTGGCGAGGGCGGCCGGGTGGGAAAGCTGGTCGGAACACCGGGGGGCGGACCGGATCGGTCGGTGTCGGACGGGACTGTCGTTCCGGATCGTCGGACGGGACTGGAGGCGCGATGGACAGCGGGACAAGGGCGATGGTCGACGCGGTCGAGGAGGCTCGGCGGCAGCTGCGGGAGAACGCGCTGCCCGCGTCGAAGGAAGGGTGGCGCGCCAGGGTCCCGCCCGCGGAGGAGCGGGTGATGCTGGGCGCGCTCGCCGATCTGGTGGAGGTCACGGCCGAACTGGCGACGGCCCTCTCGGACCGGATGACCACGATCGAGAGCCCGCACTTCTACAAGGGCGCGGGCAGCCGGCTCGGGGACCAGGCCCGCTACCTGCGGGAGGCCGAACAGAAGGTCGCCAGGCGGCTGGGCTGAGCGGGCCGCGGTCGCCGGCGCCGCCAGGGGCGCCGGCGACCGCTTCGCTGCTCAGCGGTGGGCGGAGAACTGCACCACCTGCTGGTAGGTCGGGCGGTTCTGCCAGGTGGTCCTGTCATCCGTCACCCCGCCCAGCGGGCGCTGGATGACGGTGTCGGCGCACCACTGGTCGCCCACCGCGCAGTCCGCGTCGCCCGGGTAGACCTGGGCGGGGGTCCGGGCGGCGGCCTGGCTCAGGGTGGTGAGCAGGACGTTCCGGCAGGCCGTGAGGTCGCCTCCGCCGCAGAAGGGGCGGGCCAGCGGTCCGGCGACCGGATCGCCCAGGACGGACCGCAGGTCCTTGTCCAGGTAGCTCCACCAGCCGTACTGGAAGGCCGAACCCTTGTGCGGGATCGACTCGTTGGCGCTGACCGGGCCGCCCGCGGAGGCTCCCGTCTGCCCGCCGGAGGGCGACTCGTTGATCTGCAGCGCGCCGGTCAGGGCGGTGAACAGCTGGTCGCCGAGCCCGGGCCGCATCACGCCGTCGGCGAGCAGCGGCCACCAGGCGTCCAGCACCCGGATCGCGGTGGCGTCCGCGTAGCCGTGGCTGCCGGGTGAGGTCTCCTTCCGCTGGGCGCCGTCGGCGAGCCAGGCCTCCAGCTGCTGGAGGGCGGTGGCGGCCGCCGGGTCGGTGACCGGTGCGCTGCGCAGCACCCGGATCAGGTCGGGCAGCACGTCCTCGGCCCGCAGGTCGGCCAGTGCGGCGCTCTCCATGGCCTGGGTGAGTGAGACCCTGCTGGCCTTGCCGCCGCCCTGCAGCAGCGCCCTGACGCGGTCGTCGAGCAGGTTGGCGCGGTGCACCGAGCCGTTGCCGAAGCCCGCGGCGGTGTAGCCGTCGGCCTGCTTGTTGTTCCAGGAGACGTAGTAGTCCTGGTTGACGGACTGCGGGTGCTCGGCGGGCGGGGTGTACCGGGCGGTGTTGGTGGCCGGGTCGAAGTCCGCCCACTCGTAAACCGGTTGGGCGAGTACGGGGAGGCCGGGGTCGACGCCGGGGGCGCGGACCGGATTGCTGCCGGAGTTGTAGTAGGCGATGTCGCGGGAGTCGGCGTAGAACCAGTTGAAGGTGTAGTTGATGTCCTGCGCCGCCTGCTGGAAGCTCGGCGCGTCGTGCACCGCGCCGGGGTCGTTCAGCTCCTGGAAGCCGATGATGGAGTCGGCCTCGTGCCGGTAGGTGGAGCGCAGCGAGGTGAAGGCGACCGGGGCGCCGCCGACCGTGCCACGGGCCGTCACCAGGCCGTAGTCGGAGCGGTACATCACCAGGGTGTACGAGCCGGCCGGGGTGGAGTCGGCGGTGGTCGGGCTCCAGGCGTCCTTGCGCTCCAGCCGGTCGAACGGTACGCAGCTGCCGTGCCAGAGGTAGGAGTTGGCGGCGGTGGTGACCGGTGAGCCGTCGGTGGTGCAGAGCGGGACGGCGTAGGTGTCGGTGATGTCCTGCCCGGCCGAGGTGGCGCTCCAGGCGTAGTCCTGGCCGCGGCCGAGCTGCACGTAGAAGCTGAGGCCCGCGAAGGCCGCGCCGCGGGCGCTGATCCCCGGGCCCTGGAGCTCCTCAAGCATCAGCAACTGCGGTGCGAAGTAGCCGGTTTGAGGGCCGAACACGGCGACGGGGTGGCCGTCGTCGGTGTGCGCGCCGGAGACCAGCAGGGCGTTGGACATGCCGTGCTTGGCGGTGAGCAGGTTGCCGGGCAGGACGCCGTTCGCCTTCGTGGTCGCGGTGTTGGCCGAGCCGGTGGCGTCGTAGATCATCCGCTCGGGGACCACCGAGCCCGGGTCGGGCAGCGCCTGGCCCCGAGGGTCGTCGGGCACCGTCGCGTACGGGAAGCTCTGCCCGTCGTGCAGGGTCCGCACGGCCTCCGGGTCGTCGGCCTCGCGCAGGGAGCGCCACACCGCGTCCCCGGCGTCCTTGCCGTAGCGGGCCTCGGCGGCCGACCTGACCTGGGCGGAGGCGAGTTCACCGCCGCCGCCGGAGCCGAACAGCGCGCCCACCACCGAGGCCAGGGCGACCAGGTCGGTCAGCTTGAAGGGCGCGATCGAACCGGCGTTGGTGATCGGGTCGATGTGCCCGGTCAGGTCGTACTCGCCGGGGAAGGTGCGGCCGTTGTACGCCTCGGTGACGTACCGGTTGATGCCGTCCAGGTAGGCGTTGGCGTCGGCGAGCGCCTGGGTGGCCCGGCCGCCGCGGGCGGCGAGCGCGTCGATCTGCTGCTGCAACTCGGCCTCGGTGTACGGCGCGGCCTGCCAGAAGCTCTGCTCCAGCTGCCGGTTGGCGGCCGCGCCGCCGGCGAAGCCGGACAGCTCGCCGCGGCCGACGTGCCGGAACAGGTCCATCACCCAGAGCCGGTCCTGCGCGGCGGCGTAGCCGGCGCCGAACTCGGTCCCGTACCGGGTGGTACCGGTGATGTGCGGCACGCCGGTGGCCTTGTCGCGCACGATCGTCACGTCCGGGCGCGGGCTGGCGGTGCTGGCCACCTGGTCGGCGGGCACCCCGAAGGACGCGTCGTTGAAGAAGCTCCGTAACCCGGCCTCGGTGAGCCCCGGGTACCCGGAGGCGAGGGCGGCGTACGGCCCGAGCTGGTCGTCGGTGTGCGCGGGGCGGCTGCCGAACATCCGGTTCAGCAGGATCTCGGCGAGCGTGGCGTTGCCGTTCTCGCCGGGCGGCAGGATGTCGGTGCAGCGGCCGCCGCAGTAGTCGGGGGCGGCTGCCGCGGTGGGGGAGGGGGTGGCGCCGGCGGTGGCCGGTGCGGTCAGGGCGGCGGTGACGAACAGGGCCGACGCGAGGGCGACGGCGGCGGACCTGAGGCGGTGGGGGCGTGTGCGTGGGCGCAAGGAGAGCTCCTCCGTCGAAGCCACGGGGAGTCGACGGTAGGGGGGCTACTGAACGGTTGGCTAGTGGCGTGCATGCCATTTCGGTGGCACGACTGCGGGGAACTGACGGTTCGTGGACCCGGGGACCGGGGCCGGTTGTCAGTGCGGTCGGTTATGGTCGCTCGCGTCGGTGGAAGATCGTCCGTCGCGGGTCGGCGGGGCAGGGGGCGTGCGGTGACGGGGACTGGTGTGGAGGCCGGGCGGCTTCGGATGGTGCCCGAAGGGGTCACGCACGGGCCGAGCCGGGAACTGCTCGCGGCCGGGGAGCTGTGCTGGTCGTACGCGTACCTGGACCTGGAGGCCTCGGGGGACGAGCCGCTGCAGTCCGCGAGCTCCTGGTACGAGCGGCAGGGCGTTCGGGGCACCGAGGGCCTGTACGTGCTGGGGGAAGCACGGTACGAGGCCTTTGAGGGGCCGGTCACCGTGCTGCTGGACGGTGCGAGCGGAGAGGTCTTCCTGGCCCGGCCGGACGATGACGACATGCTCCAGCGGGACTTGCTGGCCAGCAGCCCGCAGTGCCTGATCGCGCTGGCGGCGGAGATCGAGGCCGTCAGCGCGGCCGCCGGCGGCGAGCACGGCCTGGCGGACGGCGAGGTGCGGCCGTACGGCCCGGCGGCCGTCGCCGAGGTCGAGCAGCTGGTGCGACAGCTGCTGCGCGAGGCCGACCCGGAGCTGTTCCGGCGGACGGACGACCGGCCCGCGCACTGGGAGACGGCGCTGGCGATCCGTGCCCTCGACTGGGGAGCCGACGCGGGCGGTCCGGGCGGGGCGGCGTACGCGGTCTCCGCGGCCCTGGTCGAGGACCTCGCGACGCTGGAGGGCGAGGGCAGCGTCCGGCGGTTCGAGGAGGCCGAACTGCCCGCGAGCGTCAGCCACGCCCCGACCCGCCGGCTGCTGCGCGAGATCGGTCTGCCCGTCTCGGACCGGTGCCTGCTCGACGTCGAGGCCGAGGGCCCGCTGCGCACCCTGGCGCAGCAGTACCCGGAGAACTTCGACCCCGGGGACGAGGACGAGGGCGAGCTGACGACCCGCCCGCAGCAGGGCGGGTTCCTGGTGGTCGGTGGGTGGATGTACGACTTCGTGGTGCTGCTCGACGGCGCCACCGGCCGGGTCGAGCTGCCCGACCTGTGGGACGACGGAGAGCCGGCCGCCTACCTGCACCGCGACCTGTCCGCCCTGCTCTACGTGCTGTGGACCTTCGAGCGCCTGCGGGCCGTGCGCCGCGAGGCGGGACACCCGTGGACGCCCGGGCCGTGGTCGGTGTTCGAGCCGTCCGAACTCCTCGACGGCGCGGCCGAGGCGGTGATGCGGGCTCTCGACCCGGAGGCGTTCGAGAGCGAAAGCCACTTCTGGCCGATACGGGTCGACGACGGGCACATGGGCAGCCTGCTGGAGTAGCAGCGCTGGTTGGGACGACGACCGGGGTGGGGCGTTGAGCGGGAGCGGGAGCGGATCCGTGCGGGCGTTGGTGGGGGTGGTGTGGCGGCGGAAGAAGCTGCTGCTCCTGCCCGGGATCACGGTGGCGGTGGTGGGCGGGGCCGCCGCGCTGGTGGTGTGGACGGAGGTGCTGCTCGGGGGGAGCCTTGCGCTGGGCGTGGCGGGGCTGGTGGTGCTGTCGTTCCTTGCCGTGTTCGGCACGTCCGCGTTGCTCGTTGCAGCTGCCGACGCCCTGCGGGGACGGCCGGTCGGGATCAGGGCCAGCTACGGGCGGGTTGCCGGGCGGGCGCGCCCGATCGCCGGGTGGGCGCCGATCGGGCTGATACAGGTGCTCGCGGCGGTGTTGCTGGTCGGCATGGCGTGGGTGCTGGGGAGTTACCTGGTGGTTCCGGCGTTGGTGCTCGACGGGGTGCGAGTGCGCGAGGCGATGCGGCGCTCGCGAGAGGTGTACCGGCGGGACCGTGCGGAGTTCACGCGTGGCTCGACCTGGCTGGCCTTGCCGTTCCTGCTGACCTTCCTGCCTTCCGTCGTCCTGTTCGTCCTCGGGCTCACGGCGACCGACCGCGCGCTCGGGGCGCTGCTGATGGCCGCGGCGGCGCTGTGCCTGGGGGCCGGTACGACGGTGACGGCGGGCTTGTCCGGGGTGTTCCGGGCGCGGCTGTACCTGGAGTCGAAGGGGGTGGCGGCCGCGGACCCGGTGAGCCCGGTGCTGCACGTGTCGCCGGTGGAGTAGCGGTCAGCGGCCTGCGGTGATGCGGGCCCTGACGACGGTGTCCTCTGCTGGATCGCCATCGATCCGGACCCGGATCGATGGCCGGTCGTGGTGCGGAAGGCAGTTCGGGTACACGATCGGGGGTCGGCTGCCGACCCCCCGGGTGCCGTGCCCGGCTCAGTCGGGCAGGTGCAGGGCGGGGTCCGCGGGCCCCTGGGAGCGGCGGGTGAAGCGGACCTGGAGGCCGGCGCGTTCCGGGGAGCAGCAGAACGGGCCGGCCGTGGCGGTGGCGTCCGGGGCGAGCGGCGCGAGGCGGACCAGGCGCCAGGGGCCGTCCTCGCAGCGGGCGCGGATGGTGACGGCGTCGCCGGTGCGGCTGGCGCGGATGGTGACCGGACGGCCGTGCCAGTCGGGGACGGGCGCGAGGGACCAGTCGGAGACGCCGTGGGTGACCACCGCGCCCACGTGCGGGAGGCCGTCGCTCATCTCGACTCCGGCCTTGATCCACGTCCGGGGGTCGACCCGGATCAGCAGGCCGGCCTGGTCGTAGAGGGCGGTGAAGTCCGCGAGGAAGGTGACTTCGGTGGCGCTGCCCGGCGGGAACTCGGTGAGCAGCGCGTGGCCGTCGTCGCGGACGAAGCCGTAGCTGGTGGTGCGCCAGAAATCGCTGCGGTCGCGGGCGGTGACCAGGAGGTCGGTGCCGTCGATCCGTACGTTCTCCGGTTCGTTGAGCCAGCTGCCCTCGTGCCAGGGGATGTCGCGGGTCGGCTGCATGCGGATGTCCTCTCGGTCGGCGGGTCAGGGCTTGAGGACCAGGCGGATCGGGTTCCCCTCCTTGCGCTCCAGCGCCTCGACCGCGCGGGCCGCGTCGGCCAGCGGGTAGGTGCCGCTCACTGAGCGGGCGAAGTCCAGGCGGCCGCCGTGGACCAGGTTGACCAGGTCGATGACGTCCTGGCCGTCGGAGCCGTAGTGGCCGAGGATCTGCTGACGCAGGTAGCTGACCCGGGTGCCGTCGGTGACGGTCAGCGGCTTGTCGGTGAGGCCGACGAGCACCAGGCGGCCGCGCTCGCCGAGGGTGGCCATGGCCTGCTCGCGCACCGGGGCGACGCCGGCGAAGTCGAAGGCGGCGGCGAGCGGTCGGCCGCCGGTGGCCGCGCGCAGATGCTCGGTGAACTGCGGGTCGGCCGGGTCCAGGGCGGTGTCGGCGCCGAAGGCGAGGGCGCGTTCCCGGGCGGCGGGGAGCGGGTCGACGGCGACGATCGGGAAGGCGCCGATCGCGCGCAGCAGCTGGACGCCGTGGGCGCCGAGCCCACCGACGCCCCAGACGCCGACGGCCTCGGCCGGGCGGACCGCGCCGGTGGTGGTGATGGCGGCCCAGGGGGTGGAGACCGCGTCGGGGATGAAGCAGGCCTGCTCGAAGGGGAGCTCGTCCGGGATCGGCACCAGCGTGGTGGCGGTGGCGAGCGCGTACTCGGCCCAGCCGCCGTCGTAGTCCACGCCGCGGGTGAACACCCTGCCGTTGCGGTGCTCGCCGGCCTGGAGCAGGACCCGGTCGCCGACGGTGGCGCCGGTCACGCCCGCGCCGAGGGTGTGGACGGTGCCCGCCACCTCGTGGCCGAGGGTGACCTTGTCGCCCTTGAGGAGGAAGGGCTTGAGCGTGCCGTCGATCAGGTGCACGTCGGAGAGGCAGACGCCGGCGGCCTCGACCTTGATCAGCACCTCACCCGGGCCGGGCGCCGGGACGGGCACCTCCTCGACTGCGAAAGAGCCCTTGGCGACGTCGAGGCGGCCCGCGAGCATGGTGGCGGTCATCGGGATGTCCCTTCTGCCGGGGGCGGCGGGGTCGGGGGAGTGCCTCGCCGTCCCACACTTGCTTGTTGGCCAACAAGCAAGTTCGACCCTAGCATGGTGCCATGCCCACGCACGATGACCTGGCTGCCCGCGCAACCGGCCCGCAGGACGCGCCGCCCCGCCGTACCCAGGCCGAGCGTCGTGCCCATGCCGAGCGCGCGCTGCTCGCTGCCGCCGCCCGGCTGATCGCCGAGCACGGCAGCACCGGGGTCACCCTGGCCCGGGTGGGGGAGGAGGCGGGCTTCAGCCGTGGCCTGGCCACCCACTACTTCGGCTCCAAGGCCGCGCTGCTCGCCCGGCTCCAGGAGGAGGCGCTGGCCGAGGCGATGGCGGCGGCCGCGCCCGAGCGCAGCGGCGCCGGGGCGGCGGAGGAGCTGTGCCGCTTCGCCCGGGGCTGCCTGGAGGGCGTGCGGAACCCGACCGACCTGGGCCGGGCCTTCGTGGTGCTGGGCGCCGAGGCGCTCGCCGGTGCCTCCGAACTGACTGCCGCAGTCGCCGAGTTGGACGAGCGGACGCGGGGCTGGGCAGCTGAGGTGGTCGGCCAGGGGCTCGCCGAGGGGCAGGTGCGGGCCGGGGTGGACGCACGGGCCTTCGCGTTCGCCTTCGTGGGGCTGCTCAAGGGGCTGGTGGTGCAGGCGGCGGCCGCGCCGGGGGCCTTCGACGTGACAGCGGCCACGACGGAGGCGGAGCGCTGGATCCGGCTGGCACTGCCGGCCGGCTGAGGGCGGCTCCCGGACGTACCCGGAAACGCCGCGCGCCGCGCCGGAGGTCCGGCGCGGCGCGGTTCGCAGCGGGTTTCTCAGCAAGTTTCGCGGCGAGGTCAGGGGGCTGCTGGCTCCAGCCGGGCCGCGAGGGCGTCGGTGTCCGCGAGGAACCAGATGTGGGAGCCCCGGTTCGACTCGACGACGAGCGATCGCAGCGCCGAACTGGCCTCCAGATGACGGGAGATGTCGCCGAGCACGACCAGCCGGACGTGGTAGTTGACGAACTTCTGCATCACCTCGCCGGCGAACCCGGTGCTCAGGACGAAGAACGTGTCGTCCAGCCGGTCGGCGGGCACG
Source organism: Streptomyces viridifaciens (assembly GCF_001888885.2). Taxonomy (NCBI): domain Bacteria; kingdom Bacillati; phylum Actinomycetota; class Actinomycetes; order Kitasatosporales; family Streptomycetaceae; genus Streptomyces; species Streptomyces viridifaciens. Next base: position 6,474,730 of record NZ_CP090841.1, read on the forward strand.
GCGACCAACTCGGCACCGTCGTACGTCGCGCCGATGAGATCCAGTGCGTCCTGCACGGTGGTGATCGAGGGCCCGGCGGGGTCGCACACGAGCACCTTCACCCCGCTCAGTTCCCGCACTGTGTCTGCCATGGCGCTCTCCTGCCGGTCGGTGTACGGAACCGGACGTGATCATCCGGGAACGAGCCCCAACGTAGACCGGACGGAACGCCGTTCGGAAACGATTTACCGCCTCCGGCCGCGGCCCGTCGGCGCCGTGATGCGCACCCGCGTGGTGGGGGCCGCCTGTTCGAGGTCCTCCAGCTGGGCCAGGACGGTGGCGCGCAGCTCGTCGTCGTCCTCGAAGTGGTGGTCGTTGAAGAGCGTGTAGCCCGTCCACATCAGGTTGGCGCACACCCGGGCCGGCACCCGGCCGGTCTGGGCCCCCATGCCGACCAGTGCCACCGACCGGATGCTGCCCGGCGCCAGCCGGTTCTGCCGGTGGACGGCCTGGAAGGCGGCCGCGCAGGCGAGGGCCACGTTGAGGGTCTCGCTCACGTTCTGCGAGGAGGTCTCCATCGTGGGCGCGGATATCAGGAACTTCGGGTTGACCGCCCCGGACGGCACGCAGACGGCGCTGCCCACCGGCAGTGTGCCCGCGTACCGGCTGCGGATCGCCCGCTGCACCTTCAGCTGGATGCCCGCCCCCAGGTGCCGCTTGATCGCCGCGTCCGTCCCGCCGTCCATCCGGCCGCGGGAGTTGGTCGGGCTGACCCAGGCGTCGACGTTCTCGGCGAGGATCGAGCCGTGCCGGATCTCGATGTCGGGGACGTCGGCGAAGGCCGCCCGCCACGAGTCGACCACGGTCGCGTTGAGGTCCGTCAGTACCACCCTGAGCGGGGACTGCGCGCCGTCCGTCGTCATGCTGCCACTCCTGTCGTTCGTCGAGCCCTGTCGTTCGTCGAGCCCTGTTGTCCGTCGAGCTGTGTCCCGCCGTCGAACTCGAAGCTAATGCCAGGCACTGACAATCCGCCCGCCGTCGACCGGTCGCGCCGGATTGATGCTCCTATGGGCTGTCAAGCGGCGGTGAGCCAGTCGCGGTAGGCGATGGCGAGGTCGTCGTCTCGGCGGATCCCGCGTTCGAGGGCTGAGATGGTGGTCGGCCAGACCCCGAAGTGGTGGGCCACGGCGGTGAGGGTGATGTTCTTGGACTGCCGCAGGGGTCGCAGGTCGGCGATGCCGGGGACGGTGACCGTAGTCGTCAGGCAGCGGAACATCTCCCGGGCGATGGCTCGTTTCAGGAGCCGGATGATCTCCTTCTTCGTCCGGCCGGCGTCGGTCTGTCGTGCCACGTATTCGCGGGTGCGGGAGTCGCTGGACATGCGGACCAGGGCGATGCGGTAGAGAGCGGCGTTGGCTGCCCGGTCACCGCCTCGTGAGAGGCGGTGCCGGTTGGTCCTGCCGCTGGACGCGGGGACCGGTGCGGCTCCGCAGAGCGCGGCGAAGGCGGCCTCGGTGCGCATGCGTTCGGGGTTGCCGCCGGCGGTGATCAGCAGCTGGGCGGCGGTGTCAGGGCCGACTCCGTAGGCGGCCCGCAGGCCGGGGTTGTGGACGCTGACCTCGGCATCCAGGGCCCGGGTCAGGGCCTCGTGCTCGGCGGTGAGCTCCTTGGCGCGTCGGGCGAGGCTCTTCAGCGCGGTGAGGACCGCGACGTGGACCGCGTCCCCGGCCGGCCGCAGCCGGGCCAGGGCGTCGGTGCGCTCCGCCGCCTTGAGCCGCCCGTACTTGGCACGGATGGTCTCGGGCGCGGTGATGAGGAGGTGGCCGATCTGGTTGAGGGCGGCGGTGCGTGCCTTGACGGCGGAGCGGGCTGCGTTGTGCAGGGCGCGTATGCCGGCGACAGTGCCGTCCTTGGGGGCGCTGGAGGCGCGTCCGGACAGGGCGGCCCGGGCGGCAGCGTAGGCGTCGATGGGGTCGGACTTGCCGATGCGGCGGCGTTCGGCCCGGTCGGGCCGGTTGACCTCGACGACCCGGTGCCCGTGGGAGCGGGCAGCGCGGGTGAATCCGGCTCCGTAGGAGGACGTGCCCTCCACGCCGATCGCGAGCACGTGACCGTGGGCGCCGAGGAAGGCCAGGGCCGCGGCGTATCCGGCAGCGGTGGTGGTGAACTCGGCGTCCGCGAGGTGGCCGCCGTTGTCGCTGATGACGGCGACGTGGAGGGTGTCGGCGTGGGAGTCGACCCCGCCGAACACATCCTGGCCCGCCGGGTCTTCTACGACCGCTGATGTCATGCTGATGACGCCTTCCCAACCGGAGGTTGGCGCCGGCCGGGTGGCGCAGACAGGACATTGAGGGGGCTTCTGGACCAAGCTCCTATCAGGTCATGTTCCGCCCGGCCGGAGCCATGAGAACAGGTCCCGGCGGCCGGACAGAACAATCGGAAGACAGCCCAGCAGGGCGTCAGTCAGTGCCCGAGTCACGACCACCGGAACCTGAGTATCAGCATCAATGTCAGTGCCCGCTGTTAGGAATGTGCTGTCCGCCAGGGAGCTGACGGACAGTCATGCGAAGGTCCGTACGACTTTTCCGTGTTCCGATCCAGCCGGAGTACCGCCATGAGCGCTGCCGATTCCCCCACCCCCGTCCAGCCCGACCCGAACGACCCGCTGGCCCTCGCGGAACTCTTCCGCGGCGGCGGCGAGCCGTGGCTCCCGGTGCTGAAGCCGGTCATCGAGGCGCGGCCCGGCGCGGCCTCGTTCATCGGCGCGGGCCGCAGTCCGGAGGTCGTGCCGGTCCGCGAGCTGACCTTCCAGGCGCTCAAGCCGCAGGCCCCGCACAAGTGGAGGGTGGTGGTCTTCGGCCAGAACCCGTACCCGCGGCCGGAGAGCGCCACCGGCATCGCCATGTTCGACAACGCCTTCCACGACTGGAAGGACAGCCAGTTCGGCCGGGTGATCAGCATTCGCTGCATCATCAAGGCCGCGGCGATGTGGAAGTACGGCATACCCAAGAAGACGCCGATCGCGGACGTCCGCGCGCTGCTGAAGAAGGAGGAGACGGTCCAGCCGCCGGAGTGGTTCCAGGCGATGCTGACCCAGGGCGTGCTGCTGCTGAACGCGGCGCTCACCGCCAGCGCCGACGGTTCGATGGGTCCGGACGAGCACACCGGGTTCTGGCGGCCGGTGGCCGAGCGGATCGTCGAGGAGATCCTCCGGGCCAAGCAGCAGGCGGGGGAGGAGGACCGGGGCGTCGTTTTCGCCTGGTGGGGTGCGCACGCGCGCAGCCTGAAGAGCGTCGTGCAGCGGCTGGAGAAGAAGTACCCGGAGGTGCAGGTCCGCCACATCGACCACGCCAACCCGGCGGCCCAGGGCGACATCTTCTGCGACAACGACCACTTCGCCACGGTGAACGCCGCCCTCACCTCGCTCGGCGCGGACGAGATCGACTGGCTGCCCAGCAAGGGCTGGAACGACGCCGCGGCACAGGGTGAGGGCGCGGACGGCGGGGTCGCCGAGCGGATGGGCGCGTTCATCGCCTCCACCATGGAGCTGCACCAGCTCTACCTGGACCGCCTGGCGAGCGTCAAGGACGAGGGCCTCGAACTCCCCGCCATCAGCGGGGTGTTCGAAACGCCGCTGATGGACTTCCGGGATGCCGTGGCCCCGGTCGCCGGGCTGCTCCGCGGCCTGGACCGGCACGTCGCGCTGTCGCACGACTTCGGCAAGCGGCGGGCGGACGAGGGTGCGGCCTCCGGCCTGTCCGCCGACGCGATCGCCGCGCTGTACCTCTACACCTGCGAGTCCGCGTTCTACCGGGAGATCAACGCGGTGCTGCGCTCGCCGGACCGCGGTCGGCTCGTCCCGTACCTGCCGTACCTGCGGCTGCTGTTCGCGGCGGTGGCCCAGCTGCCGGTCCGCACCGAACCGCTCTGGCGCGGGGTGTCGCTGGACCTGCGCAAGCAGTACCCGCTCGGACGGACGGTCACGTGGTGGGGCGTGTCCTCCTGCACGTCCGAGCTCGGCGTGGCGAAGTCCTTCCTGGGCAGCCGGGGCAAGCGGACGCTGTTCGAGGTGCGGCCGCTGCGCGCCACGGGCATCCAGCGCTTCTCGGCGTTCACGGGCGAGGAGGAGTACATCCTGCTGCCCGGCACCCAGCTGGAGGTCACGGACGTGCAGGCGCAGCGCGGCGGGCTGTGCACCGTGACGCTGACCGAGATCGCGGAGGGGCCGCTGGTGTCCTGAGAACCGCATTCGGGCCGAGCGCCGCGGCTAAGCTGTCTGACCAAGTCAGAATCTTGACTGAGTTAAGTTAAGATGGTTCCTCCGAACAACAGCCGAGCCGAGCGCGGAGGAAGCGATGACGTCAAAAGCCATGGGCCTCGACGGTGAGTTGGCGCGCGAGCGGAGCTATGTCGAGTCCTGCCGGGCGGCGTCGGCCCGGCAGGTCGCGGACGCCGACCACCAGGTCGTCGCCGGCGAGGACGTCTCCGGCGACGGTGCCAGTGCCGAAGCCCTGGGCCGGTACCTGCGGACCAGGGCCAAGCGGATGAAGGAGCTTCCGGAGAGCCCCGTCTTCTTCGGCCGCCTCGACTTCGGTGACGCCCCCGAGGCCGGGGACCACCGGGGGCAGCGCTACTACGTCGGCCGCCGGCGCATCTCCGAGGACCCGACCGTGCCGCCCCTGGTCGTCGACTGGCGAGCACCGGTCTCCCGGGCGTTCTACCGGGCGAGCGCCCACGACCCGCTCGGACTCGCCGGACGCCGGCGGTTCGGCTGGGCGCCGTCGAGTCCGGGCCTGCCGGAGGACCTCACCGGACTGGAGGACGAACTCCTCGGCGACGCCGACGGGCGGGGACCGAGCCGTCCGGGCGGCATCCTCGCCGCCGAGATCGAGCGCCCGCGCACCGGTCCGATGCGCGACATCGTCGCCACCATCCAGCCCGAGCAGGACGAACTGGTGCGCGGCGAGCTGAGCGAGTCCGTCTGCGTCCAGGGCGCGCCCGGCAGCGGCAAGACCGCCGTCGGCCTGCACCGCGCCGCGTACCTGCTCTACAGCTTCCCCCAGCGGATCCGCCGCGGCGGCCTGCTGGTCATCGGACCCAACCGGACCTTCCTGCGCTACATCGCCGAAGTCCTCCCCGCCCTCGGCGAACTCGACGTCTCCCAGTGCACCGTCGAGGACCTGGTCGCCAGCCGCCCGGTCACGGCGGTGGACGGGGAACGGGCCGCCGCGGTCAAGCAGGACGCCCGGATGGCCGAGGTGCTGCGCCGGGCGCTGTACGGCCGGATCCGGGCGGCCGGCTCCGAGCCGCTGGTCGTCCCGGAGGGCTCCTACCGCTGGCGGGTGCCCGGCGAGCGGCTCGACCGGCTGGTCGCCGAGGTCCGGGAGCAGGCAGCGCCGTACGCGATCGGGCGGGAGAACGTCCGAGCCCGGGTTGTGGCGCTGATCCAGCACCAGGCCGAACGCCGGACCGACGTCAAGAACGCCACCTGGCAGCAGAAGATCGGCCGCTGCCGACCGGTCGCGGCCTTCCTGGAGACCGCCTGGCCGGCGCTGCGCCCCGAGACGGTGGTGGCCGCGCTGCTCGGCGACCCCGCCGTGCTGGCCGGGGCCGCGCACGGCGTGCTCGACACCGAGGAACAGGCGGCGCTACGGTGGCCCAGGCCGCCGCGCTCGGAGCGCAGCGCGAAGTGGTCCGAGCACGACCTGCTGCTCCTCGACGAGGTGGCCGGACTGATCGAGCGCCCGGCGAGCTTCGGCCACGTGGTGGTGGACGAGGCCCAGGACCTCTCCCCGATGCAGTGCCGGGCGATCGCCCGCCGCAGCGCCTTCGGCTCCCTCACCGTGTTGGGCGACCTCGCCCAGGCCACCGCCCCCTGGTCCGCCCGCAGCTGGGCCGAGCAGCTCGCCCACCTGGGCAAGCCGCAGGCCGCCCTGGTACCGCTCACCACCGGCTACCGCGTCCCGGCCGCCGTCATGGCGCTGGCCAACCGACTGCTCGGCGCCCTGGACGTGGACGTGCCGCCTGCGCTCTCACTGCGCCCGGACGGCGAGGTGACCGTCCGTCCGGTGCCCGACCTGGACGGGGCCGTCGTGGCCGCGGTGCGAGCCGCCCTGCAACGGGAGGGCTCGATCGCCGTGATCGCCGCCGACGACACCCTGACCCGGGCCGCCGCCGCACTCCGGGCCGCCGGGATCCCGACCGCCCCCGCCGAGGACGCCGGCACCACCGCCCGGGTCACGGCCCTGCCCGCCGCGCTGGCCAAGGGTCTCGAGTACGACCACGTCATCGTCCTGGAACCCGCCGCCATCGCCGAGGCCGAACCCCGCGGCCTGCACCGCCTCTACATGGTCCTCACCCGCGCGGTCTCCCGCCTCGACCTCCTCCACACCCGCCCCCTCCCGGCCCCGCTGACCACTCCCTGACCGCCGCCGCGGGGTCAGAGCACCCGGCGGGGCCAGGAGCGGGGGTCCTGGGGCGTAGTGCAGCACCGCCGCGCCCGGGTGCAGCGGGAACGGGGCCGGCGGACCGACCCCGGCTGCCCCGGGCCCCGCGCGGGCGGGCCGTGCCCGTCCGGTGGCGCTGCGGCGAGGCGGCGCCGGATAAGCCAATGCGACTTCCCCGTGAGTTGCGCCCCCGATTCCCCGCCGGGGTGGCCCGGTTGTCGAATCGGACCATTCAGGAGGGGGCGCAGCCGGGCAGCTGGCCGGTTATCGCCAACTATTGAGCGTGCTCACTCAGCTGAGGTACAGTCATCAGCGGTTGATCGGCACACTATTCATCATCCTCGATGGCAGAACCGACCAGGCGGCACAACCGGCCTCCGCAGAGCGGCGATCCAGTGACGGATCGAATGAGTTCTGGCATCTTTTCCAGAAAGGCCGCTTCGGAGCCATGGACTTTCCGGACGACCTCGGGCCAAAAGCCGGACTTCCTGGATGGCGCCCGTGAACGGCCAGATACTCCCCGACAAATGGTTCGTTTCCCGAGAATTGCGTCCGGAGGCGACGGTCAGGCTCGTCTGCTTCCCCCATGCCGGCGGCGCCACGGCCATGTTCGCCCGCTGGCCCGCCGCGCTCGGCCCCGGGGTCGAGGTCGCCGCACTGGCCCTGCCGGGCCGGGAGCGCCGCATCGGCGAGCCCGCGGCCGTGGAGGTGGAGCGGATCACGGAGGCCGTCGCGGCCACCGCCGACCGGCCGTACGCGCTCTTCGGCCACTCGATGGGCGCCCTCCTCGCTTTCGAGGTGGTCCGCCGACTGCGCCGGGACGGGGCCGAACTGCCCGTCCACCTCTTCGTGTCGGGCTGCCCGCGGCCCGATCACCCGCGTGGCGGCGACATCTTCGACGGCCTGTCACGACTGCCCGACGCCGAGCTGCTGGACCGGCTGGTCCGCGGTGGCGGTCTGCCCGCACTGGTGCTGGACGAGCCGGAGCTGCTGGAGCTCGTCCTGCCCGTCTGCCGGGCCGACTTCGGCTGGCTGGACGCGTACGACTGCGGCGGTGAACCGCCGGTGCCGGTACCGATCACCGCCTTCGTCGGCACCGACGACGCCTCCGCCCGGCCCGAGGACGCGGCCGGCTGGGCCGCGCACACGACCGGGCCGTTCACCCAGCACGTGGTGCCGGGCGGCCACTTCTTCCTCGACGACAACCTGGACGCCATCAGCCGGGCGATTCGCACCGGGATCGGGAGCCCCGTGGCATGACCGCCGGGTCGGTCCACTGGGTCCGGTCCACGCCACAGGGGCCGTTCCGCAGGTGTTCCGGTGGGTTCCTGTTTCAACGGGCTGTGCCTGGCGTGGGGTCGTCACACCGGGTCCCACCGGCCCTCCGCAGGCGTTTAGCCTGTCCGCCCGTCCGGCGGCCAGGATGTTACGAGAGGCGTTGAGATCACGGTCATGGAGTGCGCCGCATGCCTCGCACGTCCACTCGCGTACGGCGAGGGGTTTCGGCCCGTCCAGGACGCCACACGCGGAGCAGACCTGAAAGGTCGCCTGCGAGGATCGCTCCGTGGCGTCGCGGCTCCGATCCAGGCACTCGTTCCCCCTCGTGTCAAGGCCAGGGCCGTCCGGGGAGAACTCCGGTGACGGCGGACGGAACCACCGGGTCGGCCGTGCCCGGCGCGGGCGGGGAGCGCGTCGCCCGCGCGGCCCACGGTCAGGAACTGGTCTGGCTGACCGGCCGCCGCTCCCGGGGCCTGCTGCTCCAGCACGTGGCCGACACCTTCCGGCTCGGCGCCGCGATCGACGAGGCCCGACTGCGCGCCGCCCTCGGTGAACTGGCCGAACGGCACACCGCCCTGCGCACCTCGCTGCGGGTGCTGGACGGCGAGCTGCGGCAGGTGGTGCACCCGCGGATCGACCTCCCGGTGGAGTTCACCGACCTCGGTGCGCCGGACGACGGCAGGCCGGCCGAGCGGCTAGCCGAAATCGCCGACCGGGCGGCGGCGCAGCCCTTCGACCCGGACCGGGCGCCGCTGTGGCGGGCCGTCGCGGTCCGGCTCGGCGCGGCGGACTGGGCGGTGGTGCTGGTCGCCCACCAACTGGTGTGCGACCCGGACTCGTTGTTCCTGCTCAACGCCGAACTCGTCGAGCTGTGCGCGGCGTCCGAGCAGGGCCGGCCCCCGGTGCTGCCCGAGCTGCCGACGGACTTCGCCGGTTACGTCGACCGCAGGCAGGGCCGCCCGGCCGCCGAGTTCCGGCGCGAGCAGCCGGCCGGCCTGCCGCCCGGCCACGGCATCCCGCTGGACCGGCCGCGCCCGGTCGTTCGGGCCTTCGCGGGCGCCGAGGTCCGCTCGGAACTCCCGGCCGGCCTGCCCGCCGCGCTGCGGAAGGGCGCCGCCCGGCTCGACGCGGCACCCGCCGTGGTGCTGCTGGCTGCCTGCGCCGCGCTGCTGCACGGCCGGTCCGGCCGGACTGACCACGGGATCGGAGTACCGGTCTCCGGGCGGCACCGGCCGGAGACGCTGCCGCTGGTCGGAGCCCTGGCCGGCACGGTGGTGCTGCGCCTGGACACCTCCGGCGACCCGGCCTTCGCCGAGCTGGTCGACCGGGTGCGAGGGGCCGCGGTGGCGGCCTGGGAACACCAGGACACGCGGTTCCCGCAGTTGGCCGACGAGCTGGTCGACGGGTCGCTTGACGTCCTGGCCGACGCCGCTGAGGAGCAGGGGCGGTCCGGTGTGCCGGGCGACGTCCCGGAGCAGTACCGGCGGTCCGGCGTGCCGTTCGACGACCGGGCGAACGTCCCGCACCGGCCCTGGCGGGCCGGTCGCCCCCCGGTCGGTCAGCTTACCTTCACCACTAGCGAGGGCCCGGAACCCGGCCCCCCGTGCGGCTTCGCCGAGGACGACCTGTTGCTGGAAGTCGCCGACCGCGCCGCGCGGTTGGTGTACGACAGTGCGCTGTTCGCCCCCGCCACCGCCCGCGGCCTGCTCGACGACTACCTGGCGCTGCTCGGTGCCGCCCTCGCCGAGCCGGCCACGCCGCTGTCCCTGCTGTTGTCCCCGCTGCCCGGAGCCGCCGGAACCCGGCCGCCCCGACCGGCCCGTGACGAACGGACCGCCGGTTCCCCCACCGGCGGCCGCGGACCGTCCGGGCCGGACGCCCCCCGCGGGGGCCGGGCCGCCCCATCGGTTCTTCTGAGGAGCACGTCATGACGGTGACCGGTCGGATCGTCGGCATACCGAGCGAGGTGTGGCACGAGGAGGTGCTGGCACCGCAGTTCGCGTACGAGGCGGAGCACCTGCTGCGGCACTACGTGGCGATCGAGAAGGTGCTGCTGCTGGAGTACCGGCGGATGGAGCTGGTGGACGACGCGGGGACCGCGGCGATCGCCGCCCGGCTGGACGGGGTGTCCCCGGAGACCGTCCGGGCGAACCCGCAGGAGAACATGTCGGACATCTCCTTCGCCCTGGAGCGGCACGTGGCGGCCGGCCCGGTCGAGCCGTTCGCGGCCTGGCACGTGGACCGCAGCCGCAACGACCTCCAGGTGTGCGCCCAACTGATGTCCGCCCGGGAGCAGGTGCGGGCGCTGGCCGCCGACCTGCTCGCCTTCGACGCGGCGGTCCGCGAGCTGGCGGCGGGCGCGGTCGAGGTGCCGATGCCCGGCTACACCCACGCCCAGGCCGCCCAGGTCGTCAGCCCCGGCTTCTACCTGGCCGCGCTGTCCTACGAGACGCTGGCCGCGGTGCGCCGGCTGCTGGCGGCGTACGACGAGATCGACGCCTCACCGCTGGGCGCCGGCAGCATGGCCGGCCAGGAACTCGCCTGGGACCGCACCCGGATGGCCGGACTGCTCGGCTTCGCCCGGCCCCAGCCACACGCCCTGGTGGCCGTCGCCTCGCGCGGCTGGGCGCTGGCGATCGCGGCCGAGGCGGCGAACTTCGCCGTCGCGCTCAGCCGCTTCACCACCGACCTGATGGCCTGGGGCGGCAGCGCCCACGGCTTCCTGGACCTCCCGGACGAGCTCTCCGGGATCTCCGCCGCGATGCCGCAGAAGAAGAACTTCCCCGTGCTGGAGCGGATCCGCGGCCGCTGCGCGCTGGTGGCGGGCAGCGCGGCCGAACTGGCGGCGGCTCAGCGCAACACCCCGTACACCAACACCGTGGAGGTCTCCAAGGAGGCGGGCGCGCACCTGCGGGTGCAGACCGAGGCGCTGCGCTCGACGCTGCGGCTCGCGCACGCCGTGGTCGCCGGGCTGGAGTTCCGCAGCGACCGGATGCGCGCGGCCTGCGAGGAGGAGTTCCTCGGCGGCTTCACCCTCGCCAACCGGCTGACCCTGGACGAGGGCGTGCCCTGGCGTACCGCGCAGATCATCGCGGGCCGCTACATCAAGGCCGCGCTGGACAAGGGCCTGGCCCCGGCCGACGGGGACGCCGCGCTGCTGTCGGCGATCGCGGAGGAGGCCGGACACCGACTGGCCGGTCCCGAGGCACTGTTGGCCGCCTCGCTGAGCGTCGAGGCGGGGCTGCGCGCCAAGACCTCGGTCGGCTCGACCCACCCCGAACAGGTCCGCGCGACCCTCACCGAACTCCTCGGCGAGCACGAGCGGTTGACCGGACGGTGGGCGGAGCGGGACGCCGCCGTACGGGCGGCGGCGGACCGGGTCGCGGCGCTGCTCGCGCCGTCGGCGGAGGCGGACACCCCGGCGGAACGGCCTTGACCCCGCCGCCGCCCCAGCCGGTGACCCCGCCCCAGCCCGAGCCCCCGCGCCGTCCCTCCCTCGCCGCCCCCCGCCGCGGGATCGACCTGCGGACCGGCTCGGCCCGCGCCTTCGGCACCTTCGGCGAACTCCTCCAGGGCGCCCTGCCCGGCGGCCCGGAGTTCCTGGTGACGCTGCCGGTCGACCGCTGGGCCCGGGCCCGCTTCCGCCTCGACCCGGGCGGCCCGCTGCGGGTCTTCCCCTCGCACAAGACCAAGACCCGGCGGGTGGCCGAGGCGATGCTCGCCTCCTGCGGCCGGCCGGGCGGCGGGGTGCTGCTGCTCGACGGCGACCTGCCGGTCGGCAAGGGGATGGCCAGCTCCTCGGCCGATCTGGTCGCCACCGTACGGGCGGTCGGCGCCGCGGTGGGCCTGGACACCTCCCCGGCCGCGGTCGAGCGCTGGCTGCGTCCGATCGAGCCGACCGACGGGGTGATGCACCCCGGCGTGGTGGCCTTCGAGCACCGCGAGGTGCGGCTGCGCGAACGCCTCGGCGGCCTCCCGGCGGCGACCGTGGTCGCGGTGGACGAGGGCGGGCTGCTCGACACGGTGGCGTTCAACCGGGTGCCGAAGGTGTTCTCCCCGGCGCACTGTGCCGAGTACGCGGACCTGCTGGCCGAACTCGCCGCGGCGGTCCGGGCGGGCGACCTCGCCCGGGTGGGGGCGGTGACGACCCGCAGCGCGGTGCTGAACCAGCGACTGGCGCCCAAGCGCAACCTCGACGCGATGCTCGCGATCGCCGAACGGATCGGTGCGGAGGGGGTGGTGTGCGCGCACAGCGGCACCCTGCTGGGCCTCCTGCTGGACGAGAACGACGCCGACCACGGACCCCGCCTGGCCGCCGCCGTGGCGGCCTGTTCGACCCTGCCCGGCACCACCACCACGGTCCGGGCCCTCAACCTTCAGGACATGGAGCCAGCTCATGCGGCATGAATCGATCGTCGAGGCCATCGGTCACACGCCACTGGTCCGGTTACGGGTGCCCGCACCGGAGGGCGTCGAGGTGTACGCGAAGCTGGAGCTGGCGAACAACTTCGCGATGAAGGACCGGGTGGCCCGGCAGGTCGTCACCGAGGCCCGCCGTTCCGGGGCGTTGAAGCCGGGCGCGCCGATCGTGGAGAGCTCCTCGGGGACGATGGCGCTCGGCCTGGCGCTGGTGGGGACCCACCTGGGCCACCCGGTGCACATCGTCACCGATCCGAGGATCGACCCGATCACCCTGGCCAAGCTGCGCACCCTGGGCTGCGAGGTGCACGTGGTGTCGGCGATGGGTGAGCAGGGCTGGCAGTCGGCCCGGCTGGACCTGCTGGCCGAGCTGATGACCGGCCTGCCCGGCGCCTTCTGGCCGCAGCAGTACTCCAACCCGCAGAACCCGGCGGCCTACCGGGGCCTGGCCGAGGAACTGGTCGCCGACCTCGGCACGGTGGACGTGGTGGTGGGCTCGGTCGGCAGCGGCGGTTCGCTGTGCGGGACGTCCCGGGCCCTGCTGGAACGTTTCCCCGAGCTGAAGGTGGTCGGCGTCGACGCGGTCGGCAGCGTGCTGTTCGGCCAGCCCGACGTGCCGACCCGCCGGCAGTCCGGCCTCGGCAACAGCCTCTACCCGGACAACATCGACTACCGGCTGATCGACGAGGTGCACTGGCTCTCCGACGACGAGGCCTTCGCCGCGACCAGGGCGCTGGCCCGGGAACAGAAGATCTTCGCCGGGAACACCTCCGGCTCGGTCTACCGGGTGCTGACCCACCTCGCGGCGAACGCCGCGCCCGGCACCCGGCTGGTCGGCATCATGCCGGACCGCGGTGACCGGTACGTCGACACCGTGTACGCCGCCGACGCCGAGGCCGTCGAAGGTACGGCGACCGAGCCGACGCCGGTCCGCTACGGGGAGCTGGTGCACAGCTGGTCGTACGCCGAGATCTCCCGCCGGGAGCGCCCGCTGCTGCTGTTCGTGGAGTCCAACACCACCGGCACGGGCATGCTGGCGCTCACCACGGCGGTACGGCTCGGCCTGGAGCCGGTGCTGTTCGTGGTGGACCCGGCCCGCTACCAGGGGCTGGCGGAGACCGGCTGCCGGGTCGTGGTCTGCGACACCGACGACCCGCAGGCGCTGCGCAAGGCCGCCGAGGAGGCGGCCGGCGGCCGCGAGGTGGCGGGGGTGACCACGACCAGCGAGTACTACCTGGTCCAGGCGGCCGCGCTGGCCGAGGGGCTGGGGGTGGCGGCCAACCCGGCGTCGGCGCTGGCGGCCTGCCGGGACAAGTCGGCGACCCGCCGCACCCTGCTCGCGCACGGGGTGCGCCAGCCCCGGTTCGCCGAGGTCCGCGACCCGGCCGAGGTCGAGGCGGCCGTCGCGGCGGTGGGCCTGCCCTGCGTGGTCAAGCCGGTCGACGAGTCCGGCTCGCACGAGGTGCTGTGGTGCGGGGACGTCGCCACCGCCACCGAACAGGTCCGCAAGCTGCTGGCGGTCACCCGCAACGTGCGCGGGCAGGCCAGCGCCGGGACGGTGCTGGTGGAGGAGTTCCTGACCGGGCCGGAGTTCAGCGCGGAGATGTTCTGGGCGGACGGCGACGCGGTCTGCGTCGGCATCACCCAGCGCACCGTCAGCGAGCTGCCGTACTTCGTGGAGACCGGGCACCTGTTCCCGGCGGTGCTCCCCGACGGGACGGCCGCGGCGATGGCCGACACCGCCCGGCACAGCCTGGAGGCGGTCGGGCTGAACCGGGGCCCGGCGCACGTCGAACTGCGGCTGACCGCGGACGGGCCGGCCGTCATCGAGATCAACGCCCGGCTGGCCGGCGGCATGATCCCGGAGCTGATCCGGCCCGCGACCGGCATCGACCTGCTGGAGCAGCAGATCCGCGCCGCCGCCGGGCTGCCGCTGAACCTGACCCCGGAGCGGGAGCGCTCCGCCGGGATCCGCTTCCTGATCGCCGCCGAGCCGGGCCGGCTGGCCGCGGTCGAAGGTGTCGAGCGGGCGGGCGCGGTCGCCGGGGTGGACCGGGTCACCGTGACTGCGGCCGTGGGCCGTTCGGTGCGGCCGGTCCGGGAGGCGTACGACCGGCTGGGCCACGTGATCGCGGTCGGGGACGGCCCCGAGCAGGTGGGCGCCGCCCTGGACGCCGCGCTGGCCGAACTCGCGGTGGTGGTCGAGCCCGGGCATCAGCGGCCCGAGCAGCAGTAGCCGCGTACGGCAAGGGGAGCGCCGGCCGGCCGGCGCTCCCCTTCGCGTTCCGGCCCCTTCGCGTTCCGGCCGCCGCCTTCAGGCCCCCCGCCGTCTTCAGGCTTCCGGCGCGGGGCGGCGTCGGCGCACCACGACCGGCTCCGTCGCGTCCGAGCGGGGCGTCCGGTCGATCAGGGCCGCCAGCGCCGCGACGGTCGGGTGCTCGAAGCAGGCGCTCAGCGGCAGTTCGACGCCCAGGCCCTGGTGGATCTCGGCGAGCATCCGGACCGCCGCCAGCGAGTGGCCGCCGAGGGCGAAGAAGTCGTCGTCGATCCCGATCCGCCCGGTCCCGAACAGCCGCTGCCAGATCCCGGTCAGCGCCCGTTCGGTGGCGGTGCCCGGCGGGGTGAGGAAGCCCTCGGCGCCTTCCTCCGGGGGGATCCGCAGCGCCTTGCGGTCGGTCTTGCCGGACGGCAGCGTCGGCATCGCGCCGAGCACCACGAACCGAGCGGGCGTCATGGCCCGGGGCAGCGAGCGGACGCAGTGCGCCCGCAGCTCGGCCGGGGTCGGCCGGGCGGCCGGATCGGCCGGGTCCACCGGCGTGACGAAGGCGACCAGGCGCGGCCCGGCCTCCGCCGAACCGTCGACGACCACCGCCGAGTCGGCGACCTTGCGGTGCGCACCGAGAACGGCCTCGACCTCGCCGAGCTCGATCTGCACCCCGTGGATCTTCACCTGGTCGTCGCCCCGGCCCAGGTACTGCAGCTCGCCGTCGGCCGTCCACCGGGCCAGGTCGCCGGTACGGTACATCCGCTCACCCGGCGCGCCGTACGGGCAGGGCAGGAAGCGGTCCGCGGTCAGGTCGGGGCGCCCCAGGTAGCCGCGGGCCAGGCTGGCGCCGGCGAGGTACAGCTCGCCGGGAACGCCCGGCGGGACGGGCCGCAGGCCCTCGTCCAGGACGAACAGCCGGGAGCCGGTGACCGGCCTGCCGAGCGGCGGGCTCACCGTGCCGTCCAGCGGGCCGGACAGGGTGCCGAGCACGGTCGTCTCGGTCGGCCCGTAGGCGTTGTGCAGCCGCCGTCCGCGCCCCCACTGCGCCGCCAGGTCGGCGCCCATCGCCTCGCCGCCGCTGACCACCGTCCGCAGCCGCGGGAACGCGCGGGCGGGCAGCGCGGCCAGCGTGGTCGGGGTCAGCACGGCGTGGCTGATCCGCCGCTGTTCGAGCAGGACGGCCAGCTCCTCGCCCAGCACCGGGTGCGCGGGGGCCACCACCAGGGTCGCCCGGGAGCGGAAGGCCAGCAGGAGTTCCATGACGTACATGTCGAAGGTGGGGGACACCTGCTGCAGCACCCGGGGCTTCTCGCCGCCGGTCGTGCTCTGCTCGCCGCCGGTCGTGCTCTGCTCCCCGTCGCCGCCCGCCGTCACCACCTCGTGCAGCCGCTCGCACAGCGGCGCCAGCCCGGTGTGGGTGACCACGACGCCCTTGGGCCGTCCGGTCGAGCCGGAGGTGTACAGCAGGTAGGCGGCGTTCGCCGGGTCGACCGGCGCGGTGGCCGGGCGCTCGCCGGAGTGCTCCGCGAGCGCGTCCAGCAGGTCCGGGTCGTCCAGCAGCAGTGTCGTCGGGGCGCCGACGGGCAGGGCGGAGGCGCCGGCCGAGTCGGTCAGCACCAGCGCGGGCCGCGCGTCGGACAGGATGAACGACAGCCGCTCGACCGGGAACTGGACGTCCAGCGGCAGGAACGCGCCGCCGGCCTTGGCGACGGCCAGCACGGCGAGCACCAGCTCGCCGCCGCGCGGCAGGGCGAGCGCGACCGTGCGCTCCGGGCCGATCCCGCGGGCGACCAGTTCGGCGGCCAGCCGGTTCGCCTGCTCGTCCAGTTCGGCGTAGCTGAGGGTGATGTCGCCCGCCTCCAGGGCCGGCGCGTCCGGTGCCGCCGCCACCGCCCGCTCGAACTGCCCGGCGAGGGTGACCGGTTCGGGCGCGGCCGCGCCGGTGCTCCACCCGCCGAGGACGGCCTCGCGCTCGCCCGGGAGCAGCAGGTCCCAGTGGGAGATCGGCAGGTCGGGCTGCTCGGTCGCGAGGGCCAGCGCGAGCAGCAGCCGCTGCGCCAGCGCCTGCCCGGCCGCCTCGTCGAACAGGTCGGCGCTGACCGTCAGGACGCCGCTGATGGTCGCGCGGGCGCGGTCCTCGGTCAGCTCGAAGGTCAGGTCGAAGGGCGTCGCGGGGGTGCCCAGGTCGAAGGGCTCGGTGGGCAGCCCGCCGAGCGCGGGCACCGGCTCTGGCTCGCCGTTGAGGCTCGCCATCACCTGGAACAGCGGGTTGCGGCCGTGCCGGCGGGGCGGGTTGAGGGCGGTGACGATCTCGTCGAAGGGCAGCTCCATGTGGTCGTGCGCGGCGAGGTTGGTCTCCCGCACCCGGGCGATCAGGGTGCGGAAGCTCGGGTCGCCGGAGGTGTCGGCGCGCAGCACGGCGGTGTTGATGAAGCAGCCGATCAGCTCGTCCAACGCCTGGTCGGAGCGGCCCGCGGTGGGGGTGCCCAGCGGGATGTCGGTGCCGGCGCCGAGGCGGGTGAGCATCGCGGCGATCGCGGCCTGCAGCAGGATGAAGACGCTGGCGCCGTGCTCGTGGGCCGCGGCGGTGATCCGCCGGTACAGCTCGGGGCCGGCCTCCACCCGGGTGGGCAGGCCGCGGAAGGTCGCTGTCGCGGGGCGCGGCCGGGCCCCCGGCAGGGCGAGCTCCTCGGGCAGCCCGGCCAGCGTCCTGGCCCAGAACTCCAGGCTGCGTCCGAACGGGCTGGCCGGGTCCTCCGGGCGGCCCAGCTGCTGTGCCTGCCAGAGTGCGAAGTCGGCGTACTGGATGGGCAGTTCGTGCCAGTTCGGGGCCTGCCCGGCGGATCGGGCAGCGTAGGCGGTGGCCAGGTCGCGGCAGAGCGGGGCCAGCGAGAGGCCGTCGCAGGCGATGTGGTGGACGTCCACCAGCAGGACGTGCGAGCGCGGGCCGGTGCTGAACACGTGCAGCCGCAGCGGGACTTCGACGGTCAGGTCGAAGTGGGTCTCCAGCGCGTCCCGCAGCGCCTGCTGGAGGCCGTTGGGGTGGATGGCGCTCGCGCGGACCACCCGGGTGACGGCCTCGGGCGGCTGTACCGACTGGCGCGGCACGCCGGTGTCGGCGGGGAAGACGGTGCGCAGGATCTCGTGCCGCCGGCCGAGGTCGGCCGCGGCCGCGGTGAGCGCGGCGAGGTCCAGCTCGCCGGCGATCCGCACCGCCAACGGCATGTGGTAGAAGGCCTGTTGCTGCCCCAGCCGGTTGACGATCCAGATCCCGCGCTGGGCCATGGACAGCGGCAGCGCCTCGGGCCGGGGGCCGGAGGCGGCCGGGATCGCGCTGCGGGCGGGCGCCTCGGCGGGGGTCGCGGCGGCCTCGTCGAGCAGTTTGGCCAGGTCGGCGAGCACCGGGGTCTTGAGGATGTGGCGGACGGAGAGCTTGACCGACCACTGCCGCCGGATCCGGGCGACCAGCCGGGTGGCGAGCAGCGAGTCCCCGCCGTCGCGCAGGAAGTCGGTGTGACGGCTGACCGTCTCGGTGCCCAGCAGCCGGGACCAGATCGCCGCGAGGGCCCGTTCGGTCCCGGTCGAGGGAGCGTCGGAGCTGTCGGAGCCGTCAGCGCCGTCGGTGGCTCCCGCGGCGGGGCGGGGCAGCGGCGCCTGCGGGTCGGCGGCGTACTCGACGGTGCCGTCGGCCAGCACCCGGGCCCGGCGGCCGCTCGGCGCGCCCGCCAGCAGGAGTTCGCCGTACACCCCGGTGGGCGCCCGGTTGCCGTACCGGTCGCGGACCTCCGCCTCGGCGCCGTCCACCTCGGCCGGGCCGTGCTCGCCCAGCGGGACGCGGCCGACGCCCGCCACGCCCTCGCCGCCGACGCCCGCCACGCCCTCGGCCAGGAAGGCCTCCAGCAAGGCCAGGTAGTCGGCGGCGAGCCGCTCGACGGTCGCCCGCTCGAACAGGTCGGTGGCGTAGTCGAAGGTGAAGCCGACCTCGTCCGCCGTGTAGCTGACCGCGAGCTCCAGGTCGAACTTGGCGGAGTCGTTGCGCATCTCCACGATCTCGACCGCCAGCCCGGGCAGCTCCGGCGGGGGAACCACCTGGTTGACGCTGCACATCACCTGGAACACCGGGTTGCGGGACGGGTCCCGGACCACGCCCAGCGTCTCCACCACCCGGTCGAACGGCACGTTCTGGTGCGACAGCGCCTCCGCCGCCACCGTCCTGACCTGGCCGAGAAGTTGGCGCAGGGTCGGGTCGCCGGTCAGGTCGACGGGCACGGCCAGGGTGTTGGCGAAGTAGCCGATGACCGGCTCCCACTCGGCGCGCGGCCGGTTGGCCACCGGCACGCCGACGACCACCCGCTCCTCCCCGTTGTACCGGTGCAGCAGGGCGGCCAGCACCGTGACGGCGGTGGCGAACAGCGAGGCCTCGTGCCCCGAGCCCCAGGCGGCCAGCCGCCGTTGGAGATCCGCCGGGACGGGCACGGTGACGCTGGCGCCCTCGCCGCTGAGCAGGACCGGCCGCGGCAGGTCGGACGGGATCCCGGCCTCCTGCGGCAGCCGGGCCAACTGCTCGCGCCAGAAGGCGAGCTGGCCGCGGTAGAGCTCCACCGTGGCGGGCTCGGCCTCCCAGGCCGAGTAGTCGGCGTAGCGCATCGTCAGCGGGGCCAGGCCGGTGGGCGCGCCGCCGACCCGGGCGGTGTAGCAGACACCCAGCTCCCGGAAGAACAGGCCCTCCGACCAGCCGTCGGTGATCGCGTGGTGCATGGTGACGGCGAGGTGGTGCACCGATGCGCCCGCCCGGACCAGCTTCGTCCGGAACAGCGGACGCCCGGCCAGCGGGAACGGGATCCGGCTCTCCTCCTCGATCAGCCGGATCACCGCGGCCTCGCCGAGGTCGGTCAGGTCCACCTGCTCCCAGGGCAGTTCCTCGGGGTCGAGCAGCAGTTGGAAGACCTCGTCCTCGTCCCCGGCGAAGGTGGTGCGCAGACCCTCGTGCCGGGCCACCAGGTCGCCGACGGCGAGCCGCAGGGCCTCGGTGTCGAGCTCGCCCGCCAGCCGGAGCCGGAACGGGACGTTGTAGGTGCTGTTGGGGCCGTTCAGCTGCTCCAGGAACCAGAGCCGCTTCTGCGCCAGGGACGCGGGTGCCCGCCCGTCGCCCGAGCGGGCGGCCGGTACGGCGGCGGACGAGGGGGCGGCGCTGGTCGAGGCGGTGGCCTCCTCCGCCAGGGCGCGGGCGAAGACGGCGTCCAGTGTGGCGCGGCCGACCGCATCGGTGTCGTTCACGAGCGTTCCTGGCCTTCCGGGTCGTGGGGGGGTGATTGTCCTGATCCGACGTCAGACGGTTGCGGGCTCGGGGACTTCGGTGGGGATGCCGGTCACCGTCCGCAGCGGGGAGAGGGCGAGCAGCAGCGCGGCCAGCCCGATGCCGCCGGCGCAGACCACGATCGCCAGCTGGGTGCCCAGCCAGGAGCCGAGTGCGCCGCCGACCATGGCACCGAACGGGGTGCCGGCCATCACGATCATCCGGGTGGAGGCATTCATCCGGCCCTGCATGTCGTCGGGGGTGATCGCGGACCGGTAGCTGCGGATGTTGACGGCGCTGGCGATCACCAGCACGGCGTAGGCGACCTGGACGAACATCAGCATCGCGAAGGCGACCCCCTTGGGCATCACCGTCGCGGCGGGGATGACGAGTTCGACGGCGGTCATCGCCACGGTGGTCCAGATCACCATCCGGCCGAAGGGCAGCGCCTTGCCCAGCCGGGCCGCGATCAGGGCGCCCATCAGCGAGCCGACGCCGGTCCCGGCCAGCAGCGCGCCGACCAGGATGCCGGGCAGGTCCAGGGTGCGGGTGATGAAGACCAGGAACACCGGGTCGATCGCGATGGCGGAGAAGTTCACCAGGAAGGTGACCAGCACCAGGGTGCGCAGCGTCGCGTCGCCGAAGATGAAGCCCAGGCCCTCGCCGATCTCCTTCCACATCGAGGACGGGTCTCCGGTGGCGGGTTTCTCCGGCACCGGCTCGCGCTTGCGGATGCGCAGGGTGCAGGCGGCCGCCAGCCCGAAGGCGAAGACATTGACCATGATGACGACGGGCCCGGTGAGCAGCTGCACCAGCAGGCCGCCGAAGGTCCGGCCGCCGATGTTGGAGACCGAACTGCTCATCTCCAGCTTGCTGTTGCCCTCGACCAGGTCCTCGCGCTCGACCAGGGCGGGCAGGATCGAGGCGTTGCCGATGTCGGAGACCGTGCTGCAGGCGCCGGTGCCGAACACCACGGCCAGCAGGAGCGGGACGCTCAGCAGGTGCGCCCAGGACAGCAGCGGGACGGAGAGCAGGATCAGCGAGCGCACGGCGTCCGCCGCCACGATGATCATCTTCTTCGGCCGCCGGTCCAGCCAGACCCCGACGAACAGGCTGATCAGGAGGTAGGGCAGGAACTCGGTGGCGAGCAGCAGGCCCATCTGGAACACCGAGGCGCCCAGGCTGACCGAGGCGATCAGCGGGACGGCCACCGCGACCATGTTGGTGCCCAGCATGGAGAGGGTCTGGCCGGCCCAGAGTCTGCGGAAGTCCGCGTGGTCCCACAGTCCGGTGAGCTTCACGACGCCGCTCCCGCCTGGGCCATGGCGCGGCCCATCAGGTCGAGCAGCGGCTGCGGGGCGGCGAGGAAGGCGTGGTGCCCGCCGTCCAGGAGGTGCTCGTGGTGGCGGCCCGGCGGGACGTGCCGCGTCCAGCCGCCCAGCTGCTCGGGGCGGATCTCCACGTCCTGCTTCCAGCCGACCGTGTGCACGGCGCAGGCCAGCGGTTCGGGGGCGTCGAGCCGGTAGCGGCGCTGGGCCGCGAGGTCCTCCTCCAGCACGTCCAGCGCGACGTCGAGGAAATCCGGGTCCATCCTGGTCCCGGCCGCCTCGGCGAGGATGTTCAGCTCGACCGCGAGCTCGTCCCGCCCGAGCCACAGCCAGCGCCCGAACGGCTCCTCGTCGGGGGCGAGTTGGGAGGACATGAAGAGCGCGGTCAGCTCCTTGCCGTGCGTCCGCTCCAGTTCCAGCGCGGTGGCGAAGGCGGAGAGGGCGCCGCCGCAGTGGCCGAAGAAGCCGGTCGGCCGGTCCACCAGCGGAGCCAGGGCCGCCGCGGCGGCCGCGGCCAGGTTCTGGTACGTGACCGGGTGCGGCTCGCGCAGGCGGTTCTCCCGTGCGGGCAGCTGCACCAGGCACACCTCGACCTCGCCGATCCGCTCGGGCCAGGCGCGGTACATCGACGCGCCCGTGCCCGAGTACGGGAAGAGGAAGATCCGTGCCGGGGCGTCCTCGGATGGTTGGCGGAACAGCCATTTGCCCGCGTCGGTCTGCATGGCGCCGTGAACTCCTTGTTCCCGCCGTTGCGGTGTCGGGATGGTCGGTGTCGGGATGGTCGGTGATGGGGCGGTGGGGCGGTCGGGCGGTCGGGCGGTGGGGCGGTCGGAGTCCGGGGCCGCGGCGGCCGGGTCAGTCGCCGAGCGCGGCGGCGCCGAGCGCGGCGCCGACGGCCCGGACGTGCGGCTGCCGGACCAGGCCGTAGTGGTCGGTGTCGAAGCGGTGGACCCGGAAGTCGCCGGACACCACCGCCCGCCAGGCCTCGGCACTGCCCAGCTCCCGGCCGTCCCGGCTCTCCAGGTAGACCGCGTCGCCGGGGTGGCGGCGCGGCCGGTAGGCGTGGTGGGCGTGCAGATGGGCGGCGAAGACGCGGTGGCGCGCCGTCCAGGCCTCGCTGCCGGACTCGGCGGGCGGGGCGCCGGTGAGTGCCAGGGCGTCCCGCAGGAGTGCCTCGGTGGTGCGGGCGTCGTCCAGTCCGGCGAGCTGCCCGGGGTCGGGGAAGGCGGCGTCGACCATGGCGAGGGTGACCTCCCGGCCGGCCTCCGTCAGCAGGCCCGCGGTCTCGAAGGCCAGCACCGCGCCGAAGGACCAGCCGGCCAGGTGGACCGGTCCGGCCGGGTGGTCCCGCCCGATCCGGGCCGCGGCGGCCGCGGCCATCTCCTCGACGGTGGCGCCGACCGGCTCGGCGCAGTCCAGCCCGTACACGGCCAGCCGCGGGTCGAGCGCGGCGGTCAGGGCCAGGTAGCCCAGGGCGCTGCCGCCGACCGGCGGGAACAGCCACAGCGGCGCCGCGCCGGAGGGGCGCAGGGCCAGCACGTCCCAGCCGCCCGGGGCGTCCGGTGAGGGCGCCTCCAGCAGGGCGGCGAGGCGCTCGACCGTGTCGTGGGCGAACAGCTCGGCGACGCTCAGCCGGCGCTCGAAGTCCCGGCGCAGCCGCCCGATCAGCCGGACGGCGGCCAGCGAGTGCCCGCCGACCTGGAAGAAGCCCACGTCGACGCCGAAGTCCGCGGTGTCCAGCACGTCCGTCCAGGCGGCGGCGACCAGGCGCTCGGCCCCGGTCAGCGGCCGGGTGGGTGCGGTGGGCCTCCCGGTGTCCGCGGGGGAGGGGAGCCGCTTGCGGTCGACCTTGCCGCTGCCGGTCAGCGGCAGCTCGGGCAGCGGCTGCCAGGCGGCGGGCACCATGTGCCGGGGGAGCAGTCCCTCGGCGTGCCGGCGCAGCTCCGCGACCGGCAGCGCGCCGCCCGGCCGGACGGTGAAGTACCCGACCAGCCGCTCGCCGTCGAAGGTCACGGCGGCCGAGCCGCAGTCCGGGTGCGCCGACAGCGCGGCCTCGATCTCGCCCGGTTCGACCCGCATGCCGCGGATCTTCACCTGGGCGTCGGTCCGGCCCAGGTACTCGATCGCGCCGTCCGGGCGGCGCCGGGCGAGGTCCCCGGTGCGGTAGAGGCGCTCGGTGCTGCCGTCCGGCAGGGTGTGCTCGCGGAAGCGCTCGGCGGTCAGTTCCGGGCGGCCGTGGTAGCCGTCGGCCAGGCAGACGCCGCCGATGAACAGCTCGCCGGCGGTGCCGACCGGGACGGGGTGGCCGGACGGGTCCAGCAGGTGGATCCGGGTGTTGGCGATCGGACGGCCGATCGGCACGGTGTCCGCCTCGTCGCGTGAACAGTGCCAGCAGGTGACGTCCACGGCGGCCTCGGTGGGGCCGTACAGGTTCGCCAGGGCGGCCTTGGAGCGGTCCAGGAAGTCGCGCCGGAGGTCGGCCGGCAGCGCCTCGCCGCTGCACACCACCTGCCGCAGCGCGGTGGCGGCGGAGACGTCGGCGGCGTCCAGGAAGGCCCGCAGCATCGAGGGGACGAAGTGCGCCACGGTGATCGACTGCCGGGACAGCACCTGTTCCAGGTAGCCCGGGTCCCAGTGGCCGCCGGGCTCGGCGACGACCAGCCGGGCGCCCTCGCGCAGCGGCCAGAAGAACTCCCACACCGACACGTCGAAGGTGTACGGGGTCTTCTGCAGCACCCGGTCCTCGGCGGTCAGCCGGAACTCCTCCTGCATCCAGTCCAGCCGGTTGGCGATCGCCCGGTGGGACACCACCACGGCCTTGGGGCGGCCGGTGGAGCCGGAGGTGTGGATGACGTAAGCCGGGTCGCCCGGGCCGGTCCCGACGCCCGGGGCCCGCTCGCCGCACGCCGGATCGTCGGGCACGAACTCGACCCGCACGCCGGGTAGTTGGAGTCCTTCCGTTCCGGCGGCGGTCAGCACCACCCGGCAGTCGGCGTCGCTGAGCAGCCGGGCCGTGCGCTCCGCCGGGTCCGCCGGATCCAGCGGGACGTACGCGCCACCGGCCTTGAGCACGGCCAGCAGCGAGACCACCAGCTCCGCCGAGCGGTGCTGGACGATCCCCACGTGCTCGCCGGGCCGTACGCCGAGCGCGACCAGCCGGTGCGCCAGGGCGTTGGCCCGGCCGTCCAGTTCGGCGTAGCTCAGGACGCGGTCGCGGAACAGCACTGCGGGTGCCTGCGGGGTGGTCGCGGCCTGCCGTTCGACCGCCCGGTGCAGCAGCCGCGGACCGGGGTACTCCCGTTCCGTCCGGTTCCACTCCCGCAGCTCGGCCAGCTCCGCCCGGTCCAGCAGCGGGACGGCGGTGGGTGCGGCGGCCGGATCGGCCAGCAGGGCCCGGATCACGGCCACGTGGTAGCCGAAGTAGCGGTCGGCGTCGTCGGCGGCGATCCGGTCGGCGTCGTAGCGCAGGGCGAGCCCGATCAGGTCGGTCCCGGTGTCGCGGGAGAACTCCGAGCCCAGCAGGAAGTCGGTGGGGGTCCGGCTGCGCTCCTCCAGGACCTCCAGGTCGCCGGTGGGGACGGCCGACTCGTTGCGGAAGTGGGTGTAGTTGAAGAAGGTCTCGAAGGCGGCCGCGCCGGCCACCCGGCCGCGCAGTTCGGCCATCGGGAAGCGCCGGTGCGGCTGGACGGCGAGGTCCGTCGCGGCGACCTGCCGGATCAGCTCGGACCAGCTGCCGACCGCCAGGCGGCAGCGCACCGGCAGGGTGTTCAGGAACAGGCCGACCACCCGGTCCCCGTCCGGCTCGGCGATCCGGCCGTTGTACACGGCACCCGAGACCACGTCCTCGGAGCCGGTCAGCAGCGCGATCACCCGCAGGTGCACGGTGAGCAGCACGATCCGCACCGGGACCTGCAGCCGGGCGGCCAAGGCGACCAGCCCGGCGGAGAGTTCGGCCGGCAGTTCGCGCGGCACCACGGCCATGTCCGGCACCCCCGTGCCCGGAGTGGCCGGTACGGATCCGAGCGCGACGCCGTCGAGCTGCGCCTGCCAGAAGGCGAGCTGCTCAGCGTCCCGCACGGCCGCGCGCTCCAGGGCGACGAAGGAGCGGTAGTGGGCACCGGGCGCCGGCGGCAGGGCGGCCGGGCCGCCGCGCCCGAGGGCGGTGAGGTAGAGCGAGAGCAGCTCGCCGAACAGGATCCGCTCGCTCCAGCCGTCGATCACCGCGTGGTGGACCACCGTCCACAGCTGGACCTCGTCCCCGGCGAGCCGGGCGAGGTGGTAGCGGATCAGCGGAGGCCGCTCCCAGTCGAACAGGTGGCGGCCCTCCCAGTCGGTGCGCTGGTCGATCAGGGCCCGCTGCTCCTGCTCCGGCAGGCCGCGCAGGTCCTCGAAGCTCACCGGCGGCTCGGCGATCCGCCGGTGGACGACCTGGAGGGGTTCGCGGAAGCCGCCGGGGGCGAAGGAGGTGCGCAACAGCTCGTGGCGCTCCAGCAGCCGGGCGACGGCGGTGCGCCAGGCCTCGGCCGAGAACTCGACCCGCAGCCGGGTCAGCAACACGTCGTGGTACATCGCGGTGTGCGCCTGCTGGCCACTGCGGTAGAGCATGCCGGCCTGCAGGGCGGTCAGCGGGTAGGCGGCGACGGCGTCGGCGGGCAGCCGCGGCCGGTCCTCGGGGTGGACCAGCTCGAAGGGTCCGGGGGCCGCGGGGCCCGCGGCGGGCTCCGCGGTGCGCACCAGCGGGGCGAGCTCGCGGACGGTCTGGTTGCGCAGCAGGTCGCGGACCCGGAAGCCGAGGCCGCGGGCGCCGGCCCGGGCGACGATCTGCACGCTGCTGATGGAGTCGCCGCCGAGCTCGAAGAAGTTGTCGTCGATGCCGACGGCGGCGCGACCCAGCACCTCGGCCCACACCTCGGTGAGCACCCGCTCGGTCTCGTCACGCGGCGCGGAGTCCTCGGCGGCGGTGGGCGGCTGGGGGCGTTCGGGCTCGGAGGCCACGGCCGTACGGGCGGTGGCCCGCGGCGGCGAGGCGGAGCCGAGGAAGTCGGTCAGCGGTCGGTCCGGGCGTTCGGCGGCCAGTTCCAGCACCCGGGCGTAGCTCGCGGCGAAGTCGGCGATCCACTCGGGGGTGAACCGGTCGGCGCGGTACTCGAACTCGGCGACCGGTCCGTCCGCGGTCCGGTTGACCTGCAGGGACAGCTGGTACTTGGCGGTGACCGACGGGACCTCGACCGGGCGGAACTCCAACTCCCCGGCCCGCACCGGCTGGAAGAAGTCCTCGCCGACGGTGAAGGCGACCTGGAAGACCGGCGGGTGCCCCCGGTGCCGGGGCGGCCGGACCTCCTTCACCACCGTCTCGAAGGGTACGGCCTGGAGGTCCTGGGCCCGCAGGACGGCGGCACGCACCCGCTCGACCAGCTCCCGGAAGGTCCGCGGCCCGCTGAGGTCGGTGCGGACCGCGACCATGTTGACGAAGCAGCCGACCGTCGACTGGAACTCGGTCCGGCCGCGGTTGGCGGCAGGGGTGCCGACCACGAGGTCGCGCAGCCCGGTGCGGTCGGCGAGCAGCAGGTCGTACGCCGCCAGCAGGACGGTGAACGGGGTGGTGCGTAACCCGGTCGCCAGTGCGGCGAGCTGTTCGACGGCCGCGGCCGGCAGCGGGACGTCCGCGGTGCCGCCGGGGGCGGCGGTGGAGTCCGGGTCGGGCAGCGGGAGGTCCCCGGGCAGCTCCAGCACCGGCAGGTCGCCGGCGAGCAGTTCGGCCCACTCGTGCCGGGCCCGTTCACCGGCCGGGCTCGCCAGCCACTCGTCGTGCCAGAGCGAGTAGTCGCCGTACTGGTAGTTCACCCCGGGCAGGCCGGGCTCCGTCCCGGTGGTGAACGCCCGGTAGTGGGCGGCAAGTTCGTCGAGGACCAGCTTCGCCGACCAGCCGTCGAAGACCGCGTGGTGGGCGCAGAACATGACCACGTGGCTGCCGTCGGCGCAGTGCAGCAGTCCGGCCCGTATTAGTGGCCCGTTCTCGAGGTCGAAGGGGGCGCGGGCGTGGCGCGCCATTCGCTGTTCGCGTTCCTCGGCGTCCCGGCAGGTGGCGAGGCGCCATTCCCAGCGCGGTTCCGGATGGACGACCTGGAGGAGTCCCCGCTCGTGAATGCGGAAAGTGGTGCGCAGCGCCTCGTGCCGGGTGAGCACGGCGTCGAACGCATTGCGCAGCGCCGGGATGTCGACCGTTCCCCGGACTTCCCAGAAGCACGGGATGTGAAAGGTCGGTGCGTCACCGACGGTCTGCTGCGCGAGGAAGAGTTGCTCCTGGACCTTCGACGCCGGGAACGGATCCTCGTCCGCGGCGTCCGATTGGGCGGGGAACTCGCTGTCCACGGCTCGTAGACGCCCTTTCCTCCTGGGTGTGGAGACACGGATCGGCGTCCCCCAGGAACGTCAGCATACAGGCGGGAATTGGCTCGGCAAGGGGTGAGATCTTGCCGTGCCCGTAAGGGATTTGACCTCTGTCATGATCGCATCGAGTAGGGTAGTCTCGCCGCATCTTGCAGCGATGAGAGCGGGGGATCAACCCATGCCCGACCGTGTCGTTCCCATCTCGCCGCAGCAGCGCAGGCTGTGGCTGCTGCACAGCCTGCATCCGCGGCTCCCGCTCTACAACGGGCCCGTGGCGCACGAGATCCGGGGCGAACTCGATGTCCCGATGCTGGAACAGTCAATCCGTGCACTGATATCCCGTCATGCCGCACTGCGGACGGGTTTTTCCGTGGTGGACGACCAGCCCGTACAAGTGGTGGCCGAGCGACTGGAGTTCACCCTTCCCGTGCACGACCTGAGGGGGGATCCCGATTCCCTCCGGGCCCGGGTGCGCGAGGCCGCCGCCGCGCCGTTCGACCTGGAGCGCCCCGGGGTCTTCGACTTCCGGCTGTTCCGGTCGGCGGACGAGGAGTGGACGCTGCTGCTGAACCTCCACCACATCGTCACCGACGGCTGGTCCAACGCGGTGATCGCCGAGGAGATCGGCCGGGGCTACGCGGACGCGCTGGCCGGGCGCCCGCCCGCCGCCGAGGAGCCCGGCCACGGGTACGCCGAGTACGGTGCCGCGCTGGCCGAGCGGCTGGCCGACGGCCTGGCGGAGCGTCAACTCGCCTACTGGTCGGAGCACCTGTCCGGAGCCCCCGACCTGCTGCGACTTCCGCTGGACCGCCCCCGGCCGGCCCGGCAGCGCTTCCACGGCGAACTGCTGGACTTCGCGCTGGACGCCGGACTGGCCGAGCGGGTGCGGCAGACCGCGGCCCGCCACCGCACCACGGACTACGTGGTGCTGCTGGCCGCCTTCACCCTGCTGATGCACACCTACACCGGAGAGCGGGACGTGGTGGTCGGCGCACCGGTGTCCAACCGGGACGACGAGGCCCTCGACCGGACCGTCGGGTTCTTCGTCAACATCCTTCCGCTGCGCAGCCGGAGCCGGCGCGGCGAGAGCTTCTCGGAGTATCTCCAGCGCTGTCGGGCGACGTTCATCGGCGGATTCCGCAACCAGGCGGTACCTTTCGACGAAATCGTCAAGGTGACGGACAGTCAGGGCTTGCTCGGGCACTCTCCGCTGGTGCAGGCGGTATTCGGATACCACCAGCAGAGCGCGCCGGTCCTTCCACTGGAGGGCCTGCGGACGAGCCGCTGGAACGTGCCGACCGGATTCGTCCAGACGGACCTGGAGTTCGACCTCGCACGAGCCGAGGACGGTTCCGTGGCCGGAATCATCGCCTATGACAGCGACCTGTTCGACGAGACGACGATCGCCCGGCTCGGCGCGAATTACCGCGCTCTGCTGGAGGGGGCGTTGGCCGATCCGCAGTCGCCGCTGGACCGGCTCGAACTGCGTTCCGCCGAGGAAATTCGGTTCGACCGCGAGGTGAACGCAACCGCGGCGGAGTTTCCGGCGGACGCCTGCCTGCACGAGCTGTTCGAGGCGCAGGTCGAGCGCACCCCGGACGACGTCGCCGTGGTCTCGGAATCCGCGCAACTCAGCTACCGCGAACTCGACGCCCGTGCCGAGGCGTTGGCCCGGCGGCTGAGGGCGCGGGGCGTCGGCCCCGAGCGGGCGGTGGGCATCTGCCTGGAGCGCTCGGTGGAGCTGGTGGTGGGGCTGCTCGGCATCCTCAAGGCCGGGGGCGCCTACCTGCCGCTGGACCCGGCCAGCCCGCCGGCCCGGATCCGGCAGATCCTGGCCGACGCGGCCGCGCCGGTGCTGCTGGTGGACCGGGCGCTGGGGGAGGAGATCGACGCGGCCTCGGTCGGCGCCGAGCCCCTGGACCCGGCGGCCCTGGACCCGGCGGCCGCCCCGGACCCGGCGGCCCTGGACGCGGCCTTCCCGTCCGAAGGCACCGTGCACCGCCCGCACCCCGAGAACCTGGTCTCCGTCTACTACACCTCCGGCTCCACCGGCATGCCCAAGGGCGTGGCGAGCCGCCACCGCGGCTGGGTGAACCGGATGGTCTGGATGCAGCGCCGGCACCGCCTGGCCAGGGGCGAGACCGTTCTGCACAAGACCACCCTGACCTTCGACGACTCCGCCCTGGAGATCTTCTGGCCGCTGTCGGTCGGCGGCCGGGTGGCCGTGCTCGAACCCGGCCGCCACCGGGACCCGTTGGCGGTGCTGGAGGCCGCCACCCGCTACGAGTCGGTCTACCTCCAGGTCGTCCCGAGCATGCTGAGCTCGGTGCTCGACCTGGTGGAGCAGGCGCCCGAGCGGGTGCCGCCCCGGCTGCGCAACACCACCTCCAGCGGCGAAGCGCTCACCTCGGCGACGGTCGAGCGCTTCCACCGGCTGATGCCGGGCGCGCTGCACAACACCTGGGGTGCCACCGAGGTGTCGATCGACTCGACCTGCCACACCTGCGGCGCGGCCGACGAGACGGCCGCCGGACCGGTGAGCCTGGGCCGTCCGTTCGACAACAACACCGTGCACGTGCTGGACCGCGAGCTGCGGCCGGTGCCGGTCGGCGTGGTCGGCGACCTCTACATCGGAGGCCTGGGACTGGCCCGCGGCTACCTCAACGACCCGGCCCGTACGGCCGGCGCCTTCCTGCCCGACCCGTTCCGCCCCGGCGAGCGGCTCTACCGCACCGGCGACCAGGGCTTCCTGCACCCCGACGGCGGCTTCCGCTTCGTCGGGCGAAGCGACCACCAGGTGAAGATCCGCGGCATGCGGGTCGAACTCGGCGAGATCGAGACCGTGTTGCTCGGCCATCCGCAGGTGAAGGAGGCGGTGGTGGTGATCGCCGAGGAGGGCCCGGTGCAGCGGCTGGTGGCGTTCGTCACCGCCGTCGACCCGGCCGACCCGCCGGGCTTCGACGCCGTCAGGGAGCACGCCAAGGAGTGGCTGCCGCACTACATGATCCCGGCCCAGCTGGTGGTCGAGGACTCCTTCCCGCTCAACGCCAACGGCAAGGTCGACCGGCGGGCGCTGAAGGTGCCCGAGCCGCCGGCCGGCTCGCAGGCCTCCGGGGGCGAGGCGCCGCGGACGCCGTCCGAGCAGTTCGTCGCGGGGGTGTGGCGGGAGCTGCTCGGTGTCGAGCGGATCGGCGCCGAGGACGGCTTCTTCGTGCTGGGTGGGCACTCCCTGGTCGCCACCCGGTTCACCGCGCGGGTGCGCCAGCGCCTCGGCGTCGAGTTCCCGCTGGTCACGCTCTACTCGGAGCCGACCGTACGGGCGACGGCGAGGACGCTGGAGGAGCTCGTCGCGCAGAAGCTCGCCGCCGACGAGCAGGTGGCCGAGCGGTGACCGGCGGCTGGGACGCCGTGGTGGTGGGTGCCCGGGTCGCGGGCGCCGCCACCGCACTGCTGCTGGCCCGGCGCGGTCACAGGGTGCTGCTGATCGACCGGGCCGCGTTCCCCTCGGACACCATGTCCACCCTCTACATCCACCAGCCCGGCGTGGCCAAGCTCTCCGAGTGGGGCCTGCTCCCGGCGCTGCTGGACTCCGGCTGCCCGGTGCTGGACACCATCGGCTACGACGTCGGCGGCGTCCGGCTGGCCGGCCCCGCGCCGGTGATGCCGGGCGCCCCGGCCGCGTTGGCGCCGCGCCGCCTGGTGCTGGACCGGTTGCTGGTCGAGGCGGCCGTCAAGGCAGGCGTCGAGTTCGTGGACCGGGCCAACCTCCAGGAGCTGGTGCACTCCGAGGGAAGGGTCACCGGTGTCCGCTTCCGCACCGCGAGCGGCGTGCGCACCGAGCACGCCCGGCTGGTGGTCGGCGCCGACGGGATGCGCTCCCGGGTGGCCCAACTGGTCGAGGCTCCGGTGGAGTTGAGCGACCCGCGGGCCAGCTGCGTGTACTACACCGGCTGGGCCGGGATCAGCACCGGCTTCGGCTTCCACGAGAGCCCCGGCAACTGGATCGTCCGGATCCCCACCCACGACGACGTGACCCTGATCTCCACCTACTTCCCGCAGGACCGCTTCGCCGAGATCAAGCAGGACCCGTTCCGCCACCACCTGGCGGCCGTGCGCGGCACCGCGCCCGAGCTGTACGAGCAGCTCGCCGGGGCCGAGCAGGTCGAGCAGATCATCGGCACCGGTGACCAGCAGAACTACTTCCGCCGCGGGCACGGCCCCGGCTGGGTGCTGGTCGGCGACGCCGGGCACCACCTGGACACCATCAGCGCCCGCGGCATCACCAACGCCCTGCTCCAGGCCTTCTTCCTGGCCGAGGAGTTGGCGGGCCGGGTGGACGACCCGGCCGCCCCGGCCCGGTTCACCCGGCGCCGCGACGAGGAGCTGACCGAGCCGTACCGGAGCACGTTGGAGCTCGCCAGGCTCACGGTCACGCCCTCGCGGCTGCGGATGCTCCGCGAGATCGCCGGGTCCCCCGAGCTGACCCGCCGGTACTTCGCCGTCGTCGCGGGGATGCTCGGCATCGACGAGCTCTTCGACGAGGACGACCTCTTCGACGAGGACGAGCTCCTCGGCGACGACGACGGCCTCGATGGCGACGATGTGTTCTGATCCCTTTTCTGGAGGAACCGCGATGAGTCCCGCTCCACTCTCGCTCTGGGGCGGCGAGTCCCAACCGCCCTGTCTGCTGGCCGCGTTCCACGAGCAGGCGGTGGCGAGGGGCCCGCAGACCGCCGTCGTGGACGGCGCGCGAGGCGTCACCTACAGCGAGCTGCTGTCCTGGGTCCAGGGCATCGCCGAGGGCCTGACCGCGGCCGGGATCGGCCCGGGCGACCGGGTCGCCGTCACCGGGCGGCGCAGCGCCGCCGTGGTGGCCGCGATGCTCGGCACCATGTGGGCGGGCGCCACCTATCTCCCGCTGGACGCCGAGTACCCGGCGGCCCGGCTCGCCCACATGCTCAAGGACAGCGGCGCCGGCCTGCTGCTGTACGCGGACGAGGAGCCGGAGTTCGAGGTGCCGGTGCCCAGCCTGCCGATCTCCGGCCTGCCGACGAAGGGCACCGTCGATCCGGTGGCCTGCCGGTCCGAGCTGTGGACGTACATCATCTACACCTCCGGCTCCACCGGCCTGCCCAAGGGCGTGGCCGTCCCGCACAGCTGCCTGGACACCATGGTCGACTGGCAGCGCAACCACTCCGTGTGGCCGCACGTGCGCACCGCCCAGTTCGCCCCGCTCAACTTCGACGTCTCCTTCCAGGAGGTGCTGGGCACCCTGTGCGGCGGCGGCACGCTCGTCGTGGTGCCGGAGGAGCTGCGCCAGGACCCGTTCGAGCTGCTGGAGTGGCTGGGCGAGAACCGGATCGAGCGGCTCTTCCTCCCGTACGTGGCGCTGCAGATGCTCGCCGTGGCGGCCGCCGAGGAGGAGTCGCTGGACCACCTGGCGCTGGCCGAGGTCAACGCGGCCGGCGAGCAGCTGGTCTGCACGCCGGACATCCGCGAGCTGTTCGCCCGGCTGCCGCGGTGCCGGCTGAACAACCACTACGGGCAGAGCGAGTCCGCGATGGTCACGGCGCACACCCTGACCGGCCCCAGCAGCTCCTGGCCGGCGCTGCCGCCGATCGGCGCGCCGCTGCCGGGCTGCGAGCTGCTGATCGACCCGCTGGACGCGGCGGAGCCGAACGTCGGCGAACTGCTGGTGGCCGGTGCGCCGTTGTCGCCGGGCTACCTCAACCAGCCGGAGCTGAACGCCAAGCGCTTCGTCACCGTCGACCCGACCCCGCGCGGGCACACCGCCGCCTTCCGCACCGGCGACCTGGTCCGGCTGGAGGACGGTGTGGTGACCTTCCTGGCCCGCCGGGACAAGGACGTGAAGATCCGCGGCTACCGGGTCAACCTGCTGGAGATCGAGGTGCGGCTGCTGGAGCTGCCGACCGTCTCCGCCGCGGTCTGCGTGGCCCTGGACGACGGGCAGGGCTCGCGCTCGCTGCACTGCGCGGTGACGGTCGACTCCGGAGCCGAGCCGCTGGACGGCGCCCGGGCGGCGGCCGAGCTGCGCCGCAACCTGCCGGACCCGTACATCCCGCGCTCCTTCACCACGGTGGCCGCGCTGCCGCGCACCCACAGCGGCAAGGTGGACCGGGACGCGGTGGCCCGTACGCTCGCCGGGCGCTGACCCTCCCCGCACACCGAAAGGGCCGACCGCTGGAAACCGCCCCGCGGAGGTCGGCCCTTTCGGTGGGAGCGGTCAGAGCAGCGACGGCCGGGTGCTGGTGCCGCGCCGCTCGGTGACGATGGCGGCGACCTTGGCGACGGTGTCGGCGGCGATCAGGTCGGCCACCTTCAGCGCGGTGCCGAAGCGCCGGTTCAGCCGGCCGACGACCTGGATCGCGGCCAGCGAGTTGCCGCCGAGGTCGATGAAGGAGGCCGCGGCGCCCGGGACCTCGGCCAGGCCCAGCACCTCGTGCCAGGTCTCACCCACGGCGGTGCGGACGGCCGGGTCGGAGCCGTCCTCCGTCGTGGCGCCACTGCTGGCGGTGGCGCCGGCGGTGGCAGTGGCCTCGGCGGCGAGCCGTTCGAGTTCCGGCCGGGCGATCTTGCCGTTCTGGTTGACCGGCAGCTCGGCGAGCACGGAGACCCGGGCCGGGACCATGCTCTCCGGAAGCCGCTCGCGCAGGTGGGCCCGGAGGCCGTCGACCGAGGCCTCGGCCGGCCCGGCCACCGAGACGTAGGCGGCCAGCGACTGGGCGATGCCCGCCGGGTCGCGCACCGGCACCACGACGGCATCCGCCACCGCCGGGTGCTCGCGCAGGCAGGACTGGATCTCGCCGAGCTCGATCCGCACGCCGCCGATCTTCACCTGGTGGTCGACCCGGCCGATCAGCTCCAGCTCGCCGTCCGCCCGCAGCCGGGCCAGGTCGCCGGTGCGGTACAGCCGGGCGCCGGGGACGGCCGAGAAAGGGTCGGGCAGGAAGCGCTCGGCGGTGAAGGACGGGCGGTCCTGGTAGCCCCAGCCGACGCCAAGCCCGCCGAGGAACAGCTCGCCGAGCTGGTCCACCCCGGCGGGCGTGCCGAAGGAGTCCAGCACGTAGGCGCTCTGGTTGGTCATCGGCCGCCCGTACGGGATCGAGCGCCAGCGCGGGTCGACGTCGGCCACGTCGTAGTAGGTGCTGTCCACCGAGACCTCGGTGGCGCCGCCGAGGCTGATGAAGCGGGCCTGCGGGAACGCCGCGCGGGTCGCCTCCGGCTGGGCCACCGGGATCCAGTCCCCGCCCAGCAGGAAGGCCCGCAGCGCGCCGGTGCGGCCGGTGCCCCAGGTGCGCAGGAACTGGGCCAGCGAGGACGGGACGGAGTGCCAGACGGTGATCCCGGCGTGCTCGACCAGCTCGGCCCAGTGCTCGACGTCGTTCTCCCGCCCGCGCTCCGGCAGGACGAGGGTGGCGCCGGTCATCAGGGCGGCGAACACGTCGTAGACCGTCATGTCGAAGCTCGGCGAGGAGACGCCGAGGATCCGGTCGCCGGGGCCGAGGCCGTAGCGGGAGCTCAGGTCGAGGATCATGCTGGTCCGGCCGACGTGGTCGAGCAGCGCGCCCTTCGGCTCGCCCGACGAGCCCGAGGTGAAGATCACGTACGCGAGGTCCCGGCCGGTCACCTCGACCTCGGGCAGCGCCTCCCGGCCGGCGGTCGGCAGCTCCTCGACCGGGCCGAGCGGGATCACCGGTGCACCGGTCGTCGGGTCCCCGCTGTTGGCGGCGCCCGCGGCGTCGGCGACCACCACGTCCACCCGGCCCAGCCGGTGCAGCACCTCGCGGCGGTGGGCGGGCAGCATCGGGTCGAGCGGGACGAAGGCCGCACCGGTCTTCAGCGCCGCGTACGCCGCCACCACCAGCTCGGCGCTGCGGGTCGCCGCCACGCCGACCCGCCCGCCGGGCCCCACGCCGTGCCCGGCGATCCGGACGGCCAGGGCGTTGGCCCGGGCGTCGAGTTCGCCGTAGGTGAGGCTCAGCGGGCCCTGGACCACGGCGATCCGCTCCGGGCCTGCGGCCACCTGCCGTTCCACCCGGTGGTGCAGGCAGACCGGCTCGGTGAGCGGCGGCTGCGGGCGGTTCACCTCCGCGACCAGCTCGCGTTCGGCGGCGGTGAGGTGCTCGACCTGGTCGATCCGCAGCTCGTCGGGGGCGGCGAGGTAGGCCGCGAGGTGTGCGGCGATCCGGTCGGGCGCCTGCTCGTCGTCGGGGCGGGCGGCGGCCCGCAGGCGCAGCGTCCAGGTGCCGTCCTCGGCGGGGGAGAGGGCGAACACCGCCGGGGAGGACTGCGGGTCCACCGACAGCTCCAGCCCGGCCCCGAACGCCGCCCCGCGCCGGGAGAAGGCGGCCCGGCAGGACAGCAGGGTGGGTGTGGAGGATCCGGTTCCGGCCAGTTCGGCGGGCTCGACCCGCCACGCCGTCCAGGCTTCCGCGTCGTCGGCGCGGCCCCACACGGTGACCGGCCGCACGCCGCCGTAGCGCAGCAGCAGCGCGCACAGCCCGGCGGCGAGGTCCGAGGGCGCTCCGGCCCGCAGCCCGCTCAGCGGAGCGGACTCGACGGCCCCGGTGCGGTCGCTCCACAGCACCGGGAGGACGGGATCGGCGTGCTCGGTCATCGGGAAACTCCCTGGTCGGGTGCGTGAGGGGTGGCGGCGACGGCGGCCGGCAGCCGGGAGACGCGGGCGCCGGGGCGGTCCACGGCCGCCCGGAGCAGCGCCCGCAGCTGGTCGGCCAGGCCGGCCGCCCACGGCGCGTCGAACACCTCGGTCGAGTACTCGATGCTGAGCAGGAAGTCCGGGCCGTCCTCGATGAAGGTCACCGTGGCGTCGAAGGCGTGCTGCCCGGGGTACAGGTCGACGTCCTCGCAGTCCACACCTGGCAGCTCCGGGCGGCCCGGGGCGCTGCCGCCGGTGCGCAGCTGGAGGGTGACCTGGGCCAGCGGGTTGCGCCCGGGCCGGCGGGCGGGGGCGAGGTGGCGCACCACGCTGCCGAACGGTACCTCGTGGTCGATGGCCCGCAGGTTGGCGGCGTTCAGCCGGGCGGCCAGCTCGCAGAAGGCCGGGTCGTCGGCGAGGTCGGCGCGCAGCACCACCATGTTGACGAAGTAGCCGATCAGCGGTTCGAGTTCCGGTTCGCCGCGGCCGGCGAACAGGGTGGCGAAGGCGGTGTCCGGGCGCCCGGTGCGCTCGGTCAGGGCGAGCGAGAAGGCCGCGCCGAGCCAGGAGAACAGTGACACCCGGGCCGCCCGGGCGAGGTCGGTGAGCGCACGGTGCAGCTCCGGGTCGAGCCGTACGACGAGGCGGTCGGCGGCGAAGGACGGCCGCCGGGGGCGCTCCCGCCCGGCGGCCAGGTCGACGGCCGGGACGCCGCGCAGCTCCGTCTCCCAGTGGCCGAGCAGCTGCTCCAGCTCCGGTCCCTGGAAGCACTCGCGCTGCCACTGGGCGTATCGTCGGTACGGCACCGGCAGTTCGGGCAGCGCCGCCTCCGGGTCCTCTCCGGCCAGCAGAGCGGCGTAGCCGGCGGACAGTTCGTCGGTGAGCAGGCGCAACGACCATCCGTCGGTCGCGATGTGATGCATCACCAGACTGAGCACGTGCTCCTCGGGGCCGAGCCGGAACAGCCGCAGCCGGAACGGCCGACCTCCGGCCAGGTCGAAGGGCTCGCGCGCCTCCCGGCGCAGCGCCTCGGCGAGCTCGGCCCCGTCGGCGACCTCGCACAGCGGCACCTCGGCCCCCGCGGGCGGGAGCACCAGCTGGTACGGCTCGCCGTCGTCCTCGCGGAAGGCGGTGCGCAGCACCTCCTGGCGGCGCACGACGAGGGTCAGCGCGGCGTCCAGCAGGTCCGTCCGCAGCGGGCCACGCAGCCGGAAGGCGAGCGGGACGTGGTAGGCGGCCGTGCCGGGCACCAGCTGCTCGAACATCCACAACGCCTCCTGACCGGAGGACAGTTCGTACCGCTCGGCCGGGTCGGTCGCGCCGACGGAACCGGGCATCGTGCTCCCATCGGTGAAGAGTGCCGGGACATCTGTCGGATACCGGGAGGACGTCGCTCCCCGAAAGTCCAGGGTCGGGCCGCGCCGGGACCGAGTGCGCCGGCTGACGATCACCGCCCAGTCTGTCAGCCGTACGCACTCTGCGGAAGATCCTTCCCGCGGGTGGGCCGGAAAGCTCCACGGGAAAAGGTAGTTGGTTGTCATACCTCGGCGTCTGCGGTATCCCTTGATCCCGAACCTGTCCGGTGCATGCTCACTTTCGGGAGTCGCGAATGACCGGCACACACATCGCCGGCGGCCTCTTCACGACGGCGGCCGTGGGCATGGTGCGGTTGCCGTGCGATCGGTGGCTCGCCAATCGGCCGGTCCACCGGAGCAGTTCGCGTACGCATCCGGTCCCGGCACCGGTCCTGGCGCGATTCCTGAGCCTCGCCGAGGAGTCGACCGGCAGCCCGGAGGCCGGTCTCGCGGCCGTGCTCGCGGTGCTGCTGCACCATTACGCGGGCCAGCAGGACGTCCGGCTGGACTTCGACCGGGCGCGGGTGCGGATCGGCCTCACGGAGGACGCCGGGCTGCGCCGGATCTGGCAGGAGGTGGACGGTCAACTGGCCGGTCGGCGTACCGAGGTCGCCGAGACCGAAGTGGCCGAATCCGAGGCCCCGCTCACGGTCCGGCTGCGCCCCGACGGCACCGGCCCGGACGCCGTCCTGGAAGCCGCGTACGACCCGGCACTGCTGGACGGGCCGACCGTCGCCCGCGTCCTGGAGCACGCCGCCCGGCTGCTGGAAGCGCTGGTCACCGACCCCGACGGGCCGGTCCGGCACGCCCGGTTCGGTTCGGCGCAGGAGCGCGCGCGGATCCTCTCCGACTGGAACGGGACGCGCACGCCCTTCCCGGACTCGACCGTGGTGGCCGCCTTCGAGGAGCAGGTGCGGGCGACCCCGTCCGCGCCCGCCGTCGAGTTCGAGGGCGCGGTGCTCGGCTACGCCGAACTCGACCGGCGGGCGGGCCTGGTGAGCCGTCGGCTGCGGTCCGCCCAGGACTCCGGCTTCGTCGGCATCCACCTGGAGCGCTCGCTCGACCTGGTGGTGGCGATCCTCGGGGTGCTCAAGGCCGGGCTGGCCTACGTCCCGCTCGACCCCGAACTGCCCGCCGACCGGGTGCGCTACCTGGTCGAGGACTCCGGCGCCCGCACGGTGCTGTGCCGCCCCGAGGACATCGAGGTGCTCTCCGGCCACGGAGCCGACGCGTTGACCGTGCAACAGGCCGTCGAGGAACCGGGGGAGGAGACCGGAGGCCGCCCGGAGATCACCGGCGACACCCCGATCTACCTGATCTACACCTCCGGCTCCACCGGCCGCCCCAAGGGCGTGCTGAACCGCCACGCCGGGGTGTTCAACACCGTCCACTGGCGCCGGCAACGCTTCGAACTGGGTCCGGACGACCGGGTCCTGCAGAAGACCCCGTTCGGATTCGACGTCTCGGCCTGGGAGTTCCTCTGGCCACTGGTCTCCGGCGCCTGCCTGGTGGTCGCCCGTCCGGGCGGCCACCGGGACACCCGCTACCTCAAGCGGACCATCCGCGAACGCCGCATCACCGTGGTCCACTTCGTGCCGTCCATGCTCGACGCCTTCCTGGAGGAGGACGAACTGGCCGCGCACTGCGGGAGCCTGCGCCTGGTCTTCGCCAGCGGCGAGGCGCTCGCCCCGCCGACGATCCGGGCCTTCTTCGAGCAGCTGGACTGCGAGCTCCACAACCTGTACGGCCCCACCGAGGCCTCCATCGAGGTCTCGCACTGGCAGGCCGGGCCCGGGTTCGCCGGGCGCGACGTACCGATCGGCCGTCCGATCGCCAACACCGCTCTGTACGTCGTCGACGAGCGGCTCGAACCGGTGCCGATCGGCGTGGCGGGCGAGCTGTGCATCGGCGGCGTCCAGGTCGCGCTGGGCTACCACCGGCAGCCGGAGCTGACCCGCGAACGGTTCGTCGCCGATCCCTTCACCCCCGGGGCCCGGCTGTACCGCACCGGCGACCTCGCCCGGTACCGCACCGACGGGCAGATCGAGTACCTCGGGCGGCTGGACGACCAGGTCAAGATCAGCGGCTACCGGATCGAACCGGGCGAGATCGAGACCGTGCTGCGCGGGTTGCCGGGCGTCGGGCAGGCCGCGGTACTCCCGGTGGGGGAGGAGGGCGCCCGGCGGCTGGCGGCCTTCGTGGTGCCCGCGGACCCGGCGGCCTTCGACCCCGAACCCCTGCGGGCCGCGCTGGCCGAGGCACTGCCCGCCTACATGGTGCCGAAGCAGTTCACGGCCCTCGCGGCACTGCCCACCTCGACGAACGGCAAGCTCGACCGCCGTGCCCTGGCCGAACTCGCCCGGCCGACCGATCCGGCCCGGGCCCCCGCCGACGACGCCGGGGACTCCCATGACGTGAAGAACGCCGAGGACTCCGAGGACGCCGGGTCCGAGCTGGAGACGACCCTGCGCGCGCTGTTCGCCCGGTCGCTGGGCGTCGCCGAGGTCGGCCTCCATGACGACTACTTCGAACTGGGCGGCCACTCGCTGGCCGCCGTGAAGCTGGCGACCCGGATCCGGGCCGCGCTCGGCGTGGACCTCGACGTCTGGACCCTGTTCGACTTTCCCACCGTGGCCGAGCTGGCGCGCGAACTCGCCCGGCCGCTCTGACGAAGGACGGTCCCCCATGACAGCCCTACCCGCCTCCGGCCCCGCCGCGGAGGACTCCGACGACGCCGAGGACCCGGTGCGCGACCTGCTGGTCGCGGGCGCCGAGCGGCTCGCCGTCGACGACCCGGTGCTCCACCGGGTGCTGGCCCGCGAGCAGGCCCGGCAGAACGCCACCCTGTCGCTGGTGGCCTCCTCCAGCGTGGTCGACCCCTCGGTGCTGGCCGCCCAGGCCTCCACCGCGGTGAACGTGACCGCGGAGGGCTACCCCGGCCGCCGCTACCACGCCGGCTGCGGTGTCATCGACGACATCGAGAGCCTGGCGATCGAGCGCGCCATGAGCGTCTTCGGCGCCCGCTACGCCAACGTCCAGGCGCACTCGGCGACCACCGCCAACTACGCCGTGCTCTCCGCCCTGCTCGACCCGGGGGACACCCTGCTCGGGATGAACCTGGCCGAGGGCGGCCACCTGACCCACGGCAGCCCCGCCGCGTACGCGGGGCAGTACTTCGACGCCGTCGGCTACGGGCTGGACGCCAACGGGCTGATCGACTACGGCCAGGTGGCCGAGCTGGCCCGGGAGCACCGCCCCAAGGTGATCATCTGCGGGGCGACGGCCTACAGCCGGATCGTCGACTTCGCCCGCTTCCGGGCCGTCGCCGACGAGGTCGGCGCCTACCTGATGGCCGACATCTCGCACGTCGCCGGGCTGGTCGCGACCGGCCTGCACCCGAGCCCGGTCGACCACGCCCACATCACCACCGCCTGCACCCACAAGCAGCTGTTCGGCCCGCGCGGCGGGCTGATCCTGGTCGGCCGGGACCACGACGCCCCGGCGCCCAAGGGCAACGGCGACCTCACCGCCTTCCTCCAGCGCGCGATCTTCCCGTACTACCAGGGCGCCCCCGCGCTCAACAGCATCGCGGCGAAGGCCCGGGCCCTGGCGATCGTGGCCACCCCGGCCTTCGCGGCCACCACGGAGCGGATCGTCGCCTTCTCCCGCGGCATGGCGGCCGAACTCGTCGAGCGGGGCTACCCGATCGTCTCCGGCGGGACGGACAACCACACCGTCCTGGTGGACCTGCGCGCCCGCGGCCTCAGCGGCCTGGTGGCCGAGGAGGCGCTGGAGGAGTGCGGGATCGTGGTCAACAAGAACCGGGTGCCCGGTGACACCACTCCGCCGCTGGTCGGCGGCGGCGTCCGGCTCGGCTCCAACAGCGCCGCGCACCGCGGGATGTCCGGGGCCGAGGCGGCGCGCTGCGCCGAGCTGATCGACACCGTGCTGTCCGCCGTCACCCCGCTCGGCCCGCGCGCCTACCGACTGCCCGACGACGTCCGCTACTCGGTCTCCTCCCAGGTCGCCGAACTGGCGGCCAAGTTCCCCCTGCCCGGCTACGCCACCGTCTAGACACTCCCCAGGTTCCCCCCGAAGGCACCTGAATCCCTGGAAGGGCATGCACATGAGCGAGCTCGACGACGACCGCCGGTACCTGGTGGTCCTCAACGACGAGGAGCAGTACTCCGTCTGGCCGACCGAGCGGGACGTCCCGGCCGGCTGGCGGGCGGAGGGCTTCGAGGGCACCCGCCAGGAGTGCCTGGACCACGTGTCCCTGGTGTGGACCGACATGCGTCCGCTCAGCCTGCGGCGGGCCATGGAGACCGCCCGGGACTGACCGGCCCCGGGCCGTGGAGCCCCGCGCGGACGCCGAAGGACCCGGGGCGGTGCCCACCGCCCCGGGCCCTTCGCACCGCCCTGCTGCCCAGCTCACCCGGCGCTGCCGCCCAGCCGCAGGGCGCGCATGGTGTCGGCCACCTCGCGGTGCAGCCCCGAGCCGCTGGCGGCGAAGCGGTCCAGGACCCGCTGCTGGACCTCGGGGTCCTTCTCCTGGCTCAGCTTGAACATCACGTCGACCTTGGTCACCGTGAAGAAGAGGCCGCCGACCGCGCCGACGATCTGCCGGTGGTACTCCAGCGAGGGCGCGAGCGCCATCCCGTCCCCGAACCGGTCCTCCAGCGTCTGGGCGGTGGTGTGGACGATCGCCAGGGTCTCGTCGTCCCCGGCCAGTTCGACCGTGCCCTCCAGATGGACCGCCACGTAGTTCCAGGTCGGCGCGACCATGTCGGCCGAGTACAGGCTCGGGGTGACGTAGCCGTTCGGGCCGTGGAAGACGAGCTTCGCCGGGCCGCCGCCGGCGGCGGCCAGCTGCTGCCAGTGCGGGTTCGCCCGGGTCAGGTGCGCCCACAGCCGCATGCCCGACAGGGCGTCCTCGGGCGCGGCGTCGGGCGGTGCGATCACCGGGACGTGGGTGGCGTTCGGCACCGGGTCCCCGTTGCTGACCAGCACCGCGAGCGGGTGCCGCTCGATGATCCGCAGCGGCCAGTCGTCGCCGTCCACCTGGTAGAGCTTCGGCGTGAACACTCGTCCTCCTCAATGTCAGCGGGGTCGGCGGGAGCAGTGGGATCGGCGGGTGAGCGGCGCCGCGGGTCAGCCGGACAACGCCTTGACGAGCATGTCGCCGATCTCGCCGGCCCGGACCGCGGACAGGGAGAGCAGGGTCTCGGAGAGCCCGTGGCTGTGCTCGCCGAAGCCCTGGACGTAGATCCCGCACCGCACGCTCTCGTCGGTGACCACCCGGTGCTCCCGGTCGAGCCGCAGCCGGCCCTGGTCGTCCAGCGGGCAGTGCGGCAGCAGACCGTCCAGGAAGACGGCCGGATCGGTGCGGGTGTATCCGGTCGCGCACACCAGCGCCTGCGCCTCGATGACGGTGCTGGTGCCCGAGGACAGCGATTCGACGTCGATCCGCAGGCCGTCCGGAGTTTCCGTCACTTCGCTCACGCGGGAGACGTTGTGGAAATTCAGCCGGGGATTTCCGGCCACCTTTTCCAGATAGGCCTGCTGGAACAGCGAGTGCAGAAGATCGGCGTCCACCACCGAGTAGTTGGTGGAAGCGTGATAATCGATGAGGCGCTGCCGGACGTCGTCGGGCGCGGTGTGGAAACGGTCCACCGCCTCGGGGTTGAACACCTGGTTCGCGAACGGGCTGTCGTCGGCGACACTGAAGCCGTACCGGGCGTGCACCGAGTGGACCTGCGCCCGCGGGAAACGCGCGTGCAGGTGCTCGACCGCCTCCGCGGCGCTCTGGCCCGAGCCCAGCACGACGAAGGAGCGCGGGTCCTGCCGGGCGATCCGGTCCACCTCAGGAAGGAACTTGGCGGTGTGCCAGATCCGGGGCGAGGCCGGCAGGCCGGCGGGCAGCCGCGGCTCGATCCCGGCGGCTATCACCAGGTTGCGGGCGCGCTGGACCTGCCGGGTGCCGTCGGGGGCGACGAAGTGCACGTCGAGGAACTCGACCCCCTGCTCGGCGCTGACCGGCTCGACCGACACCACCCGCGCCCCGTACGAGACGAGGTCCGTGAAGCTCTCCGCGACCCACTCCAGGTAGTCGTGGAACTCCACCCGCAGCGGGTAGGGGGACTTGGTGTTGATGAAGTCCGCCAGTCGGCCCCTGGCCTGCAGATAGCACAGGAACGAGTACGGACTGGTCGGATTCCGCATGGTCACCAGGTCCTTGAGGTACGAGACCTGCATGGTCGCGCCCTCGATCAGCATGCCCCGGTGCCAGCCGAAGCGCGGTTGGGCCTCGAAGAAGCGCGCGCTCACCGGTGCCTCGCCGGCGATCTCCGCGATGGCGGCCGCGAGGGCCAGGTTCGAGGGGCCGAAGCCGATTCCGGCCACGTCGACGATGCCGGTCCCGGCGACCACGCCGGAACGTTGCCGCTCACCCACGGACTTCCCTGCTCTCTCCCTTTTGGGGATGGCCTGTCGGGGTCGACGATCAGTCCGGTCGACCGATGGCGGTGGTCAGGGCAGCACGTTGCCGCGGCTCCTGATCACTCCATGACAGTAGGAGCTGCCCCACCGGCTGTGCAAGCAAATGGGGGAAATCCCGATCCCGGGTGGGGCGTTGACCTTCTGACGGGGATGTGGATCGGGTTCACCCTTGACGGCGCATCGTCACGCTGAATAGCATCCGAAGCGTTCGAGGTGGCATAGCCGCATCCCAAGTCGACGACTCGGCAAAAGAGTTCGTTTCCGGCAATCCGAACTCCATTCACTGACTTATCGTCAAGAACTGACAAGGGCAAGGTTTCGCGCGAAGGGATCCGCGACCGCACCATGTTGGAATCACCGAGCACGACCGAGTCGGATCCCCGGCAGGGGTGGACCCTCGCGAGCCGCTTCTCCGCCGTCGCGGCGGCCTCCCCGGAGGCGACCGCCGTCC
The DNA here is from genome assembly GCF_001888885.2 of Streptomyces viridifaciens. NCBI lineage: Bacteria > Bacillati > Actinomycetota > Actinomycetes > Kitasatosporales > Streptomycetaceae > Streptomyces > Streptomyces viridifaciens. The sequence goes on from NZ_CP090841.1 coordinate 6,519,113, forward strand.
GCAGCGAGGCCGGAGACCTCCGCTACGCCGAACTGGACGCGGCCGCCGACGCCCTCGCCGCCCGGCTGCACGGGCGCGGCGTGCGCCGCGGCGACCGGGTCGGCGTCCTGCTGGAGCGATCGCCCCGGCTGATCGTCGCCCTGCTCGGCATCCTCAAGGCGGGTGCCGCGTACGTCGCCGTCGACCCGGGCGACCCGGTGGCCCGGCTGCGCACCGTCCTGGGCGACGCCGAGGTCGCGCTGGTGGTCACCGACGATCCCCAACGGGCCGGGGTGGACGGGGAGTTCCCGTCCCTGGACATCCAGGACACCCGGGGCGCCGGAGCCTGCGCGCCCACGGTCGAGCAGACCCCCGAGGACCTCGCCTACGTCGCCTACACCTCGGGCTCCACCGGCCGCCCCAAGGGCGTCTGCGTGCCGCACCGGGCCGTACTGCGCCTGGTCCTGGACGCCGCCTTCCTGGGCGCCCGGACCGACGACGTCTTCCTCCAGCTCGCCCCGGTCGCCTTCGACGCCTCCACCCTGGAGATCTGGGGCGCCCTGCTGAACGGCGGCTGCCTGGCCCTCGCCCCGGCCGGCCGGCTCGGACCGGCGGAGATCGTCAAGACCGTCCGCGACACCGGCACCACCGTGCTGTTCCTCACCACGGCCCTGTTCCACCAGGCGGTGGAGGCCGGACTGAGCGACCTGCCCGCCCTGCGGGCGCTGTACACCGGCGGCGAGGTTCTCTCCGCCGAACTCGTCGACCGCGCCGCCGCCGCCCTCCCCGGCACCCTGCTGTCGGCGGCCTACGGCCCCACCGAGAACACCACCTTCACCAGCACCCACCCCGTCCGCGAACCGCTCGGCGCGCGCGGCGTCCCGATCGGCGGACCGATCGACGGCACCGGCATGGTCGTCCTCGACGAGCGGCTGGACCCGGTGCCCGACGGCACCGTGGGCCGGCTCTTCGTCAACGGCGCCGGCCTCGCCCACGGCTACCTCGGACTGCCCGGCCTGACCGCCGACCGCTTCCTCCCCGACCCGTACGCGAGCACCCCCGGCGCCAGGATGTACGACACCGGCGACCTCGCCCTGCGCGCCCCGGACGGCGCCTTCGAATTCGCCGGGCGCGCCGACGGGCAGCTCAAGGTCAACGGCGTCCGGATCGAGTCCGACGACATCGAGGCCCGGCTTCGCCGCCACCCGGACGTCCAGGACGCCGCCGTCGTCCTCCAGGACCACGGCCCCGGCGACCGCCGGCTGGTCGCCTTCTACAGCGGCCCGTACGCCGTCTCCTCGGTCGAACTGCGCCGGGGCCTCGCCGAGGACCTCCCGGCCACGATGATCCCCTCCGCCCTGGTCTGGGTCGACCGGCTGCCGCTCAAGGCCAACGGCAAGGTCGACCGGGCCGCCCTCGCCGCCCGGCGCGGCCGGACCCGCCCGGACGGCGAGGTGCCCTACCGCGCGCCCGGCGACCGGATCGAGCGCCGGCTCACCGTGCTCTGGCAGGAGATCCTCGACGTCGAACCGGTCGGTGTCGACGACGACTTCTTCGACCTCGGCGGGCACTCGCTGACCGCCAGCCGGATCACCCGGGAGATCACCGCCGAGTTCGGGGCGGTGATCCGGGCCCGGGCCTTCTACCTCAACCCCACCGTGGCCGGGCTGGCGGAACACATCAGGACCCAGCGGTCGGAACCGGCCACCGATGCCCGGTCGGTTCCGGCCGCTGCACAGCCACCGGCCGTCGCACCGGCATCGAGCGCCGCGCAGGCACCGGCCGCCCCCGGGGCCGCGCAGTGAGGATCACCGTCCCCGGCGGCGCGCCGGAGCACGACCCCGAACGCACGGACCTCAGCGACCCCCACTTCTACGCCACCGGCGACCCGCACGCCGTCTGGCGGCACTACCGGCACAAGGCCCCGGTGACCAGGCTCGCCGTGCCCGGCGGCCGCACCTACGTCTCCGTCACCACGCACGCCGAGACCAGCACCGTCCTGCGCGACCACGCGCGGTACACCTCGCGGCGCGGCAACATGCTGTCCGTCCTCGGCGAGCAGGACCCGGCGGCCGACCGGATGATGGTCGCCAGCGACCCGCCGGTCCACGGCTACCTGCGCCGCCCCGTCGCCCAGGCGCTCTCCGCGCGCGAACTCGCCGCCCGCCGCCCGGCCGTCCGCCGGATGGCCCGGCTGCTGCTGGAGCCGCTGACGGGCGGCGAACCCTGGGACCTGGCGGCCGCGATGACGGCCTTCCCGATGATGTTCACCGGCGCACTGATGGGCCTGCCCGAGGCCGACTGGCCCGAACTGACCAGGCTCACCACGATCGCGATCGCCCCCGCCGACCCGTCCTCCCGGGACGACTCCGGCGGCCACCAGCTGGTCTCCGCCCACCACGAACTCTTCGACTACTTCGCCGAGGTGGCGGCCGCGCGCACTCCGCGCCAGGACCTGATCGGCCTGCTCCAGCAGCTCACCGTCGCGGACCGGACGATCCGGCTCGACGAGGTGATCTACAACTGCTACAACGTGCTGCTCGGCGCCAACGTCACCGCCCCGCACGTCATCGCGACCACGGTGAGCGCCTTCCTGGAGCACCCGGAGCAGTACCGGCGGCTGCTCGACGGCGACGCCACCGTCGCCTCCGCCGTCGAGGAGGGCCTGCGCTGGGCCTCCCCGGCCACCCACGCGATGCGCTACGCCACCGAGGACACCCGCCTCGGCGGCGAACCCGTACGGGCCGGTGAGGCGGTGGTCGCCTGGCTGGGATCGGCGAACCGGGACGAGTCCGTCTTCGACGAGCCGTACCGCTTCGACGTCGCCCGCACCCCCAACCGGCACCTCGCCTTCGGGTTCGGGCCGCACTACTGCGTCGGCGCGCCGCTCGCCCGGATCGCCCTGGCCGAGTTCTTCACCGAGGTCACCGAGCTGGTGGAGCGGTTCGAACCGGCCGGCCCGGTCGAGCACCTGGCCTCCAACTTCATCGCCGGGATCAAGCACCTGCCGGTGACCGCCCGGCTGCGCTGACCGCTCGCCCCCGCCCGGAACCCGGGCACGTGAGAACGAACGCACCATGCAACGAGAGGACCCTCCTGCCGTGATCGAGATGCGCAGTGACACCTTCACACTGCCGACGCCCGAGATGCTCACCGCAATGACCGAGGCGGAGCTCGGCGACGACGTCTACGGCGAGGACCCGACGGTCAACGAGCTCGAACGCCGCTCCGCCGAACTGACCGGCAAGGAGGCGGCCTGCTTCTTCCCCAGCGGCACCATGGCCAACCTGGCCTCGGTCATGGCCCACGCGCCGCGCGGAACCAAGGCCGTGGTCGGCACCGAGAGCGACATCTGGCTGTACGAGGCCGGCGGCGCCTCGGTCTGCGGCGGGGTCGTCTACGAGCCGGTGCCGAACCGGCCGGACGGCACGATCGCGCTGGCCGACCTCGCCGCCGCCTTCCCCGCCGACCCGGACGACCCGCAGTTCGCGCTGCCCTCGCTGATCTGCCTGGAGAACACCCACAACCGCTGCGGCGGCGCGGTGCTGCCGCTCGACTACCTCGCCGAGGTGCGCCGCTTCGCGGACGAACGCGGCGTCGCGGTGCACCTGGACGGCGCCCGGGTGGTCAACGCGGCGATCGCCGCCGGGGTCGAGGTCGCGGAGATCACCGCGCACGTCGACTCGGTGCAGTTCTGCCTCTCCAAGGGGCTCGGCGCGCCGGTCGGCTCGATGGTGGCCGGCAGCGAGGAGTTCGTCGGGAAGGTGCGCCGGCTGCGCAAGATGCTCGGCGGCGGGATGCGCCAGGTCGGACTGCTGGCGGCCGCCGCCCTGGTCGCCCTGGACACCCGGGAGCGGCTCGCCGAGGACCACGCCAACGCCCGGCGACTGGCCGAGGGGCTGGCGCTGATCCCCGGCGTGGAGATGGACCCGGACACCGTGAAGACCAACATCGTGATCTTCAAGGTCACCGACGAACGCTTCACCTGGCGCACCTTCCTGGCCTCGGTGCACCAGCAGGGCCTGGCGGTCACCGAGTTCGGCCACGGCCGGATCCGCGCGGTCGTCCACAACGGGGTGAGCGCCGAGGACGTGACGGCCGCCGTCGGCATCGTGGCCCGGGTGCTCAAGGAGGGCCCGACGGCCGGTTGAACCGGCCGCCGGGGCGCCGCGGGCGGCGGATCACGCCGTCCGCAGCACCTGCTCCACGAACGCGTCCAGGTTGGCGACCGTACGGGAGACCTGCTCCTCCAGCGTCAGGGACTCCTCCGGCCGGCTCACCGACGCCGACCGGCGCCTGCCGCGCACGTACAGCGAGCAGCCCAGGTCCGCGCAGATGTAGGTGCCGACGGTGTTTCCCTCGCGCCCGGCGGCACCGGCCCGCCGGGCGGAGAGCAGCGCCACCCCGCTGCCGCCGTGGATGGTGATGCACAGCGAGCACACGTTGGTCTTGGTCAGGCTGCGCCGGACGTTCGGCGCGCGGAGCGTGATCCCCACCAGGCCCTCGCCCCGTACGGCGACCAGGTAGCCGCGGTCGGGTGCGCCCGGATCCCGCCATCCCAGGAAGTCCAGGTCGTCCCACGGGAGTTCGGACAGGTTGCGGGGAACGCTGAGCCTGCGTGCCTCTCCCTTCGAGCAGTTGACGAAGGATTCACGAATCTCGTTCTCGGCAAGTGGACGCATCCGTCAGAGCCTAGGGCGTGTCCGACGCTTCCCGCCAGACGCACCCCGGTCGACCGCCGAGCGGGCGCCCCCGCCCTGTGCACTTCCCCGAGGCCTGCACCCCGGGCAGCCGGGCGGTGCTCCACCGGCCGCCACCGGCGGCCGGTGGGGCGTGAAGCGGGCGGGCGTGCGCCGGGCGTGACGTTCACGAATCAATGACAACGGGTAGTCGACTGGGTGCGAAAGGTAGCCAAGTGGGGGGTGATGCAGGGAGCGACGATGCCGGAACACGAGGAGCGGGGCGCGCGGGCCGAGTCGGAGGGCCGGGCCGGTCGGCGGGTGCCGCCGCAGGGCAGGCACGGCGAGGCCGCCGACGCCGAGGAGGCCGATCCCGGGAGACCGCTCGGGCCACCGGGGCCCGGGCGGGACGTCGATCCGGCGGCGCGCTGGCCCGACCTGATGCTGCCGCTGCTGCGCACTCCGACCTCCGCCCGCCCGCTGGTCGGTGTCGGCAAGCGCGACCGTGACGGCGCACCGGCCCCCGCCGAGGTCGCCGCCGTCGTTGATCTGGCCCTGCTGGTCGGCGAGTTGATGCTGGCCTACGGGGAGGCCGCGGAGGGGGTCGAGGCGGCGATGCTCGCCGTGGCGCGGACGTACCGGGCCGGCCCCTGCGATCCCCAGGTCACCTTCACCCGGGTGGCGATCTCCTACCAGCAGGGCCCCGGGGAGCCGCCGGTGACGGCCGAGCGGACGGTGCACCACCCCGCCGGGGACTACGCGGGGCTCGCGGCGCTGTTCCGGCTGGTCACCCGGATCACCGCGGGCGGCCTCGCCGTGGAGGCCGCCCACCGGAGGCTGCGGGCCGTGCGCCGGCACTGCCGCCACTACCCGGCCTGGGCCCTGGTGGTGTCCTCCGGTCTGCTGGCCGGTGCCGCGACGCTGCTGATCGGCGGCCGGTCCGACGCCCGGGCCTGGCTGGTGTTCGTCAGCGCCGTGGTGGCGGCGATGGCCGGTCACTGGCTCGCGGCGCTGGTGGGGCGGCACGACCTACCGGAGTTCTACCGGATCGCGGCGGCCGCGACCCCGGCCGCGGTGGTCGGCATCCTGCTGTCCTTCAACCAACTGCACCTGCGCGGCTCGGTGGTGATCACCGGCGGGCTCTACGCCCTGCTGCCCGGCTGGCCGATGGTGGCGGCGGTGCAGGACGGCCTCGCGGGCTTCTACCTCACCGCCGCCGCGCGGTTGCTGGAGGTGGTGTACCTGCTGGCCGGCGTGATCGTCGGGGTGATGACGGTGCTCTACGTCGGCGTCAACAACGGCGCCGACCTCGCCACCCAGAGTGTGCCGACCTCCCTGGCCGACCCGCCGCTCCAGCTGGCGGCGGCGATCCTGCTCGCCCTGGCCTTCGCGGTGCTGCTGAACACCGAGGCGGCCACGCTGCCGGCCGTCCTGGTCAACAGCACGGCCGGCTGGACGACGTACGCCGTGCTGGTCGGCGCCGGTGGGGAGCCGATCATGGCGACCGGGCTGGCCGCCGTGCTGGTCGGCCTGTCCGGCCAGCTGATGGCCCGGTACCGGGGCAGTTCCGCGCTGCCGTTCGTCACCGCCGCCCTGGGCCCGCTGCTGCCGGGTTCGCTGCTGTACTTCGGGATGCTGGCCTTCGTCCGAGGCGAACCGGAGACCGGACTCAGCGGGATGGGTCGGGCCACGGCCACGGCGATGGCCCTCGCGATCGGCGTGAACCTGGGCCGCGAGGCGGCCCGGCTGTTCCTCCCGGCCACGGGGGCGCCCCCGCCCGCCCGCCGGCGCGGGGGCCGCCACCGTCGCTGACCCGCCCGGGCCCGGACCGGTCCGCCGCCGGTCCCGGTCCGTCGCGGGGACGCGTCCCGTCGCGGGGACGCGTCCGTCGCCGGGATCTGTCCGGTGACGGAGGCGTCCGGCGGGCGTGGGCATGAACACGCGGGACGCGGTTAGACGAGTGGGGCAACGACCCCGATCGGAAGGATCCGCCGTGGCCGACCTCTCCCGCCCGCTGCCCGCCGCCCCCGAGCGCCACCGGAGCCCCCAGCCGGCAGGCGCCTGCCACACCTCCGAGGGCGCGGTCCCCTTCCTCCCGGCCCCCGCCCACCGCACCACCGCGAAGGAGGCGAAGGAACGCGAGGCGGCGGCGAAGGCCGTCTGCGCGGGCTGCGCGGTCCGGGTGGAGTGCCGCCGGCACGCGCTCGCGGCGCGGTTGCCGTACGGCGTCCGGGGCGGGCTGACCGCGGCGGAGCGCCGCGCCCTGTTCGCCGTCGATCCCACCCCCACGGCCGCCTGACGACCGCCGCCGAGGTCGGAGGCCGGTCGCGGGTTTGGTTGTCTCGTGCGGCGGTAGACGCGAGTCATGGGCAGGGTCGGAGAGGTGACGGCTCCGCCGCCCAGGGGCGGCTCCGACGCCGTGCGTCGCAGCCGGCCTTCCCGACCGCCGTCCCCACGACCCTCAGGGAGGACCTCGTGATCATCCTCGGCGTCATCCTGCTTATCGTCGGCTTCCTGCTCGGGATTTCGATCCTGTGGACGATCGGCATCGTCCTGGTCGTCATCGGCCTGATCCTGTGGCTCCTGGGGGCCCTCGGGCACGCTGTCGGTGGCCGCCGCCACTACTACTGACCAGCTGGAACGCGGTCGCGCCGGTACGGACCACCGTCCGTACCGGCGCGATTCACGTCCTCCCGGGGAGGACCCGCCTCAGGGCGCCACGGCGTCCGCCGCGGGCGGCTCCGGTTCGTCGTCGTCGCCGTCCGTGCCGCCCTTGTGGCGGACGTCGGCCGGGGTGGGGGCCGTGATAGAGCGTTCCTCGGCGGACCGTTCCCGGTCCCCGACCTTCCCCCGTGCCTTCTCCCGGACGTCGGCCGGGGTCGGCGCGGTGATCGAACGCTCCTCGGCGGACCGTTCCTGGGTCGGTTCGTCCGGCTGGGTCCCGTTCTGGTCACGCGTGGTCATGGCTTCCTCCCTTTCCGAGGCTGTCCGGGCCTTACGAGGCTGTCCGGACCCGTCCGAGTCGTCAGCGAACGGACGACCGGACGGGTGCCCCGAAATCCGCCCCCGAACCCTGGGCCCGGTGGCCGCACGCCGGGATCCACCCGGTCAGACGACGACGCCCGGTTCCAGGCCGTCCGGTTCCAGGCCGTCCGGTCCCAGCCCGTCCGGCGCGGCCCCCGGCCTCGGCGGGAGGACGGCTCCGGTACCGGTGCGGATGAGGACCGCGTGCAGCCGTCGTACGGCGCCCTCGGCGTCGGCGAGTGCCTCGGCGTCCGGTACGACGGTGCCGAAGGACTGCCGCCGGTCGGCGGGCAGGGAGCGCCAGGACAGGACGGGGGCCAATACGGTGCTGGCCCGGGCGAGGAACCAGGCCAGCTGGCCGTGGGTGCGGGCGATGCCGAGGGCGAGGACGGCGAGCGCCTCGCGCAGGCGCTCCAGGCGGTCCATGACCGGCAGCGGCTCCGGTCCGGTCTCGGCCCCGAGCGCCTGCGCGAGGCCCTCGGCGGTCTTCCGGGCCAGTGCGGCGTCCTGCGCGGCGAGTTCCCACAGGCCGTCCCGGAACTGCCGCTCGGCCTCCGCGGCGAGCGCCGCGACCTGCGCGCCCATGCCCGGACCGGGATGCGGTCGGCGGGCGGACGGCGTGCTGCGCGGGGTCATGGAGGCCCTTCCGGTGGGGTACGCACCCGGGCGGGGTGCTGTCCCACCGTGGTGCACCCTCACGCCCGCCCGCAGCTGCGGGAACGAAGCGACCTGCCCGGACGGGCGCCGGAACGAAGCCGGAGCGGGCAGGGAACGAGTGATCGGCTTTCGGTCGCGCCGAGTGGCGCGTAGCCTCGGCACCGATCCCGCAGACGGGGCGGCATGCCGATGGACGGGTGGCGGTGACGGTGGAGGAGTTGTCCTTCGACAGTACGAGCGCGGAGGCCACGGAGGAGTTCCTGTCCACGGCGTACACGCCGATGCGGATCGGCAAGTCGGCGGCGGACGCCAGGACCCGGATAAGCCGCAGGGCGGCGGGCCCGCTCAACGTGGACCGGCTCTCCTTCGGCTACGACATGGCCTACGACGCCGAGAGCCTCGGCCGGGTGTGCCTGCTCAGCATCCACGCCGGCACGGTCGTCGACCGGAGCGGGGCGGACGGGGAGCAGGGGGAGACGGTCTTCGGCCCCGGCGAGACCTTCCTGATCGCCCCGCCGGACGCCCCGTACCGCGGCGAGGTCCGCTCGGCCCGCTACACCATCGCGATGTTCGACACCGCGCTGCTGGACGCCATGGCGCCGGCCGGCGCCGAGGGCGCGCCGGTGCGGCTGACCGGCCTCCGGACCGTCGACGAGGCGGCGAACCGGCAGCTGGGCGCCGCGGTCGCCTACGTGCGCGACCACGTGCTGGACAACCCGGCCGCCTACGGGAACGAGCTGCTCCTCACCACCGCGGCCCAGCACCTGGCGGCGGCCACCCTGGCGGCCCTGCCCCACACCGGCCGCACCGATCCCGTCCCCGCCGACCGGACCGACGCCACGCCGGCCACGCTGCGCCGGGCGATCGCCTTCGTCGAGGCGAACGCGGACCGGGAGATCTCCCTCGCGGACATCGCTGCGGCCGCCTTCGTCACCCCGAGGGCGCTGCAGTACGCCTTCCGTCGGCACCTGGACACCACCCCGCTCGGCTACCTGCGCCGGGTGCGGCTGGACGCGGCCCACCGGGACCTGCTGGCCGCCGACCCGGCGACCGCCACGGTGACCGGGATCGCGATGCACTGGGGCTTCGCCCACCCCGGCCACTTCGCGAGCCTGTACCGCGCCGCGTACGGGCGTTCGCCGGGGTGGACCCTGCGCCTGCGGGACTGAGCGCTGCGCCTGCGGGACCGAGCGCCGTCACCGCGGCGAAACCCCGGGTGCCGACCGCCCGGCCCGGGCCGGGCGGTCGGCACCCGGCCTCAGCCCTCGTGCAGCGCCCACCGGCTGCCGTCGACCTGCGCCGTTCCCGGCAGGGCGATCAGCTCGGGCTTGAACAGCGGCGGCGCGCCCATCGCCGGCTCCCAGGTGGCCAGCGCCTCGTCCTGGGGGACCTCGATCCGCCGGCCGGCGGCCAGGTCGGTGACCACCTTCACCAGCAGCCGCACCCCGAGCGGCGCCAGGTGGTCGTGCCACAGGCTCCGGGCCGTCGAGCCCGGCGGCACGAACAGGTGCTCCTGGGCGGCGATCGGGCCGCCGTCGGTGCGCTCGGTGAGGTGGTAGACGCTGCCGCCGGTCACCTTGTCGCCGTCGCGGACCGTCCACCGGATCGCGTCCCGGCCGCGGTGCAGCGGCAGCAGGCTGGGGTGGTAGCCGATGGCCGCGACGGCGGCCCGGGCACGGGTCTCGCGGCCGAGGAAGGCATGCGAGTGCGCGGCGAGGATGATGTCCACCCCGTCCGGGACGTGCCGCGCGCGCAGTTCCGCCGAATCCGTCCAGGGGATGTCCCGGGGGTACGCCCAGGAGCGCAGGCGGTCCCAGCACATCGCGTTGCCCTCGTCGGACTGTCCCTTGCGCAGCCGGGGGGCGGCCGCGCCGACGATCTTGTGCCCTTCGTCCAGCAGCGCCTCCGCGACCTGCACGGCGAACGCGCCCTGCCCTGACAGGTAGATGTGCATCCTCACTCCTTCGGCCCGGCGGGGGCGTCCAGCCCGGCGGGATCGGGCTCGAACCGCACCGGCAGCGTCGAGAAGCCGGTGAGGAAGTTGGACCGGATCGGCAGCGCCTCGCCGGTCTGCTCGAAACCGGTGGTGAAGTCCCGCAGGGCGATCAGCAGTTCGGCGATCTCCACCTTGGCCAGGTACGAGCCGACGCAGAAGTGCGGGCCGTAGCCGAAGGCCAGGTGCCGGTTGGGGGTCCGGCCGAGGTCGAACACCCCGGGCCGGTCGAAGACCCGCTCGTCCCGGTTTCCGGAGGCGTGCCAGAGGGTGACGATCTCGCCGGGCCGCAGCCGTACGCCGTGCAGTTCGGTCTCCCGGACGACGCTGCGCCCGAAGTGCATGGTGGGCGAGGCCCAGCGCAGCACCTCGTCCACCGCGGTGTCGACGGCGACCTCGTGCCGCTTGAGGCGCCGCCACTCCCCGGGCCGGGCGGCGAGGGTGCGGACGCAGTCGATCATCGTCAGCCGGCTGGTCTCGTCGCCCCCGATGATCAGGCTGTAGCAGTTGAGCACCACGTCCTCGTCGGTCAGCGGCACGCCGTCGATCGCGCTGGCGACCAGCATGCTGATCACGTCGTCGCCGGGTGCCTCGCGCCGTTCCTCGACGAGGTCCATGAAGTACATCAGGATCTCGTTGCGGGCCATCTCGGAGTCGACCTCGTCGACGTCCTCGTCGTCCGTGGACAGCGCGGTCCGCGTCAGGCCGAGCAGGTGGTCCTGGTCCTGCCCGGGCACGCCGAGCAGGTTGGAGATGGTGGTCATCGGGATCCGGGCGGCGATCTGCTGGGCGAAGTCGCAGCCGCCGGACTCGACGGCCTCGCGGATCCACTGCCGGGTGTTGGCCCGGACGGTCCGGGCGACCTCGTCCAGCACCCTGGGGGAGAGCACCCGTTGGAGGATCTTGCGCAGCTCGTGGTGGCGGTGCCCGTCGGTGACGGCGAGCATCCGGCCGGCCCCGGCGTCGCCGCCGCCCAGCAGCGTGACGAGGACGTTGCCGCGCTCGGAGGTGAAGTTCCGGTCGTCCCGGTAGGTGGTCAGGATGTCGTCGTGGCGGGAGAGCACCCAGAAGCCGCGACGGCCGTCGACCGGCGGGTTCCAGTGCACGGGCGCGGTGTCCCGCAGGGTGCGCCAGAACCCGTCCAGGTCGTGGGTCGCGAAGGTGGCCGGGTCGCCCAGGTCCACGGTGGCCGGTGCCGGAGCCGGTGCGCTCATGCTCACCAGTCCGTTCGCCAGAACCGGCGGGGCCGGAACGGGTAGGTGGGCAGCGGCACCCGGTGGCTGGCCTCGCCCACGTGCAGGGCGGCGAAGTCCACCTGACGTCCGGTGACCCAGGCGGCGGCCAGCTCGGAGAGCGCCCGCTCGTCCCGGCCGGAGGGCACGATCCCGTGGTCGGTGCGGGAGAAGCCGTCGGAGTCGGTGCGCGGGGCAGCGGCGGTCGTGGTGGCCGGACCGCGGGCGTCGTCGGCCAGCGCCGCGATCAGCTCGGCGCGGCTGCGGACCACGGCCGCCCAGCGGCGGGGCATCACCTTGCGGCCGAGGTTGAGGCTGAAGCAGACGTCGTCCAGGCGGAGTCCGGGGTTCGCCTCCAGCCACTCCCGGAGCCGGGTGCGCTGCCGGGCCAGGGCGTCGTCGTCCAGGGCGGACAGGGTGGCCAGCCGCGGCCGGCCCTCGACCTCGGGGGCGCGCCGGGCGGGCGTCGGCGCCTCCTCCAGCAGCAGGTGGGCGTTGTAGCCGCCGCCGCCGATCGAGGTGATGCCCGCCCGGCGGATGCCCGCCTCCGGCTCCCAGTCGGCCCCTTCGAGCTGCGGCACGAAGGGGGTGCCGGGGAAGTCGAGGTCCGGGTTGACCTCGGTCAGGTTGATCGTCGCCGGGAGCTTCCGGTGGTACAGGGCGAGTGCGGCCTTGATCGCGCCGAAGCCGCCGGAGACCACACCGCCGTGGCCCACGTTGCCCTTGACCCCGCCGATCGAGGTGGTCGCGGTCTGCTTCCCGAACGCCATGGTCGCGGCGTGCACTTCGAGCTCGTCGGTCACCGGCAGGCCCAGGCCGTTGGCCTCGTACATGGAGACGGTGTCCGGGGCGACGCCGCCGACCTCCATGGCGCTCGCGATGCAGGCGCTCAGCCGTTCGGGCTGGGCCAGGCCGTACGCCATGGCGCTGACGCCGTTGTTGTTGACGGCCGAGCCCTTGACCACGGCGTAGACGTGGTCGCGGTCGGCGACGGCGTGGTTCAGCGGCTTCAGCAGCACGGTGACGACACCGCTGGACAGCGCGGTGCCGGTGCCGTTGGCGTCGAACGGGCGGCAGTGGCCGTCCTTCGACAGGATGCGGTTCTCCTCCCACAGGTGGCCGCGCGGGTGCGGCAGCCGGACCATCGCGCCACCGGCGATCGCCATGTCGGTCTGGCCGAGCAGCAGCGACTGACAGGCCAGGTGCACCGCGTAGTGGAAACCCGCGCAGACGGCCGCGACGGTGACGGCCTCGCCGGTGAGGCCCATGTAGTACAGGGCGTTGGAGGTCATGGTGTCCGGCGACCACGCCAGGCTGGCCTCGATCGCCTCGGGGCCGACCGACACCCGGTCCGGCGGGGAGCTGTAGAGCGCGGCGGTCTGCGGGTTGTTGGCGCCGTACATGCCGATCTCGGCGACGAGCCGGTCCGGGTCGTAGCCGCCGTCCTCCAGCGACTCCCAGGCGCTCTCCAGGAAGAGCCGGTTCTCCGGGGTCATCGCGGCCGCCATCCGGTCGCTGATGCCGAACACCGACGGGTCGAACTTGTCGTAGGTGTCGAGGACGCCGCACGCCCGGACGTAGAACGGGCTGTGGATCAGCGTCTCGTCGACGTGGATGTCGTCCTTGGCCAGGAAGGAGATGGACTCCCGGCCGTGGACGAGGTTGTCCCAGAACTGCTCCTTGGTGCGCGCTCCGGGCGCCCGTAGGGACATGCCGATGACGGCCACGTCGCCCGGGTCGTACTCCTGCTGGGGGCTGTCGGTCATGGGAGGGGGCTCCTGCTCCGTTGTCGAGTGAGGGTGGCTCAGCGGCTCAGCGGCCGACGGTGCCGCGGCCGCGCAGCGCGGCGCGACGGGTGCCGGCGCGCTCGCGGGCCGACCGGACCACCTCGGGGGTGGCGCCGCTCTCGTCGTCGAGCCATCGGGCGAGGGAGGAGATGTCGCGGAAGCTGAAGAGGTCGGGAACCCGGACCCGGCGCTCGAAGCGTCGGGTCATCAGCCGGGCCAGCCGGACCAGCAGCAGCGAGTCGCCGCCGAGGTCGTAGAAGGCGGACTGCACGTCGATGGCCGACGGTTCGAGGCCCAGGAGCTGGCCCCAGATCTCCGACAGGGCCACCTCGGTCGGCGTGCTCGCGGCCGTGAGCGGCCCGTCGGCGCCGGCGGCCGGCGGCTCGGGCAGCGCGTTGCGGTCGAGCTTCCCGCCGGGGCCGATCGGCAGGGCGGGCAGCACCACGAGCGTCGCGGGCACCATGTAGTCGGGCAGTTCGACGGCGAGCCGGCCGGTGACGGCGCTCTGCAGCGCGGCGTCCAGCCGGGGGCGGTCCGGCGCGGCGCCCTCGGCCGCGGGCACGACGTAGCCGACCAGGCGGTTGCCCCGGACGACGGCGGCGGCCTCCCGGACCTCGGGGCAGGCGGTCAGCCGGGCCTCGACCTCCTCCAGCTCGATCCGGTAGCCGCGCAGCTTGACCTGGTGGTCGGTCCGGCCGAGGAAGCGCAGCTCGCCGCCGTCGGTGAACTCGACGACGTCCCCGGTGCGGTACATCCGCTCGCCGCTGCGGAAGGGGTCGGGGAGGAATCGTTCGGCCGTGGTGCCCGGCCGGTTGACGTAGCCGTGGGCGAGGCCGGGGCCGCCGAGGTAGAGCTCCCCGGACGCACCGGCCGGCACCTGCCGCAGCTGCTCGTCGAGCACGTACACCCTGGTGGTCGGCGGGCCGATGGTCGGCTCGCCGGTCCCGTCCGCGGGCACCGGCCCAAAGGAGCAGAACACGGTTCCCTCGGTGGGGCCGTAGGCGTTGAACACCCGCTCGGCGCCGGTCTCCCGGTACGTCCGGTCCACCAGCTTGCGGCGCAGCGCCTCACCGCCGAACACCACCGAGCGTACGTTGGGCGGCAGGGCCCCGGCGTCCAGCAGGCCGTTCATGACGGACGGGACGACGTTCAGGTGGGTGATCCGGTCGGCGTACCGGCTCTCCGCCAGGTGTACCGCGCTCTCGACCAGCACGACGGCGCCGCCGCGGCACAGCGCGTTGAAGATCTCCATCACGGACATGTCGAAGCAGACCGAGCTCGCCGCCGAGATCCCGCTCAGGTCGCAGCCCTCCAGGACCCGGTCCAGCTCGGCGAGCATCGCCGTGCAGCCGCCGTGCCGGACGGCCACGCCCTTCGGCCGGCCGGTGGATCCGGAGGTGTAGATGACGTACGCGGTGTCCTCGGGCACCACCGGTACGGGCCGGGCGCCCGGCTCGGTGGTCACCGCGTCGCCCAGCACGACCACGGTCGGGCCGGGCGGGCAGGCGGCCCGGGAGCCGGGCGTGGTGAGCAGCAGGCGGGCGCCGCTGTCCCGGACCATGAAGGTCAGCCGGTCGGCGGGGTAGTTGGGGTCCAGCGGCAGGTAGCAGGCGCCGGTGCGCAGGGCCGCCAGGATGCCGACCAGCAGGTCGGGGGTGCGCTCGACGCAGATGCCGACCGGGACGCCCGGCGCCGCGCCGGCGGCGGCCAGCTGCTCGGCCAACTCCCGGGAGCGTTCGTTGAGTTCGCCGTAGGTCAGGACTCCGGCGTCGGAGTAGACCGCGGTCGCGTCGGGGCTCTTGACCGCCTGCTCCAGGAACTCCGAGTGCAGGGTCGCGGTCACCGGGCCGTCCCCTCGGGCAGGCCGGTCGGCGCGAGGCCGCCGAGGGGCAGGTCGGGTCGGGCGATCGAGTCGAAGAGCACGCTGCGGTACAGCGCGAGCAGTGCGGTCACGGTGTGCCTTTCCAGGTAACTCGGTTTGAACTGGACGTGGCCGGCCACCTCGCCGTCGATGTCGGCCATCGAGATCTCCAGGTCGAACTTGGCGAGGTGCCTGCGCACTTGGAGCGGCTCCAGCGGCAGGGCGCCGTCGGGAGTGAGGGTGCTGCCGACGCCGTGGAAGAGCTTGACGGAGCGGGGGAAGGCGTCCGAGGACAGCCAGTTCACCACCACGTCGAACCACGGGGAGCGGCCCTCGGCGCGCGGCGGCTTCAGCTGCGAGGCCAGCAGGTCGAGCGGGTAGTTCATGTGCTCCAGCAGGCCGAGCGAGAACGCGTGGACCTCGCGCAGCAGTTCGCGGAAGCTGCGGTCGGCGGCGGGGTTCGCCCGGACCAGCACCGTGTTGAGGTAGTAGCCGATGGCCGACTCCCAACCCGGCTCGGCCCGTTGGGCGATGGCGGTGGCCAGCACCGAGTCCTCCGTCCCGACCGCGCGGTTGAGTGTGGCGAAGAACCCGGCGAGGACGACGGTGCTGATCGACACGCCCTCGCGCAGCGCGAACTCCCTCAGCAGGCGGGTCTCTTCGGCGCTCCAGCGGAACGCCAGGTCGCGGCCCTCGTAGGTGACGCCCGGCGGCCGTTCCTTGTCGGACAGGTCGAGGTGGGCGGGCGGATCGGCCAGCTTCCGCGACCACCAGTCCAGCGCCGCGTCGGCCGCCGGGCTCGCCAGCCACTGCCGCTCCCGGGTGACGAACTCGGTGTACGGGGCGACGGGCGGGCCGGCGGCCGGGTCGGCGCCCTCGTAGTACTCCTGGAGCTCGCGGATCATGACGTCGGCGGAAGCCGCGTCCGAGGCGATGTGGTGGACGAGCACCAGCAGGTAGTGGTCGGCCGGCCCGCGGGTCAGGAGGACGACCCGCACCAGCGGCCCGTTGTCCAGGTCCAGCGGCCGGTGCCCGTGCCGGGCCAGCTCCTCGCGGGCCTGCTCGTCGTCCAGGTCGGAGGTGTCCACCACCAGGAACTCGTACACCGGCTCGTCCAGGATCACCTGGTACGGGCTGCCGCCGGCCTCCACGAAGAGGGTGCGCAGCGCGGGGTGGCGCAGCATGACGGCCCGTACGGCGCGCTCCAGGGCCTTCTCGTCGACCGCGGCCCGGATCCTGGCCGTCACCATGAAGTTGTAGGGCACGGCGTCCGGCGAGACCATCTGCATGAACCAGAGCGAGGCCTGGCCGTGCGAGGCGGGTGCCAGTCGGAGGCCGAGGCCCTCGGCGCGCAGCTGGTCCAGCGCGGGCGCGTCGGTGGCCTCCAGCAGGCCGCGGGCGTCCAGCTCGTCGAGCAGCTCCTCGGCGTCCAGTTCGGACAGCTCGGACAGCTCGGACAGCTCCGACAGCTCGGACAGTTCGGACGGGCCGTCGGGGAGCGTCCGGCCCGGCCCGGCCCCGACGGCCGCGGGCGGACCCGGAACGGCGGCCGGAACCGGGGCTGCGACCGGCGCGTGCTCCACCGGCTCCACCGGCTGCGGCGCGGCGGCCGGTCCGGCGGTGAGCTCGACGAAGTGGCCGACCACCTCGGAGATCGCCCGGCCGTCCAGGAACACCACCGGCGACACCCGGTGCCCGAACAGCGACTGCAGCTTGTTGACCAGCCGGATCGCCAGCATCGAGTCCAGACCGAAGTCGAGCAGGCTGGCGTTCGGGTCGAACCGGCCGACCGGCACGCCCAGCGCGTCGGCCAGCTCGGCGAGGACGACCTCCGCCACCGGCCGGCTCCCGGTCGGCTGCTGCTCCACGGGCCGGGCCTCGGGCACCGCCGCGACGGCGGCGGGCGCGGGCGCGGCCGCGGTCTCCACGGCCGGGGTGCGCGGCTCGGTGTCGATCCAGTAGCGCTCCCGCTGCCACTGGACGAGCGGGGTCTCCACCACCTCGACGTCGTCGGCGAACAGCCCGTCGAAGGTCAGCGGCAGCCCCCGGACGAACAGCGAGGCGGCGGCGCCCAGCAGGCAGCGCAGGTCGCTCTCCTCGCGCCGCAGCGAGTTGATCGCGTGCACCCGGGCGCCGCGGGTCAGGGCGATCTCCTCGACCGCGCCGCGCAGCGTCTCGTGCGGCCCGATCTCGACGAAGGTGCCGACGCCCTGGTCGACCAGTGTGCCGATGGTCTCCGCGAACCGGACCTGGTTGCGCAGGTTGTGCACCCAGTAGTCGACGTCGGCCGTCGGGTTCACCGCGCCGGCCACCGCGGTGGAGTGGAAGTCGATGCCGGGCGGCAGCGGGACGATGCCGTCGAGGGCCGCGCGCAGCGGCTGGATCAGCGGGTCCATGCCCGGGCTGTGCACGGGCCGTTCGACCCGGATCCGCCGGACCGAGATCCCGTCCCGCCCGAGTTCGGCCTCCAGGGCGTCGATCGCCTCGGGGGAGCCGGAGACCGCCGCGCTGGTGGGGCTGTTGACCACGGCGACGGCGGCGTGCCCGGCGTACGGCGCGAGCCGCGGCAGCAGCTCGGCCTCCGGCAGGTCGACCGAGATCATGGCGCCCACCGCGGCCTCGCGCTCCAGCAGGTGCGAGCGGGCGACCACGACCCGGGCGGCGTCCTCCAGCGAGAGCGCCCCGGCGACGCAGGCGGCCGCGACCTCACCCAGGCTGTGCCCGACCACGGCGGCCGGCTCGATGCCGAGGCCGAGCCAGACCTTCGCCAGCGAGACCTGGAGGGCGAACAGCACCGGCTGCTGGAAGTCCATCTCCTCGTACCGGGCCCGTTCGGCCGGGGCGGCCAGCTGCTCCAGCACCGAGCAGCCGCCGGCCGCCCGCACGGCCTCGTCGCAGGCCTGCATCCAGCTGCGGAAACCGACGTGCGAGCGCAGCAGTTCGCGGCCCATGCCGACCCACTGGGTGCCGCCGCCGGAGAACACCAGCGCCACCCGCCGGTCGATGTTGCCGGAGACCGCACCCGTGAGGACGTCGGGGTGCGGCGTTCCGGCGGCGACCCGGGCCAGGCCGTCCAGGACGTCCTGCCGGTTGCGGGCGAACAGCGCGATCCGGTGGCCGTGGTGGCTGCGCCGGGCGGCCAGGGTGTAGGCGAGGTCGGAGACCCGCAGGCCGGGGTCGCGCTCGACGTGGTTGGACAGCTCCCGGCAGGTGTCGGCCAGCGCCTCGGCGGTACGGGCCGTGACGGGCACCAGGTGCAGCCGCTCGTCGGCTGCGACGGCCCCGCGGCTCGGCGTGGTGTGCCGCCCCCGGTCGCCGGCCAGGAACGGGTGGGCGGCGACCGGCAGTCCGGCGGCGTACAGCGCGCCGAGCGAGCCGAGCAGGGTCGCGGCCTCGTCGGCGCCGCGGCGCATCGAGGGCAGGGTGGTCGCCGGGAGGATCTCCGACACCGACTTCAACAGCAGCGGGTGCGGGCTGAGTTCGACCACCGCGTCGACGTCGTGGTCGCGCAGCCTGGTCAGCGCGTCGACCACCCGGATCTCTTGGCGCAGGTTGTCCGCCCAGTAGTCCGGCCCGAGTTCGGCGCCGTCGACGGGCGCGCCGGTGACGGTCGAGATCATCGGGATGCGGGCGGTCCGCGGCCGGATGCCGTCGAGTTCGACCTTCAGCGGGGCGAGCACGTGGTCGACCAGCGGGGAGTGCGGGGCGTGGCCCATCCGTACCCGGTGGTTGGTGACGCCCGCCCCGGTCAGCCGCTGGACCAGGTCGTCGATCTCCTGCGGGGTGCCGGTGACCAGCGTGGAGTGCAGGCCGTTGCGGCCGGAGAGGGTGAGCCCACCGGTCAGGTGCGGCGTGACCTCGTCGGCGGCGGTCATCACCACGATGCCGTCGCCCCGCCCGACGGCCAGCTGCTGGAGCAGCCGGCCGTGATGAGCGGCCAGCCGGGAGGCGTCGTCGAAACCGAGCGCCCCGGCGACGTGGGCCGCGGCGAACTCGCCGACGCTCTGCCCCACCACGACGTCCGGCTCCACCCCCAGCGAGCGCCAGGCGTCGGCCAGGGCGACCTGGAGCGAGAACAGCAGCGGCTGGAAGACGTCCATGTCGTCCAGGCGGCCGTCGGGGGAGAGCAGTTGGTCGACCAGGGAGAAGCCCAGCAGCTCCCGCATCCGCCGGTCCGACCGCATCATCGACCGGCGGAACACGGGCAGGCCGGCGAGCAGCTGCCGGCCCATGCCCACCCACTGGGAGCCGTTGCCGGAGAACAGGAAGGCCACCCGGGGCCTGCGTCCGGGGCCCTCCCCGACGCTGAGCCCGTCAGCCGTCGCACCCCTGCCGAAGGCGTCGAGGGAGGCCCGGAGTTCGGCCATGTCGCGGGCGGTGGCCGCGAGCCGGAAGGCGCCCTCGCCGGGCTTCCGGGCGCACAGTGCGCGCAGGTCGTCCTCGTCGCGCAGCGCCCGGGCCCGTTCGGCCAGCGCCTCCCGGGAGTCCGCGGCGAGCAGCAGCAACGAGGCCTCGGGGCGCGGCAGTTCCTCGACCGCGACGTGGCAGATCGCGCCGCCGAAGCCGAAGGAGCTGACGCCTCCACGGCGGGCGTCGGAGCGCCGCGGCCAGGGCGTCAGCCGGTCCTGGACGGTGAGGTTGTACTCGTCGAACATGATCTGCGGGTTCGGCGCGCTGTAGTGCAGGCTCGGCGGCAGCACGCCGTTGCGCACCGACATCGCCAGCTTGACCAGGCCGACGATCCCGGCGGCCGCCTCCAGGTGGCCGACGTTGGACTTGACCGAGCCGAGCCGCAGCGGCTCCGTCCGGTCGCCGCCGAGCACCGCGCCGATGGCGTTGGCCTCGATCGGGTCGCCGAGGGGGGTCGCGGAGCCGTGGCACTCGATGTAGTCGACGAGGTGGGGTGCGATGCCGGCCCGCCGGTACGCGGTGCGCAGCATCTTCTCCTGCGCCTGGGGGTTGGGCGCCGTCATGCCGTTGCTCGGGCCGTCGTTGTTGGAGGAGCTGCCCTTGATCAGGCAGTAGACCGGCAGGTCGCGCTCCAGGGCGGCGCTCAGCGGGGCGAGCACGACGACACCGGCGCCCTCGCCGCGGACGTAGCCGTTGGCGCGGGCGTCGAAGGACTTGCAGCGGCCGTCCGGGGCGAGCGCGCCCATCTGGTCCATGGCGGTGTAGTAGTCGGAGACGAAGCTCAGGTTCACGCCGCCGGCGAGCACCAGGTCGCTCTCGCCCAGCTGGATCGACTGGCACCCCACGTGCACCGAGACCAGGGATCCGGCGCAGGCCGCGTCGATCGCCATGCTGGGGCCCTGGAGGCCGAGCAGGTAGGAGACCCGGTTGGCGATGATGCCGTCGTGCATCCCGGTCGCGGTGTGCGGGGTGATCTGGCTGTCGGGGCCGCGGTAGTGGGCCAGGGCGGCGTAGTCGCCCCAGCAGGAGGCCATGAACACCCCGGTGTCGGTGCCGACCAGGCTGTGCGGCGCGATGCCCGCGTCCTCCAGCGCCTCCCAGGCCAGCTCCAGGATCAGCCGCTGCTGGGGGTCCATCTGGACGGCCTCACGGGGCGAGATGCCGAAGAACAGCGGATCGAAGCGGTCGATGCCGTCGATGAACCCGCCCCAGCGGACCCGGTCGTTGAGCAGTTCCCGCCGTGCGGCCGGCACCGGTCCGACGGCGTCGCCGCCCTCGACCAGCAGCCGCCAGAACGAGGCCGGGTCCGGTCCGCCGGGGAACCGGCAGCCGATGCCCACGACCGCGACGGGCTCGTTCGCGGTCGTTCGGCGTCCGCCGCGGCGGTCGGCGTCCGGGGCGGGCTCGGCGGCGGGCGGCCCGTCGACCACCGCGCGGGCCAACTCCTCCACGCTCGGGTACTGCCACGGCCAGGTGGCCGGGACGGGCCGGCCGACGAACTCCGACAGAGCCGCGGCGAGGGCCACCGACTTCGCGGAGTCCAGCCCGTACCGGTGCATCGGCGTCCGGCGGTCCACGGCGTTCGCGGGCACGGCCAACAGCTCGGAAACACGGGAGAGCAGGAATTCCGTCACGGCGGACACGTCTCGCGCTGCACGTTCTCGGGGCATGGCGACTCCATGGGCAGGGCGGGTGGAATGGTGGGGTGGAGTTTTTCCGCCGACCGGCAGCCGGCGCATGGACAGCCGGACCGCGGAGGCGAATTCAGCCGCTTCCGGAATCCCGCATCACGAGCGTCACGACAGCTCGGGAGATCGCGGATCAGCGGGCCACTGTGAAGTTCTCGCCGACGCGTGCGGCTCGTGCCGATCGGTCCGGCGGCACGTTCGCCGCCGGGGACTGCGCGGCGTTGCTGTCCCGATCCGCCCTGAGCACGGAGAACGGGGGGGAAACACGGGAAACCCCAACCGGGGTGGGTATCGAAGTCGATCGTGTCAAGCGCAAGGGAATATGCGAATTGAGGTGCTTCGGATCACCGAGCATTTACCGACCAGCGGGTATGAGAGTGCCACTTGGTGAATGGGGAGACAAGCGTCGCCGGAGACTGGTCGGGCCAGTGGCGAGATTCGATCGCCAAAGTGTCCGATTCGATCTCCTAGGGGAGTGGGCGTATGAACCGCCTTGCCGCCGGGCCGAGTTGGCGCGGGGCGGGGTGGACAGCGGACGACCCGCCCGGGCAAGCTGATCCCCATGCCAGTTGCGAGTCTCGAGACGGCGCCAGTCGGCGCCGACCGCTCCTCAGCCGGTCGGCACTTCCCGCGGCCCCGGGTGGCCGCACCCCCCGGTGCACCACGCGGCGCACACCCCGGGATGTGCGAGGGCGGGCTCGCATGACCGACACCGCGGTCACGCCGCTGATCCGACCCGGACTGGCCCTCGGAGTGCTGGCTGGGGCGCTCGCCCTGGACGTGAGCGGCCTCGGGGTGCTCAACGCCGCCCTGCCGTCCATCGGCACGCGTTTCGACCTGAGCGACACCACGCTCCAGTGGGTGATGACCGCCTACGCCGTCACCTTTGCCGGCTTCCTGCTGGTGGGCGGCCGACTGGCCGACGTGCTCGGCCGGCGCCGGGTCTTCGAGGCGGGCGTCGCGGTCTTCACCGCCTCCGCCCTGGTCGGGGCGGTGGCCCCGAACACCGCCGTGCTGCTGGGCGCGCGCGCCGTCCAGGGCATCGGTGCCGCCCTCTCCGGACCGGCCGCGCTGGCCCTGCTCTCCGAGGCGTTCCCGGCCGGCCCGGCCCGCAACCGGGCGTTCAGCGTCTACGCGGCCGTCGGCGCCGCGAGCTTCAGCGGCGGGGTGATGCTGGGCGGCGTCCTGACCCAACTGCTCGGCTGGCGCTCGGTGCTGTGGTTCTCCGTACTGCTGGGGGCCGGCGTCCTGGCCGTCACCCGCATCGGACTGCCCGACGGCGCCGGGCACAGCGGCCGGCTGGACCTGCCTGGCGCCGTCGCGGGCACCCTCGGCCTCACCCTGCTGGTCGTCGGCGTGAGCAGCGGCGGCGCGACGGCCTGGATCGTGCTCGGCGCCGCGGCGCTCTGCCTGGTGCTGTTCGTCGTCCGCGAGCACCGCACCGCCGACCCGGTGCTGCCGCTCGGCCTCTTCCGGCTCACCTCGGTGCAGTCCGCGAGCCTGGCCGCGTTCCTCCAGTACATGGGCTCGGTCGGGATGCTGTTCTTCGCCCCGCTGTACCTCCAGGGGATGCTCGACTACTCCCCGTTCGAGTCCGGCCTGGCGCTGGTGCCGATGTCCCTGGCCGTCTTCCTCACCGCCAACTTCGCCACCGGCCGCCTGCTGGCCCGGTACACCCCGCGCACCCTGATGGCCGTCGGCCTGGTGCTGATCGGCGTGGGCACCGGCCTGTGGACGGCCACCCCGCACTCCGGCGGCTACGTGACGTACGTGCTGCCCGGCCTGGTGCTCAGCGGCGTCGGCCAGGGCCTGAACTTCCCCTCGATGACCACCGCGGGGCTCTCCGGCGTCCCGGCCGAGCAGCAGGGCGTGGCCGGCGCGGTGAACGTGGTGACGCAGCAGATCGGCGCCAGCGTCGGCGTGGCGCTGATGGTCCTGGTCGCCGGGACCCGCGAGGACCAGCTCGGGGGCTACCATCTCGCCTACGTCACCGCCGCCGTCGCGTGCCTCCTCGGCGCGGCGGTCATCGCCGTGGGCCGGCGGACCAGGGCCGCCCGGACCGGCTGACGGAGCTTGAGCACGGGGCGGGCCCGGTGCGCGAAGTGCCGCGCACCGGGCCCGCCCCGGGGAACTGCCGACGGGTCGTCCCGCCGTTATGCCACCGCCGCGCCCGCGCCCGCGGCCGTCACCGCCCGGGCCGCAGGGCCGCGGCCGCCGTCCGGCCGAGCCAGACGCCCAGCAGCGCCTGGACCAGGCCGATCAGCAGGGTGACCGCGACCACCAGCGAGGCGAGTGCCGGCAACCCGGCCAGGGCGGCCACCGTC
Organism: Streptomyces viridifaciens; assembly: GCF_001888885.2. Lineage (NCBI taxonomy): Bacteria > Bacillati > Actinomycetota > Actinomycetes > Kitasatosporales > Streptomycetaceae > Streptomyces > Streptomyces viridifaciens. The sequence continues at coordinate 6,542,747 of NZ_CP090841.1, forward strand.
CGGGCGGTGCCGGCCACGGCGTCGCCGGAGGCGACCCGCCACAGCAGCGGGGTGCCCCAGCCGGCGACCGCCGCCACCGCCGCCACCAGCACCGCCGTACGGGCGCGCAGGCCGCGGACCGCGGTCACCGCGCCGACCGGCAGGCCGACCGCGAAGGGCAGGTACCACAGGCTCCACAGCGAGCCGACGGCCACCAGGGCGGCGGCGCCGACCAGCGTGGCGGGGAGCGCCAGTGCGGCGGGGAGGGCCGGGCCGCCGCCGGCCGGGGCCGGGACCGCCGACTCCTCGGCCGGAGACTGCTTCTGAAGATCCGTCACGGTGCTCACGCTCCCGGTCGCAGGGTCCACACCTTGGTGGAGGCAGGTTGGTCCGCGGCCATCAGCAGCGGCAGTGAACGGCCGTCCCGCCAGTACGGGATGAAGGTTCGGTACCAGGGCGAGGCCGGGTTCTCGCTCTGGCCGCCCGGGTACACGGCCTGGGCGGTGGCGCTGCCCGGGCCCTTCCAGTCGACCACCATGCGCCAGCTCGGCCCGAAGGTGGAGTTCATCCCGCCGTCGGCCGCGTTGACGGTCCAGCGGTCCCCCTCGGCGGGCACCGGCCCGTAGCCGAGGGCGTCGGCGTCGGTCAGGGAGGGGACCTGCCGGGTGTGCACGCGGTCCCAGGTCCAGGTGGCGGGGTCGCTCCCGAGGTCCTGGGAGAGCTCGGAGACGGCCTGGGCGAACGCGGTGCGCATGGCGTCCGGCGCCGTGCGGGTCGGGCCGCCGGGGGAGGTGAACGCCGGGTTGGCGGGATCGTGCAGGGTCCAGGCCTCCAGGTCCTCGTCGAGGCTCGGCAGCGCGCTGGAGACCTTGAGGTACCAGCGGTCCTTCTCGACCGGCACCTTGGCCTGGTCCCACCAGGGCTGGAAGGTGGTCTCCAGGTAGTCGTTCCAGAAGGTCCACCAGATCGGCCCGCCGGCGACGGAGGGCCGCATGGTGGAGTCCCAGCGGTCGAGGACGTCGAGCGCGGCCTGCTGGCGGGCGTCGAGCTTCGTGCCGGCCAGCGCCTCCTTGAGGTGCGGCAGGATGACGGTGGCGAGGTAGTCGGTCGTGTCGTTCTGCAGCGTGGTGAAGTCGGCGGCCGTCATCGCCGGGTGGCTCTCCAGGAACTGGTAGATCCGGGCGGCCCGGTAGCCGTTGTCGAAGGCGTTGAAGGACGTGCCGATGTAGTACGGGTAGTCGGCCGACACCGGGCGCTGGTTGGCCGTCGCGATCACGTGGTTCGGCGGGTTGTAGGCCTGTGGGGTGGCGTCGAAGGGGATGGCGCCGACCACGTCGTACTCGCCGGTGCCGGGCAGCGGGAACCAGGGGTCGCCGGCCTTGGTGAGCGGGAAGTAGCCGGCCGCGACCACGCCGATGTTGCCGCCGCCGTCGGCGTAGGCGAAGTTGAGCGTGGGGGCGTGCCAGTCGGCCAGCGCGGTGCGGAACTCCTGGTAGTTGCGGGCCTTGTCGACGGCGAGCAGCACGGCCAGGTCGGGGGAGGGCACGTTGCCCATCCAGCTGACCGAGGTGGTCTGGCCGGCCCGGGTGATCACGGGCCCGTGCACCGTGAGGTCCACGGCGAGGTGCTCGGTGTCCCCGCCGCGGACCGGGATGGTGTACTCCACCCGCTGCATCGGGTGCCAGGCGTTGTTCCAGAAGTACTGGCCGGGGTGGTCGGGGCTGGTCCGCTCGCTGTAGAAGACGGTCGACTGGTTCTGCGCGTCCGTCAGGGACCAGGAGATGTCGGCGTTGCGGCCGATCAGCACGCCGGGCATACCGGCCATGCTGGCGCCGGTGGCGTTCGTCTCGGGGGAGGAGAGCGCGATCTGGTACCAGTACGAGGGCAGGGTCGTCGGCAGGTGCGGGTCGCCGGCCAGCATCGCGTTGCCGCCGGCCACCGCCGGGCCGTTCGCGACCCAGGCGTTGCTGTCCGGGAAGGTGTGCATCTGGGTGGCGGGCAGCGCGCGGATGGTGTCGAGCAGGGTCCGGGCCGCGGTGGCCTCCCCGGCGGGGTCGGGGGCGCCGGTGGGCGCCACGGGCGCGGGGCGCGGCTGCGAGCGGTTGGCGGCGGCCGGGACGTCGGGCCCCGCGGAGTTGACGTTGGCGGGCAGCGGCGCGGTGCCGAGGTCGCGGTACGGTCCGGGATCGTACGGCCGCTGGTCGTTGGCCGCGTGGACCGGGAACCAGTCCATGGTGCGCTGCGCGCCCAGGGAGTCCCGGAAGATCGCGTAGTCCAGCGGGGTGCTGGTGAAGTCCATGCTCTGGGTGAGGACTTCCTGGATCACCAGGCTGTCCACCGGGGTCCAGTCGGCGGGGTGGACGCCGGTGAGGGAGAAGATCGCCGGCCACTGCCCGTTGTGGCGCAGCTCGGAGATCCAGGCGTTGACGCCCCTGGTGTAGCTGGTGAGCGCGCGGCCCGCCGGGCTGTCGGGCGGGGTGGCGGCCCACTCGGCCTCGGCGGTGCGCAGCAGCCCCATCTGCAGCTCGAAGCGGTCGGATTCGAGGCTGGCCGGCCCGTTCAGCTCGGCCAGCCGGCCGCGGCCCGCGCGCCGTTCCAGGTCGAGCTGGGCGAGCCGGAACCGGGCGTGCAGGTAGCCCTGGGCCTGGAACAGGTCGTCGTCGGAGCCGGCTTTGACGGTGGGGACGCCGTTGTCGTCGAAGGCGACCGTGACGGGTGCCTTGAGCCCGGCCAGGTCGAGGGTCTCGGTGTGCGGGAGTTCGGCGCCCGCGGCGGAGTCCCACACACCCGCCCCGGGGACGAGCGCGGTTCCGAGGGCGGGGACAGGCCCGATGCCCAGCGCGAGCAGCGCGAGGACCAGGCCGGAGACGACGGCTGCCACCGCCGCGTGGGTGGCTGTGCGTATTCGCCGCGGCAAGTTGACTCCAGGGGTGCGAGGTTGAGCGGATGTCGGTGGGGAGGGGGCGGTCTCAGGACCAGAAGGTGTCCATCCGGCGGTGGATGCCCTCGACGGTGGTCCGCAGTTCGGCGTATCCGGCGGCGGAGCCGTAGACCGTCCCGATCAGCCACTCGGTGCCGGCCCGCCAGTCGGCCCGCCAGGTCGGGTCGATCCGGGCGTCGACCAGGTCCACGCCGGGGACGGCCTGGAGGTCGTCGATCAGCTCGCCGCCGCCGGGGGCGAGCCCGTCGGCGGGCGGGGAGAGGAAGTACTGGAAGGCCACGGCGGGGCAGGCTGCGCCCAGGGCGAGCACCGGGGCGGGCGGCGTGAAGTCGCCCAGGGCGAGCCGCAGAGCGAGGAGCAGCAGGTCGGTGCCGGCCGAGCGCTTGAGGACGTCCGAGACGTGCCCGCCCAGGCGTCCGTTGACCTCGATCAGCCGCGGACCGTCGGGGGTGAACTTGATCTCGGTGTGGGTGACGCCCTCGCGGATGCCGAGGGCCCGCAGCGCGCTCCGCTCCAGGGCCACCACCTGCTCGGCCAGGCCGTCCGGGAGCAGCGCGGGCGTGAAGTAGCCGGTCTCCCGGAAGGGGTGGGCCAGTGGCAGCTTGCCGGTGACCGCGACGGTGTGGATCTCGCCGTCCTTGACCGCGGACTCGATCGAGACGTAGTCGCCCCAGAACTCTCCCACCACGGTGGGGTCGCTCACCAGGTACTCCTCCAGCACGAACACCGCGGGGGTGGTCGCGTCGGTGGTGAACTCGGCGTACCGGTCGGCCAGTTCGTCGCTGCTGCGGACCAGGCAGGTGTCCACGCTGCCGGCGCCCGAGCGGGGCTTGAGGACGGCGGGCAGGCCGGTCGCGGCGAGCGCCGGGGCGAGGTCGGCGGCGGAGCGGACCGTCCGGCAGACGGTGGACTGCACCCCGGCCGCGGCGAGCGCCGCGCGCTGCTGGAACTTGTCGACCAGCACCTCGACGGTGGCACGGTCGTGGAACGGCAGCCCGCAGCGCTCGGCCACCGCGGCGGCCGAGCGGAGCAGGTGGTCGCTGAAGGTGATCACGCCGGAGGCGCCGAACCCGGCGGCCCGCTCGACGAGTTGCTCCTCGGTCAGCCCGGCCGTGTCCACCACGGTGGCCGACTTCGGCAGCCCGGCCAGGTCGGCGGCGGCCTTCGGGTCGCCGAGGTCGCCGAGGAAGACCACCGTGCAGAGCCGCCGGGCGGCGCCGAGGATGCCGCGCGGGGTGGCCGAGCCGCGGCCGTAGACGACCAGCAGCACCGGCAGGGGTGCGGCGGCGGGGGACTGGGGCCTGGTGTCGGAGGGTTCCACGGTCACTGCTCCTGGGGCCGGATCGGGGTGAAGGCCGCCCGCTCGGCGGCGACGGAGCGGTGCTCCCAGGCCTCGCGGTCACGCAGGTAGCGCGGCCGGTCGGCGACGATGGCCCGGGTCTCGGCCGAGCCGGCCGCGAGCCGCCAGCGCACCGAACCGGTGACCGGCGCCGAGCAGACGTCGATGAACGCCTGGGCGGCCTGGCGCAGCTCGCCGAACCAGCGGCCCTCCAGCGCCTCGCGGACCCACAGCTGCTCCTGGTGGAGCTTCTCCCGCACCAGCTCGGCGGCGAGGGTGGCGGTCTCCAGGTGGCGGCGCGAGCGCAGCAGCAGCCAGGCGGCGGGCATCTCGCGGATCTCCAGCACCTTCGACCCGTGGTCGAGGTGTTCGAGCCCGCTGTAGCGGCCCAGTCCGTGGGCGCCGACCAGGTGGTTGAGGGTGTCGATCAGTTCGGTCAGCGGCAGCGGCCGGCCGTCCACCGCGACGGGCCGGCCGGCCTCGAAGGCGACCTCGACGGTCTCCGGGGCCCCGGCGGGGCGCAACGCGCTCCAGCGGTAGAGCTCCTCGGGCACGGCGTGGTCCTCGGGGTCGTCGAGGATCCCCGACTCGAACTCCCGGCACCACAGGTTGGAGTCGCCGCTGACCAACCGCTCGCTGAGCTGGTCCAGGCCGACCTCCTTGAGTTCGCGCATCTTCTGCTCCCGGTCGACCGGATCCAGGTCGTACGGGCTGCCGTAGCGGCCGGCGAAGCCGAGCAGGCCGATGGCGCCGTTGAGCCGGCGCAGGGTGTTCTGCGAACGGTTGGCGGTGTGCAGCACCGTGGTGGCGCCGAGCTCCCGGGCGGTGGCGAGGGCGAGCTTGGCGATCAGCGGCCGGCTGAGCGTGGAGCTGACCGGGTGGGTGTCGAGGTAGACGGCGTGCGCGGCGATCGCCGGGCGGACGTAGTCCTCGGCGAACTCCTGCCGGCCGTCGAGCAGGTGGAGCCGGACGCCGAGCCGGTCGGCGATCCGCTGCTTGTGCTCGCCGCTCTCGTCCTCGCCGAGGTCGACGCTGACCGCGTGGACGTTGCGGGCGCCGGCCCGGACCAGGCGGTGCAGCAGGTAGCTGCTGTCCAGCCCGCCGCTGAACAGGGTGACGACCGGGGCGGACGGGTCGCGGGCGATCGTGTCGAGCTCGCCGAAGGAACGCAGGACCTGGGACGTCATCGGGCGGATCCCTCCACCCGGTGCTCGGCCAGGGCGGCGGTGAAGCCCGTCACGGTCGGCTCGTCGAAGGCGAGGTCCATCGGGACCTCGACGCCGAGCAGCGCCTCCAGCTTGCGCACCGCGCGCACCACCTTGAAGGAGTCCCCGCCGATGTCGAAGAAGTCGTCGTCCGGGCCGATCGCGGGTACGCCGAGGACCTCGCACCAGACCCCGGTGACCACGGCGGCCAGGTCGTCGCCGGCCGGCGGCCGCGCCTCGACGGCCGCGGTGGTGGCGGGCAGCACCTCCCCGGCCTGCTCGGTCAGCAGGGCGCGGTCCAGCTTGCCGTTGGCGGTCAGCGGCATCGCGGCCAGCGTGGCGAACGAGGCCGGGACCATGTAGGAGGGCAGCGCGTCGCGCAGCGCCCGGCGCACGGCGGCGGTGACGGCCTCGGGTACGGCGTCCGCCTCCAGGACCAGGAAGCCGACCAGCCGGGCGTCGCTGCCGCGGCCGTGGGCGACCGCGGCGGCCTGCCGCACGCCCGGCACGCGCAGGGCGGCGGACTCGATCTCGCCCAGTTCGATCCGGTAGCCGCGGATCTTCACCTGGAGGTCGACCCGGCCCAGGAACTCCAGGCCGCCCACCGGGTGGGTGCGGACCAGGTCGCCCGAGCGGTAGAGCGGTCCGGTGCCGTCGCCGAGGTGGTCCGGGACGAAGCGCTCCGCGGTCAGCTCGGGGCGGCTGAGGTAGCCGAGGGCCAGACCGGCGCCGCCGATGTAGAGCTCGCCGGGCTCGCCGTCCGGAACGGGCTTGCCGTCCTCGTCGAGGATCCACAGCGTGGTGTCCTCGATGGCCGGGCCGATGTAGACGGTGTCCAGGTCGGGGTCGCGCGGGGGCACCCAGGCGGTGCAGTAGATCGTGCACTCGCTCGGGCCGTAGAGGTTGGTGAGCGGGGCGGTGGACTGGGCGTGGAAGCGGCGGACCAGCTCGGGCGCGAGCGGTTCTCCGCCGGTGAGGACGCGGCGCAGGCCGTCGAAGCGCTCCTCGGGCCCTCGGGCCAGCAGGAACAGCTCCAGCAGCGAGACCACGCAGTAGAAGACGCTGATCTCCGCGGAGCGGATGGTCTCGGCGAGGTAGTCGGCGTCGCGCTGGCGGCCGGGGGCGGCGATGACGACGGTGGTGCCGGTGATCAGCGGCCAGTAGACCTCGATCAGGAACATGTCGAAGCTGCACGCGGTGTGGTGCAGCATCCGGTCGGACGGGCCGAGGCCGTGGCTGCGCTGCAGTGCCCGCAGCCGGGTCGTCACCGCGCGGTGGGGGATCAGCGAGGCCTTCGGGCGGCCGGTGGAGCCGGAGGTGTAGATGACCACGGCGGGCTGTTCGTCGAGGTCGGCCGCGGGTTCGAACGGCTCGGCCGGCTCGGTGGCCGCGCACTCGGCGACGGTGACCACCTCGACGCCGAGGTCGGCGGGGAACCGGGAGCGCAGTTCGGGGGTGGTGACGAGCAGCCGTGGCTCGCAGTCGGCCAGCATGTCGAGGGTCCGGGCGACCGGGTCGTTGACGTCGAAGGCGACCTGGGCGGCGCCGGCCAGGACGACGCCGGTCACGCCGATCACGAAGTCGGCCGAGCGCTCCAGGTAGACCGCCACCCGGTCGCCCGGGCGCACCCCGCGCCCGCGCAGCAGCGAGGCGACCCGCACGGTCCGGTCCCTGAGCTCCCCCGCGGTCAGCACCCGGTCGCCGTCGACCACGGCGGGGTGTGCCGGGTCGGCGTCCCACCGGGACAGCAGCAGGGTGTCGAGCCGTCGTCGGTCGTCGTCGAGGAGGGTGGCCGTAGTGCTAGCCATGGTCGTTCCTGTCCAATCGGTGTGTTCGGTGCGGGGCGTCCCGGCCGGGGTCGGCCGGGACGCCGGTCGGGTCACTGGCCGGCGGCGTCGGAGGCCGGGCCGATGGCCGCGCTCAGTTCGCGGACCGTGCCCGCGTCGAAGAGCAGCTCGATGTCGAGTGCGCGTCCGAGCTCCGCCTCCAACCGGGAGACGAGGCGCAGGGCGCGCAGCGAGTCGCCGCCCAGCTCGAAGAAGTCGTCGTCGGGACCGACCTCCGGCAGGGCCAGGACCTCGGCGAACAGCCTGGTCACCAGCGCCTCGTGGTCCGCGGCCCCGACCGGGGCGGCGGGCGCGGCCTCGTCGCCGGGCTGCGGCGGGGTGGGCAGGGCGAGCAGGTCGGTCTTGCCGGCCGGGGTGAGCGGCAGCTCGGCGAGGACGGCGACCGCCTCGGGGACCATGTACGAGGGCAGCGAGCGGCGCAGCCCGGCCTGGAGGCCGGCGGTGTCGAGCGGGGCGTCGCGGTCGGCGGGCACCACCCAGGCGACCAGGCGGCCCTCCCGTACGGCGACGGCGGAGCCGGCCACCTCGGGCAGGGCGAGCAGCACCTGCTCGATCTCCCCGGGCTCGATCCGGTAGCCGCGCAGCTTGAGCTGGCGGTCCATCCGGCCGAGCAGCTCGATCCGGCCGTCGGGCAGGCGGCGGGCGTGGTCGCCGGTGCGGTACATCCGGCCGCCGGTGAACGGGTCGGTGACGAACCGTTCCGCGGTCAGCTCGGGCCGCTGCCAGTAGCCCTGGGCCACGCCGTCGCCGCCGATGCACAGTTCGCCGACGCAGCCGACCGGGAGCAGCCGGCCGTCGACGGTGTCCAGCACGTGCAGCACGGTGTTGGAGATCGGCCGGCCGACGGTGACCCGGGTGGTGTCGGCGGTGATCGGCTCGACGCTGGAGTACACGGTGGTCTCGGTCGGGCCGTACATGTTCCACACCGAGGAGCCGCGTGCGGCCAGCGGGGCGGCCAGGTCGGCGGGGAAGGCCTCGCCGCAGCTGTAGAGCCGGGGCCGGCCGGCGCCCTGCCAGCCGGAGTCCAGCAGCGCCCGGTAGCGGGAGGGGGTGGCCTGCAGCGCGGTGATGCCGTGCTCCACGGCGTAGCGGTCGACCTCCCGGCCGCTCAGCCCGAGGGCCTGACCGCCCACGTGGACGGTGCCGCCGACCGCGAGTGGCACCAGCAGCTCGGCCAGCGAGGTGTCGAAGCCGAGCGTGGTGAGGGCGAGGAAGCGGGTGTCGCCGTCCAGGCCGGGGTGCCTGCGGGCCAGGCTGTCCACCAGGTTCGCCAGGGCCCGGTGGCCGACGGCGACGCCCTTGGGGCGGCCGGTGGAGCCGGAGGTGAACATCAGGTAGGCCAGCCCGTCCGGGGCGGCTCCCGGGAGCTCGACGGCCGGGGTGGAGGGGGGCTCGCCGGTGAGGTCGGCGGTGGTGAGGTCGAGGACGGTGCCGCCCCACCCGGCCAGTGCGGGCGCTCCGGTCGCGTCGACGAGCACCACGGCGGGCGCGGCGTCCGCCAGGACGAGGCGGATCCGCTCCACCGGGTGGGCCGGGTCGAGCGGGACGAACGCGGCTCCGGCGCGGGCGACCGCCAGCATCGCGGTCACCAGGTCGGCGCCGCGGCCCAGGCAGATGCCCACCCGGTCCGAGGGGCGCACCCCGCGTCCGACCAGCAGCCGGGCCAGGGCGTCGGCGCGCAGGTCCAGCTCCCGGTAGCCGTGGCGGTGGTGCTGGTCGACCACGGCGGGGTGGTCGGGCCGGTCGCGGACCGCCTCGTCGATCAGTCCTGACAGCAGGGCGGCCGGCTCGGTGCGGTCGATCCCGGTGCCGTTCCAGGTGTCCAGCTGCCGGGCGCGGGTCTCCTCGGTGACGGCCAGCAACTCCCCGACGGGGCGGCCGGGTTCGGCGGCGAGGCGGGTCAGCACGGCCACGACGTGGTCGAGCAGTGCCCGCGCCTCCTCCGGGGTGATCCGGCCGGAGTCCACCACCGCCTGCAGCTGCAGGTCGGCCGCGGCCCGGACGACCAGCGTGACCGGGTAGTTGGTCCGGGTCTCGTAGCGGACGTCGTCGACCGTGACCTCGCCGTGGGAGAGCACCGCCTCCGTCCGGTCCGGGTAGTTCTCGACCACCACGACGGTGTCGAACAGCGGCACGCCGGGGGCCGTCCCGGCCCAGCGCTGGATGTCGGTCAGCGCGGTGTGCTGGTGGTCCAGCACGGGGTGGCGGGTGGCGGCGTGCCGGGCCAGCCACTCGTCGCCGGGCAGCTCCCGGTCCACCCGTACCCGTACCGGGACGGTGTTGATGAACATCCCGACCATCTGCTCGGCGCCGTCCAGGCCGACCGGGCGCCCGGAGACGGTCACGCCGACCACGACGTCGTCGCGCCCGGAGTGGCGGGCGACCGTTCCCGCCCAGGCCGCCTCGACCAGGCCGCTGAAGGTGGTGGCCCGGGTGGCGGCCAGTCGCCGCAGGGTGGCGAGGGTTTCGGCGGGCAGTGCGGCCCGTACGGTGTGGAAGCCGCCGGTGGGCTTGGTGCCCGGACGCATCCCGGGCAGGGTCAGGGTCGCCGGCTCGCGGTGCTCCGCCAGGTACTCCGTCCAGAACGCCCGGTCGCGCTCCGGGTCCTGGCGGCCCAGCCAGGCGATGTAGTCGCGGAACGGTGGCGGCGCGGGCAGCTCGTCGGTGGAGCCGGACAGCCCGGCGGTGACCTCCGCCAGCAGCAGGGCCGCGGACCAGCCGTCCAGCAGCAGGTGGTGGTAGGTCCACACCACCAGGTGCTCGCCGGGCAGGCGCAGCACCAGCAGCCGCATCAGCGGCGGCCGGGTCAGGTCGAAGCGCTCGCGGGCCCGCTGCTCCAGCTCCTCGGCGACGGCGGTCGTGCGGGCCGCCTCGTCCAGGCCGGTCAGGTCGCGGAACTCGATCGGCAGCTCCGCCTTCGGCAGCACCACCTGGTGCGGGGTGCGGATGCGCTCCCGGACGAAGGCCGTGCGCAGCACCGGGTGCCGGGCGATCGCCCGCTGCCAGGCGGCGCCCAGCACGGCGAGGTCCAGCTCGCCGTGCACCCGGAAGGTGGTCAGCTCGACGTAGAGACCGTGCTCGGGGGAGGTGGTGCTGTGGTAGAGCATCCCCTCCTGGGTGGGCGAGAGGGGGTAGATGTCCTCGATGTCGTTCACTTGGTGTCCTCTCCTGACCGGAACAGGGCGAATACCCGGGCCAGGTCGTCTTCGCTGAGGTCCGCGTCCGAGAAGGCCTCGCGTGGCCCCGGCGAGGGGGCCGGGGAAGGGCCGGCGGGAGCGGTGGGCGGGGCTGTGGTGTCGGGCGCGGATTCGGCCGCCGGTTCGCGGTCCGCGCGGAGCCGGGCGGCGAGCTGCCCGACGGTGGGGTGGGCGAAGAGGTCGCCGGGAGAGACGGCCAGCCCGAGCCGCTGGAGTTCGCCGGTGATCTGCACGACCAGCAGGGAGTCGCCGCCGAGCTCGAACAGGCTGTCGTCCGGGCCGATGCCGGGCACGCCCAGCAGGCGGGACCAGACCGCGGCGATCCGCTCCTCCAGCTCCCCGGGGCCGTCCGGCCCGGCGTCCGGGGGCGCGGCCGCGACGGTGGCCGCGGCGACGGCGATGCGCTGCGCGGTGCCTCCGGCCGCGCGGGGGCTGACCAGGACGTGCGGGAGGTGACGGTTGGCCAGGATCCGGTCGAGCGCCAGCAGGCCCTCCCGGGTCGGGATCCCGCCCTGCTCGGGCCCGACCGCCCCCGCGGCGCCGGGCGCGCCGCCGTCCGGGCCGCCGGCCGGGGCCGGCCGCAGTACGAAGCCCTCGACGAGCACGCTCGGCACACCGTCCGGCGCGGCCACGACCACGTCGACGACCAGCGTGCCGCCCGCCGCGGCCGCACCGGAGCGGCGCCGGACGTGGACGACGGCATCGGGGCCGAGCGGGCCGAGCACCACCAGCCGCCGGTAGGCCACCGGCAGGTGGCTGCCGGTGCGGGCGGTGACGGCGCCGGTGGCGGTGTCCAGCAGTGCGGGGTGCAGCGGGTGCGCGGCCAGATCGCCGTGGAACGGCTCGGGCAGGCGCAGCCGCAGCATCGCCTCGCCCTCGCCCTCGCCCTGGCGGACCTCCGTGACGCTCTCCCAGCGCGGCCCGGTGCGCAGCCCGCTCGCCCCGCCGGGCCGCTGCCCGGCGGACGGCGCCACGGCGGCGCAGCGTCGCGCGAGCCCGTCGAGGTCGAGGCGCTCCGGGGAAGCGCCCCGGTACGGAGCGATCCGGCCCTGGGCGTGCGGCTTGGACGGCACGGCGCTGGAGCGGACCTCCCACAGGTGCCCGCCGTCGGGCGCCGGACGCAGCCGCACGGTCACCTCCGGGGGCTGGTCGACGGGCAGCCGCAGTGGGTGGGTGAACACCGCGTCCAGTTCGACCGGACCTTCCCCGATCGCCAACCGGTGCCCTGCGACGGCGAGTTCGAGCAGTGCGGTGCCGGGCAGGACCGGGGCGTCGCCGATCCGGTGTTCCTCGGCCGGCCAGGCCGTCTGCCCGCTGCGGCGCAGCCGCAGCTCCACCGTCCCGTCCGGCTCGGTGCGGCGGGCGTCGAAGAGGGCGTGGTCGAGCACCTCTCCCCCGTCGAGCCAGTCCCGCAGCCCGGAGCGGACCGCCATGCCGGTCTGCGACCACCGGTCCCAGCCGATCGACACGGCCGTCCGGGTGCCGGTGGCGAAGCTGTCCAGGAAGGCGTTGGCCCCGGTGTAGTCGGCCTGACCGACCGCGCCGGTGACCGCGAGCGCCGAGGAGCAGAGCACCAGCAACGGACGGTCACGGGCCGTCAGCCGCTCCAGCAGCACGGTGCCGAGCACCTTGGGGGCGAGCACCCGCGCCATCTCCTCGGGTCCGCGCAGTGCGGTGACGCCGCCACCGGCCACCCCGGCGGCGTGCACGACCCCGGCGATCGGGCCGTACGCGGCCCGCACCTCGTCGAGCGCGGCGGCCAGCGCGGCCTCGTCGGTGACGTCGGCCTGGACGAGGCACAGCCGGGCGCCGTGGGCGGTCAGCCCGGCGAGCGCCTCGGCCAGCTCCGGCGGGCAGCTCCCGGCGGGCACGGCGTCCGCGGGCCGCAGGCTGCGCCAGCCCTCGCCGTCGGGCACGGCGCGGCGGGTGAGCAGCACGAGGGTTCGGCCGGCTTCCTCGGCGAGCCGGCCGGCCACGGCCAGGCCGATCCCGCCGAGACCGCCGGTGACCAGCCACGGCCCGGCGGGCAGCGCGGGTTGCGGGGCGGCCGGGTCGGTGAGCACGGGCCGGTCCGGGGCGGGCGCCAGGTGGGCCCGGCCACGGACCGCGGTGAGCGGCGCGGGCGCCTGCTCGGAGCGCAGCCGCGCCACCACCGCGTCGGCGGCCAGGGCCAGTTCGGCGGGCTCCCGGGTGGGGCAGTCCAGGTCGAGCGCCTCGGCGGTGAGGCCGGGCACCTCCTGCGGCAGCACCCGGACGGCGCCGAGCCCGGCGGCTGCCTGCGGGGTGCGGGCGGGCTGCCCGTTGACCCCGTGGGCGGCGTCGGTGACCAGCAGCATCCGCAGCGGCCGGCCCGGGAAGGCCTCGCCCAGGGCGCGGACCAGCTGGGCCGGGACGGTCAGCGCGCGCAGGGCGCCGTCGGCCGCCTCGGCCGGGGTGGCCCGTTCCAGCGGCGGGTCGTCCAGCGCCTGGCACGAGACCACCGCGTCCGGCGGGGTGCCGCGCCCGGCCAGGGTGGCGGCCAGGGCGGTGCAGGAGGCGGGGTCCGCGGGGTCGAGGGTGAGCCCGGTGCCGTCCGGGCCGGCCGCCGCGCCGGGGGCGCGGACCAGGGTGACCAGGGCGCCCGCCGCGGTCAGCCGTTCGGCGACCGGCCCGGCGAGGCCGGCGTCGTCGGCGAGCAGCAGCACCGAGGCCGGGACGGGCCCGGTGCCGGCCGGCGGGAGGACGGGGGTCCAGGACAGGACGTGCAGCCAGGAGTCCACGCCGTCGGCGGCCGGGGTGGCGGTCGCGGCTGATGCGGCCGGGGCGGTGAGGGCGGCGGGCCCGGCGGGGCGCGGGCCGTCCCCGGCCGGTTCGAACCAGTGCCGGACCGGCTCGAACGGGTAGCCCGGCAGCGAGGCGTGCCGGCGCCCGGCCCGCTCCCCGAGGGCCGACCAGTCGAGCTCGGCGCCGCGCTCCCACAGCCGGCCCAGCGCGGTCAGTCGGGCGGGCGGCTGCGATCCGGCCGCGGCGGCGTCCAGGGTGGGCAGGGCCGGCCTGCCGGTGCCCAGGGTGCGCACGGCGAAGCCGGTCAGTCCCCGGCCGGGGCCGAGCTCCAGCAGCGGGCCGTCACCCGGCAGGGCGGCGAGCGCGTCGGCGAAGCGGACGGTGTGCCGCAGCTGGCGCGCCCAGTACTCCGGCGAGACGGCCTCCTCGGCGGTCAGCTCACGCCCGGTCAGGCCGGAGACCACCGGCAGGGCGGGGGCCTGCGCCGGGACGCCCGCCACCAGCCGGGCGAACTCCGCCAGCAGCGGCTCGGCGTCCCGGGTGTGGAAGGCGTGCCGGACGGCCAGCGGCCGGGCCGCGACGCCGCGCGCGGCCAGGCGCTCGGCCAGCCGGGCCACCGCCTCCGGGGCGCCGGCCGCCACGCAGCGGTCCGGTGCGTTGACGGCGGCGAGCTCCGGGCCCTCGGGGTCGTCCAGCAGCGCGCGCAACTCCGCCTCGGGCAGCGGGACGCTCAGCATCGCGCCCGGCTCCATGGCGCCCATCAACCGTCCGCGTTCGGCCACCAGCCGGGCGGCGCCGGGCAGTTCGAAGACCCCGGCGGCGCAGGCGGCCGCGAACTCGCCGACGCTGTGGCCGGCCAGCGCGACCGGCCGCAGGCCGAGCGATGTCCACCAGGCGGTGAGCGCGTACTCCACCGCGAACAGGGCCGGCTGGGCGACCTCGGTGCGGTCGAACAGGTCCGCGTGGGCCGGGTCGAGCAGCAGCGCGCGCAGCGGCGCGGCCGTCCACGGCCGCAGGGCGTCCAGGCAGCGGTCGAGCGCGGCGCGGAAGACCGGTTCGGCGCGGTACGGCTCCGCAGCCGTGCCCGGGCGGCCGGCGCCCTGGCCGGGGTACAGGAAGGCGACCTCCCGGCCGTCGCCGGTGGCCCGGACCGGGCGGGAGTGGTGGTGCCCCCCGGGCCCCGTCAGGACGGTGCGCCGCCAGGGGTGGTGCCTGCGCCTGGTCTGCAGGGTGAACGCGGCGTCGGCGGCCGTGGGTGCGGCCGGTCCGGCCAGTGCCGCGTCGAGTCGTTCGGTGGCCCGGTCGAGCGCCGACTCGCTGCGGGCGGACACCGGCAGCAGCTCCCACTCGCCGGCCGGCGCGGCGGCAGCGACGGGCAGCGGGGGAGCGTCCTGGACGATCAGGTGGGCGTTGGTGCCGCCGATGCCGAAGGAACTGACCCCGGCGATCCGGGTGCCGTCCGCACCGGGCCAGGGCTCGGCCTCGGTCAGCACCCGGAACAGGCGGGGGTCCAGCTCGGGGCTGGGGTTCTCGAAGTGGACGGTCGGCAGCAGCGTGCGGTGCTGCAGCGAGAGCACCGTCTTGATCAGCCCGGCCATCCCGGCGCAGGTGTCCAGGTGGCCGACGTTGGACTTGACCGCGCCGAGTACCCGGCGGGGGTCCGGGGCGTCGCCGAACACCCGGCTCAGCGCGGCGAGTTCGATCCGGTCGCCGAGGGCCGTCGCGGTGCCGTGCGCCTCGATGCAGGAGACCTCGTCGGGCGTGACCCCGGCCACCGACTGAGCGGCGGTGATCACCCGGACCTGGCCGTCCAGGCTCGGCGCGGTGAAGCCGACCTTGCGGTTCCCGTCGTTGTTGACCGCCGAGCCGAGCAGGACGGCCCGGACGGTGTCGCCGTCGGCGACCGCGTCGGCCAGCCGCTTGAGCACCACCACGCCGACGCCGCTGCCGAAGACCGTACCGGTCGCCCCGGCGTCGAAGGGCCGGCAGTGCCCGTCGGCGGAGAGGATCCCGCCCTCGGCGTGCAGGTAGCCGAGCCCCTGGCCGACCCCGGCGGAGACCGCCCCGGCCAGCGCCACGTCGCACTCGCCGCTCAGCAGCGCCTCGGCCGCCAGGTGGACGGCGACCAGGGCGGAGGAGCAGGCGCTCTGCACGCTCAGGCTCGGGCCGGTCAGGCCGAGCCGGTAGGAGGTCTGGGTGGCGAGGTAGTCCTTGTCGCCCGCGGCCAGCCACTGGACCTCGGCGCGGTCCGCCAAGTGGGCGGCGCGCGGCAGCAGTTGGTGCGTCAGGTAGGAGTTGAACCCGGCCGAGGCGTAGACGCCCACGCCGCCCTCGACCCCCTCGGTGGGCTGCCCGGCGTCCTCCAGCGCGGCGACCGCGCACTGCAGGAAGAGCCGGTGCTGGGGGTCCATCAGCTCGGCGTCGCGGGGCGGGATGCCGAAGTACTCGGCGTCGAACTCCGCCAGGCCCTCCAGTACGCCGCCGGCGCCCACGAACCGCGGGTCGGCCAGCCGGTCGGCCGGCACGCCCAGGGCCGTCAGCTCCTCGGGGGTGCGGAAGGTGATGTTCTCCCGACCCGCGACCAGGTCGGCCCAGAAGGTCCCGGCGTCGGGGGCGCCGGGGAACCGGCAGGCGAGGCCGGTGACGGCGATCGCGTCCGGCAGATCCGGCACCGCGGTGGCCGGGCCCTCGGGGGCGTGGGTGGACATCGGACTGCTCTCCTCACAGGTGGTGATCGACGCGGCTGGGGGCCGGCGGCCGGACCGGGCAGGGGTGCCCGGCCCGGCCGCCGGCCGCTCGGGTCAGCCGGTCGGGTTGGTGCCGGAGCCGCCCCGGCGGGCGGCACGGCGCCGTTCGTGGTGCTGCCGGCGGTCGCCGCCGGCGCTCGGTGCCTCCGTCGGTGCCTCCGGCCGGGCGCTGCTCCCGGGGGCCGGCGACGGCTCCGCGGCCGCCGCAGGGGCGGGCCGGTCCAGCAGATCGGCGAGGTGGCGGATCGTCGGCCGGTCGAACATCTCGACCACCGACAGCTCCTGCCCGAAGTCCTCGGCGATCCGCCGCTGGACCCGGACCAGGTGGATGGAGTTGGCGCCGGCCTCGAAGAAGTTGGTGTCGACGTCGACCTCCGCCCCGTCCATCACCTCCCGCCACAGTGCGGTGAGCCGCTCCACCGCGCCCGGCCCGGTGGGCCGCGCCGCCGTGCGCCGCGGCGGAACCGGCGCCGCGGGCGCGGCCGGGACGGCCGCCGGGAGGGCCGTGACGGCCGGGGTGGCCGCCGTGACGGCCGGGGCACCCAGCCTGGCGAGCGCCGCCCGGTCGACCTTGCCGTTGGCCGACAGCGGCAGCGCCTCCACCACCCGGACCAGCTGCGGCACCATGTAGCCGGGCAGCCGCTCGGCGAGCGCCTCCCGCAGTCCGAGCGTCCAGTCGGCGCCGGAGCCCGGCTCCTCGGCCGCCGCGCCCGGCGGCCGGCCGCCGACCAGGGTGTGCAGCACGCTCTGGCCGTCCTCCAGCAGCAGCGCGCCGCGCAGCGGCTCGGGGAACACGTCGCCGATCGGACAGAGCGCCACCGTGCAGTCACCGGCCCGGTGCCGCAGCAGCTGCGCCATCGCCCCGGCCTCCAACAGGCAGAAGCGGTCGGCGAGTTCGCCGTAGACCGGGGTGATCGCGGTGTTCCTGGCGACCAGGAAGAGGGCGAAGCCGGCCCGTTCGACCAGCGGCCGGTTGGCCTCGCTGTAGAGCGCCGGGTCCAGCGCCCGCTCCGCGCCCGGCGCGCCGTCGAGGGCGACCAGGGCCGGTCCGGCGGGGTCGACGTAGTAGGTGCCGGCCGCCAGGCCGGCCACCCCGCCGGGGGCGACGGCCAGGTAGGTCTGGACCGGGTACAGGCCGCCGGCCGACCCGTAGGCGTACCGGGGCACGCCGTCCTCGTCCTGGCGGGCGAGCACGGTCAGCAGCGCGTGCAGGTCGGCCAGGCGCACCGGGACGTCGGCGAAGCCGGTGGCGGCGCCGCGCAGTGCGGCGGCCCGGCGCAGCTCCAGGGTGTCGGCGGGGAGCGCGAAGGGCAGGACCTCACGGCCCGCCAGGTCGGCGCGGCGGCCGGGCTGGCGCAGTCGCGCCTCCAGCCGGCGGACCCGCTCGGCGTCCAGCGCCGGGGCGGGCGCCGGTGCCGGGGCGGCGGGCAGCGCACGGGCGGCCTCGCGGACCACGTAGGCCGCGAGCCGGGCACCGAGCCCGTCGCCCTCGACCAGCGCCGCGGCCTCCCGCACGCCGTCCATCCGGACCAGCGCGGATTCGATCTCGCCCAGCTCGATCCGCATGCCGCGCACCTTGACCTGGGAGTCCTCGCGGCCGAGGAACTCAAGGTCGCCGTCCGGCAGCAGCCGGGCCAGGTCGCCGGTGCGGTAGAGGCGCTCGCCGGTGACCGGGTGGGTCGGGAAGGCGCGGGCGGTGATCTCCGGGGCGTTGCGGTAGCCGACCGCCAGGCCCGCGCCGGTGATGAACAGGGCGCCGGCCACCCCGACCGGACGCGGCCGGAAGGCCTCGTCCAGGACGACCATGCCCTGGTTCCGCATCGGGCGGCCGTACGGGATGCTCGGGCGGTCCGGGTCGACCGCGCCGACCGGATGCAGCACCGACCAGATGGAGGCCTCGGTGGCGCCGCCCAGGCTGATCACCTCGGCCTTGGGCGCGAGCGCGCGGACGTTGTCGGGCATGCCGACCGGAATCCAGTCGCCGCTGAGCATCACCAGGCGAAGCGACTCCAGGTCGGCCGCCGGGTTGCCGTCGGCGTACGCCAGCAGCATCTCCATCAGCGCGGGGACGGAGTTCCAGACCGTGACCCGGTGCTCGGCCACCAGCCGGGACCAGCGTGCGGGGTCGCGTTCCTCACCGGCGCCTACCAGCACCAAGGCGGCCCCGGCGGCGAGGGCGCCGAAGACGTCGTAGACCGAGAGGTCGAAGCCGAGCGAGGAGATGCCGAGGACCCGGTCGGACGGCGTGACCCGGAAGCGGTCGTTGACGTCCACCACGGTGTTCAGCGCGCCCCGGTGGTCGATCATCACGCCCTTGGGGTCACCGGTGGAACCCGACGTGTAGATGACGTACGCGAGGTCCGCCGGGGTGGTCGGGACCGGCGCCGGAGGAACGTCGGCCGGGGTGGCCAGGGCCTGCTCGAAGCCCAGCAGGGTGACTCCGGCGGGCACGGCGTCCTCGGGGGCCCAGGACTCCCGGGCCAGCAGCGCGGTGGCGCCGGCGTGCTCCAGCGAGCGGGCGACCCGGGCGGCCGGGAGGCCGGCGTCCAGCGGCAGGTAGGCGCCGCCGGCCCGGATCACGCCTATCGCGGCGGCCACCTGCTCCCAGCCCCGGTCGGCGCGCACGCCGACCAGCTCGCCGGGGCGAACCCCGGCCGCCCGCAGCGCGTGGGCGACGGCCGCCGAGGCCCGTTCCAGTTCGCCGTAGGTCACCGTGCCGGTGGCCGAGACCACGGCGGTGAGGTCGGGCGAGGTCCGGGCCCGGTCGAGGAAGGGCTCGTGCAGCAGCCCGTCGGGCCGCGGGCCGTCGGTGGCGTTGAGCGCCCGGTAGGCGTCGAGCTGGGCGGCGGGCAGGACGACCAGGTGCGGGTCCGTCCAGGCGCCGGGCTGTTCGGCGAGCGCGGTGAGCAGGCCGGTGTAGGCCTCGAACATGGCGTCGAGCACGCCGTCGGGGAAGAGCTCCTCGACGGCGTCCCAGGTCAGCCGCAGCCGGCCCTCGTCCTCGGAGATCTGGTGGTCCAGCCAGACCTGCGGGGTCTGGGTGATGGTGTGGGCGACCTCGGCGCCCAGTTCCCGGAGCACCCGGCTGCCGCCCACGCCGTCGGCGCCGAGCTCGCTGGTGAAGACGACCGGCATGGCCGCCTCGGCGACCCCGCGCCGGCGGGCGAGTTCGCCGCCGACCCGGACGCCGCTGACCAGCTGGTGGTCGAGGTCCTCCCAGAGCCGGTCCTGCAGTCGGCGGGCCCGGTCGGCGAAGGAGCCGGCGGTCGCGCCGTCCACCTCGAACAGGCTGAGCGCGGTGAAGTCGCCGACCATGGCGGCCAGGTCGGGGTGGTCGCCGACCCGGTTGAACAGGGTGAGGTTGAGGGTGAAGCGGTCGGCCGTCGACCAGGTGCCGATCACGGTGGCGTAGGCGGCCAGCGCGAGCGCCGAGGGGGTGACCCGGCCGGCGGCGGCCCGGCTCTTCAGCCGCTCCCACAGTTCGGCGGGCAGGTGCGCCTCGCGGCGGCGGAACCTGGTCTCGGCCAGCTCCTCGGGGCGCCGCGCCAGCGGCAGGGCGGGGGCGGGCGGCAGGGTGTCCAGCCGCTCGTGCCAGTAGTCGAGGTCGCGCTGCAGGGCCGGGCCCCGGCGGCGGTCCTGCTCGGCCAGCACGTAGTCGCGGAAGGAGAGTTCGAGCGGGCGCGGGTCGAGCGTGCCCTGGTAGACGGCGAGCAGTTCGCGCAGCAGGATCTGCACGCTGCCGCCGTCGGCGATCAGGGTGTCGATGCTCAGGTGCAGCCGGACGTCGGCGCCCGCGGTGCGGCTGGCGCGCAGCTCGAACAGCGGCCAGGCGTCGGCCGGCAGCACCTGGTGCGACATCCGGGCGCGGGTCCCGGCGAGGCGCTCGGCCCGGTCCTGCTCCGGCAGGTCGCGCAGGTCGTCGACGGTCAGCTCGTAGGCGGGCACCTCGGGCAGGACGCGCTGGGTGCCGTCCTCGCCGAAGACCAGGCGCAGGGCGTCGTGCCGCGCCACCATCGACCGCCAGGCGTCCTGGAGCCGGAGCGGGTCGACGTCGGCGACGTCCACCTCCAGGTAGAGGTGGCAGGCGACGTCGCCGCCGACGGCGCCGCTGCGGCCGATCCAGTAGGCGCGCTGGACGTCGGTGAGCGGGAAGGGCTCGTGCCGGCGGGCCGGGTCGGGGACCAGCGCGGCCCGCTCGGCGGGGGCCCCGACGGCCCCGTCCGCGCCGAGCGCGTCCACCGCCCGGGCCAGCGCGGCCACGGTCGGCGAGTCGAACAGGGTGCGCAGCGGCAGCTGCACGTGCAGCTCGTCGCGGATGCCGGCGACCATCCGGGCGGCCAGCAGCGAGTGGCCGCCGAGTTCGAAGAAGTCCTCGCCGGTGCCGACCTCGTCGAGGCCGAGGGCCTCGCGCCAGATCCCGGCGATCCGCTCCTCGGTGGGCGTGGCCGGCGGGGTGCGGTCGCGGCCGGCGGCGGGCACGGACTCGGGCGCGGGCAGCGCCGCCCGGTCGACCTTGCCGTTGCCGGTGAGCGGTAGCGCGTCGAGCGTGAGGAAGCGGGACGGGACCAGGAAGCCGGGCAGCTGCCCGGCCAGGGCGGCCCGCAGCTCGGCCGAGGCCGGCGGCGCGGCCGGGTCCTCCGGCACCAGGTAGGCGGCCAGCGCGGCCCGGGAGGTGCCCAGACCGTAGGCGGTCACCACGCACTGGCGGATCCCGGGCAGCGCGGTGAGCGCGGCCTCGACCTCGCCGGTCTCGATCCGGAAGCCGCGGATCTTGACCTGGTGGTCGTTGCGCGACAGGTACTGGATCCGGCCGTCGGGGCGGGTGCGGACGAGGTCGCCGGTGCGGTACAGCCGCCCGGTCCCGGGGCGGGCCGTCTCGGGGCCGCCCGTCTCGGCGTCGGCCGTCTCGGCGTCGGCCGTCTCGGCGTCGGCCGTCTCCGGGTCGGCGACGAACCGCTCGTCGGTCAGTTCCGGCCGGTCGAGGTAGCCGGCCGTCACCCCGGCGCCGCCGATGAGGAGTTCCCCCGGCACACCGACGGGCACCCGGCGCCCGTACGGGTCGAGGACCCGGACGGTGGTGCCGGCGATCGGGCGGCCGATGGTGACCAGGCCCTCGTCCGGGTCGACCTCGTCGGCGGTGGACCAGACGGTGGTCTCGGTCGGCCCGTACATGTTGAGGATCCGGCCGTCGAGGTGCGCGGCCAGGCGGCGCACCAGGTCGGCGTCGAGTGCCTCGCCGCCGAGCAGCAGCCCGCGCAGGCCGCGCAGGGCCTCCGGGTCGGCCTCGTCCAGCAGGGTGCGGGCCCGCGAGGGGGTGCACTGCAGGTGGGTGACGCCGTGGGTGCGGATCAGCGCGGTCAGCTCGGTGTCGGCCGGGCCGGTGGCGGGTGCGGCGGCCGCGGTGCGGCGCAGCCCGGCCAGCCGGGGCAGGGCAGCCAGTGCGGTGTCGGTGTCGACGCCGAAGTCGACCAGGCAGCCGATCTCGTCGACCCCGATCTCGGCCAGCCGCTGAACCAGCGGCAGGCACTCCTCGGCGGTGCCGATCAGTGAGCCGTGGCCCAGGTAGCGGGCACAGGCGTGGTCGAGCAGCGCCTCCTGGTCCTCCGCGGTGAAGTCGCTGCTGCGGACGTCCATGCCGAGGCCGCGGGCCAGGTTCTCGATCAGGCCGACCGAGCTGCGCAGGTAGTCGCGGAACGGCTGCCGGGCGTGCGCCCGGACGTCGGCCGCGTCGGCGCCGATGTAGCTGTGCAGCATCAGGGTGACGTGCGGCTCACCGGCGTGGCCGGCCTCCCGCCAGGCCTCGCGGTACACGGCGATCTTCCCGGCGAGCTCCTCGGTGCTCTGGCCCAGCAGGTGGGTGAGCAGCCGGGCGCCGACCCGGCCGGCCGTGCGGCAGGTCTCGGGGTTGCCGGAGGAGGTGAGCCAGTACGGCAGTTCGGCCTGGACCGGGCGGGGCAGCACCTCGACGTCGACGGTGCGGCCGCCGGGCCCCTCGAAGGGGAGCCGCTCGCCGCGCCACAGCCGCCGGACCTGCTCGATGCCGCTGACGGTGAGCGCCTGGCGGTCCTGGTAGGCGTCCTTGGCGAGGACGAAGTCGTCGGCGTGCCAGCCCGAGGCGAAGGAGAGGCCGACCCGGCCGCCGGACAGGTTGTCGACGACCGACCACTCCTCGGCCACCCGTACGGGGTGGTGCAGCGGCAGCACCACGCTGCCGGCCCGGATGCCGATCCGCTCGGTCGCCCGGGCGATGGCGGCGGCCAGCACCGAGGGGGCCGGGAACGGCCCGCCGAAGGCGTGGAAGTGCCGCTCGGGGAGCCAGACCGCCGAGAAGCCGTTGGCGTCGGCGAAGCGGGCGCCGTCCAGCAGCAGCCGGTACTGCTCGGGGCCGGGCGCGGCGCCGGCGGTGTCGCTGGCGAAGTAGAACAGGCTGAACTCGGGGACGGCCCGGTCGGCCCGGGGCGCCGGGGCGGCGGCGGGCAGTGCCGTCCCGGGGTCGGGGTTGACCACCACCCGGTGGCCCCGGCTGAGGGTCCAGAGCAGCTCCAGGACGGAGATGTCGAAGGAGACGCTGGTGACGGCCAGCCAGGTCGACGGCTCGGCGGCGGTCGCGCCGTCGGTGCCGTCCGTGCCCTCGGCGAGCACGCGGTCCATCGCCGCCAGGAAGGCGGTGAGGTTGCGGCGCAGGACCACGACGCCCTTGGGGCGGCCGGTCGAGCCGGAGGTGTGGATGACGTAGGCGGGCGCGTCCGGGTCCACCGGCGCGGGCTCGGCGGGGGCGTTGCCGGTCGGTGCCGGGGCGTCCAGGTCGAGCAGCGGGGCGCCGGCCGGTGCCGAGGCCCGGGTCGCGGCGTGCACCAGGACGGCGGTGGGCCGGGCGTCCTCGACCACGTGGGCCAGCCGGGCGGCCGGGTAGTCGGGGTCGAGCGGCAGGTACGCGGCGCCGGCCCGGAGCACGGCGAGCATGGCGGCGGGCAGGTCGGTGCCGCGGCGCAGGCACAGGCCGACCCGGTCGCCGGGGCGCACCCCGGCGGCGCGCAGCCGGGCGAGCAGCTCGTCGACCCGCGCGTCCAGCGCGGCGTAGGTGAGGGCCTGGTCCGGGCGGCCGCCGGGCAGCACGGCCTCGGCGTCGGGGTGGGTGCGGACGGCCTCGGCGAAGGCCGTCACGACGTCCACGGCGTCCTCGGGCAGCGGCCCGCCGTCCCCGGCGGCGGTCAGCAGGGCCCGCTCCACGGCGGTGAGCGCGAGCAGCTCGGAGAGCCGCAGGCCGGGGTCGGAGGCGCCGCGGGCGAGCACCCGCCGCAGCGCCTCCGTCAGCTCGCGCACGGTGTCGTCGTCGAACAGGTCCCGGCTGAACTCGCAGACGCCGGCGGTGGTCGCGCCGTCCCGGGCGAGCTCCAGGCTCAGGTCGGTGCGGCACAGCCCGTTGTCCAGCTCGACGAGTTCGACGTCGACCCCGGGCAGGTCGATGTCCGGCGCGGGGACGTTCCGGTAGCCGAACTGCACCTGGTAGAGCGGTGCGTGGCTCAGGTCGCGGTCCGGGCGCAGCTCGCGGACCAGGCGCTCGAAGGGCACCTGGGCGTGGGCGAGCGCGCCGAGGGCGGTCTCCCGGACCCGGTCGAGCAGCTCGCCGAAGGTCGGGTCGCCGGAGAGGTCCGAGCGCATCACCAGGCTGTTGACGAACATGCCGACCAGACCAGCGAGTTCGGGCCGGTCACGGCCCGCGGTGGGCACGCCGACCAGGACGTCCTGCTGGCCGGAGTGGCGCATCAGGACGGCCTGCCAGGCCGCCAGGGTGACCATGAACGGGGTCGCCCGGGCGGTGCGCGCGGCCTGCTCCACGGCCTCGGTGGTGGCGGCGTCCAGGGTGAAGTGCACCCGGCCGCCCCGGTGGCTGGGCACGGCCGGGCGGGACCGGTCGGTGGCCAGTTCCAGGACGTGCGGGGCTCCGGCCAGGCGCTCGCGCCAGTAGGCGAGCGGCTCGGCCAGCGCCTCGTCGGTGAGTTCGCCGCGCTGCCACTGCGCCCAGTCGGCGTACTGCACGGTGAGCGGCCCGGGCACCGGGCCGCCCTCGCGGAAGGCCCGGTAGCGGCCGCAGAGTTCCTCCACCAGCACCGAGCGGGACCAGGCGTCGCCGACCAGGTGGTGGTTGACCACGACCAGCAGGGCGCGTTCCGGCGTGGAGCGGATCAGCAGGGCGCGCAGCAGCGGCCCGTGCTCCGGGTCGAACGGCAGGGCGGCCTCCCGCTCGGCGAGTTCGCGCTCCTGCTGCTCGCTCCAGCCGGCCTCGCCGTCCTGCGGCTCGACCACCCGGAGCACCGGCCCGGCCTGCTCCAGCACCCGCTGCACCGGTCCGTCCGCGTCGGTGGCCACGACGGTGCGCAGCGCCTCGTGCCGCTCCACCAGGCCGGTCAGCGCGGCCTCCAGGGCGGCGACGTCCAGCGCGCCGGTCAGGCGCAGCCCGACGTACTCGTTGAACACCCCGAGGCCGGGGGTGAGTTGCTCCACGAACCAGAGCCGCTCCTGGCCGAAGGACAGCGGCGCGGGCCGCGAGCGGTCGCGCGGCGGCAGCGTCGGCGCGGCGGCGGGACCGGGGGTGGCGGCGGCGCCCGGGGCCGCGCCGGCGCGGCCCCGGGCGCGCGCCTCGAAGGCGGCGCGCTGCTCGGGGGTGAGCCGGGCGAGGCGGTCCTCGCGGCCCCGGGGGTTGCGGCCTGCGGGGTTGGTCACTGCTGCTCCAGTTCGGCGATGATGCGGTCTTCGATCTCGACGGCGAGGTCGGCGATGCGGCCGCCCTCGAAGAAGAGCCGGGCGGGGACGTCGACCCCGAACTCGGCCCGCAGCCGGGCCGCGACCTGGGCGGCCAGCAGCGAGTGGCCGCCGAGCTCCAGGAAGTCGTCCTCCACCCCGACCCGGTCGAGGCCGAGCAGTTCGGCGTAGATCTGGGCCAGGCGCTCCTCGGTCGCGGTGGCCGGGGCGGTGTACGGGGTGGCGAGCTCGGGGCGCGGCAGGGCGGCCGTCCGGGGCAGGTCGGCGGCCGGGGCGGTGGAGGTGCGCAGCGTGCCGTCGGTGATCCCGGCGCCGACCCGGGCCACCACGGCCCGGCCGGCCGGGCCGTCGAGCAGCGCGGCGAAGGCGCGGGCACCCTGCTCGGGGGTGAGCGCGCCGGCCAGCATCTCGGCCTGGAAGGCCCGCAGGGCCTCCGGGACCTCGGCCTGGCTGGCCATGCCGACCCGGGCCCACATGTCCCAGTCGACGGCCACCGCGAACCGCTCGCCGCGCGCGGCCTCGGCCTCCGCGACGGCGGCCAGGTAGGCGTTGGCGGCCGCGTAGTCGGACTGGCCGTAGGTCGGGATCAGGGTGGCGAGCGAGGAGCAGAGCACCAGCACCTCGGCCTCGCCGGGCCGCAGCGCGGCCAGCAGGTGGCGCAGGCCGGCGGTCTTCGGGGCGAGCACCGCGCGCATGCTGTCGTCGGAGCGCAGCTCCACCGAGCCGCCGCCGGGCACACCGGCCGCGTGGATCACGCCGTCGATCCGTCCGAAGGCCGACCGGGCCTGCTCCAGCGCCCGGTCGAGCGATTCGGCGTCGGTGACGTCGGCGCGCACCGCCAGCACCTCGGCGCCGACCCCGCGCAGTCCCGCCAGGGCGGTCTCGGCGGCCTCGCCGCCGGTCCCGCGGCCGAGCAGGACGAGCCGGGCGACCCCGGCACCGGCCAGGTAGCGGGCCAGGGTCAGGCCGATCCCGCCGAGGCCGCCGGTGATCAGCCAGGTGCTGTCGGCGCGCACCCGGGCCGGGGCCGCGGGGACGGGCCGCTCGGCGCGCTCGACCGTGCGGGAGAGCAGGGCGCCGTCGCGCAGGGCGAGCAGCGGGGCGGGACCGGTGAGCACGGCGCGCACCACCGCGGTGGCGGCCGCCTCGTCCAGAGCGGCCCCGGCGGCGAGGTCGACCTGGGTGCAGCGCAGGTTGCGGTACTCCTCGCCGAACACCTGGACCGGGCCGCTGAGCAGGGCCGCGGCGGGCCGGGGCCGCTCGCCGGGGGCGGCCGGGAAGGCCCCGGCGGTCACCACGCCGAGCCGCACCTCGTGCACCACGCTCTCGGCGGACATCGCCCGGGCGAGGCGGACCAGGCCGAAGTAGCCGTCGGTCTCGTCCGCGGTCTCGTCGAGCCCCCAGGCGTACAGGACGGCGGTGGGCGTGCGGACCAGGGCGCGCAGGTCGGCGAGCAGCTTGGCGTACTGGGCCGGGTCGGCCGGGTCGAGTTCGTAGACGCCCCGGCGCACCCGGCGGTACCCGGTGCCGGGCTGGACGGTGGTGACGATCTGGCCGCGCGCGGTCAGCAGGTCGACCAGCGGCTGGGCGGCGCCGGCCCGGTCCAGCAGGACCAGCCAGGTCTGCCGGCGCCCGCTCAGCGGGTCCTCCCCGGCCGGGCCGGTCAGCGGGTGCCAGCCGATGGTGGCGTGCACCGCGTCGGGATCCGAGGCGGGCAGCGCGGTGGCGGGCGCCCGTCCGGGGACGGTGGGCTCGATCCAGTGCGGCAGCCGCTCGAAGGGGTAGCCGGGCAGGTCGGCGGGGCGGGCCGCGGCGTCGAGCGGCTCCCAGTCGACCGGGGCGCCGTGCGTCCACAGGCTGCCGAGGGCGAGCACGGCGCTGCCGGGCTCGTCCTCGGGGCCGCGGCGGCCGCGGGTGGGCAGTGGCGGCTGGGCGAGCCGCGGTGCGGCGGTGCCGTCGGCGGCCGAGCGGGCCAGGTCGGTCAGGACGCTGCCGGGGCCGGTCTCCACCAGCACCATCCGCTCGTCGAGCGCGGCCAGGCGGGTGAGTCCGTCGTGGAACCGGACCGGGGAGAGCATCTGGCGGGTCCAGTACCCGGGATCGGTGGCCTGCTCCGGGGTGATCCAGTCGCCGGTGAGGTTGGAGAGGAACGGCACGGTGGGCTCGCGCAGCGTCACCTTGGCCAGTTCGGCGGCGAACCGCTCGGCGGCCGGGGCGCACAGGGCGCTGTGGAAGGCCCGGTCCACCGGCAGGGCGAGGGCGCGCAGGCCGCGCTCGCCGAGTTCGGCGGCGGCGCGCTCGGCGGCCCCGGGAGTGCCGGACAGCACGGCGGCGGCCGGGCCGTTGACGGCGGCGAGGTCCAGGCCGTGCCTGGCGGCGAGGTCGGCGGCGGCCGCCTCGTCCAGCGGGACGGCCAGCATCGCGCCGGGCGCGGTGGCCTCCATCAGCCGGCCGCGGGCGGCGACCAGGGCGAGCGCCTCGGGCAGGTCGAGGACGCCGGAGAGCAACGCGGCGGTGTACTCGCCGAGGCTGTGGCCGAGCAGGGCGGCCGGGCGGACGCCCCAGTGCCGCCACAGGGCGGCCAGGGCGTGCCCGACCGCGAGGACGGCCGGCTGGGTGACGGAGCTGCGGCGCAGCTGCTCGGCGTCGCCGCTGCGGAGCAGTTCGACCAGGTCGAGGCCCAGGTGCGGGCGCAGCAGCTCGGAGGCCTCGTCCAGGGCGGTGCGGAACACCGGGTGCGCCGCGTGCAGGCCGAGGGCCATGCCCGGGTACTGGGCGCCCTGGCCGGGCAGCAGGAAGGCGACGGGCGCGGCGCCCTGCCCGGCGCGGGCCCGGACGGACTCCCGGCGGCCGCCCCCGCGCAGCGCGGCGATCGCGTCGGCGGTGTCGCGGGCGACCACGACCCGGCGCTGGACCAGTCGGCGGCGGCCGGTGCGCAGGGTGCGGGCGACGTCCGCGAGCGGGCGGTCCGGGTGGGCGGCGAGGTCCTCGGCGAGCCGCTCGGCGGCGGCGTCCAGGGCGGTGCCGGTGCGGGCGGACAGCGGCAGGGCGACCGGGACGGCGGTCGGTCCGGCGGCCTCCCGGGCGGCGGCCGCGGGGGCCTGCTCCAGGATCACGTGGGCGTTGGTGCCGCCGATGCCGAAGGCGCTGACGGCGGCCCGGCGCGGGCCCTCGGAGACCGGCCAGTCGGTGAGGTCGGCGGGGACGAAGAACGGGCTGTCGGCCAGGCCGAGTCCAGGATTGACGGATTCGGCGTGCAGGCTGGCCGGGATCCGGCCGTTGCGGACGGCCAGGACGGCCTTGATCAGGCCGGTGACGCCCGCGGCGGTGTCCAGGTGGCCGAGGTTGGACTTGACCGAGCCGAGGCCGCACCAGCCGGTGGCCGAGCGCAGCTCGGCGTCCTGTTCGGCGCGGAAGGCGGCGGTGAGCGCCTCGACCTCGATCGGGTCGCCGATCGGGGTGCCGGTGCCGTGCGCCTCGACGTAGCCGATGGTGTCCGGCGCGACGCCCGCGACGGACAGCGCCTCGCGGATCACCGCGGTCTGCCCGGCCACCCCGGGAGCGGTGTAACCCGCCTTGTTGGCGCCGTCGTTGTTGACGGCCGAGCCGAGGATGACGGCGTGCACCCGGTCGCCGTCGGCGAGCGCGTCGGCGAGGCGCTTGAGCACCACGACGCCCGCGCCGTTGCCGAAGACCGTGCCGGCCGCCTCGGCACCGAAGGGCCGGCAGTGCCCGTCCGGGGACTCGATGCCGCCGGGCACCGGCAGGTAGCCGGAGCGGTGCGGCACGGTGACGGTGACGCCGCCGGCCAGGGCGAGGTCGCACTCTTCGGAGAGCAGGCTCTGCACCGCGAGGTGCACCGCCACCAGCGAGGTCGAGCAGGCGGTCTGCACGCTGACCGCCGGCCCGCGCAGGTTGAGCTTGTACGCGGCCCGGGCGGCCAGCTGGTCGGGCTGGTTGCCCTGGAAGAGCATCGGCACGCCGAGCGAGTCCCGCAGGTCGGTGCGCGGCAGCAGGTTGTGGATCAGGTAGGTGCTCAGCAGCGATCCGGCGTAGACCGCGACCGGCCCGCGCGCCCGGTCGGGGTCGCAGCCCGCGTCCTCCAGGGCCGCCCAGGCGCACTCCAGGAAGATCCGCTGCTGGGGGTCGATGACCGAGGCTTCCAGCGCGTTGTAGCCGAACAGCTGGGAGTCGAAGCCGGCGACGTCCGACAGCACGCCCTTGGCGGCCACGTACCCGGGCTTGCCCGACTCCTCGTCCGGCACTCCGTCGGCCCGCAGCTCCTCCGGGCCGAAGCGGCTGATCGCCTCGGTGCCGGCGGCCAGCAGCTCCCACAGCGCGTCGACGGAATCGGCTCCGGGGAAGCGGCCCGCGAGGCCGACGACGGCGACCCGGCCGTCGGTCTCGGCCGCGTCGGGAAGGACCGGCTGTGCGTTCAAGGTGTTCTCCGTGGTGTGGTGGGCTCCGCGCGCGGCGGGGCGGGCAGGACCGGGGGCGACCGGGTACGGGGCCGGGGCTCAGACCGCCATCAGGTAGCGCTGGAAGCGGGGCATGAGGATCTCCAGGGCCCGGACCTCGACGGGCGTCAGCTCGGGGTGCCAGACGTCCCAGAGCAGGACGGCGCGCTGCTGGGTGCCCTTGTTCCACGCCTCGTGGATGAAGCTGTCGTCGAAGAGGATGACCTTGCCCTCCTCCCAGCCGCGCTCGTCGTCGGCGACCTTGATGGCGCAGCCGGGCGGGACGATCAGCGGCAGGTGCGCGGTGAGCAGCAGGTTCACGCCGCCGGTGTGCGGGGTGATGTGCACGCCGGGGTTGAGGATGGTGAACATGCCGTCGCGCGGGCCGTGCGGGGTCGCGGACACGGCGGCGTGGGTCTCGGGGCAGCGCTCGCGGACCTCGTCGCGCCACTCCCCGTTGCGGTAGAGCTGGTAGGTGTCCCAGCCCTGCCAGCCGAGCTCCTTGGTGTACAGGTCCTCGTACGGGGCGAAGCGGGCCTGTTCCTCGCGCAGCGCCAGGAACTCCGCCTTGATCGCCTCGTACGACTCCTCCACCCGTGCCACCCACGGCAGTTCGGCGGTGTCGTGCCAGGGCAGGGCGCTGATCCCGGGGAAGAACAGCCGGGTCGGTTCCTGGTCCTCGTGCAGGTACTCGGGGGCCTGCTCCCCGGTGAGGATGCGCAGGCACTCCTCGACCCGCTCCAGCCCCTCGGTGCCGAGGGCGCCGTGCAGCTCCGTCATCACGCTCTGGACGTCCATGGTTTCAGTCCCTCCCTGTCGGTGTGTACTGGTCGGCGGTGTCCGCCCCCTCGGCCCGGTCGCGGGCCTCGCGGCGGGCCCTGGCCCGGGCGCGGACGGCGTTCTGCCGCCGTTCGCCGCGCGGTTCGGCGGCTGCGGCCGGGGTCCGGTCGCCCGTGCTGCCGGTGCCGTCGGTGAGACCGGCCGCGAACTCGGCGATGGTCGGCCGGCCGAAGACGTCGACCAGCCGGACCGGCCGGTTGAGCCGGCGGGCCAGCTCCAGCTGGAGCCGGGCGGCCAGCAGCGAGTCGCCGCCGGCTTCGAAGAAGTTGGTGTGCCGGCCCACCGGGCCGCTGCCCAGCAACTGTTGCCAGGCGTCGGCGACGAGCTGTTCGACGCCGGCCAGCGGGGTG
Organism: Streptomyces viridifaciens; assembly: GCF_001888885.2. Lineage (NCBI taxonomy): Bacteria > Bacillati > Actinomycetota > Actinomycetes > Kitasatosporales > Streptomycetaceae > Streptomyces > Streptomyces viridifaciens. The sequence goes on from NZ_CP090841.1 coordinate 6,573,175, forward strand.
GCGTCGGTGGGCCGCGCGGCGGCCCCGGGGAGCGGCAGCCGGGCCCGGTCCCGCTTGTTGGTGCGGGTCCTGGGCAGGGCGTCCAGCAGCATCACGGTGTCCGGCACCACCGCGGCGGGCAGCCGTTCGGCGAGGTGGGTCCGCAGGTCGGCGCCGGTGACCCCGGGCGCGGCGACCGCGTAGCCCACCAGCCGTCGGGCCGGACCCTCGCCGTGCGCGGCGGCCGCGGCCTCGCGCACCCCGGGGTGCAGCTCCAGCAGGGCTTCGATCTCCTCCAGCTCGATCCGGTTGCCGCGGATCTTGAGCTGGCTTCCGATCCGGCCGGTGAACGCCAGTTCGCCGTCCGGCAGCCGGCGGCCGAGGTCCCCGGTGCGGTACAGCCGGCCGCCGTCCTCCCAGGGGTCGGCGACGTACGCCCGGGCGCTCTCCTCGGGGCGGCGGTGGTAGGAGCCGGCCAGCAGGTCGCTGCGCAGGTGGATCTCGCCGACCACCCCGACCGGGCAGAGCCGGCCGCGGTGGTCCAGGACGACCGCCTCGCGGCCCGGGATGGGCAGGCCGATCGGCACCCCGGTGGGGAACTCCTCGCCCGGCGCCAGCTCGCGGTGGGTCGCCAGCACGCACTCGGTGGGCCCGTACAGGTTGTGCAGCCGGGGCCGGTCGGGGCGGTGCGCCCAGGTGGCGGCCAGGGCCACCGGGAGCACCTCGCCGGCCATCAGGACGTGTTCCAGGTCGGGCAGTCGCGTCCCGGTCGCGTCCAGTGCCTCGGTGACCAGCTGGAAGAAGGCCGGGACGGTCTGGATCTGGGTGATCCGCTCGGCCCTCAGCCACTCGGCCACCGCGAGCGGGTCGCGGCGCAGTCCGTCCGGCGGCAGGCAGAGCACCGCCCCCGAGCAGAGCGCGGCGAACACCTCGGTGTAGGCGGCGTCGTATGTGAACGGCGCCCACTGGGCGATCCGGCTGTCCGGCCGGATGCCGAAGCGTTCGCGCTGCCAGTCGGCGAACTGGGCGAGCGCGGCGTGCGGCAGGGCGATGCCCTTGGGGGTGCCGGTGGAACCGGAGGTGTAGACCAGGCAGAGCGGGTCGCCGGGGGCCGCGGGGGAGGCGGCCGGGGCGGGGCCGGCGGGGGCTCCGGTGTCCGGCGGGCACGGGTCGAGGGTCTCGACCGGGACGCCGGCGAAGTCCCCGCCGTCCCCGCGCAGCCCGGGGCGGCGGGCGAGCGCCGTCTCGGCGGCCAGCAGGCAGACCGGTTCCGCGTCGGCCAGCAGGGTCGTCAGCCGGGCGTCCGGGTCGGCCGGGTCGAGCACCGCGAAGGCGGCGCCGGTCTTGGCCACGCCGAGGATCGCGGCGGTCTGCACCGGACCGGCGGGCAGCAGCACCGAGACGAACCGGCCGGGTCCGGCGCCGTGCGCCAGCAGCCGGGTCGCGACGGCGTCGCTCCAGGCGTCCAGCTGTCGGTAGTCGACCGTCAGGCCGTAGGCGCGGATCGCGGGGGCGTCCGGGTGGGCGGCCGCTCGGGCCCGGAACAGCTCGGCGACCGACCGGGCGTACTCGGCGCGCACCCGGCCGGCCGGGCGGCCCGGAGCGGGGGCGGGCAGTCCCGGGTCGGCGAGCTCGACCGCGTCCAGCGGGGCGTCGGGCGCGGCCAGGGCGGCCCGCAGCAGGGTGTCGAAGTGCCGGGCGAACCGGGTGGCGAAGTCCGGGCCGAAGCGGTCGGCGGCGTACTCCAGCCCGCCGTCGATCCGGTCGGCGTGCTCGTCCAGGGCCAGCGTGAGGTCGTACTTGGCGGTGCCGGTGGGCAGTTGCCGCAGCACGCCGGTGGCCCCGCCCAGCCGGACCGCGGTCGGCGGCGCGGCCTGGAACACCAGTGAGGCCTGCGCCAGACTGGGCCGGCCCGGCTCGCGGGGCAGTCCGAGGCCGGCCACCAGCCGGTCGAAGGCGACCAGCGGACGGCCCAGGTCGGCCGCCAGCGCTCCGCCGGTGCGGGCGACCAGCTCGGCGAAGGAGGGTGTGCCGGACAGGTCCACCCGCACCGGCAGGGTGTTCACCAGGGAGCCGACCAGCGGCTCCAGTTCGGGCCGGTCCCGGTTGGCCGCGGGGACCCCGACGACCACGTCGTCGCTGCCCGCGTAGCGGCCCAGCAGGGCCGCGTACACCGTGAGCAGCAGGGTGAACGGCGTGGTGCGAAGGCGCGCCGCGCCCTCGCGCAGCCCGGCCGTCACCGCCGGTGCCAGCGCGACCGGAAGGGTCGCGCCGGAACCGGCCGGGCGGGTCAGCGCGGGCACGTCGGTGGGCAGGTCCAGCACCCCGGGGTGCCCGTCGAGCCGCTCCAGCCAGTACGCCAGCTGCTGCTGACGCTCCGTCACGGCTTCCTCGGCGGCGAGGTCGGCCGCGTGGTCGGCGAAGCCCAGCTCCAGGGCGGGCGGCGGTTCGGCCAGGCCGAGGCGCGCGGCGTAGAGCGCGGCCAGCTCGCGCACGGCCACCCCGATGGACCAGCCGTCCACCGCGAGGTGGTGCGCGGTGCACAGCAGCACCGAGCGCTCCGGCCCGGTCCGGACCAGGGTGAGCCGCAGCAGGGGTCCGGCGGCCAGGTCGAAGGGCCGGACCGCCTCGGCACGGGCGAGCGCGGGCACCTCCCCGGGCGTCGCATCCAGGACGGCGAGGGCCGGTGCGGCGGTCGGCGCCAGCAGCAGGACGGGGCCCTCCTCGCGCAGGTCGCAGCGGGCGGCCAGCACCGGGTGGCGCGCCACCAGGTCGGCGAAGGCGCCCTGGAGGGCGTCCCGGTCCACCGGACCGGTCAGCTCCAGCTCGGCCGGCAGGTGGTAGGCGGGCGATTCCGGGTCGAGCCGGTGCAGCAGCCACAGCTGTCGTTGCTGGTCGGTCATCGGGACGGTGTCGGGTGCGGGGCGGGCGGTGCGGCCGGCCGGGGCGGCCGCAGCGGCGGCCGCCGGGGTACGGGCCAGTGCGGCCGGGGTGGGGTCGGTGTAGAACTCGGCGAGCGAGGGCGCGCCGCCGAACCGGGCCCGGACCCGGCCGAGCAGGCGGCTGGCGGCGATGGAGTTGCCGCCCGCGGCGAAGAAGTCGTCGGCGGTGCCCACCCGTTCGGCCGGCAGGCCCAGCACCTCCGCCCAGAGCGCAACGGCGGCCCGCTCGGCCGCGGTGACCGGCTCGGTCCGCTGTGCGGCGGCGAACTCCCCGACCCGGCGCAGCAGTTCGGGCCGGTCCACCTTGCCGCTGGTGTTCAGCGGCAGTGCGGGCAGCACGGCGATCGTGCCGGGCACGGCGGCCGCGGGCAGCCGCTCGCGCAGGTGGCGGCGCAGCGACTCGGGCAGGCCGTCGTCCTTGGCCCGGACGGTGACGAAGGCGACCAGCCGGGGGCCGGCCGGCTGCTGCCGGTCCACGACCACGGCCGCCTGGCGGACCGCGGGGTGGGCGGTCAGCAGGGACTCCACCTCGCCGACCTCGATCCGGTGGCCGAGGATCTTGACCTGCTGGTCGGCCCGGCCGAGCACCAGGATCCGGCCGTCCGGAAGGTGCCGCGCCAGATCGCCGGTGCGGTAGACGGTGCCGCCGGCCGGGTCCACCGGGTCGGGCACGAAGGCGGCGGCGGTGAGCTCGGGGCGGTTGCGGTACCCGGCGGTCACGCCGGCCCCGCCGATCACCAGCTCGCCGACGGCGCCGCGCGGCACCGGGCGCAGCCGCCGGTCGAGTACGTAGCAGACCGTGCGCGCGACCGGGCGGCCGACCGTGACGGGCTCGCCGGAGCGAACCCGTCCGACGGTGGACCAGATGGTGGTCTCGGTGGGCCCGTACAGGTTCCACAGCTCGGCGCAGCGGGTCAGCAGCCGTTCGGCGAGGTCGCCGTCCAGGGCCTCGCCACCGCACAGCGCCCGCAGGCCGGGCCGCCCCGGCCAGCCGCCGTCCAGCAGTCCGCGCCAGAGCGAGGGAGTGGCCTGCATCACGGTGGCGCCGCTGCTCTCCAGCAGGGCGCCGAGCGCCTCGGCGTCCCGGACGCTCGCGCGCGGGGCGACCACGACCCGGCCGCCGGCCAGCAGCGGGGCGAACAGTTCCAGGACCGATATGTCGAAGGTGATCGAGGTGACGGCGAGCAGGGTGTCCTCGGGACCGAGGCCCGGCTCGGCGGAGACCACGCTGTGCAGCAGGTTGGCCACGCAGCCGTGCGGGACCGCGACGCCCTTGGGCAGCCCGGTGGAGCCCGAGGTGTACATCAGGTAGGCGAGGTCCTCGGGGGCCGGGCCGGGCGGCGGGGCCGCGGACGGCTCCGGTCCGTCGGCCAGCAGCGCGGCCGGGTCGGCGGCGGGCAGGCCCGGCACGCCGTCGCCGATCAGCAGCCGGGCGCCGCTGTCGGTGAGCACGTGCTCGGCGCGCGCGGCGGGCATGGCCCCGTCCAGCGGGACGAGGGCGGCCCCGGCCCGCCAGATGCCGACGATCAGCGGCACCAGCGCGGCGTCGCGGTCCACTCGCAGGGCCACCCGGTCGCCGGGCAGCACGCCGTGACGGGTGGTCAGCCGGTGGGCGACCCGGTCGGCGGCCGCGTCGGCGCCGGCCCGGGTGAAGGCGGCGCCGGGGGACTCGACTGCCGGGGCGGTGCCGTCCCGCCGGGCGAGCTCTGCCAGTGCCGCGGGGACGGTGGCCCAGGCGCGTCCGCCGTCCGGTGCCCGGTTGAACTCCGTCAGGACCTGGTAGCGGCGCGGCTCGGAGAGCACCGGCAGTTCGGTCAGCGGCCGGTCCGGGTCGGCGACGGCGGCTTCCAGCAGGCACAGCAGCGAGTCCGCGAAGTCGGCCGCCGTCTCCGGGGCGAGCAGCGCGGTGCGGTACTCCAGGGTGGCGTCCAGTGCGCCCGAGGGGCGCGGCCGGAGGAAGAAGGTCAGGTCGTACTTGGCGGTGCCGCTGTGCGAGGGTGCGGGGGTGGTCCGGACGCCGGGCAGCTCCAGGGTGGTGGTGGGGCCGCTGTGGAAGGAGTACATCAGCTGGAACAGCGGGGTCCGTCCGCCGGCGGCCCGGCCGAGGCGCTCCACCACCAGGTCGAAGGGGGTGTCCCGGTGCCGGAGGTCGGCCTTCAGCTGCTGCCGCGTGCGGGCCAGGGCCTGCCGGAAGCCGGGTTCGCCGCCGAGGTCGGTGCGGTGGGCCACGATGTTGAGCAGCGGGCCGACCACGCCCCCCAGGGCGGTCCGGTTGCGGGTCGCCACCGGCATGCCGACCACCACGTCGTCCTGGCCGGTCCAGCGGGCGGCGGTGGCGCAGAAGGCGGTCAGCAGCACCGTGGACAGGCTGGCGAGTTCGGCCCGGCCGAAGGCACTGAGCCGGGCCGCCAGTTCGGCGGGGACGGTGAAGTGGTGCAGTGCCCCGGCGACCGGGTCGCCGCCCAGACCGGGGTCGGTGGGCAGGTCGGCGGTGGGCAGTTCCCCGGCGAGCCGGGACGTCCAGTGGTCGAGCCCGCCGCCGTCACCGGCCTCGGCGCGCTGCCAGGCGGCGTAGTCGCCGAAGTCGGGGCCGCCGGCCGGGGCGGGGGCCCCGGTGCCGGGCTCGGCGGCGTAGCAGGCGCCGAGGGATTCCAGGAAGACGCCGAAGCCCCAGGCGTCGACCACGATGTGGTGGGCGGTGAACAGCAGCAGCGAGCGGTCCTCGCCCAGCCGGAACAGGTGGGTCCGCATGAGCGGGGGGCGGTCGAGGTCGAAGGGCACGGCCACGGCGCGGGCGACCAGCTCCGCGAGCCGCTCCGCCCGCTCGGGCTCGGGCACCCCGGTCAGGTCGACGGTCTCGACGGTGGGTCGGACGCGTTCGGCGAACAGCTGCCAGGGTTCGCCGGCGCCGTCGGGGGCGACGGAGCAGCGCATCATCTCGTGCCGCCGCGCGACCTCGGCGAGCGCCCGCTCCAGGGCGGCCGGGTCCAGCGGGCCGTTGACGTGGAAGGCGGCGCTCTCGTTGTGCAGGGCGGTGCCGGGCAGGACCTGCTCGGCCCGCCAGATGGAGCGCTGGGCGTACGAGAGCGGGGCGCGGCCGCGGTCGGCGCGCAGCGGCAGGGAGGTGTCGCGGCTCACCGGCGCTCACCGTCCGGGCGGGCTCCGTCGCGGCCGGCGGCGACGGCCGCGGCCAGCCCGGCGACGGTGGGGGCGCCGACGTAGACCCGCAACGGCACCTCGACGCCGAAGCGGGTGCGCAGTCCGTCCAGCAGCCGGGCGATGCCCAGCGAGTCCCCGCCGAGCAGGGCGAAGTCGTCGTGCCGGCCGACGCTGGGAACGTGCAGCAGCTCGCGCCAGAGCTCGGCGATCCCGGCCTCCAGGCCCTCCAGCGGCTGTTCGCCGGTGTGGCCGGCCCGGGCGGCGGCGGGGCTGGGCAGCGCCCGTCGGTCGGCCTTGCCGCTGAGGGTGCGCGGGATGGCGGAGAGCCGCAGGTACAGGGCGGGCCGGGCGGGGGCGGGCAGGGTCTCGGCGGCGTGACCGCGCAGTTCCTCGTCGGTGACGCCCTCGGCGACCAGGTAGGCGCACAGCACCGGCTCGCCGTCGGTCTCCTCGACCAAGGCGGCGCAGACGTCGGCGACGCCGGGGTGGCGGCGCAGCCCGTCCTCGATCTCGCCGAGTTCGACCCGGGCGCCGTGTACCTTGACCTGCTGGTCGCGGCGGCCGAGGACCTCCAGGGCGCCGTCGGCGCGCAGCCGGCCGAGGTCGCCGGTGCGGTAGCGGTCCGGCCCGGCGAAGCCGCCGGGGGTGCCGCCCAGGTAGCCGCGCAGCGGGAACGGGGTGCGGATCTCGATCTCGCCGATCGCCTCCGTGACGGGGCGTCCGGCGACCAGCACGCGGACCTCGACCCCGGGCATCGGGCAGCCGGCCGGGACGGTCTCGGCCTCGGCGTCCTCGGCGGTGAGCCGGCGGAAGACCTTGGTCATGGTGGTCTCGGACGGGCCGTAGAGGTTGACCAGCTCCTTGTCGGCCCCGAACAGGCCGCGCCACCAGGTGATGTCGGCGGGGCGGACCGGCTCGCCGGCCAGCAGGGCGGCGCGCAGCCGGGGCAGGGAGCCGGCGGTGAGCCCGGCGGCGCGCAGGGTGCGGAACACGGTGGGGACGCAGTGCAGCAGCTCGATCCGCTGCTCGGTCAGCCAGTCGCCGAGGGCCGCGCCGACCGGAACCGCACCGGGCGAGGGGACGACGGCGGTGCCGCCGGCGCAGAGCGGGACGAGGGCGTCGCGCAGGAAGGCGTCGAAGCCGGGGGAGGTGAGCATGGAGACCCGGGTGCCGGGCGCGATGCCGAACTCGGCGATCTCCCAGTCCAGGAAGTGGGCGACGGCCTCGAAGCTGCCCAGGATGCCCTTGGGACGGCCGGTGGTGCCCGAGGTGAAGTAGACGTATCCGGCGTCGGGGCCGTCGAGGCCGCGCCAGTGGTCGGCCGTCCACGGCAGGCCGGTGACGGACTCGGTCTCCAGCAGGGGCAGTTCGCCCTGTCCGGCGGCGGCCAGGGCGGCGCGCCCGGCGGCGTCGGCGAGTACGGTGCCCGGCCGCAGGTCCGCCAGCAGGGCGGTCCAGCGCGCGGCGGGCTGACGGGTGTCGACCGGGGCGAACGCGCGGCCGGTGGCGGCGCAGGCGAGGATCGCGGCGACCACCGGGACGGGGTCGGCACTGGCCACCAGGACGGGGCCGGTGCCCTCGGCGAGCCGGGCCCGCAGGCCGGTGGCCAGCTCGGCCAGTTCGCGGTGGCTCCAGTCCCGCCCGGCGGTGGCGAGGGCGGGTTCGGCGGCTCGGTGCTCGACCTGGTCGGCCCAGCGGTCGAGGATGCTCGTGTGGCTCACAACTCTCCGTTCATGATCCGGCGGGCCACGACCGTCAGCGGGTCGAGGGAGGGCAGTTCCCCGCCCAGACCGGAGTCCTCGATCGCCCTGGTGACCAGGTGCAGTTCGGTGCAGGCGGCGACGAAGGCCCGCACGCCGTAGCGGGGCAGGGTCTCGCGCAGGAAGTCGATGGTGCGGGCGGGGTCCTCACCGCGCTTGAGGCGGTGGATGCGCTCGTGCAGCGCGTCCTGGTCCGCCGGGTGCAGCGCGACCAGCCGTTCGGCGGCGCGGGCGCCGGCCGGGCCGGAGGTGAGCAGGCCGGCCCGGGCGGTGCCGGAGGAGCAGAGCAGCAGGTGCGGTTCGGTGGCCGCGGCCAGTTCCTCGTGCACCACGTCGACCAGGGAGACGCAGCGCTCCGCGAGTTCGGCGGGCAGGTCGCCGAGCACGTGGTGGGCGGTGATGCAGGCGATCACGGTGCGCTCCGCGCCGGCCGCCAGCAGGCCGCGCAGCGAGGTCTCCACGGCGCGGCGCAGTGCGTCGAGTTCACCGCTGCCGATGGCCTCGGTGCGGTCCACCACGGCGGGGTCGGACCACAGCAGCAGCCGGGGGGTGTCCTGCTCGGGCTGGAGCCGGCAGGCCCGGTAGACGGTGCGCAGCAGTTCGGTGGAGGCCAGCGGCCCCATGCCGCCGAGCACGCCGATCAGCGGGTGTTCCGGGCGGTCGCCGGGGGCGGCGGGCGGCGCGGTGGCGGTGAGGGTCATCCCAGGCACGGCAGGTCGAACTCCTCGACGAAGAGGGCGAAGGTCGCGACGAGCATCAGGTAGTCGGTGTCCAGGTGGGCGTGCACCTGGCGGCCGTCGGTGCGCTGGCGCGCGGTCAGGGCGGCGACGGTGTCCGGGTCGAAGTAGCCCTGGCGGCGGACGGTCGCGGGGGAGATCAGCTCCTCGAACCAGTCGGCGCCGGTGTTCAGCAGGTGGCTGCTGGTCTGGCCGCGGAAGCCGTACTTCTGCCGGCCGAGCACTTCGGCGGGGACGAGCCCCTCGGCCGCCCGGCGCAGGACGGCCTTCTCCCGGCCGTGGGCGAGCATCAGCTCCGGCGGGACCGTGGTGGCGTGGTCGACCACGGCGTTCGCCAGGAAGGGGAAGCGCAGTTCGACGCCGTTGGCCAGGGCCATCCGGTCGCCGTGATCGCCGAGCAGGTGGTCGGCGAGCCGCAGGTGGTAGTCGAGGTAGGAGCGCTGGTGCAGTGGGTGGCGCCCGGCCAGCCGCTCGGGGTCGACCAGGCGCTGGCTGGTGACGGAGAACTCGTCCAGCGCGTGGGCCAGGTCCTCGGCGTACAGCTCGCGGCGGAACTCCTGGGCGGGCAGCTGGTCCTGTTCGTAGGCGAGGTCGACACCCCACATCCGGTGCCGGAACTCCCGTTCCAGGGAGGCGTCCAGCCCGGTGAGCCGGCTGCCGCCGAGGCCGGTGGCGTCGAAGCGGTAGCCGGGATAGCCGCCGAACAGCTCGTCGGCGCCCTCGCCGCTGAGCGCGCCGACCGTCCCGGCGGCGCGCACGGCCTCGGACAGCGCGAGCGAGCAGACGTTGTACGACTCGCGGACGGGGGCCTCGGCGTGCCGCACCATCGCGGCGATCCGCTCGGCGACCTCGTGCTCGCCGACCGGCACCTCGTGGTGGTCGGTTCCGAGCTTGCCCGCGACCAGCCGCTGGTGCGGGCCCTCGTCGAAGTCCCGGCCGGGGAAGGTGACCGAGAAGCTGGGCCACGCGTGGCCGGGCCGGGCCCGGGACATCAGGGCGCCGATCAGGCTGGAGTCGAGGCCACCGCTGAGGTACGTGCCGATCGGCACGTCGGCGACCAGCCGGCTGCGGACGGCGGTGTCGAGCAGCCCGACGGTGCTGTCGGCGAACCGGTCCAGCTCCCGGTCCAGGTCCGCGGGGGCCACCGGGGCGAGGTCGGCGGCGAGCGGGAAGTCGAGGTCCCAGTACCGCTCGGTGCGCACTCCGGTGCAGTCGGCGATCAGCCGTTCCCCGGGGCGCAGCGCACTGATGCCCTCGAACATGGTGCGGGGGCTGACCAGCCCGGGCAGGGTCAGCACCTGGTCGAGGCCGCGCAGGTCGACCCGGGTGCGCACGGCGGGGTGGCGCAGGATCGCCTTGACCTCGGAGGCGAAGATCAGCAGGCCGTCGGTGACGGTGTAGAAGAGCGGGACGATGCCGGCGCGGTCCCGGGCGAGCAGCAGCCGCCGCTCGGCGGCGTCGTGCAGGGCGAAGCCGAACTGGCCGTCCAGATGGGCGGTCAGCTCCTTGCCGTACTCCCGGTAGAGGTGGAGCAGCACCTCGGTGTCGTTCTCGGTGCGGAAGCGGTGTCCGCGGCGGCCCAGCGCGGTGCGCAGCTCGCGGTGGTTGTAGATCTCGCCGTTGCAGACCGAGACGAGCGTCCCGTCCTCGGTGCGGTGCGGCTGGTTGCCGTGGGCGAGGTCGTTCAGGGCCAGCCGGCGGAAGCCGAGGGCGATGCCGTCCGCGGTGTGGTGGCCGTCGTCGTCGGGCCCCCGGTGCACCAGGCAGGCCGTCATCGCGGCGACCGCCTCGGCGTCGGCCGGGCGACCACCGCCCAGGACGAATACGCCGGTTATTCCGCACATTGTGTCCGCCCTCTCCCGTGGATGTTCGCAGGTTTCGTCGGAAATATTTCCGGAAATATCCGGGAGAAGCCCGGACGGATAGCACCGTAACAGAGTCGGATGGCCCGGGAAAGAGCGAGATTTCACCGTGTGAATCGACTGTTTCCGGGCACTGAAAATTCCCGCCACGGCCGGATCGATAATCTCCGGGACATGTCGGATGCCGGGCTGGACCTATCTGAAAATCAGCGCATAAAGTCTTCCCGGAGGCCTGGTCCTCAGGCTTCTTCGAATTGACCGGGAACGAAAGAGAAGAATTGATGACCGGATGGCCCGCCGTATTGCCCGACGAGGTGGCCCGATGGACGCCGTGGCACCGTGATGCCGAGCCGGACGGGGGGTCCGGGTCCGTACGCGTCTACTGCCTGCCGCACGCCGGCGGCTCCGCCAGCGCCTACCTCCCCTGGGCCCGGGACACCGGCCAGCCGGACCTGACGGTGGTCCCGGTGGAACTGCCCGGCCGCGGCACCCGCCTCGCCGAGCCGCCGGCGGCCGGCATGGACGAGGTCGTCGACGGCGTGCTCGCCGTGCTGGCGAGCCGTCCGGCCGACGAGCCGTTCATCCTCCTCGGCCACAGCATGGGCTCGCGGATCGTCTACGAGACGACCCGCCGGCTCGCCGCCGACGGGCGGCCGCTGCCGCTGTCCCTGGTGGTCTCGGGCGGCCGGGCGCCCGGCACGCCGGACGTGGCCCAGCTCCACGACCTCACCGACGACGACCTCCTGGAGCGCCTCGTCGAGCTGGGCGGGACCCCGGCCGAGGTCCTGGAGTTCCAGGACCTGATGCGGATGGTGCTTCCGGTGCTCCGGGCGGACGTCACACTGCTGGCCGAGTACAACGAGCGGATCCGGCCGACCGTGCTGCCCTGCCCGGTACTGGCGCTCGGCGGCTCGGACGACCTGATGGCCGGCCCGGAGTGGATCACCGGCTGGCGCTGCACCACGGCGGCGCGCTTCCGCCACCGCATCCTGCCGGGCGACCACTTCTTCCTGCACCAGCAGCGGAGCGAGGTGCTCGCGGAGCTCGCGGCGGAGGCCCGGGCGGGCCTGGAGGCCCAGGGAGCCTGACCCCCGCCGGCCGGCCCCCCGCGGAGCCGGCCGGCAAACGGCGGTTCGTCCGGAACACTCCGGACGGATCGCCGTCACCGGGCCCCGTCGGCCCGCCGGAGGGCGGCCGCGACGACCCGGGCGATCTCGTCGATCGGTCCGGCGCTGGCGAGGTCCAGGTGCCGGGCGGCGACCGGATGGTCCAGCACCGGCCCGCTGGTGTGGGCCCGCCAGGTGGCCACCGTCTCCTCCGGCCGGTTGTCGGCGGAGGCGGTGAAGACCACCACCGGCGCGTCCAGCACCCCCGGCGTCCAGCCGGTCATCAGCCCGGCGTGGTAGCGGCAGGAGTCGAGGAAGACCGCCAGCTGCTCCTCGTCGCGCGGCGCGGCCTCGCGCAGCGCGACGGCGAGCCGGTCGAGCAGCTCCGAGGGCTTCGGCCGCCAGCGGTTCGCCAGCACGGCGGCCACCTCCTCGTCGGGCGCGCCGATCGTGGTCAGCAGCTCGGCCAGCACGACGGTCTCGTCCACCTCCCCGGCGTCCGCCGGGGCCGGCAGGCTGTCGAGCAGCGCCACCAGGTCGACCTCCTCGCCCTCCTCGCGCAGCAGGACGCCGATCTGGTGGGCGACCAGCCCACCGAACGACCAGCCGAGCAGCCGGTACGGTCCGTGCGGCCGGACGGCCCGGATCCGCTCCAGGTACTCCCGCGCCAGCCCGTCCATGGTCGCGGGCCGCGGCCCGCCGCCGACCGGGCCGATGCCCTGGAAGGCGTGGACCGGTTGGTCCGGGTCGAGGCCGCGCAGCAGGCCGAGGAAGCCGAGGCCGTCGCCGGTCACCGGGTGGATGCAGAACAGCGGCGGCCGGTCGCCGGTGCCCCGCAGGGCCAGCAGCGGCTCGAAGGCCGCCTCGGCGGCTCCGGGCGGCGGCCCGGCCAGCCGCTCGGCCAGCGCCGCGGGGGTCGGCGCCTCGAACAGCGCCCGGACGGGCAGTTCGGTGCCGAACTCCGCGTGGATCCGCTCGACCAGCCGGATCAGCAGCAGGGAGTGGCCGCCGAGCAGGAAGAAGTCGTCCTCCGGACCCACCTGCGGTACGTCGAGCAGCTCCGCGAACAGCGCGACCAGGGTGCGCTCGGCCGGCGTCCGCGGCTCCCGGGCCCGGCTCTCCACGTGGGTCTGCGGTTCGGGCAGCCGCCGGCGGTCCAGCTTGCCGTTGACGCTCACCGGGAGCGCGCCGAGCGTCACGTAGGCGGTCGGCACCATGAACTCGGGCAGGTGGCTGCGCAGATGGGCGCGCAGCGCGGCGGCCGTGGGCGGCTGCGCCGACGGGGCCGGGACCACGTAGGCGACCACCCGGACGGCGCCGGCCCGGTCCTCGCGGACGGCGACCGCGCAGGCCGAGACCGCCGGGTGCTCGCCCAGCCGGGCCTCGATCTCGCCGAGCTCGATCCGGTAGCCGCGCACCTTCACCTGGCCGTCCACCCGGCCCAGGTACTCCACCGCGCCGTCGCGGCGGCGACGGGCCAGGTCGCCGGTGCGGTACATCCGGGCGCCCGGAGCGCCGTGCGGGTCGGCGACGAAGCGCTCGGCGGTGAGCGCCGGACGGCCGAGGTAGCCGTACGCGAGCTGCTCGCCGGACAGGTAGAGCTCGCCCGGCACGCCCGGTGGCACCGGGTTCAGGGCGGCGTCCAGCACGTAGGCGCCGGTGTTCCAGACCGGCCGCCCGATCGGCACCGGACGCGGCTGCTCGTCCGCCGGGCCGCACTCCCAGGCGGTCACCTCGACGGAGGCCTCGGTCGGTCCGTACAGGTTGGCCAGCCGGACGCCCGGGAGCACCTGCCGGAACCGGCGCACGGTGGCCGCCGAGAGCGCCTCGCCGCTGGCCACCACCAGGCGCAGCCCGGCGTGGTCGGCGGCCTGCGGATGCTGCAGGAACGCGTCCAGCATGGACGGCACGAACTGGGCGACGGTGACGTTCCGGCGGCGGATCAGGTCCGCCAGGTAGGCCGGGTCGCGGTGCCCGTCCGGCTTGGCCACCACCAGGGTGGCGCCGGCGACCAGCGGCCAGAAGAACTCCCAGACCGAGACGTCGAAGCTGGACGAGGTCTTCTGCAGCACCGCGTCGGCGGCCGTCAGCCGGTACTCCTCCTGGCCCCAGCGCAGCCGGTTGACGATGCCCCGGTGCGGGACCAGCACGCCCTTGGGGCGGCCGGTGGAGCCGGAGGTGTAGATGACGTACGCCGGGTCCTCGGGGCCCGGTGCGGTCAGGGTGACGCCGCCGGGCGTCGGCAGGTCCTCCGGGGACAGGCACGGCACGCCGTCGGCGGGGCCGAGCAGCGCGAGCTGTTCGGGGGCGGCGACCACGGCGGCCGGGCGGGCGTCCGCCAGCATGAAGGCGAGCCGGTCGGCCGGGTAGTCGGGGTCGAGCGGGAGATAGGCACCGCCGGCCCGGTGGACGGCGCACAGCGCCACCACGAGCTCCACCGACCGGGGCACGGCCACCGCGACCAGGGTGCCCGGGCGGACGCCCACGGCGGCGAGCCGGTGGGCCATCGCCTCGATCCGGCGGTCGAGTTCGGCCGGGTCGAGCTCCTCGCCCTCGAAGACCAGCGCCGGGGTGCCGGACGGGGCGGCGAGGCGCTCCCGCACCAGCGCGGCCAGCGTGGTCGGCGCCAGCGCCCGCCGCTCGCCGACGGAGCCGGCCAGCAGGCCGGGCAGCTCGCCCTCCGCGGCCAGGTCCAGGCGGCCGATCGGCCGCTCCGGGTCGGCTGCCGCCGCGCCGAGCAGCCGCGCCAGGTGGCGGGCGATCGCCTCGATGGTGGTCCGGTCGAACAGGTCGGTGCGGTACTCGATCGCGCCGCTCAGCTCGCCGTCCGGTCCGGTGGGCGCCCCGAGGGTGACGGTGAGGTCGAACTTGGCCGGCGCCGGACCGGCGGCGAGCAACTCGCTCTCCAGGCCCGGGATGTCCACGGCGGGAGCGGCCTGGTCCATCACCAGGGCGACCTGGAACAGCGGGTGGCGGCCGGGGGAGCGCTCGGGGTTGACCAGTTCGACGATCCGCTCGAACGGCAGGTCCTGGTGGGCGTAGGCGGCCAGGTCGGCGTCCCGGACCCGGAGCAGCAGTTCGCGGAAGCCCGGGTCGCCGTCGGTGTCGGTGCGCAGCACCAGGGTGTTGACGAAGAAGCCGACCAGGTCGTCGAGGGCCTCGTCGGTGCGGCCGGCGATCGGGGCGCCGATCGGGATGTCGGTGCCCGCGCCGAGGCGGGTGAGCAGCGCCGCGAGACCGGCCTGAACGGCCATGAAGAGGCTGGCGCCGTGCGCCCGGGCGAGCGCCGCCAGGGCCCGGTGGTCCTCGGCGGCCAGCCGCAGCGGGACGTGGCCGGCCTGCGGACCGGTCTCGGCGGTGCGGCGCCGGTCCACGGGCAGGGCGATCTCCTCGGGCAGGCCGGCCAGGGCCTCGCTCCAGTACTGCCACTGGCGGGCGGCCGGGCTGGCCGGGTCCCGGTCGTCTCCGAGGAGGGCGAGCTGCCACTGGGTGTAGTCGGCGTACTGGACGGGCAGGTCGGGCCACTCGGGCGCCCGGCCGGCCGACCGGGCCCGGTAGGCGGTGCCCAGGTCGCGGGCGAGCGGGCCCAGCGACCAGCCGTCGCAGGCGATGTGGTGGACCGTCAGCAGCAGGACGTGTCGGTCGGGCGCGAGGGCGAGGAGGTCGGCGCGCAGCGGTGGCTCGGCGGCGAGGTCGAAGGGCCGGGCGGCGGCGGTGCGCAGCGCCTCGGCCAGCTCATCCTCGCTCATCCGGGTGGCGTCGACACGGCGCAGCAGCGGGGGCAGCCGGTCCGGGTCGTGGACCAGCTGCCGGGGGCCCTGCGCGTCGGCGGGGAACACGGTGCGCAGGGCCTCGTGGCGGACCGCGCAGTCGCGCAGGGCCTCGGCGAGCGCGTCGTCGTCGAGGTCGCCGCGCAGGTGCAGGGCGAGCGGAATGTGGTAGGCGTCGCTCAGCGGGTCCAGCTGCTGCAGGAACCAGAGCCGGCGCTGGGCGTGCGAGAGCGGGATCCGCTCGGGCCGGGCGGCGGCGGCCAGCACGGGGCGACACCGGTCGGTGTCCACGAGGCGGGCCAGTCCGGCGGCGGTGGGGCTCTCGAAGACCGCTCGGATGGGCAGTTCGGCGCCCAGGGCGGTGCGCACCCGGCTGACCAGCCGGGTGGCCAGCAGCGAGTGGCCGCCGAGCGCGAAGAAGTCGTCGTCGGGGCCGACCGCGGGGACGCCGAGGACCTCGGCGAGCAGCGCGCAGAGCGCGGCCTCGCGGGCGTCCCGGGGAGCCCGGGACGGGCCGGTGGCGGCGCGCAGCCCGGGCTCGGGAAGGGCCGAACCGTCCAGCTTGCCGCTGGAGTTGAGCGGCAGCCGGTCGAGTACGGCGTACGCCGCCGGGATCATGTAGTCGGGCAGCCGGCCCGCCAGCAGTTCGCGCACCTCGGCGAGGTCGGGGGCGTTGCCGTCCTCGGTCACCAGGTAGGCGGCCAGGTAGCGTTCCTCGGCGCTGTCGCCGCGGGCCAGGACGGCGGCCTGGAGGACGGCGGGGTGGCGCAGCAGCACCGCCTCGACCTCGCCGGGCTCGATCCGGAAGCCGCGGATCTTGATCTGCCCGTCGGCCCGGCCGAGGTACTCCACCTGGCCGTCGCGGCGCATCCGGGCGAGGTCGCCGGTGCGGTACATCCGGGCCCCGGGCGGGCCGTACGGGTCGGCGACGAAGCGCTCGGCGGTCAGGCCGGGGCGGCGCAGGTAGCCACGGGCCAGGTGCGGCCCGGACAGGTACAGCTCGCCGGGCACGCCGAGCGGGACGGGGCGCAGCCGCTCGTCCAGCACCTGGGCGCGGGTGTTGTCGAGGGGGCGGCCGATGACCGGGGTCGCGCTGTCCGTCAGGTCGCAGGCGAGCGCGTCGACGGTGCACTCGGTCGGTCCGTAGTAGTTGAACACCGCGACGTCGGGCAGGGCGGAGAGCTCGGTCCACAGCGCCGGGCCGACGGCCTCGCCGCCGAGCATCAGCACCGTCGGCCGGTGCTCGCCCTCGGCGAACAGACCGGCCGCGGTGAGCGCCGGGACGTAGGTCGGGGTGAGGTCGAGGAAGTCCAGGCGCTCGCGGCGGACGTAGTCGACCAGGGCCTGGGGGTCGAGCCGGACCTCGTCGCTCAGCAGGTGCAGCGGGTGGCCCTCCAGCAGCCAGAACAGCGGCTCCCAGGCGGTGTCGAAGGTGATCGAGGCGACCAGGCCGAGCTGGAGGCGCCGGCCTCCGGGGCCGCCGGACGGCCGGACCATCCGGGTGCGGTGGTGCTGCATCAGGCTGCTGAGGCCGCCGTGCGGGATCACCACGCCCTTGGGGACGCCGGTCGACCCGGAGGTGTGGATGACGTAGGCCGGGTCGAGCGGGCCGGTGGGGCCGGTGCGGTCGGCGTCGGTCAGGTCGCCGCCGGGGTGGGCGGCGACGGCGGCGCGGACCTCGGGCTCGTCCAGGAGCAGGACGGGCGCGGCGGCCGGCAGCCGCCCGGCGTCCGCGACGGTGGCCAGCACGCAGACCGGGTCGGCGTCCGCGAGGACGGCGGCCAGCCGCTCGCGCGGCGAGGCGGGGCTGACCGGGACGTAGGCGGCGCCCGACTTGAGCACGGCGAGCAGGGCGATCAGCAGGTCGGTGGTGCGTGGCAGCGCCAGCACGACGTACCTCTCGGGGCCGGCCCCGCGCCGCACGAGCTCCCGGGCGAGCCGGTTGGCCCGCTCGTTGACCTCGGCGAAGGTGAGCCGGCCGTCCTCCGCGACGAGGGCGGTGACCTCGCCCTCCAGCGCGGCGCGCTGCTCGAAGGCGGTGTGGTAGGTGACGGTGGAGGCGGGCAGGGCGGGCCCGGCGGCGCGTTCCAGGAGGTCCAGCCGGTCGTCGGCGGAGAGCAGGTCGTGGGCGCCGATCGGCTGGTCCGGGTCGGCGGCGACCGCGGCGAGCAGCCGGCCGAGCCGGACGGTCAGGGCCTCGGCGCCGGTCCGGGTGAACAGGTCGGTGCTGTACTCGACGAAGCAGCCGAGCCCGGCGGGGGCGCCGTCGGCGTCGTGCAGCTCCCGGACGTTGAAGGACAGGTCGAACTTGGCGCCGCCCGGGCCCGCCTCGGCGATCTCGGTCTCGATGCCGGGCAGGGCGAGGCTCGCCTCGGGGGTGTTCTGGAAGGCCAGCATGACCTGGAACAGCGGGTGCCAGGCCAGCGACCGGTGCGGATTGAGCGCGGTGATCAGCCGCTCGAAGGGGAACTCCTGGTGGGCGAAGCCCTGGAGGTCGGTGCGGCGCACCCGCTTGAGCAGCTCGCGGAAGGTCGGGTCGCCGGAGGTGTCCAGGCGCAGGACCAGCGGGTTGACGAAATAGCCGACGACCTCGTCGTAGCGCTCGTCGGTGCGCCCGGCGATCGGGCTGGCGATCGGGATGTCCGTACCGGCCCCGGAGCGGGTCAGTGTGGCGGCCAGTGCGGCCTGGAGCACCATGAACATGCTGACCCGGCAGGAGCGGGACAGGGCGAGCAGCTCGCGGTGCAGCTCGGCCGGGAGGTCCCAGGGGAAGAACTCGCCCCGGTGCGACATCGCGGCCGGCCGCGGGTGGTCGGTGGGCAGTTCCAGGAAGTCCGGCAGGCCCGCCAGGGCCTCGCGCCAGTAGGCGAGCTGGCGGCCGCCGCTGCTCTGCGGGTCGTCCAGGTCGCCGAGGTTCGCGTGCTGGCGCACGGCGTACTCGGCGTACGTGGCGGGCAGCGGGGACCAGATCGGTGCCCGGCCCTGCCGCCGGGCCAGGTACGCGGTGCTGAGGTCGCGGGCCAGCGGGGCCATCGACCAGCCGTCACCGGCGATGTGGTGCAGCACCATCTGGACCACGTGCTCGCGCGGGCCGAGCGAGAACAGCCGCACCCGCAGCGGCACTTCCGACTCCAGGTCGAAGACGTGCCCGGACTCGGCCCCGATCAGGGCGGGCAGCTCCGCCTCGGTGGTGGGCACCACGGTGAGCACCGGGGGCACCTCGGCCATCGGCAGCACGTGCTGGCGCGGCACGCCGTCCCGCTCGGGGAACACGGTGCGCAGGGCCGCGTGCCGTTCCAGCACGTCGTCCAGCGCGGCCCGGAGCGCCTCGTGGTCGACCTCGCCGGTCAGCCGCAGGGCGACCGGGACGTTGTACGAGGCGTCCCCGCCCTGGAGACGGTCGTTGAACCAGAGCGCCAACTGCGCGTACGACAGCGGTGTTTCCGCGGGCAGGCTGTGTTCGCCCAGCACAGGGCTTCCCTCCAGGTCAATCCGTCCCGCGGGCCTGGTGGGCCGGGTGGGACGGACGGTGGTTGTCCGGTGGCTCTTGGCCGTTGGGGCCCGCCGACGTCCATCGGCGGGGGTACTGCCGCATGCTGCGAGGGGGTCAGGCGGTCCAGCGATAGGTCAGGTCGGGCTCGTTCTCCTCGTTGCGGCTGCCGTCGTTGCTGTCCACCGGGACGAAGCCGTGCCGCTCGTAGAAGGCGCGGGCCCCGGTGTTCCGCTGGAAGACGTGCAGTGAGAGCTCCTCGGGGCTCGCCTCCTTGACGGCCCCCAGCAGCAGCGTCCCGATGCCGCGGCGGCGGACGTCGGGACGCAGGTAGAGGTGGTCGAGCAGGGCGCCGTCGAGTGCGGCGAAGCCCAGGAGGGCCCCGGTGCCGGCGTCCTCGGCCAGCCAGACCCGGGTGTCCGCGAGCACCACGTTGGTGACCCACCACAGCGTGGCCTCGTCACTGTGCAGGCGGGGGAGGTAGGGCATGGCCGCCGCGCGGGAGGCGAGGAAGACCTCGGTGACGGCCGCGGCGTCCTCCGCCCGCGCGGCCCGCAGGTGGACGTTACCGGTGAACGGTGCGTCGGATTGCATCCACATCTCCTTGAACGGGGCCTCGCGGGCGGTGCTGCCGCGGGTTGGCCATCAAGGGTGGAAACGAGAGATCGACACCCATCGCACACTGACGGCAACGTCGTTGGAGCGGCGGGTGGTTGAGCCGAAATTCCCCCCGGATGGGCCGGCTTCGAAGCGGTCCCAGCGGCATTGATCTCCGGTCAACATAACACCTGGTCATGGACATGGGAACCCCCTCCGGGCGGGTTCCTGACAGGGCTATTCTGCGGTTAGATGAGCGCGGTCCGTGCGGGCGATCGGAAATGAACCTGCAACACTCCGTGGGCCGTTGTGACATCACGTCGGCCGGGTGTGACCCGAATCCGGTCATGGGCCGGCCCCGATTTTCCCGTCCCGAGGACACCGGTCGACCCGGCGCGGTCGGACTCCGCGACTTCCCCGGGATTACCGGGAGTTCCAAGACCCTTCCCAGAGCCTTCCCGAAAGGAGCGGCCCGCGTGGACACCCCTGCCGTCCGAATCAGCGGTGCGGTCAAGACCTTCGGCACCACCACGGCGGTGGGCGGCCTGGACCTGGAGGTGCCCGCCGGCATGTTCCTGGGCCTGCTCGGACCCAACGGCGCCGGCAAGTCCACCACCATGCGGATGCTCACCGGACAGACCCGGGCGGACTCGGGCACGGTCGAGGTCTTCGGGCACCGGATGCCGGACGACTCCCGCCGCGCCCGCTCCCTGGTCGGCGTCGTTCCGCAGCACGACAACATCGACCCAGAACTGACGGTCCGACAGAACCTGGACGTCTTCGTCCGCTTCACGGCCCTGCCGCGCGCCGGGTATCGTGACGCCGTCGACCGCGCCCTGGCCGCGGTCCGCCTCACCGACCGCGCCGACACCCGGGCCGACGCGCTCTCCGGCGGCATGCGCCGCCGGGTCCTGCTCGCCCGGGGCATCGTCAACAACCCGCGGCTGCTGCTCATGGACGAGCCCACCGTCGGTCTCGACCCGCAGATCCGCCAGGACCTGTGGGACGTCATCGACGGGATGCGCGAGAGCGGCACCACCGTGGTGATGTCGACCCACTACATCGAGGAGGCCGAACGGCTCGCCGACGAGGTGGCGGTGGTGTTCGGCGGCCGACTGATCGCCCGGGGCACCCCCGCGGAACTGCTGCACGCGCACGCGGGCGCCCAGGCCGCCGAGTACCGGGGCGACGCGGCCCGGCGCGAACTGGTCGAGGCCGAAGCCGCCCGGGCCGGGCTGCCCAGCCGCCGCACCGGGCCGGCCGTCTCCGTGCTGCGGGCCGAGACCGTCCCCGCGCGGATGCACGAGCGCCTCGGCTCTCCGGACGTGCTGCGTCCGACCTCCCTCGAGGACGTCTTCGTCGCCCTGACCGGAGAACTGTTCGGCTGAGATCCGGCTGAAACCGCCCGCGCCGTCGCGCCCCGCGAGCCGGCCGCCCCCGTCGGGGGCGGCCGGCCGGCGGCCGCCCGCCGGACAACGAGAGGACATCCGATGACCACGGCGACGCCCACGCCCCGCACCCGGGAGCAGGCCGGCCCCGCCGCCGGACCCGGCCGCCCGTCGGCCCTGTGGCCGACCATGCGCGCGGTCTGGCTGCGCGAGCTGCTGCTCTTCCGCCGCTACTGGCCCGCCATCACCTTCGGCTCGCTGATCGAGCCGCTCGTCTACATGACCGGCTTCGGCCTGGGCTTCAGCCGGCTGATCGACTCCGTCCAGGGCCACCCCTACCCGCAGTTCGTCGGCGTCGGCATGGTGGTCACCTCGGTGCTCTTCGCCTCGGCCTTCGCCGGGATGTTCGAGAGCTTCAACCGCCGCAAGTACCAGAAGATCTACGACGCCGTCCTGTGCCAGCCCGTCGACGTCTGGGAACTGGTCACCGCCGAGGGCTCCTGGATCGCCGTCAAGTCCTCCGTGTACGGCACCGCGCCCCTGCTGGTCACCCTCGCCATCGGCCTCCCGCCGACGCCGGAACTGCTGCTGGTGCCGCTGGTGGCGCTGGTCTCCGGCTTCGCCTTCGCCCTGCTCGGAATGTGGGTGTCCTGCCTGGTGCCGGCCATCGACTGGCTGCGGCTCGTGGTCTCCGGCGTCCTGACCCCGCTGGTGATGGCCGCGGGCGTGTTCTTCCCGCTGGACGGCCTGCCCGGCTGGGTCCACGCCGTCGCCGCCGTCAACCCGATCTACCACTGCACCCAGACGGTCCGGCACGCCGCCTTCGGGACGCTGGGCGCGGCGGACGCGCTGCACGGAGCCGTGCTGGCCGGATTCGCCGCCCTCGCCTGGTACCTGGCCGTCCGCGGGATGCGTCGGCGACTCATCGACTGAACCGGGGAAAGAGCGCGCGGGAGCGCGCCACACACCCCCCGACCGACCCGGGGCCCGGTCTTCCGCCGGGCACCGCGCAGACCAAGGAGAACCACGTCCATGACGGACACCACCCGACCGGGCGCGAGCGAGCGGCCGCCGGTCCGCACCGCGAGCCCGCGCCGTTTCCTGATGTGCCGGCCCAGTCACTTCGGCGTCAGCTACTCCATCAATCCCTGGATGCACCCGGAGAAGCCGGTCGACGGCGAGCGCGCGCTCGCCCAGTGGACCCGGCTGCGCGACCTCTACCGCGAACTCGGCCACACCGTCGAGGAGATCGACCCGCTGCCCGGCCTGCCCGACATGGTCTTCGCGGCCAACGGCGCCACCGTGATCGACGGGAAGGTGCTGGGCGCGCGCTTCCGCCACGCCGAGCGCACCGCCGAGGGCCCGGCCTACCTCTCCTGGTTCCGCGACCAGGGCTACTCCGAGCTCCTGTGGCCCGAGCACATCAACGAGGGCGAGGGCGACTACCTGCTGGTCGGCCGCCGTCTGCTGGCCGGCACCGGTTTCCGCACCGACCCGAGGTCGCACGCGGAGGCCCAGGAGTTCTTCGGCGTCCCGGTGACCGGCCTGACCCTGGTGAACCCGGAGTTCTACCACCTGGACACCGCCCTCGCCGTCCTGTCCGACGACGAGGTCATGTACTACCCGGCGGCCTTCACCCCCGGAAGCCGCGCGGTGCTGCGCGAACTCTTCCCGGACGCCATCCTGGCCACCGACGAGGACGCCGCGGTCTTCGGCCTCAACGCGCTCTCCGACGGCCGGCACGTGCTGCTGCCGGAATCGGCCACCCACCTGATCGGCGAGCTGCGCCGGCGCGGCTTCGAGCCGATCGGCGTGGACCTCACCGAGCTGCTCAAGGCGGGCGGCAGCGTCAAGTGCTGCACCCTGGAGCTGCGCGGCCACTGACCGCCCCGGCCCCACCCAACCGAGAGAGGACCGACCCGATGACGAACCCCTTCGACGACCCGGACGCCGACTACCTGGTCCTGGTCAACGACGAGGGCCAGCACTCCCTGTGGCCCGCCTTCGCCCCGGCCCCCGCCGGCTGGCAGCCCACCTTCGGCCCGGCCGGACGGCAGGACTGCGTCGACCACATCGAGACCACCTGGACCGACATCCGCCCCAACAGCCTGGCGGAGGCCACCACCCGGCGGCCCGCCCTCGGCTGACCACAGCCGGCGAATCCGGCCGCCGGGTCATGGTTCGCCGCCGCGACTCGAAGGGGAACATCCGTTTCATGACCTCCCTGCTGCTCTCCCGCCGCGACCTCGACTTCCTGCTGTACGAATGGCTGGACGTCCCGTCCCTCACCGCGCGGCCGCGGTACGCCGACCACTCGCGGGAGACCTTCGACGCCGCCCTCGACCTCAGCGAGCAGGTGGCCACCCGGCACTTCGCGCCGCACAACAAGCGGAACGACGCCGAGGAGCCGCGCTTCGACGGCGAACGGGTCCACCTGATCCCGGAGGTCGGCGAGGCGCTGTCGGTCTTCGCCGGGACCGGCCTGCTCGGCAGCGCCATGGACTACGAGGTCGGCGGCGCCCAGCTGCCCTCCGTCGTGGCCAGCGCCTGCTTCGCCTGGTTCCAGGCCGCCAACCCGGGCACCGCGGCGTACCCCTTCCTGACCGCGGGCAACGCCAACCTGCTGCTGGCGCACGGCAGTCCCGAACAGATCGACACCTACGTCCGGCCGATGGTGGAGGGCCGGTTCTTCGGCACCATGTGCCTGTCGGAGCCGCAGGCCGGCTCCTCGCTCGCCGACCTCCGTACGCGGGCCGAGCCCCAGGACGACGGCACGTACCGGCTGTTCGGCAACAAGATGTGGATCTCCGGCGGCGAGCACGAGCTGTCCGAGAACATCGTCCACCTGGTGCTGGCCCGGATCCCCGGCGGCCCGCCCGGGGTGAAGGGCCTGTCGCTGTTCATCGTGCCCAAGGTCCTGGTCGGCGCCGACGGCTCGCTCGGCGAGCGCAACGACGTCGTCCTGGCCGGGCTCAACCACAAGATGGGCTTCCGGGGCACCACCAACACCCTGCTCAACTTCGGCGAGGGCGTGCACCGGCCGGGCGGCGAGCCAGGCGCCGTCGGACACCTGGTCGGCGAACCGCACCGCGGCCTGGCGTACATGTTCCACATGATGAACGAGGCCCGGATCGGCGTCGGCCTCGGCGCCACCGCGCTGGGCTGCACCGGCTACCTGCACGCCCTCGACTACGCCCGCGCCCGCCCCCAGGGCCGCCCGATCGGCGCCAAGGACCCGGACTCCCCGCAGGTGCCGATCATCGCCCACACCGACGTACGCCGCATGCTACTCGCCCAGAAGTCCTACACCGAGGGGGCGTTGGCCCTGGTCCTGTACTGCGGCCGGCTCCTCGACGAGGAACGCACCGGCGCCTCGCCCGAGGACCGCGCCCGCGCCGAGCTGCTGCTGGACGTCCTCACCCCGATCGCCAAGAGCTGGCCCTCCCAGTGGTGCCTGGAGGCCAACAGCCTCGCCATCCAGGTGCACGGCGGCTACGGCTACACCCGCGAGTACAACGTCGAGCAGTTCTACCGCGACAACCGGCTCAACCCCATCCACGAAGGCACCCACGGCATCCACGGCCTGGACCTGCTCGGCCGCAAGGTCGTCATGGACGGCGGCGCCGGGCTGCGCCTGCTCGTCGAGACCATCTCGGCGACCACCGCCCGTGCCAAGGCCGCTGGCCGCGAGGCCGCCGACTATGCGGCACAGCTCGACGAGGCCGTGCAGCGCACCGTCTCGGTCACCGAGCGGCTGTGGGGAACCGGCGACCCGGAAACGGCGCTGGCCAACGCCACCGTCTACCTCGAAGCGGTCGGCCACACCGTCGTCGCCTGGCTCTGGCTGGAACAGTTCCTCGCCGCCGAAGCCGGCAGCGAGCCCTTCCACGACGGCAAGCGGCACGCCTGCCGGTTCTTCTTCCGCCACGAACTCCCCAGGACCGGGCCCCAGTTCGACCTCCTGGAGAGCCTGGACCGGACCGCCGTGGAGATCCCCGACGACGCCTTCTGACTCGGCTACGAGCTACGCCCGGTCCAGGGCGAAGGCGACCTGCCGCTCGCTGGGCCGCCCCTGACCGGGCAACCGCTGCCGTGACGCGGCGGATCGGTGCACGGTTCCGGGGCCTCCGCTCCCTAAGCTGGCCCGGTGTACCGGGTGGCCCCCCTCTCCGCCGCCCGGCGACCCCGGCGAGAGGTGGGACCGGCAGCATGACGACGGCCGTGGTGGTCGGCAGCGGGCCGAACGGGCTCGCCGCCGCGATCCGCCTCGCCCAGGAGGGCGTGCGGGTACGGGTGCTGGAGGCGCGGGAGACCATCGGCGGCGGCACCCGGTCCGGCGAGCGGACGCTGCCGGGGCTGATCCACGACGACTGCTCCGCCTTCCACCCCACCGGCGTCGCCTCGCCGTTCCTGCGCTCCCTGGGCCTGGAGGAGTACGGGCTGCGCTGGCTCCGGGCCGGGGCGGAGCTGGCCCACCCCCTGGACTCGGGTGCCGCCGGGGTGCTGTGGCGCGACGTGGACCGGACGGCCGCGCAGCTGCCGCCGGCGGACGGCCGGACGTGGCGGCGGGTGTTCGGACGGCTGGCGAGCAACTTCGACCGGCTCGCGGACGACGTCCTCGGCCCCCTCCTGCACGTGCCCGCCGCGCCGCTCGCCCTGGCCGAGTTCGGCGCCCAGGCCGTGCTGCCCGCCCCGTGGACCGCACGGCAGTGGAGCGGCGAGCAGGCCCGGGCGCTGTTCGGCGGGGCGGCGGCCCACGCGTTCGGCTCGCTCGGCGGGCCGTTCGGCAGCGCCATCGGCCTGATGCTGGTCGCCGTCGGCCACGCCCACGGGTGGCCGGTGGCGCAGGGCGGCTCGCAGGCGGTCACCACCGCGATGGCGCGGCTGCTGCAGCGGCTCGGCGGCACCGTCGAGACCGGGGTGGAGGTCCTCCACCTCGACCAGCTCGACCGGCCCGATCTCGTCCTGCTGGACACCGGCCCGCACGCCGCTGTCCGGATCCTGGGCGACCGCCTGCCGCCCCGGACCGCCCGGGCCTACCGCCGGTACCGGTACGGCCCCGCGGCCTTCAAGGTGGACCTGGCGGTCGAGGGCGGCATCCCGTGGACCAACGAGCACTGCCGGGCGGCGGGCACCGTCCACCTCGGCGGCACCTTCGAGGAGGTCGTCGCCGCCGAGGAGGCGACCTCCCGCGGCCGGATGCCCCGCCGCCCCTTCGTGCTGGTCGGCCAGCAGTACCTGGCCGACCCGTCCCGCTCGGCCGGGGACCTCCACCCCGTCTACGCCTACGCCCACGTCCCGCACGGCTACCGGGGCGACGCGACCGAGCCGGTCCTGGACCAGATCGAGCGCTTCGCCCCCGGCTTCCGGCCGCGGATCCGCGCCCGGTACGTCCGCACGGCGGCCCGGCTGCACTCGGACAACCCCAACCACGTCGGCGGCGACATCACGGGCGGCGCCAACACCGCCCGCCAACTCCTCCTGCGCCCCCGCCCCACCCGCGACCCCTACGCCACCGGAATCCCCGGCGTCTACCTCTGCTCCGCCGCCACCCCACCGGGCGCCGGAGTGCACGGCATGGCCGGCTTCCACGCGGCGCAGTCGGCCCTGAGGCACCTGGCGCGGCGATGAACCCGCCGGCGCGGGGGTCGCTCCACGTGCACCCGGCTACCCGAGGGGCGCCTGCGGCAGGGTGCTGGGGCAGAGGCGGCGCGGCTGCTTGTCGCCCTTGAGCTTGGCGTCCACGCAGCCGCCGGGGAGTGCGGCGGGGCCGTAGGTGCTGGTGCCGAAGTTGGCGGTGACCTGGAGCACGCCGTTGCCGAAGCCGGTCTGCTGCACCTGGTGGTCCGCGGTCAGGTAGCGGAAGTCGGTCATCGGCTGGGTCCCGGCGGCCTGGTGCAGGGGCGCGAAGTACTGCTGGAGTGCGGCGAGTTGCTTGCCGTCGGCGTCGAGCGTCGGGCCGTTGAGCGTCAGGTTCAGCGGGGTGTTCTGCAGGATCGCCTGCAACGCCCGGGTGGTCTCCAGCGCGGGGAACTTGGTGTAGGACAGCTCCCACCGGTCGAGGTTGACCTGGGCGTCGTGCAACGCGGTCTCCAGCAGGGGGATCCGGTACGTCGGGTCGAACACGGCCTTGGTCAGGTCGTCCGGCAGGGTGACCGGCTTGAAGAAGACGCCCGGTGCGGCGGCCGGCGCGTAGCCGCCCCAGACCTCCCTGTTCTTCTCCAGTGGCCACAGTCCGTCCGCCGGCGGGGTCAGCGAGCCGTGGCTGAAGTCGATGACCGGGCCGGCCCAGCTGTGCGCGGACTCGGAGCCGAGCACCAGCTTGTCCGGGCCGGACAGTTGGCGCATCCGGGCGATCCGGTTGGCCTTGTCCTGCTGCTGGTTCATCGGGTGGTCGGGGCTGTAGTCGTCGTACAGCTCGCCGGCCGCGTCCACGTCCAGGAAGTAGCTGTTCGCCCCGTTGGCGGTCATCTGCGTGGTGCGCTGGGCGAGGAACTCGCCGTGCTGTGCGAATGCCTGGGAACTGAGGTAACAGCCGCGATCGTGGAAGCCCGCGAGCACGGAGCCGTCCTGCTGGTGGATGCAGTAGCCCGGGTAGACCGGCGCCGGCCAGGCGGAGGTGGGGGCATCGGCGGTGGCCGGGTCCTGCCCGTTGGCGAACGAGTCGTACGGGCCGACCAGGTAGCCCGCCCGCTTCGCGGCGGCCACCGCCTGGGCGTCCATCGGGTGGTCGTCGGCGTCGTAGCCGAGCCAGAGCCGGGACAGGCCGAGCGCCTGCATCTGCTGGACGCCCTGCGCGGTGCGGGCGCTGCCCCAGGTGTAGGCGTGGAAGGCGCCGAGCAGCTTGCCGACCTCGGGGTTGGCGGCCATCTTGGCGCTCAGCGTGACCAGTTGGCCTTCGTCGCTGAGCCAGCGGCGGTAGTCCTGAGCCGGGGCGACGGGGGAGGGCGCGGTGAGCGCGAAGGTGACCGTGTAGTCCCGGGTGCCCGCCTGCTGGGAGAACGTGTGCACGGCGGTGCCGCGCAGACGGCCGTCCTGGGAGCTGAGGCCCAGTGAGGTGCCGACCGGCTGCGGCACCAGGTAGCTGACGCCTGCTCCGGCCAGCGTGTAGCCCCACAGCGGCATGCTCAGGTCGGTTTCGAGGCCGTAGCCGGCGCCGGCCACTCCGGTCCGGGTCGAGTTCCAGAACGGGTCGGCAACCGGAACGCCCAGCCCCTCGCCGCGCGGCAGTTGCAGCTGGGTGGCGGACGGGTCGGTGCCGGTGACCGGCCAGGACAGCGAGGCGCCGTCCTGCTCGCTGTGCACGGTGACCTGCAGCCGACCGCGCACCGCGGCGGCCGTGACGCTCAGGCCCTGCGCCGGCAGCGTCCAACTCGCGGCGCCGCCCTTGACGGTGATCGGGCCGGGTGCGCCCAGCGGCTGCGCCGCAGGTGCGGAGAGGGTCAGGGTCCGGTGGTCGCGGCCCCGCGCGGTGATGGCCAGCGAGTCGGTCCGCAGCTGTGCGACGCCGCCGTTCACCGGGATGTCCAGGACGTTGCCGTGCAGCCGGATCGAGAGGTCGGCAGGCGCCGGGGCGGCCGGGCGGGTCGTCGCGCCTTGGGCGGCCGAGCAGGTCGCGCTGACGAGGGTGGCGGTGCTCACCAGCGCGATCGCCGCCACCGTCGCGCGGCGGTGGCGGGCACGTCGCGGGCGTTGCGGGGAAGGCTGCGGAGTCGGGTTCGTGGTCGTCATGCTGTGGAAGGGTGTCGGCAGGTCATAAGAAGACTTCTTATGAATCGTCAGCGGCGCTGCGCCCCACGCCACAGTCAGCGCGCCGACCACCCCGGCGGCCGGGTTCAGCCGGGCAGCGCCAGCCGGAACAGCGAGCCGCCGCCCGGGGCGTTCTCGGCGGTGAGGGTGGCGCCGTGGGCGCGGGCGATCTGCCGGGCCATCGCGAGTCCCAGACCGGAGCCGGGCAGCGCGCGGGCCGCCGAGGCGCGGTAGAAGCGGTCGAAGACGTACGGCAGGTCCTCCGGCGTGATGCCGGGGCCGTGGTCGCGCACGGTCAGTTCCAGGCCGGCCGTGAGGCGCACCTCGACCGTGCCGCCCGCAGGGCTGAACTTGGCCGCGTTGTCCAGCAGGTTGGACAGCAGCCGGGCGAGCCGGGCCGGCACCCCCGGGACGGTGCGCTCCCCGGCCGTGTCCACCAGGGTGAAGCCGATCGCGGGCCAGTGCTCGCGGGCGGCGTCCACGCTGTGCGCGACCAGTGGGCCGACCCGGACCTCTTCGAGCAGCGGCTGCGGCTCCTCGTCGCGGGCCAGCTCGATCAGGTCGTTGACCATGCCGGTCACCTCGCGCAGCTGGCGGCCCAGCGCGGCGGCCGCCCGCTCGCGCTGGCCGTCGGTCAACCGGTCCGCGCGGGCCAGGAGTTCGGCGTTGGTACGGAGCGCCGTGAGCGGGGTGCGCAGTTCGTGCGAGGCGTCCGCGACCAGTCGGCGCTGGGCGGCCACGGACTGTTCCAGCTCGCCGAGCATGGTGTTGAAGCTGCCCGCGAGTCTGGTCAGTTCGTCCTCCCGGCGGCCGGGCGGCAGCTCGATGCGCAGGCCGGCGTCGCGGGTGTCGGCGATCCGTTCGGCGGTCCTGGTCAGCCGGGTGACCGGGGCGAGTCCGGTGCGGGCGACCGTGTGGCCGAGCGCGGCGGCCAGCAGCACCCCGGCCGCGGCGACGGCCGCCATCAGCTCGCCGGCCTGCCGTACGCCCTCCTGTGCGGTGTCGGCGCGCAGCGCCACCTGGACGGCCTGCCGGATGCCGGCGGGGGTGGTGGTCATCGGGGTGGTGAGCATCCGGGCCGGGTGGCCGCCGATGGTGAGGTCGGTGAACCGGCCGCCGCGCTCGCGGGCCGCGACCTGGCGGGTGGCGGCCGTGACCGGCAACAGGTACGGCTGGGCCGGGTCCTTGGCAGGGTCGGCGGGCACGATCTGGGCGCACGCGGGAGCGGCCAGGTAGCCGCACTCGCCGTAGACCACCTGGGGTCCCTGGCCGCGGTGCTGCTGCTGGACCAGGGTTGCCTGCTGGACGAGGTGCAGGTCGAGCTGGTGCTCGAGCTCGTAGCGGACGACGGTGAAGGCCGCCGCGCTGACGCCGACGGCGACCAGCGCGACCGCGGCCGTGCAGGCCAGCGCCAGCCGGGTGCGCAGCGGACGGCGCCGGCGCCAGCGGGCGTGCGCCGTCACCGCTCCGCCAGCCGGTAGCCCACCCCGTGCACGGTGTGCACCAGCCGTGGCCCGCCGCCGGCCTCCAGCTTTCGGCGCAGGTAACCGATATACACCGCCAGCGAGTTGGAGTCGGGGCCGAAGTCCGATCCCCATACCCGTTCCATGATCACTTCGCGCGGCAGGACCTGGCCGGGGTGGCGCAGCAGGACCTCCAGCAGGGCGAACTCGGTGCGCGAGAAGTCCAGTGGGCGGCCGCCGCGGCTGCCGGTGCGGGTGATCGGGTCGGCCACGAGGTCGGCGTACCGGTACTCGGCCTCCTCGACGGCCGGTGCGCTGCGGCGCAGCAGGGCGCGCAGCCGGGCGGTCAGCTCGTCCAGTGCGAAGGGCTTCACCAGGTAGTCGTCGGCGCCCGCGTCCAGGCCGTCGACCCGCTCGCTCACCGAGTCGCGGGCGGTCAGCACCAGGATCGGGATCCGGTCGCCCAGGGCCCGCAGCCGGCGGCAGACCGCCAGGCCGTCGAGCGCAGGCATCATCAGGTCGAGCACCATGGCGTCGGGCTGCCAGCGGGCCACCTCGCCGAGCGCCGCCAGCCCGTCGGCGGCGCCGCGCACCTGGTAGCCCTCGACCGCCAGCCCGTCCTCGACGGCGGCGCGCACCTCCGGGTCGTCGTCCACGACCAGCACCTTCTGCCCGTTGCTCATGCGGGTAACCCTCTCAAACCGACTCTGAGAACTCTCTTACATCGGCTCGCCGGGCTGCCGGGCAGGCGGACGGAACACGGGGACCGGCCCCTCTCCGTGGCGTCCGAGCCGCCGCCCCCACCGCCCCGGTGCCCGCTGCTCCGGCGCCGTCGGGCACCAGGGCAGCGGGCACCGGGGCCGGGGCGACGGGGTCACCCCGGGCCCGGCGGGTGCTCACCGCGCGGGCACGCCGGTGCTACCGCGCCGCCGCCGCCCGCCCGGCGGCCGGGAGGGCATCCTCCGGGTCCCGCCCCGGCAGGGCCCGCAGGATCGCCTCGACGCTCTGCCCGGCGTCGCCGAAGAGCATGCCGGTGTTGTCCCGGAAGAACAGCGGGTTCTGCACCCCCGCGTAGCCGGAGGCCATCGAGCGCTTGAAGACGATCACCTGCTCGGCCTCCCACACCCGCAGGACCGGCATCCCGGCGATCGGGCTGGCCGGGTCGTCGGTGGCGGCCGGATTGACGGTGTCGTTGGCGCCGATGACGAGGACGACCGAGGTCGCGTCGAAGTCGTCGTTGATCTCGTCCATCTCCAGGACGATGTCGTAGGGCACCTTCGCCTCGGCGAGCAGCACGTTCATGTGCCCGGGCAGGCGCCCGGCGACGGGGTGCACCCCGAAGCGGACCTCGACCCCGCGCTCGCGCAGCCGCTGCGTCAACTCGGCCACCGGGTGCTGGGCCTGGGCCACGGCCATGCCGTAGCCGGGGGTGATCACCACTGACCGGGCCCGGTCGAGCAGCCCGGCGACCTCCTCGGCGTGGACCTCGCGGTGCTCGCCCTGTTCCCCGCCCCCACCGGACGGGCCCTCGATGCCGAAACCACCGGCGATCACGGACAGGAAGGAGCGGTTCATGGCCTTGCACATGATGTACGAGAGGTAGGCGCCGGAGGAGCCGACCAGCGCCCCGGTGACGATGAGCAGGTTGTTGTCGAGCAGGAACCCCGAGGCGGCCGCGGCCCAGCCCGAGTAGCTGTTCAGCATGGAGACGACCACGGGCATGTCGCCGCCGCCGATCGAGGCGACCAGGTGCCAGCCCAGGGCGAGCGCCAGCAGGGTGACCGCGACCATCGGGACCGGGCCCGGGCCGGCCGTGAACCAGACCGTCAGCCCCAGGAAGGCGGCCAGCGCGCCGAGGTTGAGGGCGTTCTTCCCGGGCAGCGTCAGCGGACGCGAGGCGATCCGGGCGGACAGCTTCAGGAAGGCCACGACGGAGCCGGTGAAGGTGACCGCGCCGATGAAGACGCCGATGAAGACCTCGGCGTGGTGGATGCCGAGCAGGTCACCGGCGATCCGGGTCTGGCCGGACCCGTGGGACTCGACCTCCAGATAGCTGTTCCAGCCGACCAGGACGGCGGCGAGACCGACGAAGCTGTGCAGGACGGCGATCAGCTCGGGCATCTGGGTCATCTCAACCCGCCGCGCCCGCCACAGCCCGGCCGCACCGCCGATCGCCATCGCGACCACGATCAGCGCGACCGCGCCGGCGGTGACGCTCTGCGCCGCCACCACGACGGTGGCGACCAGCGCGAGGGCCATGCCGGCGATGCCGTAGACGACACCGGCCCGCGAGGTCCGGTGCTGGGAGAGCCCGGCGAGGCTGAGGATGAACAGCAGCGCGGCGACCAGGTCCGCGGCGTGCGAGGCCGTCGTGGAAGTCATCGGGCTCAACGCCTTTCGGGGGAGGTCGAGAACATCGACAGCATGCGGCGGGTGACGGCGAAGCCGCCGAAGATGTTCACGCTGGTCAGCAGCACGGCGACGAAGGACAGCAGGGTGACGACGCGGCTCTCGTGACCGATCTGCAGCAGGGCCCCGATCACCACGATTCCGGAGATCGCGTTGGTCACCGACATCAGCGGGGTGTGCAGGGCGTGGTGCACCTTGCCGATGACGTAGTAGCCGATGACCACGGCGAGGGCGAACACCGTGAGGTTCTGGGCGAGTTGGGCCGGTGCGACGGCGGTCAGCAGGAAGGCCGCGAGCATCCCCGCGCCGATCAGGCCGAAGCGCGCCGCGGGGCCGAGGCGGGGCCGTCCCGGTTCCACGGCAGTGGATGCCGGCGCGGCGGGTTGCGCGGCCGGAGCGGCCGACACCGCCACGGGCGGCGGCGGCCAGGTGATCTCGCCGTCGCGGACGACCGTCACGGCCCGCTGGACCACGTCGTCGAAGTCGAGGGCCAACCGGCCGTCCCGGCCGGGCGTCAGCAGCTTCAACAGGTTGACCAGGTTGGTGCCGAACAACTGCGAGGCCTGGGCGGGTAGTCGGGCCGCCAGGTCGGTGTACCCGATGATGGTGACGCCGTTGTCGGTGACCACAGTCCGGCCCGCCACGGTGCCCTCGACGTTCCCGCCCTGCGCGGCGGCCATGTCCACGATGACGCTGCCGGGCCGCATCGCCGCCACGTCCTCGGCCGTGACCAGCCGCGGGGCCGGGCGGCCGGGGATCAGCGCGGTCGTGACGATGATGTCCACGTCCTTCGCCTGCTCGTGGTACAGCGCCGCGGCGGCGCGGTCGTACTCGGCGGACGTCGCCTTGGCGTACCCGTCGGTGCTCGCCTCCTGGGCGACTTCCACGGCCAGGTACTCGCCGCCCAACGACCTTACCTGGTCGGCCACTTCGGGCCGGGGGTCGGTCGCTCGGACGATCGCACCCAGGCTGGACGCGGCGCCGATGGCGGCCAGGCCGGCCACGCCCGCGCCCGCCACGAGGACCTTCGCCGGCGGGACCTTGCCCGCGGCGGTGACCTGGCCGGTGAAGAAGCGCCCGAACACGTGGGCCGCCTCGATCACCGCCCGGTACCCGGCGATGTTGGCCATCGAGCTGAGCACGTCCATCGACTGCGCCCGGGAGATCCGCGGGACGGCGTCCAGCGCCAGCGCGGTGACGCCGTGGGCGGAGAGCGCCTTGAGCAGCTCGGGATGCTGTGCGGGCGCGATCAGGCCGACCAGGGTGGCGCCCTCGCGCAGCCGGGCGATCTCGCCGTCCGTCGGGGCGTTGATCTTCAGGACCACCTCCGCCGCCCAGGCGTCGCCGATGCGCGCCCCGGCCTCGGTGTAGGCGGCGTCGGTGAAGCCCGAGGCGGCACCGGCCTCCGGCTCGACGACGACGTCGTAGCCGAGACCGAGCAACTGCCGCACCGTCGCCGGTGTCGCCGCGACGCGGGCGTCCCCGCTGGACGACTCGGCGACCACGCCGATGGACTGGGGTGGGGGCTGGGTCGGGACAAGTGCAGACATGTCTGGTGTCTCCCTCGTCGAAGAGCGCTGCTGACCGGGGGGATGGGCGGCCGGGGGAGGATCCCCGGCCGTCGGTCGAAGGAACGTACTCCTACCCGGTTTGCGAACCGATGGCGCGAACCAGTGACGAGCCTCACTCACTCGCACGGAGGATGGCCGGATGTGACCGGGCGCCCGCCGCCTCCCGGGGGGGCGTCCCCTCCGGATCCCGAGGGCCCGGCGACGGCCCTCGGTGGGGCTGCTCAGGTGACCGGCCGGGCTCCGGGGCTCGGCGGGCGACAGCAGTCACGCGTCGGTGCCTCTGGCGGCCGTTGCGGCCGTTGCGGCCGCTCGTCCGAACCGTTCGGTGTCGGCGAGGCAGAAAGCGGTGGCACGGGCTGCGTCGGTGAGGCAGATCCGGCGCCGGTCGGGGACGACGGTGGCGAGCACCGGCATGGACAGTGCATGGGCGAGGCCGGTCGCGGCTCCGGCCGGGGCGCCCCGTGGGCCCAGACGCGGGGTGAGGGCTGCCCGGGCCAGGTGGCGCACGCCGAGGACGCCGGCGGTCGCGCAGGTCACGGTG
Source organism: Streptomyces viridifaciens (assembly GCF_001888885.2). NCBI lineage: Bacteria > Bacillati > Actinomycetota > Actinomycetes > Kitasatosporales > Streptomycetaceae > Streptomyces > Streptomyces viridifaciens. Next base: position 6,607,698 of record NZ_CP090841.1, read on the forward strand.
TCGGGAGGCCGGCCGGCCAGGACGGTGCAGACGTAGGACGGACGGACGAGCAGCAGCGATCCCCAGGCGGCTCGAACGCCCAGGAGTACTCGGTGCTCGATCACCGGCGGTTCCTGGCGAACGCCACTGAGACGCCCGCCGCCAGCAGCCCGCCGGCCACGGCGCAGACGGTCCCGGTGTGCTGGGAGGCCCAGAGCTGGAAGCTGCGGGAGTGGGACCGCTCGTCGAACTCGCCGTGCGCCCCGTGGTCGGTGCCGTCGGCGCCGTCCACGGGGTGCCACAGGTTGTTCGGCCGTCCCGGGGTGACACTGTCGCCGGTCTGCTGGGAGTCGTAGCCGGTGCGGGCGAGGTAGCGGTCCAGGAGCGGGGCGGCTGCCTTCTGCGCGAGGATGGTGGCGGCCGTGCTCGCGCCCACCCAGTACTGCTTGCGCCGAGGGTGGTCCGCCGCGTACGCCACGGCCCGGGCGCACACCTCGGGCTGGTAGATGGGCGGCACGGGCTGCGGGTGGCGCGGCAGCCGGGACAGCACCCAGGAGAACTGCGGGGTGTTGGCCGCCGGCATCTGGACGACGGTGACGCGGACCTCGCTCCCCTCGTGCAGCAGCTCGCAGCGCACCGATTCGGTGAACCCGTTGACGGCGTGCTTCGCGCCGCAGTACGCGGACTGCAGCGGAATGGCGCGGGCGCCCAGCGCGGAGCCGACCTGGACGATCGTGCCCCGGTTGCGCGGCTTCATCCGCTCCAGGGCGGCCATCGTGCCGTAAACGAAGCCCAGGTACGTCACCTCGGTGACCCGCCGGAACTCCTCCGGCCGGATCTCGTCGAAGGGCGCGAACACGGAGGTGAAGGCGACGTTGATCCACACGTCGATCGCGCCGAACCGCTCCTCCGCCCGGTCCGCGGCGTCGGACACCGCCTGGTGGTCGGCGACGTCCGTCGGCAGGGCCAGGGCGGTGCCGCCGGCCCGTTCGACCTCCGCGGCGGCCGCCTCCAGCCCCGCGCTGCCCCGGGCGAGCAACACCACGTTCGCGCCCCGGCGGCCGAACAGCCGTGCCGTGGCACGGCCGATGCCGGCACTCGCGCCGGTGATCACCACCGTCTGGGTCATGTCACTCCGATCGTCCACGTAGCGTGCGGCCGCGCTCCGGCCGGGGCCGCGAGCGGGCCGCGTGCCGACCACAGCGCTGCGGCGCCGGCTCAGGGGCCGGCGGCAGTTGTCGACGACATGCGTGTGTCCGCACGGGCGGGGCCGAAACGGGCGACCATCCGATCGGGCGGTTGGCGGCACGCGGCGGACCGGGCGTTCCGGCTCCGCCCCGGGCCGCCCGCGAGCTGTGCGGCACGATCGGCCGGGTGGCCGGGGGAGTCCCGGAATCAGAGTTTGAACATCGCGGTGTACGGGTGGGTGATGCGTTCCTGCCGTGATCCGAAGTCGACGAGGACCGCGACGTCGCCGTCGCCCTCGACGCCGATGACCCGGCCGAGGCCGTACCCGTCATGGGTGACCCGGTCACCGACGGTGAAGTGCTTGGGCAGTGCCTCCGGCCGGGGCTTGAAGGGGCTGGTGGGCAGGGGGCGGCGACTTGCTGCAAATTTCGTCATCCCGGCCAGTATGCGCCTGGAAGCCCGGCCGCGGGGCTCCCCGGCGCGTACGAGTTCGGGACCGGGGGTGAAAGCTCCCGACGCGGCGGGCCGCGGCCTGCTACAGTCGACCTAGTTGCAGTAGTGGTTCCCATGAACTTTGTGTGCGCCTGCTGATGTTTTGCAGGCGCATTTTTTGTTCCCCGGCTCTTCCCCGGTGGGCGCTCCATGCGGTGACTCGAGGCCCGCGCCGTGCGTGCTTCGGACAGTCCCTTGAAGGAGATTTTTAATGGCTAATGGCACTGTGAAGTGGTTCAACTCGGAGAAGGGCTTCGGCTTCATCGAGCAGGAGGGTGGCGGCCCCGACGTCTTCGCCCACTACTCGAACATCAACGCCAACGGCTTCCGTGAGCTGCTCGAGGGCCAGAAGGTCGAGTTCGACGTCACGCAGGGCCAGAAGGGCCCGCAGGCCGAGAACATTCGCCCGCTGTAGTTCTTCTGCCACGGCACCCGCCTAGCAGCGAGGGGCCCGTACCGCGCGCAAGTGCCCGGTGCGGGCCCCTCGGTCATCGCGCCACGGCGCGTCCCTCCGGTCGTTCAGGCCGCTGACTCCGCCACCGGCGGCCATCCCCACGCGAGACGCACAGCGCCGCGTCCGGATCGGCGCCCTGCCGTGACAGCTCACGGTTGTAGGTTCTCCGCTCCCGTCGCCGCGGTGAGCGCCCACCACGGGTGACGTGCCGAACGGTTCCACCGTCCATGCTCCGCCCGTCACACTCCGGCCCGTTCCCTTGCGGTCTCCGTCGGCGCCCCGCGCCGCGGAGTATTCCTCGTGGCGTGCCGTCCCGAGGAAGGTCCTCCGCATGGCCAGCTCCAGTCGCTCCTCCTACCACTCCCACCGCGACACCGACTTCCGCTCCGCGGCCGGTTCCCGCTCCGGTGGCGGCTCTTTCCACGGTGACCGGCCTGCCGGAGGGCGACGCCCCTCCGGCCGGACCCGGGGCTCCTCCGCACAGGGCGAGTTCGCGATGCCGGTGAGCACCACCCCGGAGCTGCCGGCCGTCGAGTCCTTCGACGAACTGGACATGCCGAAGGCGCTGCTGTCGGTGCTGACCGGCCAGGGCGTCACCGAGCCGTTCCCGATCCAGGCCGCGACGCTGCCGAACTCGCTGGCCGGCCGCGATCTCCTCGGACGGGGCCGGACCGGCTCCGGCAAGACCATCGCGTTCGGCCTCGCCGTGCTGGCGCGCACCGCCGGGCAGAGGGCCGAGCCGGGGTACCCGCTGGCCGTCGTGCTGGTTCCCACCCGCGAGCTCGCGCAGCAGGTCACCGAGGCCCTCACCCCCTACGCCCGGGCCGTGCGCCTGCGGATGGTGACCGTGGTGGGCGGGACGTCGATGAGTCGCCAGGCATGGATGCTGAACCGCGGGGCGGAGATCGTGGTGGCCACGCCGGGCCGGCTCAGGGACCTGGTCCAGCGTGGTGACTGCCGGCTGGACCGGGTCGGCATCACGGTGCTCGACGAGGCCGACCAGATGACCGACATGGGCTTCCTGCCGCAGGTCACCGAGCTCCTCGACCAGGTTGCCGAAGGCGGCCAGACCATGCTGTTCTCCGCCACCCTGGACCGCAACGTCGACCGCCTGGTGCGGCGCTTCCTCAAGGACCCGGTCGCGCACTCGGTGGACCCGTCCGCGGGAGCGGTCAGCACCATGGAGCACCACGTGCTGCACGTGCAGAACTTCGACAAGGACGCCACGATCGCCCACATCGCGTCCCGCGACGGCAGGGTGATCATGTTCATCGACACCAAGCACGGCGCCGACCGTCTGGTGGACGACCTGCTCGCGAACGGGGTGAAGGCCGCGGCCCTGCACGGCGGCAAGTCCCAGCCTCAGCGCACCCGCACCCTGGAGCAGTTCCGCACCGGCCAGGTGACCGCGTTGATCGCGACCAACGTCGCCGCCCGCGGCATCCACGTCGACGGGCTCGACCTCGTCGTCAACGTGGACCCGCCGGGCGACCACACGGACTACCTCCACCGGGGCGGCCGCACCGCCCGGGCCGGCGAGTCCGGCACCGTCGTCACGCTGGTGCTGCCCAACCAGCGCCGCGGGATGGCCCGCGTGATGGCAACGGCCGGCATCACACCCGTCACCACCAGGGTCAGCGCCGGTGACGAGGAGCTGGCCCGCATCACTGGCGCCCGCGTGCCCACCGGCATCCCCACGGTGATTCCCGACCCCGTCGTCGAGCGGCCGCGCCGCAGCCCGTCCACGAGCCGCGGCGGCCGCAGCCGCCCCGCCGACGCGGCCGGTGACGCCCGGGCCGCCTACGGCCGCGACGGCCAGGGTTCCTCCGGCCGCCGCCGGACGCCCGGACGCGCCGCCGCCCGCGTCGCGTAGCACCGGGAGCGGGCCCGGCTCGCGGCGCGGACCGGCGGCGGGTCCGCGCCCCGCCGCCGGCGCTGCCCCGAGGGGGCCGCCGACCGTCGCGACGCCGTCTCAGGCGGGCAGTGCCCACTTCTGGTTGGCGCCGCCGGTGCAGTCCCAGATCTGCACCTGGGTGCCCGCGGTGGTGGACCACCCGGGGTCGTCCAGGCACTTGCCGGACTGCGGGTTGTACAGCGAGCCGTCGGAGCGCGGGATCCAGACCTGGGAGCCGGTGTTGTTGCAGGTGTAGAGGTCCACCGCTGTGCCGTTCGCGGTGCCGGCCGCGTACACGTCCAGGCACTTGCCCAGCACGTGCAGCGTGCTGCCGGCCTGGACGACCGTCCACTGCTGGGCGGGTGTGCCGTTGCAGGTGTAGATCTGCACCGGGTTGTAGTCGGCGGTGGAGGCGGCGCGGTCGTCCAGGCAGAGGCCGCCGTAGCCGGTGATCGCCGAACCGCCACCGCTGCCGCCGCCGGTGGTGGTGTACGCCGCGACGGAGGCGACGCTCATCGTGGCCCCGGAGGTGGTGGCGGCCGTCGGGGTGGTGCACCCGCAGACGCCGTTGGGGAAGCCGCCGCCGATGGCCAGGTCGAGGATGACGGACAGCGGGTGGTCGAAGGCCTGCTGCCAGACGGCGGTGCCGACCTGGCTCTCCGTCACGGTGAAGTACGCTGCGCCGTCGAGGTACCAGGTGATCGACTCGGCGGCGGTGTTGGTGCGGTCCAGGACCATCGCGTAGTCGTGGTAGCCGCTCTGGCAGCCCGGGCAGGCGCGCAGGCCGCTGCCGATCCCGTTGCCCTCGTTGCACACGCCGCCGGGAGAGGTGCCGCAGTGGACGGTACCGGCCACCTGCGAGCGGGCGTTGACGTCCTCCATGATGTCGATCTCGCCGTTCTCGGGCCACTGCCCCGGGCCCAGCATCCAGAACGCGGGCCAGTACCCCAGCCCGCCGGCGGGGGCGGGCTGCATGATCGAGGCGGTGACCTCCAGCTTGCCGCCGGCCGGCGCGCCGGCGACCGCGCTCGGCGTCCGGATCCGGCCCGAGGTCCAGGAGCCGCCGCTGCCGAGGGCGGTGATGTCCAGGTGGCCGTTGCCGTCGAGGTGGACGTTGGCGGTCGAGTCGGTCATGGTCTCGATCTCGCCGGTCCCGAAGTTCGAGCCCGGGCCGGTGTCGTAGGTCCAGTTCGCGCCGGACGGTCGTGCGCCTGCGGGGCCGGAGAAGTCGTCGCTGAACACGGTCGTCCACCCCGGTGGCGGCCCGGCGGCGGCTACCGGGGCGGTCGCCGCGGTGGTGGCGGCGGTGGCGGTGGCGGGCGCCTGGCCGATCAGCGCGACGAGCATGCCGAGGGTGGCCAGGACCGCGAGTCGGCGGCCGGGCCGGGTGAGCTGGCGAGCGCGTCGGCCGGTGCGGCGGCGCGCGGGGTCACGGGTCATCTGCGGCTCCCAACGGAAGGGGCGCGGATCCGGCCCGCGAGGTGGGGTGGGGGCCGGGTCCGCGGAGCGGGGGCTTCGGTCCGGCGGATCTGCCGGACGGGCTCTGGAGTCGTCCCATCGTGTGCTGAGCTGAGGCGCATTCAACTCCTGTACCTGTCAAAGCGTCAAGAGGATGGAAGGGTACTCGGTGTCATCAACTCGTGAAGACCCCGGCTGTTCTCGTTGCCACCCCGCCGCCAAGGGTTGGCGGGCCCTGCCGGACCCTCGCCTGACCGGTCACCCGGGTCGGCCCGCAGCAGGGGCGCCGACATGAGCGAGGCCGGGATCGGTGTGAGACTGGGCACGGAAGGGGTGATCCCCGGGTCGGACCCACCGCACGCGTCCGCCGGTCCCGGCACTGTTCGGAGAGGCAAGCGTGCCGAGGAGTTGCCATGGCAACGGCGAGATGGTTCTTCGAGCCAGGTCACACTGCGGCGGAGTTCAGCGCCAGACACATGATGGTCACGTACGTGCGCGGACAGTTCAAGAACGTGCACGGTTTCCTGGAGATCGACCCGGACGACCCGGAGAAGGCCCAGGTGGAGGCGACGATCGACGCGACGCAGGTCTACACCGGGCAGCCCGACCGCGACACCCACCTGCGCAGCGCCGACTTCTTCGACGTCGAGCGCTTTCCGACCTGGACGTTCACCGGGTCCCGCATCCGCCAGGTGAGCGCGAACGACTTCGAGGTGACGGGTGAACTCACCATTCGCGGAGTGACACGCTCCGTGACGTTCGATGTGACGTACCTGGGACAGTGGGACACCCCCTGGTGGGAGGGCGACCGGGATCTCGGTCCACGGCGCCGGGCCGGATTCGTCGCCAGGTCACGCATCAACCGCCACGACTTCGGCGTGAGTTGGAACGATGTGGTCGACCGGGGCGGTGTCGTCGTAAGCGACATGGTCGACGTCACGGTCGACGTCGAGGCGGTCCTGGAGCCCGCCGCGACGGCAGGCTGACCCGCAACGGGGAGAACACAGGCCGAAGAGCCACCAGCCTGTTCGGCGGTCCGTCCGGCCCTCCGCCGGCTTCGGGTGTGCGCACCCCCGGACTGGGTGGCAGCGTGGAGGAGAGACCCGATACGGGGACGGCCTGCATGCACAGAGCGGACAGCCACGCCACCGGGGGCACGGACCCTGGCGGACCGGGGGAACACCGGTACGCCAGCGGGCGGTCAACCTCGAGCCCGGGGGTGCGCAGTGTCGCCGGGCAGGTGTTCCTGTGGCTACTGGTCGTAGTGGTGCTGCTGGTCGGCGCCGGGCTGACGGCGCTCGTCCTGCAGGCCCGCGGCTACGCCACGAGTGACGCCGCGCACCGCACGCGCGCCGCGGCCGTCACCATGGCGCAGGTCCCCACGGTGGTGGACGCTCTGGACAGCTCCCACCCGACCGCGGTGCTGCAGCCGCTGGCTCTGGACATCATGAAGAAGGGCGGCTTCGACTACGTCGTGATCGCCGGCCCCGACGGGACGCGATACGCGCAGACCGCGCAGCCCGAGCTGATCGGGAAGCACCTCATCGGCCCGTACCAGCAGGCCCTCAAGGGACCGATCACCGTCAGCTTCACCGCGCCCCTCGGACGGGTCGTGGAAAGCAGCGCGCCGGTCACCAGGCCGGACGGCTCGGCCGCCGGCATAGTCCAGGTCGGCTACACCGTCGCGCACGCGAGCAGCGCGGTGAGCAGTCAGCTGCCGGTCCTGTTCGGCGGCGCGGCCGCCGCGCTCGCCGTGGGCACCGGCGGGGCAGTGCTGGTGCGGCGGCGGCTGCGCCGCCAGACCCACGGGCTGGGCCCGGCCGAGATGACGCGGATGTACGAGCAGCACGACGCGGTGCTGCACGCGGTCCGCGAGGGCGTGCTGATCGTCGGCGGGGACGGGCGGGCGCTGCTGGCGAACGACGAGGCCCGGCGGCTGCTGAAGCTGCCGCCCGAGGTGGAGGGGAGGCCGATCGCCGAGCTCGGACTCGATCCGGGGCTGGCGGAGCTGCTGGCGTCCGGGCAGGCCGCCACCGACGAGGTGCATCCGGCCGGGGACCGGCTGCTCGCCGTCAACATCCGCCCAACGGAGCCGTTCGGCGGCGGGCCCGGCAGCGTCGCGACGATCCGGGACACCACCGAGCTGCGGGCACTGGCCGGGCAGGCCGAGGCGGCCCGGGGCCGGCTGCAGCTGCTCTACGACGCCGGGCTGCGGGTCGGCACCACCCTGGACATCGTGCGGACCACCCAGGAACTGGTGGATGTGGCGGTTCCCCGGTTCGCGGACTTCGCCACCGTCGAGCTGGCCGAGGCGGTGCTGCGCGGTGACGAGCCGCTCCCCGGCACGGGCGACGCCGGAGGCCCGCGGATCCGCCGGGTGGCCGCCGCCGGCATCCGCGAGGACCGGCCGTTCTACCCGGTGGGCTCGCAGATCAGCCCGCAGCCCGGCACGCCGGAGGCCACTGCCCTGGGGAGCGGGCGTGCCGCGCTGGTGGCCGACCTGTGTCAGGCGCACGCCTGGCGGGCACGCGACCCGCAGACCGCCGACCGGATCCTGGCGTACGGGGTCCACTCGCTGATCTCCACGCCGTTGAAAGCGCGCGGGCGGGCCCTGGGCACGGTCAGCTTCTGGCGCGCGGGGCAGTCGGAGCCGTTCGGGCCGGAGGACGTCGCCTTCGCCGAGGAGCTGATCGCCCGCGCGGTGATCTGCGTCGACAACGCCCGCCGCTACACCCGCGAGCGCCGGATGGCCGAGGCACTGCAGCGCAGCCTGCTGCCCCGAGGACTGCCCGAGCAGAGCGCCCTGGAGGCGGCCTACCGCTACCTGCCGGCACTGCACAGGGTCGGCGGCGACTGGTTCGACGTCATCCCGCTGCCCGGCTTCCGGGTGGCGCTGGTCGTCGGCGACGTCGTCGGTCACGGCCTGCACGCCGCCGCCACCATGGGCCGACTGCGCACAGCCGTCCTCAACTTCGCCACCCTCGACCTGCCCCCGGACGAGTTGCTCGCCCGTCTCGACGAACTGGTCGCCCGGCTCGACCAGGGCGAGGCGGGAGAAGGCGACGTCGAGGGCCAGGACGAGGGCGAGGGCGAGCTGACGGTCACGGGCGCCACCTGCCTGTACGCGATCTACGACCCGGTCTCCGGGCACTGCACCATGGCGCGGGCGGGTCACCCACCGCCCACACTGGTGCACGTCGACGGCAGCGTGGAATTCGTCGACCTGCCCGCCGGGCCACCCCTCGGCGTGGGCGGCCTGCCCTTCGAAACCACCGAACTCCAGCTGGCACCCGGCGCCGTCCTGGTCCTCTACACCGACGGACTCGTCACCAGTCGCGACCGCGACCTGGAGAACGGACTCGCCACGCTGCGCCGTTCCCTGGCGAACGCCCACGCGGACGCCTCCCCGGAGGACCTCTGCCGGGCCGTGTTCGACGCGCTCGCCCCGCCCCGTCCGAGCGACGACATCGCACTCCTCGTCGCACGCACGCAACTGCTCGCGCCCGACCAGGTGGCCACCTGGGACGTACCCGACGACTTCGCCGCCGTCTCCCTCATCCGCAACGCGTGCAACGACCAGCTCACCGCCTGGGACCTGGAGGAACTGACCTTCACCACCGAGCTGATCCTCAGCGAACTGGTCACCAACGCCATCCGCTACGGCACCGGGCCCATCCGCGTCCGGATGCTGCGCGACACCAGCCTGGTCTGCGAGGTCTCCGACGGCAGCAGCACCGCGCCGCACCTGCGCTACGCGGACACCACGGACGAGGGCGGACGGGGCCTGTTCCTGGTGGCCCAGCTGGCCGAACGATGGGGAACCAGGTACACGGCACGCGGCAAGGTCATCTGGGCGGAGCAACCACTGACCGCACCGGAATACCAGTTCGAGGCGATGCTGTTGTGACCCCGGGTGCGGGGAGTTGCTCCCGCCGCGCCCCTGCCGGTGCCGGAACGGGCGTTGCACACCTCGCGGCGGATCGCCCCGGGAGACCCGAGTGAGCCCAGGGGCGGGTGACTCGATCCCGTGTACGGGTGGCGAACGTGCTGGCCAGTCCCACAATTTGCGGGTTTCGGAGCCCTCTGACGCCCGTTCGGCAGGTCCAAACCACGCTAGCTTGGCGCCATGGATATCACGACGACCCAAACAACGGTGAAGTTCGACGTCAAGGTGGTCGCGGCCGCCTCGACCACGGTGGTGCTCTGGGCCTCCGCCTTCGTCGCGATCCGGGACGCGGGCGGCGCGTTCGGCCCGGGAGCGCTGGCGCTGGGCCGGCTGCTGACCGGCGCGCTGGCGCTGCTGGCCCTGTTGCTGGTGCGCGGCGAGGGGCTGCCGCCGCGCGCCGCCTGGCCCGGGATCCTGACCTCCGGGGTGCTCTGGTTCGGGCTCTACATGGTCGCGCTCAACTGGGGTGAGGAGAAGGTCGACGCGGGCACCGCCGCGATGGTGGTCAACATCGGCCCGGTGCTGATCGCGCTGCTCGGCGGCTGGCTGCTCAAGGAGGGCTTCCCGCGCAGCCTGCTGGCGGGCATGGCCGTCTCGTTCGCCGGCGCGATCGTGGTCGGCGCCTCGACGTCCGGGGGCGGTGGCAGTTCGGTCCTCGGCATCGTGCTGTGCGTGCTGGCGGCGGCGGCCTACGCCTCGGGCGTGGTGAGCCAGAAGCCCGCCCTGCGGCACGCCTCGCCGCTGCAGACGACCGCGTTCGGCTGCCTGGTCGGCGCGGTGGCCTGCCTGCCGTTCAGCCCGCAGCTGGTGGACCAGGTCGGGCACGCGCCACTGCGGGCCGTCCTGGACATGGTCTACCTCGGCCTGTTCCCGACCGCGCTGGCCTTCACCACCTGGGCCTACGCGCTCTCCCGCACGACCGCGGGCAAGATGGGCGCCACCACGTACGCGGTGCCGGCCCTGGTGGTCCTGATGTCCTGGGCCGTCCTCGGCGAGGTGCCCGGCTGGCTGACGCTGCTCGGCGGCGTGCTCTGCCTGGGCGGTGTGGCGGTCTCCCGGCGCCGTTGACGATGCCGCACACCGGTCGCGCGGGGTGGGGCTCCCGCGCGGCGCAGGGCAGGTCCGTCCCGTGCCGGAGCGCGGGGCGGCGCTACAGCACCAGGGTGGTCTCGCTGCGGCCCAGCAGGTAGCCCAGGTGCAGCCGGTTCTTGGCGCCCAGGCCGTCCTTGATGGCGGCGACGTGCGCCTGCAGCGAGCGCTCGCTGATGCCCAGCCGGCGGGCGATCACCTTGTCCGAGTGTCCCTCCACCAGTAGCCGCCGGATCGACTCGCGGATCGCCGGCACCACCTCGGGTGCGGCCTGGGCGGCGTGGATGGGGACGAACGGGAACGGCTCGGCGCGGTCCCAGGAGCGCTCGAAGACGTCGCTGAGGAAGCGCACCACGGACGGCTCGGTGATCATCGAGGCCACCGTGCGGTCGTCGTTGGCGGAGATGAACGCGGTGCTGCGGTCGATCACGATCAGCCGGTCGAAGAACTCGGCCAGGGTGCGCACCTGGACGCCGTGGTCGGTCACCATGCGGACGTAGTTCTTGGTGGCCTCGTCGAACCGCGTGGTGTGCTGGTAGAGGGTGCGCATGGCCACCCCGCCGGCGATCTGACGGCGCACCGACTCCAGCGCCTCGTCGAGCACCGCGCCGGGCCTGGGGCCGTCCGGCTGGGCGGTGAGGATCTCCCGCTCGGCGTCCTCCAGGGCGGTCTGGATGGTCCGGTTGATCTCCGGCAGCCCGTGCAGGTGCACCACCCCCGGCGTGCCGGGCTCCCCGGCCACCGCCGCCGGGCTCTCCTTCTCCTCGGTCTGCTGCTTGGCCAACTGGGCGAGCGCGAGCTTCAGGGCGGCCTCGACCAGGTTGTCGCTGAGGTTCCGGCCCTGTGCTGTCACCTCGGGCACCAGCGCCCCCCCGGCGTTGCCCTGCGCGTCCGATTTGTCCGATCCTGCTCGCATATAGACCCCTCGGTTAACTGCAATGCGACGACCCGAACCATCCTAGGTCTGGAGCCGTGAACCCAGCCAGGGGAAGGTTGGTTGTGCGGGCGGCGGAACTCCCCGAAGGACAGAGGGAAACCCGCCACGGCACCCGAACTCGACGATTCTGCAAAGAAACTGAGCATCCATCAGATGCTCCGACGCAACGCGCCGAATTCCGGAATTGACGCTCAATCAGCTCTGCCCGGAAAACCTTCCCCGATCAAAGCTTTCACGAAAGAGGTCTGCCATGCGCCAGTACGCCTCCGTCCGGATCATCGCCCCGCTCGTCCTCCTGCTGGCCCCGGTGGCCGGTGTGCTCGCCGGTACCTCGCTGCTGCACGGCACCGCCGCGGCCGCGGTGCAGAACCGCGCCGACGTGGGCTGGAACAACGGCCCGGTCGGCGGAACCGTCACCTCCACCCCCACCCCGGCGCCCACCGCCTGACCCTCCCGGCCCACCGCCGCCAGATCCGAAGAGAGCAGCCGTCTGCCATGTCCGACTCACCGTGGTTCGTTTCCCGCCCCACCAGCAGCCGGGCCCCGTACCTGGCCTACTGCTTCCCGCACGCCGGCGGCAACGCCCGTTCGTTCCTGAGCTGGCAGCAGCACCTGGAGGCCGATGCCGAACTGGTCGGCGTCTGCGCCCCCGGGCGCGGCCTGCGACTGGACGAGCTGAGCCCGGCCGGCATCGCCGAGCTGGCCGAGGGCGCCGCCCGGGCCGTCGCGGCCGCCGCGGACCGTCCGTTCCTGCTCTTCGGCCACAGCTTCGGAGCCGTGCTCGCCTTCGAGACGGCCCGCCGACTGCGCGAACACCCCTTGCTGAGGCACCTGGTGGCGTCCGGCTGCGCCGCCCCGCGGTTGCTGCCGAGCGAGCGCGTACGGCAGACGGCCAAGCTGCGCGGCCAGGAGTTCACCGAGGCGGTCGCCTTCTTCGGCGGCCTGCCGCCCGAGGTGCTCGCCGAGCCCGAACTGCAGGACCTGCTGCTGCCGGGCCTGCGGGCCGACTTCCACCTGGTCTCCGGCTACCGCTACCAGCCGGACGAGCCGCTGCCGATCGGCATCTCGCTGGTCAACGGCCGCGAGGACCCGCACGTGGGGCCGGCCGAACTGCGCCACTGGGAGCACGAGTCCGTGCTGCCGCTGCGCTACCACTGGGCCGACGGCGGCCACTTCTACTTCGGCCCCGACCCGGCGCCCGCGGTCGATCTGCTGCGCTCACTCATTCGTGCGGATTCCAGCGCGCCGAGCGCGCGGGAGGAACACGTCGAACTTATCTAGTTGTGCCGCCGGAACCACGGGTGGCAACCCGTCCGGAACCGCAGCCGGGGAAACCCCCGCAACTCGCGTCACAACAGAGAGGAGCCTGCGATGCAGTCCGCAGCCGCAGACCAGTACCACCGCGCCCGGGTATTCCGGGAACTCCACGAGCGGTCCACCGCCTTCGTGATTCCGAATCCCTGGGACGCCGGATCCGCCAAACTGCTGGCCGGCCTCGGCTTCCCGGCGCTCGCGACCACCAGCGCCGGCCTGGCCTTCTCACTGGGCCGCCCCGACGGCGACAACCGGGTGAGCCGGACCGAGGCCCTGGCCAATGCCGCGGACATCGTGGCCGCCACACCGCTGCCGGTCACCGCGGACCTGGAGAGCGGCTACGGGCCGAGCCCCGAGGACGTCGCCGAGACCATCCGGCTGGCCGCCCGGGCTGGCCTGGTGGGCGGTTCGATCGAGGACGCCACCGGGGACCCGCAGGCGCCGGTGCTGGATCAGACGGCGGCCGCGGACCGGGTCCGGGCGGCGGTCGACGCCGCGCGCTCGCTCGACTTCCCCTTCACGGTCACGGCGCGGGCGGAGAACTTCCTCTACGGCCGCCCGGACCTGAAGGACACGGTCGCGCGGCTGCAGGCCTACCAGGAGGCCGGCGCGGACGTGCTCTACGCCCCGGGCCTGCCGGACGCCGACGCGGTGCGCACGGTCTGCGCCGAGCTGGACCGCCCGGTCAACGTGCTGGCCGCAGCCGGCGGCCTGAGCCTGTCGGTCGCGCAGCTGGCCGAGCTCGGCGTGCGGCGGATCAGCCTGGGATCCGCCCTGGTCCGCGCCGCGCTGGGCGGGCTGCTGGCCGCGGCCGAGGAGGTGCGCACCACCGGGACCTTCGGGTTCGCGGCGCGGGCGCTGCCGTACGCCAGGGCCAACGAGATCTTCACCAAGCTCTCCGACATCCATCGACCCCCGAAGGAAGAGACGTCATGAGTGTCCTGCAGGCCCCGCGGTACGTCCTGGGAGAGGAGGAGTTGGACCACACCGAGGTCGAGTGCCTGGCCGAACGGGCCGCCGAGCTGAAGATGGTGCCCAGGGCCGCGCTCTGGGGCTGGGGGTCGGTGCGCCGCACCGGCCGCGGCCTGGCGGAGCTGGCGATCGACAGCGGCACGGCCACGCTGCGGGCGGCGGGGGTGGACCCGGCCGAGGTGGACGCGCTGATCCTGTGCTCCACCCGGTTCCCGGGCGGGCCGCGCACCCACGGCCGGTTCGTGGAGCGGATCCTGACCGGGACCGGCCTCGAGCGCGCGGCGTTCCTCGGGATCACCCTGAACCGCTGCACCAACCTGCTGGTCGCCCTCGACACCGCGCACGCGCTGGTGGCGGCCGGCCGGCACCGCCGGATCCTGGTCGTCACCACGGACCGGATCGAGGACGAGAAGGAGCGGATGGAGAGCTTCGCGCTCTTCAGCGACGGGGCGGCGAGCTGCCTGGTCTCGGCCGGCACCACGGTCGGGGACACGGCCGGGGCCGGGACCGGGCTCGGCGCCCACTACCGGATCCGGTCCACCGCCGGCGCCCAGGAGGCGGCCGCGCTGGACTGGTCGCACGAGATCAGCGCCGACCTGGCCCGGGAGGCCAACGGGCGCCTGCTGGCGCCGCTCGACCTGGCGCTCGACCAGGTGGACGGACTTCTGCACGCCAACCTGTTCCTGCCGCTGGTCACCATGAAGGAGCGCCAGGCCGGCTTCACCGCCCGCCAGCTGTACACCGCGAACATCACCCGGATCGGGCACTGCTTCGCCGCGGACCCGCTGATCAACCTGGCCGACCAGGAACGCGCCGGACTGCTGCGCGACGGCGGCCACTACCTGGCCGCGGTCAGCGTGCCGGGCTCGCGGGTCGCCGTCCTGCTCCAGCGCGACGGCGGCTGACACCCCACCGGCCGATCCGCCGCCGGCCCGGCCCCGCCCGGGCCGCCCGTCGCGCCCGCCCTCCCCAGAACCCCTCCCGCCGCGCTGCCCGCCGTCCGTGGGTCGCCCCGGCGCGCCCTGCCACGCCACCGTCCGATGGAGTGCCCGTGTACGCCCACCAGACCCACGACCTCGACGACCTGACCACCTCGCTGCCCGTTGGCGACTTCGAGTTCAGCCCCACCGCGCAGGCCGAGGCCGAAGCGGTGCTGGCCGCCGGCCCGGCCGTGACCTACCACCGGCTGCTCGCCGACCAGGAGTCCCAGACCACCCTGCTGGTGGCCCGCCGGGTGCTGGCCGCCTTCCTCGCCGCGGAGGACCCCGGCGCCGGGCCGGTCACCGCGGACGCGCTCACCGCCCTGGTGGCCGGCGCCCGGGCGGAGCTCGCCCCGACGGCGGCCCGGTTGACCGCCACGCCCGCCGACCGGGCCGTCGCGCTGCGCGGCCGGGCCCCGGTCGCGCTGCTGGCCGGCTGCTGGCTGGACACCGTCTCGCAGCCCGCCACCCAGCCCGCCCTGGTGGTGAACCGGCTCTACGCCCAGTACTTCGCGCTCAAGGGCGGGGGCCGCCCGCAGCACTCCGTGCCGCAGCGGCGCCGCCGCGCGCTGGAGGACGCCGGGGTGCTGCTGCCGCAGCCGGAGGAGGCGGATTTCCTCGTCCGGGCCCGGGCCCGCCCGTTGGCCGCCCTGCACGGCGCCTTCCTGCTGGCCCTGTCCCGGCTGCCCGCCGCCTTCCTGCCGGAGGTGGTCGGCGTCCAGTACGCCTTCCACGCGCTCGGCCTGGACGACCTGCTGAACGGCACCGAGCCGACGCTCGCGGTCGACGAGCTGCTCGCCGAGTACCTGGAGCTGACCGAACGGTCGGACACCGGGGCGCAGGACCGGCGGCGACTGGCCGCGGCGGTCCGGCTGGTGGTGCGGATCGAGCGCGAGCAGCTCGCCCTGCTGGCCGAACTGGTCTCCCACCGGGCCGGGTTGTCGGTGGACGCGCGGGCCGCCGAGATCGTCGAGCGGCACCGCCCGTTCGCCGGACGCCAGCACAAGAACGTCAAGATCGGCGGCAAGCTGCTCTCCGAGACCTTCGCCGACCCGCAGTTCGACCTCGACGCCTTCATGGCCGAGTTCCGCGCCTCCCGCCAGCTGCGCCCGCTGCGGAGCGGCGGCTGCCCGTTCACCCGGGCGGTCAAGTTCGGCGGCCCGATGTTCGGCATCTTCGACGAGGCCGAGGCCGCGGTCTTCAAGGAGTGGGCCGAGTCGGTCGCCGCCGGCGAGCCGGCCGGTGCTCCGCTGCGGCCCGACACCAGCGGCGACGAGCAGGCCGCGCACTGGCAGCGGGCCGTGCTCGCCACCGCCCCGCCGGACGTGCGGTTCGCCGAGGCGTCCCCGGCCGACGACCGCGAGTTCTTCCACCGGCTGGTCAACATCGAGCAGTTCCCCAACACCCTGCCGCTGGCCGCGCGGACCGCCGAAGAGGGCCTGGAACGGGCCGAACTGCTCTTCCGCCACGGCGCCGGCGGCCGGTACACCGACGCCAGCTGGTTCGACTACACCGCCGAGGCGCTGCTGGAGCGGGTGGACCGGATCTACTGGGACAAGCTGGTCGGCCCGTACCGCGCACTCCAGGAGGTGCCGGACCGCGACGAGGTGATCTTCCACCAGAAGACCCTCGCCCTCGGCAGCCTGATCGACGGCACCTGGGCCTACCGGATCGGCAACCACGGCCGCTACCACCGGCAGAGCGACGCGATGCTGTTCTCGATCTACGCCGACGAGATGGGCCGCGGCGAGCTCGCCAAGAACCACATCACGCTGATCCGCCAGGTGCTGGCCAGCATGGACGTCCGGCTGCCGCACATCCGCTCGGCGGAGTTCCTGGACCAGGGCGAACTGCCGGACGAGCTCTACCGGTTCTCGATCCACCAGATCTGCCTGGCGCTGTTCCCGGACCGGCTGCACAGCGAGATCCTCGGCTACAACCTCGGGATCGAGATGTTCGGGCTCGGCGAGATGCGCCTGCACGAGGTGCAGAAGCTGCGCCGCCACAACCTGGACACCGCCTACGAGGAAGCGCACCTGTCGATCGACAACTTCTCGGCCGGCCACGCCCGCCAGTCCGCCGAGATCATCGTCTCCCACCTGGACGGGGTGCGCCGGGAGGCGGGCGAGGCGGCCGTGCGGCGCGAGTGGCGCCGGATCTGGCGCGGCTACGCCTCCTTCGCCTGGTTCGTGGAGCACCAGCTGGTCAACTCGCTGGCCACCGAGGCCGACACCGCCGACGACCTGGTCATCTGAGGAGCCTGCCGTGACCCCCAACGCCTTCGACCCGGAGATCCTCCGGCTGCCCTTCTACACCGACGAGCACCGCGACCGCGCCCAGCGGCTGGGCCGGTGGTGCGAGGAGCGGGCCGCGCTCTGGACCGAACTGCGCACCGACGGCCCCGACAAGGCCGTGCGCCGGGCGCTGGCCGCGCTCGGCGAGGCCGGCTGGCTGGCCTTCCTGGACGACGAGGAGCCCGGCACCGACGGCGACTACCGCTCGGTGTGCCTGGCCCGCGAGGCGCTCGCCTACGCCGAGGACCTGGCCGACTTCGCCTTCGCGATCCAGGTGCTCTCGGCCACCCCGATCCTGCGGTACGGCAGTCCCGAGCAGCGGCGGCGCTACCTGCCGGGCCTGGCGGCCGGCACCCTGGCCGGCGCCTTCGCGGTCTCCGAGGAGCAGTCCGGCTCGGACGTCGCCGCGGTGGCGCTGACCGCCGAGCGGGACGGCGAGGAGTACGTGCTCAACGGCGGCAAGGCGTGGATCGCCAACGGAACGGTGGCGGACGTGGTCTGCGTGATCGCCCGGACGGGCGAGGGACCGGGGCCGCTGGGGCTGACCGCCTTCCTGGTCCCCGGTGACACCCCGGGCCTGCGGGTGCGCGAGCCGATCGACGCGATCGCGCCCCGTCCGTTCGCCCACCTGGCGTTCGAGGACTGCCGGGTGCCCGCCGACGCGGTGCTCGGCCGGCCCGGGCGTGGCTTCGTGGTGGCGATGGACCTGCTGGAGCGGGCCCGGATGACGGTGGGCGCGGCCGCGCTCGGCTTCGCCCGGCGGGCCGCCGACGCGGCCCAGGCACGGGCCCGGCAGCGCGCCATCTACGGCGGGGTGCTGTTCGACCTGCCCACGGTCAAGTTCGACCTGGCTGCCATGGAGGTCGAGTTGAACGCGTCCGCGCTGCTGGTCGGGCGGGCCGCCTGGGAGCTGGACCGGGGGCACCGGGGGTTCGGCAAGCACTCCAGCATCGCCAAGCTGCAGGCCACCGAGGCGGCGCAGCGGATCGTCGACCGGTGCGTGCAGCTGCACGGCGCCGCCGGGCTGGTCGCCGACAGCCTGCCCGAACGCCTGTACCGGCAGATCCGGGCGCTGCGTGTCTACGAGGGCGCCTCGGAGGTTCAACAGCTGACCATCGCCGGTGCGCTGGACGCGCGCCGGGCCCGCTGACGTCCCGTCAAGGAGCAGAGCTTCCATGCAGACCCCGACGAACCCGGTCGAGGCCGTCCGGCACCCCGACCCGTACCCGTACTACGCGCGGCTGACCGCGGAACGTCCGTTCGGCTGGGACGAGCAGCTGCAGGCCTGGGTGGCCGCCGACGCCGCCTCGGTCACCGCCGCGCTGTCGGCCGCCGAACTGCGGGTCCGCCCGCCGGGCGAGCCGGTGCCGACCGGGCTGCTCGGCACCGCTGCCGGCGCGGTCTTCGGCGACCTGGTCCGGATGACCGACGGCCCGGACCAGCAGCGCCTCAAGCAGGTGGTGCTGGACGCGCTCGGCGAGGCCGAGCCGGCCGAGGCGGGCAAGCTGGCCGCCGAGCGGACCCGGCAGAGCCTGGAGCGGGCCGGCGGCCCCGGCTTCGAGGAGCTGATGTTCCAGGTGCCGGCCCGCGTGGTGGCCGCGCTGTGCGGCCTGGACGCCGGGCTGGAGCCGGAGGCGGCGCGACTGGTGGGGGACTTCGTGCAGTGCATCCCCGCCGGTGCCACGGCGGAGCAGCAGCGGGCGGCCGCGGAGGCCGCGGCGCGGCTGCGGGAGCTGCTCGGGCCGGGCCTGACCGGTGCCGAGCCGACCGGGCTGCTGGCCGCCCTGGTCCGGGCGGCCGGTCGGCGGGACTGGCCGCGGACGGCGCCGCTGCTGGCCAACGCCGTGGGCTTCCTCTCGCAGACCTACGACGCGACGGCCGGTCTGATCGGCAACTCGCTGCTGGCGCTGCGCGAGCAGCCGGCCGGCGACCTCGCCGCGCTGGCCCGCGAGGTGGCCCGGCACGACGCGCCGATCCAGAACACCCGCCGGTTCGCGGCCGAGCCCTGGCGGTTCGGCGCGGCGACCGTGCAGCCCGGACAGGCCGTGCTGGTGGTACTCGCCGCCGCCAACCGCGACCCCGCGGCCAATCCCGACCCGCACGCCTTCGACCCCGCCCGCCCCGCGCCCAGCTGCTTCACCTTCGGCGCCGGCCCGCACCGCTGCCCGGGCGCCGACCTCGCGGTGGCGATCACCGCGGGCGTCCTGGACGAACTGCTGGCGCACGGCTTCGAGGCGGCCGCGCTGCCCGCCGGGCCGAGCTACCGGGCCCTGGCGAACGCGCGCATCCCGCTGCTCTGAGCAGCCCCGTCCGACTTCGGCCCAGCCGCATTCGACTGGCACCGCCCTACCCCCGCACGACCACATCCAGGAAGGACGAGATCGATGGCAGAGCAGCCGCGGCTGTGGATCCGGCACGAGGTGCGCGCCAGCGAGCGCCGGGCCCCGCTGGTGCCGCAGGACGCACGCCGGCTGGTGGAGCTGGGATTCCACCTGACCGTGGAGGAGTCCCCGCAGCGGGTGTACCCGCTGGACGAGTACCTGGCCGCCGGCTGCCAGGGAGCCGAGGCCGGCTCCTGGACCGAGGCCCCCGAACCGGCGTACGTCCTCGGGCTCAAGGAGCTCCCGGACCTGCCCGAGCAGCTGATTCACCGTCATATCTTCTTCGGGCACGCCTACAAGGGCCAGCAGGGCAGTCGTGAGCTGCTCGCCAGGTTCGCCCGCGGCGGCGGCGAGCTGCTCGACCTGGAGTACCTGGTGGACGACACCGGGCGCCGGCTGGCCGCCTTCGGCTACTGGGCCGGCTATGTGGGTGCGGCGCTCGGCGTGCTGCAGGCCCGCGGTCGGCTCACCGCCCCGCTGTGCCCGCTGTCCAAGGGCGAGCTGGACCGGCGGCTGCGCGATTCGATGCGCGCCGGCGCCCCGGACGCGCTGGTGATCGGCGCGCTCGGCCGCTGCGGGCGCGGCGCGGTGGACGCGCTGGAGGTGGCCGGGCTGGCCGCCACCTGCTGGGACCAGGAGGAGACCCGCGAACTGGACCGCGCCGCGCTGCTCCACCACGACCTGCTGGTCAACACCGTGCTGACGTCCCGTCCGATTCCGCCGTTCCTGCGCCCCGCCGACCTCCCGGTCGCCGACCGGCGGCTGAGCCTGGTGGTCGACGTGACCTGCGACGTCACCTCCGACCTCAACGTGCTGCCGGTCTACCGCGCCGTCACCGACTGGTCCGAGCCGGTGCGCCGCCTGCACCAGGACCCGCCGCTCGACCTGATCGCCATCGACAACCTGCCCTCGCTGCTGCCGGCCGAGGCCAGCCGGGCCTTCTCCGCGGAACTGGTCGCCCAGCTGCGCACCCTGGCCGACCCGGCCGCGCCCTGGCGGCACTGCCGGGCCGACTTCCGGGCCGCCTGCCGCCGACACGAACTGGAGGCCGTCCATGTCTGAGCCGTCCGTGACCGACCTCTCGACCGCGATACGCACGGTGCACTGGATCGGCACCGGGCTCTCCACCGGCCGCAGCGGCCTGGAGCTGCTGCTGGAGCACGGTGCCCGCGTGGTGCTCTGGGGCCGGACCGCGGCCAAGGCCGAACAGTGCCTCGCGGCCCGCGGCCTGGCCGGCCGGGCCGGGGCCCGCGCCTTCGACACGGCGGCCCTGGCCGCCGCGCTGGCCCCCGGCGACGTGCTGGTGTCGATGCTCCCGGCGGCCCACCACCCCGAGCTGCTGCGCCTCGCGCTGGCGCACGGTGCCCACTTCGCCTGCTCCAGCTACGTCTCGCCGGAGCTGGCCGAACTGGCGGCCACGGCCGAGCGGACCGTGGTGCTCACCGAGGCGGGCCTGGACCCGGGCATCGACCACCTGATGGCCCACCGCCTGGTCGAACTCGGCCGCACCGCCGCCGGGGAGGCCGCCTGCACCGCCGACTTCACCTCCTACTGCGGCGGACTGCCCGCCGAGCTCAACGAGTTCCGCTACCGCTTCAGCTGGGCCCCGCTCGGTGTGCTCAACGCGCTGCGCTCGCCGGCCCGCTATCTGCGCGACTGGCAGGTGCGCACCGCGCCGCGCCCCTGGCAGGCGACCACCGAGTACCCGGTGGCCGGCGAGCAGTTCGAGGTGTACCCCAACCGCGACAGCCTGCCCTTCGCCGAGCAGTACGACTTCCCGCCGCAGTGGCGCAAGCGCTCCTTCGTCCGCGGCACGCTGCGCCCGGCCGGCTGGCGGGCCGCCTGGTCCGAGGTCTTCGCCACCGTGGAGTCCGGCGACGACGGGCGGATCGCGGCACTGGCGGGCGAGTTGGCCGAGCGCCACCCGATGCGCGAGACGGACCGCGACCGCGTGGTGCTCGCCGTGGCACTGGACCTGAGCTGGACCGACGGCGCCTGGTCGGGGAACTGCCTGCTTGACCTGCGCGGCGACGAGCGGGAGAGCGCCATGGCCCTGCTGGTCTCGCTGCCGTTGGCGTACGGCATCACCCGGATCCTCGACGGCGCGCTGGCCCCGGGCCTGCACCGGGCCGCCGAGGACGCCCGGGAGGCCGAACAGTGGCTGGACTTCCTGGCCGCGCGCGGCATCACCACCGAGCTGCGCACCACCGAAAGCACGACGCGAGGAGCACTGCTGTGACCGATCGACGACCACCGGCCTTCGTCCTGACCGGAGCCTTCTGGGTGGTCTGCCGCAATCCGCGCTACCTGCAGGAGCTGGCCGCCCGCGGGCTGAAGATCCTGCTGATCACCCCGCGCGGCTGGCGCGAGCGCGCGCTGGCCGCCCAGGCCGACCCGACCGGGCCGGCCGCCATGATCGACGAGATCGCCTTCGTGGACGGTGAGCTGAACCAGGACGGCTCGTTCACCGCAGGCGTGCTGGCACGGGCCGCCGACTGGCGGGCGCGCTACCGGATCGTCGGCGCCTACGCGGTGGGCGAGACCCTGGTGGAGCCCACCGGGCTGCTGGCCGACGCGCTGGGCCTGCCCGGCCCGGGCCTGCGGGCCACCCGGGTCTGCCGCTCCAAGCCGCTGCAGCGCTGGTACCTGCCGGAGTTCGCGCCGCCCGGCGCGGTGCTGCCGGCGGCCGAGCGGGCCGCCTTCGAACCGGCCTCGGTCGAATACCCCGTGGTGCTCAAGCCCGCTGCCCGACACTCCAGTTCGGGTGTGGTGACGGTCGGCGACGAGCAGGTGCTGGCCGCGCGGCTGGCCGACTACCCGGAGCACGAGACGCTGCTGGTGGAGCAGAAGGTGGTCGGCCAGGAGTACTCGGTGGAGAGCCTGGTGCAGGAGGGCAAGGTGGTCTTCGCCTCGGTCACCCGCAAGACCACCACCGAGTCGCACGCGGCCACCTTCGTCGAGCTGTCGCACTCGGTGCCGAGCGCGCCGGAGCCGGTGGACCGGGCGCTGCTGGAGGCCAACGCCACCATGCTGGCGGCGCTCGACTTCGGCAGCGGGATAGCCCACGCCGAGTGGCGGGTGGACGCCGCCGGCCGCCCGGTGCTGATGGAGGTGGCCGCCCGCACCCCGGGCGACGGCCTGCTGGCCCTCTACCGGTTGGCCACCGGGGAGCCGCTGGAACCGGAGATCGTCCGGCTGGCGCTGGGCGAACCGGCCGACTACCCCGAGCCGCGCCGCTGGACCCGGCAGGTCTACCTGGAGCACCGGGAGGGGATCCTGGACGACGTCCGGGTGGACTGGCCCGGCGTCCGGCCGGTCTGGCTGGGCGAGGCCGGGATCTGGCCGGACCCGCCGGTCGGCGGCCCCAACGGGCCGGGGGAGCTGCGCGCGGTGCTGGTGCTCAAGGAGCGCGGCAGCCGGCTCGGCCCGCTGGAGAGCTCCGAGGACCGCGCGGTCTGCTTCCTGATCGACGCCCCGTCACCCGAGGAGCTGGACGCGCTGGAGCAGCGGGTGCGCGCGGCGGTGGCGATCGAGGTGCGCGATGTCGACTGACACCGTCCGCCCGGAGCCGGCTGCGCAGGTGCAGACGGTGGCCGAACCGGCGCCGGCCCGGGTGACCGTCTGGGCCACCTTCCGGGACGCGCCGCTCGCGGTGAAGACCGTGCTGGCCGGCGTGCTGGTCAACCGGCTGAGCGGCTTCCTCAACGTCTTCCTGGTGCTCTTCCTCGGCTCGAAGGGCTACTCCGAACCGGAGACCGTGCTGGCACTGGGCGTGTACGGCGGTGGCGCCGTGCTCGGCGTACTGGTCGGCGGCTCCCTCGCGGACCGGCTGGGCGTGCGCAACGCCACCGTGGCCAGCATGGGCACGACCGCGGTGCTCACGGCGGCCCTGCTCTACCTGCCCGGGTACGGCCTGCTGATGGCGGCGGTCGGCCTGGCCGGCCTCAGCGCGCAGGTCTTCCGGCCCGCCTCGGCCACGCTGCTCGCCGAACTCACGCCGGACGATCGGCAGGTGATGGTCTTCGCGATGTACCGCTTCGGCCTGAACCTGGGCGCCACCGCGGCCCCGCTGGTCGGCTTCTGGCTCTACCACGCGGGCCACGACCGGTACCTGCTGCTCTTCTGGGGCGAGGCGCTGATCGCGCTGGCCTACGCGGTCCTCGCACTGGCCACGCTGCCCGCCGCCACCCGCCGCAGTGCCACCGCGGCCGCGGCGCCGCAGACCGGCGGCTACCGGGCCGTGCTGCGCGACCGCCGCTACCTGCGCTACCTGGCCGCCGCCTTCTGCCACGCCGTGGTCTACGTCCAGTACCTGTCCACCCTGCCGCTGTTCGTGCAGGACCGGCACCTTGCCATCGTCTGGTACACGGTCGCGGTCTCGCTCAACGGTGTCGTGGTGATCGCCTTCGAGCTGCTGGTCACCCGGCTCGCCCAGTCCTGGCCGGCGCGGATCACCATCGGCCTGGGGTTCGCCCTGGTCGGTGCCGGAGTGGCCTGCTACGCACTGCCGATCGGAGCGGCCGCGATCGTGCTGGGCACCCTGGTCTGGTCGATCGGCGAGATCATCGGCGGCCCCACGGTGTTCGCCTACCCCGGGACCGCCGGGCCGGAGCAGCTGAAGGGCCGCTACATCGGCAGCTTCCAGTTCGTGTTCGGCCTGGGCAGTGCGCTCGGTCCGATGCTGGGCGGCTGGCTGTTCATCCAGGCCGGCGTGCTGGTCTGGCCGCTGCTGGCGCTCGGTTCGCTGGCGGCCACCGTACTGGGCCTGGCCGCCGTTCGGCCCTCGCCCCGCGCGGGCTGACCCTCCCCCCACCCGACTTCCCCGACGCCCCGTTGGGCGGGCAGTGCGCTGTGCCCGCTTCTCCACCTTCGTCGTCCGAGAACAAAGAGAGGCCCGCGACATGTCCCACACCCACCCCGCCGAGGCCCACTACACCTGCCTGGGTGTCGGCGCCGGCCCCGCCAACCTGAGCCTGGCCTCACTGCTGCACAGCGTGCCCGAGGTCAGCAACCTCTTCCTCGACCGCAAGGAGAAGTTCGGCTGGCACGACGGGCAGCAGATGCCCGGCTCCACCCTGCAGGTCTCGCTCTACAAGGACCTGGTCAGCCTGACCGACCCCACCAACCCGTTCTCCTTCCTCGCCTACCTGCACGAGCACGGCCGGATCTACCACTTCCTCAACGCCCAGTTCAGCGACGTGCCCCGGCAGGAGTTCCGCAACTACCTGGACTGGGCCAGCCGCCGCAACCCGAACGTGCGGTTCGGCGAGGAGGTGCGGGCGGTCGACTTCGACGGCGCGCGGTTCGTGGTGGACACCGACCGGCGCCGGCTGACCGCGGACAACCTGGTGCTCGGGGTGGGCAGCCGCCCGTGGGTGCCGCCGCAGGCCGCCGGGCTGATCGGCCCGACCCAGTTCCACGTCAGCGAGTTCCTGGACCGGGCCCAGCACCTGGGCGACAAGCGGGTCGCGGTGATCGGCGGCGGCCAGTCCGGCGCCGAGGCCTTCCTGGAGCTCATCTCGCGGTCGGGCAGCGAGCTGCCGCGCCGGGTCTCCTGGATCTCCCGCCGGCGCAACTACTTCCCGATCGACGACTCGCCCTTCACCAACGACTTCTACATGCCGGGCCACGCCGAGTACTTCTACCGGCTGGCGCCGGCGGCCCGGGAGCGGTTCAACGCCGAGCACAACCTGACCAGCGACGGGGTCTCCGAGGCCACCCTGCGGGAGATCTACCAGCGGATCTACGTCCACCGGTTCATCGAGGGCGCCGAGGACCTGGTGGCGCTGGCCCCCAACCGCACCATGGAGACGGTGCGGGCGGCCGAGGGCGGCGGCTGGACGGTCGAGGTGCGCCACAACGACCAGCGCCAGGGCACCGAGCGCTTCGACGCCGACGTGATCGTCTGGGCCACCGGTTTCCGCCCGGCCGCCACCGACTTCCTGGCCCCGATCGCCGACCGCCTGGAGCGCGAGGGTGAGGAACTGCGGATCGACCAGGACTACGCGGTCCGCTGGGACGGTCCGGCCGACCGGAACGTCTTCGTGCAGAACGCGGCCAAGCAGCAGCGCGGCCTGGCCGACCCCAACCTCAGCCTGAACGCCTGGCGCAGCCGCCGGATCGTCGACCGGATCCGCGGGCTGCGCAGCAACGAGCCGCTGGAGTCCTTCATCGACTGGTCCGCCAAGGTCGGGGCCGACGCCGGCTGGGGGGTGTGAGCGGCGATGAATGAGGTGGACATCGCGGTCGTCGGCGGCGGCATCATCGGCTGCCTGACCGCGCGCGAACTGCTCGCCCGTCGCCCGGAGCGGACGGTGGCGGTGCTGGACCGGGACTCGGTCGGCTCCGGCGCCAGCCGCCGCTCGGCCGGCCTGCACTTCCCGCGCGGCGCGACCGGCCGGGTGCGCGGCATGGCCGCCTACAGCCAGCAGTACTACGCCGAACTGTCCTCGCACCGACCGGAACTGCCGATCCACCAGGTCGGCATGGACGTGGTCGGCGCGGAGCAGACGGTGCGCCGGAGCTACCTGGCCAGTGCCCGGCCGACCCCGGCCACCGCGGGCGTCTGGCAGGTCGAGGGCGGCCAGTACGCGGACGTGTCGGGTCTGACCGGTCGGCTCGCCAGCGAGCTGCGCGGCGGCGCGGTGGTGCACGAGGGCACCGGGGTCACCGCGATCGGGCTCGACCCCGAGCGGATCACCCTGGCGCTGAGCAGCGGCGGCGAACTGACGGCAGGTCAGGTGGTGCTGGCGCCCGGGCCGTGGATCGCGGCCCCCGCCTGGCGCGAGCTGGTCGCTCCGTTGGGGGTGCGGGTGAAGAAGGTGGTCGCGCTGCACATCGACCTGGTGCCCGCACCGACCGACCGGGTGGTCGTCTTCCAGGCGGAGGACGCCTTCCTGCTCCCGCTGCACGACCGCGGGCACTGGCTGTTCAGCTACACCTGCCAGGAGTGGGGCGTGGACCCCGACGCGCTGGGCGAGGGCCTGTCCGACCAGGACCTCGGCGACGCGCTGGCGGTGCTGCGCGCCGTGGCCCCCGAGTACGCGGCGCACTGCGCCTCCGGGCGGGTCTTCTGCGACGCCTACAGCGGCACCGGGGAGCCGATCGTCTGCCCGCTGCCCGCCGACCCGCGGGTGGTCTTCGCCGGCGCCGCCAACGGCTCCGGCTACCGGCTGGCCCCCGCGATCGCCGCGCAGGCCGCCGATCTGATCGACATTCCGTTCCTGACCAGTCCGACCAGGAGTCACGCATGATACTGAGCAGCTACGACGAGGGCGTGCTGCACGAGGCCTTCGGCATCGACATGAGCAGCATCGAGGGAATCGCGGGAAGCCAGGGCCCGGGCGCCGGCTGGGGCCGGGTGGCCCCGGGCGTCAGCTCCGAGCTGCACCGGCACGACGAGACCGAGTTCTTCGTGATCGTGGCCGGCCGCGGCGAGTTCGAGGTCGACGGGGAGCGCCATCCGGCGGTGCCGGGCACGGTGGCCCTGTTCGAGCCCTTCGAGACGCACGTGCTGCACAACACCGGCGCCGACGACCTGGTGTTCGTCACCCAGTACTGGCGCGACGCCGAGCGCGCGGCCCGGGCGGCCACCGCCCCCGCGGGCACCGGTTTCGGGGACCGGCCGGTCTTCGTCTTCTCCACTCCGCCCACCCCGAACGGGGACCTCCACCTGGGCCACCTCTCCGGCCCGTACCTGGGGGCCGACGCGTTCGTCCGGTTCCAGCGGATGAACGGCGCCCGCGCCTGGCACCTGACCGGCAGCGATGACTTCCAGAGCTACGTGGTCGGCGCGGCCGAGCGCGACGGGAACACCCCGGCCGGGACCGCCGCGCACTTCAGCGCGGAGATCGCTGCCACCCTGGAGCTGATGGACATCCCGCTGGACCAGTACACGGTGACCAACGCGGACGCCGAGTACCCGGACGGGCTCCGGGAGTTCTTCACCCGGCTGGTCGACTCCGGCACGGTCGCCCCCAAGGCCGCACCGGCCCTGTTCGACGGTGAGACCGGCGCCTACCTCTACGAGGTGGACGCCAAGGGCACCTGCCCGACCTGCGCCGCCGGGACCAGCGGCAACATCTGCGAGGAGTGCGGCGAGCCCAACCTGGTGGTCGACCTGGTCGCGCCGCGCTCGGCCCGCTCGCAGGCAGCGCCGCGGACCGGCACCGCGACCCGCTTCTCGCTGCCGCTGCACGAGTTCGAGGACGAGATCGCCGCGCACCACCGACTGGGCCGGGTCCCGGTCCGGCTGCGTGACCTCGCCCGGCGGCTGTTCGCCCGCCCGGAACTGGACATCCCGGTCAGTCACCCGGCCGACTGGGGCGTGCGCCCGGCCGAGGAGGCCGGCGCCGACCAGGTGATCTGGGTCTGGCCGGAGATGTCCTACGGCTTCCTGCACGGCATCCAGGCGCTCGGCCGCCGGCTGGACCAGGACTGGCGGGCCGCCGAGCCCGCCGCGGACTGGAAGATCGTCCACTTCTTCGGCTACGACAACAGCTTCTACCACGGCGTGCTCTACCCGGCGCTGTACCGGGTCGCGTACCCCGACTGGACGCCTGACATCGACTACCACGTCAACGAGTTCTACCTGCTGGAGGGCGCCAAGTTCTCCACCAGCCGGCGGCACGCGATCTGGGGCAAGGAGATCCTCGGCGCCGACACGGTCGACGCGGTGCGGTTCTTCCTCAGCCTGACCCGACCCGAGGGCCGGCGCACCAACTTCCGCCGCGAGGAGTACCAGAGGGTGCTGACCGAGACCCTGGTCGGCACCTGGGAGCACTGGCTGACCGACCTGGGCGCCCGGGTCCGCAAGGGGTACGACGGTGCGGCGCCGGACGCCGGCAACTGGACCCCGGAGCAGACCGCGTTCCTGGCCCGGCTCGGCGCCCGGCTGACCGCGGTGACCGGGGCGCTCGGCCAGGCCGGGTTCTCGCTCAACCAGGCCGCCGCCGAACTGGACGGCATCGTGCGTGACACGGTCCGGTTCGCCGAGCTGGAGAGCCTGACGGCGGACGACGCCCGCTGGCGGGCCGAGGCCCGCACCGCGGTGGCGCTGGAGCTGGCGGCCGCGAAGCTGCTGGCCCGGGTGGCGGCGCCGGTGATGCCGCGCTTCGCCGCCCGGCTGTCGGCCGCGCTGGGCCTGCCGGAGCCGGCGCACTGGCCGACCTCGGTCGAGCTGCTGGCGCCGGGCACCGAGGTCACCCTGGCGGACGCGGTGTTCTTCGCCGCCCCGGCCGCCGTGGCCGCCGAACCGCCCGAACACCTGGGCCTGCTCACCGACCTCGTCACCGAGGCGCTCCAGCTGGCCGAACGGCCGGCCGCCGACGCCACCCTGATCGATCTGGGCACCAGCTCGCTGCAGGCGGTCCAGCTGCAGTACCAGCTGCTCACCGCGCTGGACGTGGACGTGCTGGTGGACGAGCTGCTCGGCGAGCACGACCTGACCGCACTGGCCGGGCTGATCGGCGAGCGGGCGGCCACGGCGGTCGTGGAGGCGGCGGCATGAACGCCGAACTCGTCGAACTGGTCCATGACATCGAGGAGCGGGGCCTGTCCGTCTCGGTGACCGGTGGGGACCTTCGCCTGCAGGGCATGCGCGACCGGATGGACCCGGAACTGGTCGGCCGCATCAAGCGGTTGAAGGCCGAGCTGATCCAGCACCTGAGCGAGGCCACCCCGCACGAGAGCGGCAGCTTCCCGCTCACCCCGCTGCAGCACGCCTACCTGCTGGGCCGCGGCGGAGTGTTCGAGATCTCCACCGCCAGTCACGTCTACCACGAGATCGAGGGGCACTGGGACGTCGGCCGGCTGGAGACGGCGCTGAACGCGGTGATCGGCCGGCACGACGCGCTGCGGGCCCGGTTCACCGAGGACGGCCGCCAGGTGGTGGAGGCCTCGGTCGCCCCGGTGCTGATCGAGCGGCTGGACCTGCGCGGGCAGAGCCCCGAGCAGCAGCTGCGGACCCGGGCCGCGCTGCGGGAGCAGCGCTCGCACCGGGTGCTGCCCGCCGACCGCGCGCCGCTGCTGGCGGTGGAGGTGACCGAGCTCTCCGACCGGGCGATGGTGCTGCACGTCAGCCACGACGGCCTGGTGATGGACGGGATCAGCTCCTTCCTGTTCTTCCGCGAGTGGTGGCGGGCCTACCAGGGCGAGTCGGCCGCCGAGGGCACCGGACTGGCGCTGGAGGACTACGTCTCGGCGCTGGCGGCGGCGGCGGTCAAGGCGCCCGCGGCCCGCTCCCGGGCCTACTGGGCGGGCCGGCTGGACCAGTTGGCGGCCCACCCCGACCTGCCGGTGGCGGCGAGCCCGGCCGCGATCACCCGGCCGCGGTTCGTCCAGCGCCAGGTGCGGCTGGACGCCGCACAGTGGGCCGCGTTCAAGCGCCGGGCGGCGGGAGAGGGGCTCACCCCGTCCGGCGCGCTGCTGGCCGCCTACGGCGAGGTGCTCTCCCGCTGGGGCGCCGGCGAGCGGTTCACCGTGACCACCACGGTGGCCAACCGCCCGCCGGTGCACCACCGGATCGCCGAGGCCGTCGGCCAGTTCTCCGACACCCTGCTGGTGGAGATCGAGGTCGACCGCGGCAAGCCGTTCGCGGCCCGGGCCCAGGCGCTCCAGCGGCGGCTGCGCACCGACCTGGACCACCGGCACCAGTCCGGCATCGAGGTGCTGCGCGAGCTGGGCCGGCGGCGCGGCAGCGCCGAGGCGCGGATGCCGTTCACCTTCAACAGCGCGATCGGCTACACCGAGGAGGTGGACGGCTCGGCGTTCGAACTGTTCGGTCCGGAGGTGTTCAGCGTCAGCCAGACCCCGCAGATCTGGCTGAACGCCTTCGCGATGGAGCAGCACCAGAGCCTGGTGATCCAGCTCGACGGGCTGGACGAGCTGTTCCCGGCCGGCCTGCTGGAGGCCCTGACCCAGGGCTACCAGTCCCTGCTGGAGCAGCTGCTGGAGGAGCGGAGCTGGGCCCGCACCGGCTTCGACCTGCTCCCCGGCGACCAGCTGCGGCGCCGGTGGGAGGCCAACGACACCGCCGTGGAGCTGCCCGAGGTGCTGCTCCAGGACGCCTTCACCAAGCGGGCGACCAGCTGCCCGGACAACCCCGCCCTGATCACCTCCCAGCTCCGGATGAGCTACGGCGAACTGCACCGCCGTGCGGCGCTGACCGCCGCCTGGCTGCGCTCGCACGGAGTCGGGCGCAACGAGCTGGTGGGCCTGGTGATGCGGCGCGGGCCGGAGCAGATCATCGGCATCCTGGCCACGGTGCTGGCCGGGGCCGCCTACCTGCCGGTGGACGCCGCACTGCCCGAGGAGCGCCGCCGGTACATGCTGGCCGACGGCGAGGTCCGCTGCGTGCTGACCAACGTGGCCGACGCCGACCGGGACGGCCGCGCCGTCCTGCGGCTGGACGCCACCGCCCCGGCGCCGACCGGTGCGCCCGCGCTGCTCGAACCGCTGGCCGGTGCCGACCCGGACGACCTGGCCTACGTTCTCTACACCTCCGGCACCACCGGCGCGCCCAAGGGCGTGATGGTCACCCACCGCAACGTGGCCAACGTGGTGGCCGACTGCTACACCCGGTTCGGCATCCACCAGGACGACCGGTTCTTCGCGATCAGCGCCTTCAACTTCGACCTGTCGGTCTGGGACGTGTTCGGCGCGCTGACCGCGGGCGCCGCGCTGGTGATGCCGGACGCCGACCGGGCGGTCGACCCCGCGCACTGGCTGCGGATGTGCGAGTCGGGCGGGGTGACGGTGTGGAACTCGGTGCCCGCCATCGTCGGCCTGATGCACGACCAGGCGCTGGCCGAGGGCACGGCGCCGCCGGCCCTGCGGCTGGTGATGATGAGCGGGGACCGGCTGCCGCCGGCGCTGCCGGCGGCGCTGCGCCGACTGGTACCGGGCCTGGAGGTGGTCTCGCTCGGCGGACCGACCGAGACCACGGTCTGGAACATCCTGCACCCGGTCGAGGAGTGGGAGGACGGCTCCGAGTCCATCCCCTACGGCCGTCCGAACGCCAACAACCGCGCCTACGTGCTGGACGCGGACGGCCAGGACGCGCCGGACTGGGTGACCGGCGAGATCTGCGGCGCCGGCACCGGTGTGGCCAGGGGCTACTGGCGCAACGAGGAGCGCACCGCCGAGAAGTTCGGCTACGACGAGCGGCTGGGCGAGCGGCTCTACCGGACCGGCGACCTGGGCCGCTACCTGCCCAGCGGCGAGATCCAGATCCTGGGCCGCAGCGACTTCCAGATCAAGGTCAACGGCTACCGGATCGAGGCCGGCGAGGTGGAGACCAGGCTGGCCGCGCTGCCGGCGGTGCGGCAGGCCGTGGTGGTCCGCCAGGAGGGCAGCCGCGGCGACCGGCTGGTGGCCCACCTGGTGCCCGCCGCCGCCGACCGGCCCGATGTGCTGGCCATCCGTCAGGAGCTGCGGGAGGCGCTGCCCGAGTACATGGTGCCGGCCGCCGTGGTGTGGCACGAGGAGCTGCCGCTGACCCGCAACGGCAAGGTGGACCGGGGCGAGCTGATCCGCCGGGCGCCGGCGGCCGAGCCGGCCGAGCAGGCGGCCGCGCCGGTGGCCGACGACGGCGAGGCCGGGCCGACCGAGACCGAACTGACCCGAATCTGGGCGCAGATCCTGCACCGGCCGGTGGTCGGGCCGCACGACAACCTCTACGCACTGGGCGGCGACTCGATCAGCGCCGCGCGGATCCTCACCGCGGTGCGCAAGCGGTTCGGCGTGGGCATCCAACTGGGCCAGCTGGCAGCGCTGGAGACGGTGCGACTGATGGCCGCGCACGTGGACGCGGTCGTGGCGGCGAAGGAGGCGCAGCGGTGATCGTCAACCGGATCACGGCGAACGCGCCGACCGGCGGGCGGATCTCGTTCGCCAGGCTGGACGGCACCGAGACCCTGGAGCTGGTGGAACTGCACCGCCGGGCCGGGCGGTTGGCGGGCGCGCTGGCCGAACTGGGAATCGGTCCGGGCGACCGGATCGGGATCCTGGCGGCCAACAGCCCGCAGTGGGTGCTGCTGGACCTGGCGGCGCTCTGGCTGGGCGCCGAGACGGCCGGCTTCGAGCCCGGCAAGTTCGAGCCCGACCAGCAGCTGGTCAGCCGGTACGGACTGCGGCTGCTGTTCACCGACCGCCCGGCCGAGGCCGCCGGCGTGCTGCCGCTGGCCGAGGTGGACCGGCTGGTGGAGAAGGCCGACTCGGCACCCGAACCGGTGGTCTGGGAGCCCGACCGGGTGACCACCGTCAAGTTCACCTCCGGCAGCACCGGCGAGCCCAAGGGCCTGGGCGCCACGGCCGCTTCGATCGACAGCTCGCTGCGCGCGGTCCAGGACATGTTCCACCACCGGCCGGGCGACGACCTGTTCGTCTTCCTGCCGCTGTCGCTGCTGCAGCAGCGGTACTGGATCTACTCCGCGCTGCGGCACGGCCACGACGTGACCGTCTCCACCTACGAGGCCGCCTTCGCCACCCTGCGGCGGGCCCGGCCGACCGTGGTGATGGGCGTGCCGGCCTTCTTCGAGACCGCCCGTCGGCACATCGGGGCGCGGGCGGCCCGGTCGGGAAAGCCGGTCGGCGAGCAGGCCGTGCAGCTCTTCGGCGACCGGATCCGCTACCTGTGGACCGGCTCCGCCCCGGCGGCCCCCGCGACGCTGCGCTTCTTCAACGAGGCCGGACTGCCGATCTTCGAGGGCTACGGCCTGAACGAGACCTGCATCGTGGCCAAGAACCACCCCGGCGCCTCCCGCGAGGGCAGCGTCGGCCGGGTGGTGCCCGGCAAGGAGGTGCTGCTGGACGCCGACGGCGTGATCAGCGTGCGCAGCGACCACCCCGTCAACGACCACTACGCCTACGCCGCCCCCGGCGACAGCGAGAAGGTCTTCCGGCCCGGCGGCATCGTCCGCACCGGCGACCTCGGCCTGATCGACCAGGACGGCTACCTCTACATCCTCGGCCGCGCGGACGACGTGATCGTGCTGGAGAACGGCAAGAAGATCGTGGTCCGGCCGATCGAGGAGCGGCTGGCCTCCGGGCCCGCCATCACCGAGGCGGTGCTGTTCTGTCCGCGGCAGACCGAGTTGGTCGCCGTGGTCCGCCCCGCGCACTACCCGCCCGACGAGGCCGTGATCGCCGACGCGCTCGCCGACGCCAACGCGGCGCTCGGCAAGGACGAGCGGATCGCCCGGGCGATCGTCGCCCGTGAGCCGTTCACCGTCGAGAACGGCCTGCTCACCTCGCAGTTCAAACCCCGGCGCCCGCAGATCCGGGCCGCCTACGCAGCTGACCTCGCCAACCCCCAGGAGGGTATCCATGCACGCTGAGACCGAGACCGCGGCCCGGGAGAACCTGGTGCTGGTGCTGACCAGTCCGGTCGAGCCGGAGGAGGTCGACCCCGACGCCGACCTGGCTGCCCGCTACGGCCTGACCTCGCTCAACAAGGTGCTCTTCCTCACCTCGCTGTGCGACGAGACCGGCACCGAGCTGTCCCGCTTCACCGAGCACGACCTGGCCCGGATGACCACGCTGCGCAAGGTCGTCGACGCCGTCGCCCCGTCGACCATCGAGGCGGTGTGACCATGGGAACCTGGGCCGTTCACGCACCGGTGGTGCTGGAGAACGAGTTCGTGCGGCTGAGCCCGCTGACCGCCGCCGACCGGGACGGGCTGCGCACGATCGCGCTGGCGCCGGACATCTGGCGGTACTTCGTCACCCGGATCGATACCCCGGAGGACTACGAGGCCTTCTTCGACGCCACCCTGGCGGACCACCAGGCATGCCGGCGGGCGGTGTTCGTGATCACCGACAAGCGGACCGGGCGGGTGGCCGGCTCGATGAGCTTCGGCAACATGGCCGAGGCCGACGGGCGCCTGGAGATCGGCTGGTCCTGGCTGGGCCTGGACTTCCAGGGCCGGGGGGTCAACCGCTGGGCCAAGTACCTGCTGCTGCGGCACGCCTTCGAGAACCTGGGCGCCCTGCGGGTGGAGTTCAAGACCGACGAGCTGAACAAGCAGGCACGGCGCGGACTGCTGAACATCGGCGCCCGCGAGGAGGGGACGCTGCGCAGCTTCAACCCGATGCCGGACGGCCGGCGGCGCAACGCCGTCTTCTACAGCGTGCTGCGCGACGAATGGCCCGAGGTGCGCGAGCAGTTGGCCCGCGGCCCCCGGGTGGTCCGACAGGAGGGGGCATGACCGGGCGACTGCTGCTGGAGGGCACCGCGTTCGAGCGCGGGGAGCAGCACGGGCGGTCACTGGCCGGTGAGCTGCGCGCCTTCCTGGACGACGGGCTGGCCCGGCTCAACCACCTGACGGCCACCCCGCTGACCCTGGACGGGCTGCGGCCGCGGATCGACGCCTACCGGGCGGCGGTCGAGGCCGCAACCCCGGACCTGGCCGCCGAGGTCGAGGGCCTGGCCGCCGGGGCCGGGCTGAGCCCCGCCGAGGCCTGGCTGCTCCAGCTGCGGCGGGAGATCATGGGCTACCAGAAGGTGCCGACGGCCGGCGACTGCACCACCTACGCACGGGCCGGCGGTCGGTACACCGGGCACCCGGTGCTGGCCCAGACCGTGGACCTGAACGGCAATCTGGACGACGCGATCAGCGTGCTGGACGTGGCGCCGGCCGGGTCCGCCCGGCGCTCGCTGGTGCTCTCCTTCGCCGGACTGCTCGGGTACCTCGGGCTGAACAGCGACGGGCTGGCGATCGGGATCAACCTGGTGCTCGGCGGGGACTGGCGGCCCGGGCTCCCCCCGTACCTGGCGATCCGCCACCTGCTGGACACTGCGGACAGCGTGACGCGGGCGCTGGAGCTGCTGCGCGGGATGCGGCTGGCCAGCTCCCGCTCGCTGACCCTGTGCGACCGGGAGCGGGCCGTCTGCGTCGAGGTCCTGGGCGACGAGCTGCGGGTGCGGGAGGGGTACCAGACCGCGCACACCAACCACTTCCTGGACCCGGACCTGGCGCGCGGCGACGAGCTGAACGTGTTCGCCCGCAACTCCTCGGTGCGCCGCCTCAAGGAAGCCGAGGCCGGGCTCGCCGAGCTCGACCCGGCGGCCGGGCCGGAGGAGCACTTCGCACTGCTGTCCAGGCCGCCGATCTGCGTGCCCGACGAGGGCGACATCCGGCGCGAGCGCACGGTCGCCGCCGTGGTGCTGCTGCCCGGGCGCGGGGAACTGCACCTGCGACCCGGTGACCCCTCCCGATCGGCCACGCAGGTCTTCGGCCTGCGGCCGACGTGACGGCCCCGGGCGCAGGGGTGGAGGCCTGGCTCGCCGACCTGGCGGCCGACGCCGAGCCCCTGTCGCCGGCGCACTACGAGGTGGACCTGACCGAGGAGGAGCGCCGCCGGGCGGCCGGTTACCTGAACGGCGAGGACGCCCGGCTCTTCCTGCGGTCCCGACTGGTCGTCCGGCGGCTGCTGGCCGCGCGGCTGGGGGAGGCCCCGGGAGCGGTGCGGCTGGCGCGGACCAGGGGCGGCAAGCCCTACCTGCCGGACCATCCGGAGCTGAAGGTGAGCTGGTCGCGCTCGGAGGACCTGCTGCTGCTCGGCATCTCGGACCGAGGGGCGCTGGGGGTGGACCTGGAGCGGATCCGGCTCATCCCGTCCGCCACCCAGGTGCTCGCCTCGCTCTACCCGGCCCTGCCCCCGCAGGCCGACGGGGCCGGACCGGAGTTCTTCTTCTCCGCCTGGACCCTGCTGGAGGCCGCTGTGAAGGCCACCGGTCGGGGGCTGGCCCAGGGGGTGGGGGACGTGACCCTCTCCTTCCCCGCGCGCGGCGGCGCCGCCCTGCTGGGGATCGCCCGGACCGGGGGCGAGCCGTGGGCGGCGAGCACGGCGCTGCTGGAGGCGCCGGCGACGACGGACGCCCGGCTGATGGCCTCATTCGTGACGCGGGGTCAGCTCGGTCGGATCTGGCTGCGGCGGTGGCCGCCGGAGGGGAGTGCGGGAGATGGCTGAGTCGGCGGTGCTGCACGCGGTGGTCCCACTGCTGACGGTGCAGCGGTTGCGCGAGCGCCTGGCCCCGGTGGCCGACGACCCGCGGTTCACGGTCGTCGTGCGGGACGGCTGGGACGGGCCCCAGGCGTGGGTCGGCTGTCCGGCCGGTCCGGGAGTTGCGGGGGAGGTGGAGCGGGTGCTGCGCGTTCCCGGTGGCGGTGCTGCCGGGGCGGTGCCTGTGGCGGGCGAGGTGCCCACGGCCGGGGCGCGGGCGGTCACGTTGACCGGGCCGTTCCCGGCCGCGGCGGGGCTCGCGGTCGAGGACGCGGCCGTGCTCGCCCTGGCCGGCTGGCAGGAACTGCTGCGGCGCCGTCCGGAGCAGGACCGGAGCCGCTACTCCTTCGCCCTGCACGCGGAGCCGGTGCTCCCCGACGGGTGGCTGCTCCAGTCCTGGGTCAACCCCGCGTTCGGTCCGGTGCAGTTCACGGTCCGGTCCGGGTCACGGCTGGCGGTCAGCTCGCCGGGCCGGGTCGGGCGCGAGGAGCTGACCGTGCTGCTCGCGGAGTGGACCCTGCTGGTGGCCCGGGCCGGTGCGCCCGGCTAGCCCGGCCCCCGGTGGCGGGGGCGAGGCCGTCCCGACGGCCTGCGCCCCCTCACCGGCCCGCTGCCCGGTCGCCGTCGGCGGTCGCCGTCTCCCCGGCGCCGTCGGCGTGGTCGGTCGGCGGCACGGCTGCCCGCCCGTCGCCCAGGTGATGTCCTGCTACCGGACGCTGGCGGGCCTGGAGACGCAACTCGCCGCAACCCCGGGCCGGCGCCCCGCCCCGGTCCGGCGTCGGGACGGGGCACCACGGCATCCGGACCGGCCCCCGGGACCCGCCGGGGGACCCGTCGGGGCCGGATCAGTGCCCGACCGCCACCTTGGCCGCCACGATGCACAGGCCCAGAAGGAGGTTCACCACGCCCTCGACGGCCGCCTGGCCGGTGGAGGCGCCGGCCCGACGGGCGCCCAGGGTCGCCCAGCCCACCTGCTGCGCCACGGCGACGCCGACGGCCAGCCAGGCGCTGTCGCCCGTCCCGAGCCAGGGGCTGACCAACACCGCCAGGGCCGGGAGCGCCGAGGCCTCGACGAGCGGCCACTCCTCCCGGCCGACCTCCCGCACCCGGTGCCACCCGACCCGGCGGCCGACCTCGCGCTCTCCCGCCAGGTGCGCGTAGACGTGGGCGACCCAGAAGACCAGCCCGTTGACCACCAGCAGCAGGATGAGCGACAGCCGCGGACGGGTTTCGTGCACTCCGGAGGCCGCGATCACGGAGGCGGCCAGCATCGAACCGTAGACCGCTCCGGCGTAGTCCGTCCGGTCGGCG
Source organism: Streptomyces viridifaciens (assembly GCF_001888885.2). Taxonomy (NCBI): domain Bacteria; kingdom Bacillati; phylum Actinomycetota; class Actinomycetes; order Kitasatosporales; family Streptomycetaceae; genus Streptomyces; species Streptomyces viridifaciens. Next base: position 6,645,391 of record NZ_CP090841.1, read on the forward strand.
GTTCCCTCCGGGGCCGGCCCGCGCGCGGTGGGAGGACGGCTGTCGGGCATGGACACGATGCGCCTCCTCCCGTCCCCGGCCGGGGACGACCGTCGAACCCGCTCAGCCCATGATCACCCGTTCCCCGGCGCGCCGCCTCCCCTCCGGCAGGTGAGCGGGCCCCGTCGCCGCCCGCTCACCGCGGACGAGTACCGGCGCGCAAAGGAGCTCGTCCTCACCTGACGCGCCCCTCGACAGCGCCCCCCGGCCCGGTGGCCCCCCGACCGCCGGGCCGTACGGTAGACGCCTTTTCGAGCAGGATCCGCACCGTTCGAATCTTCCCCTTGGCTGCCCGGCACCGGTCACCTCACTGATCGGCGAGCCCCTGTTGCCGTGGCCGATGGGCCGCTGGGGTGATGTGCGGCGACATGGTCGTCAATGTGGTCGTGAATGGTTTGCGGAGCCGTTACCCGCACCGCATGATCGGCCGTGTTCGGTCTTCCTCGATCTCGGGCAGTCGGTGCGGTCTCCCGTGCGCCCGCTTCCGGCCGGGCGCACGGGAGCCACGGTCCAGGTCAGAGAGGGACGGCATGTCGCAACGCTTCGGCAGGACTCGCTGGAAGCGCTTCGCCGTCGTCCTGCTGCCGTCTCTCGCGGCCACCGCGGCCCTCGTGGCCGGGATGGCCGAGAACGCGCTCGCCGCGTCCTTCCTCATCTCCGGCGAGGAGTTCAAGGTCTCCGCCGAGGAGCTCCATGGCGAAGGCTTCAGCCTGTACGGCACGGTGGACCTCACCCGCGAGCACGACCCGGTGCCGGTCATGGTGACGGGGTTCGAGTCCGCCACGATCCACGGGCTCTGCCAGTCGGCAGTCTTCCCGATCCCGGTGCTCGGCACCTTCACGCTGCGGCTCACCGGTGACAAGCGAGCGGCCACCGCGAAGGGGTTCTTCATCGACGCGAAGCACTTGGCGGCCGACCAGTCGAGCTCCCACCACCTCGACATCGGGGTCGCCGCCGGAGCGCTCACCAAGGGCGAAATCAGCCAGGGCGATCGGGACTCGCGCTTCTTCAACCCCAACAGCCCCGCACAGCAGGCCAGTTCGATCAACCTGACCGACGTGCGGGTGACCGCGGTCGCGGTAGCGGCCGGCAGCTTCGATGTTCCCGGTCTGGGTGTTTCGCTGGTGCGCGGCCGGGACGAGTGCTTCTGACCTGCCGATCCGGTACCCCGATGTCCCGTCTCAATCCCATCGACCGCACAGGGAGTCGCCACGTGTGGAACAGAACCACGGCCCCGTGGTCCCAGCCGCGCGAGGCGATCGCCACAGCCCGACGGGAGTTCCGCGTCTGGCGCGGCACCCGCCCCTTCTGGGCCGGCCTGCTGACGTTCAGCGGCGGCCTGCCGATCCTCTACTTCCCCTTCCCCTATGCCCACCTCAGCCCGGGCGGTCTCGGCCTGGCGCTCTCCACCACCGCGGGCGCGGGCTCACTCCTCATCGGGTGCCTGCTGATCACGCTGGGTGTCATGCTCTGGCTCCAGCAGCAGGTGCGGATCTTCGCCGGGGTCGCCGCGATCCTGCTCGCACTGCTCTCCGTGCCGGTCGCCAACTTCGGCGGCTTCTTCCTGGGGCTGCTGCCCGGGCTCATCGGCGGCTCGCTTGCCTGCGCCTGGGCACCACCGGACAACGGCGGCCCGGTGGAGCCGGAGATTCCGGAGTGAACCGCGACAGGGCCCGTGCCACGCGGATCGCGCGGGCGCGGGCCCTTTCGGGTCATCCCAGTGGTCCCTGTCCGGCCCCCGGGGTGAGGGGGAGGATGGTCAAGGTCTCGGGTGCGGTGCTGGCGGCCGAGGGGTGGCTCAGTACCAGTGGTGGGTCTGCCAGAAGGCCCAGGCGGCGTTGGGGCTGCCGTAGCGGGTGTTCATGTAGTCCAGCGTCCACTTGATCTGGGTGGCGGGGTTGGTCTTCCAGTCGGCGCCGGCGGAGGCCATCTTGGAGGCCGGCAGGGCCTGGCCCAGTCCGTAGGAGCCCGAGCTCGGGTTGGTCGCGGTCACGTTCCAGCCGGACTCGTGGGAGACGATCTGGCTGAAGGAGGCCAGCTGGTCCGCGGGGACGATCTGGGCGGCGATGGCCTGCGGGGAGGCGTCCGCGGCCGAGGCCATGGTGGGGACCGCGGCGGCACCCAGGGCGGTCAGACCGGCGGCGCCGGCGAGGATTGCGGCAGAGGTACGCATACGCAGCTTGAAAGTGGGCATATAGAGCAAGACCTCAATCGGGTTGGGCCGAGTCACCCCCCGTTTTGGACCGTGGCCGGACAGGGGCCATAACGGTCGCGGGGAGTGACTTGGCGGTAGGCCGCTCACCGGCGGGACAGGTGCCGGTGTGGCGATGCAGCAATTGTTGCCAGGTGGGATCGGTTTTCGACAAGCCCCCCCTTGCTACGATCCGCTGTCGTATCCGGCGCTTCCGTCGGCGCTGGTTCTCGGGGCGGCTCGTGCGGTCGGCGACGGTGCTGAGCTGGGCAAATGCCGCGGTCGGGGGTGGCGGGTGGCGCCTGGGGCGACCACTATCGCCCGTCGTGGACCTGTTCAGGTGTGAGCAGGGTCACGGTTTATGTCGGGGTTTGTCCCATTTATCCGCTACTGACCGAGTCGCCGTCCGTGCTCTGTGTGCAGACGATCAGCCCGGGGCTGAGACCGGCGTCACGCTCCCGCCGTACGGGTACCGGATCGCCGACCGCCAGGGGCGGAGGTGTCGCGGGCGACGGAGGGGCATCGCGCCGGTTCGCCGCCGACCTGCCAGTCCCTCGGTGTCATGCTGTAGGCGGCACGGAAGGCGCGGCTGAAATGGCTGGAGTTGGCGAAGCCCCAGCGGCGGGCGATCCCCGCCACCCCGAGTTCCGCGGCCACCGGGCGGAGGAGGTCCCGGCTGCACCGCTCCAGCCGCTGGGTCCGGATCCACCCGCCGACCGTGGTGCCCTCGCGTTGGAAGAGCTTGTGGAGGAAGCGGACCGACATGAAGTTCGCCTCCGCGATCGTGGACGGCGACAGGTCCGGATCACGGAGGTTGCGCAGGATGTGCGCCTTGACCCGCTCCAGCGAGGCCGCGCTCCGCGGGGCCTGCGGCCGGGAGCGTCGGGACCGGTCGTCGACCAGCAGCGCCAGCAGGTCGAGCGCGGTCGCTGCGGCCCGACGGCCGGCGGCCTCGTCCAGCACCTCCGCCTCGCGCGCCAAACGCGAGAGGTAGGTCGCCACCAGCGCGGCGCTGCCTTCGGTCCCGCTGAACGGGGTCGCGGTCAGCGCCCGCAGGTCCCGCTCCGAGACGTCCAGCGCCGCGCGGGGGAAGTGGAAGGACGCGAAGACGAACCCCTCCTCCATCTTCTTCCGGAAGACCCGGGAGGTGTCGGTGATGGGGAGCTCGCCCGGCCGGACGACCGACTCCCTGCCGTCCTGCTCCTTGAGCGCGGTGCCACGCTCCTGCAGACTGAGGATCAGTGACGGGTGGCCACCGTCGGCGATCATGCGCCGACTGCGCGTCACCACCTGCGGGGCTGCCTGGACCTTCGTTATCCGCACCGGGCCGAGCTGGTGGCAGACGATCGCCCCGGGCGAAGGCACCTCCTCCAGGAGGTCCACCACAATCGGCACGAAGGCGTGGGACGCCGCCTCGTGCCAGCTCGCCGCCCGGTCGGAGGCGGACAGTCGCGCGGTGGAGAGAGATACGGGCACCGGGTTCCTCTCGGGTCGGTCGGCCGGCGGTGGTCCCGTCCACCGCTGCGCCTTCCGGGTCACCATGCCAGCGGGCCCGGGGCGGGACATCGCGTGAACCCACTAGATCGGGGTGACCCTCACTTGACGGCCGCACCCGTGGCGGCGCTGGTGACGTGGCGCTGGGCGACCACGAGCAGGACGGCGGCGGGCAGCGATGCCAGGACGGTGGTGGCCATCACGGCGTTCCACTGGTTGGTGTGGGCGCCCAGGTACCGGTAGACGCCCAGGGTGATCGGCCGGACGGTGTCCGTGGTGGTCAGGGTGAGGGCGAAGAGGAAGTCGCTCCAGGCGAAGAGGAAGGTGAAGACGCCGGCCGTGATCAACGCGTTCCGGCTCAACGGGAGTACCACGGAACGGAAGACGCGCAGTCGGCCCGCGCCGTCCACCCGCGCGGCCTCGATGATCTCCTCGGGGATGCCCCGCATGAACGAGTGCAGGATGACGATCGCGAAGGGGACGCCGGCGGTGGAGTCGGCGAGGACCAGCCCCAGGTGGGAGTTCAGGAGCCCCAGGTCGTTGTAGGCGCCGTAGAGTGCGTCGGCCACCACGATGCTCGGCACCGTCTGGGTGGTCAGGATGCCGAGGAGTACGACGTTGGTGCCGCGTAGGCGGAACCGGGCCAGCGCGTGCGCGGCCGGCGCGGCGAGTGCCAGGCTGAGCGCCGCGCTGCCGAGGGCCACCACGAGGCTGGTGACGAGGTTGTGTCCCTGGTCGCGCAGCGCGGTGGCGTACCCGCTGAAGTCCGGGTGGAGCGGGAACCACCCTCCGCCCAGGGTGTTGCCGGCCGGCTGGAGGGAGGCGTTCACCATCCAGTAGACGGGGAACAGCATCAGTGCGAGCACGACGGTCCCGACGAGGGCGGACAGCAGGCCGCCGCGGCCGGGTGAGCGCTTCACGGGATCGCCTCTCAGACGGTCCGGGCGCGTCGGTCGGCGCGCAGATAGAGGACGGCGAACACCAGCGACAGGACGATGAGCAGGTTGCCCATCGCGGCGCCGCGCCCGAAGTCGAACTGCCGGAAGGACAGTTCGTAGGACTGGGTGGCGATGGTCCCGGTGGCGTCGGCCGGTCCTCCGCCCGTGACCACCAGGATGATGTCCAGCACCTTGACGGTGTAGACCGCGCCCAGCACGAGCACCACGCTCACCACCGGCCGCAGCAGTGGCCAGGTGATGTGGCGGAACGAGGCCAGCGAGCCGGCGCCGTCCAGCTTCGCCGCCTCGTAGAGGTGCGGGGGGATGTCCTGCAGACCGCCGTACAGGATCGCGGTGTTGAAGGGGACGCCGACCCAGACGTTGACCAGGACCACTGACAGCAGCGCCTGGGAGGTGCCGGTGAGCCAAGGGACGCCGGACGACGAGAGGTGGAGGCCGCGCAGCACCGCGTTGACGACGCCGGTGTCGGGGTCGAGCATCCACTTCCAGGTGGTTCCGGAGGCGACCAGCGGCAGCAGCCACGGCAGCAGCAGGAGCGATCGCAGCACGCCGCCGAGCGGGAAGCGGCGCCGGAAGAACAGGGCGAGGGCCAGGCCGACGGCGAACTGTCCCAGGACCGAGCCGACCGTGAACACGGCCGTGGTCAGCAGGGTTCGGGGGAAACGGCTCGACGAGAGGATCGCCGCGTAGTTCCGCAGCCCGACGAACGGGGCGTCACCGGTGTAGAAGGTCGTGACGGTGTACCGCTGAAAACTCATCACGACGTTCTCGACGACCGGGTAGCCGAAGAACAGCAGCAGGTACGCGGCGGCGGGCGCGATGAACAGCCACCGTGCCCATCGCTCCCCGTGCCGAACCGGCACCGGGTCAGTGGCCGGTCGCGGTCTGCTGCGCATGGCTGAGGGCTTCCTCCGGTGTCTGCTCACCCGTCAGCGCGGACTGGATCGCGGTGTAGATCCCCGTCGCCGCCTTGGGCCACTCGGTGCCGAGCTCGCTGGTACGGGCGCGCGCCGCCGCCACGCTCCGGGCGAAGGCGGCCGTCGACGGGTTCTCCTCGGCGTGCTGGGCGGCCACCGAGGTACGGGAGGGCACGGTGTGGTGCTCCTGGGCCAGGGTGAGCATGTTCGAGGGGGAGTTCAGACAGGAGAGGACCCGGGCCGCCTTCTCCTGCCGGGCCTTGGAAGGGTTCTGCGGGACCGCCCACACCTCGCCGCCGAGCGGGGTCACCGGGCTCTGTCCCAGCCGGGGGACGGGCACGGGGGCCACTCCCCAGTGCAGGTTCGCGTCCTTCTCCAGGGCCGGGATGCGCCACGGGCCGTTGATCATCATGGCCGTCCGTCCGGCGACGAACTGGTCGTGGACGTCGGCCTGCGTCCAGTTCAGCACCGACTTCGACATGGATCCGCTCTTCACCAGGTCGACCCAGAGCTGGAGCGCCTGCGCGGCCTGGGGGGTGTCCAACTGCCGCTCGTCACCGCCGTTGGACCACAGGAAGGGCAGGAACTGCCAGGTGCCCTCGAAGGTGGCGTTCGCGTCGACCGCCATGCCGTAGCGCCCGGGACGGGTCAACGCGGCCGCGGCCGCCTTCAGTTCGTCCCAGGTCCTCGGGACGGCGACGCCGGCCTCGGCGAGCATGTCCTTGTTGTAGATCAGGGCGACGGTGCTGACGTTGGGGGCCAGTCCGTACACCCTGCCCTGGTAGGTGCCCGCCGACACGATGCCCTGGGCGAAACCGTCGGCGTCGATGCCGTATCCGTCCAGCGGGGTCAGCGCGCCGGTCCGGGCGATCTGCTGCAGATCGGGGTTGTCGAGCATCAGCAGGTCGGGGAGGGTTCGCGAGGACGCCTGCTGCAGGACCTTGGGGATCAGGGACGCCCCCGGGACGCTCGTCTGCTCGACCCGCACCCCGACCGTCCGGCCGCACGCGGTGAGCAGGTCGCCCCACTGGGTGTGTTCGGATTCGTCGGTGTAGTAGTCGAGCGCGGTGATGGCGGTGACCTCGCCCCCGGCCGCCCCGGAACCGGCGTTGTGACCGCACCCGGTGGCGGCCGGCACCAGGAGGAGGATCCCGGTCAGGAGGGCGGCGATCCGCCGAGCCGACGATCTGGCCGGTGAGGTCATGCTGGTGCCTTTGCCGGGTGACGGGGTGACGGGGTGACGGGGTGACTGGTGACGGGGACGGGTCGTGCGAAACGGGGCGGACTGCGGGGGCGCCGTTCACCGGACCAGCCGGACCCTTCCGTTCGAACGCATATTAAACACCCCCGAAAGTGCCCATGGCGTGCCGGGTGGCCTCCCGGATCATCGCCACCACGGCGTCGGGCCGCGACAGCGGGACGGCGTGCGAGGCGTCCAGCACGTACTCGGTGGCCGCCATGCGCTGGGCCATGAAGCGCTGGGCGGCGGGGTTGAGCATCCGGTCGGCGGTCGCGATGGCGTACCAGGACGGCTTGGACGCCCAGGCCGGCGAACCCGATCTGTCGGTCAGCGCGCCGCAGGCGATCGGGCGTTGTGCCGCGGACAGCGCCTGCTCGACCGCCGGTGGCAGGTCGTCGGCGTACACCTGTCGGAACCGTTCCGCACGGATGTACACCTCGCTGTCGGGGCCGGAGGGGAAGGCCGTGGTGATGGTGGCGTCGGCCAGCGGGGAGGGGGCGAAGCGATTGGTGATGTCCAGCACGCACTCGCCCGCATCGAGGCCGAACGCGGCGACGTAGCACAGGGCCACCACCTGGTCGGCGTCACCGGCCGCGTGGGTGATCACCGCGCCGCCGTAGCCGTGGCCGACCAGGACGACGGGGGTGTCGAGGTCTCGCACCAGGCTCCTGACGCACGCGGCGTCATGCTCCAGGCCGCGCAGCGGGTTCGCCGGGGCGTGCACCGCCACTCCGGCGGCGTGCAGCAGGTCGACGACCCCCGCCCAGGACGAGGCGTCGGTGAACGCGCCGTGCACCAGTACGACGGTCGGCGGAACGGGGGAGGGGCTGTGCATGCCGATCACCTTCGACTGGGCGGGGCGGGCGATGACCCAGCCAATCGTGTCCGGCCGTGGCGGGGCATCGCGTGAACGTACCAACGTGCCCCGCTCAGCCCTCGGGCAGGGAGGCGACCAGGTTGGCGAGCTGGACCCGGGAGCCGATCGACAGCTTGCGGAAGACGGACGTCAGATGGGTGTTGACGGTGTGCGGGGACACCACGAGCACATCGGCGGCCGAGCGGTTGGTGTGGCCCTGGGCGATGAGGCGCGCGACCTTCTCCTCCGAGGCGGTGAGGGCACCCCAGCCCTGGACGGGGCGCTGCACGGTCGCGGCCCGCCGGCCGCCGGCCCCGGTGCTCTCCATGGCGTGTTGGACGCGTGCCGCCTCGGCGTGGGCGCCCGCCCCGGCGAACGTGCCGTGCGCGTGGGCCAGCACGGTCGCTGCCGGGCCGGGCCGCCCCGCGGCCAGCAGGGCCAGGCCGAGATCGGCGTGGGCGGCGGCCCGGGTCAGCGGGCGGGGGCTCGCCTCGAGCAGTTCCACGGCGTGTCCGAGCACGGCGGGGTCGTTCCGCACGAGCCCGCGCGCCTGCGCCGCGACGCCCGTGGCGGTCGGCACGGACGGGTTGCGTCCGGCGTGGGCCTCGGCCTGCGCGGCCAGGTCCTCGGCGAGCCGCCGCTCCCCGCCGCGCAGGGACATCCGGACCGCGGCGTCGACCCAGTCGCGCAGCAGCCGCCACCGCATGAAGGGCCCCTGCTGCTGCACCCGGCGGATCCGGTCGACGGCGAGTGCGACGTCCCCGTCGGCCTCGGCGTGGACGGCCTCCAGGAAGCGCACCGCGGCCGTGTTGCCCGGGTTCGGTTTGACGGCCAGTCGTTCCCGGGCGGCGAGCAGGTGCTCCCGGGCCGCCTCCCGGTCGCCGCGCAGCAGGGCGATCCGGGAGCGGATCACCCGACCGTTCAGCTGCTGGACGGACACCCGCACCTCGTCCTCCAGACGTTCCATGGTCACGAAGTCGGCCTCGGCGTCGTCGAGCCGGCCGAGCCCCAGGTCGTGCTGGCCCTGGGCCCACAGCAGCATGGCCTGACGCACCGCCCCGCCCCGCTCCGCCGCCCGCAGGAGCAGGCGCTCGGCGGAGGCGAAGTCGTCCACGTGCAGGTGCGCGACGACCTCCTCGGGGAGGAAGGCGGAGTCGATGGCGCTGAGCGCGGCGAAGCGCTCCAGCGCGACCGCGTTCTCCCCCGCGTTCAGCGCGGTCTCGCCCAGTCCGGACAGGGCCAGCACATGGGCCTCCCGGTCGCCGATGTCGGTGGCGGTCCGCAGTGCGGTCTCGCCGGCCTCCCGGGCCGCGGCCAGGTCACGGCCCCGGGACAGGGCCAGCGCGCGCAGGGCGGCCAGCCGGGCGCAGATCTCCGGGGCGGAGCCGCCCGCGGCGAGCGCGGCCTCGGCCCGGCGGCGCAGCTCGTCGGTGAGGTCCATGGTCCACAGCGCCCCGCCCAGGGCTGACTGCAACCGGCCGAAGGTCTCCAGCGGCGGCCGGCCGGCCAACAGCCGGTCGCCGGTCTCCAGCGCCTCGCTGTTGCGGCCGGCCCGGGTCAGGCAGAGGATCGTCTGCTCGCCCACCTCGAACTTCAACTGTCCTGACGATGGCGACAGTTCGAGGGCTCGCAGCATCAGGTCGGCCGCCGGCCCCGGGGTGACCGCCAGCACCTCGTCGGCGACTCGCCGGAGCAGTGTCACAGCCTCCTCGTCCCCGGGTACGGCACCCCGGAGGATGTGCGGCACCGCGTCGATCGGCTGCCGGCCCGCGGAGACCAGGCGGCGGGCGGCCTCGCGGTGCAGGGCCTTCCGGGCCGACGGCGGGATGTCGGCGTAGACCGCCTGGCGCAGCAAGTCGTGCCGGAAGACCAGCTGGTCGCCGTCGTCGTCCAGGAGCCCGGCGCGGACGGCCTCCTCGAGCGCGGGGAACAGGGCGGCGGCCGGGCGGTCGCAGAGCGCGGCGGCGTCCTCGAAGCCGAACCGGCGGCCCAGCACCGCGCCCATCTGGAGGAAGCGCAGCGTGCCGGGCTGCAGGGACCGGAGCCTGCCGCGCACGCCGACCACGAGCCGGGAGGGCACGGTCTCCTGCGAGGCGTCGGCGGTCCGCAGTCCGGCCAGCATCTCGATCGCCAGGAACGGGTTCCCGCCGGCGCCGTCGAGCAGGTCCCGCACCCATGCGTCGACCGCCGGTCCGAGCGTGTCGTCGGCCAGTTGACCGATGGCCGCGCCGGACAGCGGGCCCAGGGACACCGTGACCGTCGGAAGGTTCCCGGTGGCCGCCGCCACGATCTCCTCCGCCGGGCCGGCCGGCTCCCGGCGCCCGGTCAGCATCCACAGGACCGGCGAGGTCCGCAGGCGGGTCGGCAGCTGCTGCAGGGCGAAGCGGCTCAGCGCGTCGGCCCACTGCACGTCGTCCAGGCCGATCAGCACCGGCGTGTCGGTGGCCCTGGCCTCGATCGCCTCCGCCAGGCGCTCCACCAGCCAGATCCGCTGGTCATGGTTGCGGGCGAGATCGGCGAGGTCGTCGCCGGACAGCAGCGGCCGGTCGCCGTGCAGGACGCTGGCCGCCAACGACGAGAGCGGCACGATGCGGTGCAGCTCATCGGCCTTGCCGAGGCCCACGGAGAAGCCCGCCGCACCGGCCCGGGACGCGGCCTCGGCCAGCAGGGTGGTCTTGCCGATGCCCGGTTCCCCCTGGATCAGGGCCAGCCCCCCGCTCCCGGTGCGGGCCACCGAGGCGATCAGCGCCTGGAGCTCTGCGAGCTCGGCCTCCCGGCCGCGCAGGCCACGATGGGACAGCGGACCGCCTGACCCTGCCATTCGAGCTTCTTCCCGTCCGCCCACGCCTGCCGAAGCCGGGCTCCGTCCGTGCCGCTGTTCCCGGCTCCAGAGGGTACGCCGTGGGTGGTCGGCCGCTTCACCGGAGGTGGCGCCGGTCCGGCTGTCACGTGGCAGGTGCGGGGTGGCCGGATCCGGACGCCGCCGGCGCCGGCCGGCCGCTGCGGTCCCTCCCGGAGGAGATCGCGGGAGAACTGCCAGACGCCTGCTTCGGGGCGGCGGATCCGCCGCCCACGCCAGGGAGGGGGTTGGCGGGGATGTTCCGGTGGTGCACGGCGACGTGACGGCCCGTGCACCTTCCCGCCAGCGGGCTCGGCCGGGAAGCGGGCTCGCCCCGGCCGTGCCCCTGGTCGGGAGCGGCGCGGTCAGGTGGTCTCGCCGCTCGTCGCAGCTTCGGCGCCGGTGGACCGAACTTCATTGCCGTGCAAGCTCGTTGATCTTCCGGGAAACGTGTCGGCGGGACCTTCTCCGAGGAGTGGATGCCGCGCGGGATGAGCGCCGTCCGGGTCGGGCGGAGCCGCCGGAACCTCGGCTTGTTGAAGTTTGTCCAGTCGTTCCACTCCTTGTATGAATGGCGCCGGAAGGACTTCCCCTCCTGAACGCCCCGTTGCCGGTGGCTCACCGCCCAGCCGTGCGGCGAGCCACCCTCGCCAGCATCCGCACAGCACCACTTCCAACCGGTCGGAGCCTCCCGTGAACCAGTCGGGTCCCTCACCCGTGTCCGAAACCCCCGCGCCCGAAGTCGCGGTCCACCAGCTTGACCAGGCCACCCACGATGGCGGCAACGGCTGCATCGACGTCCTCTCCCCGCCGCCCGGAACCGATCCCGAGGACTGCCTCCACGTCGCCCTGCACGTCCACGGCGCGGCCTCCGTCCGGCGCGGCGGGGCCAGCACCGTGCTGGCCCCGGGGGACCTGTTGATCGGTACCACCCCGCATCCGGCGGGCCTGCTGCAGGACTCCGAGTGCCGGATGCTCCGCTTCCGCGTCCCCTGCTTCTACCTCGGTGTCCGGCACGACGACGTCCGGCGTGCGGGCGGGCTGCTGGCCCGGGGGAACGAGGGAATCGGCTCGCTCGCCTCCCAGTTCCTCCGCACGCTCGCCGCCCAGGCGCGGGCCCACCGGGCCCGGCCGGGCAACCACCTCGCGCGCAGCGTCTCCGACATCGTCGCCATTCTGGTGACCGAGCTGCTCGACCGGGAGAACCCGGAACACCCCACCGGCGCGGCCGAGTTGCTGTCCCGGATCCGCGCCCACATCGAGGAGAACCTCGCCGACCCGGACCTCTCGCCCGAATCGATCGCCCGCTCGCAGCACATCTCGGTGCGCTATCTCCACAAGCTCTTCCAGCAGGACGGGACGACCGTGGGCCAGTGGGTGCGGCGACGCCGGCTGGACGCCTGCCGCCGGGAGCTGGAGCGCCCGTCCCGTCGGCAGAGCAGTGTGTCCGCCGTCGCGCACCGCTGGGGCTTCGTCAGCCACTCCCACTTCAGCCGGGCGTTCCGCGAGGCCTTCGGCGTCTCGCCCCGCGAGTGGCAGGCCTACGCCACCCGGACCGAGGGCCACAACCCTGCCTCCTGATTCCTCCCGTCGGCGGCGCCGAGCCGAGCCCGGTGGTGCTGTTCCTGCCAGGTCTGGGCTGGTCGCTCGGGGACGCCGCCTGGGCTCCGGCCGGCGGGCGTCCCGGTGGTGGCGACGCGCTACCAGGGGGTGTCGCGCGGCTTCCTGCTGCTCGGCGCACGCTGCCCCACCGGCACGACCCGGGCCGCGCTGCCGCAGGTCGGCCACCGTGCACACGGCGCCGCACCGCCGGTCCCGGTGACGACGGACGGTGCAGCGCCGGGTAGCGGCTCGGCCTGCGGGCGGTCACCGGTCGGTGTGGATCTCCGCGATGTAGCCGCCCGGGAACCTGACCATCGCGCTGTCCTGGCCGCCGGCCGAGACCGGTCCCCACAGCACCGTCGCGCCGGCCGTCTTCGCGCGGTCCAGGGTCGCGCCGAGGTCCGGCACGCCGTAGCCGGTGGTCTCCAGGCCGAACGGGTGGGGCAGGTGGCCGTCCGTCACCGTGACGGTGGTGGTGCCGAAGCCGGAGGTGAGACGGATGAGCCGGTAGGTCGTCCCCGGCAGGCCGATCGCGGCGCCGTCGGCGTGCCGGTCGTCGGAGACGATGCGGCCCTTGGTGAAGGCGAGGTAGCTGTCCAGGAAGGCGCGGACCGAGTCCGGCGACAGGTAGAGCCGGTTCTCCGGCACGCTGGCCAGGGCAGGATACGACGTCGGGGCGTTGTGCACGTAGAGCTGCGCGCTGATCCCGCCGGGGAACTGGACAACGGCGTCCCGACCGATCGGGTCGGCGAACGGCGCCACGGTGACGGCCGCGCCGTCGGCGCGGGCGGCTCGGACCGCCTGGTCGAGGTCGGTCACCAGCCAGCCGGTGCGCTCGGTGCCGAACGGATACGGGACGGGCGTGGTGTAGTCGAACACCGACAGCGTGCCGACCGGCGACACCACCAGCTCGGACAGCGTCCGGCTGGGCGTCGGGGTCACCTGGGTGGAGACCGGCCCGATCGTGGTGCCGCCGAAGGTGGACGTCCAGCTGGTCACGAAGGCCTGCTCGGTGCCGGGTGCGACGTAGACGTGGGTGGTGTCGTACTGCGGGCCGACGGCGAACTGGTGGTGCGAGCCCGGCCTCGCCGGGGTGCTCTGGGTTGCCGAGGCGGTGGGGATCGCCGTCAGAGCGGCGACCGCCGCCGCCAACGGGACCACGCGTCGGACGAGTCGAAGCTTCACGGGTGACCTCCTGGTCATGGTTCGCGCCCGGAGCCCGCTCGAGCGGGCTCCGGGCGCGGGTGTGGTCGGTACCGCCGTCGCCGTCCGGACCCGGGGCGGTGACGGCGGTACCGGCGATGGGACGGACGGCCGCGGTCGGGGGAACGCGGCCGTCCGGGTCACTTCGCGAGGAAGGCGAGCAGCGCGGTGTTCACTTCCTCGGCGTGGGTCCAGAGCAGGCCGTGCGGCGCGCCCTCGACCTCCACGTACTCGGCGGAGGGCAGCGCCTTGTGGAAGACCCGGGCGGTGTTCTCGATGGGCAGGGTGCGGTCGCCGGTGCCGTGCAGGATCAGCGCGGGGACGTCGATGCGGGGGATGTCGGCGCGGAAGTCGGTGTACCAGGTGGTGGGCGCGGCCGCGGCGGCGAAGAAGCCGCCGCTCGCCGCGGTGTTCCAGCTGTTGCGGACGGCCTCCTCGCTGATCCGGGTGCCGAGGTTCTCGTCCAGGTTGTAGAAGTCGTTGAAGAAGCCGGTGTAGAAGGCGTAGCGGTCGGCCTTCACGGCGGCGACGATGCCGTCGAAGAACTCCTGCGGGGCGGCGCCGTCCGGGTTGTCGTCGGTCTTCAGCAGGAACGGCTCCAGGGAGGCCAGGAAGGCGACCTTGGCGATGCGGGCAGTGCCGTAGGAGGACACGTACCGGGCGACCTCGCCGGTGCCCATCGAGAAGCCGACCAGCACGGCGTCCTGGAGGTCGAGGGTCTCCAGCACGGTGTTGAGGTCCGCGGCGAAGGTGTCGTAGTCGTAGCCGGTGGTGGGCTGGGAGGACTGGCCGAAGCCGCGGCGGTCGTAGGTGATGACCCGGTAGCCGGCGTCGAGCAGCGCGGCGCTCTGCCGCTCCCAGGAGTGCCCGCTCAGCGGGAACCCGTGGATGAGGACGACCGGCTGCCCAGTGCCGTGGTCCTCGTAGTAGAGGTCGATGGAGGTGGAGTTCTCCTGGCCGACGGTGATGAACGGCATGGGGTTTCTTCCTATCTTCCGGACAGCGTGTGGCTGCGATGGGGCTCACGCTAGGGGCGGCCGTCGCCGGCTTGTTGCCTCGGAGAGCACCCGGTGTCGTCCGAGAGTGCTCCGCGTGCGCCCGGCGGCTCACACGGGCTCAACTCCCGCGCGGGTGCGCGGAAGGACCGCAGGAAGTGCGCGGTCGGAACAGGCCGTGGGCCCGCGCGTTCCTAGCCTGATCCCCCCGAACGATCCAGATGTCCCCAGGAGCGCCATGACCAGCCAGCCACACCTTCATCAACACGCCGCCGAGATCCAGGAGTTCGGCACCGTTACCCAGCTGCCGATCGCGCTCTCCCACGACGCCCGGCAGTACTCGTGCCAGCGGCTCAACCGCGTCCTCGCGGACACCCAGTTCCTGTACGCGCTGTACAAGAAGTGCCACTGGGGCATGCGCGGGCCGACCGCATACCAGCTGCACCTGCTCTTCGACAAGCACGCCCAGGAGCAACTGGAGCTGGTCGACGCGCTCGCCGAACGGGTGCAGACGCTCGGCGGGGTCGCCGTGGGCGACCCCCGGCACGCCGCGCGGATCACCGGGGTGCCGCGCCCGCCGGACGGCATCGAGGACGTGCACTCGATGCTCTCGCGGCTCCTCGACGCGCACGAGACCATCCTCGCCGACGTCCGCGACGCCGCCACCCGGGTGGCCGGGCTCGGCGACGACGGCACCCAGGACCTCCTGGTCTCCCAGATCATCCGCACCGGTGAGACCCAGGTCTGGTTCCTCGCCGAGCACCTGGTCGTCACCCCCGAGACCGGGGCGTGACCGCGGGCCGGGTTCGTTCGTCGGCGGGCCCGGCCCGCTCAGTGCCGGGTCCGTTCGTCGGCGGGCCCGGCACTTCTTCGTGCCGTTCACCGGTTTCGGCGCTGCCCGCGCGATCGCGGAAGCCGCGCGGGCGGCCGGCGGGCGGCCGTACCTGTCCCCCCGTCGTGCTCGGAGTGCTGTGCCCGGACGCCATCCGTTCACCCGCCGGGGCCCCG
This sequence comes from Streptomyces viridifaciens, assembly GCF_001888885.2. NCBI lineage: Bacteria > Bacillati > Actinomycetota > Actinomycetes > Kitasatosporales > Streptomycetaceae > Streptomyces > Streptomyces viridifaciens. The sequence continues at coordinate 6,660,734 of NZ_CP090841.1, forward strand.
CGGCGGGCGCGGTCGCGGCGGGGGAGAGGCGCTGCGGACCGCAGGCCGTGGGCAAACGCGACTCGGCCGTGCTCGTACCCGAGGACCGGGATGGAGCACGGCGAGTCGCGTCCCGCCGTCGGATCCGGGCGGTCGGACGGGGCCACCGACTACAGGGTCCGGCGCACACCCGCCTGCCGTTCCAGCCGGTTCAGCTGGTCGGCCAGCCCCGCGTGCATGGCCTCCCGCACGTGACCGCTGCGACCGATCCACAGGGCCTCCCTGCCCCGGAGCTCCTCCAGCATCAGGGCGTAGGCGGCGTACATCGCGACCGCGGCCAGGAGCATGCCGAGCGCCCCGGCGGCCTGGCCCAGCCAGGCCGCACCCGAGAGGCCGTAGAGGCCGGCGACGAAGTAGCGCGGTACGGCGATCAGCAGGAGCACCCACAGCACCTTCTTCGGCTTGGCCACCGATGCCATCAGCGCGGCGAAGACCGTGAAGGTCAGGTTCATCACGCCCAGCACCTGCCCCCCGCCGTGGGCGTCCGTCGACGTGACCAGCCCGTTGGCCAGCCAGGCGCCGGCGAACCCGCCCATCAGCGTCGCCGCGATGACGTCCCGGGCACCGAACGCCAGTACGCTGACGAGGAGTTGGAGTACGAAGGCGGAGAAGACCGTGAGTGCCACGGCCTGCCGGTGCGCACCGTCGATCAGGCCGAGCTGCAGGCTGCTGGTCACGACCGAGGAGATGGCCACCGTGAAGAAGCCCAGGGGCATCGGCGAGGCGATCGGCCGCAGGGTGATCCGTGTCATGGCGTGCAGGTTCGGCTCGGCTCCGGTGCCGGCCGTCGGATCCGTGCCGGTGGGCGTCTCGATCCCGGCCACCGTCGGGGCCGGCTCACGCCCGCGCCCGTCTTCCCTCGTTGCCGCCACCATCATCTTGCTCCTCGCTCTCGGTACTTCGCGTCCTCGGGGTGGCCGCCAACAGGGTGGCCACCCGGTTCGTCTGCGACGCGCCCCGGTTGGTGGGCTGAAATCGCTTCAGAAGACTATGAGTTGGGATGATCCGGGACTTGTCCCGATGTGTACGGCCGCTGTTGCGCCCGTGCCCGCCGAGGGAGCCGGGCCTCCCCGCATGCGAACGGGCCCCCGGGCAGCGGAACTGTCCAGGGGCCCGGGCCCGTTCGGTCGCGGCCGTCTCAGGCGCGGTGCAGGGCGAGCCTGGTGGCCAGGCCGCCGCCCACACCGGCGACGAGGGCCGCGGGCAGCCACCACAGCGGCCACTGGGCCAGGCCGAGGGCGCCGTCGACCGACCACTGTCCGGGGCCGGTGGCGGTCAGCGCCGCGCCGATGACGATCAGGACGAACGGGAACTCGTACCCGTCGTGCTGCACCCACAGCCCGTGGGGCCACTTGACCGTCAGCGCGACGGTCATCACCCCCATGACGCCCGCGCCGGCCAGCGGAGTGAGCAGGCCGAGGGCCAGCATCAGCCCGGCCCCGACCTGGGTGCCACCGGCGGCTATCGCGGTGAGCTTGCCGCCGCGGAAGCCGTCGCCCCGGAACTCGGCGCTGCCGCCCTCCAGACCGCCGCCGCCGAGGTGGAAGCTGACCTTCTGGACGCCATGACCCGCGATCAGCAGACCGGCGACCAGGCGCAGCAGGAGAAGGCCCGTGTTCATTTCGGACTCCGTTGGGTCGGTGCGGTCGGTCAGCCGGCGGCGTGCGGGTTGATCATGGACTGGGCGTAGACCAGGCCCAGGCCGTAGGCGCCGCCGTGCTCCTTGACCAGCTCGGTCACCGGGACGTAGGTCTCGGTGCGGGCCCAGTCGCGCTGGAGCTCCAGCAGGACCTGGATCCAGGTGACGGGCACGGCGCCGGCGGCGGTCATCCGCTGCAGGGCGTGCTCGTGGGCCAGCGGGCTGACCCCGCCGGAGGCGTCGGCGACGACGTAGACCTCGTAGCCCTGGTCCAGCGCGGAGAGGGCCGGCAGGACGAGGCAGACCTCGGTCCACAGGCCGGAGAGGATGATCTTCTTGCGGCCGGTCGCCTTGACCGCCTCGACCAAGGCCTCGTCCTCCCAGGCGTTCATGCTGGTGCGGTCGATGATCTCCTGGCCGGGGAAGACGGCCTTCAGCTGGGGGAGGATCGGGCCGGAGAAGGACTCGGCGGCGACGGTGGACAGCACCGTCGGCACGCCGAAGATCTTGGCGGCCTTCGCCAGGCCGACGGTGGCGTTGATGATCGCGGTGCGGTCGCCGCTGCCGGTGCCGAAGAACATCTGCGGCTGGTGGTCGACGAACAGCATCATCGCGTTGTCGGGGGTGAGCAGGTCCGGGCTCGGGGCGGCGTGGACGTTGGCGAAGTCGACCATGGGTCTTCTCTTCCCTTGTGGATGCGAATAATTGACGACACATCAGGGGCCTCCCGCATCACCGGGGTGCCTCGTTCGACGACGCTAGTGCGCGGCGGCCCGGGTGCTCTGCCCGCTGTGCGCCCGGGATTGTCCTGACAACGCACGACCGGCCGGACCGGGCCGGCCGCCGCTTCAGTGCGCTGCGGGGCCATCGGTCATGCGCTGCGGACGTCCTTCGCGCGTGTCGGCTGCCTAGGTTCGCCGGGTGGCCCCGTCGGGCCGCGATCAGCCAGCGGAAAGGCGGCAACCCGTGCAGATCGGGATATTCAGCGTCGGCGACGTGACGGTCGATCCGGCCACGGGACGGGCACCGAGCGAGCGCGAGCGCATCAAGGCGATGCTGACCATCGCGCTCAAGGCCGAGGAGGTCGGCCTGGACGTCTTCGCCATGGGCGAGCACCACAACCCGCCGTTCGTCCCGTCCTCCCCGACGACCATGCTCGGCTGGATCGCCGCGAAGACCGAGCGGATCATCCTGTCCACCGCGACCACGCTGATCACCACCAACGACCCGGTGAAGATCGCCGAGGACTACGCGATGCTGCAGCACGTCGCCGACGGCCGCATCGACCTGATGCTCGGGCGCGGGAACACCGGCCCGGTCTACCCGTGGTTCGGCCAGGACATCCGTCAGGGCATCCCGCTCGCGGTGGAGAACTACGCGCTGCTGCACCGGCTTTGGCGCGAGGACGTGGTCGACTGGGAAGGCCGCTTCCGCACCCCGCTGCAGGCCTTCACCGCCACGCCCAGGCCGCTGGACGGCGTGCCGCCGTTCGTCTGGCACGGTTCGATCCGCAGCCCCGAGATCGCCGAACAGGCCGCCTACTACGGCGACGGCTTCTTCCACAACAACATCTTCTGGCCCCAGGAGCACACCCGGCGGATGGTCGGGCTCTACCGCGAGCGCTTCGCCCACCACGGCCACGGCACGCCCGAGCAGGCGATCGTCGGCCTCGGCGGGCAGGTGTTCATGCGGAAGAACTCCCAGGACGCGGTGCGCGAGTTCCGCCCGTACTTCGACAACGCGCCGGTGTACGGGCACGGGCCCTCGCTGGAGGAGTTCACCGAGCAGACCCCGCTGACCGTCGGCAGCCCGCAGGAGGTCATCGAGCGCACCCTCGGCTTCCGCGAGGCCGTCGGTGACTACCAGCGCCAGCTGTTCCTGATGGACCACGCAGGACTGCCGCTGAAGACGGTGCTGGAGCAGCTCGACATCCTCGGCGAGGAGGTCGTGCCCGTCCTGCGTGAGGAGTTCGCCAAGGGCCGGCCCGCGACCGTTCCCGACGCCCCCACCCACGCCACGCTCCGGGACGCCGTTCCCGCCGCCTCCTGACCAGGACGGAGCCCTCCATGGAACCGACCTCGCCGATCACGCTCGCCGTGATCTCGGGCGGGCTCAGCCAGCCCTCGTCCACCCGTCTGCTCGCGGACCGCCTCACCGAGGCCGCCACCGGCCACCTGGCCCGGGCCGACCGTGAAGTCCTGGTGCACCTGCGGGAGTTGCGTCCCCTGGCCACCCCCATCTCGCACCACCTGCTCTCCGGATTTCCCGCCCAGTCGCTGGGTGAGGCGCTGGAGGAGGTGAGCACGGCGGACGCGCTGATAGCCGTGTCCCCGATCTTCTCGGCCTCCTACAGCGGCCTGTTCAAGTCGTTCTTCGACCTGCTCGACCCCGGCGCCCTGGCGGGCAAGCCGGTGCTGATCGGCGCGACGGGCGGCACCGCGCGCCACTCCCTGGCCCTGGAACACGCGCTGCGCCCGCTGTTCGCCTACCAGCGCGCGCTCGTCGCGCCGACCGCGGTCTTCGCGGCCTCCGAGGACTGGGGCGGGACGGGCGACACGCACACCGACAGCCTGCCGGCGCGGATCGAACGGGCCGGCGGAGAGCTCGCGGCGCTGGTCCTCGCGGCCCCGGCGCATCCGCGGCCGGCCGGCAGCCCAGCGGTGACTCCCTCCGCGCTCGGCTTCCACTGACACCGCGCACACCCTCCACCCCCACCGCCGAACACCACCGAACGAAGGGACCTCCCTTGTCCACCATGCCCGTCGCCGGAATCCGTCCCGGCACCCACGACCAGCCCGCCGACCTCGTCGTGCGCAACGCCAAGGTGCACACCAACGACCCGCGCCGCCCCCGGGCCACCGCTGTGGCCATCCGGGACGGACTGATCCAGGCCGTCGGCGACGACGCGGACGTCGTCCCGCTGGTCGGTCCCGACACCCGGGTGGTCGACGCGCTCGGCCGTCGGGCCGTTCCCGGACTCAACGACGCGCACCTGCACGTCATCCGCGGCGGCCTCAACTACGTGCTGGAGCTGCGCTGGGACGGCGTTCCGACGCTGCGCGAGGCCTTGGCCATGCTCAGGCTCCAGGCCGAGCGCACCCCGCCCGGCCAGTGGGTGCGGGTGGTCGGCGGCTGGTCCGCCGACCAGTTCGCCGAGCGGCGCCTGCCCACCCTGGAGGAGCTCAACGCCGCGGCGCCCGACACCCCCGTCTTCGTGCTGCACCTCTACCAGTCGGCGCTGCTCAACCGGGCCGCGCTGCGCGCCGCCGGCTTCACCCGGGACACCCCCGACCCGGCGGGCGGCCAGATCGTCCGCGGACACGACGGCGAGCCCACCGGCCTGCTGATCGCCGCCCCCGGCGCGCTGCTGCTCTACTCCACCCTGGCCAAGGCGCCCGTACTGGACGAGGCCGACCGCATCGGCTCCACCCGGCACTTCCTGCGCGAGCTGAACCGCTTCGGCCTCACCTCCGCGATCGACGCCGCCGGCGGATTCCAGAGCTTCCCCGAGAACTACGGCACCGTCATGGAACTCGCCCGCCAGGGCGAGCTGACCCTGCGCATCGCCTACCACCTCTTCCCGCAGACCGCGGGGCAGGAGCTGGACGATCTCACCCGCTGGGTCAACACCGTGCGCCCCGGGGAGGGCGACGAGTGGCTGCGGCTCAACGGCGCGGGGGAGAACCTCACCTGGGCCGCCGCCGACTTCGAGAACTTCACCGAACCCCGGCCGCAACTGGGCGCGTATGAGAGCGAGTTCGAGAAGGCCGTCCGCCTGCTGACGGAGAACGGCTGGGGCTTCCGGCTGCACGCCACCTACGACGAGACCATCCGCCGCGACCTCGCCGTCTTCGAGAAGCTCGCCGCCGAGGGCCTCTTCCCGCAGGGCAACCGCTGGCTCTTCGACCACGCCGAGACCGTCAGCCCGGCCAGCCTCGACCGCATCGCCGCCCTGGGCGGCGCCGTCTCCGTGCAGAACCGCCTCTCCTTCCAGGGCGAGGCGTTCGTCTCGCGCTACGGCGCTCCGGCCGCCGCCGAGGCACCGCCGCTGCGCGCGATGCTGGACCGGGGCCTGACCGTCGCCGCGGGCACCGACGCCACCCGGGTGTCCTCCTACAACCCCTGGGTGGCCCTGCACTGGCTCGTCTCCGGTCGGGCGGTCAGTGGACGGCGCCTCGCGGCCGAGCACAACCGGCTCAGCCGCGAGCAGGCCCTGGAGCTCTACACCCTCGGCGGCGCCCGACTCACCGGCGAGGAGGAGGTCAAGGGCCGTCTGACGGTCGGCAGCTACGCGGACCTCGCACTGCTCAGCGCCGACTACTTCAGCGTGCCCGAGGCCGACATCGCGCACATCGAGTCCGTCCTCACCGTCGTCGGCGGACGCATCGTCCACGCCGCGGCGGAGCACCAGGGGCTGGCTCCCGAACTGCCCGAGGTGTCGCCGTCCTGGAGTCCGGTCACCCGGTTCGGCGGCTACCACGCCACCCCCGCCCCCAGCCTGACCGCCCCCAGCCTGACCGGCGTCCGCCAGGCCGAGGGCGTGCTGGAGGCCGTGGCCGCCTCCGGCGAGCAGCACGCCTGGCGCGCGGCGCGCGGCCTCGCCCTGCCCGGGCAGCCGCAGGTGCCGCTGGACCCCTGCTTCTTCTGACTTCTTCTGACCGGAAGCCGGTTCCGCCCGGGGCACCGCCGGACCACGGCGGTGCCCCCACCCACGTTCCCCCTACCGCCCGAGGACCCGTCGTGACCACGCCCGCACCCGATTCCCGGACCGTACCCCCGCCGCCGGTTCCCGGACCGAAGATCCACGACCGCCACCCGCTCGCACTGGCCCTGTTCGGCCTCACCCTGGTCAGCGGTCTGATCGACGCCGTCAGCTACCTAGGCCTCGGCCACGTCTTCACCGCGAACATGACCGGCAACGTCGTCGTCATCGCCTTCGCGCTCGCCGGAGCACCCGGATTCTCCGTCACCGGCTCACTGACCTCGCTCGCAGCCTTCCTCCTCGGCGCGCTCCTGGCCGGCAGGATCGCCACCCGGCACGCCGGAACCCGGCGCCCCGCACAGCTGCGCGCGGTCTTCATCCTGGAGGTCGCGCTGTACGGTGCGGCCGCCGCCACCGTCTTCGCCCGGAGCGCGGACGGGCCCGCGCAGTACGCCGTGATCGCCCTGCTCGCCCTGGCGATGGGCATCCGCAACGGCACCGTACGCGGCCTCGGCGTGCCGGACCTCACCACCACCGTGCTCACCCTCACCCTGACCGGCCTGGCCGCCGACTCCCGCCTCGCCGGCGGCACCGCCCCCCGCCGACGCAGGAAGATCCTCTCCGTCGTCACCATGCTCGCCGGCGCCGCCCCGGGCGCCGTCCTCGTGCTGCACGGACAGACCGCCTGGGCCCTGGTCGCCAGTGCCGTCCTGGCCGGCGGCACCCTCCTGCTCTACCGCGAGTGACAGGCGCTCCGGCACCATCTGTCGCAGTAGGTCCGTCGCGACCCGACGTCCGGCTCCACTTCGACGGTCCAGAGGCCCGTGGAGATACGGGGCCCGCGCACAGGGCGGCCGTGCTCAACGAGTTGTTCGGCCTGTGCACATGACGAACGTCGACAGTGGGGTCAGCGAGTGGGCGGGGGAACGGGGCGGTGCTGGAGGTCGACCGGGTTCTCGCCGTCGTTCGGCGGGAGCGTGGGTGCGGGGCTCGCCTGTGGCGGGGTCGCCTGCTCCGGTGTCGGGGCGGTGGTGCCCGCTGGCGCCGTCCGGCCGGGAGCCGCACTGGTGCCCGTGGCCAGGGGTCGTGCGCTGGGGCTCGCGGTGGTCGGGGCCGGTACGGGGGCCGGCTCGCCGGAGGCGATGCCGGGCGGTGGTGCCGGGACCGCGGTGGACGCCGGAACCGTGGTCCGGGAGGGCGGTGCCGATGGGGTTCCGCCGCCGGTTCCTCCGCTGGATGCGCAGGCGGTCGCGGTGAGGGCGAGGAGTAGGCCGGCTGCTGGGAGGGCGGCGATTCTCTTCATAGTGGCGGTCTCCGGTCTCGTTCGGTCCGCGGTTGGACGGCATCAACGAGGAAGCGGTTCCGACTGTGCCGGTGCCCGGCGCGCTCGGGGGAGCGGGCCGGGCACCGGTGGAGCCGGAGGGGACGGATCAGCCCTCGACCTCGTCGCGCCGGCCGTGGCCGAGGCTGTGGAGGTTGAAGGACCAGATGCCGCGGCCGAAGGTGGCGGCGTAGAGCTTGCCGTCGGGGCCGAGCTTGAGCTGCTGGACGGAGGTGGTGGGCAGGTTGCGGCCCAGCACCCGGAAGTCGGTCTCGCCGGGTGCGCGGTAGAAGGCGGCGAGGTCGGTACCGAGGGCGAGGCCGCCGTTCGGCAGGATCTTGACCGAGGTGGCCGGGACGTCGGGGAGGTTGGCGGAGACGTCGGTCCAGGTGGTGCCGCCGTCGTGGGTCTCGAAGAGGTGCCCGATGCCGGCGCCCGGGCCTTCCGTCCAGGTCCGGGAGAAGCCGTTGAAGGCGACGAAGACGTGCTTGGCGTCGTTCTCGTCGACGGCGAAGGAGGAGATGTAGCGGTTGGGCAGGGCGCCGTCGACGGGCAGGTCGAGCTGGTGCCAGCCGGTGCCGTCGGTGTTGCCGACGGCGATGCCGCGGCTGAAGCCCTGGTTGTTGCAGGGGCCGCACCAGCCCGCGTAGACGGTGCCGTTGACGGTGGCGACGGCGGTGGCGACGTGTCCGGCGCCGAGGTCGTAGGCGGAGGTCCACTCGCTGCCGCTGCGGATCGCGAAGCCCTTGTTCTGGACCCAGACGTGCCGGCCGCCGGCGATCCAGGTGTTGACGTTCTTCGGGTCGCTGGTGATCGGCGCGATGAAGCGGGCGGCGCTGGTGTCCTTGTCGGGCGGGGCGACCTCGTAGGAGGTGGCCTTGGTCGGGTCGGTGTTCCAGCTGCCGTCGTTGACGGCGCAGTTCTGGGTGACCCACATGTCGAGGTAGACGTACTCCGCGGCGGTGTTGCAGCCGTTGGCGGGGTCGACGATGGTGTCGGCGCCGTCGCCGCCGAAGTTGGAGCCCATCACCTTGTCATGGGCGCGCAGGATGGACTGGCCGTTGTCCTGGAGGCCGCCGGTGACGATGACGCCCTTGCCGGAGCGGTCCGCCGGGTCCTTGCCGACGCCGACCGAGTAGTACTGGAGGGTGTCGATGGTGCCGTCGGCCAGCGACTTCCAGTCCTTGGCGTGGCCGCCGGAGTCGACGGCGCCGTTGACCGGGCGGGTGTAGATGCCGCCGTCGTTGCCGACGTAGACGCTGGTCTTGCCCTTGTAGCTGCCGATGGCGACGGCGTGCTGGTCGGAGTGGGTGGTCGACGAGCAGTCACCGGTCTGCTTGGTGGGGTCGATGCTCCAGCACGGGAACGGGAAGTTCCAGTAGGGGCCGGGGACGATCCAGGTGTTGCCGCCGTTCTTCGTCTCCAGGACCTCTTCCAGGCCCGCGTAGACGTGGTCGGGGTTGGCGGGGTCGACCTGGAGGAACTGGTTGTACCAGGCCTGGATGCCCGGCTGGTAGCCGGCGCCCTGGAGGGCGGAGCCGGAGTTCTTGATCTTGTCCTTGTCCGCGATCAGCGTCCACGGGCCGGACGGGGAACCGGACTTGGAGACGTAGATGCCCTTGAGGCCGGTGTCCGGGTTGTGCGCCATGACGTCCGGGGACTGGTCGATGGCGTAGTAGCGCGAGCCGTCCGCCGAGCGGGCGAAGGTCACGTTGCCGACGTTCGCGGCGTCGGTGGGAAGGTCGCCGAGCGAGGCGACGCGCTGCCAGCTGCCGTCCGCGGCCTTGCTGTAGAAGCCGTTGTAGGTGTCGCCGCCGCGCCAGCCGACCGCGAGGACCACCTTGGTCGGATCCTTGGGGTCGATCGCGATGTCGTTGGCGATGTTCTTGTACGGCGCGCTCGGGTCGGCCGCCTTCGCGCCGCCGGGCAGGTAGTCGGGGTTGGGCGCGAACTCCAGGGTCCACGGGCCGGACAGGGTGGTGGTGGAGTGGCTCCACACGCCGCGGCTGGTGGCCGCCCACACCTTGCCGCCGCCGAAGCGCAGCGCGTGGATGATCGTGGACTCCAGCTCGGCGCCGCCGACCCGGTTGCCGGGCTGGAACTCGCCGTGCTTGGGGTCCGCGAGGACGTACACGCCGGTGCCGACGTAGGAGGTGGCGCCGGTGTTGGACTCGCCGGTGGCGTACCAGAGCCGCCCGCCCTCGTCGAGGTTCAGCGCGCCGGTGGAGAGGGACGGCAGCTTGTCCGAGATGGACTTCCACTGGCCGCCGCCGGTGCTGGAGCGGAACACGCCACCGTTGGCGCCGCCCGCGTACACGTAGCCGTCGTTGTCGGCCGCGATGCCGGTGATCCGGCCGGTGGTGAATCCGGCGCCGCCGCTGGAGTTGGAGTTGACGTCGCGGTAGCGCGGGTCGTCCTCGTTGTAAGGCTTGTTGGTGACGTGGTCCCAGCTGCCGCCGGTGTGCGGCATCGACTGCAGCTGCGACCAGGCCGCGCCGTACGCGCCGGGGGCGACGACGCCGGGGGCGGTGCGGGCCTCGGTGTACTGGGCGGTGCCTTCGGCGGAGTTCTCCGCCTCGTCGCCCTCGTCCTCGCCGGGAGCGGCGGACGACGCCTTGGCGCTGAAGGCGGGGCCGGCGGTCGCGGCCGTGCCCTGGACCTTCTTCGCGTGCTTCTTGCCGATCTCGGCCTGCTGCTGGGCCTGGTGCGGGCGGGGCTTGGGCGTCTCGGACGGCGCGGCGAGGGCCTGGGTGGTGGTCAGTCCGAGCGCGGTCAGGGTGACGGCGGGCAGCAGCAGCCGTCGGCGTTGCCTGTTGGGCACGATGGTGGGTCCCTCCCCATGCGGCGGGTCGCGAGGTCGTGCGGTCCCGGCGGAAACAGACCGAAGCCTCGCGGCTCAACGGGTCGGAGTGAAGGGAATTCTCATAACGAATGCCTAAAACCAAATCAGTGAAGAAAGTTGAAGGACAACAGAAAGCCCCGCCTTCCCGCAGGCGGCGGGAAGGCGGGGCGGGAACGTCAGCGGCGGACGGCCGCGGGCAGGGTCCGTTCCCGGTCGGGCGCGGTGTAGAGCACCGGCCCCAGGGCGTAGGCGTCGGCGCGATCGTCCGCCAGGACGACCAGATGGCCTGCCGCCAGCAGGCGTCGTACCGCCGCCACCGTCGCACGCTGCCGTGCCATTCCGTGTGTGGTGACCAGCACGCGCACGGCGAGGACGGCGAGGAGGGCCCCGGCAGTCGCCCCGATTCCCCACGGCACCGGATCCGCCGCGGCCAGGACGCGCGGCTCACTGTGCAGATGCGCCCGCACGGGTGGGAGGTTGGCCAAACCGGCGAGGGACAACGCGGTCAGGCCCCACCCGGTGGCGGCGGCTGCCGTCGCCGCGAGACAGGTGAGCACCCGGACGCCGGCCGCCGGCGTGAGGTGCCGGGAGGCGCGGGGTGCCACGGCGGCCACTGCGACGGGAACGAGCAGCAGCAGGTAGACGGTGAAGTACACGGGCGGCCCCCGGCGTCGCAGTACCTACTCGCGGGTGTCGAGCAGGTCGCGCAGTGCCCGCTCGTCCTCCGGATCGAGCCCGGCGACGAAATGCTGGAGGATCGCCGCGCGGTCGGCACCTCGGGCGAGCGCCTGGTTCATCTGCGAGGCGACCTCGTCGGCCGGCCCCCGCCGCGGTGCGTAGGCGTGCGCCCGGCTGGACCGCTCACGGTCGAGCAGGCCCTTGGCGTGCAGTCGGCCCAGGACGGTGAGCACCGTCTTGGCCAGGAGCTCCGGATCACCGAGCGCCTCGTGCACCTCGGAGGCCGTCATCGGGCGGGCCCGGGCCCACAGCACGGCCATGACCTCGGCCTCCAGCGCGCCGTGCTCGCGCCGTCGCTCGCCCACGTCCCCTCCGTCCCCCACCACCGATCGCATCGCTCGGTGGTGGCGAGACTCTACCCGTCCGGGGAGCCGGTGATCCCCTGGCGGGCGGTGGTTTCCCGGAGGGCGCCGCGCGGGTCGGGCGGTCTTCATGAGCCCGGTTCGGCGCGGCGGGCGAGCAGCCGGTAGGCGTTGGACATTCCGGTGCGGCCCGCGACGCGGGCGATCAGACGGTCGAGCAGGGCGGCCAGCAGGAGGACGGGCGCGCCGGCCAGGAGGACCGCGGTCCGAAGCGCCCGGCTCGGGCGGCCCGGCGGGCTGCCGGGCAGCCAGGGGGCGTCCTCGCGCGGTGCGATCTCGTCCAGCAGGAGCCAGCAAGCGGCCAGCAGGTCGATCGGGTCGTGCGGTTCGCGGTGCTGTTCGAGCAGGACGGTGAAGCCCAGCTCGCCCAGGCGGCGGCGCAGGTTGGCTACCGGTACGAGATGCAGGTGCTGGGGTTGCAGCCAGGGCAGCCACCAGCGGCCGAGTAGCCGGGCGTAGCGGCTCCCGGGGTCGGGCACCTCGATCAGGAGCAGGCCGTTCGGTCGCAACGCCTGTCGGGCGGCGGCGAGTTCGCGGGCCGGGTCGGTGCTGTGCTCCAGGTAGTGGAACATGCTGACGACGTCGTACTGCCCGGCGAGCTCGGGCGCCAGCGCGGGGAAGGAGCCCCGGAAACCGCGGCGCAGTCGGCCGTGCCGCTCGGCCAGCTCGACGCCCTCGGTGAGATCCAGGCCGTCGAAGGCGGTGTCGGGGAAGAGCCCGCGGGCGGTCTCGCAGAAGTGTCCGTGGCCGGTGCCGACGTCCAGCCAGCTGCCGGGGGCGGCGGCGAACGCGGTGACGGACAGCGCGCGGTTGCGGTAGGCGGCCGCCCGGGTGCCGAACATGCCGCCGAGGCGCTGCTCGCCGAGGCCGTCGTAGAAGTCACGGTAGTAGAACTCCAGGCCCGCGCTGCTGAGTCGGGGGTTCTGGAAGACGTGCCCGCAGTCCTGGCAGGCGTCCAGCACGAAGCGGCCCGGCTTGTGCTGGAGCAGGTCGGTGGTGCGCAGCCGGACGGTCAGCCGGGCGGACTCGCACCACGGGCAGGTGGCGCGGCGCGGTCCGAAGAACCGGCCGGTGCCGTCGGCCAGTTCGGCCTGGTAGGCGGGACGCCGGGCGGCGACCTGCGCGCCGCGGTCCGCGGGCCCGGTTTCGGCGGTGGTCAACGCGTTCTCCTCTCCGACGGCTGCGGGACCTCGCGGAGCAGCCGTTCCACCTGGGTGGCGGCGCGGGCCGCGCCGCCGGCCGCCCGGAAGGAAGCGGCGATACGCCGGGCGGCGGCGCGGTGCCCGGGGTCGTCCAGCACCATGTCCACGGCCTGGCCGAGGCGGTCCGCGCTGCTGCGGCCGAAGCGCACCCGCACACCGGCGCCGGCCGCCACCACCTGGCCGGCGACTACCGGCTGGTCGTCCCGGATCGGCGCGACCACCAGCGGCACGCCGTGCCACAGTGCCTCGCAGACCGTGTTGTGCCCGGCGTGGCAGACCACGGCCGAGCAGTGCGCCAGCAGCTGGAGCTGCGGCACGAACGGCAGCACCAGGACGTCCGGGTCGGCCGCCGGCTCGCCGAGGACGCAGCCGGGGTCGACGATCACCGCCTGGAGGCGGTCGGACCGGGCCCGCAAGGCCGTCTGGCCATCCGCCAGGAAGGCCGCGCCGACGTCGGTGTTGGCCGTGCCGAGGGTGACCAGCACGGTGGCCCGGTCCGGGTCCAGCCACTCCCACGGGAACGCCGTGGAGGCCGGGCGTCCGGCGATCGAGGGGCCGACGAAGCAGACCTGGCGGTCTGCCTGCGGGCCGGCCAACTCGGCCGTGGTGAAGGCGAGGACGAGGTGCGGGGAGAAGCGCGGATCGGCGGCGCCGGCCGGGTCGCCGAGGCGGTGGCGCAGGTCGGTCAGCAGGCCGGAGATCCACGCCTCGACGAGCGGCATGCCGTCCAGCGCTCCGGTGAACTCGGCGGAGGTGGTCGCCGAGGTGGCCCACGGCAGGCCGAGCCGCTCGGCGACCAGCGGGCCGGCCAGCGCCTGCTGGTCGACCACCAGGAGGTCGGGCTCGAAGTCGGTCACCGCCGCAGCCACTCCGGGAGCCATTGCCTCGGCGAGCGGGACCAGGAAGTCCTCCCAGAGGAACTTCAGCGCCGCCGTGCCGCGCAGCTCCGGCGGCCGTCGCACGGCGCTGCCGGGCTCTGCTCCGGGAGCGACCGCACAGGGGAACACCTCGGCCGCCGGCCCGGCGAGCGGGCGGACCAGCTCCGGCAGTCCGGCCCAGGCGACCGTATGCCCGCGGGCGGCGAGCTCGGCCGCGACGCCCACGGTCGGGTTGACGTGCCCGACCAGCGGCGGGACGACGAACAGCACCCGGCTCACACCAGGCTCCTCTTGGCCACCGCGGGTTGCAGCCGCCGCCCGGCCTGCGGGCCGCGCAGCGCGACGCCGTGCCCGGCGAACCAGGAAAGCGTCAACTCGCGTACCACATCCGGTGCTTCGATGAGGATGGAGTGCTCCTGGCCCGGCACCACGACGCTGCGGCAGTCGGGCAGCAGGGCGTCCAGCCAGGCGGCCTGGTCGGCCAGGTCGGACTCGCTGCCGTAGACGGCCAGGACCGGGCAGTGGATCGCCCGCAGTTCCGCTTCGGCGGGCAGCCGACTCGCCGGGATGTCCCGGGCCAGCGAGGTGCCGGCCAGCAGCGCCCCGGCCGAGCGGGCCAGCCGGGCGGTGTGCGCGCCGCGCTGGGTGGCGACCCAGGCGAGGGTGTCCTCGTCGCGCAGGTGCTGCTCGGAGCGCCGCAGGATGCCGTCCAGCTTGCCGGCCCACCCGGGTGAGGCCGGCTCCGACTCGATCGCGAGGATGCAGGCCACCTGGGACGGCCGGCGGGAGGCCAGGCCGAAGGCCACCGTGCCGCCGAAGGAGTTGCCGACCAGGTGCACCCGGTCGGTGACGGCCAGCCGGTCCAGCAGCCGCTCCAGATCGCCGACGAACTGCTCCAGCTTGTAGCCGGCGGGCGGCCGGGCGGTGCGGCCGTGGCCGCGCTGGTCGTACATCAGCACCTCGACGCCGGCCGCGGCGAGGGCGGGAGCGAGGGTGAAGTAGAAGCTGGCGAGGCTGTCCGTGAGCAGCCCGTGCAGCAGGACGGCCGTGGCGGCGGGCGGACGGCCGTCCTGCGGGCCGAGCCGCTGCACGTGGCAGCGCAGGCCGTCGAGGTCGACGAAGGTCATGGTCAGGCCCGTTCTCCGGGCTGGAGTCGGTCGACCACGTACTCGACCAGGCGGCCGACGGTCAGGCCGATGATCTCGTCGAGTTCCATGCCCGCGACGAACTCGGCGAAGTTGATCCGGTCGCCCCAGCGCTCCCGCAGCTGTCCGGCCAGTGTGACCAGGTCGATGCTCTCCAGGCCGAGGTCCTCGGTGAACCGCGTCTGCATGGTGACCTCGGCGTCGCCCAGGCCGCAATCGTCGAGCACCACGGTCAGCATGCCGGCGAGCTCGGCCAGGACCTCCGGCTCGGTGGGCGGGCGCAGGCCCGTGGGGTGTTCGCTGATGGTCACTTGGCTCGGTTCCCTTCAGGATGCTCGGGGTGGTGGGAATGGTCGAGGTCGTCGGTGGTCCAGGCCACCACGTACTGCCGGGGCGGCAGGTCGGGTGGGCTGCTGAGGCGGGTGCAGCGCACCCGGTGGGTGCGGGGGCCGTCGGGCCCGACGACGGCGACGAGCAGCGCGGACGGTTCCGCGGCGACCACCGTGAAGTCGCGCGGTCGGCCGCTGAGTCCGGTCCGCTCGGCCTTGGCCGCGGCCTCCTTCGCGGCCCAGAACCGGGTGAACCACAGGGCCTCGGGCTCGCCGTCGCCGGCCCGGCAGGCGGCCAGCAGCTCCAGCTCCGCCTGGCCGAGCGCGACCTGGAGGGTCTCGGCCGGGCGCGGAGTGACTTCCTCGATGTCGATGCCGACGCGGGGTACGCCAGCGGGCCGGGCCGGTCTGGCGACGGCCACCGCGATCTCCGGGCGGTGGGCCAGCGAGACCTCCAGCTCGGGCAGCCGCAGGCCGTGAAGGCCGCGGACCAGGGGCCGGCCGGACGGGTCGTTGAGTACCTCGATCTCGGCGGGGAACGGCCGGCGTCCGTCCTCGGCCCACAGCAGGCGTCGGATCGCGTCCTTCGCCGCGATCCGGCCCAGCAGCCAGGCCCGGCGCGTCCGGGGCGGCTGTTGCTCGTATCGGGCGCGCTCGGCGGAGCCCAGGTGGTTGCGCATGATCAGGTCGCGGGAGGCGAGATCCGGCCAGCGCTCGTGCAGCAGCACCCAGCCGCCGGGCTGCGGCCGGGAGAGCGTCGCGCGCTCCACGAAGCGTTCGGTCGGTCTGGTGTCGGGATGGCTGTCGAAGCGGCGGTCCTGCCAGCCCTGCACCTGCGCCCAGACCCGGCCGCCGGACTGCAGTTGCACCTCGGCTTCGAGGGTGTCGTCGGTCAGGGCGGTGATCCGGATGTGGCAGGGGAGCCGGGCGCCGGGCTCGGGTGGCGGCCCGTAGAAGCACAGTCGGCGGATGCCGACCGGGAAGACCACGGAACGGTCGGTGCGGGTGGCCATGATCCAATAGCCGAGCAGCTGGCCGACGTTGTCGAGCAGCGCGCCCGGGGCGGCGGGTACAGTGATCACGCCGCGGACGTGGTTCTCGCCGATCGCGGTCAGTTCGGTCACGCCCTGGAACGCCGGGCCATGGAACATCCAGCGCTCTTGGTAGAGCCCGGCGGCGGTGAGGTCCGGGGTTCGTTCGGCGGTGGGTTGCACCGGCCAGGGGGCGGGCGGCTGATCGTACCGATGCGTCAGTTCGACCGTTCCGTTGGCGAATTTGCCGAAGAAGGCGGCGAGGCGGCCCGGCCCGGCGTCCTTGAGGGTGATCTCCACGTCCAGCGGCGTGGCAGCCGGTACCCACTGCTCGAACCGCAGGTCGGACAGCGCGGCGGTGACCCGCTCTGGGTCGGCCCGCTCGGCGGCGTCCATCAGGTGCTGGATGATCGTGGTGGCGGGGACCACCGGCCAGCGGTCCGACACCTCGGGCCAGCCCGGCCGTTGGCGGAAGAAGCAGTGGTCCAGCAAGTACGGCATGGTGTCCACGGAGATCCGCAGCCTGCCGGCCCGGGGCGGTTCGGTCCGCGGTGTCGCGAGTGCCGGGGCGGGGCTGAACCGCCGTCGCGCGCCGATCAGTTCGGCCGCCGTCCGCTCGGTCTCCCGTAGCAGCGCGCCGAGTTCGGCCGCCACCGGGAAGCGGGCCGCGAGCGCGGCCAGTTCGCCGACCGGCGGCGTGGACACCGTCCCTGCGGCCGGACCCAGTTCGGATCGCAGGATGGTGAGCGCGGTCGGGTCCAGCGAGACCAGCGCGCTGTCGAGGTCGACCGGTACGGCCGGGTGCGGGCGTTGCTCGGGGGCGGTGGGCAGCAGGGCGGCGGCGTCCGGCGAGGCGCCGTCCGCCCAGAGCGCCGCGGCGACCCGGCGCAGTTGCGCCAGCCCGTCCCGGTGCGGGGAGTTGGCGGCGACGACCAGGTGTTCGCGCTTGCCCAGGGTGTCGCCCACCAGCGAGCCCAGCTGCCCGGTGCCGACCTGGACGAAGGCTCGGAACCCGGCCTCGTACATCGCCTCGACCAGCGGCCGGAATCGGACCGGCTCCAGAAGGTGACGCAGGAACAGCGTACGCACCTCGGCCTCACCGGCCGGGAAGGGCGCCGCGGTCGTCCCCGACCACACCGGCACGGTGGGCCGGTGGAGTTCGAAGCGCTCGGCGGCCTCCCGGATCGGCGCAAGGTACGGCCCCAGCATCGGGGTGTGGAAGCCCGACTGGAACGGCAGTACCTGGCCGAGGATGCCGCGGGCGCGGAAGTGCCGGACCATCTCGGCGACCGGCTGCTCCGGGCCGCAGACGATCGCCTGCTGCGGCGCATTGTCGTGCGACAGCACCACCTCCGCCAGGCCCTCCACCGTCGCCAGCGCGTCGAGCACCTCGGCCGCCGAGGTGCCGAGGGCGGCGAAGGCGAGGCCGGGAACGTGCAGCGAGGCGGGGTCGAAGGTGTCCAGGAAGGAGTCCACCGCGGCGCCGGAGTGCAGCCCGGCGCAGATCATCGCCGTCCACTCGCCGACGCTGTGCCCGGCGACGCCGTCCGGCCGCACGCCGATCCGGCGCAGCGCGGCGTCCAGCAGTCGGCCGACACCGACCACGCCGGCGCCGTGCCGGGCGACGTCGCCCACCTGTGCGGTGTCGGCGCCGAGTGGGCGGGGCAGGCCGAAGTGGTCGGCCACCTCCGTCACCCGGGGGGTGAACTCGCCCTCCAGCCCGGGGAAGAGGAACGCCACCCGCCCGGCCGCGTGCTCCCCGAGCAGGGGGCGCGGTGCGAACCAGACGTCGTTGCGCCCGCGCCAGGCCCGGCCGCGGCTCACCGCCCGCCGGGCCAGCGCCAGCCGCTCGGCGGTCGGGTCGACGATCGCCACCCGGCAGCGCGGCGCGGGTCCGCCCCGCTCGGGCAGGCCGGCGGCCAGGACGGCGGAGTCCCCGGCCGCCAGCAGCTGCGCCAGCTGCTCCGGCTCGTCGGCGGCCAGCCGCAGCACCCGCTCTGGCTCGGCCACGACAGCCGGCCGCACGGGCGCAAGAGCGGGCGAGGAGCCTGCATCGGGGGCCTGCTCCAGTACCACGTGGGCGTTGATACCGCCGAAGCCGAAGGCGTTCACCGCCGCGCGCCGCGGGCCCGGACCGGGCTCCCAGGGCTGTGCCGCGCCGATGGTGCGAAAGCGTGTCGCGGCCAGGGCCGGGTGCGGGTCGTCGCAGTGCAGCGTGGGCAGCAGCAGCCCGTGGTACACCGCGAGCGCCGCCTTGACGAGGCCCGCGATGCCGGCGGCCGGCATGGTGTGGCCGATCATCGACTTGACCGAGCCGAGTACCGAGCGCTCCGAACCCTCCGACGCCCGGCCGAACACTGCAGCCAGCGTGGTGAGTTCGGCGGCGTCGCCGGCCGGGGTCGCGGTGCCGTGCGCCTCCAGCAGGCCGAGCGCGCCGGGCGCGGCCGGGTCGAGCCCGGCCGCCTGCCAGGCCGCCCGCACCGCCCGGCTCTGCCCGCCGGGGTCGGGGTTGGTGAGCCCGGCCGTCCGGCCGTCGCCGGCCACCCCGGTGCCCCGGATCACCGCGTAGACGCGGTCCCCGTCGCGCTCGGCATCAGCGAGCCGCTTGAGCACCACCACGCCGGTGCCCTCGCCGATCAGGATGCCGTCGGCCTGCCGGTGGAACGGGCGGATCCGCTGGCTCGGCGAGAGCGCCCGCAGCTGGGCGAACACGCTCCACAGCGTGACGTCGTGGCAGTGGTGCACCCCGCCCGCGAGGACCGCGTCGCAGCGTCCGGTCGCCAGCTCGCCCACCGCCTGGTCCACCGCGACGAGCGACGACGCGCAGGCCGCGTCCACGGTGTAGGCGGGGCCGCGCAGGTCGAGCCGGTTGGCCAGCCGGGAGGCAGCCAGGTTCGGCACCAGGCCGATCGCCGACTCCGGCCGGTCAGGCCCCAGTCGCTGCACGAACACCTCGCGCACGCGGTTCAGTTGAGGCTGCGTCAGTTCCGGCAGCAGCTCGCCCAGGGTGCGGACCAGCTGGTGAGCGCTGCGCACGCGCTGGTCGAGCCGGACCAGGCCCGGCGTCAGGTACCCGCCGCGGCCCAGCACCACCCCGACCCGGTCGCGGTCCGGGAGGCGGTCGGCTCCGCCGGCGTCCGCGATGGCCGCCGCGGCGACCTGGAGCGCGATCAGCTGGTCGGGCTCGGTGCCGGCGAGCGAGTTCGGCATCAGGCCGAACCGGGTCGGCTGCACCTCGGCCAGCCCGTCGACGAAGCCGCCGCGCCGGCAGTACAGCCGGTCCGGCGCGGCCGGCCCAAAGGCGGCCTCCGGGTCGTAGTACTCCGCGTCCCAACGCCCCTCGGGGACGTCCGTGATCGCGTCGACGCCGTCGACCAGGTTCCGCCAGTAGGCCGCCAGGTCGGGCGCGCCGGGCAGCAGTACGGCCATGCCCACCACCGCCACAGGGGGAAGCTGGGTTCCGATCAGGGCCACCGCGCTGTCACCAGCCTGACGCGGTGTAGACCACGGACGGTACCGATTCCTCGCCCCAGGCCAGCTCGCGCAGTAGTGCCAGCGTGCCCGCGTCCGGATCGATCAGCCGTACGCCCCGCCGCCGGTAGTCCCGGGCCAGTTCCTCGGAGACCATGCCGCCGTGTGCTCCGGACGGCGCCCACGGGCCCCAGTGGACGGTCAGCGCCCGGCCGCCGGTCCGCAGCGTCCAGCGGGCGCCCAGCTCCTCCAGTGCGTCGTTCGCCGCGGCGTAGTCGGCCTGGCCGCGGTTGCCCAGCGCGGCCGCGATGCTGCCGAACAGCACGGTGAACCGCGGCCGCGCTGGGAGTTCGGCCAGCGCGTCGAGCAGGGCGGCGGCGCCGTGCGCCTTGGTGGCGAAGACCCGCCGGAACGACTCCGGGTCCTTCTCCGCCAGCAGCTTGTCCTCGATCACGCCCGCGGCATAGACCACGCCGTCCAGCCGGCCGTACTCGGCGTGCACCTCCTTGACGGCCTGCCGGAGGGCGGCCGGATCGGCGGCGTTCACCGTCCGGTAGCGGGCCGGCGAGCCCAGCGCGGACAGCTCGTCGAGCGTCGCCGCGACCTCGCGCCCGGCCAGCAGGCGGGACGCCGCGGCGTCGACCTTCGGCAACGGGACGCCCTGCCGGGCGAGTGCGGCCCGTAGCGCGGAACGGTCGCGGGCGGCGGCCGTCGCCGGGTCCTCGGGGCCCTCCGGGGCGGCGGTCCGGCCCAGCAGCTCCAGCCGGCAGTGGCCGGCTGCGGCGAGCGTCGCCGCGAACCGCGCGGTGATCCCGCGCGCGCCGCCGACCAGCAGCACCACGGCGTCGCGGTCCAGCCCCAGCGCGGCGGCCTCCGCCACGCCGTCGTCGGCCGGGCCGGCACCGGTGCGGCCCAGCACGCCGAGGCCGGCCTCGGCGAGCGCCAGCCCCTGGCGGCCGGCCGGCCCGCGCAGCACCACCGGCTCCCGGTCGTCGGCCAGCAGCTCCGCGACCAGCGCGTCCGCCGCCTCGGCCGGCTCGACTTCGACCAGCCGGACCGTGCTGTCCGGGTACTCGCGCGCCAGCGTGCGGAACAGCCCGCGCAGCCCGTCCGCCCGGCCACCGGCGGACGGCGCCGCAGGGCGGGCGGCGAGCAGGCGGCGCGGCGCCAGGGCCAGTGCGGCCTGCAGGGCGGGTATACAGCCGGGCAGCACCGGCGCGCCGAGCTCGGCGAGCGGGTCGAGGAGCAGAACGCCGTCCAACCGGCCGTCTGCGGTGGAGAGCTCGTGTGCCGCATCGAACGGCAGGGCGTCTGCGCCGGCCGCGCCGAGACGGGCGGCGAGCGCGGCGGCGAGGCCGTGGCCGTCGTCGCCCAGCAGGGCGAAACGGCGGCCCGCGAGTGTGTCCGGCGATCCGGTGGGGTCGGGCAGCGGAACGGCGGCGAACCGCAGGCGGACCGGCTCGTGGCCGGCCACGACGACGGCGGGTTCAGGGGCGGCCGCGGGTTCCGGGTTCGGTTGGGTGGTGTGGGTGGTGAGCCAGGTGGTGATGGCTGTGACGGTGCGGGCGCGGGAGAGTTCTTCGATCTGTCGGTCGTCGAGGGTGGTGAGGTCGGTGTCGGTGGTGGTGAGGCGGCGGGCGAGTTGGCCGATGATTTCGGTGCGCTTGATGGAGTCGATGCTGAGGTCGGCTTCGAGGTCGAGGTGGGGTTCGATCATGTCGGCCGGGTAGCCGGTGCGTTCGCTGATGGTCTCGACCACGACGTGCAGCAGGTTTACCGGTTCGGACGCCGCGAGCACCGTCGGCTCGGCGGCCGCGGCCGGCAGCGCCGGGGCCACCGGGGTAACCGCGGGAGCGACGGGGGCCGGCCGGGCCGGCGCCGCCGCCGCGCCGCCGAAGTACGTCATCAGCACGTCCCGTTGGGCCGCGATCAGTTCCCGGCTGGTGCGCAGGTAGTCCGCCACCAGCGCGTCACCCGCACCTTCGTACCCGCCGTTCGCCTGCGGTGCCTGCGCGGTCATCAGAGCCTCCGGTACGGGTCGGGCCGGCGCCAGCGCACCGGGTAGCAGGTCTCCGGCGGCCGTCCGCACCAAGTGCCCGTCCACCGTCCAGCCGGGCCGGCGCGTGGTGCGCACCCGGCCGGGGTCCACCGCGTCCCGGCCGCGCAGCAGCGGCCCGGTACGCACCGGCACTCCCGCGACCGCCAGTTCGGCCAGCGCGTCGAGGAAGCCCGGCAGCCCGCGGCGACGCCCCTCGACAGCCACCACGCGGTGCGGCCGCTCGCCGAGGACGGCCGACACCAGACCGGTCAGCACCGACCCCGGGCCGGCCTCGACGAAGACGCGCGCACCGGTTCGGTACATCGCCTCGATCTGCTCGACGAAACGCACCGGTGCGCCGATCTGCGCCGCGAGTTCGGCCCGCACCCCGGCCGGGTCCGCCGGGTAGGCGGCCGCGGTCCGGTTCGACCAGACCGGGAACTCCGGCGCGCGTACCGTCCGGGAGGCCAGCGCCGCCGCGAAGCACTCGCCCGCGCCGCCGACCAGCGGGCTGTGGAAGGCACATGCGACGGGCAGCCGCTTGACCCCGAACCCGGCCGCCCGCAGCAGCTCGCCTGCCGCCGCGACCGCCTCCGTCCCACCGGAGATCACCGTCTGTCGTGGCGAGTTGTGGTTCGCGATCACCACGCTGCCGGCCGCGCCGGACGCCGTGAGGGCTCGCCCGACCTCCTCCGAGCCGGCCGCCACCGCGGCCATCGAGCCCGGATCCGCGCCCTCGCCGACCGCGTCCACGATCGCCCGGGCCCGCTCCGCGCTGAGCGCCGGCAGGTCCTCCGCGCCGAGCGCCCCGGCCGCGCACAGCGCGACCAACTCGCCGTAGCTGTGACCCCCTGCCAGGTCCGGGCGCACCCCGGCAAGCGCCAGCAGCTCGTACGCCGCGAGACCGGTCACGCCGAGCACCGGCTGCGCCACCCGGGTGTCGGTCACCGCCGCGCGCTGCGCCTCGCGGTCCTCCGGTGTGAAGGCCGCCGGCGGGTACAGCACCTCGGCGAACTCCCGGCCGAGCCGTAGCTGACGCTGCAACACCGGGAAGGCCGTGAACAGCTCCGCGAACATCCCCGGGCGCTGGCTGCCCTGCCCCGGGAACAGGAACGCCACCTGCCCGGCCTCGACGCCCGCGGACCCGGCCAGGTGCAGCCCATCCGCCGGAGCGTGCTCCCCGGCCCGCGCGCGGTACAGCAGCCCGGTCAACTCGGCCACGTCCGAGGCCACCACGGCGATCTGCACCGGCCCGCGTCCTGCCTCCGCCCGGCGGGACGCTGCCAGGGCCAGATCCCGCAGCCGCCACGGCTCGCCGTCCGCCGCCAGTTGCAGCAGTTCCTCGACCCAGCGCAGCGCTCCGGCCCGGTCCGTGCCGCGGAACAGGAACAGCTCGGCCGGCCACTGCGGCAGGCCGTGCACCGGCGGCGGGCTGTCGTAACCGCGCAGCACCGCGTGGAAGTTGGTGCCGCCGAAACCGAACGCGCTGACTCCGGCGATCCGTTCGGCCGGCGGTACCGCCCACGGCCGTGCCTCGGCGTGGAAGACGAACGGGCTCTCCGCCTCCCGCCAGGCCGGGTTCGGCCGCTCCAGGTGCAGGGTCGGGGGCTTGACGCCGGTGTACAGGGCCAGCGACGCCTTGATCAGACCGGCCAGGCCCGCCGCGCACTTGGTGTGCCCGATCTGCGACTTGACCGACCCGAGCGCGCAACTCCCCGGCGCCGCCCCGGCCTCCGTGAAAACCTCGGTCAGCGTGGCCAGTTCGGCCCGGTCGCCGACCACCGTCCCGGTGCCGTGTGCCTCCACCAGTCCCACCTCGGCCGGCCCGACCCCGGCACCGCGGTACGCGCGCTCCAGCGCCGCCCGCTGCCCCTCGGGGCGCGGGGCCGTCAGGCCCAGCGAACGGCCGTCGCTCGCGCTGCCGACGCCCTGGACCACCGCATACACCCGGTCGCCGTCCCGCTCCGCGTCCGCCAGACGCTTGAGCACCAGGCAGCCCACGCCCTCGCCCAGCGCGATGCCGTCCGCCGAGGCGTCGAACGGACGGGAGCGGCCGGTCGGCGAGAGCGCGTGCACCGAGGCGAACAGCAGGTAGTCGTTGATCCCGTTGTGCAGGTCCGCGCCGCCGCACAGCGCCAGGTCGCTGGTGCCCGCGACCAGCTCCTTGCAGGCCACGTCCAGCGCCGCCAGCGAGGACGCACAGGCCGCGTCCACCGTGAAGTTGGCGCCGCCCAGGTCCAGCCGGTTGGCGATCCGGCCCGAGATGACGTTCGCCAGCATGCCCGGGAAGGAGTCCTCGGTGAGCTTGGGCAGCTGCGCCGCGAGCGGCTCCGGCACCCGGCCCAGGTACGCCGGCAGCACCGACGCCAGCACCCCGGCGTTCGACAGGTCACTGCCCGCCTCCGCGCCGAACACCACCGTGGTCCGGGAGCGGTCGAAGCTCCGCCCGCCCTCCGCTCCGCCGCCGTCGTAGCCGGCGTCCACCAGCGCCCGGCGCGCGGCCTCCAGCGCCAGCAGCTGGACCGGCTCGATGCTGGCCAGGGCGGTCGGCGGGATGCCGTAGCTCAGCGGGTCGAACGGGATCGGCGGCAGGAAGCCGCCCCACCTGGACGGCGTGCTGCCGGGCTCGCCGTCCGGCGAGTAGTACAGTGCCGGGTCCCAGCGCTCGGCGGGCACCTCGGTGACCGCGTCGACCCCGGCCACCACGTTGGCCCAGAAGGCCGGTAGATCCGGCGCGTTCGGGAACATGCCCGCCATGCCGATCACCGCGATCTCCAGCGGCGCGGCCACCGGGTCGGCCTCCGCGGCCGGCTCCAGCTCCAGCTGCTGGACCAACTGCGCGGCCCGGGCGGCCAGGAACTCAGCCGCGCCGGTGCTGACCGCCGTGTGCAGCTCGGCCAGCGTGGTGGCGGCCGAGCGCAGCACCGCGACCTGGCCGGCCATGAACATCCCGCGGGCCAGCTGCTCCTGCTCGTCGACGCCGGTCAGCGAACCCGCCACCCGGTCCAGGCCCTTGCTGGCGACCCGCAGCCGGCCCACGTTCAACTGCTCCAGCCGCTCCCAGACTTCGCGCTCCGGCACGCCGTCCGCCCGAAGCCGCTCGCGGGTCCGCCGGAACTCCGCGGTGAACGGGCTCGGCACGCAGCGGGTGGCGTGGCCCGGCGCCGTCTGCAGAAGCTCCGTCCCGCGCGCGGCCAGCACCTGCCGCTGGAACTGCGGCTGGACGGCGCCCAGGGCGACCGCCTCCTCGGTGAACAGGTACGCCGTGCCCATCAGCAGGCCCGCCGCCACGCCCCGGTCCGCCAGCGGTGCGGCGAGCGCCGCCACCATCGCCGCCGACCGCTCGTCGTGCACGCCTCCCGCGAGCAGCACCTCGACTCGGGTGACCGCGTCCGCGGCGTCCAGGAAGTCCGAGAGCACGGCCAACTGGGCCTCCCAGAGAGGGAAGCTGTGCTGCGGCCCGACATGCCCGCCGCACTCCGAACCCTCGAAGACGAACCGGCGCGCCCCGTCCTCCAGGAACTGCCGCAGCAGGCCGGGGGAGGGGACGTGCAGGAATGTCCGGATCCCGGCCTGCTCCAACGTCCTTGCCTGCGACGGGCGTCCGCCCGCGATCACCGCGTGAGTGGGTCGCGCGGCCAGGACCTCGTCCAGCTGGGCGCCTCGCACCTCCTCCGGAGCGAAGCCCAACACGCCGACACCCCAGGCGAGACCGCCCGCTGCCGCGCTCGTGCGGGCCAGCAGCTCGCGGGTCTGCTCGCGGTCCGCCAGCGCCAGCGCGACGAACGGCAGCGCACCGGCGGCGGCCACCGCCGCGGCGAAGGCCGGCTGGTCGCTGACCCTGGTCATCGGCCCCTGCGCCACCGGCAGTTCGCTGCCCAGCACGTCACACATCCGCGCGTCCGGCCCGAGCAGCGCGGCGGCCGCGCCCGGCGCCGCCGCGGCCCGCAGCCCGTCCAGCACCGCGTCCCGGACGGCCCGCACCGCTCGGCCGGCGGTTCTCCAGCGGTCGGCGAATCTCTGTGCCAGGAAGCAGTCTTGACCTAGCGCCAGTTCCATGCGCGATCCGTCCGGCTGAGCGCGCCGGAGCGCGCGGCGGCCGTCTACGAGCACGGTCTCGGAGCCGTCCAGGCCGCGAAGGGCGGCGGCGGCCTCGTCCGGCGGGGCCGACTCGGCCAGCAGGGCCAGCTGGCTGTCCAGCACCACCCCGGCCGCACCGCCCGCCACGGCCGCCGCCGCGGTGTGCGGCCCGATCCCGCCGCACGCCCATACGGGCACGGCGATCTCCGGTGCCGCCAGGAGCTGTTGCAGCAGCACGAAGGTGCTCAGCTCCCCGACCCGCCCGCCGCACTCGCTGCCACGCGCGACCAGGCCGTGCGCGCCGGCCCGCAGCGCCGCCAACGCCTCGGCCAGATCCGTCACTTCGGCGAGTACCCGGTACTCGCCGGCCAGCCTCGCCACGTCCCAGCCCGGGGTCGGCGCCGCCAGCACCACGGTGTGCGGGCCAGCGCCGCCCGGGGAGCGCAGCTCAGCGGGTGTCAGGCCGCAGTCGGGCTCGACCCGCACCCCGAACCGGCCGGGGGTGCGTTCGTACAGTCGGGCGAGTTCCTCGCGCGTCCGGCGGTCGCCGGTGCCGAGGTCGAGCACGCCGAGCGCGCCCGCCCGGCACACGGCCTCCGCCAGGCCAGCGTCCGGTGCGTGGAACGGGGTGATCCCGATGACGAGGTCGACCAGCGGGGGATTGGGCCTCATGGGCACTCCGGTGTGAGTCACGGTGCAGTCGGGGGCAGGTGCGACTCCTGGCGCAGTGGGCTACGAGCCTCGCGAAGGGGGAGTGCGAGGCATCGTTGCGCGATCCGCTGGCCGGTTGAAGAATGACCCTACCGATTGGTAGGCCTGGCAAGGTTAAGCCAAAGTCACATGTGCATGTCAATATCCTGCACGTGGCTGACCCACTCTCCGGCGATCACTCAACCGGCGTGCCCGGCAGACAACTTGCCCCGCTCCTCCGGGTGGTCAGGGCTGCCGCATGAAGGGCTGGACAACTGACGCGCCACTGGGGGCACCCCGCAGGCCACAGTCGAAAACCGGTCAGACCTTCGCCGAGGCTCGGGCGGCGGCGGACCAGGAACACCGCCGCCACATGCTGATCGGTCTCAAGGTCCGGCTGTACATGACGCCGAGCAGCGAAGACTGGGATCTTCCCGCCAGCCTGTAGGCACGACTGAGGAGTTGAGTCCGCGCCTACTGCTCCTTGGTCCAGCCTTGCGTGCTGCAGACTGGGGAAACGAGTTCACGGGTTGTCGGCCGGTCGGCATGTCGCCGCCCGGCCGACCCGTTCGCTCATGCCGCAGTCAGTTCCTTCTCAAGGTCATCTGGGAAGAGGAAGCTCAGGGTGTTCTTGGCAACGTAGGCCTTCACCTTGGACTTCAGAAGGAGCCGCCGTCGGCTGGCGACGTCACTGTCGTCCCACTGCGAAGCGAAGGTCGAGCCCGTGGGCCGTAGCGCCCTTGGCTTCGGTTGCAGCGCTTGTGCTACGGACTTTCGGCGTTCCGCGAGGCTGTTGATGCGCTGAAGATACTCCCCGTGCCCGCCCTCGTACTCGTACAGGCCCATGTCCTTCTCCGCTCGGATGTCGCTCATCGCCCGCGAGATGGATTCGGCCGTCTCGTAGCGTTCCGGGGATGCCTGACACGGCACGGGCTCGACGACTTGTACCGTCGAGAACAGCTGGGCGACGATGGCGCTGAACTGCTCCTCGACGAAATCCATGGAGGCCGTGGTGTCGCACCGCACCGCGGTGACGTTCGCGGGAGCCCCGCAGCGGCTTGTGCATTTCGTTCAACCGGGCGGTCGCACCGGAAGCACTCAGGGGACCCGGAACAGCGCTGACCGGACGCCGGTCCTGGGGCTCCGCCAGCGTGCGACGTCCGCGAATCGTAAGGCTGCGATTCACGGAGTCCGCCGCGGCCGGCTCCTACAGTGGCCGGGACGTTCTTCCCCTGAGAGGCGGTAGAGATGACGGTGCATCAGGAAGAGTCGTGGGCCGAGGTGGGTGTGATCGGCGGTTCGGGGCTGTACGCGCTGCTGGACGAGGTGGCGGAGGTGCGGGTCGACACGCCGTACGGTCCGCCCAGTGACGCGCTGTTCGTGGGCGAGGTGGCGGGGCGGCGGGTGGCGTTCGTGCCCCGGCACGGGCGCGGCCACGGGCTGCCGCCGCACCGGATCGACTACCGGGCCAACCTGTGGGCGCTGCGCTCGCTGGGGGTGCGGCAGGTGCTCGCGCCGTGCGCGGTGGGCGGGCTGCGGCCGGAGTACGGGCCGGGCACGCTGCTGGTGCCGGACCAGTTCGTGGACCGGACCTCGGGGCGGGTGCAGACCTTCTACGACGGGCTGCCGCTGCCGGACGGCTCGGTGCCCGAGGTGGTGCACGTGTCGATGGCCGACCCGTACTGCCCGGCCGGGCGGCGGGCCGCGCTGGAGGCGGCGCGCGGGGCGGCCTGGGATCCGGTGGACGGCGGGACGCTGGTGGTGATCGAGGGTCCGCGCTTCTCCACCCGGGCCGAGTCCCGCTGGTTCACCGCCAACGGCTGGTCGGTGGTCGGCATGACCGGGCACCCCGAGGCGGTGCTGGCGCGTGAACTCGGGCTCTGCTACACCTCGGTGGCACTCGTGACCGACCACGACGCCGGCGTGGAGGCCGGCGAGGGCGTCACCCAGGCCGAGGTGCTCAAGGTCTTCGCGGGGAGCGTCGACCGGCTGCGCACGGTGCTGTTCAAGGCGATCGGGATGCTGCCCGCCGACCGCGCGTGCGTCTGCTCGCACGCCTTGGACGGCCTCACGACCGGCCTTCCCGGCGACTGACCGCTCCGAACCGGTGGTGCCACCGCCGCGCGGTGCTTACGGATTCCGAACGGCGGTCCCGCCGGTGCCGACGGCGGGCAGGTGTCGGTGGCAGGGTGGGCGCGTGCTCACCCGTACTTCCCTGACCTGCGCCCTTGCGGTCGCCGCCCTCGCGGTGGCCCTCGCACTGACCGTGACCGGCGGCGGGACGCTCGCTGACCGGTCGCCGCTCTACGACTGGTACACGCTCGACGCCGCGCTCTTCGTCCTCGCGCTGCTCCTGCTGCGGAAGGTGAGCCGCCGTCACGTGGTGCCGCTGGTGCTGACCGGGAGCGTCCTGGTCGCCGCGGCCGGGTTGCTGGCGCCGCCGCGTACCAGCGACGACGCCTACCGGTACGTGTGGGACGGGCGGGTCCAGGCGGCCGGGCTCTCCCCGTACGCGTACACCCCGGACGACCCGGCGCTGGTCCGGCTGCGCGACGCGGGCCTGTTCCCGGTGGGGGACGGCTGTGCGACCTGGGACGAGCGGCGGACGGCGGCCGGGGACTGCACCCGTATCAACCGGCCGGCCGTGCACACCGTCTACCCGCCGGTCGCGGAGGCCTGGTTCCTCGCCGCGCACCCCTTCGGTGGCGGGGTGCGCGGTGCGCAGGCCGCCGGTGCGCTGCTGGCCGTCGCCACCACCGGTGTGCTGCTGGCGGTCGGGCGGGGCAGCCGGCGGGCGGCGCTGTGGGGGTGGTGTCCGGGCGTGACGGTGTGGGCGGTCAACGACGCGCACGTGGACACCCTCGGCGCGCTCCTCATGGTGGCCGGGTTGGGCTGTGCGGCCCGCCGCCGGGCCGGTGCCGGGGGCGCCCTGCTCGGGGCGGCGGTCGCGACCAAGCTGCTGCCGGCGCTCGCCCTGCCCGGTGCGGTGTCCGGGCTGCTGGCCCGGCGGCCGACGAAGGGCGACCTGACGGTGCTCGCGGCGGCCCTCGGTACATTCCTGCTGGCCTACCTGCCGTACGTCGCCGTCTCCGGTTCCGGCGTCCTGGGCTACCTGCCCGGGTACCTGCGGGAGGAGGGCTACGAGCAGGGGCACCTCGACCGGTTCGGGTTGCTGCGGGTGGTCGTGCCGGACCGGTGGGCCGCGTGGGCGGCCGCCCTGGCGCTGGGTGCCGTGGTGCTGTGGGTGCTGCGGCGCGGTGATCCCCACCGTCCGTGGCGGGGCGCCCTCCTGGTGACGGGGACGGCCCTGCTGCTCGTCGCGCCGAGCTACCCCTGGTACGGACTGCTGGTGGTGGCCCTGGTGGCGCTCGACGGGCGGTGGGAGTGGCTGGCTGTCCCGGCGGCCGGACAGGCGCTCTACCTGGTGGGCGGGCCGCAGGCGCAGCGCACCGCCTACGCGGCCGCCCTGGCCTGCGTCCTGGTGGTGCCGGCGCTGCGCAGGCTCGTGAGCGCCGTGCCGGTCCGGTCGGCGCGCGGCGCGGCGCCGGAGATGACGAAACCCTGACGGAACACCGCCGTCACTGGCCGGGACCCGCGCCGACCTGGTCGAATCGGGGCCGTGGACAGAAAAGCGGAACACCCCGAGGGCACGCCCGTGGGCCGGCGGGTCGTGCTCGGGCTGCTCGGCCTGGGCGCCGTGGGCGTCGCGGCCGGCCCGTACCTGCAGCGGGCCGAGTCGTCGTTGGCGGAACGTGACCCGAGCGGCCTGAGCGGGCTGCTGCCGGGCAACAACGGCTTCCGGTACTACTCGGTGGTGACCTCCGTCCCCGAGCGGACCGCGGTCGACTACACCCTCACCGTGGACGGACTGGTGGAGCGCCCCGCCACCCACCGGCTGGCCGACCTGCAGGCGATGCCGCAGCGGCGGCTGGTCAAGGACGTCCAGTGCGTCACCGGGTGGCGGGTGCCGGACACCCCGTTCGAGGGGGTGCCGCTGGCCCACCTCCTCGACGCCGCCGGGGTCAAGCCGGGAGCCAAGGCCGTGCGCTTCAGCTGTTTCGACGGCGCGTACACCGAGAGCCTCACCCTGGAGCAGGCCAGGCGGGACGACGTGCTGGTCGCACTGCGCATGCAGGACAATCCGATCGCGCACGACCACGGCGGGCCGGTGCGGCTGTACGTCGCGCCGATGTACTTCTACAAGTCCGCGAAGTGGCTCTCGGGCATCACCGTCACCGACGCGGTCCAGCCCGGGTACTGGGAGCGGAACGGATACGACGTCGACGCCTGGGTCGGCCGGTCGAACGGGCGGGACGATGCGCCGACGAGCTGAACTGATCCTCCGGTTCACCCGCGCCGAGCGCTGGGTGCACCGTACGACCGCCGCGCTGACGGGCGTCTGCCTGGCCACGGCCGCTTGCCTCTACCTCGCGCCGCTCGCCGAACTGGTCGGCAACCGGCCGCTGGTCGTCACCGTGCACGTGTGGTGCGGCCTGGCGCTGCCGGTGCCGCTGCTGCTCGGACTCGCCTCCCGGGCGGTGCGGGCGGACGTCACCCGGCTGAGCCGGTTCACCCCGGCGGACTGGCAGTGGTTGCGGGCCGTGCGCGCCCGAGCGGCACACCGGCCGGCCGGGAAGTTCAACGCCGGGCAGAAGCTCTACGCGCAGTGGACCCTCGGCTCGATGCTGGTGATCGTCGGCACCGGGCTGCTGATGTGGCTCACCCACCTCGCCCCACCGTCCTGGCGGACCGGCGCGACCTTCGTGCACGACTGGCTGGCCGCCGCCATCGCCGTCGTGGTCGCCGGGCACATCCGGATGGCCTGGCGGGACCGGGAGGCGCGGCTCGGGATGCGGACCGGCCTGGTGGAGCGACACTGGGCCGAGCGCGAGCACCCGCAGTGGCAGGCCACGGACGCGGAGCGCGAGCACCCGCACTGGCAGACCACGGACGCCGAGCGCTAAGGACTGTCCGGGCGAGCGGCATCGTGCCACAGCCCCTGGACCGCGGCGCCCGTCAGCCCCCGCGTCCAGGGGCTCTCACGCCTTGTGCAGCGCGAGTCACCCCTTGCGCAGCGCGAGGAAAGGGCGGCCGTGCGAGGTCCAGCGCTCCGCCTCGACGAGGCCCGCGGTGCGGGCCCGTCGCAGGGTTGCGGCCGGCCCGAGACGGGCCCAGGGGAACGGCGGGCCCAGGCGGCCGTCCGGGCCTTCCACCCGGACGACGGCGCGTTCGTCCACCTCCTCCGGCTCCACCTCCACCAGCAACAGCCCGTTCGGTGCGATGAGTTCGGCGCCCCGGCGGAGCAGGGCGTCGGGGTCGCCGCCGATGCCGAGGTTGCCGTCGGCGAGCAGCGCGGCGCC
Source organism: Streptomyces viridifaciens (assembly GCF_001888885.2). Taxonomy (NCBI): domain Bacteria; kingdom Bacillati; phylum Actinomycetota; class Actinomycetes; order Kitasatosporales; family Streptomycetaceae; genus Streptomyces; species Streptomyces viridifaciens. Next base: position 6,692,601 of record NZ_CP090841.1, read on the forward strand.
CCAGCGGCCCTCGGCGGGCAGACGGTCGAACACCGATCGGCAGAGCGCCGGACCGCCGAGGTGCCGGGTCCGCGCCACGGCGGCGCCGGTGATGTCGACACCGAGCGCCGGGACGCCGAGGGCCAGCAGGGCGGCGACCAGGCGGCCGGGCCCGCAGCCCAGGTCCACCACCGGCGCGTTCAGCCGCAGGCAGCGCCGCAGCAGGCTGTGGTCGCTCGCGGCGGCGGGCGCGCACCAGCGTTCGACATCGAGGGGGATGCGCGCGCCGTCCTCCTGGCGCAGCCACAGCGGGCCGCGCCCGGCGCGGACGGCCTCGGCGAACGGATCGTCCACCCACGCGGCAGCCGGGGCGGTCATCCGGCCGTCCCCGGTGCGGCGTCGATCGAGCGCAGGCACGCGGCGAACGTGGTCTGCGGCGCCTCTGCGGCGACCCGGCGCGCGGCGGCGATGGTGTCCACGTCGGTGGCCAGGTCGAGGTGGTGGACCGTCAGCCCGGCGGCGGCGAGGCGGGCGAGCAGCGCACGCCCGGTGTCGGGCGTGGACATCGGTACGCCCAGCAGTAGCCGTCGGGCGAGTCGCCCGGTGGGACGCGCCAGCCCGAGGGCCCAGAACCCGCCGTCCGCCGCGGGCCCGTACCAGGCGTCCACGCCGGGGCGGCGGGCGGCCGACAGCGGCTCGGCCAGCGCGGCCGCGTCCAACTGCGGGGTGTCCATGCCGACCAGCAGAGCGGGTGCCCGCGGGGCCACCCGGGCGGCCCGCGCGAAGGCGGCGGCCAGGCGTTCGTCGAGCCCGCCCGTGCACTGCGGCACGACCTCCCACCCCGGTGGCAGCCACCCACCCGGTTCGCCGTCCAGCACCAGCAGCCGCCGCCCGGCGGGCACCCGGCTCAGGGTGGCGAGGGTGTCCTCGAGCGCGGCTCCCGCCAGTGTCGCCGCCTGCTCGGGGGTGCAGGGCGGGGTGAGGCGGGTCTTCACCCGCCCGGGCACCGGAGACTTCGCGATGACCAGCAGGGTGGGCGTCGGCGCGGCCAGCACGGCCCGCATGTCCCGTACGGCCTGCCGGGTGCCGCGCAGCGTCCCGGTCACCTTGGAGCGGCCGGTTCGGGGCAGGTAGTCGACGGCGGTCTCGGCGATCCGCATCCCGGCCGCCGAGGCGGCGAGCACCATCTCCAGCGGATAGCCGGAGCGGCGGTCGCCCAGCCCGAGCGCGAGCAGCCGCTCCCGGTGTGCGGCGCGCATCGGCCCCAGGTCGTGCAGCGGCGCGCCGGTGCGGGCGCGCAGGCGGCGGGCCAGCAGGGCGTTGGCGAGCCGGGCGTGCGCCGGCCACGCGCCGGCCCCCGCGGGGTGGCGCCGGCCGAGCACGAGGTCCGCCGAGCCCGCCGCGACCGGCGCGGCGACCCGCGGCAGTTGGGCCGGGTCGAGCGAGCCGTCGCAGTCCATGAAGCAGACCAACTCGGCCGTCGCGGCGAGGAGTCCGGCATGGCAGGCGGCACCGAAGCCGCGCCGGCTCTCCTCGACGACGGTCGCGCCCAGGCAGCGGGCCAATTCCGCGGAGCCGTCCCGCGAACCGTTGTCCACGACGATCGCCCGCCAACCGGCGGGGACGCGTGCGAGCACCCAGGGGAGGGCCTCGGCCTCATCGAGGCAGGGCAGGACGACATCAGCGACAAGGGGAGGGGTCACGTCGGCCACGCTAACCGCGGTCGGGCCCGTCGAAGCCGAACCGCGCCCTTACAGAAGTGCGACGTCCGGGCACCGCTGGCCCGTTCGGGGGATCTTACGGAACCCGGACGTCGGACCTGGCGTGGCGCTCGGCGCTCGCCGGGGCTCGTATCCTCGGCGGGGTGAACGAAAGCCCCGCCACCCCAGGACCGCCGTGCCCCGGCCGCATTCTGGTGATCGACGACGACCCGACCGTCGCCGAGGTCGTCGCCGGCTACCTCACCCGGGCCGGCCACCGGGTCGACCGCGCCGCCGACGGCGACGGGGGCCTTGCCCTGGCCCGATCCCATCGCCCGGACCTGCTGGTTCTGGACCTCATGCTCCCCGGCATCGACGGCCTGGAGATCCTGCGCAGGTTGCGCGCCTCCGAGTACGGCGCCGGGCTGCCGGTCGTCATGCTCACGGCCAAGGGCGACGAGGCCGACCGCATCCTCGGCCTGGAACTGGGCGCGGACGACTACGTCACCAAGCCCTTCAGCCCGCGGGAACTCGTCCTGCGGGTCCAGTCCGTGCTGCGCCGCTCCCGGGCCGCCGCTCCCGCGTCCCCCGTCGGCGGCCCGGTGGTCTCCGGAGACATCGCGCTCGACCCGCAGGGCCGCCGTGTCCACCGTGGGGGGCGTGAACTGCTCCTCACCCTGCGGGAGTTCGACCTCCTGGCGTTCCTCCTCCGGCACCCGCAGACGGTGTTCTCCCGCCAGGAGCTGATGGAACGCGTGTGGGGCTGGGACTTCGGGGACCTGTCCACCGTCACCGTCCACATCCGCCGGCTGCGCGAGAAGATCGAGGACGACCCGGCCGCGCCGGTACTGATCACCACCGTCTGGGGCGTCGGCTACCGCTACGACCCGGCGACCGGGCAGGAGGGCGGCCCGGCGTGAAGGACCTGCTGCTGATCGCCCTGTTCGCCGCGCTCGGCGCCGGCGGGGCCGGTCTGCTCGGCTGGGCGGCCGTCCGGCTGCTGCGCCGGCGCTCGCTCGCGCTGGCGCTGTTCTGCGTCGCCGCCGTCACCGTGCTGGCGGTCACCTCCGGCACCTTCGCCGTCGCCCAGGCGATGTTCCTGTCCCGGCACGACCTCGGGGTCGTGATCACGGTGCTGGTGATGGCCTCGGTGGTGTCGCTGGCGACCGCCGCGCTGCTCGGCCGCCAGGTCGTGGCCGGGGGCAGGGCGCTGACCGTGGCCGCCCGCACCGTGGGCAGCGACACCGGGTTCACCGCGCCGGAGCCCCCGCTGGGCCTGGAACTGGCCCAGCTCAGCGAGGAGCTCGCCGCCACCAGCGCCCGACTGGCCGAGTCCAGGGCCCGCGCGCAGGCCCTGGACACCTCCCGCCGGGAGCTGATCGCCTGGATCTCGCACGACCTGCGCACTCCGCTGGCGGGGCTGCGAGCCATGGCCGAGGCGCTGGAGGACGGCGTCGCGGAGCACCCGCAGCGGTACCTGCAGCGGATGCGGACCGAGGTCGAGCGGCTGACCGGGATGGTGGACGACCTCTTCGAGCTCTCGCGCATCCAGGCGGGGGCGTTGGCCCTGTCGCTGTCCCGGGTGTCCGTCTACGACCTCGTCGACGACGCGCTCGCCGGGGCCCACCCCCTGGCCCGGAAGCGCGGTGTCCGCCTGGAGGGCCGGCAGGTCGCCGCCGAGCCCGTCGAGGTGGACAGTGGCGAGATCACCCGGGTACTCGGAAACCTCCTGGTCAACGCGATCCGTTCGACCCCCGAGGACGGCGTGGTCGCGGTCTCCGCCCGCAGGGAGGCCGACGAGGTGGTGCTCTCGGTCACCGACGGCTGCGGCGGCATCCCGGAGCAGGACCTGCCCCGGGTGTTCGAAACGGGGTGGCGCGGCAGTGCCGCCCGCACGCCCCGGCCGGCCGACCAGGCGAATCCGCGTCGGCCGAGCGAGGGCGGGGGCAGCGGTGCCGGGCTCGGGCTCGCCATCGTCCGCGGCATCGTCGAGGCGCACGCCGGGCGCGCCCGGGTCCGCAACGTCGCCGGGGGCTGCTGCTTCGAGATCGTCCTCCCCGCCGCGCGAACCTGAGGTCACGCGCGCAGCGGCGCCGCCGCGAACTCCGCCATCCCCTCGGCGAACGGGACCTGGGCACGCCAGTCGAGCTCCTCGCGCAGGCGGGAGGAGTCCGCGGTGATGTGCCGGACGTCGCCGAGCCGGTACTCGCCGGTCACCACCGGGGCCGGACCGCCGTGAGCGGCGGCCAGCGCCCGGGCCATCTCCCCGATCGTGTGCACCTCGCCGCTGCCCACGTTGTAGGCCCGGGCGTCGCCCGGCGGCCGACCGACGACCGCCTTGAGCGCGGCCAGGTTGGCGGCGGCGACGTCCTCGACGTGGACGAAGTCCCGGCGCTGGCCGCCGTCCTCGAACACCTGGGGCGCCTCGCCCCGGGCCAGGGCGGAGCGGAACAGCGAGGCCACCCCGGCGTACGGTGTGTCGCGCGGCATCCCCGGCCCGTAGACGTTGTGGTAGCGCAGCGTCAGAACGCGGCCTCCGCAGGCTCGGGCCCAGGCGCCCGCCAGGTGCTCCTGGGCCAGCTTGGTGGCCGCGTACACGTTGCGCGGATCGGTCGGCGCGTCCTCCGTCACCAGCCCGGGGCGCAGTTGTGCGCCGCACCGCGGGCACGGCGGCTCGAACCGGCCGGCGTCCAGTTCGTCCGGGCGGCGCGGACCGGGCGAGACGTCCCCGTGCACAGGGCACCGGTACCGGCCCTCGCCGTAGACCACCATCGACCCGGCGAGCACGAGGTTCCGTACCCCGGATCGCGCCATCGCGGCGAGCAGGACGGCGGTGCCCAGGTCGTTGCAGCCCGCGTAGGCGGGCGCGTCGTCGAGATCCAGCCCCAGGCCCACCATCGCGGCCTGGTGGCATACCGCGTCCACTCCGGCCAGCGCCTGCCCGACCGCCGCCGCGTCCCGCACGTCCCCGCGCCGCAGTTCCACGTCGTCCGGCAGTACGGGCATTACCCCGGAGGGGTGGACGGCGGGCAGCAGCGCGTCCAGGACGCGGACCTCGTGACCGGCCGCCGCCAGGGCCCGTACGACCGTCGAACCGATGAACCCGGCACCGCCGGTGACCAGAATCCTCATGGCCGGAGACCCTACCGGCCGACGCGGGCATCGCGTCACGGACGATCCGTGCCCGACGGGTCTGCGGACCCGTCGGTGATCGAGGGTCACCACGACCACCAGCAGGACCTGGTGGACCTGGCCACCGGCTCGGGCCAGGCGGCCCAGCACCTTGCTGTCGGCCACCCGCACACACTGGCGATATGTCACGCCCCACAGGGCGCACGTCCCGCACGAGGTTGGCCCACGAACCGGCCGTCATACTTCCTTAAGCACCGCACTCCTTCATCGCGTGCGGCCCGCCGAGTAGCGTCCCGTACAGGCCGGTTGAAACCGCGCCTACGTGCCTGTCGCAGGGCAGACGTCGACGACACGGGTACGAACAGGCGACAACAAGAAGGAGGCGCGGTGGACAGGCCTCGCTTGCCCAAGCGCGCTATCGCGCTCGTGGCGGTCCTGGCCCTGACCGTCCTGGCCGCCTGCTGACCATCGACGGCTCCCTGACCGCCTACCACGGCGACCCCACCATGATCGACCTTCAAGCTCTCGGCCGCGTCATCTGACGGCCTCAGCCCCTCGCTGTCTGCCTCCACAGGAGTAGAGCACCGATGTCGCCGAACTTCGATGTCAACTGGGTGCGCTGCGGCGTCGCACCCCAGCGTCATGGGGCCACCGTGCGGGGATCCGTGAGTGCGAAGCGCCGGTTCGACCGTTCGGCTGGCGACGGACACCCGCATGCCCACCAGGCAGGGAAAGCCGGCCCGATCTGTGCCAGTTTGTAGCTGGCGGCGTGACAGGCACTGATGGGGCGGTGAGGTTCGATCCGCTCCTTTGAGATTCGACACGCGGACAAGGAGACGGCGGATGGGCAGCAGCGGACGGCCGCCGGCCCCGGGTTCCGACGGGCCGCAGCGCCCGAGACCGGAGGAGGAGCACGCGCGGGGGCGCATCGGGCGCGTTCGCGCTGCCGCGGCGGCGCGGGCCACCAAGGGGGCCGCTCGTACCCGGGCCCTCGTGCGGCGAATCGAGCAGACCCCTCCGCCCCCAGGGCCGTTCCGTCCCGGCTTTTGGCGCAGCCCGATCCGCGGCCCCTGGCTGACCTCGGTGTTCGGCCTGGTGCTGCTGTTCGGCATCCCGGTCCTCTTCGTGACCGGCGCGCTGTCCTACGCCGCCTACAACCCTGGCCTCGGACGGCTCAACGACCAGACACCGGACAAGGGCCTGCTGGGCTTCTACCTTTTCGACTGGCCCACGCATCCCTACTGGCTCTATCGGCTGACCCAGGGCGTGCACGTGACCCTCGGCGTGGTCCTGGTGCCGGTGGTGCTGGCGAAACTGTGGTCGGTGATCCCGAAGCTGTTCGAGTGGCCGCCGGCCCGCAGCGCCGCCCATGCGCTGGAGCGGCTGTCGCTGCTGGCGCTGGTGGGCGGGGTTGTCTTCGAGTTCGTCACCGGGATCCTCAACACCCAGCTCTACTACGTCTTCCCGGGCTCCTTCTACACCCTGCACTTCTACGGCGCCTGGGTGTTCATCGCCGCGTTCATCGTCCACGTGTGCCTCAAACTCGGCCGGATGACCCGCGCGCTGCGCTCCCGCAACCTGCTGACGGAGCTGCGCACCGGCCTCGACGGCACCCGGCCGGAGCTCCCCGACCCGGATGGCCTGGTCCCGACCGCTTCCGCCGCGCCGACCATGAGCCGGCGCGGCACGCTCGCCATGGTGGGCGGCGGCTCGCTGCTCCTCCTGGCGGTCACCGCGGGACAGAGCATCGGCGGTCGGCTGCGCGGCACCGCCCTGCTCGCGCCGCACAACCGGGAACCGGGCAGTGGACCGAACGGCTTCCAGATCAACAAGACGGCCGCCGCTGTCGGCATCAACCCGGCGCATGTCGGCCCGGACTGGCGGCTGGAGGTCCACGGCCCCGGACCGATGCTCGTCTTCACCCGCACACAGCTCCTCGCGATGCCCCAGCAAGCCGCCGCCCTGCCGATCGCCTGCGTGGAGGGATGGTCCACCCCCGACCAGCACTGGAGCGGCCTTCGGCTAGCCGACCTGGCCGCCCTGGCGGGCCTGCCGGACGCCGGAAGCGTCCTGGTGGAGTCCGTCCAACCACCCGGCCCCTACAGCTCGGTGGTACTGCGGGGCAACCAGATCCACGACCCCCGATCACTGCTCGCCCTGCGCGTCAACGGCGCGGACCTCTCACTCGACCACGGCTACCCGGCCCGCATCATCGTCCCGGCCAACCCCGGCGTGAACAACACCAAGTGGGTGCACCGACTCACCTTCAGGACCTGACATGGCGCGCTTCGTCCGCTGGTACGGCTCCGGGCCCCTGCACCTCCTCGTCCTGATCTGCTCCTTCGCCCTCACCGGCTACGCCCTGGTGCGCCTGTTCGCCGAGCGCCCGCTCGGGGTGGCGATCTGGTTCGTCGGCGCGGCCATCGGCCACGACCTGATCCTGCTGCCCCTGTACTCACTCGCGGACCTCTCGGCCCAGTCCGTGCTGCGCCACCGCCCGGAACGCACTCCCGCGGTGCCGTGGATCAACTATCTGCGCGTGCCCGCCTTCCTGTCCGGTGTCCTGCTGCTCGTGTGGTTTCCCTTGATCCTCAATCTGTCGATCCCCTACCAGGGCGACACGCGGCTGCCGGAGGACGTCTTCCTCGGCCGATGGCTGGCCATCACCGCCGTGCTCTTCGCCGCCTCCGCACTGGCCTTCACCCTCAAGCTTCGCCGCGTCCGGCGGGCCGCTCACGCCGACTCGACGGACTACAGAACGTAACTGCTTCGGCGTGCCCTTCACGAAATCCGTGCCTGAACCGTTTTCACCCGTCACCGAGAACCGGACACAGGCATCCCACCAGCAGCCATCGGCCAAGGGCCCGGACCGACCAGGTGATGGACGCCTCGCACGTCTACGTCGGCGCCCGCTGCCCGTCGCCATCCCGACCGCTGCTCATCGGCCACCCCATCGCGGCCCCGGCCGCTCCCTCCCGCCGCCACGTCTTGTGCCGCGCGGCGCACCCCACCGCTGACCAACGAACAGGGCCGGGGCCCGCGCAATCGTGCGCCGGCCCCGGCCCTGGTGGTAGCGGGGACAGGATTTGAACCTGCGACCTCTGGGTTATGAGCCCAGCGAGCTACCGAGCTGCTCCACCCCGCGTCGGTGAGATCACTCTAAGCGATGACCGTGCCAACACGAAATCGGTTTCCCGCGCTGGGCCGCTGGGCCGGCCCACACTGGACGCCCACGGTCGGTGGGCAGTGGCAGCATCAGCGGCTCGCCGCACGCGGTGGCGCGCTCCGCGTCGCAGTCCGGGAACTCGGCGGCCTCGGCCGTTGCCTCCTCACGCAACTCCGGCTCGGAGCCCGGACGGCCGCCGAGCGGGCCCTTGCACGTCCAGCACGGTGGCCGCTTCGCATGGGCCTCACGGACGGCCTGCAGGGCGTCCAGGAGCGCGGTGTCTGGGCTGTGCGCCGTGCAGGATGCGGTCAGCTCTGCCTCTCTTCGCAGTCAGGACGCGCAGTCGCGGCAGATGGGCCGGCCGTTCCCGTCCTCACCGGCGAGTTGGGCGCGGTGGTGGACCAGGAAGCAGGTCATGCAGGTGAACTCGTCCTGCTGAAGGGGCACAACGTGGACGGTGAGTTCCTCGCCGGACAGGTCGGCACCCGGAAGCTCGAGGCCTTCGGCGGCCTCCGTGTCGACGTCGACTGCGGAGCCCTGCTTGTCATCACGCCGGCTTTTCAGTTCCTCGATGCTGTCGTCGCTGGCGTCGTCACCAGTGTTGCGCGGGGCGTCGTAGTCGGTTGCCAAGGCGTACCTTCTCGTCAAGGGTCGGTTCCGGAGGGCGAGTCGTACCGCTTGCCCGGGTGGCGGAGTGCCGGCACGCCGCGAGTTTGAACGGGCCGGTCGCAAGGCCAGTACCGCGCCTGGGGCCGACCCTACGCCGTCCTGGCTGCCGATCCCCGCCCGTAACGCCGAGCCCCGGCACAACGACCGGCCGGGGAGCGCCAAGGAACCGGCCGCCCTCCACCACGCCGCCTACACCAGGCAGGCCGCGGCCAGCTGGGCGCGCCAGCTCGCCGCCCGTCAGAAGTACCGGCTCCACCGCAGGCTACTGGACATCACGGCCGACCAGATCGAGCAGGCCAGCAGCCACGAAATCATCCCCGGCAGCGAGGGCGAGCAGGCCTGTGTGCAGCTGGCGTCGGTAGTACCAGCGCTCGGCCGAGGCGATTGGCTCAGCCGAGGCGATCGAAGGTGGCCGGCACCGGCAGCGTCCCCCAGTGCGACAGCGGCCAGGCCACTACGAAGGCGCGCCCGATCACGTTCTGCACCGGCACGAACCCGCCGCCCGGCTCGTCCGTGTGGTAGCGCGAGTCCCGGGAATCGTTGCGGTGGTCGCCCATCACCCACAGCTTGTCCTTGGGCACCTTGACCGTCCCCACCGGCCGGTCCCCGCACGGCGTCGCCCCGGGGTAGAGGTACGGCTCGTCCAGCGCCACCCCGTTGACCCGCACCGGTGCGCCCGCCTCGCAGTCCACGGTGTCGCCGCCGACCGCGATCACCCGCTTGATCAGGTCCTTCTCGTCGGCCGCCGGCGCCAGCCCGACGAAGCTCAGCGCCTTCTGCACCCCGCTCACCCGCGGCGTCGGCTCGTCCCTCAGCCAGTTCCCGGGATCCCGGAAGACCACCACGTCCCCGCGCTCCGGCTTCGCCCCGAACCACGGCGTGAACTTGTCCACCAGCACCCGGTCACCCACCTGCAGGGTGTTCCGCATCGAGCCGGACGGGATCGAGAACGCCTGCACGAAGAAGGTCTTGAGCCCCAGGGCCAGCACCAGCGCCACCGCCACGAGGATCAGCATCTCCTGCCACCACGGGCGCTTCTTCCGTTCCCGCCGCCGGCGCCGGCCGCTCTCCCGCCCCTCGTCCGGCGCGATCTCCAACCCAGCACTCATCGCTGGCTCCCCTCCGTGCCGTCCCCGTCTCGGTCGCGGCGAGTATCCAGGGCCGCCTGTCGACCGGCCGTAAGGACCGATGCGATGGCTTCGACTGCGAAGGCGGCAGGGGCCCTGCCATGCGCCAAGGCTTCCGGGATGTTGTTCATTTCTTGGTGTCGGCGCGAAGCCAGTCGAACAGCGTCCGGTACAGCTGGCGAACCGGTTCGGGTCGGTCGTCTCCGTAAAGGTCGTCGGCAATGGTGTAGTCCTTGGCGCTGAGCAGGCACGTCAGCATGCGGTACGAGGGTCGGGCCCGTGCCAGAACGTCGGCTTCGAGCCACACGGCCGTGCCAGGGGTGCTGGGCGCGAGGCTGTCGTACTCGTATACGGGATCGAGCGAGGTGATCAGCCAGCGCCCGCCGCGGCGTTCGGCGCGGTACAGCAGGCGCGCATGTGAGGTGAGGTCCACTTCGACGCCGTGGAGATCGCCGCGCAGGTGGATGGCCGCGCCGATCTCGACGACTGCGCGGTCGCCGACGACGTCGACCGTCGCCGGGGAAAGGATATGTGTCGCGGCGTCACCGCGCGCGGCCATCTCCTGAGACGCGGCGATGAACGCCGCTCCCCGTCCGCGGAACCAGCTGAGGCGTATTGCGGCATCCGGGGCCAGGCACTCTCGCATGAGGTCCCACCAGCCGCGGTCGCGAGCCCGGCGTTCGTGGAGGACCAGCTGGGCCACGGCGGTGACGTCGTTCATGGTTGCTCCTGCCGGTTCACTGGGCCCACGGCGGCGCGAAGGTGACCCCGCCGACGGTCGCCTTCATGCCAGCGCTGGTCACGGCCGTGAGCTTGGCGGGATCGTGTGGGCAGCCGTTGCGCAGTTGCAGGGTCGAGTGAGCGGGCACGATGATCGCGTCGCCCGCCTCGGCGAGTACGTCCTCGCCCGCGACAGTCGCCGAGACCTTGCCTTCGATGACCACGAAGACTTCTTCGCGGTCCATGCTGTGGGTCTCGCTGTGGACGCCGGGTGCCAGTTCCAGCGCCCAGATGGCCAGCTCGGTGCTGCCGCGGGAGGGGACGGCAAGCGGGCGGAAGGTGAAGCCGTCGCGCTCGAATGTGGGCGCGTCGGCGAGGGGGGTCAGGGGCCCGGTCACTCCCAGAGATATAGTCAACTAGCTTGACCATATGAAGATAGGCCGATCTCAGGAATCGGTCAACTGGATTGACTACTTTGTTTGGGGAGCCGCCGTGCCGCCCAGTCCCGACTTCACCGAAGCGCGCCCAGGCCAGGTACCGCTGCTGCTGGCCGTGACGTACCGCGCGATGACCGACCGGTTCCACGCCCTGCTGGCCGAGCGGGGCCGGGAGCCGCTGCGTCCGGCACACGGATACACCTTCCGGTATCTGGCCTCACATCCGCATGCGACGACCGTCGACCTCGCGGCGCATCTCGGGGTGACGAAGCAGGCGACCTCGAAGGCGGTCGCGGAGCTGGAGGACTGGGGCTACGTCGAACGGCGCCCGTACACCACCGACAAACGGGCCCAGGTGCTCGCTTTGACCACCCGCGGACGCGAGTACCTGGAACTGGCCGACGAACTGTGGACGACGGTCGAGGGACAGCTGGCCGACGTCATCGGCACCGAGCGCCTGGCCGCCCTCGACCGGGACCTGCGGACTTACATCGCCGCGGTTCACGCGGATCAGGAAGTTTCGTTCAGACCCGTGTGGTGAGCGGACTGCGCGCGGCGGCCCCGCGCAGGCGATGCCCCAGATCCGATCGTGCTGGACGGCGTCGTCCTCATGGACATCCGCATGCCCGAGCTCGACGGGCTGGAGGCCACCCGCCGGATCGTCGCGGCCCACAAGAACGTCCGCGTGCTCGTCCTGACGACCTTCGACCTCGACGAATACGTCCACGACGCCCTGCGCGCCGCAGCGAGCGGTTTCCTTCTCAAGGACACCCCACCCGCCGAACTCGTCGCGGCGATCCGGGTGATCGCCCGGGGCGAGGCGCTGCTGGACCCCGGGATCACCAAGCGCCTCATCGAGCAGTTCGCCCGGATGCCCGAGCCGGGCCGCCGCTCGACCATCGGCCGTCCCCCGGTCGGCGTCGCGCCGGACCGGGGCGAGTGCAGCCTGCCGCAGCGGCCCGACGCCCCCACCGACCCTGACAGGTTCCCGGCGGGGGCGTCGGCGTTCCCGCTCCCGTCCCGGCCACTGGGGCGGGTGATGTGTGTCACTTCGGGCGGGCCCGTGCAGCATGCAGCGGTGGAAGGCCGTCATGGGTGCGGGAACATCAAAGGAGGAGAGCATGAGTGCATCGGCGTGCAGCTGGTGAGGCTGGGCAGGCGCGGCAGGGATGCCCGGAGGATCGACTTCGTCGAGTTCGTCCAGCAGCGCTCGGCGGCGCTGTTCCGGACCGCCTACATCCTGACCGGAAGTCAGGACAGTGCGGAGGACCTGCTGCAGGAGGCCCTGGAAAAGGCGTGCCGGCACTGGAACCGGGTCGCCGTCGCGGACTCGCCGGAGGCCTACGTCCGCCGGATCGTGGTGAACCTGGCCAACGACCGGTGGCGCAGGCTCCGCCGGATCGGCGAGCGTTCGCACGACGTGGAGCACGCCGACCCCCGCGATCCGTACCGGCTGGTGGATCTCCGTGACGAGCTGGTGCAGGCACTGCACGCCCTGCCGATCGGGATGCGCAGCGTCGTGGTGCTGTACTACCTCCACGACATGGGGGACCGGGAGATCGCCGAGGCGCTCCGGATCTCACCCGGCTCCGTACGCTCGCAACTCGCCCGCGGGCTGGCCAGACTGCGCACCGCGGTGCCCCAGCCCGAACCGCCTCCGCCCGCACCGGACGGCCACCGAACCGCCCCGCTGCCCCAGTTCGAAGGTGCGTGATGACCCCGTTCCCGCCCGACGACCAGACCGGACACCACGGCCCCATGCCGGGCCCCGACTTCAGAGAGGCACTGATCCAGGCCATGGACGACTTCGCGAACGACGCACACCCCCCCGCCTTCGACGGCACCGCCATCCTGCACCGTACTCGCCGACGGCGCGGCCTCGTCGCCGTCACGGCATCGGCGGCCGCCATCGTGCTCACGGCCGGCACGGCCTTCGCCCTGCACGACTCCGGCCGGCCGACCGGCCGCAACGCCGCCGCTTCCGGTGTCTCCGCGACCGCGTCCGCCGTCCCGAACACCCCCTCGCCCGTCCCCGGCACCACCGCCACCGCGTCCCCCGGCGTCCCGATGGGAAGCGGGACGCCCTCGCCCAGCGCCCACAGCGAACCGGGGCCGGGCGACGCCTCCGTCACCGTCCCCGCGGTCCTCGGCATGACCCAGGACCGGGCCGAGAAGATCCTCACGGAGGCCGGACTGAAGATCGGACGCGTCCAGGACTTCACCGACTGGAACACCCCGGCCGGAGCGGTGATCAACACGGAGCCACGGCCCGGTGCCGCCGTCGCCCCGGACTCGGCCGTCGTCCTCTTCGTCTCGAAGGGGAAGCCCTGAGCAGGCTCAACCGGCGCCGACCCGGCCGGGCCCGGTGCCCGGCGGGCCCCGGGCCGTCTCTGCCGACCCGTGCCCACCCGTACCCACCGCGCCCAAGGGGCGGCGACCCCTTGTCCGGGGCCGCTGGTCTGCCGAATCGGGCCCGTTGCCCGGCGGGCTGGTGGAGGTGCGGGCGGAGGTGTCGGCGGAGGTGCCGTACGGCTCCTTGTCCGGACCAGGCAAGGAGCCGTACGGCCGGTGCGGCAGGTCGGAGGCCCGGTCGCCGTCGCCGGGGTCGGACGCCGGGAGAGCGGTGACGGCATCGAGCATGGCCTGCAACCCGCGCCGCAGGCGCTCATCAGCATCGTCACCGAATGCGCAACCGTGCTGGCGCTCCTCGCAGCCGGATACCTCACCGTGCGGCACGGAAAGCTACCCGCATCCCGTCCACCGACCGCGAGCTGAAGACGAACGACGCCACGCAAGACCCCGTTGCAGGCCACCGCGCTCATGAACCGGCGCGCTGCGGACGCCTCATGACGGGCCACCGGCGCACCGCGTTGGAGGGGGCCCGCGCGAGATCTTCCGAAAGCTCATCCTCCGCACCCCCCCGTGAACTCGCCGGCCACGGCAGGCTGATCGCACCGTCGTAGACGAGGTGGGAGCAGGCGGCCGGCCGCGTCACCCAGGTGCCGCACGTGCCCCGAGATCGGCTGCGCGGCGGTCGTCAGGCGTCGGGCGGGCGGATCCGACCGGTCCGTTTGACCGTGCTGAGAATCCGGGTCACCTCCAGGCTGCGGGTGTCGTCGATCGATCCGACGGTCCTGGTCAGGAAGGTGTAGAGCCCGCCGAGGTCCTCGGCTGCGACGGCCACCAGCAGGTTCGCCGTTCCGGTCGTCGCCGCGGCGAACCGTACCTGCGGATGCCGGCTCAGCTCGTGTCCGATCGCTTCCAGGCTGCCGGGGCCGGTGGCGATCCACAGCAGCGCCTCGGTGCCGATGCCCAGCAGTCTCAGGTCCAGTTCGCACGCCAGTCGGACCATGTGCCCGGAGGTGAGCAGGTCCAGGCGACGGCGCACGGTCGAGGCCGAGGTGCCCAGTCGGGTGGCCAGGTCGTCGTAGCCGGCGCGTGCGTTGGTGGCCAGCTGGTCGATGAGTGCCTCGTCCAGCGGTTGGATCTCGGGCGCGGCGCCGGGCTCGCGCAGGATGGGGGTGAGGGAGTCGAACTGATCGGTGGTCAGCAGTCCCCCGCTCCAGGCGAACCCCGCGGGGAACACCTTCATCAGGTCGTAGGCGTCCCAGGACTGGACGTCGGTGGTGGCGGGCAGGTCGCGCAGCAGGAGTGAGGTGCGGGCCTGGGGTCCGTCGAGGAAGAGCACGCTGCTGATCTCGTCCCCTCCGCCGAGGATGTCGACCCACACCGTGTCGGCCCGGCGCGCGAGCCCCGCGGCGATCGCCCTGATGCGGCTGGGGCGGCACCGGATCCGCAAAGCCATCGGGATCAGGTGCGGAAAGCGGTCGGGATTGCGCACCGCGGTGGGCCGCAGCGTGCCGTCGTGCAGCAGCGGCGTCGCGCGGCGCACGACCGTGCGCTCGGAGAGGCCGAGGGTCCTGGCGACCGTTCGCCAGGACGCTCGCGGCGACGCCATCAGCACCGCGGCGATCCGTCGCTCCGTCTCGTCCAGCTCCGCTCTGACATGTCCCATATCCAGCAGAATCCCATGACTTCTGGCGTACATCACGCAGCGATGCAGGGTCTATCGCGGCTTTCCGTTGCTCGACGATAGACCAGAGCCATCCCCGCTCCGGCAAGGAAGGCGATACCCATGGACCTGATCGAGCGCCCCGTGGTGACCACCGAGTCGGGCAGCGTCCGAGGCACTGCCGAGGACGGCGTCGCCGCCTTCCGCGGCGTCCCCTACGCGGCTTCGCCGGTGGGAGAGCGGCGTTTCGCCGCCCCCGCGCAGCACCCGAGATGGCCGGGCCTGCGCGACGCCGACCGCCCCGGCCCGTCCGTCCCGCAGAGCCCCTCCCGTCTGGAAGCGGTCATGGGACGGCGCACGCCCGACTGGAACGAGGACGGCTCGCTCACCCTCAACGTGTGGACCCCGAGCCTGCCGGCCGACGGCGCAGCCCCGCGCGCCCTGCCGGTCCTGCTGTGGTTCCACGGCGGCGGGTTCACCAGCGGATCCGGTGGCTGGGACTGGTACGACGGCCGCAACCTGGCCGCTGCCGGCGAGATCGTCGTCGTCACCGCCAACTACCGTCTCGGCCCACTCGGCTACCTCTACCTGCCGGAACACGGCATCGAGAACCTCGGCGTGCAGGACCAGGCAGCCGCCCTCGCCTGGGTGCGTCGCAACATCGCATCCTTCGGCGGCGACCCCGACAACCTCACCGTCGGCGGCCAGTCCGCCGGAGCGTTCTCCGCCCTCTACCTCGCCCTCTCCCCGGTCACCGGCCCGCACATCAACCGCCTCATCACCCAGAGCGGCCCGTTCGGGCTCGGCCCGCAAGACCCCGAGGAAGCCGCCGACCACGCCCGCAGCTACCTCGACCTCCTCGGGCTGAACGGCAGCCCGGACCCGCGCGCCGCGCTGCGCGCCGTCCCGGTCGTGCAGCTCCTGGCCGCCTACCAACAGCTCTCCCAGGACCTCTCCCGCCCGGGCAACGTCGCCCCGCCGATGTACCCCGTCCTCGGCGCCACCGGCATGCCGGTGGCCTGGCAGCAGGCCGTGGCCACCGGACGGCTCGACGGCAAGGACCTGCTGACCGGCACCACCAGGAACGAGATGACCTCGTTCTTCGCGTTCGACCCGCGCATCCGAGCCATCACGGCCGGCCAGGCCCGCTCGATCGTGGCCGGACAGACCGGCGGCGGCGCCGAGCGGTTCGACCGCGCCGCCGCCCGGCTCCCGGGCGCGGCACCGAGCGAGGTCCTGACCGAGGTCGCGACGGAACTCGTCTTCCGTGACGGGACCATCGCCATCGCCGACCACCATGCCGCGGCCGACAACCCGGCCTACGTTTACCAGTTCGACCACGCCCCGGCCGGCGACCCCGCGCCTCTGGGGGCCGCGCACTGCGTCGAACTCCCCTTCTTCTTCAACACCTTCGACGCCTACCCCGACAGCCCCATGCTCGGCGAGGCCACCGCCGCCGCCCGCGCTCTCGGTGATACCTTCTCCCGCGCGGCAGCGGCCTTCACAGCCACCGGGCGGCCCGCCACGGACGGGTGGCAGCCGTACGCATCCGCAGACCCGACGAGTATCCGGCACTTCGCCTGATACGCGCCTCGCCATCCGGCCTCCCGGGTCCCAGGAGGCCGGCGTTGGTGCCGACAGCGGCTCATTGCCGGTTCAGTGGCTCCAGCGCGAGACCGGCCAGTGCGTGGCCACCTGATGCTGCGGATCCCCACCGCTGTGCTGGGGCCGCAGCGGCGCGCCGTCGACGGTGGCGAAGACGCGCCCCTCCGGTGGCGCGTCCGGCGGGAGCAGGGACGACTGGTGGTCGGCCTGGCGGTGGACGGCGGCCATGGCCCGCCGCGCCACCCCGACGAGGGCGGTTTTGTCCGCCGTCCTTCTCGGGGCAGGGGGAGTCAGTCGCGGGTGCCCAGGGTGTCGTGCGAGACCTGCCAGAGCAGGGTGGCCGCCTCGGTGTCGAGTGCGTATTCGGCGACGCCGGTGCGGGCGCCGAGTTCGCCGCGGACGGCTTCGTTGCAGTCCTCGAAGTAGCGGCCGCTGACGCCCTCCAGCAGTGGCGAGGCCGCGAGCAGGACGGAGGTCGCCGCGCCCTGCTCCGTGGTCTTCCACTTCAGCTCCGTGCCGCCGGCGGCCTGGGCGCGCAGCCGGGCTAGCTCCTCGTCGGAGACGTGGCGCTGGAGGTTGGTGCGGATTCCGCCGGGCATCAGGGCGTTGGCGGTGATGCCGTCCGCGGCCCAGCGCTTGGCGGCCTCGACCGCAAACAGGACGTTGGCGGTCTTGGACTGGCCGTAGGCGGACCAGGGCTCGTAGGGGCGCTCGCGGAAGTGGATGTCGTCGAAGACGACGGGGGAGCGGTGGTGGGCGCTGGAGCTGACGGCCACGACGCGCCGCCGTCCTGCGCCAGGGCCGCGTGCAGGCCGGTGGACAGTGCGAAGTGCCCGAGGTGGTTGGTGGCGAACTGGAGCTCCCAGCCCTCCGGTGTGCGGAGCTCGGGCGAGGCCATCACGCCGGCGTTGTTGACCAGGATGTGCAGCGGCCCGTCCCAGGCGGCGGTGAACGCGGCGACGGAGGCCTGGTCGGCCAGGTCCAGGGGATGGACGTGGATGTCCTTGTTGCCGGTGGTCGCGGTGATGTCCTCGGTGGTGCGGGCGCCTACGGCGAGGTCCCGGACGGCGAGGGTGACCTGGGCGCCCGCCGAGGCGAGGGCACGCGCGGTCTCGACGCCGATGCCGGAGGCCCCGCCGGTGACGACGGCGCGGCGGCCGGTCAGGTCGACGCCCGCGATGACCTCGGCGGCGGTCGACTCGGCGCCGAAGGGCGTGGTGAAGCGAGCGGGGGGACGGAGGATCCTCCGCTTGCAACCGACCCGCGTTCGAACGGAGTAGGTGGCCGACCGCCCGCGGGGCAGGAGGAGGAATCGCCGTGACCGCCGCCAACCCCCGGCCGCTGCGCGCCGACGCGCGCCGCAACCGCGACCGCTTGATCGAGGTGGCCGCACGGGCCTTATCGAGGACGCCGCCCAGCAAGACCCGCTGAACCACCCACTGGGTTGCGCCTCAAGTGCCCACTGAACGCGGCGCGGTTTTCAGTGGGCGGAGAGTCCGCAGCGCCCTCAAGGTTTGACCATCAGATGTCGCAACTGATCAAGCAACCGAACCCGAAGGAGCGGAAGATGAGCGAACGCAGCAAGTTCCTGGAACCGATCACCCGGGAGAACGCCGCCGTGGTGCTGGTCGACCACCAGGTGGGCCTCCTGTCCGGCGTCCGGGACATCCCCCTGGGCGAGCTGAAGCACAACGTGGTAGCGCTGGCGAAGGCGGCGACCGCGCTGGACGTTCCGCTGGTCGTGACCACCACCGCGGCCGAGAGCATGTGGGGGCCGACCTTCCCCGAACTGGTCCAGGCCCTGCCCACCGGGCAGAAGATCATCGACCGGAGCACGGTCAACGCCTGGCACGACGGCAGGGTCCGCGAGGCCGTCGAGGCCACCAGACGGCAGAAACTGATCTTCGCAGGGGTGTCCCTGGAGGTATGCGCGGCACTGCCGGCGATCGCCGCGACAGCGGCCGGGCACGACGCGTACGTCGCCGTGGACGCCTCCGGCACCTTCAGCCGGACGAAGCGGGAGGCCGGACTGCTGCGCATGCAGCAGGCGGGCGTGGTCGTCAGCGACTACGCCACCCTCATGGTCGAGGCGCTGGCCGACAACGCCGCCCCCGAGTCCGGCGCCGTCTACGCCGCCCTCGACATGCCGTTCGCCGTCCTGGTCGGCCAGATCTCCGCGGCCTACCAGGCATAGAGGCCACGGAAGCAGCAATGTAGGACCGGCAGGGCTCGCGCGAGTCCGGTACTCCCGCGCGCGGAGCGGAAAGTTCACCGCTGCGGATCCCGCCGACGTGGCGAGCGCGTGACGGGCTCATGGACGCCCTCGCGTCCGCGCTGGATGGGCGACTGCCGCTACCGGGAGGGCGCGCTCGCGCGGGCTTCGAGGAACGAGAGAGCCGGAGAGTTGTCCCGCGAGCGCGTTCCAGCGTGCGGATCGTTCCCCGCTCTGCCTCCCATGGCGGCTCCGGTTCGAAGCCGCGGTCTCCCTCCGCTCGGGTGACCGCCTGTGGGTCCTCTGCCCCGGTTGCCGTGGGCCATGCAGGGCATCAAGTGCCGCCGTTCGACGGATGCGGCGGTTGGTCCGATGCGGCTGTCGTCCGGTTGGGACACCTTCCTTGCACGGGGGTACCGGGGGATAGCACGGCCCGAAGAGGAGCCCGGTGTCGTCCGGGTTCCGCACCGCTTGCCCGTCATTCACCTGTGTGGTTGGAGAAAGGACCCTCGCGTTGTCTGATCCTGTCGTCCTCGTCACGGGCGCGCTCACCGGTATCGGCCGTGCCACCGCCGTCGCTTACGCCCGTCAGGGCGCGAACCTGGTGGTCTCCGGCCGCCATGAGGACGTGGGTGAGCAACTCGTCAGGGAACTGGCCGACCTCGGCGCCCAGGCTGAGTTCGTGCGTGCCGACGTCCGCTTCGACGCCGAGGTGGAGGAGCTCGTCGACCGCGCGGTCGCGCGGTTCGGACGGCTCGACGTCGCCGTCAACAACGCCGGCACCGAGGGAACGCCGTGCCCCGTCGGCGAGGTGACCGACGAGCGTTACCAAGGCATCTTCGACACCAACGTCAAGGGGACGCTGTTCTGCCTGAAACACGAGTTCCGGGTCATGAGGGAACAGGGCGGCGGCAGCATCGTCAACGTCAGTTCCTGCTTCGGCCTGATGGGCTACCCCGAGGCGGCCCTCTACGTCGGCAGCAAGCATGCCGTCGCCGGCATCACCAAGGCGGCCGCACTCGAAGGCGCCGCTCACGGTGTCCGCGTCAACGCGGTCGCGCCCGGATTCACCCGGACCGCCATGTACGAGCGGTTCACCGGCGACGACGCGGCGCGTGACGCGGTCGATTCGGTGCTGCCCATGCACCGGGCGGGTACCCCGGAGGAGATCGCCGAGACTGTCCGCTTCCTGGGCTCGGCCGAGGCGAGCTACGTCACCGGGCACATCCTCCTGGTCGACGGCGGCCTCATGGCCGGCGGGCCCCTGTTCCCGAGCCCGTGAACCGGGTCAGAGGCCGGTCACGGCCCGAGTACGGCTATGAGGAGCACAGATGGCCGCTGCTGCGGCCAGGCATGACGGCCGTGCGCGCACCGCGCGTTACATGACCCGGGGATGTGGCCCCGCCGGCCCCGACCGGATGTGAGGGAGCGATGAGCGAAGCACGTGATCACCAGGAGAGCGGCGCCTATGACGTGGTCGTGCTGGGTGCCGGTCCGGTCGGCCAGAACGTCGCCGACCGTGCCCGCGCCGCCGGCCTCACCGTGGCCGTCGTGGAGCGTGAACTGGTCGGCGGCGAATGTTCCTACTGGGCCTGCGCCCCCAGCAAGGCCCTACTGCGGCCGGTCATCGCTCTCGCCGACGCCCGCCGCGTGGACGGAGCCCGGCAGGCCGTCACCGGTCCGCTCGACACCGACCGGGTCTTCGCCCGCCCGACCATTACGTCAGCGACTGGGACGACACCGGACAGGCCGAGTGGGTGAAGTCCATCGGTGCCGACCTCTTCCGCGGTCACGGCCGCCTCGACGGCCCTCGCCGCATCACGGTCACCGGGGACGACGGCGAACGCCTCACCCTCACCGCCCGGCACGCAGTCGCCATCGCCACCGGCAGTCGGCCGCTGCTGCCCGACCTCCCGGGCATCGGGGAGGTCCGGCCCTGGACGAACCGGCACGGCACCGACTCCAGCACCGTGCCCGGCCGGCTCGCCATCGTCGGGGGCGGCGGCGGCGCCATCGAGATGGCCACCCTCTGGCAGGGCCTGGGCTCCCAGGTCACCCTGCTCGCCCGCCGCCGCCTGGTCTCCCGCATGGAACCCTTCGCGGGCGAGCTCGTCGCACACAGCCTCACCCAGGCGGGCGTGGACGTGCGGATCGGCACCCAGGTCGCCGCCGTGCGCCGCCCGGACCCCGCCGGGCCTGTCACCCTCACCCTCGACGACGGCAGCGACCTGCGGGCCGACGAGGTCATGTTCGCCACCGGTCGGGCCCCCGGCACCGAGGACATCGGCCTGGACACGGTCGGTCTCTTTCCGGGCACGTGGCTGGAGGTGGACACCACGTGCCTGGTCCGCGGGGTCGACGGCGCGTGGCTGTACGCCGTGGGCGACGTCAACCACCGGGCCCTGCTCACCCACCAGGGCAAGTACCAGGCGCGGCCCGCCGGCGACGCCATCGGCGCCCGCGCCGCGGGCCTGCCCCTGGACGACGGCCCGTGGGGTGACCACGCCACCACCGCCGACCAGCACGCCGTGCCCCAGGTGTTCTTCACCGACCCCGAGGCGGCCGCCGTGGGCCTGACCGCCGAGCAGGCGGCCCGGTCCGGCCACCGCGTCAAGGTCGTCGACCTCGACTTCACCGCCGCCCAGGGCGCCAATCTCCACGCCGACGACTACCGTGGTCACGCGCGGATGGTGGTCGACCTCGATCGGGAGGTCCTGCTCGTCTGGTTCCCCCTCATCCTCGACCTGTCGATCCCCTACGCCGGTGCCGCACGACTGCCCGAAGACGTCTACCTCGGCCGATGGCTGGCCATCACCGCCGTGCTCTTCGCCGCCTCCGCACTGGCCCTCGCACTCAAACTCCGCCGCGTCCATCGAGCCGCCCGCGCCACCAAAACGACCCGCAGCGGGTCGTGACGCCGCACCATGACGTTGAGGAGATACGACGTAGGCCGGCCCGGCACCGAGAGTGGGGCGCGGCACCAGGTCGTGCCACCCGGTCGGGGCAGCCGTCGGCGGCCGGCACGTGCGATCCACCGATCGTGGTGATTGGGTGGGGGTGAATCCGCCGTGCAGGGAGGCTGGGATCAATGACACTCGTCAGGCGCCTGGAGAGCTCTGCGGCGCAGGCGACTGCTCACGTCGTCCCGGCGGGGCCGCGTCCGGTCCGAGGTGGACGGGCTGCGACGCATGAGTGCGCGACCGATCGGTGACCACGCGTTGCTGTCCGACTGCCGCTCGGCCGCGCTGGTCACCTGCGACGGCTCGGTGGACTGGTTGTGCCTGCCCCGGTTCGACAGCGCGGCGATCTTCGCCCGACTCCTCGACGAGGACGCCGGCCACTGGTCCATCCGCCCTACCGGCTCGGTCGACATCAGCCGCCGCTACGTCGAAGACACCCTTGTTCTGGAGACGACCTTCCGCACGACCGCGGGTACGGCGGTCCTGCACGATGCCCTTGCCCTGGGGCGGCGCGAACGCGGGCACGCGCTCGGCACCAATTCCCCCGGAACGCTCCTGCGGCAGATCACCTGCACCGAAGGGTGGGTGAACATCGAGATCGCCTACGCCCCGCGCCCGGAGTTCGGACTCGTCCACCCACTGCTCTCGACCGTGCGAGGCGGGCTCGCGGCATACGGGGGCGCCCATGTTCTGCTGCTGTCGAGCCCCGTCGACCTGCGGGTGAGCGGCTCCACAGCGCACGGCCGAATCCCGCTCTCGGCGGGGCACCGCCTCGAATTCGCCCTGCACGTCGAACCGGCGTGGGAAAGGGAGCCGGTGGGCTGGCGGGCGGGGCGGATCCGGCGCCGCATGTCCGACACCATCGACGGCTGGCGCTCCTGGTCGAAGCTCCACCGCGGCTACGTCGGCCCCTGGCAGGACGAGGTGGGCCACAGCGGACGCGTGCTGCGAGCCCTGACCTTCGCGCCCACCGGAGCCATCGTCGCCGCGCCCACCACCTCCCTGCCCGAGACAACGGGCGGGACGCGCAACTGGGACTACCGCTACACCTGGGTCCGCGACGCGAGCTTCACCCTTCAGGCGCTTGCCACGGCCGCCTGCGACAAGGAGAAGAACCGCTTCTTCGGCTTCCTCGCCCGGGCCGCGGCAACCCAACTCGACCGCGGCGTCGACCTGCAGATCATGTACGGCATCGGCGGGGAACGCGACCTGAGCGAGCGGCTCCTGCCCCACCTGACCGGCTGGCGCAACAGCCGCCCCGTTCGAATCGGCAACGACGCCTGGCGCCAACGCCAACTCGACGTCTACGGCGAACTCCTCGACGCCGCCCACCAGACCCTCCCGCCCGGTGAGCCCCTCGACCCGGCCACACGCACCCTCCTGCTCCATGCGGCCGAGGCAGCCGCCCAACGGTGGCCCCAACCGGATCAGGGCATCTGGGAAAGACGCGGACCCAGCAGACACTTCCTCCACTCGAAACTGATGTGCTGGGTCGCCCTGGACCGCGCCATCGCCATGGCCCCCGCCCTCCAGGCCGACGAACGCCTGCCCCACTGGCAGCACGAGCGCGACCAGATCCGCCAAGCCATCGAACGACGTGGTTGGAACTCCGACCTGGGCGCCTTCACTCAGGCATTCGACAGCGACGACCTCGACGCCTCCGTGCTGATGCTGCCCATCGTCGGCTTCCTACCACCGCACGACCCCCGCGTCCAATCCACCGTGTTCGCCATCGCCACCCAACTGACCGACCGCAACGGCCTGGTCCGCCGCTACCTCACCGACGAGCTGCGGGAAGAAGAAGGCACCTTCCTGCTGTGCACCTTCTGGCTTGCCCAAGCCCTCGCCCTCACCGGCCACACCACCCGCGCACGACACGCCTTCCAGGCCGCCCTCGCACACGCCAACGACCTCGGCCTGATGGCCGAGGAGACCGACTCCACCACGGCAGAGGCACTCGGCAACTTCCCCCAAGCCTTCAGCCACATCGGGCTCATCAACGCCGCTCGCGCTATCCGCGATGCCGAGCGACAAACGATGCGCGCCCAGTAGGTGAACGACACGTGTCCACGGCGTGCAGCACGAACGGAAGCCACCCGTTCTCCGTGCCGGTGGTGTTGCCTCGTCACCGGCAGCGGCGAATGGCCGGCAGAGGCTTCCGGTCAGCCTGCCCTGCCGTCTTCGGCCTGCAGGAGTTCGACGATGATCTCGATGCCGAGCGCGTAGGCCGGCGTGCCGGAGGTGATGAGCGAGGTCTCGGCGACGCCGATGAGGTCGGCGATGCCGGCGCCCGCATGGAGCGCTCCCCGGGCGTGGATCCGGGCGGGTTCTGCCCGGCCGAGAGCCAGCAGCTGCCCGAAGTGGACCAGCTGCTGTACCCGCCCGCCGAGTGGACTGTCGGTCAGCACGATGTGCCGCAGTGCCGCGAACGCCTCCTCCGTAGGGAGCTGGCCGAAGGCTTGAGCCACCCGCAAACGGTCCTCCCCCCACCCGGGACGACTCCGAGCGTCGAGCGGTAGCGATCCCGCAGAACCTCGGAACGCTGCGTGAAGATGTCATCCGTCATGACGAAACTCGTGCGATCGAGGCTCGGACAGCCTTCAGGGCGCCTTCGGGGAAGTTCACGGCCCCGCCGATCGCTGCCGCGGCGATCTCGGCCTCGGCCCTTTCCTCGATCGCCACCACGAGGGGGCCGACGGCAGCCGCGTCCGGGCCGAACACCAGCAGGCCGTGGTTGGCCAGAAGGACCGAGGCTGTCGTGGGGCGTGGTTCCCAGCTACTCCAGCGAGGACTACACCGACGCCACCGGCCGCCGCACCGTCTCGGTGTTCACCTCCACCATCTTCGGACTGGCCGAACCCGAAGCCGGAGCCGCCGAGCAGGCCCTGGTGACCGCGGCGGTGTGGACGATGCTCCACCAACCCGTCCCCACGAGCGCGATGCCGACCGCGTCCGGCTGAAGCCACGCGAACACCGGACCGGCCAGGGGCTCGGCCCTGGCCGTGGGCGCTTGCGGGATCGGCAAGCCACTCGCGCAGGTAGCCGGCCACCGTTGTGCAGCGGTCCTCGTAGACCCCGCGCAGCTCACCGTCCAGCACCCGTGCCATCTCCCGGGCGGCTTCCGCGTGGGTGGCGAAGCCACCGCGGCGGCGGGTGCGGCGACGGCCGTCCTAGGGGGCGAGGTCGACGGCGTACGTCCACGTACCGTGCTTGGCGTCCGCGATCAGCTGCGGGCACCACGGGCCGAGCTGCTTCCTGTTCTCGTCCTGGCAACCGCACCGGCGGTAGACCCGGCCCCTGCTCCTGCGCTGTCCCATCGGTGATTCCTCCTTGGACTGGATGATGCCGGGTCCAAGGTTCGCCGGGCGGCCGGGCTGACTACGCCGGCTCAGGCCTCGTAATCGAAGTGCGCCGTGACCGGCGCGTGGTCAGACCACCGCTCGGCGTGGGAGGCGGGCCGCTCCACGTATGCCTTCGTGGCTCGGCGTGCGATACCCCCCGTTGTACAAATCATGTCGATTCGCCAGCCGGAGTCGTTGTCGAAGGCGCGGCCGCGGTAGGACCACCAGGTGTAGGGGCCGGTGCGGTCGGGGTGGAGGGCGCGGACGACGTCGACGTAGCCGGCCTCGTCGTAGACGCGGGAGAGCCAGGCGCGTTCCTCGGGGAGGAAGCCGGCGGACTTCTGGTTGGCCTTCCAGTTCTTGAGGTCCTCGGGGCGGTGGGCGATGTTCCAGTCGCCGCAGACCACGACCTCGCGGCCGGCGGCGGTGGCGCGGGCGCGCAGGGCGGTGAGGTGGACGAGGAACTCCACCATGAAGCGTTCCTTCTCATCCTGGCGCTCGGTGCCGACCTCGCCGGAGGGCAGGTAGAGACTGGCGACGGTCAGGCCCGGGAGGTCGATCTCGACGTAGCGGCCGGAATTGTCGAATTCTTCGGATCCGAATCCGATCGCGGTGCGCTGCGGTTCCTGGCGGGAGAGGATGGCGACGCCGGCCCGGCCCTTGGCGACGGAGGGGGCCCAGACCGCGTGCCAGCCGTCCAGGTCGCGCAGTTCGACGGGCAGCTGCCCGGGCTCGGAGCGCACCTCCTGGAGGCAGATCACGTCCGCCTCCGTTCCGGCCAGCCACTCGACGAAGCCCTTCTTGGCGGCCGCCCGGATTCCGTTCACGTTCACACTCGTCACCACGATCACCCGGGCAGCCTACCCATTGGTCGTGTCCGTCCCGAACCGTGACGCGCGGCGGGGGTCGTGGCACGGCGCCGGCGCGGGCTGTCGTGAACGTGGCATGAATGTTCGCGACGGTCGTATCAAGCCGTGCCATTGGTCTTGACCATCTCCGGAGGCAGCCCCTAGGGTCGCTTACTGCAAGGACCTTTAATAAAGAAGGACGGATAAAGGCTCGCTCTCCCACCTGCCGCAACAGCGGGCAGCGGGCCCGGGTTCCGCCCTCCTTGTCGTAGGGCGGACAGACCAGGTGGAGGACACGGTGGGCACGGTCGGGACGACGGGACAGCTTTCGGCGGTGCCGGAACCGAAGTACTGGCATCTGCGCACGGTGCTGCTGCGGGCCATCGACTCGGAGTTCTCCACCGGCGAGGTCCTGCCGAACGAGCGCGACCTCTCCGCCCGCTTCGGTGTCGCCCGGGCGACGCTGCGGCAGGCCCTGGACCAGCTGGAGCTTGAGGGCCGGCTGGTCCGTCGCCGGGGGATCGGCACCCTGATCGCCGCCCCGCGGGTCGGCGTCCCGGTCAACCGGCAGGAGGAGGGCTGGCCCGGAGCCGGCCGCAGCCAGGCCTGGCGCACGGTGGACTGCACCACCGCCCCGGCCTCCGCGCAGCTGGCCAAGGGCCTGGGCATCGCCGAGGGCGCCACCGTGCACACCGTCCGCCGGGTCCGCCTGGTCGAGGGCCGTGCGATGGCGACCGAGTCGCTGCACGTCCCGGCCTCCGCGCTGCCGCACCTGCCCGGCTTCCGGGCCGAGAGCGACCGGGCCCGCTCGGTGCTGCGTCAGCTGGAGCGTCTGGAGGTGGACGGTGAGTCCCGCGCCGTCGAGCTCGGTGTCGCCGAGGCCGACGAGGCCGCCCTGCTGGAGCGCCCCCCGGGCACCCCGGTGCTGGTCATGACCACCCAGTACGCCTCGGCCGGCCGCCTGGTGGCGCTCGCGGTCTCCACCTACCGCGCGGACACCTGCAAGCTGACCTTCGGCGAGACCGGCCTGGTCGAGGTCACCCCGGTCGCCGCGACCTCCGAGGTCCGCACCGCCTCCTGAACCATTCCGCACCCACCCTCGGACAGCGGCCCGGACGCCAACTGGCGTCCGGGCCGCTGTCGTTGTCTGGCCTCCGGTCCCCGACCTTCGACCCCCGCGCCCGACCTCCGGGCCTGGGGTGGGTCCGGCTCACACACGGGGCGGGTCCACCGCGAAGAGCTGGTCCTCCACGTGGTCCAGGGCGACGCGCAGGGCGCCCATGGAGACGACCTCCGAGCCGAGCGCGGCCAGCGCCACCTCCGGCGCCCGCAGGGTGAACTGGGCCAGCCGCTCGCGCAGCGGCTCCAGGACGCCGTCCAGGCCGGCCGCCCAGCCACCGATGACCACCAGCTGGGGGTCGATGGCGAGGACCAGGGCGGCGACGCCCTGGACGAGCCTGGTCAGGAAGCGGTCCATGGCGACCTTGGCGACCTCGTCGCCCTCCCGGGCGAGCCGCAGGACGCGGGCGACGGCGGCCTCGTCGAGGGGGTTGAGCGGCTTGCCGGTGGTGGAGAGCAGCTTCTCCGGGGTGACTTCCTGGCCGAGCAGGTGCAGGGCGCCGATCTCGCCGGCGGCGCCGCCGTAGCCGCGGTGGAGCTTGCCGTTGATGAGCGATCCGGCGCCGGGGCTGAGGCCGGCCATCACGAAGACCACGTCGTCGGCGCCGACGGCCGCGCCCTGCCAGTGTTCGGCGATGGCGGCGAGGTTGGCGTCGTTCTCGATCAGGACGGGGCAGCGGAAGGAGCGCCGCAGTCGGGCGCCGAGGTCGAGGCCGGTCCAGCCGGGCATCGCGGTGCCGAGCCGGATGGTGCCCTCGCGGTCGACGATGCCGGGGGTGCCGATGCCGACGGCCCACAGGTTGTCCCGGGAGATGCCCGCCTTGCGCAGGACCTCGGCGACGGCGGCGCGGACGGCGGTGAGCCGCTCCTCCGCGTCCAGGGTCTCGTCGACCGGCTTGAAGTGACTGCCCACCACCTCGCCGGTGAGGTCGGCGAGGATGACCCGGATGTCGTGCACGCCGATCTCGATGCCGAGGATGTGCCCGGCCTCGGCGCGGAAGCGGAACCAGCGGGCCGGGCGGCCGCGGCGGCCGGTGCCCGGCTGGCCGTCCTCCCGGGGCTGCTCGACCTCGGCGACCAGTCCGGTCTCGACCAGGCCCTCGATCACGCCCTCGACGGTCGGCCGGGAGAGCCCGGTCTCGCCGACGAGCTGAGTGAGGGTCACGGAATGGCCGGTCCGCAGCGCCCGAAGCGTGACCGCCGCGTTGATCCGCCGCAGCAGCGAGGAGTCTCCTCCGGTGAGCCGATCCGCCAATGCGATGCCCTTCGCCGTTCGCGCGACTGCCCTGGCGCGCGGTGTCGAGTGCGCGGAGCCCACCGAGTGGCCCGCGGGGGTCTGCCCCCGGTACGCCGGCACGGGCGGCGCGCCGCCGCCCGCCGGACAGGCCCTGGGGCCGGAGCCTACCGGGGGACGCCCCGGCGCGGCGAGGATTCCCGCAGCTCACCCGGGCTTCGGTATCGAAATGGTACGGATCGGGGTGGCAGTACGTGACCCTTGCTTCACCGGTCGAGCACGGCCGGCCCCCGCCCCGGGCGCCGGCCCCGTACGGACCAGCGGGAGCGCACCGACAGCAGCGAGCCGATGCTGAGCCAGGAGCACGCGGAGAACGCGCTGAAGACGGAGCCGGCCGAGCCGACGGACAGCACGCTGCCGACCGAGCCGATGGAGAGGACGGACCCGACCGAGCCGATGGACAGCAGCGAGCCGATGGAACCGATGGAACCGATCGAGCCGAGCGAGGTGCGGGAGCGGATCGAACGCACGGAAGCGGCCATGCGCCCGATCGTAGCCCGCGGACGGTGCGGTCAGTCGACCCGTGCCGCGAACAGTCCCTGCCCCAGCAGCCCCATCGGGTGCCCGTCCGCCGGCAGAGTGAGCACGGTGGGGCAGCCCGCGGCGGTGAGGGCGCCCCGCCAGTGGTCGGCCGGGTGGGCGGTGAGGCCGCGGTGGTCACCGGTGATCAGCAGGTCGAGCTGTTCGGTGACGGGTGCGAGCAGCAGCAGCCGGCCGCCGGGGGCGAGCTGGTCGACGAGCGCCGGAACCTCCTCGTCGGGACGGCCGGCGGCGGTGGCGACCACGACGTCGTAGCGTCCGCCGTCGGGGGCGAGGTGGTGGTCGGCGTTCTGCCGGGGCCGGGCGGCCAAGGCGCGGGCGACGGCGGTCTCGGCGCCGTCGCGGTCGAGTTCGAGGACCCGCAGCGGCCGCGGCCCGTCGTGGGTCTCGGCGGTGGCGCGCACGAGTGTGCCGAGCGCGGCGCCGAGGTAGCCGCGGGCGGCGGCCCAGCGGACCGGGGCGGCGGCGGGGCGGGGCGTCTCCTCGCCGGTGAGCAGCTTGGGCAGGCGCAGTGCGCTGCGTCGGACCCGATCCAGAACGGGGGCGGTGCCGAGGCCGTCGGCCCAGCTCTCGACGGCGGGCCGCCAGGCCTCCCGGACGTGGGCGGCGGTGATTTCGGGGGTGCCGTGGAAGAGCGGGCCCTGGGCGCCGCCGTCCTGGCGGGTGATCAGGCCGTGCCGGGCGAGGGCGTCCAGCCAGCGGCCGACCCGGGGGCGCTGGGCGGGGGTGACGAGGGCGGTGGCCAGGAGTTCGGCCTCCGACCAGCCGCGGGAGGGGTCGGTGAGCACTCCGGCCTGCTGGAGGGTGTGCAGCAGGGCGCTGAGGACGGCCCGGTCGAGGTGGGCGCCGAACCCTGTGATCTGTTCGGCGGTGACGCCGATGCTGTGCTTCCAGGCGGCGGCGGTGGCGGTCTCGGCGTCGGCGCGCAGCCGCCGGTCGGCGGCCTCGGCCTGGCTGTGCGGGGCACGGACGTGGGCGAGGACGGCGCCGAGGGCGTCGACGGCGGCGTACACGTCGTCCTGCCGGGGCTCCGGTCCGACGTGCAGGACCAGGCGCAGCGCGGCGAGGCTGTGCTCGGCCAGGCCGGGCTGGCGGCTGAGCCGCCAGAGCAGGGTGGAGGGCAGGCTGAGGTGGGTGGTGCCGTTGGCGGCGATGGCGGTGAGCTGCTGTTCGGGCGCCTGGTCGGGGTCGGCGCAGTGCACGGTGCCGCCGGCCAGCAGGGTGGCCAGGGCGAGTTCCACGGCGAGGTCGGTGGCCGGGTGCAGCACGGTGTGCCGGATCGGTGGCGGGCCGAGGACGCCGGCCCAGTGGCGGAGCCGCTCCTCGGCGGCGCGGGCGGCGGAGGGCGCCAGTGCGGCGTGTTCGGCGACGCGATCGGCGAGGGCCCGCGGCAGGCCGCCCGGCGGGGAGACGCCGAGCAGCAGGCCGATGCCGCTGATCGCGCGTCCGTCGGCGACGACGGCGGGCCGGTCGCCGAGCTCGCGCAGCGCGCTGACCAGCGCAGGGGTCGAGGCCAAGGTGATCACTCCGGGGTGCGGGGGAGAAGCCGCACTACTGAACCATGGGTCCGGGCCCGCAGCGGGCGCCGCCGAGTCAAAATTCCGTAATGATTTTCATATCGGCCAGCCAAGCGGCGACGGGAATCCCGGCACGAAGGCGCCGGAACCTCGCATTCCGGAACCACTGCGCACGCTATTGACAGGTGTGTCCGGGTGCTGGATTACTTGGCCAGGGCCCGTCCAGACCGAACGATCGGTCGGGCTCCCAGGATCGGCCGACCTGCGAAGGAGCGACGATGACCGGCAGCTCATCCGAACCGGGACGGGGCCCGGACCGAGGCCTGGGGCGAGGCCTGGGGCGACGCCTCGGACGAGGCCCGGGGCGACGCCTGGGGGAGCCGATTCCACCCGCCCTGCTGGACGCCGGTGAACGGATGGGCGTCGATGAACTGCGCGCCCACCAGCTCGACCGCCTCCGCGCCACCCTGCGGCACGCCTACGACAACGTCGAGCTCTACCGCCGCAAGTTCGACGCGGCCGGCGTGCGCCCCGAGGACTGCCGCACCCTGGACGACCTCGCCCGGTTCCCCTTCACCACCAAGGCCGACCTGCGCGAGGGCTACCCCTTCGGCATGTTCGCCGTCCCGATGGAGCAGGTCCGCCGGATCCACGCCTCCAGCGGCACCACCGGGCGCCCGACCGTGGTCGGCTACACCGAGAACGACCTGTCCATGTGGGCCGACGTGGTCGCCCGCTCGATCCGCGCGGCCGGCGGCCGCCCCGGCCACAAGGTGCACATCGCATACGGCTACGGGCTGTTCACGGGCGGCCTGGGTGCCCACTGCGGCGCCGAACGAGCCGGCTGCACCGTCATTCCGGCCTCCGGCGGCATGACCGCCCGGCAGGTTCAGCTGATCCAGGACTTCCGCCCCGAGATCATCATGGTCACCCCGTCCTACCTGCTCACCCTGCTGGACGAGTTCGAGAAGCAGGGCCTCGACCCGCGCGCCAGCTCGCTGAAGGTGGGCATCTTCGGTGCCGAGCCCTGGACGGAGGAGATGCGGCGCGAGATCGAGGAACGGCTCGACCTGCACGCCGTCGACATCTACGGCCTCTCCGAGGTGGTCGGCCCCGGCATCGCCCAGGAGTGCGTGGAGACCAAGGACGGGCTGCACATCTGGGAGGACCACTTCTACCCGGAGATCGTGGACCCCTTCACCGACCTGGTGATGCCCGCGGGCGAGGGCGGCGAGCTGGTCTTCACCTCCCTCACCAAGGAGGCGCTGCCGGTCGTCCGCTACCGCACCCGCGATCTCAGCAGACTGTTGCCGGGCACCGCGCGGCCGGCCTTCCGGCGGATGGAGAAGGTCACCGGGCGCAGCGACGACATGATCATCCTGCGCGGGGTGAACCTCTTCCCGACCCAGATCGAGGAGATCCTGCTGCGCACGCCGGGTGTCGCCCCGCACTTCCAGCTGCGGCTGACCAGGCAGGGGCGGATGGACCACCTGACGGTGCGGGTGGAGGCCCGCCCGGAGGCGCCCGCCGAACTGCGGGCGGCGGCCCGGGAGTCGATCGTCCGGGCGGTGAAGGACGGGGTGGGCGTGACGGTCGCGGCCGAGGTGGTGGATCCGTACACGTTGGAGCGCTCGGTCGGGAAGATCAAGCGGGTGGTGGACGAGCGGTCCTGAGAAGTGGGACGAGCGTTCGCGCAAAGAGGACGAGCGTTCGCGCGAAGAGGAGGTCGGAGGCGCACGGCTGTCCGGGGGGTGATGCCGTGCGCCTCCGACGTCTACAGCAATGTAGACGGTCAGTGGGCGATGAGTCCAGCCACGCGGCGGTGGGATCGTGCGGACAGGGCCAGGGCTACCGCCATCAGCACGGCCAGGGCCAGGCTGACCGGGCCGGTGCCCAGGCCGATGCCGCCGCGGTCCGCGCCGACGCCCAGCCAGTCCGCGAACGAGGCGCCCAGCGGGCGGGTCAGCACGTACGCCCACCAGAACCCGGCCACGGGGCCCACCCAGCGGGCCCGCGCCGCCACCGCCGGAACGGCGATCAGCACCGCGAAGCCCACACCGGCCACCAGGTAGCCGAGGTCGAGGGTGGCCGCCGTCAGGTCGCCGAGCGCGGTGCCCAGCGCGAAGGTCAGCAGCACGGCCGCCCAGTAGAACAGCTCCCGGCGCAGCCCGGTCACCCGGTCGATCGCCAGCGAGCCCTCCACCAGGTGCCAGAGCAGGAACAGCGCCGCCAGCGCCCCCGCCAGCGCACCGGCCGACAGCGCGTACGGGACGCCGAGCGCGACGTGCGCCACGTCGGCGACCATCGTGCCGAACACGCTCACCAGCACGACCACCGCCCAGTACAGCCCGGGCACGCAGCGGCGGGTGCGCAGCTGCACCAGCAGGGTGACGGCCAGCAGCAGTCCGGCGGCGCCCACCGCCAGGACCGGGTCGAAGGTCTTGGCGAGGAAGTCCGACAGGGTCTCGCCCATGCCGGTGGTCAGCACCTTCACCACCCAGAACCAGCCGTCCACCACGGGGACCTTGCTGGCGGCCCGGACGCCGTCCGGCGCGGCGGGGCGGGGTGCGGCCGGCGCGTAGGACCGGGCCACGTCAGCCCTCCGAGCCGTCGACGACGGTGTTGGAGGTGAGCTGGCCGTCGGTGCCGTCCACCGTCACCAGGTGGCGCACGCCGTCCTGGCCGACGACCGTCACGGCCCAGGCCGCGCCGCCGCCCTGCGCGGTCACCCGGCTCAGCGACTCGGCACGGCCGCCGGGGACGGCGGCCTGGGCCTTGTCCAGGGCGGCGGAGGCGGCGAAGGAGGGCAGCGGGGCGGGCGCCTCGCCGTGGCCGTGCCCGCGCTGCTTCCCGTGCCCGTTCCCGGTCCCGTGCTCGTTCCCGGTCCCGCGCTCGTTCCCGTACTCGTGACCGTTCCCGTACTCGTGCCCGTTCCCGTCCTCGGACCGGGCCGCCGCCTCGCGCTGCCCGTGCCCGTGCCCGCGCTCCCCGTGTCCCTCGTGCGCCGCTGCCGCGACCGCGAGCCCGCCCCCGGCGAGCAGCGCCACCGCCGCCACCGACGCGGCTATCCGGCGCTCCCGCCCGCCCGCCCAGGCGCGCAGGCGCTCCGCGCGCCGACGGCGGGGCGCGAGCGGCGGCACCTCCGGGATCTCCGGCTCGATCCCGGGCTGCGGGGTGGTGGACGACAGGGGGTCGGTCATCGGGGGCACTCCTTGCCTCGTGCGGCTGCTGCGCTCAGCGTCCGGCCCGGTACCGCCCGGGCCGCGCCCGGCGATCATGGCGGACCGTACCTGAACCTGCGCTTAAGGCGGGTCGGGAGCTCTCAGGAGCACCTGGCACCCTGAAGGGATGCACATACTCGTCGTGGAGGACGAACACCGGATGGCCACCGCGCTGCGGCGCGGGCTGGAGGCCGACGGACACACCGTCGACACCGCCCACAACGGCCCCGAGGGCCTCGCCCTCGCCGAGCGACACCCCTACGACGTGATCGTCCTCGACATCATGCTGCCCGGCCTCAACGGCTACCGGGTCTGCGCCCGGCTGCGCGCGGGCGGCTGCCGGGCCGGCATCCTGATGCTCACCGCCAAGGACGGTGAGTGGGACGAGGCCGAGGCCCTGGACACCGGTGCCGACGACTACCTCTCCAAGCCGTTCTCCTTCGTCGTGCTGCTCGCCCGGCTGCGCGCCCTGCACCGGCGGATCGACCGGCAGCGCCCCCGGCTGCACACCCTCGGCGACCTGGTCCTGGACGCCAACGCCCGCACCTGCACCCGGGCCGGCACCCCCACTCACCTGACCGCCCGCGAGTTCGCGATCCTGGAACACCTGGCCGCCCGGGCCGGGACGGTGGTCTCCAAGCGCGAGATCCTCGACCACGTCTGGGACGCCGACCACGACGCCGACCCGAGCATCGTCGAGGTGCACGTCCACGCGCTGCGGCGCAAGATCGACGCGCCCTTCGGCCGGGCCGCCCTGCAGACCATGCGCGGCGCAGGCTACCGGCTCGACCCGGCCGGCGGCTGACGTGCTCCGACCTCGGCAACTCCCCTCTCCACTGCGCCGGTTCGTCCCCCGTACGGTACGGGCCCGGGCCACCGCGGCCGCCGGTACGGTGCTGGCCGCCGCGCTCGCCCTGGCCGGGGCCGGACTGCTCGCCGCCGTGCACGCCGACCTGGTCGCCTCGGCCGCCTCCGCCACCCGCCAGCAGGCCGAGTCGGTCGCCCAACTCGCCGTCCAGGGGCGGCTGGTGCCCGTCCTGCACCCCGCCCACGGCACCGACTTCCTCCAGGTCGTCGACGCCCGCGGCACCGTCCTCGCCGCCAGCCCCAACCTGGCCGGCCGCCCCGCCCTGGCCACCGCGCGGCGCACCGGCTCGCACACCACCGACGACGTCGACCCGCTGTACGACCACCACCGCCAGCGGCTCGCCGCCGTCACCGCCGACACCCCCGACGGGCCGGTCACCGTCTACGCGGGCGCCTCGCTGCGCGCCGCCGACGAGGCCATGGACATCACCCAGGCCGGGCTGGCCGTCGCCTGCCCGCTGCTGCTGCTCACCGGGGTGGTGGTCACCTGGAAGGTCACCGGGCAGGCGCTGCGCCCGGTGGAGGCGATCCGCGCCGAGGTCGACGCCATCACCGGGCAGGACCTGCACCGCCGCGTCCCCGAACCCGGCACCGCCGACGAGATCGCCCGGCTCGCCGCCACCATGAACGCGATGCTCGACCGGCTGGAGGCCTCCGGCCGCCGCCAGCGGCAGTTCATCGCCGACGCCTCGCACGAACTCCGCAGCCCCCTCGCGGTGTTGCGCACCCAGCTGGAGGTCGCCGACACCCACCCGGACCCGGCGGTCCGCGCCGAACTGGTGCACGGCGCCCTGGCGGACACCGACCGGCTGCAGAACCTGGCCACCGACCTGCTGCTGCTCGCCCGGCTGGACGCCGGCGGCACCGACGACCGCCCCCGCCATCGGATCAACCTCACCGACCTGGTCGCCACCACCGTCCTCGCCCGCCCGTCCGGCCCCCACCGCCGCACCACCGACCTCGCCCCCGGGGTCACCGTCGACGGCATCCCGCTCTGGCTGGGCCGGCTGCTCACCAACCTGCTGGACAACGCCGACCGCCACGCGGCCACCACCGTGCACGTGCGCCTCGGCACCGACCCGGCGCGCGGCCTCGCCCTGCTGGACGTCGAGGACGACGGCCCCGGCATCCCGCCCGCCGACCGCGAGCGGGTCTTCGAACGCTTCACCCGCCTCGACGACGCCCGCTCCCGCGACCACGGTGGCACCGGCCTGGGCCTGTCGATCGCCCGCGACATCGCCCGCCACCACCACGGCACCCTCGCCGTCACCCCGACCCCGACCGGCGCCCGGCTCACCGCGACGATCCCGCTGACCGCGGCCGACTGAGGGCCCGTGCTCTCGCGGCGGCCGTCTGAGGGCTCGTGCTCTCGCGGCGGCCGTCTGAAGGCGCGTTCTCCGTCCTGGCGACCGGGCGGGAGCCGTACCCGGAAGGCCCTATGCTGCGGGCATGCCGAGTGAGCTGCGAACTCTTCGAGCCGACGCCGACCCCGCCTTCATCCGGCGGGAGACGGAGCTGACGCCCGTACCCTTCGTGCCCGAGATCCGCCTGCACATGGCGCAGGACGCCATCGCGCTGTGGGAGACCACCGAGCGCGAGCGCGGCCGGGACGGACTGCCGCCCCCGTTCTGGGCGTTCGCCTGGGCCGGCGGGGTGGCGGTCGCGCGCTACGTCCTGGACCACCCCGAACTGGTCGACGGGCGAGCGGTGTTGGACATCGCCGCCGGATCCGGACTGGTCGGGGTGGCGGCCGCGCTGCGCGGGGCGAAGGAGGTGCGCGCCGCCGAGATCGACGCCTACGCGGTGGCCGCGATCGAGCTGAACGCCGAGGCCAACGGCGTACGGGTGGCGGGCGCCCTGGTCGACCTGGTGGACGGGGACGGCGCCCCCGCCGAAGTGGTGCTCGCCGGGGACGTCTTCTACGAACGGGCCATGGCCGCCCGCTTCCTGCCCTTCCTGGAACGGGCCGCCGCCCGCGGCGCCACCGTGATCGTCGGCGACCCGGGCCGGGCCTACCTGCCCCGCGAACGGTTCACCGCCGTCGCCGCCTACCAGGTGCCAGTGGTCGCGGACCTGGAGGACGCCTCGGTCAAGACCACCACCGTGTGGCGCCTCGGCTGACCCGCGCCTGCCGCGCTCGGCGCGCAGTCGCGCGCGGCGCCGCCTGGCGGCCTTCGGCGAGTTGAAGCGAGCGCCGGGTGCGGCCCTCGGGTGATCCGTCCCGGGGGCCGCACCGCTGCCGTTGCGCCCGTCAGCCGCGCAGGCGGGCCAGCCAGGCCTCGACCTCCTCGGAGCCGCGGGGGAGGTCGGCGGAGAGGTTCTCGTTGCCGTCCTCGGTGACCAGGATGTCGTCCTCGATCCGGACGCCGATGCCGCGGTACTCCTCCGGCACCGTCAGGTCGTTCTCCTGGAAGTACAGGCCCGGCTCGACGGTGAGCACCATGCCCGGCAGCAGCGTGCCGTCGACGTGCTCCTCGGTGCGGGAGTGGGCGCAGTCGTGGACGTCGATGCCGAGCATGTGGCCCGTCCCGGCCAGGGTGAAGCGGCGGTGCAGGCCCAGCTCGTACACCTTGTCGGCGGTGAGGTCGCCGAACAGGCCCCAGGCGGTGAGGTGTTCGGCGAGCTCGCGCTGGGCGGCGTGGTGGAAGTCGCGGAAGTCCGCGCCCGGCCGGACGGCGGCGATGCCGGCCTCCTGGGCGGCGTGCACCGCGTCGTAGACCTTGCGCTGGATGTCGGTGAAGCGGCCGGAGACCGGCAGGGTGCGGGTCACGTCGGCGGTGTAGAGCTCGTTGGTCTCCACACCGGCGTCGAGCAGCAGCAGGTCGCCGGGGCGGGCCTGGCCGTTGTTGCGCACCCAGTGCAGGGTGGTGGCGTGCGGTCCGGCGGCGGCGATGGTGCTGTAGCCGACGTCGTTGCCCTCCAGCCGGGCCCGGACGAAGAAGGTGCCCTCGATCAGCCGCTCCGGCGTCGCGGCGTCCGTGCCGAGGACGCGCACCACGTCCTCGAAGCCGCGGGCGGTCGCCTGGCAGGCGAGACGCAGCTGGGCGATCTCGAACTCGTCCTTCACCAGGCGCATTCCGGACAGGAAGACCTCGAAGTCGGCGTCCCGCTCGGCGGTCGTCCGGTCCCGCAGGGTCTCCTCCACCCCGGCGTCGTGCCCGCGCAGAACCCGGACCGGGGCGGTGGCCGCGGCCAGGTCGGCACACACGGTGCGGACGTCCCGGCAGGGCAGGCCGAACAGCCGCTCGCTCTCGGTCAGGCTGTTGCGGCGCCCGTCCCACAGTTCGCCGTGGCCGTCCAGCCAGAACTCGCCGCTCTCGATGTCGGAGCGGTCGCGCAGGTAGAGCACGGCCCGGTGGCCGCTGTCCCCGGTGGGCTCCAGCACCAGCACGGCGTCCTGGGACTGGTCGCCGGTCAGGTAGACGTAGTCGGAGGACGGGCGGAAGGGGTAGTCGGTGTCGTTGGCCCGTACCTTGGGGTTGCCGGACGGGACCACCAGCAGCTCGCCCGGGAAGGCGGCGGACAGTTCGGCCCGGCGACGCTCGGTGTGGGCGGCCTGCGGGACCGGCTCCAGGGCGTGGCGCTCGGTGTCGGCCCAGCCGTGCTTCATGCTCTCGGCGAGTTCCTCGGTCACCCCGCGCGTGAGGCCGTTCTTGCGGTACCTGATGGACGGGGTGGACTCGGTGGGCTGGGCGGGCTGGGCGGGCTCGGTCACAGCGGACTCTCCAGAGGGGGATACGGCGCACCGTCGCGCCGACCTGCCGGGTACGTAACAAGCGTTGTGTACCGTATATCGAACGGGGACCGAAGAGAAGAGGCCGGTGCCGACGGTGCCCTGGTGCCGGGCCCGCCCGTGCCCCCGCTGAAAAGGTCGTCGATCAGCAGCCGCATGGTTGAGGGTGCGCACATAACGGGGCGGGCTTCGAGACCGCTCGAAGCCCGCCCCGAAAAGTGCAGTCCCTCAGCCGTCGTTGAGGGCGTAGTTGCGGAAGGTGGCCAGCAGGGGCAGGACTTCGGTCCTGGTCGGGTCCTCCGTGACGGCGCGCATGGCGTCGATGACCGTGTGGGCGATGATCTTGGTGACGGAGAGGTCGTCCGCCTCGGCGACCGTTCCCCAGGCCTTGAGGGTCTGGGTGAGCAGGGCGCTCATCCGGGCGCCGATGTTGGCGCTGACGGCGTCCGACAGCTCCGCGATCTCCTCGTCGCTCATGCTGGACCGCAGGCCGAAGGCCAGCGCCATCAGGGTGTCCATCGCGTGCTCGCCGTACGCGGCGACCAGCGCCGGCAGCGGCCGCTCGTCGGCCCCGCCCGCCGCAAGGGCGGACAGGGCCTCGTCGTCGTCCTTCCACGCCGCCTCGAGGGCGGCCAAGGCCCGCAGGGCCTCGTCCACGGTCAGCCCGTCTGTCATACCGGGAACGGTATTGAGCCGGTACCGCATCCCGCACGGTTTGGGCGCCGGGATCACACCTTCGGGGGACGCGGACCCGGTTCCGGCCGATGGACGTGTGCGAAGTGCTCCGCGTCCCAGGTGCCGCCCAGCTCAGGGGCCAGGGAAGCGAGGGCCACCTCGGTGAAGTCCTCCGCCGCGCCCGCCCGTTCCGGCAGGGCTCCGAGCAGCGGGGCACCGGCGGAGCGCGGCAGGTCGGCGAGGTTGCAGCGTTCGGCGAGGCCGGGGTCGGTCGGCCAGGAGCCGACCAGGACGCCGGCGAGCGGGAGTCCGCGGGCCGCGAGGGCCTCCGCCGTGAGCGCGACGATGTTCAGGGTGCCGAGCCCGGCGGAGGCGACCAGGAGCACCTCGGCCGGGAGGCCGGCGTCGAGGACGGCCCGGGCCTGGTCGGCGAGCGTACGGCCCTGGTCGTCGTAGCGGACCAGCAGGCCGCCCGCGCCTTCGACCAGGACCACGTCGTGGGTGGCGGCCAGGTCGGCGACTTCGGCTACCACCTCGGCGGGGGAGAGGTAGGGCAGGCCCGACCGCCGAGCGGCGGTGTCCGGCGCCAGCGGCTCCGGATAGCGCGCCAGCTCGCTGATCGTCAGGTCACCCGCCAGTCGGGCGACTTCGGCCGCATCGCCCGGCTCGCCGGGGGCCACGCCGGTCTGCCCGGGCTTGAGCACGGCGACCTTCCGCCCGGCCCGGAGCGCCGCCGAGGCGACGGCCGCCGTGGCGACGGTCTTGCCGACGTCCGTGTTGGTGCCCGTCACGAACAGGATGCGCGCGCTCATCCGGCCACCGCCGCGGCGGTCACGGCGGCAGCGATCCGTGCCACGTCCTCGTCCTGCGTCACGTAGGGGGGCATGGTGTAGACGAGGTCCCGGAACGGCCGCAGCCAGACGCCCTCGCGGGCCGCCGCCTCGGTCGCCGCCGGGACGTCCACCGGGTGGTCCAACTGCACCACGCCGATGGCGCCCCGGACCCGGACGTCACGAACACCCGGCACGTCCGAAGCCGCAGCCAGGCCCTCGGACAGCCCGGCCTCGATGCGCTTGACCTCCACCGCCCAGTCCTGCCCGAGCAGCAGGTCCAGCGAGGCGTTGGCGGCCGCGCAGGCCAGCGGGTTGCCCATGAAGGTCGGGCCGTGGGCCAGTACAGGCATCTCGCCGCGGCTGATCCCGTCGGCGATCTCGCCGGTGCACAGCGCGGCGGCGAGCGTCAGGTACCCGCCGGTGAGGGCCTTGCCCAGGCACATCACGTCGGGGGAGACGCCCGCGTGGTCGGCGGCGAACAGCGCGCCGCTGCGGCCGAAGCCGGTGGCGATCTCGTCGAAGACCAGCAGTACCCCGTACCGGTCGCAGAGTTCGCGCAGCATCCGCAGGTAGGCGGGGGAGTGGAACTGCATCCCGCCGGCGCCCTGGACCACCGGTTCGACGATGACGGCCGCCAGCTCGTCGGTGTGACGCTCCATCAACCCCTCGAAGAGCGACGCGTACTCGGGGTCGAGCGGGGCGTCGAAGCCGGCCGGGGGCTGGGGCGCGAAGAGCTGCCCGGGCAGCACCCCGCCCCACAGGTGGTGCATCCCGCCGTCGGGGTCGCAGACCGACATCGGGTGGAAGGTGTCGCCGTGGTACCCGCCGCGCCAGGTGAGCAGCCGGCGCTTCTCCGGCCGTCCGGTCGACTGCCAGTACTGCAGGCACATCTTCATGGCGACCTCGACCGCCACCGAGCCGGAGTCGGCGAGGAAGACGTGCTGCAGCGGCTCCGGGGTGATCTCCACCAGCCGGGCGGCCAACCGGACGGCGGGCTCGTGGGTGAGCCCGCCGAACATGACGTGGCTCATCCGCCCCAGCTGCTCGCGCACGGCCGCGTCCAGCACCGGGTGCCGGTAGCCGTGGATGGCCGCCCACCAGGAGGACATCCCGTCGACCAGCTCGCGCCGCCCGTCCGCGACGGGCTCGGCGAGGCGCAGCCGGACGCCCGAGGCGGATTCGACCACGTACGGGGTGACGGTGCCTGGCATGGGCCCGTACGGGTGCCAGACGTGCG
This sequence comes from Streptomyces viridifaciens, assembly GCF_001888885.2. Taxonomy (NCBI): domain Bacteria; kingdom Bacillati; phylum Actinomycetota; class Actinomycetes; order Kitasatosporales; family Streptomycetaceae; genus Streptomyces; species Streptomyces viridifaciens. The sequence goes on from NZ_CP090841.1 coordinate 6,733,545, forward strand.
CCCGGTCGAGGGCGAGCAGCGTGTCCGCGGACAGCTGGGGCATGGTGAGGTCTCTCCGAAGTGTTCCGACGGCGGGTGCCCAAGGGTGCCCAAGGGTGCCCGAGGGTGCCCAAGGGTGCCCAAGGGTGCCCAGGGGTGCCCGAGGGCGCCGAAGGGTCAGGCGTTGGGGGCGAGTTCGGTACCGGCGCCGCGGCGGCGGACCTTGACCAGGTCCTCGCGCAGCCCGTCGTCCGTACCCTCCGTGACCGGGGCGGCCTCGGGCGCCCCGTGCGAGTGCCCGCCGCACGGGCCGCAGCCGCCGCCGCTGCCGCAGGCCGAGGCCGCGCTGCCGCAGGAGCCCGCAGCGGCGGCCGCCTCGGCGACGTCGGCGCGGTGGCGCGGCAGGGTGGCCTCGCCGGCGCCCTCGACCTCGAAGCCCGCGTCCTTGATCATGTCGAGGTCGGCCTGGCCGGCCTGGCCCTCGCTGGTCAGGTAGTCGCCGAGGAAGATCGAGTTGGCGATGTGCAGGCCGAGCGGCTGCATCGAGCGCAGGTGCACCTCGCGGCCGCCGGCGATCCGCACCTCGGTGTCGGGGTTGACGAACCGGACCATCGCCAGGATGCGCAGGCAGCGCTGCGGGGTGAGGTTCCACTCCTTGGCGAGCGGGGTGCCCTCGAAGGGGATCAGGAAGTTGACCGGGACGGAGTCCGAGCCGAGCTCGCGCAGTGCGAACACCACGTCGACCAGGTCCTCGTCGGTCTCGCCCATGCCGGCGATCAGGCCGGAGCAGGCGGACAGCCCGGCACCGTGGGCCTTCTGCACGGTGTCGACCCGGTCCGCGTAGGTGTGGGTCTTGGTGATGGTCCCGTAGGTGTTCTCGGAGGTGTTGAGGTTGTGGTTGTAGGCGTCGGCACCGGCCGCCTTGAGCCGCTCGGCCTGGTTGTCGGAGAGCAGGCCGAGGCAGACGCAGATCTCGACCTCGGGGTCGGCGTCCTTGATGGCGGCCATGGTGTCGGTGACCCGGTCGATGTCACGGTCCGTCGGGCCGCGGCCGCTGGCGACCAGGCAGACCCGCTTGGCGCCGCCGGCCACCCCGGCGCGGGCGGCGTCGGCGGCCTGCTCCGGCTTGAGCCAGGTGTACTTGAGGATCTCGGCCTTGGAGCCCAGCCGCTGCGAGCAGTAGGAGCAGTCCTCGGGGCAGAGCCCGCTCTTGAGGTTCACCAGGTAGTTGAGCTTGACCCGGCGGCCGAACCAGCGGCGGCGCACCTTGCCGGCCGCGGCGACCACGTCGAGCAGCTCGTCGTCGGTGGTGGCGAGGACGGCGAGGGCCTCCTCGCGGGTCGGCACTTCGCCGCGCAGGCCCTTGGCGGTGAGGGTATCGAGCAGATCCATGGGCCGATCCTGCCTGCTGGCGTCGGAATGGCGCCAGAGCAAACCCACCAGAAGATCCCCGGAAGGATGTGCCGATTGCCACAGTGTCGAAGCTCACGGCGTCGGCGCTGGTCACGCGCTTGACGGGGGCCCGGGGGCGCGGTTACCGACGGGTAGTGAAACCGGCCCGCACAGGAAGATCGACAACCCCCCGACCCCGTGATCCGGGCCACGCGGGGGGTGCTTAGAATCTGCGCCATGACCACGCAGGGGGAGCGCACCCCGACTCCGGGAGAGGGCCAGGACGGCCAGGCAGGACAGCGGACCGGCGGGGGTCCCGACCCGATCGGGGAAGCCTCTGCAGGGGAGGCCGCAAGCCGGGAGACTGCGACCCGGGAGGCCTCGACCGGGGGCATGGGCCGCAATCGCGGCCGACGGCTGACCGGCCGCCGCGCGGTCGGCTGGGTCGTCATGGTCGGCGTGGTCGCGGCCGGCGGATGGATCATCACCCGCCCGACGCCCGGCGACTACATACCCGGCCTCGGCCCGTCCCAAAAGGACGCGGCCAGGACGCCCCCGGTGGTCGGCACCCCGCCGCCGCCCACCGACTCCGAGGGCCTCAACGCCGGCAGCCTCTTCCCCGCCCAACGGCTGGTCGAGGCCGCCGGGTACAAGGCCCGGCGCAACGGCATCCGGCAGGGTGAGAAGTGCGACGAGGTGCTCCAGGACGGTACCCAGGAGCTGCTCAAGGACAGCGGCTGCCAGGCCTACCTGATCGTCAGCTTCACCGGCGTCGACCACCCGGTGCGCAGCAGCGTCACCCTGCTGCGCTTCGCCGATCAGGCCGCCGCCGTAAGGGCCGCCGACACCCTGCGCGGCAAGCCCGGCGCGGTCGCCTTCATCCTCGCCGACACCAACTTCGCGCCCGCCCCGTCCGCCGGCAGCGCCAAGCCGGGCAGCGAGGCCCGGGTCGAGGCGGTCGGCCACTACGTGACCGTCACCAGCTCCCGCTCCGGCGACGCCCGCCCGGCCGACACCGCCTCCTCGAACCCGGCGCCGTCCACCCCGACGCCGACCGCCTCCGGCGGCGAGCCGAACCTGGACGAGGCCACCCGGGCGCTGTCCTACGCGGCGGGTCAGCCGTTTGTCTGGATGTGACAAACGCCAAGGGGTCCGGCGCGCTCGCGCCGGGCCCCTTTTGACGGTCGCTCAACCGCGATCCTGACGGTCCGTCAGCCGCCGAGCCGATCCACCGCGGTCACCCGCAGCACCGCCCGGCCCTCCTCGTCCGAGCCGTAGAGGTCGACCTCGGCGCTGATGCCCCAGTCATGGTCGCCCTCCGGGTCGTCGAAGATCTGCCGGACCTTCCAGGCGGAGTCCTCCTCCTCGATGATCAGCATCTTGGGGCCGCGCGCGTTCGGGCCGGTGCCCAGGTCGTCGTACTCGTCCCAGTAGCCGTCCATCGCGTCCGCCCAGCGGTCCGCGTCCCAGCCGTACTCGCCGTCCAGCTCGCCGAGTTCGTCCCAGTGCTCCAGGGCGCACAGTTCGACCCGGCGGAACATCTCGTTGCGCACCAGCACCCGGAAGGCCCGGGCGTTGGCGGTGACCGGCGCCGGCTTGTCGTCCAGGGTCACCTCGGCGGTGGCGGCCTCGGTCGGGTTGGCCAGCTGCTCCCACTCGTCCAGCAGGCTGGAGTCGACCTGGCGGACCAGCTCGCCGAGCCAGGCGATGACGTCCTTCAGGTCGTCGGTCTTCACGTCCTCGGGGACGGTCTGCTCCAGCGCCTTGTACGCCCCGGCCAGGTAGCGCAGCACGATGCCCTCGGTGCGGGCCAGTTCGTAGAAGCCGACGTAGTCCGAGAAGGTCATCGCCCGCTCGTACAGGTCGCGCACCACGGACTTGGGCTGGAGCTGGTGGTCGCCGATCCACGGGTGCGCCCGGCGGTACACCTCGTACGCGTGGGTGAGCAGCTCCTCCAGCGGCTTCGGGTAGGTGATCTCCTGGAGCCGCTCCATCCGCTCCTCGTACTCGATGCCGTCCCGCTTCATCTCGCCGACGGCCTCGCCGCGCGCCTTGTTCTGCTGGGCGGCGAGGATCTGGCGCGGGTCGTCGAGGGTCGCCTCGACCACCGAGATCACGTCCATCGCGTAGGACGGCGAGGTCGGGTCGAGCAGCTCGAAGGAGGCCAGCGCGAAGGTGGACAGCGGCTGGTTGAGGGCGAAGTTCTCCTGGAGGTCCAGGGTGAGGCGGACGATCCGGCCCTCGGCGTCCGGCTCCGGCAGCCGTTCCACCACGCCGCCCTCCAGCAGTGAGCGGTAGATGGCGATCGCGGTGCGGATGTGCCGGCGCTGGGCGGCCTTGTCCTCGTGGTTGTCGGTGAGCAGCTTGCGCATCGCCTCGAAGGCGTTGCCCGGGCGGCCGATCACCGACAGCAGCATCGCGTGACTCACCTTGAACCGGGAGACCAGCGGCTCCGGGTCGGCGGCGATCAGCTTGTCGAAGGTCTCCTCGGTCCAGCCGACGAAGCCCTCCGGCGCCTTCTTCCGGACCACCTTGCGCTTCTTCTTCGGGTCGTCCCCGGCCTTGGCGATCGCCTTGTCGTTCTCGATCACGTGCTCCGGCGCCTGGGCGACCACCTGGCCGACGGTGTCGAAGCCCGCCCGGCCGGCCCGCCCGGCGATCTGGTGGAACTCGCGGGCGCGCAGGATGCGCACGCGCTGCCCGTCGTACTTCGACAGGGCGGTGAACAGCACCGTGCGGATCGGCACGTTGACGCCGACGCCCAGCGTGTCGGTCCCGCAGATCACCTTCAACAGGCCCGCCTGAGCGAGGCGTTCGACCAGCCGGCGGTACTTCGGCAGCATGCCCGCGTGGTGCACGCCGATGCCGTGACGGACGAAACGGGACAGGTTGCGGCCGAACTTGGTGGTGAAGCGGAAGCCGCCGATCAGATCGGCGATGGCCTCCTTCTCCGCCTTCGAGCACATGTTGATGCTCATCAGCGACTGCGCCCGCTCCACCGCCTCCTTCTGGGTGAAGTGCACGACGTAGACCGGCGCCTGGCCGGTCTGCAGCAGCTCCTCCAGGGTGTCGTGCATGGTGGTGCGCCGGTACTCGTAGAACAGCGGCACCGGGCGGGTCGCGTTGCGCACCACGGTCGTGGGGCGGCCGGTTCGCCGGGTCAGGTCCTCCTCGAAGCGGCGGACGTCGCCGAGGGTCGCCGACATCAGCAGGAACTGCGCCTGCGGCAGCTCCAGCAGCGGGATCTGCCAGGCCCAGCCGCGGTCCGGCTCCGCGTAGAAGTGGAACTCGTCCATCACCACCTGGCCGATGTCCGCCCGCGCACCGTCCCGCAGCGCGATCTGCGCCAGCACCTCGGCCGTGCAGCAGATGATCGGCGCGGTCGGGTTGACGCTCGCGTCGCCGGTCATCATGCCGACCTGCTCGGTGCCGAACATCTTCACCAGGTCGAAGAACTTCTCCGACACCAGCGCCTTGATCGGCGCCGTGTAGAACGTCCGCTGCCCCTCCGCCAGCGCCGCGAAGTGCGCACCCGCCGCCACCAGGGACTTCCCCGAGCCGGTCGGCGTCGCCAGGATCACGTTGTTCCCCGAGACCAGCTCGATCAGCGCCTCCTCCTGCGCCGGGTACAGCGTGATCCCGCGCTCCTCCGCCCAGGCTGCGAACGTCTCGTACAGCGCGTCGGGAGTGGCGGGCTTCGGCATCAGATCAAGGAGGGTCACCCGGCTATCTTGCCTGCTCGCCGCCACCCCGGGCAAAGCCTCCGAGCGGCCGGCGGCCGGGCCCCGGTTGTCACGACCGGCCAGTGGGCCGCGCCGATCATGTGCCGAGTGGCACATTGATCCCCGTTCGCGGGGCGTGCCAGAGTGCCGGACATGACCCTCCCCCTCACCCCCGCACCGCACACCGCCGCCGGGCGCGCCCCGGCGCACGTCTTCGACTGGCTCGACGAGGCCGCCGAGCTGCGCGCCGACGCCGGGCTGACCCGCAGGCTGCGCAGCCGTGGGGCGGAGGATCCGGTGCTGGACCTGGCCGGGAACGACTACCTGGGGCTCACCCGGCACCCGGTGGTGACCCGCGCGGCGGGGGAGGCGGCGCTGCGGTGGGGCGGCGGGGCGACGGGCTCCCGGCTGGTCACCGGGACGACCGCGCTGCACACCGAACTGGAGCAGGAGCTGGCCGAGTTCTGCGGGGCGGAGGCCGCGCTGGTGTTCTCCTCCGGGTACACCGCCAACCTCGCCGCGCTCACCGCGCTGACCGACCCGGACACGTTGATCGTCTCCGACGCCTACAACCACGCCTCGCTGATCGACGGCTGCCGGCTCGCCCGGGCCGACGTCCACCGGGCCCCGCACAGCGACCCTGCGGCCGTCGCCGAGATCCTCGCCGGGCGGGCGCAGCGGCGGGCACTGGTGGTCACCGACTCGGTGTTCTCGGTGGACGGGGACGCGGCGCCGCTGCGCGGACTGTCCAAGGCGGTACGGGCGCACGGCGCCGCGCTGCTGGTGGACGACGCGCACGGGCTGGGCGTGCTCGGCCCCGGCGGCCGCGGCGCACTGGCAGCGGCAGGGCTCGCCGGGCAGCCGGACACCGTCGCCACCGTCACGCTGTCCAAATCCCTCGGCTCGCAGGGCGGCGCCGTGCTCGGCCCCCGCCGGGTGATCCGCCACCTCACCGAGACCGCCCGCACCTTCATCTTCGACACCGGCCTCGCCCCGGCCGCCGCCGGAGCCGCCCTCGCCGCCCTGCGCCTGCTGCGCGCCGAACCCCAGCGCGCCGACCGGGCCCGCGAGGTCGCCCGCACCCTCGCCGCCCGCCTCACCGCCGCCGGCCTGCACGCCTGCGAACCGGACGCGGCCGTGGTCTCCGTCCGCGCCCCGGGCCCCGAGGCCGCCGTCACCTGGGCCGCCGACTGCCTCCGCGCCGGCCTCGCCGTCGGCTGCTTCCGCCCCCCGTCCGTCCCGGACGGCATCTCCCGGCTGCGGCTGACCGCCCGCGGCGACCTCACCGACACCCAGATCACGGACGCCGTCCGCACCATCGCCAACCTCGCCCCGGCGGGGGCGATTTCAGTGGATCGCACCGGTACCGATCAGTAGGATGCGGGATCGTTCGGGGGGTACCGAGCGGTGCACGGGGGCGTAGTTCCGGTCGAAATGGTCGTGCGCAGGTGCCCGCGGGACTTCGGCAGTTTCGCTCCGTCGATGGGACTTCGCACATGAACCGCGTCTTTCGCCACTCGTTCCTACCCACGCTCGGCGCTGCCGTGCTGGTTGCCGTGAGCGCCCCGGTGGCGAGTGCGGACTCCTTCCCGCCCGGCTTCCCCAACGGCATCCCCCCGAAGACGGCGATGCTGCGCAACGCTCACAGCGGCAAGTGCCTGGAAGTGGCGGACTGGCGCACGGACGCGGGCGCGCCCGTGCGCCAATGGGACTGCCATAGTGGGGCCAACCAGGTGTGGGACTTCGCCTCCGGGATTCCGGGTGCGTTCGTCAACCGGAACAGCGGTCTCTGCCTGGAGATCGCCGACTGGCGCACGGATGGTGGGGCGCCTGCCCGTCAGTGGGACTGCACCCGCGGAATGAATCAGAGTTGGTCGTGGAGCCGGAACAGCCCGACCGAGGGCTGGCTGATCACCAACGGCAACAGCGCGAAGGTGCTGGAGATACCGGGGTGGGACACCGCGAACGGCGCGAACGCGACCCAGTGGGCACTCAACGGCGGGAACAACCAACGGTGGCTGACGATCGAGCGCTGATCAGGGCCCGGGACCACGACGTCGGCGCCGACCGCGTCCTGGTGCGCTGAGGTCGAGGATCCCTACGGCTGTCCCACCACCAGCAGGGCCTCCGCGCCGATCGGGCGGTAGCCGGCGGCCTGGAAGGCGCGGACGCTGGGGGCGTTTCCGGGGGCCTGCTGGGCCCAGACGGTCCCGCCGGAAGGCGTGAGGTGGCGGGCGGCGACGGCCAGCGCGCGGCCGAGGCCGCGGCCCTGGGCGTGCGGGTCGACCTCGACGGCGGCCTCCCAGCGGCCCGCCACGCCGCGGCCGAGGATCAGTACGCCGCCGTCGGTCTCGTACACCCGGACGTCCTCGCGGTAGCGCAAGGCCCGTACCACGCGGGGGTGTTCGCGATCCTCGACCGGGGTGAGCGGCAGCGGCGGGGCGCCGGGGAGGCGGTCGGCGACGGTGAGCAGGTCGATGTTGTTGACGGTCCGCCCGGTGCGCTCGGCGAAGGCGGTCAGGAAGGGCGGGCAGAGCGGCGCGGACAGCGGGTCGCCGGGGGTGGCGGCGAGCGTCTCGCGCACCCAGTCCGGGTCCTCGTCGGTGAACACCACCGCGTGGGCGGCGAGGGCCAGCACCCCGGCCTCGCGCGGCGCAGGCTGGGGCACCACGGTGACCGCCCCGTCCGGCGGCGGGAACGCTCCGCCCGCCGCGTCGGCCAGGATCTCCGCCAGCCCCCGCACGCCCATGCCCGTCCCTTCCGGAGAAGACTCGTCCCGCTCAGTTGATCACCATGGGCGGCGATACGCCAGCAGGTACCGCCAGAACAGCAGTCGGCGCACCCGGAATCCCGGCAGGTGCCGCTCCGCGTACGCCCGGATCTCGGGGAGCGAGGTCTGCGGCATCGTGACCGGGGCCCGCACCCGGGACGGTGGGGCGCCGCGCTCGCGCAGGTGGACGGCGAGCCGGCACAGCGCGTTGACCGGCACCGCCGTCAGGCTGATCAGCCGGTCCCCGGGCGTGGTCTCCCGGTAGCAGCCGAGCACGACCAGCACCCCGCCGGGCGCCAGGGCTTCGCGCAGCCGGGCGAGGGTGTCGAGCGGCAGGTGGTGGAGACTGGCCAGGCAGGAGATGAAGTCGTAGTGGCCGGGCGTCAGTTGGAGCGCGGTGAGGTCCGCCTGCCGGTACCGGATCGGCGCCGGCCCGCCGCTCGCCCGGGCGGCGGCGAGCACGGATTCGTCGCGGTCGACGGCGTCCACTTCGAGGCCCCGCCGGGCGAGCGCCCGGGCGAAGGCGCCGGTGCCGCAGCCGACGTCCAGGGCGCGGCGGGCGTCGGGCGGCACGGACCGCAGCAGCAACGGGTGGTAGTGGTCGTTGTGGTCGAAAGGCATCCGGTCAGATTAGGGGCCGGGCTTCTTGCGGGCCCGGCTCGGCTGGACCCGGGTGGGTTCGCCCGCGGCCTTCGGGTGGTCGGGCGGGTACGGGAGTTCGCCGAGGCCCTCGTCGTGCAGCTGCTTCTCGTACAGCTCCAGCACGCTGTCCAGCCGGTACGCGTGGCCGTCCATCTCCGCGTTGAGGTCGCCGAGTTCGGCGAAGCGGGCGGGTACCGTCCGCAGGTCGAAGTCCTCGGGGGCGGCGTCGTCCAGCTCCTCCCAGCGCAGCGGGGTGGAGGCGGTGGCGCGGGGGCGGGCGCGCAGGGAGTAGGCGGAGGCGATGGTGCGGTCGCGGGCCATCTGGTTGTAGTCGACGAAGATCCGTTCGCCGCGTTCCTCCTTCCACCAGGCGGTGGTGACCTTCCCGGGCAGCCGCTGTTCCAGCAGCCGGCCGAGGGCGATCACGGCGTGCCGGCCGTCGGTGAAGGTCCACTCGGGCACGAGCGGGACGTAGACGTGAAGGCCGCGCCCGCCGGAGGACTTGGGCCAGCCGCGCAGTCCGTGCTCCTCCAGCAGGGCGCGCAGTTCGTGTGCGGCACGGACGGCGTCGCGGAAGTCGGTGCCGGGCTGGGGGTCGAGGTCGATGCGCAGCTCGTCGACGTGGTCGGTGTCGGTGCGCCGGACCGGCCAGGGGTGGAAGGTGAGGCAGCCCAGGTTGGCGGCCCACAGCACGGCGGCCGGTTCGGTGGGGCAGATCTCGTCGGCGGAGCGGCCGCTGGGGAACTCGATCCGGGCGGTGGGCAGCCAGTCCGGCAGGCCCTTGGGGGCGCGTTTCTGGTAGAAGAACTCGCCGTCGACCCCCTCGGGAAAGCGCTGGAGGGTGGTGGGCCGGTCCCGCAGTCCGCGCAGCACCCCGTCGGCGACGGCCAGGTAGTACTGCGCGACGTCGAGCTTGGTGAAGCCGCGCTCGGGGTAGTACACCTTGTCCGGGTTCGACAGCCGGACGGTGCGCCCGGCGACTTCCAGTTCGACGGCTGAGCCCATGCCCCTCACGGTAAGGGCGCGGCGCCCGGCGCGCGCCCCGAGCCGCTTGGCGCGAGGCTGGCCCCATGGACCTGCCCGTGATGCCGCCGGTGGCGCCGATGCTCGCCAAGTCGGTGGCCAAGATCCCGCCGGGGATGCAGTACGAGGCCAAGTGGGACGGCTTCCGCACGATCGTCTTCCGCGACGGCGACGAGGTGGAGCTCGGCAGCCGCACCGGCAAACCGCTGACCAGGTACTTCCCCGAACTGGTGGAGGCCTTCCGGCGGGAGCTGCCGCCGCGCTGCGTGCTGGACGGCGAGGTGGTGATCGCCCGGGACGGGCGGCTGCGCTTCGAGGAGCTGCTGGAGCGGATCCACCCGGCCGCGAGCCGGGTGAGGCTGCTCGCCGAGCGGACGCCCGCCTCCTTCGTCGCCTTCGACCTGCTCGCCCTGGGTGACGACCCGCTCGTCGACGAGCCCCTCTCGGTGCGCCGCCCGGCCCTGGAGGCGGCGCTGCGCGGGGCGGCCGACCCGGTGTTCACCGCCCCCGCCTCCACCGACCGCGAAGTCGCGCAGAGCTGGTTCGCCGAGTTCGAGGGTGCCGGGCTGGACGGGGTGGTGGCCAAGCCGCTGGACCAGCCGTACCGGCCGGGGGAGCGGACCATGTACAAGATCAAGCACGAGCGCACGGCCGACTGCGTGGTGGCCGGCTACCGCGAGCACAAGAGCGGGCCGGTGGTCGGCTCGCTGCTGCTCGGCATCTACGACGAGCAGGGCAAGCTCCAGCACGTCGGCGTCTGCGCGGCCTTCCCGATGGCCCGCCGCCGCCAGCTGGTCGAGGAACTGGCCCCGCTCCGGATGGACGACCTGGCCCAACACCCTTGGGGCGCCTGGGCGGAGGAGGCCGCGCACGCCGAGGGCCGGCTGCCGGGGGCGGTCAGCCGCTGGACCGGCGGCAAGGACCTGTCCTGGATCGCGCTGCGCCCCGAGCGGGTGATCGAGGTGGCCTACGACCACATGGAGGGCAGCCGTTTCCGGCACACCGCGCAGTTCCGCCGCTGGCGGCCGGACCGCACGCCGGAGAGCTGCACCTACGAGCAGTTGGAGGAGCCGGTCTCGTACGATCTCGGCCAGGTGTTGGGGATCTGACGTAAAGTCAGTGCGAGCGGCCCGCCCCGGGTGAGCCGGGTCGGGCCGCTCGACCGCGGGAGCCGGGGATCAGGTCCGGACGGTCGAGGCCGTGTTGGTGGGCAGCGACGCGCTCGGGGAGCCGGAGGGCGAGCCCGAGGGCGCACCGGAAGGCGAGCCCGAGGGTGAACCGGAAGGCGAGCCCGAGGGTGAACCGGAGGCCGAGCCGGGGGCCGACGGTGAGGCGGTCTCCGCGGGCAGCGCGTAGACGTGCTTCGGCGAGATGATCTTGGTGATCTCGTTCGCGAACAGCGTCGACGGTTCCTGCCCCTGGGAGAGCACGTCGGTGTTGAGCAGCATCACCAGGGTGGCCTGAGCGTCCGGCATGTAGACCGCCACGCTCTCGTAGCCCGGCATCGAGCCGTTGTGGCCGATCCACCCGTTGTTGTTGAACAGGCCGAAGCCGTAGCTGACGTTCGGGGCGTCGGTCGGCAGGGTCTTCATGCGCTCGGTCTGGCTGGCCGGGCTGATGACGGAGCCGGTGGCCACGGTCTTCGCCCAGCTCTCCAGGTCGCCCAGGGTGGTGATGACGGCGCCGGCCGTCCACGCCCAGGACGGGTTCCAGCCGGTGGCGTCCTGGACCGACCCGTCGGGCGTCTGGTTGGTGTAGCCGTGGGCGTGCGGGTCGGGCAGCGTCGCGTCGGTGGGGAAGCTCGTCTTGCCCAGCGAGGCCGGGCTGAACACCTGGGCCTGGAGGAAGTCGCCGGCCGACTGCCCGCCGACCTGCTCGATCAGCTTGCCCAACAGGATGTAGTTGCTGTTGCTGTACTGGAACTTGGACCCGGGCGGGAACACCGCGGGGTGCCTGTACCCGTAGGCGAGCAACTCGTCCGGGGTGAAAACGTGGTTGGGGTCGTTGATGAACGCGTTCACGAAGTCCTGGTCGGAGGTGTACGGGAACAGGCCGCTGCGCATCTCGCCCAGCTGGCGGACGGTGATCCCGTCGCCGCCGGGCACGCCGTCCACGTACTTGGAGATCGGGTCGTCCAGGCCGACCTTGCCCTGGTCCACCAGGCGCAGCACCGCGGTCGCGGTGTAGGTCTTGCTCTCGCTGCCGATGCGGCTGTACATCCCCGGATCCATCGGCGTGTTGGCGCTCTTGTCGGCGACGCCGAAGGACTTCTGGTAGGTGCCGCTCGGCGTGATGATGCCGACCGAGACGCCGGGGACGCCCGTCTGCTTCTGCACCCGCTGGATCGCGTCGTCCAGCCGGCCGGTGACGGCGGGGGTCAGCGCCACCACCGCGTTGGAGGAGGCGCTGCCCGAGGGGGAACCGCCCGAGCCGGCGGTGCCCCCGGACGGGCCGAGCGCGGCCGGTTCGGCGGTGACCTCCCGGCCGCCCTGCCGGGCGGGTTTCGAGTCGCCGGAGCAGCCGGCGGCGGCGAGCAGGCCGGTCAGAGCGAGGGCGGCGGCGGCCGCGCGGCCGGCGGTGCGGGTGGCGGCCATGCGAGTGGCGGCGGTGCGGGACTCGGCCGGGCGGGGCCGTCGGGTCTTGGTCATGTGTCGAGGCGCCTCTCTGGGGCGAAGGGCCCCGGAGCGCCTGCTCCACGGGCCGCAGGGGAGCGTCGCCACCGTAAGCACCGCGCTCGGGGGTCCGCGCGCCGGTGGCGGCCCGGCTGGCCCGAACGGGCCCGAGCCCCATCCGAGTGGCCGGTCCCGCCTGCGGTGCGATGTCAAGTACCGGGGCGCGACGTCCGGTTGGTGTCGCCGACGGCTCCCCGCGCTCGGCCGGACGGGTGAGCACCGGCATGCCGCAGCCGCCCCCGCCCCCAGCTCGGGCACGATCGTTTAGCCCAGCTGTGGCCGCCCTTAAGAATTCCTCGATGGACCGCACCCCCTCCCACCAGGCAGATTTCTGCCTGCCGGAGCGTGCCCGTCAGGAGCGGCCGAACCGCGCCCCTCGGCCCACACCCCGAGGCCGTCCCCGCCCCGCACGTCAGGAGCCGTCGCCCGTGAAGGCACTCGTCAAGCACAACGCCGAGCCCGGGCTCTGGCTGATGGACGTCCCCAAGCCGGAGATCGGCCCCGGTGAGGTGCTGATCAAGGTGCTGCGGACCGGCATCTGCGGCACCGACCTGCACATCCGCAAGTGGGACGGCTGGGCGCAGCAGACCATCAGGACCCCGCTGGTCCTCGGCCACGAGTTCGTCGGCGAGGTCGCCGAGATCGGCGCCGGCGTCGCGGACATCGCGATCGGCGACCTGGTCAGCGGCGAGGGCCACCTGGTCTGCGGCAAGTGCCGCAACTGCCTGGCCGGCCGCCGCCACCTGTGCCGCAACACCATCGGCCTGGGCGTCAACCGCGACGGCGCCTTCGCCGAGTACGTGGCGCTGCCCGCCTCCAACGTCTGGGTGCACCGGGTGCCGGTCGACCTCGACGTGGCCGCGATCTTCGACCCCTTCGGCAACGCCGTGCACACCGCGCTGTCCTTCCCGCTGGTCGGCGAGGACGTGCTGGTCACCGGCGCCGGCCCGATCGGCATCATGGCCGCCGCCGTCGCCAAGCACGCCGGCGCCCGCAGCGTGATGATCACCGACGTGTCCCCGTACCGCCTCGACCTGGCCCGCGAGGTCGGCGTGACGCTGGCGCTCAACGTCGCCGAGCACACCATCGAGGAGGGCCAGCAGAAGCTGGGCCTGCGCGAGGGCTTCGACGTCGGCCTGGAGATGTCCGGTCGCCCCGAGGCGATGCAGTCGATGATCGCCAACATGACCCACGGCGGGAAGATCGCCATGCTGGGCCTGCCGGCCGAGCAGTTCCCGGTCGACTGGGCCTCGGTCGTCACCTCGATGATCACCATCAAGGGCATCTACGGCCGCGAGATGTTCGAGACCTGGTACGCGATGTCCGTGCTGCTGGAGGGCGGCCTGGACCTCAGCCCGGTGATCACCGGCCGCTACGCCGCCACCGACTTCGAGGCGGCCTTCGACGACGCCGCGAGCGGCAACTGCGGCAAGATCATCCTCGACTGGACCGCCTGAGCACCCCGCTGACGCCAAAGGAGCCTGTTGTGTTCGACAACGTGCGCGCCGACATCGCCGCCACCCTCGACGAGATCCGCGAGGCCGGCCTCTTCAAGCCGGAGCGGGTCATCGGCACCCCGCAGAGCGCCGCGGTCACCGTCACGGGCGGCGGCCGTCCGGGCGAGGTGCTGAACTTCTGCGCCAACAACTACCTCGGCCTGGCCGACCACCCCGAGGTGCTCGCCGCGGCCAAGGACGCGCTGGACCGCTGGGGCTACGGGATGGCCTCGGTCCGGTTCATCTGCGGCACCCAGGACGTGCACAAGGAGCTGGAGGACCGCCTCTCGGCCTTCCTCGGCCAGGAGGACACCATCCTCTACTCCTCGTGCTTCGACGCCAACGGCGGCGTCTTCGAGACCGTCCTCGGCGCTGAGGACGCCGTCATCTCCGACGCGCTCAACCACGCCAGCATCATCGACGGCATCCGGCTCAGCAAGGCCCGCCGCCACCGCTACGCCAACCGCGACATGGCCGACCTCGAGCAGCAGCTCAAGGAGACCCAGGACGCCCGCCGCCGACTGATCGTCACCGACGGCGTCTTCTCGATGGACGGCTACGTCGCCCCGCTGCGCGAGATCTGCGACCTGGCCGACCGCTACGACGCCATGGTCATGGTCGACGACTCGCACGCCGTCGGCTTCGTCGGCGCGGGCGGCCGCGGCACCCCGGAACTCCACGGCGTGATGGACCGGGTGGACATCATCACCGGCACCCTGGGCAAGGCGCTCGGCGGCGCCTCCGGCGGCTACGTCGCCGCCCGCCGTGAGATCGTCGCCCTGCTGCGCCAGCGCTCCCGCCCGTACCTGTTCTCCAACTCGCTGGCCCCGGTGATCGCGGCCGCCTCGCTGAAGGTGCTCGACCTGGTCGAGAACTCCAACGAGCTGCGCGAGAAGCTGACGGCCAACACCGCGCTGTTCCGTACGAAGATGACCGAGGCCGGGTTCGAGATCCTGCCGGGCGACCACCCGATCGCCCCGGTGATGATCGGCGACGCGGCGAAGGCGGGCCGACTGGCCGAACTCCTGCTGGAGCGCGGCGTGTACGTGATCGGCTTCTCCTACCCGGTCGTCCCGCACGGCCAGGCCCGGATCCGGGTGCAGCTCTCCGCCGCGCACTCCACCGAGGACGTCGAGCGCGCCGTCGCCGCCTTCGTGGACGCCCGCGCCGCGCTGGGCGACTGACCTCCCGCTGAGGGGGTCCCCAGACCGCCCGCGGGCCGGACCGCTCGGAACCGGACCGGCCCGCGGGCTCACAAGTGCGTTGCGACAGTGGCGAATCGATTCACCACTGCCGCACGGCTCCAGAACCACCTGCCCCACCCTCCCGCTTCGGGGGTGGGACGCCGGCCCGCGCCGGTGTCCCACCCCCGTTCGCGGTTCCCGGTGGCGTCACCGTCGCCACCCGACGTTACCGGCCAGTAATTTGGCTGATCATCACCTCCCCCGCGCTGACGGAAGATCTTAGGCTCGCCGTGATCACATCGAGTGAAACAAGGGAGCAGAGTGTGATGGCACGACCCCGCCGGACCAGCCGACACCGGGCAGTGAGCGCCCTCCTCGTCGCGGCGCTCGGGCTCGGCGCAGGGGCGGTGGCGGCCCCCTCCGCCGTCGCGGCCCAACCCGCCGCCGGGGCGCCCGCGTTCGGTGCCGCTGCGTCGGCGCTCGACGGCTTCCGGCTGGCCGACATCACCGCCGGGGACGGAGTCGTCCTCAAGGCCGACGTGTTCACCCCGCCCGCCGGGACGCCGGGCGCGGACGCCCAGGGGCGCTACCCGGTGGTGGTGCAGCCGGCGAGCTGGGGGCAGAACGACCTGGAGTACGTCGCCCAGGGCCACCGCTTCGCCGCCGCCGGGTACGTCGTCGTGACGTACACCGTGCGCGGGTTCTGGGGCTCGGGCGGGGAGGTGGACGTCGCCGGGCCCAAGGACGTCGCCGACATCTCGACGGTGATCGACTGGGCGCTCGCCCACACCCCGGCGGATCCCGACCGGGTCGGCATGGTCGGGTTGTCGCTCGGCGGCGGCCTCACCCTCCTCGGCGCCGCGTTCGACGCGCGGATCAAGGCCGTCGCCTCGCTGAGCGGCTGGGCGGACCTGACCGACGCGCTGTACAGCGGGCAGACCCGGCACACCCAGGCCGCCACCAGGCTGGCCACGATCGAGGGCCTGACCGGCCGCAAGAGCCCGGAGTTCGCGACCGCCCTGGACGACCTGTTCGCCGACCGCGACCTGCCCGAGGTGGTCAAGTGGGCGAACGTCCGCTCACCGGCCACCTACCTGGACCGGATCAACGCCCACGGCACCGCCGTCTACCTCGCCAACGGCTGGAGCGACAGCTTCTTCAACCCCGGGCAGATGACGGACTTCTACCGGAAGCTCACCGTCCCCAAGCGACTCGAACTGCGCCCGGGAGACCACGCGAGCCAGGAGTTCACCGGCCTGCTCGGCTTCTCCAACGACACCTGGGACGGCGCCCGCGCGTGGCTCGACCACTACCTCAAGGGCGCCGGGGGCAGCCGGACCGGAGTCGACCTGGAGGTCCGCCCGACCGGCGCCCACGAGGCGTACCCGGACTGGAGCTCCGTCGGCTCCCGCACCGAGCAGCTGTCCTTCGGCGAGACGTCCACCGTGCGCGGCGACCGGTCCTCCGGCGCGAGCGGCGGCGTCGTCCTGCTCTCCGGCCTGGTCGACCAGTGGCTGCACCAGCCGCCGACCGCCCTGGTGCCCCTGCTGGACCGCGACGCCGCGGCCGTCCGGCAGGCGGGGCCGTACCGGCAGGGCCTCCCCGTGCGCGGAGCCGTCCGGGTGCGGACCACCGTCACCGCCTCCGCGCCGCAGGGCACGGCCGTCGCGTACCTCTACGACACGGACGCCTTCGGCGTCGGCCGGCTGATCGCGCACGCCCCGCAGAGCTGGAGCGGACGCCCGGCGGGGCAGCCCTTCCCGCTGGACGTCACGCTGTTCCCCACCGCGTACGACCTCCCGGCCGGCCACCGGCTCACGCTGGTGCTCGGCACCCACGACGAGCTGTACGGCGGCGAGACGCCGAAGGGCAGCACGGTGACCTTCGGTCCGGCGGAGGTCTCGCTGCCGGTTCGCTGAGGTCCTGGTTCGGGAAGCGGCAGTCGTCCTGGCCCCGGTCGCGCCGGGGCCGGTGGTCAACAGCTGAGATGAATCCGGTCGGAAAATACGTCAACAGTCGTATGCGGCGTCCGGTGCGGGCGCCGCCGAGCGGTCCCGGGAAACCCGGCGGGAGGGGGCGGGTGGCGGCCCGGCACCCGCGCCGGGCGGGTCACAGCCGGCGCAGGAACACGTCCAGGTAGGTGCTGTTGTCACCCGGCACCAGGTTGGCGTCCTCCGCGGTGAAGACGACGGTGTCGCCGGTGGCGTCGACGTACGGGCTGTCGGAGCCGCCGGTGCTCTGCGAGCCGTCCTGGGCGGCGGTGACCCGCTCGACCCGCCCGGTGCGCAGGTCGCGGCGGAACACGTCGTTCTGCTGGTTGGTGTCGCCGGGCACCAGGTTGTCGGCGCCGGAGTCGAAGTAGACCCAGCGGCCGTCCGCGGTCACGGCGGGGTCGTAGGCGCCCTCGGTGGTCGTGGTGCCGGGCAGGAAGGTGTTGATCCGGGTGATCGTGCCGGTGGCCAGCTCACGGGCGTACAGGTCCATCCGGATGCCGTGGCTGCCGGGCCGGCCGGCGCCGTAGACCGGCAGGCCGTAGAGGGCGAACCGGCCGTCGGGGCTGATCCGGGCGTCGCCGCCGGCGCCGCTCAGCTCGCCCGTGGTGCCGTCCACGCTGGCGCCGGTGATTCTGCCGGTGTCGGCCTTCCAGACGTAGTACGGGTAGAACCGCGGGCCGGCCAGCAGCTCCGCGGTGCCCGCACCCGCCGTCGTGGTGGTCGCCGCGGGCTGTTGCGGGACGAGGTTGCTCGCCCGGGAGGTGAACCCGACGGTGGCGCCGGTTCGGTCCCGAGCCAAGCGCCGTCCGAGCGCGACGGTCAACGGCCCGAAGCGATCTCCGCCCGAAATACGCCACGGGTGGTACCACCGCTCTGCGACCCACCCGAACGGGTCAGCCGCGGCACGCTGGCAGAATTGGGCTGTGATCGACGCACGACGGCTGCGGACCCTCCGGGCCGTGGCGGACCACCGCACCGTGACCGCCGCGGCGGCCGCCCTCTACCTGACCCCCTCCGCGGTCTCCCAGCAGCTGGCCGCCCTGGAGCAGGAGACCGGCCACCACCTGCTGGCCCGGGAGGGCCGGGGCGTGCGGCTGACCGCCGCCGGGGAGATCCTGCTCGGCCACGCCGACGCGGTGCTCGCCCAGCTGGAGCGGGCCGAGGCCGACCTCGCCGCGTACAGCGCGGGCGTCGCGGGCGAGGTCACCGTCGCCTCCTTCGCCACCGGCATCTCGCACGTGCTGGCCCCCGCGATCGGGCTGCTCGCCGGCCGGGCGCCGGGCGTACGGCTCAAGGTGCTGGACGCCGAGGGCGACGCCAGCCTGCCGATGGTGCTGGACGGCCGGGCCGACCTCGCGGTGGCCGTCGAGTACCGGGGCGCCCCGCGCGCCGACGACGCCCGGCTCACCCGGGTCCCGCTGTACGCGGAGCCCTTTGAGGCCGTCCTGCCGCTGGCCCACCCGCTGGCCGCCGAGTCGGGCCCGCTCGCGGTGGCCGCGCTGGCCGACGAGCCGTGGATCGGCCCCTACCCTGGCAACCCCTGCCACGACGTGGTCCTGCTGGCCTGCGAGCACGCCGGCTTCCAGCCGCGCCTGCTGCACTCCTCGGACGACTTCCGCGCCGTCGTCGCCCTGGCCTCGGCCGGTTCGGGCGTCGCCCTGGTGCCGCGTTCGGCGCTGCGCGGGGTCGACCTGGCCCGGGTCTCGGTTCGCCCGGTGGACAGCGAACTGGCCACCCGCCGGGTCTTCGCCGCCGTGCGCGCCGGTGCCGACGGGCACCCGCTGATCCGCCCGGTCCTGGACTCCCTCGCCGAGGCGGCCGCCTCGGGGGCCTGAGCCCACCCGACGAACGGCTACCTTCAGGGTGCGGAGCGCAGCCATGCGATCGCCGACCGCGCGTACCGGTAGGCCCGGAAGACGGCGTTCTGGGCCCCGCTGGAGGATTCGAGGCCGACGCCCTCACCGAACGAGCCGAAGTGGGGGACGACGTACTCCCAGACCACCTCGCCTCCGGCGGTGACCTCGAAGATCCGGCCGAACGAGCCCTCGGCGATCAGGGTGTTGCCGTTGGGCGGTCGCTGGGCGCTGGACGTGTACGGGCTGTAGAAGTTCTGCGGCGGGTCGTCGCGGTACTCCCAGACGGCCGCCCGGCTGGCGCGGTCGACCTCGACCACCCGCGAGTACGGCACCGAAGTCCCCTGCCGGTAGGAGCCGTTGTCGAAGACGAGGATGGTGCCGTTGGCGAGTTCGTGCGGGTAGTGCTGCTGGGCGAGGACGTCGGGGCCGAGCCGCCAGGTCACGTCACCGGTCTCCCGGTCGATGATTACCGCCGTCGAGGCGCTGCGGAAGCCCACCATGACGGAACCGTCGGCGAGTTCGTCCTGGTCGCCTTCCGGCCCGGACTGATCTCGCCCACCCTGGCCGCCCAGATGGCCGCCACCTACCAGCGGGCCACCGGCGGCCGGCTCCTGCTGAACGTGGTGACCGGCGGCGACGCCGACGAACAGGCCCGCTTCGGGGACCACCTGGACCACGACAGCCGCTACGCCCGGACCGACGAGTTCCTCGCCGTGGTCCGCGGCGCCTGGTCCGGAACCCCGTACGACTTCGACGGTGCCCACTACCGGGTGACCGGTGCGCACGTGCCGGTGCCGCCGGCTCCCACGGTCCCGGTCTTCTTCGGCGGCTCCTCCGCGGCCGCCGGACCGGTGGCCGCCCGGCACACCGACGTCTACCTGACCTGGGGCGAACCGCCGGCCCAGGTCAAGCAGAAGATCGACTGGATCCGGGGACTCGCCGAGGCCGAGGGACGGGAGATCCGCTTCGGCGTCCGGCTGAACACCATCTCCCGCGACTCCTCCCGGCACGCCTGGCAGGAGGCCGAACGGCTCCTGGACGGCATCGGCGACGCCGAGGTGGCACACGCCCAACGCCTGCTCGGCCGCAGAGAGTCGGTGGGCCAGCAGCGGATGCTGGCGCTCCACCAGGGATCGCGGGACAAGCTGGAGATCCACCCCAACCTGTGGGCCGGCGTCGGCCTGGTCCGCGGCGGGGCGGGCACCGCCCTGGTCGGCAGCCACGAGGAGGTCGCCGACCGGATCGAGGAGTACCACGCCATCGGCATCGACCACTTCGTCCTCTCCGGGTACCCGCACCTGGAGGAGGCCTACTGGTTCGGCGAAGGCGTCCGGCCCGTGCTCCTGGCCCGCGGCCTGGTCGCCCCGCCGCCGGGTGCCCGTACCCCGGGCGGCATCCCGCCGGCCGCCGGCGGCAGGTGAGGGGCGCACGGCAGCCGGTGCATAGGGTGGGGGTGATGCTGTCGGCGCGCACCCGTGGAGAAAGCTGATGAACTCGACCCCTGTCCCTGGCGGTGGCCCCCTTCCGGTGGGTGTCATCGGGCTCGGTGACATCGCGCAGAAGGCGTACCTGCCGGTCCTGGGCGGATTGCCGGGCCTGGATGTGCGGTTGATGACCCGGGACGGGGCGAAGCTGGACCGGCTTGGGGAGACGTACCGGATCGAGGACGGGAAGCGGTTCACCGACCTCGGCGAGCTGATCGACAGCGGCATCCGCGCCGCCTTCGTGCACGCGGTCACCGACCAGCACGTGCCGATCGTCGAGCGGCTGCTCCGCGCCGGGGTGGACGTGTACGTGGACAAGCCGCTGGACCACACCCTGGACGGCTCGCGCAAGCTGGTCGACCTCGCCGACCGCACCGGCCGCTCGCTGATGGTCGGGTTCAACCGGCGCCACGCGCCCGGCTACGCGCAGGCGCTGGAGCGCCCGCGCGACCTGATCGTGCTGCAGAAGAACCGCGAGGGCCTGGCCGAGGCCGCCCGGACCCTGGTCTTCGACGACTTCATCCACGTCGTGGACACCCTGCGGTTCCTGGTGCCCGGCGAGGTCGAGCACGTGGACGTCCGGGCCCGCAAGGACCGGGACGGCCTGGTGGAGCACGTGGTGCTCACGCTCGGCGGGGAGGGGTTCACCGCGCTGGGGATCATGAACCGGGTCTCCGGTTCCACCGAGGAGGTGCTGGAGGTCTCCGGCGGCGACTCCAAGCGCGAGGTGCGCAACCTGGCCGAGGTGATCGACCATCGCGGCCAGCCCACCGTGCGCCGGCGCGGTGACTGGGTGTCGGTGGCCCGCCAGCGCGGGATCGAGCAGTGTGTCCTGGCCTTCCTGGACGCCGTGCGGGCCGGGAAGACGCTGGACGCCCACGACGCGCTGCGCACCCACGAGCTGTGCGAGCTGATCGTGGAGCGCATCGAGGCGGTCTGACCGGCAGGGCGGGGTGCGGCGCTTCATCGGTGTGTCACCGGCCGCTGCCATGTGGTCCGGTGACCGTTGAGCCGGGCCATGACCCCGGCCCGGCTATCCTGCCTCCGCTGCCGGTGATCACCGGCAGCGGAGGCCTTTTCGTACCACGGGGGACGGCATGGAGTACCGGATCGAGCGGATCGGCCGGGAGGACTGGCAGCGGCTGCGCACCATTCGGCTGGCCCAACTCCTCGATACCCCAATGGCGTTCGGGGAGCCCTACGAGTACGCCCGGATCCAGGGGGAGGGCAACTGGCGGGCCCGGACGGACTGGCTGAACGAGCCCGGCCGGATCGGCCTGGTCGCCGTGGACGACACCGACCAGTGGGTCGCCACCATGCTCGGCACCCCCAGCGTCAAGGCCGAGACCGTCGACCTGATCGGCGTCTGGGTCGACCCGGCGCACCGCGGCCGCGACCGCGGCGTCGCCGACGCCCTGCTGGACGCCGTCATCGCCTGGGCCCGCGACGGCGGCGCCAGGTGGATGCTGCTCGGCGTCCACGAGGCCAACCACCGCGCCGCCGCCTTCTACCGGCGGCGCGGCTTCACGTACACCGGCGGCGAGACGCCGTACGTGCTGGACGAGGGCGCCCGGATCCTGGAGATGCGCCTCCCGCTGGAGCAGGCCCGTCAGCCGGTCACGTAGTCCGCCAGGTGCTCGCCGGTCAGCGTCGAGCGGGCCGCGACCAGCGCGGCCGGGGTGCCCTCGAAGACGACCCGGCCGCCGTCGTGCCCGGCGCCCGGGCCGAGGTCGATGATCCAGTCGGCGTGCGCCATGACCGCCAGGTGGTGCTCGATCACGATCACCGACTTGCCGGAGTCCACCAGTCGGTCCAGCAGGCCGAGCAGCTGCTCGACGTCCGCCAGATGCAGACCGGTGGTCGGCTCGTCCAGGACGTAGATCCCACCCTTGTCGCCCATGTGGGTGGCCAGCTTCAGCCGCTGGCGCTCCCCGCCGGACAGCGTGGTCAGCGGCTGCCCGAGGCTCAGGTAGCCGAGGCCGACATCGGCGAGCCGCTCCAGGATCCGGTGCGCGGCCGGCAGCTTCGCCTCCCCGGCGCCGAAGAACTCCTCCGCCTCCGTCACCGACATCGCCAGCACCTCGCTGATGTCCCGGCCGCCCAGCCGGTACTCCAGCACCGAGGCGTCGTAGCGCCTGCCCTCGCAGTCCTCGCAGGTGGAGGCCACCCCGGCCATCATCGCCAGGTCGGTGTAGACCACACCCGCGCCGTTGCAGGTCGGGCAGGCGCCCTCCGAGTTGGCGCTGAACAGGGCCGGCTTGACGTCGTTCGCCTTGGCGAAGGCCTTGCGGATCGGGTCGAGCAGCCCGGTGTACGTTGCCGGGTTGCTGCGCCGGGAGCCCTTGATCGCGCCCTGGTCGACGTACACCACGCCTTCTTCCGAGGGGAGCGAGCCGTGGATCAGCGAGCTCTTCCCGGAGCCCGCGACCCCGGTGACCACGGTGAGCACTCCGAGCGGGACGTCCACGTCCACGTTCCGCAGGTTGTGGGTGTCCGCGCCGCGGATCGCCAGCTTCCCGGTGGGCGTACGGACCGCCTCCCGCAGCGAGGTCCGGTCCGCCAGATGCCGCCCGGTCACCGTGCCGCTCCCGCGCAGCCCGGCCACGCTGCCCTCGAAGCAGACCGAGCCGCCCGCCGCACCGGCTCCCGGGCCGAGGTCCACCACGTGGTCGGCGATCGCGATGGTCTGCGGCTTGTGCTCCACCACCAGCACCGTGTTGCCCTTGTCCCGCAGCCGCAGCAGCAGGTCGTTCATCCGGCTGATGTCGTGCGGGTGCAGTCCGGTGGTGGGCTCGTCGAAGACGTACGTGGTGTCGGTGAGCGAGGAGCCCAGGTGGCGGATCATCTTGACCCGCTGGGCCTCGCCGCCGGAGAGGGTGCCGGAGGAGCGGTCCAGCGAGAGGTAGCCGAGGCCGATCTCCACGAAGGAGTCCAGCACCTGCTGCAGCGCGGTGAGCAGCGGCGCCACCGAGGGCTCGTCCAGCCCGCGCACCCAGTCGGCGAGGTCGCTGATCTGCATCGCGCAGGCGTCGGCGATGCTGATCTTCCCGATCTTCGAGGAACGGGCGGCCGCGCTCAGCCGGGTGCCCTCGCACTCGGGGCAGGCGGTGAAGGTGACGGCGCGCTCCACGAAGGCCCGGATGTGCGGCTGGAGGGCGTCCTTGTCCTTGGACAGCATGGACTTCTGGAGCTTGGGGATCAGGCCCTCGTAGGTCAGGTTGACCCCGTTGACCTTGACCTTGGTCGGCTCCCGGTGCAGGAAGTCCTGGAGCTCCTTCTTGGTGTACCGGCGGATCGGCTTGTCCGGGTCGAGGAAGCCCGAGTTGGCGTAGACGCCGACCGTCCACCAGCTGTCCGGCTTCCAGCCCGGGATGAGGATCGCGCCCTCGGCGAGCGACTTGGTGTCGTCGTACAGCTGGGTGAGGTCGATGTCGGAGACGCTGCCCCGGCCCTCGCAGCGCGGGCACATGCCGCCGGTGATGCTGAAGCTGCGCCGCTCCTTGACCGTCCGGCCGCCGCGCTCGACGGTCACCGCGCCGGCGCCGCTGATCGAGGGGACGTTGAAGGAGAAGGCCTTGGGGGAGCCGATGTGCGGGGTGCCGAGCCGGCTGAACAGGATGCGCAGCATCGCGTTGGCGTCGGTGGCGGTGCCGACGGTGGAGCGCGGGTCGGCACCCATCCGCTGCTGGTCGACGATGATCGCGGTGGTCAGCCCCTCCAGGACGTCCACCTCGGGGCGCGCCAGGGTGGGCATGAAGCCCTGGACGAAGGCGCTGTAGGTCTCGTTGATCAGCCGCTGCGACTCGGCGGCGACGGTGTCGAAGACCAGCGAGCTCTTGCCGGAACCGGACACCCCGGTGAACACCGTCAGCCGGCGCTTGGGAATGTCGACGCTGACGTCCTTGAGGTTGTTCTCGCGGGCGCCGTGCACCCTGATCAGGTCGTGGCTGTCGGCGACGTGCGGCTCGGCCATCGTGTTCTTCGCTCCCTGGCGGTGTCTGCGGTCTGCGGGCGGCGGCCTCTCCGGACGGCGGGCTGTCCGGACGGGCGGGTCGGGGCCCGCCCCGGCCTTCCGGCGGTCGGGGCGGGCCCGGGCGACTCAGCGCACTTCGTTGAAGCGGACCATGTTGCCCGCCGGGTCGCGGAAGGCGCAGTCGCGGATGCCGTACGGCTGCAGGGTCGGCTCCTGGACGAGTTCGGCGCCGCCGGACTTCAACCGGTCGAACACCCCGTCCAGGTCGGCGGTGGCGAGCACCAGTCGCGCGTACGTTCCCTTGGCCATCATCTCGGTGATGGTACGCCGCTCGTCCTCGGTGATGCCCGGGTCCGCGAACGGCGGCTCCAGCACCAGCGAGACGCCGGGCTGGTCCGCGGGGCCGACAGTGATCCACCGCATCGGGCCGCCGCCGACGTCCTGGCGGACCTCGAAGCCGAGCAGGTCCCGGTAGAAGGCCAGGGAGGCCTCGGGGTCGGTGTGCGGGAGGAAGGTCCAGTGAATGGTGATGTCGTTCATGACCGCAACGCTAGGCGCGGCCCCCGGGAGGGCGCTTCTCGAATCCTGACCGGTTCCCTCTCCGTCCCTCTCGGTCCCCGCCGGGCACCCGCACGAGGGCGCTCGCCCGACCCCCCGATCGGGCGAGCGCCGGTCCCACTGCTGCTCAGGCGCGGCAGCGCAGCAGCTCCAGCGGCGGGTGGGCGAGCGCGTCCGCCCAGAAGTCCTCGCCGAACTCGCGCAGGCCCTCCTCGGAGATCCGCAGCGGCACCCACTCCAGGTCGTGGAACCCGGCCGCCCGCAGGGACTGCTCGTAGACCTCGCGGCGCGGACAGGTGGCGACGATGCTGATCGGCTGGGGGTCGAGCAGCGCGGTGACCCGCACCCGCGGACCAGCCCCGGCCTCCTCGCCGGTCGGCTCGCAGCGGAACCCGTACTGCTCCAGGGACGCGCAGTCGAAGCGGTAGTCGGGGTTCTGGGCGAACACGAAGAAGTCCCCGCCCGGCACCAGACTGCGGTGGACGTTGCGGCACATCCGCTCCAGCGCCGCCACGTCCTCGGCGTAGTTGAGGCACTGCACCGCCAGTGCGGAGTCGAACTGCAGCTCCAGCGGCCGCAGTTCGGCGACGTCGCCGACCTCGTAGCGGATGCCGAGCGGGTCGCGCTCCTCCAACGCCCGTGCCGCGGCGATCATCTCGGTGGAGATGTCGATCCCGAGCACCTCGGCGGCGCCGCGCCGCCGGAGCTCCCGGCTGTAGAAACCGGTGCCGCACGCGAGGTCGAGGACGGTCTTGCCGCGCACGTCCCCGACCAGCGCCAGGACGCTCGGAACCTCCCCGTACCGCACCAACGGCAGGGCCTTGAAGCCCTCGAACGCCTCGCCGATCCGGTCGTACTGGTGCACGCTCATCGCGCCGTCCTCCCCTGTGATCGGCCCTGTGCGGCCGTCTGCTGCGGCCACGGCCCGGGACGCGCCGTGGCCTCCGCCGGGAAGTCTTCCGCAGGCCGACGGGGCGGGCGTACTGGCAGAAGCCACGAATCAGCGGCGGCGGGCGAGGTGCGCCGTGATGTCGGCGTCCAGTTCGCTCGTAGGCCTCCGCGACCGTCCCGAAACTCAGGGCGCGTTCAGGCACCCCGGACACCCGGCAGCGCCAGCCAGTCCTGCCAGCTGATCTCCCGCCCCAGGAAGCGCGGTCGCCGGAACGGCCAGTCGGCGGCGATCCACTGGGGCACCAGGGCGTCCAGCGCCTGCTCCACCTCGCTGCCGACCAGCTCGTCCACCACCCACCAGGAGATCTCCGCGTCGGCGCCGGCCCGCTCCGGCGGGTCGATGTACACGCACCCGCGCACCGCCGTCTCGGCCGGGTCCAACAGCACGTAGTTGAACGACTCGTGCGCGGCGATCTCCCGCTCGTGCCGCGCCAGGTCAACCCGGTTCGCCTCCGCCGTCATCGTCTCCGACGGCCACCCCCAGGCGGGTCCGAAGATGCCGAACAACCGCTCCCGCGACCCCATCACGGCCGGGTAGTCCATCGGCGCGTCCGACTCCCGGATCGGCCGCAGATGGTGGGCCCCGCCGGGCAGTGGGACCCGGACGGGGTGGACGAAGTCAGCAGGAAGCCAGGTCATGCCGCCGAGGCTATCCAGCGGCGGGCAGTCGGCGCACGGAATATCGCCCCGCCCTCCCGCGGGACGCAACGCCCTGCTCCGACCGGAGACATCAACGCCCTTGGGCGTTAAGTTGAGTTGGTCTCACGGTGACCGGCGACGGGAGAGGGACGGGACGCGTGGCGGAGCATCGACCGGATGACAACAGGCCACCGATGGGCGGCCGGATCGTGTTCGTGATCCTGACCCTGCTGTTGCTGCCTTTCATCCTGTTCTTCCTGTGCGCCTGGATATTCGGCACGGGCCCCTGGGGAAGCGGCGGCCCCCCTCCCGGCCCCGGCCACATCTGAGCCCGCGACCGCGCCCTTGCGCCGACGCGGTGGCCGAGGTCGGCCAGGACGTCCCCCGATCGAGCACACGTCCTGGCCTCCCTCGGCCACCGCACCCCCGGCCCCGCACCCCGTGGCGTCGCGCCGGTCGTGAGGGACCGCGCGGGCGATCAGCCCCAGTAGGCCGCGACCTGGAGCGGGCGCTTGCCGTTGTGGGTGCTGAGGTGGGCGTAGTACGCCCAGCGGGTGTTCAGGTGCTTGGTGGTGACGGAGTACCAGTGGCCGTCGCACGGCACGTGGTCGGCCTGGCTGACGCCGATGCCGACGCCGGCCTTACGGATCTCCACCTTGTACGAGCCGCCGCCGGAGCACCACACGTCGAACCGCACACTGCTTCCGCCCGGTCCGAGGCCGATGTTCTTGGTGGACCAGCCGGTGGTCGGGGTGTGGGTGTCGAACCAGGCGTAGTGCCACGATGCGGCCGACGCCGGGCTGGTGCCCAGCGCGAGCCCCAGCACCGCCGTCCCGCCGAGAACCGTCGCCGCGAGCTTCTTCCTCATGCTTCCTCCCGTTGCCACCGCGGGGTCGCGGTGGATGGGAAGAGCGTGGCAGTTCGGGCCCCGACGCGGCGTCAACTCCAGGGTCGAACGGCCGGGTAAACCCCTGCGGTAGCGGCTGCCGCTCCGGGGCCCGGTGCGGTCAACCCCAGGGCTGACGACACCGGCCGCAGCCGTCCGTACCCTGCCGGGATGCGGTTGATCGGTCGGAGGCTGCGGGTGGATCCGGTGCAGGCGGACACCGCGCTCGCCGTCGTGCTCACGGTGGTGACCATCGTGTACGGGCTGCAGTCCTACCAGGCCCGGTACCGGGCGGAGGGCTGGCGGCCGTTCGACCTGGCGGCGGCCGGGCTGTGCGTCCTGGTGGCACTGCCGCTGGCGGTGCGCCGGCGGCACCCGTGGCCCGTACTGGTCCTGTCCGTCACCGGTCTGCTGGTGTACACCGGGGCCGGGTTCCAGCCCTCGGTGAACGTGTGGCCGCCGCTGCTCGCGGGCTACACCGTCATCGCCCGCCGGCCGCCGCGCGAGGCGGTCGCGGCCGGGACGCTGACCGGTGGCGCCTGGATCGCCAGCGGGCTGGAGGCGCGGCTGTCGGTGGAGCTCGCGGTCGCGCAGTCCGTCATCGCGCTCGGCATCGTGGGAATCTTCGCGACCGGCACCCGGCGCCTGGCCGAGCGGAACGCCCAGCTGGCCGAGGCGACCGACCGGCTGCGGCGCGAGCAGGAACTGCGGGCGCGGCACGCCGTGGTGGAGGAGCGGGTGCGGATCGCCCGGGAACTGCACGACGTGATCGCTCACCACCTGTCGGCGCTGGCGGTGCAGGCGGGCGTCGCCGAGTACGTCTTCGCTTCCGATCCGCCGGCGGCCCGGGCCGCCCTGGCCGCGATCGGTGCGACCAGCCGCGAGGCGCTGGAGGAGATGCGCGGACTGCTCCAGGTCCTGCGCGTGTCGGGGGAGGTGCCCTGCGACCAGGAGCGGCTCTACCGTGCGGCGCCCGGTCTGGCCCAGCTCGGCGAGCTCGTGGAGCGCACCCGGGCGGCGGGCGTGCCGGTCCGGGTCGTCGTGGCGGGCTCCGCGCGGATGCTGGCCCCCGGCGTGGACCTGTGCGCGTTCCGGGTCGTCCAGGAGGCGCTGACCAACGTGATCAAGCATGCCGGGCGGCCCGCCACCGCGACCGTCGACCTGTGCTACCGGCCGGACCGACTCGAAGGCCGGATCACCGACGACGGGCCCGGGAACGGCCGGGCGGTGCCGGGCAGCGGACTCGGTTTGATCGGGATCCGTGAACGCGTCAGACTCTACGGCGGGTCCGTGCACACCGGCCCCCGCCCGGACGGCGGGTTCGAGGTCGCGTTCACGCTGCCGGTCACCTCGACCGATCCGTGACGTCGTGCACCGGTCGAGGCACGGGGACGAGGGGGCGGCGACGGTGACATCGGTACTGATCGTGGACGACCAGGTGCTCATCCGGGCGGGAATCGCCGCCCTGGTCCGGGCCACCGACGGCCTGGAGGTGGCCGGGGAGGCCGCCACCGGCGAGGAGGCCGTCGACCTGGCCGCCGGCTGCGCCGCCGACGTCGTCCTGATGGACATCCGGCTGCCCGGCATGAGCGGCATCGCCGCCCTGGAACGGATCCTCGCCGCCGCACCGCCGCCGAAGCCCAGGGTCGTCATGCTGACCGTCTACGACCTGGACCAGTACGTCTACGCGGCGCTGCGCGCCGGGGCCAGCGGGTTCCTGCTCAAGGACACGCCGCCCGAGCGGCTGCTCGCCGCGGTCAGGCAGATCGCGGACGGCGAGATGCTGTTCGCCCCGACCGTCACCCGGCGCCTGGTGGAGACGTTCGCCCGGCAGGCCGAGCCGCTCGTCGGCCGCCCGGACACGCTGCACGGGCTGACCGTGCGCGAACGGGACGTCCTCCACCTCGTCGGCCGGGGTCTGACCAACGACCAGATCGCCGAGAGCCTGGTGGTGAGCACCGCCACCGTCAAGACGCACGTGAACCGGGTGATGTCCAAACTCGCGCTCAGCAGCCGCGCCCAGGCCGTGGTCGTCGCCTACGAGAGCGGCCTGGTCACGGTCGGCGGCGACCGGCGGCCCACGGCCGACTGACGCCGAGGCCCGCCGTTCCGGTCCCGCGGGGGCCACGCGGGCGGTAGCGGGCGCCGCTCGGGTCGGCGCTGCGAAACAAGCAGGCGTGATTGCTTTTTTCTTCGGCCGGTGCCACGCTGCTGCGCGGCGGCATGCGTGCGGGGTGTCGTCAACCCACCGGCAGGGGAGGCGCTTTGGCGCGCACGAGCTCGGTACTGCGGATCGGCAACGCCTCGGGGTTCTACGGGGACCGCTTCGCGGCGGTGCGGGAGATGCTGACGGGTGGGCCGCTGGACGTGCTCACCGGGGACTACCTCGCCGAGCTGACCATGCTGATCCTGGCGCGGGACCGGCTGAGGGATCCGTCGCTCGGGTACGCGCGGACGTTCCTGCGCCAGATGGAGGAGTGCCTCGGGCTGGCCCGGGAGCGGGGCGTGCGGATCGTGGTGAACGCGGGCGGCCTCAACCCGGCCGGGCTCGCCGAGCAACTGCGGGTGTTGGCGCAGCGCCTGGGGGTACCGACCGTCGTCGCCCATGTCGAGGGCGACGACCTGCTGCCGCGCAGGGAGGAACTCGGGCTGCCGGAGAGGGCGTTGGCCGCCAACGCCTACCTCGGCGGGTTCGGGATCGCCGAATGCCTGGCCAGGGGCGCGGACGTGGTGGTGACCGGACGGGTGACCGACGCCGCGCTGGTCGCCGGGCCCGCGATCGCCCACTTCGGCTGGACCGCCGCCGACCTCGACGCCCTCGCCGGGGCGGTGGTGGCCGGGCACGTGCTGGAGTGCGGCGCCCAGGCCACCGGCGGCAACTACGCCTTCTTCGGCGAGCACGACGTGGACCACCCCGGCTTCCCGCTGGCCGAGTTGCACCCGGACGGCTCCAGCGTGATCACCAAGCACCCCGGTACCGGCGGAGCCGTCACGATCGGCACCGTCACGGCCCAACTCCTCTACGAGACCGGCGGACCGCACTACCTCGGCCCCGACGTCACGGCCCGGCTGGACACCGTCCGGCTCACCGAGGACGGCCCGGACCGGGTGCGGATCGACGGCGTGCGCGGCGAGGCCCCGCCGCCCACCCTGAAGGTCGGCTGCAACAGCCTGGGCGGCCACCGCAACGAGGTGGTGTTCGTGCTCACCGGCCTGGACATCGAGGCCAAGGCCGCCCTCGTGCAACGCCAGTTCGCCGCCGCGCTGCCGCCCGAGGGCCGCCCGGCCGAGCTGCGCTGGACCCTCGCCCGCACCGACCACCCGGACGCCCCCACCGAGGAGGCCGCCTCGGCCCTGCTCCGGCTGACCGCCCGCGACCGGGACCCGGCCAAGGTCGGCCGTGAACTCGGCAAGGCAGCAGTCGAGTTGGGTCTCGCAGGCTACCCCGGATTCCACCTCACCGCCCCGCCCGGCCCGGGCGCGCCGTACGGGGTGTTCAGCGCCGCGTACGCGGACGCCAAGCTGGTCGAGCACACCGCCGTACTGCCGGACGGCCGCCGGATCGCCGTCCCGCCTGCCCCCGTCACCGGCCAACCGGCCGATGTTCATGAGGAGTTGCCCGACCCGCTGCCGCCGGGCCCGACCCGCCGCGCCCCCCTCGGGATGCTGCTCGGTGCCCGCAGCGGCGACAAGGGCGGCGACGCCAACCTTGGCGTCTGGGCCCGCACCGAGGACGCCTGGCGCTGGCTCGCGCACACCCTCACCGTCGAGAAGCTGCGCGAACTCCTGCCCGAGACGGCGGAGTCGCCCGTCGCCCGGCACCTGCTGCCGAACCTCAGGGCGGTCAACTTCACCCTCGCCGGCCTGCTCGGCGAGGGCGTCGCCGCCCAGCACCGTTTCGACCCCCAGGCCAAGGCCCTGGGGGAGTGGCTGCGCTCGCGCCACGTGGACATTCCGGAGGTTCTGCTGTGACCGCCCTGCCCACCCGTGTCGATCCGGCCGGGCCCGAGTACGCCGAGCACCGGGCCGCGATGATCGCCAAGCTGGCCGCCCTGGACGGCGAGCACGCCAAGGCGCTGGCCGGCGGCGGCCCCAAGTACGTGGAGCGCCACCGCCGGCGTGGCAAGCTGCTGGCCCGGGAGCGGATCGAGCTGCTGGTCGACGAGGACTCGCCGTTCCTGGAGCTGTCCCCGCTGGCGGCCTGGGGCAGCGACTACCCGGTGGGCGCGGCGCTGGTCACCGGCATCGGCGTGATCGAGGGAGTCGAGTGCGTGATCACCGCCAACGACCCGACGGTGCGCGGCGGAGCGAGCAATCCGTGGACCCTGCGGAAGGCGCTGCGGGCCAACGAGATCGCGCTGACCAACCGCCTCCCGCTGGTCAACCTGGTCGAGTCGGGCGGTGCCGACCTGCCCAGCCAGAAGGAGATCTTCATCCCGGGCGGGGCCCTGTTCCGCGACCTCACCCGGCTGTCCGCCGCGGGAATCCCCACCGTGGCCGTGGTGTTCGGCAACTCGACGGCCGGCGGCGCCTACGTGCCGGGCATGTCCGACCACACCGTGCTGGTCAAGGAGCGCGCCAAGGTCTTCCTCGGCGGCCCGCCGCTGGTCAGGATGGCCACCGGCGAGGAGGCCGATGACGAGTCGCTGGGCGGCGCCGAGATGCACGCCCGCACCTCCGGCCTGGCCGACCACTTCGCGGTGGACGAGCGGGACGCGCTGCGGATCGCCCGCCGGATCGTCGCCCGGCTCGACCACCGCAAGCCGGGCCCGGACCCGGACCGGTTCGCCGAGCCGCCGAAGTACGACGAGGAGGAGCTGCTCGGCATCGTCCCGGGGGACCTCAAGGTGCCCTTCGACCCGCGCGAGGTGATCGCCCGGATCGTCGACGGCTCCGACTTCGACGAGTTCAAGCCGCTCTACGGCACCAGCCTGGCCACCGGCTGGGCCCGGCTGCACGGCTACCCGGTGGGCATCCTGGCCAACGCCCAGGGCGTGCTGTTCAGCGCGGAGTCCCAGAAGGCCGCGCAGTTCATCCAGTTGGCGAACCAGCGCAGCACCCCGCTGCTGTTCCTGCACAACACCACCGGCTACATGGTCGGCAGGGACTACGAGCAGGGCGGCATCATCAAGCACGGCGCGACGATGATCAACGCCGTGGCCAACTCGAAGGTCCCGCACCTGTCCGTGCTGATGGGCGCCTCCTACGGGGCCGGCCACTACGGGATGTGCGGCCGGGCGTACGAGCCGCGCTTCCTGTTCTCCTGGCCGAGCGCCAAGTCCGCCGTGATGGGACCGCAGCAGCTCGCCGGGGTGCTGTCGATCGTGGCCCGCCAGTCGGCCGCCGCCAAGGGGCAGCCGTACGACGAGGACGCCGACGCCGCGATCCGGGCGATGGTCGAGCAGCAGATCGAGGCGGAGTCGCTGCCGGTCTTCCTGTCCGGCCGGCTCTACGACGACGGCGTGATCGACCCGCGCGACACCCGTACGGTGCTCGGCCTGTGCCTGTGCGCGATCCACAACGCGCCGGTCGAGGGCGCGCGCGGCTACGGCGTCTTCCGAATGTGAGAGGGCTACCGACCATGACCACGATCACCAACCTGCTGGTCGCCAACCGGGGCGAGATCGCCCGCCGGGTGTTCCGCACCTGCCGGGAGCTCGGCATCGCGACCACCGCCGTGCACTCCGACCCGGACGCCGGCGCCCCGCACGTCCGGGAGGCCGACGCCGCCGTCCGGCTGCCCGGCGCGGCGCCCGCAGACACCTACCTGCGCGGCGAGCTGATCGTGCGGGCCGCGCTGGAGGCCGGGGCCGACGCCGTCCACCCGGGGTACGGGTTCCTGTCCGAGAGCGCCGAGTTCGCGCGGGCCGTGCTGGACGCGGGCCTGGTGTGGGTCGGCCCGCCGCCGGCCGCGATCGCCGCGATGGGCTCCAAGACCGCCGCCAAGCGGCTGATGGCCGCGGCCGGGGTGCCCGTTCTGGGGGCTTTGGACGAGCCGGCCGAGGCCGACCTCCCGGTGCTGGTCAAGGCCGCGGCGGGCGGCGGAGGCCGTGGCATGCGCGTCGTCCGGGACCTCGCGGACCTGCCCGCCGAGATCGAGGCGGCCCGGGCGGAGGCGGCCAAGGCCTTCGGCTCGGACGAGGTGTTCTGCGAGCGCTATCTGCCCACCGGCCGGCACGTCGAGGTCCAGCTGCTGGCCGACGCCCACGGCACGGTCTGGGCGGTCGGGGACCGCGACTGCTCGCTGCAGCGGCGGCACCAGAAGGTGATCGAGGAGGCCCCGGCGCCCGGCCTGCCGGCGGACGTACGGGCCGAGCTGCACACGGCGGCGGTGAACGCCGCCCGGGCGATCGGCTACGTCGGCGCCGGGACCGCCGAGTTCCTGCTCACCGAGGACGGCCGGTTCTTCTTCCTGGAGATGAACACCCGCCTCCAGGTCGAGCACCCGGTCACCGAGGCGGTCACCGGCCTGGACCTGGTCGCGCTCCAACTCACCGTCGCCGAGGGGGAGGAGCTGCCCTCGGCCGCTCCGCCGCCGACCGCCGGCCACGCGATCGAGGCCCGGCTGTACGCGGAGGACCCGGCCAAGGACTGGCAGCCCGCGACCGGGACCCTGCACCGGCTCGAACTCGACTCGGAGCACACGGAGTTCGGCAACGGCGCGGTGCGGCTGGACTCCGGTGTGGAGCCCGGCAGCGAGATCACCCCGCACTACGACGCGATGCTCGCCAAGGTGATCGTCCGGGCGCCGACCCGAGCCGCCGCCGCCCGCCGGCTGGCCGACGTGCTCGCCCGCGCCCGGATCCACGGCCCGGCCACCAACCGGGAGTTGCTGGTCCGCGCGCTGCGGCACCCGGCCTTCCTCGCCGCGCACCTGCACACCGGCTTCCTCGCCGAGCACGCGGCCGAACTCACCGCCCCCGACGCCAGGAGCGCCGGGCGCGCCGCCCTGGCCGCCGCCCTCGCCGAGGCGGCAGCCCGCCGGACCGCCCTGCCGTCCGGCTGGCGCAATCTGCCCTCCCAGCCCCAGTCCAGGCGCTACCGGGCCGCGGACGGAGAGGAGTTGGAGGTCCGCTACCGCCGGACCAGGGCCGGCCTGGAGACCGACGGCCACGGCGACGTCGAACTCGTGGACGCCACCGCGGACCTGGTCGTGCTGCGCGAGGGAGCGGTCCAACGCCCTTACGCCGTAGCCCGCTACGGCGACCGGGTCCACGTCGACACCCCGACCGGGAGCACCGCGCTCACCGCGCTGCCGCGATTCCCCGACCCCACCGTCCGCACGGACCCGGGCGCCCTGCTCGCCCCGATGCCCGGCACCGTCCTGCGCACCGCCGCCGCCGTCGGCGACACCGTCACCGCCGGGCAGCCGCTGCTCGTGTTGGAGGCGATGAAGATGGAGCACCGCGTCACCGCCCCCGCCGACGGCATCCTGGCCGAACTCCGCGTCGCCCCCGGCGAACAGGTCGAGCTCGGCACCCTGCTCGCCGTCGTCAAGTCCACCGAACCGGCCTGAGACCCCCGTACAGCCTGAGGAAGGACCCCCGCATGTCCGGCATCGGCAGTCAGCTCCTCGAAACCCCCGAACGCACCGCCCTGCGCAAGGCCGTCGGCGACCTCGGCCGCCGCTACGGCTCCGCCTACTACCTCGCCAAGGCCCGGGCCGGCGAGCCCGCCGACGAACTGTGGGCGGAGGCCGGCGAGGCCGGCTACCTGGGCGTCAACCTGCCCGCCGAGTACGGCGGCGGAGGCGGCGGCATCAGCGACCTCGCCATCGTCCTGGAGGAACTCGGCACCGCGGGCTGCCCGTTGCTGCTGCTGATCGTCTCCCCGGCGATCTGCGGCACGGTGATAGCCCGCTACGGCACCGAGGAGCAGAAGCAGCGCTGGCTGCCCGGTCTGGCCGACGGCAGCCGCCGGATGGCCTTCGGCATCACCGAGCCGGACGCCGGCAGCAACTCGCACCGGATCTCCACCGTCGCCCGCCGGGACGGCGAGGACTGGCTGCTGACCGGCCGCAAGGTGTTCGTCTCGGGCATCGACCACTCGGACGCCGTGCTGTTCGTCGCCCGCACCGAGGACGCACGCACCGGCAAGCTCAAGCCCTGCCTGTTCGTCGTGCCACGGGACACCCCCGGCTTCGAGTACCGGGCGATCCCGATGGAACTCGTCGCCCCCGAGAAGCAGTTCCAGGTCTTCCTGGACGACGTCCGGCTGCCCGCCGACGCCCTGGTCGGCGACGAGAACGCCGGCCTGCTCCAGCTGTTCGCCGGCCTCAACCCGGAGCGCGTCCTCACCGCCGCCTTCTCGCTGGGCCTGGCCCGCCAGGCGCTCGGGAAGGCGGTGGAGTACGCGAAGACCCGTACCGTCTGGTCCACCCCGATCGGCGCCCACCAGGGCCTGGCGCACCCGCTGGCCCAGTGCGCGGTGGAGATCGAGCTGGCCCGGCTGATGACCCAGAAGGCCGGGCTGCTCTACGACGGGGGCGAGGACGTCGCCGCGGGGGAGGCGGCGAACATGGCCAAGTACGCCGCCGGGGAGGCCGCCGCCCGGACGGTCGACCAGGCGGTGCAGACCCTCGGCGGCAACGGCCTCACCCAGGAGTACGGCCTGGGCGCCCTGCTGGCCGCCACGCGGGTCGGCAGGGTCGCCCCGGTCAGCCGGGAGATGGTGCTCAACTACGTCGCCCAGCACACCCTCGGC
This sequence comes from Streptomyces viridifaciens, assembly GCF_001888885.2. NCBI lineage: Bacteria > Bacillati > Actinomycetota > Actinomycetes > Kitasatosporales > Streptomycetaceae > Streptomyces > Streptomyces viridifaciens. Next base: position 6,769,469 of record NZ_CP090841.1, read on the forward strand.
CTGCCGAAGTCGTACTGATCCGGCAAACCGGTCTAGCGGGTTTTCGACAGGTGGGCGAACACGACGGTGTTGGACTCGTACCCGGTCTTCCGGTCGAACTTCCCGCCGCAGGTGATCAGCCGGAGCTCGGCCCGCTCGGTGGGGCCGTACACCAGGGCGTCGGGGAAGTCCCGCTTCGGGATGACCCGGACCGAGTCGACGGTGAACACCGCGACGCGGCGGTCCTTGCGGCTCACCTCGACGGTGTCGCCCACGCGCAGCAGTCCGAGCCGGTAGAACACGGCCGGTCCGCTGCGGGTGTCGGCGTGGCCGACCACGAGGGCGTTCCCGGCGGCGCCGGGCGCGGTGCCGTCCCGGTACCAGCCGGTCAGGTTGCGCTGGTCCGTCGGCGGGGTGTCCAGCTGCTGGGAGGGGGTCAGCCCGAGGCCGGTCACCGGGGCGTCGACCTTGATCGCGGGAATCCGGATCCGGGTCGGCACCGAGGCCGCCAGCGGCGGGACGGCGGGTGCCGGGGTCGGCTTCGCCGTCCCGGTCGGGGCGGCGGTCGGGGCGGTGGACGCCGGCGGTACCGGGGCGGGCAGCGGTGGGCCGCCGAGGCCGTCGGTGCCGTCATGGAGGAGCCAGCCGCCGCCGGCCGCCAGGACCAGCGCGACGACCCCGGCCGCCATCGGGCCGGGGCCGCCGCGCCGGGCGCGCAGGGGGCGGTCAGGACGTGGCATTGCGTCCGGAGCGGCGGCGCGTCGCGCGGATCCAGAGCCCGGCGGCACCGGCCAGCAGGGCGGAGCCGCCGAGCACCTCGGCGGCGTCCGGTCCCGAGGTGCCGCCGCCGCCGGTGCCCACTCCGCCGTGCGGTCCGCCGTGCGGCCCGCCGGGCAGGTGCGCGGGCAGCGGGGCCGAGGTGGCACAGGAGACGTCGAAGACCTTCTGCCTCGCCGCGCCGGTCTCACCCGCGAACGTCCATTCGAGCTTGTAGTGCCCGTCCGGGAGGGTCAGCGCGCTGGTCACGCCGGTGCCGTTGGCGAGGGTGATCGCCCCGGACTGGACCAGGGCGGTGCCGGTCGGCGGGGCCTGCTCGGTCGTCCAGTTGACCAGCTGGAGGGTGTCGAAGTTGAAGGCGTCCAGGTAGAACCGGCAGACCTTGAGCTGGTCGCGTTGGTCGGTCAGCGGCGTGCTGCTCTCGTGCACCTTGATGTCGCCGTTGTCGCCCGGCGCGGCCAGCGCGGCCGGCGCCGTACCGAGGGTGAGTGCGGCCGCGGCGGTGGCGGCGGCGAGCAGACGGCGGGAGGAGGGCAGATGGGCGGAGGGAGGTCTCACGGGGGTTGCTCCATGGTCCGAGGCCGCACCTCGGGGGTGGGCGGCCGTGCTGCCCAAACCGCCCGGTCGGGCGCCCTCCGGAGCAACCGCGCCACGCGTGCACCGCCCCGGGTTCCTCACAATGGCCGAGCCTGCCCCCTGACTGTCCGTATGCTCCTGAGCGCACCCGGAACCACTTAGTTGTCGCGTCAACTTCCTTACTGGAGGCATGCCTTGGTCTTCCGAAGCGAGTTCCCGGACGTTCCCGACGTCGACCTGCCGATCCACGAAGCGGTACTGTCACCGGCCGCCGGGTACGGCGACCGGACGGCCCTGATCGACGGCCTCACCGGGGAGCGGGTCAGCTACGCCCGGCTCGCCGCCTCGGTCGAGCGGGTCGCCGCCGGGCTGGCCGAGGCGGGGGTGCGAAAGGGCGACGTGGTGGCGCTGTTCAGCCCGAACTCGATCGCCTACCCGGCGGCCTACTACGGCGCCAGCCGGGCCGGCGCCACCGTGACCACGGTGTCCTCGCTGAGCACCCCCGGCGAGCTGGCCGGCCAACTGGGCGACAGCGACGCCCGCTGGCTGATCACCGTCTCCCCGTTCCTGCCGACCGCCCGGGCGGCCGCCGACCTGCTCGCCGCCGCCGGCCGGCCGCTGACCGGGACGGTCGTCCTGGACGGCGCCGAGGGCCACCCCTCGCTCGCCGACCTGCTGGCCGCCACCGGCCCCGCCCCCGAGCCGGCCGTCGACCCGGGTGAGGACATCGCCGTCCTGCCGTACTCCAGCGGCACCACCGGCCTGCCCAAGGGCGTGATGCTCACCCACCGCTCGATCGCCACCAACCTCGCCCAGACCGACGCCCTCTACCGCCCCGCCGTGGGCGAACGAGTGCTCGCCGTACTGCCCTTCTTCCACATCTACGGCCTGACGGCGCTGCTCAACCAGCCGCTGCGGTGCGGCGCCACCGTGGTCGTGCTGCCCCGCTTCGACCTGGAGACGTTCTGCCGCGCGGTCGAGCAGCACCGGGTGCAGGGCCTGGTGGTCGCCCCGCCGATCGTCCTCGCGCTGGCCAGGCACCCGCTCGTGGACCGCTTCGACCTCTCCTCGGTGGAGTACCTGCTGTGCGCGGCCGCCCCCCTGGACCAGGAGCTCGCCGCGGCCTGCGCCCGCCGGCTGAACCTGCCGCACCTGCTCCAGGGCTACGGGATGACCGAGCTGTCACCCGTCACCCACGTGGTCTCCCCGACCGATCCCGCCCCCTCGCCCGGCTCGGTCGGCCGGCTCGTGCCCTCCACCGAACTGCGGGTCACCGCCCTGGACGGCTCCGGGGACGACCTCGGCCCGGGGGAGCGGGGCGAGCTGCTGATCCGCGGCCCCCAGGTGATGAAGGGGTACTTCGGCCGGCCCTGCGACACCGCCGCCGTGGTCGACGCCGAGGGCTGGCTGCACACCGGCGACATCGGCTACGTGGACGAACGCGGCTACCTGTTCGTCGTGGACCGGGTCAAGGAGCTGATCAAGTACAAGGGATACCAGGTCGCCCCCGCCGAACTGGAGGCCGTGCTGCTCGGACACCCCTGGATCGCCGACGCCGCCGTGATCGGCGTCGCCGACGCCGACGGCACGGAGTGCCCCAAGGCCTTCGTGGTCCGCGTCCCGGGCACCGGCCTGACCGGGGAGGAGGTCGCCGACTACGTCGCCGGCCGGGTCGCCCCGTACAAGAAGGTGCGCGCGGTGGAGTTCGTGGACGCCGTCCCCAGGTCCGCGGCCGGCAAGATCCTGCGCCGCGAACTGCGCGCCCGCGAGGCCGACCGGGCCGGAGCCGCCTCCTGAAGGCCGGGACCCCCGGCGGACGGAGACCGCGGCCCGTCTGTGAGGATCGACCCGCCGCGCCCCCACCCGAACAGACCCCGTCGACACAGGAACCGCCACCCGACATGACCAGCCACCCCGCCGTCCGCACCCCCCAGCAGGACCGCAGCCGCGCGACCCGGGCCCGGCTGCTCGCGGCCGCCGTGGACTGCCTGGCCGAACTCGGCTGGCAGGGCTCCACCGTCAGCGTGGTCGCCGAACGGGCCGGCGTCTCCCGGGGCGCCGCCCAGCACCACTTCCCGACCCGCGAGGACCTGTTCACCGCGGCCGTCGAGCACGTCACCGCCGAGCGGCTGGCAGCCGTCCGCACCCACGCGGACGAACTGCCGGCCGCCGGCCCCGACCGCACCCGGGCCGTGGTCGACATGATCGTCCGCCTCTACACCGGCCCGCTGTTCCGCGCCGCCCTGCACCTGTGGACCGCCGCCGCCACCGAGGAGGCCCTGCGCGAGCGGATCATCGCCCTGGAGGGCCACGTCGGCCGGGAGGCCCACCGGGCCGCCGTGGAGTTCCTGGACGCCGACGAGAGCCGCCCCGGCGTGCGCGAATCGGTGCAGGCCACCCTCGACCTCGCCCGCGGACTCGGCCTGGCCAACCTGCTCACCGACGACAGCGTTCGACGTTCCGGTGTGATCCGGCAGTGGGCGGGCGTTCTGGAGAGTACGCTGCGGCCGGTACGCCCATGACGCCCGTACAACCGAGCGACCGGACGCCCCCTGGCCAAGGGGTCGCCGGGCGGCCGATGTCCGTGCAGTCTGGAGAAGAAACCCGGCCGGCACGGACCGTGAGGCCCCTCCGGCCGGGTACGAGCGAACCGGGGTGCTGCCTGAATGCACGGACACGAGTGGGACGCGACCAGCGCCGCCGGCCCCGCGCCGGACGGCGATGCCGCACGCCCGGAAGGCCACCGCCTCGTTCCGCTCGCCACGGCGCTGCTCCAGGCCGACGGACTGATCCTGCACTGGAGCGAGGACGCCGAGGCCCTGCTCGGGTACTCCGCCGAGGAGGCTGTCGGCAGCTACGCCGCCCGGCTGCTCACCGACGAGGCCGACCGGCCCGCCGTGCTCGACCTGTTCCAGCGGATCATGGCCGGCAACGGCTCCTCCTTCGTCTTCCCGGTCCGCCACCGCGACGGGCACCGGGTCGAGCTGGAGTTCCGCACCTACCCGATCGCCGGACCGGCCGGCACCCTGCTGCTGCTCGCCACCGCCTCCGACACCCGGGCCATCCACGCGATCGAGGCCGACCTCGCCGTGCTGGGCGGCATCTTCAGCCGCTCCCCGATCGGCATGGCCGTCTATGACACCGACCTGCGCTTCGTCCGGATCAACGAGGCACTGGCCCGGATGAACGGCGTCCCGGTCGCCGGCCACCTCGGCCGGCGGATATCCGCCGTCCTGCCCGGCATCAACACCGCCGAGATCGAACAGATCATGAGACAGGTGCTCAAGAGCGGCAAGCCCGTGGTCGACGCCCGCTCGCACGGCCGCGTCCCCGGCGACCCCCGACGGGACCACGCCTGGTCCGCCTCCTACTTCCGGCTGGAGGACTCCACCGGCAAGGTCTTCGGCGTCTGTTCCTCGATCATCGACGTCACCGAGCGCTTCCAGGCCGAGGCCCGCGCCGCCCGCGCCCAGGAACGCCTCGCCACCATCGCCGAGGCCACCGCCCGGATCGGCACCACCCTCGACCTCCAGCGCACCGCAGAGGAGCTGATCGAGGCGGTCGTCCCCCGGTTCGCCGACTTCGCCACCGTCGACCTGCTGGAACCGGTGCTGCGCGGCGCCGAGCCCACCCCGATCCCCTCCGACCGGTCGGTCACCCTGCGTGCCGTCGCCGTCGGGGAGAACTACGAGACCGGCCTCGCCCACGCGGTGGACGTCGTCGGCGAGACCTCCGAGTACGCCCCCGACCGCAGCTACACCCAGTGCCTGCGCAGCGGACGCCCGCTGCTGCGCGCCCACGTGGACGAGGAGGTGCTGCGCGGCCTGGTGTCCAGCGAGGACCGCGTCGCCCCCGGGATGGCCGCCGGCATCCACTCGTACCTGATGGTCCCGATCACCGCCCGGGGCATGGTGCTCGGCGGGTCCGAGTTCATCCGGATGCGCAACCCCGAGCCCTTCAACGAGGCCGACGTCGCACTTGCCGAGGAACTCGTCGCCCGCACCGCCCTGGCCCTCGACAACGCCCGGCTCTACCGCCGCGAACGGGAGACCGCCCTCACCCTCCAGCGCAGCCTCCTGCCGCAGGAGATCCACCGCACCCTCGGTCTGGAGATCGCCTACCGCTACCTGCCCAGCAGCGTGGTCAGCGAGGTCGGCGGCGACTGGTTCGACGTGGTCCCGCTGTCCTGCGGGCGGGTCGCCCTGGTGGTCGGCGACGTGATGGGCCACGGCATCCGGGCCGCCGCCACCATGGGCCAGCTGCGCACCGTCGCCCGGACCCTCGCCACCCTGGACATGCCGCCCGAGCAGGTCCTCACCCGGCTGGACGAAACCGCCTCGGGGATCGGCGAGGGCCAGTTCGCCACCTGCATCTGCGCCGTCTACGACCCGCTGGAGCGCACCGTCCAGGTCGCCTCGGCCGGGCACCTGCCGCCGGTCTGGGTGGGCACCGACGGCATCGCCCGCAGGGTTGAGGTGCCGCCGGGCGTTCCGCTGGGCGTCGGCGGGGTCGCCTTCGAGTCGACCGAGTTCACCTTCCCCGAGGGCGGCGTGCTCGCCCTCTACACCGACGGCCTGGTCGAGCGGCGCGGTCAGGACCTGGATGACGGCATCGACCTGCTGGCCGGAACCCTGGCCGGCCCCGGCCGGACGCTGGAGGAGACCTGCGACGCCGTGATCGGCGCCCTGGTCACCGACGGCACCGAGGACGACATCGCGATGATCATGGCCAGGGCGCTGCCGGTGCCCGCCGACCGGATCGCCACCCTGCCGCTCACCGGCGGCGGCAAGCTCCCCGGCACGGCCCGCCGCTTCACCCGCGCCACCCTGGAGGCCTGGGGCCTGAGCGCGCTCTCCGACTACGCCGAACTGCTGGTCAGCGAGCTGGTCACGAACGCCCTGCTGCACGCCGAGGCGCCGCGCCGCCTGCGGCTGTTCCACGACCGGGTGCTCACCGTCGAGGTCTCGGACGCCGGCGGCGCCACCCCGCAGCTGCGCCCCTTCGCCGAGCAGGACGAGGGCGGACGCGGGATGTTCCTGGTCAGCGAGCTGGCCCAGCGCTGGGGCAGCCGGCTGACCAGGGACGGCAAGGTGGTCTGGGCGGAGCTGGAGCTGCCCTTCGGGGTCTCGTAGCCGACGCCGCACGTGCGAGAACGGCCGTTCCCGAATCCGGAACAGCCGTTCTCCCTTCTTTCTAGGCGGGCACCCGCTGGGGCTGCTCGGGCCGGGCGTGTTCGGCCGGCCCGGCCGGCGTCGGCGCGGACCGGCCGCGCAGCAGCCACCAGGCCAGCGCGGCCGCGCCGGCCAGCAGCACCCCGGCCAGCAGCCCGGCGCTGTTCAGGCCGTGGACGAAGGAGTCCTTCGCGCTCGCCAGCAGCGGCTGCGCCAGCTCCGGCGGCAGCCCCCGTGCCGTCTCCACGGCCGCGCCCAGCGACTCCCCGGCCCGGGTGGCGACCTCCGGGGAGGCCCCGGCCGGGACGGACAGCCCGTTCGTGTAGATCGAGCCGACCACCGAGCCGACCAGCGCGATGCCGAGCGCGGTGCCCAGCTCGTACGCCGTCTCGGAGACCGCCGAGGCGGCCCCGGCCTTGTCGGCGGGAGCGGCGGTCAGCACCAGGTCGGCGCCGAGGGTGTAGACCACGCCCTCGGCCGTGCCGGTCACCAGGAAGGAGACGGCCAGCAGCAGGTAGGTGGTGTCCTGCTCCATCCAGCCCAGCCCGCCCGTGGCCAGGCCCATCGCCAGCAGACTGACGGCCAGGGCCCGGCGCGCGCCGAAGCGCCGGGCGATCCGGGCGGTCAGCAGCCCGCCGGCCACCGAACCGGCGAAGGCCGGCAGCTCCGCCAGGCCCGCCTGGAGCGGGTCGTAGCCGCGCACCAGCTGGAGGTACTGGGAGACCACGAAGATCACGCCGGACAGGCCGACCAGCGAGATCAGCGAGGCCGTGACGGCGGCGGTGAACCGGCGGTCCCGGAACAGCCGGACGTCCAGCAGCGGGGTCTCCAGCCGCAGCTGGCGGCGGACGAAGAGGGCCAGCGCGGCGGCGCCCAGCAGGAAGGTGACCGGCACGTCCCAGCGGGCGGGGCCGTGCGCGGCGCCCTCCTTGACCGCGTACACCACGCCGATCACGCCGGCCATCGACAGCGCGACGCTCAGCACGTCCCAGCGCCCCGGCTTCGGGTCCCGGGACTCCGGCAGCAGCCAGGCGCCGGACACCAGCAGCAGGGCCAGCACCGGGATGTTCAGCAGGAACACCGAACCCCACCAGAAGTGCTCCAGCAGCAGCCCGCCGACCACCGGGCCGAGCGCGGCACCGGCGGTGGCGGCCGCGCCCCAGACGCCGATCGCGGTGGCCCGCTCCCGGTCGTCCGGGAACAGCCCGCGGATCAGCGAGAGGGTGGAGGGCATGATCGTCGCCCCGGCGACACCGAGCAGCGCCCGGGCCAGGATCAGCCAGCCCGGGCCCGGGGCGTACGCGGCCAGCAGCGAGGCGGCCCCGAAGGCGGTGGCGCCGGTCAGCAGCAGCTTCTTGCGCCCGATCCGGTCGCTCAGGGCGCCCATGCTGACCAGCAGGCCGGCCAGCACGAAGGAGTAGGAGTCGCCGATCCACAGCAGCTGGGTGCCGCTGGGGCGCAGCGTCTCGCTGATGGAGGGGAGGGCGAGGGAGAGCACGGTCGCGTCCAGGGCGACCACGGTGACGGCCAGTACCAGGACGGCGAGGCCGGTCCAGCGCTGGCGGGCGGTCAGGGCGGGGGTACCACTCATGGGTTATCGGTTTCCGGTTTCCGGTCCGAGGTGCTGTGGGTTCGAAGGAGTGGGGTCCCGGCGCAGCGCGCCGCCGAGGAAGAGCTCGGCGAGGGAGAAGGCGGCGTCGCGCGGGGCGAGCCGGCCGTCCTGGATGGCCCAGCCGATCCCGGCCACCAGGTCGAAGAAGGCCTCGCTCAGCCAGGCCGCGCTCAGCTCGATCCGGAAGACGCCCTCGCGCTGGCCGCGCAGGAAGAGCGCGTGCAGCCGGTCGATCTGGACCTCCCAGAGGTCGTTGATCTCGTCGTCGTCGTAGAGCTGGTTCTCGCCCGCCAGGAAGGCGCAGAGCATGGCGTCCGGGACGGCGGCGTCCACCAGGCGGCGCAGGGCCGTCCGGGCGTCGCCCTCCTCGACGGCGGCGGTGTCCAGTGCGGCGGCGAAGCGTTGCAGGCCGAGCCGGCCGACGTCGCGGATCAGCGCGTCGCGGCCCGGGAACAGCCGGTGCAGGGTGGCCCGGCTGATGCCCGCGGCGCGGGCGATCTCGTCCAGGTGGGCGGTGGGGCGGCGGGACAGCACGCCGACGGCGGCTTCCAGAACGGTGTCACGGTCGGTGGCCATGAGTCGAGTGTAGGCCAGATGAGACATTCATGTCTCATATTTGTTCTGCTGGTCTCAGCTGCGCCATAGGAGAATCGAACGCGGACCGCAAAAACCGGGGGCGGCTGGGGTGCCGCCCCCGGTGGGGGTGCTGCGGGCCGTCCGGCCCGCGCCGCTCCGGTCAGCTCTGGTTGTAGAACCCGGTCTCGTCCAGCGGTCGGTCGATCACCATCACCTCGACGTCCGCCGGGGTGAGCAGGAAGACCCGGCGGGCGATCCGCTCGATGCCGCCCCGGGTGCCGAAGATCAGCCCGGAGGCGAAGTCGACCATGCGCTTGGCCTCGGCCTCGTCCATCTCGGTGAGGTCCATGACCACCGGGGTGCTCGCCCGGATGTGCTCACCGACCGTGCGGGCCGCCTCGAAGCCCGTCGGCCGCAGGGAGACGATCTTCGCGGGCGCGGGGACGGCGGGCACCGTCTCCTGATCCACCCACTCGTCGTCGTACGCCGCGGCCGGGTAGTTCCCGGAGGGCATCAGCCACCCGTTGTGGTGCTCGTCGCGAAGTGCTCCCATGCCGCGCCTCCCTGCCTCGTCCCGTCTGGTCCCCCCGGGGGGTGCGTGTCCTTCTTGACACGTCATCCACTCGTCGGAACTGTCCGAGTATCGCACTGTTCACCGGTCCCGTGCCCGCTCGCGGCCCCCGTACGAGTCGTGCCGCACCGGAAACCCGGGCGGACCCGGGCAAAGACAGCGACGCGGCACGGCGCGGTACGGTTGCGCGCGTAGACCATATCGGTAGCGGTCACGGCGTAACTGACCCTCTGTCAACAATGCGGAAACGATTTCACTCGCCGGTCGAACCGTCCACCAGCTCCCGCAACAGATCCGCGTGCCCGTTGTGCCGCGCGTACTCCTCGATCATGTGGACGAGGATCCAGCGGAGCGTCACCTCCTGGTCCTGGCGCGCCCGCTTGCCGACGGTGTCCAGCGGCAGGCCGGCAACCGCCCGGCGGGCGGCCTCGATCTCGGCGCGCCAGGTGGCGAAGTCGGCGGCGACGTCGGCGGTGTCGACGTGGTCGAAGTCGCCGTCAGGGTCCGCCTCGGTCCAGTAGTGGCCGGTGGCGAACTCCTCGCCGAGCAGGACGCCCTGGAACCAGTGCCGTTCGACCTCGGCCATGTGCCGGACCAGACCGAGCAGGGAGAGCGTGGACGGCGGGACCGAGCGCAGCCGCAGCTGGTCGTCGGTCAGGCCCTCGCACTTCAGGGCGAGGGTGCTGCGGTGGTAGTCGAGCCAGGAGGTGAGCATGGCGGCCTCGTCGGCGGCCATCGGCGGGTCCACCCGCGGAGTGAGTTCGGTCATGCGGGACATCGTGGCCCCGATGGCGCGCAGGCGCGAGCGAATTGCGGGGGCGCGAGCGAGGCGTCAGCCGGCCTGCGCCCGGCGGCGGGCCGCGGCCGCCCGCCAGAGCCCGACCAGGCTGCCCAGCACCAGCAGGGCGATCACCCCGGCCGAGACCAGGAACGCGGCCGAGCCCGGCTGGTCCGCGCTGGCCGCGGCGACGACGTACACGGCGGTGGTCGGCACCACGCCGATCGCGGTGGCGAACAGGAAGGGCAGGAAGCGGACCCCGGAGAAGGCCGCGCCGTAGTTGCCCGCCTGGAACGGCAGCCCGGGCAGCAGCCGAAGCACCAGGACGCTGCGGAAGCCCTGGTCGGTGAAGCGCCGGTCGAGGGCGCCGAGCACCTTGCCGCGCAGGTACGGCCGCAGCGCCTCCCGGCCCAGCCCCCGGCCGAGCGCGAAGGCCAGGGCCGCGCCCAGCGTGGTGCCGAGCACCGCGAGCAGCACCCCCTGCTGGATGCCCAGCAGCAGCCCGGCCGCGGCGTTCAGCGCGGGGCGCGGCACGAAGGCGAGCGTCCCGACCGCGTAGACGAGGGTGAACAGCGGGGCGAACCAGTAACCGGGCATCCGGTGCGCCAGCCCGCCGGAGAGCAGGTCGGTCGGGCTCCACAGCAGCAGCGAGCCGGCGCAGGCCCCCAGCAGCACCACCAGCAGGCCGAACCGCCACCAGGCCGAGCGGGCCGGGTGCCGCCCGCCGTGGGCGGCGGGCTCGGCGGGCTCTTCGGCGGTCGGCGCGGCGGAGGTCGTCAGGGCTGCGGGCACGGCGAGAGCCTAACCGGTCGCGGGAGCGGGGCCGGTCGGGGCAGGGCCGACGCCGGTGATCGCGATCGGCATGACGGCGGGTGGGGCTCTACCCGGGGCGCAGGGGTCCGGCTGGACGCACACCTGGGTGGGTCTGGCCGCACTCCCGGGCCGGACCGGGGCGGACGGGGGTTCCGCGCGGTGCACAGTGGGCGCACCGACGGAAGACGAGGAAGGGCTCCTGGGGAAGCTGGGCGGGTGGGCGACGGAGGCCGCGACGGGGTTCCCGCGGGCGTGCGCGGTCGCGGCGGTGACCCTGCTGGTCCCGGCCGTGTGGGCGGGCTCGGTGGTGCTGGGGTGGTCCTGGGGGCTTCGACGCCGACCAGTTCATCGGTTCGCTGGAGCGGGTCGCGGCCGGCGGCACGGCGATGGACCCGGCGGTGATCGCCAAGCTGCTGTCCGCGAGCCCACCGGAGCGAGGGCTCAGCCAGCTCACCGAGCGCGAGTACCGGGTGCTCGGGCTGATGGCGGAGGGACTGTCCAACCAGGCCATCGGGCGGCGGCTGTTCCCCAGTGACAGCGCGGTCGGCAAGTACACCACCTCGATGTTCGGCAAGCTCCGCATCGCGGACGACGACGACACCAACCGCCGCGTCCGGGCCGCGCTCACCTACCTCAACCAGCCCTGAGGCTCCGTCCGGCGCGTGGCGCGGTCCGTCGGTGGATGGGCCCGCCGGGGGCGTACCAGCCCGCCTTCTTGCGGACGGCCGGGCTCGGGTCGCCGGCCTGGCACGCCTGAAGGGCGGCGACGGCGCGGGCGTCGCTGTGGGCGAACTTGCCGACCAGTTCGGCGGCCCTGGCCCGGACCCGTGGGTCGGGGTCGTCGGCCAGGTGACGCAGCGCGGGTTCGAGGACCAGGCCCGCGCCCGGGGCGCAGGCGTCGTCCTTGCAGCGGTCGCAGGCCAGGGCGTGGAAGGCGGCGACCCTGACCTCGGCGTCGGGGTCGTCGGCCATGGCGACGAGCAGGTCCATGGAGTCGGTCTCGACCAGGTGGTCCAGGAGGCGGCAGCAGCCCTCCCGGACGGCCGGGTGGTCATGGGACAGCCCGGCGCGGATCGCGCCCAGTGCGCCCGGCCCGCGCCGGAGCAGCTCGTGGTAGGCCGCCACGGTGCGCTGGGGATCGCCCAGGCAGGAGACCAGGGTTTCGTCGTCGGTCTTGAGGAATCCGAGCACGGCCCCAGTGTCGGACCGCAACGTCCGGCCGCGCAAAGGGATTTAGGCTCGGCGGAGGGACGTCGGCCGACCGCCCCGGCCGGGCCGAAGCGGGGTGCGGTGGTGCGGAAGGCCTGGCGGCCGCCGAAGCAGAAGCCGAGAGCGACCACCTCGGCGGGGCCGACGGTGCACAGCCGCTCCAGGGCGGCCGTGAGGTCGGCCCGCGCCGGTCGCGGAAAACCGCCGGGCGCTGGGGTGCGCTCGGCGGTCGGCGATATCAGCGGGAATTTCCCGGCGAATGGTCGGTCATATCGCGGAGAGATCTTTTCCGGAAGTGTTTCCCGGCGACGACGCGGTCACCTTGTTGTCGGTGGAATCCGGTTCGGCCCGGCGCAGTGCCCCGGCGCTCAGCAGCAGGGCGAAGGCGAGCAGCGTGACGAGTCCGAAGGAGACGGTGAGCGAGGTGGCCTGGGCGAGGGCGCCGATCACGGCGGGGGCGACCAGGCCGGAGGTGTAGGTGACGGTGGCGACGCCCGCGATGGCCTGGCTGGGGTTGCTGCCGATCCGTCCGGCGGCGGCGAAGGCGAGCGGCACGATCACCGCGATGCCGACGCCGATCAGGGCGAAGCCGGGGATGGCCAGCGCCGGGTGGTCGGCGGCCACCACCAGGACGCCGCCGAGGGTGGCGGTCGCACCGCCCAGCCGGGTGGCGCGGACGGCGCCGAGGCGGCGGATCACCGCGTCCCCGGCCAGGCGGCTGACCGCCATGGTGAGCGAGAAGGCGGTGTAGGAGGCGGCCGCGAGGGTGGCGGAGGCGCCGGTGACGGTCTTGAGGTAGACGCCGCTCCAGTCCATCGAGGCGCCCTCGGCGAACACCGCGCAGAAGCCGACCAGTCCGATCACCAGCGAGCTGCGCGGCGGCAGGGCGAAGTGCGGCGGCTCCTCCGCCGCCTCGGGCGCCCGGAAGTCCGGCAGGCTCCGGCAGACCGGCTGGGCGAGGGCGAGCAACACCAGGGCGGTGACGGCCAGTTGGAGCCGGGCGTCGAGGTCCAGGTGGGCGGCCAGGATGCCGAAGCCGGAGGCCAGCAGTCCACCCGCGCTCCACATCCCGTGAAGCCCGGACATGATCGAGCGGCCGAGGCACCGCTCGATCTCCACGCCCTGGGCGTTCATCGCGACGTCCGCTGTGCCCGCGGTGGCGCCGTACACCAGTAGCACCGCGCACAGCGCCGGCAGTGAGGGGGCGAGCGCGGGCAGGGCGAGGGCCAGGCACCAGAGCGAGATCAGCCCGCGCACCGCGGCCCGGCCGCCGTGGCGATGGACGAAGCGCCCGGCGAGCGGCATCGCGAGGGAGGAGCCTATGGCGGGCATCACCAGGGCCAGGCCGAGCTGGCCGGGGGAGAGGTCCAGCCGGTCCTGGATCCACGGGATGCGGGTGACGAAGGTGCCGCTGACGGCGCCGTGCACGCCGAAGACCAGCGCGATGCTCAGCCGGGAGCGGCGTGGGTCGGCGAGTGGTTCCGGGGTTTGCGGGGTCGTGACTGTCATGCGGCGTTCCCTCCCGGTCGCGCGTGGCGGGGCGCGACGGTGCCCTGTGGGTGGTCTACGTGCAGGCCGACGGGTCCGCGCGGCGGGGTGGGCCGTCCGGCGGTTCGTGCGATCGGTTCGATAAATTATCAGGAAGGGACCCTGATAGAAACACTCTGGAAGGATGACCGGCCATGACCACCGCGCGTACGGCCACGCCGAGCACCGCCCGGGCGATCAACGACCGCCTGGCGCTCAACCTCCTGCTCGAACAGGGTCCGCTCACCGCGACCGAGCTGCGCGACCTCACCGGCCTGTCCCGGCCGACCGTCGCCGACCTGCTCGACCGCCTCCAGCGCACCGGCCTGGTGGCCGTCGTCGGCGAGCGCGGCGAACAGCGGCGCGGCCCCAACGCCCGGCTCTACGCGCTGGTCGCCTCCCGCGCCCACATCGCCGCCTTCGACGTCCGCGAGGGCGGGGTCAGCATGGTCGTCGCCGACCTCGCCGGGCGCAGCCTCGCCACCGCGGAGGTGTCGGTCGAGGCGTCGGCCGAGGCGTCGGGCGTAGGTGCAGCCGACGCGGGCGTCGCCGAGAGGATCGTCCGCACCCTGCTGGAGACCGCGCGCGGCGCCGGCGTCGAGCAGCTGCACACCGTCGCGGTCGGCGCCCCCGGCCTGGTCGACCCCGCCACCGGCCGACTGCACAGCACCGGCAAGCTCCCCGGCTGGCACGCCGAACTCCTCACCGCACTGCGGGAGTTGCCCGGCACCGATGTCATCCTGGAGAACGAGGTCAACCTGGCCGGCCGGGCCGAGTACCGGGTCGGCGCCGCGCGCGACCGCGACACCTTCGTGCTGATGTGGCTCGGCCACAGCGTCGGCGCCGCCGTCATCCTGGACGGCCGGCTGCGCCGGGGCTTCTCCGGCGGTACCGGCGAGATCTGCTTCCTGCCCGTCCCCGGCACGGTCGGGCTGCCCAGCGCCGACAGCTGCGAGGGCGGATTCCACGGCCTGGTCGGCAGCGCCGCGATCTGCGCGCTCGCCCGCAGCCACGGGCTGTCCGCCGACCCGGCCGGGGACGCGTCCGCCGCCGAGGCCGCCGTGCGCACCGCACTGGCCGCCGGTGCGGCGGGCGAGGCGTTCCTGGACGAGCTGGCCGAGCGGATCGCGCTCGGCGCGGCCGCGCTCTGCGTGGTGCTCGACCCGGGCTGCGTGGTGCTCGGCGGCGAGATCGGCCGGGCCGGCGGCGCCGAGCTGGCCGGCCGGGTCGAACGGCGGCTGGCCGGGTTCTCCCCGCTGCGCACCGAGGTGCGGGCCGGTACGGCGGGCGGCGGGGCGGTGCTCGCCGGGGCGGTGCTCACCGCCGGGGACGCCGTGCGGCGGGACCTGTTCGGCGAGCCGTAGGCCGTGCCGCCGTGCCGCCTCCGTGGGCTGGTCCGGGGCTGTTTCCCGTCGGCGTGCCCGGTACGGCAGGATGGCGGACGGGGGGCACGTACCCCGTACCTCGTACCACCGTCAGGAGTCGCACATGGGCCAGCCCGAGCTGCCGGTCAACCCGTACCGCATCGGTGAGGCGGCGGCGCTGCTCGGCGTCAGCGCGGACACCATGCGGCGCTGGGTGGACGCCGGGCGGCTCGCCGCCGTGCGGGACGAGCACGGGCACCGGATCATCCCCGGGGCCGAGCTCGCCGCCTTCGCCCGCGAGCTGGCCCGGCCGGAGAACGCCGAGGCCGAGGGCCGGCCGTCCTCGGCGCGCAACCGCTTCCCCGGGATCATCACCCATGTGGTGCTCGGCGACGTGGCCGCGCAGGTGGAGGTGCAGGCCGGGCCGTTCCGGGTGGTGTCGCTGATCAGCCGGGAGTCGGCGGAGGAGCTGAACCTGGTGCCGGGCGCACCCGCCACGGCGGTCATCAAGTCGACCAATGTGATGATCGAGCGGCGTTAGCCACCTCCCTTCCGATTCCCTTCCGACTCCCCGCCGAGCCACACCGAAGAACCGAAGACGAGTCCCGACCGAGAGGCCCGGATGCCGCCCCCGCACCTGCCGACCACCCAGAGCGCCGTGCTGGCGATCGAGGCCGTCGCCGCCCGGCACGGCCGCGCCGTGCGGGCCCAGCACGACATCGGGAGCGACCGGACCTTCGCCGGGCTGGTCGGCCACGAGGACGGACCGGACGCCATCCCGCACGAAGCCCTGCTGGAGTTCGACGGCAGCCCGCGGACCGCCGTCCGGCTGTTCACCCACGACGAGGTGACCGTGACCGTCGAGGGCATCCCCTTCGACGTCCCGCGCGACAGCGTCCCGGCCTTCCTGAACTCCGTCTGGTCCGGCCTGGTGCACGTCAGGGCGCGGACCTTCCCGCCGTCCACCACCCTGATCGTCACCGTCCCGGGGGAAGCCGGCTACCGCGAGTCCCTCGGCCTCCACGACCTCACCCCCTGGCTGTCCGGAAGGATCCGATGAGCCCCGCCGCCCCCGCCGACCGCCGCCCGGTGCTCGCCGTCGCCCACCGCGGCGACCCGTACCGCCACCGCGAGAACACCCTGCCCTCCGTCGAGTCCGCGCTCGCCGCCGGGGCCGACGCCGTCGAGGTGGACGTCCAGCTCACCCGCGACAAGGTGCCGGTGCTGCTGCACGACCCCACCCTGGAACGGCTCTGGGGCGACCCGCGCTCGATCGGCCGGGTCACCACCGAGCAGCTGGACGAGCTGCGGCAGGGGGAACTGGCCGTCCCCACCCTCGCCGAGGCGATCAAGGCCGTGGCGGAAGCCAACGGCCCGCGCCTGCTCATCGACCTGGACGACCCCGGCCCGGCCGCCGCCACCTGGTCCGTCGTCACCGGGCTCGGTGCCGAGGCGCTGGTCGCCTTCTGCGGCCACACCACCGCCATGCTCGCCGTGCGCGAGCTCAGCCCGGACGCCGAGATCGCGCTCACCTGGAAGCAGCCGCGGATGCCCGCGCCCGCCCTGCTGCGCGACCTGCGCCCGCGCTTCCTCAACCCGCCGTTCGGTCTGGTCACCCCCCGGTTCGTCGGGGAAGCGACGGACGAGGGACTCGCCGTCTCCACCTGGACCGCCGACCTGCGCCGCACCATGCGCCGACTGCGCGACACCGGCGCCGCCTCCATCACCACCAACCGGATCTCCGTGCTGCGCTCCGTCGTGGACGGCCGCCGGTGACGGTGCTCGGCACCCGCGCCCTGAGCCGCGCACTGCTGGCCCGTCAGCACCTGCTCGCCCGTACCGACCGGACACCCCTGGAGGTGATCCACCACCTCGGCGGCCTCCAGGCCCAGGCCGCCCCCCAGCCGCCGTACCTCGGGCTGCTCTCCCGGCTGGACGGCTTCGCCCCGGAGCAGCTCACCGGGTTGATCGAACAGCGGGCGGTGGTCCGGATCGCGCTCCAGCGCGGCACCATCCACCTGGTCACCGCCGAGGACTGCCTGACCCTGCGTCCGCTGCTCCAGCCCGTCCTGGACCAGGCCCTGCGGACCACCTACGGCAAGCGGCTGGCCGGACTCGACCTGGCCGTGCTGGCCGCCGAGGCCCGCGCCCTGGTCGAGGAGGAGCCGCGCACCTTCCAGCGGCTCGGCGCGCTGCTGGCCGCCACCCGCCCGGACCGCGACCCGGCGGCGCTGGCCCAGGCCGCGCGGTGCCTGCTGCCGCTGGTCCAGGTGCCGCCGCGGGGACTGTGGGGGCGCGGCGGACCGGCCGCCCACACCACCGCCGAGGCCTGGCTCGGCCGCCCGCTCGACCCCGAGCCCTCGCCGGACGGCCTGGTGCTGCGCTACCTCGCCGCCTTCGGCCCGGCCGGCGCGGCGGACCTGAGGAAGTGGTGCGGCCTTCCCGGCCTCGGCCCCGTCCTGCAGCGGGTCGCGCCGCGGCTGCTGACCTTCCGGGACGAGCAGGGCCGGCTGCTGTACGACCTGCCGCAGGCGCCCCGGCCGGAGCCGGACGCCCCGGCGCCGGTGCGGCTGGTCGCGCCGTTCGACAACCTGCTGCTCTCCCACGCCGACCGGAGCCGGGTGCTGCCGGAGGAGTACAAGGGGCGGGTGATGACCCGGAACGGGCTGGTGCCCGGCACCCTGCTGGTGGACGGGCTGGTCGCCGGGACGTGGGGGCTGACGGGGGAGCGGGAGGTGGCCGTCCAGCCGTTCGTCCGCCTGGCGCCGGCGGACCGCGAGGCGGCGGAGGCGGAGGCGCACCGCGTACTGGCCTTCGCGGGCGGGGGCGGGGGCGGGGCGGTGCGGATCGAGGCGGTGGGCTAGCCACCACAACGGGCGGATCGTCAGATTCTCTGTTGAGATGGGTCGGTTCGGACTCAACGACGACCCCCGTCGGAGGCTGCCGTGTCCGTGGAGCGCCCGCCCGGTGGGCGGCCCGACCACCGCAGGCCGTACCTGATGCTGCCGCCCGCCGTGCGGTGTGCGGCGGCCTGGTCGGTGGCGGTGATCCTGCTGATCACCGTGGGCTCCCTGGTGGTGTTCGCGCTGGTCGAGCTGAGGGCCGCCACCGTGCCGTTCCTCCTGGCGCTGCTGGGGGCCTCACTGCTCCACCCGGTGGTGCCCTGGCTGGTGCGGCGGGGGCTGAGCCGGAGCCTGGCGGCCGGGCTGACCTGCCTGGTGCTGGTGGTCGCGGTGGTCGGGGTGGTCGCCCTGCTGGTCAACTCCCTGGTGCACAGCGCCCCGCAGATCGCCGCCTCGCTCCCGGCCGCCGGGCAGCGGCTGGCCCGGTGGCTCGGACCGTTCGGGGCGAAGATCCAGCACGCGCTGGAGAACGCCAAGGGCGAGACCAACTCGCTGGTCTCGACGCTGACCAACGGCGTGCTCTCCGGGCTCGGCCTGCTCACCCAGCTGATCACCGGCGCGGTGCTGGCCCTGGCGCTGGTCTTCTTCTTCCTGCGCGACGGCCACCGCACCGGTGACGCCATCCGCGCCACCCTGCCCGGGCGCGGCGCCGAGACCGTGGTCGCCTGCGCCGACCGTGCCTTCGACGCGATGGCGGGCTTCATGCGCGGCACCACGCTGATCGCCCTGATCGACGCGGCCTTCATCACCGTCGGCCTGCTCGCCCTCGGCGTCCCCGGCGCCGCGGGCCTGGGCGCGCTGGTCTTCATGGGGGCGTACATCCCGTTCGTCGGCGCGTTCCTGTCCGGCACGGTGGCGGTGCTGGTCGCGCTGGCCGACGGCGGGCTCGGCACCGCGCTGTGGGCGCTCGGTGTGGTGCTGACGGTCCAGATGATCGAGGGCAACATCCTCCAGCCGGTCATCCAGAGCCGCACGGTCGAGCTGCACCCGGCGACCATCATGGTCGCCGTCGTGGCCGGTTCCGGCATCGCGGGCATCATCGGCGCACTGCTGGCGGTGCCGGTGTGCGCGGCGGGCATGGGCGTGGTCTCGGTCCTCCGGGGGCTGCCGGGCGGGCGCGAGTGACCTGGTTGCCCCCGGGAGGGCAGGTGTGCGAGCATCACTAATGCGACGGGAGTCGCGATAGGGGTGGAGGGGTGCGGGTGGAACTGTTCGAGGTGGCCGGGGCGGGGGACGGGCCGTACGGGATTGCCGTCGGCCCCGACGGGGGCGTGTGGTTCACCCTGGTGCACGCCGGGGAGATCGGGCGGCTGGGCGCCGACGGGGCGGTGGAACGCCTCGGGCTGGGGGCGCCGGGGTGCGGCCCCTCGGTGATCACCGTGGGGCCGGACGGGGCGCTGTGGTTCAGCCGGATGCGGGACCACCGGATCGGGCGGATCACCGTGGACGGGAAGATCTCGTCGTACGGGCTGCCGACCGGGGACGCCGGGCCGTACGGGATCGCCGCCGGACCGGACGGGGCACTGTGGTTCACCGAACTCAACGCCCATCGGGTCGGGCGGATCACGGTGGACGGGGAGGTGGCCGAGTATCCGCTGCCGCAGGCCGGGGCCTTCCCCTCGCTGATCACCGCCGGGGCCGACGGCGCGCTGTGGTGCACCCTCAACCAGGCCGACGCGATCGCCCGGGTGAGTGTCCACGGCGAGGTGACCGTCCACCGGCTGCCCACCGGGGGCACCGCGCCGGTCGGGATCACCGCCGGGGCCGACGGCGCGCTCTGGTACGTCGGGATCGGCGGCGGACTGGTCGGGCGGATCACGGTGGACGGGCAGGTCACCGAGTACCCGCTCGCCGACCGCGCGGCCAAGCCGCACGCGATCGCCGCCGGGCCGGACGGACGGCTGTGGTTCACCGAGTGGGGCGCAGGCCGGATCGGCGTGCTCACCCCGGACGGGCGGCTGGACGGCCACCCGATCCCGGGCCCCCGCGCCGAACCGCACGGGATCGCCGTCGGCCCGGACGGGGCGGTGTACGCGGCCCTGGAGCGCGGGCAGATCGCCCGGTTGGCGGGCGCGTGAACTGACCGGGCGCCAACTCCGGTCAGACCGCCGGCGGACCGCAGGGCCCGACGGGAAGTCCCGGGTGCGGTGCGGAACTCGGGCCCAGCGGCCCGGGCCGGGCGGGCCCAAGGGCCCTGGGGCGTACGTGGCGTGGATCCGGATCATGGATCGCCACCCATTCGCACGACGTTCCGAAGGAGTGCGTCCTTGAGCGCCACCCAGGCACAGGGCGACCCCACCCCGCCGCCGACGGCCCTGCCGCAACACCCGGTTCGGGCCAGGCGGCCCGGTTCGGCCGTGGTCAGGCTGTTGACCACCACCGACCACAAGACGATCGGCACCATGTACCTGGTGTCCTCGTTCGCGTTCTTCCTGATCGGCGGCATCCTCGCCCTGGTCATGCGCGCCGAACTCGCCCGGCCCGGAACGCAGATCCTCTCCAACGAGCAGTTCAACCAGGCCTTCACCATGCACGGCTCGGTGATGCTGCTGCTCTTCGCGATGCCACTGTTCACCGGCTTCGCCAACTGGATCATGCCGCTGCAGATCGGCGCGCCCGACGTGGCGTTCCCGCGCCTGAACATGCTGTCCTACTGGCTGTTCATGTTCGGCTCGCTGATCGCCGCCGCCGGTTTCGCCACCCCGCAGGGCGCCGCCGACTTCGGCTGGTTCCTCTACGCGCCGCTGTCCGACGCCGTCCACTCGCCGGGAGTCGGCTCCGACATGTGGATCATGGGCGTCACGCTGTCCGGCTTCGGCAGCATCTTCGGCGCGGTCAACTTCATCACCACCATCATCTGCATGCGCGCCCCCGGACTGACCATGTTCCGGATGTCCATCTTCTGCTGGAACGTGCTGCTGACCTCGGTGCTGGTGCTGCTGGTCTTCCCGGTGCTGGCCGCCGCGCTGCTCGCGCTCGAATGCGACCGCAAGTTCGGCTCGCACGTCTTCGACCCGGCCAACGGCGGGGCGATGCTCTGGCAGCACCTGTTCTGGTTCTTCGGGCATCCCGAGGTGTACATCCTGGCGCTGCCGTTCTTCGGCATAGTCTCGGAGGTCATCCCGGTGTTCAGCCGCAAGCCGATGTTCGGCTACGCGGGCCTGATCGCCGCCACGGTGGCCATCGCCGGGCTGTCGGTGACGGTGTGGGCGCACCACATGTACGTCACCGGGCAGGTGCTGCTGCCGTTCTTCTCCTTCATGACCTTCCTGATCGCCGTGCCGACCGGCGTCAAGTTCTTCAACTGGGTGGGCACCATGTGGAGGGGCTCGCTGAGCTTCGAGACGCCGATGCTGTGGACGGTCGGCTTCCTGGTCACCTTCCTGTTCGGCGGTCTGACGGGCGTGCTGCTCGCAGCCCCGCCGATCGACTTCCACGTCTCCGACTCGTACTTCGTCGTCGCCCACTTCCACTACACGCTGTTCGGCACGGTGGTGTACGCGATGTTCGCCGGCTTCCACTTCTGGTGGCCCAAGATGACCGGCAAGAAGCTCGACGAACGGCTCGGCCGGATCACCTTCTGGACGCTCACCGTCGGCTTCCACGCGACCTTCCTGGTGCAGCACTGGCTGGGCGCCGAGGGCATGCCCCGCCGGTACGCCGACTACCTCGCCTCGGACGGCTTCACCACCCTGAACACCGTGTCCACCATCGGGTCCTTCCTGCTCGGCCTGTCGATCCTGCCGTTCCTCTACAACGTCTGGAAGACCGCCAAGTACGGCGAGCGCGTCACCTCGGACGACCCCTGGGGCTGGGGCCGCTCGCTGGAGTGGGCCACCTCCTGCCCGCCGCCCCGGCACAACTTCGTCAGACTGCCCCGGATCCGCTCCGAATCCCCGGCCTTCGACCTCCACCACCCGGACATCGCGGCCCGGGACGTCCTGGAGCACACCGGGAAGCCGGCCAGGCACCTGGGCGGGGTGGAGCCGGTGAAGTACGACCGGCCGCTGACCCGGGCGCAGCGGGCCCAGACGTCCACGTCCTCTTCCGCCGACGGCTGAGGCCGTCACCCCGAACGGCCGTCCCCGCCCGTGCCGCCGCCCCCGGCGGGCGGGGGCGGCCCCCACCCTTCGTGATCCGTGCGCCCCAGGAAGGCCGGCCCATGACCCACACCGTGCTCGCCATCGGCACCGCCGCGCTCACCGCGAGCGGCTGCGTCTGGTACCTGCCCGCCATCGCCGACCTCCAGGCCGGCGCCGACCGGCCCCGCTCCACCCGTACGGCCGCGGCGGCCTGCGTGCTCTGGTGGGCGGCGCTCGCGCTGGCGGGCGGACTGCTGCTCGCCGTGCCCGACTGGCACCCGGCCGCTCAGGTGGCCATCACCGGACTGGTCGGTGGCACGGCCCTGCGGCTGCGGGCGGCTTGGGACCGGCGCGGAGAGCAGCGGGAGGGCGCGGCGCGCTGGGCCGCACTGGAGGGCGGCCCGGTGCCGCGCAGCGCCCGCCCGGCGGCCCCCGCCCTGGTGGGGTGGCTGGTGGTGGGGGCGGCGTTGGCTTCGCTGGGCGCGGTGGCGGTCCTGCTGTCCGCCGGGGGCGGGCTGGCCTCGAGGGTGGCGCTGGCGGGGGTGAGCGGGGCGGGCGTGGCGCTCGCGTTCCTGCTGGTGGGGCTGGGCAACGCCCGTCGGCAGGGGCGCTGAACGGCGTCCGGCCCGCGCCGTCGGAGGGACGGTGACGGGGACGGGCGAATGGGGTCGTTCGGCCCTGGGCCCCTGCCCTGACGCGCGGCATGATGCGGTGGGCCCCGCTGTTCGTGTGCGGGGGTGACGAGGGCGGAGCCGCGTGATGGCGACCATGGCGGAGGGGGCCGAGGCATCGGCGCCGGTCCGGGTGTTCCTGCTGGACGACCACGAGGTGGTCCGCCGCGGGGTGCACGACCTGCTGGACGGCGAGCCGGACCTGGTGGTGGTCGGGGAGGCCGCGACGGCCGAGCAGGCGCTGGTCCGGGTGCCGGCGCTGCGGCCCGACGTGGCGGTGCTGGACGTGCGGCTGGGCGACGGGGACGGCGTCTCGGTCTGCCGTGAGCTGCGGTCGCGGATGCCCGACCTGGCCTGTCTGATGCTCACCTCCTTCGACGACGAGGAGGCGCTGCTGGACGCCGTGATGGCGGGCGCCGCCGGGTACGTGCTCAAGCAGATCAGCGGCACCGACCTGGTCGCCGCCGTCCGGACCGTCGCCTCCGGCCGTTCGATGCTCGACCCGGGCGCGGCCACCCGGCTGCTGAACCGCCTGCGCAGCGACGCCGAGCCGGCCCGACCGGTGACCGCCGGACCGGCCCTGACGGCGCGCGAGCAGGAAGTGCTGGCGCTGATCGGGGAGGGCCTGACCAACCGGCAGATCGGCGAGCGGCTCTACCTCGCCGAGAAGACGGTGAAGAACCACGTCTCCCGGCTGCTCGCCAAGCTCGGCGTGGAGCGCCGGGTGCAGGCGGCGCTGATCGCCACCGAGCTGCGGCAGTCCGCCGCCGCCCGGCCGTCCCCGCTGCGCCGCGGCTGACGGGCACCGGTGACCGGAACGCGTCCCCTACGCTGGGCGGCGCAGCCGGGTCACGACCCGAGCGGTGCCTCCCACGCCAGGCGGGTGCCGCCGCCCTCGCCGTCCGCCGGGCCGAGGGTGAGCGCCCCGCCGACCCGTTCGGCGCGTTCGGCGAGGTTGCGCAGCCCGCTGCGCCGACCGCCCTCGGGGATGCCCACCCCGTCGTCCGCGACGCTGAGCACCAACCGTCCGGCCAGGGCGCGCAGGGTCACCTCGACCCGGGTCGCGCGGGCGTGGCGGGCGGCGTTGCTGAGCGCCTCCGCCAGGACGGCGACCACGTGCTCGGCGAGCTCCTGCGGGACGTCGGTGTCGAGCAGGCCCTCCATGCTCAGCCGGGGCGCGAGGCCGAGCGGGCCCTGCGCCTCGGTGACGACCCGGGTGGCGCGGGCGCGCAGGCCGCGGTCGGGTTCGCTGTGGGCGCGCAGGCCGAAGATGGTCGAGCGGATGATCTTGATGGTCTCGTCCAGGTCCGCCACCGCCCGGGCGACCCGGTCGGCGGCGGCCGGGCTGTCGATCAGCCGGCCCGCGCTCTGCAGCGTCATCCCGGTGGCGAACAGCCTCTGGATGGCCAGGTCGTGGAGGTCCCGGGCGATCCGGTCGCGGTCCTCCAGCAGGTTCAACTGCTCGGCGTCACGCCGCCGTTCGGCCAGCTCCAGGGCGAGCGCCGCCTGGTCCGCGAAGCCCAGCAGCGGCCCGGTCTCCTCCGGCCCAAAGGCGGCCTCGCCCCGCGCCCGGGCGAGCAGCAGCACACCGCGCCCGTACCCGGTGCCGGTGCCCAGCGGCACCGCGACGGCCGGGCCCAGCCCGTCGAAGCGGCCCGCCGGACCGGCCGCGAAGCGCGCGTCGCAGGCCAGTTCGTCGCTGGTCACCGGCGAGCCGGAGGCGTACGCGGCACCGGAGAGCGTGCCGTCCACCGGCACCGTCACCCCCAGCCGGGCCGAGGGCTCGGCGCCGAGTGCCACCTCCACCGCCAGATCCTCGGCCCGTTCCTGCGGGCCGGCCAGCGCCACCGAGACGTCCGCCAGCTCGGCGCCGGCGATCTCCCGGGCCCGGTGGGCGATCAGCTCGACCACCTCCAGGCGAGGCGCGCCGGACAGCAGGCTGCGGGTGATCTCGGTGCTCGCCCGCAGCCAGCGCTGGCGTAGCTGCGCCTCCTCGTACAGCCGGGCGTTGTCGATCGCGACCCCGGCCGCGACGGCCAGGGTGGCGATCACCGCCTCGTCGTCCTCGTCGAAGTCCAGTCCGCCGCGCTTGTCGGTCAGGTAGAGGTTGCCGAACACCTCGCCGCGCACCCGCACCGGCACCCCAGGAAGGTGTGCATCGGCGGGTGGTTGGGCGGGAAGCCGACCGAGGCCGGGTGGTCGGACAGCACCGGGCAGCGCAGCGGTCGAGGGTGGTGGATCAGTTCGCCGAGGATGCCCCGGCCGGAGGGCGGCGCGCCGATCCCCGCCATCTCCTCGTCGGACAGACCGACCGTCAGGAACTGCGACAGGCTGTGCCCGTCCGGGCCGATCACGCCCAGCGCGCCGTAACGGGCGTCCACCAGGTCGACGGCGGCCTCGACGATCCGGTGCAGCGCCTGCGCGAGGTCCAGCTCACGGCCGACCGCGAGCACCGCCTCCAGCAGGTTGTGCACCCGGTTCTGGGTGCCGCGCGCCGCGTCGATCCGCCACTGGAGCTCCTCCAACAGCTCGTCCAGGCGCAGCCGGGGCATCCGCGCGCCGCCACCCGCCGCGCTGCCGTCCCCTCCGCCCACCGCTGTCCTCCTCGTTCTCGGCCCGCGCTCGTACCCGCCCGGACCAGTCCTCGCCCCGACCGCCCACGCCGACTGGCGGAAGCGGCTCGGGCGCCGCTCCACCAGCGGGAATGTCGTGTCCACACGGTAGTGCCCGGGTGTCGGCGGGGTGGAGGGCGGGGTCGCCCGTAGTGTTCCGGCCGACGGGTCCTTCGTCCCGCGGGCAGAGGGCTTGCGGCCTCTGGCGGCGGGCCGTCGGCGGACGACAGGGTGGGAGCAGGGCGGACGGGGCGTCAGCGCGCACCGTTCCCGGCACCGAGACAGTGGAGGAACTCTGATGACGTCAACCGTGGTGGCCGGGATCGACGGCTCGCCGGCCAGCACCGCCGCCGCCCAGTGGGCCGCCGAGGAGGCGCGGCGCCGCGGGGCGACGCTGCGGCTGGTGCACGCCTGGCCGTGGCTGACCGACGGGGTGTCCTCCTACGCCGGACCCGACGACCTGCCGGCAGCCGCCCAGCGCATCCTGACCGAGGCCGCCGACACGGTCCGCGAAGCGCACCCCGAGCTGACCGTCCGCACCGACGCGGTGCTGGACGCCCCGGCGGACGGGCTGGTGGCGGCCGGCGCGGAGGCGGACCTGCTGGTGCTCGGCTCGCGCGGGCGCGGCGGCTTCACCGGGCTGCTGCTCGGCTCGGTCAGCATGGCGGTCGCCGGGCGCAGCGGCACGCCGGTGGTCGTGGTGCGGGACACCGGGCAGGGGCACGGGCCCTCCGGCGAGGTGGTGGTCGGCGTGGACGCCCACGCCCCCGAGGAGGAGGTGCTCGCCTTCGCCTTCCGCGAGGCCGCCCTGCGCGGCGCCCGGGTCCGGGCGGTGCACGGCTGGGACCTGCCGCCGCTGTTCGGCTACGCGGGCGGGGCCGTACCGGCGACACAGGTCGAGCAGCTGGAGGCGCTGGAGGCGAAGCTGCTGACGCTCGCCCTGGCCGGGCAGCGCGAGCAGCACCCGGCGGTGGAGGTGGTCGAGGACGTCCGGCTGGGGGCCGCCCGCGGGCTGGTGGAGACCTCCGCCGGGGCCGCCCTGGTGGTGGTCGGCCGACGCCGCCGTTCGATCGAGTTCGGCCCGCGCCTCGGCCGGGTCGCGCACGCGGCGCTGCACCACGCCGAGGCGCCGGTCGCGGTCGTGCCGCACGGCTGACGCGGACGGCCCGGCGGGCGGGGAGGTGGTCGTGCTCCCCGCCCGCCGGGGCCTTCTGCCCACAGGGTGCCTACCCGTCCGCCGGGCACTTCCCGCTCGCCGGGTCCTTCCCCGTCCGCCGGGCCGTCGGCTCAGCGCGGGCGCTCGCCGGGCGGCAGGACGGTGGCGGTCAGCCGCAGTGGCGGGCTGTGCCGGAAGGTGAGGGTGAACTCCACCCGTCGGCCGGGCTCCAGCGGGGGCGGGGCGGCGATCATCAGATCGGCGTCCTCGGGGGACATCGCCAGTACGCCCCGGCTGAGGACGGGCAGGGCGGGGGCCGGCTCCCAGCGGCCCGCCGCGCCCTGGTGCAGGTGCCGCTTCAGGGTGACCGGTCCGCCGAACTCCCAGCTGGCGCCGGTCAGTTCGTCGGGGACGTCGCCCGGGTTGCGGATCGTGAAGAAGGCCGAGGTGGCCGAGGCCGCGCCCGCCGTCGGCAGCAGCATCCAGCCGTCGTCGGCCTCCACCGGGCGCGGAGCCCCGGCGCCGCCGACGGCCGTCCAGCCGGTGAGGAGGGCCAGCGCCAGCGCCGCCGCGCCGACCGGCGGGCCCGCCGCCTTCAACCGCTCCGCCTTCAACCGCTCCGCCTCGAGCCGGTCCAGCGCCCTCACCGCCGGCCCCCCTGCCGCCGCTGCCCGCGCCCCGGTTCCCAGGTGCGCAGCCGCAGGCTGTTGCCCACCACCAGCAGCGAGCTGAGCGACATCGCGACCGCCGCCAGCATCGGGTTCAGCAGCCCGACGGCCGCCAGCGGGATCAGCACCAGGTTGTAGCCGAAGGCCCAGAGCAGGTTGGCCCGGATGGTGGCCAGGGTCTGCCGGGCGAGGCGCACCGCGTCCACCACCGCCTCGATCTCGCCGCGCACCAGGGTCAGCCCGGCCGCGCCGATCGCGGCGTCGCTGCCGGAGGCCAGGGCCACCCCGAGGTCGGCCGAGGCCAGGGCGACCGCGTCGTTGACGCCGTCGCCGACCACCGCCACCGTTCGTCCGGCGGCCCGCAGTTCGGCCACCACCTCGGCCTTGTGCTCGGGCGAGGCCGAGTCGTGCACCCGCTCGATGCCCAGTTCGGCGGCGACGGCCCGCGCGGCGCCCGGGCCGTCGCCGGTCAGCAGGACGGTCTCCAGGCCCATCCCGCGCAGCCGGTGGAGCGCTCGCCAGCTGCCCGAGCGCAGCGTGTCGCCGACCGCCAGCACGGCCGCCGCCCGACCGTCCAGCTCCACCAGTACGGCGGTGCGGCCCGCGTCCCCGGCCGCCGCGACGGCCCGGACGAGCTCCGGCGGCAGTGCGGCGGCGGCGCCGTCCGGCCGGACGGCCCGGACCGACCGGCCCTCGACCGTGCCGGACACCCCGAGGCCGGTCGTGGCCGCGAAGCCGTCCACCGGCGGCAGGGCCCCGCAGCGTTCCCGGGCGGCCGCCGCCACGGCCCGTCCGATCGGGTGCTCCGAGCGGTGCTCGACCGCGCCCGCCAGCCGCAGCACCTCGTGCTCGGGGAGCCCGGTGAGGCCGTCGGTGACCGTCACCGCCGCCAGTTCCATCCGGCCGGTGGTCAGCGTGCCGGTCTTGTCCACCACGACGGTGTCCACCCGGCGCAGGCTCTCCAGCACCTCCGGCCCGCGCACCAGCACACCCAGCTCGGCGCCCCGGCCGGTCGCGGCGAGCAGCGCCGTCGGGGTGGCCAGGCCCAGCGCGCACGGGCAGGCCACCACCAGCACGGCGACCGCCGCCGTCACCGCCGCCTGCGGGGCCGCGCCCGCCCCCAGCCAGAAGCCCAGCACGCACACCGCGACGGTCAGCACACAGGGCACGAACACCCCGGCGACGGCGTCCGCCAGCCGCTGCGCCCGGGCCTTGCCGGCCTGGGCGTCGGCCACCAGCGCGGTGATCCGGGCCAGTTGGGTGTCCGCGCCGACGGCCGTGGCCCGTACCACCAGCGCCCCGCCGACGTTCACCGTCGCCCCGGCCACCCGGTCCCCGGGACCGACCTCGACGGGGACGCTCTCCCCGGTCAGCAGGCTCAGATCGAGTGCCGAACCGCCTTCGACCACCACCCCGTCGGTGGCCACCCGTTCCCCCGGCCGTACCACGAACTCCTGCCCGGGCAGCAGGAGTTCGATCGGTATCAGGCGCTCCTCGCCGCCCTGGGCCCGGACGCACACCTGTTTGGCGCCCAGCTCGGCCAGCGCCCGCAGCGCGGACCCGCTGCGGCGCCGCACCCGGCCTTCCAGCAGCCGTCCGGCCAGCACGAACAGCGGTACACCGACCGCCGCCTCCAGGTACACGTGCGCCGCGCCGCCGCCGTCGGCGGTCAGCGAGAACGGCATCCGCATGCCCAACTGCCCTGCGCCGCCCAGGAACAGGGCGTACGCCGACCAGCCGAAGGAGGCGACGACGCCCAGAGCGACCAGGGTGTCCATGGTCGCGGCGGCGTGCCGCAGCCCCCGCAGGGCCCGTCGGTGGAAGCCCGCCGAACCCCAGGTCACCACCGGGACGGCGAGCGCGAAGCAGACCCACTGCCAGGCGGTGAACTGCAGCGCGGGCACCATCGACAGCACCAGCACCGGGACGGCCGACAGGGCTGTCACCAGCAGCCGCCACCGCTCGTCCGGTTCCTCCTCCGCCGGTCCGCCGGGCAGTCCGGCCGGGGCCAACTCGGCGGTGTAGCCCGCCCGTTCGACAGCAGCGACCAGTTCCTCGACGGTCACCCCGGCCGGGTGCAGCACCCGGGCCCGCCCGGTCGCCAGGTTCACCCCGGCCGTCACCCCGTCGATCCGGCCCAGCCGCTTCTCGACCCGGCCCACGCACGCGGCGCAGGTCATCCCGCCGACCGCCAGATCGGTGGACACCAGCGCGTCGGAGTCCACCCCCGCGACCGGGCTCACCGCATCCCGCCCATGTCGTGCCCACCCGTCCCGGGCGAGGCCCCGCCGCCCCGGCTCGGCGTCAGCCCCGGCGCCACCGGCCCGGCCTGCCGCCCCACCGCGTACGCCACCACGAACACCACCACCAGCAGCAGGACGAATCCCGCCAGCACACTCAACGACCGGACTCCCGGCGATTTCGCACTCACCCCCCACCAGTCGGACGACCGGAGGGGTTGGTTCCCGCGCCTTCCGAGGTCGCTTCCGTCCCCGGCGTCACCCGGCATCCGGATGGGAGGGATTCCACAGCCGGTCGGCCTCGCCGCGGGCGAGGTGCTCCTCGTAGCTCCGCGCCTTCTCCCGCATCACCTCCAAGGCTCCCTGCCGCTCCCGGATCTGCGCCTCCACGTGCTCCTGGTGCCGGCGCAGCACCTCGAGCCGTGCTGACGTGTCAGGGGAGCGTCGTGCGCCTGGTGGAGATGCTCCCGCGCGAGGGCTGGGGCTTCGAGTTCACCGTGCACACCTCGGACCCGTCGATCCGCCGGGGGGGTAGCCGCCTCCCGGGATCACTGACTCCGGACGCTGCGGGGTCCGGTGACGTCGGCGCCCAACTCGGCGACACGGGCTCGCAGTGCGCGGTCGGCGGTGACCACCAGGCAGGCCCGCGCCGGATCTTCGGCGCGGGCCTCGCGGACCAGTTCCACGATCCGGTCGTCCCCGCTGCCGTCCGCCGGCACCACCCGGACCTCGGGCAGGCCGGTGACGCCCCGGGCCGCTCCTTCGACCACCAGCACCACCTCCAGCGGGCCGGGGTGCTCCGGCAGGCCCCGATCGGCGATCGCGACCAGGGAGTCCCGCAGGCGCTCGGCGGCGCCGTGCCGGTCGTGCCACCAGCCGTCGGGCACCGAGCCGACCACGTTCGCACCGTCCACCACCAGCAGGAGCAGCGGCGCGGTCTCGTACTGTTCCATGGCCGTCAAGCCTCCCACGGCGAACGGCAGCCGGGCGTCACCCCGGCCGGCCAGGCCGGAGGATGGAGCGGGGGATCGCCCAGGACACCCCCGCCCGTGCCCTGATCGACACCGGCGAGCACCAGCGCGCCGCCCGGCTGCTGCACGAGCGCGTCACCACCCGCCGCCCGCACGTCTACGAGGACCTCCTCCTCGCCCCGCGGAGCTCGACCGGCCCGCGGGCGCACGCCGACGACCGGTGACCTCCGACTCCGGAGGTCACCGGCCAGGGTCAGTCCGCCAGGGTGATCCGGATGCCGACGGTGCCGCGTTCGCCGCGGCGCAGGCGGCTGCCGAGCAGGGTGAGCACGCCGAGCAGGCCGTACTTCTGCCGCAGCAGGGTGCGGTAGGCGGCGGTGCGCTCCGGGCCGAGGATCTCGGCGGTGGCGGGGTACTGCCCGCCGGTCGGGTTGCCCTTGACGTCGCAGGGGCCGACCAGGACGTCGGCGCGGTTGCGGATCCGCTTGACCTTCCAGGAGTCCGTGACGGTCCAGATGCCGAGGGCCTCCCCGTCGCGGACGACCCACACCGGGGTCGGCACCGGGGTGCCGTCCTTCTTGTAGGTGGTGACGAGCAGGTAGCTGCCGGCGGAGAGGCTGACGATCCGGGCGAGCCGGTCCGAGGCGGCGGGGTCGGGCGTGGTCATGGCCGGAAGTCTAGGGCCTGGGCCCGGTTCCGCGGGCGCCGTCGCAGGTCAGCCCCGCCGGGGGCGGCGGCGCAGCAGGGCGAGGGTGCGGCGGGCCAGCCGCCGGTGGCTGCGGCTGCCGACGCCGGTGGAGCCGATGCCCATCACTCCGACGCCGCTGGGACCGCCGACGAGCATCGGTGCGGCCGGGGCGGCGGATGCGGTGGAACGGGCCGAGGCACGGCGGCGGCCGACGGTACCGGCGGCGCCCCAGACAGCGAGTCCGGTGGCGAGCGCGGCCCCTGACCACAGCGCGGGCGCCAGCCCGGGGCCGCCGTGGAGGACGGGCGGGCGGGACCACGGCGGCAGGTCGGCGCCGCCGTTGCCGGCGGCCTGCGGGGTGCCGCCGGACGGGGTGCCGGCCGCGCCGCCGGTGCCGCCCGTGGTGGCCTGCGGGGCGAGGTCCTCGACCAGCTGCCCGACCGGCTGCACCTTGCCCGCGGCCGCGAAGCCCCAGTCGAGCAGGCTGGCGGCCTCGTCGTACACCCTGCCCTGGGCCCGGGGGTGCATCACCGTCACCAGCAGGGTGCGGCCGCCGCGCTCGGCGGCGCCGGTGAAGGTGGCGCCGGCGTTGGTGGTGTAGCCGTTCTTCACGCCGATCAGGCCCGGGTACTTGCCGAGCAGCCGGTCGGTGTTGGCGATGTCGAAGACGGTGCGCTGGCCGGTGTTCTTGTCCAGGCCGCCGGGGAAGCGCGCGGTGCGGGTGGAGCAGTACGAACGGAAGTCGGCGTTGCGCAGCCCGGCGCGGGCGAACAGGGTGAGGTCGTACGCGGAGGAGACCTGGCCGTCCATGTCGTAGCCGTCCGGGGAGGCCACCTTGGTGTCCTTGGCCTGGAGCGACCGGGCGCGGGCCTGCATCTCGCTGACGGTCTGCGGGACGCCGCCGTTCATGTGCGCCAGGACGTGCACGGCGTCGTTACCGGAGCTGAGGAAGACGCCCCGCCAGAGGTCCTCCACCCGGTACGGCAGGTTCTCCTTGACGCCGACCAGGCTGCTGCCGACACCGAGGTCGGCGAGTTCGTCGGCGGTCACCTGGTGCTCCAGCGAGCGGTCGAACTTCGGCAGCACGGTGTCCGCGAACAGCATCTTGAGGGTGCTGGCCGGGGGCAGCGGCAGGTGGGCGTTGCGGGCGGCGAGCACTTCGCCGGTGCCGGCGTCGGCGACCAGCCAGGAGCGGCCGGTCAGTTCGCCGGGCAGCGCGGGGGCACCGGCCAGCGGCGCGACCTGGACGTCCGAACGGCCCAGCCGCTCCCCGCCCACGGCGGAGGAACCGGTGTCCTGGGCGAGGGCTGCCGGGGCACCGACGCCGAGCGCCAGGGCGGAGACGGCGGAGACGGCCGCGATCCTGGTCGCGGACGGTGGCTTCGGTTGACGCTTTGGCTGCACACGGCGAACGTACCGGCGCCGCCGCCGGGCCGCCGTGCCTGCTGCTCCGTCCGGAGCCACCGGCCCTTCCGTCGCCCGCCTGCCCGTCCTCCTGCCTGCCCGTCCTCCTGCGTGCCCGTCCTCCTGCGTGCCCGGCGCCCGCGACTTTGGTGATCGCCGGTCGCGCCGAAAGTCGGTTGGGCGGGCGGCCGCGGGTTCCTAGGCTCGGAGGCATGAAGAACCTGCTCGGCTACCTCGGTTTCGTGCTGATCCTGGGCGGCGGCTCCGGCCTGTTGTCGGACCGGCTCGGGGGTTTCCGGCTGTTCGGGTTCGTCCGCTTCCTGGTGCTGGACGGCCACGAGACCGCCGGGTACGCGGTGCTGCTGGTGCTCGGCGTCCTGCTGGCGATCCCGGCCGCCCGCCAGGGCTGACCCCGCAGCACCGGCCCACCCGCCGGGGCTGAGCCACCATGGCCGACCAACCGGGGCTGACCCGTTCGGCCCGAGCGCCTCAGCTCCCGGCCCCCGAGGCCACCCCGTCGAGCAGCACCGCGAGTCCGGTGCGGAAGGCCTCCCGGCCGCTGTCCTCGGGCGCGCCGCCGCCGGCGCTCTGCAGGGCCGTGAGCAGCGGGAAGCGTTGCGGGAAGTCCGGTGCCAGTTCGGCGAGTCGGGCCGAGCGGGCGTTCCACCAGTCCTCGTCGGCGACGCCGGTGGCGGCCGCTGCGCCGCGCGCGTCCGCGGTGGTGGCGGCCGTGCCACGGACGAACTGCCAGAGTGCGGCGACCGCTCCGCGCAGTCGTTCCGGGGCGAGCGCGGCCGGCTGGAGGGCTGCCAACAGGCGTTCCATCGCGGTGAGTTCGGCCGGTCCGAGGACGGGGCGGGCCTGCGAGACCTGGAGTACCCAGGGGTGGCGCAGGTAGCAGGCGTAGAGGTCCTCGGCCCAGGCGGTGACGGCGGCCCGCCAGCCGTCCGACAGCGGGAGTCCGCCGGGGAGTTCGGCGAGCACGCGGTCGTGCATCAGGTCGAGCAGTTCGGCTTTGCCCGGCACGTAGGTGTAGAGCGCCATCGCGGTGCGGCCGAGCCGTTCGCCCACGGCGCGCATCGACAGGGCGGACATCCCCTCGGCGTCGGCCACCGCGATTCCGGCGGACACGATCGCGTCCACACTCAGACCCGGTTTCGGGCCGCTGCGCCCGGTGCGCGGTTCCTCGCCGCCCCACAGCAGGGCGAGCGAGCGATCGGGGTCTCCCTGCCCGGCGTAGACGGTCATCCAGGCATCTCCTTATGGCGTAAAGTACCGGTCCGACGGCAACTCTTTATGCCGTAAGGTTATCAGCATTCCGCATCGAAGGGGTTTCGCGATGACACTGCCCGTCACCTTCCTCGAGGTCATGGCGGTCGACCGGATCACGCCGCGCACCGCCCGGGTCACCTTCGAGGCCGAGGCCCTGGCCGACAGTGTGGGCACGACGCCCGACCAGCAGCTCAAGCTGTGCTTCCCGCGCCCCGGGCAGCGCCTGCCGGTGCTGCCCGCCCAGCAGGACGACCCGATGGGCTGGTACCAGGCCTACCTGGCCGTCCCCGAGGCCGAGCGCCCGCTGCTGCGCAGCTTCACCCTGCGCCGCCGGCACCCCGGCACCCGCCGGATCGAGGTCGACTTCGTGCTGCACGGCGACGCGGGCCCGGCCGCCGCCTGGGCGCTGCGGGCCGCACCGGGGGACCGGCTCGGCCTGGTCGGGCCGTCCGTGCTGTACGCCCCGCCGGTCCCGTTCGCCGAGGCCGCGGCGCAGGCCGACTGGGTGCTGCTGGCCGGGGACGAGACGGCACTGCCGGCCATGGCGACGCTGCTGGAGGCGCTGCCCGAGGGGGTGCGGGCGTACGCCTGGATCGAGGTCGCGGACCGGGCGGAACGCCAGGAGCTGCGCAGCCGTGCCGACTTGGAGGCGCGGTGGCTGTATCGGGACGGCGCGGCTCCGGGCAGCCTGCTGACCGGGGTGTTCCGGGAGGCCGCACTGCCGGGCGGCCGGCCCTTCGTCTGGCTGGCCGGGGAGGCGGGGGCGGTACGGGCGGTGCGCCGTCACCTGGTCGAGGAGCGGGGGGTGCCGAAGCGGGACGTCGACTTCACCGGGTACTGGCGCCACCGGCTGACCCAGGACGACGCGCCGACGGCCGAGGACCTGGCGGACGCCCGGGAGCGGCTGGCCGCCTCCTCCTGACGGCGCGTGACCGGAACCCGCCGGGCGGCGCAGGCGCGTGGAGGTGTGTGGACGAACTCCCCGGCGCCCGCGCGCCGTCCGCCCGGCGCCGTCGAAGTGCGTTGTTTCGGCTGCGGTCGACGGGGAAGGAAGGGTCGCAGTGTCGACAAGTAGGCAGCCGGTGGCGATGTTCCGCCGGTGGCCAGAGTTCGCCACCGGCGCTTTTTGCCGGTCGATCGGTCAGTTCTCACCGTTCTCCGACCGTCCCTGATCGGTGAAAAAGGGGCGGACGCCGCCGGATTTATACTGTGTATTTTACTTTCTGATGGTCATTTTTACTTTCTGATGGGGATTTCCCCCCTTGTCGCGGTCGTGTCGGATGCGCTGGAATGCGACCGCTGTCGGGACGCGCGGTCCGGAGCACACGCGTCCGACCAGGATCCGGGTACGCTCAGCCGTGCAACCTGACGTCTCATCAGACGAAAGGATGTCCATTGATCGGCTGGCGCAAGACCCAGCTAGCAGCCGCCGTCACCGTCACCGCCGCGTCCATGGTCCTGAGCCTCGGGACCATCGCGAGCGCAGCTCCGGCCCAGGACCCGCAGAACGCCCAGGCGGCGTCCTCGGACGGGGCGCCGGCACCGGTGATCGTGATCCTGAAGGACCAGATAGCGGACGCCCCGGCCGACCACGGCCACCTGGGCGCCCGTCAGCAGAAGACCGCCGGCTCTCAGGCGCCGCTGCTGAACAAGGTCAAGGCCAACGGCGGCACCAACGTCAAGAGCTTCGTGGTCGGCAACGCCTTCTCGGCCACGGTCAGCCCGGCCCTGCGCGCCTCGCTGCAGGCCGACCCGGCGGTCGCCGCCGTCGTCGCGGACACCCAGGTCCAGGTCGCCCCGGTCGCCGGGACCAAGGCCAAGAAGGACGCGGACACCGCGGCCGCGTCCTCGGGCACGTCCGGCGACGCGTCGAAGGCCGTTACGGGCAGCAACGGCCAGGCCTCCCAGGAGAACGCGACCAACACGGTCTGCCCCTCGGACCCGTCCAAGCCGCTGATGGAGCCCGAGGGCCTCTACTCGGTGCACGCCTACACCGGCAACGGCAACCCCGGCGTGGAGAACCTGGCCACCGGCAAGGGCGTCAAGGTCGCCTACATCGCCGATGCGCTCGACCCGAACAACCCGGACTTCATCCGGGCCGACGGTTCGCACGCCGTGGTCGACTACCAGGACTTCTCCGGTGAGGGCTGGAACACGCCGAGCGGTGGCGCCGAGGCCTTCGGTGACGCTTCGGCGGTCATCGCCCAGGGCCGTCAGACCTACGACGTCTCGCAGTGGGTCAACGCCTCGCACCCGCTGCCGGCCGGCTGCAACATCCACATCCGCGGCCTCGCCCCGGACGCCGACCTGGTCGCCCTGAAGGCCGGCGGCGAGATGATGTCCAACTCGTCGATCCTGCAGTCCATCGACTACGCGGTGCGGGTCGCCCACGTGGACGTGCTGAACGAGTCCTTCGGCGGCAACGTCACCCCGGACAGCGGCGCCCACGACACCATCGCGCTCTTCAACGAGCAGGCCGTCAAGGCCGGTGTCACCGTCGCCGTCTCCACCGGTGACGCGGGCCTCAGCGGCACCATCGGCACCCCGGCCACCGACCCGTACGTGATCTCGGTCGGCGCCTCGACGGACAACCAGAACTACCAGCAGACCGGTTACGCGGCCTCCAAGTTCTCCAACGGGACCTGGAGCAACAGCCGGATCTCCGCGCTGTCCTCGGGTGGCTTCACCCAGGCCGGCCGGACCCTCGACCTGGTCGCCCCGGGCGAGTCGGACTGGGCGCTGTGCACCGCCGACACCTCCAAGTTCGCGGACTGCACCAACTTCAACGGCAAGCCCACGAACATCCAGTCGTTCGGTGGCACCAGCCAGGCCGCCCCGTTCGTCACCGGTGCCGCGGCCCTGGTCATCCAGGCCTACCGTGACACCCACGGCGGCGACTCGCCGTCCCCGGCGCTGGTGAAGAAGTTCATCACCGGCACCGCCTCCGACCTCGGCGTCCCGGCCGAGGAGCAGGGCGCCGGTCTGCTGAACGTCCGGGCCGCCGTCGAGGCCGCCCGCGGCTACGACGACGGCGACGGCACCGACGGTGCCCGCACCGTCGTGGTCAACACCGGCCAGGTCAACATCTCCGGCACCCCGGGCTCGACCCACACCGCCGACGTCTCCGTCACCAACACCAGTGACGAGACCCAGTCGGTGAGCGCCACCACCCGCAGCTTCGCCCCGCAGGCGAACAACCAGCAGACCGTCAAGCTGGACTCGTCCGCGACCGACACCTTCAAGTACGCCACCAACGGTGCCACCTGGGTGCAGAAGCAGGTCAAGTTCACCGTTCCGGCCGGTGCCGACCGCCTCGCGGCGTCGATCGCCTGGCACGGCGGCCCGAACCCGGTCACCAACGGCCCCGTGGTCCGCATGACGCTGCTCGACCCGTCGGGCCGCTTCGAGACCAACACCCGTCCGCAGGGCGGCGCCACCCCGGCCAACTACGGCCTGGTCGACGTCCCGCACCCGGTGGCCGGCGAGTGGACCGCGGTCCTCTACACCCCGGCGGGCAAGGCCGGTTACACCGGCGACGTCCAGTTCGGCACCTCCACCCAGCGCGCCGTCCCGGCCGGCTCGGTGAGCCCGAACACCACCGACCTGAAGCCGGGTGAGACCAAGACCCTCAAGGTCCAGCTCACCACCCCGGCGACCAGCGGTGACAGCAGCGAGGCCGTCGTGGTCTCCAGCTCGAACGGCAACACCACCAGCGTTCCGGTCGTGCTGCGCAGCCTCGTCCCGGTCAAGGACGGCAAGGGCACCTTCACCGGCACCATCACCGGCGGCAACGGCCGCGGCTCCTCGCCGACGCAGATGTTCGCCTACGGCTTCGACGTCCCGAAGGGCCAGAAGGACCTGCGGGTCGGCGTCACCGTCGCCAAGGACGCGAACCTGTTCATGCAGGGCGCGCTGATCAGCCCGAACGGCACCCCGATCGACATCGAGGGCAACGCGCTGTTCGACGCCCAGGGCAACGTGACCGGCACCGCCAACGGCGTCTCGGCCACCACGGTCAACCCGGCCGAGGGCCACTGGCGCTTCGTCCTGAACGTGCTCGGCCCGGTCAGCGGCCAGGAGCTCTCGCAGGACTT
Source organism: Streptomyces viridifaciens (assembly GCF_001888885.2). Taxonomy (NCBI): domain Bacteria; kingdom Bacillati; phylum Actinomycetota; class Actinomycetes; order Kitasatosporales; family Streptomycetaceae; genus Streptomyces; species Streptomyces viridifaciens. The sequence continues at coordinate 6,807,183 of NZ_CP090841.1, forward strand.
CGCCGGCACCATCGCGCTCAACCAGAACCAGGCCACCGCGGCCGGTCTGCCGAACGACGCGAAGACCAAGCTGGCGGCCGGCAAGCCGGTCACCGTCAACGTGAACTACACCAACAACACGGTCGCCCCCCAGTCGATCGCGGCCGACGGCCGCCTCGACAAGCGCGTCGACCTGCCGCTGGTGCCGCAGGGTGCCTCGGCCAGCGTCAACCTGCCGCTGAGCCTCACCTCCTCGGTGCCGAGCTTCCTGGTGCCCCCGGGCACCGACCAGCTCAAGGCCGTGGCGGCGTCCACGACGCCGGCGCAGGTCGAGCTGAGCGCCACCACCGCCTCGCCGGACCTCTTCGGTGACCTGAAGAAGGCCCAGGACGGCTCGACCATCTCGGTCGCCACCTCCAAGGGCAGCGCCGAGCAGCCGGTCGTCCCGGGTGCCTGGGGCACCTTCGTCCAGCAGATCGGCCCGTTCGGCCCCGCCGGCGCGCCGAAGGGCACCTCCACCATCACCGCCACCGCGCACACCCTGGCGTTCGACCCGGCGCTGACCTCCAGCACCGGTGACCCGTACGCCTCCGGTGTCAACGCCTCGGCCCCGGCCGCCGCCCCGGTGACCGTCGCCCCCGGCGCCACCGGCTCGCTGCAGGTGACCCTCACCCCGAACGGCCCGAAGGGCAGCACGGTCAAGGGTGTGCTCTACCTGGTGTCCGGCCCGACGTTCGTGCCGACCGCCAACAACAGCCTCGGCACCACCGGTGCGGTGCTCGCGGCGATCCCCTACAGCTACACGGTGAACTGACGCTCAATCAGTTCAGCGGTAGCTGAGGCCGAGGCCGTCCCGGGAACTCCGGGGCGGCCTCGGCCGCTTCGGCCCCCCGGGATTCCGGACCCGCCGCGCTGGGCAGGTTCGGATCGAACTGACCATCCGTCGGGCCGAACCGGGAGCGGGAGTTGAACGAGGCGATCGAGCACAGCCACGTCGAGGTGAACGGCGTACGGCTGCACCTCGCGGAACAGGGGGAGGGGCCGCTGGTCCTGCTGCTGCACGGCTTCCCGGAGAGCTGGTACTCCTGGCGGCACCAGTTCGCACCGCTCGCCGCCGCCGGGTACCGGGTGGTCGCCCCCGACCAGCGCGGCTACGCCCGCAGCTCGCAGCCGGCGGACGCCGACAAGTACACCCTGCTGCACCTGGTCGGCGACGTGACCGCGCTGATCGGCGCGCTCGGCGCGGAGCGGGCCGTGGTCGTCGGGCACGACTGGGGCGCACCGGTCGCCTGGGCCACCGCGGCGCTGCGCCCGGACCTGGTGCGCGGCGTCGCCGGGCTGAGCGTGCCGCCACTGCCGATCGGCGGGCCGCCGCCGCTGCGGGCCGCCCGGGAGAACTTCGGGGACGGCTTCTACCAGCTCTACTTCCAGGAGCCGGGCCGGGCCGACGCCGAGTTGGCGGCCGACATCAAGTCCAGCCTGCGGCGCATCCTGTGCGGCGTCCAGCCGGACGGCGTGCCGCGCCCGTGGATCGTGCCCGAGGGCAAGGCCCTGCTGGAGACCGTCCCCGAGCCCGAGGAGCTGCCGGACTGGCTCACCGACGCCGATCTCGACGCCTTCACGGCCGACTACGCACGGCACGGCGGGCAGGCCTTCACCGGCGGGCTCAACTGGTACCGCAACCTGGACCGCAACGCCGAACTGCTGGCCGCCTTCACCGGCGTGACGGTCGAGGTCCCGGCGCTGTACGTCGCGGGCGAGCAGGACCTGGTCAACGCGATGGTGCCGCCGGAGGCCCTGGCCCACCTGCTGGGCCGGCTGCCCAGGCTGCACCGGCACGTCCGGCTGCCGGACACCGGGCACTGGACCCAGCAGGAGCGCCCGGCCGAGGTGACCGAGGCGCTGCTGGACTTCCTGAAGAGCCTGGACGGCTAGCCGCTCCGTTCGGCCTGGTCGCCGTTGCCCGTGCGGGCGGTGACCAGGCCGGATTCGTAGGCCGCGATGACGGCCTGGGCGCGGTCCCGGACGTCGAGCTTGCCGAAGATGCTGGTGATGTAGTTCTTCACGGTGGACTGGCTGATGTCCAGGGCCAGCGAGATCGCGGCGTTGTCCAGGCCGGTGGCGATCAGCCGCCAGACCTCGACCTCGCGGGGCGTGAGCTCGCCGGTGCCGGGCGCGGGCGGCGCCGGGGCGGCGGCCGCGACGGGTGCCCGGACGTAGGTCGAGATCAGCCGGGTGAGCAGGCGCGGGGCGACCACCGCCTCCCCGGCGTGCACGGTCCGGATCGCCGCGGCCAGGTCCTCCGGGGAGACGTCCTTGGGCAGGAACCCGTGGGCGCCGGCGCGCAGCGCGGCCACCACGTACTCGTCCATGTCGAAGGTGCTGAGGGCCAGCACCCGGCAGTCGGGCAGCACCCGGGCCAGTCGTTCCGTCGCGCCGACGCCGTCCAGGACGGGCATCCGGATGTCCATCACCACGACGTCGGGGCGCAGCCGGAGGGCGGCGGCGACGGCCTGCTCCCCGTCCTCGGCCTCGCCGACCACGTGGAGGGACGGGTCGGGGGAGAGGATCAGCGACAGGCCGCGCCGGACCAGCGGCTGGTCGTCCACGACGAGCACCTTGACGGCGGTGCCGGCGCCGTCGCCCGGGTGGCTGCGGTCGGTCACCGGATCTCCTGCCCGTGCTGGACGGCCGCCTCGGCCGATTCGTCGCAGGAGAGCGGGAGTTCGGCCCGCACGGCGAAGCCGCCCTCCGGCCGGGGGCCGGCCGTCAGGGTGCCGCCGTGCAGGGCGACGCGCTCGCGCATGCCGAGCAGGCCGTACCCGGCCGGGCCGGTGCCCGGCGCGCGCTCCGGCGGCGTGCCGCCGCCGTCGTCCCGAACCTCGACGGTGATCCGGTCCGGGTGGTACGCCAGGCGGACGGACGCCCGGGCGGGGCCGGCGTACTTGCGGGCGTTGGTCAGGCCCTCCTGGACGATCCGGAACACGGTCAGGCCGACGGTCGGCGGCAGCGGGCGCCGGGGCCCGTCGACGGTGAGCTCGGTCGGCAGCCCGGCCAGGCAGGACTCGTCCACCAGCCGGACCACCTCGTCCGCCCCGGGCTGGGGCAGCGGCGGGACGGACTCCGGTTCGTCGCCGGCCCGTAGGACGTTCAGCAGCTGGCGCATCTCGCGCAGCGCCAGCCGTCCGGAGGACTCCAGGGTGACCAGGGCGTCCCGGACCACCTCCGGCCGGTCGAGGTTGGCGCGGGCGCCGCCCGCCATCAGCTGCATCGTGGTGATGTGGTGGGCCACGATGTCGTGCAGCTCCCGTGCGATCCGGCGGCGTTCCTCGGCCACCGCGCGGTCGGCCTGCAGCCGCCGGTTGGCGTCCACCTCGCGCTGCCAGCGCGCGACCACGAGGCCGGCGCAGCCCACCAGGACGGCGGAGAGCGGGTCCGCGACGACCTGCTGCCAGAGCGGGGCGTGGAAACCGACCTGGCTCAGCGTGGTGGCCGCGGCCGTCAGCACGACGGCCGCCAGCGTGACCGGGACGCTCCGGCTGCGGCCGACCGAGAAGAGGGCGACGGTCAGCACGGCGCCGAAGTGCGGGCCGATCGGGGCGGTCAGGTCGATCGCCGCCTGGAGCACCAGGACGGCGGCGAGCACCGGCACCGGACGGCTGTGCCGGGCGAGCAGCGGCAGGGCGGACAGCACGATGAGGGCGAGGCCGGGCACGGTCAGGCCGCGGGCGCCGGCCACCTCGCCGAGGAACAGGTAGCCGAGCAGGTCGATGGCGCCGGCCCCGATGGCCACCAGGGCGTCGGGGCGGCTCCACGACAGGCCGACGACGGTGCCCTCCGTGGGCACGGTGCCGCCCGCGGGGACGGCGTCCGCCGTACGGCTGTCGGGCTGGTGCCCGCTCATCTGGTCCTCCCGGTTGATCATCGCTGACCCGCCCATTCTGGCATCGGCCGACCGGCCCGCACGTGCTCCCGGAGGCCGAGGGCGCGGGGGCCGGACCAGGACCACGGTCCCGGTTCCGCCGCAGGTGGGGGAGCGCGGGCCCTGTTCCGGATCGTCCGCTGCTCGGACGCTCCGGTACCCCCTCGCCTGATGGTCTTGGGACGGGCCGGGAAAACCCGGCGCCGAGGCCGACGTTCGCGTCCATCAGCCGGAGGAACAGTGATCCGCGCACTGACCGGGTTCTCCACCAGACACGCATGGAAGGTCATCGCCCTGTGGGCGGTGCTGGGCATGGGGCTGGGGGTCCTGGGCCCGATGCTGATGTCCCGGGTGACCGAGTCCCAGAGCGGGGACTTCCTGCCCCGGAGTTACGACTCGGCCGCCGCGCAGCGGATCGGGGAGGAACACTTCGGCGTGAAGTCGGACGCCACCACGGTCACGGTGCTGGTCGCCCGGACCGACGGCAAGGCGCTCGGCGCCGCCGACCAGCAGCGGATCGAGTCCGAGGCCGCGAAGCTCGCCACCCACCGGGTCACGATGCCCCGGCGGGCGGACGATCCGGAGTTCCTCGTCACCGACCGCTCCCAGACGCCCCGGATCGCCCCCGCGACGGTGGCGCCCGACCGGACCTTCGAACTGCTCTCGGTCGAGTTCACCGGCAACGCCTCGGAGGAGGGCGTGCAGGGCGTCTTCAAGGCCTTCCGGGACGACGCCCGCACACGGTTCGCCGACCTCGGCATGCGCACCGGGTTCACCGGCGGCCTCGCCCAGGTGTCGGACAGCGCCGACGCCAACCGGACCGCCGCGACGATCGGCAGCGCCCTCGTCACGGGACTGATCGTCCTGCTCAACGTGCTGGTGTTCCGCAGCGTCCTCGCCGCCGTGCTGCCGCTGCTCGCGGTCGCCGTGATCGGGGGCGCGGCCACCGGCGCCGTGGCCGGCGCGGCCTCGCTCACCGGCCTCAAGCTGGACGCCAGCACCCCGAGCCTGATCTCCGTGGTCCTGCTCGGCATCGGCGTCGACTACCTGCTGTTCCTGCTCTTCCGGTTCCGCGAGCAGTTGCGGGCGCGGCCCGAGCAGCCCGCCCGGGAGGCCGCCGCCCAGGTGTCCGGCCGGGTCGGTACCGCGATCACCTCCGCCGCGCTGACCATCGTGGCCGCCTTCGCCACCCTGGGCGTGGCGACCTTCGGCCTGTTCCGCTCCCTCGGCCCGGCCATCGCCGTCGCCGTGCTGGTCATGCTGCTGGGCAGCCTGACCCTGATGCCCGCCCTGCTGGCCGCCTGCGGACGCAAGATGTTCTGGCCGTCGCGCAGCCTGCGGCGGGTGCCGCGACCGGGCCTCGCCGCCCGCCTCGGCGACCTGGTCGCCCGCCGGCCGCTGGCGCTGCTGCTCGCCTCCGTCGCGCTGCTCGGCGCGCTGGCCGCCGGTACGGCCGGGCTCCGGATGAACTACGGCCAGGCCGACGACACCAGGACGCCGGCCACCGCCACCGCCGAGGAGATCGCCCGTGCCCTGCCGGCCGGGGTGTCCGACCCGACGACCGTCTACCTGGTGGCCAAGGACGGGGGCACCCTCGACGCCGGCCGGTTCGACGGCCTCGCCCACGCCCTGACCGGGGTCGAGGGCGTCGGCCAGGTGGGCCGGACCGTCCTCGCCGACGACCACCGCGCGGCCCGGATCGACCTCTACCTGAACGCCGACCCGCAGAGCCAGCGGGCCCGCGACCTCGCTTCCGGCCCGGTCCGCGCCGCGGTCGCCGCGCACGCACCGCAGGGGACCACCGGCCACGTCGGCGGCACGGCGGCGATCTTCGCCGACATCTCCACCGCCGTCGACCACGACCTGACCGTGGTCTTCCCGGTCGCCGCCGCGCTGATCGCCCTGATACTGCTCCTGCTCCTGCGCAGCCTGCTCGCCCCGCTGGCCCTGATGCTCGCGGTCGGCCTCGGCTTCGCCGCCACCCTCGGCGCCGCCACCCTGCTGTTCCAGCACGGCCTGGGCGAGCCCGGCGTCGCCTTCACGCTGCCCCTGGTGCTGTTCCTGTTCGTGGTCGCCCTGGGCACCGACTACAACATCCTGATCACCGACCGCATCCGCGAGGAGATGCACCGGCCCGGCCCGGCCCGCGCCGCCGTGGCCCGCGCCGTCCGGTACACCGCCCCCGCCATCGCCACGGCGGGCCTGGTGCTGGCCGGCTCCTTCGCCACCCTGGCCACCACCCCGGGCAGCGAGCAGGTCGCCTTCTCGCTGACCCTCGGGATCCTGCTCTCCGCCCTGGTCCTCTCCCTCGTCACCGTCCCGGCCGCGGCGGCCCTCCTCGGCCGCTCCCTCTGGTGGCCGCTGCGCCCCACCCCGGTCGCGCCGCCGTCCGCCGACCGCCCGCCGGTCGCCACCCCGCGGTCGGCCCCGGATCACCTGCGCCTCGGGTGACGGTTCCCGGCCGCAGCGGTCTGACGTCCCGGCCGTTCTCCGGGGCGTCAGACCGGCAGCAGCCGGGCGATCAGTTCGCCGAGGCGGCGGGCGTTGCGGCAGGAGTGCATCTCCACGACGTCCGCGTAGGCCGGGGCGGCGGAGTCGCCGGTCGACCAGAGTGCGGGCTGTTCGGGGTTGAGCCAGAAGACCCGCCGGGCCCGGGCCGAGATCCGGCGCAGGGCGTCCAGGTTGGGGTCGCGGTGGTTGTTGCGGGCGTCGCCGAGGACGAGCACGCAGGTGCGGGGGCCGACGGCGTCCGGGTGGCGGTCGGCGAACTCGCCGAGGGCGGAGCCGTAGTCGCTGTTGCCGTGGTGGCCCATCACCCTGGCCTCGGCGAGGATGCGTGCGGCGAGACGGGCCGGGTCGTCCTGGCCGCGCCGCAGCAGGTCGGTGACCTCGGCGGTGCGGTTGACGAAGGCGAACACCCGGACCTTGCTGAACTGCTCGCCCATCGCCTGGACCAGCAGCATGGTGAAGTCGGCGAAGCCCGCCACCGAGCCGGACACGTCGCACAGCAGCACCAGCTCCGGCCGACCCGGGCGGCGCAGCCGGTACGCCGGGCGCAGCGGGACTCCGCCGGTGGTGAGCGAGCGACGCAGGGTGCGGCGCAGGTCGATCTGTCCCCGGGCGGCGCGGCGGCGCCGGGCGGCCAGCCGGGTGGCGAGTTTGCGGGCCAGCGGGTGGACGGTGCGGCGCAGTTCGGCGAGCTGCTCGCGGCCGGCGTAGAGGAAGTCGATCCGGTCGGTGCTGGGGGCGACGGCGCGCTCCGCGATCCGTTCGGGCTCGCGCAGTTCGGCGACCCGGCGGCGGGCCTCGCCGGTGACCTGGGCGCGGAAGTCCTGGATGCGGCGGCGGATCTCGTCGGCGAGGACGCGTTCGGAGAGGTCCTCCCGGGCGGGGCCCTCCCGTCCGGGGTCCTCGCGCAGCGCGGCGAGGATCCGGGCGAGCAGGGTCTCGGGGGAGAGGCGGCCGAGGGCCTGGTGGGCGGACCAGCCGTCCGAGCCGGGGGTGCTGCCGGTGCCGTACCGGCCGAAGGCCTCGACGACCTCGCCGGCCAGCCGGGCCTGGGCGGCGCGGTCGTCGGCGGCGAGGGCGGCGGCGAGGCGTTCGCGCAGTTGGTCGCGCAGTGGGTCGGGGCGGCCGAAGCGGGGCGGCTCGGGGTCGTCCGGTGCGGGCGGCGGTTCGACGCGCAGGGCCTCCGGGGTGCCGACACCGAGCGGGAAGAACAGGTCGAAGACGGCGTCGAAGACCTTCCGCTGGCCGTCCGAGCGCAGCAGGGCGGCGGCCAGGCCGGCCCGCATCTGCTCTCGGTCGGCGAAGCCGAGGACGTCGAGCACGGCGGCGGCGTCCACCGTCTCGGCCGGGCCGATCCGCAGGCCGTGCCCGCGCAGGGCGCGGACCAGGCCGGTCAGCCGGGCGGCGGTGTCGGCGGGGCCTGCCGCGGTCATGCGAGGGTGAGCTTCTGGGTGGCCTTGCGGATGTCGTCCTGGTGCTTGAGGATCACTCCGAGAGTCTCCCGGACGACGGTCTCGTCCAGGCTGTCGGCGCCGAGCGCGAGCAGGGTGCGGGCCCAGTCGACGGTCTCGGCGACGGACGGTGCCTTGCGCAGTTCCATGGCGCGCAGCGCGCCGACCACCCGGACCAGCGAGGCGGCCAGGGTGTCGTCCAGGCCGGGCACCTTGAGCCGGACGATCCGCCGCTCCAACTCGGCGTCCGGGTAGTCGAGGTGGAGGAAGAGGCACCGTCGGCGCAGCGCCTCGGAGAGCTCGCGGGTGGCGTTGGAGGTGAGCAGGACGAAGGGGCGGCGGGTGGCGGTGACGGTGCCGAGTTCGGGGACGGTCACCTGGAAGTCGCTGAGCACCTCCAGCAGCAGGGCCTCGACCTCGACGTCGGCCTTGTCCATCTCGTCGATCAGCAGCACCGTGGGCTCCTCGCCGCGGATGGCGGTGAGCAGCGGGCGGGTGAGCAGGAACTCCTCGCCGAAGATGTCGTCGCGGGCCCGGTCCCAGCCCTCGTCGCGGCCGGCGGTGATCCGCAGCAGCTGCTTGGCGTGGTTCCACTCGTAGAGGGCGCGGGCCTCGTCGATGCCCTCGTAGCACTGCAGTCGCACCAGCCGGGCGGCGCCCAGCTCGGCGACGGCCTTGGCGAGTTCGGTCTTGCCGACCCCGGCGGGGCCCTCGACCAGCAGGGGCTTGCCGAGCCGGTCGGCGAGGAAGACGGTGGTGGCCACGGCGGTGGAGGCGAGGTAGCCGGTCGCGGCGAGCCGTTCGGCGGTGTCCGCCACCGAGGTGAAGAAGCCCATGCCGTCGCCGTTCCCGTTGACGCCGCCGTTCCCGCCGCTGCCGCTGGTCATCTGCCGCGCCCCGTTCCGGTTCGCCGGGCCCGTTCCGTCGGGCCCGCGCGGCGCCACCCTACCGGCCGGTCACTTGCTTGTCGCGGGGCCGGGAAGGGCACGGTGGAGCGGCGTACGACGGGCTGCTGCCCGTTGTACGCCGCTCGTGTAATTCCGCCGTCCCCGGGGCGTCAGTTGACGTACAGGACCGGGTTGCCGGCGGCCGAGGTGTCGGTGACCGGGCCGTAGGTGGCGCTGAAGTACCCGGTCGAGAAGCACAGGCCGGGGCCGGAGACCAGGGTGGCGGCCTGGTCGGCGAAGCTGATGGAGTTGCTGCTGTTCGAGGTGGAGCCGGTGATGCCGCTGGGGCTCTGGTAGACGCAGTTGACGGTGCCCAGCAGGGTGTTGAGCACCACGGTGATGCCCACCGGGCCGGCGCTGGTGCCGTTGAGCGACACGTTGTTGCCGGAGCCGGAGGTGACGGTGTTGGTGTAGGGCAGGCTGGTGGCGGTGACGCTCTGCACGCTCATCACGCCGAAGACGCTGGAGGTGCAGGAGTCGAAGGACTGGCTGTTGAGCTGCTCGGTCGCGCTGCCGGGGGCGGACGGGTTGGACGTCACGGTGGCGGAGAACGAGGAGTTGGCGCAGCTGACGCCGTTGGTGCTGCCGGGGCCGTCGGTGAAGGTGGCGGCGGTGCCGGAAGCGAGGTTGGCGACCAGGGTGTCGCCGACGGCGATGGCCGGGCCGCTCGAGCCGCCCTGGGTCAGGACGGCGGCGGCGGAGGCCTGAGCGGGTGCCACGGCGGCACCGGTGAGGGCGATGGCGGCGAGGGATGCGGCTGCGAGCGTGCGACGGATGCGCATGAGGGTGCCTCTCTCCGTCCGGGGACGGGTGGGGGAATCCCCGCGTGCGGGTGTGGTGGTGTGCACGACGGGGGAGGTGCACGGCGAACCGGAGCTCCGGCGGAGCGCGAGTGGGTGCGGGCCGGCGGACAGGCACTGGGGGCGGGCCCGGCGCCACGGGCCCGCTCGTGCGGTTCGGCGGTGTTGAGTGCAGTGCAGCGGTGTCGGAGTCGGTCGACGGTGGCCTGCGCACCGACCGGTCGGAAACCTGGCAGTGTTGTAAACCGGGCGTTGCGTCAATGTCAATACAGGACACAGGAGTTGGTGATGGATCCCAAGAACCTCCGGAGTTCCGACGTGCTCCTCCTGCCGGGTGCCCGCACCGGCCGTGATCCGGCCAGGTCGATCAAGCCGGGCCCGCGCCGGCAGCCCGCCGGAGTGGTCGCCGCGACCCAGCGCGAGCGGCTGCTGGACGGGCTGGTCCGGACGGTGGCCGAACGCGGCTACCAGCACGCGACGGTCAGCGACATCTGCCGGGCGGCCGGGGTGACCAGGCCGGTCTTCTACGAGCTGTTCAACGGCAAGGAGGACGCTTTCCTGGCCGCGCACCGGTTCGGCACCGGGGTGGTGGTCCGGCGGATGGCGGCGGCCTTCGCGGCCGAATCCGACTGGTGCGCGGGGATCCGGGAGGCGCTCGGAGCGATGCTCCAACTCCTGGCCGGGACACCGTCCTTCGCGACCATGGCGGTGATCGAGATCGAGGCGGTCGGGCCCGCCGGTCGGCGCGAGCGCGATCAACTCCTCACCCGATTCCGGGTGTTCTTTGCCGAGGTGCCACAACTTCCGTGCGGTGTAAGGGTGCAGGAGATGGTGGACGCGGTGGTGGGCGGTGTGTACAGCGCGATCTACCGGCGGATCGCCTCCGGTCGTACCGATCAACTGCCGGAACTGCTGCCGGTGTTGGGCATGTTCTGCCTGGCGCCATTCCTCGGGCCGGCCGAGGCGGACCGGCGACTCGGGTCGAGGATCGGTGAAGATCCTTCGTGCACCCGTATTGACCCGGCAACTACCCAGCAGTAGCTTCCAGTTACTCACCGCGCCCCGACCGGACCGACCCCGCCGCCGAGCGGCGGACGGCCCGGCCGGGACGCGCACAACGCTGTCCGCGCCAGGGCAACGTGCCAGTGCCTGCACACCCATTTCCGTCCACAGGGAGCACACATGGCCATGTCCGAGGACGCCGCCGTCGCGGCGGAGACCCCGACGCCGACCGGGACCAGAAGAGGCCGGGTACGGATCAAGCGCACCGCCCTGATGGCCGTACCGGCCGTCGCCGTCGGGGGCATCCTGATGACCCTCACCGCCCAGGGCGTGCTCGCCGCGCAGTTCTCCATCTCCGGCATGCCGTTCACCATCACCGCCGACAAGCTCGACGGCGACGGCTTCGCCCAGTTCGGCTCGCTGGACCACATGATCCCGGGCAGCCCCAACCAGGGCCACACCGGCGGTCAGGTGCTGGTCGCGGTGTCGGCGATCAAGACCGCCGAGATCACCAACCTGTGCCAGAGCGTCGACCTCGGTGGCGTCAACCTGGTGATCCACGCGGGCGACCAGGGCACCCCGGTGTCCGCCTCCGACCTCACCACCGACTCCGACCTGCTGTCCGGCGACGCGGAGTTCAAGAACATCGAGATCGGCGGCGACGCCAGCACCTACACCAAGGCCGGCGACGTCGGCAAGGGCGGCAAGGGCGTCTTCGGCCAGCAGGCCGACCACGTCCAGCTGACCCACCTCAACCAGCACAACTACGCGAGCACCGCCGTCGGGTTCAAACTGCCCAACCTGCGGCTGAGCTTCAGCTCCAAGGGCTGCTGAGCATGACGGAGTCCGTACCGGAGCCGGCTGCGACCGGCGAGGGCACCGTGGCGCGGGCCGAGGCGGTGACGGCCCAGGGGACGGCCGCCACCCCCGCCCCGGCCACCGCCCCCGCCGCAGGCCCCGCCGCAGCTCCCGCTGCGTCCGAAGCGTCCGCTCCGACCGCCGCGCCCGCGAGCCTCGCGGGTCCGGTCAGGCGTGACTGGCGGGGCCGACGACCGTTCTGGGGCGGGCTGCTGGTGACGCTCGGCGGCGCCGAGATCCTGTTCACGCTGTGGGCCCCGCTGCCCCTCCTGCTGCACATCTCGCTGGTGGGCCTGGCGGGGTACCTGGTGCCCTCGGTGATGCTGCTGTGCGGGCTGCTGATCCTGTTCAACCCGACGCAGCGGCTGTTCTACTCCGTCCTCGCGGTGCTCGCCTCGCTGGCCAGCTGGGTGACCTCCAACCTCGGCGGCTTCCTGATCGGGATGCTGCTCGGGGTGGTCGGCGCCTGCCTGACCTTCGGGTGGCTGCCCGACCAGCCGCTGCGCCGTGGGCGCCAGCGGCGGGAGGACCGGCGCGCGCAGCGCCGGGCGGCGCGGGCCGGGGTCTGACGGCCGCCGGGAGTCATCGACGGCGCCCCGCTCAACTGTGGTGGGAGAGCACAGGTTGAGCGGGGCGTTCCGTCCTGGCCGTCCGTCTGGCGGCCTGGCGGCCTGGCGGTGGGACGGTCAGATCGTCGAGGCGTCGATCACGAAGCGGAACCGGACGTCGCCGTCCAGCACCCGCCGGTACGCCTCGTTGATCTGCTCGGCCCGGATCAGCTCGATCCGCGCGGTGATGCCGTGCTCGGCGCAGAAGTCCAGCATCTCCTGGGTCTCCGGCAGCCCGCCGATCGCCGAACCCGCCAGCGAGCGGCGCCCGATGGCCAGCGGGAACGGGTGCAGCGAGACCGGCTTCTCCGGCACGCCGACCTGCACCATGGTGCCGTCGGTGCGCAGCAGGCCGATGTAGGCGGTCAGGTCGAGATCGGCGGACACCGTGTTGACGATCAGGTCGAAGCTGCCCGCGAGTTCCTCGAAGGTCGTCGGGTCGGAGGTGGCCCGGTAGTGGTCCGCGCCGAGCCGCAGGCCGTCCTCGCGCTTGCGCAGCGACTGGCTGAGCACGGTGACCTCCGCGCCCATCGCGTGGGCGAGCTGCACACCCATGTGGCCGAGCCCGCCCAGGCCCACGATCGCGACCTTCTTGCCCGGGCCGGCGCCCCAGTGCGCCAGCGGCGAGTACAGCGTGATGCCCGCGCACAGCAGCGGCGCGGCGGCGTCCAGCGGCAGGGCGTCGGGAATGCGCAGCGCGTACGCCTCGTCCACCACCAGTTCTGCGGCGTAGCCGCCGTACGTCGGCCGGCCGTCCCTGCCGGTGTCGTTGTAGGTGAAGACCATCCCGCCCTCGCCCTGGCAGTACTGCTGCAGGCCGGCCCGGCAGTTGTCGCACTCCCGGCAGGAGTCGACGAAGCAGCCGACGCCGACCCGGTCGCCGACCTGCCAGCGGGTGACGCCCGGGCCGACCTCGGCGACCACGCCGGCGATCTCGTGGCCCGGGACCATGGGGAAGGTCCCGCTGCCCCAGTCCTCGCCGACCTGGTGGATGTCGGAGTGGCAGATGCCGGAGTACTTGATGTCGATCACGATGTCGTGCTCGCCGACGGCCCGGGTGGTGACGGTGGTCTTCGCCAGCGGGGCCTTCGGCCTCGGGGCCGCGTAGGCGGCGACGGTGCGGGTGGTGCCGGTCGGGGTCGTGCTCTGCGTCGTCTCGTTCGTCATGCCCACCAGACTGCGGCGGCCCGGCGGGCCCAACCAGGTCGGAGTTCATCGCACGAAAGCGGAACGTACGACTGCGGAACCTACGCACGGCAGTATCACCCTCGCCCGTGCCCCGGCGGTTCCTGCGGCCCGCATACTGCACTCATGGACCAGCGCACCGAACTCAGCGAGTTCCTCCGATCCCGCCGCGCCCGCCTGCGGCCCGAGGACGTGGGCCTGCCGGGCGGCACCACCCGCCGGCGGGTGCCCGGGCTGCGCCGCGAGGAGCTGGCCCAGCTCGCCGGAGTCAGCACGGCCTACTACACCCGGCTCGAACAGGGCCACGGCGAGAACGTCTCCGCCGCCGTGCTGGACGCCATCGCCCGGGTGCTGCGGCTGGGCCCCGCCGAGCGCGACCACCTCGGCCGGCTCACCAAGCCCGCCCGCCGCCGCCCCGGCGGCACCGGGCCCACCCGCCCGCAGCGGGTGCGGCCCGCGCTCCAGCAGCTGCTGGACACCATGGAGAGCGTGCCCGCGTACGTCCTCGGACGGCGGCTCGACATCATCGCCTGGAACCGGCTCGGCGCCGCCCTGCTCGGGGACTTCGCCGCGATGCCGCCCGAGCAGCGCAACATCGCCTGGCACGTCTTCCTCGACCCGGCCGCCCGCGAGCTCTTCGAGGACTGGGAGACCAAGGCCGGCGACGTCGTCGGCCTGTTGCGGCTGGACGCCGGGCGCTACCCGGACGACCGGGGACTCGCCTCGCTGATCGGCGAACTCTCAGTCAAGAGCGAGGACTTCCGCAGCCTCTGGGCCACCTACCGGATCCAGGACAAGGGCCACGGCACCAAGCGCCTGCACCACCCGGTGGTCGGGCCGCTCAGCCTCCAGTACGAGACGCTGCGCCCGGCCGGGGACGCCGACCAGGTGCTGGTCGCCTACCACGCCGAGCCGGGTTCGCCGTCCGCCGAATCCCTGCGGTTGCTGGCGAGTTGGGACGCCACCGAGCTCCGGCCGGAGCCCGCCGACCGGGCCGGCCGGGTCGCCGAGCAGAACCGGTAGCGGGCAGCGCCGTCGGTTCACGGAGGGCCGATGGTCCCGGGTCGGTCCGGGGCCATCGGCCCTTCTCGCGCGCGGCGGTGGGCAGTTGACTGGATCGGTCATGGACAACAGCCGCACGGCCGATGCCGCCACCGCCACCGCCGAGTACGACCGCCTGATCGCCCGCCACCACGCGATGAGACTGCGGCGCCAACTCCTCACCCCCGCCGGTCCGTCGGAGGCCGCTCCCGGAGCCGATCCGGGTTCCGCCGGCCACGAGGGCTACGACGGCTCCGTGGACCAGCAGGTGATCCGGCGCGACCTCGACCTGGTCGCCCCGCTGTCGGAGCTGATCGACCACCTCTACGCGGTCATGTTCCGCCGCCGCCCGTACCTGCGCGCGCTCTTCCCCGCCTCGATGGAGTTCCAGCAGTCCCACCTGGAACGCGTCCTCCAGCACCTGGTCGACCACCTCCACCGGCCCGCCGAACTGGCCCGGACGCTCCGCCAGCTCGGCCGCGACCACCGGAAACTGGGCGTCCGCCCGGTCCACTACGAGGCCTTCGAGGAGGCCCTGTGCGCGGCGATCCGGCACCGGGCCGGCGAGCACTGGACGGACGGCCTCGAAGCCGCCTGGGTGCGGATGCTGCGCTTCGCCGTCGGCGCGATGGTCGCCGGCGCCGACTCCGCGCTCGCCGAACCCCCGTACTGGCACGCCGTGGTGACCGGCCACGAGCGCCGCCGCCCCGACCTCGCCGTCCTGCGGGTGCGCACCGGCGAGCCGTACCCCTACCGGGCCGGCCAGTACGGCACGGTCGAACACCCGGCGCTGCCGCACACCTGGCGGCAGTACTCGATCGGCTGCGCCCCGCGCGGCGGCAACGAGCTGGAGTTCCACGTCCGCCGGACCGGCCCCGGCGGTGTCAGCGCGGCCCTGGTCGAGCGCACCGCCGTCGGCGACCGGCTGCGCCTCGGCCCGCCGCGCGGCGGCCTGCTGCCCGAGGGCGACGGCCGGGGCGGGTCCCGCGACCTCTTGCTGGTCGCGGGCGGCACCGGACTCGCCCCGATGAAGGCGATCGTCGAACAGCAGGCGCTGCACCGTCCGCCGGGCCGCCGCGTTCACCTCTTCGTCGGCGCCCGCGACCGGGCCGACCTCTACGACTGGTCCGCGCTGGCCGAACTCGGCCTGCACAAACCCTGGTTGGCCATCACCCCGGTGACGGTCGGCCGCCTCGCCGACACCGTCGCCGCCGCCGGGGACTGGCGCGAACACCTGGCCTGCGTCAGCGGGCCGGCCGGGATGGTCGCCTCGGTGCGGTCCGAACTGCTGGCGGCGGGGCTTCCGTCGGCACGGGTTCGGTACGACCAGGTGCTCTCCCGGTGGTCACGTCCTACCTGAAGCAGTAGGAGTCCGAGGAGGCGTCGCCGCCCCCCAGATGGGTCTGGTGGACGCGCAGCCCCCGGAAGTCGGCGCCGTGCGGGAAGAAGCGCTCGTCGATGCTCAGCCCGCCGTTGACCGGGTCGGCGTCCAGCTTGACCAGCCAGGGGTCGATCCCGTCCGGGTAGAACTGGTCGTCCCAGGCGCCGTAGAGGGAGTTGGTGAGGTAGAGCCGCCGCCCGTCCCGGCTGATCTCCACCATCTGCGGGGCCCCGTTCAGCGGACGCCCCGGCTCGGCCGGGTGCGGCGTCCGGGCGGCGATCCCGCCCAGGCGCACCGAGGAGGCGAGCCGGGGGTGGAACGGGTCCGAGACGTCGTACTGGAGCAGCTCGCCGGTGCCCCAGGCCGAGACGTACAGCCAGCGGTCGTCCACCGACAGGTTGATGTCCGTCACCAGCGGCGGCACGGCGACGAAGGGCTGCAGCGCGGGGGGCAGTTCGTCGGCCGAGGCGGGTACCGCCGGGATCTCGATCACCTTGCGCGCGGTGAACGCCGGGCCCTCCCGGTACCAGAGCCACACCGAGGAGGAGAGGTCCTCGACGTTCACCACCACGCCGGCGAACCCCCACTCCGCCTGCGGGTCGTGCGCCGGGCGCAGCTCCAGCACCATCTGGTACTGGTCCCCGAGGTCGACCCGCTGGAGGTGCCGCCCGGTGCCCAGCTCCCAGAAGTGAAGTGCGTGCCCGTACTTGCGGCCGAGCAGCTGCTCGGGCAGCACGCCGTCCTCGACCATCCACGGGGTGCCCCACTCGCTGGTCACCCCGACGTCCGTCCCGAGGTGCCACCAGACGTCGTAGGCGAAGTGCTGCGGCCCGCGCTCGGTCTCCCAGGGGCGCAGCACGTCGAAGGTGGTGTGGTCGAGCAGCGCCACCCCGCCGGGCCCGTCGCCGCCGTCCGCCGCCCCGAGGCAGGACAGGAAGACGCCGTCCGGGCCGCAGTGCAGGGTGTGCGGCCGGGAGTAGCCCGCCCGCTCCGCAAGCTCCTTGGCCTCCACCGTCTTGACCAGCCGGGGCCGGACCGGGTCGGGGTGGGTGTCCATCACGTGCAGCCGCGAGGACCGCAGGCCGGGCAGCAGCAGGTAGCGCCGCTCCGGGTTCTCGTGGCAGGCGTGCGCCAGGGCGCTGGAGCAGGCGTTCCACCCGAAGTGGTGCAACTCGTCGCCCAGTGTGGGAAGTTCGGCGAAGTTGAGCACCTTCCCGTAGCTCGCCGACTGCGGATCGGTGTCGACGGTCAGCAGGGCGTCCGGCCGTTGCCCCGACCGGTCGAACCCGGCCACGTACGCCAAGGTCTCCGGCGGAGCCGCGATCGCCTCGGCAGCCGACCGGTAGAGCGACGAATCCATCTGTTCTCCCAACTCGCCGTGTCCGTCCGGGCAGCGTTCCACACGACCACCGGCGCACAGCAGGCGCACGGGAAGCGGCCGGGAGGCGCGCACGGCCACCCTGGTCAGGGGCGCGACAGGCGGCGAGGCGAGGCCCTGCGCCGACGTCGCCGCGCAGCGCGGATCTACCGGCCGGTATGGTCAGGGGCGGAACGGGTGGTCACCCGCCGTGGCGGCGGGCGGAGCAGAGGACGGGTGCGGCGGCAGATGGAGTTTCGGGAAGACATCCTGGGTGCCCCCTACGAGGCGACGGAGCTGGAGCTGCGTGCCGACGACGAGGGAGCGGTCTGCGCGACCCTCGTGCGGCGACTGGTGCCGGGGGCCGAGCGGGCCGTGCTGTACATCCACGGGTACAACGACTATTTCTTCCAGACCAACCTGGCCGACCACTATGCCGCGCTCGGGTTCTCCTTCTACGCCCTGGACCTGCGCAAGTACGGGCGCTCGCTGCGGCCGCACCAGTCGCCGAACTTCGTCCGGGACCTCGCCGAGTACGACGAGGAGATCGACGAGGCGGTCCGGATCATCCGGGAGGTCGACGGCCACCGGCAGCTGCTGCTGAACGGGCACTCCACCGGCGGCCTGGTCGGCGCCCTGTGGGCGGGCCGCCGCGCCGGGCGGGGCGTGGTGGACGGGCTGTTCCTGAACAGCCCCTTCCTGTCCATGCCCGCCGGGGCGGCCGTGCGGACCGCCGGCGGTCCGGTGGTGACGGCGATCGGCCGGCTGAGGCCGACCCGAATCCTGCCCTCCTCGCTCAACCCGCACTACACCCACAGCCTGCACCGGGACCACAAGGGCGAGTGGGACTTCGACCTCCGGCTCAAGCCCGCCGAGGGCTTCCCGCTGTACGCGGGCTGGCTGTCCGCGATCCACCAGGGCCACCGGCAGCTGCGGCGCGGACTGGGCATCGACGTGCCGGTGCTGCTGATGGCCTCGACGAAGTCCATCTCCACCACCACCTGGCACCACGGCCTGCACCAGGCCGACGCCGTGCTGCGGGCCGACGACATCGCCGCCCAGGGGCCGAAGATGGGGCGGCACGTCACGGTCGTCCGGATCGAGGGCGGCATGCACGACCTGGTGCTCTCCGGGGAGGCGGCGCGTACCAAGGTGTTCGCCGAACTGGACCACTGGCTCGCCGCCTACCTGGACGTCCGGCCGGTGGGGGAGGACGCGTGACGGACGAGCCGGCCACGGGCGAGCCGTCCATGGACGAGCCGGTGCCGGTCGGACGGACCACCGACCTCGGCTTCGCCAAGCTCATGCCGGACATCGACCGCGACGGCGGCTGGCTGCTCACCCTCGACGGCACCCCGCAGTCGTACGTCGACCTCGCCGACCCGACCCACCTCGAGTTCGAGTACACCCGGCGGATCGGCCACCTCGTGGACGCCCTCGCCCCCGCCGGCCGTCCCCTGGACGTGCTGCACCTGGGCGGCGGCGCCCTCACCCTGCCCCGCTACCTGGCCGCCACCCGCCCCGGCTCGCGCCAGCAGGTGGTGGACGTGGACGGGCCGCTGCTCGACCTCGTCGCCGAGCACCTGCCCTGGCAGGGCCCCGGCGCGGACATCACCGCGACGGTGGGCGACGCCCGGGCCGCACTGGCCGCCACCCCGGCCGGTTCGCAGGACCTGGTGATCGCGGACGTCTTCCACGGCTCCCGCACCCCGGCCCACCTCACCTCGGTGGAGTTCCTGCGGCTGGCCGCGGCCGCCCTGCGCCCCGGCGGCTGCTACGCCGCCAACCTGGCGGACGGCCCGCCACTGGCCTTCGCCAAGGCCCAGGCGGCAACGGTGCGGGCGGTGTTCCCGCACGTCTTCCTGGTCGCGGAGGCCCCGGTGCTGCGCGGGCGCCGCTACGGCAACATCCTGCTGGCCGGCTCGACGGCGCCGCTCCCGACGGCGGAGCTCACCCGCCTGCTGGCGGGCGACATCTTCCCGGCCCGGCTCACCGAGGGCGAGGAACTGGCCGCCCTGGTCGGCCGCACCGCCCCGGTCACCGACGCCGACGCCACCGACTCCCCGCCCCCGCCGGACGGCGCCTTCAGCGTCGGCTGATCCGGCGGCTCCGCCTTCCGCCCGGTCCGACAGCGCCGCCGACGCCGTCCAGGTTGTCCAGCCGGCGCGCAGCAGGCCGGGGAACCGCTCGTCGAACTCGTCGGCCCGCAGCCGGGCGCTCCGCTGCTGCCACTGACGGGTGTGGAGGAACAGGCCGCACTCGCGCAGCCGCGCAAACCGCCGCTCCTGCCCGGCGGGCACTTACTGTCCCACAACCACCCCAACCGACTTCGCCAGCAGAGTCGTGAGGCCGACTTCTCGTGCGGTGAACCCCGTGGCCCGCGGGTCCCGTGGCCGGGGCACTGCCAGTTGCCGGGTCCCCTCGTCAGGCCGAGGGTCGGGGGATTGTCGGCCCGGGTCGGCACCAGAAGTCGGTCTGGCCGACTTCTGCTGCAGCCGACCCGCATGGCCTGTGGCTGAGGGCCGGTGTTGGGCCGGATGGAAGCCGGTGGCGAGGGCCGCCGTCGGCGCGAGAAGTCGGTGTGGTCGACTTCCTGTGCAGGGAGGCTGGCGTGCCGTCAGGGCGTGGCGCAAGCCGCCCGGCGGGGGGAGCCGGGCGGCTTGCGGCGGCGGGATGTTGGTGCCGGGGAGGTCAGGGAACGATGACGCGGCGTCCGCGGGCGTGGCCTGCTTGGCTGTCGACGTGGGCGGCTGCGGCCTCGGCGAGCGTGTAGGTCCTCTCGACCGGGATGTGGAGCCTTCCGCGCGAGATGAGGTCGGCGGCCACGGAGAGCGCCGCCGGTACGCTCCCGGCTACGCCGGAGAAGCGGACGCCGAGGTCGGGCGCGCCGAGGTCGGCGATGGTGATCACCTTCTGCGGGTCCCCGGTCAGTTCGACGAGTTCGCGGATCACGCCCGAGCCGGCCAGGTCGAGGGCGGCGTCGATGCGGCCGAGTTGCCGTACCCGGTCGACCCAGCCCTCGCCGTACGTCGTGGGGAGGGCGCCCAGGCCGCGCAGGTAGTCCTGGTTGGCGGCCCCGGCCGTGCCGATCACCGTGATGCCGCGGTCGCGGGCGATCTGCAGCACCGCCGAGCCGACGCCGCCCGACGCGCCGCTGACCAGCAGCGTCTGCCCGGGCTGCACGCCGACCTCGCGGATGATGCGCAGCGCGGTCTCCACCACGGACGGGTAGCCGGCGGCCTCTTCGAAGGACAGGCCCTCGGGCATGCGGGCCCAGGCCGACAGCACGGTGAACTCGGCGTAGGTGCAGGCGCCTTCGCCGAACACGCGGTCGCCGACCTCGACCCCTTCGACGCCCTCGCCGACTTCGTCGACCACCCCGGCGGCGTCCAGGCCGACTCCGGAGGGCAGCTCGGTCGGATGGGCTCCCAGTTTCTGGCCTTCGCGGATCCTCCAGTCGACGGGGTTCACGCCGGCCGCCCGTACGGCGATGCGTATCCGACCGGGGCCCGCGTGGGGCTCCTCGGCGTCGATGAGTTGCAGAACGTCGGGGCCGCCGAACTCGGCGAAGCTCACTTTCCTCATGCGGTGGACCGTAGCACTAACGGTTAGTGTTTTGGAACTGTTGCGGTTTCGTATTTGCTAGGGTTACGGTATGACCGCGCCGCCCGGCCGCCGTGAGCGCAAGAAAGCCGCGACCCGCGAGAAGATCGCCGACACCGCCCTCCGGCTCTTCCTGGAGCGCGGGTACGAGGCGGTGGGAATCCGTGACGTGGCCGCCGAGGCCGACGTGGCCGTCACCACGCTCTTCTCCCACTTCGCCTCGAAGGAGGCCCTGGTCTTCGAGCGGGACGACGACTTCGAGCAACGCCTCACGCGGGCGGTCACCGGCCGGACGCCGGACGAGCCGCTCATCCCCGCGCTGCGCCGTGAGATCGAGGCCCTGGTCCGGCACTGCACGGCGGACGGCGCCGCCCCGATCTGGCGCATGATCGACGAATCGCCCGCCCTGCGGGAGTACGAGGAGTCGATGAGGCTGCGCCACGCGGAGTCGCTGGCAGCGGCCATCGCCGCTGATCCCGAGCTGTCACCGACCACGACGGCGAGCCGGACGATCGCGAGGTTCGTGATCGACGCCTACTCGCTGGCCCGTGAGGCGGCCGATCCGGACGCCGCGCTGGACGAGATCTTCGGGATGATCGAGGCGGCCTGGGCCGTCACCCGCCCCTCCGGGGAGCCCGACGGGAGGGCCGCCCTGTAGCCGGGTCCGGCGCGTCGGGGGGAAGGGCGGCACCGGGTCGGTGTCAGAATCGGCGGGGTCCGGGCCGGGGTTGTCCACGGAGGAGTCGAGATGAGCGGCGGCGGCGAACGACCGGAGTTGGAGCAGGTGCCGGAGACGGCGCTGTGGACGCTGTGGCACCGGGCGCTGGAGGCGCGCCGGCCGGACGCCGTGCTCCACGATCCCGAGGCCGTCGAGCTGGTCGACCGGATCGACTTCCCGTTCGCGGAGCGGTTCGGCGCCAGCGGCGTCCAGGGCCAGCTCCAGGCCCTGCGCGTGGCCTGCTTCGACCGCGAGGTGGCGGACTTCCTGGCGCGGGAGCCGCGCGGCACGGTGGTCTGTCTGGGGGACGGCCTGGAGACCCAGTACTGGCGGGTCGACAACGGACGGGCCCACTGGCTGAGCGTGGACCTGCCCGAGTCGGTGGCGCTGCGGGAGAAGCTGCTGCCTCCCGGGCCGCGTCAGCGCTACCTGGCCGCGGACGCCACCGACCTGGACGCCTGGGCCGACGAGGTGGACCGCGATCAGGCGGTGCTGATCAGTGCGCAAGGACTGCTGATGTACCTTCCGCCCGCCCGGGTGAGGTCCCTGATCGCGGGCTGCGCGGAGCGCTTCCCGGGCGGCTCCCTCGTACTGGACGCCGTCCCGCGCTGGTTCGGCCGACTCGCCTCGGCGGGGAGGATCCGCGGCCGCGGGTACCAGGTGCCGCCGATGCCGTGGGCGATGGACGCGGACGAGCGGGACAAACTCCGCACCGCCAGTCCGGCTGTGGTGGCGGTACGGGATGTCCGGCCGGCCGGCGGCCGCGGACTCCTCGGCGCCCTGCTGCCACTGGCCATGACCGTCCCGCCGCTGGCCAGTCGCCGCCTCTCCGTCACCGTCCTGGACTTCGCCGAGCGGACCGGGCAGGCGTAGCAGTGGGCGACGAACGGGCGGGATGCCGCTCACGCGGTGGATCATGCAGTGTCCGGCGGCGGCCGCACGACGTTTTGCCCAATCTTGAAGGAATGCCGACCGGGCTGGAACTATTGGTGCGGGGGCGCACGTCGTAACCAGGGGTGATCGGCCGGGGGGGCGGGCCGTTCGGCACGTTAGGCTGCGCCCCGGGGGAGCGGCCTGGTGCCGCCATCGGACAACCACCGGGACGGGTGTTCGGCTCCACGGGGAGCCGGGGCCGTTCCGAGCTGCCACGGAGGTGCTGGCCTTGCACATCGACGCCTGGATCGAGAGCGTCCCACCGACTGCGGTGTACGCCCTGATCGGCCTGATCATCGGGCTCGAGTCGCTGGGCATCCCGCTGCCCGGCGAGGTCGCCCTGGTCACGGCGACCCTGATGGCGGTCAAGGGCGTGGTGAGCCCGTGGGGGATCGCGGCCTGCGCGATCGCGGGCGCGATCATCGGCGACTCGATCGGGTACTCGATCGGCCGCAAGGGGGGCAAGCCGCTCTTCGAGAAGCTGGGGCGGAAGTTCCCCAAGCACTTCGGGCCCTCGCACCTGGCCACCGCCGAGCGCTCGTTCCAGAAGTGGGGCATGTGGGCGGTCTTCTTCGGCCGCTTCATCGCGCTGCTGCGCATCTTCGCCGGTCCGCTGGCGGGCGCGCTGAAGATGCCCTACTGGAAGTTCCTGATCGCCAACGTGCTGGGCGGCGTGATCTGGGCCGGCGGTACGACGCTGCTGGTCTTCAAGGTGGGCAAGGCCATCGAGCCGTGGCTGTCCCGGTTCTCCCTGGTGGCCCTGGCGGCGGCCGTCGTGGTGGGCGCGACCTCGGCCTGGCTGATGAAGCGCCGGGCGGCGAAGACCCACGCGAAGATCGAGGCCGAGGAGGCGGCGAAGGCCGCCGAGGCGCTCAAGGCTCCCGTCGCGGAGTGACGGAGCGTAACGGATACTGTGCCGGCGTCGTCGGGCCCCGGAGTAGCATCGGCTGGAACCTGTCGATCTTGCACCACTGGAGGGCCCGATGACGCAGCCGACGCAGCAGACGACGTGGAACGCCGTGGACGCGTACTTCTCCGAGCAGTTGGTCGGCCACGACCCGGCGCTGGAGGCCGCCACGGCCGCCGCCGACGCCGCCGGGCTCCCGAAGATCGCGGTGGCGCCGAACCAGGGCAAGCTGCTGCACCTGCTGGCGCTGACCCAGGGGGCGCGCCGGATCCTGGAGGTCGGCACGCTCGGCGGCTACAGCACGATCTGGCTGGCCCGGGCACTGCCCGCGGACGGCACGCTGATCTCCCTGGAGCTCGACCCCCGGCACGCCGAGGTGGCGCGCGGCAACCTGGCCCGTGCCGGGCTGGGCGAGGTCGCCGAGGTGCGGGTCGGCCGGGCCGCCGACTCGCTGGCGGCGCTGGTCGAGCAGGGCGAAGAGCCCTTCGACCTGGTGTTCATCGATGCGGACAAGCCGAGCAACCCCGAGTACTTCCGCCGGGCGCTCCAGCTGACCGGGCCGGGTTCGCTGATCATCGTCGACAACGTGGTGCGCGGCGGGGCCATCGCCGACGCCGCCAGCACCGACCCGGCGATCGTCGGCACCCGCACCCTGCACGAGCTGATCGCCGCCGAGCCGAGGGTCACCGGGACGTCCGTCCAGACGGTGGGCAGCAAGGGCTACGACGGGTTCACGCTGGTGCGGGTGCAGGGTTGACCGAGGTGCACCTGAGCGAGGTGCAGGGCTGAGCGAGCACAGCGCAGGGCAAGAGAGAAGGAGCGGAGACATCGTGCGCATCGGACTGCTGGGCACCGGCACCTGGGCAGAGCGGGTGCACGCGCCCGTGCTGGCGGAGCACCCCGGGCTGGAGTTCACCGGCGTCTGGGGCCGCCGGCCGGAGGCGGCCGAGGCGCTCGGCGTGGCGCACGGTGTGCCAGGGTACGGCGACCTCGACCGGCTGCTGGCCGAGGTGGACGCGGTCTCCGTCGCGCTGCCGCCGTCCGTCCAGGCGGGGCTCGCCGTACGGGCCGCCGAGGCGGGCCGCCACCTGCTGCTGGACAAGCCGGTCGCGTTCACCGTGCCGGACGCCCGGGCGGTGGCCGAGGCGGTGTGCGCGCACGAGGTGGCCTCGGTGGTGTTCTTCACCGTCCGCTTCGGCGGCGAGCAGATCCCGTGGATCGAGCGGCAGGCGGAGCTCGGCGGCTGGTTCACCGGCCGCTCGGACTGGCTCGGCTCGGTGTTCGCGCCGGGCAGCACCAGCCCGTACGCGGCCTCGCCGTGGCGCCGGGAGAAGGGCGCGCTGTGGGACGTCGGCCCGCACGCGCTGTCCGTGCTGCTCCCGGTGCTGGGCGACGCGACGCAGGTCACGGCGGTCGCCGGGCCGCTGGACACCGTGCACCTGGTGGTGCGGCACGTCGGGGGCGCGTCCAGCACGATGGCGCTCAGCCTGACCGTGCCGCGGGCGGGCGGCGGCGCCGTGATGGAGCTGCGCGGCGAGCACGGGGTGGCGCAACTGCCCGAGCGCGGCGAGGCCCCGACCGTCGCCCTGCACCGGGCGGTGGACGCCCTGCTGGCCTCGGCCGCCTCCGGCGAGCCGCACCCCTGCGCGGCGGACTTCGGTCTGCGGGTGGTGGAGATCCTGGCCGGGGCCGAGCGCTCGCTGGCCGACGGCCGTCCGGTGGACCTGTGAGGCCCGCCACGACGCCTCCGGAGCATGTCCCGGGGCAGGTGCTGCGCTGGAACTTCCACTTCGGCGGGCAGCTGACCAGCTGCCTGCCGATGCGGGTGGTCGAGTGCGGCCCGGACGGGCTGCTGCTCTGGCTGGCGGCCGGTTCGCCGCTGTGGAAGGCCGAGCTGCCCGACGGGCAGCACATCCGGGACATCCCGCCGGAGAGCCACCCGGCCGGGGGCTACCCGATGGTGGCCGGGGAGTGGGACGCGGTCAGCGCGCTGATCCACCAGCCGGCCGGTGAGCCGTACGCGGTCTGGTGGATCTTCGAGCCCGGCAGCGGCTTCTCGCACTGGTACGTGAACCTGGAGCGCCGGGAGTACCGGGGCGAGGAGATCGACGTCCACGACCTGGAACTGGACCTGGAGGTGGACGCCGAACGGCGGTGGCGCTGGAAGGACGAGGAGTCCTTCGCCGCCAAGACCGGGCACCCGGCGTTCTGGAGCGCGGCACAGGCCCGTGCGATCCGGGCGGGCGGCGAGGCGGTGGCGCGGCTGGTCGAGGCGGGGGCGTTCCCCTTCGACGGCACCCACCGCGACTTCGCCCCGCCCGCCGACTGGCCGCTTCCGCCGTTGCCCGCCCGGCCGTAGGGCGTCTCAGGCCGGCGGCAGCGTGGGCCGGGAGTTGTCCGGCCGGCGGTCGGTGGGCCGGGCCGGCGGGATGACCGGGGCGTGGAAGTCGCGCGGGCCGGTCCACAGCGTGGGTACGGCGTCGCTGCGGCGGGCGAGTTCGTAGGCCAGCGCCTCGTAGTTGACGCGCCAGCCGCGGAAGTGCCGCCAGGCTTCCTCGACCGGGCGTTCGTGCGCGAAACCGGCGGCGGTGATCATGGCGACGGCGCCCAGGTACTCGGCGTAGGTGAGGCGGATCGGGGTGTCCGGGTCGGGGTCGGTGTCGAAGTCGACGCGCAGCGAGCGGCCGATGTCGCGCATCGCGGTGAAGCCGGCCCGGATCACCAGCCGGGCCTCGGGCGGGGCAGAGCGCGGGCAGAGGGCGAGGTGCAGGGCGGCGGCGTCCATGACGGCGATCAGGCCGACCACCCAGCTGCGGTTGGGCTGCGGGGAGCGGAAGGACAGCAGCACCGGGTAGTTGGAGTGGCTCTCGCCGATGTCGGCGGCCAGGCGCTCCCAGTCGCGGTAGAGCTGGGGGAGCGCCGTCTCGGTGTCGACCAGGGACTGACGGGCGAGCAGCTCCGGCCCCCAGGCCGGCTCGCCGGCCCGGGACTGGAGCAGGGTCACCTCGGTCTCGCGCCGCTGGTAGGCGGCGTACAGGGTGGGCAGGTAGGCGATCTGCAGGGCGATCACCAGCGGGCCGCTGGCGGCGGCCAGGAAGTCGATCGCGGACAGCTGCAGCCGCTCGCCGCTGGCGTAGCCGAGGGTGAACAGACTGGACCCGGCCTCCCGGATGGACACCGACCAGCTGAGGTCGGAGATGCCGTGCAGCAGCAGGGTGTAGGCGAGCAGCATCCCGCTGAGCCATATCCCGAGCATGCCGAGCAGCACCAGCGGGGCCAGCCAGGTCAGCGCGCGGTCCTGCGCCCGGTAGGTGCCGAACGGCGCGGCCCACAGCCGTAGCACCGTGCGCAGCACCCACCAGAGCCGGTGCACCAGGGCCGAGTAGAGACCGCGGGGGACGACCAGGGTGCGCAGGATGCTGCCCACGACGAGCAGGAGCAGCAGCACGCCGAGCAGCGTGTGGATCAACCTCATGCCGCCATTCTGGCGGTAGGCCGCGGGGGACGGGCTCCCAGGGGCTCCGGGCGGGTTGCGGGCGGGTCCCGCAGGGGTTCCGGGCGGGGTTCCGGGCGGGGTTTTCCACGGCTTCCGCAGGGATCCCGCAAGGGTTCCGCCTACCGCTATGAGCATGATCACACCGGTTTCGCCCGTCCAACGGACCGGCCTGTCGGCGTCTATCCAGTGGAGGGGTCTGTCCCACGAGCGAAGCGGAGAGCAGCCTGTGAGTGCACATCAGGACGGGGAAGTCGAGGAGCGGAAGGCCGGGCGCCGCCGGTGGCGTGCGCTGCGGTGGATCGACTACCCGCGCGGCGGGCGGCGCGGCGTCCGCCGCTGGCTCCCGTCCTGGCGGCAGCTGCTCGTGGTGGTGGGGCTCCCGGCGGTGGCGCTGACGGCGCTGGCGGCCTGGTTCTACGCGACCACGGAGGTCCCGGACGACCTGAACGCCTTCGCCACCCAGCAGAACAACGTCTACTACTGGGCCGACGGCACCGAGATGGCCCGGATCGGCGACACCAACCGGCAGGAGGTGCCGCTGGACCAGGTGCCGGAGCCGGTGCAGTGGGCCGTGCTGTCCGCCGAGAACGAGACCTTCTACTCGGACCCGGGGATCTCCCTCAAGGGCATCAGCCGTGCGGTCTACGAGATGCTCTCGGGCGGCGACACCCAGGGCGGCTCGACCATCACCCAGCAGTACGTGAAGAACATCTACCTGAACCAGCGCCAGGACGTCTCCCGCAAGCTCAGCGAGATGGTCATCGCGGTCAAGCTGGACCGGCGGATGAGCAAGCGGGAGATCCTGGCCGGCTACCTGAACACCAGCTGGTTCGGGCGCGGCAGTTACGGCATCGAGCGCGCCGCGGCGGCGTACTACGGCAAGGACGTCTCGCAGCTGAACCCGAGCGAAGGCGCCTTCCTGGCAGCCCTGTTGAAGGGGGCCGGGCAGTACGACCCGGCGCTGGGCGCGGCCAACCACGAGCGGGCCGAGGAACGGTGGTCCTGGATCCTGGACCGGATGGTGGAGGCCGGCAAGCTGTCCGCCGCCGAGCGCGCCACGTACACGGTGTTCCCGGAGCCCCGGCCGCAGCCGAAGGCGGCCGGGCTGAGCGGGCAGGTCGGGTACCTGGTGGACATGGCCCGGAGCTACGTGGAGAGCCACACCGACATCACGCCCGCCCAGTTCGACCTCGGCGGCCACCAGATCTTCACCACCTTCGAGAAGCCGAAGGTCAACGCCCTGGCCGCGGCGGTGCAGGAGGCCACCAAGGGCATCGACCCCGGCAGCCGGGAGGCCGACAAGCTGGTGAAGGTCGGCGCCGCGTCGGTGGCCCTCGACGGGCGGATCGTGGCGCTGTACGGCGGCCCCGACTACCTGAAACAGGGCTTCGACAACGCCAATGCCTCGACCGTGCCGATGGGTTCGGCCTTCACCCCGCTGGTGTACGCCGCCGGGCTCGACCAGGGCGTCCAGCGCCGGCGCGACGGCAACCGGACCCCGGTGACACCCGGCACCACCTACGACGGCGACAACGGCGTGAACGTGACGACCCCGGAGGGCCCGTACTGGGGGCGCGACGGGAAGACCGTGAAGACCGCCAACGACGGCAAGCGGAACTGGGGCCAGGTGACCCTGCGCAGCGCCGTGGAGCAGTCCGTCAACGGGCCGATGATGCAGCTCGCCATGGACGTCGGCCTGGACCGGGTGCAGCAGACCGCGGCCGCCCTGGGCCTGCTGCCGGACAGCATGGGCGAGTTGGTGCCCGCCTTCGGCGTCGGCAACTCCAAGCCGAGCGCGATCCGGGCCGCCGACGCCTACGCCGCCTTCGCGGCCGGCGGCCGCCACACCGACCCGTACTCGGTGCTCAGGATCACCCGCAACGGCGCGCAGCTCGACCTGCGGCTGCCGACCGCCGTTCAGGCGCTGCCCCCGTCGGTGGCGGCGGACGTCGACACGGCGCTCAAGGGGGCGGTGCGCGGCGGCAGCGCCCAGTCGCTCGCCGAGGCGGGCCCGGGCCTGGCGGCCAAGCCCGGCACCACCCCGGACCGTACGGCCGGATGGACCGTCGGCTACAACGGGCAGCTGTCCACGGCGGTCACCGTCTTCCGGGCGGACCTGAAGGACATGAAGCTGTTGTCATTGGAGGGCCTCGGCGGGGCAGCGCCGGACACCCCGGACTCCGAACTGCCGGGCCGGATCTGGACCTCGTACATGAAGGAGGCGGGCCGGTAGGAGAATTCCGGTAGAACAGGGGGGTGAAGATCAACGGCATCACCTATGACACCGGCACCCCGACCGTCGACGGCTCCGTCACCCGTCCGGACCTCACGGCGGCGACGATGCGGCGGGAACTCGCCGCCGTCGCCGGCGAACTGCACTGCACCGCGGTCCGGATCACCGGCGACGACGTCACGAGGATGCGGCAGGCCGCGGAGACGGCCATCGGCCTCGGCCTGGCGGTGTGGCTCTCCCCGATGCTGCCGAACGCGGACGAGGCGGCGACGCTGGGAGCCGTCGCCGCTGCGGCCGAGGTCGCCGGGGAGCTCCACCGGGCCGGCGGCGACGTCACCCTGGTGGTCGGCTGCGAGCTGAGCGCCTTCATGACCGGACTGGTTCCGGGTACGGACATCGCCGCCCGGCTGGCCGCGCTGGCGGACCCGATGAGCTGGCCGCCGGAGTACTTCGCGGCCGGTCCGCCGCCGGTCCGGTTCAACGCCTTGCTGGCCACCGCCGTCGCCACCGCCCGGAAGCACTTCGACGGTCCGGTCACCTACGCCGCCGGGCTGTGGGAGGACGTCGACTGGACGCCCTTCGACCTGGTGGCGGTCGACGCCTACCGGGACGCCGCCAACGCGGCGACCCTCCGGACCACGCTCGAAGCGCTGCACGGGCACGGGAAGCCGGTGGTGGTGGCCGAGTTCGGCTGCGCCGCGTTCACCGGGGCGGCCGACCACGGCGCCCTGGCCTGGACCCTGGTCGACCGCACGGACGGCGTCCGCCGACCGCGCCCCGGACTGGTCCGGGACGAGGCGGCCCAGGCCGCCGAACTCACCTTGCTCATCGAGCTGTTCACGGCGGCGGGGCTGGCCGGAGCGTTCGTCTTCACCTATGTGACCCCCGCCTACCCGGCGTCCGACGACCCCCGGGAGGACCTGGACACGGTCGGCTACGGCCTGGTCCGCTCCTGGCCGGACGGGCGCACCACGCCCAAGGCCGCCTTCGGGGCCGTGGCCCGGGCGTACGCGCCGCCCGGCATCGGCTGAGGTCCTCGCCGGATCAGCCCTCCCGCACCCAGGGCCAGGAGCTTCTCCGGGTCGCGGACCACCCGGATCCGGGTGACCCGGCCGTCGTCCGAGACCTCGAAGGAGGCCACCGTGGTGCTCGGCATCGCGCACGTCCCTGCGGTCCACCTCCTGCTGGGGGTGCGGATGTTCGGGCTCAGCGTGCTCGCCCTGGCGCGGCGCACCGGCTGAGGGGGTCCTGCTGGATCGCCTGCCCGCCCGGCCGCCCGCCCGGCCGGCTGCCCGCGCGTCACTTCACCAGGCGGGACCAGTCGGCCGGTTGGCCGGGGTCGAGCTGGCGCAGCTTGTCGAGGACCTTCGGATCCTGGGCGTCCAGCCAGTCGGCGACCTGGCGGAAGGTGACGCAGCGGACGCCGTCCCGGTGGCAGACGTCCTTCACCACGTCCTCGATGGCCTGCATGTAGATGCCGCCGTTCCAGTCCTCGAAGTGGTTCCCGATGAACAGCGGGGCCCGGCTGCCGTTGTAGACGCGCTCGAAGCCGGCGAGGTAGCTCTCCTTGGTCTCCTTCTCCCACTCGTCGAACTTCTTCGGATCGCCCTTGGAGGTGTTCCCGGACTGGCCGGCGAGGAAGTTGAAGTCCATAGAGAGGCCCTGGGAGCCCTTCGCCGGGAAGGGCAGCAGCTGGAGCGGAAAGTTCCAGATGCCGTCCTTCTTGCTCGGCCAGACCTGGAACTCGCCGGGGGAGCTGGCGTCGTAGCGGAAGCCCGCCGCCTTCTCGGCCGGGAGGAGGTTCTTCTGCCCCTCCAGGCAGGGGGCTCGGCCGCCGACCAGTTCCTTGGTGTAGTCGAAGGGAAGCGGCGGGAGGTCCTTGTAGCCCGTGTTGGTCTTCCAGTTGGTGACGAAGGAGACGGCCTGGTCCAGCTCGCTCTTCCACTCCTCGGCGCTCCAGTCGTCACCGCCCTTCTTCCCGCAGAAGTGCCCGTTGAAGTGGGTGCCGATCTCGTTGCCGTCCAGCCAGGCCAGGCGCAACTGCTCCAGGGTGTCCTTGATGTGGGCGTCGGTGGCGTAGTCGATCGAGGCGGCGCCCGGGTCGTGCTGGGGCGGGTGGTAGAGGGTGCGCTTGGACCTGGGGAGGGTGTAGATGCCGCTCAGGAAGTACGTCATCTGCGCGTTGTTCTCCGCGCCCAGCTTGCGGAAGCGGGAGAACAGGTGGTCGTCGCCCTCCAGGCCGCCGTCCCAGGAGAAGACGACGAACTGCGGTGGCTTCTCGCCCGGTTTGAGCTTCTCGGGCGTGGGCTGCTTTGGCTGGGGGCCGGTGTAGGAGGTGGAGCCGTCGCCGAGGACGTGGACCTTGCCGTCCCAGGTCGGCGTCGGGGTGGGGGTGGGAGCGGGGGTGCCGGCGGGTTCCGGTTCCGGCTCCGCTTCAGGGGCGGTGGGATCGGGGGCGGCGGCGTTCGGTCTGCCCCGCGAGAAGGAGTCTCCCGTGGTGAGTGTGAGGGACGCGACGACCCCCACGGCCAACAGGACGACCGCACCGCGAGCAGTCCGCACGGATTCCCCTTCTCCCGGCCTACAGTTCGATCGAACAGAACATTCATGTGATCGATGACCTGAGGGACGGAAAAGGTTGCACGGGTCGTCGAACAATCTCGCGAACGGGAGCGCGGGGGTTCAGGAAGCGGGGGCCGCCGGAGGCGCGCCAGTGGTCGCGGCGTCGTAGAGGTCCCGGGTGGCGGAGCCGAACGAGGCGCTGTAGGAGATCTGGGGGGTGTTGCCCCCGGTGTGGTAGCCCCCGATGATTCCGATCACCGCCCAGCCGCCCGGCCACGGCACCAGCATGGGCCCGCCCGAGGTCCCGCCGACGAAGCCGTCGCACGCGATGCGTTCGAAGGTGCCCGGATCCGCCGGGTCGTCGCTGGCCCACCAGGTGGTCCAGCTCAGGCACTCCAGCGGTTTCGGCGCGCCGCCCGGGTACCCGATCATCCGGACCGGAGCGTGGAACCAGCCGGTGCCAGTGAGCAGCCGGACCGCGCCCACCGCGTCCTCCAGCCGCTCGCCGTCCTGGTTGGGCTCGGTCACGGCGAACCCGAAGTCGTAGGCGGCGCCCGCGTGTTCACCCTTGTCGTAGTACTCCTGCGGGACGTAGACGCCGTTGCTCCTGACCGGGAAGATGCCGAACGGCTTGAGTCCGTCGTGGTACTGCGGGACGAAGCCCAGGTTCCGCTCGGGGGCGGTGCCGGAGTAGCCCTTGAGGCAGTGCCCCGCGCTCAGCACCAGGTCGTGGTCGGGACTGTGCACCACGGAGGCGCTGCACGTACGACCGGTGCCGCCGGCGTCGGTCCAGAAGAACGTGCCCACTGGGGGGATGCCGTCGAAGCTCCTGCTCGACGGGATGAACTCCCCGGGCCGGGGGCCGTCCGCCGGGGCCGCCGCTGCCGTACTCGGTGCGGTCGGTGCGGTCGGTGCGGTGGGTGCGGTGGGTGGGGCGGGTGGGGCGGGGGCGGGCAGGGCGGCCGCCATGCGGGCCGGGGTCCAGTACGCGTTGAGCCGCTTCGCGGTCGGGTTGGCCGGGCCCGGTGTTGCGGCGCCGGCGGCGGGGACAGGCCCGGTCGTCAGGAGCAGGGTGGTTGCTGCGGCGGTGGCACGGCTGATGAGCCTCGTCCTGCGCACCATCAGGTGTCCTTCCTGCGTCGGTGGGCCGATGGTTCAAGGCTCCCGTGGAAGGACCGTGGGCGCTACGCCAGTGCGCTGTTTCCCATGGACCGGCCCGTGGAGCACGCCGCCGACGTCAGGCGACGATGACGACCTTGCCCGCGACGGTGCGTGACTCTGCCAGGGCGAGCGCGGCCGCGGCCTGGTCCAGCGGGAACTCCGCGGCGACCTGGGCGGTGAGAGTGCCGTCGGCGAGCAGGGTCAGCACCTGGGTGAGGTCCTCGCGCAGGCGGGCGCGGAAGGACGCGGGGCGGCGCTTGCCCGCCCAGAGGTTGTAGAAGTGCGCGGACCTGCCGTTGGGGAGGAGGTTCCACAGGGCCAGCCGGGCGAACAGCTTCAGCACCGGGAGCCGCGAGTTGCCGGCCTCGTCCTTGGTGGCGGCGGTGCCGTAGGACACCAGGGTCCCACCGCGGCGCAGCAGCCGCCAGGACTCCTCCAGCCCGGCGCCGCCGACGTGGTCGAACACCGCGTCGACGCCGTGCGGTGCGAGCTGCCGGATGCGGCGGTACTGCTCGGGGTCGCGGTAGTCGACGGGGGTGGCGCCCAGGGCGCGGACGGCGTCGTGGTGCCGTGCGGAGGCCGTGCCGATCACCGTGATCCCGGCGTGCCGGGCCAGCTGGACGAGGGTGGAGCCGACGCCGCCGTTGGCGCCCAGCACGACGATGGTGGCGCCCCGGGAGACCTTCGCGGTGCGGTGCAGCATCTGCCAGGCCGTCACGCCGTTGACCACCACGGTCTCCGCGTCGGCGGCCGCCACCCCGTCCGGTACGGGGACGGCGTCAGCGGCGTCGAGCAGCAGGTGGCTGGCCCAGGCCCCGGTCTTGGTGACGGCGGCGACGCGGCGCCCGACCATCGCGGGGTCGACGCCGGGGCCGGTCGCGACCACCGTGCCGACCACGTCGTAGCCGGGCACGAAGGGGAAGGGCGGCTGGTCGTAGTACTTGCCTCGGCGCATCTGCTGCTCGGCGAAGGAGACGCCGGTGGCCTCCATCTGCAGCAGGACCCGGCCCGCGGTCGGCGGCGGGAGGTCGCGGGTGCGGAGCCGGAGGCCGCTCGGCTCGACCTCGCCCGGCAGGACGACCTCGGTGGCGGGGGTGGCGACGGGGTTGCTCATGGCGTGCTCCGTTTCGGGGCGGTGGCGGTGACGGTTGTGGCTACGGCCGTAAAGTTACAGGTGTAAGTTCACGGCCCGCAAGGGCTGCCGGTCGTAAGTTTTCACCTGTAAGCTCACGCCATGGGAAACGACGAACCGAGCACGCCCCCCGCCCGCGCCCGCAACCGCCGCGGGGAAGGTGCCCGTCTGCACGAGGACATCGTGGCGGCGGCGGTCGAACTGCTCGACGAGGCCGGCACCGAGAGCGCCGTCACGCTGCGGTCGGTGGCCCGCCGGGTCGGGATCGCCGCGCCGTCGATCTACCGGCACTTCCCCGACCAGCCGGCCATCATGCTGGCCGTGGTGCGGCAGGCCTTCGACGAGTTGGAGGCCCAGCTGCGGGCAGCCCTGGGCAGTGCTGGTGAGGATCCCCGGCAGCGGCTGTTCGCCCTTTGCCATGCCTACCTGGGGTTCTCCCGGGAGCACCCCGAGCGCTACCGGACCATGTTCGGCGGCGTCTGGGTGCCCGCGCTGCAGGACAGCAGCGTGACGGTGGATGATATGAGCGCCCTCGGGCAGGGGGTGCTCCAGTTGCTCATCGAGGCTCTGGGCGCGTGCGTGGCCGCGGGCGTGTCCGGCAGTGATGATCCCTACGCGGACACCGTGGCCCTCTGGCTGGGCCTGCACGGGCTGGCCCACCAGCGGGCGGTCACGGTCGCCTTCGCCTGGCCCGAGGACATCGCCGACCGGCTCGTCGTCGCGCTGGCGCGGCTGAAGAGTTAGCTGGCGGGGGAGTTGGTGCGGGTCCAGGCGAGGGCCTGGGCGTAGGAGTAGAAGCGGAGCGGCTCGTCGGCCGGGGGGAGGGCCTTGACGAGGTGGGTGGTGGTGCGGTCGCGGACGACCCAGACCTGGTAGGAGGCGCCGTGCGGGGCGTCGGCGGGGAGGATGGCGTAGCGCTCGGTCATCGCCGGGTCGCGATCTGGATGAAGCCGGAGGCCTTCTCCACGCGCTCGGCGAACTCGTTGAACTCGCCGTCGATGGGGGAGATTGTCGCCTTGGTGGGGACGAGGATCGCGCCGGCTCGGCGGTCGAGGAGGCGCTGAAGGGCGGCCTGGAGCATGGGCCGGTGCTCGGGCCCCTTCGCGTGGGTCTCGTCGTCGACGACGGTGAGGGAGATGTCCCAGTTGAAGGTGTTGGCGTAGGACTCGCACATGCGCAACTCGCGCTCGGGGAAGGCCGAGTTGCTCTTGGCGAGGTAGACCACCACCTCGACTCGGCTGGCCTGCGGGGGCTGGGGGCAGGACATGGCTGCTCCTCTCCGTAGTTGTGGGACTACCAGGAGTGCTTACTGTCCGCTAGGCTTGGCAATCGTTCAACTTGCCTGCGTTTCAGGTGGAATCGGGTGTGAGCGATGAACCGCAAAGAGCTTGACCCAACAGCCTCCCCGCGGGAGTCCTTCGGCGCGCTACTTCGCAGCTCGCGTGAGGCGCTGGGCTGGACCCAGCAGGATCTGGCTGCGGCGAGTGGGTACTCGGACAGCTACATCTCGGCGGTGGAAACCGGCCGCAAATCCACCAGTCGAGATTTCGTCAGGGCGGTCGACAAGGCGCTCGGGACCGGCCAGACGCTTGAGCTGATGTGGGTCGGGATGCGGCGGAAGGGCTTTCTGGAGGGCTTCCCCGAGCATGCTGCGCAGGAGGCCCGCGCGGCCGAGATCAGGATCTTCGAACCGAATCTCATTCCTGGACTGTTCCAGACCAAGGCCTATGCTTCTGCGATCGAGGCTGGCGCGGTGCATCGAGGAAGCAGCACGCAGGACCAAGCCGAGGAGCGAGTGAAGTTCCTCGTGACGCGACAGCGACTCCTCAAGCGCGCTCAACCGCCCGTGGTCCATGCGGTGATAGACGAGAGTGCCCTCCGAAGGCCGGTGGGTGGTAGTGCGATCATGCGTGCGCAACTTGATCACTTGGCCGAGATGGCGGCCAGGCCTCATGTGATCTTCCAGGTAGCCCCCTTCGGCCTGGCTGAGCATGCCCCATTCCGCTCCTTCCTCACGTTGTTGACGTTTGCCGACCGTTCCGTGGTCGGCTACACCGAGACAGCGGATCACGGCTTCGTCGTGCGCGAAGACAGGACTGTCAGGGCGTGGGAAAAGGCCTACGATCGGTTGCAGGTGGAAGCGCTGACCCGAGCCGCATCCCTTGACCTGATTCGCAAGGCCCGAGAGGAACTTTGACCCATGATCCGCCTAGACCTGTCCCGCGCTTCCTGGTTCAAGTCGTCGTACTCCGGCAACGGCGGTTCCTGCGTGGAGGTCGCGGGCGACTTCCCCGGCGTCGTTCCCGTCCGCGACTCGAAGGACCCTGAGGGCCCGGCACTGGTCTTCCCGGTCGAGGCGTGGAAGTCCTTCGTCGCTGCGGCTGCCTCGGGCGAGTTCGGCGACATCTAGTCCCATCCGTCTTCCCTGCGAGCCTCCGGACTGACCAGTCCGGGGGCTCGTGGCATTGACAGGAGGGTCCTTGCGCTGAATGCTAAGCAAGCGCTTAGTCATCGATCTCGCCACCCTCAGGAGCCGCCCGATGTCCGAGACCCCCACCGATCCGCCCGGCCTGGATCTGGGCCGCCTCCGCTCGTACCTGGACCAAAAGCTCCCGGGGATCGTCCAGGGGTCTCTGCGTGCCGACCTCATCGAGGGGGGCCGCTCCAACCTCACGTACGTCCTCAGCGACGACGCCTCCCGCTGGGTCCTGCGCCGCCCCCCGCTCGGGCACGTCCTGGCCACCGCGCACGACATGGGCCGGGAGTACCGCGTGATGTCCGCCCTCCGTGACACCGGCGTTCCCGTCCCCAACATGCTCCTGATCGACCACGACACCGACGTCCTCGGCGCTCCCTGGTACCTCATGGAGCACCTCCCGGGCGTCGCGCACCGGTCCCGGACGACCCTGGCCGCCGTCGGCGAACAGCGGGTCGCCGCGCTCGGCCGCCGCCTGGTCGAGACCCTCGCCGCCCTCCACAGGATCGACCCGTCCACCGTCGGCCTCGCCGACTTCGGCCGGCCCGACGGCTACCTGGAGCGCCAGCTGAGCCGCTGGTCCAAGCAGCTCGCCGCCTCCCGCAGCCGCGACCTCCCCGACCTCGACCGGCTGCACGCCCTCCTCTCCGACCGCCTCCCGACCTCTCCGGCCCCCGCCCTGGTCCACGGCGACTACCGCCTCGACAACGTCCTGGTCGACGACTCCGACACGATCACCGCCGTCCTCGACTGGGAGATGTCCACCCTCGGCGACCCGCTCACCGACATCGGCCTCCTGGTGATGTACACCGAGCTGGCCGGCGTCGGCGGCGGCATCATCCCCTCCGCCATGACCGCCCCCGGCTTCCCCAAGGCCGACGAAATCGTCTCGTACTACGCCGAGTTGACCGGACGCCAGGCCGCCGACCTCGACTGGTACGTGGCCTTCGCCTCCTTCAAGCTGGCCGCCGTCGCCGAGGGCATCCACTACCGCTTCCAGCAGGGCCGCACCCTGGGCGCCGGTTTCGAGCGCGCGGGCGAGATGGCCCCGATCCTCGCCCGGCACGGCCTCGGCACCCTCAAGGAGAACTGATGGACTTCGCCTACGACGCCCGCACGAACGAACTCCGTGAGCAGCTGCTCGCGTTCATGGACCAGCACGTCCACCCCGCCGAGCCCGTCCTGGCCGCCCAGCTCGCCGACCCCGCCCGTGAGCCCTGGGCCGTCCCGTCCGTCGTCGCCGACCTCCAGGCGGAGGCCCGCAAGCAGGGCCTGTGGAACCTCTTCATCCCCGGCGAGCACGGCGCCGGACTCACCAACCTCCAGTACGCCCCGCTCGCCGAGATCACCGGCCGCAGTATCCAGTTGGCCCCGCCCGCCCTCAACTGCGCCGCCCCCGACACCGGCAACATGGAGCTGCTCGCCCAGTTCGGCAGCGCCGAGCAGAAGGAGCGCTGGCTGCGCCCGCTCCTCGACGCCGAGATCCGCTCCGCGTTCGCGATGACCGAGCCCGAGGTCGCCTCCTCGGACGCCACCAACATCGCCACCCGGATCGAGCGCGACGGCGACGAGTACGTCGTCAACGGCCGCAAGTGGTACATCACCGGCGCGATGAACCCGGACTGCAAGCTGTTCATCGTGATGGGCAAGACCGATCCGACCGCCGAACCGCACCGCCAGCAGAGCATGGTGATCGTCCCGCGCGACACCCCGGGCGTCACCGTCAAGCGCGGCATGACCGTCTTCGGCTACGACGACGCCGACCACGGCGGCCACGCCGAGGTGCTGTTCGACGGCGTCCGCGTCCCGGCCGAGAACCTGATCGGCGAGGAGGGCACCGGCTTCGCCATCGCGCAGGCACGGCTCGGCCCGGGCCGGATCCACCACTGCATGCGGGCCATCGGCATCGCCGAACGCGCCCTGGAGCTCATGTGCCGCCGGGCGAGCGAGCGGGTGGCCTTCGGCCGTCCGCTGGCCGAGCAGGGCGTGGTGCAGGACTGGATCGCCGAATCCCGGGTGCGGATCGAGCAGTTGCGGCTGCTCGTCCTCAAGACCGCCTGGCTGATGGACACCGTCGGCAACCGCGGCGCCCACACCGAGATCCAGGCCATCAAGATCGCCACCCCGCGCACCGTCGAGTGGATCCTCGACAAGGCCGTCCAGGCCCACGGCGCCGCGGGCGTCAGCCAGGACACCCCGCTGGCCCAGCTGTGGGCGGGCAACCGCACCCTGCGGCTCGCCGACGGGCCGGACGAGGTCCACAGGCGCTCGCTGGCCCGCCGGGAGCTCAAGCGGTACCGCTGATGCGCGATGAGGCAGCCCTCGCGTTCGGTCCTCGGTGATCCCCTTCTACTCTGACGGGCATGACTGAGGCTCTGATGAACCGCTACCGACCGGCTGTGCAACCTCTGCTGGAGCCGGGCGAAGACCTGGTGGACGTCGCGAAGGTAATTCCGGCCGCCGGGGCGGAGGGGGTCGGGGACGGCGCCGGAGCGGCGATCGGCAACGCGCTGGCGCGGATCGGTGCGGTGACGGGGGAGTCGGGCAGCATCGCCCGCAGCTTCCCGAAGGCGGAGGGCGGGGTGGCGGCCAAGCTGCTGGTGGTGACCGACCGCCGGACCGCCTTCGTCACGGTCGGGCCGGACATCCGCAAGGTCGGCCGACTGCTGTGGCACGTCCCGCGCAGCGTGGTGGCGCGGGTGGAACGGCGCCCGCGACTCCAGGCCATGGCGAGGTTCCGGCTGTGCTTCGCGGACGGCTCCGCGGTCTCGATGTACACCATGCGGCGCCGCACCGTGGAGGCCCTGGCCGACCATCTCGGGCGGTAGCGCCCGCACGAGGGTCATACCCGAGTACCCAGGACGACTTGGCTCCTCGGTATGACGGATTCCGACCGCCCCGCCCGTAGCGTTCCCCTCGTCAACGGAACACGACGAGGAGGCAGTGGGATGGGCAGGCGGGGACGGGCCGTGGCGGCGGTACTGCTGGTGGCGTCGGCGGCGCTCGGGGTGGCGGGTGCGCCCGGGGCGGTGGCGGTGGCGGTGGCGGCGCCGGCGGACGGTGGCGGACGGCAGGCCGCGGCGTGGCTGCCGCAGCCGACCGGGCCGTACCCGATCGGGACCACCTCGCTGCACCTGACCGACGCCGGGCGGGAGGACCCCTGGCACCCCGGGCACGAGCGCGAGCTGATGATCAGCTTCTGGTACCCGACCGCCCGCCCGGCCGCCGGGCAGGAGCGGGCCCGCTACATGGCGCCCTCCGCCGGGGAGCACTTCGGCAGCGACACCGGCGCGGGAAAGCTCAACTACGGTCTGCAGCCCGGCAGTACGGACTGGTCCGGCATCCTCACCCACGCCCGGCAGGACGCCCCGGCCCGCCCCGGCGGATCGCGCCCGGTGGTGCTGTACTCGCCCGGGCTCGGCGACCCGCGCAGCTGGGGCACGGCCCTGGTCGAGGACCTCGCCTCGCGCGGCTACGTCGTCGTCACCATCGACCACACCTACGACGCCTCCGAAGTCGCCTTCCCCGGCGGGGACCTGGCCACCTCGGTGTTCCCCGCCATGATGGGGCAGCCCGGCCTGGACATCGGCGCCGTGCTGCGCAAGTCCATGGCCACCCGGGTCGACGACACCCGCTTCGTGCTGGACGAACTCGCCGGGCTGCGCCGCTTCTCCGGCCTGCCGACCGGCCTCGCCGCCTCGCTGGACCTCCAGCGGATCGGCATGGTCGGCCACTCGGCGGGCGGTTTCACCGCCCTGCAGACCATGCACGACGACCCGCGGATCGCGGCCGGGATCAACATGGACGGTCAGATGCACTTCCCCGGCCCGGACGGGCAGACCGGCGTCTTCCTGCCGAGCGTCGCCCAGGACGGCCTGGACCGCCCGTTCCTGCTGATGGGCACCAGGAGCAACGACTCCGGCAGCTACCACGGACAGCCCGGCTGGGACGCGCTGTGGCAGAACAGCACCGGCTGGCACGCCGACCTCACCCTGGAGGGCTCCCGGCACGGCTCCTACACCGATGCGGAGTCCCTGCTGCCCCAACTCGCCCGCCAGGGCGCGATCAGCCCCGAAGGGCTGGCCTCGGAGGTCGGGACCATCCGCCCCGACCGCGCCGAACTCGCCACCCGCTCCTACGTGGCGTCCTTCTTCGACCGCTGGCTGCGCGGCCACGACGACCACCTGCTGGACGGCCCCTCGGCACGCTTCCCGGAGATGACGTACGAGCGGTAGTCCCTTGCGCAGGACAGGGCCGTGCCCGGGGCCGACTGGAGTGGCCCCGGGCACGGCGGCGGGGTTCGTCAGGCGAGCGCCAGGCTGATCTGGTCGTCGAAGACCACCCAGTGCTGTCCGGGGTCGGCGGCGTTGCACGGCCTGGTGCCGACGCTCGGGCTCTGCCAGACGTTGGCGAGGCAGTGGGCCGGGGCGAAGGTGAGGGTGATCTGCTGGCCCGAGACGGTCCAGTACTGCCCCTGGTCATTGGGGTCGCACGGCTTCACCGAGACGGTCTGGGTACCCCAGGTGTTGGCGAGGCAGTAGCCCCGGGCGTTGCTGAGGGAGATCTGCTCGCCCGAGAGGGTCCAGTGCTGGCCGAGGTCGCTGGGGTAGCACGGCTTGGTGCCGATGTTCGGGGTGTTCCAGGTGTTGGCGAGGCAGTAGAGGCCGGGGGTGCGCGGGCTCGCCTGCGCGGTGTCGGCGGCGCCCGCCCCGACGGCCGGCAGGAAGGAGGCCGTCAGCGCCAGGGCCGCGACGGCGAGGGTCTTGCGGAGAGCAAACACCATGACGAGTCGGTTCCGTTCTCGCTGAAGGTCGTGCGGATCGCACACGACCGTGGTGGGCTTCAGCAGCTCGGGCTCGAGTGCGTGCCAATTTGAGCATCGCTCGTTGGCGAACTAGTAGAGTCGGCCTACGTATTCATGCGAACGGCTCATCATGGGTGGTCTGGTGTTCGAGGGTTGAATTTCGGTCGAAACCTTGCTTCAGGAGTGCAGGTGTGCTGCGACGTACGGGGCGGCGATCTGGTCCACGCCTCGGGTGCGGCCGAAGGCCGGGTGGACGTTGACCTCGAAGACCACGCCGCCGCTCTCGGCGGCGAGGTCGACGCCGGCCAGCGGGAGGCCCAGGGACTTGGTCGCGAGGATCGCCAACTCTGCTATACCAGGCGGTAGTTCGTCGATCTCCAGGGTGGTCGAGGAGGCGCCCTGGCACTCGTTGCAGGGGGCGTCCGGATCCGGCTGGACGTGCTCCACCGCGCGGACGGCCCGGCCGTCGAGGACGACCACCCGGTACTGGTGGCGCCGCCCGTCGGCGGTGAAGTTCCGGGCGTCCCGGGCGATCAGCCAGTCCTGCCCGAGGTCAGCGTAGTGCCGTGCTGCGGCAGCGAGTTGGGCGTGGTCGGTGACGTGGAAGACGTCGTTCCCGCCCATGCCGACGCACGGCCGGGCCCAGACGTCGCCGCCGAGTCGTGCGAAGGCCTCGGCGGCGGCCTCCGGCGTCGGCCGGGAGAGCGTGATCGTCGGCATGTGCGGTACGCCGTCGCGGGTGAAACGCTCGACCGTGCGGTCCTTCTCGGTCGCCGTGCGCCAGGCCTCGACGTCGGTGCCCAGCGAGCGGACGCCGGAGGCGCGCAGCAGCCGCTGGCAGTGGGCGAAGGCGGGGCGCCGGTGCGGCGGGATCTCGTAGACGACCACCGCGTCCGTGGTCACGACGCGCCCCTCGGCCTCCAGTCGGACGGTCCCGTCGCCCACCGCCTCGATCCGGCCGGTGCAGGCGGCGCTGCCCGTGCCGTCCGTCATGAAGTGCCGGGCGTCCAGCTGGACTGGCTCGCGGCCGGTCAGCCGCCGGGCGGCGACGGCCATCACCTCCCGGGTGCCTTCGGTCGAGCTGTGGTCGGTCAGAAGAACGAGATCCCGTCGGCTCATGGAGCCATGGAAACGGCGCGCACCCGGACGCGGCAAGGAGGCCTGGTGAGCCATCCGGGTGCGGCCGTGGCCTGAACCGGCCCGGCCCGGCCCGGCCCGGCCCGGCGTCGGTGGGCGGTGCGCACCGGCTTGCCGACGGTGCGTCCGACCCCGCCGAGCCGGGGCGGCCCCAGCTCAGGGTGTTCAGCCCACGCCGACCACGTTGGTCTGGGAGAGCGGGAAGCAGCTGGGAGTCTCCTTGGTCAGCGAGATGTCCAGGCTTCCGACCGTGGCCGGGTGGAGCGATCCCTCGGGGACGGTGTTGAGCAGAAGCAGGCTCTCACCGGGCGGGATGGCGGCCGGATGAAGGACGGCGAT
Organism: Streptomyces viridifaciens; assembly: GCF_001888885.2. NCBI lineage: Bacteria > Bacillati > Actinomycetota > Actinomycetes > Kitasatosporales > Streptomycetaceae > Streptomyces > Streptomyces viridifaciens. The sequence goes on from NZ_CP090841.1 coordinate 6,849,723, forward strand.
GCGGCCGTTGGCGGGGTCCAGCGACATCACCTCCTCCAGTCCGTTGCTATTGGTGGCCACCGAGGTGCGGCAGGACGCCGAGGGCTTCATGACCAGGGCCGGCACTCCCACGGAGCGCAGCGCCTCCTGGAGCCCGGACCATTCGGCGCCCATCAGCTGGAAGGAGACGGTGCCGTCCTTGTTGGGGGTCACCGTGTAGGAGGCGGTGCTGAGCCGCACAGCGGTGGCAGACGGTACGGGAGCCGACGGGCCCGAGGGAGCCGCAGGAGCCGCGGGGGTCGCGGGGGTGGCGCCGGTGTGCGGTACCAGGACGACCGCAGTGACGGCCGCGGCCAGCCCGAAGCCGGTCACCACCACCCTGCGGGTGTGGCGCGGCCGGACCCGGACCGGGGCGGCCGCGGCGGGCAGGTCGGCGGCACGGGCGGTGAGTTCGTCGGCGAGCTGCTGCCGGAAGTGGGCGGGCGTGGTCACGGGGCAACCTCCAGAAGGTTCACGGACGTGCCGGCGGTGTCGTGGGTCTCCGGGGTGCCCCGGGTGGCGGTGCTGTCGGTGCTGCCGGGTGTGCCGGTCGGCGGGGCGGCCTTCTGCAGCGCCTTGCGGGCCCGGTGCAGTCGCACCCGGGCGGTGGCGGCGGTGATGCCCAGCGCCTTGGCGGTCTCGCGGACGGCCAGCCCGTCGACGGTCACCAGGTCCAGCACCGCGCGCAGCGGCTCCGACAGGGCGGCGTGCCGCGCCGCCAGCGCCCGGGCCTCCCGGGCCGCGTCGATGCGTTCCTCGATCGCGGACACGTCCTGGTCGTCCAGCATCCGCTGGCCGGCGATCCTGGCCACCGCCCTGAACTCGCGGGCACTGCCGCGGAAGTGCGAGGCCACGACGTTGCGGGCGATGCCGTACAGCCAGGCGGCCGGCGTGCCGCGGCGGGCGTCGTAGTTGTCGGCCTGCTCCAGCGCCGTGAGGAAGATGTCGGCCGTCAGATCGGCCGCCAGGTGCACGCTGTCGGTGCGCCGGGTGACGAATCCGAGCACGGCGTCGAACTGTTGCTGGTAGAAGACGGCGAAGGCCGCCGGGTCACGCGAGGGTGGTGCTATCGGGTGCTCCGCTGACACGGGTGAACTCCTTGGAACGGCGAGCACTGCCTTACGCCACTACTTGGCTCGGGCCGTCCGGGGCGTTACACGGGCCGTGCCCGGTCAGCGGATCTCCGAGCCCGGGTTGGCCTCGTCCCACTCCCGGCGGGAGGTGACGATCGCGTCGTGGTGGGAGTAGGACCAGTCGACCATCGCCCGCACCAGGTGGGTGAGGCTGTGGCCGAGCGGGGTCAGCTCGTACTCCACCTGCGGGGGGACGGTCGGGTGGACGGTCCTGGAGACCAGGCCGTCGCGCTCCAGGCGGCGCACCGTCAGGGTCAGCATCCGCTGCGAGATCCCCGGCAGGGCGCGCTGCAGCTCGCGGAACCGCCGTACGCCCTGGGCGAGTTCGACGACGGCCAGGACCGACCAGCGGTCGCCGAGGCGGTTCAGCAGGTCGCGGATGCCGCAGTCGACGCCGTCGTCGCACCAGACCACCGGCCGGCGGGTGGTTACCGCGGTGTGCCCTACTGACATGGAAGTGCCTCCTTACGCCGGAGGCCCAGGCTACCGAGGATGGTCACGTCCTCAGCGACCAGCCGTCCGAAGGAGAAACATGCTGCTCGTCACCGGTGTCAACGGAGGGCTCGGCGCCCTCGTCCTGGAGCGCCTCGCCGGCCGTGCGGACGTCGTCGCCGGGAGCCGGACACCCGAGCGGGTCCGGGCCGAACTGCCCGCCCGGCTGGTGGACTTCGACCGGCCGGAGACCCTGGCCGCGGCCTTCGAGGGCGTCCGGACGCTGCTGCTGATCTCGGCGGGCGCCGCCGAGGACGACGTGGTGACCGCCCGGCACGGCGCGGCGATCGAGGCCGCAGAGAAGGCCGGCGTCGAGCACGTGGTCTATACCAGCCTGTCCGGCGACGGCGACCACCTGCCCTACGCGCTGGCGCACCGCTGGACCGAGCGGCGGCTGCGCGAGTCCGGCACCCTGCGCTGGACGGTGCTGCGCAACGGCCTCTACGCGGAGCTGCTGGCCGGGATCGCCGCTCCCGGCCCGGACGGGGTGATCACCGCGCCGCTGGGCACCGGTCGGCTGGCGGCGGTGGCCCGGGCCGACCTCGCCGAGGTGGCGGTGAACGTCGCCCTGGCACCCGCGCGGCACGCCGGCCGGACGTACGAGCTGGTGGGGGAGCGGGCGGTGGGCGGCGCGGAGGTGGCCGAGGTGCTGGGCGCCGAGTACCGCCCGGGCCGGCTCACCGACGCCCGGGCGGCGGTGGCGGCCTCGGACGCCCTCGACTTCCAGGTGCCGATGGTGCTGGGCACCTACTCGGCGATCGCCCACGGCTTCCTGGCCGGGCCGGGCGGGCCGGGCGATCTGGCGGCCCTGCTCGGCCGCCCGCCCCGCCCGGCCCTGGAGGTCATCGCCGGGCCGGCGTCAGTCGGCTAGCACCGCGATCCGGCCCGTGCTGCGCCCGTCGGCGACCAGCTGGACGGCCTCGGCCGCCCCGGCCAGCGGCACCCGGGCGCTGACCAGCGGCCGGACCACGCCCTGCTCGGCGAGCTTGGTCAGCTCGTCGTGGGCGGCCCGGACGGCGCGCGGGTCGTGGGTGTTATAGAGGCCCCAGTGCAGGCCGAGGATCGCGTAGTTCTTCACCAGGGCGTGGTTGAGCGCGGGCGCCGGGATCTGCCCGGCGGCGAAGCCCACCACCACGATCCGGCCCTCGAAGGCCACGCACCTGGTGGAGCCGGTGTAGGCGTCACCGCCGACCGGGTCGAAGACCACGTCGGCGCCGCGCCCGCCGGTGAACTCCTTGACGGCGGCGACGAAGTCCCCGGCCGTCCGGTCGACCACGAGGTCGGCACCGAGGGCACGGGCCGTCTCCGCCTTGGCCGGGCCGCCGACCACGGCGACCACCCGGGCCCCGGCGGCCCGGCCGAGCTGGACGGCCGCGCTGCCGACCCCGCCGGCCGCCGCGTGCACCAGCAGGGTCTCCCCGGCCCGCAGCCGGGCCCGGCGGTGCAGGGCGAACCAGGCCGTCTGGTAGCCGATGTGCAGCGCCGCCGCCTCGGCGTCGTCCAGCGCTTCGGGCGCCGGGAACGCGGCCGCGGCGTCCAGCAGCGCGTACTCGGCGAAGGCGCCGTGCGGCAGCACCGGGTTGCCGATCAGCCGCTCGCCCCGCCGGGCGCCGTCCGCGACCTCGCCGCACAGCTCCACCCCGGGGGTGAACGGCAGCGGCGGACGGACCTGGTACTGCCCGCGCACCATCAGCGCGTCCGGGAAGTTCACCGCCGCGGCCCGGACCCGCACCAGCAGCTGCCCCGGGCCGGGCACCGGCCGTGCCACGTCGTCGGCCAGCCGCATCACCGCGGCCGGCTCGCCGAGCTCACCCACCTGCCAGGCCCTCACAGCACCTCGCTCCTCTCCAGTCCCTGCTGGAGCCGGTTCATCCCGGCGATCCAGCGGTCCGGGTCGGTGGCCCGGACGCGGTAGTACTCGGCGGTCTCGGGGTGCGGCAGGATCAGGAAGCGGTCCTCCCGCAGCGCGTCGAGCGCCGCTCCGGCGACGACCTCCGGCTCCAGCGCGGTCGGCGCGAGCAGCGCCTCGCCGACCGCGCCGGTGGAGGCCAGCATGTCGGTGCGCACGCCCTGCGGGCACAGCGCGTGCACCTTGACGCCCCGGTGTTGGTAGGTGGCGGACAGCCACTCGGCGAAGGCGAGTGCGCCGTGCTTGCTGACGGCGTACGGCGCCGAGCCGAGCATGGTGAGCAGCCCGGCGGCGGAGACGGTGGCCAGGAAGCGGCCCTGGCCGCGCTCGAGCCAGTGGGGGAGCAGCAGTTCGGCGGCCCGGACGTGGGCCAGCACGTTGACCTCCCAGGCGCTCGCCCAGGCCGTGGCGGGCGCGTCGGCGCCGCCGACCGGGGCGACGCCCGCGTTGGCGCACCACACGTCGATCTCGCCGAGTTCCGCGCGGGCCCGGCCGACCAGGGCGGCCAGACCGGTGGCGGAGGCGGCGTCCCCGGGCAGTGCGACGCCGCCGCAGTCCTCGGCGACGGCGCGGGCGGCCCCGGCGTCCAGGTCGTTGACCACCACCCGGGCGCCGGACGCGGCGAAGGCCCGGGCCAGCGCGGCGCCGATGCCCCGGCCGGCGCCGGTCACCACTACGCCCTGGCCCTCGAAGGCGCCGTGCTCGCTCACAGGCCACCGCCGAGGGTGACTCCGCCGTCCACCACCAGGGTCTGGCCGGTGATCCAGTCGGCCGCCGGGGAGAGCAGGAAGGCGACCGCCCCGGCGATGTCCTCCGGGACGCCGAGCCGGCCCAGCGGGTAGGCCTTGGCGACCTTCTCCTCGCGGCCCTCGTACAGCGCCTCGGCGAACTTGGTCTTCACCACGGCCGGGGCGACGGCGTTGACCCGGATGCCCTGCGGGCCCAGCTCGGCGCCGAGTTCGGTGGTGAGCCGTATCAGCGCGGCCTTGCTGACGCCGTACATGCCGATCCCGAGGGAGGCGCGGATGCCGGCGATCGAGGCGACGTTGACGACCGAGCCGCCGTGCTCGCCCATCCAGGCGGCGTGTGCCCGGCGGGTCCAGGCCAGCGGGCCGAGCACGTTGACGGCCATGATCTTGGCGGCGGCGGCCTCCTCGGTCTCCAGGACCGGCCCGTACGCCGGGTTGATGCCGGTGTTGTTGACCAGGTGGTCGAGCCGGCCGAAGGCCTCCAGGGTGCGGGCGACGGCCTCCTCCTGGTGGGCCGGGTCGTCGGCCTTGCCCGCGACGGCGATCGCGTTCTCCGGACCGCCGAGGTCGCGGACGGCCTCGGCGAGCGGCTCGGCGTTGCGGGCGGTGAGGCAGACCTTGGCGCCGCGCCCGACCAGTTCGCGCGCGATGCCGAGGCCGATGCCGCGGCTCGATCCGGTCACGACGGCCACCCGGCCCTTGAAGGAGTGCACCACGGAGGGTCCTGCCTTTCCCGCGAGGGTCTTGAGTTCGAGACTGCCGACCGGGTCGGCGTGGGCTGACCGGGCGGCTGGACTGACTAAGCGCTTGCTCAGCATGGTGTCGGTGCGGCAGCCTGTCAACAGTCCGCCGGACCACGACGGACGGCCGACGGGAAAGCCCGTACGAATCCTCTGGGAGGATGGCGCCATGACCAGCACGCCGATCGCCGACCTCTGGCCGACCCTGCCCGGCGCCGACACCCGCCCCGAGGCGGCGTACCGGCTGCTCCAGGCGGCCGTCGAGTCGTTCGCGGAGCGCGGCTTCCACGCCACCACCACCCGGGACATCGCCACCGCGGCCGGAATGAGCCCCGCCGCGCTGTACATCCACTACCAGTCCAAGGCCGCCCTGCTCGCCGAGATCAGCCAGGCCGGGCACACCGCCACGCTCGCGCTGGTGCGGGCGGCGGCGGCCGGGGACGGCGGCCCGGCGCAGCGGATGCGCCGGATGGTCGAGCAGTTCACCGCCTGGCACGCCCGGGCCCGTACCGTCGGCCGGGTGGTCAACTACGAGCTGCACGCGCTGCCCGAGGACGCCTACGCCGTCGTCGCGGCGCTGCGCCTGGACATCGAGCGCGAGGTCAGCGCGCTGATCGAGGCAGGCGCGGCGGCCGGGGAGTTCGAGGTCGCGGAGGTGCGCACGGCTGCCCGCGCAGTGACCTCGCTGGGCATCGACGTCTCCCGCTGGTACACCGAGCGCTCCTCCGAGACGCCGGAGGAACTCGGCCGCCGTTACGGCGACTTGGTGCTGCGGATGCTCGGCGCCCGGGTCTGACCTCCGGCGTGCGGAGGGGGTGCGGGCGGCTCGGTCGGTGAGGACGGGTAGCGTGGTGGCTCCGGTGGACTTTGGTTCGAGGAGGTACTGATGGCCGATCAGAACGACCGTGTGAGCGAGCTGTTGGCCGAGGTCTGGATGTCCTGGGCGGAGCGCGGCGCGACCCTGAGCGCGGAGGACTGGGACCGGCCCACCCGGCTGTCCGAGTGGACCGTCCGGGACCTCTACGCGCACGTGGCACCGGCGCCGGGGCAGTTCTCCGAGCTGCGCGAGGCCGTGGTCGAGGGCCCGGCCGGGCTGACCGGCGGGGCGGAGATCCTGCGGGTGTTCAACCAGCCGGGCGGGCTGGCCCACACCGCCGCCGGGCAGATCGCCGAGATGGCCAAGGAGGCCGCCAAGGCGACCGAACCCGCCGTGCTGATCGCCCGGTTCGGCACCGAGGGCCCGGCCGCCCTGGCCGCGATCGCGGACCTCGCGCCCGACACCGTGGTGGCGCACCAGCTGCTCGGGAAGGTGACGGTGGGGGCGCTCGGCGAGTTGGCGCTGATGGAGGCCACCGTCCACCTGCTCGACCTGATCGCCGCCGTCGGCGGACCGGCGCCCGTGGAGGGGGCGCTGCACTTCACCCGCGGACTGCTGGCCGAGGCCGCGGACCCGGTGGCCTTCATCGAGGCGGCGGCGGGGCGCGGTTCGGAGCCGGTGCTGCCGATCATCCGCTGAGGCCTGGGGGCGGGAGCTCCCGGTCAACCGTCTGAGCTGGTCAGTCGTATGATCTGCACCAGACAGAACGGGATGGGTGGGGGCGTCGATGGACTCGTTGTGGAACCTGTGGTGGCTGGTGCCCGCCGTCCTCTACGGGGGCGGATCGATCGCCAACCGGGTGCGGCGGGACGTGAAGGAGCGGCACGAGCGCAAGCTCGAACTGCTCGAGGCCCAGCACCAGCAGCGCCTGGCCCTGGACGCGGCCAACCGGCCGCCCGAGCCGGTCTGCGGCTGCACCCACCACCTGGCCAAGCACGACAAGCAGGGCCGCTGCCACGAGGTGGTCGAGACGCCCACCGCCTGGGACGCCGACCGCCGCCCGGTGCGCTACGAGGCCGGGCAGTGCAACTGCCAGCAGTACGTGGGGCCGGAGCCGCTGGGCACGGTGTACGCCCCGGAGCTGATCGACCCGCGCTGAGCCGTACCCCGCGTCGAGGAGCGGCGACGGTGGAACGCTGCCGACGGCTGACCGAACCAGTCGCGTTCCACTGCGCGACGCTGGACAGGCGCAGCGGGCGGTCCTGCCACCAGTCCTCGACGGCGAGGGAGGTGACGGACATGATGTCGCGTCCATCCGTCCTCGGGCCGTGAAGTGCCCGCTCCGACGGGGCTCGGTTGTTTCGCCCGGACGGAGCGGGTACGCGCGGAGTGAAGGCGGGTCGGCGGCCTCGTGGCGGGGCCGTCCCGATCCCGAGCGCCCCGGCCCGTGAGCGGGTACCGGCGGCTACGCACCGAGGTGAGCGTCATGAGCAGCGAACGACCGGACGACGACCGTAGGGACCGGCAGGACCCAGACCAGAAGGAGCAGGAATCGCCCGTCGGCCCGGGAGGGGTGGGCGGATCCAGCGGCGCGGAGGCGCAGCCGCGCGAGCGCACCGTCCCCGGCACCGCATCCGCACGGGAGGGCTACCAGCCCGACCACGGCACGGGTTCCGGCTCCCCGTTGGAAGGCGTCGAGATCGACCCGGACGAGCAGCAGGAGATCCACCCCTCCGACGACGAGGACCAACCCGACGCTGGCCCGGTCCGGCGCAGCCCGTCCTGAACAGGTCCCGACCGGAGGAGGCCGGCCCGCCCGGATGAGCGGCAGCGCCCCGCGGACTCCCTCCGGGCGGGCCGACCGGCCCCTCAGGGCGTGACGGTGACGGTGGAGCCCACCAGGTGCTCTGCCAGTCCGGCCCAGCCCTGCTCGCGGTACCAGCGCCGCTGGCGGTCCGCGCCGTTGCCCGTGCGGTCGAACTCCCGCCACAGCTCGGCCACCCGGCCGGTGTCGCCGGCCGCTTCCAGGCCCGGGGCGAGGTAGGCGCGCAGCTCCTCGACCACGGCGGCGGCCGGGCGGGCGGTGCCGTCGGCGGGGGAGACCAGCTGCCCGTGCAGCCCGGTGCGGGCGGCGTGCCAGGTCGCGGCCCGTAGCAGCTCCTCGGGGGTCCGCGGGCGCGGGCGCCCCTGCCGCTCCTCAAGGACAGCGGTGGTCACCAGGGCCCGGACCAGGCCGGCGAACAGCTCGGCGTCGGCGACCGTCAGCTGGACGTCCGCCGCCCGCACCTCCACGGTCGGATAGCGCTCGGACAGCCGGGCGTGCCAGTACAGCTGCCCCGCGTCGGCCACCGCTCCGGCAGTCCGCAGTGCCGCCACCCGCTGCCGGTAGTCCGCGGCGTCGCGGAAGGCGGGCGGCGGCCCGCTGACCGCCCACTGGTCGAACTGGACCGTGCGCCAGCTGGCGAAACGGGTGTCCGCGCCGCGCCAGTAGGGCGAATTCGCGCTCAGCGCGATCAGCACCGGCAGCCAGGGCCGCAGCCGCACCAGGGCGCCCAGGCGCTCCTCCTCGTCGCGGACGCCGACGTGGACGTGCATGCCGTTGAGCATCAGGTCGTCGACCAGCGCGGGTGCCTGCCGGTGGGCCCGCCGGTAACGCTCGGCGTCGGTGACCGGCACCGGGCCCGGCGGCCCGAACGGGGCCGAGCCGACCGGTACGACCCGGCAGCCGTGCTGGGCCGCGGCCGCGTTCAGCCCGGCGCGTACCCGGGCCAGGTGGCGGGCCACCCCCGCCAGGTCCTCACAGACCGGCGTCGCGCTCTCCACCTGGACCTGGAGCAGCTCGTGCTGCGCCTCGGCGGGGCGCAGCGCGGGCGCCAGTGAGGCGGTGGCCAGGACCTCGGCGGCCCGGGGCAGTGGCATGCCGTCGCGGGGATCGACCAGCAGGTACTCTTCCTCGACTCCGAGTGTCAGCATGCCGCTCGGCTACCCCGGGCGGCTTCTCGTACACGGCCGGAGCTGCGGGATGCTTCGGAGTGACCTGGTCCGAGCACGCGAACCGGATCCGGGGCACCCTCGGAAACCTCCGGCTGCGAGAGGGAGTTCGGGAGCTCTCGGCTGGTGCGGGTGTGCGTACGGGTGTGGATGGCCCAACGGCCCGGCGTCGTCCGGTGGTTGATCCGGTCGGGAGGCAGGGTGGCCATGTGCCCGCCGGCTGCGCCAGGTGTCTGCCGCCACACCGTGAACTCGGTGACCTGTGGCACCATGCCCCGGAAGTCGACTTTTCCGAGGAAAGGACCAGCGGCATGTCCGACACCGCCACCGGGCCCGGCGCCGTACCCGCCGGGGAGCCCGTCTTCCGCACCGCGACCCTCGCCGACGTCCCGGCACTGGTCGAGCTGGTCGAGTCCGCCTACCGGGGCGAGGCCAGCAAGGCCGGCTGGACCACCGAGGCGGACCTGCTGGACGGGCAGCGTACCGATGCGACGAGCGTTTCCGAGGCCGTCCAGGATCCGGACGGGGTGGTGCTGCTGGTCGAGCGCGACGGCGAACTGGTCGCCTGCTGCCAGCTGGAGCGGCGGCCGGACCGCGCCTACTTCGGCATGTTCTCGGTGCGCCCGACGCTGCAGGGCGGCGGGATCGGCCGGGTGGTGCTGGCCGAGGCGGAGCGGCTGGCCAGGGAGGAGTGGGGTATCGGGCTGCTGGAGATGAAGGTGGTCGAGCAGCGCGGCGACCTGATCGCCTGGTACGAGCGGCGCGGGTTCCGCCGTACCGGCGTCTACAGCCCCTTCCCGTACGGCGACGAGCGCTTCGGCGTCCCGCGTCGGCCGGACCTTCGGTTCGAGCTGTTGACCAAGGAGCTGAAGGGGGTGTGAGGGCGGCGGGTCCGGGGGCGGGCCGTGGTTCGCGCCGCGCCCGGTTCGTTGATCGTTTGATGGTTCGTCGTCTCGCTGGCGCAACGTCAACTGGCTGAGCTGGGGCGATGCGGAGTTGTCACACCTCGTTCATAATTGGTCCAGACCAATGTGAGAGGCTGGGGTCGAACGGCAAGGTTCCGCCCGACGCCCAGGGGGGCCGTCTCCGCATGCCCGTACTCCATGGCACCACCGTGCCAGCACCCGACACCGGCCCGCGCCGGACAGCCGCGGACCCCGACCTCCGCCTGCCGAGCCCGCCCGACGACGAGGAGCTCTACTGGTACTTCGGCCCGCAGCGCCGATGGGTGCTGCTGTGCGCCACCCTCTCCTACGCGGGAGCCACCGCCACCCTCGGCCTGTTCGCGCTGAGCAAGCCGCTGCTGTGGCCGTTCCTGCTGCTCACCCTGCTCAACGCCGCCACCTGGCTGCTCTCGCTCGCCGACGGCCAGCGCGCCCGCCGCTACACCCGCGACTCGCACGACCTGCTGCTGCGCGCCTGGAACCCCGCCCGCCACCCGAGCGTGGACCTGCTGCTGCCCACCGCGGGCGAGCCGCTGGCCGTCCTCGACAACGCCTACCGGCACACCGCCGCCGTCCACTGGCCCGGTGAGCTCACCGTCCTGGTCCTCGACGACGCCGACCGCCCCGAGGTGTGCCGGCTCGCCGAGTCCTACGGCTTCCGCTACCACGCCCGCCCCGACCGGGGCCGGTTCAAGAAGGCCGGCAACCTCAACCACGGCCTGGCCGCGGGCGAGGGCGAGATCGTCGCCGTGCTCGACGCCGACTTCTGCCCCCGCCCCGACTTCCTGCACCACCTGGTGCCCTACCTCGACAACCCCGGGGTCGGCATCGTGCAGAGCCCGCAGTGCTTCGACACCGACGCCGACATGTCCTGGCTCGAACGCGCCGCGGGAGCCACCCAGGAGATCTTCTACCGCTGGATCCAGCCCTCCCGGGACGCCCAGGACGGCACCGTCTGCTGCGGCACCAACGCGCTCTACCGCCGCGCCGCCCTCCAGCGGATCGGCGGCTTCGCGGAGATCGACCACAGCGAGGACCTCTACACCGGTCTCGCCCTCGCCCACGTCGGATGGAGCACCCGGTACGTGCCCGCGCTGGTCGCCAAGGGCATGTCGCCCACCGGCCTGCCCGCCTTCATCAGCCAGCAGTACCGCTGGTGCCTCGGCTCGCTCGCCCTCGTCCGCGACCCGGACTTCCGCAAGGGGCCGCTGTCGCGCTCGGCCCGGCTCTGCTTCTGGAACGGCATCCTCGGCTACCTGACCAGCGCGGTGAACGTGTTCGCCGTACCGCTGCCCGCGCTGATCATGCTGTTCTTCGCACCCGGGGAGATCCGGCCCTGGCAGGTGCTCCCCTTCCTGCCGCCGATCTGGGTCGCCCTCGTGCTGCTGCCCGCGATGTCCCGCACCCGCTGGCGCTTCGAGGTCACCAGGGTCCAACTCCTCGGCGGGCTCTGCCACGTGGTCGCCATCGGCCACGCGCTGCGCCGCCGCTCCGCCGACTGGGTGCCCACCGGCGCCGTCTCGGGCGGGACGTCACTGGCCCGGTCCGTCGCCCGGATCGGCGTCGGCTGGCTCGGCCTGGTCGTCCTCGCGGGCAGCGCGGGCCTGGTGCGCGCCGCGCTGGAGTACGGCTGGCGGCCGTTCTGGGCGCTCGCCGCGCTGCTCGGGCTCACCGCGTACACCATGATCCCGCTGATCCGGGCCCTGTGGCCGCTGCTCGGCGGGGGCCGGGGAACCGCCGGGGAGGTCGCCCCACCGGTGCGGCGCCGTACCGGCCTCGGCTCCGGCCACGGTTCCGAGCACGGTTACGGCTTCGGCTCCGGCCTCGGTTCGGACCTCGGCTGCGGCCCCGGCTTCGGGCGGGCGGAGGCCGTCGCCGTCACCGCCGTACTGCTGCTGTGCGGGGTGCTGGCCTCCGGCTGGGCCGATCCGCTGCTCTTCTGACCGTCTGCTCCCACCGCCTCGTTTCCTTGCGCGTCGCCCCACCGGCGCGGATCCCGCCGACCGGCCGCCCCATCGGCCCGGCGGGCCCGACCACCGCTGCCTGCCCAGCAAGGAGCACCGCCGTGTCCACGGCCGTACCACCGACGTCGTCCACGCCTTCCGAAGAACTGCTGCCCGGAGTCGTCCGGGTGGACCGGCAGGCCGCCGCTGTTCCCACTGCCTCCGCCTCCGCCTCCGGCGAGGTGCTGCCGACGGGAGGGCCCCGCCGCCGCAGCACCTTCCGCCCCGACATCGAGGGACTGCGCGGGATCGCCGTGCTCTCCGTCCTCGCCTTCCACGCGGCGGTCCCCGGCCCGACCGGGGGTTACGTCGGCGTCGACATCTTCTTCGTCATCTCCGGCTTCCTGATCACCGGCCTGCTCACCGGCCGCCCGCTCGGCCTCTGGGACTTCGCCGCCCGCCGTGCCCGGCGCATCCTGCCCGCGGCCGCCACCGTGCTGGTCGCCACCGCCGCCGCTGGCGGCGCCCTGCTCGACCCGCTGCGCGGCACCGACCTCGCCCGCGACCTGATCGCCGCCGCCGGCCAGTACGCCAACTGGCGCTTCGTCGGCCAGCAGACCGACTACCTGGCCGCCGAACGCGACCCCAGCCCGCTCCAGCACTTCTGGTCCCTCGGTGTGGAGAACCAGTTCTACCTGTTCTGGGGCGTCCTCCTGCTCGGCCTCGCCCGCTACCTGCACGGGCGGCGCCGCTCCCTGGCGATCACCCTCGCCACCCTGGCCGTCGGCGGCACCTCGCTGGCCCTGTGCCTGCGCTGGACCGCGGCCTCGGCGCCGCTCGCCTACTTCTCCACCGGCAGCCGACTCTGGGAGTTCGCCGCCGGGGCGTGCGCGGCCCTGCTGAGCAGCGCCCTCGCCACCCGCACGCCGGGGCGCGCCGTCACCCGGACGCTGCGGCCGCTCGGCTGGGCGGGCCTGGCAGCCGTGCTCGGGTCGATCCTCCTCTACGACCGCACCACCCCCTTCCCGGGCGCGGCCGCGCTGCTGCCCGTCCTCGGCACCGCCGCCGTGCTGCTCGCGGGCCCCTCCGACCGTCTCGTCGGCGGACTGCTCGCCACCCGCCCGCTGCGTGCCGCCGGGCGCCTCTCGTACGCCTGGTACCTGTGGCACTGGCCGGTGCTGATCATCGCCCAGGCCCGCTACGGCCAGCTGCCCTGGACGGTGCTGCTCGCCCTGACCGCGGCCAGTGCGCTGCCCGCCTGGCTCACCCTGCGCCTCGTCGAGCAGCCGCTGCGGTACGGCAGCAGCCCGGCACCCCGGCGCGGCCTCGCCGTCGGCGCCAGTGCCCTGGTCATCCCGCTGATCGCCGCCCTCACCCTCGGCGGCGGCACCGTCCGCGCGCTCGGCGGCGCCACGAACACCCCGACCGCCGCACCCGCCGGAGCCGTCGACGGGCCCACCCTGCTCGCGGCCGGCACCCGGGTGCTCGGCCTCACCCCCTCGCTCGCCCGGGCCCGGGAGGACTTCCCGCCCGGCAAGGGCTGCGAGATCCCGCTCAACGCCGACAGCAGCCCACGCTGCCTCTTCGGCGACGAGAACAGCCCCGACCGGATCGTGCTGCTCGGCGACTCGCACGCCGGACAGTGGATCTCGGCCGGGCTGAAGATGGCCGAACAGCGGCACTGGGCGCTGGAGGTCCTGGTCAAGCCCGGCTGCCCGCTGGCCACCCTGACCGTGCGCAACGACGTCCTCGGCCGCACCTACGACGAATGCGACCGCTGGCGCGAGGACACCCTCACCCGGCTCACCTCCGGCCCCGAACCCCGGCTGGTCCTGATGGCCGGGCTCAACCGCTACGGCGGCCAGGAGGAGCGGACCGTCGGCTGGACCCGGACCCTGGACCGGCTCGCCGCGCTCGGCGCCCCGCTCGCCTACCTCGGCGACACCCCGATGCCGGGCAAGGACATCCCCACCTGCCTGGCCGCCTCCGACGGCCGCTCCGACGCATGCTTCTTCCCCCGCGACACCGCCTTCGAGCCCGACCCGATGCTCGACGGCGGCCTCGCGGCCCGCTACGGCGTCCGGACGCTCGACCTCGGGCCGCTGCTCTGCCCGGGCAGCGGCCCGAGCTGCCCGGCGGTGCTGGAGGGCGTGGTGCTCTACCGGGACACCGGGCACATCACGGACACCCTCGCCCAGGTGCTGGCGCCCCGGCTGGACAAGGGACTGCTGGGCGCGCCGTGACCGGTCCCCGCGGATGAGGGAGCTGCCCCGGTGCGTGGGCGGGGCGGCTCCGGAGGGGACGGGCCCCGCAACCGGCAGCTGCATTCGAGTAAGTCCCTGTACGCGTCGCACCGTTGAGGTCCGACGCCCCCCGCCCGGAATCAGCCGTAGAACTCGCGGCAGAGGCGGCCCTGCTGGGAGCCGGCCGGCCAGCGGCCGATGCGTTCGGCCTGGTCGCAGATGCTGCCCGGGCCGAGGGAGGGGACGGTCTGGGCTCCGCCGCCCGACGTCGGGCGGGTGCCGGGGCTGGGGTGCGGGGTGCGGCCCGACCTGGGGTGGGCACTGGGGCTCGGGTGCCGGCCGTCGGCGTGCTCCGGCCCGGCCGGGGCGGCCGCCGGAGTGGCCGCCGAAGTGGCCGGGGCACCGATGCTCGCCACAGCGCTCTCGGCGCTGGTGGGGGACGGCAGCGGGGACGGCGCGGGCGTGCCGTCCGTCAGCACGTCCGACGGGGTGGCGGAGGGCGAGGCGTCCGGCAGGGCCACCACCCGCACGTCGTCACCCGAGCCCGGACCGCACATCACCAGGACCGCCGCCAGCACCGCGAGCGTCCCGCCCGCCGCCACCGCCCACACCTTCCGCGAACGGCGCGGCGGCTCCGGCGGCGGAGCCACCGGCGGGCCCGTCCGTGGCGGCCCCGCCTGGGGCGGAACAGGGACCGGTGGCGGCTGCCAGGCGTTCGACGGCCACTGCCACTGTCCTCCGGTGGGCTGCCCAGTCATCTGCTCGTCCTTCCAGCGCGCCCCCGCCGTACCTTTCCGTGCTCAACGAGCGCGCGGACGCCGGGACATGACCCGGAAGAGGGGTCTGGACGGGCGGGGATTGCCACCGCGCCACATGCTGGGGGTCATGGAGACCAACAGCACGACCGCACACCTGATCGAGGTGGCCGAGTTCCGGACCGACAGCCGCTACCGTCTCGTCCATTTCGAGGGGCACGGCTGGGAACCGCTCGCCCCCGAGGAGTTCGAACCCCGGATCCACCAGCTCTTCCCCGGCCTCGACCCGCGTGACCCGGCCAAGGTGCACTGGGCCGACCGCCCCTGGGAATGGCCGGCCTGGCACCCCGGAGAGGCCTGATCCACCGATCACCGTGCCGCCGTTCGCTACGCTTTCCGGGTGAGCGTGGATCACTTCTGGTGTCGCCTGCCGGGTCGGGCCGTGGACACCTGTTCGCCCGAGGAGCTCGGCGAACTGGTGCCCCGGAGCCGCGACCACCGGTACGACCGGCTGGCCGCCGACGGACTCGCCCTCGGGGTGCGGCAGACCGCCGCCCTGATGGAGCTCGCGCTCACCGAGAACGGACTGCATCCCGACCCGGCCGCCCGACTGCCCGTCTACGGCGGTGCCCGCCCGGCGGCCGGGGCCGAGATGCTGGTGCTGCGCCCCGAACAGGTCGCCGCCGCCTCCGCCTTCCTGCGCGGCTCGGCGCTCGGCGAACTCGTCCGTCAGCAGAACACCGTGCTCGCCCGGCGGGTCGCCCAACTCGACTCCGCGCCGCCCTGGTCGGAGACCTGGGCCACCCGCGTCGTCAACGACCTGCGCGAACTGCGGGACTTCTTCGCGGGCGCGGCCGCGGCCGGGGACGCGGTGGTCGTCCGGGAGTCGGCGGGGACGGTCCGATGAGCGCCGCGGACGCCACGAGTGCCGCGGACGCCATGAGTGCCGCGGGCACGGCCGGCACCGCCGGTTACGGCGAGGCGGCGGAGCAACTCGCCGTCCAGTACGAGAGCGTGGCCTTCACCGAGGTCCACCACTCGCTCCTGCACCTCTACCCGGCCGCGCCCGCCGCCGTCCTGGACGTCGGCGCCGGCACCGGACGCGACGCGGCGGCTCTCGCGGCCCTCGGCCACCGGGTGGTGGCCGCCGAACCGACGCCCGAACTGCGGGCCGTGGGCCGGCGCCTGCACCCGGACGCGGACATCCGGTGGGTGGCGGACGCGCTGCCCGCGCTGCCCCGGCTGAGCGCCGAGGGTGAGCGCTTCGACCTCATCCTGCTCACGGCGGTGTGGATGCACCTCACCCCTGCCGAAGGCCCGCCCGCCATGGACGCCCTGGGCCGCCTGCTCGCCCCCGGCGGCCGCCTGGCCCTCACTCTCCGCCACGGCCCCGTCCCGCCCGGCCGCCGGATGTTCGACCTGCCGCCCGAGCACACCATCGCCCTGGCGCGGGCCCGCGGCCTCCGACTGCTCCACCGCGGCGCCCGCCCCGACCTGCACGGTCGGGAGGGCGTCAGCTGGACGGAACTGGTCTTCGGCCGCGGGCAGTGACCGGCGGCGGCACTGACCGGCGTCCCCGGCAGGAGCCGGGGCCGCCGTTGGCCATGGGGTGATCGCTGCCGCATCCTCCGCGGTCGGTCGAGGCGTTTCCGAGAGCGCGGCATCAGATCCGCAGTTCGGGCGGGAAGCCCGTCCAGCGCAGGTCCTCGGGCAGGTGGCCCTGGTCGTTCAGCAGGAGGACGGAGGAGGGGCGCCCGGGGGTGAAGCGCAGGACTGTGAGGGCCGCGTTGGCGGCGTTGAGGCCGAGCCAGCGCCACCTGGGTGCGTCCAGGGTGTGGCGGACCAGCCAGCCGACCAGGAAGGCGTGGGTGACGACCAGTTCGTGCCGCTCCTCGCCGCCCGGGACCGGCCCGGTGAACCGTTCGACGGCCCGGCGGGCCAGCTCCGGACCCCGGGCGAGCTCCTCCGCCGAGGCGCCGGACAGGAACTGCAGCAGGAACTCCGCGCTGTCGGTGGGAAGTTCGTCGGCCGCGGGCAGGCAGGGGACGTAGTCGTCGGCCTCCTCGCAGGCCGACACCGCCGCCCCGCGCAGCTGCTCCCCGATGAGCCGGGCGGTCTGCGCGGCCCGGGGGAGCGGCCCGTGGTGCACCGCCGTGATCGGGCGGTCCGCCAGGCGGCGGCCGAGCAGGACGGCCTGGCGGCGTCCGGCGGCGGTGAGTCCCCCGCCGTCCGGGCCGTCCGGGCCGTCCGAGGTGGCCTCGCCGTGGCGGGCGAGGTAGAGGTAGCGGGTGGCGGTGCCGGGCATGCTGGGGGGCTCCTCGACTCTTCGTTGATCTTCAGGGATCTTCGGTGATCTTCGGGGTTGGTGTCCCTCAGCGACGCCTTCGGAGCGGCTTCCGGTTCCGTCAGCCGGTGTGGGCCTGGTCCAGGAGGGCGAGTTCCTCCGCCGTCAGCCGCACCGCGCCCGCGGCGATGTTGTCCTCCAGGTGCGCCACGTCGCCGGTGCCCGGGATGGCGAGGACGTGCGGGCCGCGGTGCAGCGTCCAGGCGAGCCGGACCTGGGCGGTGCTGATCCCGCGGGCCTCGGCCACCGCCTGGACCTGGGCGGGTTCGGTCGCGCCGGCGCCGCCCTGCCGGCCGTCGCCCGCGATGGCGTAGAAGGGGACGAAGGCGATGCCCTGCTCGCCGCAGAGCCGCAGCAGTTCGTCCTGGGCGGCGGAGGCGCCGATGCCGTACGGGTTCTGCACGCAGGTGACCGGGGCGATGGTCCGGGCCTCGGCGAGCTGGTGGGGGTGGATGTTGGACAGTCCGAGCCGGCGGATCAGGCCGGCCTGCTGCAACTCGGCGAGCGCGCCGAAGCGTTCGGCGATCGAGTCGGTGCCGAGGATGCGCAGGTTGACCAGGTCGAGGTGGTCGCGGCCGAGTTGGCGCAGGTTCTCCTCGACCTGGGCGCGCAGCCCGGCCGGGGTGCGGGCGTGCTCGGTCCACTGGCCGTCGGGGCCGCGGGCGGGGCCGACCTTGGTGGCGATCACCAGGTCGTCGGCGTAGGGGGCGAGGGCGCGGTTGATCAGCTCGTTGGCGGAGCGCAGCGGGGAGAAGTAGAAGGCGGCGGTGTCGATGTGGTTGACGCCCAGTTCGACGGCGCGGCGCAGCACCCGCAGGGCCTGCTCGCGGTCGCGCGGCACGGCGTCGGGCATCAGCGCCGGGCCGGTCTGCGGCAGGCGCATCGCGCCGAAGCCGATCCGGTGGACGGTGCGGTCGCCGAGCTTCCAGGTGCCGGAGGCGGAGGCGGTCACAGTGGTCACGGTGGTGTCGGAAGTCATGTCGGTCATGATCGCTTCTGGACTAACCTGACCGCCACTGATTCGCGAATGCGCGAATCCGATGGGACGGCCGAGGGGTGGGCGTTGGCGGAGCTGCTGTTCACGGCCGGTGACCTGGCGCGGATGCGGTTCGCGGTCGCGCCGATGTGGGAGGTCGGACCGAGCCTGCGGCTGCTGCGCGCGGGGCTCCCGCACGCCGTCCACGGCCCCTGGGCGGAGCAGGTGCGGCCCCGGCTGACGGCGCTCGGCCCGGCCTTCGGACTGCTCGCCGAGCTCGTGCCGCCCACCGGCTACGTGCCCGACTTCATCAACCCGGCCCCGGCCGGGCCCGCGCCGACCCTCGCCGAGGAACTCGCCGCGATCCGGGCCACGCCCGCCGGGCAGGTCCGGCGCGACCTCGACCGGCTCGCGGCGGAACGCGGCGCGCTCGGACCGAGGCTGCGGGCTCTGCACGCCGATCCGGAGGCCGGACTGGCGCGCCTCGCCGAGGCGGTCGAGGCGTACTGGGAGCTGGCCCTCGCGCCGTACTGGGCGAGGATCCGCGCGGTGCTCGACGCGGACGTGCTGCACCGGGCGCGGCAGGCGGCCGAGCACGGCGCCGAGCGGGTGCTGAACGACCTCCACGCCGAACTGCGGTGGGCGGGAGACGCCCTGCGGCTGAGCCGCCGCTCCCGCCCGATGCCGCGGGGGACGGCCGGGCCGGGCCTGCTGCTGATCCCCTCCGCGTTCACCGGGCCCGGTCTGTACACGCTGATCGCCCCACCGGGCCCGCCCCAACTCGCCTACCCGGCCCGGGGGATCGGCGGCCTGTGGCACACGGCCGCGGCGCCGGCCCCCGGATCGGCGGCGCTCGCGGCGGTGCTCGGCCGCTCCCGCGCCCTGCTGCTCGCCGAACTCGCTGCCCCCGCCGCGACCACCGAACTCGCCCGCCGCACCGGGCTGTCGCCCTCGGCCGTCTCCCAGTACCTGACGGCGCTGCGCGACGCGCGCCTGGTGAGCGCCCACCGCGCGGGCCGCTGGGTGCTGTACGCCCGGACGGCCGCGGCGGAGGCACTGCTGAACCCGGGGAACTGACGCCCGCTAGGCTGCCGGGCATGGACCGGAAGGAACCCGTGGAGCAGCCGCAGGGCCCGCTGACCGCCTTCGGCGGTCGCCTCGCCCTCGACCCGGACGCCAGGACCGCCACCGTGGACGGCCGCGCCGTCCCGCTCACGTACCAGGACGTCCGCGGCTTGCGCACCCTGATCGAGCTGGGCGAAGGGCTGCACGACGCGCGGGACGTCCTGCTGTACGGCTGGGGCGCCTGGACCGACCCCAGGGAGCTGCGGTACCCGATGGCCGTCCTGCGGGCGAAGCTCGGCGAGCCGTGGTGGATCGTCCGGGACGGGGACCGTTACGGCCTGCGGCCCCCGGGCCCGCCGCCGTCTGGCAGGCTGCCGTCATGACGCTTCCGATACTTCGCTGCGCCGTCCTGGACGACTTCCAGGGCGTCGCCACCAGCTCCGCCGACTGGTCGTCGCTGGCCGACCGGGTCGAGGTGACGTCCTTCCGCGAGCACCACGGCTCGGAGGACGAACTGGCCGCCGCGCTCGCCGGGTTCGACATCGTGGTCACCCTGCGCGAGCGGGTGCCGTTCCCCGCCACGCTGTTCGCCCGGCTGCCGAGGCTCAAGCTGCTGATCGCCTCCGGCATGCGCAACTCGGTCATCGACCACGCCGCCGCCGCGGCGCACGGCGTCACGGTCTGCGGCACGGCCAGCTCCGGCACCCCGCCGGTGGAACTGACCTGGGCGCTGCTGCTCGGCCTGGCCCGCGGGATCGTCCAGGAGAACACCGCGCTGCGCGAGGGCGGCCCGTGGCAGAGCACCGTCGGGGCCGACCTGCACGGGCGGACGCTCGGACTGCTCGGCTTCGGGCGGATCGGCGCGCTGGTGGCCAGAGTGGGGCTCGCGTTCGGCATGGAGGTGCTCGTCTGGAGCCGGAGCCTGACCGACGAGCGGGCGGCCGAGGCGGGCGTGCGCCGGGCTCGGTCCAAGGAGGAACTGCTGCGGGAGAGCGACTTCGTCTCGGTCCACCTCGCCTCGAACGCGGAGACCCACGGGCTGATCGGCGCCGCCGAACTCGCCCTGATGAAGCCCGACGCCTACCTGGTCAACACCTCCCGCGCGGCGATCGTCGACCAGGACGCGCTGCTCGCCGCGCTCACCGAGGGCCGGATCGCGGGCGCCGCCCTGGACGTCTTCGACGTCGAGCCGCTGCCCGCCGACCACCCGCTGCGCACCGCGCCCCGGCTGCTCGCCACCCCGCACCTGGGGTACGTCTCGCAGGACAACTACCGGCGGTACTTCGGTGAGGCGGTGGAGGACATCGAGGCCTTCCTCGAGGGTGAGCCGATCCGCCGTCTGGGCTGAGACCGGCGCCCGTGCCCGGGCCCCGGTCGGATACTGACCGCATGACGAGCGGAGACGGCTACGGCTACCGGGGGACGGGCCGACGCGGGGTGCTGCGGGCGGGGGCGGCGGCGGTGCTGCTGGGGGCGGTGGGGTGTTCGAGCGGCGGCAAGCCCGGCGGGGCTTCCACGAGTTCCGTCGCCGCGCCGACCGCGACCCCGACTGCAGCCACCACCCCGACTGCAGCCCCGACCCCGGCCGCGACGCCGACCCCGCTGCCCAGTCCGCCGCTCTGGCAGCCCGGCCCCGGCGAGATCCAGCCCGACGTCAAGCGTCGCGCCGTCGAGCTGGTCGCCGCGCTCGGGGCCTGGCCGCCCGGCGGGCAGGGCGTGGAGCCGGGCCGGGCCCGGGTGGCGGCGCTCGGGCTGCCGCCGGGGCTGGCGGACCAGGCCGGGCGGCTCGCCCCGGCGGCGGTCGAGGCGAGCCTGGAGGTGATCGACGCCCAGTACGGCGGGATCCTGGCCGACTCGGCGAGCGTGCTGGTGGTCTGCCGCCAGTGGACCCGGCAGTCGGACGGTTCGGTGGCCCCGGGCGGGATCACCGTGGACGTCCGGCTGAGCCGGGCCGAGCCGCGCTGGACCGTCATCGCCCTGCACCCGGGCGATCCGGGCCCGGCCGCCGCCTCGCCCGCCCCGGCGGTGGCCAAGGTGCTGGCCGAGCCGAGGATCGAGCTGCCGCCCGAGGCGGAGGCCGACCTGCTCAGCGGCAACGTCCACGACACCGTGCCGACGGCGATGCTGCGGCTGGCCGGCCCGTACACGCTCTCGGTGAGCGTGGTGCGCACCGGCCACCCGCTGGACGTCTTCGGGACGACCCGGCCCAGCGACCATCCGCTGGGCCGGGCCTTCGACGTCCGGCGGATCGACGGACGGGCGGTGGTGGACCCGGCCACGCCCCGGCAGCTGATCGAGTCCTTCATGCGGGACGCGGCGGCGGCCGGTTCGTACAACGTGGGCGGGCCGGTGGCGATCGCGGGCGCCGGCAACCAGTTCTTCACCGACGACACCCACCACGACCACGTCCACATCGGGTTCAACAGCTAGCGGCGGCAGGCGGCCGGGTGGGCTGGTCGGTCAACTTGACGCGATCGTGGACGACCGGGCTTGTGGGCGGCGCGCGGCTGGCTGCCGCGTGACGGCAGGCCTAAGCTCTCGGGGCATGGACGGATGGGTGGGGGCCTGGACCGGCGGGCGGGCGGCGGTGCACTTCGGGAACGTCGCGGATTTCAACGCGCAGTTCTTCGCCCCGGGCACGGACGCCTAGCAGCGCGCCCGGCGGCTGCGGCAGGCGCACCACTACGCCTGCCTGGCCGTCGGGTACAGCCCGGAGCCGGCGGTGCTGGTGCTGCCCGCCGAGGTCGACCGGGAGTGGACCGACTGGCTGGCCCGGGAGTTGGAGTGGGGCCCGGTCGAAGTGCACAGCGGAGTCGCGGACGGCCGGACGCTCGCCGAGGCGCTCGCCGCCCGGCCCGCCCTCGCCGCGCGGATCGCCGACTCCGGTCTTCCGGTGCTCAGTTGGGGCCGTACCGCCGCGCAGGGCGAGGGGCCGGAGCTGGCCGCCGTCCGCCGCTACGAGTCCGAGGCCGCCGCGCACGGGCTGTTCGCCGCCCTGGCCGCCGAGCACCCCGGGATCGTCGTCCCCGCGCAGGAGCGCCCGGAGAGCCGCCGCCGGGCGGCGCGGCGGCTGACCGTCCGCGCCGCCCGGGGGCTGACCACCGTACTGAAGAGCCCGCACGGCGTCGGCGGCTACGGCACCGTCGTGGTCGAGCCCGCCGAGCTGTTCGCCGCGGGCGGCGGGAGCGCCCTGCTGCGCCGCCTGGTCCGCTCCGACACCATGCCGCGCCACGGCGAGTTACTGCTGGAGGAGTACGTCGCCCCGGGCCCGGCCGCCCGGCTGCGCGACCGCACCTACGACGCCGTGGTCGGCCCGGACGGCGCCGTGCACCCCGTCGGTGCCGGCGCCATGGAGGTGGCCGGCACCCGCTACCAGGGCGTCACCGTCGGCCCCGGCGCCGTCCCCCGGGCCGCCGCCGAGACGGCCCGCCGGTTCGCCCTCGCGGTGGGGGAGCGGCTCGCCGCGGACGGCTACCGCGGCTGGTTCGACGTCGACTTCGTCACCGACCGGCCGACCGTCAGCCGCTTCCCAGGGGTCGGCTCCACCTCGACCACGGCCGCCTCCCGCACCGCGGGGTGGGCGCGCTCCCCGTAGGTCAGCTCCGCCCCGCCGCAGCGCACCGCCACCGCCTGCGGCGCCCGGCGGGCCTGCCGCTCGACCAGTCCGTGCACGGTCCCCGGCCGCTCCGAGTCAGCCACCATCACGCCTCCCCCTCGCTCCCCTCGGAAAGGCACCATGTTCCTCCCAACTCCCCTCGTGCAACAGGGTTCTGCCGCGTCCACCCATCGGACGGACGGAGTCCGCCCAGGCCGGCGGTTGTACGGTGCACACGGACGGTCGGCGCCGGCCCGTCCGGTGCGGCGCCCCCGCCCGCACCCTGCCCGGCGCCATGAATCGGAGTTCCCCATGAGCCCGTCCTTCGACGGCCCGCTGCTGCGCACCCAGGATGTGGACGTCGTGCGCGACGGCCGGCACCTGCTGCGCGGCATCACCCTGGAGATCCGGCCCGGCGAGCACTGGGCGCTGCTCGGCCCCAACGGGGCGGGCAAGTCCACGCTGCTGGCCCTGCTCGGCGCGGTCTCCCACCCCACCCGGGGCACGGTGGACGTGCTCGGCCGCCGACTCGGCCGCGTGGACGTCCGTGAGCTGCGCGCCCACCTCGGGCACGTCAACCCGCGCCACCCGCTGCGCTCGCCGCTGAGCGTGCGCGAGGTGGTGCTCACCGGCTCCACCAACACCATCGAGCCGGAGTGGCACCGCAAGCCCGCCCCCGAGGCGGTGGAGCGCGCCGAGCAGCTGATCGAGACGCTCGGCATGGGCGCGATGGCCGAGGCCCCGTGGACCACCCTCTCCCAGGGCGAGCGCGGCCGGGCGCTGATCGCCCGTGCGCTGATGCCCAGCCCCCGGCTGCTGCTGCTCGACGAACCCGCCACCGGGCTGGACCTCACCGCCCGCGAGCTACTGCTGGACAGCCTGGACCTGCTGCGCCACCAGCACCCGGAGCTGGCCAGCGTGCTGGTCACCCACCACCTGGAGGAGCTGCCGGAGAGCACCACCCACGCCCTGCTGCTGCGCGGCGGCGAGTGCGTGGCGGCCGGGCCGGTGGACGAGGTGATGACCACCGGGCTGATCAGCGAGACCTTCGGCCACCCGATCCGGATCAGCCGCCACGAGGGCCGCTGGACGGCCCGGGCGGCGGCCCGTCGAGCCCCCGGCAGGTAGCGGATCGGGTCGGGCGGGGGGCCGGGTATCGACGGTAAAGAGTTCTTACGTAAGGTATGCCTTAGCTAAAAAGGAGGCGCCGGCCCGGTCGGCGCTTTACCCGGCCTTGGCACCCCCATGCCCTTTTCCGTTGGAGCACCCATGCCCGCCCGCCGCCGTTCCACCGCAGCCGCCCTGCTCAGCCTCGCCGTGGCGACCGCCGCCCTGGCCGGCTGCGCCTCGAAGAAGGACGACAAGGCCGGCGGCGCGGACGCGGTCAAGATCAACGCCACCGACACCGCCTGCGAGGTCTCCACGACCAGCTTCCCGGGCGGCCACGTGGTGCTGGACATCAGCAACAAGGGCTCCAAGACCACCGAGGTCTACGTCTACGCCGCCGGGGACAAGATCGTCACCGAGCGGGAGAACATCGGCCCCGGCACCAAGGCCTCCATCAACGCCGAGATCAAGGCCGGCTCGTACGAGATCGCCTGCAAGCCCGGCATGGTCGGCGACGGCATCCGCCAGAAGATCACCGTGACCGGCGAGGGCGGCAGCACCGCCCCGGCCGACCCGCGTCTGGGCGCCGCCGTCGACTCCTACCGCAAGTACGCCCAGGAGCAGGCCGACGCCACCGTCCCGGCCGTCGAGGCCTTCGCCGCCGCGATCAAGGGCGGCGACCTGGAGAAGGCCAAGTCGCTGTACGCGCCCTCGCGCACCGGCTGGGAGCGCACCGAGCCGGTCGCCGAGAGCTTCGGGGACGTCGACCCCAAGACCGACACCCGCGAGGACAAGCTGGAGCAGGGCCAGCAGTGGACCGGATGGCACCGGCTGGAGAAGGCCCTCTGGGCCGACGCGAAGACCGGCGACGACGAGAAGAAGCTCGCCGACCAGCTGGTCGCCGACCTCAAGGACTGGCAGAAGAAGATCCCCGAGGCGGAGATCACCGCGACCAGCATGGCCAACGGAGCGAAGGAACTGCTGGACGAGGTCGCCACCAACAAGATCACCGGCGAGGAGGACCGCTACAGCCACACCGACCTCGCGGACTTCCAGGCCAACGTCGAGGGCGCCCAGAAGGCCTACGAGCTGCTGAAGCCGGTCGCCGCGGAGAAGGACCCGGAGCTCGCCAGGACGCTCGACTCCGAGTTCGCCGCCATCACCGCCCTGCTCGCCAAGTACAAGCAGGCCGACGGCACCTTCACCCCCTACGACAAGGTCACCGAGGCCGAGCGCAAGGCCTTCTCCGACGCGGTGAACTCGCTGGGCGAGCCGCTGTCGAAGCTGGCCGCCGCCGTGGTCGTCAAGTAGCCGGTCCCCGACCGAAGTCCAGTAGTTCCGCAAGAGTGAGAAGGGCCCGCCCGCCGATGGACGCCGAGAACGAGCAGCAGAACGGCACCCCGGCCGCTGCCGCCACTGCCACCCCCGACCGGGCCGCGGTCAGCCGGCGCGCCGTCATCGGCTGGGCCGGCGCGGGCGTCGCGCTCGGCGTCGCCGCCGCCGGCTCGGTCGCCGCGGCCGTCCGGCAGGACGACGACCCGGCCCCGGCGGCGAACGCCGTGGTCGGCGGGGAGGTGCCGTTCTACGGCGAGCACCAGGCGGGCATCTCCACCCCGGTCCAGGACCGGCTGCACTTCGCGGCCTTCGACGTCTCGGAGAAGGCCACCCGGGACTCCCTGGTCAAGCTCCTCAAGGAGTGGACCAGGGCGGCCGCCGCGATGACCGGCGGCCGCGAGGTCGGCACCGGCGCCGTCCCCGCCTCCGCCGAGGCGCCGCCGGACGACACCGGCGAGGCGCTCGGCCTGCCCGCCTCCAGGCTCACCCTCACCATCGGCTTCGGGCCGAGCCTGTTCGAGAAGGACGGCATCGACCGCTTCGGCCTCAAGGTCCAGCGCCCCGACGCCCTGATCGAACTGCCCACCTTCAAGGGCGACAAGCTCGACCCGCTGCGCAGCGGTGGCGACCTCTGCGTCCAGGCCTGCGCCGACGACCCCCAGGTCGCGGTGCACGCGATCCGCAACCTGGCCCGGATCGGCATGGGCACCGTCAACATCCGCTGGTCCCAGCTCGGTTTCGGCAAGACCTCCTCGACCACCCCGGACGAGCAGACCCCGCGCAACCTGATGGGGTTCAAGGACGGCACCCACAACATCGCGGGCACCGACACCGCCAACCTGTCCGAGCACGTCTGGGCCGCCCCCGGTGACGGCCCGGAGTGGATGACCGGCGGCTCCTACCTGGTCGCCCGGCGGATCCGGATGCACATCGAGACCTGGGACCGCGCCTCGCTCAAGGACCAGGAGGACACCTTCGGCCGCACCAAGGGCGAGGGCGCCCCGTACGGCAGGGCCAAGGAGCACGACGCCCCGGACCTCAAGGCGATGCCCGCGACCTCGCACGTAGCCCTGGCCCACCCGGACGCCAACAACGGCCTGATGATCCTGCGCCGCGGCTTCTCCTTCACCGACGGCACCGACGGCCTCGGCCGCCTGGACGCCGGACTGTTCTTCCTCGCCTACCAGCGCGACACCCGCAAGGCCTTCGTGCCGCTGCAGCAGCGGCTCGCGGCCTCCGACAAGCTCAACGAGTACATCCAGCACGTCGGCTCCGCCCACTTCGCCTGCCCGGCGGGGGTGCGCAAGCCGGGGGAGTGGTGGGGCCAGGCCCTCTTCGGCTGATGTCACCCACCCCCACCACCACGAGGAGTCAGCCGTGTTCGGCAACTACCTGATCGGCCTGCGCGAAGGCCTCGAAGCCAGCCTGGTCGTCTGCATCCTGATCGCCTATCTGGTCAAGACCGACCGCCGGGACAAGCTGCCGCCGGCCTGGCTCGGCGTCAGCGCGGCCGTGGTGCTCTCCATGGCCTTCGGCGCGGTGCTGCAGTTCGGCTCCTCACAGCTCACCTTCGAGGCCCAGGAGGCGCTCGGCGGCTCGCTGTCGATCATCTCGGTCGGGCTGGTGACCTGGATGGTGTTCTGGATGCGGCGCACCGCCCGGCACCTGAAGACCGAACTGCACGGCAAGCTGGACGCGGCGATCGCGATGGGCACGACGGCCCTGGTTGTCACCTCCTTCCTGGCCGTCGGCCGCGAGGGCCTGGAGACCGCGCTGTTCATCTGGTCGGCCGTGCAGGCCACCGACGACGGCTGGAACCCGCTGGTCGGCGCCGCGCTCGGCCTGCTCACCTCGGTGGTGCTCGGCTGGCTGTTCTACCGGGGCGCGCTGAGGATCAACCTGGCGAAGTTCTTCACCTGGACCGGCGCGATGCTGGTCGTGGTCGCGGCCGGCGTGCTCGCCTACGGGGTGCACGACCTCCAGGAGGCCGGCTGGCTGCCCGGCCTGCACTCGCTGGCCTTCGACATCTCCAGCACCATCCCCAAGGACAGCTGGTACGGCACCCTGCTGAAGGGCGTGTTCAACTTCCAGCCGGACCCGACCGTCCTGCAACTGGTGGTCTGGCTGGCCTACCTGCTGCCCACCCTGGCCGTCTTCTTCAACCTCTTCGGGAGCAGGGCGAAGCCCGTCACCGCCAAGTCGGCCGCCTGACCCGGCAGTTCGACCTCACTCCACCCGCCCCGCCCGGCCGTCGAACGCCCGGCGGGGCGGTGTCGTTCCCGGCGGCGGGTGACCGTCCGTGAGCGCTACTCCTCGTACGCACCACGCGGGATCCCCGGGTGGAGTGGCACCTCCGGCCTGCCGCGGTCATGCTGGGAGGCGGACGGCCTCGCTCGACCTGCGTACCTCGCACCACCCGCGTACCCACGGAGAGAACATGAACGTCCACAAACCCTCCCGCTCGTCCGTCATCGGCACCGGCACGCTCGCCGCCACCCTCCTGCTCACCGTGTGCGGCACTGCCGGAGCACAGACACCGCCGACGGCGGTCGACAAGGCCACCACCGCCACCGCGGCGGCGGCTCCCCGGTCGGCCACTCCCCGCTGCACTGCCGACGACCTCGCCGCGACCGTACAGCTCCAGAACACCGGCTCCGCGAAGAACGCCGGCTCCGCGATGGTGATGCTGCAGAACAAGGGCAGCCGCACCTGCACCCTGCGGGGCTACCCGGGCTTCGCCGGACTGCTCGCCAACAACCGTTCGGACAGGCTGGCCGTCAAGCGTGTGCCGCACCCCGGGCCGCCGATGCGGGTCACCCTCAAGCCGGGCGCGACCGCCTTCGCCGGTCTGAAGTGGACCACCTGCCAGAAGTCCGACAAGAACTGCCACGTGATCGCCGGGCTGCGGCTCACCCCGCCGGACGGGAACAGGCAGCTGACGGCCAAGGTGGTCGGCCTGAACGGTCAGGCCGTCACCCAACTGACCGTCTCCGCGGCCGGACTGACCACCGGCACGCTGCAACCCACCAGCCAGGGCGTGGTGTTCGCGCCTGGATCGTGACGCACCTTGGCCATGACGCGCAGGAGCCCCGGACGGTGTGACCGTCCGGGGCTCCTGTCGTCGGCCCCGTACTACTCGCTCCTGATCGCGTCCAGGATGTCCAGCTTCGCCGCCCGGTGGGCGGGCCAGAGCGCGGCCAGCAGGCCGATCACGGCGGCCGCGAGCAGGAAGCAGACGATCTGCAGCGGCGGCACGACGGTGGTGATGCCCTTGAGGTCGTCGGCCAGGGTCCGGACGCCCGCCCAGGCGACCAGGATGCCGAGGCCGACCCCGACCAGCCCGCCGAACAGCGCGATCAGCAGCGACTCCAGACGGACCATCCGGCGGATGCCCAGCCGGTCCAGGCCGATCGCCCGCAGCATGCCGATCTCCCGGCGGCGCTCGAACACCGACATCGCCATGGTGTTGACCACACCGAGCACCGCGATCACCACGGACATGCCGAGCAGCCCGTACATCATGTTCAGGATGTTGGTGACGGCCTGGCGGCTCTCCGCCTTGATGTCCTTCTCGCCCTTGACGGCGATCAGGGGGTTGCCGCCGGTCGCGTCCCGCAGCGCCTGCTTGAGCTGCTCGGTCGCGCCGTTCGTCCCCTTGACCAGGACCTTCTCCAGGCCGGAGCCGGGCTGCGCGTGCGGGCCGACCACGGCCTCGGGTGCGAGCACCGGAGCCAGCGCGGTGTTGGCCTCCAGGACGCCGCCGACGGTGAGCGAGCCCTTGCTCCCGTCCGGGTAGGTCACGGCGAGGACGTCGCCGACCTTGTACCGGGCCTGCTCGGAGCGGCCCGAACTCACCAGCAGCTTGCCCTGCTCGAGCGCGTCCGCCGAGCCCTCCCTGATCCTGACGGTGGCCAGCTGGTCGATGGTCGCCGCGTCCACCGCGGTCAGGAACTCGTTCTCGCCGTCACCCGCACCCCGGCCCCGGTCCTGCCCCCGGTCGATGGTGACCGGGACGCTGCGCTCGGTGCTCATCGCGCTGACGCCGGGCGCCTTGGCGATCTGGGCGGCGACCTCGGGGGAGAGGTCCGAGAAGTTCTGCATGGCGACGGTGTAGTCGGCCTTGAGGTCGCTGGAGGTGGAGTCGTCGACGGCCTTGTTCACCGAGGCGCCGACCACGGTCAGCGAGGTGATCAGGGTGACGCCGATGGTCAGCGCCGAGGCGGTGGCGGCGGTGCGGCGCGGGTTGCGCACCGCGTTCTCCCGGGCGAGCTTGCCCGGGGTGCCGTACACGGCCCGCAGCAGCGGGGCGAACAGTGCGATCAGCGGCCGGGAGAGCAGCGGGGTCAGCACGAACACGCCGATCAGCAGCGCGCCCGCGCCGAGCCCGACCAGCTTGACCTCCTTGCCGCTCGCACCGGCGGCCAGCGCGGCCGCCCCGGCCAGCGAGAACAGCAGCCCCACCGTGTTGCGCAGCCGCAGGCTCTTCTGGGTGGCGGGCTGCTCGGAGGAGCTCATCGCCGCGACCGGCGCGATCCGGGAGGCCCGGCGGGCGGGCAGCCAGGCGGCGACCAGGGTGACCAGCACGCCGACCGCGATCGCGGCGAGGACGGTGGTCGGGGCGATCACCAGCGGGCCGTCCGGCAGGTTGGCGTCCATCGGGCCGTTGAGCAGCGCCTTGAGCCCGAGGGCGATCCCGATGCCGGCCAGCAGGCCGGCGACGGAGGCGGTCAGGCCGACCAGCGCGGCCTCGACCTTCACCGAGCGGGTGATCTGCCGCCGGGTGGCGCCGACGGCGCGCAGCAGGGCCAGCTCCCTGGTGCGCTGGGCGACCAGCATGGAGAAGGTGTTGGCGATGATGAAGACCCCGACGAACAGCGCGATGGCGGCGAAGCCCATCAGGAAGGTGCTCAGGATCCTGGTGCCCTGGGCGATCATCCGGTCCTGCTCATCGGCCAGTTCGCGGCCGGTCTTCGCCTCGAGGTTGTCGCCCTGGGGGAGGGCCTGCCTGACGGCGGCGAGCAGCGCGGTGTCGTCGGTGCCCGGCGCGGCCCTGACGTCCAGTTCGGCGAAGCGGCCGGGGCTGAGGTAGAGCTGCTGGGCGGTGGCGGTGTCGAAGGCGGCCAGCGAGCCGCCGGCCGTCACCCGCGGGTCGTTGGTGTGCAGGGTGCCGGTGAGCTTGAGCTGCATCACCGGGCCGTTGACCGCGACCCGCACGGTGTCGCCGACCTTGAACCCGCCCTTCTCGGCGGTCCTGGTGTCGAGGGCGATCTCGCCGGCGTCCTTGGGGCCGCGGCCGGCGACCAGCGGGTAGCGCGGGTCGGTGCCGTCGGCGCCCGGCACGTAGTTGGTGCCGGTGGTGGAGAAGCCGTTGCCGATCAGCGCGCCCTTGTGGTCGGCGATGCCGGCGAAGCCGCTGACCACGCCGCGCACGTCGGCGGCGCCGGGCAGGGTGACGAGCTTGCGGCGGGTGTCCTCGGTGAGGGTCGGGCCGGCGGCGGTCCGGCCGCCGTGGTCGTAGCCGCGGCCGACGGCCTCGCTGTCGCTGACCGTGACGGCGATGTCGGCGTAGCTCTTGGAGTTCTGGGTCCTGAGCGCCTGGCCCATGGTGTCGGTGAAGACGAGCGTGCCGGCCACGAAGGCGGTGCCGAGCATGACGGCGAGCATCGTCATCAGCAGTCGGCCCTTGTGGGCCAGTACGTTGCGCAGTGCGGTGCGGAACAAGAGTGGTGTCCTGGGGGTCGTGGGCGTCGGGCTTCGTTCGCCGGTGTTCGGCGGTTCGCCGGGGCTCGGCGGCTCAGGGGCTCAGCTGGTGCGGCCCTTGGCGTCGAAGCGGCGCATGCGGTCCAGGACGGTGTCGGCGGTCGGGGCGTGGAGTTCGTCGACGATGCGGCCGTCGGCGAGGAAGACGACGCGGTCGGCGTAGGAGGCGGCGACCGGGTCGTGGGTGACCATGACGACGGTCTGGCCGAGTTCGCGCACGGAGTTGCGCAGGAAGGAGAGGATCTCGGCGCCGGAGCGGGAGTCGAGGTTGCCGGTGGGTTCGTCGGCGAAGATGATGTCGGGCTTTCCGGCGAGGGCGCGGGCGCAGGCGACGCGCTGCTGCTGGCCGCCGGAGAGCTGGGAGGGGCGGTGGCCGAGGCGGCCGGACAGGCCGACGGTGTCGACGACGCGGTCGAGCCAGGCCTGGTCGGCCTTGCGGCCGGCGATGTCCATCGGCAGGGTGATGTTCTCCAGGGCGGTCAGGGTGGGGAGCAGGTTGAAGGCCTGGAAGATGAAGCCGATGTGGTCGCGGCGCAGCTGGGTGAGCTGCTTGTCCTTGAGGCCGACGAGTTCGGTGTCGCCGATGGTGGTGGAGCCGGAGGAGACGGTGTCCAGGCCGGCCATGCAGTGCATGAGGGTGGACTTGCCGGAGCCGGAGGGGCCCATGATGGCGGTGAACTCGCCCTGGGGGAAGGTCACGCTGACGTTGTCGAGGGCGACGACCCGGGTCTCCCCCTCCCCGTAGACCTTGTTCAGACCGGTGGCGCGGGCGGCCGCCAGACCGGTGCGGACGGCGGTTGCGGGGAAGCTCACGTGGACTCCTGGGAACGGACGGGAACGGATCGGATTTTCCTACCGACCCATCCTCCCAAGTGGTTCGGGCCCGATGCGTATGCCGAGGGGACGGTGGGCCCCCGCCGACCCGGTGGCGCGGCGGGGGCGCTCTCCTCCTCAGGTATGACAGATCCCCCGAGGTCCGCGTCGCCGCCGGTCACTCCACCGCGACGCCGAAAGCCGTCGCCAGCCCGGCCAGACCGTTCGTCACCGCCCGTGCCGAGGGCACCAACTGCCAGCCGCCGTCCGCCCGCCGGAAGCTGCCGAGCAGCATCGCCGAGTCCGGGATACCGCCGTTGGCGCCCGGCCACTTGGCCGGCCCGGCCGCGCCCGGACCGTACTCGGCGGCGACGGCCAGCCCGTACACGTAGCCGAGCGGCAGCGCCGGTGGCTCCTCCTCCTCGGTGGAGACCGCGAGCACCACCTCGTCGACGGCGGCCGGCAGCCGGTGCAGGTCCAGGCTCAGCCGCGCCGCCCGGGCCGGCTCGCCCGGCACTGAACGTGTCGGGTGCAACCGCACGGCGCCGTCCGGGTCCTGCGGGTTGTTGAAGAACACGAAGTGCTCGTCGCTCAGCACCCGGCCGCCGGCGCACAGGAACGCGGTGACGTCCAGCTCCACCGGGTCGCCGCCGGCCGTACGGCTCTGCCAGCTGACCGTGAGGCTGCTCTGCGGTACGGCCGGCTCGGCCTCCTTCGGCAGCGGCCCCGGCTCGGCTCCCCCGCCCGGTCCGCCGCCGAGCCGGCCGCGCAGGCCCTGCTCCGCCAGCAGCTCGACCAGCTCCGGCCCGCTCACCAGGGTCAGCGGCTTGCCCTCGATGTAGCTGTACGAGCCGCGGCCGAAGCCCGCCGTGGTGACCAGGATGCCCTTGATCGCGCCGTGGTGGCGCACGGTGGACTCCAGGTCCCGCACGGCCGTCGGCGGCACCGTCTTCTTGTAGCGCTTGGCCTGGATCACGATCTTGCCGCCGGTCACCGGGTCCAGGTCCTCGGCCACCACGTCCACCCCCACGTCGCCGCTGCGCGCCGTGGTCATGACGCGGAAACCGCGCAGCCGGAACAGCTCGGCGATCAGGTCCTCGAAGTCCAGCGGATCCATCTCGAAGAGGTCCGGCTCGTCCTCGCCGAAGTGCCCGGCCAGGTTCCCGCCCACCGACTCCGGCAGCCGGTCCGGCTTCACCTCGTCCAGCCGCTCGGGCCGCGCCGACAGCTTGCCGCCCAGGCCCTGGAAGCACTCCACCGGCGCCACCCGGTCCAGCGCCAGCCCGGAGAACTCGGCCCGGGTCGCGGTCAGCGTGGACAGGAAGCGCTCCGCCTCCCGGCCGGTCGCCGGGTCGATGCCCAGCACGAAGCCGTTCAGCACCACCGAGTCCAGCATCCCGTCCCGGTCCGCCCGGAACAGCTCCGCCGCCACCCGCAGCGCCGACTGCGCCAGCACCTCCCGGTACAGCGCCTTGCGCTCCGTCGCCGGACGGGCCACCTCGGCCTCGCGGTCGTCCGACTTCACGTACCGCACCCGCACGGCCGCCGGCACCACGTCCGGACCGGGCAGCTCCCAGTTCACCACCAGCTGACGGCTCGACACCTCCCAGGCCGCCACCAGCCGGTGCGGGAAGCCCTCCGGCCAGGCCGCCGAGGCGTACAGACCCGCCGTGAAGTACTCCTGTACCGCCTCCGGGTCACCCGCCCGCAGCCGCCGCAGCAACTCCTCGGTGCCGGCCCCGCGCTCCGCCTCCTGGCGCCGGAAACCCTCCGCCCACACCAGGTACTCCTGGTGGTACGCGGCAAGCCGGCGCTGCCGGTCCGCCTCCTGCGCCTGCGCGGCGTACCAGTCCTGCTCGAACCGGGCCCGGGCCCGGGCCAGGTACTGCTCGTACTGCCGGCGCACCCCGGCGTTGCGGGCCTGCGCGGCATCCGGCGGCGGAACGTGGTACTCGGCGGAGGTCTGGTCCGGCATCGGCACCGGCTCGCCCAGCGGCCCCGGATCGAACGGCGGCACCGGGCGCGGCGCCAGCAGCGACTGCGGACCGAACGCCGGCGCGGCCAGCCCGGCCGCCAGCAACCCGCGCAACTCCGCCACCCGGCCGTCCAGTTCGGCGGTCCGCCGGGCCGCCTCCGCCTCCCGCGACTGCTGGTACGCGCGCTGCGCCTCCCGCTCGTCCCGGGCGGCCGCCCGCTGCGCCTCGCGCTGCGCGCGCTCGTGCCGGCGCAACTCCGCCGTCTCGGCACGCCACCGGGCCTCCTCCCGGCGCTGCTGCTGCCGCTGCGCCTCCGCCCAGACCGTCAGCACCCCGCTGTTCCGCCGCCCCGCCACGAGCCACCCCTTCGCCCTCACACCGACCCGGCCGCCCCGCGCCGCCTCCCGGCGACACCTCGACCGCGCCCGCCACAATAGAACGTGGACGCCCCGACGGGCCAAGCGCCCGCGACCTGCGGAAGAGAACGGGCGCGCAGGCACCGCCGGGCACCTGGCGTTCGGTCAGCGGGCCCCCGGGCTCAGCCCCGGACTTCGGCGTACCAGCGCCAGTCGGTGCGCGGCGGCCGGCCGGGGAGGGCGGTGCGGCCGGTCGCCCACAGCAGGGTGGGCCAGGGGGCGTCGACGGGCGGGACGTCGGGGAACAACCGGGCCAGGGTCCGGGCGCAGACCTCGGCGGGCGGGTCCCAGGCGAGGCCGAGGCCCTGGCTGACGTCGTGGAGGTGGACCAGGGTCTCGACCAGGCTCATGGCCACGAAGCCGGTCGCATCGGCCAGGCCCCACGGGTGGTACGCACGCGCGTCCGGCGGCGCGACCCGGGCGACGGCGACCATCAACCCGCCGCTCGCGTCCAGCACTTCGAGCAGCCCCGCCACCCCGTCGGCCGGGTCGGCCCGGACGAAGTTGTTCGGGGCGCCGGGGGAGCGGCGGGTCGCCACGAAGGGCACGTACCGGTCACGTGGCGGCCGCGCCGGGCCCAGCTGGGCCGCGTAGGCGAGGAGGTCGTCGGCGAGGTGCTCGACGGTCTCCCAGCAGCTCCAGCCGAGCGTGCCGGCGGGCCGCGACCAGTCCGCGCCGGCCGGGGCCCCGGCCAGGGTGTCGACGGCGAGGCGCAGGGTGCGGGTGAGGTCGTCCGGGGTCGGTGAGTCGGTCATGGCCCGGACGCTAGCAAGCGCTCGGCGCCACCGGCTTCCGGGCCCCGCATCCTCCGGGATGCGGTCGTTGTCAGTGGCAGCGGGTAGCCTCGACCGGGTCGTACACCCACAGGGAGGGCTGCCCGTGACGATCCCCGCACCCCAGCACCCGGAGCGGCCGGCCGGCTGGATCTCCACCGGCCTGAGCTGGCACGACGGCCGGGCACTGCTCGGCGCGGTGCGCGGCGGCCGGGTGCACGAGCGCGCCGTCGCGCCGGGTACGGAGGTCGGCTGGCTGCTCGGCGGCCCGCGCCGCTGCACCGGGGCCTGGCTGGCCGGGGCGACGGCGCGCACGCCCTGCCCGCACCACGCGGAGATCGCCCCGGACGGCGGCGCCACCCAGTGCCCGGCCTGCCAGAGCGTGGACCGCGGTCTGGCCCTCGCCCGGGACCAGATCCTGGACGACGGCCGCACCTACCTGCTCTACCTCGCCTGGTTCGGCGAGGGCCTGCTGAAGGTCGGCCTGACCGCCGAGCAGCGCGGCGACAGCCGACTGCTCGAACAGGGTGCGCTGGCCTACGCGTTCACCGCGCGCGGCGGCCTGCCCGCGGTGCGCCGCGCCGAACTGACCGTCGCCGCCTCGGGGATGGCCCGCGAGCGCTACAAGTCCCGGCTGAAGACGGACCACTGGTGGTCCCACGGCGACGCCCCGCACCGCCGTACGGTGCTCACCGAGGCCCGTGCCCGGGCGCACGGGCTGCTGAAGGGCCACGCCGTGGAACTGCTCGCCGACCGCCCGGTGGTGGACCACGTGGAGCGCTTCGGCCTGGCCGACGGCGCCCCCGAGGTCTACCGCGAGATCACCGGCCTGGCCCCCGGCGCGGTGATCGCGGGCACGCTGCGCCCGCCGGTGGGCCGGCACCTCTTCCTCGACCAGCCGGACGGCTCCGGGCCGCTGCTGCTGGACACCCGCCGGCTCACCGGCTGGGCGCTCACGCCCGTCACCGGCCGCGCCCCCGAGGGCCTCGCCCTCCAGGAGCGCGTCCGCCCGCCGGAGCCGGACACCCAGGAGGCGCTGTTCTGACGCCGGAGCCGACGCCCGTCAGCTGCTGATCAGGGCCAGCAGCTAGGTCACCAGGCCCAGCGCGGGCGCGGCCGCCTCGCCGAGCTCCCGGGTCAGCCCGGCCAGCAGGTGGAGGGTGTTGCGCTCAGCCCAGTCTGCCGCGCACCCCGCCCGGGCCGGAGCGCGCGCGGCGGGACAGCGGGGGCCGGGACGGCCGTACGTCACCGCGCCCGGCGGCGGCCGGCTCGGCGGCCTCGGCGGCGCGCCGGGCCAGGGCGGCCCGGGCGGCGGCCAGGGCGACGCGGGCGAGCACCGGGTCCTCCCTCAGGCCCGCCGTGCGCTTGGACGTCTGGCAGCGCGAGCACCAGACCGGCGAGGCCGGCCCGTCCGGATACACCATGCCCTCGGGCGGCAGGTAGTGCCCACCGCACTCGACGCACTCGAAGACCAGTCTCATCCGACGATCACCGTCCCGGATCCGTGGCACCGACCGCAGGGCGACCAGTAGTCGTGAACCCTGGGCACTATGCTCCCTTCCTCGTCCAGCTCGACTGTTGCCTCGGTCTTCTGGGTCCCCCCGGACCCGCCGCAGCCGGAGCAGGACTGAACCTCGGGCATATGCCGTCCTTCCGTAGCGGAGCACCACCGTAGCGCGATTCTCCGTCGGGAAGCACCGCTCGCGGCCATCCACCACCCGTTCGGGGAGCGCGAACTGCCGTCGCACGCCCCGTGGAACAGTGTCGGCCCCTCGCCTGAGCACCAGAGCGAGGGGCCGACCGATCAGGGGGAGTCTCAGCCGCGGGCGGCCCGCAGGAACTCCCGGTTCATCGCCGCGATGCTGGGCAGCGGGATGCCCTTGGGGCAGGCGGTGGCGCACTCGCCGGTGTTGGTGCAGCCGCCGAAGCCCTCGGCGTCCATCGCCGAGACCATGTTCCGCACCCGGGCGGCACGTTCGGGCGCGCCCTGCGGCAGCACGTTGAGGTGCACCACCTTGGCGGAGGTGAACAGCATCGCCGAGCCGTTCGGACAGGCGGCCACGCAGGCGCCGCAGCCGATGCACTCGGCGTGCTCGAAGGCGGTGTCCGCGGCCTCCTTGGGGACGGGCGTGGCGTGCGCCTCGGGGGCGCTGCCGGTCGGGGCGGTGATGTAGCCGCCGGAGCCGATGATCCGGTCGAAGGCCGATCGGTCCACCACCAGGTCCTTGACCACCGGGAAGGCGGCAGCCCGCCACGGTTCGACGTCGATGGTGTCGCCGTCGCGGAAGTGCCGCATGTGCAGCTGGCAGGTGGTGGTGCGTTCGGGCCCGTGCGCCTGGCCGTTGATGACCATGCCGCAGGCGCCGCAGATGCCCTCCCGGCAGTCGTGGTCGAACGCGACGGGCTGGTCGCCGCGGGTGATCAGCTCCTCGTTGAGGGTGTCCAGCATCTCCAGGAAGGACATGTCCGGGCTGATGCCGCTGACCTGGTAGGTGGTCATCGAGCCGGGCGCGTCCGGGCCCGCCTGGCGCCAGATGCGCAGGGTGAGGTTCATGCGTAACTCCGCTGGGTGGGGTGGACGTGCTCGAACTCGAGGTCCTCGCGGTGGAGGACGGGGGGCTCGCCGGTGGCGGTGAACTCCCAGGCGGCGGCGTAGGAGAACTCCTCGTCCCGCCGGGCGGCCTCGCCGTCGGGGGTCTGGCTCTCGGTGCGGAAGTGGCCGCCGCAGGACTCGGCGCGGTGCAGCGCGTCCAGGCACATGAGTTCGGCCAGTTCGAAGTAGTCGACCAGCCGGTTGGCCTTCTCCAGCGACTGGTTGAGCTCCTGTCCGGTGCCGGGCACCTTGATCCGGCGCCAGAACTCCTCGCGCAGCTGCGGGATCCGCTCCAGCGCCCGCTTGAGCCCGGCCTCGTCGCGGGCCATCCCGCACTCGTCCCACAGCAGTTCGCCGAGTTCGCGGTGGAAGGAGTCCGGGGTGCGGTCGCCGTCGACGGAGAGGATCAGGTTGAGCCGGTCCTCGACCTCGGCCTCGACCTCGGTGAGCACCGGGTGGTCGGCGGGCACCGCGTCGACCGGGTTGCGGGCCAGGTAGTCGTTGATGGTGGGCGGCAGCACGAAGTATCCGTCGGCGAGGCCCTGCATCAGGGCGCTGGCGCCCAGCCGGTTGGCGCCGTGGTCGGAGAAGTTGGCCTCGCCGATCGCGAACAGGCCGGGGACGCTGGTCTGCAGGTCGTAGTCGACCCAGAGGCCGCCCATCGTGTAGTGGATCGCCGGGTAGATCCGCATCGGCACCTGGTACGGGTCCTCGGCGGTGATCCGTTCGTACATCTCGAAGAGGTTGCCGTACTTGGCCTCGACCGCGTCCCGGCCCATCCGGCGGATCGCGTCGGCGAAGTCCAGGTACACGCCCTGGCCGCCGGGGCCGACGCCGCGGCCCTCGTCGCAGACGTTCTTGGCGGCCCGGGAGGCGATGTCGCGGGGCACCAGGTTGCCGAAGGACGGGTAGATCCGCTCCAGATAGTAGTCGCGCTCCTCCTCGGGGATCTGCGCGGGCGGGCGGGTGTCGCCCTGGGCCTTGGGCACCCAGATCCGGCCGTCGTTGCGCAGCGACTCGCTCATCAGGGTGAGCTTGGACTGGTGCTCGCCGGAGCGCGGGATGCAGGTGGGGTGGATCTGGGTGAAGCACGGGTTGGCGAAGTAGGCGCCGCGCCGGTGGGCCCGCCAGATCGCGGTGGCGTTGGAGTTCTTGGCGTTGGTGGAGAGGTAGAAGACGTTGCCGTAGCCGCCGGTGGCGAGGACGACGGCGTCCGCCGTGTAGCTGGTGATCCTCCCGGTGACCAGGTCGCGGGCGACGATGCCGCGGGCCCGGCCGTCGACCACCAGCAGGTCGAGCATCTCGGTGCGCGGGTGGATCTCCACGTTCCCGGCGGCGATCTGCCGGGAGAGCGCCTGGTAGGCGCCGAGCAGCAGCTGCTGGCCGGTCTGGCCGCGGGCGTAGAAGGTGCGGGAGACCTGAACGCCGCCGAACGAGCGGGTGTCCAGCAGACCGCCGTACTCGCGGGCGAAGGGCACGCCCTGGGCGACGCACTGGTCGATGATCTCCACCGACACCTGGGCGAGCCGGTGCACGTTGGACTCGCGGGCGCGGAAGTCGCCGCCCTTGACGGTGTCGTAGAACAGCCGGCGGATCGAGTCACCGTCGTTGCGGTAGTTCTTGGCCGCGTTGATGCCGCCCTGGGCGGCGATCGAGTGGGCGCGCCGCGGGGAGTCCTGGAAGCAGAACTGGACGACGTGGTAGCCCTGTTCGGCGAGGGTGGCGCCGGCCGCGCCGCCGGCCAGGCCGGTGCCGACCACGATCACGGTGTGCTTGCGCCGGTTGGCCGGGTTGACCAGCTTGGCGTCGAACCGGCGCTGGTCCCACCGCTGTTCGATCGGCCCGGCGGGGGCCTTGGTGTCGGCGATCGGCTCGCCGAGGGTGTAGTCCTGGTAGCTCACTTCACCACTCCGGTCATCACGGCGACGGGGACGGACAGGAAGCCGGCCGTCAGCAGCAGCGCCAGCCCGTTGGCGGTCAGCTTCAGCGCCCGGTCGCGGCGGGCGTTGTTGGCGCCGAGGGTCTGCGCGGCGCTCCAGAAGCCGTGCCGGATGTGGAAGCCCAGGGCCAGCATCGCGACGATGTAGATCACGTCGCTGTACCAGCGGCCGAAGGTGCCCACGATGTTCTGGTAGACGTGGCCGTGCTCGGCGACCGGGTTCACGGTGAGCGTGGTGAGGTCGAGGATGTGCCAGACGACGAACAGGCCCAGGATCACCCCGCCCCAGCGCATGGTCCGGGTCGCGTAGCTGGCGCGGCGGCGCTGGTGCACGTACTTGCTCGGGCGGGCGGCGAGGTCCCGGCGGCTGAGCTGGTACGCGGACACCCCGTGCAGGACGACGGAGGCCAGCAGGGCGAGGCGGGCGATCCACAGGAACCACTCGTGGCCCAGGAACGGCTGGCCGATGGTGCGCAGCCAGGCGGCGTAGCCGTTGATGTCGTCGGGGCCGAAGAACACCTTGAGGTTCCCCAGCATGTGCGCGACCAGGTACAGCAGCATGACCAGTCCGGTGACGGCCATGACCGCCTTCTTGCCGACGGTCGACCGCCACAGGGTCGCCAGGGTGGACGGATGCCGGGCCGTCCGAGTCGCGGTTGTCATGGCAGCAACGGTAGGGAGGGCGGCAAGGGTGCGTCCAAGACATGCTGCGGCTGGTGACGATAGCTGGAGCCTATCGACGCGGCGTAGCCTGGTCGTGTGCAGCTCCAGCAACTCCGCTACTTCCTGGCCGTCGCCGAGACCCGGCACTTCACCCGGGCGGCCGAGACCGAGCACGTCGCCCAGCCCTCGCTCTCCCAGCAGATCCGGTCGCTGGAAAGGGAGTTGGGGGCCGAACTGTTCCACCGCACCCGGGGCAACATCGCCCTGACCGACGCCGGGGACGCCCTGCTGCCGCTGGCCCGGCGCATCCTCGCGGACACCGAGAGCGCCCGTCTGGCCGTCCAGGAGACGGTGCAGCTGCGCCGCGGCCGGGTCCGGCTGGGCGCGCCGCCGAGTCTGTGCACCAGCCTGGTGCCGGACGTGCTGCGGGTGTTCCGGGACCACTACCCGGGTGTCGCGCTTGGCGTGCGCGAGGGCGGCTCGCGGGACCTGGTGCGCTGGCTGGCGGCGGGCGAGCTGGACCTCGCGCTGGTCATCACCCCGCCCAGCGGGGAGGCCGCGCCCGCCCTCGCCGTCACCGAACTGCTGCACGAGGAACTGGTGCTGGTCTCGGCCGCCGGGCCCGCCCGGCGCCCGGTGCGGGTGGCGGAGCTGAGGGGGCGGCCGCTGGTGATGTTCCGGGAGGGCTACGACGTGCGCGAGGCGGCGCTGGCGGCCTGCCGGGCGGCCGGCTTCGAGCCCGAGTTCGCCGTCGAGGGCGGCGAGATGGACGCGGTGCTGGGCTTCGTGCGGGCCGGGCTCGGGCCGGCGGTGGTGCCGGGCATGGTGGCGGCCCGCTCGGGCCTGTCCGTCACCCCGTTCGCCGGGCCCGGTCTGGGCCGCACCATCGCGGTCGCGCACGGCCACGAGGTGCCGCTCACCCGCGCCGCCGAGGCGCTGCACGACACCCTGCTGGCGCATCTGCGCGACGCCGCCCGTGAGGGTGAACTCCCACCCGGAACCCGGCTGTTGCTGTAGCGGCGGAGGGCCGCCCGAAGGCGGCCCCCAGCGCTGACCGGCGGGTGTCAGGCCGGCAGTACGGCCTCGATCGCGGCGATCGCCTCGGCCGACTCCGGCTCGACGCGCGGACGCAGGCGCGCGGCGACGGTGCCGTCCGGGGAGATCAGGAACTTCTCGAAGTTCCAGCTGACGTCCCCGGCCTGGCCCTCGGCGTCGGCGACCTCGGTCAGCTGCTGGTACAGCGGGTGCCGGTCGTCACCGTTGACGTCGATCTTCTCGAACAGCGGGAAGGTCACCCCGTAGGTGGTCGAGCAGAAGCTCTGGATCTCCTCGGCGCTGCCCGGCTCCTGCCCGGCGAACTGGTTGCAGGGGAAGCCCAGCACGGTGAACCCCCGCCCGGCGTAGCGCTTCTGGAGGTTCTCCAGGCCGGTGTACTGCGGGGTCAGGCCGCACTTGGAGGCGACGTTGACGATCAGCAGCGCCTTGCCCTTGTGCTCGGCCAGCGAGGTGGCCTCGCCCGCCAGGGTGCGCAGCGGAATGTCGTACAGGCTCACGGTGGTGGGTCCTTTCGGCAGGTTGGGCAGCGGGTCTCGCCCGGGCACACGGTAGCGGCCCCGGACGGCTCAACCGTGCCGGGCCCGCCGGTGTTCCGTCCGGTGCCGCCGGTGTGCCGCGGGCGCGGGGGCGTACGGAGCGGCTCGCACGCCCCCACTCCTCGGCCGGCTCAGACGGCCAGCGGCTTGACGGCGGTCGGCGCGTGCTCGGGGAGGGTGGCCAGCTCCTCCCACTCGTTGACCTTGTCGATGTCGGCGGCGGCCATCGAGATGTTGGTGACCCGCTCCAGGATCGCCTCGACCACGACCGGGACGCGGAACTCGGCGGCCAGCTTCTTGGCCTCCTCGAAGGCCGGCAGCAGGCCCTCGGGCTCGGTGACCCGGATCGCCTTGCAGCCCAGGCCCTCGGCGACCTTGACGTGGTCCACGCCGTAGACGCCCAGCTCCGGCGCGTTGATGTTCTCGAACTCCAGCTTGACCTGGAAGTCGATGTCGAAGTTGCGCTGCGCCTGGCGGATCAGGCCCAGATAGGAGTTGTTGACCAGCACGTGGACGTACGGGATCCGGTGCTGGGCGCCGACCGCCAGCTCCTCGATCATGAACTGGAAGTCGTAGTCGCCGGAGAGGGCGACGATCTGGCCCTCCGGGTCGGCGGTGGCGACGCCCAGCGCGGCCGGGATGGTCCAGCCCAGCGGGCCGGCCTGGCCGCAGTTGATCCAGTGCCGCGGCTTGTAGACGTGCAGCATCTGCGCGCCCGCGATCTGCGACAGGCCGATGGTGGTGACGTACCGGGTCTCCGGGCCGAAGGCCCTGTTCATCTCCTCGTACACGCGCTGCGGCTTGAGCGGCACGTTGTCGAAGTGGGTGCGGCGCTGGAGCTGCGCCTTGCGCGCCTGGGTGGAGGCGGCCCACTCGCTGCGGTCCTTGAGGGTGCCCGCCGCCGTGAGCTCCCGGGCGACCTGGACGAACAGCTCCAGGGCGGCCTTGGCGTCGGAGGCGATGCCCAGCTCGGGGGCGAAGATCTTGCCGATCTGGGTCGGCTCGACGTCCACGTGGACGAACTTGCGGCCCGCCGTGTAGACGTCCAGCCCGCCGGTGTGGCGGTTGGCCCAGCGGTTGCCGATGCCGAGGACGAAGTCGGAGGCGAGGAAGTTCTCGTTGCCGTAGCGGTGCGAGGTCTGCAGGCCGACCATGCCGGCGTTCAGCTCGTGGTCGTCCGGGACGATGCCCCAGCCCATCAGGGTCGGGATCACCGGGACGCCGGTCAGCTCGGCGAACTCCAGCAGGAGTTCGGAGGCGTCGGCGTTGATGACGCCGCCGCCCGCCACGATCAGCGGGCGCTCCGACTCCTGGAGCAGCGCGACGGCCTTCTCGATCTGGATCCGGTTGGCGGTCGGCTTGTAGACCGGCAGTGG
Source organism: Streptomyces viridifaciens (assembly GCF_001888885.2). Taxonomy (NCBI): domain Bacteria; kingdom Bacillati; phylum Actinomycetota; class Actinomycetes; order Kitasatosporales; family Streptomycetaceae; genus Streptomyces; species Streptomyces viridifaciens. The sequence continues at coordinate 6,892,780 of NZ_CP090841.1, forward strand.
CTGGTAGGCCTCCGGGTCGAAGTCGATCTCGGTCAGCTGGACGTCGATCGGCAGGTCGATCAGGACCGGGCCGGGACGGCCCGAGCGCATCAGGTGGAAGGCCTGCTGGAACACGCCGGGGACCTGCGCGGCCTCCAGGACGGTGGTGGCGGCCTTGGTGACCGGCTTGGCGATCGAGGCGATGTCGACGGCCTGGAAGTCCTCCTTGTGGAGGCGGGCGACCGGGGCCTGGCCGGTGATGCACAGGATCGGGATGGAGTCGGCGATCGCCGAGTACAGGCCGGTGATCATGTCCGTGCCGGCCGGGCCCGAGGTGCCGATGCACACGCCGATGTTGCCGGCCTTGGCGCGGGTGTAGCCCTCGGCCATGTGGGAAGCCCCCTCGACGTGCCGGGCCAGGGTGTGCCTGATTCCGCCGGAGGCCTTGAGGGCGGCGTAGAAGGGGTTGATCGCGGCGCCCGGCACGCCGAAGGCGACGTCGACACCTTCGAGCTTGAGGATCTCCACGGCCGCGCGGGCGGCTGTCATACGGGGCATCGGTTCTCTCCTGCGTCGGCCCGCAGTGGGTCGGAGGGCTCATCTCCTGATTTCCACCATACGGAAGAACGGTTTCTGTATGTGGAAAGCACGGTAGGGTCGGGTCCAGTGAGGAGTCAAGGGGCACTTCAACAGAATGTGGAAGGCCGGATAGTGCGCTGCGTGGCCGGACCCGCACACCGGAACCGCGTTCGCGCCGGTGCACCCGGGGGAGCGGAGCCGCCGGGCCGGAAAGCGCATTCGCCGCGCAGTGCCCGTGGAGCGACGGTGCCCGAGGTCGGCCCGGCGGGCGGGGCGGGGACACCGTCGGAGGGCCCGTCCAGGAAGACCCGACCGCAGCGCACCTGGATCGCACCTGCCCGGTGCCGTCCGGCCGCCGCATGAGTACGTGTACTCAACGGCGTGCGCCGCGATCCTCGGCGCGGACCCTAACCTGGTCGCGGCCCGGAGTGGTCCGGGCCGCGACCAGTGCCGTCGGGTGACAAGGAGCGCAGAACCGTGATCGCAGCTTTTTCGGTGACCCCGCTGGGGATCGGCGAGGACGTGGGGGAGGCGGTGGCGGCGGCCGTCCGGGTGGTCCGGGCCAGCGGGCTGCCGAACCGCACGGACGCGATGTTCACCAGCATCGAGGGGGAATGGGACGAGGTGATGCCGGTGATCAGGGCGGCGATCGAGGCGGTGAAGGCGCACAGCAACCGGGTGAGCACGGTCATCAAGATCGACGACCGGGCCGGGGTCACCGACGGCCTCACCGCCAAGGTCGCCTCGGTCGAGCGGCACCTCGCGAACGACTGAGGGCCTCAGCCGGTGGTGGACTGTGCGGCGGTCGCCTCGACCGGGTCGGGCGCCGCCTGTGGCTGACGGGTCCTCAGCAGCCGGTCCAGCGAGTAGGGTCCGGAGCCGAGGACCGCGATGGCCAGGAAGGCCCAGCAGAACATCACCGAGGGTTCGCCCCCGTTCTGCAGCGGCAGCAGCGCGTGCTCCTGGTGGACGGTGAAGTAGGCGTAGGCCATCGAGCCGGAGCACAGCAGGGCGGCGTACCTGGTGCCGACCCCGAGGAGCACCAGGGCGCCGCCGACCAGTTGGATCAGGGCGGCCCACCAGCCCGGCCACTGGCCGAGCGGGAGGCTGCCGCCGCCCTTGGTGCCGCCGAGGACGCCGAAGACCGAGGCGACGCCGTGGCAGGCGAAGAGCAGGCCGACGACGACCCGAAAGGCCGTCAGCACGATGGGACGGGCGGCCTCGACGGCCTGTGCGGGGGTTGCGTGGATGCGTGCGGGCATACCGGGGAACCTCCTGTGGGGGAGGAGGGGTGGGGAGGTAAGGGCAGCCTTGGTCTAGTCCACTTGGCAATGCTCCGTCAGATAGCGGTCGGGACCGGTCGCCATCCTTTCTTGACCGGTCGGTCTCGAAATGCTAGCGTTCACACCATGGCGCGAACGAAGGAATTCGATCCCGACGCGGCGCTCCAGGCAGCCCTCGAACTGTTCTGGCGCCGCGGCTACGAGGCCACCTCGATGGCCGACCTGGTCGAGGGTCTCGGCATTGCCCGGGCCAGCATCTATGCCACCTTCGGCAGCAAGCACGAGCTCTACCTGCGCGCCCTGGAGCGCTACAACGAGCAGCGCGACCCGGGCCTGCTGGCCGAGCTGTCCCAGCCCGGCCCGGTGCTCCCGGCCGTCCGCGCCCTGGTGCGCCGGTACGCGGGCATGGGGGACGACGACCGCAAGCGCGGCTGCTTCATCACCAACACCGCCGTCGAACTCGCCCCGCACGACGAGGCGGCGGCCCGCCGGGTGGAGGTCAGCTACGACCACCTGGAGACGGCGCTGACCGCAGCCCTGCTGCGTGCCGAGGCCCAGGGCGAACTGCCCGCCGTGCGGGAGCCGCGGGCACTGGCCCGGATGCTGGTGGTGCTGCTGCAGGGAATCCGGGTGGTGGGCAAGACCGCCGAGGGCGGGCCCCGGGTGCGGGATGCCGCCGAGCAGGCGCTGACACTGCTGGACTGAGCTCCGGCCGGCCCGGCCGGAGCCGTCTGCTGTCCTTATTCTGGACCGAACGGTCTTAAAAGTTTGACATTGGGGGGAGTTCCATGAGCATCGCCGTGCCTCCGGCCCGGGCGAGTTTCGCACTGCTCGGTGTCGTCCAGGCCGTGCTGATCTTCGCCATCATGATCCTCACCGTGCCACTTCCCCTGGTCGCCCGGGAGCTCGGGCTCGGCTCGTCCGAGGTGCTGCTGCTCAGCGCCGCGTACGGGCTCTCCTTCGCCGCGCTGCTGCTGCTCGGCGGGCGACTGACGGACCGTCACGGCGGCCGCCCGATGCTGCGGTGGGGCCTGGCGCTGCTCGCCGCTGCCTCGGTGGCCTGCGCCCTCGCGCCCGGCTACCCCGTCCTGCTGGCCGGCCGCTTCGTCCAGGGCGCCGGTGCGGCGCTCGCCGCCCCGGCCGCGGTCGCGGTGGTCCGCCGACTGTACCCCCGACCCGCCGACTACCGAAGGGCGATGGCCACCTGGGGCGGCCTCTCGGTGATCGGCGCGACGACCGGCAGCGTGGTGTCGGGCGCGGTCGCCGCCGCGATGTCGTGGCGCTGGCTGTTCGCGGTGCCCGTCCTGGTCGCCCTGGCCGGCCTCGGCCGCTCCGGCTCGCTGCCCGCCGCTGCCCCCGCCCCGTCCGGCCGCCGTCCGGCGCTCGACCTGCGCGGCGCGGCCCTCGCCACCGCCGGTCTCTGCGCGGCGAGTTACGCCTTGGTGGCGTCCACCGACCACGGCTGGCGGACCGCCGAGGTGCTCGCGCCGCTGGGCGCCGGACTGCTCCTGCTGCTCGCCTTCGCCGCCGCCGAACGCCGCACCGCCGACCCGCTGCTGCCGCCCGGCTTCCTCGCGGACCGGACCAGGGTCACCGCGCTGGTCGCCGTGATGGCGACCTCCGCCGGCACCGCTCTGGCCTTCGTCCTGCTCTCGCTCTACCTCCAGCAACTGCGCGGCTGGAGCGCGGCCGAGACCTCCGCCGCCTTCCTGCCGTACGCGGCCGCCCTGCTGCTCTCCGGCCGCCTGGCCGGCCCGCTGACCGCCCGGTTCGGGCCGGTGCCGGTCACGGCCGCCGGCCTCGCGCTGGAAGGCGTCGGACTCGCCCTGCTGGCCGGGCTCGACCCCGCCGGCTCCTACCCCACCGGGCTGCTGCCCGGACTGCTCCTGCTGCCCGCCGGAGCCGCCGCCTCCTTCGCCGGAGCGGCCGTCCTGGCCACCGGCGGCGTGGCACCCGAACGGACCGGCCTGGCTGCGGGCGTCCTCAACACCGCCATGGAGCTCGGCCCCACCGCCGGACTGGCCGCCCTGATGGCGCTCGCCGCCACCCGGCCGACCACCGTCGGCGGCTACGCCACGGCCTTCGCGGCCGCCGCCGCGGGCCTGGCACTGACCGCGGTCGCGGTCGGCGCCCTGCCCCGGACCAACCCGACCACCACCCCTGAACACACCACTCGAATCAAGGAGTTCAGCTCATGAGCACGCGTTTCGCCGACAAGTCCGTCCTGGTCACCGGCGGCGGCAGCGGCATCGGGCGGGGCATCGCGCTCGCCTTCGCCCGGGAGGGAGCCCGGGTCGCGGTCGCCGGGCGCGGCGCCGGCCCGTTGGCCGAGACCGTCGCGCTGATCGAGGCGGCCGGTGGCAAGGCCGTCGCGCTGACCGGCGACGTGACGAACAGTGCCGACGCGGCCCGGCTGGTCCGGGAGACCGTCGAGCGGTTCGGCGGACTGGACGTCGCCGTCAACAACGCCGGGGTGTTCGGCGCGGCGGGCCCGGTCGCCGAGATCGACGAGGACGAGTTCCGGCGGGTCGTCGAGATCAACGTGACCGGTACCCTGCTGGCGATGAAGCACCAGATCGGCCACATGCGGGCGCACGGCGGCGGCGCGATCGTCAACGTCTCGTCCAACCTGGGCGTCCACCGGCGACTGGAGGGCGTCGGCGCCTACGCCGTCAGCAAGGCCGCGGTCACCGCGCTCACCCGCGCCGCCGCCCGCGACCACATCGGTGAGGGCGTGCGGATCAACACCGTCAGTCCGGGACCGGTGGACACCCCGATGTCGTCCCGGCCCGGCGAGAGCGACGCGGACAAGAGCGACCGGATGAAGTCCGAGGTGCCGGTCGGCCGTTCCGGCGCGATCGCGGAGATCGCCGCAGCCGTGCTGTACCTGGCCTCGCCGGAGGCGGGCTACACCGTCGGCGCGGACCTGGTGCTGGACGGCGGCGTCACCGCCTGAGTGATCCGCTGTGGCCTCAACCTCCCGGTGTGCCAGGATGGTTGAGGCCACTTTGCGGTACTACAGCGCGTCCAGGGCGTCCTCGGTACGGGCCCGGGCAACCATCAAGGACTCCTCGACCAGCAGCACCAGCACGTCCGGCCCCGCGAACCACCGGAAGTCGCGGCCGAGGGCCGGCAGCTCCACCAGGCCGTCCGGGACTTCGTCGCCGGCCTCGTAGAAGACACCGAACTCGTCGTCCTCCAGCAGCTTCTCGCTCATCGCCATCACCGCCGCCGCCGTCGAGAAGCGCTCTTCCCAGGGCTCCCAGCGCTCCTGCGACTTGTCCGCGAGGTCCGGCCGGGCCACCGTCGGCGGGTCCTCCTGCGCCAGGTCGTCCAGCAGCACGCCCCAGTGGTCGCAGCCCTGGTTCTCCGTGCGGTACACCAGCGCGCCGTCCAGCAGGTGGAGTTCGTCCGGCGTCAGCAGCACGTCCTGGGAGCTGGTGAGGTCGGCCCGGCGCCCGAACAGCCGGTACGTCTCCCGCAGCGCCACCGGCAGTCGCAGCCCGAGCCGCTGCTCGGCCGCGTCCAGATCGGCGTCGGTGAAGCCGTCCTCGGGTGTCAGCGGCTCGCCCCAGTACGCGGCGAAGCCCCGGACGAGGGCCCAGGCGTCCCCCCGGCCGCCGCGCAGGGTTCCGGCCATCGCGGCGCCTATGTCGAAATCCGTGTCGTTCACCCGTGCACGGTACGAGGTCCCGCTGACATCGCCCGGGGCCCCGAACCCTGGCCGGCGCACGACCGGCCGAATCTGACGCGAACGCGTAATCCCGAGGACACCGGTCGATCACTACGGGGTTCCCGCGCCGTCGTTCGGGCAGGACACGGTTTCGGCCGGAACCGACACACGAAAGGCGGACGCGCGCCAGATGCCGACCGCACCGCACACCGCACGCAGGAGCCGCTGGGGCGAGCACGGGCTCGCCTGGGCCTTCCTGCTGCCCTCCCTGGTGGTCTTCGCCCTGTTCATCGGCTACCCGCTGGGGCGGACGATCTACCTGAGCGGGCACGCCAACGACCTCTTCGGCGCGCCCTCCCGCTACGTCGGGGCGAAGCACTACACCGACCTGCTCTCCTCGGCCGACTTCGGCCGGACGCTGGTCACCACAGGGCTGTTCACCCTGCTCACCGTGGTGCCGGGGGTGCTCGGCGCACTGGTGCTGGTGCTGCTGCTGGAGAACCGGATCCGGGGCGTACGGCTGCTGCGCTCCGCCTTCGCGCTGCCCTTCGCCTTCTCGGTGGCCAGCGCCTCGGTGGTCTTCGCGGTGTTCTTCAACCCCGCCAGCGGGGTGCTCAACGGCCTGCTCTCGCACGTCGGCCTCGGCCCGGTCGGGTGGCTCACCGACTCCCGCTACGCCCTGGTGTCGGTGGCCCTGACCACGGTGTGGATGAACCTCGGCTACAACGTGCTGGTGCTCTCGGCGGGCATCGCCTCGATCCCCGGCGAGATCGTCGAGGCGGCCCGCATCGACGGCGCCTCCGGTCTGCGGCTGTCCCGCTCGATCACCGTCCCGATGCTCGGTCCGAACCTGTTCTTCCTGACGGTGGTCTCCACCGTCCACGCACTGCAGAGTTTCGGCCAGATCCACATCCTCACCAAGGGCGGGCCGGACGGCTCCACCCGGACCCTCGTCTACTCGGTCTACGAGAAGGCCTTCGCCTACAACTCCAGCGACTTCGGCACGGCCAGCGCCCAGGCCGTGGTGCTGCTGGTGGTCGTCCTCGCCTGCACGGCCGTCCAGTTCGGCGTCCTGGAGCGGAAGGTGCACTACGCATGAGCACTCTTGCCACCGAATCCGAGGCCGAAGCGCAGAAGGCCGACGCACCCCGCCCCCGCCCCCGGCTGCTCGCCGGGCGCTCCCCGCGCGACCTGCTGGGCCGCGCCGCCGTCCACCTGCTGCTGGCCGTCGCCCTGGTCACCGTGGCCTTCCCGGTGTACTACGCGATCGCCGGCGCCTTCATGGGCCCGTCCGAACTCTCCTCCTACCCACCGGCGTTGGTGCCGCACTCGGTCACCGGCCGGAACTTCTCCGGCGCCGTGGACACCATCCCGCTGTTCCGGCAGTACGCCAACTCGGCGATCACGGCCACCGCGATCACCGTCGCCCAGCTGTTCACCTCGATCCTGGCCGCGTACGCCTTCGTCTTCCTGCCGCTGAAGGCGAGGGCCGTGGTCTTCGGGGTGTTCCTGGCCACCCTGATGGTCCCCTGGGAGGCCATCATCATCCCCAACTACCTGACGCTGTCGGACTGGGGATTCGGCAACACCTACTTCGGCCTGGTCCTGCCGTTCCTGGCCTCCGGCTTCGGCACCTTCATGCTGCGCCAGGCCTTCCGGCAGCTGCCCGGCGAACTGCGCGACGCGGCGCGGATCGACGGGGCGGGCCACTGGCGGTTCCTGTGGCGGATCGTCGTCCCGCTGAACAAGCCGGCCCTGGCCGCGCTGTCGATCTACGTCTTCCTGTCGGCCTGGAACCAGTACTTCTGGCCGCTGATCATCACCCGTACGGCCGACATGCAGACCCTGCAGATCGGCCTCACCTCGCTGCGCGACTCGGAGATGGCCGACCCCGGGCTGATCCTGGCCGGCGTCGTGCTCTCCCTGCTGCCCACCCTCGCCCTGGTGGTCTTCGGCCAGCGGTTCATCGTCCGCGGCCTCACCGCGGGCGCCGTCCGCTGAGCCGCTCCGCCGTCCCGTTCACGCCCGTCTCCCGTCCTCGGAAGAAAGAGAACCCCTCGTGAAGAAGAGTGCGCGCGCGCTCGCGGCCCTGCTGGTGGCGGGCCTGTCCCTGACCGCCTGCGGCTCCTCCGGCGACTCCGGCTCCGGTGCCGGCTCGGGCGGCTCCGCCGACGCCCCCGGGGCCCAGGCGCTGGACCAGGCCTCCGGCGTGACCACCGTCGAGTTCTGGCACTCGATGACCGGCAAGAACGCCGACGTGCTGAACGGGCTGGTCAGCCAGTTCAACGCGGCCCACCAGGGCAGGATCGAGGTGAAGGCGCAGTTCCAGGGCAAGTACGACGAGCTGGTCACCAAGTACAAGGCCGCGGTGCAGCAGAAGGGCACCCCCGCCCTGGTGCAGGTCTACGACATCGGCACCCGGTTCATGATCGACTCCAGGCAGACCGTCCCCGCCCAGGCCTTCGCCGACAAGGACGGCTACTCGCTGGACGACCTCGACCCCAACATCCGCAACTACTACTCGGCCAACGGCAAGCTGGTCTCGATGCCGTTCAACTCCTCGATGCCGCTGCTCTACCTGAACACGGACGCCTTCAAGGAGGCCGGCCTCGACCCGGCCCAGCCGCCCAAGGACCTCAACGAGCTGGCGGACCTGGCGAAGAAGCTCACCAAGAAGGACGCCGACGGCAAGACCGTCCGCTACGGCTTCGGCGCCGCCGTCTACGGCTGGTTCGTCGAGGAGCTGATCGCCGAGTCCGGCACCATGTACTGCGACAACGACAACGGGCGCAGCGACAAGGCGGGCAAGGTCGTGTTCGACTCCGCCCAGGGCGCACAGATCGTCCAGTGGTGGGCGGACCTGGTCAAGGGCGGCTACGCGGCCAACACCGGCCGGGTCACCGACGACGCCCAGGCCGCCTTCAAGTCCGGCACGGTCGCGATGCACCTGGAGTCCACCGGCGTGCTGCGCGGCTACACCGAGGCCGCCAAGTTCGGGGTCGGCACCGCCCCGTTCCCCAAGGTCACCGCCGCCGACCAGGGCGGCCCGGCGATCGGCGGCGCATCGCTGTGGATCAGCGGCCCCGGCCACTCGGACGCCGAGAAGCGCGCCGCCTGGGAGTTCGAGAAGTTCCTGACCGGCCCCGAGCAGCAGGCCGCGTGGCACACCGGCACCGGTTACTTCCCGGTCAACAAGAAGTCCCTGGACGACCCCGAGGACAAGGAGTGGGTGGCCAAGTACCCGCAGTTCCAGACGGCCATCGACCAGCTGAAGGCCACAAAGCCCACCCCGGCCACCGCCGGCTGCCTGCTCGGCGTGATGCCGCAGGCCCGCAAGGGCGTGGAGACGGCGATCGAGCAGACCATCGCCGGCAGCAAGACCGCCCAGCAGGCCCTCTCCGACGCGGCCAAGGCTCTCCAGCCCGCGATCGAGAGCTACAACAGCTCGGTCGGCTGACCCTGCCCGTCCCGTACGACGGCCCGCCCCGTGCACCGCGCGTCCGGCGGGCCGTCGCCGTCACCCCCCTCGCGCCGTAACGCCGCCGCGCCGTTGCGTCGTAACGCCGTCGGGCCCGATCAGGCCGAGAGCGCCTCGCCGTCCTCGGGCAGCACGCACGCGCCCGCCAGCTCGTCCAGCGAAAGGTCCAGCGCGAAGGCCAACGCGGCGATGGTGAAGAACGACGGCGTCGGCGCCCGGCCCGTCTCGATCTTCCGCAGCGTCTCCGCCGAGACGCCGGCCACCGCCGCCACCTCGACCATGCTGCGCTCACCACGCGCCTCGCGCAGCAGCGCCCCGAAGCGCTCCCCACGCTCGCGCTCCCACGGGGTCAGCGGAGTCCTCACCATGCCGTCGAGTCTACGGCGTGCCTGACATGCCTGGTGCGACCGCGGCACCTCGTAGGCCGCGGGCCGGTTGGGGAGCGGCACGGGGCCGCCCGGCCGGTCGGTGTTGAGGGCCAGGCAGGGCACAACGCTGGTCGACCCCCGCGTCTGGGTGCAGGAGCCGAAGACCTCGGGCCCCATGCCGTAGCACGACCGGTACTCGCTGCCCGGGGGTCGGACCACCGGGTGGAGTTCGTCGACCCTCGACCGTGATACAAATACCGGTATAAGAATTGGTTCCAGGGGAGTGATTCACCATGGTCGAACTCAAGTCGGACACCGCCCTCGCCGCGATGCGCGAGGCCGGGAGGGTCGTCGCCAACGCGCTGGCGGCCGTGCAGCGGGAGGCCGCCGTGGGCGTCAGCCTGCTGGAGCTGGACGAGGTGGCGCGCGGCGTCCTCACCGCCGCCGGGGCGAGCTCGCCGTTCCTCGGCTACCGGCCGTCCTTCGCGCCCGTGCCCTTCCCGGCCGTCATCTGCGCCTCCGTCAACGACGCGGTGGTGCACGGCATCCCGAACGGCTACCGGCTGCGCGACGGCGACCTGGTGAGCATCGACTGCGGCGCCGTGCTGGACGGCTGGTGCGGCGACTCCGCCGTCAGCTTCACCGTCGGCGCCGCCCGCCCCGAGGACGACGAACTGATCGCCGCCGCCCGGCGCTCGCTGGAGGCCGGGATCGCCGCGGCCGTGGTCGGCAACCGGATCGGTGACATCGCCCACGCCATCGGCAGGTCCGCCCGCGCCGGGCGCTACGGGCTGCTCGACGGCTTCGGCGGCCACGGCATCGGCCGCCGGATGCACGAGGACCCGCACGTCCCCAACGAGGGCCGCCCGGGCCGGGGTTACCCGCTGCGCCCGGGACTGGTGCTGGCCATCGAGCCGATGCTGACAGCCGGCGGCCGCGACGAGTACGACACCGACCCCGACGGCTGGACCCTGCGCACCACCGACGGCACCCGCGCCGCCCACGTCGAGCACACCGTCGCCGTCACCGAGGACGGCCCGCAGATCCTCACGCTGCCGTAGCGGGGTGACGGACGCCACGGCGTGCCCCCCGTCCGGCCGGAGTACCGTGCGGGGCATGACCGATCAGGACTTCACCACGCGGGTCACCGTGCGCGGCTACGAGACCGACACCCAGGGCCACCTCAACCAGGCCGTCTACCTGCAGTACGCCGAGCACGCCCGCTGGGAGTACCTCCAGGCGGCCGGGATCCGCCAGGCCGACCTGCTCGCCGAGGGCGTCGGCCCGGTGGTGCTGGAGACCACGGTGAAGTACCTGCGGGAGCTGCGCGCCGGGGACACGGTGGAGATCAGCTGCGCGTTCGGCTGGCGGGAGGGCAAGACCTTCCAGGTGGTGCAGCGGTTGACCCGCGAGGACGGCGTGCCGGCCGCGGAGATCACCGGGGTGGGCGGCATCCTCGACCTGGCGGCGCGCCGGCTGGTCGCCGACCCGCGCGAGCCGCTGCGCGCCCTCGCCTCGGACCCGGCGCTGCTCGGCCTCTGACGCCTCCACGGGCCCGCCGCGTGTGCCCGTCACCTGCGTGCCTGCCCCGCGCGTGCCCGCCGCCATGCGTGCCCCACGTGCGTGCCCGCGGCGCGCACGTCACGTCGAACGGCCCGCCGGGGGGATTACCCCACCCCCGGCCGGGCAGCTGCCCGCATGGTCCCAGGTCCACTGTCACAGCAGACTCCTGTGCATGTCGAACACCATCCGTCGTACCGCCGCGGCCACCGTGGCCGCCGCCCTCGCCGTCTCCGTGCTCACCGCCCTGCCCGCCGCGGCGGACCAGGGGCTCCCCGGCCGGGACCACCTCGACTGGTCCGCCTGCCAGGGCCAGGCCGACCCCCGTCAGCAGTGCGCCACCGTCACCGTCCCGCTGGACTACCACGACCCGGGCGGCCAACAGATCACGCTCGCCGTCTCCCGGATCGCCACCGCCAAGCCCGGCCTGCGCCGCGGCGTGCTGCTGACCGTTCCCGGCGGGCCCGGCGGCTCCGGACTCGGCATCCCCGCGAGCGCCGTCAAGCGTCTCCCGCAGTCCGTTCTGGACCGCTTCGACCTGGTCGGCTTCGACCCGCGCGGTGTCGGCCGCTCCACCCCGGTCAGCTGCGGCCTGGACACCCCGGACCTGGCGATGGTCAAGCTGCGGCCCTGGCCCGCCGCGGACGGCTCGATCGACGCGAACCTCGCCACCGAACGCCGGATCGCCGAAACCTGCGCCCGCAACGGCGGCCCGGTGCTGCGCAGCATCTCCACCGCCAACGAGGCCCGCGACATCGACCGGATCCGCCAGGCCCTCGGCGAGCGCAAGCTCTCCGCCTGGGGCACCTCCTACGGCACCTACGCGGGAGCCGTCTACGCCACCATGTTCCCCGGGCACACCGACCGGATCGTGCTGGACAGCAACGACGATCCGGACCCCTCGCGGGTCGGCCGCGGCTGGCTGGCCGCCTTCGGCCAGGGGGCGGAGGACCGCTTCCCCGACTTCGCCAAGTGGGCCTCCGCGCCGGGCAATCCGGACCGGGTCGCGGACACGCCGGAGCAGGTGCGTCCGCTCTTCCTCGACCTCGCCGACCGGCTGGACCGGGCACCGCTGCCCTGGCCGGGCGCCAACCCGGCCGAGCTGAACGGCAACGTGCTGCGGGAGACCATGCTCACCAGCCTCTACGCCGACGCCAAGTTCCCCGATCTGGCCCGGCTGATGCTGGCCGGTCTCGGCCGCCGGCCACTGCCGGCCCCGGTCCTGCCCCCTGAGCAGGCGGTGCAGAACACCACCGCCGTCTCCGTCGGCACCCTCTGCAACGACGTCAGCTGGCCCGCCGACCCGGCCGGCTACGTCAAGGACGTCGCCGCCGACCGCGCCGCCCGTCCGCTCACCGCGGGCATGCCGGTGAACGCGATGCCGTGCGCCTTCTGGCCGTTCAAGGCCGCCGAGCCGCCGGTGCGGGTGACCGAACGGGGCCCGGCGAACGTCCTGCTGGCGCAGAACCTGCGCGACCCGGCCACCCCGTACGGGGGCGCGCTCAAGCTGCGTGCCGCCTTCGGTGACCGGGCCCGGATGGTCACCGTGGACTCCGGCGGCCACGACGTCTACCTGGCGAACGGGAACGCCTGCGGCGACGCGGCGGTGACGGACTTCCTGGTGACGGGCCGTCGCCCGAGCGAGGACGTGTTCTGCCCTGCGGGCTGATCCCGGGCGGGTGGGAGGTTGACACGGGGGAGACAACGGGCTGTGGACGAACGGCCCTTGTCCCTTCGTGGACCTCCATTCGGCTCCCGCACATGAGTCGAACCTGTCGCGATTTTGTGACAATAGTTCGCCAACACGCCGCCCGCCACCGGGATTCACGGCCTTAATGTTCGAACTATGTCACCGAAGAGCCGCATACCTGCCCCGGACCCGGGCGACACCTGGGTACCGCGCCCCCGGCGCCGACAGACCCCGCTCGGAATCCTGCGCCATGCGGCCACCTTCCTCGGCTCCAGCGTGCTGGGCGGCGTCCTCCTGGCGGGCCTGATCCTCCCGGGGGCCGGCGCGGTCGGACTCGGCGCCAAGAACGGCGCCGAGGGCTTCGAGAGCATCCCCGACGACTTCAGGACCCCGCCGCTCACCCAGGCCACCCAGATCTACGACGCCAAGGGCGGCCTGATCGCCAAGGTCTACGAGCGCGACCGCACCGTGCTGACCGCCGAGCAGATGTCGCCGCTGATCCGCAAGGCCCAGGTGGACATCGAGGACGCGCGTTTCTACGAGCACGGCGCGGTGGACCTCAAGGGCGTCCTGCGGGCGATCACCAAGAACGCCGAGAGCGGTGCCGCCGTGCAGGGCGCCTCCACCCTCACCCAGCAGTACGTGAAGAACGTCAACGTCGAGATGGCCGGGGACGATCCGGTGGCGGTGCGCGAGGCCCAGCGCAAGACCCTCGGCCGCAAGATCCAGGAACTCCGGTACGCCATCAAGCTGGAGGAGGACCTCCCCAAGGAGCAGATCCTCACCAACTACCTGAACATCACCTTCTACGGTCACCAGGCGTACGGCATCCAGGCCGCCTCCGAGCGCTACTTCAGCAAGGACGCCAAGGACCTCACCCTCCCCGAGGCGGCGATGCTCGCGGGGCTGGTGCAGAACCCGTCCCAGTACGACCCCAAGCTGCACCCGGTGGCCGCCCAGAAGCGCCGGGACACCGTCATCGACAAGATGGTCGAGAACAAGCACATCACCGCCGAGCAGGCCAAGGAGGCCAAGGCCGCCCCGCTCGGCCTCGACTACCGCGACCCGCAGAACGGCTGCATCACCGCCCAGGCCGGGATGGGCTTCTTCTGCGACTACGTGCGGCACGTCGTCAAGCAGGACCCGGCCTTCGGCAAGAGCGCCGCCGACCGCAAGAAGCTCTGGGACACCGGCGGGCTGAACATCTACACCACCCTCGACCCGGACAAGCAGGCCGCCGCGCAGAACGCCGTCTCCACCAAGGTGTACGTCACCGACCCGGTCTCGGCGGCGATGACGATGGTCGAGCCCGGCACCGGCAAGATCCTCGCGATGGCCCAGACCCGCCCCTACGGGCTGGCGAAGGAGAGGAACCAGACCGTCGTCAACCTCAACGTGGACGCGGCGATGGGCGGGGGCGTCGGCTTCCAGCCCGGCTCCAACTTCAAGCCGATCGTGGCCGCCGCCGCCCTCGAGGCCGGGCTGCCGGCCACCCAGCAGTACGACTCGCCGAACCGGATGGACTGGCCGACGATGACGACCTGCGACGGCACCTGGAAGAACCTCAACAAGGGCAGGAAGGACGGGGTCATCCCCAACGAGAGCCCGAGCGAGAAGGGCCCGTACGCGCTCAAGCAGGCGATGGCGCTCTCGGTGAACACCTACTTCGTGCAGATGGAGCAGGAGATCGGGCTCTGCGCCGTCAAGCAGATGGCCAACAAGCTGGGCGTGACGGGCAAGGCGAGCGGCGACCCGCTCCAGGAGGTGCCGGCCCTCGGCCTCGGCACCCAGGAGGTCAGCCCGCTGACCATGGCGAACGTCTACGCGACCTTCGCCGCCCGGGGCGACTACTGCGCGCCGCTGGCGATCAACCGGATCACCACGGTGGACGGCAAGGACGTCCCGGTGCCGCCGGCCCGCTGCAACCAGGTGATGTCCACCGACACCGCCGACGTGATCAACAGCGTGCTGCTGGGCGTGACCGAGAAGGGCGGCACCGCCCGCGACCTCCGGCTGGACGACGACCGCCAGATCGCCGGCAAGACCGGCACCACGGACGAGAAGAAGTCCGCCTGGTTCACCGGCTACACCGGCAACCTGGCCGGCTCGGTCTGGCTCGGCAGCCCGGGTACCAAGGTGCCGATGCGCAACATCCGGATCGGCGGCCAGTACCAGGCCGAGGTGTTCGGAGCGACCGGCCCGGGGCCGATCTGGCAGAAGGCGATGAGCGACGCCGTCCGCACCATGGCCGACAAGGAGTTCACCACCGTCTACATCCCGGACCCGGTCAAGCACGACCCCGGCTGCGCCACCCCCGGCACCCCGCCCGGCCAGGCCACCTGCACCGGGGCGCCCGGCCCGGGGAGCACCGGGCGGCCGCACGGCACCAACCCGTCCACCGGCGCCCCGTCCGGCCGCTACACCCCGACCACCCCGCCGGACCCCGGGGACCCCTCGGACCCGTGAGCCCCCCGACGGCCGCCGCCCGCCTGGGCGCCCGTGCTCAGGCGGGGCGGCCGGTTGCAGTGCGTTGAGGGCGGCGCCGTCCCGCGCCCGTGACGGCGCCACCGCCCCGAACCGGTGTCCTACCGCGCCTCGACCGGCTCGCCGCTGTCCTGGTCGAGGTTGAACACCCGCCGGTAGGAGTCGGTGACCACGGTGATCTGCTCCCGCCCGGTCCAACTGGCCTCCACCAGCCGGGCGCCGTCCGGTGCGCCGCCGACGTCAGCCAGCAGCCAGCGCCGGGCCGACCAGCCCTCGCCGCTCTCCAGCAGCACATGCCAGTGCTCGCCGGCCTGCGATCCGGAGCCGTACGAGCGGTGCACCACCACCAGGGTCCGCTGCGCGCCGGCCGGGGCGTCCTCCCGGCTGCGGGTCTCGGCCGCCGACACCTTGTGCGCGGCCAGCGCGCCGAGCAGGAACACCACCCCGGCCGTCACCGTGACCGCCCGGGAGGCCGCCCGTACGGCGGTGCGGCGGTCGCTCAGCCAGGCGGCGGCGATCAGCGCGGCCAGCGCGCCGCCGAGCAGCAGCTCCGGCCGGTTCAACAGGTCGGCGACCAGCATCAGGCCGCCCGAGCGGCTCTCCCACTGCCCCTCGGTGTACAGCAGGACGGCCACCGCCCCGCAGGCCAGCAGCACCCGGATGAGGGCGCGCCTGGCTCGTGGTGTCCGGCTGGTCCGGCATTCGTTCATCGTCCCCCCGGTCATGTGGTCACAGCTCCGCGAGAAGCTTCCGGCCCTCCGGCCAGTCGCCCAGCCCCGATTCCGAGTTGAGGTGCCCGTACGCCCCCGCCTCGACGTGGCGGGCGCCCCAGGCCGCCGCGAACTCCCGGGCCCGGGCCGGAGTCACCCACGGGTCGTCGGTGGAGGAGACCACCACCGTCGGGAACGGGAACCGCTCCAGCGCCACGGGCCGGAAGCCCAGCAGCTCCGGCACCTCGGCGGTGTCGACGTCCGCCGGGGCGACCAGCAGCGCGCCCCGCACGGCGGCGGTCCGCTCGCTGGACGCCCCCGCCACCCAGCGGGCCGCCGTGATGCAGCCCAGGCTGTGCGCGACCAGCACCACCGGCCCCTCGACGGCGGCCGCCGCCACCGCCGCGTCCACCCGGGCCGCCCAGTCCTGCTGCTCCGGGTGGTCCCAGTCCGCCTGCTCGACCCGCCGGAAGGCCTCCGGCTCGGCCGCCTCCCAGCGGGTCTGCCAGTGCGCGGGGCCGGAGTTCTGGTAGCCGGGGACGACGAGGTAGGTGATCCGGTCAGGCATGGGCTCCTCCGGGAGGCGGTCGGACGGGCTGCGGGTGATGGACGTCCGGTGAGCGGACGGGGGCGGTCGATGGACGGTCGGTGGACGGTCGGCACGAGAGTCTAGGCCGCGCCCGCTCCGGCGCCGCAGCCGGGCGCCGCACCTGCCGCCGCACCCGGCGCGCACGGCTCGCGACCGGCGCGCGAGCCGGGTGCCGCGCCGCCGTACGCCCGGTGCGCCGTGTTGCCAACGGCTGGGCCGGTAGGGGAGGTTGGACCGGGCACGAGCTGCGGCGACCACCGCCCGGGCCGGCACCAGGCCTGACGCTCGATCACGTGGAGGGATGTCGGCGATGACATCGAAGATCCTGCTCGTCACCGGGGACGCCGCCGAGTCGCTGGAGGTGTTCTACCCGTACCAGCGGTTGCGCGAGGAGGGCTACCAGGTCGACATCGCGGCCCCGACGAGGAAGCGCCTGCAGTTCGTGGTGCACGACTTCGTGGACGGCTACGACACGTACACGGAGAAGCCCGGCTACACCTGGCCTGCCGACCTCGCCCTGGCCGACGTCGACCCGGCCGCCTACGTCGCCCTGGTCATCCCTGGCGGCCGCGCTCCCGAGTACCTGCGCAACGACCCGGACGTGCAGCGGATCGCCCGGCACTTCTTCGAGGGGGACAAACCGGTCGCCCAGATCTGCCACGGCCCGCTGATCACCGCCGCCGCCGGGTTGCTCGACGGCCGCCGCACCTCCGCCTACCCGGCGCTCGCCCCGGACATCACTGCGGCGGGCGCCGAGTTCGTGGAGGGCGAGGCGGTGGTGGACGGCGTGGTCGTCTCGGCCCGGGCCTGGCCCGACCACCCGGCGTGGCTGCGGGCCTTCATCGAGGTCCTGCGCACCAAGGCCCCGCTCAGCTGATCGCCGTCCAGCCGTACCCCGAGGAATCTCGGGGTACGGCTCCGGGGCGCGGTCAGGGGCGCGCGCCCTCCTCCAGGCCGATGACCGCCGCCGATCGCCCTGCCATGCTGTCAACAGCCTTCTGAACGGTCGGAGTTGTGGGGACTCCGGTGGCCTCGAACCAGGGAGAACGGCATGACCGCCGATCCGACCGCCCCCCGCCGCCGGTTCCGCCGGCCGGTGCTGCGCGCCGCCGTCACGATCGCCGCCGGCGCGGGCCTGCTGGCCACCCTCGCCCCGGCCGCCGTCGCCCAGGCCGCCGACCGTTCACCGGCCTCCGGCTGCCACGGCGCCCTCCACCTCACCGCCGCGGACCGCGCCGACCGGACGGACTCCGCCGAGGGCCGCGCCGGCTGGGCCGCCGCGGACTCTGCCCTGGCCGGCCTCACCGGCCCCGGCTACGCGACCTCGGCCCTCGGCGCGGTCCGCGAGGACGGCCGACTGCTCTGGCGCAACGCCTCCGGTGTCGCCGCCCTCGGCGGCGGCCGGCCCGCCGACCCCGACGGCCGCTTCCGGATCGGCAGCGCCACCAAGACCTTCGTCGCCACCACCCTGCTCCAACTCGTCGGCGATCGGCGGCTGGACCTCGACGACCGGCTGGAGTGCCTGCTGCCCGGCGTCGTCCCCAACAGCACCGCGATCACCGTCCGGCAGCTGCTCGACCACACCAGCGGCGTCGCCAACTACACCCAGGACCCGGCCTTCGAGCCCAACGACCCGGACTGGCTGACCGACCGCCGCTTCCAGCCGTACTCCCTCCAGGACCTGGTCGACATCGCGAACAGGTACCCGCCGGCCTTCCCTCCGGGCCAGGACTGGGCCTACTCCAACACCAACTTCGTGCTGATCGGGATGATCATCGAGAAGCTCACCGGCCACAGCTGGCAGGAGGAGGTCACCCGCCGGATCATCCGCCCGCTCCACCTCACCGGCACCACGATGCCCGGCAACTCGCCCTTCGTGCCGGGCCCGCACGCCCACGGCTACCTCAGAACGGCCACCGGCCCGGTGGACGTCACCCTGCTCGACCCCTCGATGGCCGGTTCCGCAGGCGCCGGCATCTCCACCACCGCCGACCTCACCACCTTCATCGCCGCCCTGCTCGGCGGACGTCTGCTGCCCCCGGCCCAACTCGCCGAGATGCAGCGGACGAGCCGGATCGGCGGCGGTCGGAACTACGGCCTCGGCCTCCAGCGCGTGGACACCCCGTGCGGCACCTTCTGGGGCCACGCCGGCGGCATCCCCGGCTACAGCACCCTGATGCTCGGCTCGGCGGACGGCAGGCGTCAGTTCGCCGCCTCGATCACCGTCTACGACGTCAGGGACGGGACGGCCGCCAACGCCGCCTGGGACAAGCTGACCGGCATCGCCCTGTGCGGCCCCCAGGCCCCGGCGCTCGCACCTCCGCCGTACCGGGCCTCTCCGCCGTACCGGGCCCCGCATCCGACCTCGCCCGCACCGCGCGGTGACCGGCCCCCTACGCTGACCGGCGACAGACCGTCGACCGCCGCCAGGAGGACGAGAGCCATGGCAGAACCGCTGATCGCCACCGTGGGAGGCAAGGCGCCCGCCGTCGACCCCGGCGCCTTCCTCGCCCCCAACGCCGTCGTCGTGGGTGACGTCACCGTCGCCGCCGGCGCGAGCATCTGGTACGGCGCGGTGCTGCGCGGCGACGCCGAGTCGATCACCGTCGGCGCGGGCAGCAACATCCAGGACAACTGCACCCTGCACGCCGACCCCGGCTTCCCGCTGGTGGTCGGCGAGCGCATCTCGGTCGGCCACAACGCGGTGCTGCACGGTTGCACCGTCGAGGACGACGTCCTGGTCGGGATGAACGCCACCGTCCTCAACGGCGCCCGGATCGGCGCGGGATCCCTGGTGGCCGCCGGCGCCGTGGTCACCCAGGGCATGGACGTGCCGCCGGGCTCCCTGGTCGCGGGCGTCCCGGCGAAGGTCCGGCGCCCGCTGACCGAGGAGGAGAAGGGCGGCATCAAGGCCAACGGGGAGGGCTACCTCCTGCTCGCCGAGGCCCACCGGCAGATCTGAGGCCGGTCCGACGCTTCCCGCGGCCGCTACAGCCGGTCGTAGACGGCGGACAGCCGGTTCAGTACCTCGGCGGCCCGGTCGAGGGCCTCCTCGTCGTAGTCGCCGAGGTCGCTGTGCAGGGCCTCGGCCAGGGCCTGCTGGCGCTGCCGGTGGCGGTCGCGGCCCGCTTCGGTGAGGGCGACCAGGACGGAGCGCTTGTCCTCGGGTGGCCGGGTGCGGGTGACGTAACCGGCACTGACCAGGCCGTTCACCAGCTGGGTGGTGGCGGCGCCGGTGGTCTCGGTGCCGGCGGCGAGCTGGGTGATGGTGAGCGGCCCCCGGTCGGCCAGGGTGCGCAGGGCCCGGGCGTGGGTGAGGGAGAGGGCCCCCGGGGTGCGGGTGGCGCGGCCGCGCAGTCGGGCGTCGGCGGCGCTGAGGCGGTAGGCGGCGCGGGCCAGGCGGTCGAGCGCCTGGGCGCGTCCGGGCGTGGGCGGCGGCTCGGTCATGGGCGGTTCCTCCTCGGTGGGTTGACAGCAGCCTAGCCTCAGTACTTAATGAATAAGTACTTAATCACTAAGTACTTATCTATCCCTCTCCGAGAGGAGACCGTCATGACCATCCGTTCGACCGGCCAGAGCTGGGCCCTGGACATCGCCCTCGCCCAGGGCGGCTTCGACGCCCTGCATCCCGAGGCTGTCGGGACCATGGAACAGCTCGGCCACGACCACACCGACTTCGCGAAGGTGTTCGCGCTGGTCAGGAGCGGTGCGATGCTGCCCAAGGCGTGGGCCACGGTGGCCGGCCAGGCCGAGGAGCGCGCCGCGCACCACGAGCGCGGGGGCTTCGCGCAGACCGCCGCCGACCTCTACCTGCGGGCGGCGGTGATGTGGGGCCGGGCGCAGTACTCGATCTTCGACGCCGCCGATCCGCGCAAGGCGGCCATGCGCGCCCACGCCAACCACTGCGTGGAGCGGCTGGGCGCCCTGCGCGACGGGCGGGTCCGGCGAGTGGTGCTGGACTTCGAGGGCTCACGGATCTTCGCTCTGCTGCACCTGCCGGCCGGCCCGGTCGAGAACGCGCCCGCCGTCATCCTCGGCCCGGGGATGGACATGATCAAGGAGGACTACATCTGGGCGGCCGAGCGGTACTACACCTCGCGGGGCATGGTCGCGCTGTCCATCGAGGGCCCGGGCCAGGGTGAGAGCCGGGCCGGCGGACTGACCGTCGACCTCGGCAACTACGAGCGGGCGATCGGCCGCTACCTCGACCACCTGTCCTCGCTCCCGGAGGTGGACGCGGAGCGGATCGGCATGTTCGGCATCTCGATGAGCGGCTACTGGGGCTCCCGGGCCGCCGCCACCGACCGCCGGCTGGCCGCGCTCGCCGCCTTCGAGGCTGTCACCGGGGACTTCGCGACGATCTTCGAGCGCGCCCAGCCGACCTTCAAGAACAACTACATGTACATGGCCGGGTACACCGACGAGGAGGCCTTCGACCGGGACCTCGCCCACCGGATGCCGCTCGGCGACCTGGTCGCCGACATCACCTGCCCGGTGCTGTACGGCATCGGCGAGTTCGACGAGCTGACCGACCTCGGCCAGGCCCTGGAGAGCTTCGAGCGCATCCGGGCGCCGAAGGAGCTGCGGGTCTACGAGGACGAGTTCCACCCGCTGGGCGGAGTGGCGGCCGAGGCCTTCCGCTTCGGCGCGGAGTGGCTGGAGCGCGCCCTCGGCGGCGAGTTCGCCGACCCGGGCCGCGACGTGCGCCACTACGTCCACCGCGACGGGCGCACCACCGACGGCACGGCCGATCCCTCCTGGTGGCTCGGCGCGGCCCCGTCGGCGCTCGGCGAACTCCGCCGGGGCTGAGGGCCGGACCACGGCGGAGTTCGCCGGGCGGCCGGGCTACGGCGCCGGGGCCAGGGTCGCGTCCGCCGGTTCCACCGCCGCCGGTTCCACCGCCGCCGGTTCCACCGCCGCCGGTTCCACCGGCGCGGGGGCCGGCGGGCGCCGGTCGGCGGCCCAGGCCAGCACCGCGACGACGGCGCCTGAGGCGGCCAGGCCCGAGCCCACCAGGGTCGGCGAGGTCCAGCCGAACCCGGCGTCCAGCGCCAGCCCGCCGAAGTAGGCCCCCTGGGCGTTGGCCAGGTTGAAGGCGCCCTGCACCGTCGCCGAGGCCAGGGTGGGCGCGCTGCGCGCCTTCTGCATGACCAGGGTCTGCACCGCCGGGACGATCGCGAAGCCGAACAGGCCGATCAGCACCACCGTGACGGCCGCCGACCAGCGGGCGTGCGCGGTCACCGCGAGCAGTGCCAGGGCGGCCGAGAGCAGCACGAAGGCCGCGCAGACGGTCGGACGCAGCGCCCGGTCGGCGGCGAACCCGCCGAGCACGTTGCCGATCGTCATCCCCACGCCGAACAGTGCCAGCACCAGGGTCACCGAGCCGCTCGCGTACCCGGAGACCTCGGTGAGCAGCGGCGAGATGTAGCTGTAGCAGGCGAACAGTCCGCCGCAGCCGAGCACCACGGTGGCCAGCGCCAGCCACAGCTGCCCGCTGCGGAAGGCCCGCAGTTCGTGCCGCAGTCCGGACTGGGCGGGGGAGGGGAGGACGGGCACCAGCCGGGCGATGGCGAGCGTCCCGGCGGCGGCGATCAGCACCACCACGAGCATGGTCGCCCGCCAGCCCAGGTGCTGGCCGAGCAGGGTGGCGGCCGGGACGCCGACGATGTTGGCGACGGTCAGTCCGGAGAACATCACCGCGACCGCCCGGGCCCGCCGGTCCGGCGCCACCAACTCGGCGGCGGCCACCGCGCCGGCCCCGAAGAAGGCGCCGTGCGGCAGTCCGGTGATCAACCGGGCGGCGGCCAGGGTCCAGAAGTCGGGGGCCAGCGCGCACAACAGGTTGCCGGTCGCGAACAGCCCGGCGAGCGCCACCAGGACGGCCTTGCGGGGCCTCCCGGCGGCCAGCGCGGTGAGCAGCGGCGCGCCGACCACCACCCCCAGCGCGTAGGCGGAGATCAGCCAGCCCGCCTGCGGGATGGACACGTGCAGGCTGTCGGCGACCTGGGGGAGCAGCCCCATGGCGGCGAACTCGGTGGTGCCGATGGCGAAAGCGGTGACGGCCAGCGCGAACAGCGCGAGGGGCAAGGGGGTGACTCCGGGGTGATGCCCGCGCCGGGACGGCACGCGGCGGGGGATTCGTTCACCGGGCATCCTAATCGGGTCGGATGACACCCCCGTGAGCCCTGTGTGACGAACGGGGGTCGGCTGACCGGAGGAGGTCGCCGATGCGGCCGCGGCGCGGGAGACTGGGGACATGTGCCGCAACATCAAGACGCTGCGACCGCCCGTGACACCGGACGCCGACGAGGAGGACTTCCGCGCCGCCGCGCTGCAGTACGTCCGCAAGGTTTCCGGCTTCCGCGCCCCGGCCGCGCACAACCGCGAGGCCTTCGACCGGGCCGTGGACGCGGTCGCCGAAGCCACCGCCAGGCTGCTCGACGAGCTGGAGATCCGCGGCTCGCACGCCCGGGCCGCCGAGGCCACCGTCTGAGCGCCCGGCGCGTACGGGCCGCCCACAGGGAGCAGGAGCCGGTGATGAACCCCGCCAACCGTTACGCCCTCACCTTCCCCGGTACGCCGGGTACCCAGGCCCCGCAGGACGTGGTCGTGGTCGCTCGGACCGATGCCAAGGGTCCGGGCGGGCACCCCGTGTACGAGGACGACACCGGCATCGTCCGGGCCGAGATCAGTGACGCGGGCGAGGTGCGGATGCTCGCCAGTGGCGGCCAGCAGAGTCCGCACATGCCGGTGCACGCCCACCCGCTGCCCTAGGGTCTGCCCTCGAACGCCCGCCCGCGGGGCGGGGCGTGGGGCACAATCGCCCCATGACCACAGCGATCTGGCAGGGAACCGTCGTCGCCGAGAGCGAGGACACCGTCGTCGTCGAGGGCAACCACTACTTCCCGGTCGACTCCGTCCGGGCCGAGTTCCTGCGACCGTCCGACACCACCACGGTGTGCGGCTGGAAGGGCACCGCCAACTACTACACGCTGGAGGTGGCCGGGCAGAGCAACCCGGACGCCGCCTGGTACTACGCCGACCCGAAGCCCGAGGCCGAGCACGTCCGGGGCCGGGTGGCCTTCTGGCGCGGCGTGGAGATCACCGAATAGCGCCCCGTACCACCCCGCTCCCGGCGTACCACCCCGCTCCCGGTGCCCGACCGCAGCGGTCGGGCACCGGGAGCGGGGGCCTGGTCAGACGGCCGGGGGCGGGGCGACCGCGCCGCGCCCCTCCTTGACGCCGTTCACCATCGCCTGGTGGACGGCCCGCGCGGTGGCCTCGTCCGCCGCGGGCACCGGACTGCCGGAGACCGTGTACCAGTCGAGCGCGCCGGTGTACTGGACGGTCAGCCGGGCCTCGCCGTCCACCCACGTGGTGTGCACGGTGAGGTCGCCGGAGATCGGCCCGACCTCGGCGGTGGTGACCCCGCCGGGGCCGCTGATGATCGACTGGGTGGTCCAGGTCGCCCACGAGGTTCGCGGGTCCGCGGCCGGCCGGGCCTGTCGGCTGGTTTGATCGTGTTCGGTCATGCGCCTATCCTCCCCCGCCGGTGGGCCGCCGAGCAGCGACACCTGCGGTCGCAGGGACCGCCCGGTCGCGCCGGGCGGTCGGATCGGTGTGGCGGACGGTCAGTTGTTCGCGCCGGGTTCGTCCGGCGTGGAGTCGCCCTCTGCCGGGGAGGTGTCCTGTGCGTGCAGGTTCTGCATCGAGGTGATGCCCTCCTCGGGGTCTGCGGCGCGGACGTCCTCCTCGTGGGCGGTGCTGCTCACTTCGGAGCGTTCGCTCATGTCGGTCATCGCGGGCTCCGTCTCCTCGGCCGGTCCCGGCACGCCGGGGCCGGAGGCGTGGCTGGACCGGGTCTGTCTGTCGCCCCTCCAGCCTGCCTCCCGCGCGGTGCAGGGGCCAGTCGGGTGACCCGCCCGCCCCCGCCACTTCCGCCACTGCGACCACCGCCGCCGCTCGCTGCCGCCCCGCCGCCCGCCGCCCGCCGCTCCCGAGCAGCGCCCCGGTCGCGCTCACCAGGTCACGGGCAGCGACCGCATCCCGTAGATGAACGATTCCGTACGGAACTCCCGCTCGCCCTGCGTGACGGCCAGCCGAAGGCCGGGCAGGCGTCGGAACAGGGTCTCCAGGGCGATCTGCAACTCGGCGCGGGCCAGTGGCTGGCCCAGGCACTGGTGCACGCCGAAGCCGAACGCCATGTGCCGGCGGGCGTCGCGCTCCAGGTCCAGTTCGTCGGTGGGCCGCCGGTCGGGGCCGCCGAACACCTCCTCGTCCCGGTTGGCGGTGGAGACCATCGCGATCACGCCCTCCCCGGCCCGGACCGTCACGCCGCCCAGCTCCACGTCCTCCAGCGCCACCCGGGGCAGCCCGGTGTGCACGATGGTCAGCAGGCGAAGCAGCTCCTCCACCGCGCCGGGCAGCGCGGCCGGGTCGGCGAGCCTGGCGATCTGCTCGGGCTGCTCCAGCAGCAGGGCGGTGGACAGCGAGATCATGTTCGCGGTCGTCTCGTGCCCGGCGATCAGCAGCAGGACCCCGGTGCTGGCGATCTCGTCCAGGGTCAGGTCGTCCCGCACGGCCAGCCTGCTGAGGATGTCGTCCTCCGGCTGCTCGCGCTTGCGGGCCGCCAGGGTGCGCAGGTACTCCAGGACCTCGTCCCGGGCCGCCTTGAGCTGCTCCATGGTGCTCTCCCGGCTGAGCAGGGTGCGGCTCAGGAACTGGAAGCGGTCGCGGTCCTCGTACGGCACCCCGAGCAGCAGGCAGATCACCAACGAGGGCACCGGGAGCGCGAACTCGGTGACCAGGTCGGCCTCGGTGCGGCCCTCGGTCATCCGGTCCAGCGCCTCGTCCACGATCCGCTGGATGTCCGGGCGCAGCGCGGCCACCCGCTTGACCAGGAAGTCGCCGGTGACCATGCGGCGTTGCCGGGCGTGCTCGGGGTCGTCCAGCCGCAGGAAGCTCGGATTGTCGGTGACCAGCGTCTCCCGGCTGCCGGGGACCAGCAGCGGGAAGGCCGGGTGGCGCACGTCCGCGCTGAAGCGGCGGTCGGACAGGACGGTGCGGACCTCGGCGTAGCCGGTCGCCAGCCAGCACGAGCTGCCGTCGGGCAGGTCGGCGCGGGTCATCGGGCCGGTGGCGGCGGCCTCGGTGTACGCCGGCGGCGGGGCGAAGGGGCAGCCGCTGGAGTGCGGGGCCGGCAGGGGGACGGCCTGGGCGGTGGGTGTGGTGGTCACGGTGGGGGTCTCCTCGCGTCGCGGTGTGCTGGTGTCGCGGTGTCCTCGTGGGTCGTGGGGTCGTGGTCGTTGGGCCGCGTAAGGTCGTGCGGTCGTGGGGCCGTGCGGCCGTGGGTTCGACGGCCTGCCCGTCAGGCCCCGGTCCCGGCCGCCCCGTCCTCGGTGACGGTGATCGCGCCGCTCGGGCAGAGCTCGGCGGCCAGTCTGACGTCCTCGAACTGCTCTGGCTGGACGACGGTTTGACGGAGCATCACCAAGCTGTCCCGGTCGTCCTGGTCGAAGACCGCGGGGGCGTTCATGACGCACATCCCGGAGCTGCAGCAACGGTCACGGTCGACGCTCACCTGCATGTCGGGCACCTCTCGCCAGTGCGCCGCCGGCTGCCCGGCGGCCGCCTCTCGTTGTCATCGCCAACCTAACCGCCGCTCGTCCGTCCACGGAGGGCGCGGCGGCCGGATCAGCGAGATTGGCCGATTCGTTGCTCGTCCCAACCGGCTTGTGGGGCAATAGGTTTGAATGGACGCCATACCGCAGGGCGGCGTACGTCGCTGCTCCGCGGAGTGCGGTTCACAGGCCTTCGGCGGCGGCCAGCTCCCGTACGGTGGCGACGGTGTCCGCCTCGGCGGCGCTCTTGTCCGGCCGGTAGCGCACCACCCGGGCGAACCGCAGCGCCAGCCCCGCGGGGTAGCGGGGGCTGCGCTGGAGGCCGTCGAAGGCGATCTCGACGACCAGTTCCGGCCGGACCCGCACCGTCCGGGCATCCCGGTCGGTCTCCCGGGCGAGCAACTCGGCGGTCTGCCAGTCGAGGGTCGCATCCGTCAGCCCCTTGAAGGTCTTGCCGAGCATCACCCACGGGCCGAGGCCCGGCTCGGCCGCGGTCGCCCGGGCCCCCAGGTGCAGATTGCTCAGGAACCCCTGCCGCCGTCCGCTGCCCCACTCGGCGGCCAGCACCACCAGGTCCAGGGTGTGCCGGGGCTTCACCTTGATCCAGCCGGCCCCGCGCCGCCCCGCCGCGTACCCGGCCGCCGGGTCCTTCACCAGCACGCCCTCGTGGCCGAGCGCCAGCGCCTCCCGGAAGAACGCCAGCGCCTGCGACCGGTCCCCGGTCTCGGTCCGGGCCACCCGCAGCCCCTCCGGCACCGCCTCGGCCAGCGCCGCCCAGCGCTCCCGGCCCGGACGGTCCACCAGGTCCTCGCCGTCCCGGTGCAACAGGTCGAAGAAGTAGACGCTGAGCGGTACTTCGGCCCGCATCCGGTCCGGATCCTGCCGGGAGGCGGAGCGCGCCGCGGTCTCCTGGAACGGGCGCGGCCGCCCGTCCGGACCGAGTGCTACGGCCTCGCCGTCCAGCACCGCCGTCCGCACCGGCAACGCGAGCGCCGCCTCCGCCACCTCGGGCACGCGCGCGGTGATGTCGTCCAGGCTGCGGGTGAACACCGCCACCTCTCCACCGTCCCGGTGCACCTGGACCCGGATGCCGTCCAGCTTCCACTCCACCCCAGCGGGCCCGGTGCGCTCCAGCGCCGAGGCCACGTCCGGCGCCGAAGCCGCCAGCATCGGCCGCACCGCCCGCCCCACCTCCAGCCCGAACGCCGCCAGCGCCGCCGCGCCCCCTCCCAAGGCCGCCTCCGCGACTGCCCGCGCCGACCCCCGGAACATCAACGCCCGCCGCACCGCCGTCACCGGCACCCCGGCCGCCTGCGCCACCGCCTCCCCGACCAGCGCGTCCAGAGCCCCCTGCCGCAGATCCCCGACCAGCACCGCCCGCAGGAACCCCTGCTCCACCTCCGTCGCCCGGCCGAACAGCCCCACCAGCAGCCGCCGCCGCTGCGCCTGCGACCCCGCCCCGCGCACCTCCGCGAGCCGCTCCAGCTCCCGTTCCACCTCCCGCACACCCAACGAGGGCTCCGCCGCCGGCCCCGGCAGGTCCCGCAGCCCGGCCCACCCCACCCCCGTCCGCAACCGCTGTGCCTCACCCGACAGCAACACCACCGCCGCCGCCCCCTCCTCGGCCCCCAACTCCCGCAGGCACCCCGCCAACAACCCCACCTTCGCCCGCCGCCCGGGCTCCGCCGCCACCTCCCGCGACACCACCGCCAACCGCCACAGCCCCATCCGCCCACACCTCCAACACCCAGCATCGACGCGCCCGCCCACCCCCGCACCCGGGGGCACCCCCTTCAGAGAGCCCGCACAACGCCCGGAGCCGCCGTGCCCTGCCCCACCAGCCGTTCGAGCCAGCGTGGCGGCCGGGCGTCGGCCGCCACCCCCGGGCCGGCGCGGGAGGCCACTTGGACAGGGAAAACGCAACGTCGACAGGGCCCGCCGGAGCGGCTACCTTCACCTGGTCCTCGGTGATCGCCCACCGGCGCACCGGAGTTTCCTTCGCCGCCGAGCCCGCCCGCCCACGCCGGGGCGCGCCGGTCACGCCCCACACTCCTCGCCCCCCGTGCCCAGGCCACCGAAACGGGTCCACGTCGGGCCCCCAACCAGGGAGAGACACATGCCCCATCTCGCGCTGTACACGTTCGGCACCCTGAAGTCACCCCTTGTCGATCCCGCGCCTCTCACGGAGGAGTTCTACGACGTCGGCGCGACCGTCTACCAGGAGATCAGTCGGCACCCCGGGTACCTCGCGCATGCCGAAGCGGCAGACGGTGAACGGGGCGTGTTCTTCGAGGCGGACTGGGGCGCCTGGGGGGAGTTCGCCGTACCGGCCTGGTACAGCAAGGGCCGTACCAGGGAAACCACCGCCCTGGCCGCAACCCTCTCACTCTGGACCGGCCTGAGCCCCGCCGTCGACGCCATCTACACCGGACTGCACCGTCGGGCGCTGACCAGGCGTCATGACTGGGTCGAGAGGACGGAGTACCCGAACTACGTGACCTGGTGGGTCTCCGAGGGTGCGATACCCGCCTGGCGGGACGGGGTCTCCAGGCTGGAGCACCTGCACGACCACGGCGCCGCGCCGCACGCCTTCACCTTCCACCACTCGTTCGCCCCGGACGGAACTGCGGCCAGGGCCGGAAGCGTCGGGCCGAAGAGCGACCCGGTCCGCTGAGGGGGCCCTGTGTCGATCGAGTTCGTCCGCCGCGTGGACGGCCTGGTCTACCGCTACCGCCGGGACGGCGAGTTCAACGGCAGGCCGTCGTTCAAGCGGGTGGACCTCGACGTGTGGTGCCGGTGGCTGCCGGGCCGGGGGTGGTGCACCGTCGGTGCCGACGGGGCCGCCAACGGCTGGCCGCTGCACGGCGGTTCGGGCGACGGCAGGTTTCCGCCGCCGGGCCCCTGGCGCAGTTGGAAGGCCGGCAGGTCGTACCTCTACGACCTGCGCCGCACCGGTGGGTGACCGCCCTCCCGCGTACGGTCTGCCGCCGCCCGGGTGCCCGCCGTGTCAGAGCGCGCTGAGTTCGCCCAGGCCCAGGGTGCGCAGGGTGTGATCGGCCAGCTGCAGATGCCCGGCGGCGTTGGGGTGGGCGGGGTCGTCGAGCCACGCGATCGCCTCGCCGTCGGGGAAGGCGGCGAGCCAGTGCGCCTCGTGGTCGACGAGCAGCGCGCCGGTCTCCGCCGCGAGTTCGCGGACGGCCCGGCAGTACGCGGGCAGCTCGATGTGGGGCATGTTCCCGGCCTGGCTGACCACGAGGGGCGTGTGCAGCACGATCTGCGCACCGGCGCTCCGGCGGATGATCTCGCGCATGGCGTCGCGGAACTCCGGGAGCCCGTCCGGCCCGGCGTGCGCGTCGTTGGTGCCGAGCGACAGCGACAGCACGTCCGGTGCGAACCGGCCGATGACGAAGTCGTACGCCCCGAGCACGTCGGTGGCCCGCCAGGCGGACACGCCCGTGTTGATCACGATGTCCGTCAGCCGGTCCAGCTGCCAGCAGATCCGTTCCCGCACGTGCTCGACCCAGCCGCGCGCGCCGTGGGTGTGTTCGACGGCCTGGGTGATGCTGTCTCCGGCCATCACCCAGGTCATCGGATCGTCGGAAAGCTCGACCATATGACCTTCTCCCTAACGTTCCGCTCGCAGCTCCCCGCCGCAACGCCCAGAGAGGCGATCCTAGGTCGCGGGCCGGTCGGCGGGAACCGGTCACCAGGGCACGGGAGTGCCTTCCCAGGAGGAGAACCCGCCGGTGGCCGTGGCCGGGCCGCCGACGGCCGGTCTCCGAAGGCCGTACCGCCCATAGGCGTTACTGCTTGACAGGGTGCGTAATACTGTAACGCGCGCGGTCCGAGGCGCCGTCGGAGCGGGCCGCGCCCGCGTACTCGCCCAGCAGCTCGGAGCACCACATGCACCCCTTCCTCGACCACCCGGGGCCGCTGGCCTTCGCGCACCGGGGTGGTGAACTCGGGCATCCGGAGAACTCGCTGGCCGCCTTCGAGGCCGCCGTGGCTCTCGGGTACCGGTACCTGGAGACGGATGTGCACGCCACCGCGGACGGTGTGCTGGTGGCTTTCCACGACTCCCGGCTCGACCGGGTGACCGACCGTCGAGGGGCGCTCGCCGAGCTGCCGTGGCAGGAGGTCAGGCGCGCCCGGATCGGGGGTACGGAGCCGGTGCCGCTGCTGGAGGACCTGCTCGGCGCGTTCCCCGGGGTCCGCTTCAACGTGGACGTGAAGGCGGCGCCGGCCGTCGGGCCGCTGGTCGAGGCGATCCGCCGGACCGACGCCTGGGACCGGGTCTGCGTCGGCGGCTTCTCCGACAGCCGGCTGGCCGCCGTCCGCGCCGCCGCCGGTCCCCGGCTGGCCACCTCGCTGGGCCCGCGCGAGGTGGCCCGGCTGCGGCTGCGCTCGCTGGCCGGGCCGTTGCTGCCGGGGCGCGGGGCGCCGTTCGCCGGGGTGTGCGCGCAGGTGCCGGAGCGGCACAAGGGGGTGCGGGTGGTCGACCGGGCCTTCGTCCGGGCCGCCCACCGGCTCGGACTGCAGGTCCACGTGTGGACTGTGGACGATCCCACACGGATCAGGGCTCTCCTCGACCTCGGTGTGGATGGCATCATGGCGGATCGCATCGACGTCCTGCGGGACGTCCTCGGCGAGCGCGGCTGCTGGAC
Source organism: Streptomyces viridifaciens (assembly GCF_001888885.2). Classification (NCBI taxonomy): domain Bacteria; kingdom Bacillati; phylum Actinomycetota; class Actinomycetes; order Kitasatosporales; family Streptomycetaceae; genus Streptomyces; species Streptomyces viridifaciens. Next base: position 6,923,457 of record NZ_CP090841.1, read on the forward strand.
GGACGGCAGCACCGGCTCCAGCACGGTGAAATAGGAGCCCCATGAGCACCACGGACCACTTGCCGGACGACGTCTCGTCGCCCCCGGCGTCCGCCGGCGAAGGCCGGGACCTGCGCCGGATGCAGTTCGGCTGGTACATCAACGACTGGGCCAACGCCGCCTTCTCGGCCACCGTCCTGACGGTGTTCCTCGGGCCGTACCTGACCGAGGTGGCGAAGAACGCCGCCGACGCGTCCGGCAACGTGCATCCGCTGGGCCTGACGATCCGTGCCGGATCGTTCTTCCCGTACACGGTCTCCTTCTCGGTGCTGATCTCGGTCGCGGTGATGCTGCTGACCGGCACGGTCGCCGACCGTACCGGGCGGCACAAGGAGCTGATGTGCGGCTTCGCCTACGTCGGCGCGCTCGCCACCATGGGGATGTTCCTCCTGCACGGCGACCGCTACCTGCTCGGCGGCGCGCTGCTGGTGGTCGCCAACATCGCGTACGCGGTGTCCGTGGCGCTCTCCTACGCCTACCTCCCGGGCCTGGCCGCCCCCGACGAGCGCGACGCGGTCTCCTCCAAGGGCTGGGCCTACGGCTACGCGGGCGGCGGACTGCTGCTGATCGCCAACCTGGCGCTGTTCCAGGGCCACGACGCGCTCGGCCTGTCCTCCGGCACCGCCGTGCGGATCTGCCTGGTCTCGGCCGGCCTGTGGTGGGCGCTGTTCACGATCGTCCCGATGCTGCGGCTGCCCTCCCGGGCCGGCGTCGTCCGCGAGCGCACCGCGGCCGCCGCCGACCGACCCGCCGCCGGCAGCCTGCGCGAACTCGGCCGCACCCTCAAGGGCATGCGCAGGCACCCGCTGACGCTGCTCTACCTGGCCGCCTTCCTCTGCTACAACGACGGCATCCAGACCGTCGTCTCGCAGGCCTCGCTGTACGGCAGCGAGGAGCTCGGGATGGAGCAGACCTCGCTGGTCGTCGCCGTCCTGATGGTGCAGATCGTGGCGATCGGCGGCGCGCTGCTGCTCGGCCGGATCGCCCACCGCTACGGCGCCAAGAAGACCATCCTCGGCTCGCTGGTCGGCTGGGTGGTCACCCTGGCCCTGGGCTACTCCATGCCCGCCCACCAGCCCGTCTGGTTCTACGCGTTGGCCTGCATGATCGGCCTGGTGCTCGGGGGCAGCCAGGCGCTCTCCCGCTCGCTGTTCTCCCACCTCATCCCGGCGGGGCGGGAGGCCGAGTACTTCAGCGTCTACAAGGTCAGCGACCGCGGCACCAGCTGGATGGGTCCGCTGGTCTTCGGCCTCGCCTACCAGGTCACCGGCAGCTACCGCTCGGCGATCATCTCGCTGCTGATCTTCTTCGTGATCGGCTTCGCGGTGCTGGTGAAGGTCCCGGTGCGCCGCGCCATCGAGGCCGTCGGCAACCCGGTGCCCGAGCGGCTCTGAGCCGATCGGCGGCGGCCGGGCGGCCGCCTGTACGCGCCCGGCCGCCCGTGCAGCCCGGCCGCCTGTACGCGGTCACCGTACGGGGTCAGAGACCGGCGACCAGCCGGCCGATGCCGTCGAGGAACTCCTCCAGCGTGCGGGCGACGAGCGTGAAGTCGCCGTCCGGGGAGGCCGTGGTCGACCTCCAGACCCGTCCGCTGTGTCCGGTCGCGAACAGGTGGCCCCCGCCGTCACTGCCGAAGACCAGCGCCAGCCGTTCGCCCCCGATGGCCGGGGTGCCGTACTCGCGGACGTGCCCCGTGACCGCCGCCGGCGAGTGGACGAAGTAGCCGTTGTCGACGTCGGGCAGGCTCGCCCGGTCGAGCTCCCCGTAGAGCGTCGCCAGATCCGGGGGGACCGGCAGCAGCTCGCCGAGCGCCCCCGCCGCCCGCAGGCTGGCGTCCGTGGCGGGGGCCAAGGCGTTCTCGCCGGGCGGGAAGCCGTACCGCGCGGCGAAGGACCGGGTGAACCCGGTCAGGGCCGTGCCGGTCCGCGCGCACCAGGCCCGCAGCCACTGCGGGTCGAGCCGGGGACCGGGCAGCGGTGTGGGGTTCCGGAGGTCCACGGTGAGGGACCGGCGCCACCTGGCCCCGGGGCGGGCGGCGCCGGGGCCGGCCTCTCCCGCCCGCTCGGCCCGCAGCTCCGCCAGCTGCCGGGCGCCCATGGCGCGCAGCCGCGCCAGGCCCTCCTCGTCGGCCTCCTCGCTGCCCGGGTAGAGGGCGATGTGCTGCGCCCCGTCCTCGTCCTGCCAGCTGTAGCCCTGGTACTGCGTCGTCGGCTCGTCCACCGCAGGGAACCTCCGCTCCGTGGCTGTCGGGTCGACCCACCGTAGGCGATGGGCCCGTACCGGGGGAAAGCGCTTCACTCTCCCGGGTACCGCTCGCAGGTGCGTGCGGACAGCCGCCGCAGTGGAGTGCGGGGCGGGCGGTGTTGGCCGGGGTGGAGATCGGCCGGGGGCCGACGGGGCGTCATGCTGGGCGGGCCAGTACGACCGGCCGACCGAGGGGACCGAAAATGAGCACCACCGCCGCGAAGCGCTGGACCGTCAGTGCGCCGGAGGCCGGGGACCATCCGGCCTGGCGCGAGCTCTTCCGCGGGTACTGCGCGTTCTACCGGGTGCCGATGCCGGAGGAGAAGGCCGAGCTGGTGTGGTCCTGGCTCAACGACCCGGCGCACGAGCTGGAGGGGCTGCTGGCCCGCGACGCCGACGGGACACCGGTCGGGCTGGCGCACTTCCGGCCGTTCTCCCGTCCGCTGCACGGGGCGGTCGGCGGCTTCCTGGACGACCTGTTCGTCGCTCCCGAGGTGCGGGGCGGCGGGGCGGTGGACGAACTGCTGGCCCGGCTGCGGGAGATCGCCGCGGAGCGCGGGTGGAGCACCATCCGGTGGATCACGGCGGACGACAACCACCGGGCGCGCAGCAAGTACGACCAGGTCGCCACCCGGACGATGTTCGTCACCTATGACATGGCCCCAGAGAGCACGGACTCCTGAGGGTTCCTCGGACCCTGGAACGTCAACGTGTCGTCAACCGGGGCGCCTGACCGGTTCGCGTGATCAAGTCGCCGGACATTCGTTCGGACTTTCTGTTATCGGCCCTCCGCCGGGGGGTCTCCCAGGTGTCGGCACCCGACCAGCCGACCTGGACAGAAAGCAGTGGCCACGTGAACAGCGACGACAGGACGACCATCGGCCCGGTGACCGGCAGCGGGGACGGCGGTCACGGCCGCCCGGGTGGCCGGGCCGCGCGGCGGGCCGCCGCCCAGCGGCACCAGGGCCGCGGCCGTCGGGGGCGCAGGCGTGGCGGCTTCGTGCCGGTGACGGCGGTCGTCGCCGCCGTGGCCGGGACCGGGCTGCTCGCCGCGCTGGCCGGGGCGGGGTACGCGGCGTTCGACGGCAAGCAGTCGGACCGGGACCTCGCCGGGCAGGCGGCCGCGGCCGACTCGCTGGTCGCCGCCGAGCTGGGGACCCACGACGGCATCCAGGTGCCGGGCACCGGGGGAACCAACCCCTCGGGCTCCGCGCTGCCGGCCGGCAGCCCGACGGCGACCGGCCCGGCGGCCACCCCGAGCGCGACCGCCACCGAGACCGCCGGTGCGACCGCCTCGGCCTCCCCGACGGCCGCGCCCACCGCGACGGCGACCGCGAGCGCCCGGCCCACCGCCACCGCGAAGGCGAGCCCGACGGCCACCCGTACGGGCGCGAACGGTGCCGGGGCCACCGCCCAGCGGGCCGCCGCCGCCCCTGCGGCCGCCCCGGCGGGCGGCGGCCCGAACACCTCGTACGCGCAGCAGGTCGTGGACCTGGTCAACGGCGAGCGCGCCAAGGCCGGTTGCGGTCCGGTCAGCGCCGAGCCCCGGCTGGCGAGCGCGGCCCAGTCGCACAGCGACGACATGGCCGACCGCAACTACTTCGACCACGCCAGCCCCGAGGGCTACCACGCCGACCACCGGATCGAGGCCACCGGCTACCGCTGGAGCACCTGGGGCGAGAACATAGCCCGCGGTCAGAAGGACCCGGCGGCGGTGATGGACGCCTGGATGAACAGCCCGGGCCACCGCGCGAACATCCTGAACTGCTCCTTCACGCAGCTCGGGGTGGGTGTGCGGACCGGCGCCAACGGCCCGTGGTGGACCCAGGTGTTCGCCGCCCCGGCCTGACCGGGCCCCGGCAGAGGTTCCGTCCGGGACCGGGCACGGTTCCGATCGGGCCCCGGCCCCGCTCCTCACACGCAGTCCGATTTTCCGATTCCGCTCACATTGTTGTTATCTGATCACTCCCCACAGGTCTCCCAGGAGGCAGCGGCGGACGGAAACACGGCAAGACGGAGTGCGGACCATGAACGCTGATGTGCAGAACAGGACCGGGACGACCCTGGTACGTGCGGCGCAGGCAGGTGACCGGCAGGCCCAGGAGGCCCTGGTCGCCGCCTGGCTGCCGCTCGTCTACAACGTGGCCGGCCGCGCCCTCGGCGGCCACGCCGACGTGGACGACGTCGCCCAGGAGACCATGATCCGGGCCCTGGACGGCCTCGACGGGCTGCGCGAGCCGGAGTCCTTCCGGTCCTGGCTGGTCGCCATCACCATGAACCAGGTCCGCCGCCGCCATGCCGCCGGACAGCAGCAGCCCACCGTCGGCGGCTTGGACGAGACCTGGGAAGTCGCCGACCCCCGGGCCGACTTCACCGACCTCACCATCCTGCGGCTCGGCCTGTCCGGCCAGCGGCGCGAAGTGGCCGAGGCCACCCGCTGGCTGGACCCGGACGACCGCGAGCTGCTCGCTCTGTGGTGGCTGGAGGCGAGCGGTGAACTCTCCCGTGCCGAGCTGGCCGAGGCCCTGGACCTGAGCCCGCAGCACGCCGCCGTCCGCGTCCAGCGGATGAAGAAGCAGCTGGAGGCCGGCCGGGTCGTGGTCCGCGCCCTCGGCGCCTATCCGCGCTGCCCCCAGCTCGCCGAGGTCACCGTGGGGTTCGACGGCACCCCGAACTCGGTCTGGCGCAAGCGGATCGCCCGGCACATCCGCGGCTGCGCCGGCTGCGACGGCCTCGGCCGCGACCTCTTCCCCGCCGAAGGCCTGCTGGCCGGCCTCGCCATGGTCCCGATCCCCTCGACCTCGCCCACCCTGCTGCACCTCCAGCACACCGCGGCCACCGCCGCGACGGCCGGGCACTCCGCCACCGCCGTAGGTGCGGCGGGCACGGGCCCGGGCGCGGCGGGTACCGGCACAACGGGCACAGCGGGTACCGCGGGCACAACGGGTACCGCCGGCGCCGGTTCGGGCACGGGCTCGGGTGCGGCCACCGGTACCGCCAGCGGCTCGGGCGGGCACGGCGGTTGGGCCGGCGCAGCCGCCCGCAAGGCCGTCCTGGCGAGCGGCGCGGCCGCCGCGGTGGCGGTCACCACCCTGGCCCTGGTCTGGCCGAACCACGGCGAGCCGCCGAGCACGGCGGCACCCGAACCCAGCACCCCGGCCGCCGCGATGGACACCCCGGCGGCCCTGCCCGCGACCCCGTCGGCCACTCCCACGCCCACCCCGACGCCCACGCCCAGCGAGACCCCGACATCCACGCCGACGCCCACGCCGACCGCGACCCGGTCGGCCACCGCCGCGCCGCCGCCCAACCCGGAGCGGCAGCTGGTGGACCTGGTCAACGCCGAACGCGCCAAGGCGGGTTGCGCCCCGCTGCGGATCGACCCCCGGCTGCACAGCTCCGCCCAGAAGCACGCCGACGACATGGCCGCCCGCGGCTTCTTCGACCACGTCAACCCCGACGGCGTCCGCCCGGACGCCCGGATCACCGCGGCCGGTTACCGCTGGTCCCAGTGGGGCGAGAACCTCGACCGGGGCCCGACCACGCCGGCGGCCGTCTTCGCCCGGTGGATGGACGGCGGCATCCACCAGTCCAACATGCTCGACTGCGGCCTCAAGGACATCGGCGTCGGCGTCGCCGCCAGTCCGGCGGGCACCCTGTGGACCCAGGACCTCGGCGCCCCGATGTCCTGACGCACCCCCGTCCGTCCTGACCGCCGGTGCCGGTGCCGGTGCCGGCGGCGGGCGGCGGCGCGGTCGTTTCCGGCCAACTTCTTGACGTAACCATGCCAGCTCTATTGGATCGTTCCAAGTACGGTTAGGGTCGCACCAGCTCCCCAATCCGGCGCCGCGCGGCCGTCCGTGCGGCGCCTTCCGGACCTGCCGATTGGACTGGTGTGAAGTGAACGGACTGCGTCACCGAATCCGCAGCCGACTCGCCTCCCTGGCCGGGGTGGTCGCCCTGCTGGCGGCCGTCCTCGCCGTCCTCGCCGTCCTCGCCGTCCTCGCCGGCGTCACCGCCGGAACGGCGAACGCCGCGCCCGCCGCCGCGCCCGCCCGCGCCGCCGTGTCGGCCCAGGCCGCGGCGGGAATCGGGTGGATCTGCAACGGAGCGCCCGTCACCCCGGGCTACGTCCTCACCAGCCACACGAACAGCGGCTGCAACGGCGCCGGCATGTGGTGGCAGACACCCGTACGGGACGGGATCTGGACCTGCGCCACCTCCCCGATCCCGGCCGGGTACGTGCTCTCCGGCCACAACCCCACCGGCTGCGACGGCTACGACTCCTGGTACATGCGGCTGCCCGTCGACGGCCTGTGGACCTGCGGCACCTCGCCCATCCCGCCCGGCTACGTGATCACCCAGCACGCGGGCAGCGGCATGGGCTGCGCCAACATCGACGCCTGGTTCATGCAGCGGGCCAGGGACGGCCTCTGGGTCTGCGCGGGCTCGCCGATCCCGCCCGGCTACGTGACCACCGGCCACAACATCAACGGCTGCGGCGGCATCGGCTCCTGGTTCGAGGTGGTCGCCAGGCCCGGCCTGCTGGTCTGCCCCAACGTGCCGATCCCGCCGGGCTACCGCCTCGGCAACTACAGCGGCAGCGGCTGCAACGGCCTGGGCGGCTGGTACCTGCTCCTTAGCTGACCGCGACTCACCCGACCGCCCCGGACCGGGTCCGGGGAGGGGAACCGCTCGACGGCCGCACCCGTCCCCTCCCCGGGCCCCTGACCCGCACCCCGTCGGCGAACCGGCCCCGGGTCAGGGAACCTCCGGCCCCGCCCGGGTCCGTTTTCGGCGCTCGACGCGGATGCCGGTGATCACGGCGGCGGCCAGGCTGGCCGCGATGATCGCCTCGGCCGAGAAGAACGCGATGTAGTCGAAGAGCGAGCCGATCGGCGGCGCGCCCGGTGCCGCGTTGCGCAGACCGACCAGCGCGAACGGGGTCGCCGCCATCCAGCCGAGGGCGGGCCGCACCAGGCCCAGCCCGGCGCGGTGCAGCACCTCCGCACCGACCATGACGGCCAGTGCCAGTACCCACATCGCGCCGATCATGAACCACACCAGGATCAGTGTGCTGCGCGCCCGGCCGGCCCTCGCCTCCAGGACCACCGTGCCGGCCGCCGGGCCGTCGGCGCGGGGGTGGACGGCGAAGAACGGGTCGGCGTCGGCGAACACCAGACCGACGGGTACGGCGCCGCTGCCGTCCGAGGCCGAGAAGCCGACGGTGAACCGGTAGCGGTCGAAGGGGTAGTCGGTCGCGGTGCCGCCGTAGAGGCCGGCCTGCACGAGCTGCGGCGCCGCCACCTCCCCGGGCGCCGTCCGCAGGACCGTCCTGGTGATCCCGCCGACCGTGATCTCCACCTGGCGGGTGAAGGCGGACGGGCCGGGGCCCTGGGCCAGGGACCCGTGCGGAACGGCCACGACGGACAGCGCCAGGTGCGCCCCGCCGGGGTCGAAGTCCTGGGACGCGACGTTCAGTTCGACCCAGTCGGGGGTGCCCGGCGTCGCGAGCGCCCGGCTCTGCTGCCGGGTCTCACGCTCGTCGGGGTAGAGCGTGGCACCCGTGCCGCAGGCGAGGCCCAGGAGCAGGACGGCGAGGACGAAGCGGTTGCCGCGCAGCCTGGCGAGGACGCCCATCTCACGGCGCGATCTCGAACGGGGGCGGCTTGAGACCCGCGAGGCAGCCCTTGTCCGGAGCGGTCGGGGTGTCGAAGAACGACCGCGTGATCGACTGCGCGCAGGGCGAGTCCGCGAAGACCACATGGGCGACGTAGGGGATCGTCAGCGCCGTGGACCGGCTCAGCGTGCGGGCGGCGTACGCCCCGCTGCTCGGTGCGGTCTGGGCGTCGAACCCGCCGGACAGCACGAGCGTCGGTATGTCGCTGTACGTCACGTCCCGGACCGAGTCGTCCGCCGCCGGCACGTCCCAGGCCCGGCAGTCCGGGTGGAGGAAGGCGAGCAGCGGGGCGTTGGCCACCACCGACCGGGGGAAGGACGGGAACGCGCGGTGCCCCGCCCGGATCACCTCGGCCCGGCTCTCGAACGGCGTCCACTCGCCGCAGAAGACGCCGTACGCGAGCCCGTGCGAGAGCCTGCCGACGGCCTGCGGGCTGAGCTTGCCGCCCGCCCACTGCTCGGCGATCCGCTGCGGCTTCCCGTGGGCCAACTCGTCGATGGAGCGGGGCACTCCGGCCGCCACGTGGGTGGCGGAGACCAGCCAGTTCACCAGGGCCCCGCCGTCCAGCACGATCTCGGCCGGCTCCGGGCGGCCCGGAACGGGGACGGTGGTGGTGACCGGGTCGTCCTCCAACTGGACGACGAGCCGCTCGAAGGTGCCCTTCAGGTCCGGGTAACGGGCGTTGCAGGCGGGCTGCTCGGCGCAGGCGTCGAACAGGCCGTCGAAGCCCTCGCGGGCGGCCCTCCAGGTCACGGCCCCGCCCGCCAGGGACGGCGGCAGCACGCCGTCGATGCCGACCGACCGGATGCCCTTCGGGTGCAGGCGCATGTAGAGCAGGGCCAGGTCGGTGCCGTACGAGATGCCGAACACGTTCCACTGCTCGACGCCCAGCGCGACGCGCAGGTCCGCGTAGTCGGCGGCGCTCTCGGTGCTGTTGTACGCGCCGAGGTCCACCCCGCGGGCCTCCAGTTCGTCGTGGCAGGCCCGCGTCGCCCCGACGTGCCGGCGCCCCGTGGACCGCGAGTTGTAGCGGAGGGCGAGGGCGCGTGCGTTGAACCCGTCGATGCCGGGGCAGGTGAGCGCCGGGTCGGCGGAGTACGTGCCCCGCTGGGACATGAAGATCACGTCCCGGTCGCGGTTCAGGTTGCCGTCGAGCGCGAGCTGGATCTCGGAGACCGCGTCGTCGCCCGGACCGCCGGCGAGCCACACGATCGGATCGTCCGCCGTTCGGTGCGCGGCCGGCACTGTCGCGACCCCGAGGGTGATCTTCCGCCCCTCCGGGCGGCTGCGGTCCTCGGGCACGGTGAGCGTTCCGCAGCGGGCCCCGTTCAGCCCGGGGGTCGGATCGGCCGTCCTCGGGCAGTGGCCGGGCTGGTAGTGGGCGTGGCCCACCGTCCGGGCGACCGTGCCGAGGGGCTCCCCGGCGCCGGACCCGGCTCGGGCGGGCGGCGCGGCGGGGCCGGTGACGAGGATGCCGGCCGTGGCCCCGGCCAGGGTGGTCAGGAGTCGTCGCGCGGCGCGCCGGTGACCGGCTCGCACCGGACCGACCGCCCCCGGGAGCGCCGGAGCGGCTGCGGCGAGGGCCGCCCCGGTCCGCGGTCCCCGGCGGGGTCGCCGTCCGGACCGCCGCCGCGCCCGTATTCGTCCGGACCCGCCGTTCCCGTGCCCGGACGACGGGGCACCCGTGCTGTCGCCGTGTCCCAGCATGAGGTCTCGTCTCTCTCAAGTCCCCGGAAGGGCGGCGCCGCGCGATTCCGGCAGCCACCGCACAGTTCGCACGGGGATCGCGTAGCCCAGCCTGGGTCTACGGAGAGACGTCCACCACTCGAGGGCTCCACACGGAGGAGCCGGACCTTCGTGGAAAGGAGCGGCCCTACGCGGGCGTGACCGGCGTCAGGCCGTCCACCGTGCCGGTCACGAACCCGGTGGGCCGGCCGACCACGCCGCCCGCGTCGCCGACCTGGCCGGGCACCGCGTCCGTTGCGCCGGTCACCGGGCCGGGCATTCCCTCCTGGCCGCCGACGGCACTGGCGTGCGCACTCGGCGCGGTGAGGGAGGCCACGAAACCGACCGCGATCGAGGCGACGGCGAGCATGCTGCGCTTCTTCATGGCCGGTCCAACGACCGTGCGCCGCAAGGGTTACGGGTGGTTCCGTCCGCTTCTGCTCAGCGGTCCTGCGTCCCGGCGTCGCCCATCATCACCACCGGGTGCGGGGCCGGGCCCAGAGCGAGCAGCGGGTCCCGCATCCGGTCCGCGCTCGTGCTCCCCCGCGGGAGGGCCACGGGCGGGGTTGGACGGCCCGCGTGCCGGCCGGGGCCAGGCCGGGCGGCACGCGGGCCGTGGGGACCACCATGGCCCGCCGGACCGGGGACGGCCAGGGGCGCACGGGGGCGCCCGGGGTTGCAACGCGGCGCGATCGGGCGGGCGAATCGCGGCAGAGCGTCCGAAAGTCGACCGGAGTCCGCGAAGCGCGTCAGATCGTCCCCGACGCCTCCTGCGCGCCGGGCCCCGCCGCCCGTTCGCCGGCGGCCGGGACGGCGCCCACCGGCGCGACCGTCCAGTCCGGGTGGCCCGGCATCGGCGGGGTGCGCCGCCCGTACAACCAGTCGTCCAGGAAGCCCCGGAGGTCCTGCCCCGAGACCTCGGAGGCGGTGCGCACGTAGTCCCGGGTGGTGGCGTTGCCGTAGCGGTGCTCGCGCAGGAAGGTGCGTTCGATCCGGTCGAAGGTCGCCGCTCCGACCTTCTCCCGCAGCGCGAACAGCACCAGCGCGCCGCCGGTGTACCGCTGGCTGTCGAAGAGGTTGTCGGCGGTGGGGGAGGCGACCGGCCCGGCGTCGTGCCGCCACTGGTCGCCGAGGCCGTAGAGCATGCGCATCCGGTCGACCAGGGTGGTGTGGCCCCAGGCGTCGGGCCAGCCGCGCTCGTAGCGGTAGAGGAGGCCGTAGTAGTCGGCGTGGCCCTCGTTGAGCCACAGGTCGGCCCAGGTGGCGGGGGAGACGCTGTCGCCGAACCAGGAGTGCACCAGCTCGTGCATCATGTGCGAGCCGATCGCCGGCTCGGCCTGGCGCAGGAAGCCCGGCTTGTAGAGGGTGAGGGTCTGGGTCTCCAGTCCGGTGAAGCCGAAGGCCGCCGGGTCGTCGGTGTTGGCCGGCAGGATGCCGTAGGACTCGAACGGGAACGGACCCAAGTGCTGCTCAGCCCAGTGGAGTTGGTCGGCGGTGAGGTCGAGTGCGGGGGTCAGCTCGGCGAGCCGGGCGGTGGGGACGACGTCGCGCAGCGGCAGCCCGCGCGGGCCGGTGCGCTCGCGGACGGTGTAGTCGCCGACCGACACCTGGACGAGTTCGGTGGCCATCGGCTCGCGGGAGACGTAGTGCCGGGTGGTCCGGCCGTCGCCGAGCCGCTCGGTCTGCGTCAACTCCCCGTTGGCGACGCCCAGGAGTGCGTCCGGGGCGGTCACCGCGACGGTGAAGCGGGCCTTGTCGCTCGGGTGGTCGTTGCAGGGGAAGACGGTGTGGGCGCTCGCGGGCTGCCCGGCCACCGCGAAGCCGTCGGGGGTCGGCACCCAGCCGGTGTGCGGCAGCGCGGCGCGCGGGTCGGCGGTGTACTCGACGGTCAGCCGCGCGGTGGCGCCACGGCGCAGCGGACGGGCCGGGGTGACGGTCAGCTTCTCGCCGTGGGTGGCGAACCGCGCCGGGCGCCCGTCGACCCGGACGGCGTGCACGTCCAGCCCGAGCGAGTCCAGCTCCAGGTGGGCGAGGGTGCGGGAGAGCCGGGTGGTGATCACCGCGGTGGCGTCCACTGTCCGGCTGCCGGGCCGGTACTCGAAGGACAGGTCGTAGTCGAGCGCGCGGTACCCGGTGTTGCCGAGCGCGGGGAAGACCGGATCGCCCAGCCCGCCCGCGGCAGTGGCCGACGGGACGCTCGCGGACAGCAGCGCCGCACTGAGCACCAACGCCAGGGCGAGACCGACACGGGGCCTGAACAGGGCGATCACCACACTTCGACGGAGGAGGGGGCGGGACCGTGCGACGGTACGCGTGCGACGGACACCGGGCACGGACCCTAGTGGTCCGTCAGACCCAGCGGGGCGGCTCCGCCCGAACCGTGACGACACGCGGACATCCCCCGTACGGACCACGGTGCTGGCGGCACCCCGGGGCCGGGGCTAACGTTCGAAGTGCTTCGTCCCCTGACGGACGGGGCCACGGCCGTCGGAGAACCTGGCCAGGTCCGGCGGCCGTACTCCTGTGCTCCGACGCTTGCCCGGCCCGCTGACGGCTCCTGCTCCTCGGCGCTCTGACGGCTCCTCGGGCGCACCCCGTAGGCTGGCGCCCGAGACGACGCCCGCGATCCGGATGCCAGGAGCCGCCGTGACCAGCCCCGCTTCAGCCGTAGTGGTGATCGGCGAGTGCGTCGCCGACATCGTCCGCACCGACGGCGCCCCCGACCGGGTGCACCCCGGCGGCAGCCCGGCCAACCTCGCGTACGGCCTGGCCCGGCTGGGCCGCCCGGCCGTGCTGGTCACCGAACTCGGGCCGGACGCCAACGGGCGGCTGATCCGCACCCACCTGGAGTCGGCCGGGGTCGAGGTCCGCGCCGCCGAGGTGGCGCGGACGCCCTCGGCGCTGGTGCGGCTGGACGGTCAGGGGCGGGCGCAGTACACCTTCGACATCGGCTGGACCCTCCCGCCGACCGAGCTCTCCGAGGCCCCCGCCGCGATCCACCTCGGCTCGATCGGCGCGGTCACCGAACCGGGCGCGGCCTCGGTGCTGGCCCTGGTGCGGCGCTGGCGGGGCCGGACGCAGGTCAGCTACGACCCGAACGTGCGCCCCGCGCTGATGGGCGAGCGGGCGGAGGCCGTCCGCCGGGTCGAGCGCTGCGTGGCGCTCAGCGACCTGGTCAAGGCGAGCGACGAGGACCTCGGCTGGCTCTACCCCGGCGAGCCCGTCGAGGCCGTCGCCGAGCGCTGGCTCACCCTCGGCCCGGCCGTGGTCGCCGTCACCCTCGGCGCGGAGGGCGCCGTCGCGCTCACCGCCGAGGGCCGCCGGGAGCGGGTGGCGGCCGTCCCGGTACCCGTCGCGGACACGGTCGGCGCCGGCGACTCCTTCATGGCCGCCTTCCTGCACGCCCGTGCCTGCGGTGCCGACCTCGCCGACTGCCTCACCCGGGCCGTCACCGCCGCTGCCGTGACCGTCTCGCGCCCCGGCGCCAACCCGCCCTCGGCTGCCGAACTGGCCGACGCCCTGGGGCGCTTGGCGGACGCCGACGCGGTGTCGAGCCGTACCCGGCCGTTCGACTCCGCTACCGGGACGCCGCGGTGAGCTCCTTGCCGTACCAGATCTCGGAGTAGGGCCCGGTCTCGCCGTACGCCGGTATCTCCCGGTAGCCGTTGCGCAGGTAGAGGGCGCGGGCCTCGACCAGGTCGAGGCGGGTGTCGAGGACGATCCGCTCGGCGCCCATGGCGCGGGCGGCCTCGTCGACGGCGGCGAGCAGCCGGGCGCCGCCGCCGGTGCCGCGCAGGCCTGGGCGGACGAAGACGCGGGTGAGTTCGACGGTGGTGGCGTCGTGGCGCCGCAGGCCGGCGCAGGACTGGGCGGCGCCGTGGTAGCGGCCGAGCAGGAACAGACCGGTGGGGGCGGTCAGGTCGTCGCTGGGGGAGTCGGCGAAGCCGGCCTCCAGCTGCTCCGGGGTGCCCTCCCGGCCCAGGTGGAGGCGGTAGTAGCGGTTGGCCACGTCGTAGTAGTACTCGCGCAGCAGCGCCTCGGCCTCGGGGGAGGTCACGTCGGCCGTGGTGACGGTCCAGAGATCGGAGCGGCTGGGCGCGGTGTCGGTCATGCGCGCATGATCCGCTTCCCGGGGCCGTGACCGCAAAGGGTTTTTCGTGCCGGTTCCGGAGGGTCGGCAAAGGAACGGCAAGGCGACCGGCGCGCCGTTGCCCCGGGTGGGTGACGGGGGGATTGGCGGAGGCGTACGGCGGGGGAGCAGTAGCAGCTATGAACGGACCATCAGTTTGTCGTAACAGTGCGGGTTCGAGGACGAGCCGGAAGCGGACCGGCCTGCTCGCGGCCGTCTGCCTCACCGCCGTGGTCGCGGGCTGCGCCGCCCCCGCCGCCCAGCCGGAGCCCTCCCCCACCGGGGGAGCTTCCGCAGCGCTCGGGGCCGTGCCGCTGAAGGTCCCCGGGCTGGCCCGTCAGGAGGAGGAGGGCAGTGGTGAGGCGGACGCCCGCCAGGCGGACGCGGCCCGCGCCGCCCTGGAGGCCGCACAGCGCTGGGGCCTCGACCGCCCACCGCTGAAGGCCCCGCCCCGCCCGGCGACCAGGACGGCGCTCACCCCGGTGCAGGGCGTCAAGCTGAAGGACGGCCGCCCGCCCGTGGTGTTCCGGGTGCCGATCCAGGAGAAGGTGGTCTTCCTGACCATCGACGACGGCTTCGAGAAGGACCCGGAGTTCTCCCGGATGGCCCGGGAACTGGGCATCCCGGTCAGCGCCTTCCTCTCCGACTACCTCGTCCGCGACAACTACGGCTACTTCCGGGACCTGCACCAGCAGGGCGTGGAGATCAACAACCACACCATCAACCACCGCAACCTCAAGGTCCTCGACTACGAGACCCAGCGCCAGGAGATCTGCGACCAGCAGGACCAGCTGGAGCGGCAGATCGGCGTCCGCCCCCGGCTGTTCCGGCCGCCGTACGGCGAGTACAACGACGACACCCTGCGCGCGGCCGCCTCCTGCGGGGTGCAGGCGGTGCCGCTGTGGAACGAGGAGGCCTTCCCGGACCACATGGAGTGGCGCTACGACGACCGCACCCTTCACCCGGGCGACATCATCCTCACCCACTTCCGCGGCATCTCCGACTGGAAGGCCACCATGCCGGACCTGCTGCGCAAGGTGGTCAACGACGTCACCGCGGCCGGCTTCTCGCTGGGCCGCCTCGACGACTACCTGTAGGGCCTCAGCCGAGCGAGAGGGCGTCGAGGTACACCCAGGCGCCCTCGTGCCGGACGAACCGGCTGTGCTCGGTGAGCACGCCCTCCTCGCCGCCCTCCGTCCAGTGCGCCCGGAAGGCGACGGTGCCCTGGGCGTGGAAGGCGCCGCCCTCGCTGGTGGAGACGACCTCCAGCCGGGTCCAGCGCAGCGCCGGGTCGAAGTCCACCTCGGCGGGCCGGGTGTCCGGGTGCCAGGTGCGCAGCAGATAGGCCTCGTCCTGCGCGGCGAACGCGCTGAACCGGGAGCGCATCAGCGACTCGGCGGTGGTGGCCTTCGCCTGGCCGCGGTGCAGCCGGCCGCAGCAGTCGCCGTAGGCGGCGGACGAACCGCACGGACACGGGGAGGAGGGCAGCAGCCGTGGAACGGCGGGGCGGGGCGCGGAACGACGTCGGGACATGCCGTCCATTGTCCCCCACGGCCGGCGGCCGCACGCCGGGCCCGTCCCCCGGTCGGGAGGGACGGGCCCGGCGGGTCCTACTCGGGGCGCCTGGAGGAGTAGTTGAACTCGGGGCTGCCGAGGTGGCACGTCATCCGGAGCCAGAACGGCGTCATCATCCCGGTCGCCCGGGCGCCGGTGGTGTTCCCGAGGTCGACGATCCACCCGGCCGCCGGCCGAACTCGCCGAGCAGCGCGCAGTTCAGCGTGTTGAGCGACTTCACCGTGCTCGCTCAGTCGCGCGGTCCGCCGAACCAGCGGCGCAGGGCCCGGTCCAGTCCCTCCGGGTCGGAGTCCCCGGGGGCACAGGCCCAGGCGACGTACCCGTCCGGGCGCAGCAGCAGTGCGGCGGCGGGCGGCTGCGCGCAGTCGGCGGTCACCACGTCGACCCGGTCCTTCCAGCCCGCCGCCCGGTCGGCCGGGTCGAGCCCGCCGCCGCTCAGGTCGATCAGCAACGGCCGGGCGGTGCGGGCGAGTTCGGCGAGCCGCACCGCCCCGCCGGCGGTGCCGAGGGTGAGCTCCGGGACGAAGCCCCCGGCCAGCGGGTGCGGGCAGTCGGTGTCGTGGCGGACGTCGCTGCCCGCCATCAGCGCGGCGATCCGGGCGAGGTTGTCGTCGTGGGAGAGCAGTTCGCCGACCAGGGCGCGCAGTGCGGTGATCCCGGGGCCGGGGGACATCAGCGCGATCTGCGCCTGGGAGTGCATGAAGACCCGCTCGCCGACCGGGTGGCGTTCGTGCTGGTAGCTGTCCAGCAGGCCGGGCGGGGCCCAGCCGTGGACGTCGGCGGCCAGCTTCCAGCCGAGGTTGGCGGCGTCCTGCAGTCCGAGGTTGAGGCCGGGGCCGCCGGTGGCGGCGTGGACGTGGGCGGCGTCGCCCACCAGGAGGACGCGGCCGTCGCGGTAGCGCTCGGCGAGCCTGGTGTTGTGGCCGACGGTGCGCCGCGGGGTGAACGGGCCGGTGGTTCGGGCTGGCGCGAGTTCCAGGTCGGCGCCGGTGACCCGGCGGATGCTGGCGCGCAGCTCGTCCAGGGTGAGCGGGGCCTGCTGGTCCACCGGCTGGCCGCCCCACTCCAGGGTGGCGATCATGACGGCGTCCGCGTTGAAGGGGACGATGACGAACACGCCGTGGTCGGTGCGGGTGTGGGTGTAGGGGCGGAACGGGGTCGGGCAGCCGGGCAGCAGGACGTCACCGTCGTCGGTGATGCGGATGCCCTCGGGCGGCAGTACGTGGGCGATCCGGGAGACCGGGTCGGGTGAGGTGATGCCGGGGAAGCCGATCCCGGCGAGCTTGCGGACGGTGCTGCGGCCGCCGTCGGCGCCGACCAGGTAGCGGGTCCGTAGCCGTTCGGCGCCGTCGGGGCCGTGGACGTCGACGGTCACCCCGGTGGCGTCCTGGGTGAGGCCGGTGACCTCGTGGCCGCGGCGCACGGTGACGCCGAGGTCGAGGGCGCGCTCCTCCAGCACCTCCTCGATCCGATGCTGGGGCACCGGCACGGCGTGCAGCGGGTTGGCGTCGAGCCGGTGCAGTTCCAGCGGGAAGGCGCCGAACACGAAGCGTGGTACGGGCCGCGGCGCGCCCGGGGCGCCGCTGAGCGACTCGTACAGGCCGCGGTGGTCGAGCAGGCGGAGCACCTGGCCGACCAGCCCGTTGGCCTTCTGCTCGCCGGAGCGCGCGGGCAGCCGGTCCAGCACCACCGGCTGGACCCCGGCGAGCGCCAGTTCGCAGGCCAGGAACAGCCCGACCGGGCCGGCGCCGACGATGACGACGTCGTTGGTCATCTGAAATCCCCCTCTGACGGTTCATGAAGACGAAGGTTCGGGCAGCCCGGCGGCCAGCTGCCGCAGCGCCTCGGCGAACAGCGACTTGAAGGGCACCACGGGATCGGCGCTCAGGTAGTGCTCGTTGGAGACCTGCATTGCGGAGAGCGCGGCGGAGGCGACCAGCTTCGGGTAGAGGTCCCGCTCGGCGTCGGTGCCGGTCCGGGCCGCGATCGCCGCGGTGAGCTCGGCCCGGGTCCGCGCGCCGCCGCGGATCAGCTCGGCCTGGAGCGAGGGCTCGCGCAGCAGCAGCCGTACGGCGGTGACCCAGGCCGGGTCGGGCGTCTCCTCCGCGCCGTCGAAGGGCTCGACGAGTGCCTGGGTCAGCGCCTCCCACAGCGGTTCCGCCGCCGGGCGGGCCCGCAGGGCCTCGGCGGCCCGCAGGATCCGGCTGCGGTGCCGGAAGACGATCGCCTCGGCCTTGCTGGAGAAGTAGTTGTTGTAGGTGCGCGGGGACACCCCGGCCGCGGCCGCGATGTCCTCCACCCGGACGTTCTCCAGTCCCCGTTCCACGGCCAGGCGCAGCGCCGCCCAGCTCAGTGCCTCCCGCGTCGCGGCCTTCTTCCGTTCCCGCAGACCGGGCTGCCCGTTCGTCATGGCCACCACTCTGCCGGGAAAGATGCGCGCCGCGCAATAGTGCGCGGCGCGCAAGTTTTCCCCGCCTTCCGGGGCCGTGGCGAGCCGCCTGCCACCTGCGGTTCGTCGCTGGTAGTAGTTGCCTGGTCGCGGAGCGGCACCCGGTGGGGCGCCGCTCCGCAGGAATGACGGCGGGACGACTCGACAGGACTTGAGGAGCGGTCATGGGTGGCAGACAGCGTCCGCCGCGAGCGCGGAGCCCGCGACAGGGCAGGCCGGCCGGAGGCGGCCGGGTGAACTCCCGAGTGGGGGTCGCCCGGATCGAGGGCTACCTGGCCTGGGAGGCCGAGGTCGCGGCGGCCGAACGGGCCGCCCGGGCCTTCGCGGCGCAGTTCCCCTGGCTGCCGGACGCCGAGCGGGAGAACCTCGAACTGGCCTACACCGCCGACCGGTTGCGGTACGCAGAGGAGGTCGTGGACCGCGCCGTCCAGCGCTGCCGCCGACTGGCCGCGCGCTACCGCGCCGAGTGCCGCCGGATCTGCACCCGCTGGGCGGCGCTCTGCCTGTCCGCCACCATCGTGGCGGCGATGCTCGCCGTCCTCCCGGCGGCCCTGCGGCTCTGAGCGCCACCAGGACGTGCCCGCGGTACGACGGGGCCCGCTGCGCCGGCAACGGCACAGCGGGCCCCGTCGTACCGGGACGGGGATCAGTGGTGGCCGTGGCCGCTGCTGATCTCCGCGTGCTCCTCGGCGGTGGGCTTGGCGATCTGGCTGCCCTCGCCGTAGAGGCCGCGGGACAGCTTGGCCCGGGTGCGGGTCCACAGACCGGCCCGGCGGACCACGCCGTTCTCGTCCACCTCGGGCTCCAGCACGATCGGCTCGGGCTGCTCGTGCGCGGTGAGGGTGTACAGCCGGCCCTGGGGCAGCGGCGCGTGCACCTCGACGTACTCGCCGTGCTGCAGCCGGTTGATGACGCCGGTCTCCCGGCCGTGCAGCACCTTCTCCTTGTCGCGGCGCTGCAGGCCCAGGCACCACCGCTTGGTGATCACGAAGAGGACCACCGGCACGGCGAAGAAGCCGGCCCGCACCGCGTAGGTGATCGCGTTGATCGACAGGTGGAAGTGGGTCGCCAGGAGGTCGTTGCCGCCGCCGGCCAGCAGGATCGCATAGAGGCCCATCCAGGCCACGCCGAAGGCGGTGCGGACCGGGTGGTTGCGCGGACGGTCGGCGATGTGGTGCTCGCCGCGGTCCCCGGTGACCCAGGCCTCCAGGAACGGCCAGCACCAGATGGCCAGCAGCACGGTCGGGAAGACGACCAGCGGGATGAACACTCCGAGGTTCAGGGTGTGGCCGCCCCAGACGCTGATCTCCCAGCCCGGCATCACCCGGATCAGGCCCTCGGAGAAGCCCATGTACCAGTCGGGTTGGGCGTCGGTCGACACCTGGTCGGGCCGGTACGGGCCGTAGGCCCAGATCGGGTTGATCGTGGCGATCGCCGACATGAACGCGATGACGCCGAAGACCAGGAAGAAGAAGCCGCCGGCCTTGGCCATGTAGACCGGCATCAGCGGCATGCCCACCACGTTGTCGTTGGTGCGGCCGGCCCCGGCGAACTGGGTGTGCTTGTGGTAGAAGACCAGGATCAGGTGCGCCGCGAGCAAACCGACCATGATCCCCGGGATCAGCAGCACGTGGACGGTGAACAGCCGCGGGATGATGACGAATCCGGGGAACTGTCCGCCGAAGATGAAGAACTGCAGGTAGCTGCCGACGATCGGGATCGCCAGGATCGCACCCTCCATGAAGCGGATGCCGGTGCCGGACAGCAGGTCGTCGGGCAGCGAGTAGCCCATGAAACCGTCGAACATGCCGAGGAACAGCAGCAGCGCCCCGAAGACCCAGTTGATCTCGCGCGGCTTGCGGAACGCGCCGGTGAAGAAGACGCGCATCATGTGGGTCAGCATCGAGGCGATGAAGACGACGGCCGCCCAGTGGTGGATCTGGCGCATCAGCAGGCCGCCGCGGATGTCGAAGCTGATGTCGACGGTGGAGGCGTACGCCAGCGACATCTGGATGCCCTTGAGCGGGACGTACTTCCCGTCGTAGACGACCTCGGCCATGCTCGGCTGGAAGAACATGGTCAGCCAGACACCGGTCAGGATGATGATGACGAAGGTGTAGAGCGCGATCTCGCCCAGCATGAAGGACCAGTGGTCCGGGAAGATCTTGCGCAGGTTGGACTTGGCCAGGGCGTAGATGCCGAGCCTGCCGTCCGTCCAGTCGGCGAAGGCTTCGGCCTTGTTGGCCGGCTTGCTGCGGCTGCTGGTCACCCGTCCGGGCTGCGAGTGCAGTTCGGTGCTCACGACGGGCTCCCCGGCGTTCCCGGCGTGCCGTGGCGGAGGCCCGCCGGCGGGAACGCCGGCCGACGAAGTGTTGTGATCATGGGACCTCTCGATACGGGCCCGCCGGGCGGACCGGCGCACGGACCTGGGCGGTTCGCTGGACCCGTTGCTCAGGGTGATGGGGCGCTTACTCTGTCATGCTGTCGGCAGGGGGCCGACTGTGCACGTCCATCGGGCCGTCCGGCCGCGCGTGTCGGGCCGGACGGGGGCGCCGACGCCCGATCGGCTGGCCCTCGGCCGGCGCAACGGGGGCGATGCTGCGCTCGGGTGCAGCTGGGGCGTGTCGGTGCGCGCGGCGTCCGGGCGCCGCGAGGGTGTGGGCCTACGCTGCGCCAATGGCGGATGACCGTGAACTCTTCGAGGACGTCACCGAGGCCCTGGCCCGCGCCGGGTTCGACACCGCTCCGGGTGCCTCGCCCCTGTCGATCGGCCCCCACCCCGAGGGTGTGGTGGTCGGCTGGTCCCCGGGTGAAGAGCCGGACGGACCGCCGTCCGGCCTGGCGCGGGCGGCGGTGACCGGGGCGGCCGCGCTCGTCCTTCGGGAACGGGGCTTCCTGGTCACCGAGACGGGGGAGGGGTGCCTGCTGGTGCGCTGCGCCGAACCGGTGACGGTCCCTCCGGAGGCGGAGGCCGAGGCGGCGCCCGAGCAGTGGTGGGGGTGACGAAGATCTCCCCCGGGTGGTGCCGGCGCGAGGAGTTGACCGTCGCATGGGTGTTCCCATACCGAACCCTTACCTGAACGCGGGGTGCAGTTGACCGCGGTGGCTCTAAGGTTTGCCTAAGCTAAGCGAAACGCCCTGGACCTCCGGTCCGGGGCGTTCGCCGTGCCCGTTCCGCCGGCACCCCCCGGCGGGGCGGCCGAGGACAGGTACAACCCGGGGCGGCCCGGGGGAGGAGCCCGCTGCATGTGGGATGAGGCGTTTCCCAGCTTCCTGATCGGGCTGCGCGAAGGGCTCGAAGCCGGCCTGATCGTGTCGATCCTGGTCGCCACGCTGGTCCGGGCCGGGCAGAAGGGCCGGCTGCCCCAGGTGTGGACGGGCGTCGCGGCGGCCGTCGCGCTCAGCCTCAGCTTCGGCGCGGTGCTCACCTTCACCGCCGCCAACCTCTCCGGCCACGCCCAGGAGGCGTTCGGCGGAGTGCTGAGCCTGATCGCCGTCGGCTTCGTCACCGCGATGGTGTTCTGGATGCGCCGCTCGGCGCGCACCCTCTCCGCCGACCTGAAGGAGAAGGTCCAGGCCTCGCTGACGATGGGCGCGGGGGCACTGGTGTTCACCAGCTTCCTCGCGGTCGCCCGCGAGGGACTGGAGACCTCGCTCTTCCTGTGGACCAACGCGCGCACCGCCGGGGAGTCCACCGGCCCGCTGATCGGCGCCGCCGTCGGCCTGCTGCTTTCGGTGGGGCTGTGCTGGGGCCTGTACCGGCGGGCCCTGAAGATGAACCTCACCAAGTTCTTCACCATCACCGGCGCGGGCCTGATCGTCGTCGCCGCGGGCGTGCTCGGCTACGGCCTGCGCGACCTCCAGGAGTCCGGGCTGGTCGGCGGCGGCAGCACGTACGCCTTCGACCTGAGCGGGCACCTGGACGCCTCCTCCTGGTACGCCACGCTGGTCCAGGGGACCCTCAACCTGACCGTCACCATGACGGTCCTCCAGGTCGTCGGGTACATCGCCTACCTGAGCATCGTGATGACCCTCTTCGTCGAGGGCGTGCGCGGCGGCAAGGCGGCCCCGGCGGCCGCTCCCGCCGTGGCGAAGCCGTCGGAGGCCGCGAAGCCGGAGGCCGTGAAGCCGGTGGGCGCCGGCCGTCCGCGCTGGGTGCTGCCGACCGCGGTGATCGCCGTCCCGGTCGTGGTGGCCGGCGCGGTGATCGCCGTCAGCGACGGCAAGCAGGACGGCTCCGCCACCGTCGCGGTCTCCGAGAAGGAGTGCGGCAAGGGCTTCGGCAGCCCCCAGCCCGGCCAGCAGGTGTTCCAGATGCACAACACCGGCGACAAGGTCTCCGAGGTCTACCTGGTCAACCCGGGCAGCGGCGCCGTCTACGGCGAGATCGAGGGCCTCGCCCCCGGCACCACCCGCGCGCTCACCGCCACCATCGGCTCCGGCGACTACGCCTGGCGCTGCGTGCCCACCGGCGGAACGTCCGTCACCTCCGCCACCGTGCACGTCACCGGCGGCGCCGAGGTCAAGGCCGTCAAGCCGGTCTCCGAGGACGACCTCAAGGCCCCGCTGGACAGCTACAAGGACTACGTCAACAAGGGCCTCGCGACCCTGATGACGCAGACCCAGAAGATCCAGGCCGACGTACGGGCCGGCGACCTCGCCACCGCCAAGGCCGACTGGCTCACCGCCCACCTGCAGTACGCCTCGCTCGGCGCCGCCTACGGCACCTTCGCAGACCTCGACAAGAAGATCGACGGCCGCCCCGACGGCTACGCCGACAAGGAGCAGGACCCGGGCTTCACCGGCTTCCTGCGCCTGGAGTACGGCCTGTGGCACGGCCGGTCCGCCGCCGACCTGACGCCCGTCGCCGACGAGCTCGCCCAGAACGTCGCCAAGCTGGTGCACGACTTCCCCGGCCAGGACTTCGACCCGGGCGACCTGCCGCTGCGCGCCCACGAGATCCTGGAGAACACCCTCCAGTTCGAGCTGACCGGCGACACCGACATGGGCAGCGGCACCAGCCTGGCCACCACCCAGGCCAACCTGGCCGGCACCCAGGAGCTGCTGACCCTGCTGCAGCCGCTGCTCGACGAGCGCGACCCGCAGGTGCTGGTCCGGGTCAACGCCGGGATGAAGCGGGTCGGCGACCTGGTCGCCGCCGCCCGCACCGCCGACGGCTGGACCCCGCTGGACAAGCTGCCCGCCGACACGCGGCGCCAGCTGAACGGAGCCACCGGCCAGCTGCTCGAAGACCTCTCGCCCGTCCCCGCCCTGCTCGAGATCCGGAAGGCCGCCTGATGACCGACCACACCGCAGCCGCCGGCTCCTGCCCGTTCCCGCACGCCGCAGCCGCTGCCGCCGCTGCCGAGCCGGTCGTCGAGCAGGGCGCCTGCCCGGCCGGTCCGGCCCGCCGCAGCTTCGTCCGGGCCGCGCTCGGCGCGGGCGCCGGGGCCGCCGTCCTCGCCGGTGGGGCGTTCGGCCTGGGCGCCGAGCCGGCCGCCGCCGGGGACACCCACCAGACGAAGTCCGGCGCCGTCCCGTTCCACGGCGACCACCAGGCCGGGATCACCACCCCGGCCCCCGGCTACGCTGCCTTCGTCTCCTGCCAGGTGATCGCCCAGGACCGCAAGGGCCTGGAGGACCTGTTCAGGACCCTGACCGAGCGGATCCGCTTCCTCACCGCCGGCGGCACCCCGCCCGACCTCGGCGTCGGCGCCCCGCCGTCCGACAGCGGCATCCTCGGCCCCGTCGTGCCCACCGACAACCTCACCGTCACCGTCGGCGTCGGTGCCTCGCTGTTCGACGACCGCTTCGGCCTCGCCAAGGCCAAGCCGGTCAAGCTGACGCCGATGAAGACCTTCCCCAACGACAACCTCCGGGCCGACGAGCTGCACGGCGACCTCTCGCTGCAGATCTGCGCCGACCGGCAGGACACCGTGCTGCACGCGCTGCGCGACATCACCCGGCACACCCGCGGCGGGATGCAGATCCTCTGGCGGATAGACGGCTTCCAGAACCAGTCCCGCCCGGACGGCGCCCAGCGCAACCTGCTCGGCTTCAAGGACGGCATAGTCAACCCGGACACCACCTCCACCCGGGAGATGGACCGGCTGATCTGGGTCAACGACGGCATGGGCGAGCCCGCCTGGGCGACCGGCGGCAGCTACCAGGTGATCCGGATCATCCGGATGCTGATCGAGTTCTGGGACCGGGTCAAGCTCAGCGAGCAGGAGAAGATGTTCGGCCGCCGCCGCGACACCGGCGCGCCGCTGGACGGCCACCAGGAGAACGACGCGCCGGACTACGGCAAGGACCCGGACGGCAAGGCGATCCCGCTCAACGCGCACATCCGCCTGGCCAACCCGCGCACCGCCGACACCGACACCTCGCGCATCCTGCGCCGCGGCTTCAACTACGACCGGGGCGTCGACAAGGCGGGCAACCTGGACATGGGCCTGGTGTTCTGCTGCTACCAGCAGGACGTGGTGCGGCAGTTCGAGGCCACCCAGACCCGGCTGATCGACGAGCCACTGGTGGACTACATCTCGCCGACCGGCGGCGGGTACTTCTTCGTCCTGCCCGGCGTGAAGGACGACGCCGACTGGCTGGGGCGGGGGCTGCTGGCCGCCGTCTGAGGTCTGAGGTCCTGAGGTGACGTCGCCAGGGGCCGGGGTACCGGTTCGGCGGTGTTCGTACAGCCGGTCCGGGGCGATCCGGGCCACGGACGGCAGGAAGCCCGCATCCGGGTCGTCGGGCCTCGCCGGGCCCGCGAGGACGGCCCGGCAGCCCGGGTGGAACAGCTGCTCCGGCCCCAGGGCCGGGTGCACTTCGCGGACGGTCACGAGGGCCTCGCGCACCTGGGCCCGACCGGCCCGCTCCGCCAACCGCAGGACCGCCAGGTAGGCGACCCGCTCGCGCACGTGCGGGCAGCCGAGTCCATCGGCGCGGGCGAAGTGCCGTGCGGCCCGGTCCAGGCCGCCGTCCTCGGGCTGCTACGGCCCGGTGGGGGCGTCCTCGGCCCGGGCCCGGACGGCGACGCCGAGTCGCCACGCCGCGATGTCGCGGTAGCGGATCGGCCCGGGGCCGCGGCCGATGTTGCTGCCGACGAGGTGCAGGCGTTCGGCCTGCCACGGCCGGCCCACGAACCCGCTCAGCCCGGCTGCGGCCCGCGGCACGCTGTCCGGGTCGTCCCGGCGGGCCCGGGCCAGCGTCAGGTGCGGGCGCAGCGGTCGGTCCCTGAACCCGATCCCGCAGGACGTCACCACCTCCCGGACGGCGGCGGCGAGCCGGTGCAGCCCCTCCAGGTCGCCGTCGATCCCGCTCCACAGCAGCCGCTCGTCGAAGTGGCCGCCGCCCCGCAGGCCCAGCCGCAGGGCGGGACACGACGCGACCGGACCGGCCAGGGCCGCCTGCAGGGGCGGAACCACGGCGGACGGCTGCTCGCCGAGGAAGGCCAGGGTGATGTGCCAGTCCTCGATCCGGTTCCACCGCAGCCGCGGGTACCCGGCGTAGGCCGGCTGCAGGGCCCGGCCCAGTTCGTCCTTGGCGTCGTCGGGCGGAGCCAGGGCCACGAAGAGGCGCCGGGTCGGGGGTTCCGGGTGATCGTGCACGAGGGATTTCTAGCACTCCGGAACCGGCCGCCGACGAGGGCGTGATCCGAAAGACACGCCCTCGCGCCCGCCCCGGCCGGTCGATGGTCGTCAGTCGCCGAGGGTGAAGCCGATCACGGCGCCGCCGCCCTTGCGGTTGGCGGCGAAGGCGGTGCCGCCGTGGGAGCGGGCCACCTCGGCGACGATGGCCAGGCCCAGGCCCGAACCGGGGAGGCTGCGGGCGGCGGTGGCGCGGTAGAAGCGGTCGAAGATCCGGTCGAGGTCGGCCGCGTCGACGCCCGGCCCGCGGTCGCGGACCTCGACCCGCTGGCCGCGCGCCACCACCTCGATCGGGGACGTCCCGGCCGGGTCGAACTTGGCCGCGTTGTCCAGCAGGTTGTTCACCGCGCGGGCCAGCGCGTCCGGGCGGGCGATGACGACCGTGCCGTCCGTGTCCACGGTGATCTCCCGGTCGCTGCGCCGACGGGCCTGGGCGGCGGCCTCGTGCACCACCTCCGCGAGCACCACCTCGACCGGGTCCTCGTCCGCCTTGCGGTCGGCCGCGAGCGCCACCAGCTCCTCCACCAGCTCGGTCAACTCCCGGGCCTCCTCGGAGAGGTCGGCGAGCAGGGCGGCGCGCTCGGCGGGCGGCAGCCGGTCGATGCTGGGCAGCACCGAGAGGTTGGTGCGCAGACTGGTCAGCGGGGTGCGCAGCTCGTGCCCGGCGTCCTGGACGAGTCGGCGCTGGTTCTCCTTGGCGGTGGCGAGGCGGACCAGCATCCGGTCGAAGGCGCGGCCGAGCCGGCCCACCTCGTCCGTCCCGGCGGCCGGCACCGGGACGTCCAACCGGCCGCTGGAGGCGACCAGTTCGGCGGCATCGGTGAGCCGGACCAGCCGGCCGGTGATCCGTCCGGCGACCAGCCAGCCGGCCCCGCCCGCCACCAGCACGACGGCGGCCACCACGGCCACCATCTGGGTGCGCAGCCGCGCCAGCAGCAGCTCGACGTCGTCGAGTCGCTGCACGACCTGGACGGCCCCGCGGCCGCCGCCGAGCGAGACCACCCCCACCCGCCAGGTGGCGCCGGGGAGGTCGCACTCGTAGGTCACCGTCCGGGCGGGGGCCTCGGCGTGGGCGAGCGCGCGCTCGTCCGGGGTGGTGGGCAGGACGACGCGGGAGGTGCCCGGGAGGACGGCCCCGCTGGAGTCGAGGGCCTGCGCGGTGACCCGGATCGGGTGCAGCAGCTGCTCACCCAGCCCGCTCGGGCCGTTGAAGTCCCCCGGGTACAGCTTCTCGCGCTCGACCTGGCCGCTCACCGCGTGGACGGCGGAGTTGAAGTCGTCCGCTTCGTCGTCCCGGATCAGGGCGGCGGCGGCGCGGTAGCCGAGCGTGCCGATCAGCACCGCGACCAGCGCCGCCATCGCCGCGAAGGCGAGCGAGAGGGTGGTGCGCAGGCCCGGGCGGGGCAGGCGGGGGCGGCGGACCGCGGGGCCGGTCACGGCTCGCGCAGCGTGTAGCCGACGCCGCGGACGGTGTGGATCAGCGGGGCGAGGCCGGGGCGGTCGAGCTTGCGCCGCAGGTAGCCGATGAACACCGCGAGGTTCTTCGAGCCGGGGCCGAAGTCGTAGCCCCAGATCCGCTCGTACAGGGTGGTCTGGTCGAGGACGGCGCCGGCGTTGCGGGTGAGCAGCTCCAGCAGGTCGAACTCGGTGCGGGACAGCTCCAGTTCGCGTCCGCTGCGCCAGGCCCGGCGGGCGGGCGGCTCGACCCGCAGGTCGGCGACGGTCAGCACGTCCTCCGGGGTGTCGGCCGGGGGGTTGCGACGCAGCAGGGCGCGCAGCCGGGCGAACAGCTCGTCCACGTCGAAGGGTTTGACCAGGTAGTCGTCGGCCCCGGCGTCGAGCCCGGCGATCCGGTCCGGGACCTCGACCCGGGCGGTGAGCATCAGCACCGGGGTGCGGTCCCCGGCGGCGCGCAGCCGGCGGCAGACCTCCAGGCCGTCCGGGGCCGGCATCATCACGTCGAGCACCAGGACGTCGGGGCGCTGCTCGGCGAGGACGGCGAGGGTCTGGGTGCCGTCAGCGGCTATCCGCACCCGGTAGCCCTCGAGCGTCAGGGCTCGGGTGAGCGAGTCGCGGATGGCGCGGTCGTCCTCGGCGATCAGCACGGTGTGGGTCATGGGGGAGATTCTCCCTGGCGTGCTCACGGCAGTGGAGAGCGGGGCGCGGGGTTCCTGCCCGCCGCGGGTTTCGCGCTCTGCTTCGTGGGCGTACGGTGGCCACACGGTGGTGTCCCGCCGGGTGTGCCGCCGGTCCGTGTCAGCACGTCCCGCCGGAGGCCGCGATGGCAGAGCGGATGGCCTTCCTCACCACCCCGCGCACGGAGCGGGAGCGGCGCGACGCGCGGGAGCGGCTGGGGGACCGGCGGGAGGTGTACCGGCCGGGGGCCCTGCTGCCGGTGGTGGGCGGGCAGGCGGCGCGCTGTATGGACTGCGGACTGCCGTTCTGCCACGCGGCCTGCCCGCTGGGGAACCTGGTGCCGGAGTGGAACCGACTGGCGGCGGACGGGGGCTGGCGGGCCGCCGCCGCCCGGCTGCTGGCCACGAACAACTTCCCGGAGTTCACCGGGCGGCTCTGCCCGGCGCCGTGCGAGAGCGCCTGCGTGCTGGCGATCGACGGGGCCGCGGTGACGATCAAGAACGTGGAGCTGGCGATCGCCGACCGGGCCTTGGAAGAGGGCTGGGACGGGCCGTTGCCGCCGGAACGGCGGGGTGCCGTCCGGCGGGTGGCGGTGATCGGCTCGGGCCCGGCCGGGCTGGCCGCCGCCCAGCAGCTGACCCGGGCCGGGCACGCGACCACGGTCTACGAGCGGGCCGACCGCGCGGGCGGGCTGCTGCGCTACGGGATCCCGCCGTTCCGGCTGGAGAAGCACCGGCTGGACCGGCGGCTCGACCAACTGCGGTCCGAGGGAACCGAGTTCCGTACCGGGGTGTGGGCCGGGCGGGACGTCACGGGGGAGTGGCTGCGGGCCGAGTACGACGCGGTGGTGGTCGCGGTGGGCGCGACCGCCCACCGGGAACCGGCCGTGCCCGGGCGCCGGCTGCCCGGGGTGCATCCGGCGATGGAGTACCTGACCTGGGCGAACCGGGTGGACGAGGGGGACCTCGCGAACTCGCCGCTGTCCGCGGAGGGCAGGCGGGTGGTGATCGTCGGCGGCGGGGACACCGCGGCCGACTGCCTGGGGACGGCGCTGCGCCAGGGCGCGGCCGCGGTCACCCAGTTCGACATCAACCCGCGCCCGCCGCGGCGCCGGGCGCCGGGGCAGCCCTGGCCGGTCCACCCGAAGGTGTACCGGGTGACCACCTCGCACGAGGAGGCGGGGGCGGTGGCGGGAGGTCCGGAGCCGTCGGCGGAGGACGGCCGGGTGTTCGAGGCGGTGACGGTCGGGTTCGAGCCGGGGCCGGACGGGCAGCTGGCGGCCGTCCGCTTCGCCTCGTGCGCGGAGGGCGGGCGTGAGGCCCGGGCGGGCACCGAGCGGGTGCTGCCGGCGCAGCTGGCGCTGCTCGCGCTGGGCTTCAGCGGGCCGGAGCCGGACCAGCCGCTGTTCGCCCAACTCGGCCTGGCCGTCGGGCCGGAGGGCGTGCTGGAGCGGGACGACGGGTTCGGCACCGCCACCGAGGGGGTGTTCGTCGCCGGGGACGCCGGGCGGGGCCAGTCACTGATCGTCTGGGCGATCGCCGAGGGCCGGTCGGCGGCCGCCGCGGTGGACCGCTACCTGCGCGGACGGACCGAACTCCCGGCGCCGGTGGGGGCGTCGGCGCGGGCGCTCACGCCGTGAGGGCGGGGGCGCCCGCGCCGGGCGGTCCGGGGTCAGCCGAGGCGTACGTCAGTTGAGGAAGGGGGTCGGCCGGGGCCTGGGCTCAGTTGAGGCCGGGTCGGCTGGGACCTGGGGCCTGCTGAGGCCGGGTCGGCTGGGGCCTGGGGCCTGCTGAGGCCGGGGCTCAGCCGAGGCCGAGGACCGAGAGGGCGGTGGTCCAGTCGGTGGCGATGGCCTGCTGGGCGGGCACCAGGTTCACCTGGTGGTTGCAGACGGCGCGGTAGAGCTTGTACTCCACGGTGTCCTTGTCGGTGGAGGACAGGCCGCTCGTGCCGGTGGCGTAGCGCGGCTCGGGCCAGAGGTTGTTCGGGTCGGTCGGGTTGCCGCCGAGCGACAGCGGGATGAAGTGGTCCTCCTCGTAGTCCGCCGTGCTGGTGTCGTCGTAGCCGTACTGGGCGATCTGCTGGACCTTCAGGCGGTTGGTGTACGTGGTGGACGGGCGGATCGAGGTGCTGTAGCCCGCGACGCAGATGGTGGAGTCGATGGTGTCCTGGGTGACGTCCGGGTTGGTGGCGCCGGGGGTGCAGGACGGGTCGGGCAGCGGCAGGTAGGCCTGGGAGCAGGTCGCGTCGAGGGCGGCGCGGGTGTGCGCGGCGGCGGTGGGGGCGGCGTGCGCGGTACCGGCGGTCGCGAGGGCGGCCGCGGCGAGCATCACGGTGGCGACGGCGGGGGCGATGCGGTGGGCACGAAGCATGTGGGGAGCTCCCTGTCACGGGCCCGGCGCGGGGTGCCGGGCGGTGTGTGTCCATGTCACCATCTGCGGGTCTATGCGAGTAGACAGGGGACGGTGAATATCTCACAAAGTGTCAGTCAACGTTCTCGCAGGAAGATTTCGCTTGACGCGGACGCGGACGCGGGAGACGGGCGAGTGAGCGGGCGGGCGGGCAGGCGTGTGCGTGGTGAAGAGGCGTGTGGTGGGGCCGCCCGCCGGTGCGCACCTCCGCGCGACCCGCGGTGCGCCACGAGCCGTCGCCCGCGTCGGGTGCCCGTCGCGACCAGGGGTAGGTGCCGGGCAGCAGACGACGGAGGGGGCCGCCATGACCGACCGACTTCCCGGGGTGCCCGCGCAGCCACCGGCGTCCACGGTCGCGTCCACGCCGGCGTCCACCGTCGCGTCCACGCCGACGTTCATGTCGGCGTCGGCGTCGGCGCCGACGGCCGTGGCGTGCCTGCCGGTACCGCCCGTGCCGCCGTGGTCGGGCGGTGCTCAGCCGCCGGTGCTGGGGCAGGCGGCCCGCAGCATCCCGAAAGCCACCCTCGTCGCGGTGAAGGTGGACGGCCCGCCGCGCAGCCCCGGCTTCGTCGAACACGCCTACCTGCGCAGGCTCGGTCTCCGGCCGGACGAAGTGGCCGCGCTGCGCGGGCGGTTGACGGCCGAGCTGCCCTGGGAGCTGCTCGCCGCCTCCGCCGCCGACCCCGGCGACCGACCGCTGCGGGCCGCCGTACTGGCCGCCGCGCACGGCCCCGCGCTGCGGGCGCTCGGCGGCGAGCTGGAGGGGTTGCGCCGGGCGGACGCCACGGCCGAGGGGCGGACCCGGGCCGGGCGGGCCGCCGCCGCGAACGCCGCGTACGACCACAACGCGGCCGTCGAGCCGCTCGGCATGCTGAACCTGGAGCGCCTGGAGATGGCCCCGGCCGGGATCGAGCGCGGCGAACTGGTCGCCACCGTCCCGCTGGCGCCGCTGGAGGAGACCGCCGTCACCCAGAAGGAGTGGTCCGTCACCTCCAAGGAGTTCAGCTCGATCGTCACCGACTCGCTGGAGAACGTCAGCGAGACCGGCGTCACCGACAACACCGAGCTCGCCCAGTCCACCACCAACCAGCTCCAGCACAGCAACCAGTTCAACGTCACCGGCACCGTCTCCGGCGGCATCTCGCTGATCTCCGGCTCCGCCAGCTCCGGGATGACGAGCCAGAGCGCCGACTCGCAGTCCGCCACGGACAGCCGCAAGCACGCCACCGCGATCACCCAGAAGGCCTCCGCGCGCACCAAGCAGGAGCACAAGGTCACCATCACGACCACCACCGTGACCGGCTCCTCGGAGACCACCACCCGCACCCTCAGGAACGCCAGCCCCACCGACGCCGTCCGGATCGACTACTTCAGCATGATGCGCAAGTGGCGGGTGCGGCTCTACCGCTCAGGGCTGCGGCTGACGTACGACCTGGCGATCCCCGAACCGGCCGGTGCGCTGCGCCAGTCGTACGCCGAACTAGCGGCGCTGGAGGCGCGGTTGGGGCCGTTCCGGTTCGATGTTCCGCACTCCGACATCACCGAGGAGGTCCGCGCCGGGGAGAACCAGGCGCACTACCTGGTGCTCGCCGAGCGGTACGGCGCCGCGGTGCCGCTCGCCCCCGGCCCGCACCCGGACATCCACGTCAACGTCACAGCCCCGAACAACGACGGCGCCGCCATCTTCGACGCGCCGCCGCTCAACGTCCCGGACCGGTACTGGATCAAGAACCTGCAGTTCCGGTTCACCTCGGAGAGCCGCACCGGCGACTACAACTACAACCTCAAGGTGCTCGGCAGCAGCATCCCCGAATGGAACGAGCCGTTCGGCACCCATGGCCCGGTCGACCTCGCCGACCCGGTCAACGGCGCCCTGCTGGCGCACGCGAGCGGGCCCTGCACGGTGAGCTTCCACCTGGTCAACAACCGGCAGACCTGGCTCAGCCTGACCGCCGTCGTCGAACCCACCGACGAGGCGCGACGGCAGTGGCAGAACGACGTCTGGGCGGCGCTGTTCAACGCCGCCCAGACCAAGTACTACGCCGAACAGCAGGACCTCGCCGCCCGCGCCGCCGCGCTGCGCGAACGCCTCAACGGCGTGGACACCCTCACCCTCCGGCGCGAGGAGAGCGACGAGATCATGAAGGGCGTGCTGCGCTTCCTGCTCGGGGCGGACTACCACCTGATGCCGTCCGAGGTGGTGGACGCCTTCAAGGCCTCGGTCGGCAACGACCCCGACCGGTTGGGCCGCGGCGCGGGCTTCCCCGGTGACGACACCGGCTCGCTCGGGACGAGCTCCGCGGCCTGGGCGGCGGTGCTCGGGCACGAGGCGGAGGTGGCCTTCGTCAACCAGGCCATCGAGTGGGAGAACGTGGTCACCTTCCTCTACTCCTACTTCTGGGACGCGCCCGCCGCCTGGCCCTTCGTCAGCCGGATCAGCCACCCCGACGCCAACCGGCAGGCATTCCTGCGGGCGGGCAGCGCCCGGGTGGTGCTCACCGTGCGCAAGGGGTGGGAGGAGGCCTGGGTGCGGTTCGCCGAGGGAGGCTTCCGCGGTGCCCCGCTGCCCGCCGACCACCCGTACCTGACGATCGCCCGGGAGATCGCCGCCTACGACGACCGCAACTATCCGGGCATCCCGCCGGCCAACCCGGGCAGCAGCTCCCTGCTGTTGGAGGACGAGGTGGTGACCACCTGTGCGGCCGTGGTCCAGCCGGCGGCCGGGGGAGCGCCGGTGCTGGTGCCGGTCGCCTCCAGCGAGGGTTTCGACCCGGGCACCGTGGCGGTCGTGGACGAGTACGACGACCGGCGGATCCAGGAGAACGCCACGGTCGTACGGGTGCCGGACGACGGCCACCTGCTGCTGTCCGGGCTGGCCCACCGGCACGACGGCAGTTTGACGCCGTTCCCGGTCCGCCGCCCCGGCCACCGGGGCACGCTGATCGCGAAGTGGAACGAGTACACGCCGACCTCGGGCACGGACATCGCGGTGAGCAGCCCGTTGAAGGACATCGCATGAGTTTCCTGAGGGACCAGGACACCTGCCTGCTGCTGGGCAAGGCGCGCGAGGAGCCGTCGACGGTCTTCGAGTACCTGGCCGCCGAGCTGTGGGTGCGCCACCACTTCGGGGTGGAGTTCGACGCCCGGCCCGGCGCGACCTGGGTGACCTTCCAGCTCGACCGGATCGCGGAGTGGTGGGGCACGCCCGGCCGGGAACGGCTCGGCCCCGGGGAGGCGCTGCCGTACGGGCGGCTCACCGCCCAGCCGCAGGACCCGGTGCTGCGGATGGTGCTCCAGGTGCTGTCGGAGGACCTGCGCAACACCTTCCCCACGGCCAAGGTCGACGCGATCAAGCGGATGTTGAAGGACCGCAGCACCCCGGCGGTCAAGCTGGTCAAGGCCGTCCGCGAACTCACCCCGGGCGGTGCGCTCAAGCCGGACCTGCTCGGCCTGCAGGACCACGTCCCCGAACTGCGGATGGAGGCACTGGAGGTCGGGACGGAGGGCGGCGCCCTCGACACCTACCGCGAACTCCAGGGGAAGATAGCGGTGTTGCGTGACCCGTGCGGCCGGGTGATCGAGAACCGGCTGGTCGCCATGCAGCGCACCGCGCTCCAGCAGCTGCCGTACTCGGTGGTCGCCGCCGGCACCGACTGGCGGCTCGGGGCCGGGCTGAAGATCCTGCCGATGCCGGTCAACGTCACCGAACAGAACGGCGAGACGTACGTCGACTGGATCTGCTACTGGCCCACCGACCGGGCCGAGTTCCGCGAGTACCCGCGGCCGGCCAACGGGCGTCCGGGATACGACGGGCTGGTGCTGTACCACATCCACCGGGTGCCGCTGCGGGCGGTGCAACTGCCCGACAGGATCCGGGAGGCGATGCTCAACCTGGTACGGGCCCGGCTGCGGCCGGCCCCGCTCGGGCCCACGTTGGTCCCCGAGCTGGCGGTGACGATCGAGCGCGACCGGCGGCTGTTCACCCCCGAGGGCGAGCTGTTCCTGGCCGGGCTCGGCGCGGTCGGGCTGCTGGCCCTCGGGGTGTGGGCGGCGCTGGGCACGGGCGTGGTGACCGGGCTGGGGGTGGTGGCCAAGGGCGGCCTGGTCGCCGCGGCGAACGCGCCCGAGCTGTTCGTCGGGGCGCTCGCCGCGGCGGCCCGGCTCGCGGACCAACTGTGGTCGGTGATATCCCAGTTGGGCTACCTGTTGCCGACCTTCGGGTAGCGGGCGGGTGGTTCTGGTTCTGGTTGTGGTTGTGGATGTGGATGTGGTGTCGGTGGTGCGGGACTGCGAGCTCAGCGGGGCGGCCGCAGGGCGAACACGTCCGGGGCCTGGTTGGTGTCGCCCGGGACGAGGGTGCCGTCCTCCGAGGTGAACACCACCGTGGTGCCGCGGTCGTCGACGTACGGGTCGTACGAGGCGCCGGCGGACTGCGAGCCGTCGGCCGCGAGGCTGACCCGCTCGGTGCGGCCGCTGCGCAGGTCGCGCCGGAAGACGTCGCCGGCGCCGTTGGTGTCGCCGGGCACCAGGTTGGCGGCCGTGGAGTCGAAGTAGGTCCAGCGGCCGTCGGCCGTCATCCGGCCGTTGAGGGAGTCGCCGGTGGTCGTCGTCCCGGGCAGGCCGGCGCTGACCAGGGTCTCGGTGCCCTTCGCCAAGTCCCGCACGTACACCTCGAAGTGGTGGTCCGGCCAGTTGTCGCCGTGCTGCACCCAGGCCGAGTAGACGGCGTAGCGGCCGTCCGCGCTGAGCGAGGGGTAGTCCGCTCCGCGCCAGCCGTTCTTGCCGTCCGGGCTGGCCAGGGTGGTCTCCTCGGAGCGCAGGTCGCGGACGTACAGCGGGTAGAGGTGCGGCTTGAGCAGCTGCGGGCGGTCGGCGGAGCGGGGCGACCCGGGGCTCCGGAGGGAGTCACGGACGAACTGCTCGTCGGACTCCTGGTCGGACTCGGCGCCGAGCCGGGTGGCGGCGTCCGGCGAGAGCGCCCCGGGTCGGTCGGGGGCGATGATGTTGGTCGCCTTGGAGATGAAGGCGACGGTCCCGCCGTCGGCGCTGATCACCGGGGAGGCGGAGGAGCCGTTCGCCTCCTTGCCGTCCGCGCCGGTGCTGACCAGGCGGTTCTCCCCGGTCCTCAGGTCGTGGACGTAGATGTTGGCGCCCTGCCAGGTGACCGTGCCGGGGGCCAGGTCGGAGCGGTTGGACTGGAAGGCGATGTAGCGGCCGTCCCGGCTGATCGAGGGGTGGCCGGAGAACTTGTCCTTCTGCGGTTGGCCGGGCTCCTCTCCGACGGAGACGAGGGTGGTCTCGCCGGTCCGGCGGTCGTGGACGTAGACGTCGTCGGACCCGAGGTTGGCGCCGGGCACCAGGTTGGTGGCGGAGGAACTGAACGCGACATAGCGGCCGTCGGCGCTGATGGCGGCCTCGAAGGAGGCTCCGTCGGCCTGGACGCCGTCCGGGCCGGTGTCGACCCGCTCGGTGCGGCCGGTCCGCAGGTCGCGGACGAAGACGTCGCTCTTGCCGTTGGTGTCGCCGGGGACGAGGTTGGCGGCCGTCGAGGTGAAGGCGGCGTAGCGGCCGTCGGCGCTCAGGCCGGCGGCGTGCGAGGCGCCGTCGGGCTGCGCCTGGCCGAGGCCGACGGAGACCCGCTCGGTGCCCGGCGTTCGGTGACGGCCGGGGTCGGCCTGGGCGGCCTGGGTGCCGGTCAGCGCGAGGGCGGCGGCCGCGCCGAGCGCACAGGCGGCGCGCAGCAGGCGCCGGTGTGTCGGTGTGGTGCGGGTGGATGTGGTGCGGGTCGGTGTGGTGCGTGCGTGGGTCATCTGATCCCCTCCCCTGGGAACGGCCGGGCCGCGTCGACGATGGCGTCTGGTGGCGTCCGTTCCGGTGACGTCGGGCTCCCCGGCGGCCGGCTCGTGGGTGAGCCAACCGTCGGGTGGTGCTGGTGGTCAACGGTGGTTCGTACGGAACGACGTATTCACGTCAACGGGCCGGGCGTGCGCGCGGGGGCGCCCCGCCGGACAGGGCCCGGGCTTGCTAGCATCCCGCGACACATGCTTGATGAGAGGTCGTGCGGGATGGATTCGGGCGGGCGGACGGAGACGGTGGAGCTCCGCTTCACACCGACGGCCGGAGACTTCCGGGCGGCCTTCGCGGCCCGCGCCCGGGGCACGGTGGCCGGGCGCGCCGCCCGGAGGACGACGAACCTGCTCGCCGGGTGCGCCGCGTTCACCGGGACCGGCGCGGTGCTGACCGCGGCGGCCAACGGCGTGGTCCGGCCACCGGCCGTGGTGATGCTCGTGCTTGCCCTGCTGGTACTGGGAATGCCCTGGCTGCGGGGGTGGCAGGCGCGGCGGCTCGCGGCGGGCAAGGGTGAGTTCCGGGTCCTGGTGGACGCGGCGGGGATGACCGTCACCAATGCGGTGTCCAGCACCGTGCTCGGCTGGCGGGAGCTGCCCGACCACCTGGAGACGCCCGAGCTGTTCGTGTTGCTCGGCGGGAACGAGCGGACGCCCACGCTGACCGTGCTGCCCAAGCGCGGCACGGACGATTCCGGCCGCCTCGGCGAGCTGATCGCCCGGCATTCCTCGGCGCTTCCGCAGGAGCTACCGACGGCATTTCCGACGGCATTTCCGAAGGCGTCTCCGAAAGCGCCTCGGAAGGGCTGAGCGGGCGATCACGGAGCGGGCTCCGGGGCGGGGGCAGAGGCGGACCCCGGGACCACCTCCGCTCGGTGCGCCCGCTGGTCGTAGCGCCAGAGCGCGGGGAGTGCGGCGGCCAGGACGGAGCTGCCGCCCAGGCAGGGCAGGCCGCCGGTGCGCAGCGCGGCCCGGATGCCCTGGCCGGCGGCGAGGCCGCCGGCCCGCAGGTCGCCGAGGGCGGGCCCGGCGGAGCCGGTCAACAGCTCCAGACCGGCGGCGGGGCCGCGGAGTTCGTCCGGAACGGACCGGTTCCAGATCGCGCTGCGGAAGGTGTCGCCGATCCAGTGGCTGCCGCCCGCAACGGCCAGGCAGAGCAGTGCGGCCCACAGGTCGGGGGCGAAGGCGGCCGCGGCGGTGGGCAGTGCCGACCAGGGCGGCGGAGAGCAGGACAAGCCGTCCGTGCCGGTGCACTCGCCCGGTCTAGCCGCCGGTGCCGGCCGCGACCAGGCTGCCGGCCGCGGACGCGGATTATAGCAGGCCGAAGGCCGAGCACCCAGGGGGCGGCCAACTCCTCGGCCGGGAACGGGAACAGGGCGGTGGGCAGGGCGAAACGGTGGCGGCGAGGTCGGCCAGGCAGGTGCCCAGCAGGTCGGGCCGGCGTGCCACGTCCGGGTGCCCCGGCGAACTCGCGCAGCGGCGGCGCCCCGGCGTCCCGCGCCGAGGGGACGGGGCGGACGTGGGCGAGCAGGGCGATCGACAGCAGGAAGGTGCCGAGGCCGACCAGGTACGCGGCCGGTGCGCCGGCGGTCGCGATCAGCAGTACGGCGGCCGCGGGCGCGGCCACCCCGCCGATGCTCCGGCGCAGCGAGAGCAGTGCTCCGGCCGCCACCAGCTGATCCGGTGGTACCAGTCGCGGGACCATCGCCTCCAGCGAGGGCTGTTGGAGGCCCTGAACGGCGGCGGCCAGGGCCGTGGCGAGGTAGAGCGGTCAGACGGCGGGCGTGCCGATCAGGGGCGTTGGCCAGCAGCAGGGTACTGAGCACGGTGAGCGCGACCTCGGTGGCCAGGGCGACGGTACGGCGGTCGGCGCGGTCGGCGAGCACTCCGCCGTAGAGGCCGAAGAGGACGGTGGGCACGAGTTCGACCGCGCCGACGGCGCCCGCGGCGGGCGGCGAGCCGGTGAGGTCGGCGATCTGCAGCGGGATCGCCGTCATGGTGAAGACCGAGGCGATGCTCGCCGAGGCGCTCCCGCCCGACCGCGAGCCGGATCCGGAGCACTGGCCCGAGTGGACCGCCGCCGACGCCCGTGCCAAGCGCACCGCCCTGCTCGCCTACCGCGACGGCGCCCGGGTGCGCGCCGGAACCCTGCCCACCGAAGACGAACTCCCGGCCATCGAAGCCCAGTTGAGCGCGCTCGGCCGGGCCGGGCCGCGGCCGCGCACCGCGCTGCGGCTGCTGCTGACCGTCGACCGGTCCATCATGGGCTGGGTCACCGAGGAGCAGGCCTGGCGACGGGACGCCGCGGAGCGCGCCCGGCCGCCGTTCCCGGACGAGGCCCTGCGCGACCTGCCACTGCTCAGCGAGGCCGCCGACGTACTGCGGATGACCGACCACGACGCCGACTTCGACTACGGGCTGCAGGCTACGGGCTGCGGGTGCTGACCGAGGGGTTTCGGGCGGAGGTCGCGCGGGAGGCGGGGCCGGCCCCGGGGTGAGGGGGATGGGCTAGCGTGTGCGCCATGACCACCCTTGATGCCCGCACCACGGCCCTGGTGCTGATCGACCTGATGGACCGGATCGTCGCCCGCCAGCTCGCTCCGCACACCGGCTCGGAGGTCGTGACGGCCTCGTTGAAGCTCGCCGAGGACTTCCGCGCCGCCGGCGCGCCCGTCGTCGCGGTGCGGGTCGAGCGGCCGGGTGTCGCCGAGCAGCCGCCCGGCAGCGAGCTGACGGCCGAGGTGGAGGCGGCGGCCGACGAGGTCGTGGTGAAGCGCACCATCGGCGCCTTCGAGGACACCGGGCTGCACGAACTGCTCCAGGCCCGCGGCGTGGAGACCCTGGTCTTCACCGGGATCGCCACCAACCTCGGCGTGGAGTCCAGCGCCCGCGCGGCCGCCGACCGCGGCTACCGGCTGGTCTTCGTCGAGGACGCGATGACCGGGCTGACCGAGGCGGAGCACCGGGCCTCGGTGGACCTGAACTTCCCGCGGCTGGGAGAGGTCGTGGCCTCGGCGGACCTGCGGCTGGGTTAGGACCTGTCCGGCGCATCCTGGCGGGGGTGCTCAGGCGGTCGGAATTCGCTGCTCGAATGGCAGTGATTGACTGGCGATGACTTCAGGGCTCTCAGTTGCGGCGGCCGGACGCCCGGGCGGGTCCTACTCCCTCGGCAGTTCCAGGGCGTCGCGCAGGCGTCCGGCGGTGGCGGCGAGGAGGCGGGCGGCGGTGGGTGCGTCCACGTCCGCGAGCAGGACCAGGACGGCGTCCTTCGCCCGGCCGTCGGTGGCGGCGAGGGCGCGGCGGACGGCCTCCTCGTCGGCGCCGGTGGCCTCGGCGACGATCCGGCGGGCGCGGTCGCGGAGCTTGGCGTTGGTGGCCCGCAGGTCGACCATCAGATTTCCGTACGTCCGGCCGAGGCGGACCATCACAGCCGTGGAGAGCAGGTTGAGCACCAGCTTCTGCGCGGTGCCCGCCTTCAGCCGGGTGGACCCGGCGAGCACCTCCGGTCCGACCTCCACCTCGATCCCGAGGTCCGCCGCCGCCGCCAGCGCCGAACCCCGGTTGCAGGCCAGCCCGACGGTCAGCGCACCGGCCGCCCGCGCCGCGCGGACGGCGGCCAGCGGGTACGGGGTGCGGCCCGAGGCGGAGACGCCCACCAGGGTGTCGGCCGGGGTGAGGCCGAGCGCCGCGACGTCCGCCTCGGCGAGATCGGTGCGGTCCTCGGCGCCCTCGACGGCCTCCGTCACGGCCGTCCGGCCACCCGCGATCAGGCCGACCACCAGGCCGGGATCGGTGCCGAAGGTCGGCGGGCACTCGGCGGCGTCCAGGACCCCGAGCCGCCCGGCCGTGCCCGCACCGGCGTAGACCAGCCGCCCGCCGCGCGCCATCCGGGCGGCTGCGGCGTCCACCACGGCGGCGATCGCCGCCAACTGCCCGGCGACGGCGGCGGGGACGGTGCGGTCCTCGGCGTTCATCAGGTGGAGCAGGTCGAGCGTGGGCAGCCGGTCGATCCCGGCCCAGTCGGCGCGGACCGTCTCGGTGGCGGGTACGGCGTCCTGGGTCATCGCGGCCTCGGGGGTGTCCAGGGGTGCCAATGGCTGGTCTCTGCGATCCTACGGGCGCTGTCAGTCCTGTGGGCTGCCGCTCCTGTGCGGGGCCGCCGGTTCGTTCGTCAGGCCATCCAGAAGAAGACGGCCGTCATCCGGCGGTCCGCCAGGTCGGTGCCGTAGTAGTTCGTGGCGCTGTGGATCAGGTTGGCGTGGTAGAGGAGCAGTTGGTTGTAGCGGTTGGGGACGCGGACGTCCTCGGTGAAGTGGTCGGCGGGGACATGGCGGGTGCCGAGGGCCTCGACCAGGTTGTTGTGCGGGGCGTTGACCAGGTTGCCGCCGAGGCGGCCGCCGGGGAACTGCTGCCGGTAGAAGCTGGTGCCGGCGTCCTTGGGTGCGTCCGGGCTCAGGTAGAGCACGGCGGCGTAGCGGCAGAGCGCGCGGGAGTCGGTGTGGGGGCGGGACTCCGACTCGCCGGCGCCGACGACCTGGACGCAGTTGTGGTTGAGCGTGCCGCCGCCCGGAGTGCTCTGCACCCAGAGCCGGGAGGCACCGGTGGCCTTGCGGACCTGGGCCTCGACCCGCGCCAGCTCGTCCGGCTCCAGGCCGGGCATGGTGCGCAGGCCGGGCCAGGTCTCGGGGCGGTACGGGTAGCCCTCGGTCCAGTCGCCGCGTGCCAGGACGCGTTCGCGGACCGCGTCCGGGTCGGGCAGGACGTTGTCCAGGACCCAGTAGTCCCGGCCGCGGGTGGGCTTGCGGTAGGGCAGGACCGGCAGTGCGGTGGACCTGATGGGCTGTGAGGGCATGGGCCGACCATAGGGGCGCCCCGCGTCAACTATCTGCCGTGAACAGGTCAACCTTTCGTCAAGGGATGCGCAGGCGGGAGCGGGTCCCGGGGCCCTCGTCGAGGGATGCGGAGGAAGAGCGTCGCGAGGACGAGGAGGGTGCGCGCCAACAGGATCCCGGCCTCGACGAGTTGGATCGGGACGGAGTGCGCGGAGGGGGGTACTTGAGCCAGGTGCCGGTGGACCGTCGCACCGGTGGGTGCCGGGGCACGCGTCGGAGCTGATGCGGCTGCCGTCCGGCATGACGGCCCGCAGTTGATCAGCCAGGCGTCGGTGGGCTGCGCGGTGTTCCGCGGCGCCGTCTCGTCGACGGTGGGGTAGAAGGACGGGCGGGCCCAGTGGACCAGGCCGTGGACCGTCGCGACCAGGGCGCCGGTGAGGAACATCGCGGGCAGCGTCCGGCGCGTCAACTGGCCGACGAGGACGCCCAGGTGCTCCTGGGCCGGCGGCGGCGCACCGACGAACACGCCGATCAGCAGCGGGACCGTGGTGACGGCGGGCTGGAGCACGGAGACATAGCAGAAGTTCGGCCGGTTGATCGGCGTCAGCAGTGCCCAGCAGTGGGCGTTGTCCCAGCTCTCGGGGCTGTAGCAGCCCGTCCGGCGCCGGTTGGGCGGCGCCGACCGGTCCTTCGGCGTGCCCGCTCCGGACGGCTTCGCGGGCGTCTGCCGGCCCGGCCGGGCCGTCCGGTCAGCCCTCGCGGACGGCGTAGGAGCCGAGCGCGCCCTCCAGTCGGTCGAAGGCCCGGGCGGCGGAGGGGCGGACGGCGTCGGCGATGGCGCCCTGCTCCTCTCCGGCCAGGGTGCGGCGGAAGACCTCGGAGAGCACGGCCCGGTCGACGGCGGCGAGCAGGGCGGCGGCGACCCGGCTCTCGAAGTCGACGCCCCGGGGTCCGTCGGGAGCCGGGTACACGGCCTCGGCCAGCGCCTCGGCGAGTGCGGCCTCGCTCTGCTCGTTCAGCTCGCGCAGCCGGGCGCCGAGGGCGGGGCTCTCGGCGATGGTGCGGGCGAAGTCGGGGCCGGAGAAGCCGAGTCGCGGGTCGCGCCGGTCCAGGCCGGCCAGGCAGTCGCGGCGCAGTGCGGCGAGGGCGGACTCGCCGGGGGCGCGCTGGGCGACGGCGTGGGGGAGCCGGTCGACGATCTCCTCGTGCAGGTCGAAGAAGAGGTCCTCCTTGCGCGGAAAGTGGTTGGTGACGGTCATCTTGGCGACCCCGGCGGCTGCCGCCACCTCGGCGATGGTCGTGCGGTCGAAGCCGCGCTCGATGAAGAGCCTGGTCGCGGCGTGCGAGATCGCCTCGCGGGTGCGGCGTTTGTTGAGTTCGCGCAGGTTCGGGGCGGTGCCGGTGTCGGTCATGACCCGAGCCTAGCGCAGCTCGCTGGGCCGAGCACAGGAATTGTGCTTGACCTAATCAATGGGTCGGTCCTAAGTTCTTCCCGGGTGGTCGGTGCGGCCGCCGGAGGAGCGACCCAGGGGAGGGGTGCATGACCACGTCGGTCACCACGAAGGGCAGGTCGGGCAAGGTGCGGCCGGTGCGGTCCGAGCCCTTGCCGCCGGGCCTGTGGAAGATGGGTGTGGTGCTCGCGCTGGGCCCGATCCTGGCCCTGCTGGACACCACGATCGTCAACGTCGGCATCGATTCGGTCGCCCGCGACCTGCGCAGCTCGATGGTGGGGGTGCAGTGGGTGGCCACGGGGTACCTGTTGGCGATATCACTCACCATGCCGCTCTCGGGCTGGGCGGCCGGTCGGTTGGGGGCCAGGCGGGCCTGGCTCGGCTCGGTCGTCCTGTTCGTTCTCGGATCCGCGCTGTGCGGCCTGGCCTGGTCGACAGGCAGCCTGGTCGCCTTCCGGGTGCTCCAGGGCGTCGGTGGCGGCATGATCCAGCCGCTCGGGCAGACGATCATGGTGCAGGCGGCCGGCCCGACCCGGATCGGCCGGGTGATGGGCACCCTCCTGCTCCCGATCAGCCTGGCCCCGGTGCTGGGGCCGATCCTCGGCGGGGTGGTGCTGGAGCGCCTGGGCTGGCGCTGGATGTTCCTGCTGAACGTTCCGGTGGGGCTGCTCACCGTGCTGCTGGCGGCCCGCTGGCTCCCGACCGGAGCCCGGTCCGAGCTCCCGCGGCCGCGGCTGGACGTGACCGGTCTGCTGTTGTTGTCGCCCGGCCTGACGGCACTGGTCTACGGACTGTCCACGGTCGGCGGGGGCGGCGCGGCCGGCCCGGTGGCGGTCGCCGCGGGCACGGTGCTGCTGGCGGCATACGGGCCGCACGCTCTGCGGGTCGGGCGCTGTGGCGAGCGGGCTCCGCTGATCGACCTGCGGTTGTTCGCACGGCGGGGCTTCGCGGTGGCGACGGCGAACAGCTTCCTGCAGGGAGCCGTGTTGTACAGCTCGATGTTCCTGGTGCCGCTCTACTACCAGCAGGTGGAGCACACCGGAGCGGTGGCGGCCGGGCTGCTGCTGGCGCCCCAGGCGCTCGGAACGGCGGTCACCTCGCTGCTGTCCGGCCGAATAGCCGACCGCTTCGCGCCGCGCCCGCTGATCCTGATCGGCATCGGCTGCTCGCTGCTCGGCACCCTCGCCTTCACCCAGCTCGGTGACGGGTCCGGCCCGGCCGACTGGCTGGTCGTCGGCTCGCTGGCGCTGCGCGGAGTGGGCATGGGGATCACCGTGATCCCCGGGATGGCGGCCGTGTACGCGAGCGTCGAGAAGGCCCAGGTGCCCGCGGCCGCAGGTGCGGTCAACGTTCTCAACCGGCTCGGCGGGGCGCTCGGTACGGCGGTGCTGACCTTGGTCCTCGGACAGGTCCAGGCGGGGCACCCGGACCATCCCGGGGCGGCCTTCGGCGCGACCTTCTGGTGGGTGCTGGCACTGTCGGCGCTCTCGATCGCACCGGCCATGCTCTACCCGGGCTCCGCCCGTACGGCGGACTGACCGGCCGCCGGTCCTTGCTCACCCCCCCATTCCCATTCGACCTTTTCGGCCTGTTCCACTCTGGAGGTACCCGTGTTCACCAAGCGCTCCGGCGGTCTGCGGCTGCTCACCGTGCACGCCCACCCCGACGACGAATCCAGCAAGGGCGCGGCCACCCTCGCCCGGTACGCGGCCGAGGGCGTGGACGTCCTGGTCGCGACCTGCACGGGTGGCGAGCGCGGCTCGGTGCTCAACCCGGCACTGGACCGGCCCGAGGTCCGGGCCGACCTCACCCGGATCCGGCGCGAGGAGATGGACGCCGCACGTGAAATCCTCGGAGTACGGCAGCAGTTCCTCGGCTTCGTCGACTCAGGGATGCCGGGTCCGGACGAGCCGCTGCCGGAAGGCTGCTTCGCAGCCCAGCCGTTGGAGGTCGCGGCGGCACCACTGGTCGCGCTGATCAGGGAGTTCCGTCCCCACGTCGTGATCACCTACGACGAGACGGGTGGATACCCGCACCCGGACCACGTGATGACCCACAAGGTCGCCGTCGAGGCCTTCGAGGCGGCTGCCGACCCGAAGCGCCACCCCGGGGCGGGTGAGCCGTGGCAGGTGGC
This sequence comes from Streptomyces viridifaciens, assembly GCF_001888885.2. Lineage (NCBI taxonomy): Bacteria > Bacillati > Actinomycetota > Actinomycetes > Kitasatosporales > Streptomycetaceae > Streptomyces > Streptomyces viridifaciens. Next base: position 6,967,757 of record NZ_CP090841.1, read on the forward strand.
CAAGCTCTACTACCACCTGGCGCTCTCCCGGGCCTGGTTCCAGACGCTGCACGACGCCATGACGGAGCGCGGAGTCGCTTCGGAGATGGGCGAACTGCTCGCCGGCTGGCCCGATACCCCGCCCGCCCTCGCGACCACCACCCGGATCGAGTGCGCCGAGCAGTTCGCCGTACGCGATGCGGCGATGCTGGCGCACGCCACCCAGGTCCAGCCCGGAGTGGCGTTCATGGCCCACCCACGGGACATCGAGCGCGAGGTCTGGCCGACCGAGGACTACCACCTGGCGCGGAGCTTCGTGTCCGGGCCCGGCAACCCGGTCCCGACAGCCGGTGCAGTCGGTGCGGTCGAGAACGATCTGTTCGCGGGGGTGAAGGCGGCGGAAGGGGCTTGAGCGAGATGTTCGAACAGGGCAGGTTGATCTCATGACGAACCCTCAGCCTGCCGCCCCGGACACCCCGAGAACCAGCGGGGGTGGGGGCGCTCAGAGCGCCGCCAGCACCCCACAGAGCGCAAGGAGGCCGCAGATCCCGAAGTTGACCAGCTTGTGTGAGAGGAAGATCGCCGCGAACTCGCGGATCGTCGCGCTCGGCCAGTAGTAGCGGGCAGTGGGCGAGCCGAAGACGTGCCCGTTGACCCCGGTCTTGCGGGCGGTCAACGCGGCCCGGAAGGCGTGGAAGTTGTTGGTCACCACGACGCAGCGGTAGTCGGGCTTGGCCCGCTCCATGATGGCCCTGCTGAAGAGCAGGTTCTCCTCGGTGGTGCGCGAGCGGTCCTCGCGCTCGATGTGCTGGGCCGGGAAGCCGCGCTCGATCAGGTAGGCGGCCATGGCGTCGGACTCCGGCAGCTTCTCGTCCGGACCCTGGCCGCCCGAGGTGATCAGCACCGGCGGGTTGCCGCGCGCGGCCTGCCGCTCGTACACCTCGCGGCCCCGGATGAGCCGGCTGGCCAGCAGCGGCGGGACGCGCTCGCCGCCGATCAGGCCGGAGCCGAGGACGACGACGAAGTCCACGTCCCCTCGCGGCCGGTGGCGACCGTACAGGAAGGCGTAACCGACGAAGCAGACGAACAGGAAGGAGACGTAGCCGACCACGAGCACGGCGGTGCCCGCCAGGATGCCGAGCCGCGGTGAGCGGGTGGCGATGGCGGCGACGAGCAACGCGATGACGGCGATGATGCCCAGTCCGGCGAGTAGGGAGAGCAGATTGGCCGGGCGTCGCCCCTCCTTGCGGATCATCGTCACGCCGTTGGCGAGCAGGAACCAGACCAGGGCCACCGTTCCGATGGTCGGCAACAGGATGATCGCCACCGCCGCGAGCTCCGCCACCAGCGTGGGCGCCCTGCGGAGTTCGGTGAGCAGGGCGAGGGCGAGGAGCGAGACGGCGATGCCGAGCAGGACGGCGTTGCTGAACCGGCGGCGGTCGCGCAGCACCCCGATTCCGCACAGCAGGAAGAACAGGGCGGCTGGGGCATAAGCGAGCATGAGTCGTATCGTAGGGGGAGAAGACTTGTAGATCATCTTCACGAACGGCCCGGTAGCCCCAGGGCGTTCCGTTCCTCAGGCGAAGCGTTCGACGGCGGCGAGCAGGGCCTCCGCCATCCGCGGACTGCCGGTGTGTCCGGCCTCGTCGATCACCGTCAGCCGTGCGTCCGGCCAGGCTTTGGCCAGTTGCCATGGGGTGTGCAGCGGCCCGCCGAGGTCGAGCCGGCCGTGGATCAGCTCGCCCGGGATCCCGGCCAGTCGTCCGGCGTTGCTCAGCAGTTGGCCGTCCGCCAGGAAGGCCCGGTGCGAGAAGTAGTGCGCCGTGATCCGGGTGAAGGCCATCAGGGCGTCGGAGGGGCGGTCGGAGTAGGCGTTCGGCTTGCCCAGCACCTCGTGCGAGATGACCGCGTCCTCCCAGGTGGCCCAGGCTCGGGCGGCGGCCCGACGGACGCTCTCCTCGGGGCTGTTGAGCTGTCGACTGTAGGCGGCGAGCAGGTCGAACACGTCGCCGTCCCGGTCGGCGGCGGGCAGGAAGTCGCGGAACTCCTCCCAGGGGCCGGGCAGGAAGCGGCCGACGCCCTGGTACAGCCACTCGAGTTCCTCCGGGCGCGTCATGGTGACCCCGCAGACCACGATCCCGGAGACCCGCTCCGGGTGGGCCTCGGCGTACGCCAGGATCAGCGTGGATCCCCAGGAGCCGCCGTAGAGCAGCCACTTGTCGATGCCCAGGTGCTCGCGCAGCCGCTCCAGGTCGGCGACCAGGTGTGCGGTGGTGTTGTGCTCCAGCCCGGTCGACGGGTCGGCGGCGTGCGGCAGGCTGCGCCCGCAGCCGCGCTGGTCGTACTGCACGACGCGGTAGCGCCGCGGGTCGAAGTAGCGCCGGGAGCCAGGGTTGTGGCCCGAGCCGGGGCCGCCGTGCACCACCACGGCCGGCTTCCCGGCCGGGTCGCCGGAGGTGTTCCAGTGGATCCGCTGCCCGTCACCGACGTCCAACAGGCCCTGGGCGTACGGCTCGTCGTGGCGGTACGGTTCGGGCATCGGACACTCCTCCGTGAACGTTCGGGCGGGCTGCCGGGTGAGCCTACCCGCCTCCGGGGCCGCGCGGCCGTCGGTTGTCGATCAGATCCCGATGTCCAGCCCGAAGGCGGTGCCGAAGGAGGCGTAGAGGACGCAGAGGACCGGCCCCCGGCCGCTGATGGTGCTCGGCCTCCTGCTCTGCGCCGTCGGCCTCGGCGGGCTGTCGATGTACGGCGAGCACGCCCACACGCTGCCCGGGCCGGTCCGGCAGGCGGTGGACGGCGCCTTCGTCGACGGCATCCACCTCGCGCTGCGCTGCGGTTCGGTGGCGCTCGCCGTCACCGCCGTGCTGGTCGCCGTCCTGCTCGGCCGGGGCCGTCCGCTCGCCGCGGCCGGCCTGGCGACGCGCGGCCGGAGGACGGGGCCCGTTCCGCCTGAACGGAGCCGAGCCGAGCCGGGCGGGCGGCGCGAGTGGAACGGACACGACCGCCTCAGCGGATCCCCTCCACCGCCGCCTGTGCCGCCCGCGCCAGCTCCCGCCGGGCGCCCGCCCGGGTGGGCTGCGGCCCGGGTGGCGGGATCGGCGGCAGGAAGGTGACGTCCGCGACCAGCCCGCGCACCGCGACCACCCGGGCGAGCGAGGTGAGCAGCCCGTCGTCGCCGATGAAGGCGGGCGCGCTGGTCGGCCGTCCGTCCGCCAGCCGGTAGCGGATCGTCACCGGCTGGACGAAGGCGCCCGCCTCCACCGCCGCCTGGAACAGTGCGGGCCGGAACCGGCCGCTCTCCCGCCCGCACCAGGTCGACCCCTCCGGGAAGACGATCACCGGGTGCCCGGAGCGCAGCACCTCGGTCACGGCCGCCACGGTGTCCGGGAGCGTGCGCAGCCGGTCGCGGTCCAGGAACACGGTGCCGCCCCAGGCGACCAGGGGCCCGAGTACCGGCCACTTGCGGACCTCGGTCTTGGCCAGCGAGCGCCCCGGCCGCCCGGCGGCGAGCAGCGGGATGTCCAGCCAGGACACGTGGTTGGCCACCACCAGTGCCCCGTCGGCGCCGACCGCCCCGGCGCCGACCGCCCCGGCGCCGACCGCCGCGCCGCCGTCACTGGCTCCGCCCGCTCGGGCCGTCCCGGTCGTCCCGGTCGTCCCGGTCGTCCCGAGGTTGACGGTCACCCCGAGGGTGCGCAGCAGCACCCGGGCCCAGAGCCGGATCAGCCGGTCCCGGGTGCCGTACGGCAGTAGCCGCACCGGCAGGCTGAGCAGCACACCCACGAGCACCGCGACCAGGCAGGCGGTCAGCCGCAGCGCCCGCCGGGGCTGCGAGACCTCCGGCGTGCGCTCGCCCAGGCAGGTGTCCGGTCGGCAGGGTGCGGTCGGGAGCCAGACGCTCATGACGAGGCGCCCAGGGTGGGTGCTCCGGACAGGAAGTGCCGCAGGTAGCGCGGGTCGGTGCGCTCCAGTGACAGCAGCACGTACAGGTCGGCGCAGTCGAAGTCGGGGTCGTACGCGGGCTCGCCGCAGACCCAGGCGCCGAGCCGCAGGTAGCCGCGGAGCAGGGCGGGCAGGGCGCCGCGCTCGGCACGCGGCACGCCGGTGGCGTCCCAGCGGCGGTGCGGGGTGACCCGGTACTGCTCGGGGGCCAGGTACTGGGCGCTGACGGTGTCCCAGACCCGGGCGGCGGTGCCGCCGCCGTCCTCCAGGCCGATCGAGCAGCAGCCGCCGACCCAGGTGTTGCCGGTGTCGGCGAGGTAGCGGGCGATGCCGCCCCACATCAGGTTGATGACCGCGCCGTTGCCCCGGTGGTCGGGGTGGATGCAGGAGCGGCCGAGTTCGACCAGGCCGGCCCGGACCGGCGACAGCGCGGACAGGTCGAACTCGCCGTCGGAGTACAGCCGTCCGGCCCGGCGGGCGGCCTCGGGGCGCAGCAGCCGGTAGGTGCCGACGACGGTGCCGCCCTCGCCCTCCCGGACCAGCAGGTGGTCGCAGTGCTCGTCGAACGGGTCGATGTCGAGTCCGGCGACCGGGCTGTGCAGATCGGCGCCGAGTTCGGCGGCGAAGACCTGGTGGCGCAGCCGCTGCGCGGCGCGCACGTCGTCCTCGTCGTGCGCGAGGGAGATGGTGTAGGCGGCGGCCGCGGCCGGCTGGTGGCGACGGGCGGGGACCGCCGGGGCGTCGTGGGTGGGGGCGACTGCGGACGGAGCGTACGTGGGGACGGTGGTCATGGCGGACCCTCCAGGGCAGCACGATCGGCGGTGCCGTGGATCGCCAGGGCACCGTCCCGGTCCGCAGGAGTCGGGCATGGATGCGAACCGGTCCCCGTATGTGTCTCCAAGCCGGTTGGCATTCACGTTGCGGCCCGGCGGAGCGCAGATGTGCACCTGTTGAATGGGACCTGGCGCAGCCTGGTGGTCATCTGCCCGGCACCGGGCGGTCGTTCGACCGGGGTGGACAACGGGGGCGCACACCTGCCTCACGCGCCCCCGCCGTCACCGCGGCAAGGGCTCAGAACGCCTGCCAGCCCTGCGGGTCGAAACCCCCGGGAACGGCGCCGGCCGGTCCGTACGGCTCGCGGGTGTAGACGAAGGAGCCGACGTCCAGGTGGCTGACCGTCCCGTCGGCGTGCCGCACCACCCGCAGAGTCTCGCCCGCGTAGTAGTTGTCCAGGCCGAGCCAGCTGCCGTCCGGCTGGGGCCGGAAACGGGAGCCCCGGTGGCCGCCGGCGTCCGGGGTCAACTCCAGGACGCCGTCGGCGTGCAGCCGCAGGACGTTGGGCGCGGCGCCCCAGTACCAGGGGCCGGTGAGCGCGAGGAGCTCCTGGTCGACCTCGGTGAGCGGGCGCCAGGGGGCGGGCAGCCGGGGCTCGTGGGCGGCCGTGATGCCGATCAACTGGGCCGCCAGGAGGGGGGTGTTGGCGCCGCTGGTGGCGTTGGAGAGGGCGAAGGCGGCCAGGCCGTCCTCGGCGCTGACCCACAGCCCGGCGGTGAAGCCGGGCATCGAGCCGGTGTGGCCGTACAGCAGCCGGCCCTCGTGTCGGCGCAGTTGGAGGCCGAGGCCGTAGCCGGAGGTCCAGTCGGCGTCCGCCGGGCCGATGGCCGGGCGGCTCATCTCGGCGAGGGTGTCGGCGCTCAGCACCTTGTCGTCGCCGGCGGCCAGGAAGGCCGCCCAGCGGGCCAGGTCGGCGCCGGTGGACCAGAGTTGACCGGCTGGGGCCATCAGGCCGGTGTCGGTGAGGGGTTCGGGCAGCATGACGTCGGCCCAGGGGTGGACGGCGAAGCCCCCGGCGTGCGGGTGCTCGGGCAGCAGGGTGGTGCGGTCCAGGCCGAGCGGGGCCAGCACCTCGCGGCGCAGCACCTCGCCCCAGGGTTCGCCGCGCACCTTCTCGACCAGCGCTCCGAGCAGCGCGTAGCCGGGGTTGGAGTAGTGGTGGCACCGGCCGGCCGGGTGCTTGAGCGGGCTCTCCTCCTCCAGCAGGTCGCCAAGTTCGGGCCGCAGGGCGCCGTCCGTCCGCTCCCACCAGGGCGCGGGCGTCTCGGCGGCGAGCCCGCCGGAGTGGGCGAGCAGTTGGGCGACGGTGACGTCGTCGGCGGGGGTGCCGGGCAGGTGGCGGCCCAGCGGGTCGGCGAGGTCGAGCAGGCCCTCGTCGCGCAGCCGGAGCACCAGCACCGCGACGAAGGTCTTGGTGAGCGAGCCGATTCGGTACTGGACGTCCGCATCCGGCGCGTGCCCGTCGATCATGCTGCGGGCGCCGCTCCAGACCAGCCGGCCCTCCCGTACCACCCCGGCCACCAGAGAGGGGGTACGGCCCTCGGCCTGGGCGACGGCGACGCGGTGCAGCAGGGCACGGCGGGTGGTGGGCAGCAGGTGGTCGGGCTGCTCGGTCATCTGGTCGTCTGAACTCATCGGCATGGACGGACAGTAGTCCAGCCGCGCCGCGGACCGGCGCGAACCTACCGGTCAGCCCGTCAGCGGCGGCAGCTCCGGCCGCTCCAGCCACGCCTCGAACAGCGGGCCGAGCGGGGTGGCGGTGTACCGGGAGGCATGCGCGAGCAGATCGGAGGTGGCGACCACGCCGTGCTGGTGGACGCCCGCCCAGTCCCGCAGCATCGCGAAGAACGCGTCCTCGCCGAGTGCCCGTCGCAGCGCGTGCACCGTGAGGCCGCCGCGCTGGTACAGCCGGTCGTCGAACATCAGCTTGCGGCCCGGGTCGCCGAGCCGGAGGTCCTGCGGCAGACCGGCCAGCAGCCGGTGCGCGGCGGCGGCGTGCACGGCCGCGCCGGGGCCGCCGGTGTGCTCGGACCAGAGCCACTCCGCGTACTTGGCGAAGCCCTCGTTGAGCCAGATGTGCCGCCAGTCGGCGATGGTGACGCTGTTGCCGAACCACTGGTGGGCCAGCTCGTGCGCGATCAGCCGTTCGCGCTCCCAGCCGCCGCCGAGGTGGTTGGTGCCGAAGGTGGCCACGCCCTGCGCCTCCACCGGGACGTCCAGTTCCTCGTCCGCGACCACCACCGCGTACTCGCCGAACGGGTACGGCCCGAAGGCCTCGGTGAAGTACGCCATCATCTCCGGCTGACGGGCGAAGTCCCGGGCGAAGGCATCGGCCAGCCGCTGCGGGACGTACCCGGTCTGCGGTACGGAACCGGCCCGGGGCGTGGTGGGGCAGGCGGTCAGCGGCACCGGCCGGTAGTGCCCGATCGAGACCGTCACCAGGTACGACGAGGTCGGCGCGCTCTGCTCGTACACCCAGGTGGTGCTGGAGGCGCGGGTGGTCCGGGTGAGCAGCCGCCCGCCGGACAGCACCGTGAACGGGGACGGCGTGGTCACCGCCACCTGGTACGTCGCCTTGTCCGCGGGCCGGTCGTTGCACGGGTACCAGGACGGCGCGCCGACCGGCTGACTGGCCACCAGCGCGCCCTCGGTCAGTTCCTCCCAGCCCAGCCCGCCCCACGGGCTGCGCACCGGCCGGGGGTTGCCGGTGTAGTGCACCTCGACGGTGAAGGCCGCACCCGCCGCGAGCGCCTTCGCCGGGCGGACCCGAAGCTTGCCGCCGCGGTGGGTGTAGCGGGCGGCTCTGCCGTCGACCAGCATCCGCCCGATCCGGAACTCGGCCAGGTCGAGCGCGAACTCGGCCAGCGCCGCGTTCGCCACCGCGCTCAGCCGGGCCGAGGCGGCCAGCCGGTTGGGCCCGGGCCGGTAGTCCAGGGCGATTTCGTAGCGGTGCACCCGGTAGCGGTGGTCACCGCTGTTCGGGAAGTACGGGTCCGGACCGCCGGCGGCCGGCGGGGCGTGGTGGGGCTTCACGGGGGCGGGCGCTTCCTGAGGGCCGGGACGGGGAGTCGTGGGCGGGTGGGTGGTCGTATCCGAACGGATGTCCGCGTTCCTGTCGGGGAGGTCGGTCGGAGGGGCGGCCGGGGGAGGAGTGGTCACGACGTGGTCTGCCAGGCCTCGATGGGGTTGCCCAGCCACCGGGTGTCCGCCGGGACGGACTCGGCGCGCATCACCAGCGAGGCCGGGCCCAGCGTGCTGCGCGCGCCCACCGTGCTGCCGGGCAGCACGATCCCGCCCGGGCCCAGGGTGGCGCCCTCACGGAGGACCACAGTATCCATCCGCATGATCCGGTCGTGGAAGAGGTGCGTCTGCACCACGCAGCCCCGGTTGACGCTGACCCCGTCCCCGAGGGTGACCAGGTCCGCCTCCGGCAGCCAGTAGCTCTCGCACCACACGCCGTGCCCGACCTTGGCTCCGAGCGCCCGCAGCCACAGGTTCAGCAGCGGGGTGCCCGGCACCGCACCGACCAGCCAGGGCACCGCCAGCACCTCCACGAAGGTGTCGGCGAGCTCGTTGCGCCACACGAAACCGCTCCACAGCGGGTGCTCCACCGCCCGGAAGCGCCCGACCAGCAGCCACTTCGCGGCCACCGCGACCAGGCAGGCCACGCCGCCCGCGGCCAGCAGCACCGGTCCGGAGAGCAGCGCGGCCAGCACGGTGGAGCCCGCCGCCAGCCAGGACAGCGCCGCCACCGTCGCCAGCCCCAGCGCCCCCGAGGCCAGCACCGGCAGCAGCCGCGCCAGTTCGACCAGCCCGCGCGCCCACCGCAGCCGGGCCGGCGGCTCGTAGGTCAGGCTCTGGTCCGCCCGGTCCGCCGCGCGCGGCAACCGCACCGGCGGCATGCCCAGGTACGACCCGCCCTTCTTCGCCTTCGCCGGCGTCGCCGAGAGCACGCCCACCAGGCCCCGTTTGGGCACCGAACGGCCCGGCGCGGTCATCCCCGAGTTGCCGAGGAACGCCCGGTCGCCGACCTTCGCCTCGCCCAGGCGCATCCAGCCGCCGCCCAGCTCGTAGGGTGCGATCAGGGTGTCGTCGGCCAGGAACGCGCCGTCCCCGACGGTGGTCAGGCTGGGCAGCGCCAGCACCGTGGACACCTCGGCGCCCCGGCCGACCCGCATCCCCAGCGCCCGCAGCCAAAGCGGGGTGACCAGCCCGGCGTACAGCGGGAACAGCACCTCGCGGGCCCGGTCCATCAGCTGGCTGACCGTCCACGCCTGCCAGCTGACCCGGCCGTGCAGCGGGTGCACGCCGGGCACCAGGCCGGTGCTCAGCAGCCGGACCAGCACCACCAGCTGCGCCGCGTACAGTGCGCCGTACGCCAGGGTGGCGGGCAGCAGCCCGAGCAGGGCGCCGCCGAGGGCCGGACCGAGTTCCGCGCCCCGGTCGACGAACCGGGAGAGCACGGCGAGGGCGGCCGCGGCGGGCAGCACCGGCAGCAGGCCTACCAGGGTGTCACCGACGCCGTACAGCGCGGCCCAGACGGGCCGGCGGACCGGCGGCTCCTTGGGCCAGGACCACTCGGCCCGGCCCAGCTTGACGGCGGGCGCGCCGCCCCAGCGCTGGCCGGTGGGCACCTGGCCGGTGACGCTGGAGCCGGGCAGCACCTGCGCGCGCTTGCCGACCCGGGCACCGGGCAGCAGCGTCGAACGGGTGCCGACCACCGCGTCGGCACCGATCCTGATCTGGCCGACCTCCAGCCGGTCGCCATCCAGCCAGTAACCGGACAGGTCGACCTCGGCCTCGACGGCGCAGCCCCGGCCCAGCCTGAGCATCCCGGTGACCGGGGGTAGCGAGTGCAGGTCCACCTCGCGGGCGACCTTGACGCCCAGCACCCGGGCGTAGGGGACCAGCCAGGCGCCGGACAGCCCGGTCGCGCCGCTCAGCTCGGCGAGCCGCTCGGCCGCCCACAGCCGCAGGTGCACGGCCCCGCCGCGCGGGTAGCTGCCTGGGCGCAGGCCGCGCAGCAGCAGCCGGGCACCACCGGCGCCGATCGCGAGCCGGCCCGGCGAGCTGTACAGCAGGAGCGCGCCCGCGCCGACCGCCCACCAGGAGGCGGTGGGCGCCCACGGGTAGTCGCCGACGTGGGAGAGCAGGTTCCCGGCGGCCAGCAGGGCGACCGTCCAGCGCAGGCCGACCACGGTGAACAGCGGGATCAGCAGGAGCAGTTGGAGCAGCTTGGCCCGGGTCGGTACCAGGGCGACGGTACGGGCCTCGCCACCCTCGGCGGCGCCGCGTTCCAGGTGGCGGGCGAGCTTGCGCAGCGTCGGGTGCTGGTAGACGTCCAGTACGGCCGCGCTCGGGTAGCGGGTGCGCAGCAAGGTGGTCAGCCGGGCTGCGGCCAGACTGCTGCCGCCGATCGCGAAGAAGTCGTCGCGTGCGCCGCTCACCTGCACGCCGAGGATCTCGGCCCACTGCTCGGCGAGCCAGGCCTCGGTGCCGTACAGCTGCTCGCCCGGCCCGGCGGCCTCCAGTTCGGGCAGCGGCCAGGGCAGGGCGTTGCGGTCGACCTTGCCGGAGGTGCGGGTGGGCAGGGTGTCGACCGGGGCGAGCAGCGGCACCAGGGCGGCGGGCAGTTCGGCGCGCAGCCGTTCGACGGCCTGCTCGCGGTCGAAGCCGTCCTGGACCACCAGGTAGCCGACCAGCAGCTGGTTGCCGCCGCGCGCGGTCCGCACCGCGGCGGCCGCGCCCGTCACCCCGGGCAGCGCCTGCAGGGCGGCGTCCACCTCGCCGAGTTCGATCCGGCGTCCGCCGAGCTTGATCTGCTCGTCGGTGCGGCCGAGGAACAGCAGGCCGGCCGGGTCGGCCTGGACCAGGTCGCCACTGCGGTAGGCGCGCTCCCAGCCCAGCGAGGGCAACGGCGCGTACTTCTCGGCGTCCTTCTCCGGGTCGAGGTAACGGGCCAGACCGACCCCGCCGATCACCAGCTGCCCGGTGCCGCCGGGGGTGACCGGCTGCCCGGCCCCGTCCACCACGGCGAGGTCCCAGCCGTCCAGCGGCAGGCCGATCCGGACCGGGCCCTCGCCGGTCAAGAGGGCGGCGCAGGCCACCACGGTGGCCTCGGTCGGGCCGTAGGTGTTCCACACCTCGCGGCCCTCGGTGACCAGGCGCTGCACCAGCTCGGGCGGGCAGGCCTCGCCGCCGAAGACCAGCAGCCGGACCTCGTTCAGCGCCTCGGCCGGCCACAGCGCGGCCAGGGTCGGGACGGTGGAGACCACGGTGATCTCCTGCTCGGCCAGCCAGGGGCCGAGGTCGGCGCCGCTGCGCACCTGGGAACGGGGGACGGGCACCAGGCAGGCGCCGTGCCGCCAGGCCAGCCACATCTCCTCGCAGGAGGCGTCGAAGGCGACCGACAGTCCGGCCATCACCCGGTCGCCGGGGCCGATCGGCTCCTCCTGGAGGAAGAGCGCGGCCTCGGCGTCGACGAAGGCGGCGGCGTTGCGGTGGGTGACGGCGACGCCCTTGGGCTTGCCGGTCGAGCCGGAGGTGAAGATGATCCAGGCGTCGTCGGCCGGGGTGGGGCGGCGCCCGCTCAAGGGCGGGCGCGTGGTGGTGGTGCTCAGGGCGCGCCCGGCGCCGAGCACGGCGGCCACGGCGGCCTCGCCGAAGACCAGCTGGGCCCGCTCGTCCGGGTCCTCGGCGTCCACCGGCACGTAGGCGGCGCCGGCGGCGAGCACGGCGAGGATTGAGACGTACAGGTCGTTGGTGCCCGACGGGACCCGCACCCCGACCCGGTCGCCCGGGCCGATCCCGGCGGCGGTCAGCCGGCGGCGCAGCTGCTCGACCTCGGCGGCCAGGGCGCGGTAGCTGAGCACCGTGCGGCCGTCGTCCAGGGCGGGCTCGTCGGGGTGGGCGCGCACGGTGGCGTCCAGCACGTCGACCAGGGTGCGCGGGGCGGCGGCGGGGCGGCCGGGGAACAGGGCCTGCGGCGTCGCGGTCCGTAGGGGTGCGGCTCGTTCCGGGGAGGCCTTTTCCGGCGCGGGCCGCGGTGGCGTGGCGTACTGCTTCGGGTGGCTCGGTTCAGCGGTCATGGCAGCCCGTGCGCTCCTCGTCCTCGCCCCGTTCCGACCGATGTCCGGCCCTTGGGGCGGTGGGAGCACTCGCCTGACGGGAGACCCCACTCCGGGGCCGGAGCGGACAACCCGACCGATGGTAGCCCCGGCTTTCCGGGCCGGCAGGAGCTGACACTCAGCCCAACTCGAGCGGGAGTGACCGAATCTGACTCAACGTCAGTCAACAACTGGTGCCAAGTGGAGGCAGAGTGACGAACCGTCAGTCGAAGTGACGGATCGTCAGTTCTGCCGCGTGATCGTGATCCATGCCACAGGAAATGCTGCTCCCTTCGGGTGGCGGGCCGGGCGGGCCGGGAATTCGGCGGTGTCCTCCCTGGCCCGCCCGGCCTCGCGGCGCTGCCACGGTCCGTGCCTAGGCGGCTCGGGGGGGCGATCCGGGGCGGCGTCCAGTCGGCGTGCTTCAGGACGGTCCGCATCATCGCACCGGGCGGGGTGAGGCGGATCGCGGCGTTGCGCAGGCCGACCGCCAGCGGGTTGGCCAGCTGCTGGCCCATCCGGCCGGCCCGGCGGGCGTCGCGGGCCACGGTCTGGCTGCGCGGGCGGCGAGCGGCGTCGTAGCGGGCGAGCGCGGCCTCGACCGTCGGGCTGCCGGCGACCGCCGCCGCGAGGGTTGCGGCGTCCTCCAGGGCCTGGCAGGCGCCCTGGCCGAGGTGGGGCGTCATGGCGTGGGCCGCGTCGCCGAGCAGCGCGATCCGGCCCGAGACGTACGAGGGGAGGGGGGTGACCAGCTCGTTGACGTCGTGGTGCAGCACCGCCTCCGGGTTGGTCGCGGCCAGCAGCGCGGGGATCGGGTCGTGCCAGCGCGCGAACCGGCGACGGACCTCGGTCAGCGGGTCCCGGTAGCGCACCCCGGCCGGGGCGGTGAGCACGGCGTGCCACTCGGCCCGGCCGTCCGGGAAGGCGATGTGTCCGAACTCGGCGCCGTGGCCCCAGGTCAGCTCGAAGTCGGCGGTCAGCCCGTCGACCGGGCGCTCGGTGATCGCCCGCAGCACCGTCGAGCCGCTGTAGACCGGTCCGGGGTGGGCGGGGAAGAGGCGGTGGCGGATCCGGCTGTTGACGCCGTCGGCCGCGACGACGAGATCGGCCTTCAGGGTGGTGCCGTCGTAGCCCACCGCGACCCGGGCGGGGTCGGTGGCGTCGATCTCCGTCACCTCGGCGCCGATCACCAGGGACTCGGCGGGCAGCGCGTCGCGCAGGATGCGGTGCAGGTCGGCGCGGGGTATGCCGACGATCGGCGCCCCCAGCTCCCGCTCCAGTGCCCTGCCGTCCATCAGGGCGAGCCGGCGGCCGTCCGGCGTCCGTGTCCCGCCGGTGTACTGCCGCCGGGAGGCCGCCTCAACGGCGTCGCCGACCCCGAGGATTCCGAGCGACCGCATGCCGTTGGCGTGGAGCGAGATCCCGGCTCCGGCGTCGTCCAGTACGGCCGCCCGCTCGATCACGGTGACGTCCCACCCCGCCAGCCGGAGCCCGATCGCGGTCGCCAGTCCGCCGATGCCGCCCCCGACCACCACCGCGCTGTTGTTGCTCATGCCCGGTCCTTCCCGTGCCGCCGCGTTGTTTTCTACATCTGTAGAAGGAGCGTACTACGGGCTTACGGAGGCGGTCGGAGGGGAGGGGCGGGGTCCCGGTGCTGCGGGGGAGGCCGGCCCGACGGCGGCCGGACGGGCGTGGGGGGAGCCCGGCCCGGTAGAAAGGGGGGATGCGGCGAGACCAGGACCAGAAGCAAGGCGGCACGGGCGGGGCGGGTGAGGCGGGGAGGCCGGACCGGCGGACCGTGCTGGCGGATGCGGCGATCGGCGTGCTGGCGGACGCGGGGGTGCGAGGGTTGACCCATCGGGCGGTCGATGCGGCGGCCGGGCTGCCGCCCGGTACCACCTCGGCCTATCTGCGCACCAGGCAGGCGCTGCTGACCGCGCTGGTGCGGCGCCTGGTCGAGTTGGACCAGGGGGAGCTGCAGGCGATGGGAGAGCGGGTGGTGATCCGCTCGTCGGACGAACTGGTCCAAGGGATAGCCGAGTTGATGAGTCATCGGCTGACCGGCGAAGGGCGGCGGCGGTCGCTGGCGCGGTACGCCTGCGCGGTGGAGAGCGTCCGTGACCCCGAGCTGCGGGAGATTCTCGTGCCGCGCGAGAACGCCGGCCGGGCCGTCGTCCGGGCCTTCCTCGCCGACCAGGGGGTCGCCGACCCGGACGGTCGGACCGCCACGCTCCTGGCCTGCATCGACGGACTGGTCTTCGACCGCCTGGTCGGCGGGGGCGAGACCGGTGTCGACGAGCTCCAGGGCCTGGTGGCGGCCGCCCTGCGCGGCGCGACCGGACCTTAGGGCCTGCCTTGGCTTCTGCCCACCCGCGGGCCGGTCGTCCGTGGTCCGGATCGGCGATGCTCGCGGCCACGAGCGAGCTCGGAGCCGTGGGAATCGGGGTTCGGCCGGCACCCGGCGGGAAGCGGGAATCGTCAGCCGGGTGCGTTGGCCGGTCGGTTGCCGGCTCCCTCGGTGACGTCCGACTCGGCGGCGTAGCCGGCGAGCAGGATGCGGAGCGTGCGGTGGAAGCGCCGCTCGGAATCCAGGCCCTCGCCGGTGCCGAAGGCCCGGGCGAGGTGAGGACAGGTGGTCCGGTCCAGCGCCGAGAGCTGCTCGGGCCGGGGCTCGGTGCCCTCGTGGTGGGGTGTTTCGCCGACCTCGCTGAGGGTGCGGCCCAGGGTCCACATGACCACCGGGTTCAGTGCGGCGAGTGCGTCGGCCAGCGGGACGCCGTCCTCGCGGAGCACGGTGATGCCGCGTTCGATCAGGGTGAGCGTGGCGGGTGCGGCGGCCGGCCGGGTGGCCAGGACGGTGAGCACGGCGGGGTGGTCCAGCAGCATCCGGCGCAGTGAGACGGCGAATTCCCGGACGACCTCGGTCCAGGGGCCGTTCGGTTCGGCGAAGAGGTCCCCGCGGAGGACTCCAGGAGGCGTTCGACCGTCCCGTCGAGCAGGGCGGCCCTGCTGGGGACGTAGTGGTAGAGCGTCATGCCCTCGCAACCGAGCGCCGCGCCGAGCTTGCGGTTGGAGAGCGCGGCGAGGCCGTGCTCGTCGACGAAGTCGAGGGCGGCGTCGATGATCTTCTCTCGGGTCAGGCCCGTCCCGGGGCGTGAGCGAGCCCACGGGCCGGGTCGGCGCATCCCGCTCCACAACCGCCGTGGTTGAATTACCATCAGGTCAATTAACCGTCAAGTTGGTGCATTCACAGAATGTTCCGGCTGGGTGTGGAGTGGAACTCGAAGGATTTCCGCTGCTTCGAGGTCTTCACACGGAGTTCTCAGACTGACAGGCTGGGGCCGCCCTTTCAGTACGGAGGAGGTTCCTTGTCCCGCATATCCACGTTGGCCGGAGCGGTCACCTGCGCGCTCGCCCTTGTCACCGGAACCGCCGCGGCCGCGTCGGCCGCGCCGTTCGACCAGGCCCCGGGTGCGGCGGCCGCCGAGGCGAAGGTCGACCCCGTCGACTGGAAGCCGTGCAACCCCGACCCGAGCAAGCCGGACCCGGGCATCTACGACTGCGCCGTCTACCCCGTGCCGCTGGACTACGACAACCCGTCCGGTGAGAAGGTCGGCATCGCCATGCTGCGGCGGCGCGCGAGCGACCCGTCGAAGCGGATCGGCTCGCTGTTCCTCAACCCCGGCGGCCCCGGCGGCAGTGGCTACATGTGGGCGACCACCACCCGTTTCGGCGCCGAGGTGCAGGCCAAGTTCGACCTGGTCGGCTTCGATCCCCGCGGGGTGGCCCGGAGCAACCCGCTCAAGTGCTTCAAGACCCAGGAAGACGCCGACGCGGTCAACAACCGCATGGTGGGCGTGCCCGTCACCAAGGCGGAGGTCGACGACACGCTGGACGCCGACCAGGACTACACCGACGCCTGCAGCAAGAACGCCGGCCCGCTGATCGAGCACATGTCGACCATCAACGTGGTGCGCGACCTCGACCGGATGCGCCGTGCCGTCGGTGACTCCCAGCTCACCTTCGCCGGCTTCTCCTACGGCACCCTGATCGGTTCGACGTACGCGAACATGTACCCGAACAAGGTGCGCGCGATCATCATCGACGGCAACGTCGACCCCAACCTGCGCCTGCACAACGGCCTGGAGTACGACCGCCAGCGGGCGGGCGGTTTCGAACTGGCCCTGGACGAGTTCCTGAAGCGCTGCCAGACCGCCGGTGCCCCGCGCTGCGCCTTCGGCGACGGTGACACCCGGGCCAAGTTCGACGAGCTCCGCGACCACCTTCGGACCAGCCCGATCACGCTGTCGAACGGCTCCCGGGTGACGCTGAGCAGCTTCACCAGCGAGGTGGCCAGCGCCTTGTACTCGCAGGCCAAGCTGGCTCCGCTGGCGAAGTCGCTGCAGGCCACCTACCAGGTGATGCAGAAGCCGGCCGCGGCCGCCCTGCTGGCGCCGAAGGCGACCGTCCCGGACGACGCGGCCAACCAGCTCACGGTGAACGTCCCGCGCGCACTGCGCGAGGCCCCGGCCGACTCCGAGTACACCGGTGACGACTCCTACATGGGCGTCAACTGCCAGGACAAGCCGTACCCGTCGAACGACCGGGTGTTCGCCAACGTCGCCCGGGCCTGGGAGAAGGAGTCGCCGACCTTCGGTCGCTACCAGGCCTTCGACGCCCCGGCCTGCGCGAGCTGGCCCGCCCCGGCCCGGGACGCCGAGCGCTTCAGCGGCCCGTGGAACAAGAAGACCTCCAACACCGTGATGGTCATCGGCAACCTCTACGACCCGGCCACCCAGTACAAGTTCGCCCAGCGGATGCAGCAGGAGCTGGGCAACGCCGTGCTGGTCAGCGTCGACTCGATCGAGCACTGCGCCGTCGGTCGCAGCACCGCGCTGAACACGATGGTCACCCGCTACCTGGTGGACGGCACCGCGCCGAAGCCGGGCCAGCTGCTCAAGCCGGACGCCGAGATCTTCCCGGCGGTCTGAGGGCTCTCGCCCCGAACGCCCGGCCGTTGAGGCCGGGGCTGTGGTGGCCGGCGGTTCCGCCGGCCACCACAGCCGTGTTCCCGGCCGTGCCCCCACCCGCGCCCCCAGCCGTGTTCCGCGGCGTAGCGTGCGGAGAATGCGGAAGAAGATCGTCATCGAACCTCCCGTGGAACGGATTCTGCGGAGTTGTCGTGGACCGTAGCCGACGCCACTGACAATCGGGCTCCGGGTGGCGGTCGGGACGAGCCTTCGATGAGGCTTGAAAATGACGTACAGTCACATTAATTCGTAAATGAATTCACAAAGCTGAATAGGGGTGTTAGCGTGCGGCCCGCCAGACTCTCTCGGAATGAGGAAGTGGGGAAGGGCATGCGACACGAATTCTCAGGGCGGACGGTCCTGCCGGGCGATCCCCGCTACCGGACGCTCAGTCAGGGCTTCAACCAGCGCTGGCACAGCAGTCCCGCCTACATCCGGCTGGTGGCGGACGACGCGGACGCGGTGGCCGAGCTGAACCGGGCGCTGGACCGCGGGCTGCGCCCGACCGTGCGCGGTGGCGGGCACTGCTACGAGGGCTTCGTCGACAACGACGGGGGCGTGATCCTCGACCTCAGCACGATGCGCGGGGTGGCCGCCGCGGTGGACAAGTTCGGCCGGCCCACCTACTGCGTCGAGGGCGGTGCCACCAACTGGGACGTCTACACCACGCTGTTCCGGGAGTACGCCGTCACCCTGCCCGCCGGGTCCTGCTACTCGGTGGGGGCGGGCGGGCACATCTGCGGCGGAGGGTTCGGGCTCCTCTCCCGTCGGCACGGGCTCACGGTGGACCACCTCGTCCAGGTCGACGTGGTCACCGTCCGCGGCGGTCGCGCCGCGGTGACGAGGGCGAACCGGGAGGACGCGAGCGGCTCGCCGGAGCAGGACCTCTTCTGGGCCCACACCGGTGGCGGCGGCGGGAACTTCGGGGTGGTGCTGCGCTACCACTTCGCGACCGACGTGCCCGAGCCACCGCCGCGGGTCTGGATCAGCAGCGTGGCCTGGCCCTGGGGCGAACTGGTCGACCGCCCCGGCGACTTCGAGACGCTGCTGGCCAACTTCGGCGCCTTCCTGGCCGAGCACAGCGGCCGGCGGGAGCGGGTCTACGACGGGCTGTTCGCGATCCTCAAGCTGACCCACCACTCCAACGGGAACGTCGTGCTGTTCAGCCAGTGGGACGGCGACGACCCGGCGCCGCTGGACGAGTTCGTGGCGGCGGTCGAACGCGGGATGGCGACCCGGTCGGTGGTCCAGACCCACAGCGTCGCCGGACTGTTCCTGCCCTACCCGGAGCGGCGGCGCCAACTACCCTGGTTCCAGGCGACCATGACGCTCAATCCCTCAGGCGACAACCAGCGCGGCAAGTACAAGTCGGCGTACCACCGGGAGCCGTTCGACCGGGCCCGGATCGCCACCCTCTGGGACTGGCTGACGCGGGACGTGGACGGGGTGGACCTCAGCAGGACGCTGGTGCAGATCGACTCCTACGGCTGCCGGATCAACGCCCGCCGGCCCGATGAAACCGCCGTGCCACAGCGGGACTCGATCATGAAGCTGCAGTACCAGACCTATTGGACCGACCCGACCGAGGATGCCGGCCACCTGGCGTACCTGAGCGGGCTCTACCAGGAGATGTACCGGGAGACGGGAGGCGTCCCGGAGGTCGACACGGCGACGGACGGCGCCTACGTCAACTACCCGGACGTGGATCTGGGCACGGTCGACCAGCCCGATCCGGCGTACCCGAGGCTCTACTACAAGGAGAACTACCCACGACTGCAACGCACGAAGGCCTACTGGGACGGGGAGGAGGTGTTCCATCATGCCCAGTCGATCCGGCCGCTCCGGGCCTGAGCCGCGTCCCGCGATGCGTTGAGCGGGGCGGCGTTCTCGTCAGCCGCCCCGCCGCTCCCGCCTCGCCGCCCGTTCCGCCGCTCCCGCTCCGTCGCCCGCGCAGGCTGGTCCGGCTCCGCCTGGTCCGGCTCCACATGGTCTCCGCGGCTCAGGCCCCGCCGTCGCTATGCGGCCTGCTCCACGTCCTCCTCGACGATCCGGCCGTCGTGGAGCTCGATGACCCGGTCGGCGAGCTCCATCAGCGTCGGGTCGTGGGTGGCGACGAGGACGGTGACGCCCTCGCTGCGGACCACCGCGCGCAGCAGTTCCATGATCGAGCGGCCGGTCTCGGAGTCGAGCTGACCGGTGGGTTCGTCGGCGATGATCAGGCCGGGGTCGTTCGCGAGCGCGCGGGCGATCGCGACGCGCTGCTGCTGGCCGCCGGAGAGTTCACCGGGCCGCTGGTTGGCGTGGTCGGCCAGGCCGACCAGCGCCAGCAGGGTGTGGGCGCGCTCCTCTCGCTCGGCCGGCAGCACCTTGCGCAGTCGCATCGGCACGCCGACGTTCTCGGCGGCGGTGAGCATCGGGATCAGTCCGAAGGACTGGAACACGAAACCGATCCGCTCCCGGCGCAGGGCGAGTCGGCCGTCCTCGTCCAGCCCGCCGAGGTCGATGCCGTCCAGGGCGATGCTGCCGCCGGTCGGTGCGTCCAGGCCGCCGACCAGGTTGAGCAGGGTGGTCTTGCCGGAGCCGGACCGGCCCTTGAGCGCGGTGAGTTCACCGCGTCCGACCGAGAAGCTGATGCCGCGCAGGGCGTGGACGGTCCGCTCGCCGGTGCCGAAGCTGCGCCGGAGATCGGTCACGGCCACCATCGGACCGGTGGCCGTCGCGCCGGTGGTCGTCGGGGTGCTGTCGGCGGCCTGGTGTCGTGTCATGCGGCGTCCCCCTGTGGGCGGTGGATACCCGGTTCCGACCGGGTCAACGGTTGAGTTGGCCTCGCGGGTTCACCGCCCCGAGCGGAGAATTCGCGAAAAAAAAGTCCCTGGTCAAGAGTGCGTAGTGGAGCCGGAGTTATGAAGTGTGCATGGCATTTCAACGGCTCGTTGCTGGCGGGGATCCTATCAATGCAAGGAATTTGCTCATTACTTACATGATTCGCGCAAGTCCCTTCCGTTCCCGGATCGAATCTGACAGCATCGTCCGCTATCCGGCGACCGCTTGCCGGTGATCACTGCGCCGGTGTGCCCGTGAAGTGTCCGTCTGTGGCCAAGATGCGTCCGGACGGGGTCGGATCGACGGGTGGGGCTGGGGTGCGACCGGGGACGCGACCGGGGGAGGAACTTGATGCTCGGCTTCGTCGTGCGCAGGCTGCGCGGGCGACTGCCGCTGGCTGCTGCCGTCCTGTTGACGGTGCTGATCACCACGGCGGTGCTGACCGCCTTGGTGACGTTCAACGGCGGTGTCGGGCAGGCGGGTCTGCGGCAGGCGCTCCAGGGCCCGGGCCATGCCCGGACCACGGTGGTGGTGACCGCCGAACACGGCCTGGACCAGCGGCACAAGGACGAGGAGGCGCTGGCCTCCTACCGGAGCAAGCTCTTCGGTGATCTGCCCGTCCACACCGACAGCCTGCTGCGCAGCCGCTCCTACGGCCTGCCCGGTGGCGACGCCGCGGCGTCGGCCGGGGCCCCGGCGGGCGGTCAGTCCAGCACGGCCAAGATCGATCTGACGGTGCTCGCCGACCTCGACCGTGAGCGGGTGCGGTTGACTGCCGGTGCCTGGCCGGGTGCGGTGACCGGCTCCGTGCAGTCCGCGGCCCCGCAGGTCGCTGTGCCACAGGCGCTGTTGGCGCGCCTGGGCCTGTCCGCGCAGGCGCTGCCGGCGGACGTCCAGCTGGCGGACCGGCTCGACGGCAAGCCGCTGACCGTCCGCGTCACCGGCACCTACCGGGCGGTGGACCCGTCCGCACCGTACTGGCGGATCGATCCGGTGAGCGGTCACGAGATCGAGGTGGGCGGGTTCACCACCTTCGGCCCGATGATGGTCGACCCGAGCGCGTTCACCGCGGGCGGTCTTGCGCAGAGCAGCCGGGGCTGGCTGCTGGAGGCCGACTTCGCGGGCGTCGACCAGGCCGGGGCCGAGGCCGTCGGCGAGCGCACCCAGGGCCTGAACGACGACCTGCGCAAGACTTCCTCCCTCAGCGCCACGACCGAACTTCCCGCCGTGGTGGGGGAGCTGTCCGCCAGTCTGCTGGTAGCCCGCTCCACCCTGCTGATCGGCGCCCTGCAGCTGGCCGTCCTCGCCACGGCGGCCCTGCTGCTGGTCGTGCGGCTGATCTCGACCCGCCAGGAGCGCGAGAACGAGCTGCTCGCCGCCCGCGGCGCCTCCGGTGCCCGCCTGGGCGCCTTCACCGCCCTGGAATCGGTGCTGCTCGCCCTGCCGGCCGCGGTGCTGGCCCCGCTGCTCACGCCGTTCCTGGTTCGCGTCCTGGCCGGCCTCGGCCGCTCCCACCAGGTCGCGCTGGAGGCCGGACTGCGGTGGACGCTGTGGCCGGTGGCCGTGCTGTGCGCGCTGGTGTGCATCCTGCTGGCCACCGCGCCCAGCCTGCTGCGCGGCGCGGGAGCCGCCCTGCGGCGCAGGGCCGGGCGCCGCCAGGCCGTGGTGTCGGGCATCGCCCGCAACGGCGGCGACCTCGCCGTCCTGGCGCTCGCGGCCCTGGCCTACCAGCAGCTCGACCAGTACGGCGGTGGCCTGTCCACCGACGCCTCCGGCAAGCTCGGTGTCGACCTGCTGCTGGTCGCCACTCCGACCCTGGCGCTGTGTGCGGGGACCCTGGTGGTGCTGCGCCTGCTGCCGCTGGTCGCCCGCCTCGGTGCCCGGGTTGCCGCCCGGGGCAGCGGCCTGGGCCCGGCGATGGTGGGCTGGCAGCTGGCCCGTCAGCCCGCCCGGGCCACCGGGCCGGTGCTGCTGCTGGTCATGGCGGTGGCCACCGGAGTGCTCGCGCTGGGCCAGCACGCCACCTGGACCGCCTCGCAGCGCGACCAGGCAGAGTTCGACACGGCCGGAGGCCTGCGGATCTCCGGCTCGCACAGCGCATTGATGGGTCAGGGCGGCCGCTACGGCGCCCTGCCCGGTGGGGACCGGCTGGTCCCCGTCGCCCGCGGGGAGCAGGCCCTGCCCAACGGCACCGGGCAACTCCTCGCCCTGGACGCCGCCGCCCTCGCCGACCGCGTCCCGGTCCGCACCGATCTGCTCGACGGGCACTCCGCCGGAGACCTGTTCCACCCGCTCGCCCAACCCACGCCCCCCGGGGCCGCAGCAGGCATCACCCTGCCCGGCCGACCGCTGCGGATCGACGCCGACGTCACCATCCGCCAGACCTTCCGCGGGCAGGTCCGGCTGCCCAACACCGTGCACATGGTGGCCGACGCTCCTCCGGAGGTGGCGCTGCTGCTGCGGGACCGCTTCGGCTACGTCCACAAGGTGCCGTTCGCGAGCCTGCCGGTCACCGGTGACCTCCGCGCCTCGGCCCCGCTGAGCACGCTGGTCGACGCCCCGATGGGCTCCGCCGCCGCACCGCTGGCCCTGGTCGGGGCCACCGTGTCCTACAGCGACCGCGCCGACGGCGAGGTCACCGTGCGCCGGCTGGCGGTGTCGGACAGCGCGGACGGGCCCGCGACCGATGTTCCGGTGCCGGCCGGCCTCTCCTGGACGGCCGGTCGGGGCCAGTCCGGCCCACCGGCCACCCTCCGCTCCGAACCGGCCGACGCCGAGCGGCTGTTCACCGTCGGCTACAGCGCCGCGAACGGCACCGGGGACACCTTCCGTGCTGTTCTCAGCCCGGCGGGGGCGAGCGCCCCGACGGCCGTGTCCGGCGTCGCCACCCAGGACTACCTGAAGCTCACGGGCGGCTCGGTCGGCGAAACCGTGCAGGTGCCGTTCGCCGGGACCGTCCTGCCGGTCAAGATCACCGGGGTGGTGCGGGCCGTGCCGGTGGCGGGCCGTACCGCGCTGGTCGTCGACCTGGGCACGGTGGCACGACTGTTGGCGGCACAGGGCCGTTCCCTGCCCAGCCATGTCGAGTGGTGGCTGCCCGCGACCGGCCCGGGTGACCCCACCCCGGCCGAGGCCGCCGCCGCACTGCGCTCCGCCCCCGGCTCCCAGGACGTCCAGTTCTACGACGAGGTCGCCGAGGGCATGCTCAGCGACCCGGTGGGCGCCGCCCCGCAGAACGCGCTGATGGCCATCGCGGTCGTCACCGCCCTGCTCGCCGCGATCGGCTTCGTCGCCGCCGTGGCCGGCTCCGCCCACGAACGCGCCCGCGACTCCGCCCTGCTGCTCGCCCTGGGCGCGCCCCGCAAGCAGGTCAGCCGCACCGTCGCCGCCGAACAGGCACTACTGGTCGGACTCGGCGGGGCGGTCGGCCTGGCCCTGGGCGCCCTGCTGGTCCACCTGATCGTGCCCTTCGTCGTCCTCACACCCGCCGCCCGCCAACCCGTGCCCCAGGCTGTGATCGACCTGCCCCTCGGCCAGGCCCTGCTGTTCGCGGCCGCGATCGCCGTCGCCCCGCTGTTGTCGGCCTTCCTCATCGGACGCCGCCGTCGAGACGTCGCCAACCGGCTGCGCCACGTGGAGGAGATGTGACCACCCGCGCCGGCACCAGCGTGCCCACCCCCGAGAGCAACCGCGTGCCCACTCCCGAGACCGTTCACCGCCCGGCGCCCTGGGTCCGCACCAGACTGCGGGCCAGCCCGCTGGCCGCGGTGCTGATGGCGGCGCTCGCCTTCGTCACGGTCTTCCTCGCCGCGGCCTTCCCCCGCGTCGCGGACCGGGGCGCGGACGCGGCGCTGCGGGACTTCGTCAGCCAGAAGGGCCTCAACCCGACCAGCCTGCAGACCACTTCCAAGACCCGGGACTACGACAACGCGGCCGAGCTCGACCGGGTGCAGCAACAGGTCACCGAGAAGGTCGGGCAGCAGCTGACGCTGTCCCGGCCGGGCCTGGCCCACGGCACCCGTGCCCTGGGCGACCGCGGCATGGGCAACCCGGGGTACGCCCGGATCTCCGACGCGAACGCCCCCATGCTCAGCCTGCTCTACCTGCACGACCTGGCCTCCCGAGCCACCCTCACCGACGGCACCTGGCCGACCCCCGGCACCGTGGGCGGCCCGCTGCCGATCGTGATCAGCAAGCAGGCGGCCCAGACCATCCACATCAAGCTCGGTGACGTCATCGACAACGGCGTGGAGGGCTCGGGCGCCCAGCGGAACACCGTGGTGGTCGGCCTCTACCGGATCAACGACCCCCAGGACCCGTTCTGGGAGGACCTCGGCTGCCCGGCCCGCGCCTGCCTGAACGCCGCTCCCCAGCACGAGCACTGGATGACCAGCGGTTTCGTCGATGGTGACAGCCTGGCGGCGATGGCGCGCTGGGGCTCGAACGCCGAGAACTTCTGGCGACTTCCCGTCGACCCCGCCTCGCTGCGGGCCGACCGGCTCGACCGCACCCGCAACGCCATCAGCTCGTTCCTGACCGGGCCGGGCGCCACCGAACTGATCGGCGCGACCGGGCGCGCGGACCTGCACAGCGTCTCCGGCCTGGCCGACATCCTGACCCGGGCGGACGAGCGCTACGAGGCCGCGCTGCCGCTGAGCACCATCGGCCCGGCCGGGGTCGCGGGCGTCGCCACCGTGGTGCTCTGCCTGGCCGCCGCGCTCACCACCGACCGGCGCGCCGGCGAGATCCGGCTGCTGCGCGCCCGTGGCGGCTCCCGCACCGGGGTGCTGCTGCGGCTGATCGGGGAGGGTGCGGCCACGGTGCTGCCGGCCGCCGCCCTCGCCACCGCCCTCGCCGTGGTGCTGCTGCCCACCCCGCGTTGGGGCCAATCGGTGCTGGCGGCGCTGGCCGCGGCGTTGCTCGCCCTGCTGGCCTTCCCCGCCCGCGCCGCCCTGCTGTGGTCACGCCGCAAGGCGGTCGGCGGCCGGCGCCGACTGGTCGGGGAACTCGCCGTCCTGGTGGTCACCGCCGCGGCCGTGGCGGAGGTCCGGCGCCGCGGCGTCGGCACCGGCGGTGGGCTGGATCCACTGCTGGTGGCCGCTCCGTTGCTGCTCGCCGTGACCGGCGGGCTGCTGCTGGCCCGGATCGAGCCGGTCGCCGTCGGTTGGCTGGCCAGGCTCGCCGGGCGGGGCCGTGGTCTGATCGGCTTCCTCGGCCTGGCCCGGGCCGCCCGCGACAGCTCCGGCCGGCGCAAGCCCTCCGTGCTTCCGTTGCTCGCCCTGCTGATCGCCGTCACCACGACGGGCTTCGGCGCCACCGTCCTCGACACCGTCGACCACGTGCGGACCCGCGCCGCGCGCATCGCCACCGGCGGGGACATCGGCGTCTCGCTCCCGGACTACGCCACCCTGCCCGAGTCGTTCGCCACGGCGGCCGCCGCACTACCGGGAGTCCGGGCCTCGACCGGGGCCTGGGTCGAGCCCAAGGCCCGTTTCGTCGGCGTCGACCAGGACTACACCGATGCCTATCTCGTGGTGGTCGATCCGGCCGCGTACGCCGAGATCGCCCGCACCGTCGGGGTCGGCGAGTTCGACCCGGCGAAGCTCGCCGCCCCCGGAGGCCGGGACACCCCGGTGCCCGCGCTGTTCAGCCGTGACCTGGCCAAGCGCCTGGCCGCGGGCCCGGCCGAGGTCCGCACGCCCAACGGGAACGGTCTGCGGACCACGGTCGCCGGGATCATCTCCGCGACCCCTGCCCTGCCGGACCCCGGCAAGCCGTTCGTCGTGGTGGCCGCCGACCCCGCCTGGGAGCGCCTGCCGGACGTCAAGCGGATCAACAAGTGGTTCGCCGTCGGTGACGTCGACCCGGAGCAGGTCAGGTCCACCCTGCGGGACAACGGTGGGGGCCAGCCGAGCGGCATCGCCAGGCTGATCGCCGAGGATGCCGCGGCCGCGGGCAAGGCCACCCACGGGATGCCCGCGGGTTACACGGTGCACAGCAGTCGGGAGGCCGCGGCCGCTCTCGCCGACGACCCTCTGCAGCACGCCGCCGGGCGGCTGTTCTGGTACGCGGCCGCCGCCGGTGCCGGGTTCGCCCTGCTCGCCGTCCTGCTGACGCTCTTCCGGGCCGCGCCCGAGCGCACGGCCGTCCTCGCCCGACTGCGCACCATGGGCCTGCGACCCCGCCAGGGCCTGGCGCTGATCCTGACCGAAGCACTGCCCCAGACCCTTGCCGCGGTCCTGGGCGGCGGCCTGACCGCACTGGCGGCCGTCACCCTCCTCGGCGGTGCGTTCGACATCTCCACCCTGGTCGGTGCCAGGGTCGGCGACGTCATCACCCCCACTCTCGTACCGGTCCTGCTGCCCACCGCCGGCCTGGCCCTGCTGGTCGCCCTCGCCGTGGCCGCGGAGACACTGATCGCCGGGCGCCGCCAGATCGCCACCGAACTACGGGCCGGAGAACAGGCATGACACCCGCGGCAACGGCACCAGTCGCAACCTACGAGACAGGAGAGCAGCGGTGAAGAGCACGCCCCAGGAGCGGCCGACCGTGGAGGCCCCCAGCCTCCAGGAGTTGCGGCAGCGGGCCCTGGCCGCAGCCTCCCCCAAGGCCTACGGAGCGGGCGCGGCGATCGTCTGCGACCGGCTGGTGAGGATCTTCAGTGCCGAGGGCATCGAGGTCCAGGCGCTCCAGGGCCTGGAGCTGACCATCCAGCAGGGCGACCTGGTGGCTCTGGTCGGTGCCTCCGGCAGCGGCAAGTCGACCCTGCTCACCATCCTGGCCGGACTGGACGTGCCCACCGCCGGCACCGCCACCGTCGCCGGCTGCGACCTGCTGGAGATGTCCGCCAAGGAGCGCCTGCGCTACCGGCGCGAGGTCGTCGGCTTCATCTGGCAGCAGACCGCCCGCAACCTCCTGCCCTTCCTCACCGCCGCCGAGAACATCGCCCTGCCCATGCAGCTGCGCGGCCGCCGTGCCGCCACGGCAGGATCGAAGGGGCAGGCCGCCCGGGTGGCCGAACTCATGGACGCCCTGGAGATCGGCCACCTCGCCCACCGCCGCCCCAACGAACTCTCCGGCGGCCAGCAGCAACGCGTCGCCATCGCCGTGGCGATGGCCAACAACCCGCCCGTCCTGCTCGCCGACGAACCGACCGGTGAGCTCGACTCCGAGACCGCGGGCGTCATCTTCGAGTCCTTCCGCACCGTCAACCGCGAACTCGGCACCACCGTCGTCATCGTCACCCATGACCCCATGGTCGCCGCCGAAGTCCGCCGCACCGTCGCCGTCCGCGACGGACGGACCAGCAGCGAGGTCCTGCGCCGCACCGTCACCGACGAACACGGCGAGGAATCCGTGAACGAACGCGAGTACGTCATGCTCGACCGCACCGGCCGTGTCCAGCTACCCGTCAAGTTCCTCGAGGCACTCGGCATGGAACACCGCGTCGCCGTCGACCTCGCGACCGACCACATCGAGATCCGCCCCGACGACCTCGTGGGCGGCTGACCGGACCTCAGCCGTCGCCGCCCATCCGCGGGAAGAGGCCGCTGCCCTCGGCGTCCTCGCGGACGTCGGGCGGCGCGGCCCCGGCGGCGTGCTCGCCCCGGGAGGGGGCGGTGCAGCGGGCGAAGACGAGCAGGGCGGCGGCCGCGAGGGTGAGGATGCCCAGTGCGGTCAGGACGCGTAGCCAGGTCAAGGTAGTGCCTCCTGGGGGCGGTACGAGGGAGCGCCGCCGGGGTGTATCGGCAGCTCGGCCCGCACGGTCGAGTGCCCACGGTCGGTCTCTTCCCGTCGTCCGCCGCGCAACAGGTGGCTCGCGCGGGCGCTCGATGCACCGACGGGGCGCGTCACACCACCCTGCGCGCCCCCAGCACGGTGACGGCCCGCCCGCTCCGCTCCCCGGCCAGGGCGCGCAGCGCCGGCAGGTCGGGCTTGCCGAGCCCGTTCAACGGGATCGCCGGGAGGATCGGCACGGTGCCGGGGGCGCACCGGGCGTCCCCGTGCTCCCGGGCCCAGCAGCGCAGCTGCTGCTCCGTCGGCCACGCGCCCGGCCCGACGGCGACCGCGACGTGCACACGCTCCAGCCGGTCCGGGTCGGAGCTCGTGAACATCACCGCCTCGCGGACGTCCGGGTGGCTGCGCAACGACTCCTCGACCTCGTGGGGGAACACATTGTGCCCCTCGACGATCGCCATCTGGTCCCGTCGTCCGGCCACCGTCAGATAACCCGCCACATGGCTCCCAGGTCGCCGGTGTGCAGCCAGCCCTCCCGCAGCACCCGCGCGGTCAGCTCCGGGTCGCGCCAGTAGCCGGCCATCGCGGTCGGGGTGCGGACGCAGATCTCCCCGGTCCGGCCCGGCGGCAGCGGCACGCCCTCCTCGTCCAGGATCCGCACCTCGGTGTCCAGGTACGGGCGCCCGGCGGTGGTCAGCAGCCGCGGGTCCAGGTGCTCGTCGGGGCTCAGCCGGGAGATCGGCCCGGTCTCGGTGAGGCTGTAGGTCTGGTGAAGCACCCGGCCGAGGCGCCGGGTCGCCTCGGCCAGCCGGCGCGGCGAGGGTGCGCAGCCCGTGTAGCCGACCCGGCGCAGACTGCCGGTGTCGGTCGCGGCCAGCAGCGGGTGGTCCAGCAGGCGGTGGAGCAGGTGCGGCGGCAGGTACGCCCGGGAGACCCGGTGCCGCTCGACGGCCCCGAGCACCTCCTCCGCTGCGAAGCCGTCCTGCAGCACCGCGGTGCCGCCCGCCGCCAGGGCGAAGTCAGCGGTGGTGCCCCCGCCGTGGCACAGCGGGGTGCAGAGCAGGAAGCAGGCCCCCGACAGCACGGCGGGCCGGGGCGGACGGGCGAAGCGCCGCAGCACGCCCTTCGGGCGCCCGCCGGTGCCGCCGGTGAACCGTACGGCCATCACGTCCTCGGGCCGGTACCGCGGCTCCAGCGGACCTGCTGGAGCACGCCCCGGCGAGCTCCAGCAGGTCCGCGCCGGGGACGCCCCGCCGGGCACCGCCGGCCCGAGGGCGAGGACGCCCGCGGCCGGCAGGGCTCGGGCCACGGCCCCGGCCGCCGGTCCGCAGCGGAGCGGGTCGTAGACGAGGGCCGAGGTCTGCGCGAACTCCGCCGGCGCCACCAGATCGGCGATCGGGGTCTCCGGGTACGGCATCGCCACCCGGCCGCCCAGCAGGTTGGCGGCCAGCCGCACCAGCAGCGCCTCGGGGGTGTTCCCGGCGAGCACGGTGACCCCGTCCCCGTCGTCCCCGTCCCCGCGCCCGAGCCCGGCCCGGCCCGATCCAGCGCGCGGGCCATCCGGTACACCGTGTCCAGGCACTCCTGGGCCGTCATCGTCACGCCCCCGTGGTGCAGCGCCACCCGCCCCGGGTCCCGCGCCAGCCCCTCCAGCACCAGCTCGGTGTACGTCCCACCAGGCTCTGGCATGCCCATCCTTCCCGCGGCTGACGAGGCGTCAGCCCAGTGGGTGGCGGCCCCGCGGTTCGACGCTCCGATCCGGGCCCGGACGCTCCGCCGATCCGGCAGTTCCGGGCCAGTGACGCCGGCCGAGTAGCGGCGCCGCGCTGCGAACGGTCCGTCGGGGCAGCGGTCACAGCACGCATCGACCGGCCGGCGTACCCACCGGGGCGGTCGGGACTGCCGGACTTGTTAGGGTCTTCGGTCGGACACGGACGGGGGAGCGGTGGGCGGCGAAACGGAGGCGTTGGTCCTGGCACCGTGTGGGGTGGTCGACCTGCGGGGTGAGGCCGGGGCCGGGCTCGTGGTGGCGTACCCGGCCGACGCCGTCGTGGTGGTGTCGGGCCTGCCGGGGGCGGGCAAGAGCACGCTGCTGCGGCGCTGGGCGGCGGGCGGGGCCGTGTTGGCGGTGGACCCGCGCACGGTGCACGAGGCCTGTGAGGCGGTGATGCCCGCGTGCCTGCCGTACGCGGTGTACCGGCCGTGGGCGCGGCTGGAGCACTTCCGGTTGCTGCGCACCTCGGTGCGGCGAGGCGGCCCGCTGCTGGTGCACGACTGCGGCAGCCGCGCCTGGATGCGCCGCCGGCTCGCCCGGGAGGCCGGTCGCCAGGGGCGCGAACTGCACCTGGTGCTGCTCGACGTCGGTGCCGCCACCGCCCTCGACGGCCAGCGGGCACGCGGACGGCACACCTCCGCCAGGGTCTTCGCCCGCCACCGCCGGGGCCTGGGCCGGCTGTTGGCGGAGTTCACCCGGTACGCGCGGTCCGGCGGGCCGGTGCCGATCCCGGAGGCGGCCTCCGTGCTGCTGCTCGACACGGTCTCCCGGTCCCGGGCGGAGGCGGTCCGGTTCGGCGGGGCGAACTGAGCTCACCGGCGACGGGCCAGGCGCTCCACCTCCGCGTGCCACCACCCGGGCGGGCCGGTCGGGTTGGCGGCGGAGGTCGGCTGGTCGGGGTGGAGTCCGAGGGGGCGCAGCACCTCGGCGTCGACCCGCAGGGCGAACCAGCACTGCCAGTGGCCGTCCGGACCGATGCCGCAGGGCGCGTCGAACCGGACGGCCTCCGACGGGAAGGGCATCCAGTCGATGCCCCGGTCACGCAGTCAACCGCGGAGAGTGGCCATGGGCGTCGGGCGGCCGGTCCGGTTCCGGTAGGCGGCGATGGTGATCCACTCGGTCATGACGGCCATGATGGCACGGAGCCGTACGGAGTCGAAGGGGGTTTTCGAGCGGATGACGGTCAACGAACAACGCGGAGTGCCAGCCGAGGTGTTGGCGGCCGAGCGGCTCGCCGCCCGGCTGGGCTTCGGCAAGAGCTGCACCCGGGAGGTCGGGCGGCTGCTGGCGCTCGCCGCTGCGGCCAAGCCGGGCGGGACGGTCGCGGAGAGCGGCACCGGCGCAGGGGTCGGTACGGCCTGGCTGCGCAGTGGGCTCGGTCCGGGCGCCCGGCTGGTCACGGTCGAGCGGGACGGCGAACTGGCCCGGAGGTCGGCCGGGTTGTTCGCCGATGACGCCCGTGTGCGGGTCCTGCACGGGGACTGGCGGCTGCTGGAGGAGCACGCACCGTTCGACGTGTTCTTCTGCGACGGCGGCGGCAAGCGCGACGACCCGGACCGGGTGGTCGAACTGCTCGCCCCCGGCGGTCTGTTGCTCATGGACGACTTCACGCCCTCGCCGCACTGGCCTCCGCGCTTCGGCGGCGAGGTCGACGGGCTGCGCCTGCACTACCTGACGCACCCCGCGTTGGAGGCCACCGAGGTGCTGGCCGCACCGGGCGGTTCGGCCGTCCTTGCCGTGCGGAAGGCATGAGCGGATGGTGACGATCGAGACTCCCCGCCTGGTGCTGCGGCGCTGGCGCCAGGAGGACGTACCGGCGATGGCGGCCGTCAACGCCGACCCCGATGTGATGCGGTGGATCGGCGACGGGCGGGTCCAGACCCCGGAGGAGACCCGCCGGGCCGTCGAGCGGATCGAACGGACCTGGGACACCGAGGGCTTCGGCCTGTTCGCGGTGGAGCTGCGGGAGACCGGTGAGCTCGCCGGGTTCACCGGCCTGGCCGTGCCCCTCTTCCTCCCCGAGGTGCTGCCCGCGGTCGAGATCGGCTGGCGGCTCGGCCGGTCCTTCTGGGGCCGGGGCATCGCCACCGAGGCGGCGACGGCGGCACTGAGGTTCGGCTTCGAGGCCTGCGGTCGGGACCGGATCATCAGCATCGCCCGGATCGGCAACACCGCCTCCGAGCGCGTGATGGCCAAGCTCGGCCTGCGACCCGAGCGGGAGACCACCGTCCCCGGCAACGGCACCGCCGTCCGCGTCCACGAACTGACCCGCGCCGACTACCTGGCCCGTCCGCGGCCATGACGGCGCTGACCCGCGGGGTGCCGCGCCGGACGAGCCGGAGGAGGACCGACCCGGCGTCACGGCCGGGCGGTCGGAGCGGCGGAATCCGGGTAGCGCACCGTAATCGCGCCCGGTGGCGCACGCGCACTGCGAGACTGGGATGAGCAGAATCCGTCAGGGAGAGAGGTCACACCCCGCATGCCCAGCAGCGCTGCCGTCGACAACCCGTGGTTCCGCAGGTTCAACCCGTCCGACTTCGCTCCCGCCCGGATCGTGATCTTCCCGCACGCCGGCGGATCGGCCAGTTACTACATGGAGTACGCCAAGGCACTCGCGCCGTACGCCGACGTGCTGGCGGTTCAGTACCCGGGCCGCCAGAACCGCTTCGCGGAGCCCACGATCGACTCGGTCCCGGAACTCGCCGAGCAGGTCTACCGGGAGCTGAGGGCGTGGGTGGACCGTCCGATCGTCTTCTTCGGGCACAGCATGGGCTCGGCCGTCGCCTTCGAGGTCGCCCGGTGCTTCACCCGCGACGGTCTGGCGGGGCCGGAGCGGCTGTTCGTGTCCGCCGGTCGGGCGCCCTCGCTGCCCCGGGACACCGAGGTCCACAAGCTGCCGGACGACGGCCTGATGAAGGAGCTCATCCGGCTCGGCGGGACGGACGAGCAGATCCTCGACGTGCCGGCCCTGCGCGAGCTGATCATTCCGGCGCTGCGCGCTGACTACACCGCCATCGAGACCTACCAGGCCGCGCCGGACGCCGTCGTCCCCCAGCCGATCACCGCCCTGGTGGGGGAGAACGACGCCAACGCCACGGTCGAGGAGGCCGCCCAGTGGGAGCGGCACACCAGCGGCGGCTTCAGCCTGCGGGTCTTCCCGGGCGGGCACTTCTACGTGGCGGAGCAGATCGACGCCGTGGTGCGGCTGCTCACCGCGCACCTGCGCGGCTGAGCCGCCCGCCGGGCGCACCCGCCCACCGCCCGCCCCCGCCGGGCGCCTCCGCCCACCCCCGGCCGGGCGGAGGCGCCCGGCCACCAGCACCGAGAGGCCGTCAGGTCGTGTAGTCGGCGTTGAGCTTGACGTACTCCTCGGTGAGGTCGCAGCCGTACACCGCGAACGCGCCGTCGGCGACGCCCAGGTCGATCCGGATGACCACCTCGTCGCCACTCAGGTACGTGCGGGCCTGTTCGAGCAGGGCGTCGCTCGGCTCCTCGGGGTACATCGGGAGGTCGTCGAACCGGATCCGGACGGCCGCCGGGTCGATGTCGGTCTCGTCGTCGAGCTTGCCGATGGCCATGGTGACGCGGCCCCAGTTCGGGTCGGCGCCGTGCACGGCAGCCTTGACCAGCGGGGAGTTGACCACGCTCTTGCCGACGCGCTTGGCCTGGGCAGTGTCCCGGGCCCCGGTGACCCGGACCTCGATCAGTTTGGAGGCGCCCTCGCCGTCCGAGGCGATGTCCCGCACGAGGTGCAGCGCGCACTCGTACAGCGCCTGCTCGAAGGCGGGGAGGTCGACCGCTCCGGCGAGCCCGTTGGCGAAGATCGCGGCGGTGTCGCTGGTGGAGGTGTCGGTGTCGATGCTCAGCGCGTTGAACGTGCGGTCCATCACCCGGCGGAACAGGGCGTCGAGGTCGGCGGCGGGGACGTCCGCGTCGGTGAAGAAGAAGGTCAGCAGCGTCGCCATGTTGGGCTCGATCATGCCCACGCCCTTGGCGATGCCGACGAGTACGGCGTCGCCGCAGCGCACGTGGAGGTACTTCGGGCGGGTGTCCGTGGTCATGATCGCCCTGGCCACGGCCGCGTAGTCGGCCTCCGGGAACGGCCAGGTCATGGCGTCGAGCCCGGCCCGGATGCCGTCCATGGGGTAGGGGCGCCCGATCACGCCGGTGGAGCCGATGACCAGCTCGTCCGGGGAGATGCCGGCGATCTCGGCGACCCGGCGGCGCACCTCCGCGGCGTTCTCCGCACCGGTGCGCCCGGTGGCCACGTTGGCGTTGCGCGACAGCACGACCATCCCGCGGCTGTGCTGGAGCGCGGCCGCCTCGCGGCTGAGCACGACGCTGGGGCCGGCGAAGCGCGAGCGGGTGAAGACCGCCGCGGACCGGCACGGGACTTCGGAGATGACCGCCGCGAAGTCGTCCTCCACGTCCTTGAGGCCCATGTTGGTGGTGACGGCCCGGAAACCCCGGGGCACAGCAGGCTGCATGTCGATCGATCCCTCTCCGAACGGGTCGAGGTCCGGGTCGCGCAGGGCGAACCGAACCGCGGAGTAGTGAATGAGTTTGCGTAGATCTGAATACATCACTCATTGCGGCAGGGTCAACGCCGATTCCAAACAGCGCTCCACATCGGGCCGGAGATGGCCATGGGTGACCTCCTCGCACCGGCAGACGTGCATGACTATGCGGAGCCCCGAGCGGGCGGCGACTGCGGCCGCCCGGGCGACGCCCGCCGGATTCGTCCCGCCCGGCCCCTGCCCGTGCCCCGGAGGCTGGGCTACTGTGCCTGGTTGACGCACCGTGTCCGAGCAGCCGACGGACCGTCAGCAGACCACCGGGAGGCCACCGCATGCGCCGAATCGCCGTCGTCGGAGCGGGCCAGGCAGGCCTGCAGCTCGCGCTCGGGCTGGTGGCCGACGGGTGCGAGGTGACGCTGGTCGCCGAGCGCACGCCGGAGCAGGTGCGGGGCGGGCGGGTGCTGTCCACCCAGGCGATGTTCGGCCCGGCCCTGCGGATCGAGGCGGCGGCCGGCCTGGACCTGTGGACGGACGAAGCCCCGTCGGTGGCCTCGGTCGACGCGGCGCTCGTGGCGCCGCCGGCCACCCGCGTCCTGGAGTTCACCATGCCCCTGGACGAGCCCGCCCGTTCGGTGGACCAGCGGATCAAGCTGGCCCGCTGGCTGGAGCTGCTCGCCGAGCGCGGCGGCCGGGTCGAGTACCGCTCGCTGGACCGGGCCGGGCTGCACGCGCTGGCCCGCCGGCACGAGCTGACCGTGGTCGCGGCCGGGCGCGGCGAGCTGGCCGGGATCTTCGAACGGAACGCCGCCCGCTCGCCCTTCGACCGGCCGCAGCGCGCGCTGTCCTGCCTCTACGCGCACGGCGTCGGCTCGCCCGACCCGGCCGCCGGACCCCGGGCCCGGATGCACGCCCTGCCCGGCCTCGGCGAGCTCTACCTCCAGCCCGCCCTGACCCGTTCCGGCCCCTGCGACATCCTGCTCTGGGAGGCGCTGCCCGGCAGCCCGCTGGACGCGTTCGGCGACGGCCCCGAGGTCGGCGTCCAACTCGACCGGATCCGCACCCTGTTGGCCGAGTACCTGCCCTGGGAGGCGGAGCACTGGCGGGACGCCGAGCCGACCGACGCCGGGGCCGGGCTCTGGGGCGCGGTGACCCCGACGGTCCGCCGCCCGGTGGCGGAACTGGGCTCGGGCGTCGACGCCGTGCACGTCCTGGGCCTGGGCGACGCGGTGGTGGTCAACGATCCGATCACCGGACAGGGCGCCAACGGCGCCGCCCGCGCGGCGGACGCCTACCGGCAGGCGATCCGCGAGCACGGCGACGCCCCGTTCACGGCGGACTGGATGTGCCGCACCGCCGAGCGGTTCTGGCAGCAGCACGCCCGCCACACGGTGGAGTTCACGGCCGCCATGCTGACGATGCCGGACCACCTGCAGGGCGTCTTCGCGGCCGCCGCCGAGTACCCGGCGGTCGCCCGCCGACTGGCCAACACCTACGCCGAACCGAGCGACCACGCCGCCTGGCTGGCCACGCCCGAGCTGACCACCGCCTACCTCTCCTCCATCGGGAAGTAGGGTCCGCCCCTGACTCGCGTCGAGCCCTGTCGTCCAGCGTCGAGCCGCGTCGTCCCGCGTCGTCCCGCGTCGTCCCGCGTCGTCCCGCGTCGTCCCGCGTGCCGCCCGACGGCCTCCGGCCGCACGCGGCCGGGGTCCCACTTGCCCCCGGCCCGCCCCCGGGACGACGCTGGAAGGGGGACGGCAACTGGTGTGGGAGGCGTCGCTCGTGGACGGTCGTGAGCCCGCGGCGCGGTCCGACCGCGGCCACCGGAGCGTGCCGCACACGGCGGACCTGCGGGTGGAGGCATGGGCGCCGACGGCCGAGGGCTGCATCGGCGAGCTGGTGCACGCCCTCGTCGGCAGCTTCGCCGACCTGTCCGGCGCCCGGATCGTCGGTGAGCGCGCCTGCACGGTGCTCGCGGTGAGCGACCCGGACCTGCTCGCGGGCGTCCTGGAGGAGGTCATCTACCGGATGGACGTCGACGGCGAACTGCCGGCCGCCCTCGCCCTCGGGCCGATCGGCGGCCTGGACGGCGCCCGCAGCGTCGAAGTGCGCTTCAGGATGGCCGACACCGCGACCGCCGCCCTGGTCGGCGCCGTGCCGAAGGCCGTCTCGCTGCACGGCCTGGAGCTGGGCGAGGGGCCGGGCGGCTGGACCTGCGCCGCCACCGTGGACGTCTGAGGCGTGCCGACCGACCGGGTGAGCGAGCGGGGTGAGCGAGGTGGAGATCGTACTGGTCGAGGCGGGCCGCTACCGCTGGCGGATCGAGCAGCGCCCGCCGATGCGGGTGCCGGGCGTGGTCTTCGCGAACGGCGCGCTGCTGCCGCAGGCCGCCGGGGACCACGCGCTGGAACAGGTCGCGAACGTGGCGACGCTGCCCGGGATCGTCCGCGCCTCCTACGCGATGCCCGACGTGCACTGGGGCTACGGCTTCCCGATCGGCGGCGTCGCCGCCACCGACGTCGGGCAGGGCGGGGTGGTGTCGCCGGGCGGGGTCGGCTTCGACATCTCCTGCGGGGTCCGGCTGCTGGCCGCCGGGGTGGACCGGGACGAGCTCGACGCCGAACGCATCCGCCGCCTGATGGACCTCCTGGACCGCACCGTCCCGCGCGGGCTCGGCCGCGGCGGGCTGTGGCACCTGTCCGGGCCGGAGGAACTGGACGAACTGCTGCTCGGCGGTGCCCGCTACGCCGTCGAGCACGGCCACGGCGTGCCGCGCGACCTGGAGCGCTGCGAGGACCGCGGGGTGCTGGCCGGCGCGGCTCCCGGCGAGGTGAGCAACCGGGCCGTCGAACGGGGCCTGCAGCAGGTCGGCAGCCTCGGCTCGGCCAACCACTTCCTGGAGGTGCAGGCCGTCGACCGGGTGCACGACCCGGAGACGGCCGCCGCCTTCGGGCTGCGGACGGGCCAGGTCTGCGTGATGATCCACTGCGGCTCGCGCGGCCTCGGCCACCAGATCTGCACCGACCACGTCCGCGCCATGGACCGCGAACTCCACCACTACCGGATCGAACTCCCGGACCGCCAACTCGCGTGCACCCCGGTCGACTCCCCGCGCGGCCGCGCCTACCTCGGCGCCATGACCGCCGCGGCGAACTACGGACGGGCCAACCGGCAGCTGCTCTCCGAGGCCGCCCGGCGAGCCTTCGCCACCGCGCTCGGCGTCGGGCTGGAGCTGGTCTACGACGTCTCGCACAACCTCGCCAAGCTGGAGACCCACGAGGTGGACGGCGTGCCGCGGAAACTGTGCGTCCACCGCAAGGGCGCCACCCGCGCCCTGCCGCCCGGCGACCCGGACCTGCCCGCCGACCTGACCGGGGCCGGGCAGCCGGTGCTGGTGCCGGGAACGATGGGCACCGCCTCGTACGTCATGGTCGGCCTGCCCGGCAACGAGGCCTTCCGTTCCGCCTGCCACGGCGCCGGGCGCGTGTGGAGCCGCCACCAGGCGCTGCGCACGGTGCGCGGCGAGCACCTGAAGGGCGAACTGGAGGCGCGCGGCATCGCGGTCCGGCCCGCCTCGATGCGGGCCCTGGCCGAGGAGACGCCCGAGGCGTACAAGGACGTGGACGCGGTGGCCGCCGTCACCGAGGCCGCCGGCCTGGCCCGGCAGGTCGCCCGGCTGGTCCCGCTGGGGGTCTGCAAGGGATGAGAAGGGATGAGCAGGTGAACGGGTAAGCGAACGAGCGCGAGGAGCGAGTCGGTGCCCGGGCCGGTCAGGCCGGAGGACCTGCGCTTCCACTCCGTGAGCACCGCTTTCCCGGTCGAGCCCTTGCTGGGAGGGCTGGGCCGGTTCCGCCGTTCCTCCGCGTGTCGGGCGACAACTCCCGGGGGGTCGGGCCACGGTGGGCGGGACCTGACCGCCCGCCCGAAGACCGAGGCACCGCGATGCACCGTGACCAGGCGCCCGGAGCCGCCCCGCCGGGCGAGCGGCCCGATTCCCGCCGGAGGCCGCCGCGCACCGACGCCGTGCTGGCCGACCCCCGCCTCGCCGAGGCCGCCCGGCGTCTCGGACGCCCGCTCGTCAAGACCGCCGTCGTCGACGCGCAGGAGCGGGCCAGACGCGGGCAGATCGCACCGGCCGACGTCGCCGACGAGGCCCTCCTCGCGCTTCCGCCGACGGCCTGCGCGCTGCGTCCGGTGCTCAACGCCATCGGGGTGCTGCTGCACACCAACCTCGGCCGGGCCGCCCTGTCCGAGGCGGCCCGGCAGGCGGTACTGGCCGCCGCCGGTGCCACGGACGTCGAGTTCGACCTCGCCTCCGGCGACCGGGCCCCGCGCGGCCGGTCGACCGTACGGGCCCTGCTCGACCGCGTCCCCGCCGCGCAGGCCGCGCACGTGGTGAACAACGGCGCCGCCGCCCTGGTCCTGGCCGCCACGGCGCTCGCCCAGGGCGCGAGATCATCGTCAGCCGGGGCGAGCTGGTCGAGATCGGCGACGGCTTCCGCCTGCCCGACCTGCTCGCCTCGACGGGCGCGCGGCTGCGCGAGGTCGGCACGACCAACCGGACGCCGAGGGCTGGCTGCGGGCCGGGGCGGACCTGGTCACCGCCAGTGGCGCTTCAAGCTGCTCGGCGGCCCGCAGTGCGGCCTGCTCCTGGGCCGCGCCGAACTCGTCCGCACCCTCGCCCGGCACCCGCTGGCCCGGGCCCTTCGGGTCGACAAGCTGACCCTGGCCGCCCTGGAGGCCACCCTCAACTCGCCCGCCACGCCGACGCGTTCCGCCCTGCACGCCGAGCTGCGGGAGCTGCGCGAGCGGGCCGGGCGACTGGCCGCGACGCTGGCGGCCGAGGGCGTGCCGGCCCGGGTGGTGGACAGCCCGGCGGTGGTCGGCGGCGGTGGTGCCCCCGGGATGGTCCTGCCCAGCGCCGCCGTGGCCCTGCCGGAGGCGTTCGCCGCTCCACTGCGGCAGGGGCCGACGCCGGTGGTCGGGAGGACCGCCGACGGCTCCTGCCTGCTCGACCTGCGCACGGTGCCCGCGCCGGCCGACGCCGAACTCGCCGCGGCCGTCCGCCTGGCCGCCGAGTGGCTCGCCCGACCGTGAGCCCGATGGTGAGCACGCCCCCGCCCCGCACCCGACCACCCCGCCCGGAGCCCGCATGCACGTGATCGCCACCGCCGGGCACGTGGACCACGGGAAGTCGGCCCCGGTACGGGCGCTCACCGGAATGGAGCCGGACCGGTGGCCCGAGGAGCGGCGCCGGGGGATGACGATCGACCTCGGCTTCGTCTGGACCGCGCTCCCCGGCGCCGGGGACGTCGCCTTCGTCGACGTCCCCGGCCACGAGCGGCTGGTGACCACCATGCTGGCCGGCGTCGGGCCCGTCCCCGCCGTGCTGTTCGTGGTGGCGGCGGACCAGGGCTGGCAGGCGTAGTCGGAGGAGCACCTCGCCGTGCTCGACGCGCTGCGGGTGCGCCACGGCGTGCTCGCCGTCACCCGCAGCGACCTGGCCGACCCGGCCCCGACCCGGGAGGAGACGCTCGCCCGGCTGGCGCGCAGCTCGCTGGGCCGGGTGGAG
This sequence comes from Streptomyces viridifaciens, assembly GCF_001888885.2. Taxonomy (NCBI): domain Bacteria; kingdom Bacillati; phylum Actinomycetota; class Actinomycetes; order Kitasatosporales; family Streptomycetaceae; genus Streptomyces; species Streptomyces viridifaciens. The sequence goes on from NZ_CP090841.1 coordinate 7,007,071, forward strand.
GCCGTGGCCGTCAGCTCGGTGACCGGCGTGGGGCTGCCGGAGCTGCGCGAGGCCCTGGTCCGGCTGACCGCCCGGCTGCCCGCCCCCGACCAGGCCGCGGACGGACCGGCCTCCGCACGTCCGGCCGACGGCGAGCAGGCGGTCGCCGACGGCGATCGACCCGGCCGCGAGCGTGCCGGTGACGACGGTGCCGTGGCCCCGGACGGTGAACGGTGAAGAACCCGACCCTCGGCGGCTGCTCCGATCGCTGCGCCACAGCCGTTCTCCTTCCGTGGAGGGGAGCGGACCCGCCGCCCCACCTCCCACCCAACCGCTCCGGACCCGTCCCCGCGACCCGGGTCGCGGGGACGGGTCCGGCCGGGTCCCGGTTGCTGGAACCGGGGATGGTCGAGCCGGCCGCCGTGCTCACCGCCGTCGACCGGCACCTGGACGGGCTGTTCGCGGGGGAGGGCGGGGCGGACGGCCCGTGACGGCGTGGCAGGCTGGGCGGGTACCGCCCGGTGCGACGCCGGACCCGCAGGACGCCGCACCCGCACGACGCCGCACCCGCACGACGCCGCACCCGTAACCAGGAGCACCCGCATGGACCGACCCGCCGCCCTCCGCCTCGACGCCAACGCCTCCGGGCATCCGGCGGGCATCCTCGACGCCGCCGAGCAGGCCGAACGCCGGGGCATGGACCGGCTGGTGGTCGCCGAGACCGCGTACGACCCGTTCCTCCAGCTCGCCCGGGCCGCCGACCGCACCGAGTCGATCGAGCTGGCCACCGGCATCGCGGTGGCCTTCGCCCGTACCCCGATGACCCTGGCCTACCAGGCCTGGGGGTTGCACGCGGCCTCCGGCGGTCGGGCCGTCATCGGGCTGGGTTCGCAGGTCAAGCCGCACATCGAGAAGCGCTTCGGGATGCCCTGGGACCGCCCGGCCGCCCGGATGCGCGAGTACGTGCACGCCGTGCGGGCGATCTGGCACAGCTGGCAGACCGGTGAACGGCTGCGCTTCCGGGGCGAGTTCTACACCCACACGGTGATGACGCCGGTCTTCTCGCCCGACCCGGTCCCGGCCGGGGTGCCCCGGATCCTGCTGGCGGGTGTCGGTCCGCTGATGACCCGCACCGCCGGGGCGGTGGCCGACGGCTTCCTCGCCCATCCGTTCTCCTCCACCGCCTACCTGGCCGAGCAGGTGCTGCCCGGGCTGACGGAGGCACGGCGGCAGGCGGAGGCCGAGGGGGCCGGGTGGACCGGGCGGCCGTTCGAGACCGTCGGCAACGTGCTCACCGCCGTCGGCCGCACCGAGGAGGAACTGGCGGCCAACCGGGCCGGGGTGCGGGAACGGCTCGCGTTCTACGCCTCCACCCCGGCCTACCGGCCGGTGCTGGCGCAGCACGGGTGGGAGGACCTGCAGGAGGAACTGCACACCCACTCGGTGCGCGGGCGCTGGGCGGAGATGACGGCGCTGATCTCCGACGAGGTGTTCGACGCCTTCGCGGTGTCCGGCACGGTCGAGGAGGCCGCGCGGGAGATCCACCGCCGGTACGCGGGGCTGGTCACCCGGCTGTCCGTCCACCTGCCCGAGGACGCGGACCAGGTGCTCGGCCTGGACGTGCTGGCGGCGGTGCGCGCACTGGGCTGAAGCGGTCCGGCAGCCGCCACGGATCAGTTCCGATCGGTCAGGACACGGTCAAGACCGGGCACATTCAGGCAAGCGGTTCGCGGTGGCCCGCCCGGGCGGCAGGATCGCGCTGAGCAGGGCGGGCGTACGACCGGACCGGCCGACCCGCCCGGCACCGCCGCCCCCGGCCACGGCAGCCGGGCCGAGGCCCGCCCCCGGACGGGTGAACGGCGTCCGGCGGCCCTCTCCTCGCCCTCCTCTTCCCCCTCGTCCTCGGAGCGCTCATGACCGGCCTGCCGCTGCCGCCCGTACCGGAGCCGTACCACCTGCCCTTCCACTACGGCGCGCTGCACACCATCGGCGTCGACTACCTGGTGGAACCCGAGCGGGCCCGCCGGCTGCTCGCCAAGCGCCACCCCGGGCTGAGCGTCGCCGCCTTCGACGGCGGGGCCTGCGTGTCACTCAACTACCAGCTGTACTTCGCCCAGTACCCGAACGGCGGCGGCATCACCCAGGAGTTGGAGATCAACCTGATCGCCCACCCGGTGTTCGCCGAGGACCGCATCCCGGCGGTCAACTACGGTCAGTACGCCCGGGGTTACGACCAGTCCAAGCTGCTCGGCAGCGCCCGGCTGCACGTGCTCTGCGACAACCCGCTCGCCATCGACGCCGGGCGCCGACTGTACGCCGAGCCCAAGCACCCCGGCTGGTTCGAGACCACCGTGCCCTCGCTCAACGCACCCGCCGTGCGCGAACGGTGGGCCGTCTCCTGCCGCCGGGCCGTCCTGGGAACGGAGGGGCTGCGCCGGCACCAGGAGGAGGTCATCGCGCTGGACGTCGACCTGGTGGGCCTCACCCCCGAGTCGGTCAACAGCACCCCGATCACCGGCTACGGCACCGACGACGAGGGCAAGCTGCTCGCCGGACCGCTCAACGCGCACCAGCCCTACCGCTACTACGCGCTGGACGACCGCAGCGCCGACCGCGTCCGGCTCGACCTCGGCAACCCGGCCGAGGAGCCCGCCCGCGACCTCGCCCAGCTGGTCGGCGACGCCCCGGCGGCCGGAGTCTGGACCTACCAGTCCGCACCGGTGGCCGCCCGCAACCGCGCCTACTACGTCCGGTGACCTGGTTGCCGCCCACCCCGCCGTGAGGGGTGAGGAGTTGGACGGCCCGGTCCCGCTGTCGGCCCGTCTCCGCAGGGGGATCGGCCGGGCGCCGGCGGCGGGGTTCAGGCCCCGGGCGTCGGGGGGACGGCGCGGCGCTCGCGCAGGGTGCGCAGCACGCGGCGGGTGGCGCGGGTGGCGACCGGCGGGAGGAGGTCCAGGGCCAGGCGGCGCGGGGTGGAGCGCTGGATCTGCGCGGGTGTCTTGACCTGGTAGTTGAGCCGCAGCACGTGGTGGCCGGCGATGGTGTCCTCGTCGACGGTGTAGCCCTCGGCCCGCCAGTCGCGTGCCAGCAGGGTCCGGCGGGCGGCCGCGGCGTCGCCCCAGGTGCCGTAGAACTTCATCGGGGTGAGCAGCACCGGCCGCAGGCCGCCGGTGAACACCGCCTCCCACACGGCCGCGGACACGCCCGGGGTGTGCTCGGAGCGGTAGTCGTCGAGCGCGACCAACCCGTCCTCGGCGAGGGCGGACCGGGCGACCAGGATGTCCCCGCTGACGTGCTCGTACAGGTGCGAGGCGTCGACGTGGACGAACCGGCAGCTGTCCGCCGGGATCCGGCCGTCGGCCAGCACCGAGGTGGGCGCCTGGACGATCTCGGGCAACTCGCTGTGGAAGGCGAGGTAGTTGGACTCGAAGGCGCTGCGGGTGAGCGTCCTGCGGTAGGACATCGTCATCTCGGCGGCGTTCTCGGCGTCGCCCGCCTCCGAGTCGAACAGGTCGCAGACCGTCAGCCGCTCACCGGGCTGCAGGTGGTCCCCGAGCAGTACGGCGCTGCGGCCAAGGTAGCTGCCGAGCTCCAGGACGTCCCCGGTGATGCCGGCCGCCGTCTGGGCGGACAGCAGGTGCGAGAAGGCGGCCCGGTCCAGTCCGAAGAACCAGCCGGGGATGTCGTCCCGCTTCTGCGGAACGGGACGGGTGGCGACGATCGCTTCACTGGGCACGGCTGCCTCCAGGGGACGGGCGGAGCGCGGTGGATCACGCCGCGGAGGGCAAGGGCGCCGTGGTCGTGAGGCCGATCATCATAGCGATGCCCGGGCCGCCGGGGAGGCCCCTTCACGGACCTTTCGGACCGTCCGCGCCCGTCAGCCCGGTGACGGTCTCGGCCAGCCAGGCCCGCTCGGCGGCGGTGGAGGCCCGGGCGACCAGCAGCATGCCGCGCCGGAACGGGTTCGGCTCCCGCTCGGCGGTGACCGGGCGGCCGTCCCCGTCGTAGAAGAAGCTGCTCGGCGCCTCCAGGAAGGCCAGTCGGCGGCGCAGCACCTCGGCCTGCTGGAGCGGGTCGGCCAGGTGGTGGAGGAAGGCGGCGAGGGTGAAGAAGCGGATCTGGTCGGTGATCTCGGCCTGCTCGGGGTCGGCCAGTCGGCGCAGCAGCTCCGCCCGGCCCTCCTCGGTCAGCTCCAGGGTCTGGCGCGGCGCGGCCCCCGTGCCGGGCTCGGTACGGCGGTGCAGCAGGCCGGCCTTCTCCAGCCGGGTGATCGCGGGGTAGAGCGCGCCGTCGCTGACCGGCCGGACGTGACCGGTCAACCCGGTGATCCGGGACTTGAGTTCGTAGCCGTGCAGCGGCTGGTCGTACAGGAAGCCGAGGATCGCGAGGGTCAGCACGGTCGAAGCCCTTTCGTCGGAGTGCGCCCCGTGGCGCGGCCATGATACCTCTTGCCGATGTGCCTCTAATCGATGTATATCCCTTCGAGGTAAATCCAATCGAGGTGGACGCCGGCGCCGGTGGGCCCGGTGGAACGAGGGGGGACCATGCGCGAGCAGCTGTACCGGCTGGCCGCTCTGGCCGGACCGGTCTACGCCGAACTGCTGTCCGGTGTGATCGCCACGGTGATCGGCACGTACTGGGTGGCGGGCCTCGGCGGATCCGCCGTCGCCGCCGTCACCCTGGCCGGAACCGTCGAGAACCTGCTGCTCGGACTCGTCCTGGTGGTCGCCTCCGGCGTCAGCGTCCGGCTCGCCCGGGCCCTCGGCGCCGGCGACCGGGACGAGGCCGCGCGCACCACCCGCGCCGCCTGGCGCCTGTGCGCGCTCGGCAGCCTCGCCCTCGCCGCCCCCGGCTTCCTGCTCCGGGACCGCCTGGCGGCCGCCTTCCTCGACGGCGAGGCCGCCACCCGGGCGGCCGAGTACTTCACCGTCGCCTTCCCGGTGTTCGTCCTGTTCTTCGCCCAGCGCGTCGCCGACGAGCTCTTCAAGGGCGCGGGCGACACCCGCACCCCGATGCGGATCGCCCTGCTCTCCAACTCCCTGCTGCTGGTCCTGGATCCGCTGCTGATCCTCGGGCCCGGCCCGCTGCCCGCCCTCGGCGTCATCGGTGCGGCGCTCGCCCTCGCCACCTCCCGGGCGGTCGCCCTCGCCGTCACCCTGCGGCTGCGGCCCCGGACCGACGGGGTGGTCCGGGGCGTCGGAGCGGCAGCCGTCCGCATCCTGCGGGCCGGTGCGCCGTTCGGCCTGGACTTCACCGCCCGGATGGCCGTCGGCACCGCCCAACTGGCCCTGGTCGCGGGCTTCGGCGTCGCGGCCGTCGCCGGGTACGGCATCGGTTACCGACTCCTGCTCCTGCTCACCATGGCCTTCTACGCGCTGCGCCAGGCCACCGCCATCCGGGCCGCCGGCCTCACCGGTGCCGGAGCGGCCGCCGACCTGCGGATCCTTCACCGCGCCACCGCCCGCCTCGCCGTCGGACTGGGCGCGGGCGCGGCGCTGCTGGCGGCCGCTTGCGCCGGTCCGCTGACCGCCCGGTTCACCGACGACCCGGCGGTGTCCGCCCAGTCCGTGGGCTTCCTGCACCTGACGGCCCTCTACCTCCTCCCGTACGCCCCGGCGGTCGCCCTCGGCGGCTTCCACCAGGCGACCGGCGCCGGGCGGGCGCTGGTGCTGTCGGCGGTGTTCGGGCTCGGTGCCCAACTCGGGGCCGCGGTGGCGCTGTCGGGGGCACTGGGAGTGGCCGGGGTGTGGTGGGGGCAGGTCGTCGGCGCGGTGGTGCAGTTGGGGTTGCTGTCGCTGCTGACCCGGCGTGGAGCCGGTGCCGACGGCGGTTCAGGAGCCGCTGCCGGGCCGGGCGAGCAGTCCGGTGGCGAAGGCTCGGGCGGCCGCCAGGTCCCGGGCGTCCGGGCGGTGCTTGTTGATGCCGCCGACCAGTTTGAAGGGGAGCCAGGTGTCGTGGCCGCGGGCCGTGAAGCTGCCGGCCACCTCGAAGCCCTTCGGCTGCAGAAGTCGGGTCAGCGGCCGGGTGAAGGGGCGGAAGCCGGGCTCGGGTAGGCCGCTGGTGGCGAAGACGAACGCCCGGCACGGCTGTTGGGCCGGCGGGAGGGCGCGCACGAACTCGCGCAGGCGCGGGTGCAGCCGGCCGGTGAAGACGCCGGAGCCGAAGCCGACCAGGTCGTGGTCGGCGAGTTCGGCCGGGTCCAGCTCCTCGGGTTCGACCACCGGGGCGGCCAGCGGCTGGGCCATGGCCTCGGCGATCCGCCGGGTGTTGCCGTGGGACACCGAGACGCACACGATGACGGCCTTCATGGTGATGCTCCCTTCGCTCCGCGATCGCGGGGGGTGCGGAACGTCCGCGCCCACAGGGTCGACCGGGCAGCGCTCGGGAACGTGACATCGGGGGCGGCTCAGGCCGACGGAAGCGCGCCGAGGGCGTGGACGCCGGTGCGGCTGCCGCGGTAGACCGCCGCCCCTGCGGCGGCCAGCGAGACCACGGTGAACTCGCCCCCGGTGCCCAGGTGTTCCGGTTCGTCCTGCCAGCGGAGCCGACCCGTCGCCAGGTCGAACGCGTACAGCCGGTCGTCGTTCGTCCCGACGTAGGCGATGCCGTCGGCGGCGGTCATGGAACTCTCTCCGCGGCCGAGGCCGATGGGAGTGGTGACGGCCCAACGGGTCTCGCCGGTGTCCGCGTCGAGCGCGGTGAGCCGGTCCCCGCTGAACAGGCACAGCGTTCCGTCGGCGACCGACGGGGGACAGCTCAGCACCTTGGGCTGCGTGCGCCGCCAGCGCACCCGGCCGGTGCCCGCGTCCAGTGCGAGGACGGCCGGGTTCCCCATGTCCGGGTCGCAGTCGGCGAGATAGGCGGCGCCCTGGTGGACCGAGGGCCCGCCCGCCACCTGCACCGTACGGACGGAGTTCTGCTCCCAGCGCAGTTCGCCGCTGCGGGTGTCGAACGCGCGCAGCCCGGCGGGCCCGCCGGGGGTGTACAGGGTGCCCCCGGCGACGACCAGCCGGCCCGAGCTGTTCGGCGGGCCGCTCCAGCGCAGGCTGCCGTCGGCCACGTCGTAGGAGCGGAGCGCGGTCCCGTACGGCGCGAACACCCCGCCACCGCCGACGGCGGGAGACTGCGACCACGGGACGTCGCGCCAGTCGGGCACCGGCACCTCCCAGCGCGCCTCGCCCGACGCCGCGTCGAAGACGTGCACCCGGTTTGGGGCGGTCACGCAGACCACGCCGTCCCCCACGGCGAGCGGCAGCCCGGACGGGGTGTCGGCGACCCCGGGTGCGACGACCGCCTTGCTCCAGCGGACGGCTCCGGTGCGCGGATCGAGGGCACTCACCCGGCCGTCGTACCCGGAGACGCAGAGGCTGCCCACGGACTCCACTGGCAGGGCGATCCGGCCTCCGGGAGCCGAGCTGCTCCAGAGCCGGGGGCCGCGCGCCGGGTCCCGGCGGGCCCACCAACCGGCCCCTGCCGAGACGGCGAGGGCGCCCACGCCTCCCGCCGCGCTCAGCAGCAGCCTCCTGCGGTTGATCCGGTGCAGGACGGGCTCGTTCTGCGGTGCATCGGTGTTCACACCTGACATGACCTCGTATACGGACCATTGGTTGCACCGATCGGGTGAACGGCGTGCGCGCCCTCCGCCCGGAGGCCGTACCGGCCGTTTACCGGGCGGACGGGCCGAGGTGGGCGTCCAGGCTGGTGCGCAGCAGGGAATCCAGGCCGTCGCTGCCGGTGGCCAGTCGCAGGCTGCCCGAGGCGCGCAGTTGGGCGAGGCCGTGCAGGTTGGCCCAGAGGGCGGCGGTGGCGGCGGTCGGGTCGTCGCACCAGGGGTGGACCTCGGCGACCAGGCCGACGAAGGTCAGGAACAGCGGCAGGGTGGTGCGGCGCAGCTCGGAGCCGCTGCCCTCCAGCAGGTCGTGGCGGAACATCAGCTCGAACATGCGGGGGTTGGCCGCCGCGAAGCCGAGGTAGGCGCGGGCGAGCGCCTCGATCCGGGTGCGTGCGTCGCCGCCCGTGGTGACGGCGAGGGCGTCGGCGCCGGCGAGCAAGTCGGTGAGCCTGCCGAAGCCCTGCCGGGCGACGGCGGCGAGCAGCTCCCGGTGGGTGGGGAAGTGGCGGCGGGGTGCCCCGTGGGAGACCCCGGCGTGCCGGGCGATCTCGCGCAGCCCGAGGGCGTGGACGCCCTCCCTGGTCACCAGCTCGACGCCTGCGGCCACCAGCCGGGCGCGCAGGTCGCCGTCCTGTTCGGACGGGGGCGCGGTCAGGGGGTCGATCGCCGTCCCGGCCGTCGTCCCGGCCGTCGTCTCGGTCATGGCCACTGTCTACCCGATCATCGTAGACACTGTCTACTCGGCTGGACGGTGGCCCGCCGGGCAGAATCGGAAACATGGACGAAGGCGGCGAGTCGGCCTGCTGGCTGGACCGGGTGTGCCCGGAGTGCGGACGGCTGCGTGAGCGGCCGGGCCCAGGGCCTTGCGAGACCTGCGGCGCGGACGCGGACGGGGAGACCCGCGGGCAAACGGGGCAGGGGGCGGAGCGGGAACCGGACCGGGGCGACGGCTGAATGCCGCCGCCCGGCACGACGGGGCGACCCGACCTCCGCCGCCGCTACTGCGGCGGCTGGTCGCGGAACTGGTCCTTCAGCTTGTCCTGGGCCACGTCGGTTTGGCTGCTGTACTTGCCCTGAGTGCGTTCGTCGAAGGTGTCACCCGCCTTGTCGACGCCCTTCTCCGCCTGGTCCTCATGGCCCTTCAGCATGTTCTTGAGCTTATCCAGCATGGACATGTGGTCACCCTCCTGGATGAGACGCCCCCACCCCTCCAGGATCACAGCGCGGGCCGTCCCGCGCACTTCGCGGCCGCGTGGCGGCCTTGGCAAGGCGATCCCGGTCATGTCAAATCGTGAGTTCACGGTTCGTCGGAGGGAGTCGCTTTGAAGCCGCACACCTGGAACCGCACGGGCGCCGCGCTGGCCGTCGTCACCCTGGCCACCCCGGTGCTGTTGGTCGGCGCGGGCAGTGCCAACGCGGATCCGGACCCGGCCCGCCGCGGCGCCAGGTTGGCCGAGCGGCTGGTCGAGGCCAGCAGCGCGGAGGACGCGCACGACACCCTGGCCGCGCTGCAGCGGATCGCCGACCGCAACGGCGGTACCAGAGCCGCCGGTTCCAAGGGCCACGACGAGTCGGCGAACTACGTGTACGAGCAGGCGCGGTGGGCCGGGCTCAAGGTGTCCCGGCAGGAGTTCGAGTACACCTTCTTCGAGGCCCGCGCCCAGCGGCTGGACGTGGTGTCACCGCAGGCCGAACCGGTGCAGGTGATCGCCATGACCTACTCGGCGAGCGGCCCGGAGGCAGGCCTGAACGCCGAGTTGGGCGTCGTCCCGGTGGGCGCCACCACCGGCTGCACGCCCGCCGACTACCCGGCGGGCTCCGTCACCGGCCGGATCGCGCTGATCCGGCGCGGCGGGTGCAGTTTCGCGGAGAAGCAGGCGGCCGCGGCGGGCGCCGGCGCCCTCGGTGCGCTGATCTACAACAACACCGACGGCGAGCTCGCCGGGACCCTGGGCGAGCCCACGGCCGGGAAGGTCCCGACCGGCGGGGTCACCAGGGCGGCCGGTGAGGCACTGGCCGCGGAGGCCGCCGCCGGGCCGGTCCGGGTGAGGCTGGACATCCGGACCTTCATGGAGCCGCGCAAGACCTGGAACGTCATCGCCGAGACCCGCGGCGGGGACCCCGCCAACACCGTGATGATCGGCGCGCACCTGGACTCCGTGCCCGCCGGGCCCGGCATCAACGACAACGGCTCCGGCTCGGCCGGAATCCTGGAGGTCGCGAAGAACCTCGGCGTCCGCCCGGTGAGGAACAAGGTCAGGTTCGCCTGGTGGTCCGCCGAGGAGTTCGGCCTCAAGGGCTCCGAGGCGTACGTGAAGTCGCTCTCCGAGGCGGACCGGAAGAAGGTCCGGCTCTACCTCAACTTCGACATGATCGCATCCCCCAACTACGCGCAGTTCGTCTACAACGGCTCCGGCAGCGCGGGCGGCGGCTCAGGCCCGGAGGGTTCGGCCCAGATCGAGCGGGACCTCACCGGGTACCTGGACGGCCGCGGCCTGCCGCACGACCCGTCCGCCTTCAACGGCCGTTCCGACTACGGACCGTTCATCGACGCGGGCATCCCGGCCGGCGGCACCGACACCGGCGCCGAGGCGGTCAAGTCCCCCGAGCAGCAGGTCCGGTACGGCGGCACGGCGGGCACCGCCCTCGACGCCTGCTACCACAAGGCCTGCGACGACCTGGACAACATCGACACGGCGGCCTTCGACGTCAACATCGACGTGATCGCCCACGCCGCCGGCACCTACGCCTGGGACCTCTCCTCGCTGCGGCAGCCCGTACCGGCTCAGCGCCCCGCCGGTCGGGCGGCCTCCGGCGCGGGTACGAGCACCCCCGGCAGCACCGGTACGGGCGGAGCCGACGCCCACGAGGCGGCGGCCTGACGCCCGGGGGGCCCGCTGCCGTCCTCGGGCGGCGGGCCCGCCCGCCGTGCACCTGCCTGCCACCCGCGCCCTCCCTCCGTCATCGACCCAGGTGGGGCCGGGGGTGAGCCACCGTAGCCGACGCCACTGACATTGATGCTGATACTCAGGTCCCGGTGGTCGTGGCTCTGCCACTGACTGACAATCCGGCCCCGAGCCCTGTACGGTGCCGCGCGGAGCCCATCCGCCGAGACCCGGTGGGTGCGCCGGGTCCGGTCCTGACACCATGGGACCGAGATCGTCACCGTGACACCCTCGGAGGAGTCAGCAACATGAGCACGCACTACGACGTCGTCGTCCTCGGCGCGGGCCCCGGCGGCTACACCGCCGCCGTCCGCTCGGCGCAGCTGGGCCTGAAGGTCGCGGTCATCGAGGCCAAGTACTGGGGCGGCGTCTGCCTCAACGTCGGCTGCATCCCCTCCAAGGCCCTGCTGCGCAACGCCGAGCTCGCCCACATCTTCACCAAGGAGGCCAAGACCTTCGGCATCAAGGTCGAGGGCCAGGTGACCTTCGACTTCGGCGAGGCCTTCCGCCGCAGCCGCACGGTGGCCGACGGCCGGGTCAAGGGCGTCCACTACCTGATGAAGAAGAACGGCATCACCGAGTACGACGGCTGGGGCACCTTCGTCGACGACCACACCCTCCAGGTCGCGCTCAGTGGCGGCGGCTTCGACGTGGTCACCTTCGACCACTGCATCATCGCCGCCGGTGCCACCACCCGTCTGCTGCCGGGCACCAGCCTGAGCGAGCGCGTGGTCACCTACGAGGAGCAGATCCTCACCGAGGAGCTGCCGGAGAGCATCATCATCGCGGGCGCCGGCGCGATCGGCGTCGAGTTCGCCTACGTGCTGCACAACTACGGCGTGAAGGTCACCATCGTCGAGTTCCTGGACCGCATGGTGCCGCTGGAGGACGTCGAGGTCTCCACCGAACTCGCCAAGCAGTACCGCAAGCTGGGCATCGAGGTGCTCACCTCCACCCGGGTGGAGTCGATCGACGACAGCGACCCGAACAGCAAGGTCAAGGTCACCGTCACCAAGAACGGCCAGCAGCAGGTGCTGGAGACCGACAAGGTGCTCCAGGCGATCGGCTTCGCGCCGCGGGTCAACGGCTACGGCCTGGAGAACGCCGGGGTCAAGCTCACCGACCGCAACGCCATCGCGGTGGACGGCCGCGGCCGCACCAACGTCGACCACATCTTCGCGATCGGTGACGTGACCGCCAAGCTGATGCTCGCCCACGCCGCCGAGACGATGGCCGTGATCGCCGCCGAGACGATCGGCGGGGTGGAGACCCAGGAGGTGGACTTCGTGATGATCCCGCGCGCCACCTACTGCCAGCCGCAGATCGCCTCCTTCGGCTACACCGAGGCACAGGCCCGGGAGCAGGGCTACGACGTCAAGGTCGCCAAGTTCCCGTTCACCGCGAACGGCAAGGCGCACGGCCTCGGCCACCCGATCGGCTTCGTCAAGGTCATCAGCGACAACAAGTACGGCGAGCTGCTCGGCGCCCACCTGATCGGCCCCGAGGTCACCGAGCTGCTGCCCGAGCTGACGCTGGCCCAGCAGTGGGACCTCACCGTCCACGAGGTCGCCCGCAACGTGCACGCCCACCCGACCCTGGGCGAGGCGGTCAAGGAGGCCGTCCACGGCCTCGCCGGTCACATGATCAACATGTGACGACCCGTCCGGTGCGAGGACAGGGCCCCGGCGGGCGGCGAACGCCCGCCGACCCCGGCCCCGGACCGGACACAGCACCCTTCCTAGCCAAGCTGGCTGCGCAGCCAGCCCTTGACCTCGGGGGTGACCTCGTCGGCGATGTCGGAGAACTCCTCGTGCTTGACCAGGAACTTGGCCACGTACGGGCAGACCGGGACGATCCGCTTCCCGGCGGCGCGCACGTCCGTCAGCGCCGCCCGGACGAGCTGCCCGGCCAGGCCGCGGCCGGCGAAGGCGTCCTCCACCAGGGTGTGGTAGAAGACGCGCTGCCCGTCGTGGTCCAGGTACTCGGTGAAGCCGGCGAGTTCGCCGTCGACCCGGACCTCGTACCGGTGCAGGGCGTCCGACCGCTCGACGACGGGGGTGCTGGGGGTGCTCATGGCGGAGGCCTTTCGTTCGCGAAGCCCGTAGGGGCTTTCGGTGCGGGGCCAGGTTAGCTCCCGGTGGATGCGGCCGACCCGGTCGGCTGACCCGGTGGGCCGACCCGGTCGCCCGGGCCGCTGGGCTGGGCCGACCGGGCGATGGCCGGAGCCCTCGGCGCCGCTCCGGCTGCCCCGACCGGCCCGGCCGCCTAACGTTGGCGGGACGGCTCCGTCCCACTGCGCACGGCGGGCCGGGCGGGACGTCGGCGGAACACCGGAGGAGCGGAGGGGCGGGGTGCGGGTGCGTTCCGCGGAGGTGAACCGGCTGCCGCAGCCGCCGTCGGTGCCGGGCACTCAGCTGCCGGTGCTGGTCCGGTACGGGCACCGCTCCTGGCTCATCCCCGCGGTGCTGCTGGTGGCGGTGGTGGTCGTGGACGCGCTCACGCCCAGTTCGTTCGCGTCCGTCAGCTGGCTGGCCCTGGTGCCGGTGGTCGCCGCCGGGCTCTGCGGGCCGCCGGCCACCGTGGTGTTCTGCTGCCTCGCGATCGCCATGTACCCGGCGTTGGACAGCATCTGGGCGAAGTCCCAGGGTGTCGAGGACTTCCTCCTGGTGGTCGCCGGCTGCGTCCTCGCCCTGCCGCTCAGCGTGTTCCGGGCCCAGGCCGCCGCCTACGTGCGCCACCTGCAGGGCGCGGCCGAGACCACCCGGCAGGTGGTGCTGCGCCCGGTGCCGCCGGGCTGGGGCGGGGTGGACTCGGCGGCCCGCTACCTCGCGGCGGACGTCGAGGCCCGGGTGGGCGGTGACTTCTACGACGTGGTGGCCTCGCCCTTCGGCGCGCGGGTGGTCCTCGGTGACGTGCAGGGCAAGGGGCTGCCCGCGGTCTCCACGGCGGCGGCCCTGGTCGGCTGCTTCCGGGAGGCGGCCTTCCGCGAGCCGGACCTCGCCACCCTCGCCTCCCGGCTGGAGGAACGGGTGCACCGGCAGAACCTGCTGGCCTCCCGACTGGGCGAGGAGGAGCGGTTCGTCACCGCGGTGGTCATCTGGTTCCCCGACGACGCCCCGGAGGAGATCGAGCTGGTCAACTTCGGCCACGACAGCCCGCACGTCCTGGGCCCGGACGGCGTCCGGAAGCTGCCTCCGGGCAGCGGCGCGCCGCTCGGGCTGGCCGGGCTGGCCGGCGGGCTGCCCGAGGTCCAGCGGCTGCGGCTGGGCACGGACGAGACCGTGCTGATCGTCTCGGACGGGGTGACCGAGGCCCGGGACCGGCAGGGCGACTTCTTCGACCTCCGCGAGTACCTGGACGAGCTGGTCGGCGGGCCCGGGGCCACCGCGCCCGAGCGCCTGGTGGAGGCCGTCGCCGCCGCCGTCGTCCGGCACACCGGCGGCCGCCGCACGGACGACACCGCCCTGCTCGCCGTGCGGCACAGCCCCGTACGGCTGCCGGCCGAGCCGGGGAGGTGCGGCGGGTAGTCGGGGGTGCGCCGTCAGGCGGACAGGGAGGCGAGGGCCGCGGAGAGCCGCCGGGCCGCCTCGTCGGCGACCTCGGCCAGGCCGCCGCCGGACCCCGCCAGGGTCACCAGGGTCTGCGGGTCGACGGCCTCGACCACGGTGGCCCCGCCGTCCCGGCGGACCACCACGTTGCAGGGCAGCAGCAGGCCGATCCGGCGGTCGGCCAGGAGCGCGCGGTGGGCGAGGGACGGGTTGCAGGCGCCGAGGATCAGGTAGTCCTCCAGCTCCTCGCCGAGCTTCTCGTGCAGGGTCGCCCGCACGTCGACGGTGGTCAGTACGCCGAAGCCCTGCTCCTTCAGCGCGGCGGTGACGTCGGCCACCGCCTGCTGGAACGGCCGGTCGAGCCGGACGCCGAGTCCGTAGTCCATGGTTCCTCCGTAGGGTCCGGGATCCCGCCCAGTATCGGGGGCGCCGGCGACCGGCGCCCCCGGACGCGCTGGCGCCGGTCAGGCCCGCAGCTGGGGCAGGGCCGGGGCGGGGCGCGGGGATCCGGCTGATCACGAGCCGATCAGGGTGGCGATCGACACCGGGGCCGCCGGTCAGTTCACGGTGACCGCCGGAGCGCCGGACCGGCTGGTGTCGGTGAGCGGGCCGTAGCCGGCCGAGAAGTAGCCGTCGGCGGGGCAGAGGCCGGAGCCGCCGCTCTTGGCGAAGTGCTCGTTGGTGAAGGTCAGGCTGTTGCCGCCGTTGTCGGCGGTGCCGGTGAAGGCGCCGCTGAGCTGGTAGGTGCAGGTGATGGTGCCGAACCAGGTGTCGAGGACGGCGGTGGCCTGGATCGGTCCGGCGCTGCCGCCGGTGAGGGTGACCGGCAGACCGGTGGAGTCGTCGACGGAGACGCCGTAGGGGAGCGTGTCGACGGTGAGGCTCTCCACCGAGGTGACGCCGGTGACGTTGGCGGTGCAGGAGTCGAAGGTGAGCCCGGTCAGCGACTCGGTCGCGACGCCGGGGGCAGCCGGGTTGGTGAGCACTCCGGCGGAGTACTGGGAGGTGGCGCAGGTGACACCGGTGGTGCTGGTCGCGGTCGAGTAGAAGGTGGCGCTGGTGCCGGCGGCGAGCGGCGCGGCGAGGGTGTCGCCCGCCGCGACGGCAGCGCCGCCGGCGGTCAGCACGGGCCCGGCGGCGTCGGCCGGGAGGGCGGAGGCGGGGGCGGGAGCCGCCGCGGCCAGGGCGAGGGCGGCGAGGGCGGCGGGAACGGTCCAGCGGGGGAGTGCGCGCATGGCAGAGCCTCTTCCTCGGCGAGGGGGCGAGAAGACGACCTTTCGCTGCTCCGGGGGCGGGGGATCGGGGAGCTGACTACGTTCTAGGACTGTGTCGGTGTGCCGTCAAGGCGCTGCGGAGAACTTGCTGACGTTTCGTCAACAAGCCTGCCCCCGAGAGCATGGCATCCGATCACGGTGCCAGCGGCGTGACAGTGATCCGACAGCGGCCGAAAGCGATCCGACGGTGTCCTGACAGCGGCGGGCGGAAGACTCCGTGGCGACCGGCCGGAAGATCCCTGAGATTCCCACGAGCCACGCGACTGCGGTGATTCCTGTGATCCATCCGACCCCTGCGACCGACGAGAGGGAACCGCCCGTGCCCCGGCCCCGCCTCACCGTCAGCCTTCGCGCCGCTGCCGCCACGGCCGCCGGCCTGCTGCTGGCTGGCCTCACCCCGGCCGCGGTCTCGGCCGCCGCGCCCGCCCCGCCGGTGCCGAAGCTGACCTGGACGAAGAGGTGCACCCCTGGCTTCCAGTGCGACACCGCCCAGGTGCCGCTGGACCACCGGGACCCGCACGGTCGCTCCATCGAGCTGGCGCTCATCCGCCGTCCCGCCGACGACCGGGCGCACCGGATCGGCACGCTGTTCTACAACCCGGGCGGCCCGGCGCTCCCCGGCACGGCGGCCCTGCCCGCCGTCGTCCCGCTCCTCCCAGAGCAGGTGCGCAAGCGCTTCGACCTCGTCAGCTTCGACCCGCGCGGCGTCGGTGACTCGACCACGCTGCAGTGCTTCCCCGACCAGGCCGCCGAGCAGGCCCTGCTCAGCGGCCTCCCGGCCGGCTACCCGATCGGCGCGGAGCAGGAGTCGCGGTGGGCCGACACCTACGCCCGACTGGGCCGCCGCTGCGCCGAGAACGACCGGACCGGCCTGCTCGCCCACCTGTCCACCGCGGACGTCGCCCGCGACCTGGACCTGCTGCGCCAGGCCGTCGGCGACCGGCGGCTGAACTACCTCGCCACCTCGTACGGGACGTACCTCGGCGCCACCTACGCCAACCTGTTCCCGGACCGGGTGCGCGCCATGGTCCTGGACAGCGCCGTCGACCCGGTCGCCTGGTCCACCGGCCGCACCCCGCAGGACACAGCGCTGCCACCCTTCCTGCGCACCGGCAGCGACCTCGGCTCGGCCCGCGCCCTCCACACCTTCCTCGACCGCTGCGGCGCCGCCGATCCCGCGAACTGCGCCTTCTCGGCGGGCAGCCCGGAGGCGACCCGGGCCAAGTTCGCCGAACTGATGAACCGCCTGGACCACGGGCCGGTCACCGTCGGCACCGGATCGCAGACCGGCACCTACGACCGGGCGACCACTCTCTCGGACATCTCGGTACTGCTGTACACGGCCCAGCCGGTGCCGCAGTTCGGCACCACCGGCTGGGCCGCCCTGGGCCTGAAACTGCAGAGCCTGTGGACCGCCCCCGCCACCCCGGCGGCGCCGCTGCCGACCGGCGGACCGGCCAAGCAGACCCAGGTCCTCGGAGTGCTGTGCGCCGACACCGCCAACCCGCCCGCGGGCGCGGACTACTCGGCGCTCGCCGACCTCGCCGGGGCGCGCTCCGGCGACCTCGGCCCGTCCTGGGTCTGGCCGACCCAGCGATGCGCCGCCTGGCCGGCCGAGGCCGCCCGGGACCGCTACACCGGACCGTGGAACCGGCGCACCGCCGCGCCCGTCCTGGTCGTCGCCAACACCGATGACCCGGCCTGGCCCTACGAGGACTCCCGCGCCCTGGCCGACACCCTCGCCCGCGGCCGGCTGCTGACCGTCGACGGTGACGGACACACCGTGCTCGGCAACCCGAGCGGCTGCGCGTCCGGCTACGAGGAGCGCTACCTGGTGGACGGCGAACTGCCGCCGCGCGGCCAGGTCTGCGCGCCGGACCAGCGGCCGTTCCAGTAGCGGGCGGCGACCCGGTGGCACCCGGCCCGGGGCGGGAATCCCGTCGCCGGTCGGGTGCCGGCCGGTTCAGTGCTCGGGTCCGCTGCGGTCGTCGGACGGCTCGTCGGAGGTCTCGTCGGACGGCGCGTCGGAGGTCTCATGGGCGGGCCTTTGGGAGGTCTCGTCGGACGGCGCCCCGGAGGGAGGGGCGGAGCGTTCGCCGGGCGGCTCGTCGGAGGTCTCGTCAGAGTTCCCGTCGGAGCGGTCGCCGGAGGGCCCACGCCCCCGGGAGTGGTGGCGTCGCAGGAACCAGGCCAGTAGGGCGACGGCCACGATCACGGCGATCACGATGGTGGTGACCCGGCCGACGGTGCCCTCCACCCTGGTGTAGGCGGCTCCGGCGAAGTAGCCCAGAAGGGTGAATCCGACGCCCCAGGCGATCCCGCCCAGGGCGTTGTAGAACAGGAACCGGCCGTACGGCATCCGGGACACCCCGGCCAGCGAGGGCACCAGCGGGCGGACGAAGGCGATGAACCGGCCGATGAAGACGGCGGCCGGTCCGCGCCGGCGGATCAGGTCCTGCACCGTGTCGACCTGCTTGGCGTGGCGGCGCAGCGGGCGGGTGCGCAGGATCGGCGGACCGAGGTGGCGGCCGATCTCGTAGCCGGCGGAGTCCCCGAGGATCGCCGCGCAGACCACCACCAGGACCATCCAGCCGAGGGAGACCTCGCCCTGGTGGGCGAGGAAGCCGCCGAGGACGGCGGCGGTCTCGCCGGGGATGAAGAAGCTGAAGAACAGGGCGTCCTCGGCGAAGACCATGCCGCCGACGGCCGCGTACTCGACCGGGCCGGACAGGCCACGCAGCCAGTCGGTGATCGTGTGCATCGGCCACACCCCGTCGGTGATCGGGCCCCTTCACGCGTCCCTTTCCGCCCCAATGTAACGCGTGTCGCCGCACGGGCCCCGGCAGGCGGGAGGGGGTGGCCCGGTGGCCGGCTTCCTTAGCGGAACGTTAGATCTGCGCGGTGTTCCTTGCCGCCGTGCGCCGTCCGGCGGCACGCTCTGGGGCACCCACCCCACCGCACCGATTCCCGGGAGCCGCCATGTCCCCGTCCGCCGTCCCCGCCGCCCGTCCGCAGCCGCCCGGCGGGGAGCGCGCCGGGCGGCGGCTAGCCCTGGTCGGCGGGTCGCTGGGCAATCTCGTGGAGTGGTACGACTGGTTCGTCTACGCCAGCTTCGCCGTCTACTTCGCCGACGACTTCTTCCCCGGCAGCGACTCCACCGCGAAGCTGATGAACACCGCGGGCATCTTCGCGGTCGGCTTCCTGATGCGCCCGGTGGGCGGCTGGCTGCTCGGCCGGGCCGCCGACCGGCACGGCCGCAAGAGCGCCCTGACCCTGACCGTCACCATGATGTCCGCGGCCGCCGTCCTGATCGCCGTCGCCCCGACCTACGCGCGGGCCGGGTACCTCGGCGCCGGAGTGCTGCTGCTCGCCCGGCTGCTCCAGGGCATGAGCATCGGCGGCGAGTACGCGGCGAGCGCCACCTATCTGACCGAGGCCTCCGCGCCGAACCGGCGCGGCCTCGGCTCCTCCTTCCAGTACGTGTCGATGACCTGCGGCCAGCTCCTCGGCCTCGGCATCCTCATCGTCATGCAGCACACCCTCAGCAGCGCCCAACTGCACTCCTGGGGCTGGCGGGTGCCGTTCCTGCTCGGCGCCGTCCTCGCGGGCGTGGTGCTGTGGCTGCGCCGCCGGCTGCCGGAGACCGAGGCCTTCACCGCCGATGCCCGCACCGCCGAGGCCGGCGGCCGGGAGCAGGACGGCGCCCGGGGCACCCTGCGCAGCCTGTGGGAGCACCGGCGCCAGGCCCTGCTGGTGATGGCCCTCACCCTCGGCGGCACCGTCGCGTACTACACGTACACCACCTACCTGACCAAGTACCTGATCGGCAGCGCCGGGCTCGCCAAGAACACTGCCACCCTGGTCAGCTTCACCGCGCTCGCCCTCTTCGCCGCGATCCAGCCGCTGGCCGGCCTGCTCTCCGACCGGATCGGCCGCCGCCCGCTGCTGATCACCTTCGCGCTCGGCTGCACCGTGGGCACCTACCCGCTGATGACCGCGCTCGGCTCGGCCTCCGGCTACTGGTCCGCTCTGGGGCTCTCGCTGGTCGCCCTGGTCATCGTCACCGGCTACACCTCGATCAACGCGGCGGTGAAGGCCGAACTGTTCCCCACCCGCATCCGCGCCCTCGGCGTCGCCCTCCCGTACGCCCTCGCCAACGCGCTGTTCGGCGGCACCGCCGAGTACATCGCGCTCTGGTTCAAGAACAGCGGGCACGAGTCCGGCTTCTTCTGGTACGTCTCCGGCTGCGCCCTGGTCTCCCTGGTCGTCTACGTGCTGATGCCGGACACCAGGAACGCGGTGCTCAGCCCCGAGGAGGCCCGGACGGAGGCCGCCGCGGCCGGGGCCGTACGGTAGTCCCCTCAGAGGTGGGGAGGGTTCCGTGCACATGCTGCTCGTCGAGGACGACGACCGCATGGCCCAGGCCCTCGCCACCGCGCTCGCCCGGCGCGGCCACACCGTGCGCCGGGTGATCCGCGCCGCGGAGGCGCTGCGGCACGCCCGGGAGGCCGAGTTCGTCCTGCTCGACCTCGGGCTCCCGGACCTCGACGGCCTCGACCTGCTGCGCAAGCTCCGCACCGTGTGCGCTCTGCCGCTGATCGTGGTCACCGCGCGCAGCGAGGAGCGGGACGTCCTCCAGGCGCTGCGGGCCGGGGCCGACGACTACGTGGTCAAGCCGTTCCGGATGGCCGAACTCATCGCGCGGATCGACACGGTGCGCCGCCGCACCGGCTCCGCCCCCGAACCGGGCGGCGGCGAGCGGCAGGTGCGCACCGGCGACGTGGCGATCGACCCGGCCGCCCGCACGGTGACCGTCGACGGCTCGCCCGTCCGGCTCACCCGCCGGGAGTTCGACGTCCTCGCGCTGCTCGCCGAGCAGCCCGGCGACGTCCGCTCCCGCGAGGAGATCCTCGACCGGATCTGGGGCGACGCCTTCCTCGCCTCCTCGCGCTCGCTGGACGTGCACGTGGCCGGCATCCGTGCGAAGACCGGCCGACCCGCCCTGGTCCGCACCATCCGCGGGTACGGCTACCAGCTCGGCGCCCTGGACGGCCCGTGAGGCGCCGCCTGCTGGCCGTGCTCACCGCGCTCATCGGCGCCGCCGTGCTGCTGCTCGCCCTGCCGCTGGCCGACTCCTACGCCCGCGGCCGCACCGAACACCTGCTGCTGCAGCGCCGGGCCGACGGCGTCCGGTTCGCCGAACTCGCCGACCGGATCCGCACCGACGCCGACCGCCGTGAGCTCGACGCCGAACTCTCCCGCTACGCCGAGCTCTACGGCGCCGCCGTGACCGTGGTCGACACCGCCGGCCGCACCGTCGGCCTGGCCGGCCCGGCCCCGAGCGGGACGGCCGCCCAACGGGCCCGGGACCGCGCTCTCACCGGTCGCTCCACCGAGGAACTGCCCACCGTCCGCCCCTGGGGGCCGGACACCGTGGTGCTGGCCGAACCCGTCGGCCAGGACGAACGGGTGGGCGGTGCGGTCCTGTTGACCGTCCCCACCGGTGCCGCGCGCCACGACGTGCTGGTCCGCTGGGCGCTGATCGCCGCCGGGGCCGTCACCTCCTTCGGCGCGGCGGCGCTGGTCGCGGCCGGGATCGCCCGCTGGCTGCTGCGGCCCGTCCACGAACTCGACCGCGCCGTCGCCACGGTGGCCGGGGGGCGCTTCGAACTGCGCGTCGCCTCCGACACCGGACCGCCCGAACTGCGGCGGCTGCGAAGGAACTTCGACGGTATGGCGCAGGCCGTCGCCGAATCGCTGCGCCGCCGGCGGGACTTCGTCGCGGACGCCTCCCACCAGCTGCGCAACCCGCTGGCCACCCTGGTGCTGCAACTGGAGAACGCCGAGCCGCACATCGGGCCGGGCCCCGGGCGGCAGGCGCACGCGCTGGCCCTGGACGAGGCGGACCGGTTGGGTGAACTGCTCGACGGCCTGCTGGCGTTGGCCCGGCTCGAGGCGGCCACCGCGCCGATCGAGGAGCAGGACGTCTCGGCGGCCGTGGCCGGGCGGGTGGCCGCCTGGGAGCCGGTGTTCGAGGCGGGCGGCCTGGAGCTGACGGCCGACGTCGCGCCCGGACTGAGGGCCCTCGGACTCCCGGACGCCACCGGGCGGATCCTGGACGCGCTGCTGGACAACGCGAGCAAGTTCGTCCCGGAGGGGGAGCGCGTTCGGGTGGCGGCCACGGCCGCGCCCGAGGGCGGTGCAGTGGTCCGGGTCACCGACACCGGACCCGGCGTCCCGGCGAGCCGACTGCCCCTGCTGGTGGGCCGGTTCGCCCGGGCGCCGGAGCACCAGAACGTCCCCGGCACCGGCCTCGGTCTGGCCATCGCGGACGAACTGGCCCGCGCCTGCGGTGGATCGCTGACCGTGGGCGCGACCAGCCCGCACGGACTGACCGTGGAGTTCCGGCTGCCCTGACGTCCTACTCGTGGGCGCTGATCTCGCCGCCGGCGCCGAACACGATGTGGACGCCGTTGGCGTCGAGGCCGTCGTTCTGGCCGTTCGCCTCGACCGTGCCGAGGATCTGGCCGTCGTGGACGAGCTTGGCGACGTGGTGCTGGTCACCGAGCTGCTGGATCTCGACCTTGCTGCCGTCCGCGAGGGCCTGGCTCCTGGACCCCTTGCCGGTGCGCGCCGGCGCGGTGTGCACACCGATTCACCCGTAGACCGAGCGGTAGTAGGCCGCCGCCCCCGGGTGGAGCGGCACGGCTCCGGTGGAGACGGCGAACCGGGGCTCCAGCCGGGCGCCCGCCGTCACGGACCGCAGCAGGGTGGCCCACCGGTCGAAGAGGATGCCGAGCAGCTGCCGGACGGCGTCCTCGGGCACGCCCGGCCGGGCGGTCAGGTAGTTGCCGACGCCGAGGGTGGCGACCGGGCCGGCGAGGCCGTACGCGCCGGCGGGCAGGGTGACCCCGGTGTAGACCGGCCCGTAGCGCTCGCGCAGCTGCGCGGCGACGGCGTCCAGCGGTACGAACCGCAGTGGCAGTTCCCGGGCGAGCGCGGACACGGCTGACGTCGGCACCCCACCGGACCAGAACACCGCGTCCAGCGCACCGGACCGCAGCGCGGCCAGCGAGTCGGCCAGTCCGAGCGAATGCTGCCGCACGCCGATCCCCGCCTGTCGCAGCAGCCGTGCGGCGGTCACCTGGAGCCCGGAGCCCACCGCGCCGGTCGCCACCGGACGGCCCGCCAGGTCGGCGAGTTCGCGCACCGGGCCGTCGGCCGGGGCCAGCAGGTGCAGGTAGTTGACGTACACGCGGGCCAGCGCCGTCACGCCGAGCGAGTGGTCGAAGGTGTCGTGGCCCAGCACCGCGTCCTCGGCGACGTCCGCCGTGGTGAGGGCGAGGTCCACCGAGCCGTCGGCGAGTTGCTGGAGGTTGTCCACGCTGGCCGCGCTGCTCACCGGGGTGAGGGTCAGCCGCCCGCTCGCCGTCACGGTCTCGGTGAAGGAGCGCCCGAAGGCGTTGTACGGACCGCCCTCGGGCCCGGTCGCCAGCCGCAGCGAGCGCGCGGGCCCTTCACCGGCCGAGCAGCCGGCCGAGCACCCGGCGGTGACGGCGGCCGCCAGGGCCGCGGCCAGCACGGTACGGCGGCGCGGGGCGGTGGTGGCGGGCATGGTGGGAGGGTAGCCCGCCCCGGGGCCTCGGTTGAACGCGGACACCGCCGGGTTCTCGGAGGGAGGACCCGGCGGTGTCGGTGAGCTGACCGCCAGCGCGTCAGGCGCGGCGGCCGCGCTTGCGGCGGGCGAGGAGGACCGCACCGCCGCCGAGCGCCAGCAGCGCGACGGCCGCGGCCGCGATCGGCCCGGTGTTGGAGTTGGCGCCGGTCTCGGCCAGCGGCGGGCCGGAGACGCTGCTGGTGGCCCCGGCGACGGTGGTGCTGCCGTCGGTAGAGGTCGCCGAGCCGGCCGGGGTGGTGGAGGAGCCGCCGGTGGGCTGGCCGGTGGGCTGGCCGCTCGGGGTGTCACCGCCGACCGGCTGGCCGGTGGTCGGGTCGAGGATCAGCGTGGCCGACTGCGGGTTCTTGAAGTCGAACATGCCCTCGATGGAGCCGGCGTGCTCGTCGAAGGAGTAGTCGCCGATCCGGCCGGTCTTCCAGTTGTCCTCGACGAAGCGCAGGATCGAGGTCTGGTCGGTCTGGGTGTGGTCGACGAAGTTGGCCTTGGCGTACGGCGAGGCGACCAGCAGCGGCAGGCGCGGGCCGAAGCCGCAGCGGTCGGCGTAGCCGCCCGAGCCGGCGTCCTTGCCGCACTGGCCGGGGCCGCTCAGGCTGTCGTTGGCCGCGTCCTTGGAGCCGTTGACCGGCTCGGCGAACTTGTGGTCGTACCAGCCGTCCGAGTCGTCGTAGGCGATGACGACGGCGGTGGAGGCCCAGTCCTTGGACTTCTGCAGCTTGTTCAGGGTGTCGACGACGAAGTGCTGCTCGTCCAGCGGGTCGGAGTAACCGGCGTGGCCGTCCTGGTAGTTGGCGGCCTTGAGGTAGCTGACGGCCGGCAGGTTGCCGTGCTGGAGGGCGGCGTCGAAGTCGGTCAGGTCGTACTGGTGGTTGGCCTGGCCGTCGTGGCCGATCTCGTCCACGGTCTTGGGCGCGAGGTGCTGCGGGTTCGCCGTGGACTTGTAGTACTGGAACGGCTCGTGGTGCGGGTTGTAGTCGGTCTGGGTGGCGCCGACGATGTTCTTGTGGGCGGACTCGCAGACCGCCTTGCCGTCCTTGGTACCGGTCGGCTTGAAGCCGCCCTGGAACCAGCCCCAGCTGACGCCCTTGTCGTTGAGCAGGTCGCCGACGTTCTTGCCGGTCATGACCAGGTGGTTGTGCTTGGGGTCGGAGCAGTCGTCGTAGCCCGGGTCGGGGTCGTTGATGACGGTGCCGATGCCCTTGGCGTCCGGGGAGGCGACCACGTAGGCGTCGGTGGTCTGCTGACCGGTCTTCGGGTCGATCGGGTAGCCGCCGTGCAGCTGGCCGGAGACCAGGTTGATCGCGCCGGGGGTGGAGGGACCGTAGTTGGTGCCGAAGGAGTTGTCGCTCATCGCGAAGCGCTGGGCGTAGTTCCAGTAGCCGGTGACGGTGTTGCCGTCGTAGTAGTCCATCACCAGGCCGGGCGCGGTGTACATCGGGGCCTTGCAGCTCTCGATGTCGGTGTGCTCGACGAACTTGTCCATCTTGCCGCCGTCGAAGGCGAGCTGCTCGTCCTTGTAGGTGTGGTCCTGGTCGCAGGTGACGGCCTGCGCCGGGCCCAGACGCTGCGGGTTGTTGCGGTTCGGGTTCTTGTGCAGCAGGTCGTCGCTGAGGCCGTCCACCTTCGGGGTGCCCGGCTTGGCGGTGAACTTCACCTTGTCGTCGGCGGTGTTGGCCGCGTTCGGGTAGGTGCCGAAGTAGTGGTCGAAGGAGACGTTCTCCTGGAATATCACCACCAGGTGCTTGATCGGGGTGGCGGTCTGCGGACCGTCGGCCGCGAAGGCCGCGGGAGCGCCGCCGAAGGCGGTCAGCGAGGCCGCGCCGATCAGGCCGGCACCGTAGCGGAGCCACCTGTTACGGGTGGGGACTGCGTGCATGGTCGGTTCCTCGGACGTCATCATCAGGTGTGTCAGAAGTGGGGGCCGTGACGCGCGTAGCTTTCGCGGCGCGGCGGCTAGACGCTAGAGCGTAGCGGTGAACACGGTTGACGGGTCCATGTGAACGCGAGGTAAATCGACGAAGTGCGGAACCCTGCGTCAGGGCTTCCACTCGGCAGACAAGTCTGATGAATGTCTCTCGAATCCGATGAATACGGGACAGGTTTCGGCGCTTTCCGGCCAGGAATGTCGCTTACATCCCGGCCGGGACCGCCATCGGCCCCCGCTCGAAACCGTGGTCGAAGTCACGGAACATCTCACCTGGCCGGCCGCGAACAGCCGGGGGCGGGCACCCCGTTCGGTGCCCGCCCCCGCCCCCGGCGCCGGGGCCGGTCAGGACGCGGCGGCCTCCGCCTGGATGCCCTGGAGGGCGGCCACCAGGGAGTCGACGTCCTGCACGGTGTTGTACAGGGCCAGCGAGGCCCGGGCCGCCGCCTGCAACCCGTAGGCGGCGAGGGCGGGTTGGGCGCAGTGGTGGCCGGCCCGGATGGCGATGCCCTGCTGGTCGAGCGCCCCGGCCAGGGCGATCGGGTCCGTCCCGGCGAGCAGGAAGGTGAGCACCCCGATCTTGCCCGGCGCCTCGCCGATCAGCCGGAGCCCGGGTACGGTCCGCAGCGCGGCGGTGGCGTACGCGGTGAGCTGCTCCTCGTGCGCGGTGGCGGCCCGGCGGTCCAGCCCGGACAGGTACCGCAGGGCCGCCCGCAGCCCGGCCACCCCGCCGATGTGGCCGGTACCGGCCTCCAGGCGGTGCGGGACGGGGGCGTAGCTGGTCTCGTCGAAGCTCACCGAGTCGATCATGTTGCCGCCGCCCTGCCACGGGGGCATGGCCTCCAGCAGTTCCCGCTTGCCGTACAGCGCGCCGATTCCGGTCGGGCCGAAGACCTTGTGCCCGGAGAAGGCGTAGAAGTCGGCGTCCAGGGCGGTGACGTCCACCGGGAAGTGGGCGACCGCCTGGGCGCCGTCGACCAGCACCTTGGCGCCGTAGCGGTGGGCGAGCGCGGTCATCTCGGCCACCGGCGGGACGGTTCCCAGCACGTTGGACGCATGGGTGAGCGCCACCAGCTTGGTCCGGAAGCCGAGCAGGTCCCGGTAGGCGTCCTGGTCCAACTGCCCGTCCGGGAGCAGCGGGACGGGGACGATCCGGGCCCGGCGCTCCTTGGCGATCAGCTGCCAGGGCACCAGGTTGGAGTGGTGTTCGGCGGCGGAGACCAGGATCTCGTCGCCGACGCCGAGGTTGGCCCGCCCCCAGGTCTGGGCGACCAGGTTGACGGCCTCGGTGGTGCCCCGGACGAAGACGATCTCGTCCGGGTCCGGGGCGCCGAGCACCTTGGCGGCCTCGGCGCGGCCCTCCTCGTAGATCTGGGTGGCCTGCTTGGCGAGGGCGTGCGCGCCGCGGTGGACGTTGGAGGTGCCCGAGGCGTAGTGCTCGCCGACCGCCTCGACCACCTGGCGGGGCTTGAGGGTGGTGGCGCCGTTGTCCAGCCAGACCAGCGGGCGGCCGTTGACCTCGCGGTGCAGCTGGGGGAAGTCGCGGCGGACGGCCTCGACGTCGAAGCAGCCGGTGGGTGCGGCGGTGGGTGCGGCGGTGGGCGTGGGCCTGCGGTCGGCCTGGGCCGGCAGCCAGTAGCGGCCGCCGCCGGCGGCGTGGGCGAGGGCCTCGGGCAGGGGGTTCGGGGGAGTGGCGGCGCCGCGGCCCGGGAGGGTGGTCGCGGTCGAGAGGCCGCCCGGGGCGCCGCTGATCCCGGTGCCGCGCCCGAATCCGTCAGGAGTAGTCATGGTAGTTGGACACCTCGACGTTCTGGAGCACCGCGATGGCGTCGTCCACGAGGGCGGCGGTCGAGAAGTAGCTGGTCACCAGGTAGGAGGTGATGGCCTGCCGGTCGACGCCCATCGCGCGCACCGCCAGGCCGGGCTCGACCTCGTCCGGGACCTTGGACGGCCGCAGGCCGACGACGCCCTGCCGCTCCTCGCCGACGCGCATCAGCAGGATGTTGGTGGTGCCGGGCGCCGAATTCGCCGAGCCGTTGAGGTCCAGCTTGTCGGAGGGCAGCAGCGGCACGCCGCGCCAGGTGATGAACGGGCTGCCGAACAGCTCGACGACCTGCGGCGGTACCCCGCGCCGGGTGCACTCGCGGCCGAACGCGGCGATCGCCCGGGGGTGGGCCAGGAAGAAGGCGGGCTGCTTCCAGACCCGGGTGAGCAGTTCGTCCAGGTCGTCCGGGGTGGGCGCGCCGCCGCGGGTGCGCACCCGCTGGGTCGGCACGACGTTGTTGAGCAGGCCGTACTCGGCGTGGTTGAGCATCTCCCACTCCTGGCGCTCGCGCAACGCCTCGACGGTCAGCCGGAGTTGGGCGTCGACCTGGTCGATGTCGGAGTTGTAGATGTCCGCGACGCGGGTGTGCACCTTGAGGACGGTCTGGGCGATGCTCAGCTCGTACTCGCGCGGGCGCTCGTCGTAGTCGACGAAGGTCTCCGGCAGGTACGGCTCGCCGGTGTGGCCCGATTGGAGATCGATCGGGTGCTCGGGGTCGGTCGGGGCCGGCCCGGCCGTGAACTCGTCCAGCTGGGCGCGCAACGAGGGCTCCCGGTCCGCGAGTTCGGCCAGCATCCCGCGGTCCAGCGAGAGCACGGTGCAGGCGGAGACGGCCTTCACCCGGTACGGCATGGCGGTGCCGGAGGCCCAGGCGGGGGCGTCGAAGAAGTCGCCCTCGCCGAGCACGGCCAGCAGGGCGTCGTCGCCGTAGGTGCCGGTGGCACGCTTCTCGGCCCGGCCGAAGGCGATGATGTGCAGCTGGTCGGCCGGGGCGTCGGCGTCGACGATCAGCTCGCCGGGCGCGACCTCGCGCTCGGTGAACCCGGCCGCGAGCGCGGAGAGCACCGGGCCGTCGACCTGGCTGAGGAAGGCCAGTTCGCGCAGGTCCTCGGCGATGACCCGGGTGGCGCCGCCGCCGTCGACGTACGTGCTGACCAGCCCGTCGCCGAGGATGAAGCCCCGGCGGCGGTTGACCCGGTAGACGCCCGCCTCCAGGTCCACCCAGGGCAGCGCCCGCAGCAGGTACCGGGGGGTGATCCCGAGCATCTGCGGGACGGTCTTGGTGGTGGTGGCGAGGTTCCGGGCGGCGGAGGTGCTGAGGCTCTGCCGGCCCTGCTGGTTCTGCGGAACGGTCTCGGTGGTCACGACTGGTCCCCTCTCCGGTACTGACAACCGACGTGTCGTCAGATCGACCCGGAGAATGTTGCCGGTGGACGGCGGCCGGTGTGACCAGGTTTCAGGTCGCCGGACAGCGGACAGACCCTGCGCGAATTCGGGGTGCGAGGTTGCCAAACTCCCTCGATCGGGTGGCTTTGGCATAAGCGTCGGCGATGGTTCGCAAAACCGGACTTGGGAGCACGGGGGGCGAGTTGGGGCGCACGCCCGACGCCCCCGTGTGCCCGTCGTGGACGGGCACGCGGGGGCGTCGGGGCCCGGTCACCGCGACGGTGCGGCGGGCAGCGCCCGCAGCCGGCTGACCGGGGAGACGAGCAGCCCGACCACCACGGCGGCGGAGCCGACCGCCGCGACGACCAGCGCACCCCGGCCGCCGAGTCGACCGGTGAGCAGCCCGGCGGCGAGGCCGCCCAGCGATCCGCCGCCGAACAGCAGGGTCCGGAAGGCCGCCGTCATCCGCCCCATCATCGACTGGGGCGTCACGGCCTGGCGCAGGCTGACGATGATCACCCCCGCCACGCCGAGGCCGAGGTAGGTGGTGAAGAAGGACAGCACGAACATCCCGATCATCACCGGCCGCGGCCCCGCAGCGGCGGGGATCAGGCCCGGGCCGAGCAGCAGCGCCGACTGGCCGACCAGGTAGACCCGGCCGAGCGGGAAGCGGGCGATCACCCGCCGTGCGATCAGCGCGCCGATCAGTCCGCCGACGGAGGCCGTCGAGAAGACCGCGCCGATCGTCCCGTCGCCGAGGCGGAGGTCGTGGTGGCCGTAGAGCAGGAACATCGTCCACACGGTGATCATCGAGAAGTTGCAGCAGAAGCCGATCAGCGCGAGCGAGCGCAACACCCGGTCCCGCATCACCCAGCCCATGCCGTCCTTGAGTTCGCGCCACAGGCGCCGCTCGGCGGCCGGTGCCGGGGCGGGCTCCGTGGTGCGGATCGACAGCAGCGAGAGCAAGGACACCGCGTAGGAGCAGGCGTCGACGAGCACGGCCACCGGCGCGCCGACCGCCGACACCAGGACGCCGCCCAACCCGGGCCCGGCGACGTCGGCGGCGGAGGAACTGGTGCCCATCCTGGCACTGGCCTCGACGTAGTGCTCGGGGCTCTTCACCAGCACCGGCACGTAGGACATCCAGCTGACGTCGAACACCACCGAGGCGATGCCGACCGTGCAGGCGATCACCATCAGCACGGGCAGGTCGAGCGCGTGCCACCAGTAGAGCAGCGGCACCATGGCCAGCAGGATCAGCCGGACCAGGTTGGCGCCGAGCATGACCGGCCGCCGCCGGTGCCGGTCCGCCCACACGCCGATGACCAGGGCGAGCCCGAGGTAGGGGACGAGCTGGAGGAAGCGCAGCAGTCCGACCTGTTCGTCGGTCGCGCCGAAGGCGCCGATGGCGGTGAGCGGAAGGGCGAGGTTGGTGACCTGGGTGCCGAGCAGCGAGACCGTCTCGCCGACCCAGAACCGGAGGAAGTCGTGGTTGTGCCACAGGCTCTGCCGCGCGGGTTCGGTGTTCGGCGGGGCGGAGACCTGGGTCGTCCCGGTCATCGGGCGCTCCTCGCCAGCTCGGCCACCGTGCCGGCCACCGCGTCGACCTCGTCCTCGGTGTTGTAGTAGTGCGGCGACAGCCGCAGGCACCACTCCACCTCCTTGTCGGCGAAGTCGAACTGCGCGAACTCCCGGTAACTGAGGGCGGAGTTGATGCCGCGCGCGTCCATCGCCGCCTTGAACGGCGCGGCCTGCCAGCCCTCGATGGTGAAGGTGACCAGGGCGGCCGGCGCGGGCCCGCCGTCGAGCGTGCGGACGCGGGGGACGGCGGCCAGCCGCTCGCGCAGCCGGCCGGCCAGCGCGGGGGTGCGCCGAGCCACCGGTTCCAGGCCGACCCGCAGCGCGTAGCGGACGGCGGCGGCGCAGCCGAGGACGGTGGCGTACGGGAACTCCCACTCCTCGAACCGGGCCGCCGTGCCGACCGGCCGGTAGTAGCCGGGGGCGACCCAGCGCGCGCCGTGCATGTCGATGTGGAGCGGCTCGTACCCGGCCGCCAGCACCCGGTCGGAGACGTAGAGGAAGCCCGAACCGCGCGGGCCGCGGAGGAACTTGCGGCAGGTCGCGGTGAGCAGGTCGCAGCCGATCGTCTCGACGTCGATCGGGTACTGGCCGACCGACTGGCAGGCGTCGACCAGGTACAGCAGGTCGAGTTCCCGGCAGTGCCGGCCGATCTCGGCGACCGGCTGGACCAGCCCGGAGTTGGTGGGCACGTGGGTCACGGCCACCAGGCGCGGCCGGTGGGCGCGCATCAGCGCGGCCATGGCCTCGACGTCGACGCCGCTGCCGTCGGGGTGGTCGGGGGCGTGCACGATCCGGACGCCGTGGCGCCGGCGCAGGGACAGGAAGGCGATCTGGTTGGACACGAAGTCGTTGCGGGTGGTCAGGACGACGTCCCCGGGCCGGAAGTCGATCGCGGACAGGGCCTTGGCGTAGGCGTGGGTCGCGCTCGCGGCGAAGGCGAGGTTGCCGGGGCGGGTACCGAGGAGCTCGGCGAGCGCGGCGTAGAAGTCGGCGACCTCGGCGGCGCGGGCGGCGGCGGCCTCGTAGCCGCCGATGCCCGCCTCCAGGCGCAGGTGGTCGAGCACCGTCTCCAGGACCGGACGGGCCATCAGTCCGGCGCCGGCGTTGTTGAAGTGGATCACCGCCTCGCAGCCGGGGGTGTCGGCCCGGAGGGCGGCGAGGTCCAGGAGCGGTTCCCGGCTGAGATCCAGAACCCGTTCCTGGCCGGCGTTCAGGAGCGGTTCCGGACTGGAGGCGAAAGCGCTATTCTTGTTCTTCATGTCTGACGGTAGCAGTATCGAGACCCTGGTGGCGATCCTCCGGACGGAGATCGCCCGCCTCTCCCCGGGCGACCGCCTGCCCAGCAGTCGGGACCTGATCACCCGTCACGGCGTCGGGCCGGTCACCGTCTCCCGGGCGATCGCCCTGCTCGCCGCCGAGGGCGCGGTGGTGACCCGGCCCGGGAGCGGCACCTACGTCGCGGCCCGCCGCCCGCCCGCCGGCGGCGGCGAACCGGACACCTCCTGGCAGGCGGTGGCGCTGGCCGGGCGCCCGTTCGCCCCCGAGGCGCCCGACGAGCAGTCCGGCACGGTGCCGGTCGGCACCATCCCGCTGTCCGGGGGCTACCCGCACGAGAGCCTCCAGCCCACCCGGCTGCTCGGCGGCGCCCTGGCCAGGGCCGCCCGCCGCCCGGACGCCTGGCACCGCGCCCCGGCGGCAGGTCTGACCACGCTGCGGACGATCTTCGCCCGGCAGGCGGGCGGTGAGGTCGGTCCCGACGACGTGCTGGTCACCGGGGGAGGGCAGGGCGCGCTGTCACTGCTGTTCCGCGCCGTCGCGGCGCCCGGCAGCCCGATCCTGGTCGAGTCACCCACCTACGGCGGCGCGCTCGCCGCCGCGCGCTCCGCCGGACTGCACCCGGTGCCCGTGCCGATGGACGACCAGGGTCTGCGCCCCGACCTGCTCGCCGAGGCCTTCGCCATGACCGGCGCGCGCCTGCTCTACTGCCAGCCCACCTTCCACAACCCGACCGGGACGGTCCTCTCCGGCGAACGGCGCCGCCAGATCGTCGACGTGGCCCGCGCCGCGGGGGCGTTCCTGATCGAGGACGACTTCGCCCGCCACCTCGGCCACGGCCGGCCGGTGCCCCGGCCGCTGGTCGCCGACGACCGGGACGGCACCGTCGTCCACCTCACCTCGCTGACCAAGCCCGCCTCGCCCAGCCTGCGGATCGGCGCGCTGATCGCCCGCGGCCCGGTGATGCGGCGGCTGCTCGGGATGCGGCGGGTGGACGACTTCTTCATCGCCCGCCCGCTCCAGGAGGCCGCGGTCGAACTGCTCAGCACCCCGGCCTGGGACCGGCACCTGCGCGCCCTGTCCGCCGCCCTGCATCAGCGCTGCGCCGTGCTGGCCGACGCCCTGGCGCGGGAGGTGCCGGACTGGACGCTGCACCGGGTGCCGGCGGGCGGCCTGCACCTGTGGGTCAGGCTGCCGGCCGGGTGCACCGAGGAGGCCGTCGCGGAGGCGGCCCGGGCGCACCGGGTGGCCGTCAACCTCGGCCACCACCACTTCCCGGCTGAGCCGCCGGCCGCCCACCTGCGGCTCGGCTTCGCCGCCGCGGCCGAACCCGCCGAACTCGTCGAGGCGGCGGCCCGCCTGCGAGCCGTGGCCGCCCAGGCGTAACCGGCGCGACGGCGCAACAGCGTAGCGGCCCCGGCGGCTCGCGGCTCAGGCGTAGATCGCGATCCGGGGCTCGATCGTGCCCCGGGCGGGCGCGTGGAGCACGGTCAGCCGGTAGTTCTCGGTGAGCGTGTGGTGGCTGTGCAGGACGATCTTCGCCGGGATCAGCTGGGTGTAGAGCGTGCCGGTCTGGCTGCCGAGCGGCAGGGTGTGCCAGCGGCCGTCGCGCCCCAGCTGTTCGAGCCGGACGTCCGAGGGGCTGAGGAACGGGCCCTGCTGCGGCGACTCGACCAGGATCTGCGGGGCGATCGTCTGGTCCGTCGGTGTGTCGTTGCGGTACATGAAGGTGATCCGGTGCGGTGCTCGGTCGGTCGGCAGCGCGGTGTCGGGCAGGTCCACGAAGCGCACCGGCGCCGCGGCGGCGGCCGAAGCGGTCGGGGGCGCGGAGGCCGCCTGCGCGGGCGCCGTCAGCACCGCGATCGGCAGGGCGGTGAGGACGGCGACGGTCAGCACCAGAGCCCGACGGGGGATCGTCCTGAGCGGCATGGCGCCTCCTTGGGTCGAGGGGCGGCAGCTCCGAGGAGCGGCCGCCTGCCGGACGGTGCCCGCCGGGTCAGGACGGTCGCCGGCCGGGCGGTTCGTACCCCTCCACCCTGCACGCGCCCGGCGGATGGCGCATCCGCCGGGCGCGTCGCCCCGGGCGACGGTCACACCGGGTGACCGAACCCGTGCGTCAGCGCAGCGGACGGCAGAGCAGCGCGTCGGGCACGCCGTACTCCAGCCAGCGCCAGGTGTCGGCCACCCCGGCCACGTACTCGTCGTCCGCGCACTGGCCCTTGTAGGTACCGGGCGCCCAGTCGCTCGCGACGGAGCCGCCGGCGGCGGGCCGGTTGTCGCCGTGGTCGAACCAGACCGTGCGGCCGCCGGCGGGCAGGGCGGTGGCGGCCGGGGCGCAGAGCAGCGCGGACATCGCGTTGTTGTGCACGCTGTAGCCCACGGCGAAGGTGTTGTCGGGGCACTGGAGCTTGTCGTAGCCGGACGCCCAGTCGCCGCCGGTGACGTAGCGCTGGTCGGTGACGGTCACCCAGTCGCCGGCGCCCACGGCGGGCCCGGCGGTGTCGGTGCACAGGCCGCGGCTGCTGCTGCGGCCGAGGCCGGCCAGGCGCTGGCCGTCCGGGCAGTCGCCCTTGCGGTTGCCGGGGCTCCAGTCGGGCCGGGCCAGCATGCGGCTGGAGACGTTCTGGTCCGCGTGGTCGAGGTCGAGCATGTTCCAGCGGGCGACCGGTGCGACCTGTCCGGTGTACGAGGGGGCGTTGACCAGCTTGTTCCAGTCGGCGGCGCGCCAGTCGCCGGGGTCGTTCAGGCCGAGCCGGCGGCCGGCGGTGTCGTAGGAGAGCAGCGCCCAGTTGTCGTTGGGGACACCGTTGTTCTGCCAGCCGACCAGCGGCCAGACGGCGAAGTCGGTGTCGTTGGAGGCCAGGATGTCGGTGAAGCGTTCGAACCAGGCCTGCTCCTTGGCGTCGGTCGAGCCGCGGCCGGCGGCGCCGAACTCACTGACCCAGACCGGGGCGGTGAAGTGCTGCCCGGACCGGGTGACGAACAGGGCCTCCTGGTTCACCACCTGGGCGAGCTGCTCGGGGGTGAAGTCCTCGTAGCGCGGGTCGCTGGTGGAGCCGGGGCCGCTGCCCGCGCCGGTGTTGGCCGGGCCGGTGTAGGCGTAGAAGTGGGCGGCGTAGACCAGTTTGTCGGACCGGATCAGGGTGTTGGACAGGGTGGCCACCGGGGTGAGCATCGGACGGCCGTGGGAGAACCCGGCGGCGGGGATGCCGTACCAGTTGATGCCCTCCATGATGACCAGCAGGTCGGGGTCGGCCTGGAGGATCCGGTTTCCGGCCTCCTCGAAGGCCGCGTACTCGTCGTGGCCGTCGCCCAGGCCCCAGTTGGGGTCGTCCCAGGTGTCCCGGCGCACCTCGTTGCGCAGGTCCGCGCCGACGACCCGCTTGTCGGCCTTGTAGCGGTTCACCATGAACACCCAGTCGTCCTCCCACTGTTGGGTGCTCTGGCCGCTGTTCCAGCGCTCGTTGCCGTCGAGGCCGCAGCAGAAGCGGTAGCTGGTGGTGTGGTTGTTGAGGACGACCGCGAACCCGTCGGCGGCGAGCGCGGCCACGACGGCGTCGTAGACCTGCAGCGGGGTCTTGCCCCTGAGCTGCGGATTGGCGGCGACGGCGGCGTCCGGGACGGCGGCGGTGTCGTGGATCAGCGCGTTGGCGAACGGCAGCCGGACGGCGTTCAGGCCCAGGCCGTGGAAGCCCGCCAGGATCTGGTCGATCGGCGCCCGGTCCAGGCCGAGCGGGATGTCGTAGGAGACCTGGCCGGCCTGGTTGTGCGCCGGGTCGGTGGTCGAGCCGCTGCCCTCCCAAGTGCCCTGGGCGCCTGCCCAGTTGCCGGCCCTGAGCTTGAACCGGTCGCCGTTGGCGTCGACCACGTACCGCCCCCGGGTGCTCAGCGGACCGGTCCAGGAGGCGGCGAGCCGGTCGCCGCTCTGCACGGGCGAGGCAGGCGCGGCGGGTGCGGCGCTCGGTGCGGCCTGTGCGGCCTGTGCGGGCGGGGCGGTGCTGATGAGGGCGGCCAGCAGGGCCGCCACCGCGAGCACGGCTCGGCGAGCC
Organism: Streptomyces viridifaciens; assembly: GCF_001888885.2. NCBI lineage: Bacteria > Bacillati > Actinomycetota > Actinomycetes > Kitasatosporales > Streptomycetaceae > Streptomyces > Streptomyces viridifaciens. Next base: position 7,042,144 of record NZ_CP090841.1, read on the forward strand.
GGGCGGATGGATATCACGGATCTCTCCAGGACGGGAGTCACGGGGCAGGGGTTGTCGACGGTACGTCAAAGACACTGTTCAGGACGAGACCTTCCACCGTCCGAACCCCTTATGACAACAGCATTGACGTGCAACGGCGCCGCCGGTTTCATGGCTCGCACTTCCCCACCCCACCCCCACACCCCCACGAGCAAGGCGGTGATCCGTTGGCACCGACGGTCAAGGACGACACGGGCAGCGGTCCGAGAACGGGCGCCGGCCACGACGCCATGCACAAGTCCATCGGCCTGCTGGACGGCGCGGCGATCGCCGCCTCCAGCACGGCCGCCACCAGCAGCATCGGCATCGGCCTGGGCCTGATGGCCGGCGTCGTCGGCCTCCACCTGCCCGCGATCATGCTGCTAGCCTTCCTCCCCGTGCTCGCCATCGCCGGCGGCTACGGGCGGCTGAACGCCGTCGAACCGGACGCCGGCAGCAGCTACCGCTGGGTCGGCCGTACGCTCAGTCCCTGGCTGGGCTTCCTCACCGGCTGGGTGAACACCGTCGGCACGGTGGTCTTCATGGCCTACACCACCACCGTCACCGGCTCGGCGGTCATCCAACTCCTCGACCAGGCGCACCTGCGCAGCGTCGCGGGCCTGCGGCTCGACCCGGACTCGACCGTCCAGTGCACCCTGCTCGGCCTCGTCGTCCTGATCGCCGCCGCCCTGGTCGCCGTCCGCGGACTCGACCTCGCCGCCCGGCTGCAGAAGGCGCTGCTGGTCTTCGAGTACGCCGTGCTGCTGGGCTTCTGCGGCTACGGCCTGTTCGCGGGCGACCAGCAGTTCTCGCTCCAGTGGTTCAACCCGTTCGACCTCCCCTCCTTCGACGCCGTCGCCCAGGGCATGGTGCTGGCGGTGTTCTGCTACTGGGGCTTCGAATCGGTCTTCAGCGTCGGCGAGGAGGTGCGCGAACCGCGCGACGCCTCCCGGGCCGGCTTCCTCGCCCTGGTGGTGATGATGCTGCTCTTCCTGCTGGCCGGCACCGCCTTCCAACGGGTGCTGCCACTCGACGAGCTGGCCGACAACGGCGCCCACGGCCTGACCTACTTCGGCGAGAAGCTGGCCCACCAGCCGCTGGCCGCACTGCCGCTGATCGCGCTGACCTTCTCCGCCGTGGCCTCGCTGCAGTCCTCGGTGATACCGACGGCGCGCGGGATGTACGCGATGGGCCGCGACGGGGTGCTCGGCGGCGTCTGGACCAGGCTGCACCCCCGGCACGCCACCCCCGCCGTCGGCACCCTGCTGATCACCGGCATCGCCGTCGCCCTCGCGCTGGTCTCCGTGGTCATCCCCACCGTCAACGACCTGATCTCGGCCGCCGTCAACGCGATCGGCGTCATCGTCGCCCTCTACTACGCCCTCACCGCCGTCGCGTCCGCCGTCCGCTTCCGCTACCTGCTGCGCACCGCGCCGCTGGAGGGCCTGCGCGCCGTGCTCGGCCCGCTGCTCGGCGCGGCGGTGCTGCTCGCCGTCGGCGGCTACCTGGCCTGGACCTTCTACGACTCCACCGACCACTTCGAACTGTCAGCCGACAACGGCTGGTTCGAGCTGACCGTGGTGGTGCTGATGATCGTCACCGGCCTCCCCTCGGCGGCCTGGGCCCGCTGGCGGCGCCGCTCGCCGTACTTCCTCGACCCGACCTCCTAGGGCCTGTCCGGCGGATCTTGCCGCGCGCTGATCCGACAAGATCCGCCGGACAGGCCCTGGCCCACCACCCGCCACGAGTACCACCGAGAACGGAGCACCACCCATGGCCAAGGCCGATCTGGTCCTCACCCGCGGCCCCGTCCACACCGGCGACGCCGCCCGCACCCGGGCGAGCAGCCTGGCCGTGACCGGCGGGCGGATCACCGCCGTCGGGCACGACGAGGTCCGGGAGCTGATCGGGCCGAACACCGAGGTCGTGGACCTCGCCGGCAAGTTGCTGCTGCCGGGCTTCCAGGACGCCCACATCCACGCGGTCTTCGGCGGCGTCGAGTCCGCCGCCTGTGACCTCACCGGCACCGTCGGGGTCGCGGAGTACCTGGAGCGGATCCGCGCCTACGCCGAGGCCCACCCGGACCGGGAGTGGATCACCGGCAGCGGCTGGTCCCTGGAGAGCTTCGAAGGCGGCCTGCCGACCCGGCAGTTGCTCGACTCCGTCGTCCCGGACCGCCCGGTCCACCTGACCAACCGCGACCACCACGGCGCCTGGGCCAACACCCGGGCCCTGGAACTGGCCGGCCTCACCCGCGACACCCCGGACCCGGCCGACGGCAGGATCGAACGCGAGGCCGACGGCACCCCGGCCGGCATGCTCCAGGAGGGAGCCACCGCGCTGGTCGCCCGGCTGGTGCCGCCGGCCACCGCCGCCGAGCGGCTGACGGGCCTGCTGCGCGCCCAGCGGCTGCTCCACTCGCTCGGCATCACCGGCTGGCAGGACGCGCTGCTCGGGGAGTTCAACGGCCAGCCGGACCCGTCCGACGCCTACCTGGCCGCCGCCCGATCCGGGGCGCTGACCGCCCGGGTGACCGGCGCGCTCTGGTGGGACCGCGACCGGGGCGCCGAACAGATCCCCGAACTCGTCGAGCGGAGGGCGGAGTTGAGCCACGGACGGTTCCGGGCCGGCTCGGTGAAGATCATGCAGGACGGCATCGCGGAGAACTTCACCGCCGCGATGACCAGCCCGTACCTGGACGGCTGCGGCTGCCTGACGGCCAACTCCGGACTCAGCTTCGTGGATCCGGCCGCACTGTGCGGCTACGTCACCGAACTCGACGCGCTCGACTTCCAGGTGCACTTCCACGCCCTCGGCGACCGGGCCGTCCGCGAGGCACTGGACGCCGTCGAGGCCGCCCGGGCGAAGAACGGCCGGCGCGCCACGCGGCACCACCTCGCCCACCTCCAGGTGGTCCACCCCGACGACCTCCACCGCTTCGCCCGGCTCGGCGCGGTCGCCAACATCCAGCCGCTGTGGGCCGCGCACGAGCCGCAGATGGACGAGCTGACCATCCCCTTCCTCGGCCCCGAGCGCGCCGCCCGGCAGTACCCGTTCGGCGCGCTCCAGCGGGCGGGCGCCACCCTGGCGGCCGGCAGCGACTGGCCGGTGAGCAGCCCGGACCCACTGGCCGGTCTGCACGTGGCGGTCAACCGGATGGAGCCGGGAGCCGTCGACGGCCGGGTCTTCCTGCCCGAGCAGCGCCTCGACCTGGCCTCCGCCCTCGCCGCCTACACGGCTGGCTCGGCCCATGTGAACGGCCACGACGACGCCGGCACCCTGGCGGTCGGACAGCTCGCCGACCTGGTGGTGCTCGACCGGGACATTCTCACCGGCCCCCCGACGGAGATCGCCGACGCCCGGGTGGAGCGGACCTACGTCGGGGGTGAACTGGTGTACGTGGCGGAGTGATCCCGCACGGCCCGGCTCAGCGCAGTGCCGCGAGCCGGGCCCCGGCGGCGTCGATCAGCAGGTCGAGCGCGTACGGGTACCCGCTGCTCCGCATGTCGGCGGTGAGCAGGTGCGCGGTGGCGGCGATGTGGGGGTGGGTGGTGGCGTCGAGCCGGGCGTAGGAGGACTGCCAGACCCGCAGGTCGGCGGTGGCGGCGGCGGCCGGGAGGGCGAGGGCCGCGGCGTCGAGGGCCGCGAAGCCGAGGCTCTGGTCGACGAAGGCGTGGTAGATCCGCACCGCCTCCTGGTCCGGGAAGCCGGCCGTGCGCAGCACCGAGAGGATCGCCTCGACGGCGGCGGTCTCGTGGGTGCGGCCGGTGGTGCGGTGGGCCGCGAGCACGGCGGCCTGGGGGTGGGCCAGGTAGGCGGAGTGGATCCTCAGGCCGATGGCGCGCAGGTCGGCGCGCCAGTCGCCGGTGGCCCGCCAGTCGGCCTGGGCGAGGCCGATGAGCTCGTCGGCGATGGCCAGCAGCAGGTCGTCCGTGCTGTGGAAGTAGCGGTAGACGGCGCTGGGGTCGGCCCCGAGCGCGGCGCCGAGCCGGCGGACGGTGAGGGCCTCGGCGCCGTGCTGTTCGATCAGCCGCAGCGCGGTGTCGATGATCAGCTCCTGGGAGAGCACCACGCCCTGCTTGGTGGGTCTACGGCGGCGGCGCCGGGGCTCGGGGACTACGCGTTCGCTCATGGCCGGCAGGCTATGTCAACGGCGTTGACGGATGACAGGGGTCGGTCGGCGGATTCTCGGGAGCGGCGGGCCGGGGCGTCCTCCGCCCCCGGACGAAGGGTGCCGCCGGGGCCGGAGGTTGGAATGAATCGTGGACGGTTCTGTGCGAGCCGTGTCGAAAATCTGGGACCTTCGTAGTGGTGTTCGAGGTCGCGTCACTCTCCGCGGTCGGGTGTCCTTGTCGACAAGGCGCTTGTTCCGTCTCGGGAAAGGCGCCAAGGGCCGGATCCGTGCTGGTGGGGCCGGTCGCGCCGTGAGCCGTCGTGGAGGGGCGGCGTCATGAAGACGTCTGACGGATCATCAAAGTTCCATGTTTTGCCACTCGGTTGGATGAATTCCCTTTAAGCTCACGTTAATCATGGCGGTTTCAGGCCACGCTGAGGACTCTTCGGATAGTCGGGCCATGAGGCCATTCAGACGATGAGAGCAGGGATGAAGACAACGAATGAACTGATGAACGGCGCCGCGCGCGGGCCGTCCCGGTCACGGCCGGGCCGGCCAGGCCGCCGGGCCGTCGCCCGCGTCGCCGCGCTCGCCATCGCCGTCGGCGGCAGTTCGCTGGCGGCTGTCCCGACGGCGGTCTCGCAGACCGGCGACGGGACGGTCACCGTCAAGGTGATCCGGGCCGTGGACAACACCGGCACGTACACGCCGGCGCTGGAACCGGGCATGGCGGGCGTCAAGGTGACGCTCACCGACGACGCCGGTGTCTCGATCGACGGGACCACGGCGGCGGACGGCACGGTGACGCTGTCGCCCGCGACCGGGAAGACGAGCGGCGGCAAGTACCGGGTCCAGGTGGTGAACCCGAAGCCGGGCGTGCTCTTCCCGGCCTTCGCCTCCCGCCAGGGCCTGGACGGCGCGCCCAACCAGCTCAGCTCCAACGAGGAGTTCGTCGACCTCGGCGGAGGCAAGAACGTCTCCTACACCACCGGGCTGTGGAACCCGGCGGACTACTGCCAGAAGAACGCGCCGCTGGCGACCGCCTGTCAGACGCCCACCTACCAGGGCGGGAACCAGCGCACGCTGGTCACCTTCCCGTACGACAAGCGCGGCCAGGAGGGCCCCGGCAACGCGGCGACGAACATCGCCACCGACGCCGAGACCGGCACGATCTTCGGCCTCGCCTGGAACAAGGCGGACAAGCGGCTGTTCTCCGCGGCGACGGCCAAGCGCACCACCGACTACGGCCCCGGCGGCTCCGGCGGGATCTACGTCACCGACCTGAGCGACCCGGCGAAGAGGAAGACGACCGTCTTCACCACCGTCCCGGACGCGGGCAGCACCGCGCACGGGCCGGGGACGGACGACGCCTTCCTCGACGTGCCCGGGAAGCAGAGCCTCGGCGGCATCAAGGTCACCGACGACGGCAAGGACCTGTTCGTCGTCAACCTGAACGACCGCAAGCTCTACCGCTACGACGCCACCCAGCCGACGGCCTCGGCGGCCAAGGCGTCCTACCCGATCCCGGACCCGGGCTGCCCGTCGACCGCGGACTGGCGGCCGTACGGGCTCGGCATGCAGGACGGCTCCGGCTTCCTCGGCGGGGTCTGCTCCGGCGAGTCCACCGGCAAGCTCACGGACGTGCGCGCCGTGGTCATGCCGTTCGACCTCGGTACCGGGGCGTTCGGCAAGCCGGTGCTGGACCAGCCGCTGGACTACCCGCGGCAGTCCACCGTCGGCGGCGGCCCGTGCGACGGGGCGGGCTGGTTCCCCTGGACCAGCACCTTCCCGGGCTCGCAGAACGGCCGGCCGTGCGGCAACTCCACCATCGCGTTCCCCGAACCGGAGCTCGGCGAGATCCTGTTCGAGACCGACGGCTCGATGCTGCTGGCCTTCAAGGACCGCTTCGCGGACCGCGGACCGGGCGCCCCGGCGCCCAACTCGGCCACGGTGATGTCCGGCGGCGACCTGAACAAGGCCTGCCCGTCGAACGGCATGTACGTGATGGACGTCAACCTCGGCTGCGACAAGACCGTCCGCGGCGCCCGGTTCTTCTCCACCGGCTGGGACGAGGTCGGCCACCACAACACGGTGTTCGCGGGCATCGCGCTCTCCAAGGTCGAGAGCACCGTCGCGGCCTCCGCCTTCGACCCGGACCACACCGCGGTCGGCTACGGCACGTCGTTCATGGAGCGCAAGGACGGCGCGCACGACCCGAAGTTCGGCCTGCGGCTCACCCCGGCCAACACCGGCTCGCCGTTCGGCAAGGGCGCCGCGATGGGTGACCTGGAAGTGCTCTGCGACCAGGCACCGCTGCAGATCGGCAACCGGGTCTGGTACGACCCCGAGCGCAAGGGCATCCAGAACCCGGGCCAGCTCCCGGTGAAGGGCGCCACCGTCAACCTGTACGACGAGTCGGGCAAGGTGGTCGGCACCACGAAGACGACGGCGCGCGGCGAGTACTACTTCGACGACAGCAACGTCACCGGCGGCCTCAAGCCGCACACCAAGTACACCATCCGCATCGACAACCCCGCCGACTACGCCAAGGGCGGCCCGCTGTACCACTGGGTGCCCACGGACCACGACGTCGGCGACAACCGCTTCATCGACTCCAAGGGCATCGTCCCGGCCGGCACCAAGTTCCCCGAACGGGCGCTGACCACCGGCGGACCGGGCGAGAACGACCACACCTTCGACTTCGGCTACCGCCAGCAGGAGGGCGCGCTGAAGCTGGTCAAGCACGACCAGGACGGCAAGCCGCTGGCCGGTGCCAAGTTCCAGCTGTGGCACGAGACCAACGGCACCGACGGTCTGCAGACCACGGGGACGAAGCCGGACACGCCCGTCGGTGACCCCTGCACGACCGGCGACGACGGCATCTGCCGGGGCAACGGCGTGCCCGGCACGTACTACTGGCAGGAGTTGAGCCCGCCCGACGGCTACTCGGCGCCGGACACCACGGTCTTCGGACCGCTGGTGCTCACCGCCGACAACCTGGAGGACGGGGTCAGCGTCACGGCCGTCAACAAGCTGATCCCCACCCCGACGCCGACCGCGTCGTCGACGCCCACCCCGACGCCGACGACTCCGCCGACGTCACCGCCGAGCACGCCGGCCCCACCGGCGCCCGCTCCCGGCGGCGAACTGCCGCACACCGGTGCGAGCAGCGGGCTGCCGCTGATCGCGACCGGCGCCGCGGCGCTGATCGCCCTCGGCGTGGCACTGTTCGTGCTGGTGCGCCGACGCCGGGCCCAGCACCGGTAGTCGGTCCCCCCGCTCCGGCGGGGTGACACCCGGATCGGGCGGGTTCGCGGTCCTTCGTGGTCCGCGAACCCGCCCGACTCCTGTGTACGACGTGAAGAAGAGATCGGAGTGGACAACCGGATGGCCCGGAAGACGAGGACCAGCCCCCGGCCGCCCAGGCGCCGGCGGACCCGCTGGCTCACGGCGCTGATCGCGACCGCGGTGTGCGCCGCCGTGGCGGGCGGCGTCGCCGCGTACCGGAGCGTCTCCGACGACGCCTCCGAACGGCCGGTCACCACCGAGGAGGCGGGCCGGCTGGCGCTGTCCCGGCTCAACCTCTACCAGGCCAGCCCGGTGGGGGTGGTGCTCACCGCCGACGAGGGCGGGGGAGTGCGGATCCGGGTCGAGGGCGTCGTGGACTACCGCACCCACCGCGGTGTGGGCCGCTACCGGAGCACCGGCGCGAGCGGCCCGCTCGACCACGGCCTGGTGGTCTGGGACACCGACGGCCTGGGTCTGGCCCCCGAACCCGCGGGCGACCAGGGGCCGCCCTGGCAGCAGGCCGAACACATCCCCCGCTCCGGCTGGTCGCCGCGCTCGTACACCGCCGACCCGCTGGACGCGGGCCTCCAACTGCTCACCCAGGTCGGCGCGGACCGCCCCGACAACCCGCTGCTGCTCGCCCAGTCCGGCGCCCGCTGGCTCGGCCGGGACCGGATCGACGGCCGCGGCTACGACCGCTTCGCCGGCCCGCGCGCCCAGGGCGCCGCACCGGACGGAAAGACCTCGCCGCTGACGTACTGGGTGGACGGCGACGCCAACCTGCGCCGGGTCACCATGCGGATCGCGGGCCTGGGCACGCCGACCATCGTGGACTTCTCCGGCCGCAACGCCGACGCCAAGCTCCCCGAAGCACCCTGGCTCACCGGCTGACGGCGCTCACCGGCGACGGCGCTCACCGGCTGACGGCCGGTCATCCGGGCGCAGCGGCCGACGCGGGGTGAGGTCGGCTCAGCGGCCGCGGGCGATCGCCAGACCGGCCGCCCGCCCCGAGAAGATGCAGCCGCCCAGGAAGGTGCCCTCCAGCGCGTTGTACCCGTGCACGCCCCCGCCGCCGAAGCCGGCCACCTCCCCGGCCGCGTAGAGGCCGGGCACCGGGGCGCCGTCACCGCCGATCACCCGGGAGTCCAGGTCGGTCTGCAGGCCGCCGAGGGTCTTCCGGGAGAGGATGTTGAGCCGTACGCCGATCAGCGGTCCGTGCGCCGGGTCGAGGATCCGGTGCGGCCTGGCGACCCGGGCGATCCGGTCGGTCAGCGAGCGGCGGGCGTTGTGGATCGCCATCACCTGGGCGTCCTTGCTGAACGGGTTGGCCAGTTCGCGGTCGCGGGCGACGATCTGCCGCTCGATGTCGGCGGCGTCGAGCTTCGGGCCGCGGGCGATCCCGTTCATGGCGGCGACCAGCTCGGGCAGGGTCCGGGCGACGACGAAGTCCTCGCCGTGCCGCTTGAACCGCTCGACCGGGCCGGGGGCGCCCTTGGCCAGCCTGCTCCTCACCGCGAACTTCAGGTCCCGGCCGGTCAGATCGGGGTTCTGCTCCGAACCGGAGAGGGCGAACTCCTTCTCGATGATCGACTGGGTCAGCACGAACCACGAGTAGTCGTGTCCGGTGGCCAGGATCTGCTTCATCGCGCCGATCGAGTCGGCGCCCGGCACGCCGGACATCCCGGTCAGTCGGCGCCCGTCGGCGTCGAACCACATGGAGGACGGGCCGGGCAGGATCCGGATGGCGTGGTCCGGCCAGACCGGATCCCAGTTGTGGACGCCCTCCGTGTACGCCCACATCCGGTCGCGGTTGACCACCCGGCCGCCGGCCCGCTCGGTGATCGCCAGCATCCGGCCGTCGACGTGGGCGGGGACGCCGGAGATCAGGTGCTCGGGGGCCGGACCGATCCGTTCCACCGGCCAGTTCGCCCGCATCAGCGCGTGGTTGTGTCCGATGCCGCCGGAGGTCACCACGACCGCCGCCGCCCGCTCCTCGAACGAACCGGCCACCTCGCGCGAGGACTTGACGCCGCGGTCGGAGTCGTCCGGCGCCAGCACCGCGCCCCGGACGCCGACCACGGCGCCGTTCCCGGTCAACAGCTCGTCCACCCGCTGCCGGAACGCGAAGCGCACCAGCCCGGCGCGCTCCGCCCGCAGCACCGGGCGCAGGAACGCGTCCACCACGCCGGGCCCGGTGCCCCAGGTGATGTGGAAGCGCGGCACCGAGTTGCCGTGCCCGGTGGCCGAACCGGCGCCCCGCTCCGCCCACCCCACCAGCGGCACCACCCGGTGCCCCAGCTCGCGCAGGTAGCGGCGCTTGCCGCCGGCCGCCCACGCCAGGTACGCCTCGGCCCAGCGCCGCCCCCAGAGGTCCTCGTCGTCGGGCCGGTCGAAGCCCGCCGAGCCGAACCAGTCCTGCCGGGCCAGCTCCAGCGAGTCCTTGATCCCGGCCCGACGCTGCTCCGGGCTGTCCACGAAGAAGAGGCCGCCGAGCGACCAGAACGCCTGGCCGCCCAGGTTCCGCCGGTTCTCCTGCTCGACGACCAGCACCCGCAGGCCGGCCTTCGCCAGCTCGTGCGTCGCCACCAGTCCGGCCAGGCCGGCCCCGACCACGATCACCTCAGGCTGGAACGGCATTCAGCTCTCCCTCGGGGAATCACCGTCGCCCCGTCGCGACGGCTGCGCGCTCCCATGGTCCGGCCGGGCCGGGCCGGTCGGCACTAGGCTTGTCAGGTGGTGACAAACAAGACTGTGCCACCGGCGCAAGGCGCGTCCCCTCCGGTCGCCGACCGGCGCGGCGCCGTGGCGCGGATCCTGGCGGACGAGACCGGGATGGTCGACGCCTTCATGGCCGCCATCGCCCGGGAGATCCCCGCCTACGCCAATCTCGACGCCCGCCAGCTGGAGGAGGTCCGCTCCATCATCGTCTGGACGCTCCGCAGGGTCCTCGAACTCTGGTCGGTGGACGGCGCGTTGGGCCCCGAGGACATCCGGATGTTCCGCGGTGTCGGCGCGGTCAGGGCGCGCGACGCCCGTCCGCTGGCCGCCGTGCTGCGCGCCTACCGGGTCGCCGCGCTGGCCTTCTTCGACCGGATCGGTGAACGTTTCGCCGACGCCGTCTCGGTGCGCGACCTCAGCGCGCTCGCCCGGGTGTGGCTGACCGTGCTCGACCAGTCCTCCGAGGCGATCTTCGACGGCTACGAATCCACCGGGCGCGTCCTCAGCGAGGACCGCGAGCGCTCCCTGCGCGGACTCCTCACCGACCTGCTGCTCGGCCGGCAGAGCCACGCCGGCACCCTCCGGGCCCGGCTGCGCGAACTTGACGCGGAACTGCCGTCCTCCTTCGACCTGATGGTGGTCTCCCCGGCGTCCCCGGTGGCTCCCGCGTCCCCGGCGGCCACCGGGCCCGACCAGGCCGAGCGGGCGGCGGCGCTGGTCACCGCGGCCCTGGACGCCAGGGCCGCGGGCGAGGCGGCGGAGCTCGAACTCACCTCCCTGCACACCGTCATGGACGGCGTCGGAGTCGCCCTGGTCAAGGCGGTCGACGTGACCCTGCTGGACCGCCTGGTGACCGGACACGACCTCACCGGCGCCCTGCTCACCGGCGTCACCGCCGCCACCGCGCCCCGCGACCACCGGATCGCCGTCCATGGCCTGCGGCACGCCTCGCCGCTGGTGTGGACCGAGCGCCGGGTGCTCGACCGCGGCGACCTGGAGGTGGTCGCCCTGGTCACCGGGCACCCGGACGCGGACCCCGGACGGGTCGCCGAAGCCGTACTCGGCCCCCTCGCCCGCGACGCCGACACCCGGAGGACGCTCGACGCCGCCATCTACTCCGACGGTGCCCCCGCCGCGGCCGCCCGCCTCCACGTCCACCCCCAGACCGTCCGCTACCGGCTGCGCCGCCTCGCTGCCGCCACCGGCCGCGACCCGCGCACCCCGTGGAACCGGTTCGCCTTCCAGACCGCCCTGCTGGCGAGCAACTCCTAGGCGGAGAGGCGGGCCCGGAGGTCCCGCTTGATCAGTTTGCCGCTCTGGTCGCGGGGCAGGTCGGGGGCACCGGTGTCCGGAGGTCGGGAGGCCTCCGACGGGCGGAGCCGGGCAGGGTGTCCGACGGGCGGAGCCGGGTAGGCGTTCGCGTAGCCACCGACACCGGGAGGCCACCATGGACCTCGCCTTCCTCACTCCGTTGCTCGACCGGCCCGGACCCTGGGCCTCGCTGTACCTGGACACCTCACGCGCCACCGAGGACGCCGCCCCGCGCCGGGCCCTGATCGACCGGGCCGCCGTCCACCGGCTCGCCGGGCTCGGCGCCGACGACGCCACCTGCGCCGCCGTCCGCGACCACCTGGCCGGGGAACCGACGGCCGCCTCCCCACCGGGGCGGGCGCTGTTCGCCGCCGACGGCGAGGTCGCGCTGGACGTACCGCTGACGGACTCGCCGCCCGACGTCGCCGCGACCTGGGCGCCGCTGCCGCACACCGCCCCGCTGCTCGGCCTGCTGGACGACGCCGCGCCGCGCTGCCTGGTGGTGGCCGTGGACCGCACCGGGGCCGCGCTGGAACAGCACGAACTCGGCCGCTCCGCGCCGATCGGCACCGTCGAGGGCCGGCAGTGGCAGGGCCGCGGCCACCGCGCCCCGCCCGCGGACCGCTACGAGTGGCACTACCGGCACCGCGTCGAGGACGCCTGGGAGCGCACCGCCACGATCGTCGCCGACCAGCTGACCAGGATGTGGCCCGGCAGCGGCGCCGGCCTGCTGGTGCTCACCGGCGACGTCCGCGAGCGCCGGGCCGTCCGCGCGAAGCTGCCCCCGCAGCTGCAGTCGGACACCGTCGAGGTCGACGGTGGCGGCCGGGCCGACGGCATCGCCCGGGACAGCTTCGAGCGCCGGGTCGCCGAGGCCTGGGAGGAGCACCGGAGCCGGCACCTGACCACCGTGCTGGACGCCTTCCGCACCGGCGTCGGCCGCCCCGGCGAACACGCCACCGACGCCGCCGGGACGGAGACCGCACCCGGCGCGGCCGCCCAGGGTGTGCCCGCCGTGGTGACCGCCGCCCGGCAGCACCAGCTCGCCGCGCTGCTCATCCAGCCGGGCGGGCACGATGCGGAGCGGCCGGTGTGGACCGGCCCGGAGCCGGAGCACATCGGCGTCCAGCGTGCCGACCTGCGGTCCATGGGCGTGGCCCGACCGCAGCAGGCCCCGGCCGCCGACGCCCTGCTGCGCAGCGCCGCCGCGGTCGGGGCCGAGGCCCTGCTGGTGCCGGAGGCCGTACCCGGACCGCCCGGCGGGCTCGGCGCCGTACTGCGCTGGAACGCCTGAGCCGACCGGCCGGTCCCAGGGTGAAACCATTCGTATACATGTTCCCGAGGGCGGAGGAGAATTTACGACGCGGGGCGGGAGTTCGACGAGGAGGCCGGCCATGAGGAGCCTTGAACGCCGCTACGCGGTGACCCTGCCCGGACCGATCGGCGGGCACGCGCCGCCGGCCGTCATCGTGGTGCACGCCACCGAGATCCTGGGGCCCGGCGGCGGGCCCGTCTGGGAGAACACGGACGGGGACTTCAGGGTGGAGATCACCGGCGAGGTGGCCACCGTCCTGACCGCGCCCATCGGCTCACCGCGGCACCCGTGCCTGCACGCCGTGCCCCTGCCCGACCGCGCGGCACCGCTCCGGTGAGGGCGGGTTCGCCGCCCGATCGGTGACCGGCCACGCCGGGGGCCGGTTGCCGAATGCCTTCCACGGCTTCCTGCTCAGCCGTTGCTCCGCCGCCGTCGGCGATCCGTGGACCGCTCGGGGTGGCGCATGCGCAGAGCCAGTGCCGGGCACTGGTTCACGGCCCGGCGGGCGCCGTGCTCCTGCCAGGGGGCCACCGGGATCGTGGTCGACGCGGGATAGCCGTGCGGGCCGAGCCGGACGAGGCCGGGAGCCAGGACAGCGCACAGTCCGTGCCCGGTGCACCGGGACCAGTCCACCTCCAGGTGGGCGCCCTGGGCAGGAGGCAGCGGCAGGACGTCGAGGACCGGCCGGCCGCACCCCGGGCCGAAGAGGTGGGCCTCGACGTCCCGGGCGAACACGTCGAGGGCGCTCAGCACGAAGCGGGCCGTGCCGTCCGGGTGTGAACATGCACCACCGCCCTGCGCGCCGCCGAGCGCCCGTCGGGCGTCCTCCAGGGCGGTCTGCCCGCCCGTGCCCGCCGCCAGCGCACCGAGCGCCTCGGCCGCGTCGGGCAGGCCGCGCCGGCACGGCCCGCACTGCCCGGCCGACTCGCCGGCCAGCCAGGTCGCGACCCGGGCGACCTCGCCCAGCGGGCAGGTGCCGGCGGGCAGCGCGACGATCGCACCGGCGCCGAGGGTGCCGCCGAGCTCGGCGAGCCCGGTACGCGAGAGCGGCGCGCCGACGGCGCTCGCCGGGTCCAGCCAGGCACCGTGGTAGCCGCCCACCAGCACGCCGTCGCCCGGCCGCAGCCGGCACGCGTCCAGGACGTCTCCCAGCGGCGTGCCGAAGGGTGTCTCGACCACCAGCGGATCCGCCCCGGGACGGTTGACCGTCAGCAGGACCGTGCCCGGTTCCGCGTCGGTGCCGACGGCGGCGTACGGTCCGGGGCCGAGCCTGGCGGCCACGGCGAGCTGCGCCCAGGTCTCGGCGTTGGACAGCAGGGTCGGACGCCGCCGGACGCCGCCCGCTCCGCCCTCGGCCGCGCGGGCCTTCACCGCGGCCGGCTGCACCGGGAGCCCGTTGGCCCCGCGGATCAGGGCGCTGGACTCACCGGAGACGAAGCGCTCGGGAACGCACACGGTCCGGGCCGGGCACGGCAGCTCGCGCTCGTCGAGGGCGGCCGGGACCGAGGCCTCGCCGGGGCTGCCGGCGGCGACGCCGACGACGATCTCCTCGGCCCCGAAGGCGGCCGCCGCGAGGAGGGCGCCGTCGAGCACGAGGTGCGGCGCGCGGGCGAGCAGCATCCTGTCCTTGGCGCTCGGGGGCTCGCCCTCCGACCCGTTGACCACGATGACCGGGGCCGCCCCGGTGCGGGTGGCGGCGGCCACCGCGGCCCTGGCCTTGCGGGCGAAGGGGAATCCGGCGCCCCCACGGCCGCGCAGGTCGATGCGCTCGGCCAGCTCCAGCAGGTCGTCACGGGTGAGCCGGGGCAGCGGAGGGTGGACACGCAGGTGGGCGGCGAGGTCGAGGCGCTGGAAGCGGTCCAGTCCGGCGGTCAGCCGGGCCGGCCCCAGGTGGCGCACCTGCGGCGACCCGGGCCGGGCGCTCACAGGCCACCGCCGGGCTGGACCAGACCCGGGTGGGAGGGCGGGACCGGTACGGGGTGCAGTGGTCGCCGCCGCACCGCGCCGGTGCGGGCTGTCGCGTGCGCCGTCGCTGCCTGCGCCGTCGTCGGGAGCACGGGCGTCGTCACCGCGTGTGCCGTCGTCGGGAGCACCGTCGCCCCGTGTGCCGTCGCCGGGAGCGGTGCGCCGGCCGGCTGCGCCTTCGAGCGGCGCCGGTGCCGGGTGACGGTACGGCGGTGGCCCACCCAGGAGAGGGTCCGCACCAGCAGGGCGAGCGCGACCACGGCCGCGCAGAGGCCGTAGCCCCACAGGACCCAGGCGTGCGCCGCGCGCCCGGCGGCCAGGCCGTGGACCAGCGCGATCGGCCAGCAGGCGTACGCGCCGGCGTGCAGCACCCGCCAGAGCCAGGCGTGCCGGCTGCCCGCGAAACGTCCGCGGAACGCGCCCGTGGCCGCGACCAGGACGAGCAGGTCGGCCGAGACGGTGCCCAGGCTCACCGCGAGGGCGGTGCCGCCGGTGAAGGGCAGGACCGTGCTCAGCGGGTCGCAGTGGCGCTCGGCGACCTTGACCGCGATGTGGACGGCCAGGAACCCGAGCGCCGCGACGGCGGTCGCCCGGTGCACGGACTGGACGGCAACCCGCAGCCGCGGCGTCAGGAAGAGGCGGTCGGTGGCGGCCAGCCCGGACACCACGGCGGCGGTCAGCGAGAGCAGGGTGAAGACCCCGGCGAAGTAGTCCAGGAAGGCGACGACGTCGCGGCCCACGGCCGACGCGCCGTGGACCGCGGCACCTGCGAGAAGGACCGACGCGGGCATCTGGGAACCTGCTTCCGTGGGTTCTGGCCGACCGGCGGGGCGTGGGGCGACAGCGGTACCGCTCGGCTGGACCACCTCGAAGCCACATCGGAGGGCGCACCCCGGCCGCGAGGCCGGTGGCACGGTTGGACCGCCCCATTCTTAGCGGCGTCGGACGCGGGACGAAGGTCCCCGTTTACGACGCCGGGCAGTAGGAGCGCCCGGGCCGGGGCGTCTCCGCGCGGGTCGGCACCGGGCTCCAGGCTACGGCCGGACGTAGTGGCTACTCCGAGTGACGTAACGGGGCTCACGTTTGTACGACGGCGAACGGCGGCGGGACGGCGGCGGGAGGGCGGCGGGAGGGCGGCCCACTACGGCGGACGGCGGCGGAATGTCGGCGAAGCCCGGCCGGATCCGTCCCACGCTGAACGTGGCCCGTTCGCGCCGGGGCGAGACCATAGGTGTATGGCGAGAGAGACGGGCCCGGATCCCCGGGCTCCCGGCCGAGCGGGCGGGCGTCGTGCCCGGCTGCGTCCGCAGCCCGTTCCGGGGCATCCTCCGGCGCGCGGGCTGCGGTCGGTGCTGAGCATCCGCAGCGTCGCGGGGCAGATGTTCCTCCTGCAGGTGTCGATCGTGCTGCTGCTCGTGGTCGCGGCGGTCGTCGCGCTCCTGATCCAGTCCCGCAGCGACCGCTACGCGGCGGCGCGCGACCGTTCGCTCGCCGCCGCCGAGGCGTTCGCCCACGGCCCCGGCCTGGTGGCGACGATGCAGGGCCCCCACCCCAGCGCGGTGCTGCAGCCGCTGACCGAAGCGGCCCGCAAGGGCGCCCAGGTCGACTTCATCGTGGTGACGGACCGCAACGGCATCCGCTACACCCATCCCGAGCCGGCGCAGATCGGCAAGAAGTTCGTCGGCACCATCGGGCCGTCGCTGGAGGGCAAGATCACCGTCGAGCAGGTGCACGGTCCGCTCGGCCTGGAGTACCAGGTGGTGGTCCCGGTGGAGGACAACCGGGGCGGAGTCGTGGGGATCGTGTCCGCCGGGATGAAGGTCGCCAACGTGAGCAGCGCGATCGACCGCCAGCTGCCGGTCGTCCTGGGCGCCGGCGCCGTCGGGCTGGGTCTGGCCACGGCCGGGACGGCGCTGGTGGGCAGGCGTCTGCTGCGGCAGACCCGTGGCCTGGGCCCGGAGGAGATGACCAGGATGTACGAGCACCACGACGCGGTGCTGCACGCGGTGCGCGAGGGCGTGGTCATCGTCGGCGGCGACGGCCGGGTCCTGCTCGCCAACGACGAGGCGCGCCGGCTCCTGGACCTGCCCCCCGAACCGGAGGGACGCGCCGTCGCCGACCTCGGCCTCGCGCCCCGCGCGACCGAGCTGTTGCTGTCCTCCCGCGCGATCACCGACGAGGTGCTCCCGGTGGGCGACCGCCTGCTGGCCGTCAACAACCGTCCGACCGCCAGCGGGGGAGGCCCTTCCGGCAGCGTCGCCACCCTGCGCGACTCCACCGAGCTGCGCGCCCTGGCGGGGAAGGCCGAGGTCGCCCGCGGCCGGCTCAGGTTGCTGTACGACGCGAGCCTGGCCATCGGCAGCACCCTGGACGTCCGGCGCACCGCGGAGGAACTCGCCCGGACGGCCTGCGGGGAGTTCTGCGACTACGCCACCGTCGACCTCGCCGAGGATGTCCTGCGCGGCGAGGAGCCGCCGACCCTGACGGCCGGTGCCGAGGTGAGGCTGCTGCGGGTGGCCCTCGCGGGCGTCCGGGACGATTCGCCGCTGTACCCCCAGGACACGCTGGTCCGCTGGGCGGGGAGCACCCCGCAGGCGGCGGGATTCGTGAGCGGGCGGTCGGCGCTGATCTCCGAGGTGTCGACCGACGCCGGGTGGCGCGGGCAGGACGTCGAGCGGACGCAGGCGGTGCTGGACTTCGGCCTGGCGTCGCTGATCGCCGTTCCGCTGACGGCGCGGGGTGTGCTGATGGGCGTCGCCTGTTTCTGGCGCGGACGGGACCGGGGTCCGTTCGAGGACGACGAACTGTCCCTGGCCGAGGAACTGGCCGCCCGGGCCGCCGTCTCCATCGACAACGCCCGCCGCTTCACCCGCGAGCACACGATGGCCGTCACCCTCCAGCACAGCCTGTTGCCGCGCGAGTTGCCCGAGCAGAGCGCCCTCGACGTCGCCCACCGCTACCTGCCCGCCCAGGCCGGGGTCGGCGGCGACTGGTTCGACGTCATCCCCTTGCCGGGCCTCCGGGTCGCGCTCGTCGTCGGTGACGTGGTCGGCCACGGTGTGCACGCTGCCGCCACCATGGGCCGGCTGCGCACCGCCGTCCAGAACTTCTCCACCCTCGACCTGCCGCCGGACGAACTGCTCGGGCACCTGGACGAACTGGTCGCCCACCTGGACCAGGAGACGGCCGCGGCCGCAGGCGGGCTCGCGATCACCGGCGCCACCTGCCTCTACGCGATCTACGACCCCAGCACCGCCACCTGTGCGCTGGCCCGGGCGGGCCACCCCCCGCCCGCCGTCGTCCACCCGGACGGCACGGCCGAGCTCCTCGACCTGCCCAGCGGTCCGCCGCTCGGCCTGGGCGGGATGCCCTTCGAAGCCGCGGAGGTGCGCCTGCCACCGGGGAGCGACCTGGTCCTCTACACCGACGGCCTGGTCGAGGACCGCACCCGCGACATCGGTGCCGGACTGGACGTCCTGACGAGCGTCCTGAGCCGCCCCGGCCGGTCGCCCCAGGAGATCTGCGAGGCCGTGCTCGACGCCCTGCTGCCCGCCCGCCAGAGTGATGACATCGCCCTCCTGGTCGCCCGTACCCGGGTGCTGGAGCCCGACCGGACCGCGGAGTGGGAGGTGGCCCGGGCTCCGGAGGAGGTGGCCAGGGTCCGCGCCGCGGCCACCCGACAGCTCGCCGAATGGGGCCTCGACGAGGCGGCCTTCGTCACCGAACTGGTGCTCAGCGAGCTGGTCACCAATGCCGTCCGCTACGCGGCCGCACCGATCAGGGTGCGCCTCCTGTACGACCGGACGCTGATCTGCGAGGTCTCCGACGGCAGCAGCACCGCTCCGCACCTGCGCTACGCGGTGGCGGAGGACGAGGGCGGCCGGGGCCTGTTCCTCGTCGCCCAGCTCACCGAGCGCTGGGGCGTCCGCTACACCCCCGGCGGCAAGATCATCTGGGCCGAGCAGCTCGTCTGACGAGGTCCTCCGCGCCCAACGGGCCGTCGTCGAGTCGGCCTCGCCGGAGTGATCGGTGGCCGGTCGTTCGCGATCGGACGTTGCAGGGCTGTTGCACGGGGAGTGATGCGGATCACGGTTCGCCGGGAGTGGTTCGTGATCGCATGGTCGGATGCATCAGTTCGAGAAGGCCGGCCCGGTGGTGGCCGTAGGGGTTGCGGTCGTTCTGCTGGCGGGGTGTGGGTCGCAGGCGGGCGGTACGGCGGGGGCCCGGCGGCCGACGAGTGGTGCCGGGGCGTGCGGGGTGGCGTCGGCTTCGCCGTCGGCGCGGGCGAAGGACGGGGTGCGGATCACGGCGGTGAGCGCGGTCTGCGCGGACTACGAGGTGACCAACGGGACGGGCGAAGCGGCTGATGTGACGGTGCTGTTCAGCAGGACGGGAGCGTCCGGGGGTGCGGTGGACAACGTGACGAAGACCGTCGAGGGGCTTGCGCCGGGGGCCGTCGAGAAGGGGCGGGTCGAGCTGGGCGGGACGGCCTCGGGGGTGAAGGTCCTCCGGGTGCGGAGTGTCCCGAGTGCCGAGGCGTCGCGGCCGAACGGCCCGTGCCCGGCGTCCGGGGTGCTGGTGAGTGCGGACGAGGGGGACGCGGCGATGGGGCTGCGGGTGGTCGGGCTCCGCCTGCGGAACTGCGGGACGGCCGAGGTGGCCCTGAACGGCTATCCGGAACTCCAGGTGCTCGACGTGGAGCGAAGGCCGGTCGACGGTGTCCAGGTCGTGCACGGGGGCGCGCGGATCGCGAGCGGCACCGGCGCGGACGACCCGCCGAGGGCGTTCACGCTGAAGCCGGGGGAGGCCGCCGGCTCCACGTTGGTGTGGCGCAACACCACCGAGGGCGGCGCTCCGGTGAACGCCCCGTACGTGCGGGTGCGTGCCACGCCGGGCGCGGCTCCGGTGACGGTGACGCCGGAGCTCGACCTGGGGACCACCGGGCGCCTCGGGGTCGGTGCCTGGGTCAGGGACGACGCGGGGCCGCCGGCGCCAGGTCGATGACCACCTTGCCGGGGAAGTCCACCAGTTCCGCCGCGAGGTCCATGACCTGGCGGGGGAAGTCGTCCAGCCCGATCCGCCAGGAGGTCAGCTTCTCCAGCGGGAAGGTGTCGCCCTTGCGGGTGCCGCCGTAGACGAGCAGCACGGCGCCGTCGGCGGCCAGATCGGCGCCGGTTTCCAGGAGTTCGGTGGTGGCGACGGTGGGGGCCACGACGACGACGTCGTACCGGCCCCGGTGATCGCCGCCGCCCGGGCCCGGGTGCGCCCGTGGATCCACTGCATGGCGTCCATGGAGCAGACGGGCCGTTCCCTCTGAGCGCTGAACGCCGATGAGTGCTGAACACCGATGACTACTGAATGCCGAATGCCGCGAAACGGACACGGCGCCGTTCAAACATCCAACTTCGTTCTGTGTCACCTCGGCGGGAGGTTCTGACACAGGCAACACGACCGCATCGCCCGTTCCGTCCCCCGGCCGCCATCATCGGAAGCATGCGAATTCTGGTTGCCGGCGGTGGTGTCAGCGGTCTGGCCACGGCGGTCGCGCTGGGGGCGAGAGGCCATCACGTGCTCGTCCTGGAGCAGCGGCCGGTGCTCACCGAGGGCGGCGCGGGCATCCGGCTGGCGCCGGAGGACTTCCGCTCCTGGACCGGCTCGGCGTCGGCGACGCCGTCCGCGAACGGTCGCTGACCATCGACGAGTTCCGCACCATGGACGGCACCACCGAGGAGCCGGTCGGCACGGTCGCCCTGCCCGTCCGGCACGGCGACGGTCGGGCGGCGCACGCCACGGCTCACCGGCTGGACGTCCACGAGCCGCTGCTCGAAGCCTGCTGGGAGCTGGACGCCGTCCGGCTCTGCCCCGACAGCCGGGTGGTCGGCTACGCGGAGCACGGCGAATCGGTGGTGGCCGCACTCGCCGACGGGCGCAGCGTCACCGGCGACGCCCTGGTCCTGACCGGCGCGGCCCGCTCGGTCGTCCGTGGCGACGCCCGGTGGGCCGACGACGCGCCACCGGAGCTGCTCGCCGTCTACCGCACCGTCATCCCGATGGAGCTGATGGCGGACCACTGGCAGGACGGTCCGGCCACCAGCTGGGTGGGCCCCGGATGGCACCTGTCGCACTACCCGTTGCCCGACTCCCGGTACCTGAGCCTCTCCGTCACCCGCCGCCGCCACACCGGGGCCGAGCTCGACGGCGCCCGGGTCGACCTGGAAAACGTCCTCGCGGCCTTCCCGGAGATCGGCTACGCCGCCCGCAACGTGCTGACCACGGGCAGCCACTGGCGGGCCTGGACGCTCCCCGGCCGGACGGCCGGCGCGCGCCGCCGGGCACGCGGCCGGGTCGCCCTGGTGGCCGAGGGCGCCGAGCCGCCCCGCCCGCTGGAGGCCTCGGGCCTCCAGCACGCCCTGGCGGACGCCCTCGGTCTGGCCACGAGCTGGGACGCCTCGGAGGACGACACCCTCCGCCGGCTCGCCGACTACGACACCCGCCGCCCCGACCGGGCACCGGACGCCGCCCGCGCGAGCTGCGGCGCGTGACTGTCAGCTCCAGTCCGCCCCGTGCCCTTTCACAGTGCGATCACGATCTTGCCGTGAACGTGACTGCCGGCCTGCGTCGTCACGGCTTCGCGAATCCGCTCGACCGGGAAGGTCGCCGCGATCGGGACGGTGATCTCGCCGGAATGGATCGCGTCGGCGATCCGTTCCAGGCCGCCAGGGGCCGCATCGAGGGCGCCCACCTTGCGTACGCCGGGCGGTGGGGCGGGGCCGTCGGCTACGACGGAGATCCGCTCGGGTGCCACGCCGAGCTCGAGCGCGGTCTCGGCCGCCTCCCTGCCGAACAGGTCGGTTGCGGCGGTGATCCCCTCGGGTGCCAGGGCCCGAACCCGGTCCGCCAGGCCGGGGCCGTACGCCACGGGTTCGGCGCCGAGCCCGCGCAGGAATCCGAACGTGCCCTTGGAGGCGGTGCCGAGCACCCGGGCACCCGCAAGCTTGGCCAGCTGCACGGCGAAGACGCCCACGCCACCCGCGGCGCCACCGATCAGGACGGTGTCCCCGGCGCGGAGCCCGATCGCGGCGAGCGCGGCGGAGGCCGTCAGGCCGGACACCGGAAGCACGCTCGCCACCTCGTCGCCGACGCCCGCCGGGGTGTGCCACAGCGTTGCCGCAGGCGTCTCGACCAGCACGAAATCGGCGACGGACCGGCCGATCGCAGCCCCGTACACCCGGTCGCCGACCGCGAATCCGGTGGCTCCGGCACCCACCTTGTCCACCACTCCGGCGAAGTCGCTGCCGAACCCGGCCGGCAGGGTGATGCCGAACCGCGCCGCCATGTCGGGCTTGGTGGTGATCTGCCAGTCCATCGGATTCAGGCCGGCGGCCGTGACCCGGACGCGAACCTGGTCCGGTGCGGCGTGCGGCTCGGGTATCTCCTGCAGTTCGAGTACTTCGGGACCGCCGAATCGCTGATAACGGACAGCTTTGCTCATCGGTGACCTCTCCTGGCCAGTGATGGGACTTGGTCTCATCGACCCTACACCAGTGATGGGACGAGGTCCCGTACACTGCTCCCATGGCTCGCTGGCAACCCGACGCACCAGGACGTCTCGCCGCCGCTGCCCTCGACCTCTTCGAGGAGCACGGCTACGAGAACACGACCGTGATCGAGATCGCGGAACGCGCGGGGCTCACCAAGAGCACGTTCTTCCGGTACTTCCCGGACAAGCGCGAGGTGCTCTTCGACAAGGGGACGCTGACCGGCGTGCTCGTCGAAGGGATCGCCTCGGCACCACCGGCTGCCGGGCCGCTCGACGCGGTGGCGGACGCCCTGGACGAGCTCGGCCGGACGTTCTTCACTGCCGACCGCCGCGAGTTCAGCGGCCGACGCCAGGCCGTGCTGAACGCCAACAGCGAACTGCGCGAACGCGAGGCCCTGAAAAGGCTCGACCTCACCGCCTCGATGATCGAGGCCCTCGGTCGCCGCGGAGTCCCGAGCCTGACCGCGCGCGTGGCCGCCGAACTGGGCACCCTCGTCTGGGAGATCGCCTACGACCGGTGGATCGACACCGACAACAGCGAGGGCTTCGGCCCGCTGGCGCGGCAGGCACTCGCCGAAGTGCGCGGCGCGGCCGGAGTCGTGGGCTGAGGTCGCGCGGGCCGCATGGACGGCGCATCACCGCCCGGCGAACGTCGCCCGATGCGGCTCCAGCGGCTCTGCTCGGATGCACCTGGACCGAATGCCCGGCGAAGGCGGCTCGAGAAGTCCTCCGCCGGGCCCCCAGGAAGTCGCGGTCACCTCTCCACGGCCCTGGCGCGCTCTGTCAGTTGGGGCCGGGGTCCATCATCGCGGCCCCAACCGGCCCGTGCGACTGTCACAGGCCGACGGGCTGGTCCCACCGCTCACCGAGCCCGATCAGCTTCCGAAGTTCTCGTGCGGCGCGGTCAAGGGCGGACGGCGTCGACGGCGGGTCGCAGGACCTCCGTGCACCACTGGCGGAAGGTGGTCGGCGTGCTGTTCCCGGTGGTGCGGACGACGCCCTCGTCGAGGCCCTCGATCTTGGCCGTCGCCATGTCGGCCATCGCCCGGGCCATGCCGGGTGACGCGCCGAAGGAGAGCATGGCAGCCTCCAGCGACGCGGCCTCGACCTGTGCGTAGCGCGCCGGGATGCCGAGCACATCGGTGATGACGGCGGCCATGTCGTTGCCCGACAGGTCCTCCGGGCCGAGCACCGGGACCTCGGCGAACCCGGTCCAGTCGCGGTCGAGCAGCAGGCGGGCGGCGGCGCCACCGATGTCGCGGGTGGCCACCAGGGGCAGCTTGCGGTCGGGCGCGAGGGGCCCGGAGATCAAACCGGCGCCCAGGATCGTGCGGATGTCGCGCAGCGTGTTGTCCATGAAGGTCGGGTTGGCGAGTGCGCGGTAGTTCGTGACCGTGGCGAACAGGTCGTCCATGGCCAGGGAGGCGGTGACGTGACCGGCCCGGTCGGCGACGGCGGTTCCCCGGCCCAGGGCCGAGACCCCGACGACGTGGCGGACGCCGTGCGCGGCGACGGCTTCGACGCCCGGCCGACTGTTCTCGACGTAGGAGGTCATCACGTCAGGGGCGCTGAGGTCGCTGGGCATCAGCCAGAACACCGCGTCGGCGCCGGCGAAGGCCTTGTCCACGGCTGCGGCGTGGCGGTGGGAGCCCTCCACGATCTCGACACGGTCGCGGACGGTGGGAGAGAGTCGCTGCGGGTCGCGGACGATGACCCGGACGGGCTCGCCGGCGTCGAGTAACTGCTCGACGACACGGCGGCCGATCTTGGCGGTGGGTGCGGTGACGACGATCACGGCGTCCTCCGTGTGAGCCGATAATATGTCAACTCAACCGTACCGTTTACTTCTGGAAGAGGCCACCATGCCGGCGCGACGAGGCGAGAAGCTCCGCGAGCACATCCTGTGGACAGCGAAGGACGTGTTCCTCGAGGCCGGCTTCGAGCGCACCTCGATGGACGTCGTCGCCCAGCGGGCCGAGACCTCCAAGCGCTCGCTCTACGCCCACTTCCCCAGCAAGGACGCCCTCTTCTCCGGGGTGGTCTCCCTGGTGCGCGAGCTCTACCTCGACCGCCTGGGCTCTCCGGAGGACTACGTCACCGCGGAGCGGGCCGACCCGGCCGACGCCCTCGTGCGCTACTGCGGGCGGCTGCTGCAACTGCTGCTGTGGTCCTCGTCCCTGCGCACGCTGCGGATGGGGATCGCGGAGGCCGAGAGGGTGCCCGAGATCTCGTCCGGCTACTACGAGGCGGTCTTCGAGGCCCCGATGGCGCGGATCGGCGCGTACGCCTGCCGGGCCTGGAACCTGACGCAGCAGGAGGCGCGGGAGGTGGCCGAAATCCTGGTCGGACGGACGGTCTACCCCGACCTGCTGCAGGGACTGCTCGGCGTGCGGGAGCCGATCGCGGAACGCCCCGACGAGGCCACCCTCGCCGCCGACGTCGACCTCGACCGGATCGCCGCGAGCGTCCGGCGAATCCTCCCGGACGCACCAGCGTCCTGAGGTGCCCTGTGCCCCCGTCGGCCGCCGAGGACCCCAGGGAGTGGCGCACCGCGAGGTGGAGGTGGGAACCGGCCGTTTGGCGGAGACGTCACCGATCCCGCGAGGATCGTGGCGACGAAGGCGTACGCCCCGGGTTCGAGGAGGCGGCGTCCCGGCCGTGGTCTCGGTGGCGGATGGCGAGGCCGTCCAGGGTGAGGTCGAGGAGGCGCTCCGCGCGCTGTCGGTGTTCGGGGCCGGCCGAGGTGAGGGCGATGCCCTCCAGGGCGGCGGCGATGTCGTCGGGGCGGACGTCGGTGCGGATCAGGCCGGCGGCCGCACAGGCGTCCATGAGGGCGGTGACGGCGGCCTGGATCCTCTCCCGGCTGTGGCCGTAGGGGTTGCTCCCCGTCGCGGCGATGGTGCGCAGGGCCTCGATCATGCCGTACTTGGCGGCGGCGTAGTCGAGGAAGAGGTGCGCCCAGGCGCGCAGGGCCTGGTCGGGGGCCTTGCGGGCCAGCAGCGCGGGGGCGGCGTCGCAGAGTTGGGCCACCTCGTTGCGGTAGACCGCCTCGATCAGGGCTTCCCGGGTGGGGAAGTTGCGGTAGAGGGTCGCGCTGCCCACGCCCGCGTCCTTGGCGATGTGCTCCAGGTGCGCGTCCAGTCCGTGCGCGGTGAAGGCGCGGGCGGCGGCGGTGAGGATCTTCTCCCGGTTGCGCCGGGCGTCGGCCCGCAGCGGTCGAGGTGTTCCGTCGGTCATCGGTGTGCGTCGTCCCGTTCCGGAGTTGTGCCGACTTGCTAAGTGGAGGCGCCTCCATTTAGCTTTGGATAAGCGGAGGGGCCTCCGCTTTAACTGTAGGCCACCCCGGCCTGCGGACACCTCCGTGAAGGGAAGCCGATCATGACCGGTATCCGGGGCAAGGTCATCGCGATCACGGGCGCCAGCAGCGGCATCGGGGCGGCGACCGCGATCCATCTCGCCGAGCGGGGCGCCCTGCTGGTGCTCGGGGCGCGGCGCGAGGACCGGCTCGGGGCCGTCGTCGACGCCATCACGGCGAACGGGGGCACCGCCACGGGCGTCCTGGTCGACGTCACGCGCCGCGAGGACCTCCGGCGCCTGGTGGACACGGCCGTGGACCGCTACGGACGGCTCGACGTCCTCGTGTCCAACGCGGGCACGATGGCCGTCTCACCGTTCGACGACCTGCGCCAGGACGACTGGGACGCCATGGTCGCCACCCACGTCACCGGACTGCTGAACGGCATCGGTGCGGCGCTGCCGGTGTTCCGCCGCCAGCGCTCCGGACACTTCGTCAACGTCGGTTCGACCGCCGCCCACGTGGTCAAGAGCCCGCAGGCGGTCTACGCGGCCACCAAGACGGCGGTGAAGGTGCTCACCGAGGGCCTGCGCCAGGAAGCGGGACCCGATCTGCGCGTCACGCTCGTCTCGCCGGGCTTCACCGACACCGAAGGCGTGGGCAAGGGGGCCGGCCCCGAGCTGGCGGCCGCGATGATCGCGCAGCGCGACGAGATCGCCATGCCGCCCGGCGCGGTCGCGTCCGCCATCGCCTACGCCGTCGAACAGCCCGAGGGCGTCGACGTCGGCGAGATCGTGGTGCGCCCCACCGCGCAGTCCTGAGCGCGACCGCTCAGAAGAGGACGACGTCCGCCACCGCCCGCCCTCCCGGGCGGTGGCGGACGGGAGACCGGCGAGACGGTGGGCCCGTCAGGCCAGCGCGGCCTCGACCAGGTCGGCGGCCCTGGCCACGCTGGCGCCCGCCCGGACCTCCGCGCTGAGCTCCGCCAGCCGGTCCGCCACCTTCGGGTCCTCGGTCAGCTCCAGTACGGCCGAGCGCAGCGCGTCGGCGGTGGCCAGGTCGGTGTCCAGGCGTCGGGCGACGCCGAGTTCGACCAGCCGGTCCGCGTTCTCGAACTGGTCGGCGGCCTGCGGCACCGCGACCATCGGCAGCCCGCAGTACAGGCCCTCGCTGCACCCGCCCATCCCGGCGTGGGTGATGAACGCGTCGGCCTGCTGGAGCACCGCGAACTGGGGCACCCACGGGTGCACTTCGACGTTGGCCGGGATCGGGCCCAGCTCGGCCGGGTCGGTCGACCTGCCGATCTGGAGCACGACGTGCCAGCCGGGCAGGTCGCCGAAGGCCTCCAGGCATGCCCGGTAGAAGGCGGGCTGGTGGGTGAAGGTGGAGCCGAGCGAGACCAGCAGCACCTTCTGCGCGTCCTGCGGCCGGGTCCAACTCCCGTCGCGCCCGCGGTTGTCGAGGCAGGGCCCGGCGAAGGAGAAGACCTCGGGGTCGATCTCCGCCAGCCCGGTCTGGAGGGCCTGCGGAATGAGTGCTATCCCGCGGTCCGGCCTCAGCATGTAGGTGAAGATGTCGCGGGGCGGCACCCCGTTGTCGGCCAGCCACTGCGTGAACCGCTCAGGGACGTTCTCCGCCTCCAGCGCCTTCATGACCGTCCGGAAGGGCTCCACCTCGGGGTCGGCGGTGGCGACCCGGGACGGCGAGATCAGCATGGACGGCACGCCCCAGCTGTCGGCCAGGACCCGCCCCGCGTACGCCATGAAGTCGTAGAGGACGAGGTCCGGGCGGTCGTCCTCGAACACCTCCCGCATCAGCGGCAGCATCGCCTGCGCCTCGTCGAAGATCATGCTGTGCACGTTGGTCCCGGGCTCGACGGCCCCCTTGAGGACCGACAGGCCCGTCTCATGGGGCACGAACCGGGCGCCGGTGGCCTCGATCTGCTCGGCGAACGACGGGTCGTTCACGTAACTGACCCGGTGGCCGCGGGAGACCAGCTCCCGGATCACCTCCAGGCTGGGGTTCACGTGGCCGTGCGCCGGGATGTTCACCATGGCGATGTGTGCTGGGCCGGGCATCGTCGTTACCTCTCCTCGTACGTCGTCAGGGGTTGTGCGTCCCGTCTGACGTTACGTCAACTTACCTCCGGCGCGGGCATGCAGGGTGTCGATACGGGCACGTGCACGGCGGCCCGGCAGACGGGAGCGCCAACTCCCCCTGCCGGGGCGCCGTTTCGGTGTGGGGAAGGAGGGTCAGGAACGCCAGGCCGGGGCGGTCGCGATCGCCTTCAACTGGTCCACGTCGAGGGCCGGATCGCCGGGCCTGGCCGTGTACTGGTTCTCGCCGTTCCACTCCGAGAGCCACAGCTGGCTGCCGTCCGGGTAGTGCACGGCGGCCGTCCAGTGCAGGACCGGATTCGTCGCGGACTTCCCGTTGCCGAAGCGGTTGGTGACGACGAGCGTCCCGTCCGCCCCCTTCTGCCGGACCTCCAGCGGGGTCGGGGGGTTCCGGTCCATGGTCGCGAGTTCGTCCCGGCCCCGCTCGGACGCCGGGTCCGCGCCGACCTGCAGCATGCTGGTGCGGCCCTGGTAGGTGACGGTGAGCGCGGCGTGCCCGGGGTCCTGCTTCTCCACCTCGGCCCCGGCGGGCAGCAGCGGGACGAGTTTCGCGAGCAGCTCGGCATTGGACGGGCCGCCGGCCGCGGGCGCGGGGGGCGGGGAGTCGCCGGGCCTCGGCGCGTCCTTGACCGGGGCGAGCGCGGCGAAGACCCGGTCCCAGGCGGGGTCGGTCACCAGCTCCGTCAGTCGGGTGGAGTCGGCCACCGGCGGCTCCGGCCGGTTGGCCGTGGCCGGTTGCCCGTTGTACTCGGTGAACGAGACCCGGCGGCCGTCCGGGGCCGCCCAGGTGACCCGCCACTCGCGGCCGTCCTTGGCGTTCTGGTTGCGCAGCTTGTCGATCACCAGCACGGAGCCGTCCGGCCGGACCGTCCGGTCGCAGGCGTCCTGCGGCGTCTGGAACCCGTCCGTGCAGACCGCGCCCGCGTCGGGCCGCAGGTTGGTCCGCTCCACCGAGAACTCGACGATGCTCGCCCCGGCCCCGTCGTCGAACAGCAGGGTGGCGCCGGTGGTGTGCCCGCTGAGCTTCTCCGGGCCGTCGGTGTTGAGCTCCTGCACCGTGCCCTTCGGCAGCAGGCCGGTGATCAGGGTGACGAAGTCCCGCGTCGACATCTCTGGTCGGTCCGGATCCGGCTGGGCGGCAGGCCCGGTGGGCCCGAGCGGGCGCCCGCCGAGCGCGGTGAAGCCGCCGGCCCCGGCCAGCACCAGTACGGCGAGCGCGCTCGCAACGACGGCGCGTCGCCGGCGGCGTCGCCGGCGGCCGCGCTGCTCGGCCTGGGCGGCGAGGGTGTGCCGGACCGGTTCGGGGGCCAGCTCGGCGGCGCCGCGCAGGGCGCGGGCGAAGCCGTCGGTGAACGCGTCGGCGAACTCGTCGTCAGTGGGCATGGCGCAGCACCGCCTTCTCGGAGGAGGGGTTGGGCCCGCTGGTGGCGTCTTCCCCGGTCGTTCCCGGGGAGCCGCCGAAGGCCGTTTCGATGTCGTCGCCCAGCACCGCGCGCAGCCGGGCGAGGGCCCGGCGGCAGCGGGTGCGGACGGCGGTGCCGCTCAGCCGCAGGGCGGCGGCCGTCTCCTCGACGCTGCGGTCCTCCCAGAAGCGGAGCACCAGCACGGCGCGGTCCGGCGCCGGGAGTTCGGCGAGGGCGCGCAGCAGCGTCAGCCGCAGGGCCGGGTCCGGGTCGTGCACGCCGACCTCGGGGAACTCGTCGGTGACGCGCTCGGAGGCACTGCGCTTGCGCCGGTACGACAGGAAGGTGTTGACCAGCACGGTCTGTGCGTAGCCGCTGGGGTTGTCCAGCCGGGAAATCTTCCGCCACTTGAGATAGACCCGGCCGAGTGCCTCCTGCACGAGGTCCTCGGCGAGGTGGGAGTCACCGCCGGTGAGCAGGAAGGCGGTGCGCAGCAGGTGCCGGGCCCGGGAGGCGACGAAGTCCGGGAACTCCGGCCAGGGCGGTTCGGCCGATTCTTGATCCATACCTAGGTAACGCGGTGGGGTCGGGGTGGTGTGACAGTCCGGGCGCCGATCATTGTGCGGAACGGCTCGCCCGGGCCACCCCGCGGGCTGCCGCCGTACCCAGGGCGAGCCAGGCGGTGGCGAGCAGCCAGCCGCCGAGGACGTCCAGCGGCCAGTGCACCCCGAGGTAGATGCGGCTGAGGCCGACCGCGGCCGCGAAGACGACGGCGATCACGGTGGCGGCCCGGGCCGCTGCCGGACGGGCCCGGGCGACGGACAGGGCGAGCAGGCCGGCGCAGACCGCCGAGGTGAAGGAGTGCCCGGAGGGGAAGGAGAAGCCGGAAGCGTCGGTCGCCCAGTCCAGGCGCGGCGGGCGGGGGCGGGCGAAGAGCTGCATCAGCCCTGCACGCAGGAGTTGACCCAGGAGCAGCCACAGCACCGGGGCGAGGAGCAGCACCACCGCCCGGCGTGGCGGGCGGGGTGCGGCCAGGGCCAGGAGCGCGACGGCGCCCGCGGCCAGGGCCAGCAGGTAGGGCACCGTGCCGGAGCCGAGCGAGGTGATCACCACGGCCACCGTCCGGGCGGCGGACGGCCGGTGGGCGGCGGACCAGTCGTCGGCGTCCCGCTCGAAGCCGAACGGTGCCCAGCTCTGCTCGGCCAGTAGCGCGGCCAGGGCCGCGAACAGGACGAGTGCGAGGCCGGCCGCCAACTGCCACCGGTGCGGGCGGTCGGACGCGGGGGCCTTGGGTGGGTGGCTCACTACGGCGTGTGCCCTTCCTCGGAAGGTGCGGTCGGATTGCCGCTCCCATACTGGGGGGTCACGGCGTTCGGCCCGTACCCAACCGCACCGCCGTCCGCGGTCGGGCGGTCAGTTGCCGCCCGTCGGGCGGAACATGCCGATCGAATCGTGGTGGGCGGTGTCCCTGAAGCCGAACCGCTCGTAGAGGACGCGCGCGGGCCCGTCCGCGATCAGCGAGACGTAGGCGGTCGCGGGTGCCCGGCGGTCGAGTTCCTCGGTGAGTGCGGCCATGATGCGCTTGCCGAGGCCCTTGCCCTGGTGCGCCGGGTGCACGCAGATGTCGACGATCTGGAACGCGGTGCCGCCGTCGCCGATGATCCGCCCCATGCCGATCGGCTCGCCCTCGTGGTGCAGTACCACTCCGTGCCAGGTGTTGGGGAGGCCGAGGGCGACCGCCTCGGGCGTCCGGTCGGAGAGGCCGGCATCGGTGCGCAGGCGGCGGAAGACGTCGACGGCGGGGACGCCCGGGCGCAGTTCGTAAGGGTCAGTGACGCTTTGCATACATTACATGCTACAGGTGGCGGACTCTGGGCCGGCGGCGGGGCTCGTCGAACATGCCCTCGACGACTTCTCCCCACCGAACGGCGAGCACCTGCCGCTGGAGCAGGCGGCCGAACGGACCCGGGCCTTCGTCAGTTCTGCGCCGGACGGCGGCATGCACTGACCCGCGCTCCCGGGACCTCCGAGGAGAGTCCGAATCGACCAGTCGTACCATTGCCGACCTGTGGGTTTGCCGAGGCGAGGCGAGGAGAGGGCGGGCGGGGTGGTCAGGAGCGAGTGGGCGGCCGGGCTCGGGCGGCTGGTGGGGGCGGCGGCCGAACTGGGGGAGGCCGGGCGGCAGGCCGTGCTGCGGGGCGGGCGGTCGGCCGCAGGTGGGCGGTGGGCGCTCGCGGCGCTCGGCTCCGTCGCGCCGCCGCAGGTGCCCGTCAGTGAGCCGTGGAAGCTGTCGCTGGGCATGCTGATCGGCCGTCACCCCAGGACGCCGGGGGTGGTGCACAAGCTGCTGGGGCTGCTCGACGGCTACGGGGCGGTGCACCTGGGGCCGTCGAAGGTCGGTTTCGACGGTGAGGAGGTGGAGTGGGACAAGGTCGTCGAGGTCCGTACCCGCAACGCCTTCGAGGTGCTGACCACCAGCGCCCTGGAGCAGGACGTGGACCGGATCCGCGAGTTCCTCCCGCCGCTGCCCGGCCGCAAGTGGGCCGTCACCAGGGCCGGTGAGGCGCTGGCCACCGTGGTCCTCGCGGCGCTCGAACGCGGCTCGGTCGACCAGCGGCTGGACGAGCTGACCGTACCGGCCCAGATCGTCCACCGCGGTCTGCTCGGTCGGCCGCGCACCCTGGACGCGGGCTGCTTCGCCGCGGCCACGCTGGTGATCGTGGGCCAGGCCCGGGAGAGCCTGATCGCGACGGCCCGGCAGCGCGGCATCCCGGTCCGGCCGGCCGCGGCCGCGGCGGAGGACGAGCGGGCGGAGCACGTCGCGGTGCTGCGCGAGCGCACCGACGCCGTCGCCCGGCTGCTGAGCCGGATCGAGCGGAGCGACCCGGACGCGGCAGAGACGGCGGACGAGGCGGAGGAGGCGGAGACGGCGGACGAGGCGGGGACGTCGGCCGCACCGCCGCAGCTCTCGCTCGCCAAGGCGCCGCTCGACCGCGGTCCGGTCGACCACGAGGTCCGAAGGGCCTGAAGGGGCAGAAGTGGCTGCAGGATTGGCGACGGTGTTCCGCGGCGAGGAACTGCCCGCGGAGGAACGCTTCGACTGCTGGCGGGAGTTGCTGGAGCGGACGCGGGCTTGCGACGCGACCAGCGCGCACGCCGGTGACTTCCGGGCGGAGCTGAGGCGATCCGAGCTGGGGGAGGTGGTGCTCCTCGGGACGTCCTTCCCCTCGGTGCGGTTCCGGCGCACCGAGCGCATGGTGCGGCGATCGGACGAGGGCGTCCTCCACCTGTCGTTCCTCCAGGAGGGCACCATGACGCTGACCCGCGGCGCCGGTCGGACGGAGACGCTTCGACCGGGCGACCTGCACCTGGTGGACAGCTCGACCCCGTACGACCTGCGGACCTTCGGCGGCCCCACCGCCGGTCGGGCGGAGCCCCGGGTCTCCGGGGTGGGCATCGACTTCCCCGCCGCCCTGCTGCCGCTGCCCCCGCACCGGCTGCGCGGCCTGCTCGGCCGCGCGTTCTCCGCGCGGGCGGGCTCGGCGGCGCTGCTGTCGGAGTTCCTGCTCGGGCTGGACCGGCAGGCCGCCGCCCTGGGGCCGGCCGAGGCGGCCCGGTTGGGGACGGTCGTGCTGGACCTGGTCGCCGCCTGGCTGGCCCGGGAGCTGGACGCCGAGGGCGCGGTGCCGGACGACACCCGGCAGCGGGCCCTGGTGGAGGGCGTACGGGCCTTCGTCCGGCGCAACCTGCACGACCCCGAGCTGTCGCCCGCCACGATCGCGGCCGCGCACCACGTCTCCGTCAGTCATCTGCACCGGGTGTTCACCCGGCAGTCGGCGGGGGAGACGGTCGCCGCCTGGATCCGCGGCCAGCGGCTGGAACGCGCGCGCCGCGACCTCGCCGACCCGGCGCAGCGCGCCACCCCGATCCACGCGGTCGCCGCCCGCTGGGGCATCCCGCGGGCCGACGACTTCAGCCGCTCCTTCCGGGCCGCGTACGGGCTCCCGCCCCGTGAGTACCGGCACCGGGAACTGGCCGCAATCGCCGGGCAGGCCGGCAAGTAGCCGCCGGGGGCCCGGTCCCGGCCCGGTGCCGGACCGGTCGTAGCACGAGCAGCGCAAGAGCGTCGGCTCAACTTCCAGGGGAAAACGAGGTTTGGCGTTCCTCGGTGACCGCCGTCCTGCTCGCCGCGGTCACCGCGACCGCCGACTTGCTGAACGCGCCCGCGCACCGGCCGTCCGGCGCGCGGGGTTCACCGGTTGGAGCGGGTCAGGCCGGGCGGGTGGCAGCCAGCAGGGACCGCAGCAGCGGCAGCAGTTCCTCGGTGTCGGCCGCCGCCAGGTCCTCGAACGCCCCGCTGGAGCGGGCCAGGACGATCCCGGTGAAGGCGGCCACCGCCAGCTCGGCCCGTAGCCCGGGCCGGTCCACCTGCTCGGCCACGAAGCGGTCGTGCAGCGGTCGCACCATCCGCTCGTGAAGGTAGGCGCGGCCGGCCTGCTGCACCTCGGTGTTGTCCTCGGGCAGCACCGCGGCCTGGAAGGACGGGCCGGGGCCGCGCCGGGCGAGCCGTACCAGCAGGCTGCGAAGCCGCTCCTCCTCCAGCAGGTCGGCCGGCACCTCGTCGCCCAGCTCGACCTGGAGGGTGGCCAGGTAGAGCTGGGTCTTGCCGCCGAAGTAGCGGGCGATCAACGATGCGTCCACGCCGGCGCGTTCGCCGATCTCGCGGGTGGTGGTGCGGGCGAAGCCGCGCTCGGCGAAGAGTTCCACCGCCGCCCGGATCAGCAGTTCCCGGCTGCGGGCGGCGTCCCGGCGCCGGGGCGCCGCGGGATCCGCGCAGTCGTCGGTTCCGGCGGGGGACCGGTCGGCGGACCCGTCGGCCCCGGCGGTCGCGGCGGTCACCGGTCCGTCCCCGCCCGCACCACGGGGACCTCGCTCTCGCCGGCCACGCCGTCGGCGATGCTCTCTTCCACCATCAGCTCCTCGTCGACCCGCGCACCCTCCCGGGCGGCGGCCGCGGCACTGAACCGCGGCAGGACGATCGTAATCAGGCCGACCGCCACCCACACCGCGCAGGAGATCAGCGCCGCGTCCCGGTAGCCGCTGTCGGTGGGCAGCAGCCGCCCCGGGGCGGTGTGCGCCTGGAGGACGGCACCGCACAGCGCGCTGCCGGTGGAGTAGCCGATGGTGCGCAGCAGTTGGTTGAAGCTGACGGCGCTGCCGACCTCGTTCGCGGGCACCGCGGCGACGATCAGTCCGGGCATCACGGCGAAGGTGCAGCCGACGCCGAGTCCGGCGATGCCCATCACCACCAGGTGCCCCCACAGGTGGTCACGGGCGAGGAGGAAGAACAGCACCGAGCCGAGCGAGACGGCGCAGCCGATCGGCAGGACCAGGGCGGAGGAGGTGCGCCGGGTGAGGACCGGGACGAGCTTGCTGGACAGCAGGCTGGCTCCCGAGAAGGGCAGCAGTACCAGCCCGGCGACCACGACGGAGGCGCCCAGGCCGTAGCCGGTGCTGGTCGGGGTCTGGACGTAGCGGATGACCAGTGAGATCAGCAGGTACATCCCGACGCCCGCGACCAGGCCGGCCACGTCGGCGGTCAGCACCACGGGGTTCCTGAGGCTGCGCAGGTCGATCAGCGGGTGGGCGGTGCGCAGTTCGTGCCGCACCCAGCCGGCGAGCAGCAGCAGCGAGACGGCCGCCACGGCCCACAGCCGCCCGCTGCCCCAGCCCCAGCTCTCGCCCTCGCTGAGCGCCAGCAGCAGTCCGATCAGGGCGAGGCTCAGCAGCGCGGTGCCGGGAACGTCCAGCGGCCGCCGCTCGCGGTCCTCGGCCTCGGGCAGTACGAGCGCGGCCAGTAGCAGCGCCAGGCCGCTGATCACGGAGCCGAACCAGAAGCCCGCGTGGAGGCCGAAGGACTGGGAGATCAGCCCGGTGATCGGGTAGCCGAGGCCGACGCCGGCCACGGTGGTGATGGAGAGCAGCGCGACCGCCGAGCGGGAGGCCGCGGCCGGAAGCGCCTCCCGCGCGGTGGCGATGGCCAGCGGGGTCAGGCCCACCCCGACGCCCTGGAGCGCCCGGCCGGCGATCAGCCACCAGAAGCCGAGCGGCAGTGCGGCCAGCACACTGCCGAGCACCACCAGGGCGGCGGCGGCCAGGGTGACCCTACGGCGGTCGGGCCCGTCGCCGAGGCGGCCCAGCACCGGGGTGGCGACCGCACCGACCAGCATCGTGATGGTCAGCGACCACTGGGCCTCGGCGAGCGAGACGTGGTCGACGGTGGCGATGGTCGGGATCATCGGTGCGCCGAGGCTGCTGATCACCGCCACCACGGCGCTGAGGAAGACCAGTACGGGCACCAGCGCCCGCTCACGCCGCGTCGACAGGCCCGTTGGGGTCTCCATGGACGCGCCCCCCTTTGTGGTCACAGTTCGAGAGTCCGAACCGGGGAGGGAACGCCCAGCCCGGCCACCCCGGGGGCGCAGTGGCCGAGGGATGTCATCAAGCGATGTCATCGAATGATGTCTTCAGATGATGACATGCCGGTCGACCCGGTGGGAGCCGGGTCGACCGTGGCGTTCTTCACGTCGGAGGGGCCGCGGGCGTCAGCGGCGCCCGAACAGTCGTCCGAGCCAGCTCCCGGACGCCTGCTCCTTCGGCGGGCAGGAGCACCGCTGGGACCGGGGGATCCCGGCCAGCACCTGTTCGACGTGCATCCCGCACCCGGCGTAGGTCGGCTTCCCGCAGGTACGGCAGGCGATTCGGCGGCACATGCCGCGCTCCCTTCTCAAGGCCCCCCGGTGAATGGGTTGACCCGCCAAATATACCCCTACCCGTATTCGAACTGCGGCGATCTAGCCCCGACGCGGCCCGCGATCCGACCGCGGGCCGCCGCTCCCCGCCGCTCCGACAGCGGCCGACACCACCGCCACTAGCCCCGGACCGGGTCGAACTGGTCGAATCGTCCCGTGGACACAACGCACGAAGAGGACCGGGGCACCCCGGTCGGCCGCCGGGTGGTGCTCGGGCTGCTCGGACTCGGGGCGGCCGGCGTGGCCGCCGGACCGTTCCTGCAACGGCTGGAATCCGGGCTGGCGGAACGGGACCCGAGCGGCCTGACCGGGCTGCTGCCCGGCAACAACGGCTTCCGGTACTACTCGGTGGTGACCTCCGTCCCCGAGCGGGACGCGACGAACTACACCCTCACCGTGGACGGCCTGGGTCAAGGGCGGGGCAGCAGCGGCTCCCACACGTCCCGCTCAGCCGTGGCCGACCAGGCCACGTCGCCGTGGCCGTAGCCCGGCACCACCCGGTAGTCGACCCGGGCGCCGCCCCGGCGGACGAGGCGGGCGCCGAGGTCGTGGTCGCCGCGACCGAACTCGGCGTTCACCCAGACCACGTCCGCCCGGATCGCCGCCCAGTCGATCCGGTGGACGTCCGTGCGGCCGGCCCAGACCGCCGCCAGGTCGCGCAGCAGCGCGGTCGGCTGGAGGCCGCTGCCGAGGCGGGCGACCGCCTCCTGCCAGACCGCGAGCGGGGTGTGGGTGAGGGCGAAGCGGTCCTCCTCGGGGGTGGCGCCGAAGGCGTAGCTGCCGCTGCTGTGCCCCCGGTGGTGGATCCAGTTCGCGGGGCCGGGCAGCTCCCGGGTGTGGGTCAGGGCGTAGTGCAGCAGCCCGAGGTTGCTGAACTGCCCCGCCCCGGGCGCCGATTGCGGTCGCGGCAGTCCGCTCGGGGCGTCGGGGGCGGCGGCCGCGCGGGCGAACAGGCCCTTCAGGCCGGGGTCGACGGTCAGGACGCCCGCCGCCAGCTGCCGCTGGAACAGGTCGGTCAGTGCCCCGGCCCGCGCGACCAGCTCCGGTTCCGTCCCCGGGTCGTACGGGCCGGTGGTGTCGAGGACGAGCACCCGCCGCAGGGCGCGGTCGCTGTTCCGGGCGGCGGCGGTGGCGAGGGCGAGCGCGGCCCCGGCCGAGTGGCCGAGCAGCTCGTACGGCAGGCCGGTGACGGCTCGGACGGCGGCGACGACCCGTTCGAGGTCCGCCCGGTGCCCGTCCAGGCCCCAGCCGGCGCACTGCGGGCCGATCCGGTCGGCCGCCAGCGCGTCCTCGCGCGGGGTGGTGCCGATGACCAGGTACCCGTGGTCGGCGAGGAAGCGGGCGAGGCTCCTGCCCTGCGCGGTCCCGTAGTTGGCGGCGACGTTGAGGCCGCCGCCCGGCAGCAGGTGGACCACCCGGTGGGCCGTCCCGCCGTCGCCGAGGACGTCGACGGCGAACCGCCCCGCCGACCCGTCCGGCACGACCAGGCGGTGGTGACCGGGCCCGAGGGGCAGGGCCGCCGTCTCACCGCAGCCCAGTGCCGCCCCCAACCGTCCGACGAGGTCCCCGTCCACCGTTGCCCCTCCCGCGCCGCGCACTCCCAACGGCGAACAGTCTGACGCACGGCCGTCGTCGCCCGCCCGGGCCGGTGCCTCTGAACGGGGCAGAACCGCTCGCCCCCACCCCCGTGAGGGGCGAGCGGAGATCCTGCGGGGTGACCCAACCCGGCTCAGAGGCCGAGGAGTTCGGCGAAGGTGCCGCCGAGGACGCGGTCGCGCAGTTCGCCGGGCGAGGTGACGCGCTCGACGAGGGCGCGGGTCAGGACCGGGTCCCCGTACGGGGCGTCCGAGCCGAAGACCGTCCGGTCGGGCACCTCCCGGAGGGCCAGCCGGAGTGCGAACACGACGTTGGTGGTGGACAGTTCCAGGTAGAGGTTCGGGGTCTCCCGGGCCAGCTCGATGGCCGTCAGCCAGTTGAGGCCGCCGAGCTGGCTGATCACCACCGGCACGCTCGGGTGGCGGCGGGCGAGGCCGGCCAGCGTCGCCAGGTCGCCGGCGGTGGTCGGCGCGAACCCGTGCACCACGACCGGCAGTCCGCCGTGGTCGGCCGATGCGCGCAGGACCGGCTCGATCAGGCCCGCGCCGTCCGGCGGTGGGGTCAGCTCGCCGATGCCCCGGAAGCCCCGGGCGACCACGTCCCCCTCCACCTCCGCGGCGATCCGTTCGGCCGGTACGTCCAGCCGCACCTTGCCGAAGCCGATGAACCGGTCCGGGTGCGCCGCGCAGGCCGCCGCCAGCTCCCGCACCGCCGCCTCGTGCGCCTCGGCACCGGCGGACCGCCCGCTGACCGTCGCGTGCAGCACGTCCATCTCCCGCTTGAACGAGGCCAGATCGACGGCCCGCTCCGGATGCGGCCGGGTACCGAAGAGCACCGCGCGGTCGACCCCCGCCTCGTCGAGCAGCGCGAGGTGGCTGTCCAGCGGGTCGTGAACGTGGCTGTGAGCGTCGATGATCAACGGTTTCTCCTGGTCAAGTGCCGTCCCTCGGGGGCGACCTCCCGTCGCCGTGGCCTAGTCTTCAACCCTGACACCGTGACAAGGTCAAGCCGAACGAGGAGCGAACGACCATGCGGATCGGGCAGCTGTCCCAGCGCACCGGCACCAGCGAGCGCCTGATCCGGTACTACGAGTCGGCCGGGCTGCTCAGCTCGGCCCGACTGCCCAACGGCTACCGCGACTACGAGCCCTCGGCCGAGCAGACCGTCCGCCAGATCCGCGCCCTGCTCGCCGCGGGCCTGCCCACCCGGCTGATCGGCCAGGTCCTGCCCTGCGGCCAGCCGGACGGCCCGCTGCTCGCCTGCCCGGGCGTGCTCACCAAACTGCGCACCCAGCTCGCCGAACTCGACCGGCGCGCCGAGGAGTTGGACCAGGCCCGGGACACCCTGCGGCGGGCCATCGCGGCCACCGAGCAAGCGGGCCCGCCCGCGCTCCAGGGCAGCGGACGGAGTGCCGGTCGGCCATCCTCGACCGCCAGGTAGCGTT
Organism: Streptomyces viridifaciens; assembly: GCF_001888885.2. Lineage (NCBI taxonomy): Bacteria > Bacillati > Actinomycetota > Actinomycetes > Kitasatosporales > Streptomycetaceae > Streptomyces > Streptomyces viridifaciens. The sequence goes on from NZ_CP090841.1 coordinate 7,081,080, forward strand.
GAGTAGAGATGGCATGTACGCTGCGTGTCGCTGGTTGAGAAATCAGCGGGCCTGGCCGCCACTCCGTGGGGGGAGTCACGCCCAGGCCCGGTTGCCGGCAGGGGCCCGATCGCACTCGTGGGGGAGTCGCGGTCGGGCCCGTCGCCGGTTGCCCCTTGTATGCCCACCCGCTCGCCCCGCCAGACCTGACGATCGTCCAGCCGGAACGCGGTTCCAGGCGCGTTCGTCCAGAAGAGCAGGCATGGGCGGGTGGTTCGGGCCTTCGACGCCACCCTCCGCCGAGGCCGAGCCCGAGGCCGGCCGTTTCGCCGAGGGCGCTCCGGGCAGGCGCGAACGGGAGCGGGGACACGGACGGAAGAGAGGGACGGGACGATGCCACAGGTCGCGGATTTCGTGCTGCAGCGCCCACTGACGGCCGCCGTCCCAGGAGTCCTGCGATGACCGATCCCGTCCAGGTGGACCACCTCGTCGTGCACGCCTTCACCGTCTCCACCGACGGACCGGACGGCACCGAACAGGACGGCACCCTGGAGTGGGACTCGACCACCATGGTCCTGGTCGAGGCCCGTGGCGGAGGCCGCACCGGCATCGGCTACACCTACGCCGACGTCTCCACCGCGGTCTTCGCCGAGTCCAAGCTGGTGCCCCTCGCCGTCGGTGCCGACGCGCTCGCCCCGCCCGCCGTCTGGCAGCGGATGCGGCGTGCCACCCGCAACGCCGGGCAACCGGGCGCCGGTGCGATGGCCGTCTCGGCCGTCGACCTCGCGCTGTGGGACCTCAAGGCGCGCCTGCTGGAGCTCCCGGTCGTGGACCTGCTGCCCTCCTTCCACGACCGGGTGCCCGTCTACGGCAGCGGTGGCTTCACCAACTACCCCCTGGACCGGCTCGCGGACCAGCTGTCCGGATGGGCCGCCCAGGGCATCCCCCGGGTCAAACTCAAGACCTCCCGCCACCCCGACCAGGATCCCGAACGACTGCGCGCCGTCCGCCGGGCCGTCGGGGACGACACCGAGCTGTTCGCCGACGCCAACGGCGCCCTGAACCGCACCGAGGCCGTGCACTGGGCGCGGCGCTTCGCCGAGGAGTGGGACGTCCGCTGGTTCGAGGAGCCCGTCAGCTCCCTGAACCCGCGCGGCCTGCGGACCGTACGGGAACACACGGCCGGCCGCCCCGAGATCACCGCCGGCGAGTACGGCTACCTCCTCACCGACTTCGCCACCCTCCTGGAAGCCGACGCCGTCGACTGCCTCCAGGCCGACATCACCCGCTGCGGCGGCATCACCGGCCTGCTCCAGGTCGCCGGACTCGCCGCCGCCCACGACATCGACCTGTCCGGGCACTGCGCGCCCGCGCTCTCCGCCCACGGCTTCTGCGCGGTCGACCGGCTGCGCCACCTGGAGTACTTCCACGACCACGTCCGGCTGGAGGGCATGCTGCTCGACGGCACGCTCCGGCCGGAGGGCGGCGCGCTGCGCCCCGACCGGGACCGCCCGGGCTTCGGGCTGGACGTCAGGTGGGCGGACGCGGAGCGCTACCGCGTGCACGGTCCCTGAACGAGCGCGTCCCAAGGCAACCGCCCGGCGCCCGAGGCGCGGCCGGGATCGACGGCGTGCGCACGGCCGGTCCACCGACGGGGATCAGGGCGGCCGGTCCGAAATGGGGCCATGCGGGTGGACTCGGTGCCGGTCCGCCGCCGCAGCGCCGGGGGCGGACCCGGACGGGTTCCTAGCGTGGGCGGGCATGGTTTCCACTGTCGGCCGTACGAGTCCCCGGAGCGCAGGTGCACGAGCTGTCGATCGCGCTGTCCGTGGTGGAGGCGGTGGAGGAGTTCGCGGCCGGGTACCCCGGCGAGCGGGTCGAGGAGGTCCGGCTGCGGGTCGGTGCGCTGGCCGGAGTGGAGGCCGAGGCACTGGACTTCTCGTTCGCGGTGGTCTGCGAGGGGACGGCCCTCGCGGGTGCCCGCCTGGCGATCGAGCACGTGCCCGCGGTGGTGCGGTGCCGGCCGTGCGAGCGGGAGTTCGCCGTCCGGCCGCCGCTCGACCTGCGGTGCCCGGCGTGCGGCGGCGGGTCCGTGGAGTGCGCGTCCGGACGGGAACTGGAGATCGCCGCCGTCGTCCTGGGGACGGCGGAGGGCGCCGACGAGCGGGAGGTGGCCGGCGATGTGCCGAGTCCATGAGGTGCAGCACGCGGTCCTCGCGAAGAACGACGCCCTGGCGGCGGCGCTGCGCGCGGACCTCCGGGAACGGGACGTCGTCCTGGTGAACCTGCTGTCCAGTCCGGGCAGCGGCAAGACCGCCCTGCTGGAACGGCTCCTGACGCGGGCCGTCGAGGACGGCGTACCGGTCGCCGCGATCACCGCCGACCTCGCCACCGAGAACGACGCCCGCCGCCTGGCCCGCTCCGGCGCCCCGGTCAAGCAGGTCCTCACCGGCGGCCTGTGCCACCTGGAGGCGGCCCAGTTGCGCGGCCACCTGGACGGCTGGCTGCCGGACGGCACCCGGCTGCTGTTCGTGGAGAACATCGGCAACCTGGTGTGCCCGTCCTCGTACGACCTCGGGGAGGAGCTGCGGATCGTCCTGATGTCGGTGACCGAGGGCGAGGACAAGCCCGTCAAGTACCCGAACGCCTTCGGTTCGGCGAACCTGGTCGTGCTCACCAAGTCCGACCTGGCGCAGGCCGCGGGCTTCGACGAGCCGGCCTTCCGCGGGCACGTCGACCGGGTGAATCCCGGCGTGCCCCTGCTGGAGACCTCGGCGCGCACGGAGCAGGGCATCGGTCGGCTGTGGGAGACGGTGAACGGGGGAGCGGCCGTCCACCAGCCTGTTCTGGCCCGCGCCGCGGCGGACGGGCAGCACCACCATGCCGCCGCACACCACTGAGGCCACCGGCCGCCCCGTCGGCACGGACCCGGCGGCCCCGCCCCAGGGCCCGGTCCGCCGCGTGCTCACCGTCACCGGCGTGGTCCAGGGCGTCGGCTTCCGGCCGTTCGTGCACGCGCTGGCGAGCCGGCTGGGCCTGGCGGGAGAGGTGGCCAACACCTCGGCCGGAGTGGTGATCGACGTCGAGGGGCCGGACCGCACGGTGGCGGAGTTCGGCCGCCTGCTGCGCTCCGAGGCCCCGCCGCTCGCCGAGATCGCCACCGTCCGGTGCGCGAGCGCCCCGCCGGCCGGCACCCGCGGGTTCACCATCCGCCCGTCCCAGCCCGGTGCGGGCCGCACCATGGTCCCGCCCGACGCCGCGACCTGCGCCGCCTGCCTGGCCGAACTCGCCGACCCCACCGACCGCCGCCACCGGCACCCGTTCATCAGCTGCACCCACTGCGGCCCGCGGTTCACCGTCACCACGGCCCTGCCGTACGACCGGCCCGCCACCACGATGGCGGGCTTCCCGCTGTGCCGCGAGTGCGAGCGCGAGTACCGCGATCCGGCGGACCGTCGGTTCCACGCCCAGCCGGTGGCCTGCTGGGCCTGCGGGCCGGTGCTGCGACTGACCGGTGACGGCACCTCGACCGAGGGCTCGCCCGCCCTGGCCACGGCCCGGCGGATGCTCGCCGCCGGGGCGATCGTCGCCGTCAAGGGCGTCGGCGGCTACCACCTGGTGTGCGCGGCCGCGCACCGGGAGGCCGTCCGGGAACTGCGCCGCCGCAAGGCCCGGGGCGACAAGCCGTTCGCCGTGATGGCGCCGGACGTGGCGACGGCCGCCCGGCTGGGCCGGGTCGGCCCGGCGGAGGAGGCGCTGCTGACCGGCCGGGCCCGGCCGATCGTGCTGCTGCGCCGCACGGACCCGGGCGGCGCGCTGGCGCCGGAGGTCTGCCCGGGCAGCCCGGACGTGGGCGTGCTGCTGCCGTACACGCCGGTGCACCGGCTGCTGTTCGGCCTGCCCGGAGACCCGCCCGGCCCGGGTGTGCTGGTGGTGACCAGCGCGAACCGCTCCGGCGAGCCGCTGGTCACCGATGACGGCGAGGCGTTCGAGCGGCTGGCCGGCCTGGCCGACGCCTGGCTGTGGCACGACCGGCCGATCGCCGTTCCGTGCGACGACTCGGTGGTCCGGGCCCGCCCGGACGGCGAGCCGATGATCCTACGGCGCTCGAGGGGTTTCGCACCCGCCCGGATCGAGTTGCCGCTCGACCTGCGCCCGGTGCTGGCGGTCGGCGGCGACCTCAAGAACGCCCTCTGCCTGGCCGAGGGCCGCTCCGCCTGGCTGTCCGGCCACATCGGCGACCTCGGCGAGCTCTCCACCCAGCGTTCCTTCGAACGCGCGGAACGGCACCTGCGCACGCTGACCGGCGTCGAACCCCAGCTGCTGGCCGCCGACCGGCACCCCGGCTACGCCTCCGCGCGCTGGGCGCGGCGCAACGCCGGCGAGCGCCCCGTCGCCCGGGTTCAGCACCACCACGCGCACGTCGCCGCCGCGATGGCCGAGCACGGCCTGGACGGCAGCGCGCCGGTGATCGGCGTCGCCTTCGACGGGACCGGATACGGCGAGGACGGCGCGGTGTGGGGCGGTGAGGTGCTGCTCGCCGACTACGCCGGTCACCGGCGCTTCGCCCACCTGGCGTACGTCCCGCTGCCCGGCGGCGACACCGCGGTCCGCGAGCCCTGGCGGATGGCGCTCGCCCACCTGCGCGCGGCCGGCCTGCCCTGGGCCGAGCACCTTCCGTGCACCGCCGCCCGCCCGCCCGAGCTGCGCCGGCTGCTGGCCCGTCAGCTGGAACGAGGCCTCAACTGCCCGCCGACCTCCAGCATGGGCCGCCTGTTCGACGCGGTCTCCTCGCTGGCCGGCGTCTGCCACGACGCGGGGTTCGAGGCGCAGGCCGCGATCGAGCTGGAGGCGGCGGCTGTACGGGCCGTGGACGCCGGCGGGTACGCCTTCGCACTGCGGCCGGGGCCGGACGGCCTGCTGCTCGACCCCGCGCCCGTGCTGCGCGCCTGCGCCGAGGACGTCCGGGCCGGCGCGGGCGCCCCGGTGGTCGCCGCCCGGTTCCACCGGGCCGTCGCGGCGGTGGTCCTGACGGTCTGCCGGGAGGCGCGCCGACGCACCCGGACCGGCACCGTGGCGCTCACCGGCGGCGTGTTCACCAATGCCCTGCTGGACCACTGGACCGCCGAACTGCTGGCCGGCGACGGCTTCACCGTGCTGCGCCACCGGGCCGTCCCGCCCGGCGACGGAGGGCTGGCCCTCGGGCAGGCCCTGGTGGCGGCCCGGACCGCCTGAACAACCCGTACGCGCCTGAACCACCCCGAGGAAATGAGGAGTGCGCCGATGTGTCTGGCAGTACCCGGCCGGGTGGCCGAAGTCTACGAACGCGACGGCACCCGGATGGCCCGGGTGGACTTCGGCGGAGTGCTGAAGGAGGTCTGCCTGGAGTACCTGCCGGAGATCGCCGTCGGTGACTACGCCATCGTCCACGTCGGCTTCGCCCTCCAGCGGCTGGACGAGGAGTCGGCGCTGGCGACCCTGCGGCTGTTCGAGGAGATCGGCGCGCTGGAAGAGGAGTTCGGCGACGCCTGGGCCCGGGCCCAGGCGGAGGCTCAGCCCGAGGAGGCTTCGTGAAGTACATCGAGGAGTTCAACGATCCCGGCCTGGCGCGCCGGCTGCTGGAGGACATCCGGGCCACCGTGACCCGCCCGTGGGCGCTGATGGAGGTCTGCGGCGGACAGACGCACTCCATCATCCGGCACGGCATCGACCAGCTCCTGCCGGAAGACGTCGAACTGATCCACGGCCCGGGCTGCCCGGTGTGCGTCACGCCGCTGGAGGCGATCGACCGGGCGCTGGCCATCGCCGCCCGGCCGGAGGTCACCTTCTGCTCCTTCGGCGACATGCTGCGGGTGCCCGGCACCGACCGGGACCTGTACCGGGTCAAGGGCGCCGGCGGGGACGTCCGGGTGGTGTACTCGCCGCTCGACGCGCTGCGGATCGCCCAGGAGAACCCGCAGCGCGAGGTGGTGTTCTTCGGCATCGGCTTCGAGACCACCGCGCCCGCCAACGCGATGGCCGTCCACCAGGCCCGCCGCCTCGGCGTGCGCAACTTCAGCCTGCTGGTCTCGCACGTGCGGGTGCCACCGGCGATCGAGGCCATCATGAGCTCCGCGGACTGCCGGGTGCAGGGCTTCCTCGCCGCCGGCCACGTGTGCAGCGTGATGGGCACTACCGAGTACCCGGAGCTCGCCGAGCGCCACCGGGTACCGATCGTGGTCACCGGCTTCGAGCCGCTGGACCTGCTGGAGGGCATCCGCCGGGCCGTCCGCCAGCTGGAGCGCGGCGAGCACCGGGTGGAGAACGCCTACCCGCGCGCCGTCCAGGACACCGGCAACCCGGCCGCGCTCCGCATGCTCCAGGAGGTCTTCACCGTCACCGACCGCGCCTGGCGCGGCATCGGCACCATCCCGGGCAGCGGCTGGCGGCTCTCCGACGCGTACCGCGACTTCGACGCCGAGCACCGCTTCGACGTCACCGGGGTCACCACCCGCGAGTCCGCCCGGTGCCGCAGTGGCGAGGTGCTCCAGGGCCTGATCAAGCCGCACGAGTGCGAGGCGTTCGGCACCGCCTGCACCCCGCGCACCCCGCTCGGCGCCACCATGGTCTCCAGCGAGGGCGCCTGCGCCGCGTACTACCTCTACCGGCGGCTCGACCCGGCCGTCCGACGCGCCGAGGAGGCCGAGCCCGTTGGCTGACACGCTGCAGACCGCACCCGACTTCTCCGGCTGGTCCTGCCCGCTCCCGCTGCGCGACCACCCCGTGGTGGTGATGGGCCACGGCGGGGGCGGCGCGCTCTCGGCCGAGCTGGTCCGCCACCTGTTCCTGCCCGCGTACGGCGGCGAACAGCTCGAGGGGCTCGGCGACTCGGCGCAACTGACGCTCGGCGGTGCCCGGTTGGCCTTCTCCACGGACTCGTACGTGGTGCGGCCGCTGTTCTTCCCCGGCGGCAGCATCGGCGACCTCGCGGTCAACGGGACGGTCAACGACCTGGCGATGAGCGGCGCGGTGCCGGCGTACCTGTCCTGCGCGTTCGTGCTGGAGGAGGGCACCGAGCTGGCCACCGTCGGCGCCGTCGCGCAGGCGGTCGGCGCGGCCGCCCGGGCGGCCGGCGTCACCGTCGCGACCGGGGACACCAAGGTGGTCGACGCCGGGCACGGCGACGGCGTCTACCTCACCACCGCGGGCATCGGCCTGATCCCGGACGGCGTGGACATCCGCCCGCAGCGGGCCCGCCCCGGCGACGTGATCATGGTCAGCGGGCCGATCGGGCAGCACGGCATCGCCATCATGAGCGTGCGCGAGGGGCTGGAGTTCGGCGCCGAGGTGACCAGCGACACCGCGGCCCTCGGCTCGCTGGTCCAGGCCATGCTGGCCGTCACCCCCGAGCTGCACGTGCTGCGCGACCCCACCCGCGGCGGCCTGGCCGCCTCGCTCAACGAGATCGCCGCCGCCTCCGGCACCGGCGTGGTCCTGGAGGACCGGGCGGTGCCGGTCCCGGAGGCGGTCGCCAACGCCTGCGCCTTCCTCGGCCTCGACCCGCTGTACGTCGCCAACGAGGGCCGGCTGGTCGCCTTCGTGCCGCGCGAGCACGCCGAGGCGGTGCTCGCAGCGATGCGCGCCCATCCGGATGGGCGCGGAACGGTGATCGTCGGCGAGTGCGTCGCCGACCACCCCGGCGTGGTGGTCGCCCGTACGGGCCTCGGCGGCACCCGGATCGTCGACCTGCCGCTCGGAGAGCAGCTGCCCCGGATCTGCTGAACGCCACTCCGATGGCGAACCGAACGCGCGCGGGCGACCGCGAGATGTGACCGTGGGGCGAGGGCCGACCGGAGGCCGGCCCCCGCCCCACGCCCGGGGACCAGGGCCACTGCGGCCGATCGGAGGCGAGATGACCACCACACCGGCGCCCGGCGCCGCCGCCCCGGCGCGGCCCGCCGACCCGAACGTCTTCGAACGGTTGCGGCCGGTGGCCGACGCCGTGCTCTACGAGGGCTACCTGCTCTACCCCTACCGCCGCTCCTCGGCCAAGAACCGGGTGCGCTGGCAGTTCGGCGTGCTCGCGCCGCGCCCCTGGGTCGAGGCGGGCGGGCCGGTGGCGGAGACCGTCGCCGGCTCCGCCGAGTCCTGGTACCAGCAGACCGAGTGCCTGGCCGAGGCGGCGCCCGGTGCGGTGCTGCACGTCCGGGTCCGCTACCTCCAGGTGCAGCACAAGAGCGTGCAGCGCCGCACCGCGGACGGCCGGTACGAACCGGTGGAGTCGCTCCAGGCGCCCGACGCGGTCCACCTCAGCTTCGAGGAGGCCGTGCCCCGGGAGACCGACCTCGTGCTGCCGCTGGCCGAACTGCTGGCCGGGGACCGGACGTTCGAGGTCGGCGCGCCCGGCGGCGAGCAGACCGAGGAGCTCCCAGACGCGGACGGCCGGGCGGTGCGCCGGTGCCACCCGGTCGAGGCGCGGACCACCGTGCACGCCGAGCCGCTGGACGGGCGGCTGTACCGGCTGCGGGTGCGCACCGAGAACACCGGCCGCCAGGTCGGGCCCGGCGCCACCCGCGAGGAGGCGCTGCGGCACACCCTGGTCGCCACCCACACCTTCCTCGGCGGCAGCGGCCTGTCCTTCCTCTCGCTGACCGACCCGCCGGAGCGGGCAGCCGAGCACGCCCGGGCCTGCCGGAACCTGCACACCTATCCGGTGCCGGCCGACGCCGACCGGGCGGTGCTCTCCTCGCCGATCATCCTGCCCGACCAGCCGCGGATCGCCCCGGAGAGCCCCGGCGACCTCCACGACGCCGGGGAGATCGACGAGATCCTCTCGCTGCGCACCATGCTGCTCACCGACGAGGAGAAGCGCGAGGCCCGGGCCACCGACCGGCGGGCCGCCGAGATCCTCGACCGGGTGGACACCATGCCGCCGGAGGTCTTCACCCGCCTGCACGGCGCGATCCGCTCCCTTCGGCCCGCCGGGCGCCCGGAGCCCGGCGCGCGCCCCGAGCCCGCCGCCCGGGCGCCCTGGTGGGAGGAGGGCGGGGACGACGGCCTCGCACCGGCCACCGACCGGGTGCTGGTCGACGGCGTCTCCCTCGCCCGCGGCAGCCGGGTCGAGCTGCGGCCGCACGGCCGGGGCAGCGACGCGCAGGACATGTTCCTGGCCGGGCGCACGGCCGAGGTGGCGGCGGTCTTCCACGACGTGGACGGCAGCGTCCACCTCGCCGTCACGGTCAACGACGATCCCGGCGCCGAGTTGCACGGCTGGTACGGCCGGTACCGCTACTTCCGGCCGGACGAGGTGCGACCGCTCGGCACCACCCCCGACGAGACGAGGTCCGATGGACACCATCGAACTCCTGGAACATGACCACCGCATGGTGGAGCAGCTGTTCCGCGACTACCCGGCCGCGCCCGCCCTGATGCCGGCCGGCCCGGTGGCCGCGGCCTACGACCGACTGCGTGACCGGCTGCAAGGAAGGCCGAGGACATGACGATCGAAAGCGGTACCACCAGCACCAGCGGGACACCGAGCCGCGCGGACCAGCGGCAGGGCTTCCCGGAGATCGACATCCTGTGGATCTCCGAGGGCCTGAGCTGCGACGGCGACACCGTGTCGCTGACCGCCGCCGACCAGCCCGCCATCGAGGACGTGGTGCTCGGCCTGATCCCCGGCCTGCCCAAGGTCAACCTGTACAACAAGGTGCTCTCGCCCACGCTGGGCGGCGAGGAGTTCCTCGCCCCCTACCGGGCCGCCGCCCGGGGCGAGTCGCCGAACCCGTTCATCCTGGTCATCGAGGGCTCGATCCCCAACCAGGACATCATCGAGGGCGACGGCTACTGGACCTCCTTCGGCAACGACCTGGAGACCGGCGAGCCGCTCACCCTCAACTGGTGGCTGGACCACCTCGCGCCCAAGGCGTGGGCGGTGGTCGCGGCCGGCACCTGCGCGACATACGGCGGCATCCACGCGATGGCCGGCAACCCGACCGGCGCGATGGGCCTGGCGGACTACCTCGGGTGGGACTTCAAGTCCACCGGCGGGCTGCCGATCGTCAACGTGCCGGGCTGCCCGATCCAGCCGGAGAACTTCATGGAGACCCTCACCTGGGTGCTCTACCACGCGGCCGGCGCCGCCCCGCCGCCCCCGCTCGACGCCAACTTGCGCCCGCAGTGGCTGTTCGGCAAGACCGTCCACGAGGGCTGCGACCGGGCCGGCTACTACGAGCAGGGCAACTTCGCCCGCGAGTACAACTCGCCCAAGTGCCAGGTGAAGGTGGGCTGCTGGGGACCGGTCGTCAACTGCAACGTGCCGAAGCGCGGCTGGATGGCCGGGATCGGCGGCTGCCCGAACGTGGGCGGCATCTGCATCGGCTGCACCATGCCGGGCTTCCCCGACACCTTCATGCCGTTCATGGACGAGCCGTCCGGCGGCAGCCTGTCCCCGATGCTCATCAAGCCGTACGGAGCGGTCATCCGGCGGCTGCGCGGCATCACCAACATGGCCGTGAACCGGGAGCCGCGCTGGCGGCACCGCGGTTCCGAGCTGACCAGCGGTTACGACCCGCACTGGCGTCCCTGAGCGACCCCGGCCCCGAAGGAAGGCACATGACGACGACCGAGCCCCCGCGCGCGACCGGGCAGCGCAAGCCGCCGCAGATCGTGGAGATGTCGTGGGACCCGATCACCCGGATCATCGGCAACCTCGGCATCTACACCAAGGTGGACTTCGCCAACAGGGAGGTGACGGAGTGCCACAGCACCTCCTCCCTGTTCCGCGGCTACTCGGTGTTCATGAAGGGCAAGGACCCCCGGGACGCCGGCTTCATCACCAGCCGCATCTGCGGCATCTGCGGTGACAACCACACCACCTGCTCCAACTACGCCCAGCAGATGGCGTACGGGGTGAAACCCCCGCCGCTCGGCGAGTCGATCGTCAACCTCGGTGAGGCCGCCGAGTACCTGTTCGACCACACGATCTTCCAGGACAACCTGGTGTTCGTGGACTTCTGCGAGGCCATGGTCAAGGAGACCAACCCCGGTCTGCTGGCCCGGGCGGAGCGCACCGAGGCGCCCAACGCGGGCATCCACGGCTACCGGACGATCGCCGACCTGATGCGGTCCTTCAACCCGTTCGAGGGCGAGGTCTACAAGCAGGCGCTGCGGATCAGCCGGATCACCCGCGAGATGTTCTGCCTGATGGAGGGCCGCCACGTGCACCCCTCCACGCTCTACCCGGGCGGCGTGGGCACGATGCCGACGCCCACCCTGTTCACCGACTACCTGTCCCGGCTGATCCGGGTGATCGACTTCGTCAAGAAGTCGGTCGCGATGAACGACGACGTCTTCGACTTCTTCTACGAGGCACTGCCGGGCTACGAGGAGGTCGGGCGCCGGCGCATCCTGCTCGGCTGCTGGGGCGCCTGGCAGGACTACGAGGTCTGCGACTACAAGTACGCGAACATGAACGAGTGGGGGAAGGCGATGTACGTCACCCCCGGCATCGTGGTGGACGGCAAACTGGTCACCAACAACCTGGTCGACATCAACCTGGGGCTGCGGATCCTGCTCGGCAGCTCCTACTACGAGGACTGGGTCAACGAGGACCCGTTCGTCACCCACGACCCGCTCGGCAACCCGGTCGACATGCGCCACCCCTGGAACCAGACCACCGTGCCGGTGCCGCAGAAGCGCGACCTGAACGGCGGCAAGTACAGCTGGGTGATGAGCCCGCGCTGGTACCACCAGCAGACCGGCGAGCACCTGGCCCTGGACACCGGCGGCGGCCCGCTGGCCCGGCTCTGGTCGACGGCGCTCAGCGGGCTGGTGGACACCCCGTACGTCAAGGCGACCGGGCAGGGCGTGCGGATCTCGCTGCCGAAGGGCGAGGAACTGCCCGAGATGACCTTCGAGTGGAAGATCCCGCAGTGGAGCAACACCATCGAGCGCGACCGGGCCCGGCCGTACTTCGTGGCGTACTCGGCGGCGATGGCGCTGTTCTTCGTGGAGCGGGCGATGGGCATGGTCAGGGCCGGTGACACCAGGGTCTTCACCGACTTCGAGGTGCCGGACGAGGCGATCGGCTGCGGCTTCCACGAGGCCGTGCGCGGCGTGCTCTCGCACCACCTGGTGATCCGCGACAAGAAGATCGCCAACTACCACCCCTACCCGCCGACCCCGTGGAACGCCAGCCCCCGGGACAGCTTCGGCACCCCCGGCCCGTACGAGGACGCCGTGCAGGGGCAGCCGATCTTCGAGGAGAACGGGCCGGACGACTTCAAGGGCATCGACATCATGCGCACCGTGCGCAGCTTCGACCCCTGTCTGCCGTGCGGGGTGCACATGTACCTCGGCAAGGGCAAGGAGCTCACCCGGATGCACACCCCCACCTACGGGGCGTCCCATGGCTGAGGGACGGCTGGACGCCCAGGCGGTGGAGCAGCGGCTGGCCCGGCTGGACGAGCTGCTGGAGCGGGTCGAGGCGGTGCCCGGACCGGGCGGCGAGGCGGCGCTCACGGCGGTCCGGACCCTCACCGAGGTCTACGGCGAGGCGCTGGCCCGGGTGCTGGACCTGGTACCACCGGAGCCGCTGCTCGACGACGAGCTGCTCGGCCACCTGCTGGTGCTGCACGACCTGCACCCGGAGCCGCCGGAACGCCGGGCGGCACGGGCCCTGCAGGCGCTGCGCGAGCGGGGCGTGCAGGCCGAGCTGGCCGGGGTCGACGGCGGGGTCGCCGAGGTGCGGCTGACCGTCAAGGGCTGCGGCTCCTCGGCCGGAGCGGTGGAGGCGGCGGTCCGGGAGGCGGTGCTGGCGGCCGCGCCCGAGCTGAGCGAGGTGCGGCGGGCCCCGGAGCGGGCGTTCGTCCCGGTGGACAGCCTGCTGCTCCCGCGGGGGGCGGCATGACCGCCGGTGCGCTGCACCGCCTGATCCGCGAGGCCCGCGCCGAGCCGGCCGGGCCCGCCGAGCCTCCCGAACGGTGCGAGCTGTGCGGCGAGCAGGTGCCGGAGGACCACCGGCACCTGCTGGACACCGAAGCGCAGACCGTGCTGTGCGTCTGCCGCCCGTGCACCTTGCTGTTCGGCCGGGAGACGGAGGCCGAGGAGGGGCGCTACCGGCTGGTGCCGGGGCGGCGGGTGCGGCTGGAGCCGGTGCCGACCGACCGCCTCGGCGTCCCGGTGGGCCTGGCGTTCTTCGTGCCGCAGCCGGACGGCAGCGTCCTGGCCCACTACCCGAGCCCGGCCGGCGCGGCCCGCTGGGAAGTGGATCCCCAGGCGTGGCGGACGGCGTGCGAGCTGCGGCCCGAGTTGCGCACGATGCGCGCCGGGGTGGAAGCCTTGTTGGTGAACACCGTTCGCGGGCAGTCGCAGCACTGGATCGTCCCGCTCGCCGACTGCCTGCGGATGGTCGCGGTGGTGCGGCAGGAGTGGCGCGGCCTGTCCGGCGGCAGCCGGATCTGGCCGGCGCTCGAGCAGTTCTTCGGAGAACTGACCGAACAGCGGTGAGGAGGAAGCCATGGGCAACATCCGCGTGGGCAAGCCGCAGGCGCGCCCTTACACGGCGTCGACCGTCTTCGGCATCCACCGGGGCAACGAGGGCCCCTACAAGCGGCAGCCGGGCCACCACAAGGACGGCACCGCGGACGCCCGGCGGTCGACGGGCATCCACTGGAAGAAGCACAACGCGATCCTGCCGATCATGCCGAACATCCCGCCCGGCTGAGCCGGGCCCGGCGGACGTGGAACGAAGGAGGAACCGATGGCCAGACGGGTGCTGATCGCGGAGGTCCTGATCGTCGGGACGATCACCCTGGCGATGCTCGTCCGGGAGATCCCCGGCATGCGGCGGGAGCTGAGGATGTGGCGGATGGTGGGGCTGCGGCGCCACTGACCGGCCTGCGGCGCCCGGCGGTCGTGCTCGACCGCCGGGCGCCCTTTCACGCCGTGCGGGCCGTCAGCTCCGCACCGGGTTCGCGCAGCAGCTGGGCGGCCACGCGCCGCACCAGGCCGGCGGCGGCGGGGACGGCCTGCCGGACGGCCTCGCTCAGGCCGACCATGACGTCCGGGTCGTCCTGGGCCGGGCACAGCTCCGGCTCGCAGCCGAGGACGACCACCCTGGGCAGCCGCTCGGCGCCGTCCACGGCCAGGTCGCGGGCCAGCGCCAGCACCGTCACCGGATCCATGCCGTGCGCTTCCGGGACGGCCGGCCAGCTCGCCCCGTCCGGTTCGATCAGGTACAGCGTGCCGGGGGCGCCCCCGCGCGGCGCCGCGTCCACCAGGACGACCGCGTCGTAGCCGTCCAGCAGGCGGTAGGCCAGTTCCATGCCGCGGATGCCCGCGTCCCACAGCTCGACCCCGGGTGGCAGCGGGTCCTCGCGCAGTGCGGCGACCACCTCCGGGCCGAAGGCGTCGTCGGCCAGGAAGACGTTTCCGATGCCGGCCACCAGCACCCGGCTCACGCCGCGGCTCCCGCGGGCGCGGGCCGCACGCGCAGGGACATCGGGCGCGGGCGCGGTGAGTGGTGGCGGGCGCCGCGGTCCCGGAGCTCGGCCCGGACGGGCTGGGTCAGGCGGTGGAACGCGCTCGCGACGAGCAGGATGTGCATCGGCACCTCCGTTGGGCCGGGATCAGGGGCGGGTGGGATCGGTTCGGGCCGGGAGCCGGGCGGGTGCCCGGAGGCCGTCCCACTGTGCACCGGCACGCTCGGTGAGCGGCCGCGGCGGTGGGCGGCGCGGCGCCCGGTTCACCCGCTCGGCGGCGGTGTGCTGAGCGCCGTCCGGCCTGGGGCAGGCGCCAACGAAGTCGCATTGTGTTGAGTCTTGTCGGGTTCTGGTAGGTGCAATATCGTATGGCACCGCCGCCGCTTCGCCGGCTGCTCCGCGTACCCGATCGTCGCGCCCCCATCGCAGCTCGAGCGACGTCGCCGCGTCCGCACGCCCCGGTACAGATCGTCGGCACCGGTCCCATCCACCCGCGCCGCGGCCGGCGCCCCTCGGCGGCCCGGGCCCGGCGCACTCACCCACCCGGGAAGCCCCCACATGCGCAGAACGCCACACCGGCTCGTCGGCATACTCGCCGTCACCGCCCTCGCGGCCTCCGCCCTCAGCGCCGCGGCAGTGGGCACCGCCACTCCGGCCGCTGCCCTCGGCAACGGCAACTCCCTGACCCCGCCCATGGGTTGGAACTCGTGGAACAGCATCGGTGCCTACGTCACCGAGAACCAGGTCAAGCAGACCATCGACTTCATGGCGGCCAACGGCCTGGTGCAGGCGGGGTACGACACCGTGACCGTCGACGACGGCTGGTCGACGCGCCACCGCGACGGCCAGAGCACGGACTTCGCCAAGACCGCCGACGGTGCCATGCAGCTCTACGACGCCAACGGCAGCCCGGTCAGCGGAACCGACGGAGGCGGGAACGACACCACCAGCGGTCACCTGCTCCCCGAGCCGGACCAGTTCCCCGCGCAGACCGTCGACGGCAGGACCGTCAACGGCATCCAGTACCTCGCCTGGTACGCCCACAGCAAGGGCATGAAGTTCGGCCTCTACGCCACCGACACCTACACCACCTGCCAGGGCCACCCCGGCAGCCTCGGCCACGAGACCACCGATGCCACCGACTTCGTGTCCTGGGGCGTCGACTTCGTGAAGTACGACGACTGCCCGTACGGACCCACCGTCTACGGCCCCGACGGCTACGCCTACTACCCGCAGGGCGAGGGCAAGGAACTCACCCGGTCCATCTACGCCCGGACCCAGACCTTCCAGCGTGCCCTGGACGCGGCGACCGCCGCCGCGGGCAGGCCCAAGGTCACGCTGAGCCTGTCCGCGCAGCCCGCGCACACCGGCATCCCCTCCCTGCTGAGCGCCGACGACCCGGCCCGGACCGATCCCCTGATCACGGCCGCCGGAACCCCGCCGCACCAGGCGCCCGGCTACTCGCCCACCGGGATCTGGTGCGGCCAGGTCGCCAACATGTGCCGTATCGGCGGCGACCGCGACAGCGAACTGGACGGCGTGCTCTACAACGGCCAGCTCCAGACCGCGCTGAAGTACCCGGGCAACGTCCACCCCGGCAGCTGGAACGACCTGGACATGATGTTCGCCGGCTGGCAGGACACCTACGGCGTCTGGGGAGTCACCGACACCTCCCGGGGCCACAAGCCCTTCACGGACGACGAGTCGCGCACCGAACTGTCCGTGCTCTCGATGATGGCGGCCCCGCTCGTCTCCGGCGCCGACCTGCGCACCGCCGCCGACTCGCAGCACACCGCGAACGGCTACACCTGGTCGACCGGGATCAGTTCCTCCGCACTCGCGCTCCTCAAGAACCGCGACATGATCTCCATCGATCAGGACAGCCTCGCCCAGCCCGCCACCCTGGTCGGCAACCCGCCCTCCTCCCCGGTCGCCCCGGTGGTCCTCAAGCGCCGACTCGCCAACGGGGACCTGGCCGTGGCGCTGATCAACCAGGACCCGAACAACTGGGCCATGATCAGTGCCGGCTTCGCCGACCTCGGCCTGACCGGTTCGGGCTATGGCTACCGGGAGCTGTGGTCGGGCGCCACCGGCACCGCGACCGGCTCCATCGGCGGCAACTGGATCCCGGCGCACGGCGTCGCGCTCTACCGCATCGCCGGCGCGGGCGCCGGCACGGGCGGTGGCACCGGAGGCGGCGGCCCGGCCGTCGTCGGCGACGGCAGGTACCACGCGCTGAGCGCCGGCGGCACCGGGGGCCAGGCGCTCGAAGTCCAGGGCGGCTGCTCCGCACCCGTCGGCGGCAACTCCGACATCAACGCCTACCGGAGTGGCGCCGCCCAGCAGTGGATGTTCACGCCCAATGCCGACGGCACCGTGACGATCAGTGACAACTGCGCCTCCGCGGCCCAGTCGCACACCGTGCTCGCCGGCGGCAACGGTGTGGGCAGCGCCTACCTGCTGAACGCCACGCCCGGCAATCCCTGGCAGAAGTGGAAGGTCACCCAGAACGGCAGCGGCGCCCTCACCGTCACCAACGTCGGCAACGGGCTGACGCTGGACGTCGCCGGAACCGCGGCCGGCTCCACGGGCATGACCGAACCGGCCAACCCGGCTTCGGCCGGGCAGAGTTGGACCGTGCTGTCCTGACGCTCGGGTCTCGTCGGACCGTGGTGCGGCGTCAGGGTACCCGCACCTGACGCCGCACACCCCGCAAGGATCAGGTCCTAGCTCTGGGTGAAACCCGTGAAGTCGGCCTCGCCGTTGGTGCCCGCGCTGTGCGAGGTGGTGAACAGGCCGACGTCCTGGCGTGCGGTCGCTCCCGGGACGGTGGCCTGGCCGACCTTCGTCCAGGTGGTCCCGTTGGTGGAGCAGTAGCCGGTGTACGTCGAGCCGTCGCGGACCAGCTTCAGCCAGCTCGGGTAGGCCGCCGAGCCCGAACCCTGGTTCGCCGGAGCGCTGTTGGAGTCCAGCTTGCCGTCGCCGTCGCTGTCCCACTGCAGCACGTAGCCCTTGCCGGGAGCCTCGGCCAGGACGAGGTACCCGGCCGAACGGCCCGGCTGGGTGATGTCGTTGCGGACCATGATCCCGGCCTTGGCCCAGTCGCTGGTGGGTGCCTGCGCGGTGAGCTTGACGACCGTGGTGGAGCCGTCGTGTTCGGCACCCGGGCGGTAGACGGTGCTGTACTCGTCGACGTCGTAGTAGAGGTCGGCGCCCGCGCCGTCGATGGCGAACGTCCCGTCCTGTGCGCCGAAGACGGCGGTGGTGTCGGTGAAGGTCCGGAACGGCGCCTGGACGGGTGCGGTCAGGACGACCGGTGCGGGCGCCGTGACGCTCTGCGGGCCGCCCGGCCCGTGCGCGGTGGCGGTGCCGGTGAGGGTGGCCCGGGTGATCGGCGCCGGCAGGTGCGCCGGGGCGGTCACGCGGAACGCGGCACGCGCGCCGCCGCCGGGCGGCACGTGCCCGAACCGGGTCTCCGACAGCGGCGCCACCGCCCAGCCGGCCGGAACGTCCAGTCCGAGCACCACGTCGTTCGCGGACTGCGCGCCGTTGTCGGTGAAGGCCGTGGTGACGGTGGCCGAGCCGCCGGGGGTGAGGTCGGGGACCTCGGTGTCGAGGACGAGGTCCGGGTGCTGCCCGCCCGGGTGGTCGGTCGGGGTGACCTTGTACATCACGGCTCCGTGGCCGGGCACGGTGGCGCTGATCGCGCCGGCGGTCTCGCCGGTGGTGTGAGCCCAGAGGTCCCGCAGGAGGTAACCCTTGGCCGTCGGCAGGCCGGCCGCGGCCGCCGTGGTCGAGATCACCGCGGGCTGCGGGTTCTCGTTGAACAGGGTGACCGCGACCCCGCCGTCGGCGAGCGGCTTGGCCAGGACGTCCAGGCCGGCGGTCATGCTCACCGGCCGCCCCTGCTTGCCGAGCCGGTCCTGGTCGACGGAGACGACCTCGGTGTTGCCGTAGATCGCGAGGGTGTCGGCGCTCGCCTTGCGCAGGTCGGTGCCGGCGATCAGCGGGGCCGCCATCTCCGCCCAGAGCGAGAAGTGGGCGCGGTCCTCGGTCGCCGTCATGCCGTTGCCGACCTCCAGCATGTCCGGGTCGTTCCAGCCACCCGGCCCCGCGGCGTCGGCGAGCTTGGCGTTGGCGTGGAAGATGTCCAGCATCCGGCCGAACGAGGCGTCGATGTCCCCGGTGGTGCGCCAGAGTTGGCCGACCGTACGGCCCCAGGTCCAGACGCTGTCCAGGCCCCAGTTGCAGAGGCTGTAGACGATCGGGCGGCCGGTCTTCGCCAGCGCGTCGCCCATGGCGCGGTAGCGCTGCTGCGAGGGCACGCCCTGGTTGTAGCAGTTGTCGTACTTGAGGTAGTCGACGCCCCAGGAGGCGAAGGCGTTCGCGTCCTGCTGCTCGTGGCCGAGGCTGCCGGGGAAGCCCGCGCAGGTCATCGTGCCGGCGCTCTCGTAGATGCCGAGCTTGAGGCCCTTGGCGTGGACGTAGGCGGCCACGCCGGTGATCCCGTGCGGGAACTTGACCGGGTCGGGGACGAGCCGGCCCTCGGCGTCGCGGTTCTTGGTCATCCAGCAGTCGTCGATGTTGACGTACTGGTAGCCGGCGTCCCGCAGGCCGGCCGAGACCAGTCTGTCGGCGGTCTGCTCGACGAGCTGCTCGTCGACGTCACAGCCGAAGGCGTTCCAGTCGTTCCAACCCATCGGCGGGGTCGGGACCAGCGTGGCGCCGCCGGCCGACTCGGCGGCCGCGGCGGGGGTGCTGGCGAGGGGGACGGTGGCGAGCGGCGCCGCCGCCAGCGAGGCCGCGAGTAACGCGGCCCACGTCTTGCGCATCGTGTCTCCTGGGTCCGGTCGGGTGGTGCGGACGGTCGTGCAGGAACGGGCACCCTGCGCAGGGCGGGGGAAAGCGAACCAAATCCAACAGAGAGAGTCAATAGTCAACGCAAACAGACGGATATCAACGAGGAGTGGATCTCCACGGGCTCCTCGGGAGGGCATGCCGAAGGAGCCCACGGCGCCGCCGGTCAGCACGGCGTGGTGGGCTCCTTCGGCGCCGCGGGCGGGTCGCGGGCGTATCGCGGGTCAGCCGAGTGCGGCCTCCCGCAGCCGGGCGGCGGCCTGCTCCGGGCTCACGTCGGTGACGAACGCGTCCATCCCCGATTCCACGCCGGCCAGGTACTTGAGCTTGCCCGGCGCTCGACGGACGGTGAACAGTTCGAGGTGCAGGGCGAGTTGCCCGCCGTCGGTGCGGGGAGCCTGGTGCCAGGCGGAGATGTACGGGGTCCGGTTGGGCCCCGCGCCGGGCGGTGCGGGGAACAGGGCGTCGAAGCGGCGCAGCAGGTCCAGGTAGAGGCCGGGGAACTCGGCGCGTTCGGGTTCGGTCAGCGCGGTGAGGTCGGCCACCCGGCGCCTGGGGTAGAGGTGGACCTCGTACGGCCAGCGCGCGGCGAACGGCACGAAGGCGA
The DNA here is from genome assembly GCF_001888885.2 of Streptomyces viridifaciens. Classification (NCBI taxonomy): domain Bacteria; kingdom Bacillati; phylum Actinomycetota; class Actinomycetes; order Kitasatosporales; family Streptomycetaceae; genus Streptomyces; species Streptomyces viridifaciens. The sequence goes on from NZ_CP090841.1 coordinate 7,100,985, forward strand.
GCCAGTGCTCGCCCTGCAGGACCAGCCGCTCCGGGGTGGCCTGCTCGGCGGCGAGCAGGTCCTCGAACAGGTTCCGGCCGGTGCGGGCGCGGTGCGCCTCGGCCCGGGCGATCATCCGGGCGGTGCGGGAGGGGACGAAGGGGAAGGCGTAGATCTGGCCGTGCGGGTGGGCGAGCGTGACGCCGATCTCCTCGCCGCGGTTCTCGAAGCAGTACACCTGCCGCACGCCGGGCAGTGCGGACAGTTCCGCCGTGCGGTCGGTCCAGGCGTCCAGCACCAGGCGCGCCCGGGTCTCGTCCAGGTCCGCGAAGGAGGCGTCGTGGTCGGAGGTGAAGCAGACCACCTCGCAGCGGCCGTCGCCGGGCCGCAGGGTGTGCAGGGGCTCATCACGGGACGCGACGTGCTCGGCTGCCGCCGGGGCGAGCGAGGGGAAGCGGTTCTCGAACACGGCCACCTCGTAGTCGGCCGCCGGGATCTCGCTGTGCCGCCCGTCCCGGGAGGGGCACAGCGGGCACTCGCCGGCCGGCGGGCGGTAGGTGCGCTGCTGGCGGTGGGCGGCCACCGTGACCCACTCTCCGAGCACCGGGTCGAGCCGGATCTCGGAGAGGCTCGCCGCGGGCTCCAGGGGGCGTTCGTCCCGGACGTCGCGAACGGCTCCCGGCGCCCGGTCGAAGTAGACGAGTTCGCGGCCGTCGGCCAACTTGGTGGCGGTTCTGTGCACCGCTGTACTCCTTACGCGTTGGACGTCGCCCCGGCAGTTTTCAAGCTTCAACAGATTCAAACAAACACGATCGCTTGTCAACAAGCGGGGCCGCCTGCCGGTGGTGATTCCCGGCAGTCCCCGCCGACCGGCCTGAACATGTCCATGCATGTCCGTCGCGGTTGTTGACCTCGGAGGCCAGGCATGTTTGATTGTGTCGGAATTTGCTCCCGCGCGCGGACATCGCCGCCGGTGGGAACCGACCCAGCACACCAGGCATGGAGCTGAACCGATGATCGACGAGGCAGCCACCGACTTCGAGGCCGTCCACGCGGCACGGCCGAGCGGCGTCTGGGCCGCTCCCGGCCGGGTGAACCTGATCGGCGAACACACCGACTACAACGACGGCTTCGTCCTGCCGATCGCCCTTCCGCACACCACCCGGGTCAGCGCGCGCCGCCGGACGGACGGACGGCTGCGGCTGTACAGCGCCCAGGGCGACGGCACGACCACCGACGTGGCGCTGGAGGGACTGGCGCCCGGCGCCGTGGCGAGCTGGGCGAGCTACCCGGCCGGGGTCTTCTGGGCGCTCGCCGAGGCGGGCCACCCCGTCGGCGGGGCCGACCTGTTCGTCGACAGCGACGTGCCGACCGGGGCCGGGCTCTCCTCCTCGGCCGCCCTGGAGTGCGCGACGGCCGCCGCCGTGAACGACCTGTACGAACTGGGCCTGAGCGCGCCCGAACTCGCCCTGATCGCCCAACGGGCGGAGAACGCCTTCGTCGGGGTGCCCTGCGGGGTGATGGACCAGATGGCTTCCGCCTGCTGCACGGACGGCACCGCGCTGTTCCTCGACACCCGGACGCTGGAACAGCGGCACGTGCCGCTCGACCTGACGGCGGCGGGGCTGCGGCTGCTGGTGATCGACACCCGGGTCAAGCACGACCTCGGCGACGGCGCCTACGCGGCCCTGCGGGCCGGCTGCGAGCGCGCCGCGGGCCTGCTGGAGCTGCCCGCGCTGCGCGACCTCCCGCCCGCCGACCTGGCCCCGGCCCTGGACCGACTGCCCGGTGAACTCCGGCCGCTGGTACGGCACGTGGTGACCGAGAACGGGCGCGTGCTGGAGACGATCGACCACCTGGGCCGCGGCGACCTCGCGGCGCTGGGGCCCGTCCTGACGGCCGGACACGCCTCGCTGCGCGACGACTTCCGGGTCTCCTGCCCGGAGACGGACCTCGCGGTGGAGGCCGCCGTCGCCGCCGGGGCACTGGGCGCCCGGATGACCGGGGGCGGCTTCGGCGGGTCCGTCATCGCGCTGGTCGAGGCCGGGCACCCGGCGGTGGTCTCCGAAGCGGTGCGGTCGGCCTTCCGCTCGGCGGGCTTCACCGCACCCGTCACCTTCACCGCGGTGCCCTCGGCGGGCGCCCGGCGGGTGGGCTGACCCGGCCGGACACCGGCACCGCCGGACGCCGGCGCGGCCGGTCCTTCGGGGACCGGCCGGCCGGCCGCCCGCCGGGACGACGATCAGCCGCCGGCCGGGACGACGACCAGCTCGCCGACCGCCTCGGCGACCAGCTCGCGGGCGGTCGCCGGGAGGGCGTCGTCGGTGACGAAGCAGTCGACCTCGGCGAGGGTCGCGAAGCTGCTCAGCCCGACCACACCCCACTTGGTGTGGTCCGCGACCACGACCGTACGGCGCGCCGAGGCGATCAGGGCCCGATTGGTCTGCGCCTCGGCGAGGTTGGGCGTGGTGAGGCCGGCCTGCTCGCTCACCCCGTGCACGCCGAGGATCAGCAGGTCCACGTGCAGCGAGCGGATCGTCTGGTCGGCCAGTGCCCCGACCAGGGCCGCCGAGCGGGTGGGCGACCCACCGGTCAGCAGCAGCGACGGGACGGTCTCCCTCCCGTCGCTTCCCGCTGCCCAGAGCAGGTCCGCGATCCGCAGCGAGTTGGTCACCACCGTCAGCCCCGGGACCTCCAGAAGCCGGGCGGCGACCGCGTAGGTCGTGGTCCCGGCGGAGAGGGCCACCACGCTGCCCGGCTCCACCAGCTTGACCGCGGCGTCCGCGAGTGCGGCCTTGGTGCCCTCCTCCAGACCGGACTTGGCGTCGAAGCCGGGCTCGAAGGTGCTCGCCGTCCCGGTCGCCACCGCGCCGCCGTGGACCTTCTCCACGGTGCCCTGACGGACCAGCGCGTCGAGGTCCCGGCGGATGGTCATGTCGGACACGCCGAACTGCTCGACCAGTTCGGCGACCCGGACCGCGCCGGCCCGGCGGATCGCCTCCAGGATCAGTGCCTGGCGCTGGGCGGCGAGCAACATCTGGTCAGCCACGGAGGACCTTTCGATCGAACGAGCACGTGCGGCCTGGGCGTTCTCGTCGGCGACCGGGAACGCGGCCTGGTCCTGCGGGAGTCATTATCCCAGCACCGCAGGCCGGGTGTGCCCCCGGTACCGGGCCGGGGGGCGGACCGCCGGCGCCGCGTTCGGTCGCGGTACCGGCGGTCCAGGGTCGGTCGGCCTCCGGCTGGTCTCCGGCTGGTCGGTCTCCGGTCGGTCGGCCTCCCGGCCCGAGGGACGGGCCCTATGCCGGCAGGCCGATCGCGCGGTCGCGGTTGCGGCGCTGCTGGATGACGACGGCGACGACCAGCAGCGCGCCCTGGGCGACGTTCTGCCAGAAGGAGTTGATGTTCTCCACGGTGAGGCCGTTCTGCAGTGCGCCGAGCAGTGCGACGGCGAGCAGGGTGCCGCCGATGCCGCCCTTGCCGCCCTTGAGGGCGCAGCCGCCGAGGGCGGCTGCGGTGATCGACTGCAGCTCCAGGCCTTCGCTGCCGGAGACGGGCTGGCCGCTGCCGGTGCGGGCGGTGAGCAGCACGCCGGCGAGGGCGGCGACGGTGCCGGAGAGGGCGTAGGCGGCGATCAGGTACTTGTTGAGGTTGATGCCGGCCAGCCGGGCGGCGGTGTCGTTGCCGCCGATGGCGTAGATGTTGCGGCCGATGTCGGTGTACGTGAGCAGGGCGTGCACGGCGAGGGCGGTGAGGACCAGCAGCCAGACCATGGTCGGCAGGCCGGCGATCCTGCCCCGGCTGAGGAAGACGAAGACCGGGTCGTCGAGCACGTAGCCCTGGGCCCGGCCGTCCGAGACGAGCTGGGCGACGCCCTTGTAGGCGGCCAGTCCGGCGAGGGTGGCGATGGTCGGGTTGACCCGGCCGTAGACGATGACGACGCCGTTGAACAGGCCGATGCCGGCGCCGATGGCGAGGGCGGCGCCGATGCCGAGGTACGGGTTGGCGCCGGTGGAGGTGAAGACCATCGCGCTGGTGACGGAGGCCAGGCCGGCCTGGGAGCCGACCGAGATGTCCAGGCCGCCGCAGATGATCACCACGGTCTGGACGACGGCCAGCAGTCCGGAGATGGTCACGGCCTCGGCGATGACCTGGATGTTGTCCCAGCCGGCGAAGTTGGGGTTGAGCCAGCCGAACAGGGCGACCACGGCGACGAGGGCGCCGATCAGGCTGAGGTTCTGGCCACCGATCGCGGCGAGCAGGGCGCGCGGGCCACCGGACCGGGGGTTCACGGCTCCGGCGTCCGGCGCCGGGGCGGTCGGGGGAGTGGCGGTGGTCATGCGCCCACCTCGCTGCGCTCGGCAGGGGCACTTGCCCACGCGCGCCTTTCGACGGTTCGCTCGCTGCGCTCGTTCACTGGGTCTCTCCGGTCTGGGCGGGGGCGGTGGTGGCCAGGTCGTCGGCCATGGCGAGGGCGAGGACGGCCTCCTCGGTGGCCTGCTCGCGGGTGAGCTCGCCGGTGGTGCGGCCGTTCTGCATCACCACGACCCGGTCGGCGAGGCCGAGCACTTCGGGCAGTTCGGAGGAGATGACCAGGACGGCGGTGCCCGCGCGGGCGAGGTCGGCGATGATCTGGTAGATCTCGGCCTTGGCGCCGATGTCGACGCCGCGGGTGGGTTCGTCGAGGATCAGCAGGTCGGGCCTGCGGGCGAGCCAGCGGGCCAGGACGACCTTCTGCTGGTTGCCGCCGGACAGGGTGCGGACCTCCGCCTCGACGGAGGGGGCGCGGACCCGCAGCCGATCGGCGTACTCCTGGGCGAGGTCCTTCTCCTGGCGGCGTCTGACGAACCGCCAGCGGCTCAGCCGGCCCAGGCTGACCAGCGAGGTGTTGTCCCGGATGGTGCGGTGCAGGAACAGTGCCTGGGCCTTGCGCTCCTCGGGGGCCAGACCGATGCCCGCGGCGATGGCGTCGCCGGGGTTCCTCAGCCGCAGGACCTCACCGTTGAGGGTCACCGTGCCGGAGCGGATCGGGGCGTCGCCCGCCAGCGCGAGGGCGAGTTCGGACCGTCCGGCGCCGATCAGGCCGGCCAGCGCGACGACCTCGCCGGCCCGGACCCGCAGGTCGATGCCGTGCACGTCGTCGGTGTCGAGACCCTGGACGTCCAGGACGACCCGGTCGGTGGCGACCTGCTGGCGGACGAACAGCGAGGAGAGGTCCCGGCCGACCATGAGCCGTACGAGTTCGCCCTCGCCGGTGGCGTCGGCCCGGACCACGCCGGCCACCCGTCCGTCGCGCAGCACGGCGATGCGGTCGGCGAGCCGGAAGATCTCCTTCATCCGGTGGGAGACGTAGATGACCGCGATGCCCTCGTCGCGCAGGCGTGCGATCAGTGCGAACAGGGCCTCGACCTCGTGCTCCGAGAGTGAGGAGGTGGGCTCGTCGAAGGCGATCGCGCGCGGCGGGACGGCACCGGTCAGCGCGCGCATGATCTCGACCAGCTGACGCTGCGCGGCCGTGAGTTGGGAGCCGAGCAGGGTGGGGTCGAGGACCTTGTCGAAGCCGAGGCGGCGCAGGTCGGCGACGATCCGCCGGTGCAGCCCGGCGCGGTCCAGTCGGCGCAGGCGGGTACGGGGCAGTGCGCCGGCGTAGACGTTCTCGGCGACCGGGACGTGCGGGATGATCTCGGGTTCCTGCGGAATGATCCGGATCCCGGCCCGGCGGGCGTCCTGCGGGGAGTTCAGGTCCAGGGGCCGGCCGTCCAGCAGGACGCGCCCCCCGGTGGGGCGGTGGTCGCCGGTGAGCACGCGCAGCAGGGTCGACTTGCCGGCGCCGTTCTCACCCATCAGGGCGGTGACCTGGCCGGGCGGGAAGGTGAGGTTGACGTCCGTGAGCGCCTGGACGGCACCGAAGCGCTTGGACACGCCCTCGGCGCTCAGGCCGGCCGAGCCGTCCGGTGGCGGGAGGGGCGGGGATTCGGGTGGGGTCATCGGGGCCTCGTTGGCGGTGCGGTGCGGACGGTCTGGAGGAGCGCCGAGGTCGCGGCGGGGATGCGGCGGGGGCCGGGTCGGCCTGCCGCACCGCCGACTCGGCACGACGTCGATGTGGCGTCAGCTGCAGGACACGCCCGCGGACTGCCAGGTCGCGGCGTCGACCATCTTGGTCGGGGCGAAGGCCTCCTTGGGGAAGTCCTTGCCGTTCTTGAGCTTGTCGTACATCGTCTGCACCGACAGGGCGCCGACGTCCTTGCCGTTGATGAACAGGGCGGCCTTCATGCCGGAGGGCTTGCCGGAGGTCCAGTCCTTGCACGCCAGGTAGGCGCCGAGGCCGACGCCGTCGATGTCGTCGGGGCTGACCCCGGCGTTCTGCAGGGCGGTGACGGCGCCCTGGACGTTCTCGTCGTTGCAGCCCCACACCACCCAGTGCTTGACGCCGGCGTTGGCGGTGATGGTGGCGGCGACCTTGTCCTGTGCGCCGGTCGGCGTGTTGTCGGTGGCCACGTCGATGTCCTGCACGCCCGGCGCGGCCTGGTCGAAGGCGGCCCTGGCAGCCTTGACCCGGTCGCCGCAGACGGTCACGTCCTGCTTCCAGGCGGAGATGATCCGGGTGTCGGCCGCGTTCCAGCCGGCCTTCTTGAACTCCTCCGCGGCGCGCTGACCGACCTGCTGGCCCATCTGCTGGCCGGAGAAGCCGATCCGGGGCACCAGGTCGCCGGCGGCGCACTCGGTCGGGGAGGGTCCGGTCGCGCAGACCTGGTCGTCGGAGGTGAGCAGCGCGGCCTTGGCGTCCCGGGCGGTCCGGACGACCTGCGGCCCGACCGCCGGGTCCGGCACCACGATGATCAGGCCGTTGCTCTTCTGGGCGATCGCGGCCTGGACCTCGCCGACCGTCTTGTTGGCGTCGTTGCCGAGGTTGACGACCTTCAGGTCGGCGCCCAGCTCGGCCGCCTTGGCCTTGGCGCCGGCGGCCTCGTCCACGAAGTACTGCTGGTCGCCCTGCTTCTGCAGGTAGGTGATCGAGACCTTGCCGGAGACCGGGGCCACCGAGGCGTCGGCGCCGGAGGAGGAGGTCTGCCCGGTGGAACAGGCCGTCAGACCGAAGGCGGTGGCCAGGCTCAGCGCGGCGAGCGGGGCCAGGCGGCCACGGGGGGAGAGGTGCATGGTGGGGCTCCTGAAGGGTGGGGGGCCGATCAACCCGTAACAACAGAATCGCTCAGAAAACATCGAAATCAAACGCGATGGAGCAAAAGAAAACGCCCCGTTCAGGCCTGAGTCAAGCTCAGCCTTGCCTCCGGGGCGGTTTCGAAACCGTCTCGTAATGCCCGCCGGTCCACGCGGGCGCGCTGCGCACTCCGTCGAGGCGCCTGACGGTCGTCCTGGTCAGGGCTGCTCAACGGGGGAGCGCTCGGGCTCACTTGCCTACCTGTCGGTAGGCGGGCGCCCGGGACAGCTTCGGTCAAAGCCGAGACAGCGTCAATAGCCCCGGCAGCCGCCCGCTTCGACGGCCCGGGGCTGTGTCGACCGAGGCTTCCAGGGTGTTGATTGGTGTTGGAAGACGCGGCTGGGCTCGTGACCGGCCGGAACACTTGGTGGCGTCGCCCTCTTCGGCGGGAGTGCCTGCCGGATCGAAGGTGTGGCTGACCGTCCGAGACGGTCGGGCGCGGGGCCGTGGCGACTGCAACCGTGCGGCCGCCTCCCCGGAGCCGGGCTCAGACCCTCCGGGCCGCGGTCGGGATCTCCGCCCCGTGGGCCTCGGCCGCTCCGGCGGGGGCCAGCGCCAGCAGCGCCGTCGCGGCCGTCGCCGCCCATCCCTTCCGCGCACGCGCACTGCTGCGCACTCCTCGGGGCGCGGCCGCGCAGGCCCCGGCCGGGGCCGCGACGTGATGCACTCCCAGGCGCGGGCAGGCCTGGCGCCGTGTCACAGGCGCGCGGGAGGAGCTTCCCGGTCCCCACCTCCGGATGGAGGAGGGTGGAGACCGGCGGCGTCCGGCTGGGCAGCGTGCCGTGCACGGGGACCGACGAACCGACAGCGCAACCGCACCGCCGGGTCAGGCCGCGCAGGCGCGCGAGGCGAGGGTGGTGTCGAGCCAGTCGAAGGCGACCTGCTGGAAGCGGGACATGGCGCCCATGTGGCAGTGCTCGCCCGCGCCTTCGGACTCGGGGAGGGTGATCAGGGTGTTCGGGCAGGTGAGGGCGGCCTGCACCCGCTGGGGCTGGCCGCGGAAGAACTGGTCGTCCTCGGCGTCGAGGACGAGGGTGGGACATTCGATGAGGTGGGCGACGCCGTCGAGGGTGTAGGCGGCGGTCCTGCGGATGTAGTCCGAGGAGGAGGCGGCGCCGAAGGCCCACACGCCGTTGCGCAGGGCCCAGCGGAGCTGGGTGCTCGCCTGCATCAGCAGGGCCGCCACCGGGTCGGCGAGGTCGTCGCGCCTGGTCTCGATCCAGCCCCGCAGGAACGGCGGCATGACGCGGGTGTGGGCGTCGTGGTAGTCGTACAGGCCGTTGTCCAGGACGAGGGCGGCCAGCCGGTGCTCGTGGGCGGCGGCTCGGGCGGCGAGGTAGCCGCCGAGGCTGTAGCCGAACAGCGCGATCCGGCCGGGGGCGATCTCGGGGCGGCTGAGGGCGTAGTCGATCACCGGGCTGACCACGGCCTCCCAGTCGGGACGGAAGACGAGTCCCTGCTCGCGCAGCACGGCGCCCTGGCCGGGACCGTCGTAGGCCAGCACGTTGTAACCGCGGCGCAGCGCGGCCGCGCCGATGGCGAAGTAGGCCTCCTCCAGGGTGGAGTCGAAGCCGCCGGTGAAGACGACGGTCGGGCGGGGCAGGCCGGAGTCGTCGACGAGGAAGAGGTACCCGGGCAGGGCGGTGTCCCGGTACGGGATGCGCACCGCCTCGACGGGCGTGTCCATGAGCCCCGCGGCGGTCGCGAAGGTCTCGCGGGAGAGCGCGGAGAGCGCCTTGGCCTCGGGGTCGTGGGCGGGGTCGTCGCGACGGTAGAACTCGGCGGTGCGGTAGTAGTTCGACGCGCGCAGCAGAGCCTCCCGGGCGCTGACCCGGTGGCCGGCGGCGAGGGCGGCGGTGCCGATGGCGTGGACGCGCTGCGCGGTCCTCTTCCACTCGCGCAGCCAGGCCTCCTCGTCGCCTTCGCCGACGTTGCGCAGGGTGGTGAGGACCTCGCCCAGGTCGGCGCCGCCGTCGTTGGCGAAACCGGCCGCGCGCAGTGCCTCGAAGGAGAACGACTCGTCCTCGTACAGGAATCGCATGGGTGCACCCCGGGTCGATTGTCGAGACGGAACGGTTCCGTCTCGTCTATGTCGGAGACGATAGACCTCGCCCAGTCGAGACGCAACCGTTCCGCCTCGGGTAGGTTCGGGGCATGCCCGCTACTCCCGCGCCCCAGTCACCACCCCCCGCCCCCGGCCGCCCCCCTGGGCGCAGGCTCCCCGGCGGGCCCGTGCTCCAGGACTCGGTGACCGAGGCGATCGCCGCCGCGTTCTTCGAGGAGCTGGCGGCGACCGGCTACGCGCGGCTGTCCCTGGAAGCGGTGGCCAAGCGTGCCGGCGCGGGCAAGGCGGCCATCTACCGCCGCTGGGCCTCCAAACTGGAGATGACCGTCGACCTGGTCTCGGCCGTCGCCGTCGACGCCTCCGGGCCCGCCGACACCGGAAGCCTGCGCGGCGACGTCCTCGCCTTCCTCGCGGAGGTCGCCCACGCGCTCAACCAGCCGCTCGCCGCGCGGATCATCCCCGACCTGATCGCCGAGGGCGGCCGTACCCCCGAACTGGCCGAGGCGCTCTTCACCGCCGTCCGCGACACCCGCCGCGGCAAGGCCACCCGGCTCCTGGACCGGGCGGTCGACCGGGGGGAACTCCCCGCCGCCGTCGACCGCGAACTCGCGCTCGACCTGCTCGCCGGCCCGCTGTACTGGCGCCTCGCGGTCGTCCACACCCCGACCGCCCCCGACCACCTCGACCGCCTCGCCGACAAACTGGTCGCGGCCTTCCGCGCCTGACGCCCGGTCCGGGCGAATCCCGGGCGGCCCCGCCCGGGATCGTTGTAGTCTGTCATCGCCTCGATGACAGCAGAACGAGTCAGCGAAAGAGTGACGGAATGGATCAGCAGCACACCGGCACGCCCGGGGCAGGGCCGGTCTCGTTCCTGGCCGCCGCCGCCGCGCTCGGCGTGATGGACGCCGCCACCCGCACCGCCCGCCACGCACCGCCGGACACCACGGGCCAGAACGACCCGCAGCAGGCCCTGTCCGCGCTCCTGATGCTGCGCCACCTCCGCGAGGAACTCGCCGGCTGGGAGACCGGCCTGATCGAGACCGCGCGCGGCGCCGGCGCCACCTGGGGTGACCTCGCCGAACCGCTGGGCGTCCAGAGCCGCCAGGCCGCCGAACGTCGGTACCTGCGGCTGCGCCCCGACCGCGACGCCGGCACCGAGGCCGGCAGTACCGGTGAACAGCGCGTCCGGGCCGCGCGCGACCGGCGCGCCGGCGACCGGGCGGTCACCACCTGGGCCCGCGCCAACGCCGCGGACCTGCGCCGACTCGCCGGGCAGATCGGCGCCCTGGACGGCCTCGGCCCCTCGGCGGCCCCCGCCCTGCAACGCCTGCTGGACGCACTCGGCCACCACGACCCCGTCAGGCTGCTCGGCCCGCTCGCCGAGACCAGGCCGCTCCTGGCGGCGGACCATCCGGCGATCGTCGACCGTCTCGACGAACTCGCCGCCCGGGCCGAACAGCTGCGCGCCGACAGCAGCCACCGGCGCCGGACAACCCGTACCGATCCGACCCCTTTCCACTGAAGGAGACCCGTTCCGTGGCCAGCCCCACCGAGACGTTGGAGTTCCAGGCGGAGACCCGCCAGCTGCTGCAGCTGGTGATCCACTCGATCTACTCGAACAAGGACATCTTCCTGCGCGAGCTGATCTCCAACGCCTCCGACGCCCTCGACAAGCTCCGTCTGGAATCCCTCACCGACAGCGACCTCGCCGTCGACACCTCCGACCTGCACATCATGCTGGAGGTCGACCGGGAGGCCCGCACCCTGACGGTGCGGGACAACGGCATCGGCATGACGCGCGACGACGTCGTCGACCTGATCGGCACCATCGCCAAGTCCGGCACCGCGAGCCTGCTGGCCAAGATCAAGGAGGCCAAGGACGCGGACGCGGCGCAGAGCCTGATCGGCCAGTTCGGCGTCGGCTTCTACTCGGCGTTCATGGTCGCCGACAAGGTCACCCTGCGTACCCGCCGCGCCGGGACGGACCAGGGCACCGCGTGGGAGTCCGACGGCGAGGGCACCTACACCATCGCGCAGGCCGACGGCCTGCCGGTGGGCACCTCGGTCACGCTGCACCTCAAGCCGGCGGACGGCGAGGACGGGCTCGGCGACTACCTGGCCACCTGGAAGATCCGCCAGATCGTCAAGCAGTACTCGGACTTCATCCGCTGGCCCATCCGGATGGCCACCGAGCCGGTCGGCACGGACGCCGGGTCCGGGGCCGAGGACGGGGCCGAGGAAGGCGCCGAGGGCGCGGCCGCGAGCGCCCCGGAGACGCTGAACTCGATGAAGGCCCTGTGGGCCCGCCCGCGCAGCGAGGTGACCCAGGCCGAGTACAACGAGTTCTACCAGCAGATCAGCCACGACTGGCAGGAGCCCGCCGAGACCATCCACATGCGGGCCGAGGGCACCTTCGAGTACGAGGCGCTGCTGTTCATCCCCGCCCACGCCCCGTTCGACCTGTTCTCCCGCGACACCAAGCGGGGCGTGCAGCTGTACGTCAAGCGCGTGTTCATCATGGACGACTGCGACGCGCTCATGCCGAACTACCTGCGCTTCGTCAAGGGCGTCGTCGACGCCCACGACCTCTCGCTCAACGTCTCCCGCGAGATCCTGCAGCACGACCGCCAGATCACCGCCGTGCGCCGACGCCTCGTCAAGAAGGTCCTCGCCGCCCTCAAGGACCTGCGGACCTCGAACGCCGAGGCCTACGCCAAGCTGTGGGAGCAGTTCGGCCGGGTCCTCAAGGAAGGCCTGCTCGAGGACCGCGACAACGCCGACACCCTGCTGGAGCTGGTCTCGGCCGCCTCCACCCACGACGCGCAGGCGCCGACCACACTGCGCGAGTACGTCGAGCGGATGAAGGACGGCCAGGACACCATCTACTACCTGACCGGCGAGAACCGCCAGATGGTGGAGAACTCCCCCCACATGGAGGCCTTCACCGCCAAGGGCTACGAGGTGCTGATCCTCACCGACCCCGTCGACGAGGTCTGGACCGACCAGATCCCGGCCTTCGACGGCCACCGCTTCCAGTCCATCGCCAAGGGCCAGGTCGACCTCGACGACCACGCCGACGGCGACGGCAGCGACGAGGCGAAGGCGGAGAAGGCCCAGCGCGAGGAGGACTTCGCCGCCCTCCTCGGCTGGCTCCGGAGCACCCTCGCCGAGCACGTCAAGGAGGTCCGCCTCTCCACCCGGCTGACCACCTCCGCCGCCTGCCTCGTCGGCGACGCCCACGACCTGACCCCCACCCTGGAGAAGATGTACCGGGCCATGGGCCAGGAACTCCCCCCGGTCAAGCGCATCCTCGAACTCAACCCCACCCACCCCCTCGTCACCGCCCTGCACCAGGCCCACAAGGCAGGGCCCGAGACCCCGGCGCTCACCGACATCGCGGAACTCGTCCACGGCAGCGCCCTGTTGGCCGAGGGCGGCGACCTGCCCGACCCGGCCCGCTTCACCCGCCTGCTGACCGACCGCCTCACCCACACCCTGTGACCCCCCGCGGGTGCGGCCCGACGCAGCCGGTAGTGCCCGGCGGGCCGCACCCGCGGACGTCCCGCAGGCGGCCGGGCCTCCTCAGGGGTACGGGGGCCGGGGCCGGCGAAGGGCGGCCGGTTGCCGACCTGCTGGCACTGACCCGATGGTCAGCGCCGGTCTCCCGACGTGGCATGCTCCTCGCATGACTGACCGCAACCGACCAGTGAAGCCGGGGCCGAGCGCCGACGGCGGTTCGACGGCAGCCGGTACTGCGCAGGAGCCCGTGGTCCAGGACGTTCTGGATGCCTCGCTGGGGTCGATGGCCCTGCTCGAACCGGTCCTCGGTGCGCACGACGAGGTGGTGGACTTCCGCTTCGCCGCGGTCTCGCCCCACGCGGTCGACATCGCCGGGCGCTGCGGCGCGGAACTGCTCGGGCGCAGCGTCCTGGAGACGTATCCCGGCGTAGCCGGAAGCGAGCTCTGGCACGGCTACCTCAGCGCGTACGCGACCGGCGTTCGTTACGAGGGCGAGTTGGACTACCAGGAGGTCGCCGCCGGCATCCCGCGGCTGTCCCGCTTCAAGGTGCGGGCGGTGCCCACCCGGCAAGGGCTGGTCGTCTCCTGGGCCCGCCTCGACACCCACGAGCGGAAGCAGCGCAGGCAGGCGCTGATCCAGCGACTGGGCAAGACCGGTTGGATGGACCACGACCTGGTCCGCGACGAGATCACCTGGTCGCAGGAGGTCTACGCGATCTTCGGCAGGGCCCGGTCACTGGGGCCGGTGGCACTGCACGACCTGTTCGTCCAGGCCCCGGCGGACGACCGCGACCAGCTGGAGGGCGAGCTCCTCCAGCTGGTCGGGCGGGGGGAGCGGATGGACCGCACCGTTCGCATCGTCCTTCCCGGAGGAGAGGTCCGACACGTGCGGGTCGTCGCCGAGGCGCAGACCGACGCGCACGGCGACCCGGTCGAGCTCCAGGTGCTGTTCCAGGACCTCACCGCCGCCAAGCAGTACGAGCAGCAGTTGCTGGAACACCAGGAGACGGTGCTCGCACACCAGGGCCTGCTGGCGGCCGAGCGGGACCTCGCCGCCCGGCTCCAGAACACGCTCCTCCCCGTGTCACAGCGGGTGCTCCACCTGGCCGGGCTCGTCATCGATGTCGCCTACCAGCCCGTTCAGGAAGGGCTGAACCTCGGCGGTGACTGGTACAGCGCCGTCGAACTGCCGGACGGCAGCGTCCTGCTGGTGGTCGGCGACGTCGCGGGCCACGGCCTCGACGCGGTGGCCACGATGGCCCTGCTGCGCTTCACGGCCAAGGGCATGGCCATCACCGGCACGCCCCTGCCGGAGATCCTCCACCGCCTCAACACGCTGCTGCTGCACGCCTCCGACCGGCCGTACAGCACCGCCACCATGATCATGGCGTGCTACCGGCCCGAGACCTCCCGGCTCACCTGGGTGCAGGCCGGCCACCTCCCGCCGCTGCTCGTCCGCCAGGGCGAGGCACGCTATCTGCCGCCTCCGGCGGGCATCCTGCTCGGAGCGACCGACACCCCCCGCTACGAGGAGTCAACGGTCGACCTGCTGCCCGGCGACGAACTCCTCCTCTACACCGACGGCTTGATCGAGAACCCGGGTGAGCCCCTCGACACGGCCCTGGCACGACTGGCTTCCGCCGTGCCGGAGCACCAGGGCGAGCTGCCGTTCCTCGACGGGCTCGTCCGGGCGCTGGTCGGACCGGCCGGCCGCCGCGACGACATCTGCGCTCTGCACGTTCGCCGCTGACACCCCGTGGCCGGGAACTTCGCCGCCGCCGACATTCAAATGCGGATTCCGGGAACCCGAGGAGCAGACCGACCGACGAGGAGTGAGACGGCATGGGTATCGGTGGCTGCATCGTATTGTTCGCCCTCGGCGCCATCATGGCCTTCGCGACCGACTGGCACGTGAACGGGGTCAACCTGCACCTGGTGGGCTGGATCCTCATGGCCGCCGGGCTTCTGGGATTGATCACCTATGTGAACGTGTTCCGCCGCCGACGCCTGGTCCGCAGCGTCGAGAGCGACGAACCGGTCGAGGAGCGCCGCTACTACGAGTAGGAGTCAGCCGGACTCCACGACATCTGACAGAGCCCGCGTACGGTCGGGACCCACGGTCGAGTGGGTCCCGACCGTACGTCGGTGACCGGGGTCCGCGGGCCCGGCGTGGGGGTGTCGGCCCACGCGGAGGAAGTCACGCCCCGAACCGGACCGACGCATGAGCGCCGTCCGGACGCGCCGGGCCGTTGCCGCGCGCCACCGGCTCAGTCGGCCGGTCGGCGGACCGCCACCCCGACCAGGCAGGTGTCGTCGTCGGTG
The DNA here is from genome assembly GCF_001888885.2 of Streptomyces viridifaciens. Lineage (NCBI taxonomy): Bacteria > Bacillati > Actinomycetota > Actinomycetes > Kitasatosporales > Streptomycetaceae > Streptomyces > Streptomyces viridifaciens. The sequence continues at coordinate 7,116,089 of NZ_CP090841.1, forward strand.
TCGGCGCTGCTGTACTGCAGCAGGTGGTCCAGGTGCCCTTCGAGGCCGTTGGCTCCGACGGCCGCGTCACGGTGGGCCCGTTCGGCGAGCGCCGTCAGATTGGTCAGGGAGGCCTGGAGGGACTCGTCGCGGCGTTCGATCAGGCCGTCGGTGTACATCACCAGGGTGTCGCCGGTCTCCAGGACGACCTCGTCCTCCTCGTAGTCCGCCTGGTCCAGCGCGCCGAGCAGGATGCCGCCCACCTGCGGAAGGATGCTCGCCCGGCCGTCGCGCAGCAGGACCGGCGGCGGGTGGCCCGCGCGGGCCCAGCGCAGCCGGCGGGTCGCCGGTTCGTACAGCCCGCAGACCGCGGTGGCCGTGACGCTGTCGGTCAGGTGGTGGGTGACGCTGTTGAGCCAGCTGAGCAGTTGACCCGGTCCGGCGCCGGTGGCGGCCAAGCCGCGCAGCGCGTTGCGCAGCGCGACCATGCCGGTCGCGGCCTCGATGCCGTGTCCGGCGACGTCGCCGACGCACAGCAGGACGTCGCCGGTGGGCAGCTCGAGCGCGTCGTACCAGTCACCGCCCACCAGGTGGTCCTTCTCGGCCGGGCGGTAGCGCACGGCCACGCGCAGGTCGTGCAGGTCCAGCGGGCCCCGGGCGGGCGGCATGATGGCGTGCTGGAGCTGGAGGGCGAGGCGGCTGCGCTCGGCGGCCTGCTGCTCGCTCTGGGCCAGCTGGTCGCGGGTGGCGGCCAGCGCGACCTCCGTCCAGTGCTGGGCGGAGATGTCCTGGTAGGCGCCGCGCACCAGGCGCACCCCGCTGTGCGGATCGCGCACCGGCTCCGCCACGACGCGGATGTGCCGGGTGACGCCGTCGGGGCGCTGCAACCGGAAGGCGGTGGAGGCCGGCCGGCGGTGGTGCAGCAGGGTGCGCAGGAACCGGCCGATGGTGTGCAGGTCGTCCGGGTGGGCGTGCTCGGCCAGCTGGTCGATGGAGATCGGCTGAGCGGTGGGCGGCAGCCCGTGCAGCTCGAACAGGCTGTCGTTCCAGACGATCTGGCGCGTGCGCAGGTTCTCCTCGAAGCCGCCGATCCGGCCGAGGCGCTGCGCGTGCTGGAGCAGCCGGGCGACCCGCGGCGTGCCGTTGTCCAGCCGCCAGACGACGACCAGGTGGGGGCCGTGCCGGCTGATGCTCACCTGGGCCCGGGTGGTCAGCGGCACCCCGTCGACCAGGGCGGCGAGCCGCATGTCCGGGGTCCGGAACGGCTCTCCGGTGGCGAAGACGTGCTCGACCTTCTCGGCGAGGCCGCCCGGCTCGGCCGCGAGCGGGTACGCCTCCAGCAGCCGGGTGCCCACGATCGCGCCCGTGGGCCGCCCGGCGAAGTCGACGAAGGACGGGTTCACGTGCCGCACCAGGAACCGCGGCGGCACCTCGCCGTCCTCCGGCGCGACCCGGAGCACCAGGCAGGGGTCGAAGAGGCCGTCCGCCAGCTGCCGCAGCTCGTCGAACTGGCCGTCGGCCGAGTCGGCCGCGGGGAGCTCCCGCGGCTCCCAGGTCTCCAGGGTGGCGGCCGCCACCTCCGCGAGCGCCTCGAACTGCCGTTGCAGCGGCTGGGACTGCTCGGGCAGCGCCTCGCGCCAGCAGATCTCCAGGACGCCGATCAGCCGGCCGCCGACGCCGGCCGGCACGGCCAACCGCCCGCCGGGGACGTCGTGCTGGCCGATGGAGGGGAGCGAGGCGTCGGCGAGCACGTGGTAGCCGACGGCCGTACGTTCGTCCAGGGCCCGGCGGGCCGGCGTCGGCACGCCCGGCGGGACGTGGCGCCAGCGCCGGGCCTCCGCCGGCTGGAAGCCGGCGCTGCCCGCGAGGGACAGCGAGAGGTCGGGGTGGGCGGCCCAGATGGCCACCGCGGCCACGCCGAGCGGGCGCAGGGCGTGCTCCAGCATGGAGCGGGCCGCCGTCGCCGCGTCGCCGCCCGCGATCGTGTCCGCTTCGGTGCTGCGCAGCCGCAGCGGGACCGGATCCGCGCTCCTGGCCGCCGCACCGGCGCGCACCCGCGGCCGGGCGGCCGGGGGCGCCCCGTCGGTCCGGGCCGCCTCATCGGAGCGGCCCGAAGCGCCGGCGACGAACTCCCGGGCGAGCGCCGAGATCTGGTCCGCCGCGGCCTGGTTGAGCAGGTCGGCGGCCAGCGCCAGTGTCGTCACCCCCGCCTGTGCGGCGAGGCCCTCCAACTGCCGGGCGGCCTCGGTGGGGCCGCACCGCAGGCGCTCCACCAGCACGCCGACGGCCATCTCCAGCACGCCCCGCCCCGCCGAGTCCGCCTGCGCCTGGTCCAGCTCCCGGCGCAGGCGCTCCACCGTACTGGCGAGCCGGCCCACCGCCGTGGCCGTGCGGTCCGGCTCCTGGGCGGCGGCCGCCTTCGGACCGGCCGCGCCGCGCTGCGCCCCGACCCTGGCGGCGTCGACGGCCGGTCCGGCCGCGGACGGACGGCCCTTGGCGAGTTGCTCGTCGGGGTGCTGCACGGTGCTGGCTCCTGAGGTCTCGACTGCTGCTCCGGTCCGCGGTTACCGCGTGAGGTGGTGCGTGATCCGGCTGATCACCTCGTCGGCGTCGACCGGCTTGGTGATGTAGTCGCTCGCGCCCGCGGCCAGGCTCTTCTCCCGGTCGCCGATCATCGCCTTGGCGGTCACGGCGATGATCGGCAGACCCGCGTGCTCGGGCATCGCGCGGATGGCCGCAGTGGCCGTGTACCCGTCCATCTCGGGCATCATCACATCCATCAGGATGACATCGATGCCGGGGTGGACGGTGAGCGACTCCAGCGCGGCGCGCCCGTTCTCGGCCTGGAGGACCCGCATGCCGTGGAGCTCCAGGATGCTGGTGATCGCGTACAGGTTGCGGTCGTCGTCGTCGACCACGAGGGCCGTGCGGCCGGCGAGCGCCGGTTCGGCGTCGGGGCTCCAGGACGGCACCAGGTCCGCCCCGCGCCCCGGTGGGAGCGCCCCGCCGGGGCGGTCGGCGCTCATGTGCAGGGCGATCCGCTCGCGCAACTCGTCGAGGCTGGCGATCAGTTCCAGCGGCCGTTCGCCCGGCCGGGAGACGGAGCCCGCTCGCTCGCCGGGGACGCCCCGGTTGTTGTGCGCCAGCACGGGGACGGTGTGCAGGGCCGGGTCGCCCTCCATGTCGGCCAGGAGCGCGCCAGCCGTGCCGTCCGGCAGGTCGAGTTCCAGGACGACGCAGTGGCACGGCGCGGTGGCGAGTGCGGTGGCGGCATCCTGGGCGCCGACGGCGGTGACGATCTCGACCTGCCGGTGCCCGGCGGAGTAGCGGGCGAGGTCGGCGACGGCGTTCTCCGCGACGAGGGTCAGCAGGCCGTTGGGCCGGCCCTCGACGACGAGGAGCCGCCGGGGGCGTTCGGTGGTGGGGTGGTCGGCGGGATCGACGGGCCGCTCCGGGGCGGGCCCGGCGGCGGCGCCGGCCGGCGCCCCGGCCGCGGGCGGCAGTTCGCTCCCGGCGACCACGGAGTGCTCGACGGGGAGGTAGAGGGTGAAGACGGTGCCCCGGCCGAGGGTGCTCTCGACCGTGATGGCGCCGCCGAGCAGGAAGGCGATCTCACGGCTGATGGACAGCCCGAGGCCGGTGCCGCCGTACTTGCGGCTGGTGGTGCCGTCGGCCTGCTGGAAGGCGCCGAAGACGGTCTCCAGGTGCTGGGGCGCGATCCCGATGCCGGTGTCGGTCACGCGGAAGGCGAGCACCGGGCCGCCGCGCCGTACGCCGTCGGGCAGTTCCGCGTCGGTGGCGGGCTCGATGCGCAGCTCGACCCTGCCGTGCTCGGTGAACTTGACGGCGTTGGACAGCAGGTTGCGCAGCACCTGGCGCAAGCGGTAGTCGTCGGTGAGGAGTTCGCCGGGGACCCCGGGTGCCGTCCGTACGGCGAAGGCGAGGTTCTTCTGCCCGGTCAGCGGGCGGAAGGTGGCCTCGACGTAGTCGAGCAGGGCGTGCAGCGGCACCGCGTCGACGTTCAGGTCCATCTTGCCGGCCTCGACCTTGGACAGGTCGAGGATGTCGTTGATGAGCTGGAGCAGGTCGGAGCCGGCGGAGTGGATGATGCCGGCGTACTCGACCTGCTTGGCGGTCAGGTTCCTGGTGGGGTTCTGGGCGAGCAACTGGGCCAGGATGAGCAGGCTGTTGAGCGGCGTGCGCAGCTCGTGGCTCATGTTGGCCAGGAACTCCGACTTGTACTTCGAGGCCAGCGACAGCTGGTGGGCGCGCTCCTCCAGTTCCTGGCGGGCCTGCTCGATCTCCAGGTTCTTGGTCTCGATGTCGCGGTTCTGCGCGGCGAGCAGTTCCGCCTTGTCCTCCAACTCGGCGTTGGAGAACTGGAGTTCCTCCTGCCGGGCCTGGAGCTCCTCGGAGCGGGCCTGGAGTTCGGCGGCCAGCCGCTGGGACTCGCCCAGCAGCTCGTCGGTGCGGGCGTTGGCGATGATGGTGTTGACGTTGACGCCGATGGTCTCCATCAGCTGGTTGAGGAAGTCCCGGTGGACCTGGGTGAAGGGCTGGACGGAGGCCAGTTCGATGACGCCGAGGACCTGGTCCTCGACGACGATCGGCAGCACCAGCAGCGACAGCGAGTCGGTGCGGCCGAGACCGGAGGAGGCGGGGAGGTAGCCGGCCGGCAGGGCGTCGACGGCGATGGTCCGGCGACTGCGCGCGGCCTGGCCGACGAAGGACTCGCCCAGGCGGAAGCGGGTGGGGCGCTCGCCGTCGGGGAACGCGTAGGAGCCGACGAGTTGGAGCACCGTCCCTTCCGGGCTGTCCTCGGCGAGGTAGAAGGCGCCGCACTGCGCGCGGACCAGCGGGGCCAGTTCGTCCATCACCGACTCCGCGACCACTCCGAGGTCGCGCCGGCCCTGCATCAGTGCGGAGAAGCGGGCGAGGTTGGTCTTCAGCCAGTCCTGTTCCTCGTTGGCGCGGGTCGTCTCGCGCAGCGACTCCACCATGAAGTTGACGTTGTCCTTGAGGTCGGCGACCTCGCCGGAGGCGTCCACGGTGATCGAGCGTGTCAGGTCGCCGGCCGCGACGGCGCTGGTGACCTCGGCGATCGCCCGGACCTGCCGGGTCAGGTTGCCGGCCAGCTCGTTGACGTTCTCGGTCAGCCGCTTCCAGGTGCCGGAGACGCCCTCGACCTTGGCCTGGCCGCCGAGCCGGCCCTCGGTGCCGACCTCGCGGGCGACCCGGGTCACCTCGTCGGCGAACGAGGACAGCTGGTCGACCATCGTGTTGATGGTCTCCTTCAGTTCCAGGATCTCGCCCCGGGCGGTGACGGTGATCTTCTGCGACAGGTCGCCCTCGGCGACCGCGGTGGCCACCTGGGCGATCGCGCGGACCTGGCCGGTGAGGTTGCCGGCCATCGAGTTGACCGAGTCGGTGAGGTCGCGCCAGGTCCCCGAGACGCCGACGACGCGTGCCTGGCCGCCGAGGATGCCCTCGGTGCCGACCTCGCGGGCCACCCGGGTCACCTCCCCGGCGAACGAGGACAGCTGGTCGACCATCGTGTTGACGGTGTTCTTGAGCTCCAGGATCTCGCCCCGGGCGTCGACCTCGATCTTCTGGGTGAGGTCGCCGCGCGCCACCGCCGTGGTGACCTGGGCGATTCCGCGCACCTGCCAGGTCAGGTTGCCGGCCATCGCGTTGACCGAGTCGGTGAGGTCCGCCCAGGTGCCGGAGACCCCGGGGACCTGCGCCTGGCCGCCGAGCCGGCCCTCGGTGCCGACCTCCCGTGCGACGCGCGTCACCTCGGAGGTGAAGTGCGACAGCTGGTCGACCATGCCGTTGAACACCGAGGCGATCTCGCCCAGCAACCCGTGTGCGTCGTCGGGCAGTTTGGTGCTGAAGTCGCCGTCCCGGACGGCCGTGAGACCGGCCAGCAGTTGCCGTAGTTCGGGTTCGTTGCCCAGTGCTGCGTCCGGCCCGATCGCCGGGCGGTGCTGCGAGCCGTTGGACGTGGTCGGGCCAGCCATCGAACGTCGCCTCCGTAGAAGGCGGGGCCGGGGCCCGCCTTCGGTCGTGGGCATCACCGGTCCCGGCCGGGTGGGTCCGGTCGTCGGTCGGGTGCGGTGGGTGTCGTCACGGAGGCTACCTCAGCGTCCGCACCACCCGGAAACGGCTGCCACCAGCGTGGAGAGGCTCCGGGTGGCGGGGTACGGTGCGGAGAGGACTTCGCGAAATCTTCACGGTTTGCGGGTGCATCGATCTGCCGCACCGGGGTAGCAGGGCACCCGTCGTACCGTCAGGGAAAGGACTCGGATGCCCACGCCCACCGGTGAAATGCTCGCCCCCACGACCGCCCCGGGCGGGAGGACACGGGAGCCGCTCCAGGCTGCTCCGGCCCGGGCAGATCTGCCCGAAGTCGATCTGCCCCAGGGCGCGGACCTGCGGGAAATGGCCCCGGCCGACGCACGGGAACTCACCCGCGTCCTGCTGCGCCGCCTCAGCACGCTGGAGGAGGGCACGAGGGAGTACTCGTACGTCCGCAACACCCTGGTGGAGATGAACCTCTCACTCGTGAGGTTCGCGATCCGCCGCTTCAACTCGCACCGCGAACCGAAGGAGGACCTCCTCCAGGTCGGTGCGGTCGGCCTGGTCAAGGCCATCGACCGCTTCGACCCGGACCTCGGCGTGGAGTTCACCACCTTCGCCATGCCGACCGTCCTCGGTGAACTGCGGCGCCACTTCCGCGACACCACCTGGGCCGTGCACGTGCCCCGCCGGCTCCAGGAACTGCGCATCGTCCTCGCCAGGGCGCAGGAGAAGCTCGCGCACGACCTCGACCGCGCCCCCACTCCGGCCGAACTCGCCGAACACCTCTCGCTGCCCGTCGAGGAGGTCGTCGAGGGGCTGACCGCGGCCAACGGGCACACCGCGGGCTCGCTGGACCTCGGCGGCGCGGAGGACGAGGACGGCCCCGGCCCGCTGGCCGACCGCCTCGGGGAGGAGGACCAGCGCCTGTCCCGGGTCGAGGATCTGGTGGCGCTCAAGCCGCTGGTGGCCGCGCTGCCGGAGCGGGAGCGGCTGATCCTCTCCATGCGCTTCTGCGAGGACATGACGCAGTCCCAGATCGGCGCCCGCCTCGGGCTCTCCCAGATGCACGTCTCCCGGCTGCTGAGCCGCACGCTGCGGAAGCTGCGCGAAGGGCTGGACAGCGACTGACCGGCGCCGGGGGGCCGTGTTTGGCGCAGCGGTCCCGTCTACGTAAGGTCGGAAGGCACGGACATGGAGGGACGATGATGATGCCATCCGACAACGGCCGGGGCGAGGCCACCCTGGTGACCGCCCTACCCCGGCCCGGCCTCGAAGTGCGCAGTCGTGCCACGGAGACCGGGGCGGTGGTGTGCGCGCTCGCGGGCGACCTCGACATAGAGACGCTGGCCTCCGCCGCCGAGACGCTCACCGGGCTCGTCGCACAGCGCCCGTCCGCACTGGTCGTCGACCTGCGGGAGGTCGCCTTCTGCGACTCCTCCGGGCTGAACCTGCTGCTCAGGACGCGCATCGCGGCCGAGAAGGAGGGGCTGCACCTGCGGCTCGCGGCGGTGGCGCCGACGGTGCTGCGGGTGCTGGAACTGACCGGCGCCAGGACGGTTTTCACGATCCACGAGACGGTCGAGGAAGCCCTGAGCGTCTGACCGCCCGACCGCCCGGGCGTCGCCCGGCGTCGCCCGGGGGCGCCCGGCTTCCGGGCGGGGCCGGGCGGGAGGCATAATCCCGGAGCTGCCGGGAAACCGAGCTGCGACAGTCGTCGATACGGAAGGGTGCCCTTAGATGTCGATGAGCCGGGGGACCCTGGACGGCGATCCACGCCCGGGCGAGCTGGTGCTGCCCGTCGGGGGTCAGCGCAGACGGTTGCCCCTGGTCGGGCTGACCAAGCCGGTCGCCCGCGCCAGGGCCCACACCATCAGTGCGCTCGGCGACTGGTGTCCGTCGGGCCTGGGTCCCGGTGCCGCCGAAGGGATCGCCGAGGACGTCGTCCTGGTGGTCGCAGAACTCGTCGGCAACGCCATGCTGCACGGCGACGGTCCGCTGGAACTGGTCCTGGACATCACCCCGGCCCGCCTGCGGATCGAGGTCAGCGACCGCAGCTCGGAACTGCCCGCGCCCCGGCAGCCGCACCACCCCGCGCTGCCCGGCGGCCACGGCCTGTTCATCGTGCAGCGGATAGCGGACCGCTGGGGCGCCCAGCCCCACGCCCAGGGCAAGACCATCTGGGCCGAGTTCGACACCCGGCGCCTCCGGGGCGAGTGACCGGCCGCAGGGCTGACGACTCCGGGGCATCGGCCGGTCTCGCACCGTGCCGCGCTGTCTCTGGAACTCCAAGCGCCCCTTTAATGGTGCCAAAAATTTACTTTTCAACCCTAATATCAATGCCCTAGCTGCGATTTGATCTACGAATCCCAGGTGTGGAAGGCTGCCTTCGGCGCGCCGTTACCGACAGGTAACCCGGCGCGCCGTTGTCGCGTGGACGCCCAGGGGGAGCGCCGGCGTCACGCGACACGGTCGGAGACCGCACCTGGGGGCATCGCGTGCGGACCGCCCTCCGACCCGGAAGCCCGGAAGACCGGGAAAGCCCGGAAGACCTGGAAAGCGGGGAGCGCCATGGGCAATGGTGTCGATGTGACGAGTTTGCAGAGCGAGCTCGAGGACCTCTGGAAGCGACGGGACGAGGTTCCGCTGCAGTCCGCCGAGGCGGTGGCCGCCGTCGACGCGGCGATCGGCCTGCTGGACACCGGGCGCGTGCGGGTGGCCGAACTGCTGGACGGTGAGGTCGTGGTGCACGAGTGGCTGAAGAACGCGATCCTGCTGCTCTACAAGCAGGCCTTGCCGCAGCCGTCGCAGTTCGGCCCCTTCCGGTGCGCCGACAAGATCCCGCTGAAGAGCGCGATCGACGGCGTCCAGGTGTCACCGGGTGCGGTCATCCGGCGGGGCAGCTACCAGGAGCCCGGCGCCGTGGTGATGCCGAGCCACATCGGCATCGGCTCGTACGTCGGCGAGGGCACCCTGGTGGACTCCTGGGTGGGCATCGGCTCCTGCGCCCAGATCGGTCGCAACGTCCACCTGTCCGGGGGAGTCGGACTCGGCGGCATGATCGAACCCCCCATGGCCAGGCCGGTGGTGATCGAGGACGACGCCTTCATCGGCGCCCGCTCGATGGTCTACAGCGGCGCCCGGGTCGGTGAGGGCGCGCTGCTGGGCGCCGGAGCCCTGCTGACCGACACGATCCCGGTGATCGACGCCGCCACCGGCGAGGAGCTCAGCCGCGGCGAGGTGCCGCCGTGGACGGTCGCCGTCCCCGCCAGCCGCCCACGCGAGTTCGCCGGCGGCACCTTCGGACTGCCCTGCCTGCTGGTCATCAAGCACCTGAAGAAGGGCGAGCGCCACGACAAGGCCAAGCTCAACGACGCCGTGCGCACCCAGCCGCCCGCCACGCTCAGCCTCTGACGGACCCGGCTCGCACCTCCCCGACGCCCCTTCACGGAAAGACCACCCCATGCCCGCCACCGGCATCAGCCCGCTCCTGGACCGTCGCCCCGAACTATCCGGCCTCGCGGCCAAGTTGACGGCCTTTCTGGACACCCACCTGCCCGAACCCGTCTGTGAGGGCGGCCCCCGCCCCGACTGGCTCGCCCTGCGCGCCCGGGCCGCGGCCGCCGGGCTCACCGGCATCGACGTCACCTTCCCCGACGAGTTCGGCGACGGCTCCCAGGGCGAGCTCCCCGCCGAGTTCTCTGCCGAGCAGGGTGAGCCCGGTGAACCGCGCGGCCGCGTGGCCCAGGGGATGGCCATGTTCCTCGCCGGGCAGCGCGACTGCGACGCCCGGGAGATCTTCAGCACCGGACACGCCGCGATGCCGCTGCGCTACGGCTCGCCCGCGCTCGTCCGCCACACCCGCGAAAAGGTCGTCGGCGCGGGGGAGTTGGCGGGTATCGCGTCCAGCGAGCCGCACTCCGGCTCGGACCTGCGGGGCTTTCGCACCGTCCTGGTCGACCACGGTGACCACTTCACCCTCTCCGGGTCCAAGGGTTTGATCAGCCGGGTCGAGGAGGCCTACGGCTTCGTCGTCTTCTGCAAGCTGGTCGACCGCGCCGACGCCGGCCGCACCGATCTGCGCGACGTGCCGCTGTCCGCCGTGTGGGTGCCGGCCGACGCCGCCGGCGTGCTCACCGAGACCACCGACCCGATGGGGATGCGCGGCTGGAGCTTCGGCCACCTGCACTTCGTCGACACCCGCCTGGACAAGGACTTCCTGCTCGGTGAACCCGGCGACGGCCGTCGGATCTTCGACACGCACTTCTCCGCCTGGCGTCTGATGATGTCGCTGGTCTGCCTCGGTGCGGCCGCCGCGGCGATCCAGGAGTCCGCGGCCCGTACCCGCGCCCGCACCGTCGCCCGGATGCCGCTGGCCGCGATCCCGTCCGTCGCAGCCCGCCTGGGCACCGCCGCCGCCGAGGTCGAGGCCGCCACCGCCTGGTGCTTCGCGCTGCTGGAGCGCATCGACCAGGGCGAGACCGACGTCGCCGCCTGCTCCGCGGCCAAGGCCCTGGCCACCGACACCGCCTACCGCGCCGTCGACCTCGCCCTCCAACTGCACGGCAGCGAGGGCTACACCAAGCACACCCCGATGGAGAAGCGCCTGCGGGACATCCGTGGGCTGCGGATCGCCGACGGACCCAACGACACGCTCTACAGCGTGCTGGCGCACGCCCTGCTGGCCGAGGGGCACCAGGCCGGGGACCACCAGGCCGGAGACGCGCGACTCCTGGCGGCCCGGCGCTGACTTCCCGCCGCCCAGCACACCACCGAACCGAGGCGCAAGGAACCGCCCATGCCACCCACCTCGCCCTTCCGGACCGAAGTCGTCGACATCCTCGACGAGTTGGGTGCCGATCCCGACCGTCCCGCCCTGGTCCACCAGGGATGCACCACCACCGCCGGGGAACTGCGGGACCTCGTCCACCGACTGGCCCGCGCCCTGCGCGCCCGCGGCGTCGACCGCCACCACACGGTCACGCTGCTCACCGGCAACCGGCCCGAGGCCGTCGCCGCGCGCTACGCCGCCAACCTGGTCGGCTGCCGGACCAACCAGCTCTACACCAGGCTGCCGGCCGACACCCAGGCCGCCATGGTCCGGGACGTCGAGACGCACACCCTGATCGTCGACCCCGAACACGCCGCCCGCGCCGCCGAGATCGCCGCGCGTACGGACATCGAGGCCGTCCTCGTCCTCGGCCCCGCGCCCGGTGGCTCCACCGCGGAGGCCACCGACCTGCTGACCCTCGCCGCCGCCCAGAGCGCCGACCCGTTCACCAGCCGGGCCCGGCCCGGCGACGTCCGCACCATCCGCCACTCCGGCGGCACCACCGGTCACTCCAAGGGCATCTGCATCAGCTACGGCCAGGTCCGCCGTTTCGGCCCCGACCTGCCCACCGCCGACCCGGCAGGCCCGCCGCGCCTGCTGGTGTGCACCACCATCGCCCACGCCGCCGGCCAGATGACCGACAAGGTGCTGCGGGCCGGCGGCAGCGCGGTGCTCCTCGACGGGTTCGACCCGGCCGCCGTCCTGGCCGCCATCGAACAGGAACGCATCACCGACGTGTTCCTGATGCCCCCGCTGCTCTACCAGCTGCTGGACCACCCGCGATCCGGGCACACCGACACCACCAGCCTGCGCCGCCTCACCTACGGCGGCTGCCAGGCCTCACCGGCCCGTCTCACCGACGCGCTCCGCCGCTTCGGCCCGGTCCTCGTCCAGCTCTACGGACAGCACGAGGCGGGTATCGTCAGCGTCCTCGACACCGGCGACCACGATCCGGCCCGCCCGCACCTGCTGCGCTCGGTCGGCCGGATCGCCCCCGGCTACCGGGTCGCGATCCGCGACGAGCAGGGCCGCGACCTGCCCGCCGGCCGGCCCGGCGAGGTGTGCATCGCCTCGGACAGCCTGATGCAGGGCTACTGGAAGCAGCCGGAACTGACCGCAGCCACCCTCGAGGACGGCTGGCTGCACAGCGGCGACGTCGGATACCTGGACGACGAGGGCTACCTCTACATCGTCGACCGGCTGAAGGACCTGATCAACACCGGCGCCGGGCACGTCTACACCTCCGAGGTCGAGGACCTGCTCAACTCCCATCCCTCGGTGCACCAGAGCGCGGTCTTCGGCGCCCCCGACGCCAACGAGGTCGAACGCGTCCACGCCGTCGTCGTCCCCGTCCCCGGCACCCGCCCCGACCCGGAGGAGCTGCGCACCCTGGTCCGCACCCGCCGCGGCCCGCTGCACGAGCCCGCCCACATCGCCTTCCTCGCGGAACTGCCGCTCACCGACGCGGGAAAGCCCGACAAGAAGCTCCTGCGCCGCCAGGCGGCGGGCCGGTAGCGCGAACCGAGGTGCTCAGCGCTCCGGTGCCGACCGGCTCTCGTCACGGGACGTCGACGGCGGTGCGGCGCACGCGTGCTTGGGGCACGCACAGAACGGTACCGGAAAAGCGTGTCCGACGCACGCTAAAGTGGTGGGGTGACGAATCCGACGGGACATGAGATCGCCGAGGCCCTGGGGCTGCTGCTGCGACGCAGCACCCGTGCCGGCCTCCACGCCCAGCTGACCGAGGGCCTGGGCGAGGCGGTCGACGAGCTCACCTACCCGGTGCTCAGCGGCCTGGCGCGGACCGGTCCGTGCAGTGCCGCCGACCTCGGGCGTGAGGTGGGGCTCGACCGCACCACCGTGACCCGCCGCGCCGACCGGCTGGAGGAGGCCGGCCTGCTGCGGCGCGAGGCCGACCCCGGCGATCGGCGCGCGACGCTGCTCGTCCTGACCGATGCCGGGCAGGGCGTGGTGCGGACCACCCGGGAGCGGCTGGCGGCCCGCATCGAGGACTCGCTCGCCTCCTGGCCGGCGGCGGACGCGCGGGCCTTCGCCCGGCTGCTCCGGGTGTTCGTCGACGAGGGCCCCTTCCACGCCTGACCGCGGCGAGGGCGTCGGATGGACACGCCCGGGCCTCGATCCCCAGGCGGCTCGGCGGAATTCGTCTTGCACGCCCATCATGCCGAACCCTCCCACAGTTGGACGGCACAGAACGCGGTGGGGCCGCCCGAACCGGGCGGCCCCACCGCGTTGTCGTGTGCCGGACGGGCCGGCGGGTTGTCGGAGTGGTTACCAGCGGTACCAGCGGCCGCGTCCGCCTGCGGACGTCGTGCCACGTGCGACGAAGCCGAGCAGCCATACGACGAGCACGATGAGGGCTGCCCACCAGAGCACCTTCAGCGCGAACCCGGCGCCGAACAGGATCAGGGCGAGCAGAAGGACAAGCAGGAGCGGGACCATGGATCGACCTCCTCGACGTGGTGATGTGCCCGCCTTGTGCCCCGGAAGCGTGGAGACATGTACCGGTCGACGATCTTTGTCGGGATCGTCCTGGCGTTCCGTCAGAAGGCCTTGCGCAGCGCCGGCAGCAGGGTCTCCTCGGCCCAGTCCAGGAAGGCGGGCTGGCTGTCCCCACCCACCTGCACGAGGGCGACCTCGCCGAACCCGGCGTCGACGAAGGGCCGTACGGCCTCGACGAAGTCCTCGACCCGGTCGCCGCACGGGATCGCCTCGGCGACGTCCTCGGGGCGTACGAACCGGCTCGCCGCCGCGAACCCCGCGGTGCCCGGCAGTTCGGCGTTGACCTTCCAGCCGCCGCCGAACCAGCGGAACTGCTCGTGGGCGCGGCGCACGGCCGCGTCCCGGTCGCGGTCCCAGCACACCGGCAGCTGGCCCACCGCGGGCTTGCCGGCGCCGCCGTGTTCCGCGAAGCCCGAGACCAGCCCCGGGTCGGGCTCGACGGCGATCGCCAGGTCGGCGAGACGCCCCGCCAGGGCGCACGAGACAGGGCCCGACACCGCCATCCCGATCGGTGGCGGCTGGTCCGGGAGGTCCCACAGTCGGGCGCCGACCACGTCGAAGTGCTTTCCGTGCCGGGTCACGTAGCCGCCCTCGAACAGCGCGCGGATGATCTCCACGGCCTCGGCGAACATCTCCAGCCGCACCGACGCCGCCGGCCAGCCCCGGCCCACCACGTGCTCGTTGAGGTTCTCACCGCTGCCGAGTCCCAGCCGGAAGCGCCCCTCGGACAGCAGCTGGAGCGTCGCCGCCTTCTGTGCCACCACCGCGGGGTGGTAGCGGAAGGTCGGGCACGTCACGTACGTCATCAGCGGGATGCGGGAGGTGGCCTGCGCGGCCGCCCCCAGCACCGCCCACGCGTACGGAGCGTGTCCCTGCTCGTCCAGCCACGGGAAGTAGTGGTCGGAGACCACCGAGAAGTCGAAGCCCGCCCGTTCGGCGCGCACCACGTCGCAGACCAGGTCCCGGGGGGCCCGCTGCTCGGTCATCATCGTGTATCCGATCTTCACCATGACCGGCGTCTGCCCCGCGGAGCGCGTCGTCCACCCCCGGAACCGGTCTTCGTTCGATCGCACGAACACCGGGCGGCGCGGGGGAGCCGGGGCCCCTCCGGCTCAGCGGCCGGGACGGCCGGGGCCGGTGGGCGGCTCCTCGTTCGCCCGGGGGCCCTCGCCGTCGGGGGTGCGCCAGGAGTCGGCGCGCTCGGCGGCGGCGCCCTCGGCGGGCCTCGGCGGCCGACGGCGCAGCAGGCGGTGGCTGCCCCAGGCGAAGGCGCCGATGAGCAGCACGGCGATGACCAGTGCGGGCACCAGGACGCCCGCCGCCGAGGGGCCGGCGGCCGCCGTGGTGGGGAGCGAGTGCATGATCAAGGTTCGCGTTCCTTTCCTGGGTTCGTCCGGTTGCCGTAGCCGTTGCACGCGCGGCACGGCGCGGCGGTCCCGGGGAGAGGGGGCAAGCCGGGCCGGGACCGCCGCCCGCGTCCGTCTACCCCGCCGTGTCGGGCGCATTCCCGCTCGGGTCGGGCGCGTTCCCCCGTCGTGAGCGCCGCACCGGGGGATCGAACGGCCCGCCGGCGGGGCGGGTGGTTTCCGCGACCGAAGAGGGGGAAGCCGTCGAACCGTACGCCGCCCGGCCGGTCGTTCGTGTTCGAACCCGGACGCCTCGGGGTGCCGTCGGCCTGCCTCCGTGCGGGCACGGCTACCGGCGAGGCCCAACCGCCGGGCGGCGGGTAGCCAGCCATCACTCAACGGATGCCGGACGACGGCTCCTCGACCCGGAAGGAACACAGCGATGGGCATCGTCATCAGCAGCCCTCTGCCGGACAACGACCGCAGGACGACCGGGGAAGCGCTGCAGGGCGCCCTGGTCGACCTGCTGGACCTCTCCCTGGTGGCCAAGCAGGCGCACTGGAACCTCTACGGACCCCGGTTCCGCTCCGTCCACCTGCAGCTCGACGAAGTGGTCGCCACCGCGCGCAACTTCGCCGACGAGGTGGCCGAGCGCGCCGCCGCGATCGGAGTCAGTCCGGACGGCCGGGCCGCCACGGTCGCCGCCTCCAGCTGCCTGCCCGAGTTCCCCGAGGGCTGGACGGCCGACACGGCGGTGGTCGACCACCTGGTGAAGGCGTTCGGGGCCGTGATCGAGCGGATGCGGGACCGGATCGACGCGACCGAATCAGCGGACCCGGTCACCCAGGACCTGCTGATCGGACTCACGGCCGCGCTGGAGAAGCACAGTTGGATGTTCCAGGCGGAGAGCCGGGGCTGACGCCGACGGGCCGGGCACCAGCCCGGCCCGTCGGGGAAGCGGCGCCGTGGCAGCCGGGTCATGCCGGGTGCCCGGCGTCGATGTCCGCCACGTCGCGGAACGACAGTACGGGCGTGGCCGACCCCGGGGCGTGGACGTGGCGCGGCTCCAGCAGGAAGCCGGTGTGATCGCCCCAGTCCACCCGGTCCAGCACCCCGCCGACGAACCAGGCCGGCGCCGCGGCGAGGACCGGCACGCCCTCCGGTCCTCGCCGCCAGGCCGTGGCGGCGAACTTGTCGCACTCGTCGCCGGTCCGGCCGCCGAACAACTCGGCCAGCCGGTGGTCGGGCGGCAGCAGATGGACCCCGAGCGCGGGCGCGCGCAGCGCGACGGCGTGGGTGTGGTTCGCCTTCGACAGCCAGACCGTGAACCGCGCCGGATCGATCGAGCACTGCCCGGCGAACCCCACCAGGCAACCGGCGGGCTCCGGTGCGGCCGCGGTCACGACGTACACCGGATAGTCCAGCATCCCCGTGAACGCGTCGAAACCGGTCATCGCTCAGGCCTCCGTCCGGACCGCGCTCAGCGGCGCAGCCAGCGACTCCAGGCTGCGCCGCTCGGCCTTGACGCCGATGGCGGCCTCGACCAGGCCGGCGACGGTCATGAGGCCGGCGCCGATGCAGAAGGCGAGGGTGGTGTCGGAGACCTTGCCGCTGCTGACCAGGCCGTTGAACAGGAGCGGGCCGCTGATGCCGCCGACCGCCGTGCCGACGGCGTAGAAGAAGGCGATGCACAGGGCGCGGGTCTCCAGCGGGAAGATCTCGCTGACCGTCAGGTAGGCCGAACTGGCGCCCGCCGAGGCCAGGAACAGCACGGCCGTCCAGCAGCCGGTCAGGGTGGCGGCGGAGAGCGAGCCGTGCTGGAAGAGGGCGGCGGTGGCGAAGAGCAGGACGCCGGAGCCGATGTAGGTGCCGGCGATCATCGGTTTGCGGCCGAGCGAGTCGAAGAGGTGGCCGAGCAGCAGCGGGCCGAGGAAGTTGCCGACCGCGATCACCGCGAAGTAGTAGCCGGTGTGGCCCTCGGGCACGGCGAAGTAGGTGGTCAGGATGGTGGCGTAGCCGAAGGTCACCGCGTTGTAGAGGAACGCCTGGCCGACGAACAGCGCGAAGCCCAGCGCGGTGCGGCGCGGATAGCGGGACACCACGGTACGGGCGATGGCGACGAACCCCAGCGGTTCGCGCGCGCGGATCCGGATGGGCGCCTCCTCGACGGGCGGCAGGGGTGCCCCGGTCTGCCGCTCCACCGTCCGCTCCGCCTCCGCCACGATCTGCTCGGCCTCGTCGGCCCGCCCGTGGGTGAACAGCCAGCGGGGACTCTCCGGGACGTGCCGGCGCACCAGCAGGATGACCAGGCCGAGGACGACACCGATGCCGAAGGCGAGCCGCCAGCCCACGGCGGTGGCGAAGAGCGAGGTGTTGAGCAGGGCGATCGACGCGAAGGCGCCGAAGGCGGCGCCGACCCAGAAGCTGCCGTTGATGACCAGGTCGATCCGGCCGCGCACCCGGGCCGGGATCAGCTCGTCGATGGCGGAGTTGATCGCCGCGTACTCGCCGCCGATGCCGAATCCGGTGAAGAAGCGGCAGAGGAAGAAGAACCAGGCCGTCCAGGACAGCGAGGTGACGGCGGTGGCGGCCAGGTACACGGCGAGGGTGAGCATGAAGAGCTTCTTGCGGCCGAGCCGGTCGGTCAGCCAGCCGAAGAACAGCGCACCGCTGCACGCACCCGCCACGTAGACGGCTGCGGCGACGGTGGTCACCTGGGCGGTGCTGATGCTGATGCCGCTGCCGTGCTGGGCGAGGCGCCCCGCCATGTTGCCGACGATCGTCACCTCCAGGCCGTCCAGGATCCAGACGGTGCCCAGTCCGATGACGATCCGCCAGTGCCAGCGTGACCAGGGCAGCCGGTCGAGGCGGGCGGGGACATCGGTGCTGATCACGCCGGGTTCCGCTTCCCGCGTGCTTCCGGGCTTCGCCGGATCGGCCATGGTGGACCTCCTCGTCCTCGGGTCGGTGATCGATGCGCGTCTGCCCGGTTCTGCGGAGCCCAAGCCGGTCGGCGCGCCGTTGGAGCAGGCCGGGGGCGGGTAGGCGCGGGCCTCGAGACGTCGGTGCCGTGGGCCACCGTCCGTGACCGGGTGGAGGAGGACGAGAATGAACACGACGACGCACGGTGGCGCCGAAGAGGGTGGGGGCGACGCGGCGCGCAGTATCACCGAGTTCCACCGCGAACCTGGTCCGCCAGGAGCTCCTGAACCGGCCCTGGAACGCTCCGTCCCGGCGGATCAGGCGGCGGTGTCCGCTTCCGCGCCCGGCACCCCGCGGGGCCCGTCCGCCGGTGGGCCGGCGGCGACCGCCCCGAGATGGACCAGGAGAGCGCGCAGCCGACGCGAGGCCTCTTCGGCGTCGGCCAGTTCGCCGGGGGTCGGCACGGTGGTGCCGAAGGACCGCCGCGGGTCCGCGGGCAGGGACCGCCAGTGCAGGACGGGCGCGAGGACGGTGCTCGCCCGCGCGAGCAACCACGCCAACTGTCCGTGGGTGCGGGCGATGCCGATGGCGAGGACGGCCAGGACCTCGCGGAGGTGCTCCAGGCGGTCGAGGACCGGCAGCCGCTCCTGGGCGGGCGCGGCGCCGACCGAATCCGCGATGCCCTCGGCGGCGCGTCCGGCAAGCACCACGTCCTGCGCTGTGAACTCCCATATACCATCGAGGAGTTGGAGTTCTACCTCGGCGGCGAGCCGCTCAACTCGCGTGCACATCAGGGAACACGGGCCGGATGCCGGGGCGGGTGGATTCGGGTGCGAGGTCATGCGGTCCCTTCCGGTGGAGAACAGCGCTCTGGGACACGGCAATGGGGACGCAGTGTTGCTCCAGCGTGGTGGGCCGCGGCGCCCGCCCGCAGCGACCGGGACGAAAAACCCGGCCCCGGGCAGTCAGCTGAGCGAAACCAGCCGCTTCGCCCGGGTGTGAAGCCGCCCGTTCTGCGGAAGCCACCCGTACGGAAACCGGCGCATGGACGGCCCCGATCCGGTAAGACGCCGGGGCGGCGGCCGACCGACCGTCGCGCAGGAGCGGTCCGCACCGGACGGCCGGGCGGGAAGGAGACATCATGACCGTGCGCACCCGCGCGCTGGAGGGCCTCGCCGCCGGAGCGGTCGGCACCACCGCGCTCAACGCCGTCACCTACCTCGACATGGCCGTCCGCGGCAGGGCCGCCAGCGAGGCCCCGCAGGAGGCTGTCGAGACCCTGGCCGACCGGGCGGGAGTGTCCGTTCCGGGAGACCACGACGAACGCGACAACCGGATCGCGGGCCTGGGCCCGCTGCTCGGACTGGGCACCGGACTGGCCGTGGGCCTGGGCATCGGCGTCCTGACCGCCGCGGTCAAGGCCCCCGCCGGCAGGGCCGGCGCCTGCATCGTCGCCCTCGGCGCCGCGGCGGCGGCACTGGCCGCCTCCGACGCCCCGATGGCCGCGCTCGGCATCAGCGACCCCAGGGAATGGGAGCCCGCCGACTGGGCCGCCGACATCGTCCCGCACCTCGCCTACGGCGCCGCCACTGCCGCCGTCCTGCTCACCCTCCGCCGCGCCCGGCGCTGACCTGCCCCGCGTTCGGTGCGGCGAAGACGCGACAACGCTGCAAGAACGATGCGCAAACGATGCGACTCGCGACACCGCCCGCCGCTGCGTGAGAGTCGGACCGTGCAGGCAATCACCGAGCGGTCGCCCGTCCAACGGCCGGCCCCCAGGCCCGTCGCCCCCGGCGGACCGCTTCCCGCCGCGCGCGCGTCGGCCGACCGCGCCCCGGCGACCCGTCGTAGGCTCACCGGCGTGACCGCCCCGCCCGCTCCCGCCCCGGCCGGACTGACCACCGGAGCCCTCGGCCGGCGGCTCGGCGTCTCGCCCACCACCATCCGGTCCTGGGAGCGCCGTTACGGCATCGGCCCCGCCCACCGCGACCCCGGGCGGCACCGGCGGTGGGAGCCGGCCGACGTGGCCGTCCTGGAGGAGATGTGCCGGCTCATGGCGCGGGGAGTCACCCCCGCCGAAGCCGCGCGCGTCGCCCTGGCGGGCGCCGGATCCACCCTCCCGACGGTTCGGACCGGAACGGCCTCCGGCGGCAACACCCTGCGCGTGGGCACCGTACGGCCCGAGTGCCGGGGTCTGGCCCGTGCCGCCGTACGGCTCGACGCCCCCGAGATGGCCCTCATCCTGCGCCGAAACGTCGACGAACTCGGCCCGGTCACCGCCTGGACGGAGGTGATGACCCCCGCGCTGCGGGCGGTCGGGCGCAAGTGGGCCACCGAGGGCGAACGCTACGTCGAGGTGGAGCACCTGCTGTCCTGGCACGTCTCGGCCGCCCTGCGCCGGGCCGCCGAGCAGGTGCGGCCGCAGACCGGCCCGGCCGCGTTGCTCGCCGGCATGCCGACGGAACTGCACAGCCTGGCGCTGGAGGCGCTCGCCGCCGCCCTGGCCGAGCGCGGGCTCCCGTTCCGGATGTTCGGCGCGGCTCTGCCGCCCGACGCCCTGCTCGAAGCCGTCCGCCGGACGGGCCCGCCCGCGGTGCTGCTCTGGTCGCAGGCCACCAGGACCGCCGACCGGGCGCTGGTCGAGCGGGTCGTCAGCACCGCCTGGGGCCCGCAGGGCGCGCGCACCCGACCGGTGGTGCTGGTCGCCGGACCGGGCTGGGCCGGCTCCCGCCGCCCGCCCGGCACCCTGCGCCCCCGGGACCTCACCACCGCGCTCCACCTGCTGGAGGGGCTGCTGCGCTGATCCGCCGCAGGGCAGGCCCTCGGCACCCGACCTCCGGAAGGAGCGGAACACCGTGGACGAGCGAACCCGGACCGGAAAACTCTGCCTGGTCACCGGCGCCACCGGCTACATCGGAGGACGGCTGGTCCCCGAACTGCTCTCCGCCGGGCACCGGGTGCGCTGCCTGGTGCGGGACCAGCGCCGGCTGCGCGACCAGCCGTGGCGCGGCCGGGTGACGGCCGCCACCGGCGACGTCACCCGGCCCGAGACCCTGGACGGCGCCTTCGACGGCGTCGACGTCGCCTACTACCTGGTGCACTCCCTCGGCACCGGGCCGGACTTCGAGGACACCGACCGCCGCGCCGCCCGGGCCTTCGCCCGCGCGGCAGCCCGGGCCGGGGTCCGCCGGATCGTCTACCTCAGCGGGCTGCTGCCCACCGGGGTGCCCGAGGCCGAGCTCTCGCCGCACCTGCGCTCGCGCGCCGAGGTCGGCCGGGTCCTGCGCTCCGCCGGCGTACCGACCGCCGAACTGCGGGCCGCCGTCATCATCGGCTCCGGCTCCGCCTCCTTCGAGATGCTCCGCTACCTGACCGAACGCCTGCCCGCCATGGTCACCCCGCGCTGGGTCAACACCCGGATCCAGCCGATCGCCGTCCGTGACGTGCTCCGCTACCTGGTCGCCGCCGCCTCGCTGCCGCCGGAGGTCGACCGGGCCTTCGACATCGGCGGACCGGACGTGCTGACCTATCGGCTGATGATGCAGCGCTACGCGAAGGTGGCCGACCTGCCCCGGCGGCTGATCGTGCCGGTGCCCGTCCTGACCCCGGCGCTGTCCAGCTACTGGGTCGCCCTGGTCACCCCGGTGCCCGGTCCGCTCGCCCGCCCGCTGGTGGAATCGCTGCGGCACGAGGTGGTCTGCGGCGAGCACGACATCGCCCACTGGATCCCGGACCCGCCGCAGGGACTGACCGGCTTCGACCGCGCCGTCGAACTCGCCCTGCGCCGCATCCGCGAAGCCAGGGTCACCACCCGCTGGTCCTCCGCCTCACTCCCCGGCGCCCCCAGCGACCCGCTGCCCACCGACCCGGACTGGGCGGGCGGCAGCCTCTACCAGGACCTACGGGAACGGCGGGTGGCGGCGGACCCGGCCGCCGTGTGGCGGGTCGTCGAGGGCGTCGGCGGTGAGAACGGCTGGTACTCCCTGCCGTTCGCCTGGGCGCTGCGCGGCACCCTCGACCGGCTGGCCGGCGGCGTCGGGTTGCGCCGCGGCCGACGCGACCGGGACCACCTCCGGGTCGGCGACGCCCTCGACTTCTGGCGGGTGGAGGAGATCGAGCCCGGGCGGCTGCTGCGGCTGCGGGCCGAGATGCGCCTGCCGGGCCTGGCCTGGCTGGAACTGAGGGTCGCCCCCGACGGCGCCGGCGGGACGTGCTACCGCCAGCGCGCGCTGTTCCACCCGCACGGACTGGCCGGCCACGCCTACTGGTGGTCGGTGGCGCCGTTCCACTCCCTGGTGTTCGGTGCGATGGCGCGCAACATCACGGAACGCGCCCGAGCGGCCGCCGTGCCCCGCAGCACCCTGAACACCCCGACCGCATCCGCTCCGAGGGCCCATCCATGACCGTCTCGATCGCCCTGTTCACCCAGGACCTGCGCCTGCACGACAACCCCGTGCTGCACGCCGCCCGCGACGCCGCCGACCAGGTGGTGCCGCTGTTCGTCCTCGACCCCTCCGTGGAGGCGGCCGGCTTCGCGGCCCCGAACCGGATGGCCTTCCTGGCCGACTGCCTCGTCGACCTGGACGCCGGGCTGCGCGGCGCCGGCTCGCGCCTGATCGTGCGCCGCGGCGCGACCGCCGAGCAGACGGCCCGGGTCGCCGCCGAGACCGGCGCCGCCACCGTGCACGTCGCGGCCGGCGTCAGCGCCTTCGCCCGTCGGCGCGAGGCGGCGCTGCTCGCCCTGTTCGGCGGACGGCTGCACGTCCACGACGCCTCCGTGACGGTGGTCCCCGCCGGGCGGATCGCCCCGGCGGGCCGCGACCACTACGCGGTCTTCACGCCGTACCACCGGGTCTGGCAACAGGCGCCCCACCGCACGGTGCTGGGCGCGCCCCGGGTGATCCGCACGCCGGACGGCATCGGCAGCGAGAGCCTCGTGGCCACGGGCCCGCTCTCCCCGGCCCTGCCCCGCGGTGGGGAGAGCGCGGCCCGGGAGCGCTGGCGGCGCTGGGACCTCGACGGGTACGCCGAGGGGCACGACGACCTGGCCGGCGACTCGACCTCCCGGCTCTCCCCCTACCTGCACTTCGGCTGCCTGTCACCCACCGAGCTGGTGGCCCGCGCCCTCCGGCACGGCGGCGCCGGGGCGGAGGCCTTCGTCCGGCAGCTGGCCTGGCGCGACTTCCACCACCAGGTCCTCGCCGCCCGCCCCGACGCCGCCCACCGCGACTACCGCACCAGGAACGACCCCTGGCACCACGACGAGCGCGAGGCCGAGGCCTGGCGGCAGGGCCGCACCGGCTACCCGATCGTCGACGCCGGGATGCGCCAGCTCGCCCACGAGGGCTGGATGCACAACCGCGCCCGCCTGCTGACGGCGAGCTTCCTCGCCAAGTCCCTCTACCTGGACTGGCGGATCGGCGCCGCCCACTTCCTCACCCTGCTGGTCGACGGCGACATCGCGAACAACCAGCTCAACTGGCAATGGGTCGCCGGCACCGGCACCGACACCCGCCCCAACCGGGTCCTCAACCCGCTGCGCCAGGCCGAGCGCTACGACCCCGACGGGAACTACGTGCGCCGCTGGCTGCCGGAACTCGCCCACCTGCCCGGGCGCGCCGTCCACCGCCCCTGGTCGCTCGCCCCCGACTACCCGGACCCGCTCATCGACCCCGACACCCTCTCGGCCCGCCTGCGCCGGGCCCGCGGCCTGGACTGAGGACACCCGCCGCACCGCGGCCGGTGCCGCCCCGTCGCTCTGCGGGGGCGCTGCGTCCGGCCGTACGCGGCGGAGGCGGCGGCAGTCGGCTTCACTCCGTGGCGGCCCCGGTGTTCAGCGCACCTCGACGGTGTAGTGCCGCTCGCCCTGGTCAGAGCCGCCCGCGCCGCCGGTGTGGTTGGGGTTGCGCAGGGTGATGGTCGCCCGGCCGGGGTTGGGGCCGGCCCGGAAGACGAAGTAGTAGCGGCCGCCGGAGCCGGCCGAACCGGTGGCGCCGACCAGGTCCTTGAGGCCGAAGTTCTTGACGTACTCGTCGCCCACGGTCTGGACGGCCGTCGGGTCGGGAACCGGCTCGGCCACGCTCCAGACCTGGCCGGTCACCCGGTGGGCGCTGACCTCGACGGAGAACAACTCGCCCGGTTTCACGGCCAGTTCACCGGAGTCTGCGGTGAACACCGCGCCGTGGTCGAGCTTGCCGGTGGTCATCCGGTGGACCACCACCGCCCCCACCACGCCCGCGACGGCCAGCAGCGCGAACGCTCCGACCAGGATCCGACGCCAGTTCACGCGCTCGCCTCCCGGTGGGCGACCCGCAGTGCCAGCACGGCGGCGACCGCGTCGAGCCAGCGGGCGACCAGGAGGTCCCCGGTGGCGTCCCCGACGACCGTCGCGGCCGCCTCCAGCCAGCCGCGTGCCACCGCCGCAGCCGGGCCGGGCAGCGGCTCGGGCAGGCCGGCCGCGAAGCGGGTGCCGCCGGAGCGGACCACCTCGCCGAGGAAGACCACGGCGCGCGGCATGACGCCGAGCCGGTCGACGGTGATCGCGGCGGCCACCGCGCCGTCGCCGAACAGCGTCGAGCGGTGCGGCCCAGCGGCGGGCAGGCCGAAGCGCAGCAGGACCTCGACGTCCAGCTCGGCCAGGCGGGCGTCGCTCATCGACTGCGGAGTCGGTCGGGGGGAAGTGCTCACTTGCTCACCTAGAGCCTCACTGGGGCATCTGGACGTGGTCGGCGATCGGCATGTTGCCGCCCTGCGCCGCGCCCTCCATGTGGTTGTTGACGAAGTCGTTCTCGCTCACCCAGACGGTGTAGCCCCAGGGATTGTAGATCTCCAGCTGGTCGCCGCGGTGTCCGATGATCATCATCTGGTGGCCGTCCGGACGGAACCAGGTGTCCTCCTTGACCCCGATCGGCACCGGCTTGCCCTGGTCCACCGCCGACTCGACCTGGGCCAGCACGTCCCGGCGCTGCTCCGGGCCCTCCAGGTCGACGGTGTGGTAACCCGCCCCGGTGTGCTTGCCGATCTCGTCGTTGGCGGCGTCCTTGGACTCGCCGTCGCTCATCCCGTCCTGCCACTCGTTCCACCAGTTCTTGGTGTCGTAGACGCGGTCGGCTTCCTTGAGCCAACGGTCGTACGCCGCCTGGCCGTTGTCGTACTTCGGGTCACCGGGGTGCCCGCCGGTGGTGAGCTGCAGCGAGTAGAGCGGGTCGACCATCGCCCGGGCGGTGACGGTCGAGGCGGCCACGCAGGTCGGCTTGTCGCCCTGGTTCCACGCCACGCCCTGGTAGGCGGTGTCCGACTGGTTGGTGGAGGCGGAGTCGATCTGCACCGGTGAGAGGCGCTGGGCCAGCCAGGCCGGGTCGTCGCCGTGCCCGTGGATCTGGTCGTCGAAGGCCTTGACCTCGTCGTAACTGTGCCCGGCGGCCAGCGCCTTCATCAGGTAGGCGCGCTCCTCGGGGGACTTGCTGCCGGCCAGCAGCTGGTCGAAGCGGGCCCGGTCGGCGTCGCTCATCTTGTCCATGAACTGGCCGGCCCGGGTCACGTCGTTGGCCGTGAGGATGGTGCCGAACTGGTCGCTGCCGGCGACCTCCGCGTCCGCGACGACCAGCTTGTCGGCGGCGCCCAGGCCCTTGTTCTTGAAGCGGGCGGCCAGCGCCTTGTCCGCCAGCGCGTGCAGCTCCCGGGCGGCGGCCCGGCCGGCCTCCTCGGCCTTCACCGCGGCGTCGTAGACCGACTTGATGCCCTCCTTCGCCTTGGCGTGGGCGCTGTGCATCTTGTCGTCGTCCCAGTGGACCAGGTCCGGCCCGTCGCTGAAGGTGATGTCGTGCAGCAGCTTCAGCGCCTCGCTCAGCGGCGCGTGGCCCTGCCCGTGCAGGGACTGCGCCTCGCTGAGCGCGGAGGCCAGCGCCTTGAGCTGGTCCCGGCCCTTGCCCAGGATCTCGTGGCAGCGCCCGAGGTCGTCGGCGGACGCCTTGACCACCTCGGCGGCCTTCTCCCCGACCTGCCCGGTCCAGGCGTCGGGCAGGTGCTGGGCACCCACTCGCGCCACCTTCATCTGGACCGTGTCCAGTTGGGAGACGGCGGTGTTGTACGCGGCGGCGAGCTCGCCGAGCTTGCCCGGGTCGCCCTTGGGCGCGGGCAGCTGGAGGGCGTCGTGCACCGCGTACTTGAGGTCGCCGGCGCCCCACATGCCGTGGGACTCGTCGATGGTCTTCTTCAGCCCCTCGACCTTCTCCCGCTGGGAGCGCTGGTCGACACCGAGCGGGTTGAGCGGGTCCATGCCGTGGTCGGGCACCGTCACGCCCCCTGGTGCTGGTACTGCTGGCCAACGCCGTGGTCAGTGTTGGTGTAGTTGGCCGCGGTGGTGTGCACCTTGCCGCCGAGGTCGTTCAGGGCGTCCACGTTCACGCCCAGTTCGTCCTGCCAGGCCTGCCAGAACGCCTTGGCCGCGTCGCTCGCGCCGTACTCGCCGAACGTGTCCTCACCGGACATGACGAGCTTGCCCAGTGCGTCCTTCACCGAGCCCACGTCCGTGCTCGCGGCTATCAGCTGATCACCCGCGTCCCCGAGCTTTTCCGGGTGCGCGCTGAACCCCACCCCGACCCCGCCGTTGTCGCCGCCGCTCACGTGTCTCCCCCCGATGTCCCGGTCGCCCCCTCCGTGGGGCGGCGGTCAGTCTAGGGGCAGTTCTGCCGCCCGCTCCGGCCCTGAGCACCGGTTTCGACAGGTGCTCGCACAACCCGCCCGATCTGCGCGGAACGATCACACGACGCGACCAGAGCCGCCTCGGGCGACGTTCGCCCCGTCCGCTCCGCGTGTTCCGTCGGTACCGTCCGCCGTGGTCGGGGACCGCCTGTGCCCGTATTCCTCCGCACGGCAGGCGGCTCGCGGCGCGACTGACGTGGGATTCCGTCCCCCCGGGGCCGGCGGCGCGCCGGTCCCCGAGGGGTTCCACCTGGGCTCAGGCGGCCGGGCCGGAGGTGAGGAGGGCGGTGATCTCCTTGGCGAGCCGGGGGCCGAGTTCGCCCCAGCCCTCCTTGTAGCCGTAGACGCCGGCGAGGGTGCGGGCCTCGTAGTCGCCGTTCATGATCTCGATGTCGTTGGCGGTGATGAGGCCCGGGTGGGCGACGCCGACGGCGGAGGAGACCTTGAGGAGTTCCTTGCGGAGGGTGCGGAGGTAGACCGCGGCGCGGGTGGACTTGGAGGCCGGGTCGAGGCCGCGGGCCAGCCAGGGGTTCTGGGTGGCGATGCCGGTGGGGCACTTGTCCGTGTGGCACTTCTGGGCCTGGATGCAGCCGATCGACAGCATGGCCTCGCGGGCCACGTTGATCATGTCGACGCCCAGGGCGAAGGCGACCGCGGCGTTCTCGGGCAGGCCGAGCTTGCCGGACCCGATGAAGGTCAGGTCGTCGGTCAGCCCGCGCTCGGCGAAGGTGCCGTAGACCCGGGAGAAGCCCATCCGGAAGGGAAGTGACACCGAGTCGGCGAACATCCGGGGCGCCGCGCCGGTGCCGCCCTCGCCGCCGTCGATCGTCACGAAGTCGACGCCCCGGTCGCGGCGTTCCATCAGCGCGGCCAGTTCCTGCCAGAATCCCATGTCGCCGACCGCGCTCTTGACGCCGACCGGCAGACCGGTCTCGGTGGCGAGCAGTTCGACGAAGTCGAGCATCGAGTCGACGTCGCCGAAGGCGGTGTGCCGCGACGGGGAGGCGCAGTCCTGGCCGACCGGGATGCCGCGGATGGCGGCGATCTCCGGGGTGACCTTCGCCCCCGGCAGCATTCCGCCGAGCCCGGGCTTGGCGCCCTGGGAGAGCTTGATCTCGATCGCCCTGACCGGCGCGCCGGCGACGACCTCCTTGAGCTTGTCGAGGTTGAAGCTGCCGTCCTCGTTGCGGCAGCCGAAGTACGCGGTGCCGAGTTGGAGGACGAGGTCGCCGCCCTGGCGGTGGTGCGGGGAGAGGCCGCCCTCGCCGGTGTTGTGCATGGCGCCGGCCTCCGCCGCGCCCTTGTTGAGCGCCGTGATGGCCGCGCCGGAGAGCGAGCCGAAGCTCATCGCGGATATGTTCACCACGCTCGCCGGCCGGAACGCCTCGGCGCGCCCGCGCGGCCCGCCCAGGACCTTGGCGGAGGGCAGCGGGGCCTGCGGGTCGTGGATGTCGGGCAGGGCGCCGGCGAAGGTGCGCTGCTTGACGTAGGCGTGCCCCTGGACGTGCTCGACGTCGACCTCGGTGCCGAACCCGAAGTAGTTGTTCTCCTCCTTGGCCGATGCGTAGATCCAGGTGCGCTGGTCGCGGCTGAAGGGGCGCTCCTCCTCGTTGGAGGTGACGATGTACTGCCGCAGTTCCGGCCCGATCGTCTCCAGCAGGTAGCGGGCGTGTCCGAGCACCGGGAAGTTCCGGAGCAGCGCGTGCTTCTTCTGGACGAGGTCGCGGGCAGCCAGAAGCGCCACCGCTGTCGCGGCGGCCGCGCCGATCTTCCGGGCTTGCATGGAGGTTCCTCCTCGGTGGGCGACCCCATCGCCGTCGGCGGAGTCGTCGTGTCGTGCGTCGGGTGGTGCAGGACGTTGAGCAGCGGGCACCCGGCCGGTCGGGCTTCGGGTCCGTCGGAGAACGCGCACTGATCGTAAGAGGCCCCCCTGACCGCTCTGCGGTCAGGGGGGCCTGCGGGGGACGCCGGGGAAGGGCTCCGCGGGAGGACGCCTACGTGGCCACCGCCCGCACCGGTTGCTGGGCGTGCCGAGCCACCGCGGCCTCCGTTCGCCGGTCAGAGTCGTTCTTCCAGCCGGATCGCGTCCTTCAGCCGCTGGTGCGCCTCGCCCGGCTCGCCCTCCTGCTGCTCCAGCAACGCGGAGGCGATCGCGTCGAGCTTGCGCTGGACGGCGTGCTCGGCCCGGCGTTCCGAGTTCTTCAGCAGGGCCAGCAGGAGCAGGGTCACCGCTGCCATCGCGTCTCCGACCAGCAGTTGCACCGCCAGGGACTCACCGGCCACGTGTACGGCGACGAACGCGGCGACCAGTGCCAGACAGAACGCGGCGAAGAGGGGGGAACTGGTCAGGTTCGACGCCAGTTCGGCCGTCTGCTCGAACCGGCCGCGGCGCCCGTCGTCACGCTTCCGAGCCGGATGCCGAAGTGTCATGATCGTCTCCCGCCGGTTCACCAGCCGGGTCGGGCCGAGCCGACGCGGCCGGAGCTGGACCGTTGTCGCGGAGCGTCTGCCCGGCCGGTGGGAGCGCACACCGCTCGGGAGGACCGGGTCGCCGTTGCTCAGTCGGCTCTCGCGCCTTCGGTCACCGCGTGCACGGCTTCCGCGTGCACGGCTGTCGCGTCCTCGGCTGGCGCGTGCGCGGCCTTCGTTCCTCCGTCTCCCGCACCTCGCGGCTCCGGCGAGTCACCGAGCAGGGGGATCGGCGAGGGCGCCCCCAGCCCCAGGGCCCTTTCGAGCTCCTCGATCCGGTCGGCCACCGTGGGCGCCGGCATCGCGGGAGTTTGCGACACAGCGGGCCGGCAGAGCACCAGCCCGGCCACGACCCGCCTGAGTACCAGGGCCGGTATGGCGACGACCCAGCACAGCCCCGACATCAGGGCCACCGCCTCGGCCTGTGCCCGCTCCTGCTGCTCGAACCGCTCCTGGACCCACTCGGTGGGCCCTCCTCCTCTGCTGGCGACGAATCCGGCCCGTGATCGCGCGAAGACCGTTCGAGCGGTCAGCCCGGCGACGACTCCGTACGCTGTGAGCGTGACGAGGAACAGCCACGGCACCACCGGTCACCTCCTCCATCCCCAGTCCGTGTCGTTGACGTGTCTGCCCGCCTGCCCGGAACGGGCCGGTTGCTAACAAAAAGGGCACCGCCGTGGTCGCCGATCACGGAAGTCGGCGTGCGCCACCGCGGTGCGTGCGCGCAGTCGGGCACCGTGGTCGGGCTTGACGGGCACGGGCGTGAATGGGATCCCGGAATCCGGCTACACGGATCAGCGACATGTTTCCGGCCGATCGAAGGAAGGTCGCTTCTGATGGCGGACATATCGCGTTTGCCCGGAGCTTACGACCACTACTGGGAGTGGCAGTTGGAGGCTGCCTGCCGCCGGGTGGAGAACAGCCTCTTCTTCCATCCCGCCGGTGAGCGGGGCGCCGCGCACAAGGCTCGGGAGGAAGCGGCGAAGGCAGTCTGCGCCAGGTGTCCGGTCCAAATGGAGTGCCGGCGCCACGCGCTCGAAACGCGCGAACCGTACGGGGTGTGGGGCGGGTTGAGCGAGGAGGAGCGGTCTCTGCTGCTCAGTCCTGCCCACCGTCGGTCGGCGGCCTGACCGTGGGCCCCGGAGCGGGCCGCCGGCGTCGGGTTCGGCGCGGGTGGTGATCGATTCCGGGGTATGAAAAGTTAAATTTGGGGCAAATGCGACGCATCGGCGGCGTGGTGCCACTGATTCGACGATCGGAGGATCCGATGGGTGACCTGTCGAACAAGGCCCAGGAGCTGGCCGGCAAGGTGAAGGAGAAGGCCGGCGACCTGACGGGCAACGAGAGGCTCAAGGGTGAGGGCCGGGCCGACCGGGGTGGGGCGAAGGTCAAGCAGGCCGCGGCCGACGTCAGGGACGCCATGACCGGCGTCGCCGACCGGGTCAAGGGCGCTCTGAAGCGCGACGACTGACGAGCGAGGAGATCGCCATGGCGCTGTTCCTGTTCATTCTGCTGGTCGCCGTTGTGTTCGGGTTCGTCGGCGTGCTCGTGAAGGGCCTGCTGTGGCTGCTCGTCATCGGCGTCGTGCTCTTCATCGCCAGCCTGGTCCTCGCCGGCATGCGCCTGGGTCGCCGCCGGGGAACGCGCAGATAGCGAGACGGGACGGCCTGCCGGACGGGAGGTCCGGCAGGCCGTCGACGTGCTCCCACCTCATCGCCTTGGCCCGGCCGGTGCGACAGCCGGGCCAAGGCGATGAGGTGCTCGTGTCGTTCCTGGCGAGGGCCGCCCGGCCGCCGGGTGTGGTCGTCACGGTGGCCGGGCTCTGAGCGGCGGAGGGACCGGTGCGGACGGAGGCCCGAGGGGAGGAGCCTCCGCCCGCACCGCGTTCTGCCCCACCCGGTCTTCTTGTCACCCGAAACGGGGCCGCCAAACGGGCTGATCGGACCAGAGAAGGCGAACGAATCGAGCGGGCGGGCGCTACCCCGCGCTCCCGGCCGTGAGCCGGCGGTGGGTTCTCCGGACGAGCTCGTGCCAGAACGGCGCGGCCGACAGGTAACCGCCGAGAGCGGCGAGCACGCCGAACGAGACGTCGACGCTCACCCGGCCCTGCTTCGCCCAGTAGACGTCCTGCAGGTCCAGCAGCAGTGCGAACTCGTCGGTGATCAGGGCCGCGCCCGCGCCGTAGACGGCGGCCACCGCCGGGTGGCCGACCGCCGGTTCGTCTCCGCGGACGGCCACCAGGCCGACCCCGGCCAGCGCCGCGATGCCGATGTTGTAGTGGTGCAGGTGCTTCCCGCCGGCCGAGACGTTGCCCCAGGGCAGCCAGCCGCCCCTGATCCCGTGGGTGATGAAGCGCACCGTGCCGAAGGTGGTGCCGAACGCCGCCCACATCACCATCAGTGACCGCTTGGTCGGCGTCAGGTGCTGGTCCGCCGCCCGCCGCCAGTCCTCCGCGAGCCGTGCGATTGCCGCTGTTGCCATGCCGCCGACCTCCGACCACCGTCCGGTCCCCATGGCCGACGCTAACCGAAGTACCGGCCGCCCACCCGGCGGGCCGTCCCAGGCGTGCCGCCCGGACAGCCGGGTACCCGCACAGCCATGGCAGTCTTTCGCAGACCGGGCGGCCGCTCCGGGCGACCGCGGCCTTCGGAGCGCGGAACTCCGGGGACGAGCCCCAGCGCACCCGGAACCCCGAACTCCGATCACGCTCCTGTTCCCCTTCCCGAGGTCGACGGTGCCGTCCCGGACCCGGGCCTGGCCCAAAGCGTCGCCGAGCTGGTCGAGCGGGCCGAGCGGCCCGGCGGGGCCTGGCCGGCCGCCGAGCAGCACGTCGAGCGTGGCCGCGCCCGGGCACTGACGGCGAAGGTGGCGCGGCTGCTGAGCAGCGGCGGCCGTGGCGCGGTCCTCGGCGGCAAGGCCCTGACCGAGCAGCTGATGCGCGCAGCCCCGCGGATCCCGATCCGCGACCTCGCCACCCTGCGCGCCCAGCATCCCGGCGTCGACGACCCCGAACGCCTGGCCGACCTGCTGGCCGCCGGCGCCACCCGGGCCTCCGGTGCGCTCGGCGCGGGCGTCGGGGCGATGGCGATGCTGCCCGTGCCGCCGGCCATGCTGGTGGAGATCGCGGCCGAGACGCTCGCCGTGGCGGCCGTGGAGATCAAGCTGATCGCCGAGCTGCACGAGGTCTACGGTGTCCCGGTACGGGGCAGCGGCCCCCAGCGGACCGCGGCCTACCTGGCCGCCTGGGCCAACCGCCGGGGGATCGACGCCAACCTGCTGATCCGCCCGGCGGGCCTGGCGGCGCTCGCCCTCGGGTCGGAGGTGCGCCAGCAGGTGCGCCGCCGGCTCACCCGCAGCTGGATGCGCCGACTGCCGTCGATGGCCCCGCTGTTCCTCGGCGCGGGCATCGGCGCGACGGTCAACCGGCGCGACACCCGGCGGGTGGCCGAGCAGGTCCGCGGCGACCTGCGTGGGCGCCTGCCGGCGGACAGGGGCTACTGGACCGCAGCCGGCCGGGGCTGACCGCCGGGCACCCCGCAACCGGCTCCGGGCTTCAGGCACCGGGCGCCTGGCTCCCGGCGTCCGGCGACGGGCTACGAAACGCAGTCGTGGGCCGGCCCGCCGCGAAGAACGGCGGGCCGGCCCACGACGATCTCCGGTGTCACGAGGACTTGCCGCGCCCGGTGGCGAGGTCGCGGACGCGGTCGACCAGACCGGTGCCGGCCGCGAGCAGCTTGTTGTCGGGCGCGTTCGGGTGGGGACGGGTGGGTGCGAGCTTCTTCGCCCGCCGGACCCGCTCACCGAGTTCGTTCAGCTGCTCGGGCGAGCAGACCTCGGCCAGGGAGGGGAACAGGTTCTGCTCCTCGTCCCGGATGTGCGCCGAGACCTCGGAGATGATCCGGTCGACCAGGACGCCGAAGCGGGCGTCGCCGCAGTCCACGCCCTCGATCTCCTTGAGGAGCTTCTCGACGGTCGCGTGGTCGGCGATCTCCTTGTCCGCGAGATCCCCACCGCCGGGCACGTGCTCGCGCACCGCCGGGTACAGGTACTGCTCCTCGGCCACCGAGTGGCGCACCAGCTCGATGGTGAAGTCGTCCGCCACCTCGCGGCGCCGCTCGTCGCCCGCGGGCAGCGCCTGGATCCGGGCGAACATCTCCTCCACCTCCCGGTGGTCCGTCATCAGCTCGTGGATCACGTTGCCGCCGTGGCCCATGTCTTCGCTCCTTCTCGTCGTGATGGCGTGATGGTGAGTGCAAGGCTCGGGGTCCGCCCGAGGACGGGCCGCCCTGGGCCTGTCGTATCCCCGGGATCCGGCGAGGCATGCGCGTCGTGCGGGGAGACCACCCGTGGAGGTCGTTGCCGAACCCGATCCGCTGCCCGTCGGGCGCGCGGTTCAGCCGTAGGGGACGACGGCGACCGGGCAGTGGACGTGGTGGATCGCGGCGTGGGCGACCGGGCCGAGGTGGTGGTGCCGGAACGGCAGGTGGCGCAGGCGGCGGCCCAGGACCAGGAGCCGAGCCGAGGCCGCCGCGTCGACGAGTTCGACGGCGGGTTTGCCGCGGACCAGGTCGGCGGTCACCTCCACCTCCGGGTACCGGGCCCGCAGGGGTTCCAGGGCCTCGGCGAGGCCGCTCCACTCCACGGATGAGAGCTCGCCCTCCAGCCCGCCGATGGCGCCGTAGGACATGTACTCGCTGCCGGCCGGCGGGGACCAGACGTGGATGACCCGCAGCGGAGCGGAGCGGAGGGCGGCGGCCTGGAAGGCGAAGGCCAGCACGTGCCCGGCGGGGTGGACCAGGTCGATGCCGGCCGTCACGGAGCCGTCCGGCTCGTCCTCCCGGGCACGGACCAGCACCACCGGGCAGGCGGAGCGGCGCAGCACCTCCTGGCTGACCGAGCCGACCAGGAAGCCGCGCAGCGTGCCCAGCCCGCGGGAGCCGAGCACCAGCACGGCGGCGCGGTGCGAGGCTTCCTCCAGGGCCTCCACGGGGTCGGCGGACACGGGGGCGGTGGAGACCGGCACCCCGGGCACCAGGGCGGACAGTGCGGACTCGCGGTCTGCGAGGTGGGCGAGGGCGCGGTGGTACGTCTGGTCGCTGCCGACCACGTCCCGTTTCGGCCAGGGCCAGGCCTCCAGGACCTCGAGCGGGCGGTCGCGGCGCTCTGCCTCGCGGGCGGCCCACTCGGTGGCGGTGAGGCTCTCGGGCGAACCGTCGAAGCCGACGACGACGGGCCCGGTGGAGGTCCCGGGCACGGACGGTCCGGTCGGGGCGGGATCGGTCACGGCGCGCTCCTCAGGTTCCGCGGCGCGGCGAGGCCGTAGCCGGCCCGCCGGGGCCGCCTCGGGTTGCGACCCCAGTATCGGCGGTGGCCGCGTCCGCCACCTCTCGGGGCTCCGACGGCGGACGCGACGCAGGGGCCGAAAAAGATCTCGCGCCGGGCTGTCACACTCCCGCCCCGCGGTCCGTCGGGTCAGTGAAAGCACCGAACAGTCCGAGAGGAACACGACGTTGACCACCCAGCCGACCGCCCAGCCGATCAACCGCCCGATCACCACCCGCCCGATCACCGCCGAGATCCCGCTGCGCCCCCGGATGGCCCAGGACCCGGCGCAGCTGATCCCCGAACTCGCCGAGGTCTCGGCCGCACTGTTCAAGGTCGTCGGCAACCGCTCGATTCCCCGGACCACCATCGGCCTGGTCCAGCTGCGGGCCGGACAGATCGTCGGCAGTACCTACCTGACCGTCCTGCACACCGCATTCCTGCGCAAGGCGGGGGAGTCCGAGGAGCGGATCACCTCGGTGGCCGGCTGGCAGGACTCTCCGTACCTGACCGCCCCCGAGCGCGCGGCCCTCGCCCTGGTCGAGGCCGTGCTCCAGCCCAACCCGCACGGTGAGCGCGTTTCGGACGAGCTGTACGCGCTGGCCGCAGAGCACTACGACGAGAAGGCGCTCGCCACCCTGATGACGGCCATCGGCCAGGTCAACTTCTTCGTGGCGATCGCGCTGATCGCCAAGCCCGTCCCCGGCCGTTCCTTCAGCGAGCCCTGGGCCTGACCAACCCGTGGTGTCGCCCTGGCCCGCCGAGCGGTGCCTCGCTCGGCGGGCCAGGGCCGTCAGGGGATCCGGGCCTCGATGTGGGCGAGTTGGGCGGCGCGGAGCTCCTCGAACGCGGCCCGCCGGTCCGCGCCGAGCGGGCGGACGTCGCGGGCGAAGTGGGCCAGGGCGGGGAAGCGTTCGGGGTCGGCGCCCAGCACGGCGACGCGGAACTGCTCCATCCCTTGTTCGTACTCCTCGGGGGTGACGGTGCTCATTCCGGCCTCCGAGGAGATCAGCGCGGCGAGCAGGACCACGATGCGGTGGTAGCGCGCCGGGACGTCCCGGTCGGGCAGTCCGGACGCGCGCATGGCCTGCAGCAGCTCCTCCATGACCAACCGGGATCCGGTGCCCCCGGACCCGTACCGCCCCCAGATCCCGGCGCGCGTGGCCGTCTTCGGCGAGAGCTGCGGCGCGCTGATCAGCGCCCTGACGGCGATCCGGGCCCGAGGGGCGGGCCCGGAACTCAAGGCGCAGGTGCTGGTCAACCCGCTGGCCGACGTGACCGCCACGATGGACGACCACCCCTCGATCGCCGAGTACGCGTACCACCCGACCCGGGCCCTGCCGCAACTGCGGCTCCTGCGGCGCCTCGCCGTTCCGCAGGGAGGCGACGCCCGCGCGCTCTCGCCGCTGTACGCGGACGACCTGAGCGGGCTGGCCCCGGCGCTCGTGGTGGTGCCCACCCAGGACGCGCTCGCCGATCACGGTCGCCGTTACGCCGAGCGGCTGCGTGCGGCCGGGACGCCCGTGACGCTCTCCGAGTACCGGGGGGCGAGGCACGCGTTCCTCAGCCTCCCGGGGGTGGAACCCCAGGCCCACGCCGCCCGGGCCGAGATCCTCCGGTTCCTCCGTACGGCCCTGGCGGAGTGACGGGGGAGCGGTGCACCCCGCCAGGGGATCCGGCGGCTCGGTGCCGACGGGGGCTGCGGTGACGGCTCAGGCCGGCACCGGGGTCAGGTCGGCGCGGCCGAAGAGCAGGGCCCAGCCGTGGGGGAGCTGGGCGAGGACGCGGTCGGTGAGACGGTCGCCGGCCAGGTCGGAGAGGGCAGCGAGGACGGAGGAGGCGTCCCACCGGGCCGCGGTGAGGCTGGTGCCCAGGACGTCGGCGAGGGCTTCGACGAACGCGGGCGCGCCGACCGGCGCCGGGAGGGGGATCTGGGAGGAGAAGACGGCGCGGGCCCGCTCGGGGAGCACGGAGGCGAGTTCACAGCGTTCGTCGCCGGTGAGCTGTGAGCCGAGCAGGGCCAGGACCGCGTCGAGGACGCGCTCGGCCTCCTCTTCACCGGGGTAGCGGCCCAGGGTGCGGACCTGCTGGATCAGGCGGCGGTGCCGGGTCATGGCGATGGCCTTCCGGGGCGCGGGCCGCCGCGAGCGCGGCGGCCCGTAACGGCGGTCAGGGGACGGCGGTCGAAGGGCGGGCGGAAGGGGGGGGCGGTTCAGGAGCGTCGGACGGCGTCGGGCCGGCCGAACAGGACGTCGTAGCCGGGCGGCAGCTGGAGCAGGACCTGCTCCATGAGCTGATCGTCGGCCGCGTCGGCGACCGTGGACAGGACGGCGCCGATGTCCCACAGGGCGGTGGCCTCGGTGGCGCCTTCTATCCAGGCGGCGGTGGCGCGCACGAACCGTTCGGGACTGAGCGGTTCGGCGGCCTGGAGGGGGTTGAGCAGGACCAGGGCGAGGGTTTCGGGCAACCGGGCGGCGAGGCGGGTGCGCACGTCGCCGACCAGGTGAGCGCCGAGCAGGGCCAGGACCACGCGGGCGCAGCGCTCGGCCTCCTCGGGTGTGCTGTACTCGCCGCGTTCCCGGACCTGGTCGAGGAACGCTTCCCAACGGATCGTCACCGTGCTCTCCCTCCTTCGGGATCGGGGACGAACGGGTTCCGGTTCGTCGTCGGCCGGGTCGCGGGGGCCAGCCGGCGGCCGAGGCCGGTGAGCTTGAGTATTCGGTCCACGGGGCGGCCGATGCCACGCAGGACGAGGCGCCGGCCGCTGCGGTCGGCCTGGTTCCGGGCTCTGACCAGGACACCCAGGCCCGAGCAGTCCATGAACGTCACCTCCGAGAGGTCGAGCACCACCTCCTGGTGCTCCACCAGCGCGCGGGACAGCTCTCGCTGCAGGTGTGGGGCGGTGTCGAAGTCGATCTCGCCGCACGCCGTCACCACGAACGAGGTCACCTGGGTGGTCATGGGACTGCTCGCTGTCCGTCCGGCCCGCCGTCGCGGGCAGGGGGTGGTGCCGGGGGCCGGGGGTCCCGTGCCGCTCCGCCGGGGGGATCCGGGCGGCACGGGACGGCCTCGGGAAGGGGTCAGGCCTGGATCTGCTTACGGCTGTCGCTGTGGCCGATGGCGATCTTGCGGGGCTTGGCCTTCTCGGCCACCGGGATCCTCAGGGTCAGCACGCCGGAGTCGTAGTCGGCGGTGATCCCCTCCGGGTCGAGGGTGTCGGAGAGCATGACCTGGCGGGAGAAGACCCCGAGCGGGCGCTCGGACAGCTCCCACTTCACGCCCTCGCCCTCCTGGCGCGGACGGCGCTCGGCCTTGACGGTCAGCATGTTCCGTTCGACGTCGATGTCGATCGCCTGCGGGTCCACCCCGGGCAGGTCGAAGCAGATCACGTACTCGTCGCCGGTGCGGTACGCGTCCAGCGGCATCGGGGTCGGCCGCGACCAGGTGCCGGTCGTGTTGAGGAACTGCTGGGTCAGCCGGTCCAGCTCGCGGAACGGGTCAGTGCGCATCAGCATCGCGAAACACCTCCACTGATCGATGGGTGCCAGTGCGCTTCACCTGACACCGTTGTAGCACGTCGTCCTTTCGATGACAAACGCTGGATGTCGTCGATAGAATGACGTCATGAGTACGAAGCCGTCGAAGCCCGCGCCCGGCTCCGAGCCGGTCTCCTTCCTCGCCGCCGCGTCGGCGCTCGCCGCCATCGACGACGCGGTCCGCACAGCCCGTGCGGCCTCTCCCGTACCCGAGGACACCCAGGAGGACGGCGCCGGGCAGGCGCTGGCCGCCCTGGTGCTGCTGCGCGAGTTGCGCGCCCGGCTCGCGGACTGGGAGGCCCCGCTGGTCGAGGCGGCCCGGGCCGGCGGCGCGACCTGGGCCGACCTCGCCCGCCCGATGGGCGTCGCGAGCCGCCAGGCCGCCGAGAACCGTTACCTGCGCCTGCGCCCTACCGGCGCGCCCGCCGCCAGGGAGACCGGAGCGGAGCGGCTCAAGGCCGTGCGCGACCGCCGGGCCGCCGACCGCGCCGTGAGCGCCTGGGCCCGCGACCACGCCGCGGGCCTGCGCGTGCTGGCCGCCCAGATCACCGCCGCCCCGGGTCACGCCCCGGCCGCGGGGCCCGCGCTGAGGGCGCTCACCACCGCGCTCGGCGCCGCCGACCCGGCCGACCTGATAGCGCCCCTGGCCGACATGCGGCCGCACCTCGCCGCCGCCCACCCCGACCTCGCCACCCGCCTGGACGACCTGACCCGCGAGACCGACCGCCTCCGCCATGACAGCGATCAACGACGCGCCTGAGATCCGCCGGACGGGTCCTGAGCCCCCGGCCGCGGGCCAGGACCGCTGGCAGCACATCGAAGAACGGCTCTCCGCCCTGGAACGCCGGATCCGGGAGCACGGCGGCGCGGCCCTGACCGCGATCGACGCCTGTCTGGCCCGGATCGACGCCCTCCGCCACGATCTCGCCACTCAGCCCTGGCCCCCGACGAGCCCCGAACCCCCGGGCGGACCCGCCCGCAACAGGCCCGACTAGGGTGTCAACCCCCCGGCCCGCCGAGCCCTTCGCTCGGCGGGCCGGTTCCGTTCAGTGTGCGGCGAGCAGGCCCGCCACCAGGGCGCGGAGCCCGTCCCGGTAGGTGTCCTGGGCGGTCAACGGCTCCCAGCGGTCCGCGACCTGCGCCAGGCGCGGGTACTCGTCGGCGTCGAGGCCGGCGAAGACCTGCTCGCGGTACGTCGGCCGGTCGTTCCCGGCGCGGCGGCGGGCCGCCGTGGTGCGGACCACGATCTCCCCGGCGGTGTAGTACCAGATCGCGCGGTAGCCCTGCACGGCGCGCTCCAACGACAGGCCGCAGTCGACCAGTCCGTCGACGAGCTGCTCGACGAACCACAGGGCGTGGGTGGACATCAGGTCGTCGGCGGTCAGCACCTCGACGATCCATGGGCAGGCGCAGAGCGCCTCGTGGATCGCCGCGGCCGCGGCGACGACCCGTTCGCGCGGCTCGGACGGCAGCTCGGTCGGGCGCAGCGTCCGGGCGGCGTGGTCGTCCAGCAGCAGGACGAGCAACTCCTCCTTGTTGCGGACGTGGTGGTAGAGCGCCATCGGCGTGCTGCCGACCTCGGAGGCCAGGCGGCGCATGGTGAGCCGCTCGACGCCCTCCTCGGTCACGATCCGGCGGGCCGTGTCGACGACCTCCTCCCGGGAGATGCGGGGAGGTCGGCCGGTGGCCTTGCGCGGGGCGGGGGAGGGCTGCTGCATGAGCCCATCATCTCCCGTGCCCTTTCCGGGCCTCTCCCGCGTGTCTCCGTCTCTTCCGGGCCTCGACAGGGCAGGGACTCCCGGGCTACTTTCCTTACATGTATAAAAACTCGCGAGGCCGCCCCGGCCTGGTGCTCGCGGCGGTCACCGTCGCGCAATTCGTCTTCGCCCTGGACATGTCGGTGGTCAACGTCGCCCTGCCCGCGATCCGCGGCGCGCTGGGATTCGCGCCGCTCGACCTCTCCTGGGTCGTCCACGTCTACGCCCTCACCTTCGGCGGGCTCCTGCTGCTCGGCGGCCGGGCCGGCGACCTGTACGGCCGGCGGTGGTTGTTCCGACTCGGCCTGGCCGTCTTCGGACTGTGCTCGCTCGCGGGCGGCCTGGCCCAGCAGCCCTGGCAGCTGGTCGCCGCCCGTGCCGGGCAGGGCATCGGCGCCGCGGCGGCCGCCCCGGCCGCGCTCGCGATGCTCACAACCACCTTCACCGAGGGCCCCCGGCGGGTCCGCGCCCTCGGCGTGTGGAGCGCGGCGAACGCGGCCGGGGGAGCGCTGGGCGTCCTGGTCGGCGG
Source organism: Streptomyces viridifaciens (assembly GCF_001888885.2). Taxonomy (NCBI): domain Bacteria; kingdom Bacillati; phylum Actinomycetota; class Actinomycetes; order Kitasatosporales; family Streptomycetaceae; genus Streptomyces; species Streptomyces viridifaciens. The sequence goes on from NZ_CP090841.1 coordinate 7,156,081, forward strand.
ACTGCTGACCGAGTACGCGAGCTGGCGCTGGGTGATGCTGGTCAATCTGCCGATCGTCGCGGCGGCGCTGGTGCTGCTCCCCACGGGCACGGCGGACGGGGCGCAGCCCGTACGGCGGGAACGGCTGGACGTGATCGGAGCCGTGCTGGCGACCGGGGGAGTCGGGCTGCTGGTGTTCGGCGTCGTGCGCACCGACGCCCGGGGTTGGGGATCCCCGGCCACCCTGGGCACGCTCGCCGTCGCGGTCGCCCTGCTGGCCGCCTTCGTGCTCGTCGAAGTCCGTTCCGCCGCACCGCTGTTGCGACTGGGCCTGCTTCGCAGCCGCTGGGTCGCCGGGGCCAACGTGCTGGTGTTCCTGGCCGCGGCCGGGCAGTTCGCGGCCTTCTACTTCGTCTCGCTCTACCTGCAGCAGGTGCTCGGTCTGGGCGCCGCTGCCACCGGCGCCGCCTTCCTGCCCTTCTCCGCCGGGCTGGTCGCGGGCACCGTCGTGGCGACGCGGATCACCGCGCGCCGCGGCCCACGGGCCGCGCTCGTGCCGGGAGCCGTCCTGGCCGCGGCGGGTCTCGGCTGGTTCGCCCTGATCGGCCCCGACGGCGGCTTCCTCACCGATGTGCTCGGCCCGTCCGTGGTCACCAGCATCGGCGCCGGGCTCGTCCTGGCCCCGGTCGCCGCGGCCGCGACCACCGGCATCGCGCCCCGTGAGGCCGGTGCGGCCTCCGGGCTGCTCAACAGCTCGCGTCAACTCGGCGGCTGCGTCGGCCTGGCGGTGCTGGCCACCGTCGCCGCCCACGCCACCGGCACGGCCACCGACCCGGGCGCCCTCAGCCACGGCTACGCCCTGGGCCTGGCCGCCGGCGCCGTCCTCTTCGCCCTGGCGGCGGTGGTCGCGGCCACCGTGCTGCCCCGCCGCCGTCCGGGCGTGCCGGAATCCCGGCCGGTCACCATCCGCTCCGAGAACCCGCTGGAAGGAACCCGCTCATGATCACGACCCCGATCGCCGCCGTCGACCTCTTCGCCTCGGCGCTGCACATCCACCCCGACGGCGACGTCCGGGCCACCGAGCGCCGGATGACCGGCGGCGACGCCGACGCCTGGCAGATCGCGACCTTCCACGTGGAGACCGATGCCGACGTCCACGCCGACCACTGGGAGATGCACCCTGCGGCGGAGGAAGCGGTTTGCTGTCTGGCCGGCGGCGTCCGCGTCCACTTCCGCCCGGTCGAGCCCGGCGCCGCCGAGGAGATGGTGCGGCTGCCGGCCGGCACCGCCGTGGTCGTCCCGCGCGGCCGCTGGCACCGACTGGAACTCGACGCCCCCAGCGACCTGATGTCGATCACCCTGCGCCACGGAACCCGCCTGGAGCGCCGCCCCGAGGAACACTGACGCCGCCTGTCGCGGGGGCGGAGCGGTACGCCCGGAGGACCCCTGGTCCTTCGGGCGTACCGCTCGGCGGCCACCGAACACGTGGGACCGAGTGGCCCCCGCCGGCGCTCCGGCGCCGGCGGAGCAGCCGGCCGGCCGGGTCGGACGGCGGGGGCGGGTCAGGCGGCGGGGAGGCTGTTGGCCATCTCCCGGAATTCGGCGGACGGCCGCATCATGCCGTTGTCGCCGACGTTCAGGTTCTGCAGCCAGCCGTTCCGGTACCAGAAGATCGACGAGGTCAGCGGGGCCGGGTCCTTGGTCTGGAGCTGCTTCGACAAGTCGATCATGAAGCGGATCGCGTTCAGCGACGAGGCGCTGCGGATCGGCGCCGCGCAGAACGCGTTGCTCGTCGGCAGGGTGACCAGGGCGCCGTGGGGCAACTCCGTCCCGCCCAGGGCGTTCTCCAGGCGCAGGGCCTGCGCGGCGCCGGGCCACGCCCCCGTTCCGTTGACGGCGTACAGGACGTCACCGTTGGTGGCGTTGAAGGACTGCCGGTTGAGCTGCTCGGTGGCCAGGTTGGCGAAGGCCCGCTCCCAGAGCTCGGCCCGGCTGATGCTCCACTGGTCGGCGGCGTGCTCGGCTATCGACAGCGCCTCGGTGGTCCCGCCCCGCTTCCCGCCGTTGACGCACATCACGACCGACAGCTCGTCGTCGATCTGCCGGGCCATGGGGTCGGGGCCCAGGCCGCGGGTCGGGGTGATCAGGAGCCGCAGGCGGTCCCGGGCCTCGAAGACCGAGATCCCCGCCAGGGCCCTGCACGGACCGTGCTCGTCGCACAGCGGTTTGGGAAGGTTCTTGCGGTTGCCGAACAGCGGCATGGAGGGCCCCCGGGTCGGTGCGGTGGACGGGTCAAGGTCACAGCATCCCACCGGAGTTCGCCGCCGTCCCGGCGATCACGTGATTTTCGTAGTACTACGCGTTCAACCAGGTGAAGGGGCCACTGGTCGACCAGAGGTGACCGGATGGTGGAAACACCGGCGGCCACCGGGCGGTTGTCGTACCGTCCTGGGCCATGGATCACGACTTCGCCACCCGCTTCGCCCAGGACTGGGCCGCCGCCTGGAACTCCCACGACCTGGAGCGGATCCTCGCCCACTACACCGAGGACGTCGTCTTCGCCTCGCCCCGGATCGTCGAGCTGGTCGGCGACCCGACGGGTGAGGTGCGCGGCAAGGAGGCCCTGCGCGTCTACTGGGCCAAGGGCCTGCGGCACCTGCCCGATCTGCACTTCACCGTCGAGGACGTCCTGGTCTCCGTCGACACGCTCGTCATCAACTACCGCAACGAGCGCGGTCGGGCCGTCGCCGAGGTGCTCACCTTCCGTGACGGCCTGGTCTGCCGCGGCTTCGGCGCCTACGGGCCGCAGATCTGAGGCGCGGCGGAGCGCCCCGGGGCGACACCGCTCCGGGGCGCTCCGCGCACGGTCACTCCCAGGCGACGAAGTGGTCGTTGAACTCCCCGCCGACGCAGAACTCGCGACGGGTGCGGATGTCGGCGGCCACGAAGCCGCGGCCCTCCTCGCACTGCAGGGCGGTGACGGGCGGGTCGAGGTGCCGGACGTGCTCGATGGCGAAGGCCGGGACGCCGCCCAGCGCGAACGCGGCAGCGGCCAGGACGGCCACGGTGGTGAGGCGTTGGGTAACGGTCATGTCCGATCCAACGAGGCTGCGCCGGCCCCGGTCACCGTCGGTCACCTCCCCGGACGCCCGCCCGCGTGACGGCCCCGCCGGAACCGGCGCCGCGCCGCCCGCACGAGGGGCGACCTCGACGCATCGTCACGGCACGGCTCCGCGCCGGAAACGGCAGAGCGCTGCGTGAAGTTGTCTGACCAAGTTCGATCGCTGTTCGCCCGCGCGCCCTTCCCCGGGCCACGCCGAACCGGTATCTGTGTCCCGCCGTGGTGCACACCACGGCAACCATCCTCACGCAACCAACGGGACGAGGTACCCCCTCATGCGACTGCGCTGGAGCCCCCTCGGCGGGCTGCTCGCCACCCTCCCGCTCGTCGGCGCCCTGGTCGTCGGTGCACCGACCACCGCACGGGCGGCGGTCGGCAGCGGCAACCTGATCGTCAACGGCGACGCCGAGGCCGGCGGTTACTGCACCAACGACTGGAGCGCCGCCACCACCGTCCCCGGCTGGACGACCGAGGCCGGCGGCGTCGACGTCATGTGCTCCTCGGTCGGCTCCTTCGGCCTGCCGAAGGACGGCAACACGCCCGGCAAGGCCTTCTTCGGGCCGGGCAACTTCGGCGACGGCTCGATGACCCAGACGGTCGACGTCTCCTCCGCGGCCACCGCGATCGACGGCGCCGGCGTGCACTACAACCTCGCCGGCTGGCTGGGCGGTTGGACCACCTACGGCGGCTACGTCGCGGTCGCCCTGCACTTCCAGGACGCCAACGGCAGGCCGCTCGGCCCGACCGCCAAGCTGCCGACCGTCTCCGCGACCGACCGCGGCCTGAGCACCGAGTTCCTCTCCCGCACCGCCACCGGCGCCGTCCCGGCCGGGACCAGGTCGATCCAGGTCGAGGTGCAGTTCCTGTCCTCCACGAACGAGACCGGCTACCTGGACAACCTCTCGCTCACCCTCGACACCCCGGTCGCCGCGCCCGCGCCGCCCACCCCGCCCGCCTCCCAGGTGCCGGGCTACGACCACGTGTTCACCGTCATGATGGAGAACACCGACTACTCCCAGATCATGAACGACCCGGCGGACACCCCGTACATCCACAGCCTGATGTCCCAGGGCGCCACCCTCACCGACGCCCACGGCGTCTACCACCCCAGCGACGAGAACTACCTCGCCGTCGCGGGCGGCGACACCTACACCAAGGGCGCCACCTACTGGCCCAACATCAACTCCCCGCAGCGCAACCTCGGCGACACCGTCGAGGACGCGGGCAAGACCTGGAAGGCCTACGAGCAGGGCATGGGCACGCCCTGCAACACCAACAAGAACAACGACAGCTACTACATGCCCGACGACGCGCCCTTCATCAACTACACCGACATCAGCGGCAATCCGTCCCGCTGCGCGGCCCACCTGTTCGACACCACCCAGCTGACCACCGACCTCAGGTCGGCCGCCACCACGCCGAACTTCTCCTGGATCGCCGCCGACGACTACTACGACGGCGAAGCCTCCGGCAACGGCAGCGCCACCAGCCTGAGGACCCAGGACGGCTGGCTGCAGCAGACCCTCGCCCCGGTGCTGTCCTCCCCGGCCTGGACCCAGCAGCGCTCGCTGCTGCTCCTGACCTGGGACGAGAGCCAGAACGAGGGCTACAACCACCTCGCCACCGTCGTCGTCGGCTCCCAGGGCACCGTCCCGGCCGGGACCAGCAGCCCGCTGCACTACGACCACTACGGCATCGGCCGCACCATCGAGTCGGCCCTCGGCCTGCCCGGCCTCACCGCCAACGACACCTACGCGACGCCGCTGAACGCCGCCTTCGCGCCGTCCACCGCGACCGGTCCGACGCTGACCGGCGACCTGAACGCGGTGGCCAACGGCGGCAACGTCACCCTGCGCTACGGCCTCCCGAACGCCTCCCAGGCCGGCCCGAAGAACTGGATCGGCCTCTACCCGGCGGGCGTCACCCCCGGATCCCGGTCCGCGCTCACCTGGTCCTACACACCCAACCAGAGCGGCGCCGTCACCTTCGCCACCGGAAAGCTCAGCGGCGCGGGCCGCTACGACGCGTACTACCTGGCCAACGACGGCTACTCCGTACTGGCCGGACCGTTCACCGTGACCGTCGGCTGACGGCGGCGGGCGGGGCCCGCGCCGTGCGGGCCCCGCCCGGGGGCGCGGTCCCGAGGAGGTCACAGCCCCAACTCGCGCATCCCGGCCACCGGCAGCTCCCACCCTGGGATCCGGCCACCCCGGAGGCCGCCCCTCCGCCTACCGCGGCGGGATCCTTCGCCGGGCCGGGGGGCCGGACCGCTGCGGTGCCGGGCATGAACGCCCAACGGCGGGGCACACGAGGGGCGTTGCGGAAGGTCGAGAACGAGCGGGAGGAAAGACGTGACGATTCTGTGGGCCCTGATCGCGGGACTGGTGGTGGGCGTGCTGGCGAAGCTCGTCCTGCCCGGCCGTCAGCCCGTGCCGCTGTGGCTGACCGTCCTCGTCGGCGTGGCCGGAGCGGTGCTCGGCAATGCCGCGGCCTCCTACTTCGGTGTGCGGCACACCGCCGGGATCGACTGGATCCGGCACCTGATGCAGGTCGGCGTGGCGGCGGTGCTGATCGCCCTGGTGTCGCCTGCCTACGCGGGCCGGCGCCGCTGAGTCGCCGTACGGCTTCCGGGGAGCCCGCGGGTGGTCGCGAGCGTCCGGCCACCGCCGCGGCCGCTGTCGGGCGGCGGGTTCAGGACGCCTTGCGGCGCGACCGTCCCGCGTGCTCCAGGGCCTCCTGGAGCTCGTCGCGCGTCATGGTGGAGCGGTGCGGGATGTCGAGGTCGGTGGCCCGCTGGTAGAGCTCGGCCTTGGTGAGCCCGGACAGCTGCTGCTTGCCGGTGGCGCCGCCGGTGGCGCCGGCCCGCTTGCTGCTCCTGGCCGTGCCGCCCTTGGCGGCGGTGCTCTTCTTGCCGCCGGTCGGCTTGGGGGAGCGGCCGGCGAGGGCGGCCTGGGACCGGTCGGCGCGCCGCCCCTTCTCGGGCGCGTCGGCCGGTTCTCCCTTGCGGGCGGTTTCCAGGCTGCGGCGCAGCGCGTCCATCAGGTCGGCAACTGGTGGAAGTGCACGTCGTGGGACTGCGTCGCGGTGTACAGCGCGACCGGCACGGTGACCAGGCCGAAGGTGAGCACTCCGGTCCACATGGGTCGGGCCATGACGGGCTCCCTTCGCCCTGCCGCGCCCGCCGGCCGGTGCGCGGGCTGGTCATGGCCAGCGTCGCCGGGTGCCCGGCTCCGCGCACGCGGTGTTGGGCCGACGGGCGCCGCCGCCCTGCTGGGCCCCGCTCGGAGGCGAAGCGACGACGCCCTACCGGGCGCTTGGCCAGCCGTGGACCCGCCCAAACCCCGCAAGTCCTGGCGAGGAGGTGTGCGCGTCAGCCGGCCGGGCCGCTGCGGCCGCCGTGACCGCTCGCCTCCAGCTGCCGTAGCCGATCGGCCGCCTCCCGGGCGCTCCGTCCTGTTCGTCGATCACCCGGCCGGGGGCCGCCAGGATGCGGGCGGCGGCCACCACTACGCACGTCTTGCCCGGATCGATCTCGATGCCCATCGCAACGTCGTCACCAATGCCGAACCCCGGCCGTGGTTCGACAAGACCTGAGCTCCGTCTCACGGCGATTCGAGCTGCCGGGACGCGAAGTCCCAGGGTGTCTCGGACGTGTGCTGAGTGAGGAGGCGGTGAGGCGTTCACCCACCGCCTCCTCACTGGAGTGCGGCCCCTGTTACCCGGCCGCCCCGACCAGCGCGCGCGGGGCCTGGATCAGGGCGGAGGGCGGTGCGCCCTTCTTCGGGTCCGTCGGGGCCGGCGTCTGGGCTGTGGCCGACGGCTTTGGTGCGATCACGCAGTTGGACTTGCCGGATTCCGCTTCGCCGTTGATGGCGGTGACGCAGAATTCGTAGTTCCAGACGCCGGGGACGAGGAAGGCGATGCCCCGGCTGGTCTCGTTGGTGATGTACTCGTCGGCCTTGAACCCGCTGCCGTCGTGCTTGGACCCGCTGTCGTCGTTGACGTTACGGATCCAGACGCGGTAACCGGCGGCCCACAGGGACCCGTTCCATGACAGCTGGACGGTAGTGGCGTCGGTGGAGGTGACCTTCAGAGCGGTGGGTGCCGGAGGTGTGCCGGCCCCGACGGTGACGGATCGGGCGACGCCCGGCATGCCGCCACCGGCGGCGTTCCAGGTGGCGACCGCGACGAGGTAATGGTGGGCCGGCTTCAGCCCGTCGATATGCACCGAATTTCCCCTGACCGCAGTGCTGTTGAGGAACGCGCCGGGGGTGTCCCTGTCCCAGGTGGTGATCTCGTACCGGTCGATCGTGTCGGTGTACGGGCCGGTCGCCGCGTCCCAGGACACGTCGACGCCGGTGGCGGTGGCCCGGGTGACGATTCCCTTGGGGGCCACGGCGGTTTCCGGGTGCGCGACACCACCGACCGTGTGGGACCACTCGGACTTCCCGTCCTCACCGTTGTCGGTACGGACCTGGTATTCCCACTCCCAGCCGTCGAGGGTCCAGGTGGTGTCGAAGCGGGCCGCTTTGACCGGTGTCTCGTCCCAGGTGCCGGAGCCCTTGATCCGGTGCCGGACGGTGTATCCGTGGGCGCCGAAGACCGGCTCCCAGTTCAGGGTGATGCCGCTCGGGCCGGTGCCGATCTCGACCGGGTCCGGCGCGGGCGTCGGCCGGTTCGGGATGTGGGTGGGGATGTCGATGAGCTCGCTGCCGAGGCCGTAGCTGTTGTGCAAGGTGCGCACGAACGCCTGGGCGATCTGGTACTCGCCCAGGGCGTTGGGGTGCAGCCCGTCGTAGCCGGCAGGGCAGTCATGCGTGTCGCAGCTGTAGTTGCCGGCCCAGTCGACCAGGGCAACGCGGGACTTGTCGTTGTTCCACGACGGGATCGCGGCCGCGAGCATGCTGTTGTACTTGGTGGTGTTGACGGGCAGGTCGTCCCGGCCGCCGATGGACGTCCGCTGGGGAACGTTGGCCAGGGCGAAGTTGAGGTCCGGTTTGGCGGCGCGGGCCTGGTCGACCAGCGTCCGCATACTGTCCAGCGTGCCTTCCGGGCCGCTGACGAACCAGCCCATGTCGTTGAAGCCGAGCCCGACCAGGAGCAGGTCGGGCTGGTACTTCGTCACCTGCTCGGCGATCAGCGTCTTGTCCTGTGCCGCCTGCCGGCCCCAGACCGAGAAGTGGTGGGAGTCGAAGTCCTTCGCGACCCCGGGGGCATACGCGCCCGAGGTGACGGGAGCGCTCTGAGCCGGTGGCGGGGCTTCCCCCTGCAACGGCGGCACGGGCGGGGGCTTGGGGGATTCCTGAGGACGGGTTCCCTGGTACGGACCGACGAACTCGACGTCGATGTGCTCCTTCTTGAACCATTCCCAAAGGCGGTAGCGCCAGGTCCAGTCACCTTCGTAGCCCTGGCTCATCGAATCGCCCACCACCATCACCTTCAGTGGCGCCTTCCCGTCGCCGGCTCGTGGTTCCGGGACCCAGTCCATGACGAGGGCCCAGCGGATGGCGTCCTGGAACGCCTCGGCGATCTTCTTGTTGCCGGAGTCGTTCGGCGTCAGGCCGTCACCGGACAGGTCCTCGGTGGTCATGGCGCCGGTGTCGGCCAGGACGACGTGCCGCCCCGCGCTCTGCCAGGCGTCGACCATCTTGCGGATCTCGGCGTTGTAGGCGGTGATCCGGTCCTGGACGGCGGGGTCGGTGGCGGGACCCAGGGTGGCGAGTGCCACGACCGTGCCCGGGTTGTCCTTCTCGATCTGGTCGACCAGGTCCTTCAGCCGCTGCGCGGCGCCGTCCTGCTTGCCGTCCCGCATGTCGTACGTGCCGGCCTGCAGCGTCACGATGTTGGGCCGGTACTTCGGCAGGGCGGTCGTGGACCGCTTGGCGATGGCGCTGATCTGCTCGCCGGGAGCGCCCTCGTAGGAGGGGTCCCCCTTCTGCCCCGTCGAGCCGGAGCCGACGAAGTCCACCGGTACGTCCCGCTTCTTGGAGACGATCGAGATCAGGGCCAAGAGCGAGCCGGCCAGGGTGGCGCCGTAGCCGATCTTCTCGGCGGTGCCGATGGTCGAGTCGCCCAGCGGCATCACCTTCAGCTCCGGCGGTTCCGCCGCCGCGCGCATGCCGTTCCACCACACGGGGTAGTGGTCGCTGCTGCCTGCGTTCATACGGCTCGCGGTGGCGTCGCCGGCTTCCCGGTCGGAACTGACGAAGTAGTCCAGTTCATTGCGCTCGTGGGTGGGAAGTCCGGAGTTGTAGACGCGGGCGCCGATCGGGAAGGTGCCGCGGCGTTGCAGCGTCCGCGGGTCGACGTTGAAATCGCCGCCGGCCGTCCAGCGGTACTGCGCGCCCCAGGAGCGGACGGAGTCGCGGATCGCCGTCAGCAGGGTGTTGGAGTCACCGCCGCCGCCCGACAGGCCGTGCACGTTGAAGTACCAGTCGTCTCCGAACCGGACGCCCAGGGCGGCCCGGCCCCGCTCTAGCGGGTTGGTGACGACGCGTACCTCGTCGGGCTGGTCATGGGTGATGGTCGCCAGGTTCACCCGGCCGCCTTGGCCCCGGCCGCCGTTGTCGTCGGTCTGGATGAAGAAGACGTGGTACGGGCTGGGCTGCAGCCGGCTGGTGAGCGGTTGCCAGGTCGAGTGCCGGACGGTGTCACCGTCCGCGGTGGTGACGTCCGGCTGTTGGGTGGCGTGGCTCGGGCCCTGGGGCCCGGCTTCCTGGATCAGGACGATCTCGGCGGACCTGGCGTAGCCCTGAACCTGCGAGGACCACTTGCTGGCCGTCCCGTCGCCCTCGCCCTGGATGTTGTTGGTGATGATCGACGTCTCCCGTAACGGCGCCGCGGCGGCGGGGGAAGCCCCTGGTGCCACGACGAGTGCCGTACCCAGAATCGACAGCGTTACCAGTGCCGCCCTGGATCTGGTCACCAGACGCAGCCGGGCCAGTGCACGGGTGAGGTGTTCCTTTAATACGTTCACCACAGCAAGGTTAATGGACTATACATCTATGTGGTACGAATCAACTCTTCGTTCCGAGAGCGCAGTTCATCGACCTTCTCCCGCGCGGCAGCCTCTCGCCGCTCGAGTTCCTCCAGTCACGACACCCCCCGGGAGTCAGGGCCGTGAGAGGCGGTTTCCACACGAATGGTGGACGAGACTCGCTCGGAACGTTAGGAACCGCGCATTCCGGGAACCCGCCCTGGGCGGACCAGGAGGGTTTCGCGGTGAGGAGGAGGCGGCATGGAGGGGCGCGACGAACGCGCGACGGGCGGCCTGCCGAGTCCCCGGGGACCGCTGTCGGCGGCGGTGCTCGGGCTGGTGACCGCCGGGCCGCCCGGTGCGGGGCGGCTGCTCGCGCCGGTCGCCCCGCTCTCCGACCCGTGGGGTGAGGACCACCAGCTGGCGCTGTACCTGTGCTACGAGCTGCACGACCGGGGCCTGCCCGGCGTCCACCCCGGCTGGGAGTGGGAACCCGAACTGCTGGCCCTGCGGCGGGAGTTGGAGCGCCCGTTCCTCGCGGCGGTGCGCGCCGAGGTCGAGCCGGTGCCGTCGCTGTCCGAGGTGCAGGAACAGCTGCTGACCGAGCCGGTCGAGGGCACCGGGCCGTCGTACTTCCTGCTGGGGCAGGGCGAGCGCCGCCACGCCCGGGAGTACCTGGTGCACCGGTCGGTCTACCACCTCAAGGAGGCGGACCCGCAGCTGTGGGCGCTGCCCAGGGTGCACGGGCCCGCACAGGCGGTGCTGATGTCGATCGCCTACGACGAGTACGGCGCCGGGCGCCCGGAACGGGCCCACGCCGCGCTGTTCGCCCGGATGATGGCCGCCTTCGGCCTCGATCCCCGCTACGGGCACTACCTCGACCTGATCCCCGCACCGGCGCTGGCGATGGTCAACCTGATGATGCTGTTCGGCCTGCACCGGGCACTGCGGTACGCGGCGGTCGGGCACTTCGCCGCCGTCGAGATCACCTCCTCGCCCGGCTCGGCCCGGCTGGCCACCGCCCTGGAGCGGCTGGGCGGCGGCCCGGACGGCGTGCTGTTCTACCGCGAACACGTCGAGGCGGACGCCGTCCACGAGCAGCTGGTGCGCCGCGGCGTGATCGGCGAACTGGTGGACGCCGAGCCCGGGGCGGCACCGGACATCGCCTTCGGGATCGCCGCCGCCGATGCCCTGGACCGGCGCCTCGGGGACCACCTGGTGGAGTCCTGGCAGCAGGGACGGACGTCCCTGCGCTCACCCCTCCCCGGCGACGGGCTCCTCCCCGTCGGCAACCCGCTCTGAACCGGCAGGTTCAACCCGCTCTGAACCGGCAGGTTTCGGCGCCCCCCGCCGGGGCCCGCCGTGCCGCCGGTGGCTGGTGTCGCAGAACGGATACGTCCGGCTTCGCCGACAGGCGCACAGCGCCACCACAGGGCGCTCGGACACCCGGCGCGAGCCGTCCGGCAGGACGACCTCCACCGGTCCCTCGACCAGCATCGGGCCGCCCGGCACGACCGTCACCCGGGTGGTGCGGTCAGTGCTCCCGGACACCGCGCACCACCACCAGCTCCTCCTCGCGCTCGCCCGGCCGGATCAGCCCCAGCTGCTCGAACAGGGCGGCGCGGGCCGTCAGCACCGGCCCGAAGGGCTGCCGCCGCCGCGCCGCCACGCCCGCGCGCAGTCCCGCGCGGCGCATGGCCGCCAGCGTGGCCGGGACGTCCGCGAGCGCGGACTGCACCACCAGCAGCACACCGCCCGAGGCCAGCACGCGGGGGGCCGTACGGCAGATCCGGTCCAGGACCAGCCGCCCGTCCGCTCCGGCGTCCCAGGCCAGGGCCGCGCCGCGTCCGGGGGAGCGGATGCCGGAGGCGGTGGGGACGTACGGGGGATTGGCGGTGACCAGGTCGAAGCGCCGGCCGGTCACCGGGACCAGCAGGTCGCCGCGCCGCAGCCTGATCCGCCGGCGGTGCAGCCGGGTGTTGCACCAGGCGGTGACGACCGCGCGGGCGGACAGGTCCACCGCCGTGACCCGGGCGCCGCTGCGCGCCGCCACCAGCGCGACGGCGCCCGTTCCGGTGCACAGGTCGAGCACCCGGCTGGAGTCGTCGAGGGATTCCCGGCGCACGCAGTCGGCAAGGAGCGCGGTGTCGCCCTGGGGCGGATAGACCCCCGGCGGTCGGATCAAGAGCATGGGGAGCGGCTTCCCCGGAAGCCGCCGTCCACACCCGCCCCGGCCCCCGGTTCCGTGTCGCCCGGATGTCCGCGCCGGTCCGCCGGTAGGGCCCGGATACGCTTCCGTCCGCACCGCAGCGCCTCGGTCACTGCGCGTACACGACGGCGCCCCGGCTCACCGGGCGCGAACGATGACCACCGGGCAGGTCGCGTGCTGCGCACAGCGGGTGCTCACCGAGCCGAGCAGCGCCCGGGTGAAGCCGCCGCGCCCGTGGCTGCCCACCACCAGCAGTTCGGCGCCCTTGGCCGCGTCCAGCAGGACGTCGGAGGCGTCGCCCATGACCATGGTCCGGCGGACCTGCACCGGGCAGTCCGTACCGAGCACCTCGCCCAGCTCATCGGCGAACTTCCGCTCGGCGAGTTCCTGGTCGAAGGTGGCGTCGACCACCGGCGCCGACCACCCGAAGTGGCTCGGCGGCTCCCACGCCCCGACCGCGTCCACCACCCCGCCGAGCATCGCGGCGTGCCGGACCGCCCAGCGCAGCGCGGCGCGCGACGGCTGGGAGCCGTCGACGCCGACCACGACACGGGGCAGGGAGTCGTTCGCGTTCATCGGTACCGTCCTGGGGTGGTGGCCATCGCTCCTCCCCACCACGGTGCGGACCGCCCGCCGTCACCGCCAGTACGGCCCGGCACCCGGGTGACCACAGCCAGGTGCAGGTGGTCGGTACCGGCCCCCCGGGGCAGGCCGATGGGGCCGCAGCCGGGCTGCGGCCCCGTCGGGGATCCGGGGTCGTCAGGAGGCGTTGAGGGCGGTGTCGTCGAGGACGAAGCTGGTCTGCAGGGAGGAGTCCTCGGTGCCGGTGAACTTGATGGTCACCGACTGGCCGGCGAAGGCCGACAGGTCGTAGGTGTGCAGGGTGTAGCCGTTGGCCGCGTTCACGTTGGAGAAGGTGGCCAGGGTGGTGGAGTCGGCCTGGACGGTGAGCTTGTCGTAGGCCGTGCTGCCGGTCTCCGCCGTGTCGACGTGTAGCCAGAAGGAGAAGCCGGCCTTGCAGCCGGCCGGGACGGTGACGGTCTGGCTCAGGGTGTCGGTGTGGGTGGTGCCGTAGCCGTCGAGCCAGGCCTTCCAGCTGCCGGAGTGGGCGGCCTCGCTGGAGGAGTTGTCGATGACGCCGTTGCTCGCGGTCCACAGCGAGGCGGTGCCGGTCTCGAAGCCGGGGTTGCCGAGCAGTTGGCCGCCGCCGGTGCAGGTGCCGCCGCCGGAGCCGGCGATGCTCCAGGTGAAGGAGGCGGAGCCGGAGGCGCCGGTGGTGTCCTTGGCGGTGACCGTGACGTTGCTGCTGCCCGCGGTGGTCGGGGTGCCGGAGATCAGGCCGGACGAGGAGTTGATCGACAGTCCGGCGGGCAGACCGGTGGCCGAGTAGGTCAGGCTCTGGCCGGAGGCCGAGTCACTGGCGTGGATCTGCAGGCTGGTGGCGGTGCCGACGGTGCCGCTCTGGTTACCGGGGCCGGTGACCGTGACGGTGTTGCCGCCGCTGCTGCCGCCCGCCGTGAAGGCGGTCAGGCCGTTCGGGGTGCCGAGGCCGGTCGGGCCGTGGTAGCCGGCGCCGGCGGTGCACAGGTAGCTCGGGGAGCAGCTGCCGTTGGCACCGCTGGTCACGTTGTTCAGCGAACTGGCGTGCTGGTACGGGTACTTGGCGGGGACGTCGCCCGCGCCCGGGGTGCCGGCGTCGGCGTAGACGGCGGCGATGATCGGGGAGGAGGCGCTGGTGCCGCCGTAGACGGCCCAGCCGGAGCCGCCGTAGGTCTGGTAGATGGCGACGCCGGTGGCCGGGTCGGCGACCGCCGACACGTCCGCGATGGTGCGGTTGGCGCAGCCGCTGTCGGTCTGCCAGCTGGGCTTGGGGTCGTAGGCGGAGCAGCCGGAGCCGGCGCCCTGGCCGCCGGAGCTGGAGCCCCAGACGCTCTCGCTCCAGCCACGGGCGCTGGAGTCGCGGGTCAGCGAGGTGCCGCCGACCGCGATGACGTACTGGGAGCCGGCCGGGTACTGCGCGCCGTAGCCGGAGTCTCCCGAGGAGGCGGTGATCGCCACGCCGGGGTGGTTGAGGTACTGGCTGTCCGAGGAGGTGTCGGTGGAGTCCTCGGCGCCGCCGTAGCTGTTGGAGACGAACTTGGCGCCCTGGGCGACGGCCTGGTTGACCGAGGCGCCGAGGTCGGCCATGGTCGCGGAGTTGGCCTCGACCAGCAGGATGTGGGCGTTCGGGGCGATGGCGGAGACCATGTCGAGGTCGAGGGAGATCTCGCCCGCCCAGCCGGTGTCGGAGGCCGGGTAGCCGCTGCCGCCGTTCTGGTCGATCTTCTTGAAGCACCCGTTGGCCGTGGTGCACGCCGGCTGCCCGTACTGCGTGCGGTAGGTCGCCAGGTCGGACTCGGCGTTGGGGTCGTCCATCGCGTCGACGATGGCGACGGTCTGCCCGGCGCCGCCGTTGGCAGGCAGGCGGTAGGCGCCCTGCAGGTCGCCAGGGCCGAAGCCGGACGGCGTCGCGTCCGGCGAGACGGCGTTGAGCGAGAAGGCGTGCGGCTGGACGACGTCGGTGCGCTGCAGGGCGTCGCAGGCCATCTGGTGACGGTCGGTCGGCTTGGCACAAGGCCGATGTCCGGGCCATGACCGAGGCTTGACCGGGCGGGATGTCGCCACTGGCGCCGTACCGCCGCCGCCTCCGCTGAGCGGCGGTTCACCTCGCACACGGAACGGCCGAGGCCGGTGGGGGCCTCGGCCGTTGCGGGCGGTGCGGCGCGGGGGCCGGAGGGCGGGCGGTCGTGGACGAACGCCGTGGGCGGGTGGTGGCCGCTAGAGGGCGCAGCAGCCGTCGCGGCGCAGGGCCTGACCGACGGCGTGCCAGTCCTCTCCGGAGACCGACGGCCGGGCTGGGTGCGGAGCCCGGGGCCCGTTGCCGACCAGGTCCGCGCGTCGGTGCACGATGCCGTCCCGCATCACCCAGGAGGTGCGGGCCAGGTCCGCGAAGTCGTGGAACGGATCCCCGTCCACCACCGTCAGGTCCGCGAGCTTGCCCTCCTCCACCGTGCCGAGGTCGTCGGCCAGTCCGAACAGTCGGGTGGGCGTCACCGTGGCCGTGCGCAGCGCCTGGGCAGGGGACAGGTCCGCGTACCGGACCAGGGCGCGCAGCCCCAGGTGGACCTGGAGGCCGACGGGGGTCAGCGGGGAGTCCGTTCCCAGGGCAAGGGCACCGCCGTCCGCGATGATCCTCCGGTAGACGTCCATCTCCGTCCGGACGGCGCGGCGCTGGCCCGGGGCGGCGGCCGTCTGCGCCTGGTGCTGCACACCGGCGGCGTCCCAGGGCGGCATCAGCGCTGTTACCCGGGAGTCCTCGGCCAGCGACGGGTCGTCGCCGAGCAGGTAGAACGCGGAGAACGGGGTGATGACGATCGCGAACGACCCGCCGCGGTAGATCTCGTGGACGTCCTGGTAGGCGCGCCCGGTCGGCGAGACCACCCGGCTGTACTCCTGCCGCTGGGTGGCCGACAGATGGGTGGTGAGGTCCTGCCCGACCTGCACCCCGGGCGTCAGGAGGTGGCTGCCCGCGGGCACTCCGAGGCGCTCGTGCGCGGTCCTGGCTGCCTGCGCCATGATCCAGGCGGGCGCGCGCACATAGGTCTTGACGAAGTCGTAGTCCAGCGCCTCGGCGCGCTCCAGGCTGCGCCGCACCCCGTCGGCGGTGCGGTGGGCGCGGCCCATGCTGTACGCCACCCGGCTGCCGTCCAGCAGTTCGCCGGTGGTCAGGAAGCGCGGGCCGTCCATCACCCCGGCGTCGACCGACTCGCGGATGCGCGCCTGCTCGTAGGCGAAACCGCCCAGTGAGGCGGTGCCGGTGATCCCGTAGGCGAGCAGCAGGCGGGACTCGCGACCGCCGTAGGTGTTCTGGTACGGGTGGGTGTGGGAGTCCCACAGGCCCGGCAGGACGGTGCAGCCGGTGGCGTCGACCAGCCGCTCCCCGGCCCGGCGCGCGCCCGAGCGGTGCGGTTCGACCGCGGTGACGCGATTGCCGGTGACGACGATGTCGACGTCCTCGCGGACGTTCTCGCCGGTGCCGTCCCACAGCCTGGCGGCGTGGATCCGGGTGACGTCCGAGCGCGGCGGCAGGGCGCGGGCGGTGCGCAGCGGAACGGCCACGGTGCGCCGGTCGGCCCCGTCGCGGCCGATCAACTGCAGCTTCCCGTCGGTGAGATGGAGTAGCCGGGCGGAGTCACCCGACCAGGACGGGTGGTCGGCGGCCTCGTCGGTGAGCCGCCGGGGTTCGCCCGTGGGCGTGCCGTCCGGGGCGACCGGCAGCACCCACAGCGCGGACTCCACGACCAGCGCCAGCCAGCGGCCGTCGGGCGACCAGACCGGGCCGCTGTCGCAGCGGTCGGCGACCGAGGTGTCCGGCAGTGGCAGGAAGGACTTCGAGGAGCCGTCCCGGGTGTCGATCACCCGGATGACGTTGTAGCCCTCGCGGAAGCGGTGGTTGAGGCGGTTGCGGTCGCAGAGCGCGAGGTAGCGGCCGTCGGGGGACCAACTTGGCCTGCCGGGAAGGCCGTTGCCGCCGAGGGGCGTCGCGAGGCGGTGCTCGGCGCCGGTGGCGGGGTCGACCAGGAGGAGGTTGCCCAGGACGTCCTGGCAGGCCAGCCGGGTGCCGTCCGGGGAGAGCGCCGGGTTGAACCGGCCTCCGCGGGCGAGGACGGTGTCGGTGCCGTCGTCCAGCGTCAGTCGGTGCACGGCGCCCAGGCCGTCGCCGTCGGTGTCCCCGCCGGTGTCTCCGCCGGTATCCCCGTCGTGGACGTACAGCACGCTGCGGCCGTCCCGGCTCCAGGACGGCATCTGCACGTAGTGGGCGGGGGAGGCCTGGAACAGCTTGCGCGGCCGGCCGCCGATCGGCAGCAGCCACAGGGCGTTGAGCGCGCAGAAGACCACCGAGCGACCGTCCGGCGAGAGCGCGGGCAGGTGGATGCCGCGCACGTCCCGCTCGGCGGTGGAGTCGAAGTCCCGCACCTTGCGCCGGTATTGGAGCCGGGGCGCCTCCTGCCGGGCGGTGAACGGGACTTCTTTGGCGGTGGCCAGGTCGGGGGAGCGGTCGGTGATCCGGCCGTTCGCGAAGTAGACGAGCCCGCCGTCGGGGGTCCAGCAGGGCGGCAGCGGTGAGACGTCCTCGTCGCCCGAGACCACGGTGCCGTCGACGGCCAGGGAGGCGCTCGCCGCCAGGTAGGAGGTGGCGGCGGAGGAGTCGCCGATCCACACGTACGCCAGCCGGCCGTCCCGGGCGACCACCGGACAGGTCACCGTGCCGCTGTCCACGGTGCGTTCGACCCGTACCGGCCCGCCGGCGGCCGGTACGGAGGCGATGGTCCGGGCGCCGGAGGCGTCCGAGCGGACGAAGAGGACCCGTTCGCCGTCCGGGTGCCAGGAGGGGTCGTAGTCCTCGACGCCCGGTTGGTCGGTCAGCCGGGTCAGCCGGCCGGTGGCGAGCTCCACCGTCCACACGTCGTACGAGCTGCCGGACACCGCGTCACCCGCGCGCTCGGAGGAGAAGGCGAGGCGGCGCCCGTCCGGGGACCAGGACACCCCGCGGTCGTCCCACGAGCCGCTGGTCACCTGGCGCAGGTTCGACCCGTCGGGCGCCATGGCCCAGAGGTGGAAGCCGCCGTCCTGGTAGGCGCAGAAGGCCACGGTCGACCCGTCCGGCGACCATACCGGGCGGGTCGGCTCCAGCCCGGGAGCGGTCAGCGCGGTCGCGGTTCCGCCGTGGCGCGACAGGCCCCACAGGACGCCCTGGACCTCGATGATCATCCGCTCGCCGCCGGGGGAGAGGGTCACGGCCGCGTTGGTGCCGGCCGTGAACTCCAGCACCCTCGACGGCCGTGCGGCCGGGGCGTCCGCGGACGCTGCCGCTGCCGTTGCCGTCGTGGCGGCCGGTCCGAGTGCCGCTCCGGCGCCCGCGAGCGCGGCCGCCCCGATGAACCCGCGCCGGCTCAACTCCCTTGCGCTGAATCCCTGTCCGCTGGACTCCCGCTCGTGCCCGTCCCGGAGAAACGACACACCCGCTCCCTTCCCGTCACCATGGACCCGTGGTTCTCGACATGTCCATTGTCGTCGGGAAGGGGGAGCGGGAGCGGCGCATTTCAATCTTCGCGCCGTCAAGCTGCCTACTGGTGAAGGGAATTCAGGCGATCGGCCGCTGCCGGGCGGGTGTGTCGGGCTCGTCGAGGAGGAGTTCCAGCAAGGGCAGGGCCGCCTCCAGCGCGCGGCACTGCTCGGGGCTGAGGCGGGTGCTGCGCCTGGCCAGCAGGGCGGTGCGCTCGCGGCGGATCCGGGCGAGGGTGTCCCGGCCGTGCCCGGTGGGGGCGAGCAGCTGGGAGCGGCCGTCCTGCGGGTCGGGGGTCTTGGCGATCAGGCCGTCGGCGACGAGCGGGGCGACCGTACGGACCATGGACGGGACGGCCACACCCTCGCGCGCGGCGAGTTCGCCGAGCCGCAGCGGACCGTGCTGCTCGACCCGGGCCAGGGCGGAGAGTTGGGCGGAGGTGAGGTCCTGGTCGCCGGAGGCGCGGACCAGCTGGCGGTTGAGCCGGCCGATCGCCAGCCGGAGCCGGACCACCGCCTCGGCGGAGAGCCCGCCGCCGTCCGCGCTCACGGCCCCTGCTCCGTCGCACGCGGGGCGCCCGGGTCCGCCGCGGCCGCGGACCGGCCAGTGGACGGGGACCGGCCAGTGGGTGCGGACCGGTGGGTGGTCGTGGACCGGTCGGCGGCCGGACGGTCGGCTGCCGGCGGGCCGGCCTCGGCCGCCGTGGTCGGGGAGGCTTCGGCGGCGGTCCGGGGCCGGCCGTGGACCAGCGAGGCGGCCGCGGCGACCAGGGACATCGCGATCGCCAGCCAGAACACCACGACCAGGCCGTCGTGGAAGGGCCCCGAGATCAGCTGGGGGAAGAACTCCCGGCCGGTCAGCGTCCGGGCGTGGTCCGGCGGCAGCCCGCCGAGCACCTGCGGACCCAGCAACTGCTGGACGGGGTTGTAGCCCAGAAACGCGGCGAACAGGGTGCCCACCGGAGGCAGCGAGGCGATGGTGCGCGCGTCGGCGGCGGGCACGCCCTGCGCGGTCAGCCCGGCGGTGAGGGTGTGCGGCAGCGAGCCGGCCAGCCCGGCGACCATCAGGGAGAAGAAGACCCCGATCGACAGCACCATCCCGGCGTTCTGGAAGGTGGCCCGCATGCCGGAGGCGGCGCCGCGGGCCGCGGCCGGCACGCTCGACATGATCAGCGAGGTGTTGGGGGCGGCGAACAGGCCGCCGCCCAGACCGTTGAGGAAGACCAGGAGCGCGAACCAGGGGTAGCCGAAGTCGGTGGGCAGCAGGAGCAGCCCGGCGAACGAGGCGGCCATCACCACCAGCCCGCCCGCGGCGAACAGCCGGGCCCCGGCGCGGTCCGACAGGTAGCCCGAGATCGGCCCGGCGGCCAGGAAGCCGACGGTCAGCGGGACGAGGTAGATGCCCGCCCACAGCGGGGTGTCGGCGTAGTCGTAGCCGTGCAGCGGCAGCCAGATGCCCTGGAGCCAGATGATCAGCATGAACTGAAGCCCGCCGCGGGCGATCGAGCCCAGCAGGGTCGCCGCGTTCCCGCCGGTGAAGACCGGGTCGCGGAAGAGCGAGAGCGGGAACATCGGCTCGGCGGTCCTGGCCTCGACCAGGCAGAACACCGCCAGCAGCGCGACCCCGCCGAACAGCCCGGCCAGCACCCAGGGGTTGGTCCAGCCCATGGTGTGGCCGCCGTAGGGCTGGATGCCGTAGGTGATCGCGGCGAGCAGGGCGGTCAGGCCGACCCCGAAGGTGATGTTGCCCCACCAGTCGATCCGGGCGGGCTTGCGCACCCCGGTCTCGCGCAGTGAGCGGTAGGCCCACACGGTGCCGAGGACGCCGATCGGCACGTTGACCCAGAAGATCGAGCGCCAGTTCCACTCGGCCAGCAGCCCGCCCAGGACCAGGCCGATGAAGGACCCGGCGATGCCCGCGACGATGTTGACCCCGAGCGCCGTGCCGCGCTGCCGGGCCGGAAAGGCGTCGGTGATGATCGCCGCCGAGTTGGCCATCAGCATCGAGCCGCCGACCGCCTGCACCACCCGCCAGCCGATCAGCCACAGCGCCCCCGGCCCGCCGTGCAGCGGGTCGAGGGACAGGGCCACCGAGGTGAGGGTGAAGATCAGGAAGCCCGCGTTGTAGATCCGCACCCGGCCGTGGATGTCGCCCAGCCGGCCGAGGGTCACCACCAGGACGGCGGTGACCAGCATGTAGCCCATCAGCATCCACAGCAGGTAGCCGACGTTGCCGGGCTGCAGCGGGTCCAGGCCGATGCCGTTGAAGATCGCGGGCAGCGAGATCAGCACGATCGAGGCGTTGATGGTGGCGACCAGGGTGCCCAGAGTGGTGTTGGACAGCGCCACCCACTTGTACCGGGGGTGGTCCGCTTCCACACCCGTACGGGCCGGTCGCCGTCGCCCGGTCCTGCCGCCGCCGGAGAGTCGTGTCGCCACCGCTGCCTCCCGCTGTCCCGGGGAAGCGTCTCCCGAGGCCCGCCGCGGATCGGAGTGGAAATGTCGATAGCTTCCGCCAACTAACGATAGTCCCGGCACCCGTTCGGGCGACAGGCCCCGGCGGGCCACCGGTTGAGCGCCCTGACCAACCGGGTACGTCCCCTGGCATGTCCGACGAGAAGCACCGCGCCGTGGCCGAGGCGATCCTCCCGCTGGTCGGCGGCGCCCCCAACATCCGCTCGGTCGCCCACTGCATGACCCGGCTCCGGCTCGGCCTGGCGGACCGTTCGCTGGTCGACCGCGAGGCGCTCGGGGCGCTGCCGGCCGTCCTGGGCACGGTCGAGGACGACACCTACCAGATCGTCCTCGGTCCCGGTGCCGTAGCCGGGGTCACCGCGCAGCTGCGCCGGCTGCTGGACTCCGGCGGTGATCCCGCCCCCGCGGCGGCCGCCCCCGGCGCCGAGGACCTCGCCGGGCGCGGCGCCCGGATCCGGGCCGAGGCCCGGGTGCGCAACGCGACGCCGGTGAAGCGGATGCTGCGCCGGATCGCCAACGTCTTCGTCCCGCTGATCCCCGCCCTGATCGGCTGCGGGATCGTCGCCGCCCTCGCCGGGGCGCTCGCCAACCTCGAGTGGGCCCCGGGCCTGGTCACCGCCCTCGGGCCGGTCTCCTCCGGGTTCATGTCGCTGATCGCCGTCTTCGTCGGCTACAACACGGCGAAGGAGTTCGGCGGCACGCCGGTGCTGGGCGGGGCCGTCGCCAGTGTGACCGTCTACGCGGGGGTCGCCAAGGTGGAGGCGTTCGGCCACCACCTCACCCCCGGGCAGGGCGGGGTGGTCGGGGCGCTGCTCGCCGCGCTGCTGGCCGTCCGGTTGGAGCAGTGGACCCGGCGGGTCGTGCCCGAGGCGCTGGACGTCCTGGTCACTCCCACCGTCACCGTCCTGTTCGGCGGGCTGGCCGCGCTGTTCGGCCTGATGTTCGTCGCCGGGGAGGTCTCCACCGCGATCGGCCACGCCGCCACCTGGCTGCTCGCCCACGGCGGGCTGCTCGCCGGGCTGGTGCTCGGTGGCCTCTTCCTGCCGCTGGTCATGCTCGGACTGCACCAGGCGCTGATCCCGATCCACACCACCCTGATCCAGCAGCAGGGCTCCACCGTCCTGCTGCCGATCCTCGCGATGGCGGGGGCCGGGCAGGTCGGCTGTGCCGCGGCCGTCTACCTGCGGCTGCGGCACAACACCTCCGTCCGGGCGACGATCAGGTCCGCACTGCCGGCCGGACTGCTCGGGATCGGCGAGCCGCTGGTCTACGGGGTCACCCTGCCGCTGGGCCGCCCGTTCGTCACGGCCTGCGTGGGCGGTGCCGCCGGGGGCGCCTTCGTGGGGGCGGCCGGCCAACTCGGCGGCGCCGTCGGCTCGACGGCCGTCGGCCCGTCCGGCTGGGCCCTGTTCCCGCTGCTGGCCGGCCCGCACGGGATGGCCGCCGGCGCCGCCGTCTACGGCGGAGGCCTGCTGACCGGGTACGCGGTGGGCTTCCTGGGCACCTACTTCTTCGGCTTCACCCGGGAGACGCTCGCGGAGTACAACGCCGCCGCCGCGGAGCCCGCCCCCGCCCTCGCGGCCGAGTAGCCCAACGCGCCGGGCCGGCGGTGCCGGTGGCGTCGTCGCCGGTGCGCAGTGGGCCGTTCGGGTGTGCCCCGGTGTGATCGGCGCAGCGTGATCGGCGCAGCGCGACAACGCGAGGGCGGCCCCCGGGGCTGCGGGAGCGCTGACGTCAGACCACGGCGTCGGCCGCCATCTCCACGCCGCGGGCGGTGACCAGGTGCACGGCTCCGTCCGCCAGCTGGTAGGACAGGCCCACCACGGCGGCACTGCCCGCTTCGACGGCGTGGGCCAGGGCGCGCGAGCGCTCCATCAGCAGGTTGACCGTGTGCCGGACGTGCTCCGCGATGAAGTCCGCGTCCTCGACGCGCCCGGCCGCACGGGCAGCCAGCACGCTGGGCGTGACCCGCTCGACCACGTCGCGCACGTACCCGCGCACCGTGGTGCCGTCCGAGACAGCGGCCCTGGCTGCGGCCACCGCCCCGCAGGCATCGTGGCCCAGCACCACCACCAGAGGGCAGCCGAGGACACTGATCCCGTACTCGATGCTGCCCAGCGTCTCCGGGCCGACCACGTGACCGGCGTTGCGGACCACGAACAGGTCGCCCAGCCCGCGGTCGAAGATGATCTCCGCGGCGAGGCGGGAGTCCGAGCAGCCGAACAGCACCGCGAACGGCGCCTGCGCGGGCGCGATCTCACTGCGGCGGGCGGCGTCCTGGTTCGGATGCTCGACGGTGCCGGTGATGAATCGCTGGTTACCGGCCAGCAGTATCTCGAAGGCTTCCTGGGGCGTGGGGGGCTGCGTCAGAGTCATGGCCGCAGGCTACTGT
The DNA here is from genome assembly GCF_001888885.2 of Streptomyces viridifaciens. Lineage (NCBI taxonomy): Bacteria > Bacillati > Actinomycetota > Actinomycetes > Kitasatosporales > Streptomycetaceae > Streptomyces > Streptomyces viridifaciens. Next base: position 7,179,338 of record NZ_CP090841.1, read on the forward strand.
CCCCACCCGGTCACCGCCCGGAACTGGCACCCTTCCGAGTGCGACCACCTGGGCCGACCGTCACCGCGGACTCACGCGCGGCAGGGGGAAGGTCAGCTGCCGGTCAGCGGGGAGGGGAAGTGGCGGATCACGCTCGCTCGTGATCGGCCGGAGCGACTGCCGGTGTCGGCGGGCAACCGTTTCGTGCCTGGGGCGTCGGGCAGAAGCGGGCCGTGGCTTCGTACGAGCCGGAGCAGCGGGTGGCGCGAGCGACCGCGCCCGTCGCGCGCGGGGGCAGAGGAGGAACGATGATCCCGCGGACCGTCGCACGCGTGCAAGGCCTGTTCAACCTCGTCGGCGGCGCCTGGCTCCTCCTGCACCTGCGCAGCTTCGAGCGGGTCTTCGGCCCCAGGACCGACCGGTGGCTGCGGTACACCTCCGGTGGCCTGCAGGCCACCACCGGCTGGACGCCGGACGGCGGCGCGGAAGCGGTCCGGAGCCGCCGGGCGGGCGTGGGATCGGCGGCGACCCTGGTGTCCGTCGACCTGATCCACGTGCCCCTGGGCCGGCTCCGGCCCACCTACCTCCTGGACGCCGCCGTGCAGGCCGGATGGCTCGCCGCCCGGGCAGCGTGCGGCCGGCTGACTCCGGGGAACGCGAACGAACGTGCCGGCGGCGTGCCGGTACACCGAAACCGGCCAGCACAGCGGTCAGCGGCGGTGCCGTCGCCGGCCGACAGCGGACTGAAGGACGACGCGACAATGACCAGAACCCACCCCGGCACGGCGACGGACCACAGCGCGCGCACGATCGATCCGGACCTGTTGGGCATCTACCTGAACGATCACCTGGCCGGAGCCACGAGCGGCACGGAACGCGTGCGCTACCTGGCCCGGGCGACCGCCGGATCGCCGCTAGGCCGTGAGATCGGCCCACTCGCGGCCGAGATCGCCGAGGACCGCAAGACACTGCTCGCCATCATGCGGAACCTGGGCGTGCCGGTGCGCCGCTACAAGGTCGGCGCGGCCTGGATCGCCGAGCGCGCCGGACGGCTGAAGACCAACGGCCGCCTGGTGCGGCGCTCCCCGCTGACGACCTTCTTCGAACTGGAGATGCTGCGCATGGCGGTGGAGGGCAAGGCCGCCGGGTGGCAGACCCTGCGCCGGCTGGCCCCCGACCACGACGCGCTGGACGCGCGGCTCCTCGACGACCTGCTGGAGCGGGCCCGGAGTCAGCAGCAGACCTTGGAGCAGTGGCGGGAGCGGCGGATCCAGTCGACTTTCGAGAGGCCCGGTCCGGCGACCGCCGACTCCCCGTAACCCCGGGGAGGGCTCGGGGAGTTGGCGTCGTGGTCGTGGTCGTGGTCGTGGTCGTGGTCGTGGTCGTGGTCGTGGTCGTGGTCGTGGTCGCGGTCGTGGCGCCGGCGGGCGGGCCCGCCGGGAAGGCGCCGTACGACGTGGTGCGGGTCATCACCACGGTGAGAAGGCCGAAGGGGCCGGCCGCGGGGCCGACGCTCCGGCCGCCCACGAGCACGGGCATGCGTACCGTGGTGACGCCGGACTCCTGAGGGTCCAGGTGGCCGCCGGCGCGCCCGGGGTGTGCCACGCCGTTTGCGGTGTCGTCGGGTGCGGCTGGGTGTCGTCTCTGGCCCACTCTGCGAGGATGACGGCGGGGCCGGGTGTCCGGATGGTCCGGGCAAGCCGCTGGCCGCTTGTGGTCAGACAGGTCGCAGTGTTCATGCCACCCTCCGAATGCCGTTGACGGTGATGCCGGTCGCGAGCAGGGACGGTCCGGGGCTCCGGAAAACGGGCCGCGGTCTCGATGGGACCGTCGGCTCCGTAGCCGACCGGTTGTCCTGTCTTTCACGCTACCGGCGGCGCAACGGCAGACCGCGGTACCCCGGAGGGAACCTCGTCGGCGGGGCGGTACCCGGGTACTACGCCCGCCCGGGGCGGCAGTACCGCTGGTCACCGGGGACGGCCGGATGCTCGGCAGAGAACCGGTGTCCGTGTCCCACCGGCCCTCCGGCCTCCTTTCCGGGTCAGCCGGGCCAGGTTCCGGTCAAACGGCGGACGGTGGTGGCCCCGACGCGGTCGACGGCCGCCTTGACCCCGGCGAAGATCGCGCCCTGGAGCGTGGCCGCGAGCAGCACCTCGCGCCAGGAACGATCTTCGTCGGTGGCGTCCGGAGCGTCCTCGCCGTGACCGAGCGCCTTCCACGTCTGCTTGAACAGCGCTCCCGCGGCCATGCCGCTGACGGCGCCGAGCACGAGGGCGACCGGCCTGTAGGCGATCTTCGATGCTTTCACCCGGTTCACCCCTTCCGGCGGCGGCAGGCCAGCCACAGCACGACAGCCACACACGCTGCGGCCACCAGTACCTTGCGGTTGTCCCGCGCCAGCTGCGCCCCCCGGGCGGTCTTCTCCCGCACCGGCTCGGGCGCCTTCTCCTCCCACAGATGACCGACCTCGGCGGCCTTGGCCCGGGCCTGCCCGGCGGCCTGGGCGGCCTTGTCCCTGACCGGTTCGGGGAGCCGGTCCTGCGCCTGGTGGGCCACGTCGGCGGCCCTGGCCTTCAGTTCCGCGGCCTTGAGGGTGGCCTGTTCCTTCAGCTCGCCGGCCTTCGCCGCAGTCTGCGCCTTGACCTCGGCGGCCTTCTCCTCGGCCTTCGCCGTGAGTGCCTGGACCGTCTCTCCGAGCTCGGCCCGGGTCCGCTCGACCTGTGCACGGAGTTCCTCGGGGCTGGAGGCGGTGGGTTCGTCGTGAGGCGGCTGGGTCATCGGTGTGCACTCCCCTTCATCTCGGCCATGTCGGCCTTCACGTTCTCGACGGTCCGCTCGGGCGCGGGCGGCCCGGCCCGGTCGACCTGTTTCTCACTCATGACCGGCGTCGCGGTGATCACGCCCAGCGCCGCTGTGACGATCGGCCCGGCTGCCCGTACCGGCAGCGCCACCGCCAGTGCGGCGGTCACGGTCGCGACCAGCGCCTGCGCCGTCAGGAATCCGACCACGCGGCGCCGCCGAACAGGACGCCGCCCTTGCCGTAGCGCTTGCCCTTCTCCTTCATTCTCCGCCTGCGCCAGGCACAGTTCGTCTCGCACCGGCTCGGTCAGCTGCACGAGGCCCGCTGCACCAGCTCGCCCACCGGCTCATGGCCGAAACGGTCCACGCTCGGGCGGACCCGGCACCGTGCGGCTGGGTGCTCGACACGACGGTCGCCTCCTGTACCTCTGAACTCCTGCCGGCCGGACCGCGTCGCGCGTCCGACCATCCGATGAGGACGCGAGTACCCGGAGCAGGCGAATTCAGGCCGGGCAGACGATCCAGTCGTCTGCCCGGCCTGAATTCGCCTGTCCTCCCGACCTCCCCGAACCACCCTGATGGCCGCAGGTGCCGACCACTTCGCCACCGAGGGCCCGGACGGACCGCCGCTCGCCGCCGCGCGGAGCCTCGCCGAACGGGCGCAGCGAGTCGCCTCGGTGTGCAGCGGCGCCTTCGTCCTCGCCGCGCTCGGCCTGCCGGGCGGTCGCCGCGCCAAACCACCCACTGGCGACACGGACGCGCACGCGCCGCCACCCGCGCGTGCACGTCGAACCCGACGCCTTGCACGTCAGCGACTGGCGCTACCACACCAGCACGGGCATCGGCGCGGGCATCGGCCTCGCCCTCGCGCTGGTCGAACACGTCCACGGTGCCGACGCCGCTCAACCCGACCCCGGGCTGGGTCAGTTGACCTGGCCGGCGGGCCGCACCACGAGGTGGCTGACGTCGACGCCTTCGGGCTGGTTGACGGCGAACAGGATCGTCTCGGCGACCTGCTCGGCGGTCAGGGCCGGTGCCGCGTCGGGGCAGCCGCCGCGCTCGTCCCAGAACGGGGTGTCCACGATCCCCGGGGCGACGAGGGTCACGCCGATGCCGTCCTCGGCCACCAGCAGCCGGACGTTCTCGACCAGGGCGTGTGCGGCCCACTTGGTGACCGAGTACATGTTGCCGGGCGTGTTCCTGATGCCCGCGACCGAACCGACGACCACGATCCGCCCCTTGGACTGCCGCAGGTGAGGCAGCGTCTGCTGCACCAGCAGGGCCGGGCCGAGGACGTTGGTGAGGACCATGGTGCGCATGGCCTGGGCGTCGTGGTTCTCCAGGGTGCCGGGCAGGGAGAACCCGGCGTTGGCGATCACCGTGTCCAACCGGCCCCAGGAGTCCACGACTTGCCGCACGGTGGCGGCGACATGGTGCTCGTCGGCGGCGTCCCCGCTGATGGTCAGCAGTCGTTCCCCCGCGCCGGTGGAGGTGGCGAACGCGGCCAGCCTGTCGGCGTCGCGGCCGGTGATCGCCACGCGGTGGCCCTGCTTGAGCAGGCCGCGGGCGGTGGCCGCGCCGATTCCGCTCGAACCGCCGGTGATCAACGTGACAGGTTCCATGGGATGACCTCCTCCTTGACGGCGGTACCGGCGACCCCGCCGGGATCCAGGCGCCGGAGAACGCCAACCGACGTGTGATGCCCGGCCGTTGCGAGTCGCTGCCGCTCCCCCGATGTCGTGACAGTCGACGATCCGATGAGCCGGCGACGCGGGCGGTCCGAGTACGCCTCGGCCACACCACCGGTGATCAACTTCTGTCGTCGGCCCCGATGCTACTACGCCGCGGCCATCGACCCCCGTGACTGCGGCTGCAGTACGAACTCCACGACGGACCGGGGACCGGCGGCGACACCGAGCCGATGGAGCAGCTCACAGAGTGGCGTTTCGTTATGTCCCCGTAACATCCGCACCTGATCCGGCGGGTCTACCTTTGTCGACGCTCGGCCAACTCCACACCCTCACAAGGGAGTAGCCATGCCCGAAGTCCGTCGGCGTACCCTCGCCGTGTCCACCGCCCTGCTGACCCTCCTGGGCACCGCGGCACCGGCCGTCGCCGCCACCGCCCCCACCCTCGTGCAGGCCCCGCTCGCCCACCACGGCGGCGGCCTGTTGCACAGCACCAGCGGCAACTGGGCCGGATACGCCGCCACCGGTGGCCGGTTCACCAGCGTCAAGGCCAGCTGGGTCCAGCCGGCCGTGTCCTGCAACGGCACCGACACCTGGTCCAGCTTCTGGGTCGGCCTCGACGGCGACGGCAGCAACTCGGTCGAGCAGACCGGCACCGAGGCCGACTGCTCCAGCGGCTCCCCGGTGTACTCGGCCTGGTACGAGATGTACCCGGCCTACCCGGTCAACTACAGCAACACCGTACGGCCGGGCGACCACTTCACCGCGAGCGTCACCACCAGCGGCAGCGGGTCCTTCACCCTCACCCTGTCCGACACCACGGCCGGTTGGAGCCGCACCGTCAACAAGTCCCTCAAGAGCGCGGCCCTGGCCTCCGCCGAGGTGATCGCGGAGGCGCCCTCCAGCTCCAGCGGGGTGCTGCCGCTCTCGAACTTCGGCTCGGTCGCCTTCAGCGGCTCCACCGTCAACGGCCAGGCGCTGGGCGGCTTCAGCCCGGACGCCATCACCATGGCCTCGGGCGGTACCACCAAGGCCACCACCTCCGGGCTGAGCGGCGGCAGTTCCTTCTCGGTGACCTGGAAGCACAGCTGACGGACGGTGGACGGGGCCGCGCCGCGGGTGCGGCCCCGTCCACCCGGCATCCACGAACTGCTGGAGCGGCAGGCTCCGCAGCGGCCCGAGCTTCTCCCTGCTCAGCCGGAACGCGTACGCGCCCATCAGCATCTGCACCAGCAGGAATGCCGCCCACAGACCGGTGATCCGGACCGGGGCGAGGAAGGTCACACCTGACTTCCGGCTGATATCGAGCGAGTGACGCTCAGCGCCGGGCCGCGAACGAGCGGAAGGCCGTCGCCCCCGGCCCGGGAGCGACGGCCTTTCCGTGGTGACGGCTCAGCCTTCGGCGCGGGCCCTGGCCCAGGCGGCCTCGCGCAGCAGCCGCAGGCCGTTGAGGCCGACGATGACGGTCGAGCCCTCGTGGCCGAGGACGCCCAGCGGCAGCGGGAGGGTGGCGACCAGGTCCCAGACCACCAGCGCGGAGATGAACACCGAGGCGATCACCAGGTTCTGCACGACGAAGGAGCGGGCCCGCCGGGAGAGGGCCACCACGGCGGGGACCGTGGCGAGTTCGTCGCGCACGATGACGGCGTCGGCGGTCTCCAGCGCGAGGTCGGAGCCGGCCCGGCCCATGGCGACGCCGGTGTGGGCGGCGGCCAGGGCGGGCGCGTCGTTGACGCCGTCGCCGAGCACCAGGACCTTGCGGCCAGCCCTCTCCTGCTCCTGGACGGCGGTGACCTTGTCCTGGGGGAGCAGCCCGGCGCGGACGTCGGTGATCCCGACCTCGGCGGCCAGTCGGGCGGCGGCGCGCGGGTTGTCGCCGGTGAGCAGCACCGGCGCCGTGCCGGTGAGGGCGGTGAGCGCGGTGACGGTGGCGGCGGCGTCCGGGCGCAGGCGGTCGGCGATGCCGAGCACGCCGACCGGGACGCCGTCGACCTCGACCAGGACGGCGGTGCGGCCGCCGGTCTCCAGTTCGGCGGCGACCGCGGCGGCGCGGGCGGCGATGGCGCCCCCGGTGCGGTTCAGCAGCCGGGCCGGGGCGCCGACCGCGACGGTGCGGCCGTCGACGGTGGCGGTGACGCCGATGCCGGGGGCGGATGCGAAGTTCTCGGCGGTGGCGAGGGCCAGGCCCCGGGTGCGGGCCGCGTCCACGATCGCGCGGGCGAGCGGGTGCTCGCTCGGGTGCTCGGCGGCTGCGGCCAGGGCGAGCAGGCCGTCGGTGGTGAGGCCGTCGGTGGTGAGGCCGGAGCCGGCGATACCGGAGCCGGTGAGGCCGTCGTCGGTCGGGCCGGAGCCGGTGAGCGGGCGCAGGTCGGTGACCCGGGGCGTGCCCTCGGTCAGGGTGCCGGTCTTGTCGAGGGCCACGCCGTCGACCTGGCCGAGTCGCTCCATGACCACGGCGGACTTCACCAGCACACCGTGCCGTCCGGCGTTGGCGATCGCCGACAGCAGCGGCGGCATGGTGGCGAGCACCACGGCGCACGGGGAGGCGACGATCATGAAGGTCATCGCCCGCAGCAGCGAGCCGGTGACGGCCGCGCCGAAGGCGAGGGGCACCGCGAAGACCGCGAGGGTGGCGATCACCATGCCGATCGAGTAGCGCTGTTCGACCTTCTCGATGAACAGCTGGGTCGGCGCCTTGGTCTCGGAGGCCTCCTCGACCATGGCGACGATCCGGGCGATCACCGAGTCGGAGGCGTCGCGCTCGACCTTCACCCGCAGCGCACCGGTGCCGTTCAGGGTGCCGGCGAACACCTCGTCGCCGACCTCCTTCGCCACGGGCAGCGGCTCGCCGGTGATGGTGGCCTGGTCGACCTCGCTCGCGCCGTCCAGCACCCGCCCGTCGGCGCCGATCCGCTCGCCGGGCCGCACCAGGACGGTGTCGCCGACCGCCAGCCGCTCGGTCGGCACGTTCTCCTCACGGCCGTCGTCCAGCAGCCGGGTGGCGGTGGTCGGGGCGAGGTCGAGCAGTCCGCGCACCGAGTCGGCGGTACGGGCGGTGGCCAGGGCCTCCAGCGCGCCGGAGGTGGCGAAGATGACGATCAGCAGCGCGCCGTCCATGACCTGGCCGACGGCGGCGGCGCCGAGGGCGGCGACGATCATCAGCAGGTCGACGTCGAGGGTCTTCTCGCGCAGTGCCCGGAGGCCGGCCCAGGCGGGCTCCCAGCCGCCGGTGGCGTACGTGAGGGCGTACAGCGGACCCCAGGCCCAGGCGGGGGCGCCGGTGAGCTGGAGCGGGAGCGCGATCAGGAACAGCACGGTCGCGGCGGCGGCCCAGCGGGCCTCGGGGAGGGCGAACACCCGGGTTCGGCGGCGCGGGGCGGTGTCGGGACGCGGTGCGGCGGAGGGCGCGGGTCGCTCGATCAGAGTGGTGGGCATGGGGGCGGGACCCTTCGGGGCAGGGCGGGGCCAGTGACTCATCCACGATACATGAACATATGAACCCCTCTTCATGTATGAGTTGTACTATTGCCCGCATGGGTCATGGAGCCGCCCCCGCAACCGCCGTCCCGCACACCCGCCTGGACGAAGCCAGCGCTGCCCGGGTGGCCACCACCCTCCAGGCCCTGGCCACCCCCTCGCGCCTGCTGATCCTCTCCCGTCTGCGCGAGGGCCCCTGCGCGGCGACCGAACTCGCCGCCGAGGTCGGCCTGGAGCAGTCCGCCTGCTCCCACCAGCTGCGCCTACTGCGAAACCTCGGCTTGGTGGTCGGGCGGCGGCAGGGCCGTTCGGTCGTCTACGCCCTCTACGACAACCACGTCGCCGCCCTGCTCGACCAGGCCGTCTACCACATCGAGCACCTGCGCCTCGGTCTCACCGACACGGACACGGACACGGACGCGGACACGGGCACGGACACCGCGCTCGACTGACTCGGTTGACTCCCCGTCGGGTCGGCCCGAAGGCTCCGTCCCGACGGGGAGCCGACTGCTCAGCGCTGGTGCCAGGCGGTGAGGAGCTCGGCCTCCTGGTCCGGGGTCAGGGTCTGCGGCAGCGGGTCGAACGGCCGGATGTCACGGGCCGAGTCGGCCACCGGGCGGACCTTGAGGCCGGTGGCGAGGGCGGCGGACGGGTCGGCGGTGCCGGTGGCCCGGATCAGCGGGTTGGTGCTCCACAGCGGCAGCGCCTGGTCCTGGACGCCGGCCGCACCGAGGAAGTCCTCGTCCACCCAGGTGAGCGTGGTGCCGGGCGGGGCGACCGCCGAGGCGACCGCGTCGAGTAGGTCGCCCATGCTGAAGGGCGGGGGCGTCGCGGCGTGGAAGGGGCCCGAGGCGCCCTGGTCGAGCAGGCCGAGCATCCAGTCCGCGAGGTCGCGGGCGTCGATGACCTGGATCGGGGTCTCGGGCCGGCCCGGGGCCAGTACCTCGCCGCCCCGGGCGAGCCGCTGCACCCAGTGGTCGAAGCGGTGGGTGTAGTCCTCGGGACCGATCACATAGGTCGGACGCACCAGCAGCACGTCCGGGCCGAAGGACTCCCGGGCCTCCCGCTCGCACTGGACCTTGAGGACGCCGTAAGTGGCGGCGGTGATCGCCTCGGCCTCGGGCCCGTCGGCGGGGAGCAGTGGGGAGCGCTCGGTGAACCCCGGGGCGGTGGGCGTGCCGTAGACGGCCAAGGAGGACACCAGGAGATAGCGCCCGGCGGCGCCGGGGTCGAGTGCGGCGGCCAACTGGCGGATCTGGCGCGGGAAGTAGGCGCTGACGTCCACGGTGGCGTCCCAGGCGAGGCCGCGCAGGACGGACAGGTCGGCGTCGCGGTCGGCGATGAGGTGGGTGGCGTCCGGGAGCAGATGGGCACCGGACCTGCCCCGGTGTAGCACCGTGACGTCGTGCCCGGCGGCGAGGGCCGCCCGGGCGAAGTGGTAACCGACGAACCTGGTGCCGCCCATGATCAGAATGCGCATCAGGCCATGGTGGCAGCCCGGCGCGGGCCGGGCCAGGGCCGATGCGGTCCTGGCCCGGCCCGCGTGGGTTCGGGGGCGCGTTCGGGGGCGTGTTCGGGGCGCGCTCCGGAGCCGTCAGCCGTGGATGCCCAGCTGGGTCAGCAGCGTCTGGTTGTCCTCGATGTGCCAGTCCTCCACGATCCGGTCGGTGCCGACGTGCTGGATGTCGATGGCGTTGAACTCGACGCTCTGGCCCTCGCCCCGGACGCCGTTGAAGGTGCCGGTGAAGTGGCCGCGGAAGACCAGCCGGGCGGTGATCCTGTCGCCGGTGACCAGCACGTCGGACAGCTCGCAGGTCAGGTCCGGCACGGCGGCGCGGAAGGTCTTCGAGGCGGCGAGCGGCCCGGCGGGGCCCTGGGGGCGGCCGGGCGGCAGGGTGTTGTCCCGGAACTGCGGGCTGATGGCCGCGTCCAGGTACCGCTGCCGGCCGGTGTTCCAGAAGGTGTACAACTGCTGCGCCAGTCGGACCTCCTGGGCCGCACGCCGGGCGCCGATCGAGCGGTCCACGGTGAGCGACTTCGGCTGCACCAGGTCGGGCGACCGGTCGAGCAGGCGCTGCGGCCAGGAGTGCGAGGCGGGCTCGGGGTTGCCGTCGTGGCGGGCGGAGGAAGGGGCGGGGGCAGCGGCGGCGGTGCCGGCCGCCAGGGCCGCGACGGTCGCGGCGACGGCGGCGGTGCGGGTCAAGGTGCGCCAGGACATGGGGAGTTGCTCCTCGGATCGAATCGGGGGGTGGATTTTCGCGGACGGGCGTGGCCGGACGGCCGGACGGACGGTCAGGCGAGCCGGCCGCCGCCGTCGACGTGCAGCACGGTGCCCGTGACGTACGGGTTGTCGATGGCGTAGAACACGGCCTTGACCAGGTCCTCCGGGCTGCCGACGCGGCGGGCCGGGTTGCGCTCGGCCACCCCGCGCAGGAACGCCTCCTTGTCGGCGCCCAGGCCGTCCCAGGAACCGGTGTCGACGATGCCGGGGGAGACCGCGTTGACCCGGACCGGGGCGATCTCCACCGCCAGCGCCTGCACCAGGAAGGCCAGCGCGCCGTTGGTGGTGGCCATCACCGTGCGGGCGGGCGCCGGGCGCCAGGCCGCCACCCCGGAGAAGAAGGTGAACGAGCCGCGCTCGGACACCTGCCCGGCCAGATGCTTGGCCAGCAGCATCGGGCCGATCACCTTCGCGGCGAACGCCCGCTGCACGTCGGCGAGTTCGAGGTCCTTCAGCGGGCCGTTGGCGGGCATCGCGGCGGTCGAGACCAGGTGGTCGAACCGGCCGGCCCGCCGGGCGAACCCGGCGATCGAGTGTTCGTCGGTGAGGTCGAGCGCGATCACCTCGGACGGCCCGGTCAGCTCGCCGGCCGTCCACTCCAGCTTGCGCGGGTCGGGACCGGCCAGCACCACCGCGGCGCCGGCCGCCGAAGCGGCCCTGGCCAGGGCACGTCCGGTGCGCGAACCGGCGCCCACCACGACCAGTCGCTGTCCCTGCAGAGGCGTGCCGTCGGACATGGGAGTACTCCTTCGAGTTCGGGTCATCAGGGGATTCCGGCCACCCGCTGTTCCCTGCGGCGGCCGCACCACGAGCCTCTCCCGACGTGGGGTGATGAGTCCAAGGCATCTTTTCGACAGCTGCCATAAAATTCCTTCATGGCAACCCCGACACTCCGACAGCTCGAATACCTGGCCGCCGTGGTCGACACCGGCTCGTTCACCCGCGCCGCAGAGCAACTGCACGTCACCCAGCCCGCGCTGTCCCACCAGATCAGGGCCCTGGAGACGGCGCTCGGCGGCCCGCTGCTGGAACGGCTGCCGCGCTCGGTGCGGCTCACCCCGACGGGCCGGGCGGTGCTGCCGCACGCCCGCGCCGCGCTGGCCGGGGCCGACCGGCTGCAGGCGGTGGCCCGGCGGGCCACCGGGCTGGAGGAAGGGGAGTTGGAGGTCGCCGCGGTCTACTCGATCAGCCTCGGCATCCTGCCGCCGGTCCTCCGGGCCTGGCATCGCCAGCACCCCGGCGTGCGGATCCGGCTGCGCGAGTACGCGCACGCCGACCGGCTCCAGGAGGCCATGGCCGAGGGCCGGGCCGACCTCGCCATCGGACCTGCGCCGGAGGGCTGGGAGGGGCCGATCCGGGAGCTCGGCGTCGAGGAGTTCACGGTCGTCCTGGCCGCCGACGACCCCCTGGCCGACGACCCCCTGGCCGACGACCCCCTGGCCGACGACTCCCGGGCCGACGACGGGCTGCGCGAGGGCCGGTCCGAGGGCCGTACCGCCGGATCCGTCGCACTCGGCGCCCTCGCGGACCGCGCCTGGGTCCACTACGCCCCCGACAACGGCCTCGCCGACCTGCTCGACCAGGCCTGTGCCCGCGCGGGCTTCCACCCCCGGGCGGCGGTCCGCGCCGAACAGACCTCCGCCGCACCGCTGCTCGCCGCGGCGGGTCTCGGACCGGCCCTCGTGCCGGCCGACATCATCCCGCCGCAGTTCGACGGGCTCCTGCTCCGCCCCGACCCGCCGATCCGCCGCACCCTCACCGCCTACACCCGCACCCGGCCCGACCCGCTCACCGTGGCCTTCGCCGAACTCCTCGCCGAGCGCGCCCGGATCAACCCAGCGGCCGCCGAGCAGCCGGCCGACCACGGCTGAGGCCCCGGATCCGGCAGCGGGCGCGGACGCCGCGGACGCAACACCGCGGCGGCCGGGGCCCGGCCGCCGCAGGTCAGCCGCGCCTCAGTCGGTCGGCGCGCTTCCGGCTTCCTCTTCCTGCGGGGCGGCGGCCGGAGCCTCGGACGCCGCAGTGTCCGCCTCGACGGGGCTCGTCCCGCCGGGGGCCGCCGCGTCGCGGTCGGCGCTCCCACCTGTCACCTCGGGCAGCGGCTTGCCTCCGCTCCAATCGGGCATCGGTTTGCCTCCCGTCCAATTCGGCATCGTGCTACCCGTTGCCGGCAAAGCACGTTGACGCCCTCTCACAGTGCGGCAAGAACGTCCTGGTGTACACCGTCGAGGACGAAGCCGTTGTCCAGGCGGATCCGGACCGTCACCCGGCTTCCGTGCGCCCGGTGCGTGGCCCACTCCGGTTCCAGCGCGGCGATCTGCGCCTCCAGCCGCTCCCGGCTGGCCTCCGGCATGGTGTGCCCGTAGTCGTCGAAGAGCGCCTTGAGCCGCTGGTACTCGCGGACCTCCTCGCTCTCCGGGAGTTCGCCGTCCACCCGCTCGACGGTGCCCTCCGCCCCGACGCCCAGGGAGAGGAACCCGACGACGGTCCCGGGCCCACCGGGGTTGCCGGGCTCGCCGGGCTCGCGGGTGAAGGCCTCACCGATCCCGAGGTCCGCCGTCAGCCTGACGCGTCGTCCTTCCTCCAGGGTCATCCGTCCTCTGCCTCTCAGATCGTTCGGTGCCGCGGGCGCGGCCGTCCGACGGTCAGGTCATTATCCGTGGCCGCGGGGGTGGTCGGGTCAGGCGCGGCCCGCCGCGGCGCGGCGTCGGGCCCTCCGGGCCCCGGCCGTGGCGGCGGTGATCGTCGGATAGGCCGCGGGGTGGCGAGGAGATCGGTGGCGAGGTCTCGCCGCACCGGACTTCCCGTGCTGCGTGCCCACGATCACCGCCCCTCGATGAAGCCCCACAGGCCGGCCCTTTACCTAACACGCCCCGGGAGCGGAGCCTTTGCGGACGCGTGGTGGCGAGCCGCGAGCCGTACCCTGGCGCAGCTGGGCGATCTCTGACACCATCTCAGCCGACGTGAACGATTCGTGTGTCCGTCGTTCACTCCACCCGCACAAGAGCAGTCGTAGAGCGTCGTCGAGAAGATCTGAGGCCTGCCATGAAGACCTTACGGACCCGCACCTCGCACGTACTGACGGTCGTGCTGATGCTCCTGGGCGTGACGACCGCCGCGACCGCGCAGGCGCAGGCGGCCCCGCAGCGGCTCGCAGCGAGCACCACCATCTGTTCCAACTCCCCGATACCGGCGGGGTGGGTGGTCACGAGCTCGTACAGCAGCTGGGGCTGCCCCGGCACCGGAGTCTCGTACACGATCACCGACACGGCCGGGCAGACCAACCTCACCATCTGCTCGTTCTCGCCCAAGCCGGCCGGGTGGGTGGTGACCAGCTCGTACAGCAGCAGCAACTGCGCGGGCAGCGGCGTCGCCTACGGCTTCCACAACGTGGCCAACGACACCAACGTCGGTGTGTGCTCCATGTCCCCGATCCCGGCGGGGTGGGTGATCACCAGCTCGTACAGCAGCAGCAACTGCGCGGGTACCGGCGTCGCCTACTCGCTCCACAACGTCGCGAACGACACCAGCGCTGGTGTGTGCTCCATGTCCCCGATCCCGGCGGGGTGGGTCGTCACCAGCTCGTACAGCAGCAGCAACTGCGTCGGCACCGGCGTCGCCTACACCCTCTTCAAGATCACCACTCAGACCTCCGCCGTCGTGTGCTCCTTCTCGCCCCTCCCGGCGGGCTGGGTGGTCAGCAGCTACTACCCGAGCAGCAACTGCTACGGCAGCGGCGTCGCCTACTCCATCCGCAAGGCCTGACCCGCCAGCTGCCGGCACTGCGCGGCGGCCCGGGCCGGTGAGGCGCGAGGAAGCCTGACGACAGGGCCTCTCGGCGGCTCGGGAGCACCACTCCTCCCGGCCGTCCGGAGGCCCTGTCGCCATCGCGCCGCCCGCGCCCACTCCAGCGACGTCCGCTTCGCCCGCGTGCACACCTTCGTCCAGGACATCCGGGTGGTGCGGGGCCGGCCAGCCCTCACCGCTGCCGGCTCCCACGGAGGCGGCGCACCGGGCGGCCGACTGGTTCGAGGCGGTCCTCGCGCGGCCCCGGGGCCGCTACGAGTGGCTGTACCAGGGGAAGGCCTACGCCCTCCGCGACGAGTACGCCGGGCGGCCCTCAGTCGAGGGTGAGCAGGAGCGCCACCGTGTTGCCCTCGGCGTCCAGGCACTCGGTCGTGTTGGAGCCGTCCGGGTTGGCCAGGACGCCCAGCACGGTGCCGGTGCCGTCCTCGTCCGGGATCATCAGCCAGTCGTTCGCGAAGTCGCCCTCGATCGGCTCCACCGGCCAGTCGGCCGGTTCCACCGAGGCGAGTTGAAGCGACTCGCGGAGGTTCTCCAGCCTCCAGCTGTCGCCCTCGGCGGCGCGTGCGTGCAAGGTGGCCCAGGCACGCTTGAGCATCCCGGTGCCCGGCTCGATCCAGGTCCTGCTGGGGTTCGCGTGCACCACGGCCAGACCGGACGGGGTCGCCACGCGGTCGCCGCAGTCCCGGGTCCGGACCGGGACGGTCTCGCCAGGGTGTACCAGGACCGCCACCGGGACCCCGGGTGCGTTCTCGCGGGCGATCAGGTAGACAGGCGTGCCGCCGGGCCGCATCGGGAAGCCCCCGCCCTCCGGTCCCAGCGGGTCGTAGATCGTGCCGTGGCCCGCGGCCCCCCGGATCAGACCGAGCCGCTCGATCCGCCAGCCGTCGCGGGTCAGAACACCCTCGGACGGATCGGCCAGGGCCGCGCTCAGCGCGGGCATGAACTCGTACTCGTACTCGAACTCGTCGTCCTCGTAGGACATTCGATCACTTCCCGAAGTCGTAGGTTCCGGGGAGCGTAGACCGTGGCACCGACACGCCGGTGGCCGTCCCGGGGCGGAGCCGCAGCGTCGGCCGGACCCGCTTCTTGGTCTGTGCGCCTCATGGGTCGGTCGAGCCACCGACCGGAGTGCCGTGGGGCTCGCCGTTTTCGGCGTGGCCCCACGGCACTCCGGTCTAGCTGCGGGTTTCGGTGGTGCGGCGCCGGCGCCGTGCGCGGGCCTGGCGGCGGCGGTCGGCCGGGGTGGCCGGGTGGAGGGCGGGGACGCGGTGGGGTTGGCCGTCGGCGTCGACGGCGACGAAGACGAGGTGGGCGGTCGCGGCGCGGGTGACGGGGCCGGTGAGGTTCCAGCGTTCGGCGGTGACGGCCACGGTGACATCCATGGAGGTGCGGCCGGCGTGGTCGACCTGGGCGCGGACGGTGAGCAGGTCGCCGGCGCGGACCGGGGCGAGGAAGGTCATCTCCTCGACGGAGACGGTCACGGCGGGGACTCCGGCGTGTCGGCCGGCCGCTGCGGCTGCGGCGTCGTCGATGAGCTTCATGACGACGCCGCCGTGGACGGTGCCGTAGAGGTTGGTGTCGTGCTCGCTCATGATGTGGGCGAGGGTGACGGCGGAGTCGGCCGGGGTGCGGGAGGTGATGTCGGCGGGGGCGGTCATCGGCGGCCGTCCAGGGTGGTGCGCAGGTCGCGGGCGGCGGTCACGAGGTGTTCGAGGGCGGGCCGTACTTCGGCCCAGTGGCGGGTCTTGAGGCCGCAGTCGGGGTTGACCCACAGGCGGTCGGCGGGGAGGTGGTCGAGTGCGGCGCGCAGGAGGTCGGTGACCTCCGACGTGCCGGGGACGCGGGGCGCGTGGATGTCGTAGACCCCGGGCCCGGCGGCGCGGGGGTAGCGGGCGGCGGCGAGTTCGGTGGCGACGGCCATCCGGGAGCGGGTGGCTTCGAGGGAGATGACGTCGGCGTCGAGGTCGTCGATGGCGGGGAGGATGTCGCCGAACTCGGCGTAGCACATGTGGGTGTGGATCTGGGTGTCGGCGCGCACGCCGCTGGTGGTGAGGCGGAAGGCTTCGGTGGCCCAGGCGAGGTGGTCGGGGTGGGCGTCGCGGCGCAGGGGCAGTGTCTCGCGCAGGGCGGGTTCGTCGACCTGGATGACGGCGGCGCCCGCGGCCTCCAGGTCGGCGACCTCGTCGCGCAGGGCGAGCGCGACCTGGCGGGCGGTGTCGGCGAGTGGCTGGTCGTCGCGGACGAAGGACCAGGCGAGCATGGTGACCGGCCCGGTGAGCATGCCCTTCACCGGACGGTGCGTCAGATCGGCGGCGTAGCGGTACCAGTGGGTGGTCATCGCTGCGGGGCGGGAGACGTCACCGGCCAGGATCGGGGGCCGGACGTAGCGGGTGCCGTAGGACTGGACCCAGCCGTGCCTGGTGGCGAGGTATCCGGTGATCTGTTCGGCGAAGTACTGGACCATGTCGTTGCGTTCGGGCTCGCCGTGGACGAGGACGTCGAGTCCGGCCTTCTCCTGGAAGGCGATGACCTCGCTGATCTCGGCCTCGATGCGCGTGCGGTAGGCGGCGTGGTCGATCCGGCCGGTGCGCAGTCCTGCCCGGGCGGAGCGCAGGGCGTCGGTCTGGGGGAAGGAGCCAATGGTGGTGGTGGGCAGCGGTGGGAGGTTGAGCCGGGCCTGCTGGGCGGCGGCCCGCTCGGGGTACGGCTGGGGGCGGTGGGTGTCCTGAGCGGTGACGGTGGCTGCGCGGGCGCGGACTTCGCGGTCGAAGGTCAGGGCGGAGGCCGAACGGGAGGCGCGGGCGGCCCGGTTGGCGGCGAGCTGGGCGGCGACGGTGTCACGGCCGTCGGACAGGGCCCGGGCGAGGGTGACGGTCTCGTCGACCTTCTGCCGGGCGAAGGCGAGCCAGCGCAGCACCTGCGGGTCGAGGTCGTGTTCGCGGCCGGTGTCGAGCGGCACGTGCAGCAGGGAGCAGGACGGGGCGACGTCCACCTGCCCGGCCAGCCCGAGCAGGGTGGCCAGGGTGGCCAGGCTCTGTTCGAGGTCGGTGGTCCAGATGTTGCGGCCGTCGATCACACCGGCGACCAGGCGCTTGTCGGGGACGCCTCCGATGGCTGTGAGAGCGGGCAGGTTGGCGGCCGCGGGGCCGGTGAAGTCGAGTGCGAGGCCCTCGACCCGGGTGCGGGCGAGGACGGGCAGGGCGTCGCCGAGGGCGTCGAAGTAGGAGGCGACCAGCAGCTTCGGCCGACGGGTGGCGGAGGTGAGGTCGCGGTAGGCGCGGGCGGTGGCGGACAGGACGGCGGGCGGCTGGTCCTGGACGAGTACGGGCTCGTCCAGCTGGACCCATTCGGCTCCGACCGTGTGCAGGGCGTCCAGGATCTCGGCGTAGACGGGCAGTAGCCGGTCGAGGAGGGTGAGCGGCTGGAAGTCCGCGGGCGCGTCGGGAGCAGGTTTGGCGAGGAGCAGGAAGCTGATCGGGCCGAGCAGGACCGGGCGGGTGGTGAGGCCGAGGAGTTTGGCCTCGGCGAGCTCGGTGAGCGGCTTGCCGGGGTCGGCGCGGAAGGCGGTGTCGGGGCCGAGCTCGGGCACCAGGTAGTGGTAGTTGGTGTCGAACCACTTGGTCATCTCCAGCGGTTCGGCCTGCTCGGTGCCGCGCGCCATGGCGAAGTAGACGGCCAGGGTGTGCTCCGGCGTGCCGGGGCGGGCGTCCTGGGCGGCGGCGAGGTGGCGCGGCGGGACGGCTCCGAGCATCCATGCGGCGTCGAGGACGTGGTCGTAGAGGGAGAAGTGGTTGCTGGGGATCTCGCCGAGCCCGGCGTCCGCGAGCTGCTGGAACACCTTGCGGCGCAGGTCGGCGGCGGTGGTCAGGAGCTGGTCGGCGCTGCTGCGGCCGGCCCAGAAGTCCTCGACGGCACGCTTGAGTTCGCGGTCCGGTCCCTGGCGGGGGTAGCCGTGGACGGTCGCGCTGGGGCGGTGGGTGGTGCGGTTCACGGAACTCTCCTTCGCGAGTTCGCATGGACCCCGCCGGACAGGGGTGCGCGAAGGAGCGGGCCGATGGGGGACGAGAGCCCCTGCCCGTGCCGCCGCCGACCTTCCCGCGAGGTCCCGGTGAAGACCGTGCGCCGCTGCGGCGCACGGGCAGTGGCAGGTCTTCGGACTCGCGGGCGTGCCGGGCCATGGTGGCCGTACCGGCTCCTACCGGCCGTCGCTTCCCGGACAAGAGCGTCTGTCCAGTGCTTGATTGACGGCTTTCGTTCCCACTCACCGCTGCGGGGCAGTTCCGGATTCGCACCGGATTCCCTCTTGCGACGCCTCCCGCCTGGCGGACGGGGGCGAACCAGCTGCACGCCCACCCTAGCCGCACTCGCGGCCCCGCGGCGACCGGTTCAGCAGCCGGAGTACCGGTGGAAGCCGTGGCCGGGTCTGCGGCCGAGCAGACCGGCGTCGGCCGTTCGGATCGCGGCCAGCGGGTCTGGCACGAGCAGTGGTTGACGGCGGACCCGGCCCGGTCCGGGGAGCCGCTGACGAGGAGGTGCGAGCGGCCGCTGGACGGCCGTTCGTCCGCGGCGGAGTGGTTCTGCGGCAGCCGGCGTCAGGCGACGTGGAGTGTGAGTGCCGCGGTGTGGAGTTGGCCGGCGGTCCGGAACTGCAGGTAGGCCCGCCAGTTGCCGGGTTCGCCGAGCAAGGCGTAGAGGGTCAGCGTCGGCCCGCCGTGGTCCGCGTGGACCGGGGTGGTGGGGTGGAGGTGGGCCAGGGCCTGGTCACCCTCGTGGACGATGCTGAGGTGGGCGTAGCTGTCGAGGTACGGCTGGAGGTCGGTGACCGGCTGACCGTCCTTGCTGATGGTCACGATGAGTGGGGCGGGCGTTCCTGCCGTCAATTCTCCTTGGACGGCGATGGCGTAGCCGTCGGCCGTGGTGCTGTCGGTCGCGGCGGGCAGCGGCGCGGCGGTGGCCTGGCCGGGCACGGTCACGGTGCGGCTGAGGACGAATTCGCTGCCCTTGCGGGGGCCGGTGTTCGGTGTGAACGAGGCGTACAGGCGCCAGGTGCCCGGTTCGAGGGCGGTGAGCTCGGCGGTCCAGGTGCCGTCGGGGGCCATAGTGGGGTGGAGGTGCTGGTAGCCGGTGAGGTCCGAGCGGATCGCGTAGAAGTGCAGCCGCTTGGTCTGGACGTCGGCGAAGTCGGTGACCGGGCGTCCGTCCGGGCCGATGACGGTGAACGGGTAGGTCACTGCTCGGCCGGCGGGGAGGCTGGTGGCCGCGGAGTCGAGGCGGTAGCCGTCGCGTTCGGCGGCGAGCCCCTCCCCGGTCGCCGTGGCCGGCATCCCCGCCATCCCGGGCATCCCCGCCATCCCGGGCATCCCCGCCATCCCGGGCATCCCCGCCATCCCGGGCATCCCCGCCATCCCGGGCGTCGTCGCACTGGGCGGCGCGGTCATGCCGTGGTCCATGCCGGGCGGGCCGGCAGGTGCCGAGTGCGTCGACGATCCGCGCGCGGGCAGTGTGAACAGGACGATCGCGGCGACCGCCAGGGCGAGTGAGCAGGCATGGAGGACGCGGTGCCCCGCCCAGCGGCTGGCCGCAGAGGAATCCCCCTGCTCTGTGGACGGCGACTTCTGGTGTTCGGTGCCGGTGTTCATCCTTGCCCGCTCTCCTCTGGTTCGGCCGGTCGGGCCGTGCTACTCAGGAGATCCGAGCGGCCGGTGGCGATAACGGAAAGACGCGGGCGCGGGCACGTTTCCGCGCGGGGCGGCGGACGAGGCCCGTGCGTGCGGCCGCCCTCGCCACGGGGGATTCCGTGGCGAGGGCAGCGGCTGGGCACGCGGCGGGCGCGGGAAGCATCCCGCACCGGTCGCGGCCTGCTCACGCGCGGGGTGTGCTCACGCCGAGGCGTCCGCGCCGGTGCCACGGCCACGGCCGCGACGGCCGAGTACGAAGCCGGCCGCCGTGCCGAGGACGCCGACCACGATGCCCGCGACGCCCAGGGCGCGGGCGGTGGAGTCGCTGCCGCTCGCCTTCGCGGTGTCAGTGCTCGTCGTGTTCGCCGGCGTCGGGTCGGCCTTGGCGCCCGCCGCGGCGCCGGGGGCGGGAGCGTCGGAGTCACCGGCGGTGGCGGCGGTCAGCTTGAGCACCGGCGCCGGGTTCTTCGGCTCCGGCTGGCCGGCCTGGGGCTCCTCGATCCAGCGCACCACGGTGCCGTCGCTGTAGGTCTGCAGGGCCTTGAAGACCACCTTGTCGGTGCCGTCGGGCAGCGCGCCGAGGTCGACGGTGAAGTCCTGGAAGTGGCCGGGGGTGATCTGGCCGCCGGTCCACACGACCTGCGAGACGGCGTCGGTGATGTCGCCGTCGTCGGTGTGGACCGGGGTGGCGAGCTTGGTGGTCCGGATGCTGTCGGTCCAGCCCGGCACCGGCGCGACCTTGACGGACGGGATCGGGTGGTCGGTGGGGAAGTCGATCTCGACCTTCACCGTGCTGTTCTTGTCGTCCTCGTTGGGCACGCGGAATGCGAAGGTCTGGTCCGTCGCGTTCTTCGGCACGCTGGACGGCTGCACGATGACGTGCGCGGACGCCGGTACGGCCGCGCCGAGGACGGTCGTGGCACCCAGCGTGCAGGCGGCGGCGACCCGCGAACAGACTTCGCAAGGCCTCGGAGAAGGCGCGGCACTGCTCGTTCAGATCGCCCGGGTCGAGCGGCGTCCCGCACCCCGGCACCGTCCTGTCGCACCGGGTGCACCTGCGTTGGGGGAGGGCGCGGCGCCTACTGGGTGGCGGGCTTCCGGGTCGCCGAAATGCGCCGCCACCAGGATGTGGACGCCCTCGTGCGGTTCGGTCTTCTCAGTGCCGGTCTCCATGCCGTGGGGGGCGTCGGTGCTTCCGTCGGCGCCTGTCCGGACATCACACGATGCCCGTCACGCCGGCAGCAGCGCACCGGTCGTCACCCCCTCCAATGCCTGGCGGGCATCTCCTGGGGCGGAGAGCAGCACACGGGCGCGGGCGGAGAGGTTCGCACGAGCAATGCGCGCCTGGCGAGAAACGATCTCCGCACGGGCAGCATGGCTCGGGACCGTGCCCGGGTACTGACGTAGAGCCAGAACTTCGACCCGGCAAGGGAGTCGGATCGCCGCGCTAGCCAGCTCGAGGTGTCCGTGTCCGGCGTGCGAGGAGCCCTCAGTCATCAAGCCTTGGAGTCAGTGATCCCGCAAGCGGCCAGGTGGTGTTCATGGTCCGTGGCCCGTTGTCCGGGCCGATCCGCTCCCGCTTTCGCCCGGTTGCCGTTACCGAGGGTTCAACCTGCGTATACGCGTGTACACGACACCGTTTATCCGCGGGCAGCCTTGCCGGGCGGGTCGGTGTGCTGTCGGCCGGGCCGTCGATCTGCGGTCCTGTCGGCCGGATGCGTTCAGGAAGATAACGAAAAGGCACGCGATGGTCTCGTCTTGGATTTACTTCTTGACGTCCGCTGACGAAGGGGGGTTGACTCCCCCCAACTCCGCCGCACCGTTGCGGCGACGTCAGGGAGGCTCCTCACATGAACGCAACGATGCGTCGCGCCGTCATCGCCACCGCAGCCGTCTCGATGGCCCTTTCCATGGCCGCCTGTGGCAAGGCCGGCGGCGACAAGAAGGATTCCGCCGCCTCCGGCGACAACAAGTCCATCGGCCTGCTGCTGCCCGAGAACGCCTCCTCGGTGCGCTACGAGTCATTCGACAAGCCCTTCATCGAGGCCAAGGTCAAGTCCCTGTGTGCGGACTGCAAGGTGTTCTACAACAACGCCGAGGGCAGCGCCGCCAAGCAGAAGCAGCAGTTCGACACCCTGATCGCCCAGGGCGTCAAGGTGATCGTCCTGGACGCCTTCGACGCCACCTCGACCGAGAGCTGGGTCAAGGAGGCCGCCGCCAAGGGCGTCAAGGTCGTCGCCTACGACCGCCTGGCCACCGGCCCGGTCGCCGCCTACGCCTCCTTCGACAACGAGAAGGTCGGCGAACTCCAGGGCCAGGCCCTGCTCGACGCCCTCGGCCCCCAGGCCGCCGACGACAACATCGTCATGATCAACGGCGATGACGCGGACCCGAACGCCGGCCAGTTCAAGGCCGGTGCCCACAAGATCCTCGACGGCAAGGTGAAGAAGGTCGTCTACGAGCAGTCGGGCGAGTGGAAGCCCACCGTCGCCGGCCAGAAGATCGGCGCCGCGATCACCCAGCTCGGCAAGGACGGTTTCCAGGGCGTCTACTCCGCCAACGACGGCATGGCCGGCGCCATCATCACCCAGCTCCAGGGCGCCGGCATCAAGGTCCCCGTCGGCGGTCAGGACGCCGGTCTGGACGCCGTCCAGCGCATCGTCAACGGCGACCAGGCCTACACCATCTACAAGGCCTACAAGCCGCTCGCCGACAGCGCCGCCGAACTGGCCGTCGACCTGCTCCAGGGCAAGGACGTCAAGACCGTGGCCACCACCACCGTCGACAGCTCCACCGACAAGGGCATCCCGGCCAAGCTGCTCGACCCCAAGGTCGTCACCAAGGCCAACATCAAGGACACCGTCATCGCCGACGGCCTCTACAAGGTCTCCGACATCTGCACCGCGGACTACGCCGCCGCCTGCGCCGCCGCCGGCCTGAAGTAACACCGCCCGGGCGGTGCACCCCGTCTCCCCCGGAGGGAGCACCGTCCGCACGCCCTTTTTCGACGTTCACCCGCGCGGCGACGCGCGGGCCAGCCCGGCCGCCGACCACCATCACGGCGCGTACGGGAAGAAGGAGATGGTTCACGTGACAGGCGCACCCGTACTGGCGTTGCGCGGAGTCTCCAAGCGCTTCGGCGCCGTCCAGGCACTGACCGACGTGCATCTGGAGGTACACGCAGGCGAGGTCGTGGCCCTGGTGGGCGACAACGGCGCCGGAAAATCCACGCTGGTGAAGACCATCGCAGGTGTGCACCCCATCGACGAGGGAACGATCGAGTGGGAGGGCGAGGCGGTCTCCATCGCCCGCCCGCACGACGCCCAGGCCCTCGGCGTCGCCACCGTGTACCAGGACCTCGCGCTCTGCGACAACCTCGACGTGGTCGGCAACCTGTTCCTCGGCCGCGAGCTGAAGCGTTTCGGCACGCTCGACGAGGTCGCCATGGAGAAGCGGGCGCGCGAACTGCTCGACACCCTCTCCATCCGCATCCCGAGCGTGCGCATCCCCATCGCCGCCCTCTCCGGCGGCCAGCGCCAGGTGGTCGCCATCGCCCGCGCCCTCGTCGGCGATCCCAAGATCGTCATCCTGGACGAGCCCACCGCCGCCCTCGGCGTCGAGCAGACCGCCCAGGTCCTCGACCTCGTCGAGCGCCTGCGCGGCCGCGGCCTCGGCGTCATCCTGATCAGCCACAACATGGCCGACGTCAAGGCCGTCGCCGACACCGTCGCCGTCCTGCGTCTGGGTCGCAACAACGGCGTCTTCGAGGTGGCCGGCACCTCGCACGAGGAGATCATCTCCGCCATCACCGGCGCCACCGAGAACGCCGTCACCCGACGCCAGGCCCGACTCGCGGAGGAAGCGAAGTGACCACCGAACAGACCACCCCGGACGAGCCCGCAGCGGCCACTCCCGCCCCGGCCGAGCCCACTGCGTCCACGCCCGCGGTCGACCCCCGCCTGCTCGTCCGCGAGTCCGGCCTCGCCGGCTACCTCGCCGAGTTCAAGCAGAAGATGAAGAACGGCGACCTCGGCTCCGTACCCGTCGTCCTCGGCCTGATCCTCATCGGCGCCATCTTCCAGGGCATCACCGGGAACTTCCTCAACCCCGACAACCTCACCCACATCACCCAGTGGATCGCCGGCCCCGGACTGATCGCCGTCGGCATCGTCTTCGTACTCCTGCTCGGCGAGATCGACCTCTCCCTCGGATCCGTCGCCGGCGCCTCCGCCGCGATCGCCGCCGTCCTGTCCGCACGCTCCGGCTACAGCGAGTGGCTCTCCTGCCTCATCGCCGTCGCCGCCGCCCTCGCCATCGGCGCCCTCCAGGGCTTCTTCTTCGCCAAGATCGGCGTTCCGGCCTTCGTCGTCACCCTCGCCGGCCTGCTCGCCTGGAGCGGCCTGCAGGAGTACGTCCTCGGCGACAAGGGCACCGTCAACGTCGTCCACGACGGCGTCCTGGCCAACCTGGACAACTACTTCCTCGGCGACGGTGACATCGTCTACGCCTGGGGCCTCGCCGTCGTCGCCGTCGCGCTCTTCGCCGCCGGACAGTTCCTCGACGCCCGCCGCCGCACCGCCGCCGGCCTCACCGCGCGGCCCGTCAGCGAGATCGTGCTGCGCACCGGCGTGCTCGCCGTCGTCGCGCTGGCCGCCGCCTACATGCTCAACCAGGACCGCGGCCTGCCGCTGCCCGTGCTGGTCTTCCTGACCGTCGTGGTCGTCACCGACTTCGTCCTGCGCCGCACGAGCTACGGCCGGCAGATCTTCGCCGTCGGCGGCGGTGTGGAGGCGGCCCGGCGTGCGGGCATCAACGTCTCCTGGGTGCGGATCTCGGTCTTCATGATCTCCGCCGGCATGGCCGCCCTCGGCGGCCTCTTCTACGCCTCCCAGCAGGGCTCTGCCGACAAGATCCTCGGCGGCGGGAACGTCCTGATGAACTCCATCGCGGCGGCCGTCATCGGCGGCACCAGCCTCTTCGGCGGACGCGGCAAGACCTGGTCCGCTCTGCTGGGCATCCTGGTCATCCAGAGCATCACCACCGGCCTCGACATGGTCCACGTCAACCAGGCCATCCAGTACATGATCACCGGCGCCGTCCTGCTCGCCGCCGTCGTCCTGGACTCGGTCTCCCGCCGCACCCGCAAGACCGCTGCGCGCTGACGTTCCGTCGTCTGCTGTCTCCCGCCGGCCCGGTACCCGTCCCCACGGGCACCGGGCCGGCGTGTTGGTCTTCCGGAAGCCCGGAGCGTCGCCCATGAGTCGATGCACGACGGCGACGTCCTCGGCGGCGACACGGGCCAAGAACACCGGCGGGGGCAAGCTCGCCGCGGGCGGCACCGCGGCTGGTGGAGCGGGGCCGCTGGGCGGGACCCCGGGAGCGGCTGGGGGAGCCGCTCCCGGGGGCTGTTCGTCCTACGGCAGCTGCCACTGCTGGTTGCTGCCGCCGTTGCAGTCCCAGATCTCCAGCCGGGTGCCGTTGGCGGTGGCGAAGGCGGGGTCGTCGAGGCAGCGGCCGGACTGGGCGCTCTTCAGGGTGCCGTCGGGCTGGGGCGTCCACTGCTGGTTGGCACCGCCGTTGCAGTCCCAGAGCTCGACCGGGGTGCCGTTGGCGGTGGCGCCGCCGGTGACGTCGAGGCACTTGCCGCCGTGGGTGAGGGTGCCGTTGGTGCGGGTCCAGGTCTGCGCGGCACCGCCGTTGCAGTCCCAGAGCTGCACCGCGCTTTACTCGGAGGGGACGGCGGCTGCGGCGGGTGTGCGACCGGTTGTTCTTGAATGGTCGCTCATGTATGTTTACCCCATGCCCAGACCACGCGAGTTCGACCCCGAGACCGTCCTGAACCAGGCGATGCTGCGGTTCTGGGAGCGCGGGTACCGGGCCACGTCCATCGAGGATCTGGTGAAGGCCACGGGCGTGAAGCCGGGCAGCATCTACAGCGCGTTTCCCGGGGGCAAGCACGCCCTGTTCGTGAAGTCGCTGGAGCGCTACTCGAAGCTGGTCGTGCCCGGGAAGCTCGGGGAGCTGGAGGCGCCGGGCGCGTCGGTGGCGGAGGTCCGCGGCTACTTCGACGGGCTGGTGCGTGACCTGCTCAGCCCCGAAGGGCGGCAGGGATGCCTGCTGGTCAACACGGCGATCGAGAAGGCCGCCGAGGACGACGAGGCGGCTGCCGTCGTGCGGGGTCACCTGGCGCGCCTGGAGCGCTGCATGACCCGTGCCCTGGAGAACGCCGTCCGCCGGGGCGAGGTCAGGGCTTCGCTTGACGCGAGTGGCAGTGCCAAGCTGCTGGTCGCCACCTGCCAGGGGCTCATGGTCGTCGGCAAGGCCAATCCCGACGAGGCGGTTCTGCGGGCCATCGTCGACAACGCCTTCGCCGCACTCTCCTGACGGCGCAGGATCGAAGGAGTTCGGGCCACCGTGCGCGGTGGCCCTTTCGTCGGCCCGATAGTTGAATGACTACTAAAGAATGAGGTTCGGACATGAAGGCCATCGTCATATCCGCCCACGGCGGCCCCGAGGTACTCACGGTCACCGAATTGCCCGACCCGGTGGCCGCCACCGGCGAGGTCCTCGTCAGGGTCAAGGCCTTCGGCCTCAACCACGCCGAGGCCTACATGCGCAGCGGCGCCTGGGGACCGGTGGCAGCCGTCCCCGGGATCGAGTGCGCCGGCCTCGTCGAGGCCGACCCCTCGGGCGAACTCCCGGTCGGAACGAAGGTGGTGGCGATCCTCGGCGGCATGGGCAGGACCCGCAACGGCAGCTACGCGGAACTGGTGAGCGTCCCTGCAGCGAACGTGGTGGCCGTGAACTCGCTGCTGCCCTGGTCCGACCTGGCGGCGGTGCCGGAGGTGTACGCCACGGCGTACAGCGCCCTGCACGGCAACCTGGCACTCGGGGTCGGGGAGACGTTGCTGGTCCGGGGTGCGACGTCCTCCCTCGGACAGGCCGCCGTCAACCTGGCCGCCCACCACGGTGCGACGGTGCTCGCCACCACCCGCCACTCGGCACACGCACCCCTGCTCAAGGAACTCGGGGCCTCTGACGTGCTCGTCGACGACGGACGCCTTGCTGAGCAGGTCGAACGCCGGAGCCTCGCCGTCGACGCGCTGCTCGACATCGTCGGCAACACGGTGCTTCGCGACTCCCTGGCCGCGGTCGGGCCGCGCGGGCGGGTCTGTCAGGTCGGTTTCCTCGGCGGATTCGAGCCGGTGAAGGACTTCGACCCGATCGCCGACCTGCCCAGTGGCGTCCGGCTCAGCTTCTTCGGCAGCGCGTTCGTGCTGGGAACCCCGGCCTTCCCCCTCTCGGACGTCCCGCTGGACGAGATCTACGCCCAGGTCGAGGCGGGCTACCTTCGGGCCCGCCCCACCAGGGTCTTCCGATTCGAAGAGATCGTCGAAGCCCACCGGGTGATGGAGTCCGGCCGGGCCCTGGGGAAGATGGTCGTCACCCTGGACTGACCCTCTTCGCCGGACCCGTGGTTCCCGGCCGGCCCGCGGGTCGCCGGCCGGCCGGGCGGAGGCCACACCCGCGGCACGGAGGGCGTTCGGATACGTATGCCCTCGTCTCCCCGGTTCCGGCACGTTCCGTTCCTATGGGTGCTGACGGTGTGCGGGGACACCACGAGCACGTCGGCAGCCGACCGGTTGCCGACTCGACGATGCCGAGGCCGGGTCCCGTCCGCGTCACTGTTCCCGGCTCCAGAGGGTACGCCGTGGGTGGTCGGCCGCTTCACCGGAGGTGGTGGCGGGGCGGGCGTCAGCCGGCGGGGCGTGGCAGTTCGGCGTCCCAGTCGATTGCGTCGGCTTCGGTGCCCCGGGGGACGAGGGCGAAGACTTCCCGGCGGAGCCAGCGGCGCACCTGACGCGACGGGAGGTCGACCAGGACGGCGTCGTCGCGGTTGCGGAGCATGACGCGCAGGGCCGTCCGGCCGTGGCAGGTGCAAGGGGGCCAGATCCGGACGTCGCCGAGACCGGCGGGCCGCTGCAGCCCCTCCCAGAGGAGGTCGCGGGAGAACTGCCAGACACCTCCTTCGGTGGCCTGCCCGAGGAACTCGAGCGCGACGACGAACGGGTCGTCGCTGCGGTAGCCCAGGTGCACGGGGACGCCGAGCGACTCGTGTTCCCCCAGGACGAGTCGGGCGTCGAGGCGGATCTCGGTGCTCGTGACCTCCGGACGGGGCTGGGAGGAATTGGGCAGCGACTGGTGGGCGGGCATGGACTCTCCTGGGGCGGTGTCGGGGCGGGTGTCGGTGCCGGCGCACGGAGGGCGGGGCCGTGTGGGCGCGGCGCGGTGGTCTCGCCCCGGGCCCTGGGAGCTGCCGTGGACCAGGAGAGGCGGATTCGGCACCCAGGCTAGGAAGGGATGCCGCCGGGGATGTTCCGGTGGTGCACCAAGACGTGACGGTCCGTGCACCGTTCGGCCGCCGCACCGGGCGGAAGGTGGGCCCGCTCAGGCCGTTCCCGTTCTCCGGGGGCCGGTGGGCCCGGTGCCACACCGGTCCTCGTGTTCTCGTCCCAACGGTTCGAACTCCCTTGAACGGTAAGCAGTTTCGCCTTGTCCGCGGGCGCGGGCGCGGCCTCCCGCGCGGAGCGGGCCCTGCTCGGCAAGAGCGCCGTCCGGCCGGACGGAGCCGTCGGAACCACGGTTTGTTGAATATTTGTCCACCTCCTTCCGCTCCTTGTATGAATGGCGCCCGGGAGGCTTTTGATCATGAAGAAGTGGATCCAGCGCGCTCGTCCGGGAGGCGAGGCGGTCCAGTCGTTGGTGGACGCCCTGGCGGAAGTGCTGGGTCGTTCCGTCGTCCTCGACGACCCGCTGGTGCGGATGATCTGCACCAGCCGGCACTTCGGTGACGAGGACCGGGTGCGCGTCCGCACCCTGCTGCAGGGCGTCGCCGACGACGAGCCCATCCGCTACGTGCTGTCGCAGGGCGTCGCCGGGTGGGCCCGCCCGGGGGTGATTCCGGGGCGCGACGACCTGGGGCTGCAGCCCCGCTACTGCGTGCCGATCCGGGAGCGGGGGCACATGCTGGGCATCCTCATGGTCGTGGCGGCCGGGGAGCCCCTCACGGCGGCCGAGATCGAGGCCATCGACGTAACGGCCAGCGCCGTGGCGGCCGAACTGTACGAGGAGCAGCTGGCCTCGAACGTCGAGGAGGAGCAGGTCCGCCGGCTGGTGAACCAGCTCGTCGGCACGAACTCCGCGCAGCGCTGCGAGGCGCACCGGCGCCTGGTGGACGACGACCTGCTGCCGACCGGCCCCTACGTCGTGGTCACCAGCGTGGCGGTCCCGGGGCAGCGGGAGGCGTCCGGCCAGGTCGCCGTGGCGCTGCGCGGGGCGCTGGAACCGTTCCGGCAGACTCGGGCGGCCCGCGGTCTGCTGGCGATCGAGCAGGACCGGGCCGTCCTGGTGCAAGTCTTCGAACGGGAGCCCGCGGAGGACGAGCTCGACCAGCAGTGCCGGGCCGTGGTCCGCTCGCTGAGGACCTTCCTGGGGCGGGAGGCGGCCACGGTGGTGGGCGTGGGCGGGCGCCAGACCGCGCTCTCCCGCGCATGGACCTCGTACGACCAGGCCCGGGTGGCGGCCCGGGCGGCCCGCCGGCTGCCCCAGCTGGGAGGCATCGGTGACTGGGAGCGGCTCGGGGAGTACGCCGTGTTCCTCCAGTTGCCCGAGGACGTGCTCAACGACTCGCTGGTGCCGCAGCCGCTGAAGCGCCTGCTGAAGGGCGGCGGCAACGCCCGGCTGGAGGAGACCCTGCGCTGCTTCCTGGAGAACGCCGGTTCGGTGCCGAGGACTGCGGAAATCCTGGAGATCCACCGCACCTCCTTGTACTACCGGCGGCGGCAGATCCAGGAGATCACGGGCCTGGACTTGGACAACGGCGCGAACCGGCTCGTCCTTCACATGGGGCTGCGGCTGTGGGACCTGCTCCGAGCCTCCCGGGCGCCCTCCCGCCAGCGGTCCGAGCCGCCACCGGGCGGCCGGGCCGCGGCGCTACCGAGCGAGGAAGCCCCGTTGCTACAGAGGGATGAAGCCCCGTCGGGTAATCCCTACGTCGGGCGGTCGTCAACGAGGTCCGTGCACGGCCAGACTCGTCACCACGAGCTGCCACTCGCCAAAGACCTGCCGGTTTCGGACTTCCTGACCCCAGGAGCCAATACGAACGGACAAGGACGAGCACCATGCACGAACTGATCACCAACGGCGGTGTGCGCTTGAGCTACCGTGACAGCGGCGGCGACGGAGTCCCGCTGGTGCTGCTCCACGGCTGGGGGCAGACGCAGGACATGTTCCGCCACCAGTACGAGGCACGACCTCCTCGACCGCATCGACGTACCGACCCTGGTGCTCGGTTGCGAGGGCGGCCACGTGGACCCCGTCTCCCAGCGCTTCATCGCCGAGCGGATCCCCGGTGCCCGCCTTCACGTGTTCCCGGCGAGCATCGCCGGCTCGCACTTCCCGGCCCTGGAGAACCCTGGCGAGTTCAACGCCGTCGTGGAGGACTTCCTCTCCTGAACGCCCCTCGCCGGCGGCGACGCCGCCACTGACCGCCGCGAGCCCCTGCACCAGCACAGAGCCACTCATCACTGGTCGGAGCCTCCCGTGAGCCAGTCGGGTCCCTCACCCATGCCCGTTACCCCCGAGCCCGAAGCCGAAGTGCACCAGCTCGACCAGGCCGCCCGTGAGGGCGGCGACGGATGCATCGACATCCTCTCCCCGCCGCCCGGAACCGATCCCGAGGACTGCCTCCACGTCGCCCTGCACGTCCACGGCGCGGCCTCCGTCCGGCGCGGCGGGGCCAGCACCGTCCTGGCCCCCGGAGACCTGCTGATCAGCGCCACTCCGCACCCGGCGGGCCTGCTGCAGGACTCCGAGTGCCGCATGCTCCTCTTCCGCGTCCCCTGCTTCTACCTGGGCGTCCGGCAGAGCGATGTCCGGCGCGCGGGCGGGTTGGTGGCGCGGGGGACCGAGGGGACCGGCTCGCTCGCCTCCCAGTTCCTCCGCACGCTCGCCGCCCAGGCGCGGGCCCACCGGGCCCGGCCGGGCAACCACCTCGCGCGCAGCGTCTCCGACATCGTCGCCGTCCTGGTGGCCGAGCTGCTCGACCGGGAGGACCCGGAACACCCCACCGGCGCGGCCGAGTTGCTGTCCCGGATCCGCGCCCACATCGAGGAGAACCTCGCCGACCCGGACCTCTCGCCCGAATCGATCGCCCGCTCGCAGCACATCTCGGTGCGCTATCTCCACAAGCTCTTCCAGCAGGACGGGACGACCGTGGGCCAGTGGGTGCGGCGACGCCGGCTGGACGCCTGCCGCCGGGAGCTGGAGCGCCCGTCCCGTCGGCAGGCCAGCGTGTCCGCCGTCGCGCACCGCTGGGGCTTCGTCAGCCACTCCCACTTCAGCCGGGCGTTCCGCGACGCCTTCGGCGTCTCGCCCCGCGAGTGGCAGGCCTACGCCACCCGGACCGAGGGCCACAACCCTGCCTCCTGACCCCTCCACCCGGTGCCATCCGAAAGGCCGCCATGCCCCCCACCAGGCCCACCGTCGTGCTCGTCCACGACGGCTGTTCGGACGCGACCAGCTGGTTCGGCGTCATCGCCGAAACCGCCAGGGTCGGGCGGGACCCGGCCGGGAAGGCAGCTTCCGGGCGAAGAGGCCGGAGCCGATGAACGACGAGACGGTCGTCACGGGCGCGGTCCAGGACGCGGTTCCCGGGCGCCGCCCGTCCGAGCGGGCCGGAAGTGGTTCGTGCCTCGGCCCCGGACTCAACGCCCCGGTCCGAGCGGCACTACCGGACCTGATCAACCGGGTGGCCGCCGCCGTCCAGCTCGCGCACCGGCGTCGTCCCGGCCCCTGTGGGAGCTCAGGCGGCCTCTCGTGCCCGTGGCCGCCGCCGCGGTGGCGCTGGACGGGTGCCGTTCGTCACGCGAGCCATGCGGACTCCTTGTGACGTATGCGGGGGGAGACGTCCGAGTGGCCCGCGACAGCCGGCGTGCCCGTGGTGCCGGGTACGGCCGAATGCCCCAGGTGCCGGTGCACGAAGTGGATGGCCATCGCGCCCTCACCGGCCGCGGAGGCCACCCGCTTCACCGAGCCGCTACGGACGTCCCCTACCGCGAAGACCCCGGGCAGGCTGGCCTCCAGGGTCATGCACGAGCGCCCGCGGCCGTGCCACACCTCGGGGTGGGCGCAGGCTTCCTGGGCCTCCGACCCGGTGAGGACGAAGCCGCGGGAGTCGAGGGCGACGATGCCGGCGAGCCACTCGGTGTGGGGGTCGGCTCCGGTGAAGATGAACAGGCTCCGTACCGCGAGCCGGCGGTGGCCGCCCGTGCGGTTGTCGACCACGTCGAGCTCCTCCAGCACTTCCTGGCCGATGACCTCGGTGACCTCGGTGTGCAGCATGACTTCCACCCGCGGATGGCGCGCGACCTGGTCGACCAGGTAGCGGGACATGTTGGCCTCGAGGCTGGCTCCGCGGACCAGCAGGTGCACCTTCGGCGCGTACCCGGCGAGGAACAGCACCGCCTGGCCCGCCGAGTTGCCCCCGCCGACGACGGCCACCGGGTCGGTGAGGCACTGCTGGGCCTCGTAGACGGTCGCCGAGTAGTGCACGCTCGTTCCCTCCAGGCGTTCGATACCGGGCACCTGGAGCCGGCGGTAGCGGGCACCCATGGCCAGGACGACGGCGCGGGCGGCGAGCTCGCTGCCGTCGGCGAACGCCACGACATAGTGGTCGTCGTCCTTGGGACGGAGACCGGTCGCCTCCGCCGGGATGCTGATCCTGGCGCCGAACTTGTCGGCCTGGAGCACGGCGCGTTCGGTGAGTTCGGCGCCGGAGATTCCGGATGGGAAGCCGAGCAGATTCTCGATGCGGGACGACGTGCCGGCCTGGCCGCCGGTGGCCATCGCCTCCACCACCGTGGTGCTCAGGCCCTCGGAGGCGGCGTACACCGCGGCAGCGAGGCCGGCGGGTCCGGAGCCGACGATGAGGACGTCGCCGTGCCGGTTTCCGGCGGGTAGTGACGGCAGGCCGATGAGCCGGGCCAGTTCCGCATTGCTGGGGTTGCGCAACAGGGTGGTGTCCCGCCAGATGACGAGTGGTGTCTCCGCCGGGCCGACGCCGAAGCGGCGCAGCAGCTCCTCGGCCTCCACGTCGGTCTCCAGGTCGATCCAGCGGTGCGGCAGCCGGTTGCGGACGGCGAACTCGCGTAGCCGTCTGGTGTCGGGCGAGTAGCGCGAGCCGATGATGCGGAAGCCGGCGCCCTGGCTGACGAGCAGCGCGCGACGGCACAGACAGGCGCGCAGCACGATGTCCCCGATGGTGGAGTCCTGGGCCACCAGGTGGCGCAACTGGTCCAAGGAGACCACAAGGACCTCGCCCGGCCCCCTGGCGACAGCGGTGTAGAAGGCCACTTGTCCGTACAGCAGGCCGAGTTCGCCGATGAAGCGACCGGGGCCGTGCACGCGCAGCACGTGCTCCTCGGGAGTGCCGTAGTCCTCGACGACGGCGACGGTACCGCTGAGGACGACGTAAAACGTCTCGCAGCGCTCCCCCTCCCGGATCAGCACGTCGTTCGGAGCCATGGTCCGGCGTTGCCCGTGCTCCGCCAGACGTGCTGTCTGGTCCTCCGTGAGGCGCGGATACGCGCCGTAGGTGTCCGGGGTCTCCCAGAAGGCAGCCTCGTCCGCTTTCTCCAGCACCGGCTTCTCGCCCGGCAGCGACTGGTCGCCGGACATCAGACGAACGCCTCGTGGACGAAGCACCAGCGCCATTCCTCGCCGGGCTGGAACGACTGCACGATCGGATGGGCGACGACAGCTGCGTGCCTGCGCGCGTGCTTGTTCGGCGAGGAGTCGCAGCAGCCGACGTGCCCACAGGTCAGGCAGAGCCTCAGGTGGACCCACGGGGAGCCGAGCATCAGGCACTCCTGACACCCTTCTGGGGTCAGCGGCTGGACCGGCCGGACGAGCGCGAGGTGGGGGTCTGCATGCAGGGTCATCCGGATCACCCTTTCCGGGTCGCGATCGACTGTTCCACCCACTGGCGCAGAGCGGGGGCGGGCGCCGCCCCCGCCTGCCGGGCGACCGTCTCGCCCTGATCGAGGATCAGCAGTGTCGGTACGGCCTGGACCTCGAAACGCTGCGACAGTCGGGGGTTCTTGTCGACGTCGACCTTGACGAGTTTGATTCGGCCGGCGAGGTCGGTGGCCACCTGTTCCAGGGCCGGGCTGACCATGCGACAGGGACCGCACCAGGTGGCCCACAGGTCGACCACGACGGGAACGTCGGCCCGCTCGGCGACCTCGGTGAAGTCGTCGTCGCCCGCGTCCACCGTCCACGGTAGGGGCTGCTTGCAGTGGCCGCACTTGGGACGGCCCTCCGCGGCCACGGGCACCCGGTTGGTGCGCCCGCAGTGGGGACAACTGACGGTCGTCGCCTGCATCGTGCTCATGCCGCCCGCGCTCCCTTCACGTCCTCGGGCTGGTCGTAGGTGACCACCATCTCTCCATGTTCGGCGTCGACGCGGATCGTCGCGCCGTCCTGGACGTCTCCGCGCAACAGGGACCGTCCGACGAGGGTTTCGACCTCGTGGGAGATGTAGCGGCGCAGCGGTCGGGCCCCGTAGACCGGGTCGTAGCCCTGGTGGGCGATAAACTCCCGTGCGGAGTCGGTGAGTTCGACGGTGATGCGGCGTTCGGCTAGGCGGCGGCGCAGTTCGTCGAACTGCAGCTCCACGATCCGTTCGATCTGCCGCTCACCGAGCGGCTTGAACAGCACGATGTCGTCGACGCGGTTGAGGAACTCCGGGCGGAAGTGCCCGCGCAGCTCGCCCATCACCAGGGCGCGGGCGTCGGGCTTGATCTCACCCTCGGCGGTGGCGCCGTCGAGGAGGTGCTCGGAGCCGATGTTGGACGTCATGATGATCACGGTGTTGCGGAAATCGACGGTGCGGCCCTGAGCATCGGTGATGCGGCCGTCATCGAGGATCTGCAGCAGGGTGTTGAAGACGTCGGTGTGCGCCTTCTCGATCTCGTCGAACAGCACGACCGAGTACGGCTTGCGGCGTACGGCCTCGGTGAGCTGGCCGCCTTCCTCGTAGCCGACGTATCCGGGCGGTGCGCCCATGAGTCGGCTGACGGTGTGACGCTCC
The DNA here is from genome assembly GCF_001888885.2 of Streptomyces viridifaciens. Lineage (NCBI taxonomy): Bacteria > Bacillati > Actinomycetota > Actinomycetes > Kitasatosporales > Streptomycetaceae > Streptomyces > Streptomyces viridifaciens. Next base: position 7,214,198 of record NZ_CP090841.1, read on the forward strand.
TGGTACTCGCTCATGTCGAGGCGGACCATGTTCTCCTCGGAGTCGAACAGGGCCCGGGCGAGGGTCTTGGCCAGCTCGGTCTTCCCGACGCCGGTGGGGCCGAGGAAGATGAACGATCCGATGGGGCGGCGTGGGTCGCGGATGCCGGAGCGGGCGCGGATGATGGCGTCGGCGACGAGCTTGACGGCCTCGTCCTGGCCGATGACCCGCTCGCGCAGGATCTCGTCGAGGCGCAGCAGTTTCTCGCGTTCGCCCTCCTGGAGGCGGGCGACGGGGATGCCGGTCCAGGCGGCGACGATCTCGGCGATCTCCTCCTCGGTGACGACCTCCCGCAGCAGCCGGTTCTGGCCCTGCTTGGCGGCCAGTTGCTCCTCCTCGGCCTTCAGCCGGCGCTCCAGTTCCCGGAGTTTGCCGTAGCGGAGTTCGGCGGCCCGGTTGAGGTCGTAGTTGCGCTCCGCCTCCTCGGCTTCGAGGCGGACCTGCTCCAGTTCCTGGCGCAGTTCCTGCACGCGACGGATCGCCTGCCGTTCGGCCTCCCACTGGGCGCGTTTGGCGTCGGCCTCGCCACGCAGGTCGGCCAACTCCCTGCGCAGCTCCTCCAGGCGGGTTTTGCTGGCGGGGTCGGTCTCCTTGGAGAGGGCCGCCTCCTCGATCTCCAGGCGGGTGACGCGGCGGGTGATCTCGTCGAGTTCGGCGGGCATCGAGTCGATCTCGGTGCGCAGCCGGGCGCACGCCTCGTCGACGAGGTCGATGGCCTTGTCGGGCAGGAACCGGTCGGTGATGTAGCGGTGGCTGAGGGTGGCCGCGGAGACCAGCGCGGTGTCCTGGATCTTCACGCCGTGGAAGACCTCCAGGCGTTCGCGCAGCCCGCGCAGGATGGAGATGGTGTCCTCCACGCTCGGCTCGTCGACCAGGACCTGCTGGAAGCGGCGTTCGAGAGCGGCGTCCTTCTCGATGTGCTTGCGGTACTCGTCGAGGGTGGTGGCGCCGATCATGTGGAGTTCGCCGCGGGCGAGCATCGGCTTGAGCATGTTGCCCGCGTCCATGGCTCCTTCGGCGGCGCCCGCGCCGACGACGGTGTGCAGTTCGTCGACGAAGAGCAGGATGCGTCCTTGGGCGGCCTTGACCTCGCCGAGCACGGCCTTGAGGCGTTCCTCGAACTCGCCGCGGTACTTGGCGCCGGCGACCAGGGAGCCCATGTCGAGGGCGAACACCGTCTTGTCGCGGAGTCCTTCGGGCACGTCGCCGCGGACGATGCGCTGGGCGAGGCCCTCGACGATGGCGGTCTTGCCGACGCCGGGGTCGCCGATGAGGACGGGGTTGTTCTTGCTCTTGCGGCTGAGGATCTGGGTGACGCGGCGGATCTCGGCGTCGCGGCCGATGACCGGGTCGAGTTTGCCGGCCCTGGCCTCGGCGACGAGGTCGCGGCCGTACTTCTCCAGAGCCTCGTAGGCCACTTCAGGGTTGGCGGAGGTGACCCGCTGGTTGCCACGGACCTGGGTGAGCGCGCTCAGGAACGAATCCCGGGTCACGCCGTACTCCTTGAGCAGGCGTCCGGCGGCGGTCGCCGAGCCTTCCTCGACCAGGGCGAGCAGGAGGTGCTCCACGGACACGTACTCGTCCTTGAGGCGTTTGGCCTCCCGCTCGGCGGCATCGAGCAGGCGGGACAGGCGCTGGGTGACGAAGACCTGGCCGGGTGCCGCGCCGGGACCGGTGACCTTCGGGCGGCGGGAGAGCTCCTCGCGCACGGCCGCGCGCAGTTCCTTCGGCTCGGTGCCGGCCTGTTGCAGCAACCGTGGGATCAGACCGTCGTCCTGATCGAGAAGCGCGAGCAGCAGGTGTTCCCCGTCGACCTCGGTCTGCCCCATGCCGACGGCCGCGCTCTGGGCCTCCTGCAGGGCTTCCTGGGACTTCTGGGTGAGACGGTTCATGTCCATGGGGGTGTTCCACTCCTCGTACCGGCGCGGCGCAGGGCGGCTTCGAGCAGGCTGATGCGGTCCAGCAGGTCCAGCACCAGGCCGATGGATGCGTAGTTGAGGCAGAGTCCGGTGCGCAGCCGCTGGACGCGGGCGAGGGCGGCCGGTGCCGTGGGTTCGAACGCCAGCTCTCCAGAGGCGTCGCGCTCGGCCTCGACCAGGCCGAGAGCGACGAACCGGCGGATGAGGTCGGGATGGACCCCGGAGAGGCGGGCCACGGTCTGCAGAGAGAGCCTGGGCACCGGCACGATCGCGTACCGGACGCGTGCCGGCGCGGCGGCTGCCAGCCGAGACGCCTGGCGCGCCCCGGCGCGTGGGTCACTCATCGTGTCCTCCTGGGGTCGAACGAGGAGACGGCGGCGAGCTCCTCGAACAGTTCGCGCTCCCGGTCGCTGAACCTGGACGGCACCATGATCCGGAGCTCGGCGTAGAGGTTGCCGTTCGCACCCCGCGGGTTCGGCATGCCCTCGCCGCGCAGTCGCAGCCGCCGCCCGCTGGACGAGCCCGCGGGCACCGTGACCTTCGCCGTCGCCCCGCTCGGCGTGGGCACCGGAACCGTCGCACCCAGCGCGGCCTCCCAGGGGGTGACCGGAAGCTGCACGTACACGTCCCGGCCCTCGAGGCGGAACTGGGGGTGCGGCTGGATCCGCACCCGCAGGTACAGGTCCCCCGCGGGGGCGTCACCATTGCCCCGGCCGCCCTCGCCCGCCAGGCGGATACGCTGCCCGTCGGTGACACCCGGGGGCACGTCGACCTCGTACCGCCGCGGCTGCCCGGAGGGCCCGGCAAGGGTGACGGTGCGGCGGCCACCGCGGTAGGCCTCCTCGAGGGTGAGCGGCAGTTCGGCCTCCTGGTCGGCTCCGGGGACACGCACCCGTCCGGCGCCCCCGAAGATCGAGCCGAACAGGTCGTCGACGTCGACGCCCTCCGCGCCGAAGCCGCTGGTGGCATACCGGACCCGGGGGCCGCCCCCGGTGGACCAGCGGAAGCCGCCGCCGGGTCCCGCGCCGGCGCCGACCCGCTCCTCCCAGTCCTCGGGGACCTTCCGGAAGTCCTCGCCGAAGCGGTCGTAACGGCCCCGCTGGTTCGGGTCGGACAGGACACTGAAAGCCTCGTTGATCTCCTTGAACCGCTCCTCCGCCGCGGGGTCCCTGTTGACGTCGGGGTGGTACTTGCGGGCCAGCTTGCGGTACGCCCGCTGGATCTCGTCCTCGTCGGCGTCTCGCGGGACCCCGAGAACCTCGTAGAAGTCGCGTGCCATGGCCGCTCACTCCCGCTTGGCGACGGTCACGGCGGCCGGCCTCAGCTGCCGCTCGGCCTCGCCGTAGCCGGGGCGCAGCACCTGCGCCACGGTGTTCGGTTCGGCGTCGGGGTCCTGGACCACGCCGACGACCTCGTGCCGGGAGGGGTCGAACGGGACGCCGGTCTCGGCGTGACGCTCGTAGCCGAGGCGTTCGAGGATGGACACGGCCTGGTCGCGCACGGCGCGAACCCCTTCGACGATCGCCCCGGGGTCGGAGCCCGCGTGGTTCAGGGCCAGTTCGAGGTTGTCGATGACCGGAAGGAAGGCCGCCGCCGTGCGGGCGCGTTCGACCGCGCGCTCCCGGTCCAGTTCCCTGGCATGTCGCTTGCGCAGGTTGTCCAGATCGGCGAGAGCACGCCGCCAGCGGTCCTCGACCTCTTTCAGCGCGGCCGCGTACTCGTCCTCGGCCCCTGCCGGACCGGTGGCCGCGTCGGGCCCCGGTTCGGCCTCCGCGGTCGGCGGCGCGGGCTCGGGCAGGTGGCCCTGCGGCGGTCGTGCGGCGCCTTCGCGCGGTGGGTCGGACGATCGGTCCTGGGGAGGGATCGGCATGGCGGATACCTCAGCCCTTGTCGAACTCGGCATCGATCACGTCTTCGTCGGCGCCTGCACCGCCCTGCCCGGAGCCGTCCGGCCCGGTGGTGTCCGACGGACCACTCGCCGCCGCGGCTTCGGCCTGGTGGGCGGCGAGCCCGGCGTGGACCTGCTGGAGTTCGGAGGTCAGACGCCTGACCTCGTCCACTCCGGCCTCGTTTTTGACCGCGTCGCGGGCCTCTGCCACCAGCATCTCGGCTCGCGCCTTTTCGTGGGCGGGCGCGGCGTCGGCCAGTTCGTTCAGACGCTTCTCGACCTGGTAGGCGATCGCGTCGAGTTCGTTGCGGGCGTCGACGGCCTCGCGGAGTGCCTGGTCCTGGCCCCGGTTGCTTTCGGCCTCCTGGACCATGCGTTCGACCTCGCTCCGGTCCAGGTTGGAGCTCTCGCTGATGGTGATGCCCTGTTCCTTGCCGGTGTCCTTGTCGCGAGCGCTGACGTTGAGGATGCCGTTGGCGTCGATGTCGAAGGTGACCTCGATCTGCGGTCCGCCCCGCGGCGCCGGCCGGATGTCGGTGAGCTGGAACCGGCCGAGGACCCGGTTGTCGGCGGCCCGCTCGCGCTCGCCCTGGAGGACGACGATGTCGACGGCGGGCTGGTTGTCCTCGGCGGTGGAGAAGGTCTCGCTGCGGCGCACCGGGATGGTGGTGTTCCGCTCGATGATCTTCGTCATCACTCCGCCGCGCGTCTCCACTCCCAGCGACAGCGGGGTGACGTCGAGCAGCAGGACGTCCTTGACCTCACCCTTGAGCACCCCGGCCTGGATGGCGGCGCCCAGCGCCACCACCTCATCGGGGTTGACGCTCATGTTGGGTTCCTTGCCGCCGGTCAGTCGACGCACGAGGGCCTGGACAGCGGGGATGCGGGTGGAGCCGCCGACGAGGATGACCTCGTCGATGTCGTTGTCGCTGACCTTGGCGTCGTCCATGGCCTGCCGGACCGGACCGAGGCAGCGCTCCACCAGATCTCCGGTGATCTGCTCGAACGTGGACCGCATGATCGAGCCGGTGAGATGCTTGGGCCCGGACGCGTCGGCGGTGATGAACGGCAGGCTGACCTGGGTCTGGGTGACGGAGCTGAGCTCGGTCTTCGCCTTCTCCGCCGCCTCGAACAGGCGTTGCAGGGCCTGCGGGTCCTTGCGCAGGTCGATGCCGTTCTCCTTCTGGAAGTCGTCCGCGAGGTAGTCGACCAGACGCCGGTCGAAGTCGTCGCCGCCCAAATGGCTGTCACCCGCTGTGGAACGCACCTCGACCACGCCGTCGCCGACATCGAGGATGCTCACGTCGAAGGTGCCGCCGCCCAGGTCGAAGACGAGGACGGTCTCGTGCTGCTTCTTGTCCATGCCGTACGCGAGGGCGGCCGCCGTCGGCTCGTTGATGATCCGCAGCACTTCCAGTCCCGCGATCCGTCCGGCGTCGCGGGTCGCGGTGCGCTGGGCGTCGTTGAAGTAGGCGGGCACCGTGATGACCGCCTCCGTGACCCGTTCCCCCAGCTGCTTGGAGGCGTCGTCGGCGAGCTTGCGCAGCACCAGGGCGCTGATCTCCTCGGGCGCGTACAGCTTGTCACGCACCTTGAAGCGGGCCTCGCCGTTGTCTCCCGGTACGACGTCATAGGCGACGGCCCTGGCCTCGTCGGGGATCTCGTCGAAGTGCCGGCCGATGAACCGCTTGGCCGAGTAGATGGTGCCTTTGGGGTTGAGGATCGCCTGGCGCCGGGCCAGCTGCCCCACCAGACGTTCCCCGGTGTCGGTGAAGGCCACCACGGACGGTGTCGTGCGGTTGCCCTCGCTGTTGGGCACGACGGACGCCTCGCCGCCCTCCCACACGGCGATCACCGAGTTGGTGGTGCCCAGGTCGATGCCCACTGCCTTGGCCATGAGGAACTCCTTCCGCGGCGGTCGACGTCCGTCGGCGACCGTTCATGGACCGCCGAGCGGTCCCGACTGCCACCAGAGTGGCTGTTCGCCCGGTCACCCCGCCTGCGCCCGGCGGGTCGAAAAGTGACATCGTCGGTCGGTCTGCGAGGACAGGAGGCGGGACGGCGATTCGGGTTCGCAGCGGGGTGCCTCAGGGACGTGGTTCTTGGAAGCCCAGAGGGAACCGGGTTGATTGCATGGTCGACCGCAAGGGACTCTCTCCTTGCTTCGACGCTCAGGAGGCGGGCAGCACCCGGGGCACCACCGTGGAACCGAGGCCGAGGTGCAACCGCGGAAGCCGGCGAACGGCCCCGTGGTCGGGCCGGTCGCTGCATCGCTCCGGCCCGGTGGTCTCGCGCACCAGCGCGGTGCGCGAGTGCGCCGGCTTTACGGCATCCGCGGGACCCGACCTGCCGCGGAAGTCCCGCAGCCCGGCGTGAGCGGTCGCGTGTGGACACTCGTTGACAGCGTCCACCACCGGTCGCCCCACGAGCCATGAGAGGAAAGGATCCACACATCTCGGGTGAGCCGTACCGCGAGCGGGTAGGCGACATGCCGCTCGGTTCTCCGAAGGCGCCGAGGGAGGGAGTGATCCCATGGCCGGCAGCCGGGCGCACAGCCTGTACCACCACTCCTCCCACCGGAAGGGCAGCATCCCGCGGGGCAGCGCCGGACGGCGCCCCACGGTCGCGCGCGGAGAGCCCCGCCCGCCCGCGCGCGCCCCGGCCGACCATGCCCTCCACGATCTGGTCGCGCTCTCCCGAGCCCTGTTCGATGCTCCGGACGAAGTAGAGATCCTGCGCCTGGCCATGGACCACATCACCGCTGCGGGGTCGTACAGCGCCGAGGCCGGATACCTCGAGGTGGGCGGCGACCTGGTCCCCAGCCCCAGGAACGGACAGACGCATGCCTCGGCCATTGGCCGGAGGGTGCGGGAGCTGGCCGGGCAGGACGGCAACGTGGCCGTACCTGGCAGGCGCTGGGGCCGGGCCCTGGGGCTACGCGGATCTGCGGGACTCCACGGCTACCTCGTGGTCACGTCCCGCTCCCGGCCCACCGAGGCCGAGCGATCCCTGCTCGCCATGCTCGTCCGGCACACCGCTGCCGCACTGTCAGTCACCTTCGCACACCGCCGCCAACGCGAGGACGCGCTGGAGCTGCGCCGGCTGCGGGAGGAACACACAGCCCTCCAGCGGCAGCTGATCTCCGTGGTGGCTGAGCTGGGCTACGAGCGAGCCGTTCACTCTCTCATGGCCGGCGTCGCTGCCTCGGGTGGCGGCGAAGAAGCTGTCACCCGCGCACTGCACGGGCTCACCGGACTTCCCGCGCTGCTCGAGGACCGCTTCGGTCGGCTGAGGTCCTGGACCGGTCCCGATCGCCCCGTCCCCTATCCCGAACCGGACCCCGTGCGCCAGGACGAAATGCTGCATGCCGTCGCCAAAGAGGCCGGGCCGGTACGGATAAGGGACCGGCTGATCACCCTGATCCGCCCGCACGGCGAGATCCTGGGCGTGCTGGCGCTGGTCGATGCCCGGCACGAGGCCGACGAGCACACCGTACTCGCGCTTGGACACGCCGCCGCGTCGCTCGCCCTGGAGCTGACGCACCTGCGCAATCTGGCCGAAGTGGAGCTGAGGCTGCACCGCGTGCTGGCCGACGACCTCCTGGCGGGGACGGACGAGACGAGCGTCTACGCGCGGTCCGAGGCAGTCGGACACGACCTGCACCGCACCCACTACATCGTCGTCGTGCAGTGGGCGAACCGGGCTGCGGACGAGCCCTTCGCGCAGACCGTGAGCCGGGCGGCCTCTGCCGTGGGCATGCGCTCGCTGCTGACCCGACGTTCCGACCACGTCGTTCTCATCGCCGACGACAGGCCGCACGCCCGCGCGTTGTACGAGGCGCTCGCCCACGAGACCGGGACACGGTCCGGGACGATCGGAGTGAGCACCCCTTGCGACTCCGTGAATGACATCCCCCGCCGCTACGAGGAGGCGCAGCGCGCCCTGGAGGTGCGCCGCCACTGCCGCGAGCACTACGGCACGTCGTTCTTCGACGAGCTCGGCCTCTACCGCATCCTGGGACCTGGCAGCGACTACCGGGAACTGGAGACCTTCGTCCAGGAGTGGCTCGGGCAGCTCATCGACTACGACTCCCGGCACCACGCGACCTTGGTGGAGACCCTGTCCCGGTACTTCGACTGCGGCGGCAACTACGACGAGACCGCCGACTCCCTCGCCATCCACCGCAGCACGCTGCGCTACCGGCTCCAGCGCATCCGCGACATCAGCGGCAATGACCTCGCGAACGTCGAGGACCGGCTGAACCTCCAGGTGGCGACCCGAGTGTGGAAGATCGTGCTGGGCGGGACCGGCTGACGCCCTGGAAGGCCACGAGGCCGCTCGAAGGCCAGCCTGTCCCGCTCCCGAACACCAGCTCGCCGCGAGGTCGCGGTCGGCTGGCTCGTGGTACAGTCCAGCACTTCTCCGATCGGGGCGTCGGCGTCCACGTAGCGCACGAGCTTGCGGTTCGCGAATTCCATGATGCCCGCGTCGCCGAGTTCGCGTCCGTAGCCGGAGCGCTTGGTGCCGCCGAAGGGCAGCTCGCGTGCTTGAGCAGGATCGTGTTGCCGAGGACGAGGTTGGGAGCCGCGAATCGGACCACCTGGTACAGCGGGAAGTTCCACGGCATCACACCGAGAAGGACGCCGAGCGGCTCGTTCACCAGCACAGCCGTGCCCTCGGGCACCGGCAGGGGTCGCTCTTCCAGCAGCTCGAGGCCGTGCTCGCCGTAGTAGGTGAGGATGTCGGACGCGAGGTCGACCTCTGCACGGCTCGAGTTGATCAGCTTGCCGACCTCAAGCGTCAGGAGATGCGCCAGTTCCTCCTTGCGCTCCCTCATGAGCCGGCCGGCGCGTTGCACGACGGCCCCCCGGTCGGCCGTCGACCGGGCAAGCCAGTTCGGAAAGCTACGGTGGGCCGCGTCGATCGCGCGCCCCACCTCCTCCGCGCTCAGCGCCGGGAACCCACGAACCCCTTCACCGGTGTACGGATTGACCGTGGCGATGGGGCTTCCCTGGGCAGTGACGTGGGCGTCCATGACGCCTCCCTGGAGTCGGGGCACCTCGGGTTTCCACGCCGGGACCCGCTCACACCTGCTGATTCGTCTCCTGCGGCGGAACTGATGACCTCACCGAGGCGGCAACCCTCGTCCGGCCCCTCACCGCCATCATTCCGGCCCCTCACCGCCATCATGGGGGGCGCTGTGAATGAGTGCAATACGACGGCCTTCCGGCTGACGAGGCCCTGCACGCCACGGTGCACGGAGGCAGAGGGACGCCTTACGGCTGGCCGGGGAATGCCCACGCATTTCATGCTGCCCTGCCAGGGCAGGAGGGGGTGTTCCTTTTCGGCCTGGGGTGCGGAGGCGCTCAGCGGGCGGTCTCTGCGAATCTCGACCGGTGACAGCCGATGGGCGACGCCGGCGGGAGCGTAGGACGCCGTCCGGTTCCCGGTGAGGAGGCGAGAGGCATGACCGTGATGGGTGTGTCGAAGTTCGAGAGGTTCTTCCGCGCCGCCGCAGGCCTCGACGTGGACAAGAACGACCTGAAGCGGTACGGCGACTTCGTCGACGCCAAGCTCTACGACCTCCTGGTCGTCGGCCAGGCATCGGCCAAGGCCAACGGCCGTGACACCGTCGAACCGTGGGACCTACCGATCACCAAGGGCCTCCAGGAGAGCGTCCACCGGTTCCGGCGGCTCGACGAGGAGGTCGAGCTGAAGCCGATCCTGGAACAGCTCGCCGTGCACCCTCCGCTCGACAGGACACCCACCCAGGAGACCGAAGAGCGCTACCCCGAGATCATCGGCGGTCTCAGCGTCGCCCTCGCCGAGACGTTCAAAATCATGTATCCGGACATCAAGAACCCGCAGACCAGCCACTGGGAGGGCGTGACCGCGGTGTTCGACCGGCTGCTGTAGCAGTCGCGCCCAGGCGCATGTGACCCGACCCGTCTCAGGCCGGGAAGGCAAGCCGCCCCGGATCGTCTCCAACGAAAATCGTCCTTACTCGGTGACTGGAGATGCACTGCGGCGGCCTGGCATGCGGCGAGTGCCGCTCTCGGGCAGGTAGTTCCAAAGGAAGTTCCATGGCATTCCTCGTGTAGGGGCCTTTCGGAGCCCTTGTCGCAAGCGGTTCACTGGCGGGTTGGGGTGGTGCCGTTCATGGCGAAGCGGGCGGAGCATTGTTCGGCGGATCGGTTGTTCGCGTTCCAGACACAGATCCACATGGTGTAGCCGGTGTCCGGGAGGAAGGTCGTTTTCGCGGCGCCCCAGGAGGCGCGGAACGTGTAGGTGAGGCCGTCGCTGCGTGAGAGCTCGGCAACGCAGGTCTGGTTCAGCGAGGTGTTGAGCACGCCTGCGAGTGAGCCGGAGCCGTTGTCGTCCAGCCAGGCGGAGCAGGCGGCGTCGTTTCCGAACCAACTGGTGTCCGCCTCGGAGCCCTTGACCTGTGCGGGGTCGTCGCTGCCGTTGATGCCGCTGATCGATGACGATGTGAGGCTGCGGGCGGCTGCCGAGGTGGTGGCGGGGGCCGCATTGGACGGGGTGGCGGGGGCCGCATTGGACAGGGTGGTCGGGGGCTGGTCGGCGGATCTGGCGGTGGAGACCGTCGAGGGCCGCAGGCCCTGGGAGGGGGTTCGGGTAGGGCCGGCTGGAGTGGTCGAGGGCGGGGATGGGGAGCCGGCGGTGGGGGAGGGCGAGGCGCCGGCGGTGGGGGAGGGCGAGGCGCTCGGGCTGGTGGAAGGCCCGGGCGTCGCCCCGGCGAGCGGCTGAACGGTGACCGGCGTGTCGACGGAGCCCTGCGAGGTGGGGTGCTCCGGGGAGGTGGACGGACTGAGGGCGAACACGGTGACCGCCCCGAGGGCGATCACCGCGGCGATCGGCAACAGGAGACGGTGCCTGTGTGGGCGGCGCGGTGATGTGGGGGCTGGGGTCCCGGGGTCGGGGGGTGGGGCTGTGCTCGTGTCCGGTGGCGGGAGGGTCTCCAGCTTGCCGACCGGCGTTTCGGCGAAGGCATGTCGCGAGTCGATGCGTGCCATGAGCTCGGACGGCCAGGACGGAGGAGGAGCGAGCAGGTGTGGGCGGGTCGCCTGGACGAGTCGGTCGGCGGTGGGGCGTGCTCCGGGGTCGGTGTCGAGGCAGGGCGCCAGGACGGCAGCGAGGTCGGCCTCCACGGCGCGCAGCCGCTCCAGGTCGGGGACGGCGCCGGGCGTGCGAGCCGAGGCGGCGTAGAGCAGGAGCGCCGCGAGCGCGTAGACGTCCGCGGGTGCTGCCACGTCCTCGTCCCCGGCCTGCTGTTCCGGTGCCGCGAAGCCGTGCGTCCCGTAACCGTCACCGCTCCTGGTGAGCCTGGCCTGGTCCGCGGCGCGCGCGATGCCGAAGTCGATCAGCTTCACGCCGTCGCGCACCAGCATGACGTTGGCGGGCTTGATGTCGCGGTGCGCGATGCCGGACGCGTGCACGGCTCGCAGTTGGGCGGCCGTCTCGGCCAGCAGCAGCCACAGCGCCTCGGCTGGCAGCGGGCCGTGCAGCCGGACCGCCTCGTCCACCGTGAGCCCGGGGACGTACTCGGTGGCGAACCACGGGCGCTCCGGCGTGCCGTCGCTCGCCAGCACCCGCGGTGCGACCCCGAACGGCACGCGGTAGAGGATTCCGACCTCCCGTTCGAAGCGCTCGCTGGATACCAGCCGCGGACGGACGAGCTTGACGGCGGCGTAGCCCCGGTCCGAGACCCCGAGGTAGACCTCGCCCATGCCGCCGGTGCCGAGCAGGCCGATGACGCCGAAGCTGCCGATCTCCTGCGGATCGCCCGGGCCGAGTGGTTCGGCGACCATGCTGTCGATCGCAGCAGCTCGCCGGCTGATCGTGCTCACGGCGGGCAGGCTACCGAGCAAGTTCATTCGGGACAAGCAGAGTTGACAGTTCCGCAAGTTCGAGGCAGGCATGCCGCCGGGAGGACTGGTCCCCCCGGTGCGCTCGTACACTCACTGGCGCGAGCCGACGCGGAGGTGTGTGAGATGTCGTACGGTAACTTCCCGCCCCAGATGCTGCCGCCGGGCAGTCCCTCCGACCGGGTGCCCCCGGCGCCACCCGGAACGATCTTCGTGATCGGCCCGCAGGGCGGGTACGCCGTGCCACCGCGCCGGTACACCTTGCTGTTCGGGCGCGACCGCGAGGACGTGCACGTACCGGTCGGCGTCGACGACCCGACCGTCAGCCGTCGGCACGGCGTCTTCACCTGTGCCGCCACGGGCGGCGACTGGTGGCTGGTCAACACCGGCAACCTGCCGATCGAACTGCCCGACGGCGTGCTGATGCTCACCGGCCACAAGCGGATCGTCGGGCCCGGGTACACCCCGCTGGTGATCAACTCGTCCAAGCGGCGCTCCCACCTGGTGGAGGTGCGCGTCGTGGACGGGGACGACCTGCACCCCCGTTCCACGAGCAGCGCCGACACCGCGGCCCCCGAGACGGTGTACGCGCTCTCCCCGCAGGAGCGGCTGGTGCTCACCGCGCTCGCCCGGCGGTACCTGGAGGGTCAGGACGCGTTCCCGCTCCCGCTGTCCTGGGAGGACACCGCCCGGCTGGTCAACGCCTCGCCCTACGCGACCAAGTCCTGGACCTACAAGTCGGTCGCCAACACGGCCGAGGACGTGCGCGAGCGGCTGCGGCGACGGGGCGTGCGCGGGCTGACGCGCGATGAGGTCGGTGAGCCGGTCGGGTCGATGCTCAGTGTCAATCTGATCAGGGAACTGCTGAGAACGGCGACGCTGAACGCCCAGGACCTGGAGTTGCTGGCCGAGCGGAGTTGAGCGAAGGACGGGATGCGCGCCTCGGTCGATGGTTCGACCGGGGCGCGCAGCGTTCTCAGTGCTCGGTCTCGGGAACGGGCGCGGGTTCGGCCTGGGCGTGGTAGGTGACGTGCATGGTGCCGCGTTCCACCGAGAAGACGGCCGCCTGGCCCTCGGCCGAGTTCTGTTGGCGCGGTTGGGATTGCGACTGCTCGGGGCGGTCCGTCGTGTTCGTCACGTGATTGTTGTCGCCCACGATGAAGGTCCCGGAGACGTCCCTGGTGTGGATGTCGCCCGGTGTGGATTCTGCAGGCATGGTCGGCCTTTCCCGGTCGGTTCTGTGGGTGGTCGGATTCAGCAGCGGAACACCAGGTCGAACCAGGCCGAGTTGTATGCCGAAGCCTGGTTCGTCGTGTCGACCCTGGAGCCGGACGGATGGTTCCGGAACGAGCGGTATTGGCTCTCCTCCTGCTGATGAGCGGTCAGCATGCTGTTGAGGTCGGATGCCACCGATCTGTCCCGCGCCTGCGATATGGCTTGCCGCAACGTGGACTCGGAAGCGCGCAGGTCTTTGATGACGGTATCGAGCGCGGATTTCAGCGTGCTGTCGTCGGGAATGGTGGAGGTCCGCCGTGAGTTGTACGCGTCTACGGCGTTGTTGTACGACTCCAGAGCGCGGGACTCGGTGGCCTTGTCGGTTTTGAACTGCCGGGAATCTCGTTCTACGGCCGGTATCACCGTCGCGCACACGGGATCGACGAGGCGCGGCGTGACGACCGGAGATGGGGCCGGCGGGGCGTGGGTGTAGACCGGCGGGGCGGGGGCAGGGACCGGCGGGTGGGGGGTGTAGACCTTCGGGGGCGGGGCCGACGGGTAGGTGGCGTGGGCTGTCGGAGCCTGGTCCGACTGTTTGGCGGCGTAGACCATGGCACCCACGCCGAGGACGGTGGTGAAGCCGACTGCGCAGGCGACGGCAAGGGCTGTGCCGCCCTTGGCGGTCGCCGCGCCGGCGGCGCCGACGGCCGTGTGGCTCGGGCCGGTCGCGGCGGTGCCTGCGGCCTGCGTCGGCTGGGCGGCAGAGCTGTGCGCTCCCGAGAGGTCGATCTTCGGCGACGTCGCCTGTGAGGTGGAATGAGCGCCGGTCATGTGGGTCGGTGGCAGAGGCTGTTGGGTGGATTGGGACAGGTCGATCACGATCGGTTTGGTCGGTGGTTGTACGGGTGTCGGGCTGACGACAGGGTGCGTGACGGGCGCCGGGCTGACCACAGGTTGGGTGACCACCGGCGGGCTGACCACGGTGGTTACCGGGGTTACCGGGGTTACCGGGGGTACCGGTGTTACCGGTGCTACCGGCGTGATCGGTGCTATCGGCGTTGCCGGGGCGATCGGCGCGACGGCGCTGGTCGCCACCGTGGTGGCTACCTGGTGGGCCGCCGACTGTGCGTGCAGGGCGGTGAGTTCCTGCCAGAGCACTCCCGCCTCGAGCACCAGTGTCGCCGTTTGCGCCGCCCGGCCGATCGCCCTGCGGCGGGCGCGTGCCTCGCGTAGGAAGAACTCCTCACCCGCGCTGTCGCCCGCGCTCCTCGCGGCGGCCCAGCCGGCTCCGAGCAGGCTGCCCCACGCGTCGAACTGCCGGGACAGCGCCAGCTTCGGCGAGGCGGCACGGGCCAATGCCATGCCGAGCGGCGCCTGTCCGCTCCGCTCCGCCCGCAGCACCGCGACGTCAAGGGCCTGGAAGTGGGCTGCCACCTGGTCCGGGGTGGTCTGCCGCGACTCGACCCACGCGGTGAGCGCCCGGCAGAGGGGCTCGGCGGGGAACTGCGTCATCCGGCTCTTCAGTACGCACTCGGCGACGTCCGGTGGACACCGGTAGCCGGTCTCGGAGGCGAGCAGCAGACCGTGTCGCACCAGGCCTTCGGCGAGCGCTTCGGCGTCCGGCCGGCCGAGCAGGGAGCTGAGCTGCGGGGCGGCCAACTCGGCGCCGGACAGCGAGCCGAGCAGGTGCAGCAGGTCGCGCTCCGGTGGCCGGAGCCGATTGAGCAGTGCAGGCAGCAGTTCGGGGAGATCGGCGATGCTCGGCAGGCGCTTGCCGGTCGCGGCCGAGAGGGCGATGCGCCGCAGCCGGAGCGGATTGCCGTGCAGGGCGTCGCACAGTGCCTGCACGGTCCGTGCTTCGTCCGGTAGCAGCCCGCGGGCCAGGACCGTCTGCACCAGGTTCACGCCTGCCGGGGCCGTCAGCCCGTCGAGGTGGATCGCGTGGACGCCGTCGAGCGCCGACCGGTGCTGCGAGGTGAAGACGAACGCGGACTGCTCGGCCATGTCGAAGAGCCGGCGCAGGTCCTTCTCGTCGAGTCCGGCGTCGTCCAGGTAGATCCGCAGTCGCAGGGTCTTCAGGTGCTCCTTGAGCACCTCCAGCGACGGCTTGTAGTTCGGCGCCTCGAAGCCGATGTCGAAGATCGCCTGCGCCAGGTCGTCGGCCGTCCGCCCACCGGCTTCGACGTAGGCCGCACCGTCGGGCCCGCCCGGCAGGGTGCGGGCGAGGTGGCGCAGCAGTGCACTCTTGCCGACGCCGGAAGCGCCCCAGACCTGCACCAACTGACGTTTCCCGAGCGCCTCTTGCACCAGCCGGAGGTCCCGCTCCCGGCCGATCAGCGGATCGGCGACGGTCCGCGGCAGATGGGAGATCCGCTGGCGCTTGACCGGATCCGGCAGTGGTCCGGCGTGCAGGGTGACGGCTGAACCGTACTCGGCGGTGATGTTCAGGTTGGTCACGGTGTTCCGGTTGCCGACGATCATCGTCCCGGACACGTCGCCCGCCCGGATCCGCTCGGAACCGCCCGGAGCACCGTTGTTCTCTGGCATCCGCTTCCCCGATCCTCTCCAACGCTCGGCTCCTGGCTCTCGGTCATGCTGGCGCCGAGCCGTCGTGGGAACCCGGCGCTTTTAGCTGTTTGGTGGGATCGCCCGCGAATCCGCCGCTCCGGATGCGACAGATGCTCCGGCTTCTTCGGCCGCGACGGCGATCCGGGCGAGGTGATCCAGGTCGAGGATCGTGATCCTGCGGTAGCCCGTGATGACCGCGCCCGACTCCCGCAGTGCCCGCAGGGCCTTGTGGATCGACGACTCCGCCGCGCCGACCAGCGTGGCCATCTCCGGCTGCGACAGCGGCAGTTGGGCTTCGTTCCGGCCTGGACGCCCATAGGTGACGGCCAGGTGGTGCAGGATCCTGGCCAGCCGCCCGAGTACGTCGCAACCGGTGAAGTCGACGATCCGGCCGGTCGCCGTGCGCAGCTTGGCCACCACGCTCGCGCTGAGCGCGAGCCCGATGGCGGGGTGCTGCTTCGTGCACTCCAGCAGTTCGGAGGACAGGATGTAGCGGGCCAGCACCCGGCCGCAGGTGGTCACGGTGCCGCTGCGCGGCTGGCCGTCGATCCCGGCGAGCTCCCCTACCAGGTCCCCGGCCATTCGTACGGCCACCAGCGCCTCCCGGCCGTCCTGCGCATGCGCGGTGACCTTCACCGTGCCGCCGACCAGGAGCAGCGCGAAGTCCGAGGTGTCGGCCTCGTGGATGGTGATCTGCCCGGCCGGGTAGACCACGCCGTGGCCGAGCCCCAGCAGGACCCGGCGGTCGGCCTCGTCGACCCGGCCGAGCAGCCCGCTCGGCGGCCAGTAGGCCTCGGCCCTGCGCACCCGTGCGTTGCTCATCGGTCACTCCTCCTCCTCGTCCGGCCGAAGCCGGACAAGCCGTATTTGTAGCCGTTCTACCCGAGGACCCCTCCCCTACGATCTCGTCAACCATCTTGTCGGCGCCGCTAGTCGGTGCCGGCGGCACCTCGATCGCCGAAGTGCCGGCCCCCGTCGTGATCGCGGAGGGAAGCGGAGGGAACGTGAATCCGAAGTACGAATACCGAGCCCTGCTGGCGTGCGACATCGCGGGTTCCGCAGGCCGCGGGCAGCAGCGGCTGCAGGAGATCCGCAGTGCGCTGCGATCCGCGCTGTCCGGTGCCCTCGACCTCGCGGAGTTGGACCGGCGGGACGTCTCGTACGTGGACACCGGCGACGGCTGCCGGCTGGTCGCTCCGGCCGGGCTGCCCAAGGCCGGACTGCTGGTCCCGCTGCTGCCGGAGTTGAGTGCGCGGATCCGCGAGCACAACCGGCAGGCCGGCCCGGACACTCGGTTGCGGGTACGGGCGGCCGTGCACGCGGGGGAGGTCCGGTTCGATCCGGACGGCACCGTCTCCGGCACTCCTTTCGAGGCGCTCGCCCGGCTGCTGGATTCGACCCCGCTGCGGCGTGCGGCCGTGGCCGGTCCGGACGGCGCCCCGCTGGCGGCGATTCTTTCGCAGCACTACTACGAGGAGACGGTCGGGCACGGCTACGAGGGGCTCGAAACCGGTGCCTTCACCGCGGCCGAGGTCGTGGTCAAGGAGTACTCCGCGCGGGCCTGGCTCTGGTACCCGGGCAGCCCGGTGGGGCCGTACGGCGGCTCCGGCCGGGAACCCGGCTCCGGCGGGCGGCCCGCTGAAGCCGGGCAACGGCCGACGGAAGCCGGGCCTCGGACCGTGGAGCAACTCGTCCGGGCCACCGGGAACGGCACGGTGTTCGCCGTCGGCCGCGGTGACCAGCACATCCGATACAACGAACGGGGCTGAAGCGTCGATGAACGAGGAACTCGCCGAGCTGGCCGCGAGCGGAGCCACCGCTCTGGTCGCCGCGATGGGCACCGACCTCTGGACGGAGGCCAAACGGCTGATGAGCGGCGTCGTCGCCCGGGCCCACGGAGGCCGCCGCAGGGAACTGTCCGCCGCGTTGGAGCTGCCGTCGACCACCACGAGGGGAGTGGTCGACGGCGAGGCCGTGAGCTACTGGACCGACGCCCTGGTCCAGTTGCTCCACCGGAACCCGGGCCTCGCCCAGGACGTCATGGCCCTGGCGTCGCTGCGGATACCACGACAGCCGGATGTCGCGGTCCAGGTCAACTCCGCCACCGGTTCGGGTGAGGTGTTCGCGGTGCAGCACGGCAACCAGCACTTCGCCGGCGGGCCGAGGTCCCGCGATTCCGGGGACGGCCGATGAGCGGGGGCGACAGTCGGCCGGACAGCCTGATGGACGGCTGGGTGCGGGCGGGGTTGCTCGTCGCCGTGACCGTCGGGGCCTTCGTCGAGGTCGGCTCGCCACACCGGCACTACGGCTGGCTGGTGGACGTGTTCGCGCTCGCGGCGGTGGGTGTCGTCGGTGCGGCGGCCGCCCTGGGGTCCGAGCTCGCCGCGGTGCCGGCCGGGCAGCGGAACCGGCTCGACCGGGAGCCCGGGCCCGATGCAACGGTGCCGGCCTGCCGCTACGTCGCAGGACCATCCGCGCCGACGGCCCAGCCGGCGAAGCCCCGGCCGTTCCTGCGCGAGCGGCCCACCGACCCGATCGTTCCCCGCTTCGGTGACGGTGCGCGGGCCCAGGGCTTCCCCTGGCTGCTGCCCGAGCGCACGGTGCAGAACGGGATCGCCGCGGACGAAGCCACGGTCGGAGCCCTCACCATCCGCGCGGCCTCCGTGGTCGGGCCCGGCCACCGCTGTGACCAGCCCGCCGGGCCACGACAGGATTCCTACCGGATCGGGCGCACCCGGGACAGCCGGTACGCGATCGTGGCCGTGGCCGACGGCCTGTCCAGTGCCGCGTGGTCCGACACCGGGGCCACCACGGCCTCGAGCCAGGCAGTCACCCTGCTGCGCGAGCAGATCGAGGCAGGTGACTTCGACCGGCTCGACGTCAAGGAGTTGTACGGGCGGGTCGCGGAATCGATCGCCGGGCAGGCGGCCGGACGCGGCGTCGGCACCGCGCACCTGGCCACCGTGCTGATCACCGCGGTGATCGCCGAGCCGGACGCGAGCGGCACCGCCCGGGCGTGGGTCGGGTGGCTCGGTGACAGTTCGGCCTGGACACTCGACCCGCGCGTCCCGCGGTGGCAGTTCTCCGCGGGCCAGGCCAAGGACCGTGAGGGCCCGGTGGTCTCGAACGAGGTTGCCGGCCGCCTGCCGGACACGCCGCACCTGGCCCTGGACGGCTACGTCACGCTGGCCCCCGGTGCAGCCCTGGCGCTGGTGACGGACGGGATCGGCGACGCGTGGGCGGACCCGGCGGGCAACGTCAACGAGTACTTCGCGAACGCCTGGCGCTCTCCTGTCCCTGCCACCCGGTTCACCGCCGACGTCGGCTTCGACGCACCGCAGTGCCTCGACGATCGCACCGCCGTCGTGGTGTGGAACGGCAGGGGGGCATGACCGATCTCAATCCCGTCGCCGACGGCAGCGTCCCGGCGGTCGATCCGCGGGGCTGGCCATTGCCGCGGGCCGTGGGCCTCGGCGATCTCGGACCGCTCGCCGAGCCGATCTCCGAGCACAACGGTCAGGCCGTCGCCGTACGGCCGTTGACGGACCATCCGGGCTGGCTCGCCAAGCTCTACCGGCCGGACCCGCACCCGGAGGACGCCCAGCGCATCGACCTGTTGATCTCGGCCCCGGACACCCTGCCGGAGTCGGAGCGGGCGACCCTGTACGCCGGAACGTGCTGGCCAGCGGCCCGGATCCACGGGCCCGGCAATCCGGCCGTCGGATGCGTGATCCCGATGGCGCCCGAGCACTACCGTGCCGAGCTGCGGCGCGGAAAGTTCAGCGAGCGCCGGTTCCTCGAGATCGACTGGCTGGCGAAGTCCGACGAGTCGATCCGGGGCGTCGGCCTGCCGCGCCCCGCCTTCGGGGACCGACTGGAGGCCTGCCGCCGGCTGACCGAGCTCGCCGCGATCCTGGAGGCTCTGGGCCTGGTCTACTCGGACTGGTCGTTCTCCAACGCCTTCTGGAGTCCTGACCGGCGTTCCGTCTACCTCATCGACGTGGACGGCTGTCAGCCGCAGAAGATGCCCGACATTCACCAGCCGAACTGGGCCGACCCGCTCACGCCGCCGGGCTCCGACGCGGACCACTGCACCGACCGCTACCGGCTCGGCCTGCTCGTCGCCAAGTGCCTGACCGGCCAGCGCGATGCGCGCGCCTTCCACAGCGTCTCCCTCTCGCCCTGGCCGGAGCAGCCTGCCCTCTCCGAGGTGCTGCTGGACATGCTGTTCGCGACCGAGCGTGAACGACGGCCCACAGCTGTCCAGTTGAACCAGGCACTGAACAACGGCCCCTACCTCAGGGCCGTGCCACGCCCCACCCGCAGCGCACTGCCCCCGCTGCCCGCGTCGCAGACGGTACCGCAGCCCCCCGCTGGCACGGGCGCCGCGGAGACGGGCGCCGCGGACACGGGCACCGCCAAGTCGGGCACCGTGGCCGAGGGCACCGTCGTCACGCGCACCACCGAGAAGAAGAAGGATCCTGCGACCACCTGGAACGCCCGGTGGATCTGGGCGTTCGCCTTCGCCGTGATCCTGCTCATCGTCATCAGCATCGCCTCCAACCACTAGCTCAGAGGTGCACCCATGTCACTCTGCCTGCCCACCTACGTGGTGATCGACGCGTCCTCGTCGATGAAGCCGCATGAGGCGGTGCTCAACGCGACCCTCTCGCGCTTGCACTACAACCTGGCGACGAATCCGCGTGTCTCGGAGTTCGCCCGGGTCAGCGTCATCGCCTTCTCCACCGACGTGCACGTGGTGATCCCGATGTCGGACATGGAACAGGTGCCGAACATGCCTGAAGTGATCTGCGGCGGGCGCACGGACTACGGCAAGACCTTCGACCGGTTGCGGGAGTGCATCGAGCAGGATGTCAGCAGCCTGCGGGCGCAGCACTACAGCGTGCTGCGGCCCACGGTCTTCTTCCTGACCGACGGCGGTCCGACCGACGCGAACTGGCGGAAGTCCTTCCGCGAGCTGGTGGACCGGAACCGGCCCCGCTACCCACACGTGATCGCATACGGCTTCGGCGGTGCCGAGCGGGGTGTGCTGCAGGTGGTGGCGACCAAGGCGCTGTTCATCGCCGACGGCACGGACACCGAGTCGGCACTGAGCGGGGCGATCTCCGGCCTGCTCAACACCCTGATCGCCTCGTCGCAGACAGGTCAGATGCAGATCGCCACCGATGTCAAGGGCTTCGAGTACGTCCAGGTCGCCCAGGAATACGTCGACTGAGCATGGCCTCCGACCCGAGTACCCCTGTGCCCCGGGCACTGCGTGCCTCTGTCGGGCTGTCCGTACTGGCTGCGGTGCTGCTCGCCTGCGGCGGCGCGGTCGAGGCAGCGGGCAATCTTCTCGGCCCGTCGACGAGCGGGGACAGAGGCGGCTCGCACCCGACGGCGCCGGCGCCGGTACGGCCGACCCCTGACATCTCCTCTTCCCCCGCAGCGCCGTCGCCGAGTTGCCCGCCCTCGGCCTCACCCACCCAACTGCCCGAGCCCTTGCCGACCGCCACCACACCATCGCCCTCCCCGGAGCGTCCTCCGAAGAAAGGCTCCAAGCACGAGACCGCCAAGACGACGGTTCCTGCACCGGATAGCACTGCTGAATAGCTGCCTGGTTCGCCGAGGTGCCGAGCAACACGGTCGGTAGGCGCCGGCCACCCGCCCCGGCGGACCGTCAACACCCGGAAAGGAACGCACCCGCGGCCCGGGTCGGGAGCTTGAACCCGATCCGGGTAGCCGTCGTCCTCCACTGGGTCGGTCACGATTCCCCGGCCGCTCGGTGAGCGGGCCTCACGGACTGCACTCAGCTCCGGTTCCGGGGATCCTACCGACAGCGCCACCGGCCCCCAGGCCACGCCCTCGTACGCCGGTCGAACGCCCCGGCCCGGTGCTCACCTCGACGTCCGGTCGGCGGGCGTTCACGCCGGGTCGGTCCGGTCGGTGGAGTCCAGCAGTTCCTCGGAGAGGACTCCGAGCGCACCGGGTTCGAGGCGGAGCAGCGTCGGCAGGCACAGCTGCCAGTGCCCGATGATCAGGGCGTGGGCCAGGACGCGGCGGCCGTCGGCGGGTGGGAGGTCGGGGGCCATGGCGGCGAGTGTGCGGGCCTGCTCGGACGGGTCCGCGATCGACCGCGCAAGCTGCTCGGCGCGACCCGGTTCGCCTGCCTTGGCGAGGTGATGGGCGATGGCTGCCAGCGCCTCGGCTTGGGGGCGAGGTTCGAGGATGAGCCGGGCCAGGTGCTCAGCCTGCTCCGGGTCGCCCAGGTCGAGGCAGGTCCGGACGGTCTCGGCGAGCGCCCTGGCTCTCGTCCGTGGTTGGTCGATGGTGTGGATGATCGACGCGGCTCGGTCGGGCGCGCCGGCTGCGGAGATCACCGACGCGACGTCGGCCAGGGCGGTCGCCCGCAGCGGCTCGGTAGTGATGGACCGGGCGAGTTCCTCGGCCCGCGGCAGGTCGCCCACCTGCGCGCAGGTACGGGCGATCTCGCTGATGGCCTGCTCCCGGTAGGGGGTCTTGGTGATCGAGTCGGCTGCCAGCTCGGCCTGTCCGAGGAGCCTCCTGCTCCGTGCGGCATCGCCGTTGCCGGCTACCGTCACGGCGAGTGCCGCGAAGCCGCCGGCACGCAGTTGTGGATGGGTGATCGCGCCGATGCTGCGTTCGGCCTGCTCGGGTTCGGCTGCCGCCTCCGCCCTGCGCGCCACGGCGATCAGGGCCTTGGCCTGCTGGTAGGGGTGGCTGATCTCCCGGGCGCTCTGTTCAGCCTGGATCAGTTCGGCCCGGATCGTTCCGGCCCGGATCGGTTCGGCGCCGTCGTCCACCGGGTCGGCAGGCGTGGCCTCCGCAGGCAGGGATGTGTTGCCGTCCGGGGCGGTGGCCGAAGTCGCGTGCCCCGTGCTCCGGTTGTCGACCGGAACCGTCGGGATGGCGCCCAAGGCCTTCTCGCGCTCCTCGGTCCCCCGGATGGCATCCGCGATCCGTACGGCTCGGGCGAGGTCGGCAGCTGCGACGGCCGCACGCACGACGAGCAGCAGCGCCTTGTCCTGCTGGGTCGGATCACTGATCGTGTCGGCAACGGCCACGGCCCGGTCCAGGTCCCCCGTGGTCGCCAGGGCCTGGGTGATCACCGTCAGGGCACGGTCGCGCTGTGGCGGTTCGGGGATGGCGTACGCGAGGGCTGCTGCCTGGTCGAAGTCGCCATCGGTGGCTGCCGCCTTCGACAGGGCGGAAAGGTCGCTGCTGCGGCGGACCGGGCGGCTGTGCGACCGGGCGACGCCCTCGGCCTCGCGCGCCACCGCCGTGGCGTGCCCGTCCTGACCATCGGCCACCAGCCCGGAGGCGACGTCGGCGAGGGCCCTGGCCTGCCGTGCGGGGTTCGCGACGGAGCGCGCGAGAGCCATCGCCCGGTCCGGGGCACCGACCGTGGCCAGGACCCGGGCGAGGGCCGACAGTGTCGTGTCCCGGTCGGATGACCGGGTCAGCGGCCGGGCGAGCCGTTCCGCGAGGTCCAGCAGGTCCAGTGCCCTGTCACGCTCGCGGCAGGCGGACAGGGCATGGGCGACACCGATGAGAATCCACGCCTTCCGCGCCGGGTTGCGGATCGCGTGGGCGATCGCCTCGGCTTCGGTGATGAGCTGCCGTGCCGCCCGGTGGTGGCCCGTGGCGCTCGCCGCCCTGGCGATGGTGGTGAGCACCTGGGCCCGCTCGGATCGGCTGGCGACGGAGCGGGCCAGCCCCCGGCCGCGTTGCCACTGCCCGGAGTTGGCAACCTCCACGGCGACCACGCCGAGTGCCTGGGCCCGCTCGGACCAGGTGGTGACGGATGTCGCGACCCGCTGGGCCGTACGGTCGTCGCCGGCGGCAGCGAATGCGCGGGCAGCCGCGACGAGCGTGTGGGCGTGCCGGGTCTCGTCGGCCGTCGACCGGGCCGTCGCCTCGGCGCGGGAGGCCAGCAGGAGAGCGCGGTGCCGGTCGCCGGACGCGGCGGCCGCACGTGCGACCGCGGCGACGGCCACCGCCTGCCGGTGGGGGTCGGTGATCGCTGCGACGAGCTGTTCGGCGTGGTCGGTGAGGATGCCGGCTCCTCGGAGGTCTCCGCTTCCGGCCGCCTCTCGCGCCACGGCGGCGAGCGCCTGGACCCGCCGGGCCGGATCGGTGATTGAGCGCGCCAGGGCCTCGGCTCGGCTGTGCTGACCGAGCTGCGCCCAGACGCCCGGGAGGTTGGCGGGAATGTCGACGTTGCGGTCGGTGAGCACGGTCCGGTGGACGGCGAGTCGGCTCAGTGACAGCAGGTCGGGAACCGCGTGTCCGGCCACGGCCTCCTGGGCTGCGGTGATCTCGGCCAGGGCGACCGTGTCACCGCCGATGATGTCGAGCATTCGGTCATGGCGGCCCGGGTCCGTCGCACACGCCAGGGTCCGGGTGAGGTCGCCGGTGCTGAGCAGCAACCGGAAGTACCCGCGCAGCAGGTACTCGGGAGTGTCAACCGGCCACCGTCGACGGCGGTACCCGTCCGCCCAGGCGTGCAGACGGTCCCGGTACGCGCCCAGCCTGGCGGCGCCGAGCAGCCCTGCCGCCTGTTGCTGCAGTTCTTCGTGGCCGAGGACGTAGACGACGGTCCCGCGTTGCCACCGCGCGGCGCGGGGCGCGAAGGTTCGGCCGGACACCGCCCCCAGGCACTCCTCGACCTCCCAGGCCGCCAGTCCGGTAAGGTCCGCCAGGTCGGCCCCGGAGAGACCGCCGCCGCTCGCGGTGAGCAGGCCCAGCAGGTCCTGTTCCGTCGGGCTCCCCCTCAGCAGCCGCTTGAGCTCGCGCTCGGCGTCCTGGCGGACCACCGCGGCATGCGGTGACACCCTCAGGCGCCGGGCGATGTCGCTGCGTCGCAGCGGGTGGTCGTCGGGGACGTCGGTGGGTATCGGCGGGTTGGGTCGTCCTGCCACGATCACGCGCATTCCGGCCGGTGGTCGGGCCGGGAGCATCGCCGCGATGCTGTGCGCGTCGGGGCCTGCGGTCACTCCCTGGTCCTCGTCCAGCCCGTCCACCACGAGGACGAGCCGTTCGCCCCTCGCGCGACACAGGTCGGCTGCCCGTTCAAGGGCACCCAGCAGGTGCGCGTCGCGAGTGGCGTCGGTCAGCAGGGTCGGCATGGGAGCACCGAGGATTTCCAGCAGCTGTTCGAGGACGACATCGGCGAAGGCGATCCGGTCGCCCTGGCCGGCCAGGCGGGCGGTGATGAAGAACGACACCACCCGGACACCCGCCGGAGGTGCGAGGACGAAGGAGGACAGCAGGGCGGACTTTCCGGCCCATGCCTCGGCCCGCCACCACAGGTATGACCGTGCCGCCTGTGCCGCGTCCTGACTCGTGCAGAACTCGACCATGTCTGCCAGTTCCTGCTCGCGGCCGCGCAGCTCTGCCGGGGCGATGCGCCGGACCTGAGCGAGATAGTCCGACCGTACGACGGGACCGGCGTGCACGAGGGGGCCGCCGGCGGAGGGTTCCGGGGCTGCTGTCGGCGCCGGCCCGCTCGGGATCTCCTTCCGGCCGTTGCGCGGCCGGGGATTTCGGGCCGGGCTGGAAAGTCCGGCCGGGCCGGGAATTCGGGCCAGGGGTACGCCGACCAGGTCACGGCGCAGCGAAGCCGCGTCCTTGCTGGCGGCCGCAGGAGCGTAGCGGCCCGCCAACTCGGCCAAGCGGCTGAACAGGGCGTCCGCTGCCTCCGCCGTGCCGGCTGACGTGACGTGCCGGAGCCGAGCGACGGCATGCGTACGGTCGCTCTGGTCGACGCCTTCCATGCGGAGCTCCCGCACTCTGAGCGCACTGAGGAAACGCCAGGTCAGCCCGGCGGCCCCGGCCCCTGACGCGGTGTCAATGCCGACAGCGCGTGCAGCGGCGGCGACGACCTCGTCAAGGTACTCAAGTCGGCGCCGATTGGCCTGGTTGGTCCGTCCCGGGAACGCCACTGCCGAACGGAAGGCCCGTTCGTCCGCGACGTCCCGGGCGATAGTCGCCAGTTCCGCGATCTCCTTCACATGAGCGTTGGAACCGGAGACGGTCAGACCGAGTTGCCACCGCCCCGAGGCCACCTGGGGCGCCTGGTCGCGCAGGACACGGAGGTAGGACCCGATCAGCTCGACCGAGGCGGTGTCACTGGGGACGAAGGAGGGATCGCGCCGCACGCCGATCGACACCGTGCGCTTGCTACCGTCCGGCGCGAAGCCGGTCACCACGAAGTCGTCCACCGCGCTGACAGCGCTCGCCTGGAAGGCGACCTCGTGCAGCGTGACGTCGTCTCCGAGCTCGGTGAGCGGATCGCCAGTCAGCAGATGGCTCAACAGCAGGGCGCCGTAACGGTGTTCCAGTACGGTCCCGCCACCACCCGTGGAGTACGGGCTTGCTCGTCTCACTTCACGCTGGGAGCTGGCCGACACCCGGTCAGCCTAGTACTGCGACGAGCCGTCGTTCCATCCCGTCGTGCTCTCGGACCCGACTCCCGGCGGCGGACGGCGTCCGGGTCGGCATGGATGTGCAGGGCGAGCCGGTGCTCCACCGCCAGCACGACTGAACACTCGGGCCCGTACGCCTGGCTCAGCATGAGCAGCACCCGCGGGTCGTAGACGATCGCGGGCACCTTCTGGTCCAGGCGCCCGGCGAGGAGCAGGCCGAAGAGTTCCTCGCACCGCTGCGCCACCGGC
Organism: Streptomyces viridifaciens; assembly: GCF_001888885.2. NCBI lineage: Bacteria > Bacillati > Actinomycetota > Actinomycetes > Kitasatosporales > Streptomycetaceae > Streptomyces > Streptomyces viridifaciens. The sequence continues at coordinate 7,240,410 of NZ_CP090841.1, forward strand.
CAGTCCACGTGGTCCTGGATGTGGAAGTCTTGGTCGGTCGTGTCCTCGGGGCGGCGGTGCTGCGTGACAGCGAAGTTGAATCACCCGAGTTTCGGAGCAACGCGCTTGGGTTGCGCACCTGTCGCCCGAGGTTGGACAGCGTGCCGGCGGTGAAGGACCCGTCGCAGCGAAGCTTCACCGGTCTCAGCGGAGTTTGACTGGCCGGCGGTTGTCTCGCCGATGTTGGACCGCTGGGTTGCCGCCCGATGATGTCTCGGGCCTTGGTCACATCGCCTGATCTGGCCGCGGAGGAACGGACCGCTGCCGTCGGACACAGTGCCGCAGGGCTGGAACGCGGGCTATCGCCGGGACTCGGCCGCGGCGCGGAACTCCCGGGCGATCTCCGCGCCCTTGGTGACATCCTGCCCGGAAACTGCATCCGAAATGCCGATCACTGCAACGGTGTTGACGTCAACCCACGCGCACTGGGTGGTGCTGTACACGCTGTTGCCGAAAGCGTCCGTGGTTGCTGTCTTGGTGTACGTCTCGGCGCACTGCAATGTCCCACCGAGCGAGCCGGGATCGACGTTGCTGACCTGTCCGTGAACCACGGTCATGCCCGGCGCGTTGGCCGGACGCCAGATACCCGCCAGGATCTGGCTGCGTCCCTGGTCGGAGATGGCGCTGTCCTTCTCAAACGCCATCACGGTGACGTAGTTCTCGTCGAACGTGCCGCCCACGTACGCCGTGGTGGTGGAGTGCACATCCGGGTATCGGGCCGCCAGCGCCTGACTCTCTTGCCGTATCAGCTTTGCCATGTTGCTGTGGTCGTTGCGGGCCATTCCCATGAACGAGTCCGGTAGGTGGAGCTGCGACGAGGGCTGGTTCCCAGCGACGGGCGGCTGCCCGCCCAGACTCCCGGCGGTCGCCGACGAACCCGTGCCGGCACTGCCCGCCGAGCCATCCGGCATGGCAAGTGCGCCCGGTACAGCCGCGGGCCGGGCACTGTCACCGGAAGATGTCAGCGCGTAGGCTCCGCCGCCCAGGAGGAGTGCTCCGACCACGCCGAGCGCGACCCACAGGCTGATGCGACGGGAGCTTCGCGGGATGGCCGGTGAGCCGGGGCCGGGCTCCTGCGGATACCACTGCCCCGGGTCCGGCTGCGGATAGCCCTCAGTCCGGGCATGAACGGGCTGCGGCGACACATCACCCGGGGAAGGCGGGGGAAAGGCCGGCGGCGGGGGCACGCTCTGCGGCGGCTCGGCGGGCGGCCCGTCCTGTTGGTCGTGCATCGGCGAACTCCTAGAGACTCGGTGCGGCAGCGGTGAACGGTCAGAGCGTCGTCCTGAAGAATGCCCAACGGCACCTCGCCTGTGCAGGCATACCGGACCACTGTTTCCGTTCTGTAGCAGTCACCAGTCGGCCGTCACCAGCGCCGGTCAACTTCGAGGGAGAACGATCAACTTCGTTGAGACAAATGGCGTTGGGCCCCCTGCCCAGTCGTGATCCAATTTCGCTGTCACGCTTGCGTTCGGTCCAACTTGAGTGGCATGCCGTCCGCCTCGCTGTCACAGGTCACCAACCGCTCACGCAACGTCAGGGACCGGCCGGTGTAACGCGCAACAACACGCAAGGCGCGTTGCAGCCCTGACCTGCATCCGGCCGGCACTGAGGGTCAAGAAGCGATGTCCACCAGGACTTTGCCGACCGAGCGGCTCTCAACCGTGCGGTGCGCGTCGGCGGTGCGGTCGAGGGGAAAGCGGATCAGCGGCAGGCCGTGCTCCTCTCCGACCGGCAGCGCGCCGTCGCGCACTGCCGCGGCGACGTCCTGGGCGGCCGCGGCGCGTGCTTCCGGACCGGCCAAGTAGAGGACCAGGAACTGGAAGCGTGCGTTGAGCACCATGTTCTGCAGTACGTCCAGTTCGACCGGCTTGCCGCCGTCGTTGGCGTAGGTCGAGATCGTGCCGCGTGTTCGCAGCACGGCCAGGTCCAGTGCGAGGTTCGCGCCGAGCGCGACCTCGGCAATGATGTCGACGCCGTCCGCGGCTATCCTGCGGATCTCGGCGGCCGGGTCGCCCTCGCGGTAGTTGATCACGTGGTGGGCTCCGGTGGCGGTGGCCAGCCGGGCTTTCTCCGCGCTGCTGACCGTGCTGATCACGGTGGCGCCGGCCCATCGGGAGAGCTGGATCACCGCGTGTCCGACTGCTCCGGCCCCGCCCGCGGCGAGCACCACCTTCCCGTCGAGTGCCCCGGGCCGCAGCCGGCGCGGCCCGTCCTCGGCGACGGTGAGCGCGCGGTGCGCGGTCAGCGCGGGGACGCCGAGTGAGGCGCCGACGTCGAAGCCGGCCTCGTCGGGCAGCGGAACGGCCTGTTCGGCCGGCACGACGGTGAATTCGGCGGCGGTGCCGGTGGGCCGCCCGGCGGCGGCCATGAACAGCCAGACCCGCTGACCGACCCGGCTCTGGTCGACACCCGCACCGACGGCGTCGATCGTGCCGGCGCCGTCGAGGTGCGGGGTGATCTCGGGGAAGTGCTTGGGGTGGCCGGCACCGGAACGCGCTTGCCAGTCGGTCGGATTGACACCGGACACGGCGACCCGTACGCGGACCTCGCCGGGGCCGGGCTCGGGGAGGTCGCGGTCGACGAACCGGAGGACGTCGGGGGTACCGGTGTCGCGATAGATGATGGCCTTCATGATCCGTCCTTGGTGCCTGATGGAGGGGGATTCCTGTCGTGGCCCGTCGGTTGGTCAAGGCGGCCAGCGAAGGGCGTAGTCGCCGCCTGGGCCGCGTCGGTTCCGGTCAGCCGATGGGGACGTCGTTGGAGCGGGACCGGATGCCGTCGAGGGTGGCGAGGGTCGCGGCGTCGAGGGTGATCTCGCCGACCGCGACGTTCGCCTCCAGGTGGGCGAGGTCGGCGGTGCCGGGGATGAGCAGCACGTTCGGGGAGTGGTGCAGCAGCCAGGCGAGCCCGACCTGGGAGGGCGTGACGTCCAGGGACTCGGCCACGGCGTGCACCGCTGGCTCGTCGGTCGCTTTGGGCAGGCCGGGGAAGGCCCCGCCGAGGGGGAAGAACGGAACCCAGGCGATGCCCTCGGCCGCGCACAGCCGCAACAGGTCCTCGTCGTCGCGGGAGACGAGGCTGTAGGCGTTCTGCACGCAGACGACGCCGGCGGGCAGGGCGCGGCGCAGGCCGTCGAGGGTGACGCTGCTCAGGCCGATCTCGCCGATCTTGCCCTCGTCGCGCAGGGCGGTCATCACCGCGAGCTGGTCGTCGAGGTCGATGATCTGGTCCCCCTCGGGGCGTAGCCCGGGGCCAGTGTCCAGGCGGCGCAGGTTGACGACGGCAAGCCGGTCGACGCCGAGGCTCCGCAGGTTGTCCTCGACGCTGGCGCGCAGCTGCTCGGGACGCTGCGCCAGACGCAGCGGCAGGTGCCCGCCGGGGTTGGGGTCGGCCCCAACCTTCGTGACGACCAAGACGTCGTCCTCGGGGCGCAGAGCCTCGCGGATCACGTCGTTGGCGAATCCGAAGCCGTAGAACTCGGCGGTGTCCACGTGGTCGACGCCCAGCTCGACCGCGCGGCGCAGCAGGGCGACGGCCTCGTCGCGGCGGTCGTGCAGGCGCTCGAGCTGTAGTGCGCCGTAGCCGATCCGGAAGACGGGGCGGGCTCCTAACGGAGCGGTCGGGGTGGTCACGGCGCGGTCTCCTCATGCGGTGTTCGCAGGGCGGTGTAGAGCAGTTCGGCCTGGTAGAGCGCCATGATCCGGTGGGCGATCGGGGTGGCGCGCTCCCGGGCCGGGTCCGGTTCGTGGTGCTCGACCTTGACGAGCCAGGCCGTGACGCAGTCGTGCAGCATCGCGCGCATCCGGTCGGTCGCGTCGACGACGATGTCGTGGACGGCCGGGTCGGTGGTCGCTTCGCTCCAGGTCTGCACGCCGACCCGGGCCTGGACGGGGTCGATCGCGGCGGTCAGCCGGGAGAGCAGTTCGTCGGGGTCGGGCGGGACGTCGGCCGCGGCGTACTCGCCGATGGTGTCGGCGCGTCGATGGAGCATCTCGCGGGCGGCGGCGCGGACCAGGTCGGCCTTGTTGCGGTAGTGCGCGTAGATCGAGCCGGTCGACAGGCCGGACTCGGCGGTGATGTCGGCGATCGAGGTCCGCTCCAGACCGTTGCGGCTGAAGCAGCGGACGGCGGCGTCGGTGATCTGGGTGCGCCGGAGTTCTTTTCGCGCGTCGGTGAGCCGAGGCACATCCCACCCCTCACAAAAAGAGTCATCGTTCTGCTTGCAGCAGACTCTAGCAGAACCAGTGTTCTGTATACGGGGAGGCGCGTGCCATCGCGACCAGGCCCTGGACGAGGAAGAAGCCGCCGGTGCCTCAGACCGTTGAACGGCCCAACCCATTGGGGAACGAGAGCGGCACCGGGAATTTTCGATCGAGGACCGTCATCACGAGCTGCCCGCCGGGCGCTGCACCCGGTGTGGCCGGGACGGGATGCCGCTGAAGAGAGGGCACTGCCGCTTCTGCCACGTGGTGCTGTCCATACACGTCGGCGAGGGCAAGCCGGTCGATCAGTGACTCAGAGAACGCCGTCATGTTCCACAAATCCCCGGGCAAAGCCAAGATCGTCCGCCGGCTCCAGGAGGGAGGCCGCCTCATCGCCCCGAAGACCTGGCCCACATCTCGCCGTACCCTGCCCGCCGGCCACCCGCTCGCGCAGGCCGAGGCCGTCACTGCGGAGCACCTGGCCGAGCTGCCGCTCGTCCAACTGCCGCCCGCCGTAACGAAGTCCTTCCGCACCGACCGCAACCCGACGCGGACACCGGCCGGTATGCCGATCCCGCCCGGCCCGACCGGCGGCACGCTGAACGAGATCCTGACCCTGGTAGGCGCCGGCTGGGGCGCATTCCCGCTCGGTGCCCAGGCCCGCCGCTACCACCCCCGCCCTGACGTCGCCTACCGCCCGCTGACCGGCGCACCCCCGGTGCAGTGGGGCCTGCTGACCCTCGTCCACGGCATCGCCGAGGCGGAGAACGGCATCACCCGGCTCCAGGCCTGGCTGCCCCTGGTGATCAGTGCGATCGCCGGCGTGCTGTTCGTACTCCACGAGCGGCGCGCCACCGAGCCGGTTCTGGAGCCGTCGCTGTTCCACAGCAGCGCGTTCACCGTGGCCGCGCTGGCCAGCCTGACGCTGAACTTCATCGCCGCGGGGTTCAGCTTCGCCCTGGGGCAGTTCGGCAGTGTGGTCCTCACGCTGTCCCCACGCACGATCGGCCTGCTGTATCTGCCCGGCACGCTGCTGGTGGCGGGCGCCGTCGTCCTCGCCGGGCGCCTGATCGGGAGGTACACCCCCCGGCCGGTCCTCATCACCGGCATGCTGGTGCTGGTCGCGGGCGGGCTGCTGATGGCGGTCACCGCCGGGCCCACGATGGCGCTGTGGATCCTGGTCCTGGCCACCTGGCTCACCAACCTGGGCTCACTGGTGGCCTCGGCCTCGGTGGCCGAGACCATCCTCTCCCACGCCCCGCCCGGTCGGTCCGGTGCCGTCGCCTCCGTCCAGCCGGCGTTCGGAATGACCGGCTACGCCCTCGGCCCCGCCGTCTACCTCCTGCTGTTCAACCTCTTCTTCCGACGGCAGTGGCTCAACGACGCCGATGCGCGCGGCCTGTCGGAGACCCAGGCCGCCCAAGCCGTGGACGCGACCCGAAGCGCGATGGCGCAGAGTCCGGCCACCGTCGGGTACGACCCGAACCTGCTCCGGCAGGCCGGGCTGGACCTCGGGCTGGACTTCACCGACGGCCTGCGGCTCACCATGCTGGTCACGAGCCTCCTGCCGCTCGCCCTGGCCGTGGCCGCGTACTTCCTGATGCCCCGCAGGGTCCGGCCCACGCCGTAGCAGCCGGTTCCGACCGCGGGCGGCACGCGCCCCGGCCCCCGGCGGCTCGCTCACGGCGCGGACCCCGTCCGGTCCGCGTGGCCCCCGCCACGCGTCCGAGGACGGACCGGACGGCCCGACCGGGCGGGCGGCGGTCGGCGCGCTGCGGGGACCGTCGGCCGAAGCGGTGCGGGTCAGGGCCGCGCGAGGTGCCCTTCGCGGCTCGGGGACGACGCCGGCGCGGGTCAGCGGTGGCTGACGATGACGGACACACCCCACCCGATCGCGGCGAGGACCACCGCGAAGCACGCCGCGGCGACGAGGTAGCCGATCGGTCCGGCGGCCGGAGGCGTGGCGGCGGCCCTGTCCGGGCGGGCCGGCGTCGACTCGCTCATACGGCGCCCCGGAGCCGTCCCGTCGACGGTGTCGACGAGGTCGTCAGGGCGGCTTGTGCGGTCCCCCGTCGGCCGTGTCCCCGCCTGCACGGCCGAGGGTGCGATGCGCCTTGCGGATGCTGTCGGCCACCCGGCGGGTCAGTTCGGGCAGTGCGGTCCGGACCGCGGGGCTGAGCCCGACCCCCAGGGTGAAGTCGGCTCCCTCGACCGCGTGCACCACCAGGGCGCGGGGCATCCGGTCGAGAGCGGCGGCCAGGGCGAAGGTCTCGCCGAGGCCGAGCGCGTGGGTGCTGGCCGAGCCGACCGCGGCCCGCTCGGCCTGATCGGCGCGCAAGGTGAGCAGTCGACCGGGCTGCCCGGGGTGCGCATGCACCGCCTCGACCACCACGACTTGGTCGTGACGGTGCCACAGGTCGAGTATCCGGACGGGCTCGCCGTCGCTGACGGTCAGCACCGTGTCTGCGGGCACCTGGGTGCGCACTGCCTCGATGACGGCCGGGCCGACGCCGTCGTCCCGGCGGAACGGGTTGCCCATGCCGATCACCACCACCCGGCCGGTCATGCCCGCTCCACCGTGAGGTCGAGGAAGTGGGCGGAGCAGGAGATGCACGGGTCGTGGTTGCGGATGGCCCGCTCGCACAGCGCGGTCAGCTCCTCGTCGGTCGCCGCCGCGCCCGGGCGGTCCAGCCGGGTCTGCACCACGCGGCGCAGGTCCTCCTCGATGGCTGCCTGGTTCTGGGCGGTGGGCGGCACGATCCGGGCCTGGGTGAGCGCGCCGTCCGCGTCCATCGCGTAGCGGTGGTAGAGCAGCCCGCGCGGTGCCTCGGTGGCGGCGCAGCCGGCCGCCGGGCGTGGCGGCAGCTCGACGTACGGGCGAGGCGGCGGCTCGTAGTCATCGATGATCCGCAGCGCCTCGGCCACCGCGTGCGCCACCTCGACGGCGCGGACGACGATGCTGCGGAACGGGTTGCGGACGACCGCACCGGCGGCCGGGTCGCCCAGTCCCGCCGCTCGGGCGGCCTCGGCGGCCAGAGGGTGCAGCCAGCGCCCGCCGATCGCGTACCGGGCCAGCGACCCGGTGAGGTAGCGGCGGCCGTCCAGTTCGGACTGCAGGGCGGTGGAGTGCGGGACCTGGCGTTCCACCACGTGCTGCTCGAACTCGTCGACCGCGAAGCGCCGTACCGGTCCGGCTCGGTCCGAACCCGGGGAGTCGGGTGCGGCCATGGCGGCAGGGGTGCCGGAGTCGATGGCGTACCGGCCCGGGTCCTGCAACGCCAGCAGGTCGTAGTCGCAGGAAGCTTCGGGGAAGTCGAAGCCGGCCACCCAGCGCACGGTCTCCACGGCGTCCTCCTGGATCCGGCGCAGCCGCTCGGCCAGCGGGGCGAGCTCGGCTCTGGCCGGCACCCGGTGGAAGCCGCCGATGCGGACGTTGACCGGATGGATGGCCCGGCCGCCGAGCTGCTCCATGACGGCGTTGCCGGCCTGCTTGATCCGCAGGCCGCGCTCCACGGCTTCCCGCTGCTCGCGGGCGAGTTCGACCGCGCTGGGGCATCCGAAGAAGTCGGGGGCGTGCAGGAGGTGGATGTGAAGGGACTGGCTCTCGATCCACTCGCCGTAGTAGAGCAGGCGGCGCAGCTCGGCCAGTTGGTCGTCGATGGTGACCCCGCAGGCCCGTTCGATCGCCTGGCAGGCGGTCATCTGGTAGGCGACCGGGCAGATTCCGCAGATCCGGGAGGTGATGTCCGGGGGTTCGTAGTGCCCGCGGCCGACCAGGAACGCTTCGAAGAAGCGCGGCGGCTCGTAGATCTTCAGCCGCGCCTCGGTGACCGTACCGTCGTTCACGGTCAGGCGCAGCGCGCCTTCACCCTCCACCCTGGCGAGCGCGTCCAGCCGCAGGACGCGCGGTCCGCGATGGCTCATGCGCCCTCCTCGCCGCGCTCGCCGGTGCCTTCGCCGAACGCGCACCTTCCGGTGGTTCGCTCGTTCACTGAGGTGTCTCCGGGGGGTGGGGGTCTTCTGGGGGCTCCTGGGTGGCGAGTTCGGCTACCGGCGCGTACTCGGGAGAGGCCGCGTTGAAGGTGCGGAAGATCCTCACGATGTCCCGGCCGGTCATGCCGTCCTGTCGCAGCTGGCGCACCATCGCCACCAGGTTGGGGTTGGCGACCGGGCCGAAGCAGCCGTAGCAGCCGCGGCCGTACGTCGGGCAGAGGGCACCGCATCCGGCGTGGGTGACCGGCCCGAGGCAGGGGGTCCCGTGGGCGACGGTGACGCAGGTGTTGCCGCGCCGCTTGCACTCGAAGCACACGCTGTGGTCCGGGATGTTCGGCTTTCGTCCGGCCAGGAACGCGGTGATCACTTCGAGTAGTTGGCGCCGGTCGATCGGGCAGCCGCGCAGCTCGAAGTCGACCGGCACATGGGCCGAGATCGGGGTGGAGGTGGCCAGGGTGGCGATGTACTGGGGGCTGGCGTAGACGGTGGCCCGGAACTGCTCGACGTCCGCGAAGTTGCGCAGCGCCTGGACGCCGCCGGCGGTCGCGCAGGCGCCGATGGTCACCAGGCGGCGGGAGATCCGCCGGATGTGGTGGATCCGCCGTACGTCCTCCTCGGTGGTGACCGACCCCTCCACCAGGGAGAGGTCGTACGGCCCGATCCCGTTCAGGGTGGCCGGCTCACGCCCGTCCTCCGCACCGGACATTTCCAGGAAGTGTGAGATCCGCACCTGGTCGGCCAGGCCAAGCAGTTCGTCCTCGCAGTCCAGCAGGGTCAGCTGGCAGCCATCGCAGGAGGCGAACTTCCACACCGCCAGGGTGGGCCGGGTGTCGGCGTGCATGTCACAACTCCCTGACGGCGAGCAGGGGCTCGGCGCGCTCGTAGCCGATCACCGGGCCGTCCAGGCAGAGCAGCAGCGGCCCGAGCTGGCAGTGGCCACAGTGGCCGGTGCCGCAGCGCATGTTCCGCTCCAGCGACGTCTGGAGGCGGCGCGCCGGCAGACCTCGGGCGAGTAGTGCTCGCGCGGTGTGGCGGATCATCGCCTCGGGGCCGCAGACCAACGCGCGGGTCCGGTCGAGGCGCAGGTCGATGCGGTCCAGCAGCGCGGTGACGACGCCGACCGTACCCCGCCAGGTCGGGTCGGGCTGGTCGACGGTCACCTCGACCTGGACGGAGGTCCGCCACTGCGGCAGTTCCGCGCGGTACAGCAGCTCGCCCGGGCTGCGGGCGCCGACCAGCACGGCCAGTGAGCCGAAGCGGCCGGGGCGGTCGAGCGCCTGGTGCACGACTGGCCGCAGCGGGGCGAGGCCGAGGCCGCCGGCCACCACCAGCAGGTCGGAGTCGGCCGCCGCGTCCAGGTCCCAGCCGGTGCCGTACGGGCCGCGCAGGCCCACGGCGTCACCGGGCCGGAGTTGGCACAGCGCGCCGGTGACCGCGCCGACCGCGCGGACGGTGAGCACCAGACGGCCCCGGAGGGCGCTGACCGAGATCGGAACCTCGCCGATGCCGAAGGCGTACACCATGGCGAACCGGCCGGGCGAGAAGGCCGGCAGGGCCCGCTCGATCGGCTCGAGTTCGAGCGAGACGGTGTCCGCGGTCTCCGGTGTGGCGGCGGTGACCCGGTACGGCACGGGCACGGTGGTGGTCATGGCGGGCCGCCTCCGACCGGCGCGTAGAGGTCGAGCAGCCGGATCCGGGTGGCCTGCAGGCGGTCGGCGATCACCTCGACGCAGTGTCGCATCAGCGTGTACCCGAACTCCGGGTCATCCGCGCACAGTTGGCGCACCTCTGCGGCGGGGAGCTCCCAGGCCCGCACCGGCCCGACGGCCCGGGCCCCCAGGTGCCAGCGGTACGGCGGGAAGATCCACGACCAGCCGAGCTGCTGCCCCGCTCCCAGGGTCTCCACCACCGGCGCGGGACGGCCCGGGACGTAGACGTCGAGGGCGACCTCGCCGGAGCGGACCAGCCAGAAGCGGTCGGCCGGGCCGCCTTCATCGAAGAGCCTGCTGCCGTCGGGGAAGTCCCGGTCGTGGGCGAGCGCGAGCAGCCGGTCCCGGTGGGCCTCCGGGAGGGCGTCGAGCAGCGGTGGCAGGGTGGTCATGGTTCGCCGTCCGGGCGGTCGGCCCAGTCGTGCAGAGCGGCGGCCTCCTCGGTGATGTCGATGGCGACCGGGCACCACACGATGCAGCGGCCGCAGCCGACGCACCCGGAGGAGCCGAACTGGTCGTACCAGGTGCCGAGTTTGTGGGTGAGCCACTGCCGGTAGCGGCTGCGCGCCGAAGGGCGGACCGGTCCACCGTGCAGCTGGGAGAAGTCCAGGTCGAAGCAGACGTCCCAGACCCGCCAGCGCTCGGCGTGGTCCCCGGTCAGGTCGGTGACGTCCTCGGTGGTGGTGCAGTAGCAGGTGGGGCACACCATGGTGCAGTTGCCGCAGGTCAGGCAGCGGGAGGCGACGTCGTCCCAGCGGGGGGCGTCCAGCGTCCCGGCCATCAGCCGGCGCAGGTCGGTGTCGGGCATGGTGCGCCCCATTCGGTCCGCGGCGGAGGCGACAGCCTGGCGCGCGGTCTCGCAGACGGCTTCGGAGGCCGCGCTGGTGGGGAGTGCGGCGAGGATGTCGGCGCCCTCCGGGCTGCCGCTGCGGATCCAGAACCGGTGGCCGTCGGCGTCGACCAGCTCGGTCAGTGCCAGGTCGTACCCGGGTCCGGCCGCCGGCCCGGTACCCATCGAGGCACAGAAGCAGGTGGCGCCGGGTTCGGTGCACTCGACCGCCACCAGGAACGCCCCGGACCGGCGCCCCTGGTACACCGGGTCACGGTGCCGCCCGCCGGTCAGCACCCGGTCCTGAACGGCGATGGCCCGCAGATCGCACGGGCGGACCCCGAGGAAAGCGAAGCGCGGCGGCGGGGTGTCGTCCTCCTCGATCACCAGCTGTCCGTCGCTGCGCTCGGCCCGCCACTGGCGTACCCGGGCGGGGTGCAGGAACGTCTTCCACGACTGCGGACCGGCCGCATGGGCGAAGGCCGCGCCGTCCTCCCGCTCGCGCAGCCGGTAGTGCCCGGCTTCGAGCTCGACGCCCCACCCGTAGGGCAGCTGGTCGGCGGACTCCAACTCGGCCAGCACGATCGCGCCGTCCCGTACGGTCGGGCCGACCACCGTGAGCCCGCGCGCCCGCAGCAGATCGACCAGGGTGGCCAGGCCGTCCTTGCCGATCACGGCGCCTTCGGCCGCGGGAGTCGTCGTCGTACTCACAGCACCACACCTCCGTCACCGACCAGGGACGGACGGCCCTGGCTGCCGGAGCGGGTGTCGACCCGCACCATCCTGCCGCACCTCCTCGCCCGACCGGCCACGTCCAGCACTCCGCCCACACCCGCAGGCCCATCTGTCACACACGTCCCATAAGAGCAGGATTTCCGCCCCGACACGGCGCCGACAGGGCCGGTTGGGGCATCGGTGGCGGGTCTTTCGACCACCTTCACTGTCAGCCGCTCTCACCACGCACGAGGACCACCGGACAGGGCGCGTGGTGGACGCGGCGCCGTTGGCCCACCGTGTACGGCCTTGGCGGAGCCGGTGCTCGAGATGCGTTCCCTTCCCGGTTCGGCGGCTCGTGGAACGGGGTGCGGAGGGCGAGGACGGGCATGTCGTCGTGGCCGTCGCTGGGATGGTGGTCGGTCGCCTCCGAACGAACTCGTCGAGCGGCAGGTCGGCGTGGTCGAAGGCGAGCCGGGCGAGGGCCTGGAGACCGGTGTCGATGGAGTGGTGCGGGTCTGCTCGGCCACGGCCACGTTCTGTTTCACGGCGGCGAAGCTGTCCGGGGCCACCGGGATCGAGTCGATCTCCGGCCTCGACCGGAAAGCGGGCGAGGTCCGGATCATCGCTCGGGCGTTGACCGCACAGCCCGACCGGGACACCGGCGGCATGGGCGGACGCGATCTGTGAATAGAGCACGCCGCCGACGGGAGCGCACTCCGGATCGCGCGATCCCGGCTCGCACGCCAGTATGGACAGCATGTCCGGCCTGAGTACCACACCCCCGGTCCTCACCCTCACGATGAACCCTACGGTTGACATCTGCTGCGACGTCGACCACCTGGTGGACATCGGCAAGACCCGCGCGCGGGTCAGGTATGTGGCCGCCGGCGGCGGAGGGATCAACGTCGCCCGCGGCGTGGCGCGGTTCGGGGGACGGGCGACTGCCGTCCACACCGCCGGCCAGGAGATCGGCCAGCGCCTGAACCGGCTGCTGGACGAGGAGGGCATCGACCACGTCGCCCTCGGGATCGCGGGTGAAACCCGCGAAGCGTTCGTGCTGTTCGAAACCGAGTCACACCGCAGCTATCACATCGTGCCGCGCGGCCCGCGACTCGACGACGACGAGGGGCGGCGCTGTCTGGACCTGATCGAGCGGGCAGCCGGCACTCACCCGTACGTTGTGGCCAGCGGCAGCCTGCCCGAGGGTCTGCTCGACGACTTCTACACGGCCGTCGCCCGCCGGATCAGGGGAACCGGGTCCAGACTGCTGCTGGACACCTCAGGACCGGCTCTGCCCGAGTCACTGCACGAGGCCGTGTACCTGCGCAGATGCAACCGCAGCGAAGCCAGCTACCTCGTCGGCCGGGCCGTGCAGAGCTTCGACGACGCCCGCGCCGTCAACGAGCAGCTGCTCGCCGCCGGAGCAGCCGAGGTCGCCATCACCACCCTCGGGGAACTCGGCGCGCTGTGCTCGACCGGTCAGGGGCACATGGAACTGCACGCGCCGCCACTACCCGGAGAGCCGCTCAGCGACGCCGGCGCCGGGGACGGCATGATCGCCGCAATCGTCACCCGGCTGGCCGAAGGCGACGACCCGGTCGACGCCTGCGCGCTCGGGGTAGCCGCAGCTGCCGCATCGATGCTCACCCCCGGCACCGAACCGTTCGATCGGGAGGTAGCCGAGTCCCTCTGTCCCGCCGTTCGGATCAGCCGGCTTGCAAGCTGAAGACCCCCTGCCTGCCAGGACCCGTTCCGAGCAGGGCGAGGTGGTCGAAGCGCGACTGGCGGTCGGTCAGCGGATGGAGCCGACCCTGGAGGAACTGGCCCGCGTGGTGGGCGCCGTCCGACCCGGGCGCCCACCACGACCGGGAGGCGAACTGACCGGCGGCTAGCGCCGGTTCGCCACGTGCTGGGCCGCAGAGGCGGCGGCCGGTGGGGCGGGCTGGTCTGCGGGGCAGCCCCAGGGGGCGGGGTGCCTGCGAGGTGTGGGCGGTGGCGGCCCGTACTCGCTCGGCGTCGGGTCCGTCTTTGGCCTTGACAGCGAGTTCGCGGGCATCGACGACGTGGCGGATCATCTGGAGGGCGGTGTTGCCCTCTGCGTAGGCGGTGCGCAGGGCGCTCGCCGATTCGGTGATCCGGTCGAGGTCGTAGAAGGGCGGGGACGTGACCGGGCCGGGTCCTCATCGGCCGCTTTGACCTCGATGAGGTCGTAGCGCTCGCCGGAACGGTGGATCTGGTCCTCGATCCGGGTGGTGAGTTCGTCGGTCGGGCCGTAGGGCGTGCGCAGCTCCATCGCCTCGGGCGGGCAGCCGCGGTCGGCGAGCCGCTTGCGCGCGAACGCGACGTTGGCGTGCGTGAAGCTGTCCAACGCGAATGTGCCCGGGGACCGTTCGCGTTGGACATCGAACGTGGCGATGTTCGGCAGGTCTCGCTTGACGTCCCACGTGGCGGCGGTGTCGAAGGTGAGGAAGAAGCTGCGCTCGCCGACGTCGTGCCGGGCCAGGAGGTCGTAGTCGCTCTCCCAGGTGTACCGCCACAGGTGGTCGGAGTGGTCGTCGGCGGGGGACAGGCCGTCGACGTCGAAGTCGAGATCGGTGTTCATGCGGCGAGTCCCAGCTGGTCGGGGGTGGACAGGAGGCGATGGGCGGGCCGGGCCGGGCTGGTGGTGCACGCGGCGAACGGTCCTTCGGGGGAACGGAGTTGGAGGAGGGCGTGGTCGCTGTGGTCGCGGTGCCAGGTGGAGGGCCCGGTGTGGCCGGCCTCGGTGGCGGTCAGTTGCTGCCACGCGAGCCACAGGGCGTGCAGGCGGGCAACGGCCTCGGGGTGCTCCTACCAGCGCGCGCACCAGGGGCGGTTGGAACTGATCTCCCGGCCGTAGGCGGGCAGCAGGAGGTGGGTGACCCAGTTCGCCAGCCCGGCCAGCTCGGCGGCGTACTGCGCGCCGCCCATCGCCAGGATGAACAGGGGCGGGGCTGCCTCGGGTTCGCCCTCGGTGGCGGGGCTCGGTTGCTCGGAGCCGGGCCCGGCGTCGGGCTCGGTGTCGGCTTCGGAGCCGAGGCGGTCCAGGAGCACGCCGTGCTGGCGGACCTCGGCCATGGTGCGGTTGAGCGCGCTGACGAGGTCGTCGAGGTCCTCGTCGGGGATGCGGATCGGCCCGGGCTCGGAGGCGCCCGGCAGCGGGTCGGACATGGCACATCCAGGGGGTTCGGACGGACAGGGGACGGGGCGGTGGGTCTTCTTCGGCAGGGCACGGCTGGTCTCCGGTGGTGCGGGTGAGGAAGAGGATCCGCAGGATCGGCGGTTTGGTGCGGCCGCCAACTCGTGCTAGACGAAGGCGGGGTGAGCACGCCGGGAGGCAGCGAGGCGCAGGCCGAGGACGACGGCGTCGGTGAGGGTGTCGGTGAGCGGGTGGCCGGCGGCGGCCAGCCGGTTGTGAACCCGCACCGCAGCCCTCCTCGCGCAGCAGGTCGTCGACGGTCAGCATGCCGACCGGACGGTCGCCGTCGAGGACGGGCAGGCGGCGCACGCCGGTGTTGCGGAAGGATCGGTACGCGGTGTCGAGGTCGGCATCGCCGGCCACGGTGACGACCGGGGTGGTCATCAGCTCCGCGACCGGCTGCGCGGGGTGCGGGCCGTGGGCGAGCACACGGACGGTGAGGTCGCGGTCCGTGAGGATGCCGCACAATCGGCCGTGGTCGGTGACGAGCACGCAGCCGACCGCCTCCCGCTCCATGACCAGCGCGGCCTCGAAGGCCGTCGTGGCGGGGCGAACGGTGACCGGTGGCGCGGTCATCAAGTCTTCGGCCTTCATGACGCGCTCGCCTTCGGGCTGCCGTTCAGTGAGACCCTGACGGCCGGCGGGTGGTCGAGGGTGTTCTTCACGGTGCAGTGGCGGACGACGGCGAGCAAGCCCGCCTCCCGGTCCGGCGGCAGACCGAGGGCGGTGATCTCGACGGACACCGAGGCGATCCGGGCCGGTCGGTCCTGGGACATGGTGAAGCCGGCGGTGACGTGTAGGCCGTCGCGGCTGAAGCCGTGCCGGTCGAGGTAGCCGCCGGTGTAGTGAGCGGTGCAGGAGGCCAGGGTGGAGGCGCACAGCTCGACGGGCGTCGGCGCGGTGTCGGCGCCGCCCGCGTCGAGCGGCTGGCCGACGGCCAGGGCGTGCGAGCGGACGCCGACCGCGTACAGGTCTCCGGCCACCGGGTCGATCTCGATCCGTCCGGCCCGCGGGGCCAGGGGCCGGTCGACGGCGGCGGCTTGGCGCAGCAGCATCCCGGCGAGCTGCCGGGCCTCGCCCCGGGTGAGCGAGATCCAGACCTGGTCGGGGTCGTACGGTTCGAGGGTTGTGTCGAGGATGATGCGGCCGGTGTCGGACAGGACCGCTGGGGTGTAGTGGGAGACCGCGATGGTTCGCCCAGTGGCGGTGTGCAGCAGCAGCTGGGTGGTGGTGCGAGAGTCGTCGGTCAGCACGGCCGTGCCTCCGGTGCTCAGGGCCCGGCTGGGTGGGCTGGGCCTCCACCACCCAGGAGACGTGCTGCCGGGGGCGGGTCGGCAGGGCCGTTCGGCCCGCCACTGGGCCCTTGCCGTGGATGGAGGCCGGGCCGGCGGGGGAGGGCTGACGGCCCAGGCGAAGCAGGGCGGGGGAGGGCCGCAGCCGGGGCCGTCTGACTCTCGGTGGCCCTCGCGCCCGTACGTCATGGTGGGGGCATCCCAACGGGGACCGGAAGGTGAGCCCGATGATCATCTCGGAGACGGTGCTATTCCACGTCGGCGACCGCGTCTGCATCTACCGCGAATCGTTTTACGGCACGGTCGAGAGCGCCGTCGTCGTGGACGCCCCGGCGGACCACAGCCTGAGGCTGGAGTTTCCGGACGGTCACCGCAACCACCTGCGCAACGGCCACATCGAACTCCTGGCCCCGGCCGGCCGATGACACCCGTGCAGGCGTCACATCAGGCCGCTCGGCCGGTGAGACCAGGGCCGTTGGGCCCTCACCGGACACCCCGGCGCGGCGGACCATCGAATCACCGGCGCTCCCCGCCGGCAGCAGGGAGTGAACCCGCCATGACCACTCGAACCGCCCTCACCGCCGCCGACCTGCGTCTGCTCGCCGAAGCCGGCGGCCTGGCCCCGTCGCTGCACAATAGCCAGCCCTGGCACTTCCGTCCTACCCCCGACCGCAGCGGCCTGGAAGTCCACGCCGACCTGGCCCGGGCGGTCCCGGTCACCGACCCGGACGGCAGGGCGATGCACATCTCGATCGGGGCTGCGGTCTTCAACCTGCGCGTGGCCGCCGCCCGCCTGGGCCGCGAGGCCTCCCTCCGGTTGCTGCCCGAGGGCGAGGGGGCGCAGCCGTGCGCCGTGCTCGATCTCTCTGCGCGGGCCCGCTCATCGCAGCCCTTCGGCGCCGACCTCTACCCGGCCATCGCGGGGCGCCACTCCAGCCGCCACCCGTTCGCCAATCGGGACGTCCCCGAAGCGCTCGTCGCCGACCTCATCACAGCCGCCCGGGAGGAAGGCGTCACCCTCACCATGCTGGAGGAGGATGGCGTACGCCGGGTGCTCGCCCTCACCTCCGAGGCCGAGGCCCGGATCGCCGCCGACGCCACCCGCGAGGCCGAGACTCACTCCTGGCTGCGCCTCGAACCCTCCTGCGACGGCATCCCGCTCGCCGCCCTCGGCTCACACGACCGCGACGCCCGCATCCCGATGCGCGGCTTCACCGGCCACCCGCCGCGCCACGCCACCCCAGCCGCACGCTTCGAGGCCCTGCCCCAAATCGCCATCCTCAGCACTCACTTCGACAAGCAGGCGGACTGGCTGCGCACCGGTCAGGCGATGGAACGGGTCTGGCTGCTCGCCACCGTCCACGGCCTGCGCGCCTCCGTCCTGCACCAGGCCATCGAGATCCCCGACACCCGCTGGCGCCTGCGCGACCCGGCCGAGGGCCCCGCCCACGTCCAGCTGGTGCTGCGCCTCGGATACGGTCCGCCCGGCGTTGCCAGCCCGCGCTGCCCGCTGACGGAGGTCCTGGACCTGCCGGAGGGGTAGCGGCAGGGTTTCACGTGTCGCCGCGGGCGGCTTCCTCCAGGTCCAGGTCGTGTTGGAGCACACGCAGGGTGGTGTCAGTGATCCGGCTCTGTCCCGTAATTCGGTGGTGACGAAGTGACGAATCCCAGGCCCAGGCCGCCGGTTCCGCCACCGACTTGCGGGTGAGCCCGAGTTGGGTGGGGCGGTGGGCGACCCGGCGGCCGAGGTCGCCGGGGCCGGCTGAGCGGGGGGGCTGCCCGGCGTTCGTTCGTGGTCTTTACGTCGACCTTCGAGAGTCAGGCCTGGTTGCCGTTCGGGACGATCACCAGCGGGACGGTGCAGCGGTGCACCAGGGCGCGCGCGGTGGAGCCGAACAGCAGGCCCCGGAAGACGCCGAGGCCCCTGCTGCCGATGACCAGGCACCGGGCGCGGGTCGCGACGGCGGCCAGCATCGGGGCGGGGGAGCCGGTGAGCACCTCGCGCCGGACGCGGATGTCCGGGTACTTCTCCTGCCAGCCGGCCAGGGACTCGGACAGGTCCACCAGGGATTCCTTCACCAGGTCCGGCTGGGTGGCCTCGGCGGGGCGCCGGACCTCCACGGCCGGCACGGCGGCTCCGACGAGCGAGGCATCCTCGAAGGCGAAGCCGATCGCGGCCCGCGAGGCCTCGGAGCCGTCCACCCCGACCACGACCGGTCCAGGGCCAGAAATGTCGTCGGGCGGCTCGGGGACGAGGGCGATCGGGCAGCTCAGGTGGCCGACCAGGGACGCGCCCTTGGAGCCGATCGGCAGCGCAGAGTGGGGCTCGGTGAGCCTGCGGATGCCGAGGACGAGCTGTGCGGCCTCGTTGGCCGCCTCGCGCAGCACCCGGACCGGCCAGCCCTCAACCAGTCTGGGCGTGATCTCCAGTTTGGGGTGACGTTCGGTGGCCAGCAGTCGCGCCGTGTCGAGCAGCGCGTCGCCGGCGGCCCGGAGACCGATCGCCAAGCGGTGGTCCGTTTCAGCTTCCGGTCCGCTGGTGGGCCACTCCTGCGCGTGCAGCAGGCGCAGCGGGAGGCCGCGCCCGGCGGCCTCGTCCGACGCCCGGCGCACGGCCCAGTGGCTCGCCTCGGAACGGTCGACGCCCACGATCACGGGGCGGCGGGTTTCGAAGCTGTTCATCGCAGACTCCTTCCTCGGCCCCGGCCGGCGCCGTCACCGGCTCTGTGCGGAGCCTTGACCACCCTCATCGTCGGCCGCGGTCGTGTGTGAGGCCGTAGGCGTCCAGGTCGTCGAGCAGGTCCTGCTTGACGCGCGCCAGGCCGAAGACGATGCCGCGTGCGGTCAGTTCGCGGCGCAGGGCCTCCACGGAGTCCAGCGCGGTGATGTCGACCTCCACGTTGGCTTCGGTGTCGAGGACGAACCACCGGACTGGCGTCGGCTCGTCGGCGACGGCGGCCAGGGCCCGCGTGCGGAAGTCCTCCGCGTTGGCGAACACCACCAGCCCGGGGATGGTGCGGGCCTGGGGACAGTCCTCGATGTCGTGCATGCCGGCCAGGCCGGGGACGAGGCCCTCGACGGCGTCGTGTGGCCGGGCCACCCGGCTCAGCAGCTCGGCCACCGACAGGCCTACGGCCACCAGGACGCCGTACAGGATGTCCAGGGCGAGGACGTCGATCAGACAGCCGATCGCCAGCAGCAGCTCCCGGCGTTGGAATCCGGCCAGCCTGCGGAAGCCCGGCAGAAGAGCGCGCGGCCTCTCCCGCTGGCCCTCGCGGCCCCGGCCGGCGGCGGGTTGCTCGCCCTCGCGTGGGTGGCGTTCAAGGTCGGCGCACTGTCCTACGGCCGCGGATTCGTCATCATCCCCTTGATGCAGACCGACGCCGTCCACCAGTACCACTGGATGACCGACGGCCAGTTCCTCAACGCCGTCGCCCTCGGCCAGATCACCCCCGGCCCGGTCGGTCCAGACCGTCGCCGTCGTCGGCTACGCGGCGGCCGGCATTCCCGGCGGACTGCTCGCCGCCGCGGTGGCCTCGCCCCGTCGTTCCTGTTCGTGATCTTCGGCGGCCGGCACTTCGACGCGCTGCGCGCCGACCCGCGGGTCCAGGCGTTCTTCGGTGGCGCCAGCCCTGCGGTGCTGGCGGCGAGCAATACTCCGTATGGACGAATGGGTCCCCCCGATCGCCACACAGTGTCACGGCGGCGAATCCCCTCGCCGCCTTCATAGTGATGGCATCAAGGAGGTTTCCATGGCACATGACGACCAGTTCACCGCTGTCGGACCGCCGTTGGACGGCTCGGGACATCCGCGTACGGCGTTCTCGACCAAGGCCACCGGCATGGAATACGGCGGGAACATGCAAGGCGTGAGGGCCGGCTTGTACGCCCAAAGCCCCGAGACCGACACCGCCCGGGAGGCCGATGTCGAGGGCGTAGGCGTTTTTGGGGTGGGTGACAATTTCGGCATCTTCGGAAAGACCGATCCCAGCCCTGGACGCCCTGGCATCGCTGGGCTGTTCGGCCAGCACAACCGGGGCGGTGTCGGTGCTATCGGGGCCACGATGCGGGGCGGCATCGGCCTGGTAGGCACGAGTGTGCAGGGACTGGGCAACCCGCTAGAGACGTTCGGTTCCGGCCCCGGGCCGGGCGACGGGTCCGGAACCGGGGTTCTCGGCACGAGCGGCAGCGGCGTCGGCGTGCATGGGATCAGCCAATCCGCCGAGGGCCTCCACGGCGAGAGCACCCAGGGGATGCCGTCGTGGGCCACAGCACCGGCGGACGAGGCGGACGTTTCCAGTCCGGCCTAACGGCTGCCGGTACCCCCATCGGTCAGATCGGCCTGGTGCCTCAGTCGCTGTCGGTGTCCGGTCGGATCACTGCATCTCCCACGATGTACGACGGCACGGCGCTGGAACAGTTGCCCGCCGAGGGTAGCGGAGGCGACCTGCTGGTCACCCAGTCTGACGACGGCACCTGCGCGTTGTGGTTCTGCACGAACTCCGCCCAACCGGACCGCCGCGCAGTCTGGCGAGAGGTACTACTCGGCCCTCCGCCGGTGCCGCAGGCGTTGGAGTTGGTCGACTGGACCGTGGTCGAGCACGATCTGGCGACGGGAACCGCGCAGGGGACTTGGCACGGTGCCGATGTTCGGTTGATGGGGCCCATCGGCACCGGCAGCAGCGTGGACGGGACCTTCCGCGGGTTCTCCTCCAGTGCGTTCGCTCCGCCGTTGCCGTCCAGCGACGTTCTGGAAATCCGCGGCGGAACCGAGCACGCCTTCAGCGTTACTTTCGCGGCTGCCATTAAGGACCCGGTGCTGTATCTGGCGTCGATGGGATCGATCATGCCGTTTCCGGGAGGGACAGAGGTGACCCTGGTCAGCGGACAGGGGCTGAGCGTGTCCGGAAGCACTGTGACGGGCGTGGCCGGACCGAGCGACTCGAGCGGAATCATTAGGCTCGCGGGCGTGTTTACCACGATCTCGTTCACGGCCACGACGAATGTGCCCACGCCGGGCGTCATCGATGGGATCTTCCTGCAGATTGGTGGTGTGCCGGCGTAGCGCCTTCGCCGTCGACACACTCTGCACCACGTGCAGGGTGGCGAGACCCTAGACCGCGATCACATCGCCCGGGCGCCCACGACCCTCACCCTCCGTGTCCGGTGCCGCGATTCATGGATCGCCTTTCAGCCATTGCTCCCCTGATTTCCGGACTCATGGTTGCGGCGATCGGAGGGTGGGCCACATTGACGGTATCAAGGAATCAGAGGGCAGGTGAAACATCTCGTGCGGAGCGCCAACTCGCCGTGCAGCGCAGCTCTACGATCCCCCCATTGATTCCATATCTCGGCTCCGAAAAGGAAGAGGAAAAGCGGGCCGCCCTTCTCGCTATCGACGCTTTCGGCGACCCAGCCTTGGCGACGAAGCTCGCCGAGATTTACGGCGGCGAGGGAAGCAAGTCTGCACTCTCTAGCATTGCCGCACGATCGCCGCGCGAGGTGGCAGCCGCCGCAGAGAAATCGCTAGACACCCTATTCTCTTCCCTTAAGAGTTCCATTGTGCGCTTGGCTGTCGACGGTCAGCCTGCCGCTTCGGGGTTCTTCGTGGCACCCGGGCATGTTCTCACCGCGGGGCTCACTCCGCGACACGATGAGGCGCGGGTGACCCTGCACCTCCATACCGCGCAAGAGTTGGCCGCGACCGTACTGGCTTGGGATGATAATGCAGATCTAACCTTGCTCGCGACGAGTCGCGAAGATCTGCCTGCACTTACATTTCAAAAGCCAGGTCGCACTGAAGAAGAAATCATGGCGATATTCGGACAGGAAATCACCGCAATTGGCTATGCAGGATCGTCGTCCGAGCCCCGGGTTAGGCCCCATCGTGGAAATTTTTACACAAACGCTAGATGTTGAATTTTCGCCCGGGCCCATGATCTGGGCACGACTCCATGCTGCGTCTGGATTTAACGGGGCCCCTGCAGTGAACTCCAAGGGCCACGTCATCGGCGTGGTTCGAGCTGGCCAAGAGAACAACGGACTCATCTCTTCTAATTCAGTGCTCGATTTCCTGTATCGGCATAAGATCGCCGTGGATGTGGCCAGTTGAGCCGCAGTGCTGGCGGCGGCAGGCTCTTGAAAGTACCAATAGTCGGCCTACTCGGGGCCTGTCGAGGATTTTGTTACTCGGAGGCGGCTGGCGACGTGGCTGGCGCGGTCGCCTCCGTTCCATTTGTGCCAGTGGTGGGCGGTGCCGTCAGCGGCGCCCAGGAGGTCGGCGAGCATCTTCCAGTGGACCGCTCCGACGAGTGCCAGCCAGGCGCCGTTGCGGGCTTGGTTGGCGCTGGGGATGCCGAGGCGTTGGAGGCGACGTTGCAGGGTGTTCGAGCTGAGGGGGCTGGAGGGACGGAGGCCGGGGAACAGGTACGGGGTCTCCTGGTCTTTTGAGTGCCGCGGCCAGTGGGCGGCGTTCGTGGATGAGTTGTTGGAGGAGGGCGGACAGGCGCGGCCGGAGCCAGAGTGGTTCTCGGCCGAGTTGGAGGCCGAGGACGCCGGTCTCGCGGTGGGCGAAGACCACGTCCAGGGTCATCACGTCGCGGACGGTGCGGTGCTGCATGGTCGTTCCTCCCGGGCGGAGCCGGGTTGCTCAGACCAGCTGGGCGCCCCAGTCGCGGGCGCGGTCGAGCTCGCCGGCGCGCAGCGGGCCGTCGGTGCCTTCGACGATGAAGCCCTCGGGTTCGGCGACCAGGTCGTAGGAGTGGCGGGACAGGCGACTGGCGATGCCCCTGGCGGCGCCGCCGGCCCGGGGCGTGTCGACCCGGGTGTCGAAGGCGGCGGCGTAGGTGCCCGGTTCGGTCCTCGGGAGGTCCTGGAACCAGGAACGCAGGCCCTGGCTCTCGGCGGTCTCGTGGCCTTCCTTCCGGGACTCGGTGTAGGCGGCCAGATGGCGGCTGAGCCCGGAGGACATACCGTGCATGTGGGTCGGGCCGCCGACCACCAGGAGATCGGCCGTGCGGGTCACGTCGCTTCCGGCCTCGTTGAGCGCGAGACAGTCGATGGTTCCGGAGGGGTCGGCCCGGTGGACGCCGTCGGCGATGGCCTCGGCGACCTCGCGAGTGTTCCCGTACATGCTTTCGTACACGATCACGGTGTGCATGGTCTCCACCTTTCGTCGCCCCCAGGCTCGCGCCGGGAGCGCCGTCCGGACACGGGCCGTTCGGCCTGGATAGGGCCGCCGGACGGTCCCGGGTCGGTCGTGGGGGCGTGGCACGGGACACCGGGCCGGGAGGCGCCGGGCGGCAGTCGGCTTGTGCGGCGTCTCCCGGCATCGGTCCGGCTCAGTGCCGGGGAGCGGGCACGATCACGACCGGGCAGTACGCTTGGTGCAGCAGGCCGTGCGGGACGGAGCCGAGCCGCATACCGGTGAAACCGCCCTGGCCGCGGCGGCCGACGACCACGGCGAGGGCGTGCTCGGCGGCGGCTCCCAACTCCTCGACGGGATGGCCGTGCACCAGTTCGTGGGTCACGGCCACGTCGGGGTAGCGCTCGTGCCGGCCGGCGGTGGACTCGAACAGCAGCTCGCGGAAGGTCTGTTCGGCGGTCGCCTCGTCGAGGTTGCCGATCGGTGGGCGCTGCCACACCCAGAGGACGCGCAGCGCGGCCCGGCGTTCGTCCGCGAGCCGGAAGGCGAAGTCGACGGCGGCGGCCGAGGACGGGCTGCCGTCCACGCCGACCACGACGTAGGGCGGGGCCTGGGTGACGTGCTCGGGGCCGCGCACGACGACGACCGGGCAGTGGGACTGGGCGCCCACCGGGACTGTCACCGAGAAGGCGTTCAGCACCTCCTGCGCGCGGCTCAGGCGGCGGGAGCCGAGCACGATCAGCTCGGCGTGCGCGGACTCCCGGTACAGCACCAGCGCCGGAAGGTCCTCATCGACGGCGGTGACGAGCTCCAGACCGGGGTGCCGCTCGCGGGCTGCGGCGGCCGCCCGGTCCAGTGCCTGGTCGCCGCGCTCGCGCAGGGCCTTGTGGTAGCGGCCGTGGTCGAACGCGCGGAACTCGCTGAACAGGGACGGCACGGCGTGCACCAGCCGCAGCGGCAGCCCGCGGTGGTCGGCCTCGTCGGCGGCCCAGGTGGCGGTCATCAGGCCAGTGTCGAGCGCGTCGACGCCGAGGACGACGGGACGGCGGGGGCCGTCGGGACTCGCGGATGTCATGGCTCCTCCTCCGGTCCGGCTCCGGACCCTGTTTCCATGCTGGCCGTGGCCCAGCGGTCGGCACGAGGGCCGACCGGCCCCGGGGCCCGAGTCCGGCGGTCCCACCCCGGACGCTCCCGACCGGCGGCCCGGGTCGGCCCTCGGGGCCCTGGGGCCCCGAGGCAGGCGACGGCAGAGTGGAGGGCAGATCGGAACGAGGAGGTGGCCACGATGACCCGGATCAGGGTCGTCACCCGGCCGACCCGCCCCCACGAGCCCCCGCCACAGGACCTGCGGACTCCGTCCGGCCGCCCGTTGCCCTACTGAGGGCCGCCACCCGGTCCTCGATCCGCTGACGGACGTCGGCGGTCAGGCGGGACAGCCGCTCGGACACGGCGGCAGACGGCAGCTGCGGGGAGCGGATCCGCCGTGCGGCGGACGGGAGCTGGGCGAGATCGGCCTCGAACGCGGCACGGGCGTCCGCGAGGGTGCTCGGCGGGCTCGTGCGCTTGCCGCCCACCACGACCGTCCGCAGCAGGGGCTCGGTCCCCGGCGGGGCGGGCTCGTCCCGGAGCGCGATGGTGTCGGTGAGCCCCGGCCCCCGGTGCACCTGCTTGGCGCCCGGCGCGGTGACCTTCCCCGTCGAGAGCTTCATCATCGGCCGCCCGTCGTACTCGACCAGCTTGTACGCGGCGTCCAGGTACGGCGCGTCCGCCGAGACTCCGACCAGCGTTCCGACGGCGAACACGTCGATCGGCGCCCCCGACCGAACCAACTGGTCGATCCCGTACTCGTCCAGCCCGCCACTGGCGGTGATCCGGACACCGGGCAGCCCGGCCCCGTCCAGGATCCGCCGCGCGGTGGCCGCCAGCGCGCCCAGATCCCCGCTGTCGAGCCGCACCGCGCAGCCCTCGTGCAGTCCCGACTCCCGCAGCACGTCGGCGGCTACGGCGACTCCGGCAGCGGTGTCGTACGTGTCGACCAGGAACGTCACCGGCCCGGGGTGGGCCCGGGCGAAGGCGCGGAACGCCGCCGCCTCGTCGCCGAAGGCCTCGATGTACGAGTGCGCCATCGTGCCGACTGCCCGCAGCCCGTACGCGTGGGCCGCCACCACGTTGCTCGTCCCGGCGAACCCGACCAGCGCGCCCAGCCGTGCCGCCTGCGCGGCCGCCGGGACACCGTGGGTGCGCCGCAGCGAGAAGTCCACCACTGGCCGTCCGTCCGCGGCCAGCATGCAGCGGGCGGCCTTCGATGCGACCGCGCTCTGATGGCAGACCTGATTGAGCAGGTACGACTCCACGAACTGCGCCTCCGGCAACGGAGCGGTGACCTCCAGCAGCGGCTCCCCGGGCAGCACGATTCGCCCCTCCGGTACGGCCCGCAGTTCCCCGGTGAACCGCAGCCCCAGCAGCGGCTCCAGGTCGGCGTACGGGCGGTCGAGCGCCTCGGCGAAGGCGGCGACGTCCGACTCGTCCACCCGCAGCCCGGCGAGGTGGTCGAGCGCGGGCTCCAGCCCGGCCGCGACGAGGAAGCCGCGCTCGGGCGGCGGCTTCCGTACGAAGAGGCTGAACGTGGCCGGGGCCGTCATGCCCTCCCGCAGGTAGGACAGGGCCATCGTCACCTCGTACAGATCAGTGATCAGGGCGTTCGACATGCGTCAGATCCCTTGCTTGGGCAGCCGGGCCGTCGCGAACCCGAGGAGCCCGGCGACGGCGGGCGCGGCGTGGTCGCCCCAGGACAGTGGAACGGTCTCCAGCACGTCGCGCAGGAACGGCAGGTAGAGGGCGGCGGCCCCGAGCGCGGCCGAGGCGAGCACGGCCACCGGCAGGAACGGGTTCGCGCGGGTCAGCAGACGTTCGCGCAGGCCCAGCACGACACCGAGCTGGGCGGCCAGCAGGGCGACGAACAGCACGCTCTGCCAACGGCCTTCGCCGCCGCGGGCCCAGAGAGCAGCGCCGAGCGAGGCGGACGCGACGACGAGGCCGAGCAGCAGCACCCGCTGCCAGACCCCGGCGCCCAGGATGTGCTGGCGCGGCGGTCGCGGGGGCCGGGCCATTGCGCCGGGGGAGAGCGGCTCGGCGCCCATGGCGACGCCGGTGAGGCCGTGGGTGAGCAGGTTGATCCAAAGGATCTGGCCCGCCCGCAGCGGCCCCGGAGCCGTTCGTGGTCCAGGCCCGCCTACCGGCGGCCGTCAGCAGGGCGGCTTCGGTGGGATCGGCGAGCGCTCCCCACTCGCCGTCCCCGCCCGTCGGCGGCCGCAGTGCCGCGTCGTTGCACAGCGCGGCGGTGGTGAGCAGACCCTTCACCTCGTCGTCGGCCGTTCCGTCGAGCCTGATCCCGCCTGCCGGTCCGTACCCGAGGCCGGTCACGACGGCCGTCGAGTGCGGCGTCCAGAGCCGCTCGACCACCATCCGGCCCTCGGTGAGCGTGCCGGTCTTGTCCGTCGCCAGCACGGAGACCGAGCCGAGCGTCTCCACGGCCGGCAGCCGCCGGACGACGGCATGCCGGGCCGCCATCCGGCGCGCGCCCAGCGCCAGCGCGAGCGTGACGACCGCGGGCAGCGACTCCGGCACGGCGGCGACCGCCAGGCTGATCACCGTGACACCCATTTCGCCCGGCGGCTGGTGCCGCAGCAGTCCGAGGACGAAGACCACCGCGCACAGCCCCACCGCCACGGCGGCCAGCACCCGCCCGAGCCCGGCCAACCTCCGCTGGAGCGGGGTGGGTTCGGGCCGGGGCCGCAGCAGCGCGGCAATCCGGCCGAGCGCGCTCTCCGCCCCGGTGGCGGTGACCACAGCGAGCGCCCTGCCCCGTAGCACGATCGTCCCCGCCCGGACCGTTTCGTCTCCCGGCGCCGCGGCTTCGACGGCCTTGGTCACCGGCAGGGACTCGCCGGTCAGCATCGATTCGTCGACCAGCAGGGCGGCCGACTCGACCAGCCGGGCGTCGGCCGGGACGATGTCGCCCTCGGCGAGGGCCACCACGTCACCGGGGACGATCCCGGCCGAGGGGACCTTCCGATGCTCGCCGTCGCGCAGTACCCGCGCGGCGGGGGCGGAGAGCCGGGACAGGGCGGCGACGGCGCTTTCCGCCCGGACCTCCTGGACCACGCCCACGGTCGTGTTGACCACGATCACCAGTGCGATGACCACCGCGTCCGGGTGGTCGCCGATGGCCAGCGTCAGGGCGACGGCTGAAAGCAGCACGGTGATCAGGGGGTCGCGCAGCTGGGCGGCGATCCGGGCCCACAGCGGCACCCGGTGGTCGGCGGTGACCTCGTTCGGGCCGTGCTCGGCGAGCCGCCGGGCGGCCTCGGTGGCGGTCAGCCCGTGCGCGGGGGCGCAGGCGGCGACGGTCATGGCGGCGGCCGGTCAGTCGGCGAAGAGGTGCGGATGGGGCGGGTCCGCCACGTGCTCGTGGTCGAAGTGGTGGATCCGGGCGTCCGGGCCGGGGAAGTACTCGGTCACCCGATTGTCGTCCGACCAGCGCACGTCGTACGGCGGGCTGCCGTCCGGGTGGTGCAGGCCGACGATCTCGCCGTCCCTGCGGGCCGCACCCGGCCGGGTGCCCTGGACGATAATGCGGTCTCCCACGGCGGCTTTCATGCCGTCCTCCCTGGGTCGGTGCCGGGCCGCGGCACGCCCGGCCGTATCCCCATGGGACCACCGAAGGCCGGGCGGGGCACGGGCCGGACGGTCCCGGGCTTCGGGCCTGCCGGCCCCTTCGGCAGGTGCCCGCCGGGCGGTGCGCTGGGGAGTTCGGTGGCGATGCGTGCGAAGACGGTACCGATCTTGCCGGTGCCGAGCACGCCGACCGTGCGTCCGTGGAAGTCGCGGCCCAGCAACCCGTTGAGACGGAAGTCGAACTCGTGGGCTCGGACGGTGGCGCGAACGATGCGGCGGTTCACGGCGAGGGCGAGCGCCCACGCGAACTCGGCGACGGAATACGGGGAGTACGACGACACCCGGGCCACCGTCAGGGCCAGCTCCACGGCCGTGTGCAGGTCGATGTCGTTGCAGCAGGTGGAACGCTGGAGATCATCAGGGTTCCGCCGTCTGCGAGTGTGCGAAGGACGGGGCGCTTCAACGTGGTCGTTCTCGCTGCTGTGGACGGCTCGCCGGAGAGCCTCGCCGCCGCCCGCTGGGCCGCCGACGAGGCCGTCTGGCGCCGCTGCCACCGGACGCGCGCGAGCGACCGAGTCGACGCTCCGCCGTCCGCCGACTCCAGGAAGGACCCCGGGCGCCGGGGACGGTCGAGGTCCACCGCGAGCGCGGCCGCCCTGCGCAGGTTCTGCTGGACGCGAGCCTGCTCGTGGTCGGATCCCGTGGCAACCGGCCTCTGGGGCCGTCTCGCGCTCGGCTCGACGAGCACGGAGATCGTCCATCACGCCCACCTGCCCGTCGTCGTGCCGGGCGAGCCGCCAGCTTGAACCGGTGTGTCGGTGACCATGGGGCGGGCCACCCGGGCCGGGCGAGCTCGCCGGCTCGGACCCGACCCGGGCAAGGTCCATCACCGTCCGGGTATGGGCTCACCGGCCCATGCCGAGGGGGATCCGCGGGGCCACGATGAGAAGCAGGCCGGCTGACGTCTCGGTCGGTACGAAGAGGTGGTCGGTCCGGCCGCCTGAAGTTCCACCCTGTGGTTGGACACTCTCCGTCTACGCTGCGAGGGTGTGACCTTGCCGGTGCCGCTGGCGGGTCTCGAGTGGCGTGAGGTAGCCCCACTCGGGGTGTTTGCGTAGGCGCCTGCGGTTGTAGAAGGTCTCGATGAAAGAGAAGACCTCCGCCCGGGCGGTGGCGCGGTCGGGCCAGACCCGGGTGCCGATCTCCGCCTTCAGTACGGCGAAGAAGCTCTCGGCAGCGGCGTTATCGTAACAGGAGCCGACCCTTCCCATCGACTGCCTCATGTTTAACTTGCTTATCTCGGTGCGGAATTCACTCGACGTATATTCGCTGCCGCGGTCCGTGTGGAAGACGCAGCCGCGCTCCAGACCGCCTCGGCCGGCGGCCATCCGCAGCGCGGCCACCGGCAGTTCGGCGCGGTGGTGGTCGGCCATCGCGTAGCCGACCACCTCGCGGGTGGCCAGGTCGATGCAGGTGGCCAGGTAGAGCCAGCCCTCCTCGGTCGGCAGGAAGGTCATGTCGCCGACGAGCCGCATCCCCGGGCGGGGCGCGGTGAAGTCGCGCCCGACAAGGTCCGGGGCGAACACCGGCTTGCGGGCCTGGCGGGTCAGACCGCGGCGCCGGCGGCGGGTGACGCCCGTGATCCCGCGCTCGCGCATGATCCGTTCCACCTTCTTCCGGTTCACCGCCCGGCCCTGGCGGCGAAGTTCCGCGTGGACGCGCGGGACGCCGTAGGCGCCCCGGGAGGCGAGGTGGATCACCGCGATCTCCGCGGCGAGGAGGTCTTCGGCCCGTTCGCGGGCGCGACGGTCCTTCTCGCCGGCCCGCCAGGCGTAGAAGGAGGAACGGGCGATCCCCAGCGCCCGGCAGATCCGCTTGACGCCGAAGGCGCCGTGGTGGTCTTCAACGAAACGGAAGCGGATCACCGATTCGTCTCGGCCGCGAAATAGGCGGCCGCCTTGCGCAGGATCTCGATCGTCTTCTGCTGCTCGAGGTTCTGCCGACGAAGTCGGGCGAGCTCCTCGCGCTCGGGGCTGGTCAGGTCACCAGGCCGGCCCTCGCCCCGGTCGGTGCGGTCCTGCTTGACCCAGCCCCGCAGCCCCTCCGGGCTGACCCCCAGCTCCCGGGCGATCTCGGTGACGTTCCGGTGCGGAGAAGACCGGACGAGCGCGACCGCGTCCCTCTTGAACTCCGCCGTGTACCGCTTACTCATGTTGCCGTTGCTTCCCACCTGAAACTGCTTCCTCTGGGCTCACATGTCCCAGTCTCCAGGTGTCCAGCCCCAGGGTGGAACTTCAGCCCGTCGCAACTGCCTCGTCGGCTCGGGCAACTCGTAGGAGGCGAATTCGCATGCGGTTGGAGATCACCGTGGGCCTTGACGGCTCGGCCGAAAGCCTGTCGGCCGCCCGGTGGCCAGCGCGGGAGGCCCAACTGCGGGGACTGCCCGTACGGCTGGTGCACTTGTGGCTGCTCAGCCCTGTCGCGGCGCCGCACCTCCCGAGCGGGGAGGTTCGGACAGCCGTGGGGCAGCGCATTCTCCGGGGCGCGGAGAGCGAGCTGCGCGGGCACTACCCGGACGTTTAAGCCCCCGTCGTCAGACGGACTGCCACGCTGATAGGGACCATCGGCCCTGTCAGCGCGTGACAAGGTCTTGTTCGCACAGTCGGCCCTGTCCGTTCAGGGCCGGTCTTCGGGCCGATATGGGCCACCTGGACCATGACCGGCACGGGTCCGGGGTTCAAGGATGGAAGACAGCTCAGCCGATGCCTCAGGAACGGTGGGAGGCGGACGCCATGTCCACGCATCCGAGCCGGCGCAACCCGGTACGGCGGACCTCGGACCGCATCCAGTGGTGGCTCGCCCGCGTCCTGCTCGCCGTCATGGTCATCGGCCTTCCCGCCGCCGCGGTCAGTGCCGGCCTTCTGACCTACCGAGCCCAGATGCACACCGGGCACGTTGAGTCCTCGGCCCGGCACACCGTCACCGCGCACCTGACCGCCGCCGCGCCCGTCCCGTCGAACAACGACTACAGCCGGGTCCCGGCAACCGCCGCCTGGACGGCAGCCGACGGCACTACTCATACCGCCACCGTCCGGATGTGGCCCGGAGAACGGGCCGGTACCCCCGTCCCGCTGTGGGTCAACCACCAGGACACGGTCACCTCCGCGCCCCTCACCCGCGGCCAGGCCGCCGCGGCCGCCTGGACGACCGCCGCCATGACCGCCGGAACCCTCTCACTCCTGTGCCTGGCCGCCTGGAAGGGCTCGGTCTGCGTGCTGGACCACCACCGCTACGCCCAGTGGGACGCGGAGTGGAGCCAGGTCGAGCCGCGCTGGTCCAAGCGGCTTCCCAGCTGAGCGAGGCGGCGTGGCCGAGGATCGGACCGTCGCTTTCCGGTCGGATCGGGCCGACCGGCCCGCGGAGGCGGGGCGTTCGGCCACTGCCCGCTTGGGGGACAACATGTCCGACCGCGACAGGCCAGAGCACCTTCCGACAGCGTGAGGCGGGCGGACGAGCGGGCCCCGCACGAGGCCGTGAGGTCCGCTGCGAGGGACGACCAGGCCCGCCCCGCCGATCGTGTCGCCCACGCGGAACACCACGCCCCGGGCTGGCCCGCCACGGACAGCTCGCTGACGTACGACCGGATCACGCTCAGCCGCGAGCCCACCACCCATTGCAGCGGGAACGAACTGTAAGCAACGGATGCGACCAGCCCCACCGCCGCGGCCACGGTCACCCAGGGGTCGCCCGGGGCACACGGGGCTCTCGGCCGACTCGCCCATGACCGTGGCTCCCGTCCGGCACGCAGGCCCGGCATCACCACCCTAGGACGTTGGCGGTCAGAGGTCGTTGTCCGAGCAGGAGAGGTTGAAGCGCATGTTGTGAGCCGGAAGTCCGGAACGATCGTGTCGGGCAGGGCGGGCGAGTTGAAGAGCGGCATGGTCGGGCAGACTACGCAGGACAGTGCCACCGGGGACCACTCCGCCGCGCAGCAACCGGTGTTCGGTGACGGGTTGCTGTCCGGCGGACGCCGCCGCGCCCACCATCCTCCGTCGGGACCGCCGGTGTCGATCCCACCAGCCGGGACGCGCTATGGATGGCGCTGGCCCTGACGCCGATCGCCGGTGCTTGTTCCTCCTGTGGTTCATGGGCGCGGTACGGGACTACGTCGGCCACCGGGCGGACAGGCTCTTCGCCACGCTCTTCCTGGGCGGCGGGCTGCTGTCCGCCGCGATGCCGTTCGTCCTCGCGGCCATGGCCGAGCGCCTGGTGGGCGCACCCGGTGGGACACAGCCGCAGCTGTGGGGGTTCGACCGGCACCTCGCCCTCACCGTCCTGGTGGTGAGCCAGGCGATGCGGATGGCGTTGGTCTTCACCCGTTCCGCTACGACGGTCAGGTGCGGCCTCGCCCTCTTTCCGCGTTCGCTCGGCCGGCTCGGCTGCTTGGTGGCGCTGGTGCCGCTCTTCGTGGTCACCAGCCTTCCCTGGTCGGAGCCGGCCTTCCCCGCCTGGGTGTTGGCGGTGAGCGGCCAGATCCTCCGCTCCTCCTTCGGCGCCCCGCAGGCGATGGCAGCCGGCTGAGCTGGGTACGCCGCGCCCCCCGCGTGGTGCGGCCCTAGGCTGGTCGGTAGGAGCCACTCGGCGGAAGTACCCGTCGCCCAACAACCGAGGGACGGGCGAGACCGCGCTGGAGGTGTCTCATGGCTTCCTCTTCCTCGGCGACCGGCGCGGGCGGGAAGCCCGCAACGCACCACTGCTGCCCGAGCGGCATGGTGACCTTCGCCGGTGTACTGGTGTTCATCCTGGCGCTCTTCAACGGCCTGAACGGCATCGCCGCGATCAGCCGGTCGCACGTCTTCGTCGCGGGCGCCCACATCGTGGTGGGCGATCTGCGGGCCTGGGGCTGGACCCTGCTGATCCTCGGGATCCTGCTGGCCCTGATCGCGGCCGGCATCCTGGCCGGCAGCCAGCTGGCGCGCTGGGTCGGCGTGGCCGTGCTGTCGCTCAACGCCTTCTCGCACATGTGGGTGGTGGCCAGCTACCCGCTCTGGTCGGTGCTGATCATCGTGCTGGACATCCTGGCGATCTACGCGCTCTGTGTGCACTGGGGCACGCATGAGCACGAGGAGGCGACGCGGTAATCGGCCCCAAGGGCGACGACCACGGCGGAGAACGGGGCGAAGCGGGTCGAGGCGGTGCTCGACGAGCCGCTGCCGCGCCGGCTGCGGCTGGTCAAGTGGCTGCCCTCGTCCCGCACCACCTCGTGCTGGCCGCCCTCTGGCCCATCCTGCCGACTGGTTAGTTTCCGACGATCCGTCAGCTCAGCTTGGTGATCTTCATTGCTCGACGCCCGGGCTGACGTCAGCGCTGAGATGTAGATCTGGTCAGGTCCTCACAGGCGCCGGGCTCGGCTCGCGTCAGGCTGTCAGCCGGCGCAGGTGGCCTCGCTCGTTCTCCTGGCGCAGTTCCGTGACGAACGCCGCAGGAGGTGCGCGTCCGGCTCGGTGAGGCGGCTGCCGGTGAGGGCCAGGACGGTCCCGTCTGCCAGGTCGGCGCAGTACGGTGCTTCCTCCGGTGCGGCGGGTACGGGGTGACCGGCGGAGGCGAGGTGCTGCCAGCCCGTGTCGGACGGCCTCATAAGGGGCACTTGTGCTCGGCATCGCCACGACAGTGCTGCTCGCCACCGGCGCCTTCCGCAGTACAGCACCAGCGACGTGGCGGGCACCGGGTGCGCGGTGTGGTGCGCCGGCACTGCCGGGCCAGGTGGTCGATGTGACCACGGTCGACATGGGGCCTGGCGTGATGGCTGGCCCCAACGCACGCACCCCGATGAGCGGCGGCCCTGGTTGGTACGGCATGCGCCTGATGCGTCTGGCGGGCCACCCGGATACGGTCGCGGCCGGGGTGGTGTCGCTGCGGGTGTTCAACACGGGAGCTCTCACACACGAGGTCGTCGTGCTGCCCTTGTCGGCGGGCCAGAGCGCAGGAGAGCGTCCTGCCGGTCCCAGTGGGCGGGTCGATGAGGCCGGCAGCCTGGGCGAGGTCTCGCGCAGCTGCGCCGCCGGTGCCGGGGACGGCATCACTTCCGGCGCGACGGGATGGACCACGGTGACGCTGCAGCCTGGCCGCTACGAGTTGGTGTGCAACTTCCCCGGCCACTACACGGCTGGGATGTACACCGAGCTGGACGTCACGCCGTAGCCACAGGCCCAAGATCGATCTCACCGAGCCGACTCCATCGTCGGGCTCCTCGTCGTCTGTCTCGCAGTCCAAGAGGGCCGCGGAGCCTGGTGCGGCGATGAAGTGCCTGCTGACGGAGAGACGACGTCAGTCCGGAAGCCGGAAGCGGGGTGCTGTCGATTCTCGGTTCTGGTGAACAAAGCCAGGGGGCGTCAGCGCGTCCGTCATTTCGTGTAATCACCTGAATGGGTAATCCCGGATGGCCGCGTCCGGAGCGTCTTGCTGTGATGGGCGAGGGTGCCCGACGAGGCACCCGTCAAGGAGGTTGAGATGACCGCCTACCCGATACGTGCTCTCGTCACCAGTACGTTGGCCGTGAGCGTCGCGCTGTGCGCCGGCGTCACCGCCGCACCGGCTGCCGCAAGCCCGGCCGTCACCGGGACCGCGATCCCGGCTCTGCAGCAGCAGACACGCACCAACCTCGCGCAGGCCATGCGGGGCGAGGCGTTCGCCAACGTCTCCTACACCCTCTTCGCGGCCCAGGCGCAACGCGAGGGCCGGCCGGCCGTTGCCGACCTCTTCCGGAAGGCGGCCGCCGTGGAGCTCGGTGAGCACTTCACCCAGGAAGCCGCGCCGAGCGGCCTCGTGGGCGGCAACGAGGCCAATCTCACCGACGCCATCAGCGGCGAGGGGTACGAGTCCACCACCATGTACCCGACCTTCGCCCGCCAGGCCAGGGCGGCCGGCGACACCGCCGCCGCCGACCTCTTCACCGAGATCGCCAAGGACGAGGCAGCTCACCAGGCCGCGTACAAGGCCGCACTCACCGCGCTCCGCAGCGGCAAGGGCGCCATCCCGGCACCCCCGGCCATCACCCCCGTCACGGTGACAGCCGGGCAGCCCAAGGTCACCTCGGCGCAGACCAGGGCCAACCTCGACACCGCCATGCACGGAGAGGCCCTGGCGCACGCCAAGTACACCCTCTACGCCCAGCGTGCCCAGCAGAGCGGCAACGCCGCCCTGGCGCGCCTGTTCACCGCCGTCTCCGACGTGGAGCTGCAGGAGCACTTTTCCGGCGAGGCGGCGCTGGCCGGATCGGTCGGTACCACGAGCCACAACCTGGCCACGGCCATCGCCGGCGAGACCTACGAGTCCAAGACCATGTACCCGACCTTCGCCCAGCAGGCCAAGACGGCCGGCGACACCGCCGCCGCCACCCTCTTCCAGCACAACGCCACCGACGAGGCCGACCACGCCCAGGCGTTCCAGACCGCCCGCAAGAGCCTCGGCTGACCAACGGTGACCCGCCGTTTTCGGACGGCTCCCCACCGGAGCCCACCCGGACGGTTCGGAGAAATCGGGGGTGGTCGAGTCGACCGCCCCCGACTTCTCCGTTCGGTCAGCGTGCGAGGGAGAAGTAGTTCTCCTCCTCCTGGGCGAAGTGCAGGCGCAGCACGCTGTGGAGGCCGTAGAGGCAGGCCCTCAGGTCGTCGAGCTGTTCGTCGCGCAGGCGGCCGTGGTTGGCGTCGGCGAGTTGCAGGTGGGCGGCGATCCGGCGGGCGAGGCGGTGGATCTCGGTGTGGGCGCGGCTCATGGTGGCGGTGGCCTCCGGCCCGCCGAGGGCGGGAGCGAGGGCCGGGTAGAGCTGGTGCTCCTCGGCTAGTTCGTGGGGCAGGAGCCGGTCGGTGAGAAGCCGGTCGACGTGGCGGACGGTGTCCAGGGCGCGCGGGTCGGCGGCGTCGGTCAGGTGGTCGGCGGCTTCGCGGACGGCTTCGATGACCTCGCGCAGACCGTCGTGTTCGGCGGCGAAGTGCCGGATGAGCTGTTCGGTGGCCGGTTCGATGGTGGGCAGGGCGGTCCGGTCCAAGCGGAGAGCGCGCAGGGCGTTGATGATGACGGCGACGTCGATGGCCTCCTGAAGCAGGGCGCCGGCGGCGGGCGGCAGCAGCCCGAAGGCGGCGGCGGCCATCGCTGCGAGAGAGAGCAGCATGCCACCGAGCGCGCTCTGCACGGCGATACGCCGGGCGCGCACCGCGATGACGGCGGCGTCAGCGAGGCGGTCGACGCGGTCGGTGGTGAGCACGATGTCGGCGGCCTCGGAGGAGGCACTGGAGCCGCGGGCGCCCATGGCCACGCCCACGTCGGCGGCGGCCAGGGCGGGGGCGTCGTTGACGCCGTCGCCGACCATGACGGTAACCGCGCGCCCACGTTCGGCGACCTTGTCGGCCGGGGTCTGCTGGGCGTGGACGTCGTCGAGACCGAGGACGGCGGCGATCTCCCGGGCCGGCTCGGCGCGGTCGCCAGTGAGCATCAGCAGGCGGGTGATGCCGGCCTCGCGCAGCCGGCGCAGGGTACGTGGGGCGTCGTGGCGCAGCGGGTCGCGCAGCAGGATCGCTCCGGTGAGCTCGGCGTCGACGGTGAGCCAGGCGACGGCGGCGCCGTCCAGGGTGGCCCGGTTGTCGGCCGCACGCGCCCAGCCGGGCAGCGGTGTGACGTCGTGCCCGCGTCGGCCGACGCTC
Source organism: Streptomyces viridifaciens (assembly GCF_001888885.2). NCBI lineage: Bacteria > Bacillati > Actinomycetota > Actinomycetes > Kitasatosporales > Streptomycetaceae > Streptomyces > Streptomyces viridifaciens. Next base: position 7,276,931 of record NZ_CP090841.1, read on the forward strand.
AGAACGGTGCCGTCGAGGCGTCCCGTGGCGCCGCGGCCGGGCACCTCCGCGACGTCGCGGACCGGTCGGAGGGTCAGGCCGCGGGCGCGGGCCTCGTCGGTGATGGCCTGGGCGAGGACGTGCGGAGAGAACTGATCGACGGAGGCGGCCAGGGTGAGGACCTCGGTCACGCTGTGGCCGGGGGCGGCGGCGATGTCGATGAGGCGAGGGCGGCCGGCGGTGAGGGTGCCGGTCTTGTCCAGGACCAGGGTGCGGGCCCGGCCAAGAGTCTCCAGGGCGGCACCGTCGCGGACCACCACGCCCTGCCGGGCGGCGCGCGACAGACCGGAGACGATCGCGACCGGCGCGGCCAGCAACAGCGGGCACGGGGTGGCGACCACCAGCACCGCCACCGCCCGCACCGCCGAGCCGCTGACCAGCCACGCCAAGCCGGCCACCACCAGCGACAAGGGCAGGAACCACGCGGCGTACCGGTCGGCCAGCCGAACCACCGGGGCGGCCTCGGCACCGGCCTGCTCGGCCAGGCGTACGATCTCCGCGTAGGTGCTGTCCCGCGCGCTCGCCTCGGCCCGCAACTCGAAGGCGGCGCCCGCATTGACCCCGCCACTGCGCACCCGCTCGCCCGCGGCACGTTCGACCTGCGCCGACTCGCCGGTCAGAACGGACTCGTCCAGGACCGCGGCACGGCCCTCGATGCGCCCGTCGACAGGGGCGACCTCGCCCGGCCCGACCACCAGCAGGTCACCCACCCGAACCTCGGCCAGGTCGATGATGTTCACCTGGTCTCCGATGCGGCGGCGGGCCGTGCGTGGAGCGTGTTCCAGCAGGTGGCGCAAGTCGTGGGAGGCGCGGCGTTCGGCCGCGGCGTCCAGCCAGCGGCCGGTGGCGAGCATGAGCGCGATCAACGCACCGGCCAGATACTCGCCTGTGGCCAGCGTGCCCGCCAGGGCGAGGACCGCGATCAGGTCGACTCCGGCCTTGCCGCGTCGCAGCGCAGCGACCACCCAGGTTACGGACGGCACGATCGCCGCGACCGTGCCAACGGCCCAGCACGCGTCCGCCAGGATCCGTGCGCCGGCCAGCCACGCGGCACCGCCCGCGACCAGGGCGGCGGCGGTAAAGCCGAGCAGCACCGGCGCCAGCCACTGCCGGGCAGGGGCCGGTGTCGCTCGCTCTCCTTGCCGTCCTGCCTGCCGCTGGTCCACCGTGCGCTCCGCTTGTTCCGCGTGTCCTCCCCCCAGGAGACCTCACCGCCCGGCGCTCCGGCCAGGGGCCTTCAGGCCCAGCTCAACGGGCCGTCCGGGCGCGTGCTGGCCGGGCATACCGATCCGCGAGTTGCCCCCGGCAGCATGACGTCCACAAGCAGAACGCCCGCTGGCAGCGGCTGCGAGCATCACAGCCCCGCTGGTGGGCACAGGAGGAGCAGGGGGCGGATCTGTGGTCATGCACGAACCAGCCGGCCAGCCAGGCGGCCCCCGATTCTCCGACGTCGGCACGACCGGTAGGACGTCGTTCAGCACCCGGTGGTCGAGCGTGCTGTCGATCAGCTTCTTCACCGGGGCGAGATCGCCGAAGTCCGTGACGAAACCGGGCGGCACCAGGTCGTCGGCGGTTCGGCCTCGCGCCAGCTGTCGATCGGACTCCCGTGTCGGCCAGCTCGCAGAGCCGGCCGACACGGGCGTTCAGGGGCAGGCACGCGGGCCGGATCCTCGCGACCAGCGGGAAGCGCTGGGTGCCCACCCCGTGGCTGCAGCAGGTCAAGCGCGCGAGCGGGGTGGTGTCGCGGGTGAGGGCCCAGGTGTCGAGGCGCAGCAGGTGGCGCATCGCGGCGGTCAGGGTGGCAGCACGGTCGGGTGCCACGGGCTTCGGGGCGTCGCGGAGCATCGCGAACTGGGCCCAGACGTCGCCCTGTTCGTACCAGTCGAGTCCGGCCGCGCGGAGCATGGCGGAGATGAGGACGACGACGGTCGCGGTGCGGCCGAGGGCGGGCGGGTTCGGCTCGGCGGCGCGGGCCAGCAGGTGGCGGCTGTCGGCATGGAAGAGGCGGTGGGCGATCTCCATGGCCTGCGGGCCTCCGAACGCCTTGGACTCGGGTTCGTAGATCACGGTGGCCCAGCCCGCGAGGAGACCCTCCTCGGCGAGGGTGTCCAGCAGGGAGGTGAGGACAGGCACGGGGGCGGCGGCCCGGTAGCGCAGTCGCAGCCCCTTCCCGGGTGGCAGCAGGGTGGTGGCGGATGACCAGCACGTACAGCACGGTGTCCACGACCAGCCGACGCGGGAACTTCAGCGAACGGCCGCCCCGGCGCGGATCCCGCTCCGGCAGCAACGGCTCGATCACCGCCCACTGAGCCTCCGTCAACGACGAGTCATACGAAGGCTTGCACGAACAGGCACACATGGCGGTGATCTTCGCGGAAACCCGACGGCGAAGATCACCGCAAATGCATCACACCCCGGAGTTGATCACTTACCCAACACTTTCTCAGGCGCCAGGGGCAGTGCCGTCGCGGTGCGGGCCTCGTCGTAGCGGTGGAGGATCAGGCGGGCTATGGCGTCGTGGGCTGCCAGTGGGGGGCTTGTCCACCTGGCTTCCGTCGTGGCGGCTCGGCGGGCGAAGAAGCCGGGGGCCAGGAGGTAGGTGGCTACGGCGACGTCGTGGTGGCCGGCCGCGCGTAGGGCGGCTACTGCCTCGTGCGGGGTGGGACCCACGGCGGAGAGGTGGGCGGGGGTGACCGGGCGGCCCAGGCGGCGTGCCAGGAGGTGCGCCATCCGGGTCGTGTCGGCGATGGCGGTCGGGTCGGAGGAGCCCGCGCCGGCCAGGACCACCGGGGCTTCGGGGGTGGCGCCGGTCTCGGCCAGCCTCGCTGCGAGGGCTTCGGCGAGCAGCGGGTGCGGGCCGAGTGCGCGGGCGACCTGGGACGTGGGGAGGCCGGCGGCGGCCACTGCGGCCGGAATGTCGACGCGCACGTGGTAGCCGGTGCTCAGGAGCAGCGGGACCAGGATCGGCCGCTCGCTGCGCAGTTGGTATAGGGCGTCACGGAGAGATGGACGGTTCAGATCCAGGAAGGCGTATTGGACGAGTAGTTCGGGGCGGAGCGAGCGAACACGACGCAGCAGGGTGTGAATTGTGACGGAGGACGAAGCGTCCCGGCTCCCGTGTGCCACGGCCAGCAGCATCAGTCGGCCGCCAACCGGTAGCCCCGCTTGGGCACTGTCCGGATGATCCCCGCGTGTGGTCCGAGCGCCGCCCGCAGCCGCCCGACGGCCGCCTCCACCGCGTGTTCGTCGGCGCTCGCGTCCGGCCAGGCCACGCGCAGGAGTTCGGCGCGGCTCAGCACGCGGCCCGGGCGTTCGGCGAGGGCGCGGAGGACGGCGGCGCCGCGGGGGCTGAGGAGGTGGCTCTCGCCGTCGACCAGGGCCGCGTTGCCCTGAAGGGTCAGCACCGCGTCGGACAGCGGGATCTCGCGTCTGCCGAGGGTGGGCAGGGTCTCCGCGAGCAGGCGGACGAGCGAGCCGAGCCGGCCGCGTTCCGGGTGGACCGTCGGCAGGCCGAGGTCCGCGAGCGGGCGGGCGCACAGGGCGCCGACGCACACGGGCAGGACGTCCCCGCGCAGGGCGTCGAGGACGGGTTCGCGCAGGCCCTCGGCCTCCGCCGTGGCGAGGAAGGCGGCGACGGCGGGTGCGCTGGTGAAGGTGAGCGCGTGCACCTGGCGCCGCACGGTCTGGTCGACGAGCCGTCGCACCGGGGCCATGTCGTCCGGCGGGGCCCACTGGTAGACGGGGACGGAGATCACCTCGGCGCCGCGCTCGCGCAGCGCCGCCGCGAAGGCGTCGAGCCGCACGCCGTGCTCCTGGATGGCGATCCGGCAGCCGTCGAGGGGGCGGGCGAGCAGCCAGGTGAGGAGCTCGTCGGTGGCCTCCGAGCCGGGGGAGAAGCCCTCGCCGAGGCCGCTGGCCCGTACGGCCCCGGTGGCCTTGGGCCCGCGGCTGAGGACGACCGCGCCCCGGCAGGCCTCGGCGAGGGCGGTACCGCCGCCCCATCCCTCGGCGGCGCTCATCCAGCCGCGCCAGCCGACGCCGGTGGTGGCGACGACGTAGTCGAGCGGGGCGGTCAGGCACCGCTCGGTGGCCTGGCGCAGGGCGAGGTCGTCGGCGAGCGGCATGATGCGCAGCACGGGCGCCTCGACCACCTGGGCACCGCGCCGGGTGAGGAGGGCGACGAGTTCCTCGCGGCGGCGCGCGGCGGTGACCCCGACGGTGAAGCCGGTGAGGGGTCCGGGCGAGGTGGTGGGGGTTGCCATGCCGGTCAGCGTGGAGTGCGCACGTTACGGGGGCGTTGCCCGGCCGTCACCCCCGGGTAAGCGAGCGGGCCGCTCCGGTTACGGCCGGTGTTCCTGGAGCGCACTCAGGGGCCGGGCGGCCGTGAGGGAGGCGTACCTCGCCCGCAACACGGGTGACGCGATCGCGAAACAGCGGACGACGACATTCCTCGGCATGACGCTGACCAGCCTGACGGCGGCCCCCGCCCCGCCCACCGACACCCACTGCCCGTACTGCTCGCTGCAGTGCGGCATGCGGCTGGGCGTCGGTGAGGGCACCAAAGCCGAGGTGCTGGAGCGGCCGGACTTCCCGGTGAACCGGGGCGCGCTGTGCGGCAAGGGCCGCTCGGCGCCGGCCCTGCTCGCCCGCGACGTCCGCCTCACCGGCCCGCTCCTGCGCGACCGCCCCGGCGGGCCGCTGCGGGCGGCGGGCTGGCCGGAGGCGCTGGACCGTGTGGCCGACGGACTCGCCCAGACACGGGAGCAGCACGGTCCGGACGCCGTCGGCGTGTTCGGCGGCGGCGGGCTGACCAACGAGAAGGCGTACCTGCTGGGCAAGTTCGCCCGGGTGGTGCTGCGCACCGCGAACATCGACTACAACGGCCGGTTCTGCATGTCCTCGGCGGCGGCCGCGCACCGCAAGGCCTTCGGCCTGGACCGCGGCCTACCGTTCCCGCTCGACGACATCCCGCGCACCGGCTGCCTGATCCTGGTGGGCGGCAACCCGGCCGAGACGATGCCGCCGGCCGTGCGCTACTTCCGCGAACTGCGGGAGAACGGCGGCAGGTTGATCGTCGTCGACCCGCGCCGCACCCGCACCGCAGAGCTGGCCGACCTGCACCTGCAGCCCCGCCCCGGCGGCGACCTGGCGCTCGCGCTCGGCCTGCTGCACCTGGTGATCGCCGACGGCTTGGTGGACAAGGACTTCGTCGCCGAGCGGACGACCGGCTTCGAGGCCGCCCGCGAGGCGGCGATGGCGCACTGGCCGGACCGCGTCGAGCGGATCACCGGCGTGCCCGCCCACCAACTGCGCGAGGCCGCCCGGCTGTTCGGCACCGCCGCGACCGGCATGGTGCTCACCGCACGCGGCCCGGAGCAGCAGAGCAAGGGCACCGACACCGTCGGCGCGTGGATCGACCTGTGCCTGGCGACGGGCAACTCCGGCCGCCCGTACGCCGGTTACGGCTGCCTGACCGGCCAGGGCAACGGGCAGGGCGGACGCGAACACGGCCAGAAGGCCGACCAGCTGCCCGGCTACCGCTCGATCGAGGACCCGGCCGCCCGGGCGCACGTCGCCGGGGTGTGGGGAGTGCAGGCCGAGAGCATCCCGGGGCCGGGCAAGTCGGCGTACGAACTGCTGGACGACCTCGGCCGGCCGGACGGCGTCCGGGCGCTGCTGCTCGCCGGCTCCAACCCGGCGGTGTCCGCGCCGAACGCGGGCCACGTCACCGAGCGCCTGCGCGCACTGGACCTTCTGGTCGTCGCCGACCTGGTGCTGTCCGAGACGGCCCGCCTCGCGGACGTCGTCCTGCCCGTGACGCAGTGGGCGGAGGAGGACGGCACCACCACCAACCTGGAGGGCCGGGTCATCCTGCGCCGCCGCGCCTTCGACCCGCCGGAGGGCGTCCGCAGCGAGCTGTGGGTGCTGCGCGAACTGGCCGCCCGGCTTGGTGTCGCCACGGGCTTCCCGGTCGACGCCGAGGAGGCCTTCGACGAGCTGCGCCGCGCTTCGGCCGGCGGCGACGCCGACTACGCGGGCATCAGCTACCGGCGGATCGCGGCGGAGGACGGCGTGTTCTGGCCCTGCCCGGCCGAGGACCACCCGGGCACCAGGCGGCTCTTCCTGGACCGGTACGCGACGCCGGACGGGCGGGCCCGCTTCGCGGCCGTCACCCACCGCCCGGCCGGCGAGGAGCCGGACGAGGCGTACCCGCTGTACCTGACCACCGGGCGGGTGCTCGCCCAGTACCAGAGCGGCGCGCAGACCCGCCGGGTGGCCGAGCTCACCGAGGCCGCGCCCGGCCCGTTCGTCGAGCTGCACCCGCGGCTCGCCGAACGGCTCGGGGTGGCCGACGGCGAGCCGGTGGCGGTGACCAGCAGGCGCGGACGGGCGGTGGCCCCGGCGCGGATCACCGGCGCGATCCGGGCGGACACCGTGTTCATGCCCTTCCACTGGCCGGGCGCGGGCCGGGCCAACAGCCTGACCAATCCGGCGCTCGACCCGGTGTCGCGGATGCCGGAGTTCAAGGTGTGCGCGGTCCGGGTGGAGCGCGCCGAACAGGAGGTGGCCCCGTGACCCCGAGGATCGCCGTCGTCGGCGGCGGCATGGCCGGCGCCCGCTTCGCCGAGCGCTACGGCGCGCTCGGCGGGCCCGGCACAGTCACCGTCTACGGCGCCGAGCCGCGCGCGCCCTACAACCGCGTGCTGCTCGCGGACGTCCTGACCGGGCGCTACGACGCCGAGTCGATCGCGCTGCCGCTCGGCGGCGCCGAGGCGAGGCCAGGCTGCGAGGTGATGGCCCTAGACCCGGCCGCCCGCACGCTGGCCCTGGCCGACGGCACCGTCGAGCTGTGGGACGAGCTCGTCCTCGCGACCGGCTCCAACCCGGTGCTGCCGCCGGTGCGCGGGCTGCGCCGCCCGGACGGGCCGGGTCTCGCCGAGGGCGTGCACACCCTGCGCACGCTGGAGGACTGCGGGCGGCTCGCCGAGGAGGCCGTCACCGCGAAGCGGGCGGTGGTGATCGGCGGCGGGGTGCTCGGCGTGAGTGCCGCCCGGGCGCTCGCCGCGCTCGGCGTCCGCACCGAAATCGTCCACCAGGGCACGCATCTGATTGAGCGTCAACTCGACGGCGAGGCGGCCGAGGTGCTGCGGGAGCGGCTGCTCGCGCTCGGCGTCGAGACGTACGCCCGCAACCGCGCCCGCGCCGTCCACGGCGGGGACAGGGCCGACGCGGTGGAGCTGGCCAACGGCTATCGGCTCGACTGCGACCTGGTCGTGCTCGCCTGCGGCACCCGCCCCCGCACCGCCCTCGCGTACGGCGCCGGGCTGCCGGTCGGTACCGGGATCCTGGTCGACGACCGGCTCGCCACCGCCGGCCCGCACGTGTCCGCGATCGGCGACTGCGCCGAGCACCGCGGCACCGTCCACGGCCTGGCCGGCCCCGCCTGGGAGCAGGCCGACGCGCTCGCCCGGCGGCTGTCCGGCGCCGACCCGGACGCCCGCTACACCGGCAGCCTCCAGCGCGCCCGGCTCAGCACCGGCGACCTGGAGTACGCGGCCTTCGGCGCCGTGGACGAGACCCTCGACCCCGGACTCGACGTCCTGCGGATCGCCGACGCCACCCGCGGCAGCTACAAGAAGCTCGTCCTGCGCGGGACCCGCCTGGTCGGCGCGATCCTGCTCGGCGACCTGGCCACCGTGGACGCGCTGGCCGGCGCCTTCGAGAGCAAAGAACCGCTCGGCGGCCACCCCCTGCACCTGCTCACCCGAGGAGAATCCTGATGACACCTGACCACCGCGCTCTCCGCGACCTCGTCCTGGTCGGCCACGGCATGGTCGGCCAGCGCTTCCTGGAGGCCTTCACCGCGCAGCCCGCAGCCCGCGGCTGGCGGATCACCGTGCTCGCCGAGGAGCCCTGGCCCGCGTACGACCGGGTCCACCTGAGCGCCCTGTTCGACGGCCGCACCGCCGAGGACCTCTCGCTGTGCCCGCCCGGCTTCCTCGCCGAGCACGGCATCGACCTGCGCCTCGGCGACCCTGTTACCGCGATCGACCGGGCCGGGCGGACCGTCACCACTCGGTCCGGTGCCGAACTCCGCTACGACGCCCTCGTGCTGGCCACCGGCTCGGTCCCGTTCGTCCCGCCGGTGCCCGGTAAGGACGCGCCCGGCTGCCACGTCTACCGCACCATCGAGGACGTCGACGCGATCCGCGCGGGAGCGGAGGAGGCCCGCACCGGCGTCGTCGTCGGCGGCGGCCTGCTCGGCCTGGAGGCCGCCGGCGCGCTGCGGGCCGGCGGACTCACCACCCACGTCGTCGAGTTCGCGCCCCGCCTGATGGCCGTCCAGGTCGACGACGGCGGCGGCGCCGTGCTCCGCCGCAAGATCGAGGACCTCGGCGTGACGGTGCACACCAGCGCCGGCGCGAGCGGCGTCGTCACCGGCGAGGACGGCCAGGTCACCGGGCTCGCGCTCTCCGACGGCCGCGAACTCGCCGCCGACCTCGTGGTGTTCTCGGCCGGCGTACGCGCCCGCGACCAGCTCGCCCGGGACTGCGACCTGCCGGTCGGCGCGCACGGCGGCGTCGTCGTCGACGAGCACTGCCGCACCGCCGACCCGGCGGTCCTCGCGATCGGCGAGTGCGCCCAGGCCGCCGACGGCCGTGTCTACGGCCTCGTCGCCCCCGGCTACCAGATGGCCGAGACGGCGGCACGGACCTTGGCCGAGCTGCCCGGAGAGGGCTTCACCGGCGCCGACACCTCCACCAGGCTCAAGCTCCTCGGCGTCGACGTCGCCAGCTTCGGCGACCCGCACGGCACCGCCGAGGGCGCGCTCGACGTGCTCTACAGCGACAGCCGGGGCGGCGTCTACCGCAAGCTCGTCATCGGCCCGGACGGCGCCCTGCTCGGCGGCGTCCTGGTCGGCGACACCGACGCCTACGGCACGCTGCGTCCGCTCGCAGTGGCCGGCAAGCCGCTCACCGTCCCGGCCGAACAGCTCGTGCTGCCCGCCGGGTTCGCGAACGCCGGGCCGGTCGCGCTGCCCGACGGCGCGGTGCTCTGCTCCTGCCACAACGTGACGCAGGGCGCCGTCCGCGCCGCCGTCCGCGACCAGGGCTGCGACAGCGTCGCCGCCGTCAGGAAGTGCACCCGGGCCGGGACCGGCTGCGGGAGCTGCGTCAAGATGCTCGGCACCGTCGTCACCGAGGAGCTGGAGGCGGCCGGTGTCAGCACCGACAAGGGCCTGTGCGAGCACTTCGCCCACACCCGCGCCGAGTTGTACGAGATCGTCCGGGTGACGGGGATCGACAGCTTCTCCGACCTGCTCGACCGGCACGGCAGCGGCGAGGGCTGCGAGGTCTGCAAGCCCACCGTCGCCTCCATCCTGGCCAGCCTCGGCAACGGCCACATCCTCGACGGCGAACAGGGCGCCCTCCAGGACTCCAACGACCACTTCCTCGCCAACCTTCAGCGCAACGGCTCCTACTCGGTCGTCCCGCGCGTGCCCGGCGGCGAGATCACTCCCGAGGGCCTCATCGCGATTGGCGAGATCGCCCGCGATCACGGCCTCTACACCAAGCTCACCGGCGGCCAGCGGATCGACATGTTCGGCGCCACCGTCGACGAACTCCCGGTGATCTGGCGCAAGCTGGTCGACGCCGGCTTCGAGTCCGGCCACGCCTACGGCAAGTCGCTGCGCACCGTGAAGTCCTGCGTCGGCGAGACCTGGTGCCGCTACGGCGTCCAGGACTCCACCACGCTCGCCATCGAACTGGAGCTCCGCTACCGGGGGTTGCGCTCCCCGCACAAGCTCAAGTCCGCCGTCTCCGGCTGCGCCCGCGAGTGCGCGGAGGCGCAGAGCAAGGACTTCGGCATCATCGCCACCTCGGCCGGCTGGAACCTCTACGTCGGCGGCAACGGCGGCATGACGCCCCGGCACGCCGACCTGCTCGCCGCCGACCTCGACCGCGAGACGCTCATCCGCACCATCGACCGCTTCCTGATGTTCTACATCCGCACCGCCGACCGCCTCGAACGCACCTCGGTCTGGCTGGAGCGGCTGGAGGGCGGCCTCGACCACCTGCGGGCCGTCGTCCTCGACGACTCGCTCGGCATCGCCGCCGAGCTCGACGACCTGATGGCCCGCCACATCGGCGGCTACCAGGACGAATGGGCCGAGACCCTGGCCGACCCCGACCGGATGCGCCGCTTCTCCTCCTTCGTCAACGCCCCCGGAACCCCCGACCCGGCCGTGACCTTCGTCCCCGAACGCGGCCAGATCCGCCCCGCCCGCCCGGGCGAGGCCGGGCGGTCCCTCACCGCCCTCACCGGACCCAACGCCCCGGTCCTGATCGCCGGAGCCCGACTGGAGGTGCTCACTCCGTGACCGTTCAGACCCGCGACGTCCACGACGTCCGTGACGTCCGCGACGTCGGGATTCACGACGTCCAGATCCACGACGGCACCCGCTGGCACGCCGTCTGCACCCTCGACGACCTGCAGCCGGGCCGCGGCAGGGCCGTCCTCCTGGAGGACGCGCGGCAGGTAGCGGTCTTCGTCGATCGCGCCGGGACGCTGTACGCCGTCGACAACCTCGACCCGTTCAGCGGCGCCCAGGTGCTCTCCCGCGGTCTGCTCGGCAGCCGAGGCGACCGCCCGACGCTCGCCTCACCGATGTACAAGCAGGTCTTCGACCTCACCGACGGACGCTGCCTCGACGACGAAACCGCCCCCGACGGCAGCCCGGCCGTCCTGAAGATCTGGCCGGTCCGGCTCGCCGGCTCCGTCGCCGGAGGTGCGAAGTGACGACAGCTGTCGACGCCAGACCGGCCGACCTGCGCGGCTGGGACCCGGAGGACGAGGAGTTCTGGCAGCGCGCGGGCGCCCGCATCGCCCGGCGCAACCTCGTCTTCTCCGTCCTCTCCGAACACATCGGCTTCTCGGTGTGGAGCCTGTGGTCGGTGCTCGTGCTGTTCCTCGGGCCCCAGTACCACATCGACACGGCCGGCAAGTTCACGCTCACCGCGCTCCCCACCGCGCTCGGCGCGCTGCTGCGCCTGCCGTACACCTTCGCCGTCGCCCGGTTCGGCGGACGGAACTGGACGGTGATCAGCGCCCTCCTGCTGCTCCTGCCGACCGCGCTCGCCGCCCTCGTCCTGAGGCCCGGCGTGTCGTACGGGACGCTGCTCGCGGTGGCCTGCGTGGCCGGCGTCGGTGGCGGCAACTTCGCCTCGTCCATGGCCAACATCAACGCCTTCTACCCGCACCGGCTCAAGGGCTGGGCGCTCGGCGTCAACGCGGGCGGCGGCAACCTCGGCGTGCCGGCCGTGCAACTGCTCGGGCTGCTCGTCCTCGCCACGGCGGGCGCGGCCCACCCGCGGCTGCTGCCGCTGCTCTACCTGCCGCTGATCGTGCTGGCGGCGGCGGGGGCCTGGTGGCGGATGGACAACCTGGCGGTGTCGTCGAAGGGCGAGGGACGGGCGCTGCGCGAGGTGGCCCGTGACCCGTACGGCTGGGCCGTGTCCACCCTGTACATCGGCACCTTCGGCTCGTTCATCGGCTTCGGCTTCGCCTTCGGACAGGTACTCCAGGTGCAGTTCCACGACCGCTTCGACACCCCGGTCAAGGCCGCCGCGCTCACCTTCCTCGGGCCGCTGCTCGGCTCGCTGCTGCGGCCCGTCGGCGGACGGCTCGCCGACCGCTGGGGCGGTGCGAAGGTCACGCTCGCGACCTTCGCGGCCATGGGCGCCGGGACGGCCGTCGTGCTCGTCGCCTCCCGGGCCGGCTCGCTGCCGCTCTTCCTGGCCGGGTTCATCGCGCTGTTCGTGCTCAGCGGGATCGGCAACGGCTCGACGTACAAGATGATCCCCGCGCACTACCAGGGCCGGGCCCGCGCCGCCGTCGCCGCGGGCGCCGAGACGGACGCGGCGGAGGCCGACTCCCGGCGCCGCTCCGCCGCGCTGATCGGGCTCGCGGGCGCGATCGGGGCGTTCGGCGGGGTGATCGTCAACCTCGCCTTCCGGCAGTCCTTCCAGGCCAGCCACAACGGGGACGCCGCCTACCTCGGCTTCCTGGCGGCGTACCTGGCGTGCTCGGCGCTCACCTGGCTCGTCTGGCTGCGGCCGGGCGCGCGGGCGGGGCTGGTGCGGCAGGCGACGTGAGGCCGGTCTCCCGTGCGCGGGGCGGCGTGAGCCGTTTGGGTCGCCCGGCGCACGGGGCCGGGGACGGGCGATTAGCGTCGGCCAGCTCGTCCTAGCCCCGGGAGGTTGGGCAGTGCAGCGGTGGATCATCCTGACGGCCCTCACCGGTCTGGCAGGGCCGTCTGTGGTCGTTGACGGTATTGCAGGGGTTCGGGCAGTGCGTCGTGAACCGCCCGGTCGGCGGCCTACTGTGCGATGAAGGACCACTGCAGGTTGGGGCTGCCGTTCCAGCCCCACTGCTTGGTGACGGAGCGGCGGCGACCTGGCCGCCGCCGTCCAGGACCAGGCCCGTGGTGCGGTTGGCGATGCTGCACAGGCCGTTGCCACGGTTTGTGATCTGCCACTGCTGGTTGGTGCCGCCGTTCCAGGGAGCTTGCTGCGCGGGTGCCCCGTTGGAGGTGGAGCCCCAGCCGTCGACTGCCATCCCGTTGGTGCGGTTGACCAGCTTGTAGTAGCCGTTGCCGAGGTCGACGGCCTGCCACTGGAGATTGGGGCTGCCGTCCCAGGTCCACTGCTTGAGGTTGCTGCCCGAGGCGACGTTGCCGCCGCTGTCCAGGGCCAGGCCGTCGGTGACGTTGCTGATCCGGAAGTAGGTGGCCGGATTGAAGATCACCTTCAGCGACGTGATGGCGTCGTTGTTGCCGGTGTTGCGCAGGTCTGTGGTGTCCGCACTGAAGGTCCACGCCGTCCCGGTGAAGTTGTCGCCGGAGTAGCCGACCAGTTGGTAGCCCGCCGGCACCCGCACGGAGGAGATGGTCCGCGCCGCCAGACCCGCACTCTGCAACTGGGCGGCCGTGTAGCCGCCCAGCACCAGGCCGGCCGCCGTGCCCGCGTACGAGACGTTGCTGTACGCGGTGACCACGCCGGTGCCCCCGGGCTGGAGGACGGGGATCTGACCGGAGAAGGTGAACTTCAGCACGTAGGCGAGGGCATTGAACGGGGCCGAGGACGACGGCAGGGTGATGTGCAGGCCGTCGCTCGCCTGGGTAGGCGCGGGCAGGCTGGTGTACGTGCCCGCGGTCGGATTCAGCAACTGGACCGACGTCAGGGAGCTGAGGTCGATGCGGCCGCTCGCCAGGGTGCTGATGGTCGTGGAACTCCCGGGCCAGCCCAGGGCCGTGGCGTACAGGACGGTGCTGTCCTTGCTGCGAGTGAACCGGAAGTCCGTGTTCGTGCCCGCCACGGGGGTGGTGAAGGAGCCGCCGCCCATCTTGGTCGGCCCCTCCCCGTAGACCGTCCAGGCCCGGGTGGCGTACAGGGACTCGCCGAATCGGTGGAGGTGGTCGCCGATGCCCAGAAGGACGTCCTTCTGGCCCTGGGGGATCGTCCCGTCCGCCGTCGGAGCGATGTTGAGCAGCATGTTGCCGTTCTTGCCCAGGAACCTCCGCTCGATTTCCTCCCGGCTATGCCGGGGATACGACAGAGCGCCTCGTGGCGCACTTGAAGCGTTCGACCTTGCCGTTGGTCTGCGGGCGGTAGGGGCGGGTGCGCTTGTGGGCGATGCCCTCGGCGGCGAGGGCATCGCGCCAGATGTGTGAGCAGTAGCAGGCGCCGTTGTCTGGTCAGCACCCGCTGGACCGTGATCCCGGCCCGGGTGAAGAACTCGTTCGCCCGGGCCCAGAACGCGGTGGCGGTCTCCTTGCGCTCGTCGGGCAGGATCTCGCTGTAGGCCAGGCGGGAGTGGTCGTCGACGGCGTTGCGCAGGTAGCTGTAGCCCGCGCTTGAGTGCGATGGGCTGCCCGCGCGGCCGCGCACTTTGTGGGTGTAGAGGCATGCGCGCGGCTACTGATGCGCTTGAGCGGCCCCCGGGCATATCTGGGTGGTCTTCTGGCTCTGCAGCCAGTCAGGGCGCTGGTCGGCCTCGCGGCGCTGCCGGTGGTTCGATACGGGCACCGCACCTACCGCCATTCCCTTCATGTGCCGATGCCAGTGCGGGAGTGAGTGGGTTCGGAGATGCGTGAGCAGTGTCAAACGCCTCGTCGCGTCTCGACCGAAGTTGCTGGAGACCGGCGACGCGCCCGCCACCTCAGGCCTCGAGTTCGTCTCCTCTCAGGCGTTCAGGGGCATCTACGTGCCGCGTGGGACACTCCGCCGCACCTACGGTGCCTGCCGTACCTCCCGCGTCTTGGTCCGCGCCGGCCACTCGGTCGCGCGGTGCACGGAGGGTCGAGCGAGGGGGCATCCGCGGACCGCACCACGGTCCCGGAGCCAGCCGCGCGGCGTCCTCCGGATCTGGTCAACGGTTGGGCTGACATTGGGGGCTCTGGCAGCTGCGGCCGCCATACCCAGCCGACTGTCCCCCAGCCCGGGTCGGCCGGTAACCTGCTGCCCCACGGGGTAGACGCGCCGTAAAAGGTTGCGGAGCCGGATGACAAGAAGGCCCAGGCATGAACCCCGTCGAACGCACCCTCCGCGCTCTCGACCGCGCCCAACAGCACCACACGGTCCCGGGAATGGTCGTCGGCGTGATCAAGAAGTACGGAGATGACCGCGGCAGTCTGCTCACAGCCCTGATCGCCTACTACGGGTTCATGGCCCTGATCCCGCTGCTGCTCCTGCTCAGCACCATTCTCAGCTTCATCCTCCACGGACACCCCGGCGCCCAGAAGACCATCGTCAACTCCGCGCTCGCCGACTTTCCCATCATCGGCGACCAGCTCCGCCAGAACGTCCACTCCGTCCAGGGCAGCGGCCTCGCCCTCGTCGTTGCCCTCCTCGGCCTGGTATACGGCGCGCTCGGCATCGCCCAGGTCCTTCAGCACGCCATGGCCGAGGTCTGGAACGTGCCCGGAGTGGTCCGCCCCGGCTACTTCCCGCGCCTGGCGCGCAGCCTGCTGCTGTTCAGCACCCTCGCCGTGGGCCTGCTACTCGCCACGGCCGCCGCTACCCTTGTCGCCACCACTCTTGGCGGGCTGGCCGCCCACATCGGCGCCCTCGTCCTGTCCGCCTTGCTCAACACGGGCCTGTGCCTGGCCTGCTTTCGCATCCTGACTCCCAAGATCATCTCCACTCGCGCCCTGCTGCCCGGATGTGCGATCGCCGGGCCTTTGTTCACCGTCCTGCAGGCCTTCGGTGCCGCCCTCGTGGCCCACCAGCTGCGCCACGCCACAGCTGTCTACGGGTTCTTCGCAACCGTGATCGGCCTGCTCTCCTGGCTCGCTCTGGCCGCGACGATCACCGTGTACGCAGCCGAGACCAACGTGGTTCTGCACCGGCGACTGTGGCCGCGAAGCATTCTGCAGCCACCGCTCACCGAGGCAGACGAGAAAGTCCTGGAATCCATCGCGAACCAGGAAGAACGCCGCCCCGAGCAGCACGTCGACGTCGACTTCGACGATGACAACACGTCCCCCGAGGACGGGCGGCCGCACCAAGACGACACCTGACCCGTAAGGTCGGGACGAGTCGTAGGCCCCAACGAAGTGCTTACGAAAGCATTGACTGACCGGGGTCCGAGACTCCGGGCGCCTGATCTAGGCCGGTCCTTCGCACATGACGAGTTCGGATGAACTGGTAATGAATGCGACCGGTACCCCGGTGGGGTGCCGGTCGTTGCCTGGCGTGCCGATATCCCGTTCACGGTGCGCCATTGGGGCCAGTGCAGGATGTGGTCGATGCTTGGGTTTCGGCGCCCAGGCCGGCGACTGGCCTGGGCGGCCATGTCCCTGACGCGATCGGGCGGCCGGTCTGCGCCTGGTGGGCCTGGCAAGCCGTCGCCTTCGGCTTCCCGGCTGGAGGATGGCCAGGGGCAGGAGCAACGGCACCTCGCTGCCAGCTGCAAGCCGGGTGGCTGCTCGCCTCCGCCGCCAGCTCGGCAGTCGGGGTCGGGCCGGTGCGCGGTGCGGGTGGGCTGCTCCGGGGCCGGTCAGCGGGCTTCCTCCAGGTACTCCTCATCCTCCTCTTCCGGTTGTTCGTCCTCTTCGCCGTAGTCGCGATCGTCGTACTCGTCGTCGTTCTCGTCCTCGGGCTCCTCTTCCTCGTCGTCGTACTCGCCCTCGGGCTCTTCTTCCTCGTCGTCGTACTCGCCCTCGGGCTCTTCTTCCTCGTCGTCGTACTCCTCCTCAGGCCCCTCCTCTTCGTCGTATTCGTCTTCTCCGAGCCGGTCGTCCTCGGTGGCTTCGTCTTCCATTGCCTCCTCGTGCGTGCGCACCACCTCGCCGTCGCGGATCTCACCGCGCCAGCCTTGGGCTTCGTCGTTGGACAGGGAGACGTGCCGCTGGAAGTTCTTGAAGTCGAGGCGGAGGCGCCGGCCCTGGGCACGCCAGATGTTGCCGGTCTTCTCGAAGAAGCCGCTGGGGTAGTACTCGACGACGAGCACGATGCGGGTCAGGTTCGGGGTGAGCTCGTGGAAGCTGACGGCCCCCCGAGTGCTGCCCTTGGCTCCTTCGGAGGTCCACACGATGCGCTCGTCCGGGATCTGCTCCTGGACCGTTGCCTTGAAGCTGCGTTTGGAGGGCCCGACTTTCACCTTCCAGTCGGTGGTGACCTCATCGCCCTGTGAAACGCTCTGCACACCCTTCGCGAAGCCGCTGAAATCCTCGTACTGCGTCCAGTGGTCGTAGGCGGTGCGCACAGGGACGCCGACATCCAGCGCCTCCACGATGTTCATCGTCTTCTTGCCGGCCTTGCGGCCGGGCTTGCCGCCTCCCCCGAACGTCTCCTTGGCCTTGTCGACGACGTTGTCCTTGATGCTCTTAGCCTTCTCGGCTATGAAGGCCTTGAGCGGGGAGTCACCCTGCAGGACACGGGAACCGACCTTGGGCAGGACGCCTCCGTTCTGGGCGACGTCACCAAGGGTGTCGGTGAGGTCGGAGACCTTCTCACCCGCCTTCTCTACCAGGTGCTCCAGCTGGGCGCCGAGGAAGTTGACGACTTCTTCACGTAGTTGGTCGACTCCCGACCCGGCTGTGGACCTGTCTCCCGTGGCGGCCATGGCTCACCTCCGCCGGGTCCGCGTCGACGGCTTGGCGGCGGTGCTTTTGCTCGCTGCGGTCCTTTTCGCTGCGGTCTTCTTCGCCGCGGTCTTCTTCGCCGGCGTCGGCGCTTTCTCGCGCGCGGGCTTGGATGCGGCGGTCTTCGACGTCGTGGCGCGGGCCGACGACTTCTTTGCCGCTGGCGGACTCTTGGCCGTGGTCTTCTTCCCCGCCGGTGCAGCCTTCCTGACGGGCCGGCGGGCGGCGGTCTTCGGCGCGCTGGTGCTCGGCGCCGTGCGGGAGGAGCGCGGCTGGTCACCGGCGGGTTCGGCGGTGCGGCGTCGCCGGGCCGGTTTCGCCGGACGAGTTTCCTCGGGCTCTTCCTCCTCCTCGGGCTCTTCCTCCTCCTCGGGCTCCTCCTCGTACTCGTCCTCCTCTCCGGCCTGGTCGGGCTCTTCCTCCTCCGGCTCCTCGTCCCATTCCTCCTCCCCGGCTTCGGCCTCGTACGGTTCCTCCTCGTCCTGCCCCTCGTCCCGCTTCGGTTTTCCGATGTTGAGCGTGCGCTCCCTGAGCGAGTCGGCCAGCTCACCGATGCGCCGGTCGGCGGCTGCGGCGACGGCTTTCTTGCCTGTTTCCAGCAGTTCGCCGCGGACCTGTTTGTTCAGCTCGGCGACCTGCGGGACCTCGGCGAGCTTGCGTATGCCTTCGGTGGCGAGCTGGCGCGGATCCAGACCAAACCGGCGCCCGGCGAGGTAGGTGGCGGCCGCGAACGCGAGACGCCCCTTCTTCGCGCGCCCGAGTACGTAACCGCCCACGACAGCCGCCGCCAAGGCGACCTTGGTGGTGTCATTCATAGGGGCATCCCTTTCCGGCGATCGCCCCTTCGCGAGTGATCGGCACCAGCGAAGGGGCCGTTCCTTGTCTTTCCGCGCGCGTGATGGCCGGTCTTGTGGTCGGCGCGACGCCGACATGCGGCAACGATCCGTCGCTGCGACGTCGGTCACGGCAGCCCGCGTCGGAAGCGGCGCTGGGAGAATCGGGGATCGTGACCCCGCCGAGCCCGGCAGAAAAGAACCCAGTTCCCAGTCTGGCATGCCGCGGTGTTACCGCACCTGGAACCGATGTCGCGCCGAGTGCACGGCCCCGTACTCCACGCCCCACGCCGACCCGCCCCCGCGGAGCAGGCCTGCGGCGCCGGGGCGTGAGACACAAGTCGACGGCTATATTGGTGCATATCGGGCATGCGTGGTATGTGAATGCTTTTGGAGCAGGCTTTCCCCGATCCGGAGAAGGGCATGACCACTGGCAACGAGCACGACGAGGAACCGAGGAGGGCCGGCGCGCGTCCCACACGGTCGCCGGGCCGGACGCCGCGGCCCCGTCGGCGTGTATCCGCGCCACACGCCATGCGTATCGCCGCTCAGCAACTGCAAGACCTCCTCGGACGTGTCCCCGAGTCGGTGTCGGCCCTGAAACCCGTCGAGGGCGGCTGGCAGGCCGACGTGGAGGTGGTGGAGCTGGAACGCATCCCCGACACGACCAGCGTGCTGGCCAGCTACCGGGTAAGGCTCGACGAAGAAGGCGAACTGCAGTCGTACGAGCGGATCCGTCGCTACACCCGGGGACAGGTCGATCGCCCGACCTGACGAATCCCGCGGCGCGATGACCTGCAAGAACGCCCGCGTTCACCGTGAGGGCGGGCCGCGAAGGGAGGCGCCATGACTGTGGTGCCGCAAAGCGCAGCCGGCGTTTCCCGCAGCGGGAACACCGGAAGTCTCTATGACGTCCTTGAGCTAATCCTCGACCGGGGCCTGGTCATCGACGTCTTCGTCCGGGTCTCGCTGGTCGGCATCGAGATCCTCAAGATCGACATCCGCATCGTCGTCGCCAGCGTCGACACTTACCTTCGATTCGCCGAGGCGTGCAACCGCCTCGACCTGGAATCCGGGCGCAAAGCGCCCGCTCAGCTCACCGACATCGTGGGGGAGGTCACGGAAGGGGGTGCCCGGGGCAAGAGCAAGGGCGCGCTGAGCGGCGCCGTCGACGCTGTCACCGACGCCCTCCACCTCGGAGACGCCAACGAGGAGGAGGAAGAGGAGGAGGAGCCCGCGCCGAGGCGCACGCGGCCCGCCCGTCGGCCCACCAGACGACGGGAGGAATGAGATGGCCGTCTACGTCTACTCCATCACCGCAGCCGGTCATCCCCACGACCTGACCGGCCTCGACACGGTCGGTCCCGTCCCAGCAGCCCTGCGCTCCCTGCGGGCCGGGCCGCTGGCGGCCGTCGTCAGCGACGCACCTGCGGAACTGCGGCCCAAACGCCGAGACCTGATGGCCCACCAGGCCGTTCAGGAACGCCTCGTCGCCGACGGGGCGGTGCTGCCGCTGCGCTTCGGCCTCACCGCTCCCGACGACGACGCCGTCCGGGCCGCCCTCGACCAGCACCGCGAGGAGTACCTCCAGCGGCTGAGCCACCTGGAGGGCTGCGCCGAGTACCACATCAAGGCCGCCGTCGAGGAGGACGCCCTGCTGCGGCAGATCCTGCGGGAGTCACCCAGAGCCCGGCAGCTCAACGACGACATCAAGGCGGGCAACAGCAACCCCGAGCTGCCGCTCGCCCTCGGGGAACTCGTCACGCAGGAGGTCCTCGCGCGCCAGCAGGCCCTGGCAGCCGGCATCACCGAGGCACTGCGTCCCCACACGCGCGAGGAACTGGCCTCCGAGCCCACCGGGAACGACTTCCTGAACATCTCCTTCCTCGTTGACCAAGAGCACCGAGAGCTCTTCCTCACTGCGGAAAAGGGCCTCGCCGACGAACTCGGCGCCGATTGCGACGTCCGGCTGTACGGCCCCCTGCCCGCCTACAGCTTCGTCTGAAGGACGTGAAGCCATGGGTCTGATCACCCAGATCCTCACCCTCCCACTCGCGCCGGTGCGCGGCACCGTCTGGGTGCTCGAACGCGTCGTCGAAACCGCCGAGGACGAGTACTACGACCCTGCGCCCGTCGAAAACGACCTTGCCGAACTGGAGCGAGCACTCCTGGCCGGAGAGATCGACGAGGAGACCTTCGACCGGCGTGAGGACGAACTCCTCGACCGCCTCGACGAAATCCGGGCCCACACCCAGCGCCGCGCACCATGACCGTGTAGCAGCCACGCGGCCGGACGGAGGACAGCAGTGAGTGATTCTCTCGCCAACCGTATGGGCTCGCTGCCCTCCCGGGCCGCGCCGCCCTACCAGCCGGCCTCCTCCGCCAGTCTCGCCGACATCCTGGAGCGGGTGCTGGACAAGGGCGTCGTCATCGCCGGCGACATCCAGATCAACCTCCTCGACATCGAACTGCTCACCATCAAGCTGCGCCTGCTCATCGCCTCCGTGGACAAGGCCAAGGAGATGGGCATCGACTGGTGGGAACACGACCCCTCGCTGTCCTCCCGCGCGGACCACTCCACTTCCCGTCTCGAAGAGGAGAACCAACGCCTGCGCGAACAGATCGAGGCCCTGCGCGCCGACGCCGCCCTCCCGCCCGTCAGCGCTCCGGAGGCAGCCACGCCGCGCCGCCGCCCGGCCAAGCGGCCCACCGCTCACACACGACCCGGTCCAGGTGACACATGAGCGACGCCTCCCTCACCTACGCCTACGCCGTCGCCCGCGACCGCACCCCCGCCCTGGCCGCCGAGGCGGGAACCCTCACCGGCGTCGCCGGAGCTCCCGTCCGCCTCCTGACTCCCGACCGCACCACCACCCCGGTGGCCGTCGTCAGTCACGTCCCCGCCGAGGACTTCCACGAAGCGGCCCTGCATCGGCACCTGGAGGACCTCGGCTGGCTCGAAGCCCTGGCCCGGGCCCACCATGGCGTCATCGAAGCGCTGGCAGCGCACACAACCGTCCTTCCACTGCGCCTGGCCACCGTCTACCTCGACGACGACCGGGTGCGCGCGATGCTCGACGACAACCAGAAACTGTTCTTTGACGGCCTGGAACGCCTGCGTGGCCATGTGGAGCTGGGCGTCAAGCTCTACGTCGAGGCCGAACCGCGGCCCCCCGCCGCAACGGACGCCCCGCCTGATCCAGCACTCAGTCCAGGACGCGCCTATCTGCGCCGCCGCCGTACGGAGCAGGACGCCCGCCACGACGCCCACCGGGCAGCCGAAGAGGCAGCACAACGGATCGCAGTGATCGCCCGCGCCCACGCGGTGCAGTGGGCACGCCACCGCGTCCAGGAAGGCGAACTGGCAACCGGCCCCGGACAGAACGTGGTCAACGACGCCTACCTCGTGCCTGCGGACCATGTCCGCGCGTTCCGCGAGGAGACCATGCACGCCACCGACGGTCTCCCCGGTCTGCGGGTCGACGTCACCGGTCCGTGGGCCCCCTACTCCTTCGCCACCCTCACCCCTCCCGAACCCGGCACGGCGAGTGCACCGTGAACCCTCCAGGAAACACCCCGGCTGCGACCACCGGCGCGCCCCCGTCGCAGCAGCAGGTCGCCCTCATCGACCTGCTGGACCGCCTGCTCAGCGGCGGAGTGGTCATCACCGGTGACCTCGTCCTGTCCGTTGCCGACATCGACCTCGTACGGATCTCGCTGCGCGCCCTCATCACGTCGATCAGCGAGCGCACGCCCGCCCCCTGGGCGGCACACGTCCCATCCGAGGAGCGGGGGACGCCGTGACCACCGACGAGCCACCCCGTCCGGACCGCCGCCAAGAGGTCGCCCAGGCCGCCACACGCGCGTTCCGCGTCCTGCCAGCCACTACGAGCGAGACAGCCACAGGCCGGGGCCGCCCGCGCCATGCACCCCGAAGGATCACGACCGGCCCCGAGACCGTCGAACGGGACCTGATGAAGCTCGTCCTCACCCTCGTCGAACTCCTCCGACAGCTCATGGAACGGCAGGCCCTGCACCGAGTCGAAGCCGGCGACCTCACCGAGGAGCAGGAGGAGAACCTCGGAGCCACCCTCATGGCGCTACACGAGCGCATGAACGACCTCTGTGCCCGCTACGGGCTCACCATGCAGGACCTCAACCTCGACCTCGGACCGCTCGGCCCCCTCCTCCCGCCGGACGAACCGCAGTAGTCCCGTCCTGCGCCGCAGTGCAGATGACCGTGGACGGCGCAGGCCCGGACACCGGGCCGTGCCCTCGGTCCCGTCAGGACAGAACCGCGTCCGCAGCCTTCTTGAGCGCGCTGGGCGTCTCGGGCCTGCGGGGCGCCTTCTCGCGGGCTTCGATCAGACGGACTCCGATACGTTCAACAAGCCGAGCGAGGCACGTCCAGGTCAACGGGAAAGACCCGGTCGCATCCGGTGATCTCCAGCAGCCGCGCCACCTGGTCGGAAGGCTGGGCGAGCTGGACGACGGCGGCCTTGGCGGGCGGCCTGGCTCCGGGCCAGCAGCAGCGCGTTCAGTCCCGCCGAGCCAGAAAGGTCACGTCGTGCAGGTCCAGCATCATCGCGGCGCCGCCCGGCTGCACCGGTCAGCACGGCGACTCCCGACCAACCGCACCGGACCACATCCGGTGCATGCCTGCGGGCAATCCGGGCAGCCGCTCCGGGGACAGGCCGTTGTGGAAACGGAGGGAGATCGCAATGAGCGCCTCGGACAAGGCCTCGAACCTCGGTGACAAGGTCAAGGGCAAGGTCAAGGAGGCCGCAGGCAAGGCGGTCGGCAACGAACGCCTGGAAGCCGAGGGCAAAGGCGACCAAATCAAAGGTGACGTGAAGCAGGCCGGCGAGAAGGTCAAGGACGCCTTCAAGGACTGACCGCGCCACCCGTTGCTGGGAAGGGCTGAACACCTCAGGAGAAGGGGTGCCCAGCGATCCGGGCCGTGTTCGCGGGTGCGCGGGCGTTCACCCGTGCGGACCACACGGCGCGGCCCGGGCGGCGCATGGCCGTGGCCGTCAGGAGACTGGTCCGCCGCCCGCTGCGGCTGGCCGGTCCTGGGTTTTTGCCGGTTGCGGGCACGCCGCGGGTGGGGCGGGATGGCCGAAGGGTCCCGCGTGCCTGACTGCCCGAGGGCTGGTGTGCGGGTCCGGTTCAGCAGACTGACGAGTAAGGAGTGGTTGGTTATGAGCAGGGTCCAGGAGACGATCGACGTCGACGTGCCGATCAGCACCGCGTACAACCAGTGGACGCAGTTCGAGCAGTTCCCGATGTTCATGGAGGGCGTCGAGGAGATCACGCAGATCGACGACCGCCACAACCGCTGGAAGACGAAGATCGCCGGTGTCAGCCGGGAGTTCGACACCGAGATCGTTGACCAGGCCCCGGACGACCACGTGGCGTGGCGCACGGTTACGGGCGAGGTGAAACAGTCCGGCATGGTGTCTTTCCAGCCTCTGGACGCAGGCCACACCCGGATCGTGATGACGATGGACTACCAGCCCGAGGGGCTGGCGGAGAAGGCCGCCGACATGGTGAACATGCTCGACCGGCAGGTGAGGGGCGACCTGAAGCGCTTCAAGAACTTCATCGAGAAGCGCGGCAGCGAGACCGGCGGTTACCGCGGCAAGCTCTGACCCGGCAGCATTGTGAGGGCCCCGGCTGGCGGCAGATCCCGCCCGCCGGGGCCGTCCGGCTTTGTCGGGCGGGTGGGGATGCTGGGCCGACCGGGAGCAGTTCACCAGCCGCTGCACCCGGCCCTGTCCCGGCCAGCCGCCCTCTCTGACAGTCTCGACTGAGACGCCCGGAATGTCGGGTTAGTCTGGATGGGCGAGACAGGAGATCCCTTCAGCATGGCCAGCACCACCAATCCCGACCCGGCGCCGAAGCCGAAGCGGCGGACGTTCTCGCCAGAGTACAAACTGCGGATCGTCGCCGAGTACGACGCCGCGCCCACCGGCGAGAAGGGCGCGATCCTGCGCCGCGAGCGGCTGTACCACTCACACATCATCGAGTGGCGCCAGGCCCGCGACGCCGGGGCGACGGTCACGCTGACCGACAAGCGGACCTCGCCCGCCCGCCCGAAGAAGGCCGCCGAACAGGCCGAGCTGGAACGGCTGCGCAAGAAGGTCGCCCGCCTGGAACAGGACGTCGCCAAGCGCGACGCAGCCCTGGCTGTTCTGGGAAAAGCACATGCGCTCTTGGAGATGCTCTCCGAGAGCGCGGACTGAACCGCGCCCTCGCGCCGGTCCTGGACGAGGCGTTCGCGGGCCTGGAACCCGAACTCGGCACCACCTCGGCATGCCGCCTGATCGGACGCTCGCGGGCTACCCACTACCGCAGGCTGAAACCGTCCCGGGCCGCCGAGCGCAAGCCACGACCGTCCCCGCCCTCCGCGCTGAGCCCGTCCGAACGGGCGGCGGTGCTGGACCTGCTGAACCGGCCCGAGTACGTCGACCTGCCGCCCGCCCAGGTCTGGGCGCGGGAGCTGGACGCCGGCACCTACTGGTGCTCCGAGCGCACCATGTACCGCATCCTCAACGCCGCCGGGCAATCCGGAGAACGCCGCAGGCAGGCCACCCATCCCGCCAAGACCGTGCCCCAGCTGCTGGCCACTGCCCCCTGCCAGGTCCTGACCTGGGACATCACCAAGCTTCGCGGCCCCAACAAGGGCGAGTGGTACCACCTTTACGCGATCATCGACATCTACAGCCGCTACATCTGCGGCTGGACCGTCGAGGCCGCCGAGGACTCCCACCGCGCCGAGGAGCTGATCCGCGAGACCATCGAACGCAACGGCATCGTGCCGGAGACCGTGCACGCCGACCGGGGCACCTCGATGACCTCCAAGGCCGTCTCCCAGCTGCTGATCGACCTCGGTGTGACCCGAAGCCACTCCCGGCCGAAGGTCTCCAACGACAACCCGTACAGTGAAAGCCAGTTCAAGACCATCAAGTACTCCACCGACTTCCCGGAATACTTCAACTCCCTTACCCACGCCCGCGAATGGTGCGAGGGCTTCTTCACTTACTACAACCACGAACACCGGCACTCGGGCATCGGCCTGCACACCCCCGCCTCCGTGCACTTCGGCACCGCCGATCTGGTCCGCGAGCAGCGAGCCGTCACCCTTACCGAGGCCTACGCACGCCACCCCGAACGCTTCGCCCGACGCCCGAAGCCGCCCGAGATACCCCAGAAGGTCTGGATCAACCAGCCCAAGCCGGAGACAGTGCCCGCACAACAGTCCATATAGTGTCAAACCGTCTCATTTGACTTGACAACTTCCGCCGGGACAGGGCCGTACAGGACGGGGCTCTCAGTTGCTCCGGTAGGAGTCTCGCACGGCCGGACGCGGTGGTCTCCTGGAAGGGGGAAGCCAAGTAGACCTCCGAGGTGGTCACTATGCAGCAAGCCGTGCACTTCGACGCGATCTTCCAGAACAGTCCGGGAGACCGTCACGTTCAGGTCCGGATGAACGGCAATGTGGTGTTCAACGACACCTTGGAAGGACAGGGCTCCGTAAAGGGGATGGACATTACGGAACCCATCGTCGGCACCACTCACATCGAGTTGGGGATCGTCACGGATGACGGCGCCTTCCACGCCTGCCGGTATACCGACATCCCGACCTTCGGCGGTCCACCCCCGTTCGAACTCGTCCTCCCCGACAGCGGACTGTTCCCGCCCAGCCCGGCGCACTTCGACACCGCGGCCACCACCGGCCTGCCGGCCTTCGGAGGAGGAACCTTCGAACTGTTCTACGAAGAGAGCATCGTCTGACCCAGCCCTGAAACCAGCCGCCCCGTTGAGCGGCAGAGCGCATGCTGCGGGCAGGGATCGTATGCGAGGCGGTCAAGGAATTGATCGGAGAAACATCCCCGTTCTCCAGCTTTCCGTACCACTTGACGCTGGCGCCAGTCAGCACAGCCACTTCGCTTTTAGAAAGCTCTCGCTTGCGCCGCGACGGCCTCGATGCCGACCGGGAACGGCATTGGGATCCATCCTTCGGCGCCTCCGCTGCACCATGATGGCGAGCTCTTCGTCGCGAGCGGCGAGACGCTCGTAGTCGGTTCCCATGGGTCGGCACGCCCCCTCGCCAGTTGCCGAAGGACGGTCACCACCCCGGACCGGGCATACCGGCGGAGGCAGCCACCATACCGCCCGCACCCCACCGGTGATCTGGCACCGTCGCGACCGTGCGGTCGGCACCGAATCGATGATCCAGGCTGGGCGCCGTGTGGCGACTTCCGCAAACTCCGCGAGTGCGCGATGTGGACCGTCCAGAAAGGCCTGACGGAACGTCGGTAAAGCCAGCATTGGGAAGCTCCTATAGATCGTCAAGCGGTCTGGGGGAGCGATTCAGTGGTTTGGATCGTGTGGGGTAGGTGGGGGCAGATCTCGCGGGCGACGAATCGTTTGAGGCAGCGGATGATGTCCTTCTTGGCCAGGCCTTCGGCGGTGCGTCGGGCGACGTAGTCCCGGGTGCGCTGGTCGTATTTCATGCGGACCAGGACGGTCGGATTTGCCATTGTCCCGCCGTGCTTTGCGGTCCGGCCGGTCCACCTCGATGACGGTGGTCCTGGCACGCGTCGCATCGCCTCGCCACCCCTCTGGCCGGAGGGCGCGCTTCCCACCGGCTTGCATATCGCGATGGATATGCCCCACGGGCCGGGAATGGCGAACTGGTGTCGCGTCAGTAGCGCCAGCGGACCGCCTCGATGACCTCCGCACCTGTGTGCATCGCGAACAGCTCCGCCTCCGCCCGCCGGACGGCCAGTACGGTCTCGAACAGCTCGGGGCCGAGTGCCTCCCGCAGTACGGCGGACTTCTCGTACGCGTCGATCGCCTCGGGCAGGCTCGCCGGTAGGCGTTCGGCGCCGCCGAGGGTGGCGGGGTCGCTCGGGGTCTCGGGCGGGAGGGGAAGGCCGGCGCCCAGGCCGGCGAGTCCGGCGGCCAGCGCGCCGCCGATCGCCAGGTAGGGGTTGGCGGTGGCGTCGAAGCACTTGAGCTCGGCGTTGGCCTGCCCGGCGGCGGAGCCGGCGATCAGGCGCAGCGCCGCCTCACGGTTCTCCAGGCCCCAGCAGCGGTAGGCACCGGCGAAATGGGAGGGGACCAGTCGCAGGTAGGAGGCGACGCTGGGCGCGCCGAGGGCGAGCAGGGCGGGCAGTTCGGCCAGGACGCCCGCGAGGAACTGCTCGGCCTCCGGGTGCAGCCCGTGGCGGCCGGGGCCGCCGTGCCCGAGGTTACGGCCCTCTCGCCAGAGGCTGAGGTGCAGGTGGCCGCCGTTGCCGATCGAGCCCTCGGAGAAGACGGGCGCGTACGAGACCCGCAGGCCGTGCCGGGCGGAGACGGCCCGGATAGTGTGGCGCACCAGCATCGCGGTGTCGGCCGCCTCGACCGGCCCCTCCGCGGCGACCGAGACCTCGAACTGCCCGGCGGCGTACTCGGGGTGGAGCTGGAGCACGGTCAGGCCCTGGGTGGTGAGGGCGCGCAGCACGGCCCGCAGATAGTCGGAGTGTTCGACGAAGCGGGTCATCCCGAACGCGGGCGCGACCGTCGCGGGGGCCCCGGCGGCGTCGGCCACCACCCACTCGATCTCGATCCCGGCTCGGATCGAGAGCCCGCGCCGCTCGATGGCCTCGGTGACCTGACGGGCGAAGGCGCGCTGGCACCCGGGGTGCGGCTTGCCGTCCTGGGTGTAGCGGTCGGCTGGGGCCCAGGCCCAGCCGGGCTGGGCGGCGAGCGGAGTGAGCCGGTCGAGGTCGGGGACGAGCCGCAGGTCGCCCACGGGGCCGGTGCTCGAAGGCGCAGTGGTGAGGGAGTCGTCCACCAGGGTGACGTCGAAGCAGGGTACGGAGCCGACACCGTACTCGGCGGCCTGTTCGAGCTGGGCGAGCGGGACGGATTTCACCCGGGTGAGCCCGGCGTTGTCGACCCAGCCGAACACCACCCCGTCGATTCCGTCGGCGGTGAGCTGGAATTCGGCCGCCCGGGCCCGGGCGGCCCGCTCGGCTCGGGGGTGCGTGGTGGTCATGTTGCCCATGCTGGCGTTCGCGGCAGCCGGTGGGCGAATTGCCGGCCGGGATTTCACTCGTCCGTGAACGGTCGGGGCTGAGACGTGACGCAGGAGACAAGGCGCGGGAACCGGTCTGCCCTGGCCGGTGGTTGGGACGGGTGCTCACTGAAACGGTCACCCGATGGTGGGACGGCCCGCCGAAGATCGTCCCCGAACCTGTCTCCAGGCCATTACGCTCCCACTCTCGAAGATCCGTGTCCGGACGAAGATGCGGCACGCTGCCGAAAGGCCCTGGATGACCCCCCACATCGCCCGTGAGCGACGGGAGCCGTCGCCGACGGTCGCCCCCGAGCTCCAGCTGGCCGATGCGCCCGGCACCCACTCGCTCGCCGCCTGGTTCCTCGGACCGATGGCCGAGAACCAGACGGTGCTCGCCGATCTGATCAACGACGCCCTGGCGGCGCACTGCGCGGCCCGCAGGAACCTCTACCGGGACGATCCGCCCTACGTCACCGACGGGATCAAGCAGTCGCCGGAGTACCAGCAGTCCGTCGCGACCATGCGCAGGGAACACGCCAAGCTCCTGGACTACCTGGGCAGCTCGGTGCCGTTCTTCAGCTACCGCTACCAGGCCCACATGAACTGGGACCAGACGATCCCGGCGCTCGCGGGCTACTTCGCGGCGACGCTGTACAACCCGAACAACGTCGCCCTGGAGTCCTCGCCGGTGACGACCCGGTTAGAGGAGGAGGTCGGCAAGGACCTGTGCCGGCTGCTCGGATACCAGCCGCTGGCCCTGCCGACCCCGTGGGGCCATATCACCTCCGGCGGCACGGTCGCCAACCTCGAAGCCCTCTGGTCCGCGCGCAACCTGACCTACTACCCGATCGCGGTGGCCGAGGCGATCCGGCGCCACCCACACGCGCTCGGCGGCGCACGGGACCTCACCGTCCGCATGGCCAACGGCAAGGACGCGCTGCGGCTGCTCGACCTGGACGCGTGGGAGTGCGTCAACCTGCCGGTGGACGAGGTGTTGGGGCTGCCGACCCGGATGGTCGAGGAGCACCGCGTCAGGACGGAGGACCTCGGCCTGATCAACGCCTACACGCTGCAGCACCTCGGCTACGAGGAGTTCCGCCGGCGCTTCCTGGAGGGCAAGGTCGGCAACCCGGCCGTGCTGGTGACGGCAACGATGCACTACTCATGGCCGAAGGCCGCGGCCCTGCTCGGCATCGGGCAGAGCGGTCTGGTCCCGGTCGAGGTGGACCTGGACGCGCGGGCCACCGTGGCGAGCCTGCGCACCCGCGTGGAGGAGTGCATCCGAGGTCGCCGCCCCGTCATCCTCAACGTCGCCGTGCTGGGCAGCACCGAGCAGAGCTCGGTCGACCCGCTGGCCGAGATGCTGGCTCTGCGTGAGGAGTTCCACGAGCGCAACGTCTCCTACCCGATCCACGTGGACGCGGCATGGGGCGGCTACTTCGCCGCCGTCAGGCGTCCCCGCCCGACGCAGGCCGACGGCCAGGTCACCTACACGCCCGACTTCGTGATGAGCGAGTACGTCAACCGGCAGTACGACTCCCTCGACCGGGCCGACTCGATCACCATCGACCCGCACAAGGCCGGCTTCGTGCCCTACCCGGCGGGCGGACTCTGCTACCGCAACGGCGCGCAGAAGAACATGGTGGCCTTCACAGCGCCCTACCTCGACCTGGGCAACTCGGGTGTGGGCCTGTACGGCGTCGAGGGCTCCAAGCCGGGCGCCGCCGCGGCGGGCGTGTACCTGAGCCACCGCGTCATCACCACCGACCAGCACGGTTACGGCAAGATCCTCGGGCAGGCGCTGTTCAACAGCAAGCGCCTGTACGCGGCCTTCGTCACCCTCGGCCTCGACCACCCCGACCTGCTCGTCGCCCCGCTCCAGCGGCTGCCCGTCGAACGCGAACGCCCGGGCGACGCGCGCGCCCTTCGTGAGCAGCTCCGGTTCATCCTGGACCGCATCGTGTGCAAGAGCAACGAGGAGATCCGGACCGACCCGGAGGCCCGGGAGCTCCTCGCCGAGCTCGGTTCGGACCAGGTCGTCATCGCCTACGCGTTCAACGCCGTCCGCCAGGGCCAGCCGAACCCGGACCTGGCCAAGGCCAACCGGATCAATCGCCTGATCGCCGAGAAGCTCGGGGTCGCGCCGACAGTCCCCGCGGCCAGGAACACCCCCGCGTCCCCGCAGCGCCCCGACCTGATCGTCAGCGGATCGGCCCTGGAACCGGACCTGTACGGCGGGGTGTACATGCGGCGGGTGGCGGACCGGCTGGGCCTCCAGGGAGATCCCAGCGGAACCCCGATCAGGCATCTGGTTTCCTGCACGCTGGACCCCTGGCTGACCGACACCGAGCGGGGAGACTTCATCCCCGTCCTGCGGGAGGCGCTGGCCGAGGGAGCGCGGGCTGCGATCCGCGAGGTGTTCCCCGAGCCCGCCCGGTGACCACTGGAAGCTCGAAGCCATCCTCGACTTCGACCATGCGGTGACTCCGAGCCTCTGAGCACGTGCGGTGCGTTCTCGGGCGGTCCTGGGGACGGTCTGGCGTCGTGGCAGGTGGATCAGGACCGGTGGATGCGGGAAGGAGACTGGCAGGGATTGGTTTTCGAGTGCCGTTGCGGAGGGACCGATGCGACGGGACGGACGGGTCGCGGACTCCTTACTCGCGCTGCTGAGCCGGGACTGGCTGGGGGTGCCGGTCGCGGTGCTGGTGGTGGGTGTGGGCGGTGCCCTGGTCGGGAAGGGGGCGGCATGGGCGGTGGCGCTCGGTGGCATCGTGGTGGCTGTCGGTGTGCTGCTGGGGGCGGGAGCCGTTCGTCACCTGGTGCTGGTCGCCCGTGAGGCCCGGGTGAATCCGCCGCCGGGGCGGCTGGTGGACGTGGGTGGCCACCGAATGCACGTTCTCGCCGAGGGGGAGGCCGGGGGCGGACCGACCGTGGTCTGGATGCCCGGCGGGCACGCTCCCGGTGAGGACTTCCGGGAACTGCACACGATGCTGGCGGCCCGGACGCGGTCGGTGCTGGTTGACCGCTTCGGGGCGGGCTGGAGCGATGTCGGGCCCTTCCCGCGGACGACGGCGGCCGAGGCGGAGGAACTGCTGACAGCGCTGGAGGGGGCGGGGGAGCGGCCCCCGTTCGTGTTCGTCGGCCATTCGTTCGGCGGCCTGTTGGTCGCCAACGCGGCCAGGCGGCGGCCGGACTTGGTGGCCGGGCTTGTACTGCTCGATCCGACGCCCCTGGAGGTCATCGCCTTCGCGCCGCGCAACCGGCAGCTCGCGGGGATGCGTCGTGGCTTTCTGCTGACGGCGGTGCGGCAACTGTTCGGTGCGCACCGCGGCCCCGGGTGCCGGACCGGGCAGGGCTGCGCCGCCGCGTCGGTCTTCGCCGAGCTGTCGCCGTCCGGGCTGGCGAGGGTGGGGTGGGAGACCGTGGTGTATGACGAGGACCTCGGGGACCTGCCGCTGGTGTTGGTGATACCCAGGGATCTCATCGGCGGGGAGGCGGTGCTGGGCGGTGCCCGGGACGCAGTCGAGGCCGAGCGGCTAGCCCGCTTCTACCTCCGGAGCAGGGTCCGGTACCTGGCGGCGTCGTCGGCGTCCCGGCTGGTGCACACGCCGGAGGGGACGGGCCACGACTTCCCGCACGAGGCGGCGGAGTTCGTGGTCGGAGTGGTCGGGGAGCTGGTGCGGGAGCTGCGGGCGGTCAGCCCATGACCGTCCGGGCCGCGCCGGAACGGATCGGGCGGCGGCGGGAGAAGGCGCCGAGGTCGATGACGTTGCCGGTGTGTTCGCCGTGGTGGCGGACCGGGTCGCCGTCGTGGTCGTGGCCGGCTTCGACCGCGTCGATCAGAGCCGCGAGGAAGCGGCCCACCAGCGGGGCGTTCTTGAACTGGTTGCCGCTGGTGCCCATCGCGACGTAGTAGCCGTCGAGACCGGTGCGGTCGTAGATCGGGGTCCAGTCGTCGGCGACGTCGTACACCCCCGCTGCGCCGAGGGGCCGGTTGGGGACGCCGATGGCCGGGAAGCGGCGTGCGGCCCGGGTGACCTGGGTGCGGAAGCGTCGGACGGTGGGGCGGGGGTCGGCCCCGTCCGGGTCGTCGATCCACTCGTGGGGGTCGCAGTCCGGCTCGGTGCCGCCGACCAGGAGGTGGCCTCCGGGAGCCTCGCGGATGTATGTGCCGAGGTCGAGGTCGGCGACCAGCGGGAAGGGTTCGGCGGGCCGGCCCTCCGGGGCGGCGACCTGGTGGACCTCCTCGCGCAGCGGGCGCACGCCGATGGTGAAGTCGCCGCCGACGCCCGCCAGCCGGTTGAGGCCGCCCGACCAGGGGCCGGTGGCGTTGACCACCACTGGGGCGGCGATCCGCGTCCCGTCGGCGAGCCGGATGCCCGCCACCCGGTCCGCGTACCGGTCGACGGCCACCACGGTGTGGTGGAACAGGAAGCGGGCGCCCAGCTCGGCCGCCGCGTCCGCGAGGTTCTGGGCGGCCAACTGCGGGTCGTCGACGTACCCGGCGTCCGGGGTGAACAGGGCGCCGAGCTCACCGGACGGGTCGGCGAAGAAGGCGTCGTCGTCCACCGGTTTAGGCGGCCAGTAGCGCCCGGGGTCGATGCCGGGAAGACGGCGGCGCAGCGTCGGGGCGTCCCACCGCTCGTACGGGACGCCGGCTCGGTCGAACAGGGCGGCGGTCGCGGACGGTGCGACGGTGGGGGAGTCGAGCAGCACGGCGCCGGTGCGCCGGAAGGCGGCGAGGGGACGGTGGCCGGCGAGCCGCAGGTGGTCGGCCCAGGACGTCCAGAGGTGCTGCGCCTCCCAGGCGGTGGCGACGCCCGCGAAGGTGGAGTAGTTGAACCGGATGACCGCGCTGGAGGCGCTGGTTGAGCCGTGGCCGACGGCGCCCGCCTTGTCCACGACGGTCACCTGCCTTCCGCCGCGCGCGAGTTCGAGGGCGATGGCCGATCCGATCACTCCGGCCCCGACCACCACGACGTCCGGTGCTCCGACGGTCATGGCGGCTGCTCCTCGGGGGCGGGCGCGGGCGGCGGCGTGCGCAGGCTCGGCACGGCGGCGAGCAGTGTCCGAGTGTACGGGTGCTGCGGGGCGCGCAGCAGGGCGTCGGTGGGGGCGGTCTCGACGATCCGGCCGTGCCGCATGACCGCCACGGCGTCTGAGACGTGGCAGACGGCGGGCAGGTTGTGGCCGATGAACAGCATGGACAGGCCGAGCCGCCGCTGGAGTTCGCGGATCGTGTTGAGGACGGCGGCCTGCACCGAGACGTCGAGCGCCGAGGTGACCTCGTCGGCGATCAGCAGGCCGGGTTCGACGGCCAAGGCGCGGGCGAGCGCGACCCGCTGGCGCTGCCCGCCGGACAACTGGCGCGGCAGGCGGCCTGCGAGCCGTGGGTCCAGGCCGACGAGTTCGAGCAGCTCGGTGACGCGCTTGTCGCGGGCGGGCCGGTCGAGCCGGTGGAAGACGGTGGCCGCTTCGCCAAGGGTCTGCCGCACCGTCATCCTGGGGTCCAGCGCTGTGTCCGGGTCCTGGAGGACGACCTGGACGAGGCGGCCAAGCCGGCGGCGGTCGCGGATGGTGCGCGCACGGATTTCCCGGCCGTCGAGCATGATCCGGCCGGTGTGCACGGGGACGAGGCCGACGATGGCGCGGGCCAGGCTGGACTTTCCGGAGCCGGACTCGCCCACGAGCCCGAGCGTCGTGCCGGAGGGGACCTCCAGCGAGACGCCGTCCACGGCGGTGACCTGGCCGAGTGGGCCGGGGTGGTGAACGGTGAGGTCGGTCACCCGGAGGACGGTCATGAGGCGGCCACCGTCTCCGGGTCGGCCGCCACCGGGACCGGGTACCAGCATGCGACCCGGTGGTCGGCGGCGAGGTCCTCCAACGGCGGGGTGTGATCGGCGCAGTGGCCCCGGCGGCGCGGGCAACGGGGTTCGAACGGGCACCCCGGTGCGGGCGTGAGTGGGTCGGGCGGTGCGCCGTCGATCGTCGGTAGCGGCCGGTCGCGGTCCGCGGTGAGGTCTGGTACCGAGGCGACCAGGGCCCGGGTGTAGGGGTGCCGGGCGCCGTCGGCGAGGCGGTCGGCGGGCAGGGTCTCGACGATGGTCCCCGCGTACATCACCAGGATACTTTCGCAGAACTCGCCGACGAGGGCGACGTCGTGGCTGATGAACAGGATCGCGGCGGAGGTGTCCCGCCGGATCTCGGACAGCAGCCGGGTGATCTCCCGCTGGACGGTGACGTCGAGCGCGGTGGTCGGCTCGTCGGCGATGATCAGGCCCGGACGGACCATCAGCCCGGAGGCGATCATCACGCGCTGGCGCTGACCGCCGGAGAGCTGGTGGGGGCGGGAGCGCAGCACGGCCGGGGGGAGGGCGACCCGGCGCAGGGCTTCGGCGGCCTCCGCAGTGGCCTGTGCACGGCTCGCACCGCGATGGGCCCGGACCGCCTCGGTGAGCTGGGTGGCGACCCGCAGAGCCGGGTTGAGCGCGGAGGCCGGGTTCTGGAAGATCATCGCCAGGCCGGTCGCGAGGTGCCGGTCCCGTTCCTTCGGCGCCAGGGCGGCCAGGTCGGCGCCGAGCAGGCGCAGGGTGCGCCGGGACACCCGGGCGCCGTACGGGAGCAGGTCGGCGATGGCGAGCGCAGTGAGCGACTTGCCCGAGCCGGACTCGCCGACCAGCCCGACGATCTCGCCCGGCCGTAGGGCGAGGCTGACTCCGTGCACCGGCCGGATCGGTCCGTCCGGGGTGGGGAGTTCGACGTGGAGGTCCTCGACCTGGAGCACCAGGCCCTCCTCCGCGGGGCCTCCCCCAGCCTTCGGCCGGGGGGACCCCCATGGTGCGGGCGTCGGCGCGGGCGTGCGCGGCGCCGGGCCGCGCCGGGCGGCGTTCCCGGCCAGCACCTCGCCGAGCAGTTGGAAGGCCAGGGCCGCGTAGAGGATCGCCAGACCGGGGGCGAGCGCGGGCAGGGGCTCGGCGTAGACGCGGTCGAGCCCCTGGTTGAGCAGCTGCCCCCAGTCGTAGCCGGGCGGTTGGACGCCCAGGCCGAGGAAGCTCAGCCCGGAGAGCGCGACCAGGGAGGTCCCCGCCGCCGTGGTGGTGCTCAGGAGCAGCGGCTCGGCGATGTTGGGCAGGACGTGCCGCCCCAGCAGGCGGAGGCGGCCCAGGCCGAGGACCCGGGCCGCGGCCAGGTGGTCGGTGCCCGCCACACCGGCGGCGAGGGTTTGGGTGAGCCGCGCGAATCCGGGGACGCCCGCGGCCGCGAGGGCCAGCATCGCCCCGGCGGCGCCCGCGCCGAACACGACGGCGAGGAACATCGCGACCAGGAGCGCGGGGAAGGCGAGCAGCAGGTTGATCAGCCCGGCGGTCAGCCTCCGGGCGCGCCGGCCGAGCACGGCGGTGGACGCCCCGAGGAGGATGCCCGCTCCCGCGCCGAGCAGGACGGCCGCGAGCGCGAGCAGTAGGGAGGGACGGGTGGCTGTCAGGACCCGGGCGAGCACGTCCCGGCCGAGGTTGTCGGTGCCGAACGGGTGTCCCACGGAGGGGCCCTGGAGCACGGCCGAGGCATCCGGACGGTCTGCCGCAGCGCCCCAGACCAGCGGGCCGACCACCGCGAGCACGACGAGCGAGGCCAGCATGACGGCGGCGGCCCAGGCCATGGGCGTGCGCCGGAGACCGGGTGGAAGGCTCATGCTCACATCTCCCGGATCGCCGAACGGGGGTCGAGCACAGCCAGCAGCACGTCGACCAACAGGCCGGCGAGCAGCACGGTGGTGCCCAGCACCAGCACCATCGCCTGGACCACCGGGTAGTCCTGGGCGACCACGGACTGGGCCATGGCCGACCCGATGCCGGGCCAGGCGAAAACCTTCTCGACCAGTACGGTGCCGGCGACCAGGGCGGGCAGCAGGCTCCCGGCCACGGTGAGCGCGGCGGTCGCCGTGTTCGGTGCCGCGTGCCGCAGGTATCGGCGAGCGGGGGACAGCCGTTTGCTCCGGGCCGTGCGCAGGTAGTCCTCGCCCAGTACTCTCAGCGCCTCCATCCGGACGATGCGCAGCAGGACGGCGGCGGGGGCGAGGGAGAGCGCGAGGACCGGGAGGACGAAGGACTCGACGCCCGCCGCGCCGGCCACCGGGAGGAGCTGGAGGCCGACGGCCAGCAGCGCGGTGAGCCCGGCGGCCAGAACGAAGTCCGGCACCCCGGCCAGGCCGGCGGTGACCACGGTGAACGCCAGCTCGCTGCGCGGGCGGCGGCCGTCGCGGGTGCGGACAGCGACGAGCAGCCCGCCGGGCAGGGCGACGGCCAGGGTGACCAGGAAGGCCAGCCCGGCGATCTCCAGGGTGGCCGGCAGCCGGGTGCGGACCAGCTCCGCGACCGGTGTCCCGGTGGTCAGCGAGGTGCCGAGGTCGCCGTGCAGGAGGCCGCCGAGATAGTGCCGGTACTGGGTGAGGAAGGGTGTGTCGAGCCCGAGGGCGTGCCGACGGGCGGCCACCAGGTCGGGGGCGGCGTCGACGCCGAGCGCGGCCCGGACCGGGTCGCCGGGAATGAGGCGGATCATCGCGAACGACGCGGTGAGCACGACCGCGAGGGAGAGGAACAGCCGGAGGATGCGGCGGCCGAGGAACACCGTCCAGGGGTGCCGCGGCAGTCGGGGTACGGACACGGTGGGCCCCCGGGTCACTGGTGGAGGCGGATGCTGGTGGGGACGAGCTGGCCGCCGAAGGTGGTGGCGAAGGTGGTGCGGGAGCCGTACACGCTGCTCCGGCCGTCGGCGATCGGCAGGGCGTCGGCCGAGCGGAAGAGCGCGGCGGCGGCCCGGTTCCAGGTGGCGCAGCCCGTCGTGTCGGGCTCCCGGAGCGCCTGGGCGACCAGGGCGTCGTACTCAGGATTGGTCACGCCCGCGAAATTGAGGCCCTCGGCGGGGGTGGGGCCGGAGAAGAACGGGATGAAGCCGACAGGCAGGGCGAACCCTGGCGTGCTGCCGACCACCACGTCGAAGTCGGCGCTCTGGTACATGGCGTTGACGAGGGCGGGCAGGCTCTCGGTGACCAGCTTGACCTGCGCGCCGAACGCCGTCCAGTCCCGCGCCATCAACTCGGCGACGGAAGACAGGGTCGGGCCGATGTCGGGGCTGGTGATCACACGGAGCCGCAGCGGCCGGCCGTCCTTGGTCAGCGGGCCGCCGGCGGAGCGGACCCAGCCGGCGGCCCGCAGGGCCTCGGTGGCGTCGTTCCCGGGCAGGTTGGCGTCGGCGAGGTCGGCGTGGCAGACGGCGCCCACGGCACTGAAGTCGGTGGCGGGCCTGCCGATGCCGCCCACGGCGACGTTGGCGAGCCCCTGGCGGTCCAGCGCGGCGACCAGGGCGCGGCGTAGGGCGGGGTCGGCGAGGGCCCGGCCGGGGCCCTGGTTGAAGAAGGTCAGACCGACCACGGTCGCCGCGTCGGTGGTGGCCAGGCCGTGGTCGGTGAGCCGGGCGCGATCGGGCCCGTTCACGGCGGCGATCTCGATGCCCCCGGTGAGCAGCAGGTTCGCCGCAGTAGAGGCCTGGGGGACGACCGAGACGACGATGTGCGCGGGGAGGCCGTGTTCGGCGGTGGTGGCTCCGGCGGGGCCCCAGGAGTACCCGTCGCGGACGGTGAACTCGTAGGGCCCGCCGGGGATGTAGCGGGTCAGCACGTAGGGGCCGGTGCCCTGGGTGGCGCGGTCCAGCGATCGGGGTCGGTCGAGCCCGGCGGGGCAGACGATCGGCAGCAGGCCGATGGTGCGGATGAGGAACGGGAAAGGTGAGGCGGCGGTCGCCGACACCGTGCCGGTCGCGTCGTCTGCGCTCGCGGTGAACGGGACGTTCGGGAGGACGGTCCGGGCGCCGGCGAGCTGGTGGCCCGGGTCCCCGGCGTAGGTGAGCGCTCTGGCCACCGCCGAGGCGGTGAGGGCGGTGCCGTCGGAGCAGGTGACGCCCGGGCGCAGGGTGAAGGTGGCTGTGGTGGCCGTGGCCTGCCAGGACGAGGCCAGGCCGGTGACCAGGCTGCCGTCGGTGTCGGCATTGACCAGCGAGTCGTAGGCGTAGCGGGCCTGGGCGGCCCCGAAGGTGGAGTACGGGTCGAAGCTCGGGATCTCACTGGCCGCCGCGATCCGGACGGTCCCGCGGTCCACCAGGGGGGTGGTCGTCGAGGACGCGGTGCCGCCGCAGCTGCTCAGCGCGACGGCCGAGGCAGTCAGGGCGGCCGCCAGGGCGACCGGCGGGGTGCGTCGGAGCATGGCGTCATGGTGCCACTCGGGCTTTGGCCGCGGCGAGCCAACTCATCCGTGAGATAGGCGTGTTCGAACGCCGGGACCGACCTGTCGGCCCGGCCGGGAGCCGGGGGCGGCGGCCGGGGACGGCGATCACGGTTCACCCTTTCGAGGGGTGTCACGATCCGGGCGTTCCGGACCGGGCCGCCAAGCGCCCGGTCGTCGCCAGGATGGGGGCATGACGAACGAACCGGGCCGAGGGATCGGCCGTCTGGCGGACCGCTACTGGCAGTTCCTGCTGGCCCGCGAGCCGATGCTGAGGGTCCGCCAGGGGCTCCCGGTCGAGACGCTGCCGAGGGCCTCACTCGCCGAGGCGGAGGAGCGGGCGCGGTTCGCCGAGGGGGTGCTCGGCGAAGTGCGGGCGCTCGACGGTTCGGAGTTGCCCGGCGCCGACGCCGACGCCGCCGCCTTCCTGGCCGGACTGGCCGAGCAGGAACTGCGGGCGCACCGTCACTACTGGCTGACGCCCGTCGCCACGCCGTACCGGCTGCTTCCGTTGTCGTTGTACACCGACGCGGTGCTGCGCCAGTTCCGCTTCACCGAACGGGCGGACGCCGAACGGTACCTGGGACTGGTGCGGGAGCTGGCCGGGGTGGTCGGATCGATCTGCGACAAGGTGATGGGGCAGGCGGTGCGAGGCTTCCGGGTGCCGGCCCCGGCGCTGGCCGGAGTGCGTGCCGCCGTCGCGGGCCTGCGGGAGTCGGTCCCCCGTCGGGTGGAGGTGGCCGAGGACCGGCTCGGCGCGCCGGGGCTGGGCGGGAACGGGCAGCTCCTGGACGGCGTACGGCGATTGGTGGAGGACGAGTTGGTACCGGCCTTCGACCGGCTGCTCGCCGTCCTCGACGACCCGGCCTGCCTGCTCGCGGCGCCGCAGAACGTCGGCTGGGCGCGGTACGAGGGCGGTGAGGAGGCGTACCGGGACTTCGTCCGGACCCAGACCGGGGGCGACACCGCGCCCGAGCGGCTGCACGAGCTCGGCCGCGAGCAGTGCCGCGAACTGGCCGGGCGGATGAGGGAGGTGCGCGCGACGCTGGGCTTCCACGGGTCCGAGGCCGAGTTCCACGAGCGGCTGCGGACCGAGCCGCGGCTGTACGCCCGGACGCCGGAGGAGGTCGAGGCCCGCTACCGCGGCCACCTCGACCGGCTGGTCCCGGTGCTGCCGCGCTGGTTCGCGGTGTTGCCGCGGGCGCCGTACGGGTTGGCGCGGCTGGACCCGGCGCTGGAGCCGGGGATGACCTTCGGATACTACGAGGCGCCGACCGCGGTCGATCCGGTCGGGCGCTATCGCTACAACGGTTCGGACCTGGGGCGGAGGTCCCTGCTCGGTTCGGCCTCGCTGATCTACCACGAGCTGGCGCCGGGGCACCACTTCCACCTGGCCCGCCAGGCGGAGGACCACACACTGCACCAACTGCGCCGCGAGGTGACCGAGTTCGGCGCGTTCAACGAGGGCTGGGCCGAGTACGCGGCCGGCCTCGGCTGGGAGGCGGGCCTCTACGAGGACCCGTGGGACGCCTACGGGCGGCTCGCCCAGGAGCGGTTCACCGCGCAGCGGCTGGTGGTCGACACCGGACTCAACCTCGGGACGATGGACCTGGAGCAGGCGCGGGACTTCATGCGAGCCAACTCCACCGAGTCGGACGGCCAGATCGCCTCGGACCTGCTGCGCTACTCGACGGATCTGCCCGGGCAGGCGCTCTCCTATCGCGCGGGCTTCCTGGAGTTCGTGCGGCTGCGGGGTGATGCCGAAGAGCGGTTGGGGATCGGGTTCGACGTTCGGGCGTTCCACGAGGCGGTGCTGGGGGGCGGGGCGTTGCCGTTCGACGGCCTCAGAAGGCGGGTGGCGCGGGAACTCGGCGCTTCGTAAACCATATGAATCGGATGAGCTGATTAACGGGTTTGAGGGTGCTCCTCAATTCGGATTGCGGAAGAGGTCTCAGGAGCACTCGCATGAGTGAACCCGCCGGGAGCCGTTTGGTGAGTGCGGACATGGTTCGACTACGGTGGTCAAGAGATCGGGCGGCGTGTCCCGGTGTCCGGGAATCCGGTTAGGTTCGTGAATCCCGGATTGCGAGGTGGAATGCTTCCGCCTGCCCGGCTGCGCGCTGCTCCGGTGTTCGCAGTGCCCGGGTTCCCTGTCATACGTGTGCGTAGAGAGGATCGAGCATCATGCCGCCCGTAGTACCGCCCTTCCTGGTCGGCCTCATCGTCGCCCCGCTGGCCAAGCGTCTGCTCAAGCCACTGGTGCGCGGCGTCGTCAAGACGTCCGTCGGCATCGCGATGGAGGTGAAGAAGGCCGCCCACGAGGCCGGGGAGAACATCCACGACCTCGCCGCCGAGGTGGCCGCCGACATGGTGGCCGCCCAGGCCACCAGCAGTGACACCGCGATCCGTTCCGGTGACGGCCAGCGCACCTCCGGGAACGGAGCCCCGATCGGCGCCAAGGAGGAGGGAGCCGCAGCCCGCCCCGAGGGGGACCCGAGGGCTCCCAAGATCCGCGCGACCGCCGGAGCCGGCACCACCGCCGGAAAGACCCACTGAAAGATCCACTGACGGCCCCTGAGGAGCCGCGGTCGCCGCCGGGCGCAAATTCCGATCGATTCCGACCGGATGCGCCCGGGCGGCGTCCCATCACGGGCCGTTCGGATGCAGAAATCCGCCCTTAGAATTCCCATTCCGTCGCCGTACTCCGTCGTGCCCGTGACGGTTCTCCGCGACCTCCGCAAACAGGTGATCGTACACATGCCATCGCTATTGGGTGCCGCAGCCGGATTCCGCTCCCTGGAATTGGACGCAAGCCCTCGCTCGGTCATTCCGGGGCGTCAGCGCTGGGACGTCAAGCTGGTCCTCGGACGGCCCCGCACGGCAGAGGTCCTCGCCGCCGTGTTGCGCCGTGTTCCCGGGATCACCGAGGCCCGGGCCAACCCGGTCACCGGCGGGGTGCTCGTCCGGCACGACGCGCGGGTGCGCGCCACGGACGTCGGCCGGATCGTCCGCAGAGCCGTCACCCTGGTCGCGGAGGGTCCGACGAGGACGGCCCGCCCGGCACCGGCCCAGCCCGTCGCCGCACCAGCCCAGCGGGCCGACCACGGCCTGGTGGTGCGACCGGTGCTCGCCGTCGGGGGCGGCGTCGCGGCCGGGATCGCGCTGATCAAGGGGTCGGCGCTGAGCAGGCAACTGGTGGCCCTCGGCGGGGTGGCGGCCGCGACCGCGGCTGTCATGCGGAAAGCCTGGCGCGGAACGGTCGATGCCGCCGGCGACCCCGCCGCGGACGGAACCGCGCGACACCCCCTGTTGGAGATCGTCGGACCGCACCGCCGCCGTCTCTACCGGGCCGTCGCGCTCTCGGTCTCCTGTCAGGTCTCGGAGATGGCGCTCGCCACTTTCCTCGGCTGGACCGGACTGGTCCTCATCAAGGGCGAGGCGGCACCGCTGGTCAGCCTCGGCCTGACCACCGCCTCCGCCCAACTGTGGGGCCTGGCCGGGATGGTGGCCGCCGCCTGCGCCGCCGTGGCGGGCCTGTCCTACGCCTCCAACCTCCAGTGGCGCCGACTCGGCCAGGACATCGAGCACGACTGGCGAAGCCGCACCTACCGGCACGTCCAGCACGTCGAACTCGGCCAGCTGGAGGGCGAGCGGACCACCCGGGTGGCTGGCGCGCTCACCGACGACGTCGGCCAGCTGGGCGCCTTCTTCGCCGGCCCGGCCAACGACGTGCTGCAACTCGGCACCAGCCTGGCCCTGCTGGTTCCGGCGTTCCTGCTGCTCGCACCGCAGATCGCCTGGATCGCCTTCCTGCCGATCCCGCTCATCGCCTGGCTGTCGCTGCGCCACCAGGACAGGGCCGCGGCCGACTACGCCGTCACCGGCGAGCGCCGGGCCAGGCTGGGCAGCCAGGTGATCAACTCGCTGGAGGCCGGCGCCACCGTCAAGAGCTTCTGCACCGAGGACTACGAGGCCGAACGCATCGACGGATTGAGCGAGGCGGCTCAGGAGAGCACCCGGCAGACCGACCGGAGCACCATCCGCCACGCCGAGACCGTCCGGGCCTGCACCACCGCCTCGATGGCCGGCACCCTGCTGATCGGCGGCCGCTCGGTGCTCAACGGCACCCTGCGCTTCGAGGTGTTCAGCCCGCTGATCGGACTGCCCCAGATGCTGTTGATGCGGATGAGCAGGCTCGGCGGCATCGTCGACCAGTACCAGCGCACCATCGCCTCCTACGACCGGGTCCAGCGGCTGCGCGCCCTGCCTGTCGAGACCGACGGCAACGACGGGACGCTCGACCGCGCCGAGGTGCGGGGGGAGATCGTCCTCGACGGGGTCACCTTCGCCTACCCCGGCCGCCCGGCAGCGCTGGAGGACCTCTCGCTGACCATCCCGGCCGGGAGCACCACAGCCCTGGTCGGCGCCACCGGCTCCGGCAAGACGACGATCGCCAGACTGCTGATGCGCTTCCAGGACGCGGAGCGCGGCCGCGTGCTGCTCGACGGACAGGACGTCCGGGACCTGCCACGGCGGGACCTGCGCCAGGCCATCGGCTTCGTGGCCCAGGACCCGTTTCTCTTCGACGGCAGCATCGCCGACAACATCCGCTACGGCAGCTTCGGGGCCTCCGACCAGGCCGTCGTCCGGGCCGCCACCATGGCCGAGGCGCACCCCTTCATCGCCGCGCTGCCCGATGGCTACGACACCCTGATCGGCGAACGCGGCGCCGCGCTCTCCGGCGGCCAGCGGCAGCGGATCGCCCTGGCTCGCGCGATCCTCAAGGACTCGCCGGTCGTCATCCTCGACGAGGCCACCTCCGCCGTGGACAACGAGACCGAGGCCGCCATCCAGCGCACGCTGCGCGGCTTCGCGGCCGACCGGACGATGGTCGTCATCGCCCACCGGCTCTCCACGGTCCGCCACGCTGATCGGATCTACGTCCTGGACAAGGGCGGCATCGTCGCCGAACAGGGCACCCACGACGAACTCCTCGCCCGGCACGGACTCTACGCATCCCTCTGGCAGCTCCAGGCCGGTGAACTCGCCGCCTGACCGCGGCAGGCCGCCCCGCCCGCCGACCGCGTGACGCCCCCGCGGTCGGCGCGGCCCGGCGTGCCGTGCGCGTACGCCCGCCCACACTCTCGGAGGTACCCCCCATGTCTCGTCGCGACGGCGACGTCCTTCCCCTGACAGCCGCCCAGCGCGAGATCTGGCTCGCCGAGCAGCGCTCCCGGACGCCCATCCCCGGCTACCGCGTCGGTGAGTGCGTGGAGATCCACGGGCCCGTCGATCCGGAGCTGTTCGAGAGGGCGTTGCACCGGGTGGTCGACGAGGTCGACGCTCTCCACGTCACCTTCGTGGACGAGGGCGACGGGCCGTGCCAGATCCTCCGCGCGACCTGGGACTGGGCGCCGGCGCACCTGGACCTCAGCGGGGAGCCCGTACCCCGGGAAGCAGCCGTGGAGTGGATGCGGCGGGACCTGATGCGCCCGCTGGACCTCGCGCGGGACCCGCTGTTCGGGCACGCCCTGGTCCGGCTGTCCGCGACCGAGTACCTGTGGTATCTGAACTACCACCACGTGGTGCTGGACGCGATCAGCAGCTCCATGGTCCGCCAGCGGGTCGGCGAGGTGTATTCCGCGCTGGTTGAGGGCGGTGCCGTGCCGCCCTGCCCCTTCGGCTCGCTACGGGACCTGGTCGACAGCGACGCCGCCTACCGTGCGTCCGACGACTTCACCGCCGACCGTGCCTACTGGACCGCGCGCTTCGCCGACCTTCCCGCGCCGACCCGACTCACCGCCGGCGCCGCGACCGACCCGCACCGCGCCCTGCGCCTGGCCGAGGAACGGGAGCTGCGGAGCCCGGACGCGCTGCGAGCGGCGGCGGGCAGGACCGGGGTCCGGTGGTCCCGCCTGGTGGTCGCGGCGGCTGCGCTCTACGCCCACCGGCTGAGCGGCGGGGAGGACGTGGTGCTCGCCCTCCCCGTCACCGCCCGGAGGGGCTCCGGGCGCGACCTGATGGCGGTGCCCGGCACGATGTCCAACGTGGTGCCGCTACGGCTGACCGTGCGGCCGGACATGCCCTGGCGCGAGCTCGTCGCCCAGGTGGCGCGGGAAGTCGAGTCGGCCGTCGCACACGAGCGCTACCGCAGCGAGGACCTGCTGCGCGACCTCGGCGCCCCCGGCAGCATC
Organism: Streptomyces viridifaciens; assembly: GCF_001888885.2. Lineage (NCBI taxonomy): Bacteria > Bacillati > Actinomycetota > Actinomycetes > Kitasatosporales > Streptomycetaceae > Streptomyces > Streptomyces viridifaciens. Next base: position 7,321,492 of record NZ_CP090841.1, read on the forward strand.
GGGACGGCGTTCCCGCTGATCGTCAACATCATGGCCTTCAACGCCAGGCCGACCTTCGCCGGGCACCCCGCCTCGGTGCACCACTTCGTGTCCGGGTCGACCACCGACCTCGCCGTCTGGGTGTTCGACTACCGGGACGGCAATCCTCCGCTCCTCCGGCTGCACGGCGCGCCGGAGGCGTACGGCGACGACGACCTCGCCGCGCACCAGGAAAGGCTGCTCAGCCTGCTCGACGCGGTCGCGGACTGCGACCCGGACGAGGCGGTGGGCCGGATCGACCTGCTCACGGCCGAGGACTGCCGCGAACTGGCCGAACTCGGCACCGGGCCGGTGGCGCCGGCCCCGGCCGCGAGCCTGCCGGAGCTGTTCCGGGAACACGTCCGGGCGACCCCGGACCTGACCGCGCTGGTGTGTGGCGAGGTCTCGCTGACGTACGCGGAGCTGGACACCCGGGCGAACCGGCTGGCGCACGCCCTGATCGCGAGGGGAGCGGGGCCGGAGCGTCTGGTGGCGGTGGCGCTGCCGCGCTCGGCCGAGCTGGTGGTGGCGATCCTGGCGGTGCTGAAGACCGGTGCGGCGTACGTCCCGGTCGACCCCGAGTACCCCGCCGAGCGGATCTCCTACCTGCTCGACGACGCCCGGCCGGCCCTGGTGGTGACCGACGCCCGCAGCGCGGGTCGGCTGCCCGGTTCCTTCGAGCGGCTGGTGCTCGACTCGCCGGAAGCTGCCGCCCTGATGGCCGGCCGCCCGGCGACCGACCCGGCGGTGGCCGTCGACCCGCGCCACCCGGCGTACGTCATCTACACCTCCGGCTCCACCGGACGTCCCAAGGGCGTGGCAGCGACCCACGGCGGCCTGCTCAACCTGCTCGCCGACCTCAGGGAGGTCCACTTCCGACAGGCGCTCAAGGGGCAGCAGCGGCTTCGGGTGGCCCTGAGCACATCGGTGTCGTTCGACGCGTCGTGGAACCAACTGCTCGCCCTGTTCGCCGGCCACGAGCTGCACGTCCTGGACCACGCGACCTGGACCGACCCGGACGCCTTCGTCGACCATGCCGCACGCTGCGGGCTGGACTACGTCGAAGCCACCCCGTCCTACCTGCACCTCCTGGTCGAGCACGGGCTCCTTACCGGCCCGCGACGGCGTCCGGCGCTGGTCGCGGCGGGCGGCGAGGCCGTCCCGGAGCGGCTGTGGGGACAGCTGCGCGCGGCCGAGGGGGTGTCCTGCCTCAACCTCTACGGACCGTCCGAATGCACCGTCAACCCCGTGATCGCGTCCGTGGCATCGACCCCGCTGCCCGTCATCGGCCGGCCCGCCACCAACGTGCGGCTGTACGTGCTCGACGGCGCCCTGCGTCGACTGCCGGCCGGAACGCCGGGTGAGCTGTACATCGCGGGAGAGTGCCTCACCCGCGGCTACCTGAACCGGGCGGGCCTGACCGCCGGGCGCTTCGTGGCGGACCCGTTCGGGCCGCCCGGAGCGCGGATGTACCGCACCGGCGACCTGGTGCGCTGGGGCGCGGACGGGAACCTGGAGTTCCTCGGCCGGACCGACGACCAGGTCAAGATCCGCGGCTTCCGGGTGGAACCCGGCGAGATCGAGGCCGTCCTCGTCGAGCACCCGCAGGTCGCCCGGGCCGCCGTCGTGGTGCGCGCCGAGGAGGAGCCCCGGCTGGTCGCCTACGCCGTCCCCGAGCCCGGCGCCGCGGTGGCCGACACCGCGCTGCGCGAGCACCTGCGGGAACGGCTCCCCAAGCACATGGTGCCGGCCGACTTCGTTGTGCTGGACGCACTGCCGTTGACACCGAACGGCAAACTCGACCGGCGTGCCCTCCCGGCGCCCGACCGTCAGCCGACGGCGACCGGCCGCGCTCCGCGAACCGCGACCGAGCACCTGCTCGCCGGGTTGTTCGCTGAGGTGCTCGGTGTCCCGGAGGCCGGAGCGGACGATGACTTCTTCGACCTGGGCGGCCACTCGCTGCTGGCCACCCGGCTGGTCGCCCGGGCACGGTCCGTGTTGGGTGTGGAGCTGGGGCTGCGTGACCTGTTCGACGCGCCGACGGTGGCGGAACTGGCGGCGAGGGTGGACACCGCGGGCCGGGCCCGACCCGCACTCGCGGCGGGTGAGCGGCCAGGGACGGTCCCGCTGTCCTTCGCGCAGCGCCGGCTGTGGTTCCTGCACCGGATGGAGGGCCCCGGCGCCACGTACAACATCCCGCTGACTCTGAGGCTGTCCGGCGACCTCGACCAGCGGGCCCTGGAGGCCGCCCTGGCCGATGTGGTCGAACGGCACGAGAGCCTGCGCACCACCTTCCCCGTGGTCGACGGCGCGCCGTGCCAGCACGTGCTGGACCCCGACGCGGCCAGGCCGCGGCTGCGGATGACCGAGGTCGGCGAGCACGACCTGCCGGAGCGGCTGGCGGAGGCGGCACGGCACGGCTTCGAGCTCGCGGAGGAGCCGCCACTGCATGCCGAGCTGTACCGGCTCGGACCGGAGGAGCACGTCCTGCTGCTGGTGGTGCACCACATCGCCGGTGACGGCTGGTCGACGCGGCCGCTCTCGCAGGACCTGGCGGCGGCCTACGCGGCCCGTCGCGAGGGCGCGAAGCCCGAGTGGAGGCCGCTGCCCGTCCAGTACGCCGACTACGCCCTCTGGCAGCGGGCGCTGCTCGGCGACGGCACCGACCCGGGCAGCCTGCTGAGCGAGCAGCTGGCATACTGGCGCGAGCAACTGGCGGACCTGCCCGAGCAGATCGAGCTGCCCTTCGACCGGCCCCGGCCGGCGGCGATGTCCTACCGGGGCGCCCACCTGCCGGTGCGGATCGACGCCGAATTGCACCAGAGCCTGCGCGAACTGGCCCGCGACGGCGGCGCCAGCCTCTTCATGGTGCTCCAGGCCGGACTGGCCGCCCTGCTGGGCAAGCTCGGCGCCGGCACCGACGTCCCGATCGGCACCCCGATCGCGGGACGCACCGACGAGGCCCTGGACGACCTGGTCGGCTTCTTCGTCAACACCCTGGTGCTGCGCACCGACCTCTCCGGCGACCCCTCGTTCACCGACCTGCTGGCCCGGGTGCGCTCGGACGCGCTGGCCGCCTACGCGCACCAGGACGTTCCGTTCGAGCACCTGGTGGAAGCGCTGAACCCGACCCGGACCCTGGCGCACCACCCCCTGTTCCAGACGATGCTCGCCCTGCAGAACGCACCGCTCGGCACGTTCGACCTACCGGGGCTGCGGGTGGAGACCGGGCTGGTCCACACCGGGACGGCCAAGTGCGACCTGACCTTCATCCTGGGCGAAGAGCCCGGTGGGGGCGGTCTCTCGGGCGTGGTGGAATACAGCACGGACCTGTTCGACGAGGCCACTGTGGCCGGGATCGTCGACCGGTGGCTGCGGCTGCTGCGCGCCGTGGCCGCCGATCCCGGCCGGCGGATCGGCCGGGTGGACGTGCTCTCCGCCGAGGAACTCCGCGCGCTTCTCCCGGCCGGTCTGGCCGGCACCGAGGGGGAGCAGGACGCATCGGGCGTTGGCCTCACCGTACTCTTCGAGCGGCAGGTTCGGGCGAATCCGGCCGCCGTCGCCCTCACCGACGGTGAAGTCACCCTGAGCTACGGCGAGTTGAACGCACGTGCCAACCGGCTCGCGCACGCCCTGATCGACCGGGGGGTGGGACCGGAGCAACTGGTGGCGCTGGCCATCCCGCGCTCGGCGGAGCTGGTCGTGGCGGTGCTCGCCGTGCTGAAGGCGGGCGGCGCCTACCTCCCGGTGGACCCGCAGTACCCGGCCGCCCGGATCGGCTACCTGCTCCGGGACGGCCGGCCGGCGCTGCTGGTGACGACCGGCACGACCGGCACGACCGGCACGGCCGGCGAGCTGCCGGGAGCGGACGGCGTGGACCGGCTGCTGCTGGACACCGCCGACCTGGACGGACAGCCCGACACCGACCCGCAGGTCGCGGTCGACCCGGCTCACGCGGCGTACGTCATCCACACCTCCGGCTCCACCGGCGAGCCGAAGGGCGTCGTGGTCCCGCACCGGAACGTGGTGCGGCTGTTCCGGACCACGGAGGAACTGTTCGGGTTCACCGCCGAGGACGTCTGGACGCTCTTCCACTCCTACGCCTTCGACTTCTCGGTGTGGGAGCTGTGGGGCGCGCTGCTGCACGGCGGCCGGCTGGTCGTCGTGGACCACGAGACCAGCCGCTCGCCCGGCCGGTTCCTGGAACTCCTCGCCCGTGAGCGGGTGACCGTTCTGAACCAGACGCCCTCCGCCTTCTACCAGCTGATCCAGGCGGACGCCGAGGCTGCCGGGGCGGGCCGTGAACTCGCCCTGCGGACCGTGGTGTTCGGCGGCGAGGCCCTGGAGCACGCCCGACTGGCGGACTGGTACCGGCGGCACCCGGAGGACGCACCGCGGCTGGTCAACATGTACGGCATCACCGAGACCACCGTGCACGTCACCCACGCGGCGCTCGGCGCGTCCGGCACGACGGGCGGACAGATCGGCACGGCCCTGCCGGACCTGCGGACGTACGTGCTCGACGGCGGTCTGCGGCCGGTGGCTCCGGGCGTGCCCGGTGAGCTGTACGTCGCGGGCCCCGGGCTGGCGCGCGGCTACCTCAACCGGCCAGGCCTGACCGCTGGGCGGTTCGTGGCGGACCCCTTCGGGCCGGCCGGCTCCCGGATGTACCGCAGCGGCGACGTGGTGCGCCGTGACACGGCAGGCGGTCTGCGCTACGTCGGCCGGGCCGACCAGCAGGTGAAGGTGCGCGGCTTCCGGATCGAACTCGGCGAGATCGAGGCGGCGCTCGCCGCGCACCCGGCCGTCGCCCAGACAGCCGTCCTGGCTCGCCAGGACCGGGCCGACGACACCCGGCTGGTCGCGTACCTGGTGCCCGCCACCGGGCACGCACTCCGGCCGGACCCGCTTCGGGCGCACCTGCGCGAGCTGCTGCCGGAGCACATGGTGCCGGCCGCGTACGTGCCGCTGGACGCGCTGCCGCTGACCGCCAACGGCAAGCTCGACCGCCGTGCCCTGCCCGCCCCCGACCTCGCCCCGGCGGCTGCCACCCGTGCCCCCCGCACCCCGCAGGAGCAGGTCCTCTGCGAACTGTTCGCCGAGGTCCTGGGCGTGGCGTCGGCCGGTGTCGAGGACAGCTTCTTCGACCTGGGCGGGCACTCGCTGCTGGCCGCCCGCCTGGCCGCCCGGATCCGCGCCACGCTCGGTGTGGAGATGCCGCTGCGTACCCTGTTCGAGGCACCGACCCCGGCCGGCCTGGCGGCCGCCCTGGTGGCGGCCGGGCCGGCGCAGACCGCCCTGGCACGGCGTAAGCGCCCCGAGAGGGTCCCGCTGTCGTTCGCGCAGCGGCGGCTCTGGTTCCTGCACCAGCTGGAGGGCGCTGCTGCGAACTACCACATCTCCCTGGCGTGGCGGCTGTCCGGGGATCTGGACCGGCGGGCCCTGGAGGCCGCCGTGGCGGACGTGGTGGCCCGGCACGAGAGCCTGCGCACCGTCTTCCCCACGGTGGACGGGGTTCCGGACCAGCGGGTGCTGGACGCGGCGGCAGCTCGTCCGCAGTTGCTCGTGAGCCGGACCACCGAGGCCGAGCTGCCCGCCGCCATGGCGGCGGCGAAGGACCGCGGCTTCGACCTGGCGGTCGACGTGCCGCTACGGGTCGCTCTGTTCGAGCTGGCAGCGGACGAGCACGTGTTCCAGTTGGTGCTCCACCACATCGCGGGCGACGGCTGGTCGCTGGGGCCACTCGCGCAGGGCCTGACCGCTGCCTACGCGGCGCGCTGCCGCGGCGAGGCGCCCCAGTGGGAGGAGCTGCCGGTCCAGTACGCCGACTACACCCTCTGGCAGCACGACCTGCTCGGCGACGCCGCCGACCCGGACAGTCTGTTCGCGCGCCAGGCGGACTACTGGACCGGGCAGCTGGCCGGTCTGCCGGAGCGCATCCAGCTGCCCACCGACCGGCCCCGCCCGGTGGTCGCCTCGCACCGGGGCGGTTCCGTGCGCGCCGGGTTCGACGCCGACCTGCACCGAGGCCTGCGCGAACTCGCCCGCCAGCACGGCACCAGTCTGTTCATGGTGCTCCAGGCCGGGCTGGCGGCGCTGCTGAGCAAGCTCGGCGCGGGCGACGACATCCCGGTCGGCAGCCCGGTCGCCGGCCGGACCGACCAGGCACAGGACGAGCTGATCGGCTACTTCGTCAACACCCTGGTGTTCCGTACCGACACCTCGGGCGACCCGACCTTCGCCGAGCTGCTGGGACGGGTCCGGGACACCGCGCTGGCCGGGTACGCCCACCAGGACCTTCCGTTCGAGTACCTGGTCGAGGCGCTGAACCCGGTGCGCTCGCTGGCGCACCACCCGCTCTTCCAGGTCATGCTGGTGTTGCAGAACGCGCCCCGGGCCGACTTCGCACCGCCCGGACTGCGCGTCGAGGACGTGCCGTCGACCTCGACGACCGCCAAGCTCGACCTGATCTTCACCATGTCCGAGCGGCTCGGGGAGGACGGTTCCCCGGAGGGGATCGACGGGTCCGTCGAGTACACCGGCGACCTGTACGACCCCGCCACTGTCGAGACCATGATCGGTCGGTGGGAGCGGCTGCTCCGCGCCGCCGTCGCCGATCCGCGGCGCCGGCTCAGCCGGTTCGGCCTGCTCACCGCCGAGGAGCGCGCGGAGCTGACGGCGCTGGGCACCGGCCCGGCGGCCCAGGCCTTCACCGAGAGCTTGCCGGAGCTGTTCCGGGCCCAGGTGCGCGCGATTCCGCACGCCCTCGCGGTGGTGGGACCGGAAGCCTCGCTGACGTACGCGGAGTTGGACGCCCGGACGAATCGGCTGGCGAATGCGCTGATCGCGCGCGGGGCCGGGCCGGAGCGTCTGGTGGCGGTGGCGCTGCCGCGCTCGGCCGAGCTGGTGGTGGCGATCCTTGCGGTGCTGAAGACCGGCGCGGCGTACCTCCCGATCGATCCGGAGTACCCGGCTGCGCGGATCGGGTACATGTTCGACGACGCCCGACCGCTCCTGGTGGTGACCGACGCCCGGACCCGGGACCGCCTGCCGACGACCGGTTCCGCCGGGTGGCTTGTGGTCGACGATCCGGAGACCGCCGCCCTGGTTGCGGACTGCCGGGCGACGGACCCGGCGGTGGCGATCCACCCGGGCCATCCGGCGTACGTCATCTACACCTCAGGGTCCACCGGGCGGCCCAAGGGCGTGCTGTCCACGCACGGCGGTCTGTTGAACCTCTTCGCCAACCAGCGACTCCTGATGTACCCCCAGCAGACGAAGCACCGGCTGCGGGTGGGGCTGACCACGTCCGTGTCGTTCGACGCCTCCTGCGACCAGATGTCGTGCCTCTACGCGGGCCACGAGCTGCACGTTCTGGACGAGGCGACTTGGACCGACCCGGACGCTTACCTCGACCACGCCGCGCGGGTCGGACTTGATGCCGTCGGTGCCACTCCGTCGTACATGCAGGTCCTCGTGGCGCACGGACTGTTGGACCATCCGCAGTGGCGTCCGCTGCTGGTCGCGATGGGCGGGGAGAGCGTTCCCGAGCAGCTGTGGGAGCGCTTGCGGTCGGCCGACGGAGTGATCTCCCTGAACTACTACGGGCCGTCCGAGTGCACGGTGGACTCGGTCTTCGCATCGATGGAGTCGAGCCCGCACCAGGTGATCGGCCGACCGCTCGGGGGCGTCCGACTGCACGTGCTCGACGCCGCCCTGCAGCCGGTGGCCGCCGGTGTGCCGGGCGAGCTGTACATCGCCGGCGTCGGCCTGGCGCGCGGATACCTGAACCGGCCGGGGCTGACGGCGGGACGGTTCATCGCTGACCTGTTCGGGCCGGGGGGTTCGCGGATGTACCGCACCGGAGACCTGGTGCGCTGGAACCCGGACGGGAACCTGGAATTCCTCGGCCGCACCGACGACCAGGTCAAGCTCCGGGGATTCCGGATCGAACTCGGTGAGATCGAGGCGGCACTGGCGGAGCACTCGCAGGTCGTACGGGCCGCCGTGATCGTCCGGCAGGACCGGGCGGAGGACCCGCGTCTGGTCGCCTACGTGGTGCCCGTCACCGGGGCGGAGCTTCGGCCGGAGGACCTGCGGGCGCACCTGCGCGAGCGGCTGCCCGACTACATGGTGCCGACCGCGTACGTCGCCCTCGACGCCCTTCCGCTCAACACCAGCGGCAAGCTGGACCGACGCGCCCTGCCCGAGCCGGCCTCCACCGCTGCGCCTGCGGGCCGGGAACCGCACACCCCTGAGGAGCACGTGCTGGCCGGGCTGTTCGCCGAGGTGCTGGGCCTCTCCGAGGTCGGCGCCGACGACGACTTCTTCGACCTCGGTGGGCACTCCCTGCTGGCCACCCGGCTGGTCGCCCGGGCACGGTCGGTGCTGGGCGTGGAGCTGCCGCTGCACACCCTGTTCCGCAACCCGACGGTGGCCGGCCTGGCCGCCGGGCTGGGTGGCGCGGACCGGGCCCGGCTCGCCCTGGAGCCGGCGGAGCGGCCCGCGCTGGTGCCGCTGTCGTCCGCTCAGCGGCGGCTGTGGTTCCTGCGCCAGTTGGAGGGTGCCGAATCCGTCTACAACATGCCGCTCGCGTGGCGGCTCTCGGGACCGCTGGACCTGGCTGCCCTGGAGGCGGCGCTGGGCGACCTCGTCGACCGGCACGAAACCCTGCGGACGGTCTTCCCACCGGTCGACGGGGCGCCGTACCAGAGGGTGCTGGCCATCGGAGAGGCGCGCCCAGGACTGACGGTCACTCCGGCCGACGAGACGGCCTTGCCGGAACTCCTGACGGATGCCGCAGCGCGCGGATTCGACCTCGCGGCCGAACCGCCACTGCGTGCGGAGGTGTTCGCGCTCTCGGCGACCGAGCACGTGTTGCTCCTCGTGATGCACCACATCGCCGGTGACGGCTGGTCGCTGGCCCCGCTGGCCGCCGACCTAGCCACCGCGTACGCGGCACGCCGCCAGGGCGAGGAACCGCGGTGGGCGCCGCTGCCCGTGCAGTACGCCGACTACACCCTGTGGCACGACCGGCTTCTCGGCGATCCGGCCGACCAGGACAGCCTGTTCGCCCGCCAGACGGCCTACTGGACGCGGACGCTGGCGGACCTTCCCGAGCAGATCCGGCTCCCCGCCGACCGCCACCGCCCCGCCAACCCCTCCTATGCCGGCGGCCATCTCGCTATCGAAGTGGACGCGGAGCTGCACGCCGGGCTGGTGCGGCTGGGTCGGGAGCACGGCGCCAGCCCGTACATGGTGCTGCAGGCCGCCCTGGCCTCGCTGTTGGACAAGCTCGGCGCGGGCACGGACATCCCGGTCGGCAGCCTGATCGCCGGGCGGACCGACCATTCCCTGGACGACCTCGTCGGCTTCTTCGTCAACACCCTGGTGCTTCGCACGGACACCAGCGGCGACCCGACCTTCGCCGAGCTGTTGCAGCGGGTTCGGGAGAGCGCGCTCGGCGCGTACGCGCACCAGGACCTGCCGTTCGAACACGTCGTCGAGGCCCTCAACCCCTCCCGCTCGCTCGCCCGGCAGCCGCTGTTCCAGGTGCTGCTGGCGCTGCAGAACGTGCCCCGCACCGAGTTCGCGCTGGACGGCGTGACCGCCGAGATCGTTCTGGTCCGGACACCCACGGCGATGTTCGACCTCGGCTTCCACCTGCTGGAGCGCGGCGGTGCCGGCGGCCCGGCCGAGGGCATCGTCGGGCGGGCCGAGTACAGCACCGATCTGTTCAACCGGGCCACGGTGGAGGACCTGGTCGGCCGGTGGCTGCGGCTGCTGGCGGCGGTGGTCGCCGAGCCGAACCGGCCGCTGAGCCGGATCGACGTCCTCACCGCGGAGGAGCGGCGCGAGCTTCTGGTCGCCCGCAACGACACGGCCCGGCCGGTGCCCGCTGCCACGCTGCCCGCGCTGTTCGAGGCGCGGGTCCGGGCGACCCCCGAGGCCGAGGCCGTGGTGTTCGAGGACACCGTGGTGACCTACCGAGAGCTGAACCGCCGGGCCAACCGCCTGGCCCACGCGCTGATCGCGCGCGGTGTCGGGCCGGAGCAGGTCGTCGCCCTGCGGCTGCCGCGCTCGGCCGAGCTGGTGGTCGCCGTCCTCGCGGTGCTCAAGACCGGCGCGGCGTACCTGCCGGTCGACCCGGACTACCCGACCGCCCGCATCGCCTCCATGCTGGAGGACGCGCGGCCCGCCCTCGTGCTCGACGACCTCGCGGCCGTCACGCCGTCCGACGAGCAGCCGGTGCACGACCCGGCCGTCCCGGTGGACGCGCGGCACCCGGCCTACGTCATTTACACCTCCGGCTCCACCGGCCGCCCCAAGGCCGTGGTGATGCCCGCCGCCGGACTGCTCAACCTGCTGGAGTGGCACCACGGGGCCGTCGGCGGCGGACCCGGCACGCGCACCGCGCAGTTCACCGCGATCAGCTTCGACGTCTCGGTGCAGGAGGTGCTGTCCGCGCTGCTGTACGGAAAGACGCTGGTGGTGCCGACCGAGGAGCAGCGCCGCAGCGCCGAGCTGTTCGCCCACTGGCTGGACCGGCACCGGGTCGGCGAGCTCTTCGCGCCGAACCTGGTGGTGGAGGCGTTGGCCGAGGCCGCCGAGGAGGCCGGGCTGGACCTGCCGGCCCTCCGGCTGGTCGCCCAGGCCGGCGAGGCGATGCGCCTCGGCGCGGCGGTGCGCCGCTTCCAGGCGCGTGGGCCGGGCCGGGTGCTGCACAACCACTACGGGCCCGCCGAGACCCATGTGATCACCGCCTACCCGCTGCCGGTCGACCCCGCGGACTGCCCGGTGCCGGTGCCGATCGGTCGTCCGATCGCCAACTGCCAGGTGTACGTGCTGGATGCGGCGCTGCGACCGGTCGCGCCCGGGGTGCTGGGCGAGCTCTACCTGGCCGGTGAGGGGCTGGCCCGCGGCTACCTGAACCGGCCGGGACTGACCGCCGGCCGCTTCGTCGCCAACCCGTACGGTGCGGCGGGCGCTCGGATGTACCGCACCGGCGATCTCGTGCGCTGGCGAGCCGACGGCGAGCTGGAGTTCGCTGGCCGGGTCGACCACCAGGTGAAGGTCCGCGGGTTCCGGGTCGAGCCGGGCGAGATCGAGGCCGAACTGACCGCGCACCCGGGCGTCGCCCAGGTCGCGGTGCTCGCCCGCGAGGACCGGCTCGTCGCCTACGTCGTTCCCGTGGCCGGCTCCGGGGCGACCGCGGTGGAGCTGGCGGCGTACCTGCGCGGGCGCCTGCCGGAGTACCTGGTGCCGTCGGCGTTCGTGCTGCTGGAGGCGTTGCCGCTGACGCCGAACGGGAAGCTCGACCGGGCGGCGCTGCCCGCGCCCGAGGCCGCGACCATGGTGGTGGGCCGGGCGCCGCGCACGCCGCAGGAGCAGATCCTGTGCGAGCTGTTCGCCGAGGTGCTGGGCCGTCCGCGGGTCGGGGTCGACGAGGACTTCTTCGACCTCGGGGGGCACTCCCTGCTCGCCACCCGGCTGGTCTCGCGGGTCCGGGCCACCCTCGGGGTCGAGCTGGAGCTGCGCACCCTGTTCCGGGCCCCGACGCCCGCCGCGCTGGCGGCCGGGCTGCACGACGCCCGCACCGGGCGGCAGGCCCTGGTGCCCAGGCCCCGCCGCGAACCGATGCCGCTCTCGTTCGCCCAGCGCCGGCTCTGGTTCCTCCAGCAGTTCGGGGCGCCGAGCGCCACCTACCACATGCCGCTGGCCCTACGGTTGTCCGGCGACCTCGATCGGGCCGCGCTGAGCGCCGCGCTCGCGGACGTCGTGGCCCGGCACGAGACCCTGCGCACGGTCTTCCCGCACACCGCCGGAATCCCGTACCAGCGGGTGCTGGACGCCACCGAGGCCGCCGTCCCGCTGACAGTCCGCGCGGCCGGCGACGCCGAGGTGCCCGCCCTGCTGCGCGAGGCCGCGGTGCGCGGCTTCGACCTGACCTCGGAAGTACCGCTGCGGGCGGAGCTGCTGGCGGTCGCACCGGACGAGCACGTGCTGCTGCTGGTGATGCACCACATCGTCGGGGACGGCTGGTCGATGGGCCCGCTGGCCCGCGACCTGGCCACCGCCTACACCGCTCGGCAGGGCGGCGGTGCGCCCGCCTGGCCGCCGTTGCCGGTGACGTACGGCGACTACACGCTGTGGCAGCACGAGATCCTCGGCGACGAGCACGACGGGGACAGCCTGTTCGCCCGGCAGGTCGGCTACTGGAGCGAGCAGCTGGCCGGGTTGCCGGAGCAGCTGCGACTGCCGGTCGACCGGCCCCGCCCGGCCGCCATGTCGTACGGCGGCGACCTGCTGGAAGTCCGGATCGACGCCGAACTGCACGCGGCACTGGCGGCGTTGGCGCGTCGCTCGGGTGCGACCCTGTTCATGGTGCTTCAAGCGGCGCTCGCCGCGCTGTACACCCGGCTGGGTGCCGGAACGGACATCGCGATCGGTTCGCCGATCGCGGGCCGGACCGACGAGGCCCTGGACGAACTGGTCGGCTTCTTCATCAACACCCTGGTGCTGCGGACGGACACGAGCGGTGATCCGAGCTTCGTCGAGCTGTTGGGCCGGGTGCGGGAGACGGCGCTGTCGGCGTACGCGCACCAGGACGTGCCGTTCGAACACCTGGTGGAGGTGCTGAACCCGTCCCGGTCGCTGTCCCACCACCCGCTGTTCCAGACCGGGCTGGTCGTGCAGAACGCGCCGGGGGGTGACTTCGAGCTGCCGGGGCTCCGGGTCTCCGGGGTGACCGTGCCCACCGGGACCGCTCGGCTCGACCTGACCTTCGGGTTCGCGGAGGAGCACGGGCCCGACGGCGCGCCGGCCGGACTCAGTGGTGCGGTCGAGTACAGCACCGAGCTGTTCGACCGTTCGACGGTCGAGGCCCTGGTCGCCCGGTGGACCCGGCTGCTGGCCGCGGTCGCCGCCGCGCCCGACCAGCCGATCGGTGGGATCGACCTGCTGTCCGCCGAGGAGCGGCACGAGCTGCTGCCCGACGCCGAGGGTGGTACGGCCGGGGTGAGCCTGCCGGAGCTGTTCGCGGCGCGGGTGGCGGCGACGCCGGACGCGGTCGCGCTGGTGTGCGGCGGTGCGGAGTTGACGTACCGCGAGCTGAACGCCCGGGCGAACCGGTTCGCGCACTCGTTGATCGCGCGGGGTGTGGGGCCGGAGCAACTGGTGGCGGTGGCATTGCCGCGCTCGGTGGAGTCGGTGGTGGCGGTCCTCGGCGTGCTGAAGGCCGGGGCCGCGTACCTGCCGGTGGACCCGGCCTACCCGCCGGCGCGGATCGCCTTCATGTTGGAGGACGCCCGGCCGGTGCTGGTGGTCGACGATCCTGCGACGGTGACCGACGCGGACCGGCCGGACACGGATCCCGATCCGGTGCCCGACGTCCGGCACCCGGCCTACGTGATCTACACCTCGGGTTCGACCGGTCGCCCCAAGGGCGTCGTGGTCAGCCACTCCGGCGTTTCGGGCCTGGCGGCGGCACAGATCGAGCGGCTCGGCCTGGTGCCGGGCAGCAGGGTGCTGCAGGCCGCCTCGCCCAGCTTCGATGCCTCCTTCTGGGACCTGTGCAGCGCCCTGCTCAGCGGTGCTGCCCTCGTCCTGGCTACGGCGGACGCCCCTCTGGACGCCCTGACGGACGGGCGGCTCGGCATCACCCACGTGACCCTGCCGCCCTCGGCCCTGGCGGCGGTGGACAGCGCCGGTGTCACGGCCGCCACCCTGGTGGTGGCGGGGGAGGCGTGCCCGTCAGAGCTGGTGGAGCGGTGGGCGCCGGGGCGGCGGATGATCAACGCGTACGGTCCGACCGAGACCACGGTGTGCGCGACCATGAGCGACCCGCTGTCCCCGGGCTCCGGAGTGCCGCCGATCGGCCGCGCGGTCGCGGGCTTCCGGGTGTACGTGCTGGACGAGGGCCTGCGCATCGTTCCTCCGGGGGTTGCGGGGGAGTTGTACGTGGCCGGTCCGGGTCTGGCCCGCGGGTACCTGAACCGTCCGGGCCTGACGGCGGGGCGGTTCCTGGCCTGCCCGTTCGGGCCTGAGGGCGCTCGGATGTACCGCACCGGCGACCTGGTGCGCCGACGCGGTGACGGTGAGCTGGAGTACCTCGGCCGCGCCGACCAGCAGGTGAAGGTCCGCGGCTTCCGGATCGAACCCGGTGAGATCGAGGCGGCGCTGGCCGAGCACCCCACCGTCGCCCAGGGCGCGGTTCTCACCCGGGACGACCGGCTCGTCGCCTACGTCGTTCCCGTGGCCGGCTCCGGGGCGACCGCGGTGGAGCTGGCGGCGTACCTGCGCGGGCGCCTGCCGGAGTACCTGGTGCCGTCGGCGTTCGTGCTGCTGGAGGCGTTGCCGCTGACGCCGAACGGGAAGCTGGACCGGGCGGCGCTGCCCGCGCCCGAGGCCGCGGCCACGGAGACGGGCCGGGTGCCGCGCACGCCGCAGGAGCAGATCCTGTGCGAGCTGTTCGCCGAGGTGCTGGGCCGCCGGCGGGTCGGGGTCGACGAGGACTTCTTCGATCTCGGTGGACACTCCCTGCTCGCCACCCGGCTGGCCGCCAGGGTGCGCTCGGTGCTCGGCGTCGAGCTGGGATTGCGGGCCCTCTTCCAGTCGCCCACCGTGGCGGGCCTGGCCGGGGTGCTGGCATCGGGCGGCAGCGCCCGCCCGGCGCTGACCGCGCGGGAGCGGCCGGAGGCGGTGCCGCTGTCCTTCGCCCAGCGCCGGCTCTGGTTCCTGCACCGCATGGACGGCAGTGCGGCGACCTACCACATCCCGCTGGCGCTGCAACTGACCGGGACGCTCGACCGGGCGGCGCTGGACGAGGCGCTGGCCGATGTCGTGGCCCGGCACGAGAGCCTGCGGACGGTGTTCCCCGAGGTGGGCGGCGTGCCGTGCCAGCGGATCCTGGACCCGGCGGAGGCCCGGCCCCGGGCCCGGCTCGTCGAGGTGCTGCGGACGGACCTGCACGAGCGGCTCGCCGAGTCCGCCCGGCGGCCCTTCGACC
This sequence comes from Streptomyces viridifaciens, assembly GCF_001888885.2. Lineage (NCBI taxonomy): Bacteria > Bacillati > Actinomycetota > Actinomycetes > Kitasatosporales > Streptomycetaceae > Streptomyces > Streptomyces viridifaciens. Next base: position 7,336,517 of record NZ_CP090841.1, read on the forward strand.
TAGCGGCGGAGACGCCGCTGCGGGCGGAGCTTTTCGCGGTCGCGCCGGACGAGCACGTGCTGTTGCTGGTGATGCACCACATCGCCGGTGACGGGTGGTCCACCGGCCCGCTGGCCCGCGACCTCGCCGAGGCGTACGCCGCCCGGAGCGAGGGAAGCGCGCCCAGCTGGTCGAACCTGACGGTACAGTACGCCGACTACACGCTCTGGCAGCGCGACCTGCTCGGCGACGCCACCGACCCGAAGAGCCGGTTCACCGAGCAGCTCGACTACTGGAAGCGGCAGCTGTCCGATCTTCCCGAGCTGCTCCAGCTGCCCGCCGACCGGCCGCGCCCGGCCGTCGCCGGCTGGTACGGTGACCACGTCGGCCTGGAACTCGGCCCCGAGCTGCACGCCGCCTTGGCCGAGTTGGCGCGGCGCACCGGCACCAGTCTGTTCATGGTGCTGCAGGCGGCGCTGGCGGCGTTGTACACCCGGCTGGGTGCCGGGACGGACATTCCGATCGGTTCGCCGATCGCGGGCCGGACCGACGAGGCGCTGGACGAACTGGTCGGGTTCTTCGTGAACACGCTGGTGCTGCGGACGGACACGAGCGGTGATCCGAGCTTCGTGGAGCTGTTGGGCCGGGTGCGGGAGACGGCGCTGTCGGCGTACGCGCATCAGGACGTGCCGTTCGAGCACTTGGTGGAGGTGCTGAACCCGTCCCGGTCGCTGTCCCACCACCCGCTCTTCCAGACCATCCTGGCCGTGCAGAACGCCCCGATGGGCCGGTTCTCGCTGCCGGGCCTGGAGGTCGCCACCTACGCGGTGGCCACCGGAACCGCCAAGTTCGACCTCGGGCTGAGCCTGGTCGAGCAGTTTGGCCCGGACGGCAGCCCGGCCGGGATCGTCGGCGCGGCGGAGTACGCCACCGACCTGTTCGACCGCTCGACGGTCGAGGCCATGGTCCGGCGTTGGACGCTCCTGCTGGAGGCCGTCACCGCCGACCCGGAGCAGCCGATCGGCGGCATCGACCTCCTCGACGCCGAGGAGCGGCACCGGCTGCTGGAACAAGGCAACGCGACCGCCCGCGAGGTGGGCGCCGTCCCGGTGCCGCAGGCCTTCGAGGGGCAGGTGGCGGCGACGCCGGACGCGGTTGCCCTCATCCGTGGCGATGTGGAATTGACGTACCGCCAGCTGAACGCGCGGGCGAACCGGTTCGCGCATGCGCTGATCGCCCGGGGCGTGGGGCCGGAGCAGTTGGTCGCGGTGGCGCTTCCGCGGTCGGTGGAAGCCGTGGTGGCCGTCCTGGGCGTGCTGAAGGCCGGGGCGGCGTACCTGCCGGTGGACCCGGCGTATCCGCGGTCGCGGATCGACCTCATGCTGGCGGACGCCCGTCCGGCGCTGATGATCGACGACCCGGCGGCGGTGAGCGAAGGAGACTGGCCGGACACCGATCCGAAGGTCACGCTCGACGTCCGGCACCCGGCCTATGTGATCTACACCTCGGGCTCCACCGGCCGCCCCAAGGGCGTCGTGGTCGCCCACGGCGGTGTGGCGAGCCTGGTGGCCGGGCAGATCGAGGGGTTCGCGATCGATCCCGACAGCCGGGTGCTCCAGTTCGCCTCGCCGAGCTTCGACGCCTCGGTGTCGGAGATCTACACCGCCCTGCTGCGCGGCGCGGCCCTGGTGCTGCCCCCGGCCGGGGATCCGGTCGCCGCGCTGACGGACCCGGACCTCGCGGTCACCCACGTGACCGTGCCGCCGTCCGTCATCGCAGCCCTGTCGGAGGGCTCGGTGGCGGTGCCGAAGCTGATCGTGGCGGGGGAGGCGTGCCCGCCGGAGCTGGTGGCCCGCTGGGCGCCCGGGCGCCGGATGGTCAACGCCTACGGTCCCACCGAGACCACGGTGTGCGCGACCATGAGCGACCCGCTCGCGCCCGGCTCGGGCGTGCCGCCGATCGGCCGGCCGATCGTCAACGCCCGGGTGTACGTGCTGGACGAGCGGCTGCGGCCGGTGCCGCCCGGCGTGCCCGGTGAGCTGTACGTCGCGGGCGCGGGCCTGGCCCGCGGCTACCTGAACCGGCCGGGCCTGACCGCCGGACGCTTCGTCGCCTGCCCGTTCGACCCCTCGGGCGCCCGGATGTACCGCACCGGCGACGTGGTCCGCTTCCGCGCCGACGGCCAGTTGGAGTACGTCGGCCGCGCCGACGACCAGGTGAAGGTGCGCGGCTTCCGGGTCGAGCCCGGTGAGGTCGAGGCGGCGCTCGCCGAGCACCCCGCCGTCGTCCGGGCCGCCGTCCTCGCCCAGGACGACCGGCTGATCGGCTACGTCGTCCCGCGCCAGGACATCGCCCGGGACGACGGCCTCGAAACCGACCACGTCGGCGAGTGGCGGGACATCTACGACGCCCTGCCCATCGCCCCCGGGGAAGCCGCCTTCGGCCGTAACTTCGTGGGCTGGAACAGCAGTTACGACGGCGACCCGATCCCCGTCGAGCAGATGCGGGAGTGGCGCGACGCCACCGTCGACCGCATCCTGGCCCTGCGCCCCCGCCGGGTGCTGGAGGTCGGCGTCGGCACCGGCCTGCTGCTCTCGCAGATCGCGCCGCAGTGCGAGACGTACTGGGCGACCGACTTCTCCGCCACCGCGATCGACGCCCTGGCCGCCCAGGTGGCCGGGCAACGGGACCTGGCCGAGCGCGTGGTGCTGCAGACCCGCCCGGCGCACGACACCGACGGGCTCCCGGTCGGCGAGTTCGACACCATCGTCATCAACTCGGTGGTGCAGTACTTCCCGTCCGCCGACTACCTCGCGGACGTCATCGGGAAGCTGGCGCGGCTGCTCGCCCCCGGTGGCGCCCTGTTCGTCGGCGACGTCCGCAACCTGCGCCTGCTGCGCCCGCTGGCCACCGCCGTCCAACTGCACCGGACGGCCGACGCCGACCTCGCAACGGTGCGCCGGGCCGTGGAACAGGCCCTCCGCGTCGAGAAGGAGCTCCTGGTCGACCCGGACTTCTTCACCGCTCTGCGGGAGCAGGGCACCGAGATCGGCGCGGTGGCGGTGGAGGTCAAGAACGGCCGCCACCACAACGAGCTGTCCCGCTACCGCTACGACGTGACGCTGCACAAGGCTCCGGTCGCCCCGGCCGCTCCGGAGCGCTCCGTCGAGTTGGAGTGGGGACGGCAGGTCGCCGGGTCGGCCGAGCTGCGCGAGCTGCTCGCCCGGACGGCCGCCGAGGTGCTGCGGATCACCGGGGTGCCGAACCGGCGCGTGGCGCGGGAGGCAGCCCTGGCCCGGGCGGTGCAGGACGACGACGGCTCGCTCGCCGAGCTGCTGGAGCGGCTGCACGCCCCGGAGGTCGGCGACCTCCCCGACCCGGAGGACTTCCACGCCCTTGGCGCGGAACTCGGCCGCTCGGTGGTCATCACCTGGTCGGCGACCGCGGCCGAGGCCATTGACGTCGTCTTCATCGACCCGTCGGCGCTCTGCGGCGCTCCGGTCGAGGCGTACCGGCCGGCCGGAACCCCCCGCAGGCCGCTGTCCTCGCTGACCAACCGTCCGACCGGCAGTCGGGGCACCGGGGCCCTCCTCGGTGAACTCCGCGACTGGCTACGCCACCGGCTGCCCGACTACCTCGTCCCCTCGGCGTTCGTGGCGCTGGAGGCGCTGCCGCTGACGGCCAACGGCAAGCTCGACCGTCGTGCTCTGCCCGCCCCCGACCTCGGCCCGCTCGCGGTGGGGCGGGCGCCGCGCACCCCTCAGGAGCAGCTCCTCGCCGAGCTGTTCGCCGAGGTGCTGGGCCTGGCGCAGGTCGGTGTCGACGACAGTTTCTTCGATCTGGGCGGGCACTCCCTGCTGGCGACCCGCCTGGCCTCCCGGGCCCGGGCGGCCCTCGGCGCGGAGCTGGAGGTCAGGACGCTGTTCGAGGCCCCGACCGTGGCTGCCCTGGCGGCCCGCCTGGACGGCTCCGGAGCGGCGCGTCCCGCGCTGACGGCCCGGGCCCGGCCCGAACAGGTGCCGCTGTCCTTCGCCCAGCGCCGACTGTGGTTCCTGCACCGGATGGAAGGGCCCAGCGCCACCTACAACATGCCGCTTGCCCTGAGCCTGACCGGTCGGCTCGACCGCTCGGCCCTGCACGCCGCGCTCGCGGACGTGGTGGCCCGGCACGAGAGCCTGCGGACGGTCTTCCGAGAGACCGACGGCGTGCCGTACCAGGTCGTGCTGAGCCCCTCGGAGGCGTACCCGGCGCTGCCGGTGATCGAGTCGGACGAGAACGAGCTGACCGAGCGGCTGGCGGAGACGGCCCAGCGCGGCTTCGACCTGGCGGTGGAACCGCCGGTCCGGGCGGAGCTGTACGCGCTCGCCCCAGGCCGGCACGCGCTGCTGGTCGTGGTGCACCACATCGCCGCCGACGGCTGGTCGATGGGCCCGCTCTCCGGCGACCTGGCCGCAGCCTACGCGGCCCGCTGCCAGGGCGAGGCCCCGCAGTGGTCCCCGCTGCCGGTACAGTACGCCGACTACACGCTTTGGCAGCGCGAGCTGCTCGGCGACTCCGCCGACCCGGACAGCCTGTTCGCCCGGCAACTGAACTATTGGAAGGAGGAGTTGGCAGGGCTCCCGCAGCAGCTGCAACTGCCGGCCGACCGGCCCCGGCCGCCGGTGGCCTCCCAGCGCGGCGACCGGGTCGAGATCCGGCTGGACGCCGACCTGCACCAGGCCCTCCGGGACCTGGCCGCCGCTCGCGGGGCCAGCATGTTCATGGTGCTCCAGGCCGGTCTCGCCGCGCTGCTCACCCGGCTCGGAGCCGGCACGGACATCCCGATCGGCAGCCCGATCGCCGGGCGCACCGACCAGGCCCTCGACGAACTCGTCGGTTTCTTCGTCAACACCCTGGTGCTGCGCACCGACACCGGCGGGAACCCCGGATTCGCCGAACTGCTCGGCCGGGTACGGCAGAAGGCGCTCTCCGCGTACGACCACCAGGACGTGCCGTTCGAGTACCTGGTCGAGGTGGTCAACCCGGCGCGGTCGCTGGCCCACCACCCGCTGTTCCAGGTCATGCTGGCCCTACAGAACGCGCCGGTGGGCGAGTTCGCACTGGCAGGCCTGGAGACCGGCCACCTGGCGGCGCCGACCGGCACGTCCAGGGTCGACCTGACCTTCAGCCTGGCCGAGCAGTTCCGTCCGGACGGCACCCCGGACGGCCTGGTCGGCGCCGTGGAGTACGCCACCGACCTGTTCGACGCGCCGACCGTGGAGCTGCTGTTCGAACGCTGGGCCCGTCTGTTGCGCGCGGCGGTCGCCGACCCCGACCGGCCGATCAGCCGGATCGACCTGATGTCCGCCGCGGAACGCCACCGGCTGTTGTCCGAGTTCAACGACACGGCGGCCGAGCTGCCCCGGGCCGCGGTGCCTGAGCTCTTCGCGCGCCAGGTGCGGGCCTTGCCGGACGCGGTGGCCGTCGTGGCGGGCGGAAGCGAACTGACCTACCGGGAGCTCGACCTGCGTTCCAACCGGCTCGCCCGGGCCCTGGTCCGCCAGGGCGTACGGCCGGAGACACCGGTCGCGGTGCTGCTGGAGCGTTCGGCCGAACTGGTCGTGGCGATCCTGGCGATCATCAAGGCGGGCGGAGCCTACGTACCGCTCGACTCGCGCTTCCCGTCCTCCCGGATCGACCTGATCCTGCGCGAGAGCGGGGCCGCCCTGATCCTCACGCGGGAGGTACTGACCGCCCTGACGCAGTCCGAGCCCGATTCGTCTGCCGTCGAAGTCCCCTGTGATCCGCGGCAATTGGCGTACATCATGTACACCTCTGGCTCGACCGGGCGGCCGAAGGGCGTGGCCGTCACCCACCGTGATGTGGTGGGGCACGCGCTCACCCCCGAATGGCGCGGCGGTGGACACGAGCGGGTACTGATGCACTCCCCGACGGCCTTCGACCTCTCCACCTACGAGCTTTGGGTCCCGTTGCTGGGCGGCGGCCGCATCGTGGTCGCGCCGCCCGAACAGCTCGACCTCGACCTGCTGCAGCACACTGTCACCACCCACGGGGTGACCGGACTGTGGCTGACCGCCGGACTGTTCCGGCTGGTCGCCGAGGAGCGCCCGGGCCTGCTCGCCGGGGTGCGCGAGGTGTGGACCGGCGGCGACGTGGTCTCCCCGGCCGCCGCCGCCCGGGTGCTGGCGGCCTGCCCCGGCATCGAGGTGGTCAACGGCTACGGGCCGACCGAGGCCACCACCCTGGCCACCTGTCACCCGGTGCGCACCCTCTCCGCAAACGCCGCGTCGGTGCCGATCGGCGGGCCGATGGCGAACATGCGCGCCTACGTCCTCGACGACCACCTGCGCCCGGTGCCCACGGGCCTGGTCGGTGAGCTGTACCTCGCGGGGACGGGCGTGGCCCGCGGCTACCAGGGCCGCCCCGGCCTGACGGCGGAGCGCTTCACCGCCGACCCGTACGGGCCGTCCGGGAGCCGGATGTACCGCACCGGCGACCTGGCGTGGTGGCGGCCCGACGGCGCACTGGAATTCGCCGGACGCGCCGACCACCAGGTCAAGCTTCGCGGCCTGCGGATCGAGCCCGGAGAGATCGAAGCGGTCCTGGCGGGCTGCCCGGGTGTCGCCCAGGCAGCCGTGGTGGCCCGCGAGGACCGGCCGGGCGACAAGCGGCTGGTCGCCTACCTGGTGCCCACCTCCGAGGGGGCGCCCGAGCCGGGCGAGCTGTCCGGCCGACTGCGCCGCGAACTGCCCGACTACATGGTGCCGGCGGCCTTCGTCACCCTGGACGCGCTGCCACTGACCGCCAACGGCAAGCTGGACCGGGCCGCCCTGCCCGCCCCCGAGTACGGCGCGACGGGCGCCGGGCGCGGCCCCCGGACACCGCAGGAGCAGCTGCTGTGCGGCCTGTTCGCCGAGGTCCTCGGCCGGGAGCAGGTGAGCATCGACGACGGCTTCTTCGACCTCGGCGGCCACTCGCTGCTGGCCGCCCGCCTGGCCTCCCGGGTTCGCGAGACCCTCGGCCTGGAGCTGGGCCTGCGGATGCTGTTCGAGGCACCGACCGTGGCCGGGCTCACCGAACGCCTGGTCATGGACAACCCCGACGACGCGCTGGACGTGGTGCTGCCGCTGCGTTCGACCGGGACCGGCACGCCGCTGTTCTGCATCCATCCCGGTGGTGGCATCAGCTGGTCGTACAGCGGTTTGCTGAACCACATCCCACCCCGGCACCCGGTCTACGCGATTCAGGCACGCGGCCTCGGCCGCCCCGAGCCGCTGCCGACCTCCTACGAGGAGATGGCGGCCGACTACGCCGACCAGGTCCAGAAGATCCAGCCGGAGGGCCCGTACCTGCTGCTCGGCTGGTCCGCAGGCGGGCTGATCGCCCACGCGCTCGCCTGTGAGCTGCAGTCCCGCGGTGAGCCGACCGCGCTGCTGGCGGTCCTCGACGCCTACCCGGTGAAGGACGTGAAGTTCGAGGTCGCTCCGGTGCCCACCGTGCGGGACGTGCTCGTCGGAGTGCTCGACGTCGACCCGGACGAGCTGGGCGACCGGGAGATCACCTACGCCGAGGTCGCCGAGGTCCTGAACCGGCGGGGCAGCGCGCTGCAGGGCCTGTCCGAGCGGCAGGTGGAGGTCATCGTCGACATCATGATCAACAATGCCAAGCTGGCGGTCGACTTCGTCCCCGGCAGGTACGACGGGGACCTGCTGCTCTTCAACTCCACGATCGACCGGGCCGAGGACAACGCCGGGTCGGAGACCTGGCGCCCGTACGTCACCGGCCGGATCGAATCCCACGAGATCACCACCCGGCACGACCGGATGACCCAGGCCGGCTCGCTGGCCCAGATCGGACCGATCGTCGCCGCCAGGATCGCCGGGGCGACCGGCGACACCTACAGCACCATCCGTTCCCACCAGGAGGACTGACCGATGACCAACCCCTTCGACGACCAGGACGGCACCTTCCTCGTGCTCGTCAACGACGAGAACCAGCACTCGCTCTGGCCGCAGTTCGCGGATGTCCCCGACGGCTGGACCGTCGTCCACGGACCCGACACCAACGCCGCCTGCCTGGAGTACGTCGAGCGGTCCTGGACCGACATGCGGCCCAAGAGCCTCGCCGACGCCATGGACGCCCAGCGGTAGTCGACGTGACCTCCATCGGCACCGGGGACGGGGCCCGCGGCACCGCGGGCCTCGCCCCGCCCCACGACCTCGCCGCGGACCTGTTCACCCCCGAGGCCCGGCGGGACCCGTACCCCTTCTACGCCCGCATGCGGCGCGAGAGTCCCGTCCACCGCAGCGCCCAGGGCATCTGGTACCTCACCCGGTACACCGACGTGGAGACGGCGCTGGGCGACCTGCGACTGTCCAACGACCGGGACCGGATGACCCGCGCCTACGAAGCGCTCGGCGGTGACCTGAAGGCCTTCAGCCGGCTCACCGACCGGCTCGGCCGGGTGATGACCAACACCGACCCGCCGGACCACGCCCGGCTGCGCAAACTCGCCAACCGGGCCTTCACCGCCCGGCGCGTCGAAGCCCTGCGCGACGGCGTCCAGCGCATCGTCGACCGGCTGATCGACCAAGCCGTCGAGGCCGGACCGACCACGGACCTGATCGAGGCGGTCGCCGCCCCGATGCCGATGTCCGTCACCTGTGAGCTCTTCGGCATCCCGCCGGAGGACCGCCCGCAGGTCGAAGTGTGGTTCCGCCGCTTCGGCCGGCTGGGCGAGGACATCGACAAGTCCGAGGAGGCGATCGAGCAGTACGAGGAATACCTCGCCGGACTCGTCCGCCGCAGGCGGGCCCACCCGGGCGACGACCTGATCAGCGCCCTGGTCGCCACCCAGGCGCAGGACGACCGGCTCAGCGACTCGGAACTGCTGTCCACCTGCTTCGTCCTGATCACCGCAGGTGGCGAGACCACCACCCACCTGATCGGCAACGGCACGCTCGCCCTGTTGCGCCACCCGGACCAGCTCGCCCGGCTGCGCGCGGACCCGGGACTGATCCGCGCCGCGGTCGAGGAACTCGCCCGATACGACACGGTGACCCAAGCGATCGTGCGGGTCGTCGCCGAGGACCTGGAGATCGGCGGACAGCTCCTGCGGGAGGGGGAGTTGGCGTACCTGTTCCTCGGCGCGACCAACCGCGACCCCGAGCGTTTCGAGGACCCGGATCGCCTCGACCTGACCCGCCCCGGCAACCGGCACCTGGGCTTCGGCCACGGCCCGCACTTCTGCCTCGGCGGGCCGCTGGCCAAGCTCCAGGCCGAGGTGGCGATCGGCACCCTGGTGCGCCGCCTCCCGGCCCTGCGGCTGGCCGACGGGTCGACGCTCGACTGGCGGCCCAACCCGCTGCAACGCCGGCTCAGCGCCCTCCCGATCACCTACTGACACCCGAACGACGACGAAGGAGCACCGACCATGGCCCGAGAGTTCGAGGTCCGCCGGGAACAGGACCTACCCGCCACGCCCGAGCAGGTCTGGGCCGCGGTCGCCACCGGCGCCGGCAACCTGGGCTGGCTGTATCCCATGGAAGTCGAACCGCGGGTCGGTGGGAAGGCCAGCCGGGCCGACAGCACGGTCGTGGCCTGGGAGCCGCCGAGCCACTTCGCCGTCCGGGCGACCGTCGGCGACGAGTTCTCCAACACGCTCAGCTACCGGATCGCGCCTGCGGACGGCGGAACGAGCCACCTGCGGATGGGGATCCACTGGGTGCACCAGGGCGTCTGGGACGAGGTCTGGGACAGGAAGTCGGACGCCGCCGAGAAGCACGTCGACTTCTACCAGCACGGCCTCGCCGAGTACCTGCGGCACTTCGCCGGCCGCCCCGCCGTCTACGTCAGGGCCCAGCGCCCCGAACCCACCTCGGACCCGGCCGACTTCGCCGCTCTGCGCCGCCGCCTCGGCCTCGCCGACGACGCGTCCGTCGGCGACCGCGTTCCACTCCTCGTCCCCGGTGCGGACACGGGCCCGGAGGAGGTGGTCGTCGACTGGCTCAGCCCCGACTTCGTCGGCCTGCGCGGCCCGGACGCCCTGTACCGCTTCTTCAACGGCAGTACCTGGAACGTACCGATCTGGCTCGGCCACCACCTGTTTGCCAAGGACGCCGACGAGCAGCGGGCCACCGCAGCGTGGACCGCCTGGCTCAATGACACCCAGTCCCAGGACGTTTGATGGAAACCTCCACCAGGACACTGCTCTTCGCCGCCGAACTCGTCGAGGAGAACGGCACCTACACCCTCCTCGTCGAGGACGTGCAACGGGGCGGCGTCCAGACCACCCCGGTCCCCAAGGCGATGGTCGACAAGCTCCCCACCTTTCTCTCGGCCCTCGCCGCCAAGCTCGACCCGCCGCCACGCCGCCGCTGGTAGACCTCCCCCTTCCACGAGGCCGGTGCCGTCCGGAGGGACGGCACCGGCCGCCGTTCCCTCGACCACGGGCGCGTTTCGCCAGCTGAGACGCGCGGGCGCAGCCGGCCGCTACCCCAGGCTGGGGGCCTGGCTCAACCATCAGAAGGCCCGCCGGGACAAACTCCCCCGGGACAGCTCGGACAGCTAAAGGTCCTCGGGGTGCGCTGGTAGTACTTGACCCGTTCAAAGTTCGGAGGCTTCGAAACGGGGTTCGGAGGAGACCTCAGGTCCAGACGATGTGTCCGTCCCTGATGAAGTAGTGGCATCGCTCGCTTCTGTCGGCGACGGGTGAAAACTGACCGCTGATCGGCGGATGAAACGGGACCCACTTCGCGATCTTCTGTTCATCCTGATCTTCATCGAGGGTCAGGAGGAGAGGGTGATTCGCGTGGAGGACTGGGCTGAGATCCGTCGGCTGCACCGGGCCGAGCAGATGCCGATCCGGGCAATCGCCCGGCATCTGGGGATCTCGAAGAACACGGTGAAGCGGGCGTTGGCGACGGACCGGCCGCCGGTCTATCAGCGGCCGTTGAAGGGATCGGCGGTTGATGCGGTCGAGCCTGCGATCCGCGAGCTGCTGCGGCAGACGCCGGCGATGCCGGCGACGGTGATCGCCGAGCGGATCGGCTGGGACCGTGGGCTGACCATTCTCAAGGAGCGGGTGCGCGAGCTGCGGCCGGCCTATCTGCCGGTCGATCCGGTCTCTCGGACGGTCTACTCGCCGGGCGAGCTCGCGCAGTGCGATCTGTGGTTTCCGCCGGCCGAGATCCCGCTGGGCTACGGGCAGACGGGACGCCCGCCGGTGCTCGTCGTCGTGTCCGGCTATTCCAGGGTGATCACCGCGCGGATGTTGCCGTCCCGCTCCACCGCCGACCTGATCGACGGGCACTGGCGGCTGCTGACCGGCTGGGGCGCCGTCCCGAAGACGCTCGTTTGGGACAATGAGAGCGGCGTCGGCCAGGGAAAGCTGACGTCGGAGTTCGCAGCGTTCGCCGGCCTGCTCGCGACCAGGATCCACCTCTGCCGGCCTCGTGACCCGGAGGCGAAAGGCCTGGTGGAGCGGGTGAACGGCTATCTGGAGACCAGCTTCCTGCCTGGCCGCACGTTCGCCGGACCGGGCGACTTCAACACCCAGCTCACCGCCTGGTTGCAGGTCGCCAACCGCCGGCACCACCGCACGATCGGCTGCCGGCCCGCCGAGCGCTGGGAAGCCGACCGGTCCGAGATGCTCACCCTGCCACCGGTCGCACCGCCCAACTGGTGGCCCCAGACGACCCGGCTCGGACGCGACCACTACATCCGCGTCGACACTTGCGACTACTCCGTCCACCCCCGCGCGATCGGGCAGCAGATCACCGTCCGGGCCGACACCGAGGAGATCGTCGCCACCAACCGCACCGGCGAGGTCGTCGCCCGCCACAGCCGATGCTGGGCTCGGCACCAGACCATCACCGACCCCGAGCACACCGCCGCGGCCCAGACCTTGCGCGGCCAGGCGATCCGGCAGCGGGCCTCACGCGCCTGGGCCTCGAGCCTGACCGCTCTCGCCCCCGATGACCTCGGCGTTGAAGTCGAACAGCGTGAGCTCGGTTCCTACGACCGCATCTTCACCCTCATCGAGGGCGGCGCCGGCAAGGAGGACACCTGATGGCTCGCACCGCCACCGCCACGACCACCGCAGAGCAGACGCCCAAGGAAGGGCGGCAGACCTCGGCAGACCTCGCGTTCCTCGCCCGCGCCATGAAGGCACCCGCTCTGCTGGACGCCGCCGAGCGCTTGGCCGAGCGGGCCCGCACCGAGTCCTGGACCCACCTCGAATACCTGGTCGCCTGCCTGCAGCGCGAGGTCTCCGCCCGTGACAGCCACGGCGGCGAACAGCGCATCCGGGCCGCCCGATTCCCCGCGGTCAAGACCATCGAGGAGATCGACACCGCCCATCTGCGGGGCATGACGCGCCAACAGCTCGCCCACCTGGGCACACTGGACTTCATAGCCGCGAAGGAGAACGTGGTCTTCCTCGGGCCGCCCGGCACCGGCAAGACCCACCTGGCCACCGGACTCGCCATCCGGGCCTGCCAGGCCGGCCACCGGGTCGCGTTCGCCACCGCCTCCCAATGGGTCGACCGCCTCGCCGCCGCCCACCACACCGGCCGCCTCCAGGACGAACTCGTCAAACTCGGCCGCTACCCGTTGATCGTTGTCGACGAGGTCGGCTACATCCCCTTCGAGCCCGAGGCCGCGAACCTGTTCTTCCAGCTCGTCTCGAACAGATACGAAAGGGCCAGCGTGATCGTCACCTCGAACAAGCCCTTCGGACGCTGGGGAGAAACCTTCGGCGACGAGACCGTCGCCGCCGCCATGATCGACCGGCTCGTCCACCACGCCGAGGTCCACTCCCTCAAGGGCGAGTCCTACCGCATGCGAGGCCGCGGGGACCTCGGCCGCACACCGACCAGCAACGACTAACAAGATCAACAGAAGACGCGAGGGTCAGAACTCAACCGCCGGAACCGGGTCACGGTTCAACCGCCGCCGACAGCTTCCGCGAAGTTCGTCGATACTGGGCGACACCGTGAGCGGCTTGGAGCTCTTCACGGTCCAGTTGGGCGGACGTTCGGGTTGAGATTGAGCAGTACCCGATGGCTCGCCTTGCAGGGGCAGTCGAACGCGATCCACTTCATGATCTGTCCGTTGGCCACCAGGGCGACTGTTCCGCGAGGGATCCGTTGGGGGAGGTCATGAAGACCTCGCATGCGTACAGCCGCCGCCAACCCTTCGCCAGTGGTAACCGATGCCGACAAGAAGCCATGACATGACCGGGCAGATCCCCCACCCCCGGCACATGCCGAAAGCCGTGTCGGCCAGAGCAGGCGACAGACTGCGGGAGTTGCTGACGTCATCGAGCCCTTGCCGGCGCCTTCGTGCCGTCCTGACGGGGCAGGTCGCGTTCATCGGACTGCCGGGGGATCACCGGCCGCCGAGGGGTCTAACGGCCGGAGCCCGCCGACCAGCGCGCCGCCTTCGCCGAGCACCGCTGGCGGCGCGACTCCTGCCCAGAGTCGAAACCCGAAGGAAATGTCCGTTAACGCTCACAGAACCGTCCGGAATCATTCGTGACAGTGACGGAAAGGTCCAGGTCACACGGGTAACGGCTGGTCATCGGCACTGTTGACGCGCACATGGTCGGCTCATACGCTCCGGGAAACCGGATCCCCGCAGTCGAATCCCACCGGAGCAGCGATGTCCGAGCCCCGCCTCCGCCGCCCCTTCGTCCGAACCGTGTTCGCCGGCGCTCTCGCCGCGGCAGCCGCCCTCGGCGGCCTGGTCAGCGCGCCGGCCGCGCAGGCCGCCGAGGGCGGCGGGTCGTTCGCCGTCCTGACATACAACGTCGCCGGACTTCCCCAGGTGCTGTCCAGCGCCTCGACCGACCGGCAGTCCAGCACCACCGCGATCGGCGGGCGCCTGGCCCCGTACGACCTCGTCGACGTCCAGGAGGACTTCAACTACCACGCCGCCCTCTACGCCGCCGACTCCCACCCCTACCGCACGCCGACCAGCGGCGGCGCGGGCATCGGCAGCGGACTCAACACCCTGTCCGGTCTCGCCTACGACACCGACGACTTCGAGCGCGTCAGGTGGAACGACTGCCAGCTGGACTCCGGCGACTGTCTCACCCCCAAGGGATTCACCTTCCTGCGGGCCCGGCTGGCCGAGGGCGTGTACGTGGACGTCTTCAACCTCCACGCCAACGCGGGCACGTCCGCCGGTGACGAGGCCGCTCGCGCCGCCAACCTGGCGCAGCTCACCTCGTACATCGGGACCCACTCGGCGGGGAACGCCGTGATCGTGATGGGTGACACCAACACCCGCTACACGCGTGCCGACGACACCGTCGCCGCCTTCGCCGCCGACAACCGACTCACCGACGCCTGGGTGCAGCTGGAGCGCGGCGGCGTGGCACCGACCCGCGGTGCCGATCCGCTGCTGTGCGACGAGAACGCGATCACCGACACCTGCGAGGTGGTCGACAAGGTCCTCTACCGCAGCAGCGCGCTCGTCTCGCTCAGCGCGACCTCGTACCACAACAAGCACGCCGACTTCCTGGACGGCTCCGGCGCGATGCTCTCCGACCACGACCCGATCGCCGTCGGCTTCAGCTGGAGCCAGAGCCCCGCCTACCGGACGAGCGAGCAGTTCGGCGGCCCGCACGGCGACTTCTACGACGACATCGACCAGGTCGCGGCCGGTGCGCAGGCCGCCGTGATCGGCCTGCGTGCGGGCTCCCGCGTCGACCAGGTCCAGCTGACGCTCGGGAACGGCACCACGCTCACCCACGGGGGCTCCGGTGGCACCGCGTCCTCGCTCGGCCTCGGCAGCGGCGAGTACGTCAGCTCCGCCACCCTCTGCCAGGGGGCGTACAACGGCCACACCCGCATCTTCTACGCGAAGTTCACCACCAGCCTGGGCCGGTCCCTGGCCGGCGGCACGACCACCGCCGACTGCGTCACCCGCACCGCGCCCGCCGGGTGGCAGCTCGCCGGCTTCGATGGTCGTGCCGGCGACGAGGTCGACAAGCTCGGCTTCATCTTCACCCGACGCTGAGAGACGAGGGATGAACGACCCGAACACCGTGGCAGCGGCGATCCGGTGTTCCAGGGGTCCCCGGTCTTCCAGAGCCGCTTCATCGGCGTCCGCCGTCATCCGCCGGTGCCGGCGGATGACGGCGGATGACGGCGGACGGCCGGGACACCGGCGCGGACGCGTGTGCGCGGCGGGGCGTGATCGCCCGGTCAGACGAAGCGCCAGAGGTGGTCGGCCGTGCCGTTGTCGTCCCACAGGACGACCTGGGCTCCTGCGGCGGTGGAGGCGCCGGAGACTCCGAGGACTCGGCCGCTGACGGCGGACTGGATGCGGAAGGTGTCGCCGCCGCCGTGCCGTAGGCGCCACCGGTGGTCGGCGGCTCCGTCGTCGGTCCACTGGACGATCCTGGCGCCGTTCGTCGTGCTGCCGCCCTCCACGCCAAGGACTTTGCCGCTGTTGGAGTTCCGAAGCCGCAGGTAGCCTCCGGCGTCGATCACCGCGGTCCACAGGTGGTCCGCGGTGCCGTTGTCGCCCCACTGGATCGCCGGTGCGCCGTCGGCGGTCGACATGGTCAGTACACCCAGCACCAGCCCACTGGCCACGTTCTGGATGCGGCGGGTGCCGCTCGGTACGAACCGCCACTGGCTGGTCGGCGCACCGGTGTCCGCGGCCTGCACAGCGAGGGCCCCTTGGGCGAGGGATCCGCCGGTGATGCCGAGCGGCTTGCCGCTGTTTGCGTTGCGCAGTTCGTACGCGCCGTCGGCCGCCTCGACGACGGACCACCGGTGGTCGGCGGTGCCGTTGTCCGACCACTGGAGCACGGGGGCGTCGTCGGCGGTGGACATGTCCTGCACGCCGAGGACCTTGCCGCTGTTGGCGTTGCGCAGGCGCAGCGCGGTGCCGTCGATCACGAGCCCCCAGTCGTGGTCGGCGGTGCCGGAGTCGGCCCACTGGAGGGCGGACGCGCCGTCCGTGGTGGACATGTCCTGGATGCCCAGAACGAGCCCGCTGGCCGCGTTGAGCAGGCGGAATCCGGTGCTCCCGGTGCTCCAGTAGACGGTGTAGTTGAAGCCCTGGGCCTCGTGGAACGGGACGAGGCCGACGGGTGAGCCGTTGGCGGTCGCGGTGAAGGCGAGGCCGGTCGTGCCGGTCCGGGTGATCGACGCCGGGTCGAGGACTGGGAGGGCGGCGAGGGCGGTGCTGCCATAGTTGCCGCACAGGACGACCGGACCGTAGGTGATCGCGGTGACGTCCGGGTTGTCGTTGGCGGCCCGGAGCGTGACGCGCATGGGCAGTTCGACGGTCACCGTGTCGCCGGAGGTCCAGGAGCGGGTGAGGGTGGCATAGCTGCCCGGCTTGGTGGCGATGTTCTGGACCGTGCCGTTGACGCTCACGGTGGCGCCGGAGGTCCAGGCAGGAATGCGGATGCGCATCGACCAGGTGCCGCTCACGCTGCCAGTGACCCGGAGCGTCGTGGTGTCCTGCGCCGGGTACGAGGTGGACTGGGTGACCGTGATGCCGCGTTCGGACCAGGTGAGGACGGTGGGCACGAACAGGTTTACGACGAGGGTGGTGCCGTCGTGGAAGTAGACGGAGTCCGCCAGTTTGGTGTTGGACTCCATGCCGGTGCCCTGGCAGCACCAGAAGCTGTCGTAGTCGGTGCTCCAGGTGCCGCCGCCCCAGGCCGGGCCCACGCCGCGGCGGCCGCCGGGCTTGAGCGGGGTGAAGTAGGTGACGTGCCCGTGGGGATCGGCGGGGTTCTGCGCGCCGACGACGTGGTTGAGCAGGGTGCGCTCGTAGAAGTCGAAGTACGCGGCCTGTGCGGAGTCCAACTGCCAGAGCTCGCGGGTGAGTTTGAGCATGTTGTACGAGTTGCAGAGCTCGCAGGTGTCGTTGGTCAGGTAGGCGGCGATGGCGTCGGGGGCGCGGAAGTGCTCGGCCTGGCTGTTCCCGCCGATGGCGTAGCTGTGCGAGGTGGTGCAGATCGTCCATGCGTGCGAGGCGATGTCGCGGTAGCGCGCGGTTCCGGTGGCCCGGTACTCGCGGACGGCGCCGGTCCACTTGGGCACCTGGGTGTTGGCGTGGAGGCCGTTCAACTGGTCTTGGCCCGCGGCCAGCGGGTCGAACACGGCGGCGTGGTCGAAGCGTTGGGCGACCGCGAGCCAGCGCGCGTCCCCGGTCCGCAGGTGGAGGTCGGCCAGGACCTCGTTCATGCCACCGAACTCGACACCCAGGAGTGCCTGCATCTGGCCGTACCCGAGGCTGCCGGTGCGCTGGTCGACCCAGGCGGCCAGCGCCAGGAGCACGTCCCGGGCCTGGGCGCTGCCCATGAGGCGCCAGACGTCGAGCAGGCCGGCCATGGTCTTGTGGACGCAGTAGTAGGGGACGTTGCCGTTCTTGAGCGTGCCGGACTCGAGCTGGGTGAAGTCCGTCTCGGGGAAGCCCGAGAGGTAGCCGGCGGCGAACCCCGCGGTGGCGTTGTTGGCCTGGCACTTGGCCAGCTCGGCCACCATGTAGGCGGCCTTGTCGCGGCAGGTGGTGTCGCCCGTTCCCGCGTAGGCCTGGGCCCAGGCGCTGAGGAAGTGCCCCTGCACGTGGGTGCGGAAGGGGAACGCCGGGGCGTCCCAACCGCCCGTCGCGAAGGCCGCGTTGGTGGACAGCCGGTGGTTCGCGCGGAAGTTGTACAGCAGGCGGTCGACGTCGACGAAGCGCAGGTACGCCAGGGTCCGGTTCTGGTTGTCGAGCCACCGGCCGCCGGTGAGCCGGACCTGGCCGAGGTCGAACGGCAGCGCCGAGACGCCTATGGCGGCGGCCTCGGCATCCGGGGCGGTGAGACCGAGACCGAGACCGACGGCGGGCGCGACGGCCAGGGCGCCGGTCGCCTGGAGCAGACTGCGGCGGCTCAGGGGAGGGGGCAGCATTGCTGACCTGTTCCTTTCGGGGAGGAAGAACCACCGTGCGCCCGTGAAGTGTTAGCGCTAACAAAGATGCCCGAGGCACGGCAACTCTGCGGGGCGGGGCGAGAGGTGACTAACATCGCGACATCTGCCGTTAACAGGTCCCACGTTTATAGCCCCGCGCGCCGGGCGTGTCCAGAGGTCCGCGGGGCGGGGGACCGTCACTGCCCACCGGTTCTCGACCGACCGCGGTGACGGGCCGGCGGTGCCGGCCCGGACCGCGAGTCGAAAAATGTTCGCACACTGACAAAGGTTCCATGTGCAATGTCTTGACGGTGCCCCAACGTGTGGCCATAGTGATGGCCGTTGCGGTGCCCCTGAGGTGTCCATTCCATCGTATGCGCGCACCGCTCCTTCTCGGGTGCAATTGTGAGCGTTAACAATCGCCCTCACCCCCACCCCACACCCCTTCCTTTCCCCCACCCCATGGAAGGAGTTCGTTCATGACCGTACGATCGTGGCTGCGCCGTGCCCGGCGGGCGCTGCTGGCGGCGGGGACGACCGCCGTGCTCGGCGCCGGCGTACTCACCGGCACGGCCACCACCTCCCAGGCCGCCACCCAGGGCCCATGCGACATCTACGCCGCCGGCGGCACACCATGCGTCGCGGCGCACAGCACCACCCGCGCGCTGTTCGCCTCCTACAACGGCCCGCTCTACCAGGTGCAGCGGGCGTCGGACGGCACGACACAGAACATCGGGGTACTGTCCGCCGGAGGCGTCGCCAACGCCGCGGCGCAGGACTCGTTCTGCGCGGGCACCGTGTGCACCATCACCCGCCTCTACGACCAGACCGGTAGCGGCAGCACCCTGGTCTACCAGGGACCCGGCGGGACCGGCGGCGCCGACACGGCGGCCACCGCGACCACCGAAGCGGTGACCGTAGGCGGCCAGAAGGCTTACGCGCTCTACATCAACCCCGGCAACAGCTACTTCGCATACAGCTCCACCTCGGGGGTGCCGACCGGCAGCTCACCCGAGGGCGAGTACATGGTCACCAGCGGCACCCACGTCAACAGCGGCTGCTGCTTTGACTACGGCAACACGGAGATCGACCACAAGGCCGACGGCAACGGCGCCATGGACGCGATCAACTTCAGCACGGAATGCTGGTTCGGCGGTTGCAGCGGAACCGGGCCGTGGGTGCAGGCGGACCTGGAGAACGGCCTGTTCTCCGGCGGCGGCAAGACGTGGAACCCCGACCAGGTCTCGCAGACCAGCCGCTTCGTCACCGCGATGCTCAAGAACAACGGCACCACACAGATGGCACTCAAGGGCGCCGACGCCCGGTCCGGGGGCCTGACCCAGCTCTACAGCGGCGCACTGCCCAGCGGATGGAACCCGATGCACAAGCAGGGCGCCATAATCCTCGGCAGCGGAGGCGACTGCTGCCAGACCAACCACAATGCGAGCGCGGGCACCTTCTACGAGGGTGCCATGGTCAAGGGCTACCCCTCCGACGCCACCGACGCCGCGGTCCAGGCCAACATCGCCGCAGCCGGCTACGGCAGCGCCTCGACCGGCACCGGCTCGCTGACGCCCGGCTCCCGGGTCTCCCTGCAGGCCACCACCGCGTGCTGCGCCTCGGACTACCTCCGCCACGACGACGCCGACACCAAGGTCGTCATCTCCGCGATCAACTCTTCCAGCTCGGCCACCGACAAGGCCGACGCCACCTGGATCGTCCGCGCCGGCCTGGCCAACAGCAACTGCATCTCCTTGGAGTCGGCCAACGCATCCGGAAGTTACCTCAGGCACTACGCATTCGAGCTCTACCTCAGTCCCAACGACGGGACCACCCAGTTCGCCGCGGACGCCACCTTCTGCCCGCAGCCAGGAAACAGCGGCACAGGTCACTCCCTCCAGTCCTTCAACTACCCGGCCAAATACATCCGCCACTACGACTTCACCGCCTACATCGCGAGCAACGGCGGCACCAACGCCTGGGACGCCACCTCGTCGTGGGCCCAGGACACCAGCTGGCTCGCGGCCGCCCCCTGGAGCTGAGGAGCAGCCCGCCCCGAGTCCGGTGCCGAAGACGGCCGAATCCGCACCGGACCCGGAGGCGGCAACGCAACCCACGCCGCCCGCACAGCCGGGCACCGGGGGTTCGTCGACGCTCACCTCACACCCCACCCTGTGAAGGAGTTCTTCATGATCAAGCGACCGTGGATCCGCCGCGTCAGGCGCGCGCTGCTCGGGGCCGGTACCACCGCCGCGCTCGCCGCCGGCCTGCTCACTGCCACGACCACCACCTCGCAGGCGGCCACCCAGGGGCCGTGCGACATCTACGCCGCCGGCAATACGCCGTGCGTCGCCGCGCACTCCACCACCCGGGCGCTGTACGCCGGTTACAGCGGAGCGCTGTACCAGGTGAAGCGCGCGTCGGACGGCGCGACCAAGGACATCGGCCTGTTGAGCACCGGCGGCTACGCCGACGCCGCCGCGCAGGACTCCTTCTGTGCCGCTACCAGCTGCGTCATCACCGTCATCTACGACCAGTCCGGCAAGGGCAACCACCTCACCCAGGCCCCCGCCGGCGGTGCCGCGCCGGGCCCGGACAACCTCGCGAACGCCTTCGAGGCGCCGGTCACGGTCGCCGGCCACGAGGCGTACGGCGTCTACATCGCCCCCGGCACCGGCTACCGCAACAACAACACCAACGGCATCGCCACCGGCGACCAGCCCGAGGGCATGTACGCGATCCTGGACGGCACCCACTACGACGGCGGCTGCTGCTTCGACTACGGCAACGCCGAGACCAGCAACACCGACACCGGCAACGGCCACATGGAGGCCATCTACTTCGGCAACAGCAAGGCCTGGGGCTACGGCTCCGGCAACGGCCCCTGGGTGATGGCCGACCAGGAGAACGGCCTGTTCTCCGGCATCAACACCCGCTTCAACGCCAACGACCCGAGCGTCAACAACCGGTTCCTGACCGCCATCGTCAAGGGCGAGCCCAACCAGTGGGCCATCCGGGCCGGCGACGCCCAGTCGGGCGGCCTGTCCACCTACTACAGCGGCGCGCGCCCCAACGCGGCCGGCTACAACCCGATGCACAAGGAGGGCGCGATCATCCTGGGCATCGGCGGCGACAACAGCAAGGGCTCCGCCGGCACCTTCTACGAGGGCGTCATGACCTCCGGCTACCCGACCGACGCCACCGAGAACGCCGTCCAGGCCAACATCACCGCCGCCGGCTACAGCAGCAGCTCAACCAGCACCGGAGCACTCACCCCTGGCTCCCGGGTCTCCATGCAGGCCACCACCACGTGCTGCACCTCCGACTACATCCGCCACGACGACGCCGACAACAAGGTCGTCATCTCCGCCGTCAACTCCTCCAGCCCGGCCATCGACAAGGCCGACGCCACCTGGATCGTGCGCGCCGGCCTGGCCAACACCTCCTGCCTGACGTTCGAGTCCGCCAATGACCCCGGCCGCTTCCTGCGCCACTACAACTTCGAGCTCTACCTGAGCGCCGACGACGGCGGCAGCTCGTTCGCGCAGGACGCCACCTTCTGTCCCACCTCGGGCAACAGCGGGGTCGGCCAGTCCTTCCAGTCCGTCAACTACCCGACGAAGTACCTCCGCCACTACAACTACACGGTCTACGTAGCCGCCAATGGCGGATCCAACAGCTGGGACAGCAGCACCAGTTGGGCCGCCGACACCAGCTGGCTGGTCGACCAGCCCTGGGGCTGAGCCCGGGCACCACCACCGCACACCGGCCGGCGCCCGCGCTTGGGCCACGACAAGACACACTGATTTGGGGTGGCCGGTACCGTCGAGCGCCAGAGACGGTACCGGCCACCGTGGCCGTGGCAATCACCCTTGCCTTACAGCGTCCGCGCGGGCGGTCTGGAGCGGCACACCGCCGAAGAGAGGTCTGGTCGTACGGGCAGGAGGCGTACGGCATCCTCCGCGACCACCTGGTGCTGCGCGAGGAGAAGCGCTGCGGCCTGCCATGACGCCCGTTCTGAGGCGGATCGAGGCGTGCCTCCGAGTTGTTTGTTAACGCTAACATCTACGCTGCACAGTGTAGGCATGAGACAGTGGCGCCGCCGCGCGACGACGGGGCGGACGGTCGGACCGGGGCACCAGAGGGGGCTGCGCGTGGGAACTGAAGCGGTCGGTACGGAGGCGCGACAGCCGGTGATGGCGGACGTCGCGAAGCTGGCCGGCGTCTCCCACCAGACGGTGTCCCGGGTGCTCAACGGCGCTCCGCACGTGCGGCCCGGCACCCGGGAGAGGGTGCTTGCCGCGATCCGCGAACTCGACTACCGGCCGAACTCGGCCGCCCGCGCCCTGGTCACCCGCCGCTCGCAGACCCTGGGCGTCGTCAGCTTCGACTCCACCCTGTACGGGCCCGCCTCGATGCTCGACGGCATCGAGCGCGCCGCCCGCACCGCCGACTACTTCGTCAGCGTCGCCAGCCTGCGCTCCCTGGACAGCCGCTCCGTGCAAGAGGCCGTGGACCGGCTGCTCGACCAGGGCGTGGAAGGCGTCGTGGTGATCGCCCCGCAGATCTCCGCGGTCAGCGCCCTCGCCAAGCTGTCCAGTTCGGTACCGGTGGTCGCGGTCGGTTCCGGCAGCCGGTCCCGGATGCCGATGGTGTCGTTCGACAACCGGGCCGGCGCCGAGGTCGCCACCCGACACCTGCTCGACCTCGGCCACCGCACCGTGCACCACCTCGCGGGGCCCGCCGGCTGGATGGAGAGCCGCGACCGCCAGGACGGCTGGCGGCAGACCCTGGAGGCCGGCGGTGCCCGGGTGCCGCGGGTCGGGAGCGGTGACTGGAGCGCCCGCTCCGGTTACGAGGCGGGCCGCCGGATCGCGCACGACCCGGAGGTCACGGCCGTCTTCTGCGCCAACGACCACATGGCCCTCGGCCTGCTCCGCGCCCTGCACGAGGCGGGCCGCGCCATCCCGGGCGAGATCAGCGTGATCGGCTTCGACGATATCCCCGAGGCCGCGTACTTCACCCCGCCGCTGACCACCGTCCGCCAGGACTTCGGCGAACTCGGCCGCCGCGCCCTCGAACTCCTCCTCGAGGAACTCGTCGGCGTCGCACATACCCGCAACCACGTCCAGATCTCCCCGGAAATGGTCCTCCGCCGCAGCGCCGGCCCCGCCCGCCGCGACTGACCCTGCCGCCCGCGGCCGCCGGGTGCGCTCGTTCGGACCGCGTCGGACCGGCTGGTGCCCGGCGGTCCGACGGCTGAGGTCTCGAGGAGGGCGTGCCTCGGCGGTGCGCGGAGGGAGTCCGTGCGGGCGGGGCACCTCCCGGCCGAAGGTTGGGGGCGCGCGTCGAGCGAGGACGTGGCTCTGCCGGGTCTGCTGCGGGTCGAGGGGAACGCTGTCGTTCCAGTCCTGCTGCCATCCGTCGGTGCCGGCGATCGGCGTGGGACCAGGGCTGGGCGCGAACGCGTAGTCGCGGTCGCATGCTTCCACCGCACGTCGGTGGAAGCCGTCTGCGCGGCTGCGCCGATGGCGGCGGCCGTCACTGAGAGCGCTCCGAGCAGGTCAAGTCGTCGCGTCTTCCCCCGGGTTCATGGCTCTCCGTGTGCCGCCTTCCAGCCGGGGGCGTGCGCGTCATCCAAACACCGTGCGGTGCGCGCGGCAAGGAATTCTCCTCCCGCAACGCGGGCCAACTCCCCGCGTTGCGGTCGAGTTGACGGTGCTTCGGGCCGCCCTCGACGGGCTGGTCAAGATTGGGTAACGGGGTGCGAGAGCCTTGCCGGTGCCGATTGTGAGCGTTAACAATCTGTCTGGAGCGAAACGGCGCCGATACCTCCCGTTCACGTGACCGGTGCCGTTCGCGCGATCGACGATCCCGAGAGGAAGTCCCACCATGTCCAAGAGAGCTGCGGCGGCCCTGGTCGCTGGTGCGATGGTCACCGTCCTCACCGCGTGCGGTTCCGGCGGAGGTGGGGGCTCGGCCGACAAGGGTGCCGGCCACAAGCTCGTCGTGGGCTTCTCGCAGGTCGGCGCGGAGAGCGGCTGGCGCACCGCGAACACCAAGTCGATCCAGGAGTCCGCGAAGAAGGCGGGCATCGAGCTGAAGTTCTCCGACGCGCAGCAGAAGCAGGAGAACCAGATCAAGGCGATCCGATCGTTCATCCAGCAGAAGGTGGATGTGATCGCCTTCTCGCCGGTGGTGGAGTCGGGTTGGGACACCGTGCTGAAGGAGGCGAAGGACGCCAAGATCCCGGTGATCCTCACCGACCGGGCGGTGGACTCCAAGGACGACTCGCTCTATGTCTCCTTCCTCGGCTCCGACTTCGTCGAGGAGGGCAAGAAGGCCGGCGACTGGCTGGTGAAGGAGTACCAGGGCAAGTCCGACGAGGTGAACATCGTCGAGCTGCAGGGCACCACGGGTTCGGCGCCGGCCAACGACCGCAAGGCGGGCTTCGGCGACGTGATCAAGGCGGACGCGAAGTTCAAGGTGGTGGCCTCGCAGACCGGTGACTTCACCCGGGCGAAGGGCAAGGAGGTCATGCAGGCCTTCCTGAAAGCCCAGCCGAAGATCGACGTGCTGTACGCGCACAACGACGACATGGCGCTGGGTGCGATCCAGGCGATCGAGGAGGCCGGCAAGAAGCCGGGCACCGACATCAGGATCATCTCGGTGGACGGGGTCAAGGACGCCTTCACCGCGATGAGCCAGGGCAAGATCAACGTCGATGTGGAGTGCAACCCGCTCCTCGGCGACCAGCTGATGGACCTGGCGAAGAAGGTCAAGGCCGGCGAGCAGGTGCCGAAGCGGATCAAGACGCAGGAGGGTGTCTTCACCCAGGACCAGGCCGCTGCCGAGCTGCCGACCCGCCAGTACTGACCGGGCCCGCCCGCCCGGGGAGCGATCGGCGGAACGCTCCCCGGGCGGGCCGGGTCGCACGAGGAGAGGAGAACCGGGGTGCGTCAGCAACCGGTCCTGGAAGTGCGGGGGATCCGCAAGGAGTTCCCCGGGGTGGTGGCGCTGGACGGGGTCGACTTCCGGCTCTTCCCCGGCGAGGTGCACGCCCTGATGGGGGAGAATGGCGCCGGCAAGTCCACGCTGATCAAGGTGCTGACCGGGGTGCACCCGGCGGACGGCGGCGAGGTGGTGCTGGCCGGGCAGCGGGTGCGGATCGCCGGTCCGCTGCAGGCCCAGCAGGCGGGCATCAGCACCGTCTACCAGGAGGTGAACCTCTGCCCGAACCTGTCGGTCGCGGAGAACATCTTCATCGGCCGCGAACCGCGCCGCCTCGGCCTGATCGACTGGGCCGAAATGCGCCGCCGCGCCACCGAGTTGGTTTGCACGCTGGAGCTGGGCATCGACGTCAGCGCGCCGCTGGACAGCTACTCCATCGCCGTCCAGCAGCTGGTCGCCATCGTCCGCGCGGTGGACGTCTCGGCTAAGGTGCTGATCCTGGACGAGCCCACCTCCAGCCTGGACCGAGACGAGGTGCGCCAACTCTTCACCGTGATGCGGCGGTTGCGCGACCAGGGGGTCGCCATCCTGTTCGTCTCGCACTTCCTCGACCAGATCTACGAGATCTGCGACCGGATGACCGTGCTGCGCAACGGCCGGCTCGAAGGCGAGTACCTGACCAGTGAGCTCAACCAGGTCGAACTGGTCTCCCGGATGATCGGCTCCGAACTCGCCGGGCTCGCCCAACTTGCCGGAGGCAAGCGGCGCGAGCGCTCCGCTCCGGCCACCGACCGGGCCTTCCTGGAGGCCGAGGGCCTGGCCCGGCAGGGCTCCGTCGAACCGTACGACCTCGCCATCCGTTCCGGTGAAGTGGTCGGCCTGGCAGGCCTGTTGGGATCCGGCCGGACCGAGGCCGCCCGGCTGCTGTTCGGCGCCGACCACAAGGACCGCGGCACCGTGCGGATCAACGGCACCGAGACGGACCTGCGCAGCCCGCGCGACGCGATCGCCCACGGCATCGCGTTCTGCTCGGAGAACCGCAAGACCGAGGGCCTGGTCGGCGAGTTGACCGTCCGGGAAAACATCGTGCTGGCGCTGCAGGCGGCCCGCGGCTGGGCCCGTCCGCTGTCGCGCACCGCGCAGGACAAGTTGGCGCTGCGCTGGATCGGCGCCCTGGACATCCGCCCGGGCAACCCGGAGGCGCTGGTCCGCAACCTCAGCGGCGGAAACCAGCAGAAGGTGCTGCTGGCCCGCTGGCTGATCACCGACCCCAAGCTGCTGATCCTGGACGAGCCCACCCGCGGTATCGACGTCGGTGCCAAGGCCGAGATCCAGAAGCTGGTCGCGGACCTCGCCGAGAAGGGCATGGCGGTGCTGTTCATCTCCGCCGAACTGGAGGAGGTGCTGCGGCTCAGCCACCGCGTCGGCGTGCTGCGCGACCGCCGGATGGTCGCCCAACTGCGCAACGACGGCGAGCTCACCCCGGAGCGCGTCCTGGCCACCATCGCGAGCGGAGCGGAACAATGACCACGGCGCCGACCACCCCGGGGGCCAGGGCGGTGACCCGGTACCGGCTGTTCTGGCCGGCCGCGGTGCTGGCCGTGCTGCTGCTCGCCAACCTCGCCTTCACCCCGGACTTCTTCGCCGTCCACCTCAAGGACGGCCACCTGTACGGCAGTACGATCGACATCCTGCACTTCGGCGCTCCGCTGATCCTGGTGTCGCTCGGCATGACCCTGGTGATCGCCACCGGCGGCATCGACCTCTCGGTCGGCTCCACCGTCGCCATCGCCGGCGCGCTGGCCTGTCTGCACATCAGCGAGGCCGCCGACCCGGCGAGTCTTGGCACGGTGCTCGGCGCGGTCGGCATCGCGCTCGGTACGGCGGTGCTGCTGGGCCTCGCGAACGGGGTGCTGGTGGCCCGGGTCGGGGTGCAGCCGATCATCGCCACCCTGATCCTGATGGTCGCCGGACGCGGCGTCGCCCAGCTGATCACCGACGGCCAGATCATCACGATCACCAGCGAGCCGTACAAGCTGATCGGCGGCGGCTACTGGCTGGCGATGCCGTTCGCGATCCTGCTCAGCGGACTGGTCGCGCTGCTCACCGCGCTGCTCACCCGCTCCACCGCGCTCGGCCTGCTGCTGGAGTCGGTCGGCGGCAATCCGGTGGCCAGCCGGCTGGTCGGTATCCGGGCGATGCGCCTGGTAGGCCTGGTGTACGTGTTCAGCGCGCTGTGCGCGGCGCTCGCCGGACTGATGGTCTCCTCCAACGTCTCGGCGGCGGACGGCAACAATGCCGGCTTGTGGATCGAACTCGACGCCATCCTCGCGGTGGTGATCGGCGGGACCTCGCTCAACGGCGGCCGGTTCTCGATCGGCGGCACGGTCCTCGGCGCGCTGATCATCCAGACCCTCTCCACCACCGTCTACACCATCGGTATCCCGCCGGAGACCACGCTCGTCTTCAAGGCCTTCGTGGTGATCACGGTCTGCCTGATCCAGTCACCGAACTTCCGTGCCAAGCTCGCCCGGCGCGGTGCCGGGCGCCGCGCCGGTGTCCGGCCGAGCCCTGCCACCACCACCAACCGGGAGGTCGGCGCGTGAACGCCAACGCCCTGCTGACCAGAGTGCGCGGACAGATCCCGCTGCTGGTCACCTCCGTCCTGCTGGTGTCGATGTTCACCGTCGGGTCGGTGCAGTACGACGGATTCTTCTCCGGGCAGGTGCTGCTCAACCTGCTGATCGACAACGCCTTCCTGCTCGTGGTCGCGGTCGGGATGACCTTCGTCGTGCTGACCGGCGGCATCGACCTGTCGGTCGGCGCGGTGGTGGCGCTGTCCACCATGGTCTCCGCCTGGCTGGTGGAGCGGCACGGCTGGCCGCCGCTGGTGGTCATCCCGCTGGTGCTGCTGATGGGCACGGCCGGCGGTTGGCTGATGGGGTGGGTGATCCACACCTTCGAGATCCAGCCGTTCATCGTAACGCTGGCGGGCATGTTCCTGGCCCGGGGCCTGTGCTACACGATCAGCGTCGAGTCGATCTCCATCACGGACCCGTCGTACACCGCGATGGCACAGACCCGGATCCCGCTCGGAGACCTGTTCGTCTCGCCGAGCGTGCTGATCGCGCTGCTGGTGGTGGCAGCCGGGTTCGTCGTTCTGCACTACACCCGGCTCGGGCGGAACGTGTACGCGCTCGGCGGCAGCGAGCAGTCCGCTCTGCTGATGGGTCTGCCGGTGGGGCGGACCAAGACCACCGTGTACGCGATCAGCGGCTTCTGCTCGGCGCTCGGCGGTGTGCTGCTCACCTTCTACATGCTCTCCGGCTACGGCCTGCACGCGGTCGGCCTGGAACTGGACGCGATCGCCGCCGTGGTGATCGGCGGCACCCTGCTCACCGGCGGCTCCGGCTACCTGCTGGGCACCTTGCTGGGCGTGCTGGTGCTGGGCCTGATCCAGACCGTCATCAGCTTCCAGGGCACCCTCAGCTCTTGGTGGACCAGGATCGTGATCGGCGGGCTGCTGTTCGTCTTCATCGTCCTGCAGCGCCTGATCACCGCCCGCCGTCGATAGCGCACCACGCCACACCACACCACACCACACCACCACCCCGGCCGGCCTGCCCCGGCCGTGCCGGGTGCGCGTTCGACGAGTGATCGTTAGCGTTAACAATCCTGCTCGTGCCAGTGATCTCCGCCGGGTCCACCGGCCCCCGCTTCGCCGGGCGGGCCCGAGCGGTCCCCGTTCCGTCCCCTCCGGAGGGTGAGGTCGGCGGAACACCGAGCCGGCCGTCGGCGCCGCAGCGTTGCGGATCCGCCGGCGGCCGGCGCCGTCCGTTGACCGTGCACCAAGGCGAGGTACTGGTGCTGGACAGCGGCGCCACCCTGTTCGGATCACGCAACCCCGCCGACTACCAGCTCTCCGGCAAGCCGGCCTGTGGCACCCTCGCCCCGTCGAGCGGCGGCTGCCGACCGCTGATCAGCGTCGCCGGGGCCAACGCGGGCATCGAGGCGGTCCGCGCGGCCGACGGCGGCCAGGGCCGGATCGACGGCCGGGGCGACCAGAGCATCCTGGGGACCGCGTTCCCCGCACTCTGACCGGATGCCGGGCCGACCACACGTGTCGGGTGATCCGCCCTCGGTGACACCGGCGATGTGTCCGCCCCGGTGCCCTCGTCCGGCGGGGCTCCTGAGGAACCGTTCGCAGTGGGTGCGGTCGCGAGGAGTTCGCGGAGTTGTTCGATGCACCAGGCGGCCGGGACGGGCCTTGATCACCACTGGTCCACGGCCGGCGACAGGCCCGCGGTGCGCGCGGCGACGCCCGCCTGGACTGCGAAGAGGCGGTCCCGCGCGTCCTGGTCGAGCGCGTGGAAGTGGCCGTGCACCTCGAGGGCGACGAAGCCGTGCACGGTGGCCCAGGCCAGCATCAGGGATTCCGCCGCGTCCGGCACCAGCGGGCTGCCGAGCCGGCCGCGTTCGGCCGTTTCGGCGACGAGTTCGGCCATGTGCTCCATCGCCCGCCGGGCGGCCACCACGGTCGGTCCGTCCGGTGGGGCCGCGTACCCGGGCACGGGGGAGCCGAAGATGAGGGCGAAGCGCTCCGGATTCCGCTGCGCCCAGGTGCGGTAGCCGGTGCAGGTGGCCACGAAGCGTCCGTCCAGGTCGTCCGCCGGCACGGTCTCGCTGGTCGTCGTCAACGCGTCCGACAGGCTGTCGTACGAGTCGGCGACCAGGGCGGTGAGCAGCTCGTCCCGGTCGGCGAAGTAGCGGTACAGCGCGGGCGGGGTCATCCCCATACTGCGGGCGATGTCGGTGAAGCGGAGGTTCGCGGCGCCGCGCTCGACGATCAGGCCCAGGGCCGCGCGCTTGATCTCCTCCACAGTGTCGGCGCGCAGCCGCTCACGGCGGCTCCGCCCCCCGCTCTCATCGGTCGACCCACCCGTCATCGCATCTCCATCGGCTCGCTGCGCCAGTCACCGCGTTGACAATCCGTACCCGTCGAGGGAAACGTTACGCTTCGTAAGACCCGTTATGAAGCGTAACGCCATTCCGGGGGGAACGGGGCCCCTGACGACGTACGGAGGACCACATGTCCCAGGGACTGCGCGAGGATCGGCGGACAGCCGCCGGGGAGAGCGGGCCACACAGACCCGGCCCGCTCGGCCGAATAGCCGGTTGGAGCTTCCGGAACCGGGGCCGCACGGTGCTGCTCTGGCTGCTCGCCGCCGGCGCGGCCTTCGGTCTCTCGGCCGGCCTCGGCGCCAAGTACAGCGCCGACTACACCGCGCCCGGCTCGGACTCCAAGCAGGCCCAGCAACTGCTGGCACGGGACTTCCCCGGGCTGGGCGGTGAATCGATCAGCCTGGTGCTGACCTCCGACGGCAGCGTGACCGACGCCGCCACCCGCGACCGGGTCAAGGACCTGCTCGCCCGGATGGCCAAGGTGCCGCACGTCAGCGGCATCGACGACCCGTACGGCCCGCGCGGCAGGGTGTCGGCCGACGGCCGCACCGCCCTCGGGCAGATCCACCTGGACGTCGCCGTCGCCCCCGACATGCCGAAGGCGGACACCCAGCAGCTGCTCGACCTCGCCCGCCCCGTCGACGGCGGCGTGCGCGTCCACCTCGGCGGCATGACGGTCCAGCTGGCCGAGCAGGGCGCGATCGGCTCGGAAGGCATCGGCATCGCGGCCGCCGCCGTGATCCTGGTGATCACCTTCGGGTCGGTCGTGGCCGCCGGCCTGCCGATGCTCACCGCGCTCGGCGGGCTCGCGGTCAGCAGCGCCCTGCTGCCGGTCCTCGCCGCGATCATGCCGGTCCCGGACTGGTCGACCTCGCTCGCCGCGATGCTGGGCATCGGCGTCGGCATCGACTACGCGCTGCTGCTGGTCACCCGGTTCCGCGAGTGGCGCGCCGAGGGGCTCGAACCCGAGGCCGCCACGGTGGCCGCGCTGGACACCGCGGGCCGCGCGGTCGTGGTCGCCGGAATGACCGTGGTGGTCAGCATGCTCGGGCTGTTCGCGATGGGCCTGTCGTTCATGCGCGGCGCCGCGGTCTCGGCGATCCTCTCCGTGTTCATCGTGATCGCCGCGTCCGCCACTCTCTTCCCCGCCCTGCTCGGCTACCTCGGCCGACACATCGAGCGCCTGCGGCTACCCCTGCCCCAGCGCCGCGCCGCCCAGGGCGAGAGCCCGGTGGGCGCCGGCTGGCTGCGCTGGAGCCGGCTCGTCGAGCGTCACCGCGTCCTCGGTGCCCTCACCGGGGTCGTCGTCCTGCTGGCGCTCGCGGCGCCGTTCCTCGGCGTGCGCTTCGGCTTCCCCGACGCGGGCAACGACCCCGCCGGGCGCTCGAACCGGCTGGCGTACGACACGGTGGCCGCCGGCTTCGGACCGGGCAGCAACGGGCCTCTGGTTCTGGTCGCCGAGTTGGCGCCGGGCACCCCCGCCGACGCGACGGCCTCGCTGCCCACCGCGCTGAAGGCGGTGCCCGGCGTCACGGCTGTGACCCCTCCGGTGCCCGGCGCCGACGGCCGCTCGCTGCTGCTCACCGTCGTCCCGGACAGCGGTCCGCAGTCCAGCGCCACCAAGACCCTGGTCCGCGACCTCCGCGATCACGTCATCCCGGCCGCGGTCGGCCCCGGCGTCCGGGTGCACGTCGGCGGGGCGACCGCCAGCGCGATCGACAGCACCGACAACATCTCCCAGCGCATCCCGCTGCTGGTCGGGGGCGTGGTCACGGTGTCGATGCTTCTGCTCCTGGTGGCCTTCCGCAGCCTCGCCGTCGCCCTCAAGGCCGCCGTGATGAACCTGCTCTCCGTCGGCGCCGCGTACGGCGTGGTCGCCCTCGTCCTCGAAGGCGGCACCGCCGGCCGACTGATCGGCATCGACAGCCCCACCCCGCTGCCGGCCTTCGTCCCGGTGCTGACCTTCGCCGTCCTGTTCGGCCTCTCGATGGACTACGAGGTCTTCCTGGTGAGTCGGATGCGTGAGGCCTGGCTGCGCACCGGCGACAACGCGGAGTCCATCGTCAGCGGACTGGCGGGCACCGCGCGGGTGATCACCGCGGCCGCGGCCATCATGGTCGCCGTGTTCGCGGCCTTCGTCCCGGCGCCCGACCTGCCGATCAAGGTCATCGGCGTCGGCATGGGGTCGGCCATCCTGATCGACGCCACGCTGGTCCGACTGCTGCTGGTACCGGCCGTGATGCACCTGCTCGGCCGAGGCAACTGGTGGCTGCCCACCTGGCTGGACCGCCGCCTGCCCCACCTCCACGTCGAAGGACACACCGAGTTCTACCAGCCGGCGGCCGCCGCCGAGGCGCCCCGCTCCCCGACAGTGGTCGGCTAGTCGCACCAGCGGACAGTCACACCAACGGACCGCGGGCGCCCCACGACGCCTGCGGTCCGCTGGTGTGGAACGCGCCGCCCCGGCCTGCGCGGACCCGACCGATTCCGTCCGATCATGCGCAACACCCTCGGCGGCCACCGATCGATTACGCACCTGGGCCCGACACCGGCACCGCCCTGTGGGCGAGCCGGAGCCGGGCCCGGATGAGGCTTCGAGCGGTGGTCAGCCGAGCTTCCACTGCTGGTTGCTCTGCCCGTTGCAGGCCCACAGCTGGACCAGCGCGCCGTTCGCCGTCGACGCTCCGCTGACGTCCAGACAGAGTCCGGACTGGACGCCGGTGACGGTGCCGTCGGTGTTTCGGGTCCACTGCTGGTTGGGCTGTCCGTTGCAGGTCCAGATCTCGACCTTGGTGCCGGGCGAGGTCTGGCCGTTGTACGCGTCCAGGCACATCCGGGTGCCGCCCGAGGAGACCGTCAGCTGGCCGGAGGCGGTGCGGGCCCAGGTCTGGTTCGGCTGGTTGTTGCAGTCCCAGATCTGCATCTGGGTACCCGGGGTGGTGGTTGAGTTCGGCACGTCCAGGCACTTGCCCGCACCGACCGCGTACACCGGGCCGGTCTGGTTCGTTCCGCCGCTGGTGCCGCCCGCGACGCGGAACATGGTGGTGCCGTGCGCCGGCACCGAGGCGCTGATGGTGCCGGAGGTGGTCGAAGTCGCGCCGGACCAAAGGTCGGTGAGGCCGTAGCTGGCGGCGCCGGTCTTCCCGATCGCGGCGGCGGAGGTGCTGATGGTCGCGGTCGATCCGGTCTCGTTGAACAGGGCCACCGAGACGTCGCCGTTCGCCAGCGGCTTGGCCAGCACGTCGAGACCGCCGGCGGAGGACACCAGGATGCCCTGCTTGCCGAGCGAGTCCTGGTCCACCGCGATCACGCGGGCGTTGGTGAGCGTGGCCAGGGTGGCCGGACTCGCGGAGGCGACGTTGGTGCCGGCGATCAGCGGAGCCGCCATCTCCGCCCACAGACTGAACTCCGAGCGGCTCTCGGTGTCGGTGAGCGGGCCGTTGCCGACCTCCAGCATGTCCGGGTCGTTCCAGTGACCGGACCCGGCGTAGGCGGCCAGGTTCACGTTGCTGTGGAAGATCGACAACATGCTGTTGTAGCTGGCGTTGATGTCGCCGGTGGTGCGCCAGCTGTTGCCGACGCCGGCGCCCCAGGTCCACACACTGTCCTCGCCCCAGCTGCACAGGCTGAACAGGATGGGGCGGCCGGTCGCGGCCAGGGCGTCGCGCATCGTGGTGTACCGGGTCTGCGCGGGCGCCTTGGTGCCGTTGGGGCAGGAGTTGAGCGAACAGCCGGGGCCCGCATAGCAGTTGTCGTACTTCAGGTAGTCCACGCCCCAGGCGGCGAAGGTCTGCGCGTCCGTGGTCTCGTGGCCCAGGCTGCCCGGGAAGCCGCCGCAGGTCTGCAGTCCGGCGTCCTCGTAGATGCCCAGCTTCAACCCCAGCGAGTGGACGTAGTCGGCGGTGCCCTTGATCCCGTCCGGGAACTTGTTCGGATCAGGTACCAGGCGCCCGTCGGAGCCCCGGGTGTGGGTCATCCAGCAGTCGTCGATGTTGACGTACTGGTACCCGGCATTCTGCATGCCGTTGTTGTGCATGGCCAGCGCCGTGCTCTTGATCAGCGGCTCGGAGACGTTGCAGCCGTAGGCGTTCCAGTCGTTGAAACCCATCGGCGGCGTGAGCGCCAGACCGTTGCCCAGCGCCGCAGCCGGCGGGGCCGCGGCCAGCGAGAGCAGCGGAAGCGCCAAGGACAGGAGCAACGCCGAGAGGGCGCGGGCAAGCGTCCTGCGCAGGTTCGCATGGAGCATGGTGGTCGCCTCCTGGCGGGTGGGGTGATGGAGGAGGTGAATCTTCGCGGGCATGACAACCCCGTGACTGGACGGCCCCGCCGTTGCGGGAGGTGGGGACTCCGAGCAGGGAGCACTACACGCCGGTTTCCGGTGCGGCTTCCTTGTTAGCGCTAACAATCGGTCGCGAACAGACCGCCGGGTGAATGTCCCCGGCGTCGGCCAATGGGAGCTTCCAGCACCCTGCACACAGTGTCAACCCCTCTTGCAACACTGCGCGCCGCCCGCTGGCCGCCCCCTGGCGCAACCACCGGTCACATGTGCTGTGCCGTCAGAGTGCGCGCAGCAGCCAGGTCAGCCCCAGCTCACGGGTGGTCAGGCGGGCCGCCTCGCGGAACTGGTGGCTTCGACTCCGGGCGGCAGTTCGGCGGCGAGGGTGAGGGCGGCCGCAGGCGTCTGCGGACGGGCACAGCACCCTCCGCTGATCCGGGTCGACGACCACGACGGCGAAGGCTCCCCCCACCTGCACCTCGCTCCGAACGGCGAGGACGCCGTGACCTGGCTCGGGCGCAGCTGCGCCGCGGCACTCGCCCACGTCGTGTGCGGCGACCTGGCGGTCACTATCGGCCACTGCCACGCCGCCGACTGCGAACGCTTCCACGTCGACGACTCCCGCAACCGCACCCGGCACTTCTGCTCCAACGCCTGCGCGAGCCGGACCACCGTCGCCGCTCACTGTGGCCGCCGAAAGGAAACGGGCTGACCCCGCACGGCACCCGCCCGACACCCGGACGACCTCGCCCCCGTCCGTCACGCTTTCGATGACCAGCGCCGAAAGTCCTGAAAATACCGTTCCCACAGGCTTGTTGACGTCTCGCATGACCTGCCAACGATGCCTGTCACGGTTCGTTGCCACCGATTACGAGGCAGAGCCGATTACCGGACAGAGCCGCTCATCGGGCGGCCTCGACTATCCGGGGGCGTTGCTTCGGGGCCGGCGGCAGGTGCGAGGGTGTGGCGGCGGAGGGTTGCACCGTCGGGGTCGGCCGGTTCGAGTTCGATGGCGCGGCGTAGCTGTTCCATGCGTCGTGGCAGGGGGTGCCAGCCGGGTTCTGTGGCCATGTCGGCGTTGAGCTCGTGGATCGCGCGGGCGTAGGCCCGGGCCAGGCCGCGGAACTGAAGGGGCAGGCCCGGGCGGGGGTGGCCGCTGGGGGCGGTGCTCACCCACAGGGCGTCGGTGGTTTCGTTGTCCGGGCCGGTGGGTTCGGTGGTGTCGCGGGCGACGAGGTGGCTGCGGACGGTGAGCCAGTGGCGCAGCGCGGCCCGGGTGGAGCGGGACAGCGCGACCGTCTCGGTGGCGGGAGTGGTGTGCGGGTTGCGGTGTTGGGGGAGGCGGGTGAGGCGGATCGTGCCGTGGTGCAGGTCGACGTTGTCCGTGCGCAGGGCGCAGAGTTCGCCGGCGCGGCAGCCGGTGTCCAGAACGGTGCCGATGATCGCGAGGATCCGGCTGCGGGACGCGGACCGACCGGGGCGGGCCGAGTGTTCCAGGTGGCCGAGGAGGATGCTGCGCGGGCGGGCGGCGACCACTGGCCGGAGCGCGACCTGCGGCCGGTCGCGCTCCGGGAACGTGACGGTGAGGCCGGCCCGGGTGCTGAGGATGCGGAGGCAGTCCTCCCGGACGCGCATGGACGCGGGTGAGGCGTGGTCCGGTCGTGCGGTGGGCTTGCGCCGCAGCAGACCCCGTTCGGCGGCGGTGAGATAGGCAGTGAGGGTGTCCGGCGCGAGGAGCAGGGCGAGTGAGCCGGAGGCTGTCTTTGCGATGGCACCTCGCTCCAGGGCGGTGCGCAGTTCGCCGGCGATCCAACGCAGTTGCTTCGCCCGGGAGGTGCCCGTGGGCGGTTCGCAGGCCCGCTCGACCAGGGCGTCCAGCGCCTCGATCGAAGGTGCCGCTGCCGCTGTGACGTCCGCCATGGGGTCACCCTAGCGACGGGGATGGTCGGGCCGGCGGGTTCTTTCCGTCGGCGAGCTCTTGGAACCTCTTGCGGGGTCGATCTAATAACTGGCTTGAAGCAAGATCATCGGTGGGGTGCGGGCGGCATGGTGGCTGTCTCCTCCAGCATGCCCCGTCCGGGGTGGTGACCGTCCTTCGGCAGCTGGAGAGGGGGCGTGCCGGGGCGTCCGCAGGTCCTCACGGCGGCACCCTCCGGGTGTGCTGCCGCTGCGGGTGCGAGCCGTCGAACGTTGCGAACCGGAAGGACTGCGAAGTCCCGGCACGGGGCAGCGTCGCGGCAGTGCGGTCGGCACCGAATCGACGATCCGGGCTGGGCGCCGTGGTGGCGACTTCCCCAGGCTCCGCGAGTGCGTGACGTGGACCGCCCTGAAAGGTCTGACGGAGCGTCAGCAAAGTCAGCATTGGGTCAGCATTGGTCCTGGCAGGCGCTGTCACAGATGGTCGAACCGTGTCATGCGTCGAGGGCGGAGGCGGGTGTCGACAGGGCCGCTTCGGGGTGGGCGTAAGGGGGCTCCGGCTCGGGGGTGCGGTGGACCGACCGCCGCACCCCCGATCGTCAAACACCCAGGTCAGCGCACGCGTCCGCGCGGTTTCAGGGGGATTCCGGGGAGCTCCGGAGCGGGCAGGCGGTCGCCCGGATAGCCCTGGACGGCGCCGAATCGGTCGGGGATTTCGGAGGCCATCCAGTCTTCGCGTGCTCGTGTAATGTCTTCGTTCGAGCGGCCGATGAAGTTCCACCACATGATGATCTGCTCCTCGAAGGGTATGCCGCCGAGGAGGACGAGGCGGGCGGGGGTGTCGGCGGTGTTGGTGACGGTCAGGCTGGTGGGGCCGGGGGCGAGGTAGCCGAGGTCGCCCTGGTGGAGGGCGGTGCCGGCGAGGCGGACCTCGCCGCGGTCGACGAGGACGCCGTGTTCGAAGGTGGGGTCGACGGTCAGCGTGACGGTGGCGTGCGGATCGAGGGTGAGTTCGGCGCCGAGGAGCGGGGTGAAGGTCGGCACCGGGGAGGTGTGGCCGGCCAGGGTGCCGAGGAAGACGCGGGCCTCGCCGCCGTCCAGGGTGACGGGCTCGGGGACGTGGTGGTGGAAGTCCCTTGCGGTGTCGCGGTGTTCGTCGGGCAGGACGACCCAGAGCTGAACGCCGTGCAGCACGGTGGTCGCGGGGGTGGAGACCTCGGAGTGGCAGATGCCGTGGCCGGAGGTCATCAGGTTGAGCTCGCCGGGGCGCACGAGGGCGTGGACGCCCAGGCTGTCCCGGTGCTCGATCTCGCCGGTGAAGAGCCAGCTGACGGTCTGCAGACCGGTGTGGGGGTGCGGGGCGACGTCCATGCCGCCGGTCAGGGCGACGTCGTCAGGGCCGTAGTGGTCGACGAAGCACCAGGCGCCGATGAGCCGTCGCGAGCTGTGCGGGAGGGTGCGGCGTACGGTCATCGCGCGCGGACCGCCGAGCGGGACGTCCCGGGCGGACAGGACTTCGACGTACGGGGCCTGCGGTTCCTGGGGCTCCTGGGGTTGAGCGTTGGGGTGCGGCTCGGTCTCGGCGTTGCTCACGGCTGGGGTCCCTCCCGGGGTGGAGTCGGTTCCATATAGTTCCAGATTCAACTATTATGCATGGCAGAGTGCCGAACGGCAGTGAGTCGACGGTGTCCGTGGGAGTCGAGGTTTCAGGTGAGTGATGTGACGGTGGTCCCGGCGGAGCGACGCGTGTTCGTCGACAAGCAGAGCCCCAAGGCCTACAAGGCGCTGCTGGCGGCCGCCGAGGCGGCGCGGTCGGTCGCGGCGGAGGCCGGGCTGGACCGGCGGCTGGTGGAGCTGGTCAACCTGCGGGTCTCGCAGATCAACGGCTGCGCGTACTGCCTGAACGTGCACACCCGGGCCGCGCTGCGCGAGGGCGAGACGACCCAGCGGCTCGGCGTGCTTCCGGCCTGGCGGGACACCGAGCTGTTCACCGCGCGGGAGCGGGCGGCGTTGGCCCTGGCGGAGGCGACCACGGACCCGTCGGACGCGGCCGCGCAGCAGGCCGCCTACATGCTCGCACGGGACGCGCTGACGGAGGAGGAGATATCGGCGGCGATCTGGGTGGCGATCGCGATCAACTCGTTCAACCGGGTGTCGATCATGAGCAAGCACCCGGTCCGTCCGACGCCGGGTGTGTAGACCGGGCGTGTGGACGGGCTTGCGGGCCGGGGTGGCGGCCGGGGACGCGGACGCCGAGCAGGTGGCGCAGCCCGAAGGCCGTCTCCAGCCCGGCGAAGCCGCCGCCGGCCACGAGGACGTGCGGTCAGGCGTTCACCGTCACGGTTCCCCGCCCACTCCGGAGTCGGCGACGGGAGGCCCTTCCGGGAGGATGATGCGGCCGCTGATCCCGGTGGGCCGGATCCGCATCCAGGTGTCCCGGGTGCCGCCCGCCCAGGGGCCGGGGTCGGAGTGCCGCTCGAACCAGCGCACGGCCTCCTCGTCGGAGACGACCGAGACGGTGCCGTTCACCAGTACGCTCCAGCCGGTGGCGAACACCTCGTCCAACTGGTCCACCTCGAAGGCGACTTCGCTGTCCGCGGCGCGGGCGAGAGTGCCGTCGGCGTCGGTGCGGTAAAGGACGGTGGCGTCCAGCACCCGGTAGTTGACGGGCAGCGCCACCAGCCCGCGGGGTGCCACGAGGACGACCCTGCCGACACCGCCGCGGCCGAGCCTGGTCCAGCAGGCGGCCG
Organism: Streptomyces viridifaciens; assembly: GCF_001888885.2. Lineage (NCBI taxonomy): Bacteria > Bacillati > Actinomycetota > Actinomycetes > Kitasatosporales > Streptomycetaceae > Streptomyces > Streptomyces viridifaciens. The sequence goes on from NZ_CP090841.1 coordinate 7,375,276, forward strand.
GGTCCAGCTCCTCGATCCGTACCCGGGAGTTGGCGCGGGCCCGGCCGGGCGGCACCTCGCGCCCGCCGCCGAGCAGGTCGGTGACAGTGGTGTCGAGCGCGTCGGCGAGCCGGGTGAGGGTGCTGACGCCGACCGGAACGGGACGGGTCTCCAGGTACGCGACGAATCCGGCGTCCAGGCCGCTGCGCTCGGCCACCAGCTCGCGGCTGAGGCCGAGCCGGGCGCGGCGATGGGCCACCCGTCGGCCGATGTCGCCGGGGTCGGCCGTGACGGCGCGTTCGTTGGTGGTCTTCATGACGATCTCCGTGGTCAGGCCGGGGCGCCGTTGGGGACGATCACCAGCGGCACGGTGCAGCGGTGCACCAGGGCGCGGCCGGTGGAGCCGAACAGCAGCCCGCGGAAGCCGCCCAGGCCCCGGCTGCCGATGACCAGGCACCGGGCGTGCGTTGCCACGGTGGCCAGCATCGGGGCGGGGGAGCCGGTGAGCACCTCGCGCCGCACCCGGACCTCGGGGTACTTCTCCTGCCAGCCGGCCAGCGACTCGGACAGGTCCGTCAGGGACTCCTCGACCAGTTCGGGCCGGCCCGCCTCGGTCGGGCGCCGGACCTCCACGGCCAGCACGTCGGTGCCGCCGATCGACGCCTCCTCGAAGGCGAACCCGACCGCGGCCCGGGAGGCCGGCGAGCCGTCCACCCCGACCACGACCGGACCGGGGCCGGAGAGACCGTCGGCGGGTTCGGGGACGAGGGCGAGCGGGCAGCTCAGGTGGCCGGCCAGGGAAGCGCCCTTGGACCCGATCCGCAGGGCGGAGTGCGCCTCGCTCACCCGGCGGACGCCGAGCACGAGCTGCGTGGCCTCGTCGGCGGCGTCGCGCAGCACGCGCACCGGCCGGCCCTCGGCCAGTTCGGACGTGATCTCGAGCGTGGGGTGCCGCTCGGTCGCCAGCAGCCGGGCGGTCTCCAGCACCGCTTCCCCGGCGGCCCGCAGGCCGATCGCCCAGGGGTGGTCCGCCACGTCGGTGGCCCGGTCGACCGGCCACTCCTGCGCGTGCAGCAGCCGCAACGGCAGATGGTGCCCGGCCGCTTCGTCCGCCGCCCAGCGCACGGCCCAGTGGCTCGCTTCGGAGCGGTCGACGCCCACGATCACCGGGCGGAGGCTTTCGAAGCCGTTCATCGCAGACTCCTTCGTCGGCCCCGGCCGGCGCCGTCACCGGCTCTGTGCGGAGCCTTGACCACCCTCATCGTCGGCCGCCGCGGTCCGTGCGGGGCAGGGCCGGTCGGACCGGGACGGTGGGTCGGTGGGCCCCGCGGGCCCCGGAGGGCGCCGGCCATCCGGGCGGGGCCGGGGTGGGTGTCGGCTCATCCGGGCGGGGCGGGGTGGGCGCCGGCCATCCGGGCGGGGCAGGGGGGTGCCGGCTCATCCGTGGGGGGTCCGGGGTTCGGGCGGCACGACGACGACGGGCAGGTGGGCGTGGTGGACGACTTCGGTGCTGGTCGAGCCGAGTGTGAGTCGGCCCCACAGTCCGGCGCCGCGGGTGCCCACCACCAGCATGGTGGCGTCCTGGCTCTCCTCCAGGAGGATCTTGGCGGGCCGGCCGCGCTCGCAGCGGACCTCGACCTCCACGTGGGGCTCGCCCACCTGCTGCCGCAGCTCCTCGACAAAGTCCGTCACCTCCCGGGCGACGGTGTCGTGCAGGTGCGGCAAGGGTTCGCTGCCGGCATCGCGCCAGCCGGTCATCGCCCGGTTCGACGGCTCGGTGCGTCCGCCGCCGTAGGCGCAGACGGCCCGGACGCCGACCCCGCGCAGCTGCGCCTCGCGCAGAGCGAAGAGCACGGCCCGGCGGGCGGGCTCCGAGCCGTCCGTTCCGACCACGATCGGGCCGGCCGGGCGTGTGGTGGGAGTGGTGTTCACGGGGACCTCCACGATGTGGCCACCGACTGGTGCCCTGCCCGGCTCGCGGTCCGGGGAGGCGGGCCGCGGGTCAGCCGGTTCACTCCCATGATCCCGCGGCTGTCGCGCGGTGGCATGCCGGTGCGAGCCGTGGCCGGGGCTGCGGCACTCCCGCCCCCGGCTCCTGACCGCACCGGGCACCGGGCCGCGGTTCCGTGCAGCCCGAACGGCGGGCCGCGGTTCCGTGCAGCCCGTGCGCCGTCAGCCCTCCGCCTCGGCCGAGGCCACCGCGTGCTTCACCGCGGCGAAGCTGTCCGGGGTCACGGAGATGGAGTCGATCCCGGCCTCGATCAGGAAGCGGGTGAAGTCCGGGTCGTTGCTGGGGCGTTGGCCGCAGAGACCGACGTGGCGGTCGGCCGCGTGGGCGGTCGCGATCAGGGACTCGACGCTGCGGGTGACGGCCGGGTTGCGTTCGTCGAAGAGGTGGGCGAGCAGGCCGGAGTCCCGGTCGACCCCGAGGGTGAGCTGGGTGAGGTCGTTGCTGCCGATCGAGAAGCCGTCGAAGCGTTCGGCGAACTGCTCGGCGAGCATGATGTTGGCCGGGATCTCGGCCATGACGTACACCCGCAGGCCGTTCGCGCCCCGGGCGAGCCCGTTGTCGGCCATCACCGCGAGGACCTGGTCGGCCTCCTGCGGGGTGCGGCAGAACGGAATCATCACGACCACGTTGGTGAACCCCAGTTCGTCCCGGGCCCGGCGCAGCGCCCGGCACTCCAGGGCGAACCCCTCGCGGTAGCCGGGGTCGTAGTAGCGGCTCGCGCCGCGCCAGCCGATCATCGGATTGGCCTCGACCGGCTCGAACGGCGCACCGCCGACCAGCCGGGCGTACTCGTTGGTCTTGAAGTCGCTGGTGCGCACCACCACCGGGTCCGGCCAGCGCGAGGCGGCGATCCGGGCGACGCCTCGGGCGAGCAGGTCGACGAAGTAGTCGGTGCGGTCGGGGTAGCCGTACGTCAGCTCGTCCACCAGCCGCCGGTCCTCGGCGGACAACCGCTCGGGGTGGACCAGCGCCATCGGGTGGACGCGCACCTGGTGGGCGACCACGAACTCGGTGCGAGCCAGGCCCACGCCGTCCGCCGGCAGCCGCCACCAGCGGAAGGCGGCGCCCGGGTCGGCGAGGTTGAGCATCACCTTGGTCCGGGTGGCCGGAAGCGATCCGAGGTCGGTCTCGGTCGCCTCGTAGGCGACCCGGCCCGCGTAGACGCGGCCCTCCGCGCCCTCGGCGCAGGAGACCGTGACCTGCCGCCCGTCGGTCAGCAGGGCGGTCGCCGAACCGGTGCCGACCACCGCCGGCACGCCCAGCTCCCGACTGACGATCGCGGCGTGCGAGGTGCGCCCGCCGTGGTCGGTGACGATCGCGGCGGCCCGCTTCATCAGCGGCTCCCAGTCCGGGTCGGTGATCTCCGTGACCAGGACGGCCCCCTGCGGGAAGCGCTCCAGCCGGACCGGCTCGGCCAGCGCGCACACCGGCCCGGCACCGACCGCCTCGCCGACCGCGATGCCGTCCACCAGCCGCTCACCCGTACCCGTCATCCGGAAGCGGCGCAGCACCTCGCCGTGCCGGCGGGACTGCACGGTCTCCGGGCGGGCCTGGACGAGGAACAGCTGCCCGGTGATGCCGTCCTTGGCCCACTCCAGGTCCATCGGGCAGCCGTAGTGCTCCTCGACGGCCACCGCCCATTCGGCGAGGGTGCGGATGTCGCCCTGGCCGAGCACCGGGCGGACCCGTTCGGTCTCGTCGGTGTCGACGGTCGTGGTCGAGCCGTCCTCGCCGTACACGGCCTTCCGGCTCTTCGCGCCGAGCTGCACCTGGACCACCGGGTCGAGGCGGTGGTCCTTGAGCACCGGCTTGAACACCGTGTACTCGTTCGGGTCCACCTGACCGCTGACCACCGTCTCGCCCAGCCCCCAGGCGGCGCTGATGACCACCACGCCCGGGAAGCCGGTCTCGGTGTCCAGGGTGAACACCACGCCGGCGCCCGCGAGATCGGAGCGCACCATGAGCTGCACGCCGATGGACAGGGCGATGGCGAGGTGGTCGAAGCCCATCCGCTCCCGGTAGTCGATCGCCCGGTCGGTGAACAGCGAGGCGTAGCAGCGCCGGCAGGCGTCCAGCAGGGCGTCGGCGCCCCGGACGTTGAGGAAGGTCTCCTGCTGGCCGGCGAAGCTCGCCTCCGGCAGGTCCTCCGCGGTGGCGCTGCTGCGCACCGCGACGTCGGGGTCGGTGCGCCCGGCTCCGCGGGCGAGGTGCCCGTACGCCGTCAGGACGTCCCCGGCCAGTGCGGCGGGCAGCGGAGTGGCCAGGATGGCGGAGCGGATCGAGGCGCCGACCTCGGGCAGCGGGGCGCCCCCGTGCAGCTGGTCGACCTGCTCGGCGATCCGCTCGCGCAGGCCACCGGTGTCGAGCAGTTCGCGGTAGGCGTCGGCGGTGGTGGCGAAACCGTCCGGTACCCGTACTCCGGCGGGACCGAGGCCGTTGATCAGTTCGCCCAGAGAGGCGTTCTTGCCGCCGACCAGGCCGACGTCCTCCCGGCCGAGGTCGCGGAAGCGGATGACACGGCGCATGGCTGCCTCCAGGCGCGCTCGCGGTGATCCGGCGCCGGACGCGCCGGGGGCTCCGTCCCTGTCACTGTCCGTCGGGGCGCGCGGTCGAGCCCAGGGGCGAACGCCTCCGGACGCTGGTCCGGCCGGTCGTCCCGGGAGGGCCGATCGGCCCGTCGGGCGGGCGCGGTCCGGGGCCGTACCCGGTCCGCCCCAGCCGGACGGTCAGGTGCGGGAGAGGGCCTTGCGCACGCCGTAGGCGGCGGCGCCGAGGGCCAGCACCACGGCGCCCCCCAGCACCGAGGCGCCGGGCAGGGCGAAGGCCAGCACCACGCACCCCGCCAGGCCGCACACCGGAGCCACGCGCGGCGGGCGCCCCTCGGAGGGGGTGAGGGTCCAGGCGGAGGCGTTGGCGACGGCGTAGTAGGCGAGCACGCCGAAGGAGGAGAAGCCGATCGCCCCGCGCACGTCCGCGACGGCCGCCAGGACGGCGACGACCGCACCGACGGTGAGTTCGGCGCGGTGCGGCACGGCGAAGCGCGGGTGCACGGCGGCCAGGACGTGCGGAAGGTGCCGGTCGCGGGCCATCGCCAGGGTGGTGCGGGAGACACCGAGGATCAGTGCGAGCAGGGAGCCGAGGGCGGCCACCGCAGCGCCGACGCGCACCACCGGGGCCAGGCCGGGCGCCCCGGCCGCCCGGACCGCCTCCGTCAGCGGAGCGCCGGCGTGGGCCAGGCGGTCGGGGCCGAGAACGGCGAGGGCGGCGAGCGCGACGGCGGCGTACACCACCAGCGTGATGCCGAGCGCGAGCGGGATCGCGCGGGGGATGGTCCGCCGTGGGTCGCGGACCTCCTCGCCGAGGGTGGCGATGCGCGCGTACCCGGCGAAGGCGAAGAACAGGAACCCCGCCGCCTGGAGCACGCCGCGGAATCCGGCGTCCGTACCGACCGCCCAGTGGCCGGTGTCGACGTTGTCGCCGGTGAGGCAGGCGGTGACCACGGCGGCGAGCACGGCGAGTACGACGGCGACGATGGCGCGGGTGAGCCAGGCCGCCTTCTGCACCCCGAGGTAGTTCACCGCCGTCAAGGCCACCACCGCCGCGACCGCCACCGCGTGCGCCTGCTGCGGCCACACGTACGAGCCGACGGTCAGCGCCATCGCTCCGCACGACGCGGTCTTGCCGACCACGAACCCCCACCCGGCCAGGTAGCCCCAGAAGTCCCCGAGTCGCTCGCGCCCGTACACGTACGTGCCACCCGACCGCGGATAGCGGGCGGCCAGACGCGCGGAGGAGGTCGCGTTGCAGTACGCGACCACGGCGGCCAGCCCCAGACCCAGCAGCAGCCCAGAGCCGGCCGCCGAGGCCGCCGGGGCCAGCGCGGCGAAGATCCCGGCGCCGATCATCGAGCCGAGCCCGATCACCACGGCGTCGAACACGCCCAGGTGCCGCCTCAGCTCCCCGGGCCCGGTCGCCGGTGCCGACGAAGTCATGGATCCGTGCCTCTCGACGCTCTTCGATGTCGGCGCGCACCCTACTGGAGGTGCTGCACGAGGACGACCACCGGCCTCCGGGGCGGTGCGCTCACCGTGTCCGGCGGCCGTGCTCCTCGGAGTTCCGGTGGGCGTGCGCGACGATCTCGGAACGACCGAACGCGGTCAGACCAGCCCTGCCCCCCAGGCGCGGGCGCGGGCGAGCTCGCCGGTCCGCAGCGGGCCGTCGTTGTCCTCGACGATGAAGCCCTCGGGTTCGGCGACCATCTCGTAGTGGTGGCCGGAGAGCCGGCGGGCGATGCCGTTGGCGGCGCCACCGGCCCGGGGCATGTCGACCCGGGTGTCGAACGCGGCGGCGCAGGCGCCGGATCCGGCCTGCGGCAGATCGTGGAACCAGGCCCGCAGCCCCGGTCCCTCGGCGGTCTCCCGCGCCTCGGCCGCGGCCGGCTCACGGTCCTGCTTGTGCGCCTCGGCGGCGACGGCCATCCGTCTGCTGAGCCCGGAGGACATGCCGTGCATGTGGGTCGGTCCGCCGACCACCAGCAGGTCCGCGGACCGGGTGGTCTCCATGTCGGCCTCCGCCACCGGCAGGCAGTCCACAGCCGCCCTCGGGTCGGCCTGGTGGATTCCCTCGGCTATCGCCTCGGCGATCTCGCGGGTGTCGCCGTACATGCTCTCGTACACGATCACGGTGTGCATCGTCTCCACCTTTCGTCACCCCAGGCTCGCTCCGGGGCCGCCCGCCCGGCGCGGGTCGAACGGCCCGGACCGGGCGGCCGGACGGGCCTGCGCCGAGTGCCGTGTCCGCCGGGGATGCTCTCGGCGCCACCGGGGACGAGTGGCCCGCAACGGATTACCCCTCGGGGCCCGGCACCGGGGCCGTCAGGCCCTCGGGCAGCCGGGGGAGCGCTCGGAAGACTGGTGCACGGGAGCACCCGCCGCCCCGGTACGGAGGAGGCGCGACATGTCCGCCACAGTCACCACGCCCAGGCACCCGTCGACGCACACGTCCCTGCGCCGCCACGTGCGCCGGGCGACCGGCAGGGACCACAGCCCGCTCTGCCGCCCGCTCGACCGGGCGTACAGCCGCCTCGTGGCCGGGCTTGCGCTGGCGATGCTCGCAACGCTGGTCGTGGCCGCCGCCGCTGCGCTGCTGGTGTACCGCGCCGAGACGCACACCGCCCAGCAGGCGGCTCGGCACCGGCACACCGTCACGGCGGTCACCACGGGCCCGGCGGGGTCGGCCGATCCGCGCGCGGGCGGCGTGCGGGAGTACGCCCCGGCCCGTTGGACCTACCCCGTCGGCCCCGGCACCGGGATCGTGCCCGTGCCGGACGGCACCCTCGCCGGGACGGCCGTCCGGGTCGGACTGAACGACGCCGGGGACCCCGTCCGTGCGCCCAAGCCGGTCGACCTGATCGTCACCGACGCCGTGCTCGTCGGCTTCGGCACGGTGACCGTGCTCGGCTTCGGCGCGGAGGGCGTCTTCGCGCTGCGCCGCCACGCGCTGGAGCGGCGGGCGGAGAAGGGCTGGGAGGCCGCCTGGGAGCAGGTGGAGCCGCGCTGGTCCGGGCGGCGGTGAACGGTGTCAGAGGTGGAAGTGGCGGGTCTCGCCCGGTCGGATCGTCGCCTCCGTGCCGCGCAGGCGGATGCGGACCGGTTCCTGGCGGTCCTCGCGCAGGCTGACCGTGACCGTACGGCGGTCGACGGCGATCGTCAGGCCCCAGTGGCTCCGGTAGCGCAGGTCGAGTTCCAGGTGACCGAGGGCGGACGGCAGGTGGGGGTCGAGCCAGAGGGCGTCCTCGCGCAGCTCCAAACCGGTGTAGCAGCGTTGCAGCAGGTCGACCGCGCCCGCCATGGCGCCGAGGTGGACGCCTTCCGCGGTGGTGCCGTGCTGGCTGTCGCGGAGGTCGGCGACCAGGGCGTCGCGGAAGTGGTGCCAGGAGGCGCGGTGGTCGGAGCGGGTGAGCACCCAGGCGTGCACCACGGAGCTGAGCGTCGAACCGTGCACGGTTCGACGCAGGTAGTACCCGGTGGTGCGGCGCAGCAACTCGTGGCCGGCCGGGTGGCCCAGACGCCGCAGCAGGTCACGGACCTCGCGGGCGGAGAACAGGAACCAGAGCATGAGCGCGTCGGCCTGCTTGGAGGCCTTGTAGCGGTTGACGGTGTCGCCCTCGGCCTCCAGGATCCGGTCGAGCCGCCGTAGGTCGGGGTAGCGGCGCCGGTAACTCTCCCAGTCGAGTTCGGCGAGCCGCTCGTAGCCGGCGAACTGGCTCAGCACGCCGTCGTGGAAGGGCACGTGGAGGTGCCGGCCGACTTCCTGCCAGCGGTCCAGTTCCAGGTCGTCCAGGGCGAGGCGTTCGCGCAGCTCGTCGCGGCGGTAGCCGGGCAGGACCTCCAAGGCGTCCTGGGCGCGGGCCAGCACCCAGGAGGCGAGCACGTTGGTGTAGGCGTTGTCGTCCAGGCCGGGCCGGGCCGCCCAGGGGTAGGCGTCGTGGTACTCGTCGGGGCCGAGCACGCCCCGGATCGACCAGTGCTCCTGGGAGCGGTCGTAGCAGGCGGCCGAGGACCAGAAGCGGGCGATCTCCAGCAGCATCTCGGCGCCGGCCGTGGCCAGGAAGTCCCGGTCCCCGGTGGACTGGTAGTACTGCCAGATGTTGTACGCGACGGCCGAGCCGACGTGCCGCTGGAGGTGGCTGTGGTCGGGCAGCCAGCGGCCGGACAGCGGGTTGAGGTGCAGCTGCTGGGACTCCTCCCGGCCGTCGGCGGCGCTCTGCCACGGGTACGCCGCCCCACGCAGGCCGAGCTCACGGGCCTGGCGGCGGGCGGCGTCGAGACGGCGGTGGCGGTAGCGGAGGACTGCGCGGGCCAGCTCCGGGAAGCGGAGGTTGAGCAGCCGCAGGACGAACAGCTCGTCCCAGAAGACGTGCCCGCGGTACGCCTCGCCGTGCAGGCCGCGGGCCGGGATGCCGACGTCCAGGTCGACGGAGTGCTCGGAGTAGGTCTGGAGCAGGTGGAACAGGTTGAGGTGCAGCGGGCCGGCGCCGTCGAAGTCGGCCTCGATCCGGCAGCGGCGCCACAACTCGGCCCAGCGTAGGGAGTGTTCGGCCAGCAGCTCGTCGAAGCTCCCGGCCTCGGCGGCGAGTTGGCGGGAGGCGCGCAGCGGGGTCTCGATCGCCCGGTCGCGGGAGGTGTGGACCGCGACGGTCTTGGTCACGGTGACGGGGCGGCCCTGTTCGGTGTCCAGGGTGAGGAGGTGGGCCGCCGAGCCCTCGCGGCACTCGGTGCCCACCCGCGCCGCGCGGTCCGTGCTCGTCCGGGCGCACAGGGCGATCCGCAGCGGAGAGCTGACGGCATCGGCCTCCAGCCAGAGCAGCCCGGCCTCGTCCACTCCTTGACCCGCCGGGACGAGGTGGCACGCGGTCAGCCCACGGTAGCGGAGCACACCGGTGTTGGTGACGCCGCCGTCCAGGGCCGAGCGGACCTCCAGCGGGCCGGACCAGTTCTCCGGCGTGAAGGTGCTCTCCAGTACGAGCAGGTGCGGCCGGGCCTGACTGGCAAGGCGGCGCTGCACCAGGAGGGTCCGCCGCCCCCGCTCGTCCACCACCAGCGCGCTGCGGGCCAGCACGCCACGGCGCAGGTCCAGCTCCAGGGTCTGCTCGGCAGGCGGTCCGGCGAACCACGTGCCGCCTGCCGGGCGGAAGGTCAGCGGCAGCCAGTTCGGGCAGTTGACGAGGTCCTCGTTGGTGACCGTCCGCCCCGCGACCGTCGACTCGACCCGGTCGTAGCAGCCGGCCAGGTACGTCCCCGGGTAGTGGACGCCGTCCGCGACGGATTCCGGCGCCGCGCCCCGGCTGACCAGGTAGCCGTTGCCGATCGCGCACAGCGCCTCGCGCAGCCCCTCCTCGACGGGGTCGAAGCCCTGGTAGCGGAGCGTCCACCGGTCCGGCATGTCGGGGTACCCCGCAGGCGGGTCTGGTGCCACGAGGTGACCTCCTGTGCCGACTGGCCTGCCTCCAGTCTGCGCACCGCGCCGCCGGGCCGCTCGCCGCTGGTCCGCCCGCCGCCGGATTCAGCCACCGGTCGGCCCGGCGCGGACCGGTCGGGGAGGGCGGTCGACGGGTGACCGGTCCCCCGTCGCCAGCCCGTCCCTCTGGGGCCCCGGCCGCCACGCCGTTCGGCGGGCTGGTCGGGGCCGGTCGGCCCTCCCCGCGTGGGCGGCGCGCGCGGAGGCTGGAGGGGTAGCACGGCGACGGCCGAGGAGGCGCCATGTCCACCGTCCACCCGCCGCACACCACCACCGAGGCCCTGCTGGCCGACGGCACCACCGTCGAACTCCGCCCGCTCGGCCCGGACGACCACCAGGCGGTGCTCGGCCTGCACGCCGAAGGGATGTCCGAGGAGAGCCGCCGGATGCGCTTCTTCGGCGTGAGCCGCAACGCGCCCGCGCAGGCCGCCGACCGGCTGTGCACACCGCGGCCAGGTCTCCTGGCGCTCGGCGCCTGGGTGGGGGAGGCGCTGATCGGCGAGGCGGACTGCGAGCTGTTGGACGAGCCGCCGGAGACCGCCGAGCTGGCCCTCTCGGTGGCCGACAGCTGGCAGGGCCGGGGCGCGGCCACCCTGCTGCTGGAACACCTGGTGCACGCCGCCCGAGCCGCCGACATCCGCTTCTTCGAGGCCGACACCCTGTTCGGCAACCGGGCCGTCCACCAGGTCTTCGCCGACCTCGGGCTCCCGGTCGAGCGCCGCTACGCCCAGGGCGAGGTCAGGATCCGGGTACCGCTGGACGACGAGGACGGCGAGCGCTACCGCTCGGCCGTGGACGAACGCGGCCGCCGCGCCGACCTCGCGAGCCTGACGTCGCTGCTGCGCCCCGCCTCGGTGGCGGTGGTCGGGGCGTCCCGGCGGGCGGGCTCGGTCGGGCGGACCGTCCTCGGGAAGATCCGGCGGGGCGGCTTCGTGGGCGAGGTCTGGGCGGTCAACCCGTATGCCGCGGAGATCGACGGCCGGCTCGCCTACCCGTCCGTCCGCGCACTGCCCGCCGTGCCGGACCTCGCCGTACTGGCCGTGCCCGCGGGCGCCGTCCCCGCGGTGGCCCAGGAATGTGGCGCCGCCGGCGTCCGGGCGCTGGTCGTGCTCACCTCCGGCCTCGGGGCGGACGAGGCCCGCGGGCTGATGCGGGCCTGCCGTCGGCACAGCATGCGCCTGGTCGGGCCGAACAGCCTCGGTATGGCCCAGACCGATCCCGTCGTCCGGCTGGACGCCGAGTTCGGCGGCGCCTTCCCGAGGCCGGGCAGCGCCGGCGTGGCGGTGCAGAGCGGTGGCGTGGGGATCGCGCTGTTGCAGCGGCTGGCCTGGCTGGGCGTCGGGGTGTCGAGCTTCGTCTCGCTCGGTGACAAGTACGACGTCAGCGGCAACGATCTGCTCCAGTGGTGGGAGGCGGACGGCCGGACCGATCTCGCGCTGCTCCACCTGGAGTCCTTCGGCAGCCCGCGCGCCTTCGCCCGCACCGCCCGCCGGGTCACCCGGACGATCCCGGTGCTGACCGTCGACGCCGGACGCTCCACCGCCGGCCGCCGGGGCGCCGCCTCGCACACCGCGGCCGCCGCCACCCCCACCGTCGCCCGGGAGACGCTGTTCCGACAGGCCGGCATCACGGCCACCCGCAGCATCGAGGAACTCGTCGAGGCCGCCGCCCTGTTGCGCGCCCAGCCGCTGCCCGCCCCGCGCGGCGCGGTCGCCGTGGTCTCCAACGCGGGCGGAATCGGCATCCTGGCCGCCGACGCCTGCGTCGAGGCCGGACTGACCCTGCCGGAACTCCCCGCGAAGCTGGGGGAGTTGCTTCCGCCCGGCGCCTCCGTCCGCAACCCGGTGGACACCACGGCGGCGGTGCGCCCCACCGAACTCGCCCTGTTCCTGCACGCGTTGGAGCAGGAGGAGGGCGTCGACGCGATCCTGGTCTGCCTGGTGCCGACAGCGCTGTGCGAGACCCCCGGCCACGACCCGGTGCGCGCCCTGCTGGAGGGCCCGGCCCTGCGGCGCGTCCCGATCGCGGCCGTACTGCTCGACCAGCAGGTGCCCGTCCGGTACCACGGCTGCGCCGACGGCGGCAGCCTCCCGGCCTACTCCGACAGCCTCTCCGCCGCCTGCGCCCTCGCCCACGCCCGGGACCGCGCCCGCTGGCTCGCGGAGCCGTCCTCGCCGCCGGCCGACGCCCCGGACTGCGACCGCCGCGCCGCCCGCAGTGTGGTGGACGGCTACCTCACCGCCCATCCCGAGGGCGGCTGGCTCGACCCGCTTTCCACCGCCGACCTGCTGGAGGCCTACGGGCTGCCGCTGACCACCTCGGTGTGGGCCCGCGACGAGCACATGGCGTCCGTCAGCGCGGCGGGGCTGCGTCGCCTCGGGTACGAGGGGAGGGCGGTCCTGAAGGCCTACTGGCCCGGGCAGGTGCACAAGAGCGCCGCGGGAGCGGTCCGCACCGGACTGGGTGATGATGCCGAAGTGCGCTCTGCCTACCGGGAGTTCACGCGACGGTTCGGGGACAGGCTGGCCGGAGCGGTGGTCCAGCCGATGGCCGCGCCCGGCGTCGAGCTGCTCGCGGGAGTCGTGCAGGACCAGGTGTTCGGCCCGCTGATCGTCCTCGGCCTGGGCGGCACCGCCGCCGACGTGCTGGCCGACCGGGTGGCCCGGCTCGCCCCGCTCAGCGAACGCGACCTGAGCACGATGGTCACCGAACTGCGCAGCGCGCCGCTGCTACTGGGCGACGGCGGGGCGCCACCCGTCGACCTCGCCGCCGTACGGTCCGTCCTCGCCCGGCTGTCCCGGCTCGCCGACGACTTCCCCGAACTCGCCCAGGCCGATCTCAACCCCGTCATCGCCCGCCCGGACGGCGCGCTCTGCGTGGACGCCCGGGTCCGCCTCGAACGCCGTCCGTCCTTCGACCCCTACCTGCGACGGCTGCGCCGCCCGGCGGCCGTCGAGGGGGAGTGAACCCCCATGAAGCACAGCATTCTCGACGGCACCCCGGCCGACACCTTCCCGGTTGTCGAGCCCGCACGCCCACCCGTCCGCACCCGGGTCCGCGACTGCATGAGCCGTGCCGCTGTCGCCGTCACCCCCCGCACCGACTTCGCCACCATGTCCGCAGTGCTGATCGCCTCCCGGCGCGGCATCACGCCCGTGGTGGGCGCCGACGGCACCGTCGCCGGTGTGGTCGCCGCCTCCGACCTGCTCGTCGCCCATGCCGCGGAGGACCCGGACCGGGAGCTCCTCGCCCGGGACCTGATGACCTCCCCAGCGGTCACCGTCACGGAGGACATGAGCGTCACCGAGGCGGTGGCCTTGGTCGCCGGGCACTCCCTGCACCACCTGCCCGTCGTGGACGCCGACGGCCGCCTGACCGGTCTGCTCTCCACGCACGACCTGCTGGACGCCCTGCGCCGCGAGGACGAGGCCGTCCGCTCCGAGGCGTTCGCCCTCGCCCTCACACCCGGCAGCGGAGTCGTCCCGGCCTCCCTGCACATCCGCTGCGAACGCGGACTGCTCTCGATCACCGGCCGCACCCGCACCCGCGGCGACGCCGCCACCCTCTGCCTCCAACTCGCCCGCATCGACGGACTCAGGGCCCTGGCCGACCACCTCAGCTGGGACCTGGACGACATCGATCCGGGGCCGCCGGTCACTGACGACGCGGACACCACGGGTTCCGGCGGTGGGCCGAGCGGGTGAGGCTCGGCACAGCGCCGACCGGCCGCGTCCGGATCGTTCCGCGCTGGCGGCCGCTGCGTGATAGACGTCGGGGACGCGGCCGCCGCCGCGTGTCCACCCGCAGACCGGCGCCGAGGAGGGCGATGCGCTTGTCGGCCGACCACCGGTCCCCGGCACCCGGCGCGGACCCATCGGATCCGGCGGCGCTCGTCCGCACCTTCGGCTACCTGGAGCTGCTGGCGCTGGCGGCCGTCCTCGGGGTGCTGATCTCGGCCGCGGCCTACGGCTTCCTCGCCCTGGTCTCCAGACTGCAGTCGGCGACCTACACGGACCTGCCGAAGGCGCTGGGCTTCCAGGGAACACCGCCCTGGTGGCCGTTGCCGCTGCTGGGCGTCGCCGGGCTGCTGGTCGGCGCGGCCGTCCGCCACCTCCCCGGAACCGGCGGGCACGAACCGACCGCGGGCCTGGCGACCACGGGCGCACCGAGCGCGATCGAGCTACCGGGAGTGTTCCTCGCCGCGCTGGCCACCCTCGGCCTGGGCGCGGTCCTGGGGCCGGAGGCGCCGCTGATCGCCCTGGGCGGCGGGCTGGCGGTGCTGGCGGTCAAGCGGCCCGGCCGGGACGTCGCCCCGCCGGTCGTCGCCGTCGTCGGGGCCACCGAAAGCTTCGCGGCCGTCAGCACGCTGCTGGGGTCGCCGCTGCTCGGCGCCTTCCTGCTGATGGAGGCCTCGGGGCTCGGAGGCCCGATGATGGGGGCGGTGCTGGTCCCCGGCCTGCTCGCCGCCGGTATCGGCTCCCTGGTCTTCCTCGGCCTCGGCAGCTGGACCGGTCTCGGCACCTACTCCCTGACACTGACCGACGTGCCGCACGCGGACCGGCCCGACCTCCCGGGGTTCGGCTGGGCGCTGGTGATCGGGGTGGCGGCGGCCCTGCTCGGCGCCGGTATCCGCCGGTTGGCCCTCCTGCTCCGGGCTCGGGTCGAGCGGCGCACGGTGCCCGCGACGGTGGTGATGGGCCTGGTGGTCGCCGGGTGCGCCATCGCCTACGCCGAGGCCACCGGCAAGGGCGCGGCCGAGGTGCTCTACTCCGGGCAGAGCGCGATCGGCCCGCTGCTGGCGGGTCACGCGGGTTATTCGGTCGGTGCCCTGGGCCTGCTCGTCGCCTGCAAGGGACTGGCCTACTGCACCTCGCTCAGCGCGTTCCGGGGCGGGCCGGTGTTCCCGGCGATGTTCTTGGGGGCGGCCGGGGGCACGGCCCTCTCCCACCTGGCGGGACTGCCGCTCACCGCCGCGTTCGCGACGGGGATCGGCGCCATGTGCGTCGCGCTGCTGCGGCTGCCGATGACCTCGGTGCTGCTCGCGACCCTGCTGCTGGGCGCCGACGGGCTCACCGTCATGCCGCTGGTGATCGTCTCGGTGGTGGTCGCCTACGTCCTGACGCTGCGGATCGGCCCAAGCGGTGCGGGAGCGAGCGCCCCTGTCGTTCGTGGCTGAAGGGGAGCGGGGCCTGTCGGTCACCGCCGGCCTGAGAGGACCGCCCCGGCCGGGGAGGCGCGGCCGGGGCGGAGGGATCACGGGCCGGGGAGAAGGGACGTCCGGCCCGTAGCGGGTCAGGTGCCGAGGATCTTTGCCTTCTGGGTGGCGAACTCGGCCTCGGTCAGGACGCCCTGCTCCTTGAGGGCGCCGAGCTTCTGGAGCTGGGCGATCGTGTCGTCGGTGCTGCCGGGAGCAGCGGCCGGCGGCGGTTCCCGGTAGGCGGCGGCCTGGTCCTGCTGGGCCCACCGGCCGGCCTGCCGCCGTGAGACGCGATTGGAGACGGCCGTCGCCGTCCCCGCGACCACGGCGGTGCGGGCCACTCCTCGAATCAGTCCGGGCACGGGTTCCTCCTTCGGTCGTGCTTCGGTTCGTGCGGGTCCTACGGCACCGGTCAGACGGGGCTGCCGGCGTCCTCGACGGCTGTCAGAGCCGCCAGGACGTCCTGGACCGGGATCCGACCGCTGGCGACGAGCTGGGCGCCGGCGCGGCGCAGGGCTCCCACCATCGGAGCGGCCCAGAGGTTCTCGTAGACGAGGACGGCGGCCGAGCTGCCGGGTTCCAGGGCCTTGGCCGCCTCACTGATGTCGTCGTCGCCGAGCAGGCCCGAGGAGGCCCCTTCGAACACGGTGAGGTCGAGCTGTCCGTCGCCGGTCAGATCGGCGAGTTCCAGCGCGGTCAGCGAGCCGTCCGGCTCCTTCTTGACGAAGGTCAGGTCCAGGATCCGGATGATGCCCCGTTCGACCAGGTCCAGGAGCAGGGGCATGCCCTCGCCGGTCAGACGGGTACCGGGGAACTCCACGATCAGGTAGTCGATCGGACCGGTTTCGTTGAACTCTTCGTCGATGGTGTCGCTCATGGCAGCTCCTCGTGCTGTTCGGTGGAATCACCGGGTCCGCCCGGAGGCGTACCGCGGGTGGGAGCCGGGACGCGGCCGTAGCCGCTCCCGGTGGCGGGCAGCCGACGGGTGAAGGGGAAGCCGGCCAGGGTGATGCCGGCGGCGGCCAGCACGGCCACCTTCAGGCCGTCGAGCTGGGCCGTCCGGTAGGCCGAGACGACGGCGTCCGCCTCCTCCGGCGGGATCGGGGTCTTGGCGAGGGCAGCGGCGGCCTGGTCGGCCGGTACGAAGTTGAGCCCCGACTCGATCCGGATGCCGGCCTGTTGTCGGACCGTCTCCGAGACCGCCGGGTCCTTGGCCATCGCTGCCGTGAAGGCGGCCGCCAGGGCGCTGATCACGATGGCTCCGATCAGCGCGGTGCCCAGCGACGAGCCGAGGTTCTGGGCGGTGTACTGCAGCCCGCCGACCTCGCTGCGCTCGGACTCGCCGACACTCGACTGCACGACGTTGCCCAGCTGGGAGGCGAGCAGGCCCATGCCGAGACCGAGCAGCGCCATCGCCAGGGCGAAGGACAGGTCGTCGAGTTCGGGCTCGATGGTGCCGAGCAGCCAGAGGGTCGCGGCGAAGAGCACCAGCAGGCCGGTCCGGACCACCGTGCGCGGGGACACGAACCTGTTCAGCGCGGGGCCGCTCAGCGCCGCCACGAGCATCGTGACCGACACGGGCAGCAGCCGCAGGCCGGTTTCGAAGGCGTTGAGCCCCAGCACCACCTGGAGGTAGAGCGGAATGGCGAAGAACAGGCCGAGCAGGATGACGTTCTGGCTGAACAGCATCAGCAGGCCGGAACGCAGGCTCGGAATGCGGAACAGGCTGAACCGCACCAACGGATCCGCCCGGTGCTCCTCCCAGAGGCGGAGGAGATAGAGCAGGACGAGGCCGAGGGCGATGACGAAGACCGTCGGGGAGAACCCGAAAACGGTGAAAGGGGGGTTGCGCGGATGGAGCCATCCCCACGAGCTGCTCTGCAGCACGGCCAGCACCACCAGGGCCAGTCCCGCGACCGACAGCAGCACCCCGCCCAGGTCGAGCCGGGGCCGGGTCGCGGGCGCGGGCTGCGGCGTGATCCAGCGGATCAGGAGGAGGATGACCACCACGAGGACGGCCTCCCCGGCGAACACCAGGCGCCAGGTCAGGTACGTGGTCACCCACCCGCCGAGCAACGGGCCCACCGCGATCCCCGCACCGGCGAGGCCGCCGATGACCCCGTAGGAGACCGCGCGGTCCCGGCCCTGGTAGGTGCTCGCCACGAGGGCGGCCAGGGCGGGGAGGACCAGCGCGGCACCGAAGCCCTCGATGACGGACCAGCCCAGTGCCAGCACCCCGAGCGTGGGCGCGACGGCGGTGAGCGCCGATCCCACCCCGTAGACGACGAGCCCGCCGGCGAACACCCGGCGGCGACCGAACATGTCGGCGAGTTTGCCGCCGGTGATCATGAAGGCTGCCATGACCAGCGTGTAGAGCGTGATGACCGCCTGGATCGCCGTCACCTCGGTGTCGAAGTCGATGACCAGCTGGCTGATCGACACGTTCATCACCGATGCGTCCAGCACCATGAGGAACTGCGCCATCCCCAGGATGATCAGCGCCTTCCACCGGTTCACGGCACCTCCTGAAGGGTTCACGCGCCCGCGCTCGCGTCGATCCGGCCACGCTCACGTGTTCCGCGTGCTGTGGGCGTCACGTCCCCGTCCTCCGATGCGCCGGGTTGGCCGCCCTGACGCTTTCCCGGACGCGTCCTCGGACGTGGGCCATCGCGCCGGTCAGGAGGAGGAGGGCACTGATGAGGATCCAGCCGTCCCTCTCGTCGCCGCTCAGAGCGGCGGGTGCGGGGCGGTCCGGCGCGGATGCACCGTGCGGAGCAGGGCACAGCATCCCCTTGGCGATCGCGACGACGCCCGACAGCGCGTGCTTGATCGCGCCTGCGATGATCATCGACGAGCCGATCACGACCCAGTCGACTCGTCCGAGCTCGGTGGGTCCGGTTGCGACGGTGCGACGCGTTACCAGGTGGTGGGTGCCGGGCATGTGCCTCGCCTCCTTGCTGGATGCGGTGGGACGATCCCTACCTTCCGACGTTCGCAGGGCCCGCGCGAAGTGCCATGGGCCGTCCGGCCCATGGCCCGGGGGGCCGGACGCCCGCAGGACTCCGCGTCACGGCGCCGTTCCTGTGCGCGACCGGACGACGGGCAGGGCCGTATGGACCACTGCCGCGGTCCGAGCGGCCCTGCCCGGCCGGCGGGCCCGGCCCTACGGTGGCCACAGGGCTCCGGTTCCGGGGTCCGTCAGCCAGCCGAGCTAGCGAGGCGGTCGTAGTGGAAGACCACGACCCACTCCGCACCAGGACGGGGGACGCCCAGGGCGCCACGTCGGTGGCCTTGGAGGGCGAACTCGACATCGCCACCGCGCCGCTCCTGATCGACGCCGTCGTGCGGGCTCTCGCGGCTCGCCGGCCACGGCTGGACCTCGACGTAGCGGCCCTCACCTTCTGCGACGCCGCCGGTGTGCACGCTCTTCTCCAGGCCCGCCGGATCTGCCGCGTCCACTGTGCGGGGTTCCGGCTCGTCGGCGTCCGACCGGGGCTCGGCCGGATCCTCGTTCTCCTCCGCCTCACCGACCTCCTGACCTCTCCGGCCGAGCCGGTCGGGAGCGGGGCGGGTGCCGGTTCACCGGATCCCCTCCACGCGAGTTCTCCCCCCTCTCGCCTCCCGTTCCCGGCGAGGCTGCCGCTACCGAAGGAGTCCATGTCATGACCAGCAGTGTCACCGATGCGGGCCGCACCGCCCAGGCACCCGAGAACCGTCCCTTCGTGTCCGGGTGGACAGTCTTCGCCGCGATCATGCTGATCGCCGGCGGCATCATGGCGATCTTCGAGGGGATCGCCGGCATCGCCAAGGACAGCCTGATAGTCGTCACCCGGCACTACGTGTACTCGATGAACACCACGGGATGGGGGTGGATCCACCTGATCCTCGGGGTCGTCCTCGTCCTGGCCGGTGTGGCGCTGTTCAGCGGCGCCGTCTGGGCCCGTGCCGTCGGCGTGGTCGTCGCCGGGCTGGGAATGATCGCGAACTTCCTGTGGCTGCCCTACTACCCGTTCTGGGCGGTCGTCCTGATCGCGCTCGACGTCTTCGTCATCTGGGCGCTGTGCGTCGGAACGGTCAGAAAGGAGACCTGACGGCCCGGAGGGCGCCCGTCCCGGGCCCTGACACCGTGGCCGGCCCGGCCCCCGGCGATCAGCCGGGGGCCGGGCCGCTTCCCGTGGACCTCAGTCGTCGGCCGAGGCCGGCTCGGGCGTCGCCAGCAGCCGGGCCAGTCGGCCCTGGCCCGCCACCACGTAGCCGGTGCTGATCCCGAGCGTGACGGCCGTGAACACCACGATGAGCCAGCTGAGCAGGGTGAAGACCAGGCCGAGGGGGCCGAACTGCGTCACGCTGCGCTCCAGCGAGCGGGGGACGTAGAGCCGCGATCCCCACGCGAGCGCCGTCAGGGCGGCACCGGTCAGCACGGCCCCGGGCAGCAGCGGGAGCCAGGGGACACGGCCGCCGAGCAGCAGGTGCTGTGTCCACCACCAGAGCAGAGCGGCCGTGAGCAGGTACAGGAAGACCCCGAGGCCGTGGCCCACTCCGAACCCGGACCACACCTTCCCCTGGACGGTCAGGGCGGTCAGCCAGACCAGCAGCCAGGCGAGCCACCGCCAGGCCGCCAGGCGTCCCGCCAGATGGGGCAGGTGCCAGCTCCGCTCGCACAAGCGCTGCAGTGCGCGGCTGCAACTCGTGGCCGAGAGCAGGGTCACCAGGATTCCGACGGCGCCGAAGGTGTCGGTGGTCTGGGTCAGGTCGGTCTGGAGCACGTGGTTGACCTCGTCGAGCGAGGCGCCGCGCAGCCCCAGGACGGTGCGCAGGGATTCGGAGACGCTGTTGCGCACCTCCTGGGGCATGAAGGCGGCCAGTACGAACAGCACCGGAACGGCGGTCAGGAAGGCCTGCGCCGCGAGGCGGGTGGACATGTCCAGGACATGGATGTGGACCAGCTGCGCCACCAGCCGGCGCGGGAACGGGGCGTCGCGCAGCGTGGCCGTCCGCCCCCGCAACCAGGTGGATCCGGCGCGGAGCCACCGGGAGCGGCCGGGCCGGCCGGGCTGTTCCGCCACTGTGTTCTCCCTCCGGCCGATGTCGGCCCTCCGGCCGCCGTGGTTCGTCGCCGACGCGAGGACCCCGGATTCCGTCCAAGACTGCGCGACGGGAGGATGCGGGGCATCTCCGGCGGACTGCCGTTCAGCGCAACGGCCCACACGCCACCGGCCGCAGCCGTCCGCCGTTCCTCGCCCGGACGGCTCACCCCGGGTGTCGGGCGCCGCGCGCTACGGGGCAATGGTGCTCAGCGGCACGGCCGCGCGGAGTTCCGGGAGGCCTGTGGAACCACCCGACCGTGCTGACTGTGCTGTTGCTCCGGCGCCGGGCCCCGTCCGATGCGTGAGTTCCCCGGCCCCCGGTGGGGCCGACGCGTCCTGGGCCGACCCGGCCCTGTCGGCGGGGACCGTACGGCCCTGTCCGGTGGCTTCCGGCGGACGGACAGTGGAGGCGGAACCACCCGAGGAGGAGTGAGGACGATGCAGCACCGCAGCGTCGGCGACGTGATGACCCGTGAGGTCGTCACCGCCCGGCCCGACACACCGTTCAAGGAGGTTGCGGCGCTGTTCCACCGCAACGACATCACCGCCATCCCGGTGATCGACGACCAGGGACGGCCGCTCGGCATGGTGTCCGAGGCCGACCTGCTCCGCAAGGAAGCTGTCCTTCCCGACCCCGAGGGCCGCTTCCCCGGGCGCTGGCTGGACGCCGGGGACCGTGCCCGGGCCGAGGCGGAGACCGCCGGCGGGCTGATGACCAGCCCCGCCGTCACGGCCCGCCCGGGCTGGTCGGTGCCGGAGGCGGCCCGGGCCATGGACAAGCACCGCGTCAAGCGGCTGCCCGTGGTGGACGAGGCCGGCCGTCTGGTCGGGATCGTCAGCCGCCGGGACCTGCTGGAGGTCTTCCTGCGCCACGACGCGGCCATCCGCGACGAGATCAACCACGACGTGCTCGGCCAGACCCTCTGGCTCACCCCCGGCGACGTCGTGGTCGGCGTTCACGAGGGCGTCGTCACGCTCAGGGGCCGGCTGCCGCGTCGCAGCCTGATCCCGATCACCGAGCAGCTCTGCCGCGCCGTGGACGGCGTGGTCGCGGTGCACGCGGCCCTCGACTGGACCGAGGACGACACCGACCCGCACCTGGAACACCCCCGCGCCTACCGCGCCGCTTCCTAGGAGGCCGCCGTGACCAGCACACCGAGCACCGTCGCCGACGTCATGACCCACGCGGTGGTCGCCGTCGGCCGCGACGCGGACTTCCGGGAGGTCGCCGAGACCCTGCAGCGCTGGCGGGTCAGCGCCCTTCCCGTGCTGACCGGCGACGGCCGGGTGGTCGGGGTGGTCTCCGAGGCCGACCTGCTCACCGCCCGGGACCGCGACGGCGAGCGCGCCGACGCCCTGACGGCCGGGCGGATGATGTCCGTCCCGGCGGTCACCGCGCACCCCGGCAGCCCGCTCAACGAGGCCGCCCGGGCGATGGCCCGCGGCCACCTCAAGCGGCTCCCGGTCGTGGACGAGGAGGACTACCTGGTCGGCATCGTCAGCCGGGGTGACCTGCTGAAGGTCTACCTCGGCGACGACCGCGAACTCGCCGACCGGGTCCGCTTCGAGCTCGTCGCCACTCTCGGCCCGAGCGCCGCCGTGGACACCGACATCCGCTCCGAGAACGGGCGGATCACCCTGACCGGCAACCTGCCGGACATGGTCTCCGCCGACGTCCTGGAGCGCCTGGTGCGCTCCGTACCCGGCGTGGCCGGCGTCGAACTCCGGCTCGCCGCCGCGGCCTGAACCCGCTCCGCCGGCCTGCTCGTCCTCGGGCGAACCGGGCACCGCCCCGGCCCGGTGACCCGGGCGGTGATCCACCGGGCCCGGTGCCCGGTCGCCGTGGTCCCGCGCGGCCGACCCGGTGCGCCGCGCGTCGCGAACGCGCAGAATCGGTGGTGTCACCGCTCGCGCACCCCAGGGAGCAGGCCATGGACACGCCCCAGCCCGTACGGGTGTTCCTGCTGGACGACCACGAGGTGGTGCGGCGCGGCGTCCGGGACCTCCTGGAGGCCGAGGAGGACATCGAGGTCATCGGCGAGGCCGCCAGCTGTGCCCAGGCCCTCGCCCGGGTGCCCGCCCTGCGCCCGGACGTCGCCGTGCTGGACGTACGGCTCCCGGACGGCGACGGGGTGAGCGTCTGCCGGGACCTGCGCGACCGGATGCCCGAACTGGTCTGCCTGATGCTGACCTCCTTCGACGACGACGACGCCCTGCTCGACGCGATCATGGCCGGGGCGGCCGGCTATGTCCTGAAGCAGGTCAAGGGCGCCGAACTGGTCAGCGCCGTACGGACGGTGGCCTCCGGCCAGTCCATGCTCGACCCGGCCACCACGCGCAAGCTGATGGAGAGCCTGCGCCACCACGAGGAGAGCGAGCCGGAGGCCGCGCTCGCCGGGCTCACCCCGCGCGAACGGGAGATCCTCGAGCTGGTGGGGGAGGGCAAGACCAACCGGCAGATCGGCCAGGAGCTCTACCTCGCCGAGAAGACCGTCAAGAACCACGTCTCCCGGCTGCTCGCCAAGCTGGGCGTCGAGCGCCGGCTCCAGGCGGCCGTCCTCGCCGCCCATGCCGAAGAGCCCTCCGAGTCGCACCACCCGCGCCGGGTTTGAGTCGACCGGGCCCGGAAAGAGAGCCGAACGGCCCAAGCACCCCGCCGGAACCCGGTCGCATGGTGGAAGTGATCCACCCGCCACGACCGGGGAGACCGCGATGAGGTACTGGGACGATCACGGCACGAGCGCCCGGGGCATCCCCCCGGCGACTGCGGGCACTCCGCTCCTCCGGGACACCCCGCGCCGCTGCGCCGAGCCGTCCGTCTCCGGCTGACACCGATCCCGGAGGACACCATGTCCACCCTCGCCCTCGACGCCGCCGGCCTGGAGAAGCTCGTCTCCGCCGCCGTCGCCGCACCCTCGATCCACAACAGCCAGCCCTGGCGCTTCCACCTCCAGCCGGCCACCTCCACCCTGGAGGTCCGGGCCGACCGCAGCCGCGCCGTCCCGGCCGCCGACCCCCAGGGCCGGGCGCTGCACATCTCCGTCGGCGCGGCCATCCTCAACCTGCGGGTCGCCGCCCGCCACCTCGGCTGGGCCCCCGAGGTGCGGCTGCTGCCCGACCCGGCCGACCCGGACCTCTTCGCGGCCGTACGGCTGGACGGCGCGGCCACCGTGCCCGCCCCGGGCACCGAGCGGCTGTTCGAGGCGATCTGGCGCCGGCACTCCATCCGCACACCGTTCACCGGCGAGCCCGTGCCCCAGGCCGTCCTCGACGAACTGGTCGCGGCCGCCCGCACCGAGCACACCGCCCTCCAACTGCCCGACCACGCGGAGACCACCCGGCTGCTCCACCTCACCGCCGAGGCCGAGCGCCGCAGCACCACGGACGAGGCCCAGCGCACCGAGAGCCGCAGCTGGATCCGTACCGGGGACGCCGACGCCCAGCCCTACGGCATCCCGGTCACCGCGCTCGGTCCCCAGGACCAGGCCGGCCACCTGCCCGTGCGGGACTTCGCGGCCCTGCGCGCCGCCGAGCACCAGGCCCCCGCCCCCTTCGAGCACGAGCCCCGCATCGCGGTCCTGACCACCGAGCACGACACCCCCGAGGACTGGCTGCGCGCCGGCCTCGCCCTCGAACACGTCCTGCTCGCCGCCACCGTCCACGGCGTCCGCGCCTCCCTCCTGCACCAGGCGATGGAGTGGCCCTACCTGCGCTGGGAGGCCCGCGACCCGCACCGGGGCCCCGGTTACGTCCAGATCCTGATCCGCCTGGGCTACGGCCCCGAGGGCGCCCCGACGCCGCGGCTCGCGGCCGGGAACGTGCTGGACCGGGAGGAATAGCCCAGGAAGAGACGGCTCAGGACTCGGGCAGGGGAACCCGCCAGACCAGTTCGGTGCCGCCCTCCGGGCGGGTGCGGGCGGTGAAGGTGCCGCCCAGGGCGGTGGCCCGGTCGGCGAGGTTGGTGAGCCCGCTGCGGCGGCCGCCCTCGGGGAGGCCGACGCCGTCGTCGGTGACCGTGACGGTCACGTCCCCCTCGGCGGCGACCGAGGCATCGACGGCGTGGGCCCTGGCGTGGCGGGCGGCGTTGGACAGGGCCTCCTCCAGGACCGCGACGGCCGCGTCCGCGATCTCGGCGGGCACGGTGGCGTCGAGCAGGCCGGTCATCCGCAGGGCGGGGGTGAATCCGAGGGAGCGGGCGGCCCGGTCGACGACGTCGACGAGTCGGGCGCGCAGGCCGCTCGCCGCCGGGCCGGACTCGCGCAGGCGCAGGCCGAAGATGGTGGCGCGGATGGTCTTCGCCGTCTCGTCCAGGTCGTCGATCGCCCGCAGGACGCGGTCGGTCGCCTCGGGGTGGTCGATGAAGCGGGTGGCGCCCTGGAGGGTCATGCCGGTGGCGAACAGCCGCTGGATGGCCAGGTCGTGCAGGTCACGGGCGATCCGGTCGCGCTCCTTGAGCAGCGCGACCTGTTCGGAGTCGAGGCGGCGCTCGGCGAGCTCCATGGCCACCGCCGCCTGACCGGCGAAGCCCAGCAGCGGCCCGGACTCCCCCTCCTCGAACAGCGGTGCGCCGGCCGCCCTGGCCAGCAGCAGCACTCCGCGGATCCCGCGCTCGGCCGTGCCGACGGGCACCGCGACCGCCGGGCCCAGGCCCTGCCAGCGCGGTGGTCCGGCGGTGATCCGCGGGTCCTTCTGGACGTCCGGGCTCACCACCAGGCCACCGGTGCGGAAGGCCGCGCCCATGAACGAGCCCTCGACCGACAGCACCAGACCGCGGTGCTGCTCCGCACCGAGCCCGACGGCGATCCGCACCTCCAGCTCCCCGGTGTCCGGCATCGGCACGGCGACGACCGCGAGGTCCGCGCCCGCGATCTCGGCGGCCCGGGAGAGCAGCAGGTCCAGCACCTCCTGCTCGGGGCTGCCCGACAGCAGGGTGCTGGTGACCTCGGCGCTCGCCTCCAGCCAGCGCTGCCGCTGCCTGGCCCGGTCGTAGAGCCGGGCGTTGTCGATCGCGACCCCGGCGGCGACGGCGAGCGTCGCGAGCACCGACTCGTCCTCCTCGTCGAAGTCGCCGCCGCCGCGCTTCTCGGTCAGGTAGAGGTTGCCGAACACCTTGTCCCGGATCCGGATCGGCACTCCCAGGAAGCTGTTCATCGGAGGGTGGTTGGACGGGAAGCCGTAGGAGGACGGGTGGTCCGAGATCCGGGTGAGGCGCAGCGGCTCGGGGTGGCGGATCAGCTCGCCCAGGATGCCGTGACCGGAGGGCAGGTCACCGATCAGTTTGACCCGGTCGTCCTCGATGCCGACCGGGATGAACTGGGACAGCCGTTGGCCCTCGCCGATCACTCCCAGGGCGCCGTACTCGGCGTCCACCAGGGTGACCGCCGCTTCCACGATGTGCTGGAGGGCCTGGGCCAGTTCCAGGTCGCGCCCGACCGCCAGCACCGCCTCCAGCAGGCTGTGGACACGGTCGCGCGTGCCCCGGGCCGTGTCCAGCCGGACCTGCAGCTCCTCCAGGAGCTCGTCCAGGCGCAGCTTCGGTACGGGGGCCGAACTCTCCGGTGCGCTGGCCAAGGAAGTCCTCCACGCTCGCCCCCTACCACTGCCAAGCGTAGGTGCACCGGCCGTGCTCCGCCGGACACCGAAGGGGCCCAACGGCCCACCCGCCGGACCCCACCGGGCCCCCTCACACCGGTGCACCGGCGGCGGAGGCTGGAAGTGCGAGCGGAACCGGCCCGGCTCCGCCGCCCCGAGAGGAGTGGACAGGGCATGAAGGCGCTCACCTACCACGGACCCGGCCGCCGCACCTGGGGTGACGTCCCCGACCCGGTCGTCCGCGACCCGGAGGACGCCGTCGTCAGGGTGGACGCGGTCACCATCTGCGGCACCGACCTGCACATCCTCAAGGGCGACGTTCCCGAGGTGGAACAGAACCGCATCCTGGGCCACGAGGCCGTCGGTACCGTCACCGAGACCGGACCGGGCGTCCGTACGGTCATGGCGGGCGACCGCGTCCTGGTCTCCTGCATCTCCGCCTGCGGCCGCTGCACCTACTGCCGCGGCGCGAGCTACGGCCAGTGCACCGGCGGTGGCGGCTGGATCCTCGGCCACCTGATCGACGGCTGCCAGGCCGAGCACGTCCGTACCCCCTTCGCCGACACCTCCCTCCACAGGCTGCCGGACGGTGTCAGCGACGAGGACGCCCTGCTGCTCGCCGACATCCTGCCCACCTCGTACGAGGTGGGGGTGCGCAACGGCCGGGTCGGCCCGGGCGACAGCGTCGCGATCGTCGGCGCCGGGCCGATCGGGCTCGCCGCGATCCTCACCGCACGGCTGTACAGCCCCTCCCGGATCGTCGCCGTCGACCTCGCCCGAGCCCGACTCGACGCCGCCAAGCGCTTCGGCGCCGACGCCACGCTGACGGTGGCCGAGGCCACTCCGGAGGCCGTCCGCGAGCTGAGCCGGGACGGGCTCGGCGTGGACGTCGCGATCGAGGCCGTCGGCGTGCCCGAGTCCTTCGAGCTGTGCACCCGCCTGGTCCGCCCGGGCGGCCGGGTCGCCAACGTGGGCGTGCACGGCAAGCCGGCGGTGCTCCACCTGGAGGACCTCTGGATCCGCGACATCACCGTCACCACCGGCCTGGTCGACACCGACAGCACTCCGCTGCTGCTCGACCTGCTGGCCGCCGGACGACTGGAGGTCGGCGGACTGGTCACCCACCGCTTCGGGCTCCACGAGATGCAGGACGCGTACGACGTCTTCGCCGACGCGGCCGACACCGGAGCCCTCAAGGTCGCGCTCTTCCGGACGTGACCTCCCGCGCGCAGGAGCCGCAACCATGATCCCCGACCGTACCGATCCTGCTGCCATCGCCCGCCGGATCCTCCAGCGCCGCGACCAACTCGGCCTGAGCGAAGGAATGCTGGCGTACCGGACCCACATGTCGCCGGCCTACCTCCGGCAACTCCTCTGCGCTGGGCCGGAGTTCGACCGGGAGGCCTTCCTGCGGATCGCCACCGCCCTCGGCACGACCTGGTCCGAGCTGCTGACCGGCCGCCGCCCCGACGCCCCGCCGGGACAGGCCGACCCCGCCGCTCCGCGCCCGTTGCTGCTCCACCTGACCGGGCCGCAGTGCTGGGAACTGCTCGGCACCCACGGCGTCGGCCGGATCGGCCTGCCCGGGCGGGCGGCACCCGTCGTACTCCCGGTGAACTACACCGTGGACGATCGAACCGTCGTCTACCGGACCGCCGCCCAGGGCGCCGCCGCCCCCACCGAGGGATCTCCCGCCTCGTTCCAGGTCGACCACGTCGACGACCGCCGCAGCAATGGCTGGAGCGTCCTCATCCTCGGCGAGGCCCACCACATCGACGATCCGGACGAGCAGCGGCGGCTCTCCGCCCGGCCCGGCGCCACCCCGTGGGCGGGCGGCGCCCGCCCGTTGTGGGTCCGCATCAGCCCGAGCGAGATCGCCGGCCGTCGGCTCGGTACGGAATGACCGGCCGGTACGGTCGGATCGCCTACTGCGGCAGCAGCACCGCGACGCCGGTCACCCGGTCCGCGGCGAGGTCGGCGAGCGCGGTGCCGGCCTGCCGTAGCGGGTAGCGGTTGACGTGCACCACCGGACGGGTCCGGGCGGCCTCGGCCAGGAAGGCGCGGCCGTCGTCCCGGGTGTTGGCGGTGACGCTGCGCAGGGTGCGTTCCTGGAAGAGGTGGCGCTGGTAGTCGAGCGGGGGGATGTCGCTGAGGTGGATGCCGGCGACGGCGAGGGTGGCGCCGCGGTCCAGCGCGGTCAGGGCGACCGGCACGAGTTCGCCGGCCGGGGCGAAGAGGATGGCGGCGTCCAGCGGCTCAGGTGCGGGGTCGTACGAGTCCCCGGCGAAGGCCGCGCCCAGGTCGAGGGCCAGCTGCCGGGCGGCCTCGCCCCGGGTGAACACGGCGACCCGGGAGCCCCGGGCGAGGGCGATCTGGGCGGTGAGGTGGGCGGAGGCGCCGAAGCCGTAGATGCCCAGGAGGCCGCCGGGCGGAAGGTCGGCCCGTTCCAGGGCGCGGTAGCCGATGATCCCCGCGCACAGCAGCGGGGCGAGTTCCTCGGCGGGCGGGCCCTCGGGCAGGCGGTAGGCGAAGCGGGCGTCGGCGGTCAGGTGACCGGCGTAGCCGCCGTGCCGGTCCCAGCCGGTGTAGCGCGAGCGCGGGCAGAGGTTCTCCCGCCCGCTCCGGCAGTACGCGCAGCTGCCGCAGGTGCGGGCCAGCCAGGCGATCCCGGCGCGGTCCCCGGTCGCGAAGCCCCCGACGGCGGAGCCCACCGCCCGTACCCGTCCGACCACCTCGTGCCCGGGGGTGCACCTCGCCACCCTGGGGGAGAGGTCCCCCTCCGCCAGGTGCAGGTCGGTGCGGCACACCCCGCAGGCCTCCACCTCCACCAGGACCTCCCCGGGCCCCGGCTCGGGAACGGGCCGCCGCTCCCACTCCAACGGCCCGGGGCCCGCGCCGCCCACCGGCCCCGGCTGCGCCACCACCCACGCGCCGGTCTCACCGGCCACCAGTCGCGTCGTGTCCATCACCGACTCCCGCCGTCCACCGGAGGCAAGACTGCTCCTCCCAGCCTGCGCCCGGGACGGGCGCGGTGCGAGACCGAGCGCGGGGGCCGAGTTCCCGGAGGACCTCCTCCACCGCGTCGTGGACGGGCTGTTCCACCCCGCCGCCCGGTAGCCCGGCCGCCCAGGAGTCCCGTCCAACGGCCGTGCGCGCTGTGGTGCGCGGTTGCGATGCCGGCCTGTGGCGCGCTGCGGCGGTGGGTGCCGACCGAGGGGTGGCGGAGGCGGAGAATGGCGGCGTGACAGACATGGCGCTCAACCTCTGGCGGCAGCCGCTCGGCCCGGTGGCCGCCGAGATGCTCAGCACGGTGTGGGACCGCAACGAGCTGACCGTGCTCATCCTCGCCGAGGGCGCTATCTCCGAACTCCCGCCCGGAATCAGCAGGTTGTCCAGGCTGCGCACCCTGGACCTCGGCCACAACCTGCTCACCGAGGTGCCCGCCGAACTGGGGCGGCTCACCGGGCTCCGGGACTTCCTCTACCTGCACGACAACCAGCTCACCGCACTGCCGGACTCGCTCGGACGGCTCACCCAGCTGCGCTACCTCAACGTCGGCGAGAACCGGCTCACCGAACTGCCCTCCTCCATCGGCAAGATGGCCGAGCTGGTGGAACTGCGCGCCCAGCACAACCGGCTCACCGCGCTGCCGGAGCCGATCGGCGCCCTCGGGCAGCTGCGCGAACTCTGGCTGCGCGGCAACCGGTTGACCACGCTGCCGGCCTCCTTCCGGCTGCTGTCCGAACTGCGGGAGCTGGAGCTGCGCGAGAACGCCCTCGCCGAGCTCCCCGCCGTCCTCGCCCGGCTGCCGCGGCTGCGCCGCATCGACCTGCGCAGCAACGAGATCGCCGAACTGCCCGACTGGCTGGCCGACCCGACTGCGCTCCCCGCGCTGGAGAAGCTCGACCTGCGCTGGAACGACGTAGAGGTGCCGGACCGGGTGGGGGAGGCGCTCGCCGAGCGCGGCTGTGTCGTCCTGCGGTGAGTGGGTCCGCCGCTGCGGGCCGGCCGGCTCATGAAGATCAACGCGGGGGGCGAGGACCTGCTACCGTGGAACGCATGAAGCGCGCTGCACTCGTCACGACGACGCCGGAACAAGTCCCGGCGCGCTGACTGCTGACCAAGTCCGAAGCCCCGGGGCGAGTGCCCCGGGGCTTCGTCGTTCCCGGCCGCTCGCCCCGCATCCGAGTGGAGACCCATGAACGAGCGGCTCAAGAACGACCACCTCCTCGACGGCGACCGGCCCGCGCACGACCACCGCAAGCTCGGCCGTGAGCTCGACCTGTTCGACACCGACCCGCTGATGGGCTCCGGCCTGCCGTACTGGCTGCCCGACGGCGCCGCGATCCGGCACACCCTGGAGGAGTTCATCCGCGGCCGCGAGCGCCGGGCCGGCTACCGCCACGTCTACTCGCCGGTGCTCGGCAAACGCGAGCTGTACGAGACCTCCGGCCACTGGGACCACTACCGCGACGACATGTTCCCACCCATGGAGCTCGGCTCGGAGGAGATGGTGCTGCGCCCGAGCCTGTGCCCGCACCACGCCCTGATCTTCCGCTCCCGCCCCCACAGCTACCGGGAACTTCCGCTTCGGATGGCCGAGTTGGGCGGCATGTACCGCTCCGAACTGTCCGGTGTGCTCGGCGGCCTGACCAGGGTCCGGGCCATCCAGCTGAACGACGCGCACGTCTTCTGCACCCCCGAGCAGGCCGCCGACGAGGCCGTCGCCGCCCTGGAGCTGATCCGCGAGGCGCACCGCGCGCTCGGCGTCGTGCCGGTTCGCTACCGGCTCTCGCTGCCCGGCGAGGGCGGAAAGTACGTGGCCGATCCCGGGCTCTGGCAGCGTGCCACCGCGCTGCTGACCGACGTGCTGGAGCGCTCCGGGGTGCCGTTCGAGGCGGCGGAAGGTGAGGCCGCGTTCTACGGTCCCAAGATCGACGTGCAGATCGCCGACGGCGCCGGGCGCGAGTTCACCCTCTCCACCGTGCAGATCGACTTCCACCAGCCCGAGCGCTTCAACCTCCACTACATCGGTCCGGACGGAGCCAAGCACCGCCCGGTGATGGTGCACCGCAGCGTGATCGGCAGCGTCGAGCGGGTGGTCGCCCACCTGATCGAGCTGTACGGCGGGGCGTTCCCGGCCTGGCTCGCGCCCGCGCAGGTGGTGCTGCTGCCGATCTCCGACGCCGAACTGCCGCAGGCCGAGCGGCTGCGGCAGCGCTGCCTGGACCTCGGGCTGCGGGCCGAGGTCG
The DNA here is from genome assembly GCF_001888885.2 of Streptomyces viridifaciens. Classification (NCBI taxonomy): domain Bacteria; kingdom Bacillati; phylum Actinomycetota; class Actinomycetes; order Kitasatosporales; family Streptomycetaceae; genus Streptomyces; species Streptomyces viridifaciens. The sequence goes on from NZ_CP090841.1 coordinate 7,406,413, forward strand.
CCGGTCCCGAGCACGGCAGCCTCGGCGCCCGGATCCGGGAGGCCCGGTTGGTGCCCTACCAGGCGGTGATCGGCGCCAAGGAGGCGGTGGACGACCGGGTCGCGCTGCGGCTGCGGGACGGCCGCCGACTGGATCCGATGCCTGCGGAGGAGGCCTGGTCGCGGATCGGCGCGCTGGTCGCGGACTGCGGCGCCGAGCTGTGGCGGGACGAACCCGCCCGGTGAACCGGGGGCATACGTACGACTAGTGCGATGCCCGGTGTGTCGGCGGGGCCGGGGGCGGCGACCGCCCGTCGAATGAAGGCGCGGCGGCCGAGTCCACGGCCGCCGCTGTCCCCACGGACCGGAGGTACCCGTGCGCAGACCGCGTAGGTTCGTCGTTCCCGTCCTCACCGCCTGTCTCGCCCTCGCCGGGGCGGTGGCCGCCGCCCCGGCGGGTTCTGCCGGGCTCCGCCCGCTGCCCGTACCGGAGGTCCAGTACTGCGCCGCCGTCCTCGGTCATCTGCCCGGCGCCGACGGCGTCCCGCCGGTGCTCGGCCGTGCCTGCTCACCGGACTCCGCCGCCGACGCGCTCGCCCGGGCCGACCACCGTCCCCGCACGCCGGAGCAGCCGGCCGACCGGACGCTGCTGTTGGAGGAGTACAAGGACATCAACTACGGCGGCGGCGTCGTCTACTCCTTCTACGGCGACGCCGGAGGCTGCGACTCCACCGGCTACCACCTGGTCAACTACTTCGATGTGGCGCTGAGCGTCTCCTCGATGAAGGGCTACCACAACTGCAACACCGTCCACCTCTGGTCGACGCTGGGCAAGGAGGAGACGCTGGGCCTGCCGGCCTCCTACCTGGGGCCGGACTTCAACGACGCGGTCCGCGAGTTGCAGGTGTTCCACAGCTGAGCGCTCAGCTGTCGCCGGCCGCCGGGGGAGTACGCCCCGGCGGCCGGTCCGGTGTTCGGCCCGACGCCGGGTCCGATGTCCGGTCCGACGTCGGGTGCGACGTCCGCGCGGCCCTCGGCCGGTCAGTAGGACTGCAGTTCGATCAAGCGACCCTCGGGGTCGCGCAGATGGGCGCTGCGCAGGGTGGGGCCCCACTCCGGGCGGTCGGTCGCCGGGGCGACGAGGGCGCCGCCGTGCTGGAGGCAGAGGGCGAGCGCCTTGTCCACGTCGTCGACCCGGAAGACCAGCATGGCGGCGTCCTGGGCGGGGGCGGTGGGCTGGGCGGGCAGCCCGTCGGTGCCCAGGGCGGCGGCCATCGAGCCGCGGTCGTAGAGCGCCAGGACGGCCTGCTCGTCGACGTCCCAGTTGGCGTACGGACCCTCGGGCGCGCCCTTGACCAGGTTGGCGCCGGTGAGCGCGGGCAGGACCGCGCGGTAGAAGTCGAAGCACTCGGCGAAGCGGGTGACGAGCAGGCGCGGGTAGAGGGCGTCCACGGTCGAACTCCTGGGATCGAAAACGGTGGGTCGGAACCCACTATAGGAAGAGACCCTAGAATTCCGCCATGGACTCCGAGACCCCCGCGCCGTCCGACGGACTCCCGCCGACCCTGCTGGAACTCAGCACCTTCCTGCTCGCCCGGATCGGCCGGACCGCGCGCGGCCGGCTCGGCGAGCAGCTGGCCGAACGCGGCCTGCGGCTCTGGGACATGGCCGTGCTCGCGGCGCTCGCCGACTTCGGGCCGCAGGCGCAGCGGGACCTGGTGCGGCGGCTGGGCATCGACCCGAGCGACCTCGCGAAGGTCGCCGATCAGCTGGGTGCGGCCGGGTACGTCGAGCGCAGCCGGGACCGGGCGGACCGGCGGCGGGTCTCGGTCTCCGTCACCGAGGCCGGGCGGGCGCTGCTGGCCGAACTGGAGGCGCGGGCCCGGGCGGTGCAGGACGAGGTGCTCGCGCCGCTGGACGAGGGGGAGCGGCGGGTGCTGCAGGGACTGTTGCGGCGGGTGAACGAGGGGGCCGCGCTGCGGCGCGGACCGGTGTGAGCTCAGGTGGTCGGCGGCGCGGGTCGGCGGGCGCCCGCGAACTCGCCCGCCCAGCGCGGGAGGTCGAGTACCTTCTCCACCCGCGCGACCAGCGTGCCGGTGCGCTCGGCGTGGATCATCGCGCCGTCGCCCGCGTAGACGCCGACGTGGTGCAGCGGGGCGTCGGGGCGGGAGAAGAACAGCAGGTCGCCGGGGGCGAGGGCGTCGCGTTCGACCGGAGCGCTGCGGTTGAACTGGGCGACGGTGTAGTGCCCGAGCTCGACGGTCCCGTGGCTGGCGCGGTACCAGCAGTAGAGGGACAGGCCGCTGCAGTCGAAGCCGACCGTGCTCTCGCCCAGGCACACGCCGTTGAGGTAGCCGTTGTCCTGGTCGCAGAAGCCGAGGCCGGGCCCCAGCCGGTCGCCGCCGCCCCAGGCGTACGGGACACCGATCTGCGCGGCGGCGACGGCGGCGACCCGCTGGCCCAGCGCGGCGGCGGGCTCGGACGGGCCTGCGGCGTGGGCGGGTTGGGCCGCCTGGCCGAGCGCCGGGACGATGCTCGCGCCGAGCGCGAGGCCGAGCACGCGGCGGCGTCCGACTCCGGAGGCCTGGTCGTGGCCGGGCGGTTGGGGCTCCATCGGTCGGCTCCCGGGTGGTGGTGGCGGCCTGTGCCGCGGCGCTGGTCGCCCTGTTGGCGTGGGCGGGCACCAGGATCGCGGTCCGGTGGCTCGGTCCGCCATCACCCGCACAGGTGAATCATGAGCACACGGGCCTTGGCGGGGCCGGGAGTTCGCCGGAAATCGTTTGACGCTCATTCGTGAGGGGCCAACGATGAGCGCGGACGTTCGGTCGCGATCCTCGGAGGGCCCCATGAGCAGCGCCGTCAAGCTGATCCGCAGCACCCGTCTGACCCCGGCCGTCGACTACGCCTACGCGGCGGTCGTCGACGCTCCGGCCCGCTCGCTCTGGCTCGCCGGGGCCTGTCCGCTGGACGAGGAGGGGCGCACGGTCGCCGTCGGCGACTACGAGGGCCAGACGCACCAGGTGATGCGCAATCTGACAACCGTGCTGGAGGACGCGGGCGCGGGGCTCACGGACATCGCCCGGACCACCGTGTACGTGGCATCCAGCGATCAGGCGGACCTGGTGAAGGTGTGGAACGTGTACCGGGAGTACCTGGGCGAGCATGACGCCCCCAGCACGCTGCTCGGCGTCACGGTGCTCGGCTACACCGACCAGTTGGTGGAGGTGGAGGCGGTGGCCGTGCTGCCCTGACGGCGGTGGTCGACCCCGGCGTTCGGTCGGCTGCCGTCCGGTCCGGTGCCGTTCGGACGGGTGCTGCTCAGGAAGAGGCGCCGGCGAGCAGGGCATCGAGCTTCCGGTAGCCCTCGACCACGCCATGCTCCATTCCGCTGGCCAGGATCGCGTCCCGGGCCGCCAGGCTGTCGACCACCGACAGCACGGTGACCCGGGTGCGGCCCTCGCCGACGGCTTCGAAGACGGCGGTGTCCAGCGAAACACCGTCCGGCACGCCCTCGAAGGTGAAGGTCTGGACGAGCCGGGTGGCCGGCCGGACTTCGTGGAAGGACCCGTAGAAGGCGGCGACCTCCTGGCCGTCACGGTGCATGGAGTAGCGGTAGTGGCCGCCGGTGCGGCCGTCCCAGTCGTCGATCTTCATGTCGAGGTCCTCGGGGCCGAGCCACTGGGCGACCAGCTGGGGCTCGATCCAGGCCCGGAACACCCGCTCCTGCGGGGCGTCGAACTCGCGGACAATCCGGATGGTGGGCAGCGTCGGGTCCGCTTCGATCCGGGTCTCGTGGGTGGAGGTGGAGGTCATGACGGGGCTCCTCGAGTGGGGTCGGGGCGGGGTCGGGTACCAGCGTTCACCGGACCGGTCGGGTCCGGGGGCGGGGTCGGGGGCGGGGTCGGGTGAGTGTCCGGTGCCGGGTGGGCGTCCGGGGTCGCGTCTGCTGCGGCGCCCGGGGCGGTGTCGCGATCGCCCAGGGCGGAGAGCACGGCGTCCAGGCGGCTGAAACGTGCCTCGGCCTGGCGGCGGTAGCGCTCGATCCAGCTCGTCATCAAGTCGAACACCTGCGGCTCCAGGTGGCACGGCCGTCGTTGGGCGTCCCGGCTGCGGCTGACCAGCCCGGCCTCCTCCAGCACCTTGAGGTGCTTGGAGACGGCCTGCATGGACATCGCGTAGGACTCCGCCAGTTCGCCGACGGTCGCGTCCCGGACCGAGAGCCGGGCGACGATGTCGCGCCGGGTCGGGTCGGCCAGGGCGACGAACGCCCGGGAGAGCTGGTCGACGGCCACGGCACACCTCTGTTCATCCTCAACCGTTTGGTTGAGAACAACGGTACTCCGGCCTCGCCGCGTATTCAACCAATTGGTTGCGGGGGGTCGGGGGCGCGTCCCGGGTGGGTTTCGGGTTCCTGATGGGTGGCCGGCGATCAGAAACCGATCATTCGGTTTCTGATCCACAGGGCTCGGTGGAAGGAGTGGGGGTCGGCGGATTGCCCGGAAGGCCCGGATTCCGCTTGACCGAAGAGGGGCTGACGGACCGTGGGGGCGGGCCAAGCGGTGGGGTGGGTGGAGGGGCCGAGCGGGCTGATGGCCCGACATTGCTTGTAGCCCGTCGGTGGCCCGCAGCTAAGATACGGGGTGTTTGGTTTTGTTTCCGGGGCTCAGGGCGGGGTGGTTGCGGTGGTACGGCAAGAACGGGCGCTCCGGACGCGTCGGCTGATCCTGGAGGCTGCGGCGACGGTCTTCGACGAGTTCGGGTACGAGGGCGCCACCATCGGGGAGGTGGTCTCCCGCGCGGGTGTGACGCGTGGAGCCGTGTACTTCCACTTCGCCTCGAAGCGGGAACTCGCGCAAGGTGTCGTCGAGGAACAGTTCGTCCAGGACGGCGTGCCGGAACGCAGCTGCAAACTCCAGGAGTTCGTGGATACCGGGATGACGGTCGCGCACCTGATGCCGCGTAACCCGCTGCTCAGCGCGGGCGCTCGGCTCTCGCTCGGTCAGGACGCGTCCGACGACTTCGGCGGCGGGGCGATCCCCGGCTGGATCGGCCGGATGGAGGCGCTGCTGGTTGCCGCCGGTGAGCGCGGCGAGTTGCTGCCGCACGTCGTTCCGGCCGACACCGCGTGGCTGGTCACCGCCGCCTGGACCGGAGTTCAGATCCAGTCGCAGAAGCTCTGTGGCCGGGCCGACCTGGAGCGGCGGGTTTCCGGTCTGTTCCAGCACCTGATGCCGAGCGTCGCGGTGCCCGGCGTGCTCGGCTCCCTGCAGATGGGCCCGGACCGCGGTGCCCAGGTGGTCACCGAGGTCGCGGCGGCCCGGGCGGCGTGGGAGGGCGGCGGAGGGTCGTCGGCGAAGTCGCGGACCGGGGGCGAGGTGGTCGTGAACGGGGCCGGTGCGGGCTGACCGAACCCGTCCCGAGTGGCTCGGTTCCGGACGGAAGCGCCCCGGGGCCACGGGGATCCGAGGCCGCCTTCGCCTTGCCCGGGGGTAGGCCGTCTGCTCGGCGAGGCGCTCGCCGTGCGGGGCGGCCCGGTCTTCGCCGATGTCCCGGTCGGCGGTCACCGTCTCGTCCCGCCGGGCAGCTCCGGCGGGCGCCGCAGCGGGCCGATGGCGCCGCAGCTCGCCCAACCCGGCCCGCCCGCGGCGGACGGGTCGAATGATGCTCCTATGGGCTGTCAAGCGGCGGTGAGCCAGTCGCGGTAGGCGATGGCGAGGTCGTCGTCTCGGCGGATCCCGCGTTCGAGGGCTGAGATGGTGGTCGGCCAGACCCCGAAGTGGTGGGCCACGGCGGTGAGGGTGATGTTCTTGGACTGCCGCAGGGGTCGCAGGTCGGCGATGCCGGGGACGGTGACCGTAGTCGTCAGGCAGCGGAACATCTCCCGGGCGATGGCTCGTTTCAGGAGCCGGATGATCTCCTTCTTCGTCCGGCCGGCGTCGGTCTGTCGTGCCACGTATTCGCGGGTGCGGGAGTCGCTGGACATGCGGACCAGGGCGATGCGGTAGAGAGCGGCGTTGGCTGCCCGGTCACCGCCTCGTGAGAGGCGGTGCCGGTTGGTCCTGCCGCTGGACGCGGGGACCGGTGCGGCTCCGCAGAGCGCGGCGAAGGCGGCCTCGGTGCGCATGCGTTCGGGGTTGCCGCCGGCGGTGATCAGCAGCTGGGCGGCGGTGTCAGGGCCGACTCCGTAGGCGGCCCGCAGGCCGGGGTTGTGGACGCTGACCTCGGCATCCAGGGCCCGGGTCAGGGCCTCGTGCTCGGCGGTGAGCTCCTTGGCGCGTCGGGCGAGGCTCTTCAGCGCGGTGAGGACCGCGACGTGGACCGCGTTCCCGGCCGGCCGCAGCCGGGCCAGGGCGTCGGTGCGCTCCGCCGCCTTGAGCCGCCCGTACTTGGCACGGATGGTCTCGGGCGCGGTGATGAGGAGGTGGCCGATCTGGTTGAGGGCGGCGGTGCGTGCCTTGACGGCGGAGCGGGCTGCGTTGTGCAGGGCGCGTATGCCGGCGACAGTGCCGTCCTTGGGGGCGCTGGAGGCGCGTCCGGACAGGGCGGCCCGGGCGGCAGCGTAGGCGTCGATGGGGTCGGACTTGCCGATGCGGCGGCGTTCGGCCCGGTCGGGCCGGTTGACCTCGACGACCCGGTGCCCGTGGGAGCGGGCAGCGCGGGTGAATCCGGCTCCGTAGGAGGACGTGCCCTCCACGCCGATCGCGAGCACGTGACCGTGGGCGCCGAGGAAGGCCAGGGCCGCGGCGTATCCGGCAGCGGTGGTGGTGAACTCGGCGTCCGCGAGGTGGCCGCCGTTGTCGCTGATGACGGCGACGTGGAGGGTGTCGGCGTGGGAGTCGACCCCGCCGAACACATCCTGGCCCGCCGGGTCTTCTACGACCGCTGATGTCATGCTGATGACGCCTTCCCAACCGGAGGTTGGCGCCGGCCGGGTGGCGCAGACAGGACATTGAGGGGGCTTCTGGACCAAGCTCCTATCAGGTCATGTTCCGCCCGGCCGGAGCCATGAGAACAGGTCCCGGCGGCCGGACAGAACAATCGGAAGACAGCCCAGCAGGGCGTCAGTCAGTGCCCGAGTCACGACCACCGGAACCTGAGTATCAGCATCAATGTCAGTGCTGCTCGCCATGATGACGGTATGAAGGACGCAGCCACCACGGCCATCCCCGCCGCCCTCGCCTCCCCGGAGGCCTACGCCGACGCCGTCGCCACCGCCGTACGGGCCGCCGCGGCGTACTACTCCGACGGTTCCACCGCGCTGGGGGACGACGAGTACGACGCTCTGGTCCGGGCGGTCGAGGCCTATGAGCGCGAGCACCCCGACCAGGTGCTGCCGGAGTCGCCCACCGGCAAGGTGGCCGGGGGAGCGGCGGTCGGCGACGTCCCGCACAGCACGCCGATGCTCTCGCTGGACAACGTCTTCTCCGCCGAGGAGCTGGAGTCCTGGGCTGCCGGGCTGGAGCGCCGGCTCGGCCGGCCGGTCGCCGCCTGGTGTGTCGAACCCAAGCTGGACGGTCTGGCCGTCGCCGCCCACTACCGGGAGGGCCGGCTGTACCAGGTGCTCACCCGGGGTGACGGCCTGGCCGGGGAGGACATCACCCACGCGGCCGACGCCGTGCTCGGCCTGCCCGCCCGGCTCGCCGAGCCGCTCGACGTCGAACTGCGCGGCGAGGTGCTGCTCACCCACGAGCAGTTCGAACAGGCCAACGCGGTGCGCACCGCCCACGGCGCCACCCCCTTCGCCCACCCGCGCAGCGGCGCCGCGGGCACCCTGCGCGCCAAGGACCGCCCCTACCGGATCGAGCTGACCTTCTTCGGCTACGACGCCCACGGCCTGCCCGTCCTCGGCCACGTCGAACTGCTCACTCGCCTCGCCGAACTCGGCGCCAACACCGCCGCCAGCACCCACGCCGCGCCGCTCCGCTGCGCGACCCTCGCCGAGGCCGAGCAGCGGATCGAGGAGATCGCCGCCCTGCGCGCCGCGCTGCCGTTCGGGATCGACGGCGTGGTGGTCAAGGCGGACGCGGTCGCCGACCAGGAAGCGGCGGGTTCCGGCTCCCGGGCGCCGCGTTGGGCGGTGGCCCGCAAGCTCCAGGCCCATCACAAGGTCACCCGGCTGCTCGGGGTGGAGTGGAACGTCGGCCGCACCGGCATCATCGCGCCGCGGGCGGTGCTCGACCCGGTGGTGATCGACGGCGTCACCGTCACCTACGCGACCCTGCACAACCCCGCGGACATCGAGCGCCGCGGGCTGATGATCGGGGACCAGGTCTTCGTCTACCGCGCCGGGGACGTCATCCCGCGGGTGGAGGCGCCGCTGGTCGACGAGCGCACCGGCGCCGAGCAGCCGATCGCCTTCCCCGAGGTCTGCCCGCGCTGTGGCGACGCCATCGACCGCGCGGAGCAGCGCTGGCGCTGCGTGCGCGGCCGGGGCTGCCAGGCCGTCGCCTCGGTGATCTACGCGGCCGGGCGCGACCAGCTCGACATCGAGGGCCTCGGCGGCACCCGGGCTGTGCAACTGGTCGAGTCCGGACTGGTCGCCGACCTCGCCGACCTGTTCACCCTGACCAAGGAGCAGTTGCTCACCCTGGAGCGGATGGGCGACACCAGCGCCGACAAGCTGCTCGCCGCCATCGAGACCGCCCGCGCCCGCCCGCTGAACCGGGTGTTCTGCGCGCTGGGCATCCGGGGCACCGGGCGGACGATGTCGCGCCGGATCGCCGCGCACTTCGGCAGCATGGCCGCGATCAGGGCCGCCGACGCCGTGGCGCTGGCGGGCGTGGACGGCATCGGGGTGGAGAAGGCCGCCGTGATCGTCGCCGAACTCGCCGCGGTGGCAGAACTTTTGGACCGGCTGGTGGAACAGGGCGTGGGGACGCAGGTGTCCCGGCCGGTGTTCGCGGCGCCAGCGGCCGACGTCGCTGCGGCCGTCACCGGCACGGCCGTCATCGGCGAGGGAGTTACGGGCGAGGGGATCGCGGACGAGGGCGCCACGGCCGGCGGCGCGGCGGCCGGTCCGCTGGCGGGGAAGAGTGTCGTGGTCACCGGCAGCATGACCGGGGCCCTGGCCGCACTCTCCCGCAACGAGATGAACGAGCTGATCGAGCGCGCGGGCGGCAAGGCGTCTTCCTCGGTGTCCAAGCGCACCAGCCTGCTGGTCGCGGGCGAGAAGGCGGGCTCCAAGCGCGCCAAGGCGGAGGAGCTCGGGGTGCCGATCAGCAGCCCGGAGGAGTTCGCCGTCCTGGTGGCCGACTTCCTCGGCTGAGCCACCCGCCGAGCCCGCGGCCGCGACGCAATGGCCGTGATGCCACGGCCGTCACGCCACGGCCGTCACGCCACGGCCGTGATGCCACAGCCGTGACGCCACGGCCACCGAGCCTTGGCCGGGGCGCCTCGGCCAAGGCATGCGGGGGTTGATCACGGCCGGGGCGGGTGCGGTAGGGTGACCGACGCTGAACACGACCGCGAGCCAGGGAGGTGAGACCCATTACCGGTATGTCCGAGCGGGTGCTCCCGGAGCGCGGCCGTGCGGGCGCACCGCGCGCGTAGCGCGGGCGCACCGACGCGGCGTCGGCCCTGGCGGGAGCCCTGACGGAGTCCTCCGTTCTCCTCCCGTCCTCCCCAAGGGGTCCCCTTGCCCGTCTTCGTCTCCGCCGCTCTCCGTTCCTCCGTCGTCTCCCAACTGCGCTCCGCCGGCTGCGTGTTCGCCGAGGACGAGGCGCGCATCCTGCTCACCGCCGCCGCCACGACCGCCGAACTCGCCGCCATGGTCCGCGCCCGCGCCCAGGGCCGGCCGCTCGAACACGTCGTCGGCTGGGCTGAGTTCGCCGGTCTGCGGATCGCCGTCGACCCCGGGGTGTTCGTCCCGCGCCGACGCAGCGAGTTCCTGGCCGCCGAGGCCGCTCGACTCGCCGGACCCGGCGCGGTGGTGGTCGACCTGTGCTGCGGCAGCGGCGCACTCGGCGCCGCCGTCGCGGCCACCACCGGTCGCCCCGTCGAGCTGTACGCGGCCGATCTGGACCCGGTGGCCGTCCGCTGCGCCCGCCGCAACCTGGCGGGGACGGGCGCCCGGGTCTTCGAGGGCGACCTGTTCGCCGCCCTGCCCGACGCGCTGCGCGGCCGGGTCGAGGTGCTGATCGCCAACGTCCCGTACGTGCCGACCGGCGAGATCGAGCTGCTGCCGCCCGAGGCCCGGTTGCACGAGGCGAGGCCCGCGCTGGACGGCGGGACGGACGGGCTGGACGTGCTGCGCCGGGTGGCCGCGGCGGCGCCGCAGTGGCTGGCGGCCGGTGGCGCACTGCTGTTCGAGACCAGCGATCGGCAGGCGGACGGCGCGCTGGCGGTGGCGCGGGAGGCCGGTCTGGCGGCGGCGGTGAGCCGCGAGGAGGAACTGGACGCCACCGTGGTCACGGCGACCCTGGGCTGAGCCGCGGCGGATCCCGGAGGACCCCTCATCCGTCGCTCCGGCCACCGGACCCCCGTGCCGGTGGCCGGAGCGACGGTCGGTCGACCGTCCGACCGGGTCGACCGTTCGGCCGGTCAGATTTTGGCGCCGTACACGTGGTCGACCGGGATGGTGAGCAGCACCCGGCGGTCGGCGACCATCGACTCGCGGTACTCCGCCCAGTCCGGGTGCTCCCCGGCGGCCCGCCGGTAGTAGTCGACCAGCGCCTCGACCTCGGGCCCGTGCGGGTCGGTGCCCGGACCGGTGAGGGTGGCGACGCCCTCGGCGGTGGCCCATGACCGCCCGTCCGGCCCGGTCACCTCCAGGCTGACCCGCGGGTCCCGGCGCAGGTTGGCGGTCTTCGCCAGCCCCTCCCGGGTGGAGATCAGGATGACGTTCGCCTCGCGGTCGTAGAACGGCATGATCGGGGAGAGCTGGGGCCGTCCGTCCGCCTTGATGGTGGCGAGGATGCCGAGGCGGCTCTGTGCGAGCAGGGCGTGGGGGTCGTGATCAGTGGCGGTCATGCGAGCAATCATGGGGCCTCACACCGGTGTGAGGGTCAAGGCCGTGCAGGCGTGTTGTCCCCCGCGCCTGACGGATTCGGCGGTCGGCATGTACGGGGACGCGGCGCATCCGTGAGCGGTCGCGGGTAGTTCTCGCCCGCCGCCCGCCGCCCGCCGCCCGCCGCCCGCCGCCCGCCGCCCGCCGCCCGCCGCCCGCCGCCCGCCGTGCCGGTAAGCCGGTCAGTCGGTCAGTCGGTCCCGAGCTTGCGGACGGCCCCGGCGAGCGCCTCGGCCGTCCGCCGCACATCCGCCTCCGTGGTGCGCCAGTTGCTGAACGCGGCGCGCAGGGCGGGCAGGCCGGCGTAGCGGGTGGGGGTCAGGAAGGCCTCGCCGGAGAGCTCGGCGGCGAGGGCGGCGAGGCGCTCGGGGGTCGGGTCCTCGGCGAGGGTGAAGCAGACGACGTTGAGACGGACCGGGGCGAGCAGGCGCAGGCCGTCGATCGCCTCGATCGCCTCGCCGAGCGCGCGGGCGCCGGTGGTGCAGCGCTCCACGATCTCGCGGTGGCCGGCCCGGCCGTAGGCGCGCAGGGTGAACCAGGCGGCCAGGGCGCGCAGCCGGTGGGAGTTCTCCGGGGTGAGGTGCACGAGGTCGGGGTGCTCGCCGATCGGGCCGAGGTAGGCGGCGGCGTTCTGGAAGACCCGGGCCTGGAGGTCGCGGCGGCGGGTGAACTGCACGGCGCTGTCGTAGGGCACGTTGAGCCACTTGTGCAGGTCCACGCAGACCGAGTCGGCCCGGTCCAGCCCGGCGACCAGCCGCGCGTGCTCCGGGGAGAGGGCCGCGAAGGCGCCGAAGGCCGCGTCGACGTGCAGCCAGAAGCCGTACTGCTCGCGGAGCGCGGCGATCGCGCTCAGGTCGTCGAAGTCGACCGTGTTGACGGTGCCCGCGTTGGCGACCACGATGCACGGGCCGTCGGCCTCGGCGAGCGCCCGCTCCAGCGCGGCCACGTCCACGGCCTCCCGGCCGGGCAGGGTGGGGACGACGGTCAGCGCGGCGCGGCCGAGGCCCAGTACGGACAGCGCCTTGGACACGCTCGAATGCGCGCTGCCCGACAGCACCCGCACCCGGCCCAGCGCGGCCACCCCGTCCTCGGCCACGTCCACCCCGAGCCGCTCGCCCAGCCACTCCCGGGCGACCGCCAGGCCCACGGTGTTGGACATGGTGGCGCCGCTGACGAAGGCGCCGCTGTGCGCGGAGGAGAGCCCGAAGAGCTCGCGCAGCCAGCCGACCGTCTCCCGCTCCAGGTGCTGTCCGGCCGGGTCCAGCGAGGAGTTGGAGTTCTGGTCGGCGGTGGCGGTCAGCCAGTCGCCCACCAGTGCGGCCGGGGTCGCCCCGCCCGTCACGAACCCGAAGTAGCGCGGCCCGGTACTGGCCGACAGCCGGGGTTCCCAGCGCTCGTCGAACTCCGCCAGGGCCGCCCGCAGGCCCCCGCCGTTCTCCTGCAGCGGGCCTGCCGGCGTGGGCCGGTCGGCCTGCCGCGGGATCACCGGCCGGTCGTCGAGCCCGGCGAGGAAGCCGACCGCCCGCTGCCGGGCCTCCTCCAGGAGGGCGGGCAGTTGGTCGAGGTCGGAGGCGAGGTCGGGGTGCATGGGGTTTCTCCGTTGATCGGTTGTCAGGCCGAGGGTAGTGGCGCGCGGAGATCGTGTCGCGGGCCAATCCGCGGTCGGTGGCCTGGGCGTCCCGGGTGGGCGTGTGCCTGGTGTGGGCCCGGGGGGTGGGGACCGCTCGCCGGTGGTAGCGGAGCGTGAGGATTCCTCCGCCGCGGTTGGGGCACGCGCGATGCGACCGAGGAACCGGCACGAGGCGAGGAGGTAACGGTGAACGACATCGCGCAGGGAGGCGCCGGAGGTGTGCCGCTGCACCACGGCTCCGAGGAGGACGGCAGCACCGATCCCCGGGCTCCGGGTGTGACCGGCCGGGACGATGACGGATCGGGCGGCTCCGGCGGGTCAGGGACGACCGGTGGGTCCGGTGCGTCCGGACAGGCGCCTGAGGACCCGGTCGAGGACCAGGGGGACGCGACCACCGCGCAACCCGGCCGGGCGCGCCGGCTCGGGCCCGACGAGTCGGGGGAGACGGAGGTGTCGGACGACGCGTGATCCGGTCGTCGGACGCGTCCACCGCCGCCTGGCGGCCGGGGTCTGCGGACCCCGGCCGCCAGGCGCCCGAGTGTGTGCCGCGTGTGTCGCGTCCGCTCCGCGCCGGGAGGGTTTGGCGCGTCCTCGCGGCGGTACACGCGCCCCGGGGCGGCTTCGGACACCGGACCGCACCGGCCGCTCCGTGCCGAGAACCGTCCGGTCGACTTCGGGAGGACCCTGTGATCGTGCCCCGCGTAGTGGCCCGGCCGTCCGCAGCTCCGGCGGCGGTACGAGACGGGCGTGTGCGTCGTGACGGCTACGCCCGGCTGAGCGCCGCCGATCTCGGCATCGACACCGAGACGTTCGCGACGGACTTCGAGGGCCTCACGGACGCCTGTCGCGACCTGCCCCCGGACCCGTACGCACGGCGGACCAACCGGTTCCGCCGCTACTCCCACGCCGTCCACCTGCCCTGGACCGGGGAGCTGTCCTACGTTCCGGGCGCTCCCGACGACGAGTTCGGCACCGCCACCGAGTACTGGCAGGACGAGCACAACCCCGAGTACCCGCGGATGCGCCGTCGGTTGCCCGACATCCCGCCCGCCCTCCACGGCAACCGACTGCTGGACGCCCTGATCCGTGCCGATCTCGACCACGCCCTGTGGCTGGAGGACCTGCACCGCGTCCCCGTCTACGTGGGTGTCCACCTGATCGCGCTCGCCGTGCGTGACCGCGAGCAGGTCGCGGTGTCCTCGCCGAACTGCCTGCACCAGGACGGTGGTTCGCCGGCGACGTTCACCTTCGCCCACCTCCTCGGGCGGCGCAACGTCGAGGGCGGCGAGAACGTCATCGCCACCCCGGAGAGCGCCGGTCGGCAACCCGACGACCTGCCCCCGGGGGCCGTCCACGACCGGTTCTTCCTGACCGAGCCCCTGGACGGCTACGGTGTGCACGACCAGCGGGTCAGCCACTACGTCGGCCCGGTCCGTCTCGGTGACGAGGAGGGCGACGGGCGGCGCGAGATCCTCATCGTCGGCATCGCCCCGTACGAAGCCGGGCTGTAGCCGGGCGCGCCCGTTCCCGCGGCAGGGTCGGGCCCGTTGTCAGACCTGCCCGCTAGCCTCCGAACGGATGTCCCGGAACGGAACGGACGGAACGGACGGAACGGCCGGGGCGGACGGGAGGGACGGGGCACATGGGAGCGAAGACCGGGGTGTCCGAGGACCGGCCGGTGCCGCTGGTCTGCTGCTGGCTGGCGTGGATCGCGGTGAACACCGGCGACCAGGCCGAGGTGATGGACCTGTTGGGACTGTCCGCGCCGCTGCCGGTGTCGTTCGAGGTCGGGGTCGACACGGTGGACGGCGACGGCCACCCCTTCTCCGACGACGATCCGCACGACGGCTTCCGCCGGGTGTTCGTCACGCCGGAGCTGGCCGGGTGGACGCTGGTGGCGGGAGCCTGGTGCGATCCGGTCGACGCCGAGCGGGCCGCGGACGTCCTGGCGGCCTGCGAGCGGTTGAGCGCCCGCTACGGGCGGGCCCAGGCGTACTGGTACAGCGCGCAGAACGACGGCTCGGCCGTCCTGGTCGCCGAACAGGGCGTGGCCGTACGGCGGTTCGGCTTCGTCCCGGGCGAGGAGACGGCGCACCTGGAGCTGGGTGCGCCGTTGCCCTACGAGCAGCGGCGGCGTGCCGAGCTGGGGCTGCCCCCGCTCGCGGCGGGCCAGGTGGACCCCGAGGAGCAGGCGGACGACTGGGAGTGGGAGCTGCTCGAACTGGCACCCCGTCTGGCCGGGGAGTTGAGCCTCGACCCCGGGGCGATCGGACCGGACACGCCGGTACGGGGCACCGGCGTGCTGGCCCTCACGGAGTACGGGCGTCGGCTGGGCGTGGCCGAGTGACCGGAGCTGTCGGCGGGGCCGGTCAGCGCGGGCGTCGGGGCAGTTCGGCCTGCCGGACCGGCCGGGAGGTGAGCGCGTAGATCGCGCCGAGGCAGGAGAGGCCGCCACAGCCCAGGAAGACGGGCGCGGCGCCCCAGGCGCCGATGGCGGCGCCGACCAGGGGGTAGCTGAGCGGGGCGACGCCGACCATGGTGAGCATCACGACGGAGGTGACCCGGCCCAGGTAGGCGGGGTCGGCGGTGGTCTGGACGAGGGCGCCGTCCAGGCTGCCGAAGACGCCCGCACTCAGGCCGACGAACGCGGCGAGCACGGCGGCCGACCACAGCGCGGGGAGCGAGCCCATGGCGGCCGCGCCCAGGCTGCCGAGCAGCAGGGTGACGGCCATGGTCAGGCCGGCCCGGGGCAGCCAGCCGGCGACGGCGAGCAGGGCGGCGCCGGCGGCGGCGCCCGCGCCGAAGCAGGCGACGATCAGGCCGAGGCCGGACGGGCCCCAGCCCCGTTCGGCGTTGAGGAGCACCATGCCGACGTTGAGGGTGCCGATGAGGCCGAGTTCGCAGACGGCGCCGACCAGGACCAGCGGTCCGAGCAGGCGGTGGCGCCGGAGGTAGCGCAGGCCGTCGCGCAGCTCGGCACGGGCGGTGCCGGATCCACCGGGCGCGGCCCGGTCCTCGTGCGGCTCCAGGGGCCGGATCCGTACGGACAGCAGCAGGGGCAGCGACAGGGCGAACAGCCCGCCCGCGACGGTGAAGGCGACGGCCGGGCCGCCGAGGGCCATGGCCAGGCCGCCGATCGGCGGGCCGGCGATCTGGCCCAGGCGCATCGCGAGCGAGCGCAGACCGGTGACGCGGGCCAGCTGGTCGGGGCTGGTGAGGCGGGGCGGCAGGGCGCCGACGGCGGGGACGAACAGGGCGTCGACGGCGCCGAAGACCAGAGCCACCGCGATCAGCAGCCACAGGGCGGGCGTGGTCAGGGCGACAGCGGCGGCGATGGAGAGGATGAGCAGGCAGCGCAGCGCGTCGCTGCCGAGGATCACCCGCCGCGGGTCGAGGCGGTCGGCGACCACCCCTCCGCCGAGCATCAGCACCGCCCGGGGCAGCGCACCGGCGGCCATCACCAAGCCGAGCTCGGTGGGGCCGACGGTCTTCTGGGCCGACCAGCCGAGGGCGAGGAAGTAGACGGTGTCGCCGACCAGGGAGGCGGTGTAGGCGGTGAGCCAGCGCAGGACGTTGGCGTCACGGTGCGCGGGGAGAGCGGGGCGTACGGACGGTGCCGTTTCCAACGTGGCCATGGGGGCGGGCTCCTGTGGGTGGGCGGACGCGTCAGGGGCGGAACGGGAAGCCGTACAGGTGGACGGACACGTGCTCGCGGTTCTCGCTGTCGCCGGCCGCCTTGGCGGCCCTGCCGCGCTCCCGCCAGCGGCGGCCCAGGGCCTGCAACTCGTCGTTCAGTTCGGCGAGTTCGGCGGCGGTGAGATCGAGCAGCCACTCGGAGGTGAAGGCCGCGTCCGTCCACTCGCGGCCCCAGGCGGCGCCCTGGTCCAGGTAGGTGCGGACCTGGGCGGCGCGGCTGTCGAGCAGGCCGCGGGTGACGGCGCCGACCGCGGCCGCGCCCTCGGGCGTCCCGGCGAGGTCCGACTCGCGGAAGCCCCAGCCCTCCTCGGAGGCGACCTGCCACCACCGCTCCCGTCCGTCGGCGCTCTGACCGGTCGCCTCGACGACGAAGTCGAGTTCGGCCAGCTTGCGCAGGTGGTAGCTGACCAGGGACGGCGCCTGGTCGACCTGCTCGGCGAGCTGCGAGGCGGTGGCGGTGCCGGCCGCGTAGAGCAGGCGATAGAGCTGCATCCGCAGGGGGTTGGTGAACGCCTTGAGGCGGGAGAGGTCGGTGATCCGCTCCGGCCGGGGGGTTTCGGGCATGCCTCCACGGTAGGTGCGAAAGGAAAGTTGCGCAATGAAAACTGCGCAATAAAAATTTCGGAGACCTCAGGGGCTCCGGGACGCGGTCCGGAGCCCGGCCACGGGTTCGCCGGGTCGGGCGCCGTGATCGACCGAGCCCCCGTCCGCAGTCGCGGACGGGGGTGTGCGGGTCCGGTCGGCCGCTCGGGCTCAGCCCGCCGCGCGGTAGGCCGTACCCACGCGGTTGGGGGTTGCCCGGTTGTAGAGACCGGTGCCACCGCGGTCCGCGGAGAGGGTGAACCACGCGTAGCGTTCGACGAAGGGGAGGCCCTGGAGCATCGCGGTCGACTTCGTCACGAACGCGGCCTGCTGTTCCGGTGTCGGATACCTCGGGGTGCCGCTGGAGAAGTCGATCAGGGCGTACTCGGTGAGCCAGATCGGCTTGTTGTAGCGGTTGTGGACCGCCTGGAGGTAGCTGCGCAGTTGACCGGTCGCGGCGTCGGCGCGGAAGTCCGAGCCGTACCAGTGCAGGGGGACGAAGTCGACCTTGTAGTGGCGGGAGGCGGCGCCCTTCATGAACCGGTCGAGCCAGCCGCCCGCGACGTCGCCGCCGCCGGCCACTGCGGGTGCGCCCAGGCTCATTCCGGTCGACTGGAGCCGGGGCCACAGGTCGAGGGCCCGGGACACGTTCATGTTCGCCTGCGCCGGCAGGTCGGGTTCGTTGAACCCGAGCAGCGTCGTGCCCTCCTTCCTGGCTGTCGCGAGCTGTGCGTCGGTCACCGAGGCCGCCCCCCAGATCATGGGGACGAACTCGACGCCGGCCGGCGGCTTGATCTGCTGCCGGTCCGAGGCCCAGGTGAAGAACCAGCCGACCCCGGAGTCAGCCAGTGCCCCGGTGGCGTCGGTGAAGTTCCAGGCGCTCACGCCCTTCTTCTTCACCGGGGCGGCGGACGCGTCGGCGGTACTGCCGACCGTGAGGCAGGTCAGCACCGCGAGTAGAACGGCGAACAGGCGTGTTCGACCCGGCAAGACGTTCCCCTCCTTCGATCACGCGGGTCCGAAGGTGACGGTGAAGCCGCTGCAGCGGCTGCACTGCTGCATCACCTTGTTGCCCGGCACCTGGTCCTGCTTGGACCAGGTGTAGGCCTTGGGGCACTTCGCGCTGAGCGCGCGGCTGTAGTCGCTGGGGGTGTCCCGGCTGGGGTTGGTGCACAGTACGGGCTTGCCGTCCGGCCCGCGCGTCAGGTCGGCGGGTGGGCAGTAGGGCAGCAGGTTCGTCGCGCAGCCCCGCGTCTCGCAGCCTCCGCCGGCCGGCGCGGCGTTCACCGGAGTGATCGTGATCGGCAGCGAGAACGCGTTCACGTAGCTCACGTCGTACCAGGGAGCGGCGCCGTCCTTGCTGTCGAAGTTGAACTCCGCGAGACCGACGGGCTGTTCGCCCGTCGTGCAGTGGTCGGCCGACGGGCCGCAGTCACCCACCCGGCAGTGGAAGGTGCTGCCGGAGGCCCCGCCGCAGCCCTGCCGTGCGAAGAACTTTCCACGCCAGTGGAACGGGGCGGCCGTCTCGGGAATCGCCACCGTCGCGGACTGCCCGGGAGCGAGGACCGGTAGCCGGGTGAACTGCTTCGACCCGTCGGCGTTGACGCCGCTTCCGATCCAGAGCTTCTGGGACGAGTGATTCACGAACGTCACCGTGTGGTTGACCGCCGCAGCCGCGACCGGCGCGGTACGGGGGAGCACTGCCGCGCCCGTCGCCGGCCCCGCGCCCGGCAGCACCACGGTCAGTGCGGCAGCGGCCGCCGCGACGAACAGCCTGGTCAGGAACCTGTGCATGACTTCTCCGTTCCGCTCAGCAGGTCAGGTTGGTTCCGGGGGAGGTGCCGAGGATCTGCGCGAACCTCTGGTACAGGTCGACCCTGTCCTTCATCTCGGCGGTGTTCCTGCCGTTGCACTCGACGGCGCCGTTGATGCTGCGGATCGTCTGGCCGAAGCCGGCGTCGGTGACGATCGCCTGGTGGGCCGTCATGGAACCGGGCCCGGTCTGGGTGTTCCAGTACCAGAGCGCGGTCTTCCACGCGACCTGAGGATTGGTCTGGACCAGGTCGGGGTTGTGGAGCAGGTCGATGTGCAGGGCGTCCCCCGCCGCCTTGTAGTTGAAGTTCCAGCTGAGCTGGAGCGGCCCTCGTCCGTAGTAGGCCGCGCGTCCCGCCGGACACCCGTAGGGCCGGGCGGCGTCGCAGTACGTCGGATAGTTGGCGGTGTTCTGCTCCACGACGTGGCGCAGGCCGCCGGTCTCGTGGCTGACGTTCGCCAGGAAGGCCGCCGCTTCCCGCCGCTTGACCTGATCGTTCCCGGTGTGTGCGAAGGCGGGGTAGGCGCTCATCGCGCCGACCAGTGCCTCGTAGGTGTAGAACTGGTTCCTGTTCGGGAACATCCGGCCGAACTGGGCCTTGCTCACGACGAAACCGGCCTGGTCCGCCGCCGTCGCGTGCGTCGGTCCGGCCGTCGACTCGTCGGAGGCGGAGGCGGAGGCGGAGGTGGAGGTGGACGCGGAGGCGGCGGTGGGCAGGGCGATCGCCGATACGGCTGCCACTGCCGCGGCGATCCTCAGGGCTGAGCGTCGAAGGGACATGCGGGACCTTCCTCGCGTGGTGACGGATTCTCCGAATGACCGTGCCGGGGGCGCCGGATGATCGTCCGGCGGCGGATCCGTGGAGACATCCGTGAGACTCACTGAGGTTCCGGAGTGCCGTACGCCGCCGGGCCGCCCCTCGGTGATCCGGGCGTGACGTGCGCGACGTTTGGCGCCCCGCCCGAGCCGGTTAAGGTCATGTACATGCGGATTCCGTACATGGTCGGCGTGACCGGTCGGGGAGCCGAACGAGCACTGCTGGCGGACCTGGTCGCCGATGTCGCGGCCGGCCGTGGGGGCAGCCTGCTGGTCGAGGGCGAACCCGGCATCGGCAAGTCCGCGTTGCTCGCCGCACCGCTCGCCGCGGCCGGGGCCGCCGGCTGCGAGGTCCTGTTCGGGCAGTGCGACGAGCTGGGGCAGCGGCTTCCGCTGTCGGCCATGACACGACTCCTCGGCGTGCCCCCGCGTTGGGCCGACCCCCGGCACGCGGAGGCCGCACCGCCGTCTCGACGGCCGCACACCTGCGCGGACCGGGACACGCACCTCCTCGCCGCCGATCCGGTGGCGGCCGCCACCGAGCAACTGCTGACCCGTGTCGACCGGCTGTGCGCGTCCGGACCGGTGGTGCTGGCACTGGAGGACCTGCAATGGGCCGACGAGACGACCCTGCTGATGTGGCGCCGCCTGTGCCGGACCGCAATGCGGCGGCCGCTGCTGGCCATCGGGACCTGCCGGCCGGTGCCCCGCCGGCCGGGCCTGGCGCGGCTGCGCCGGGAGCTTCGCCCCCAGGGCGGACGGGTGCTCTCACTCGACCCCCTGAGCGAGGCGGGCGTGTCGGAGCTGGCGGGTGTGCTGGCCGGCGGAACCCCCGGGCCGCGGCTCACGGCCCGCCTCGGCTCGGCGGCCGGAAATCCGCTGTACATCAGGGAGTTGCTGGACGCCCTCGCCCGCGGCGGATCCCTGCACCGCGCCGCCGGCACGGTGGAGCTGTCCGCGGAGCGCGGAGACCCGGGTGACCTCCGGTCGCTGACGGACGTCATCGCGGACCGGCTGGCCTGTCTCTCGGCCAGGGCCCAACAGGCGCTGCGCGTCGCCTCCCTGCTCGGACCCGAGTTCTCGGCAGCGGAGCTGACGGCAGCGGCGGGAAGCGGTGACCTCCTGACGGTGGTGGAGGAGGCGCTGAGCGCGGGCGTGCTGGAGTCGGCCGGGCCCCGGCTGCGGTTCCGTCACCCCCTGCTGGGAGAGGTGCTCCACGAGACCATCCCGTCCGCCCTGCGCGCGGGGCTCCTGCGGCGGGCGGTACAGGAGCTGACCGCCGCCGGGGCGCCGATCGAGCGCGTGGCCGCGCTGATCCTGCCGGCCGTGCGGGAAGCCGACGGCTGGGAGTGGGAGTGGCTCGCCGACCACGCGGCGCAACTGGTCGACCGGGCCCCGGCGCTCGCTGCCGACCTGCTCGAACACGCCCTGCGGCAGACGGACGCGGACTGTCCGAGGCACCACCTGCTGGCCGACCGGCTGGCGGCGCTCTACTTCCGCACCGGGCCCGTCGAGCGCGCCGAGCAACTCGCCCGTAGCATCCTGCTGGCGACCTCCGACCGCGAACTCGTCGGACGGGCCAGGTGGTTGCTCGCCGGCGTCGCGCTGCGGGCCGGCCGCTACCAGGACGTGGAGGCGAACTGGCAGGCGGCCGTCGGCGACCCGCGGCTCGGGCCGCGCTGGAGGGCAGGCCTGCTGGCCCTGCTCGCGCTCGCCCGGGGCTTCCAGGGCCGGCTCGGCGCGGGCCGCACGGCCATGACCGAGGCACTCGCCGAAGGGGTGCGGCTCCACAGCGCCACCACCATCGGCTACGCCCTGAACGCGGGCGCCCTGATCCGCAGCCGGGAGGGCGACCAGGCCGGTGCGCTGGCCCTGGCCGACCGCGCGCTGGCGGAGATCGGCGACGACCGCGAACTCGTGGACCTGAGGCTCATGCTGCTCGGCCACCGGGCTGTGGCGCTGGACGGCCTCGGCCGCCCCCAGGAGGCGGAGGAGACCCTGGCGCACGCCCGTACCCTCGCCGGGCGGACCGGGGAGACGCTGCTCTCCATGAGCCTGGTCAAGATCGCCGAGAGGCACTACGAGCACGGTCGCTGGGACGACGCCCAGGCGGTCCTGGACGAGGTCACCGACCTCCCGCAGGAGCGCTGGCAACTCGCCCGGCACAGCCTGCGGACGCTGATCAGCGCCCGGCGGGACAGCGGGCAGGAGGCCGCCGGCCACCCGGACATCCTGGATGCCCGGACGGTGCCGCCGACCTGGCCCGTCGCGGCCTCCTACCGGATCGTGGCCCGCAGCCTCGCCCTCGAACGCACGGGCAGGCCCCGCGAGGCCCTCCAGGTGCTCGCGGCGCTGCTGGCCCCCGCGTACGAGTACGACACCAGGAGGCATCCGGAGTGGCTGGCCGGCCTGGTCCGCCTGGCGCTGGCCGTGGACGACCGGCGCACGGCGCGGACCGCGGCGCTCGCGAGCCGACGCAACGCCCACATCGAACCGCTGCCCGCCACGCGGGCGGCCGCCCAGTGGTGCCGCGGACTGCTGCACGACGACCCGGCCCGGCTGCTCGTCGCGATCGACCACCACCGCACCGCCGACCGCCCCCCTGACCTCGGAAACGCCCTCGAGGACCTCGCCGTGCTCCACGCGGCGTCCGGGGACCGCGACGCGGCCCGCGCCGCGTTCGGAGAGGCCCTCGCGGTCTACGCCGAGCTGGGCGCGGTCTGGGACGCGCGGCGCGCCGCCGCCCGCATGCGCCCCTGGGGAGTGCGGGCCGGGATCCGGGGACCGCGGTCCCGGCCGGTCTCCGGCCGGGACGCGCTGACGGTGACGGAGCAGCGTGTGGCCGAACTGGTCGTGCAGGGGCTGTCCAACCCCGACATCGCCGCGATGCTGCTGCTCTCGCGTCGCACGGTGGAGACCCATGTCTCCCACATCCTCGGCAAGCTCGGCGTCCGCTCACGCCGGGAGGTCGCCGCGGCGACCGGGGCGCGCAGCCACCGGGCCGCGGCCCGGTGATCAACGGTCGGCCGAAGGGCTGACGGTGCGTGCCGGAGCGCGCCCGCGTCCTGACCGCGTGCCAGGAGGGTGTCGAGGGCGGCGAAGAACTCCTCGCCGGTCGCCGGGGTCAGCACGCCGGCGACCCGGGCGGCGGCCAGCACGTTGTAGTCGCCGGCCACCGACTCCAGAGCAGTCTCCAGCACCCGGGCCAGTGCCGATGCGGGATCGGGGTCGTGGGCGGCCGCCCGGATGACGGGCCGCACCCGCTCGTCGAAGCGCGCGTCCAGCACGGCCCGCAGGGATCACGGCCTTGTCGGGGAAGCGGCGGAAGAGCGTGGCGGCCCCGACACCGGCCCGGCGCGCCACGTCGTCCAGGTGGGGGTCGTGGCCCTGTTCGGTGAAGACCTCCCGGGCAACCGCCTCTTCCGCCCAGCCCCACCGAGAAGGACCACAGCCGTGCCAGCCCTCGCACTCACACCCCCGGAAGCCGCCCGCTGGGCCGCCCGCGCCGGACTCCGCCTGCCCGCCGAGCGCCACGCCGCGGTGACCGTGGTCGCCGACCACATCCACCACGTTGTCGCCGTCCTGCGCGAACTGGACTTCGAGGACGTCCCGCCCGCCGCCGCCTACCACCCCGTGCAGGAGGAGCACCGTGCAGCCGTATGAGCTGTCCCTGGCCGCCGCCGCGGACGCGATCCGGGCCCGGCGCCTGTCCCCGGTAGAACTGGTCGACTCCGTCCTCGGCCGCATCGAGGAGGTGGAGCCGCACCTCGGCGCCTACGTCACCGTCACCGCCGAGCGGGCGCGCCGGGCGGCGGCCGAGGCCGAACACGAGGTGGCCCACGGCCGCTACCGGGGACCACTGCACGGCATCCCGATGGGGCTGAAGGACCTGATCGACGTCGACGGGATGCCCACCACCGCCAGCTCCCGGGTCCGCGCCGGCCACCGCGCCGGGGCGGACAGCACGGTCGCCGCGCGCCTGGGCGCGGCCGGCGCCGTCCTCCGAGGCCGTCTCCGACGCCTACGTGCGCCTGAGCGCCCCCGCCAACATCACCGGGGTGCCCGCCCTGACCGTCCCGGTCGGCCACGACCCGGCGGGCCTGCCGATCGGCCTGCAGCTGCTCGCCCGCCCCCTCGGCGAGCCCGTACCCCTGCGGGTCGGTCACGCCTACGAGTCGACGCGGCCCGCCCGGGCCCTGGCCGGAGCGGTCTGAGCGGTCTGGGCGGGCGCCCGGGCCCGCGGGCGCCCAGCCCGTCAACTCCCCGCAGCGGTTAGCCTGTTCCCCATGCCGACCACCCGCCCCGCAAGTCCGGCCGCCGTGAGCCCCGGCGGCCCCACCGTCCGCGACCGCCTGCTCGAACTCGGCTCACCGCGCGCGGCGGCGGCCGTGCTCACCGGGACGAACGCGCTCTACCTGCTGCTCGTGGTCTTCGGGAACGTCACCGACTTCGCCACCAACCAGCAGTTCGTCCAGCACGTGCTGGCGATGGACACCACCTTCCGCGACCAGGACCTGATGTGGCGTGCCGTCACGTCCCCGGGTCTGCAGAACGCGGCGTACGTCGCGATCATCGCCTGGGAGGCGCTGAGCGCCCTGGTGCTGACGGCGGGGACGTTCGCCTGGTGGCTGCGGCCCGCAGTGGCACGCCGGCTCAGCACCCTCGGCCTGCTGCTGATGCTGCTGCTCTTCGGGGCCGGGTTCATCGGGATCGGCGGAGAGTGGTTCGCGATGTGGCAGTCGAAGGCGTGGAACGGCCTCGACGCGGCGATCCGCAACGTCACCCTGGCGGGACTGGCCCTGGTGGTGGTGAACCTGCCGCACCGCACCCGGGCCCCGGCGGAGTGAGGGAAACAGTGCTCCGCCGGCCCGGCTAGGGTGTCCGGCATGCCGCTCGTCGACGTGACCCACGCGCCCACCGTCCCCGAGTCCTCCCTGCGCGAACTGGGATCGGTGCTGCCGCATCTGGTGTCCCTGGCCGTGGAGTGCCCCGAGGAACCGTACGACGGCGATCTGCGGCCCGGAGACGTCGAGATCCGCTTCCGGTCGCTGGGCCCGCTGGACCGGAGCGGGCTGGCGGTGGAGATCGAGATCAAGTCCAAGTGGTTCGCCAGCAGGGAGGCCAACCGGCAGGAGCGGGTGGACGCGCTCCACGAGAGCATCCGCGCCGCGACCGGGCTCGTCGACTTCGGCGTCTACCTGTCACTGCCGATCGCCGCCTGGTCCCAGGGGGACTGACCGCTCACGCGCCCCCGCTCCATCGTTGCCGACTGCTCGCCGCGCTGCTCGCCATGCTGGTCACTTCCGAACGTGACACCATCGACAGCTACGCCCCGGGCAGCCGCGGAGCCCATGAGCCTGCCCGCGCAGCTGCTGCGCGCCTTCCTGCCACCCCGCACCGTCCGGCACCGACCGGGGTCGTGTCCACCGCGGTCCTGGAGCCCGCCTACGACCTCGGTGGGCGGATCCCCCCGGTGATGCCGCAGCGTGACGGCGGTCGGCCGGTCGGTGATGCTGACGTTGGTTGCGTGGTGAGTGCGCTCACACGGTAATGCTGTGTACGACGACGGATAGTGGTGTCCGTTTCCGCTGCTCGAGGACCGCTCGGTGAACGGGTGAGGACGGGCTCGGGCAGGAGCGGAGGGGGTTGCCGGGCGCCGTCGGCCCGCCGCGGAGCCCCACCGACGAATCGGTTCCGGACTCCCCGGCTACGACGGGGGATCGTTCCGGGGAGCTCTTGGCGGTCGCCGAACCGGTCTGGCAGCTTGGCATTTGTCGTCAGCCAGACCGGCTCCTGTCCCGCCGGATGCGCTAACCGCCGAGTCACACCCCGCGACCGTTATGGCCCCTGTCCGGCCGCGGTCCAAAACGGGGGGCTCGGCCCAACCCGATTGAGGTCTTGCTCTACATGCCCGCTTTCAAGCTCCGTATGCGTACCTCTGCCGCGATCCTGGCCGGCGCCGCCGGTGTGACCGCCCTGGGTGCCGCCGTGGTCCCCGCCGTGGCCTCGGCCGCGGACGCCTCCCCGCAGGCCGTCGCCGCCCGGATCGTCCCGGCGAACCAGCTGGCCTCGTTCAGCCAGATCGTCTCCCACGAGTCCGGCTGGAACGTGACCGCGACCAACCCGAGCTCGGGCTCCTACGGGCTGGGCCAGGCGCTGCCGGCCTCCAAGATGGCCTCGGCGGGCGCGGACTGGAAGACCAACCCGGCCACCCAGATCAAGTGGGCGCTGGACTACATGAACACCCGCTACGGCAGCCCCAACGCCGCGTGGACGTTCTGGCAGAACCACCACTGGTACTGAGCCGACCATTCGGCTCCTCCCGCCTCGGCGGTCGGACAGGGGCCGCCGGGGTGACCGACGAGGGCCCGGGCCCGCGCCCATGCGCGGGGGCCCGGGCCCTCGTGCTTCTCCCGGCGCCGTCCTGCACGCCCGTCGCCAACGGCAGCTACCCCGACGAGCTGGACGGGCCCGACGAGTTGGACGAGCCCGAGGAGCTCAGGCACTGCCATCCGCCCGGCTGACCCGCGCCCGGCGAGTGGAAGTAGGCGGTGACGGTCTTGCCGTCCTTCTGCAGACGGGTGTGCCAGTGGTCGGCGAGTGCGTCGACCAGTGCCAGGCCGCGCCCTCCGGTGGCTTCCGGCGTCGCCGCCCGGGGGCGGGGGAGCCGGCTGCTGTGGTCGTGGACGCTCAGGTGGAGGCAGCGCCCGTCCCAGGTCAGCACCAGCTCCGCGTCGCTGCCGGCGTGGACGTGGGCGTTGGTGCTCAGTTCGGACACGGCCAGCACGACCGCGTCCGCGAGGGCCGGCGCGTCCCGGTTCCAGCCGAGGGTGTCGAGATGCCTCCTCGCCCACTCCCGACCGGCCCGTACTCCCGCGCCGAGCGGAAGCCGCCGGGCCCATCCCACTCCACTCCTCCTGGACATGAAGGCCTCCCTTCAGGTGCGTGCCACCTTCGTGTGCCCGCATCCGGCGGCCGCATGCGACCGGGATCACGTCCCGCCCGCTGACCACCGCTCAGGAACGCGGCCGCAAGCCGCCGGTGGCGATCCCGTGCTTCCGCGCCGGAGGGGGAGGGAGGGCGGGAGGGCGAGCCGCCGGCATGGAACCGGAGCCTGCGGGAAGGCGGTCGTCACGGAGCGCGTCGCCGAACAGGCGGCGCCGTGACACGAGGAGAGACATGAGCGCCAGCAGGATCTGGGAGTTCCGTTCCGAATCCGGCCACGTCTCGGGCACCGACCTGGTCGGCTTCCACGTCGAAGCCACCGACGGCCCCATCGGCAAGATCGACAAGCACTCGGAGGAGGTCGGCGCCTCCTACCTCGTGGTCGACACCGGCCCGTGGATCTTCGGAACCCGGGTCCTCCTGCCCGCGGGCACCGTCGCCAGGGTCGACCAGCACGACAAGAAGGTGTACGTCGACCGCACGAAGGACGAGATCAAAAACGGCCCCGTGTTCGACCCCAACCACGGCACCGGCACCGACTACCGTGCGGGCTACGACGCCTACTACGGCCCCTTCTACGTCGGTCCCTTCCTCTGACCTCTGACCTCTGACTTCTGGTCTCCGACCTCTGGCCTTCGGCCCTTGACCGGCCCGCCGGTGCGCCGTGCTCCCGGTCGCACCGGCCGGCCGGACAGTCCGTGGCGCGGGCTCAGCAGGCCTGTTCGGCGGCCGGGAGCGGGGCGCGGGTCGTCTCCCGGACGGTGGGGAGCAGGAGGACGGCGAGATTCGCGGTGCCCACCAGGGCTGCGCCCAGGAGCAGAGGTGTCGTGGTCCCGATGCCCGCCGCGAGGGGCGCGGCGACGGCGAGGCCGAGCGGTCGGGCGGCGAAGGAGATCAGGGTGTCGAACGATCCCACGCGGCCGAGGGCTTCGGGCGGGATGCGGCGTTGCATGGTGGTCTCCCACAGCGGGTTGAGGACGCCGACTCCGAACATCCCGGCGAAGTAGGCGGCCGTGACGACCGGGACCGGTAGCAGAAGGGCGAACGCCGTGAGCGGGAGTGCGAAGACGGCGGCGCCGACGGCGACGCCGACCAGCGGTTGGCGGATAGGCAGCCGGGAGGCGGCGTAGACACCGGCGACCGTGCCCACCGTGCCGACCTCGGCGATGACGACCCAGGCGGTGTCCCCGCCCAGGTGGCGTACGGTGATCAACGGGCCCAGGGTGAGGAGGACGCCCGCCGTCAGGTGCCAGACGCCGTGCCCGAGGACGTTGGCCAGGAACCAGGGGTGGCGGCGGGTTTCGGCCCAGCCCTCGCGCAGTTCTCCCAGGAAGGCGCTCCGCTCGGCGCGCTGGAGGGAGCGGTCCGGCCGCAGGCCGCCGAGAGTGGAGGCGGACGCGATGAACAGCGCGCCGGTCAGCAGGGAGGACCACCCGGCCCCCACCAGCAGCATCAGGCCGCCGGCTGCCGCGGGAGCCGCGATCTGGGCGAGCCCCTGCGCGGCCCCGAGTTGCGCGTTGGTACGAAGCCGCTCGGCGCCGGTTACCACGGCGGCGACCAGCGTACGGACGGCCGGTGTCCCGAAGGCCACGGCCGCGCCCGTGATCGCCGACAGCACGGCCAGATCGGGGATCCGCAGCCCGCCGCCGAGCAGTTCCGCCCCGATCGCGAGTTGTGCGGTGGCGCGGACCAGGTCCGCGGTGAACACGACCCGCTGCGGGGGGAAGCGGTCGGCGACCACTCCCGCGACGGGCAGCAGGACGAGCATGGGGAGTAGCTCGCAGGACAGCACGAGGCCGAGGTCCGTCGCCGAGCCGGTGCGGACGACGGCGAGGGTGAGGGTGGTCGGGATCAGCGCGGTCGCCAGGGCCGCAAGGGTGCGCCCTGCCAGTAACCGACGGATCGGAGAGGTCATGACCCGCACGGTACTTCGTCGGCTCGGCGTCACAGGCGGAGGGTGGCGTCGCCCGGTTGAGCCGCTCCCACAGCGCGCCGCGGTCCCGGTGCCGTGGCGGGGTGTCGACTGTCGTGCCGCGAGTCCCGCAATCGGTTCGGAGGCGTCCGTCACCGGGTGAGGGTCGGGACGGCGCCGCACTCGACGTGGTCGACGTGAACGCTCGGCAGACCGCGGGACCAGGCGGCGGCGACGGTTGCGAGCTGGGCGCGGGGGACTGGGGCGGGGCCGAGGCCGATCGGGAAGTGGATGCGGTCGTCGCCGGTGCGGTAGGGGTGGGGCCAGGCGTGGAGCTGGGCGGCACCGGCCTCCTCCAGGGCGGTGAGCAGGCTGCGGAGGCGGCCGCGGACGGCACCGGCGGACTCCCGGTCGGTGGTGATCACGGCCCAGGCGGCGTGGCGGCGGTGCAGCGGGGGTGGGGTGAGCAGGGCGGGCCAGGGGTCGGGGCTCGTGGAGGTGAGTTCCCAGGCACGGTAGAGCTCCTCGGTCAGCAGGTCGCGGGTGTCCGGGCCGACCTGGGTGGTGCAGCTGCGGACGGGGGCGGAGGGTGTGAGGACGGTCAGCGGGGCGCGACTTCGGTCGGTGAACCCGTCGGTGAACTCCTCGGTGAACTCGCCTGTGAGGGAGACGGGTTGGCGCCAGTCCCAGGAGGCCCAGGTTTCGGTGAAGCACCGGAACAGGTCGTCGTGCGTGGCGTCGGCGGAGCCGGTGGCGCCCGGGGCGTCGGAGGCGTCGAGGACGGTACGGGCGGCGAGCACCGACCAGGCCAGCGAGGGAAGTTGGCCGAACGGTGCACCGTCCAGGCCGCGCGCCCGGGCCCAGGCCTTGACCTGCCGGGCCAGTCGGACGAAGCGGGGGTGCCGGTCCCCGAGTGCCGACAGGATGGCCTCGGCGTCCGTCACGGCGCTCAGCGCGACGGCCGCCCCCCCGCCCACCTCGACGCGCCGGGGCACGGCTCGGGCGGGGTCGAGGGCGCCGGTGAACACCAGGGCGAGGTCGACGGTCAGCCCGTCCGCCTCCAGTCGCAGCCCCGGCACCCGGGCGCCGCGCACCTCCCGGACCTGCCGGGCCTGCGGCGCGGCGGCCGCTACCCGGGTCAGCACCCCGGGCAGGTCGGCCGGCCCGGGGAGCGCGGCCACCAGGTCCAGGTCGCCGTCGTCCAACTGGCAGCCCAGGCGCCGCGAGCCCACCGTGTGGACGACGCCCTCGGGCAGTGCCGAGGCGATCCGCCGGGCCAACTCGGCGGCAGCGGACGTGCGTTCGGGTGCTTCGGCGTGCAGCGACACCACCGGTTCCTCCGGCAGCACCCGTACCTCGCCCGTCCCCAGCGTGACCACCGCGCGCGGGCGCATCGGCTCCTCGCCCCGGCGGGACAGCACCACCAGCTCGCCCACCCGGGCGTTGGTGGCGCTCAGTCGGGCCGTGCAGTCGGCGGCCACCCGCTGCGGGTCGGCGCTGCGCCCGAGGCTGAGGTGCGGGGTGAAGCCCTCGGCCCGGCCTCGGCAGCGGGGGAAGCGGCGTTCCAGGGCGTGCCGCAGCGCGGCCCAGGGTTCGGGCGCGGCGGCGGCCGGGTCCAGCCAGACGGTGGCGTCCTCGCGGTGGCCGAAGGTGTGCACCCCGTCCAGCCGGGCGGTGAACGGGGCGACCTCGGCGGCGGCCGCGCCGAGCAGCGGCAGGGCGCGGTCGAACGCGGACTCCGGGACGAAGCCGAACAGCAGGTTGACGTGCGGGGGCCAGCGACGGATCTGGGGGTCGTGGGCGGCGCGCAACTGCTGGATCGGCGGCCATAGTTCCTCGGGCGGCAGCCAGGCGACGGCGGTCCGGGGGGTGGGCGTGGTGTCGAGCGTCTCCGGGGAGGAGGCGTCGCCGAGGGCGAGGTCGACGGCCACGCCGTAGTGGTCGGAGGGGTGGAGCCCGTCGGGGCCCGGCCGGTCGCCGAGCAGCGCGGCCGCGGTGGCGCGGGCGCGGTCGGAGCGGTGCAGCACGCGGTCGATCCGGCCGGGCCGGCCGGTGAGCGAGGAGACGGCGGCCAGCGGGTTGACGGTCGGGTCGAAGGTGGGGGTGTCGTCGGCCGGGCCGTACACCTGGGTCCAGGCGTCTCGCAGGCCGAGGGCGGCGGCGGGGCCGGCCGGGCCGGAGCGGGCGTCGTTGAAGTCCCCGAGCAGCAGCAGTTCGCCCTCGACGGCGGCCAGTCCCTCGGCCAGCCGGGCGAGTTCGGCCTGACGGCGGGCGGGGCCGTCCGTCGAGTGGTCGCTGCTCAGGTGGACGGCGGCGACGGTCAGCGGCCCGTCGGCGGTCCGGAGGGTGACGGCGGTGACGGCCTTGTGCGGGCCGAGGACGTGCCGTCCGGCTTCGAGCACCGGGAGCCGGCTGAGCAGCAGCAGGCCGTACTCGGCCACGTCGCCCCCGGACGGGTCGCCGCCGAGGGTGTAGCCGTCGCGGACCCAGGGGGCGGCCAACAGCTGGGCGGCCAGCGCCGGTTCGACCTCCTGGAGTGCGATGACGTCGGCGTCGGCGGCCTCCAGCTCGGTGAGCAGCAGCGGCCGGCGGCGGGCGGTGGCGATCCGGTCGGCGTCGTAGCGGTCCCACAGGGTGTTCCAGGTGACCACGCGCACGGTGTGCGGGTCGGCCGTTCCGGTGCGGGCCTCGTGGGGCCGCCAGCCGCCGTCCGCCCGCCAGGCGTACGGGGTGACGGCGGTGAAGAAGGGGGAGGGGAGGTGGCGCGGTTCGGTGCGGCGCCCGGCCTCGGTGGTGTCCAGGACGTCGACGCCGGTGGTGCGGTCCCAGACCACGACGCCGTCCGCCTCGACCCAGCGGACCCGGTGCCAGGGCACCTCGCCGGAGGCGGCGAAGGCCTCCAGCGGGACGCGCTTGGTGCGGTCGTCGCGCTGCCGCACGCCCAGGGTGAACCGGGCCGGGTCGAAGCGGGCGTCCCAGCGGATGCGCTGGCAGACCTGTTCGATGGGGCGCATCAGTACTCCTCGGAGTCGAGCGAGCCCGCCGTGTCCCCCACGGTGCCACCCGGGCCGACGTACCAGGTGCGGTGCGCCTGGCCGGGGTGGGGCGGGCTGAAGCGGTGCAGTTGGGCGGTGAGGACCTCGGACGGCACCGGGTGCGGGCGCACGGCGTTGCGGCGCAGCAGTTCCTGCTCGCCGACCAGCAGCACCACCTGGGTGACCAGGGCGTCGCGGCGCCGGGCGATGCCGTGGACGTGGGAGCGCTGCTCGCGGTTGAGCGAGGTGGCGTCCCAGACCACGGTGGCGGCCGCGTCGGCCAGGGCCGTGTCCAGTCGGGCCAGGCCGGTGCGCAGCACCTCGGGGTTGTGGCGCTGGTCGGCGCGCGAGCCGAGGGCGGCGCGCAGGTCGTCCAGGCTGATCCGGGTGGGGACGCCGGGCAGTGCGGCGGCGAAGGTGCTCTTGCCGCTGCCGGACGGGCCGCTCAGGTGGACCAGACGGGGGAAGCGGCCGTCCCGCCAGCGCCAGGTGGCGGCGACCGCCTCCTCTACGGTGCTGATCCGGCCGAGCGCGTACGCCTCGCGGGCCTGGGCCCAGCAGCGGTCGGCGGCGTCGGCGGGGTCGGCGGCGTCGGGGCCGTCGGGGGCGAGGTCGGCCAGGGCCTCGCGCAGGCCGGTGCGCAGCCAGGCCAGCGGATCGGCGTCGAGCAGTCCGGCGTCCTCGGCGTGCAGGGCGGACCAGGCGACCTGCTCGCGCTCGGCGGGCCCGGGGGCGGCGGCCGCGGCCACCGCGTGGAGCACGCCGAGGTCGGCGGCCGCGGCGAGCCTGACCAGGCCGGCGCGACGCTCCTCGTCCGGGTACGGCTGCTGGAGGCCGGAGTGGAGGCCGACCAGGTCGGCGACCCGGCGGGCCAGCGGCAGGCCGAGCCGGTCGGCCAGTCGGGGGGCGAGCTGTGGCGCTGCGGGTCGGGGAGAGAGCTGGGAGGCGGCTCGATCCCGACGGGTGGTGCGCAGCGCGGTGGCGAGCACACCGGCCAGTCGGGCGTCGCCGGTGCGGCCCAGCTCGTCCAGCCGAGCGGACACGTCCGCCAACTCATCCGCCGAGCAGTGGAGTTCGGGAATTCCCAGCGACTCGGCCAGCAGCGGGAGTTCCGGCAGCTGGCCGGAACGCACTTCCCATAGCGCGGCGGTCGGGCCGAGGCCGTTCTCCACCACGGCGGCGTGCATCCAGTGGGTGTCGGTGCGGACGTGCTGCGGACGGACCCACTTGGCGATCCGTCCGCCGAACTCGGCCCGGGGGAAGCCCCGGACCGTCCGGACGACGTAGCCCTCCTGCCGGTCCAGGTCCAACCGCAGGGCGCGCAGCGCCCGTTCGTCGTAGCGGCCGCGCCAGAGAACCCGGGGCGTCGGGACGCCGAGGCGGCGCAGGAAGCGGACGGTGTCGTCCCAGTCCAGGCAACGGTCCTGGTCCGTCCAGACCGAGAAACCGTGGAACCAGCTGTCCAGGTCGGTGTACGGGATGGAGTGCCGGGCGAAGAGGTTCTCGCCGCAGACCCGCCAACCGGCCGGGATCCGGGGGCCGATCCGACTCTGCAGGCCCTTGACCCAGGCCCGGGAGGGGTGGTGGGCGGAGTCCAGCGAGCGGGCGTGCAGGCCGTCGGCGTAGAGGGTGGTGTTCTCGCCGTCCAGCTTCTCGGTGACGACGACCTCCGACCCGGTCAGGCCGGAGAGGTCCCCGGTCCGGATGTCGTCCGCCGCAGCCCCCGGTGACCACGGGAGATGCGGCGTCCGGGGGTAGTGCACACGCATGTCCGGCTCCCTGTACGTCCTTGATCCGGCGGCCACTGTAGGAGCGGACGGAAGGGACGGGCCACCGAATATCGGACTGCCGTGCGGCTCAGCCGATGCGGTGCTCGCGCCAGAAGGGCGTCAGGTCGACGGGGGTCGCGGCCTGGGCGGCGGCCTTGAAGTCGGCGGTGGTGGAGACGCCGTACCAGTGCGCGCGGGCGTAGTCGCGCAACAGGCCGGCCATGGTGTCCGCGCCGATCAGGCGGCGCAGTTCGTGGAGGGCGCAGGAGCCGTGGTCATAGATGACCGGCACGTAGCGGTCCGGGTGGGTGTCCCAGTAGCTCATCGGGTTGGTGAGGCGTTCGTCCGCGGACCGCCAGGGCGTCCTGGTGGTGCAGCCCTCGCCGGTGTCGCCCATGGCGACGGCCATGGCGTACTCGGTGAAGGACTCGTCCAGCCAGGGCGCGCGGTACTGGTCGTCGCCGACGATGCCGTACCACCACTGGTGCGCCAGCTCGTGGATCACGGCCGAGGGCCGGATCCAGTCGAGGACGAAGCCCGGGTACTCCATGCCGGCGAAGTCGAACCGGTTGTCGAGCACGAGGGCGAGGTCCCCGTACGGGTAGGCGCCGTAGCTGGCGGAGTGGGCGTCGATGGTCCGCAGGGACAGGTCCAGCATGTCCTGGGCGTCCTTGGGAGTGATGTCGGCGACCGAGTAGACGGCGATCCGGACGCCGTCCGCCGACCGGCCCGCGATGCGGCTGAACGGCCCGGCCGCCCAGGCGAATTCGCGGACCTTGCGAGCGCCGATCCGGGTGAGCGTGCGGCCGGGCTCGCCGGGCGTGTCGACGGCGGTGCCGGTGGCGGGGACCAGCAGGTCGGTGGGGTGGTCGAGGGTGACGGCGAAGTCGGAGCTGAGGCCGTAGAAGGACTCGCCGAGCTCGGAGTACGGGTCGAGGTGCCAGCCCGCCTCGTCGCGGACGGCGAGGACGGGCAGGGCGTTGCCGATGAAGCTGAAGGAGCCGTCACGGCCGAAGCGGTCGATGCCGTCCGGGACGTCGATGGTGAGGTCGAACTCGACGGTGCCGGAGGAGCCCTGGGTCAGCGGGTGGGGGAGGGGGACGCGCAGGGCGGTGCAGCCGACCTCGTAGCGACCGCGGGTGTCCTGCGGGAGCAGGGTGGCCTGGGTGACCTGGGTGGTGCCCAGACCGGTCACCCGGACGGACGGGTTCGCACAGCCGCCGCGGAAGTTGTCCCAGAGCCGCAGGTACACCTCCTGGAGGGGGTCGGGCGAGACATTGCTGAAGGTGATCCGCTCGTGGCCGTGCCAGTGTGCGCCGGTGGCGTCGCTGCTCAGGTCGACGGTGTAGGCGGGGGCGCCGGGGGTTCGCGTCGGGTCGCCGGCAGTGGCCGCAGGGGTGGTGGCAACGGCTCGGCCGGGCGGGGCGGCGGCCGCCGTCAGCAGTACGGCGAGGACAGCGAACAGGGGGTGTAGGCGGAGGCGTCGCACGCCGTGGTCTCCTGTCGTCGAAAGGGGAGGCAGGGGGTGGTGCCGGGTAGGGAGGCGCCCACCACCCGGAGCCCGAGTCGCCGACACCGATCTTGGGAACGGCCTCGACCACCGCGGGGACACGCACCAGCTCCTCCGTCGGAGTGATCCGCCGGGCCGGGAGGTTCCTCCTTCCGTGGGTCAGACCAGGAGCTGGACCAAGGCGTCGGCGACCTGTGCCGCACCGGCGGTGCCGACCGACCGCGTCATCGCCGTCCAGTCGGGGCCGGGCGTGTCGGGCCCGGCCCCGTCGGAAAGGCGTCTGAGCTTCTCGACCAACCCCTGCCGTACGGCCGTCGCCGTCCGGTGGCGGCCGAGGTGGGCGGCGCGGGCGATGCCGCCGTGGATCAGGTCGAGGGCCTTGTCCACGCCGTGAGTGCGCAGCGCCAGTGCCTCGTCCTCGTCGAAGACCGCCGCAGGCCAGCGGACGCGCACATCGGTGCCGAGTGCCTGGCTGTGGAACCGGCCGTTGAAGATCTGGCTGAGGTTCTGCGGCGGCAGGCAGAGCGTGGGAGTCCCGAGCTGCCCGGCCTCCAGGAGGGTGGTCAGGCCAGGGGAGGTGAGCAGCACGTCGCACTCGGCGAGGCGGCCCAGGAAGTCCTCGTGGGGGAGGGCACCGACCGTGGTGGTGGCCGGATGCGCGCAGGAGTCCACCAACTGCGCCGCCAGCCAGGCGGGCAGGTTGCCCGCGATGTGCACCTCGGTGATTCCGCTCGCGGTGAGTGCCTCCAGGGCCGGAGGCAGGACCAGCCGTGGATAGTCGGCCCAGTCGGCGAGTTGGGGCGCGCGCAGGCCGCCGAGGTTGAGCAGGGCACGCCGGGGGTGCGGAGTCGGCGCGGTGCCGCGCGCGACTCCGCCGTCGGCGATCACGGCGTCCACCCAGCGGAGGTGGTGCACGTCGGCCAGCACCCGGGCGCCCTCCCGCGGCAGCTCCACGCACCGCTGGACGCAGTACACCTCGGCGTCCAGCGGGAGGCCGGGGCGGTCGCCGTCCGTCCACAGGAACGGCAGGCTGTCGACGAACACCACCGGCACCCCACAGGCCCGCAGTGCCTTCGCCAACCCGCCGTCCAGCACCACCAGCGCCGCTTCCACGCGCTGCGCCTGGACGATCCGTCTCAGCTCCGCGTTCGAGCGGTCCGGGAGGTCAAACCAGCGCTCCACCGGCTGCTCGGCGAGCACCGATCTCCCCAGCCCGGAGGCCAGCCCGATGAATCTCAGCCGGTGGCCCCCGGTGCCCCGGAGGGCGGACAGCACCGCGCTCAACTTCCCCGAACTGCCCCAGCCGAACTCCACCCCGGCCACGGCAACCGTCCGGGTCTCCGCCTTCGCCCTCATCCGTGTCAACTCCCCCGCCCGCACGCGATTTCCTGTCGTTCCGTATTCGTACCAGGCCAGGCGTCCACGTTTGGTTCGACTGCCTACGGAAAATCGAAAGCTAACCACCCCACAAGGTGAAGCCTTCCGCTCGCCAATTGACGAAATGCGCTCCATGGATCGAGGAGGCCGGCTCGCCGTTCGCGCAACACGCGGGCAGGAACGTCCCTGCGGCGCCCGGGCGCCGTACCGGGCTGCAATGGGGCCAGACCCGGCCGAACGCCGACGGCACACCACACGAGAGGACCGCCCGATGGAGCAGCCGACGACCGCCGACGCCGACCCGGTGCGCGTACTGGAGACCTCGGGCACCGACTATCGCCGGGCCTTCGACCTCTTCCTCGCGGGCACCGACGAGAAGCCCCGCACCCACGCCCGGCTGAGCGAGATCGCCACGTCCCTCCCGCACCGCCGGGTCCTGCTGGACCTCGGCGCCGGGGACGGCCGCACCACCGCGTACCTCGCCCGCCACTTCGAGCGCACGATCGCCGTCGAGCCGAGCGCGGCCATGCGCGAGAAGCTCGCCGCCGCCTGCCCGGACGCCCTGGTCATCCCCCACCCGCTGGACCGCGCCGCCCCGCCCGAGCCGGCCGACCTTGTCCACCTCTCCCACGTGCTCTACTACGTGCCGCAACCGGACTGGCTCCCCACCGTCGCCCGCGCCCTCGGCTGGACCGCCCCCGGTGGCGCCATGCTGATCGTCCTGCAGAACCCCGACAGCCCCTGCATGCGGATGGCCGCCCACTTCACCGGCGTCCGCTACGACCTGCGCCCCCTCCTCGACCGCCTGCGCGCCCAGCATCCGGCCCACGACTACGCCCTGGAGACCCTCGCCCTCCACTACCGCACGCCCCACCTCACCGAAGCCGTCGACGTCGCCGAGTTCATGGTCAACGTCGCGGACCTCGCCACCCTCGACGCCCGCCCGACTCGGGCCGCCCTCGCCGCCTACGTTCAGCAGCACTTTGCCCGGCCCGACGGCGGCTACGCCATCGGCCACACCCAGGACATGCTGATCGTCCGCCGTGCCGAGGTCTGATCTCCTTCTCGGTCACGTCACGGCGGTCCGGGTGCCGAGGCCAGGAAGACCACGGCCGTGATCCTGGCCGTCGCGCGTTTGAAGCGGGAGCGTCCTGGCATCTGCGAGGCGCGCTCGACGAGGGCGGTCCAGGTGGGGAGCCCAGGTGGGGAGCCAGAGCGCCGTCAGTGGTGCGTGGGCAGTGGCCGTCGAGTGCTCGGCCCCGCTCCGCCGAGTCCGGCGGACGCCCGTCAACTCGCCCTGGCCCGTGCGCTGCCACCGACTCCCTGAGCGGTCCGCAGCGCGAACAGTTGCGCGCCTGCACCGCGCCCCGGTGCGTGCGCTACTCCGTGAAGAGCCATGGGCGGCAGGGGTACTGCAAGCCGTCCTGCGGCGACCGTGCCCGGGTGGCCCGGCACTGCCGGCGGCAGCGCACGGCGACTGATGGGGGCACTCTCAGCCCTGACCTCCCGGTGGGATTCCGGTTGCGCGGGTGAGGGAAAAGTTTGGCGGGGCGCCCAGGAAGTCTTGTATGGTTCGTCGCGAATCATCCAGAGGGGTGGAGGGACCGGCCCTACGAAGCCCCGGCAACTCCCCGGTCGACCCGGCGTCCGAAGTACGCGCCATGCCGTCCGGGTTCAGTGCCAACTCCGGCCTGTCGCCAACGTGGCGCGGGAAAGATGAGGAGACACGGTGCTCTCTGTGCTGTCCTTCGCCCGGGCGCTTCCCGCCCCGGCCCTTCCGCATACCCGTCTCGTGTCCGGCGCAGGCAATCGGCCGCTTCCGCAGGCCCGTCCTCGCTGACCACCCCGCTCCCCACCCCACCGGAGCGTCCGTGAGCCGGACCCAGACCCACCCGCGGCTCACGGGATTCGAGACTGGAGTACCCGTCCATGGAGAACATGGAGAACACGAGCGGCGTCGGCGTGCTCGACAAGATCACCTCGATCCTCGGCACGCTGGAGGCCGGCCCGGCCACCCTGGCCGGGCTCGTCGACGCCACCGGCCTGGCGCGGCCGACCGCCCACCGGATCGCCGTCGCGCTGGAACACCACCGCCTGCTCGGCAGGGACGTGCAGGGCCGGTTCGTCCTCGGTCCGAGACTCGCCGAGCTGTCGGCCGCCGCCGGTGAGGACCACCTGCTGGCGGCGGCCGGCTCGGTCCTCACCCACCTGCGCGACCTCACCGGCGAGACCGCCCAGCTGTACCGCCGGCAGGGCGAGGTGCGGATCTGCGTGGCGGCCGCCGAGCGTCTGTTCGGGCTGCGCGACACCGTCCCGGTCGGCCTCGCCCTGCCGATGAAGGTCGGGTCGGCGGCCCAGGTGCTGCTGGCCTGGGAGGAGCCCGAGCGGCTCCACCGCGGCCTGCAGGGAGCCCGTTTCACCGCCACCGCCCTCAGCGGCGTACGGCGTCGCGGCTGGGCCCAGTCCATCGGGGAACGCGAGCCCGGGGTGGCCTCCGTGTCCGCCCCCGTGCGCGGCCCGTCCAACCGGGTGGTGGCGGCGGTGTCCGTCTCGGGCCCGATCGAACGGCTCACCCGTCACCCCGGGGCCCAGCTCTCCCGGGCCGTCGTCGAGGCGGCGGCCCGGCTCACCGAAGCCCTCAACAGGACCTGACCGGCCTTCCGGCCTTCCGGGGCTCCGGCTCCTCTCCTACTCCTCGTCCTGTTCCTCCTCGAGCAGGGCGGCGAACCGCGCCAACGGATCCCCGGTGAACGGGCGCAGCGCGGGGGCGAGGAGGCGGGCGCCGGGGAACCGGAGGCCGCCGAGGAAGGCGAAGCGGGTGGTGCGGTCGGTCTCCGGGCGGGCCGCCATCCCGCCGAGCACCAGGCGGCTCTGCATCAGGCACCAGCCGGGTGCGAGGTCGATCCCGAACGTGGCCCGGAGCCGGGTGTGGCCGTGGATCCGGGCCCGGAGCGAAGTCGTCGGCAGCGAACCGGAAGGTGCGGGGCGGTCGAGCCGCACCGTGCGGACGTCGGGGATCCAGAGCGGCATGGTGCGTTCCAGGTCCTGGGCGAGCGCCCAGACCCGCTCGAACGGCGCGCCGAGGACGGTCTCGCCGATCCGGGCCGCCCCTGGTGCGGTCGCGGCGATCACGTGCAGCCGCCGGACCGGGTCGAAGTCGGCGACGGGCCACTGCGGCATCGGCGTCGGGGATTCGGTCACTGCTGCCACGCCTTTCGGAAGCTGAGTCGGGCCCGCGAGAGCCGGGACTTGACCGTCCCGGGCGCGACCGCGAGCAGCGCCGCGGTCTGTCGTTCGTCCAGTCCCTCCAGGTCGCGCATCAGCAGCACGGCGCGGTGCGCGGGGGAGAGCCGGGAGAGCACGTCGCGGATGTCCGCGGCGAGCTGGGGATCGCCTGGTGCGGGGACCTCGCCGAGTTCGGCCGGCCGCGAGCGCGCCGCCCGGTTGGCGCACCGCACCGCCTCCCGCACCGCGATGGCGCGGACCCAGCCGTACAGCGCTGCCGGGTCCTGGAGTTGGCGCAGCTTGCGGAAGACCACGATCAGCGCCTCCTGGGTCGCGTCGGCGCCGTCGTCCAGCGCGATCGGGCCGCAGAGCCGGCGGACGTACGGGGTGATCAGGTCCAGTAGCCGGCCGACCGCGAGTTGGTCGCCGCCCTGGGCGGATCTCACCAGCTCGGCGAGGCCGGGCGGTGGCTCCTGCATGGTGCTGTCTCCGCTCTTTCCTCTGCTGTCGGTCGTCCGTCGGGCGACCGGGGTCCGTAGAGGGAGGGCCCGGAGCGGCGAAACGTTCCCTGCGGATTCCGCCCCGGGCAAGTGTTCCCCGTCACAGGAACGGATCGGTCGGCGGGGTGCTCCTTCGGGTGTTCGAGCGTCCTGAGACCCCGTGAGGTGACGGCATGAAGTCGACGAAGATCAGCAGCAGGGCCACCGCGGTCGGCGCGGTGCTGGCGGTGGACGGCCTGGTCCACCTCTACTGGGCCACCGGGCGGACCTGGCCGGTGGACGGCACCACCCGGCTCTCGCAGCTGGTGCTCAACACCCAGGTGCCGTTCACCCCGCAGGGGCTGGTGCCGCTCGCGGGGATGCTCTTCTCGGGGGCGACGCTGGTGCTGGTTCGGGGCGGGTGGCTGCCGGCCCTCGCCCGCCGGCTGCCTGCGGTTCTGCCGCGCTGGGGGAGCCGTGCGGTGGCGTGCGGACTGCTCGCCCGCGGCGCGGTCGGACTGGTCTGGGTTACCGGCGCCTGGGCGGACCCGGGCGACACCTTCTACTGGCTCAACCTGGCGCTCTACACCCCGTTGTGCCTGCTGCTCGGCCGGGCGGCGTGGCAGGTCTCCGCCGCGGTGACGACGGCTGCGGGCACGGCGCCGGCGGGGGCGGTGCGGGCCTGAGCCACCGGAACCCGAACGGCGTCCTGCGGTTCCGCCTCAAGGGGCAGGAGCCGCAGGACGCCGTCCGTCCAACCGGACCGACCGGGTCAGCGCCGCAGGTGCTGGACGGCGCGCGGGGCGGCGACGGGCGCCGCGGCGCGCGCCGCCCGTGCGCTTGGCGCGCCGGCGGCCGGGCTGCGCAGGGTGCCGGGCTGGAAGCGGCCGCTGTACACGTCGGTGGCGTTCAGCGGCTCGGCGTTGGCGGTCACCATCACCGGCCGGATCTGGCGGCCGTCGTTGATCAGTGACTGGTAGTCGCCGAGGAAGTGGCCGCCGGCGAAGGGTGCCTGGAGCCAGTCGAACACCGGCGAGATCTGCCGCTCGACCGGGCTGTCCTCGCCGCCGCGCGGGAAGCTGAGCAGCCAGGCGGCCGTGGGCAGGGTGGTGGTGTTGCCCGCGGTGAGGTAGCGCAGGTCGTAATAGCTGACGGCGACGGTGCCGTTGGCGGTCACGGTGATGGAAGGGGTGAACGCCGGGGCGCCCGGGGCCTGGTTGATCCGGGTCGGGCCGCTCCAGGTCCGGCCGCCGTCCGTGGAGTGCACCAGCTGGACGGCGTCGTACTGGCCGCCGGTGAACTCCGAACCCTCGTACGCGAGGTAGAGCTCGCCGGTCTGCGGGTCGACGGCCACGCTCGGCAGCCCGGCACCGGCCCGGAGGGACTTGGTGGCGTCGGCGGGCGCGTTCGGGTCGACCTCGGGGACGGAGGTGTCGGCGGCGACCCGGACCGGCTGGCTCCAGGTCCGTCCCTGGTCGGTGGAGGTGACCATGCCGAAGTGCACGTCGCTGACGGTGGTGGCGGTCCCGTCGGTGAAGGTGATCGAGTCGAAGAAGTCGTACAGCGTGTCGGTCCGTGGGTCGACCACGATCTGGTTGCCGATGGTCTGGGTGTTCGGCGTCGTGCTGGTGACGACGAAGGGCTTGGCCGGGCTCCAGGTACGGCCGTGGTCACGGGTGACGGAGATGTAGCCCGGCCCGTCGAAGTACGGTGCCGGGCTGGTGACCTGGTCGACCCGGTCCCAGACCTGGTAGGCGACGCCCGGGTGCACCGGGTCGGCGGTGACGGCGTTCTTGTCGTCGGTGATCGCCGGGTCGTTGTCGCTGATCAGCTCGGCGACGTGCTGCCAGCTGCGGCCGCCGTCGGTCGAGGTGGCGGCGGCCACCGCGCCGCGCGGCGTGGTGGCGTCGAAGACCAGGGCGCTGGCGTAGGCGGTGCCGTCCGGGCCGAAGCTCACCCAGCCGTCGGAGGCCCGCTGGTAGGCCAGCCCGCCCGGCGCGCAGTGGGTGAACGGCAGGGCGGTCTGGGTGAAGTGCACGCCGTCCGTGGTGTAGCTCGAACTCAGGCCGCGGGCACCGCCGTTGGACCAGCGGTCCTGCTGGTAGATGGTGATCGTGTCGGCCGGGTCGAGCGGGTTGGAGGCGGCGAACGGTTCGTCCTCGGCGGAGGGGTAGTTGGTGCCGGGGCCGTCCGCCGTGAGGTCGCACGTGGCGTACGGATCGCCGGGCGAGATCAGGGCGAGCGGCGGATGCGTCGCGCCCGCGCCGTCCGTGTTCCCATCGGTCGTACTCGCACCGGCGGGTGCGCCGCCCGCGACGGCGGCGAGGACGAGCGCTGCGGCCGCGGTGGCGAGCGACGCTCTGGTGCGGAACTGCATGGAGACCCCCATGGTCGTCGGCGGAAAACTGCCTGGTGTCCCGGGTGGTGCTGCGCTGTTCCGGTACCGAACTGGAGTTGATGTTCGGTCGGCCGCGCGAGTCTATCCAGGCCCGGGTGCCGCGCCTACGGTCGGGACACGCTTCTTACCGTCGCGACACCGCCCCACCGGCCGCCGGTACGACTTACCTCCGGTGGGAGGGGGCCGCCGGTGCGACAACCGCTCCGGCGCGAGGGACCTACCGTCCGCCCTCCGACAGTGCACGCTCGACGGTCCGCAGGGAGGTGGCGGACTGCTCCCAGTCGTGCCACCAGAACAGCCCGCCGTCCCGGCTCACCTCGGCGGCCAGCGCCGCCAGGTGCGCCCACGGGCCCGCCGGGATGCCGAACTGCGGGCGTGTTGCCAGTAGTTGAGCCGACTCGGCGTCGACCGGCACCATGCCGACCAGCGGGACCGGTTCGTCGTCCGCCGTCCGGCCGGTGCCGTGGAGCGTCGGGTGCAGGGTGATCGGGTCGAGCAGCAGGGCGAGGTCGGCGACCCCTACGGCTCCGGCCCGTCCTGCCGGGCGGGGCGACGGCCGTTCAACCTCCTGCCAGTGGAAGCCGGCCGGGATGCGGAAGCCGGCGAGGGCGGCGAGTGACCACGGTGCGGTCCGGTCCGTAGACCTCCTCCAGTCGGTCCAGCAGGACGGGCAGGTGGCGGTTGGTGAACCTCACCGCCGCGCCGGTCACCGCGGGCCGTCAGCGTGGCGGCCGGGAGGGATCGCCGACCAGGTCGGCGACCAGGGCGCGCGCGTAGGCCTCGTCGGTGTTCGGCACGGAGAAGACGACGCGG
Source organism: Streptomyces viridifaciens (assembly GCF_001888885.2). Taxonomy (NCBI): domain Bacteria; kingdom Bacillati; phylum Actinomycetota; class Actinomycetes; order Kitasatosporales; family Streptomycetaceae; genus Streptomyces; species Streptomyces viridifaciens. The sequence continues at coordinate 7,449,396 of NZ_CP090841.1, forward strand.
AAGTAGAGCGGGGCGACGATCCGGTCGAGCAGCCGTTCGAGCGGGGGAGGCGTCTCCCCCCGGGCGCGGGAGGCCTCGAGGACCGTGTCGAGGCCGGCGGTGGCGCGTTGCAGGCATTCTCGGCGGCCGCTGCGTCGCTCGTCGATGTCGGGGGAGACCTCTGCCCGGAACTCCACGGCGGGGACGCCGCGATCGAACGCGCCCGGAAGATCGCCTCCTACGGTGTCTCCTTCGAGCTGCTGCACGTCCTGGTCAGCCGCGACAACATGGCCCTGTCGCTGCACAACACCGCCCAGCGCCCGGACGCGGTCCTGGACGAGTACCTGGCCACCGTCTGCCGCCTTCGCGACGGCAGGATCGCCGACATCGAGACCTACCTGTCCGACGTCCCCGGCATGAACGCCTTCTTCGTCTGACCGCGGGCCCGGGGCCGGCGGTCGCCGCCGCCGGCGGAACGGGGCCCGGTGCTCGCCCGACAAAGGCGGTACGGGAAATGTCGGGCGAGGGGGAGCCGTGTCGCCGCACCATGGGGCCATGGATGACACGACGTTGATTTCCTCCTTCCTGCGCGACGGCTTCGTGAAGCTGGAGGGCGCCGTCGCGCCGCGTGTGGCCGCGGACTGCGCACGGTTGCTGTGGCGGGAGACCGGCTGCGACCCGGACGACCCGTCGACGTGGACGCAGCCCGTGCACTGGGTGGCCGGCATGGCGCAGGGACCGTTCGCCGCCGCACCCAACTCGCCCTCGCTGCACCGCGCGTACGACCTGCTGGTCGGCGGGGGGCGCTGGGAGCCGCGCTACTCGCTGGGCTCGTTCCCGCTGCGCTTCCCGCACCAGGAGGAGCCGGACGACGCGGGCTGGCACATCGAGGGCAGCTACCTGCCGGAGGGCGAGAACTGGTACTTCACGAACCTGCGCTCCAAGGGCCGGGCGCTGTTGATGCTGTTCCTGTTCAGCGAGGTCGGGGAGGACGACGCTCCGACCCGGATCCGGGTCGGTTCACACCTGGACGTGCCGAAGGTCCTGGCACAGTACGGCGAGGAGGGGGCGAGCGGGCTGACCCTCGCGCCCGATCTGGTGGCGGCGTCCGAGCACCGGCCGATCGCGCTCGCCACCGGTTCCCCGGGTGACGTCTTCCTGTGCCATCCGTTCCTGGTGCACGCGGCCCAGCCGCATCACGGGCTGCGGCCGCGTTTCATGGCCCAGCCGCCGCTGATGACGGCCGAGCCGTACGAGCTGGAACGGGCCGACGGCGCGTACTCGCCCGTGGAGACCGCGATCCGCCAGGGCCTGGGCCGGGACACCCCGGGCCACGCTTCCTGACGGACCGAGGGCCGTCCCGCCGAGCCCCGTCCGCGCGGCCGCCCCCGGCAGGTGCAGCCGGTCCACCGGATCAGGGAGTGCGACCCTCGGGGCCGGCGGATCACAGGCCGCACGCGGGTTGCCGGTTACCGGGACACGCTCCTAGCGGTTCACCGCCCGCATCCCGTCCTCGTCGTAGCGCTCGCCCGCCGCCTCGGGCAACTCGGCCTCGATGCGCGCCAGTTCCTCGTCCGTCAGCTCGACGTCGACCGCGCCCGCGTTCTGCTCCAGGTAGGTCCGGCGCTTGGTGCCGGGGATCGGCACGAGGTCCTCGCCGCGGGCCAGTACCCAGGCGATCGCCAGTTGGGCCGGCGTGACGTCCTTCTCCGCGGCGATCTGCTTCACCTTCTGCGCGAGCCGGAGGTTGGCCGCCAGATTGGCCTCGGTGAAGCGCGGGTTGCCGCGGCGGAAGTCGTCCTGGTCCAGTTCGTCCGGGGAGCTGAAGCGGCCCGCGAGGAAGCCTCGGCCGAGGGGGGAGTACGCCACGAAGCCGATTCCGAGCTCCCGGCACGCGGGGAGCACCTCGGCCTCCACGTCCCGGGTCCAGAGCGAGTACTCGCTCTGGACGGCGGTGACCGGGTGGACGGCGTGGGCGCGGCGGATGGTCTCGGCACTCGCCTCGCTCAGCCCGATGTACCGCACCTTGCCCTCGGCGACCAGTTCGCCGAGCGCGCCGACGGTCTCCTCGATGGGCACGGCCGGGTCGACCCGGTGCTGGTAGTAGAGGTCGATGCGGTCGGTGCCGAGCCGCGCGAGCGACCCGTGGACGGAACTGCGGACGTGCTCGGCGGAGCCGTCCTGGCGGCCCACCGTCGACATGTCGCCCGGCACCGCGCCGTCCATCCGGTAGTTGAACTTCGTGGCGATCACGTACTCGTCACGGTGTCCCCGGACGGCCTCGCCGACCAGGGACTCGTTGGTGAGCGGTCCGTAGACCTGCGCCGTGTCGAGGAAGGTGATGCCCAGTTCCAGGGCGCGCCGGATGGTCGCGACGCCCTCGTCCTGGTCGGCCGTGCCGTAGAAGGCGGACATCCCCATGCAGCCGAGGCCGATGGCCGACACCTGGAGGTCCCGCAGACTGCGCTGTTGCATGTGACGTGCCAGCCTTTCCCGTTCGTCCTTCCCGCGGCCCGACGCTCTTGCGACGCCCCGCTCCGGGCGCACCGGCCGGGCCGCGTGCCCTGGGAGAGGACCATACGGGGCCCGCGCCGTCCGACGGCGGACCGGCACGGCCGCAGACAGGTCCCCGGCGGGGCGCCCCGGCGACGGACGCTCGGCGTCCGCATCCGCGCGCCGATTCGGAGGCATGTTTCCCGCCGATCGGGTCATCAGCATGAGCGTCCCCAGTAGACGGACCAAGGAGATGACAGACCCATGGGTGCCCTTCTGCTCGTACTGCTGCTCGCCGTCGTGCTCTTCGGTCTCGGCTTCGCGGTGAAGGTGTTGTGGTGGGTGGCGCTGTTCGTCCTGGCGGTGTGGCTCCTGGGCTTCGTGGTCCGCACCGTTGACGATGCCGGCGGCCGACGCCGCTGGTACCGGTGGTGAGCACCGGAATCGGCGCAGCGGCGGCCCCGGGTGCGGTGACACCCGGGGCCGCGGCTCGACGCGTCGCCCGGGCGGCACGCGTTCCCCCTGTCCGCGCACTCCGTCCGAAACGGGTGGTCCATGAGCGTGCTCGACGGACTCGACGACTACCAGCGGCGGCACCGCTGGGCGGGTCTCACGATCGCGGTGGTGTACAAGTTCATCGACGATCAGGGCACCTACATGGCCGCCCTGATCACCTATTACGGGTTCCTGTCCCTGTTCCCCATGCTGCTGCTCCTCGTCGCCGTGCTGGGATTCGCGCTGCACGGCGACGCCCAGTTGCAGCAGCAGGTGCTGCATTCCGCCCTCAGTCAGTTCCCGGTGATCGGCGACCAGATCGAGCACAACATCCGGTCGTTCCAGGGCAGCGGCTTCGCGCTCGCCGTCGGCATCGCCGGCAGCCTCTACGGCGCGCTGGGCGTGGCGCAGGCGCTCCAGAACGCCTTCAACACGGTGTGGGCCGTCCCGCAGCACAGCCGCCCGAACGCGCTGACCGCCCGGCTGCGCGGACTCGCCCTGTTGGGAGTCCTCGCCGTCGCGGTCATGGCCTCCACGGTCCTGGCCGCCCTCACCGCCACCGCACACGGCTGGCCCGCCTGGATCGACCGGTGCGTACGGATCGCCGCCGTCCCGCTGTCGGTCGCCGTCGGTACCGCCCTGCTGCTGGCCGGCTTCAAGCTCCTGACCAACAGCCGGCTCCGGGTGCGCCTGCTGTGGCCCGAAGCCCTGGCGGCTTCGCTGACCTGGCAGGCGCTGCTGCTGGTCGGTACCTACTACGTGGGGCACGAACTGCGCGGGGCGACGGCCACGTACGGGCTGTTCGGCATGGTGCTCGGCCTGATGGCGTGGATCTACCTCGGCGCGCTCACGCTCGTCGTCTGCGCGGAGAGCGCGGCAGTGCGAACCCGGGGGCTGTGGCCCCGGGGCATCACGGCGCCCTTCGCCGATCACGCCCCGCTGACCCGGGCGGATCGGCGGGCCTACACCTCCTACGCCACCGCCGCCGCCTACAAGCCCGACGAGGAGATCCGCGTGGACTTCCCCCCACCCGGAGCGCAGCGAGGCGACGGCGGCCGTCCTCCCTCTCCGGCGGACAGCTGAACCACCGCTGAACCACCGCGTCGCCCCTCATGACGCGTCGGGCCCGACCGCCGACGCGCGTTGCCGACGTGCCGACGTGCCGCCGGGCGAGCCCGGCAATCCCCACCCGCTACCCGCACGACCAGAAGGACCGCTTCGCATGAGGAAAGCCCTGAACGATCTCGACGCCCGGCTGTTCGTCAGGGTGGCGTCCCGCCGCCTGCGCGGCACCGACCCGTGGCTTTCCCGCCTGACCCGCGCCGCCGATCACGGCAAGCTGTGGATGACCGGCGCGGCGCTGCTGGGCGCCACCGGCAATCGGACCGCCCGGCGGGCCGCCCTGCGTGGAGCCGGTTCCCTCCTGCTCGCCTCCGCTCTCGCCAACGTCGCCGCCAAGGGCCTCACCCGCCGGCCCCGCCCCGCCCTCGACCCCGTGCCCGTCGTACGGCGGCTGCTCAAACAGCCCGCCACCAGTTCCTTCCCCTCCGGGCACTCCGCCTCGGCTGCGGCCTTCGCCACCGCCCTCGCCATCGAATCGCCGCTGCTGGGCGCCATCGCCGCTCCCGTGGCCGCCGCGGTGATGGCCTCGCGCGTCTACGTGGGTGTCCACTATCCCGGCGACGTCCTGGCCGGGGCCGCTCTGGGGGCGGGGACGGCAGCGCTCACCCTGCGCTGGTGGCCGCGTCGCAGCGACCACCCGGCCAGCACGGCCGCTCCCGTGGTCAAGGCGCCCGCCCTGCCCACCGGTGAGGGCCTGTACCTCGTCGTCAACGGCGCTTCGGGCTCCGGAGCCCTCACGGGGGCCGACAGCGCGGAGCGGTCCGTCGAGGAACTGCGCCGGGAACTCCCCGACGCCCACATCCGGCTGTGCGCGGACGGCGACGACCTGGCCGCGCTGCTGGACCAGGCCGCGGCACTCGCCGTCACGTCGGACGGGGCGCTGGGCATCTGCGGCGGCGACGGCAGCGTCAACCTGGCCGCGGCCGTCGCCGCCCGGGAAGGCCTGCCACTGGCGGTGTTCCCCGGCGGCACCCTGAACCACTTCGCCGTCGACCTGGGCACTCACACCCTGCGCGCCACCGCCGACGCGGTCAAGGCCGGCAGTGCCTGCGCCGTCGACGTCGCACTGGCCACCGGCGACCACGGCGACCGGCAGCTGTTCCTCAACACCTTCAGCATCGGGATCTACCCCGAACTCGTCCGAGTCCGCGAACGTCTGGAGAGGCGCCTGGGCAAGTGGCCCGCCCTCGCCGTCGCTCTCGTCCGCGTCCTGGCCGGCGCCGAGCCCGTACGCCTGACCGTCTCCGGTGTCCCGCGGACCCTGTGGATGCTCTTCGCCGGCAACGGCACCTACGACCCACCCGGCTTCGCGCCCACCCACCGCACCTCACTGGACGGCGGCCGGCTCGACATCCGCGCCGTCGACGGCAGCCACCCCTTCGCCCGCACCCGCCTCCTGCTCGCCTTCCTCACCGGTACCCTCGCCACCTCCCGCGTCTACCGCGAGGCGCGCCTGGCCGCCCTCGACCTCAGCGATCTGCACGAGGTCCGGAACCTCGCCGTCGACGGCGAGGCCTTCCCCGCCCCCGACCGGCTGCGCCTGTCCAAGGTCACCGCCGCTCTGACCGTCTACCGGCCCGAACGTCCCGCCATCCCCTGAGCGCCTCTCCGCGGTGCCACCGCGGGAGGAGCTCCCCGCGCCCCGCCGGCCCGGCGGCGGCCGGCGCCCCGGCTCGGCGCTCGGGCGGACCGCCGGCGACGGCCACCGGCTGGACGCTACTGGGCACCGGAAACGGCACCGTCAAGGCGGTCCGCGCCCGTCGGGCGGCCCTGGGACAGTCCGTCACCCTGCTGTCCGTCGACCTGATCCGGTGAGCGCGGGCCGGCAGGTTCCGGCACGGCGGGAGCCGGGTGGTGCTGCCCGTCGCCGGGTGTCCGCAGCAGGGTGGCGAGGAGTTCGGCGACGGTGGGGCCGGCGTCGGCGGGATGGCGTAGCTGCTTGCCCGCGAGGACGCTGTAGTGGTTGGTGCGGCCGCGGCGTTCGTGGCTGAGGTATCCGGCCTGTTCGAGGTCGGTGATGATGCGCTGGACGGCGCGTTCCGTGAGCAGGCAGCGGGTGGCGATGTCGCGCACCCGGATGCCGGGGTCGCGGGCTATCTGGACGAGGACCCGGGCGTGGTTGGTCAGGAAGGTCCACTGCCGCTCGGCCGCCGTTGCGTCGTTCATGTATCCACGATAAGACTCCTGTTTCATGACCGCTGAAACATGACAATGGATTCGTGCATTGGTTGACATGTCTGGCGGATCGGCGAACAGTGAAGGTAACGCGGATCGTCATGGCGATCCGTGCGGCGGCTCTCGTACGGAGATGGTGGACGTGGATCCGATGAGCAGGGAAGGGCTGGAGCGGCTCAGGCTCCTGCTGGCCGAGCGGGTCGGGTCGCCATGCGAACACGGCGAGGAGGCGGCGCGGGTGGAGCCGCTGCGTCGGCAGGTGTATCACGCGGTGACCGGCATAGACGCCTACCTCAGCGCGGTCGAGGCGGGCAGCTCCACGGTGGTGGGACTGCGTGAGCGGGCCCAGGACCTGTGGGCGGACCTGGAGCGCATCGCACTGCCGTGTTCGCGAGCCCCGGACACCGGCGGCAGCCGGCGCCCCACCACCTGCTGCCAGGAGCCGCAGTGACCTTGCTCCCCTTCCTCTGCCTTCTCGCAGCCGTTCTGCTCCTGCTGCTCTTCGCACGGCGCTTCCGCGATGACCGGCGTCGCTTCGGCAACGGCGTCCTCCTGGGCCTGTGCACCGTCCTGGTGTTCGCCGGCTCCTTCCTGGTGCTCGACCGCTTCCACCGCCCGGTGGCCCAGGCGGTGGCGGGCGCCACCGGCGTCGCGGCCGTGGCGGGCGCGACGGCCGTCGCCGGAGCCCTGATGGCCAACGGCATCCGGATGGTCCGCGCCGAAGGCGGTCGCCCGGCCAACCTCCTGTCCCCACTGGCGGGCCTCGCGGTCCTGGCCGCACTCGCGCTCGCGGTCGTCGCCGCACGCACCGAGCACGGGCCGCTGCGCGCCGCGGCAACCGCTGCCCTGCTGGTGGCCGGCTACGTGGGGTTCCTCTTCCTCTGTTTCGTCGGTTACGCCGTGCTCTACCAACGGGTCACGGCACGCCGCCCGGTCGACTTCGTGGTCGTCCTCGGCGCCGGACTGGCGGACGGATCCACCGTCCCGCCGCTCCTGGCCTCGCGACTCCAGAAGGCCCTGACCCTGTACCGGCGCCAGGCGGCGCAAGGACGGCCCCCGACCCTGGTAGTCTCCGGCGGCAAGGGCTCGGACGAGCGCGTATCCGAGGCCGAGGCGATGGCCGACTACCTCATGGCGCGGGGCGTCCCCGGCACGCACATCCTCCAGGAGAGCGCCTCGACGAACACCGGGGAGAACGTAGCGTTCAGCCGGGAGCTGATGGAGCGGATCCGCCCGGGCTACCGCTGCGCCATCGTGACCAACGACTTCCACTCGCTGCGAGCGGCCATCCTCGCGCGCCGGGCCGGGGTCCCGGGCGAGGCACACGGCGCGCCGACCGCGGCCTACTACCGGCCCAGCGCGACCCTGCGGGAGTTCGTGGCTGTCCTGGCGGCCTACCCGCTGACGAATCTGGCGGTGTGCGCGGTGCTGGCCGCGGCCGGGGTCCGGGCGGGCCGGTCCGGCTGAGCCGGAGGGGCCGGGCCGCCGGGGGCTCGGCGACGCCCGCGCCCGTGCGCGGCACCGTCGGCGATGCCGGCCTCCGTGGGCGGACGGGTACCGGCACCTCGGCGTCGCGGGCCCCACCCCACCCCCGGACCCTCCCTGGTGTTCACACACGGCCGGCGTCGGCCCCGCGCCGCTCCCGGGCGGTACGTCCGGGTCGCGGTCCGGTGGCCGACGCCGTTCGGTCGCCGCGGCCCGGCCGCGGGGCGGTGTGCCCCGGGTGCGTTACGGGCGCGGGACCGTGCCGTCCGATTCAGGTGGTGGTGGCGGTGACCCTGGGGTCGTTGGCGTAGACGGGGTTGTCGTCACGCTCGTACTGGGACAGGGCGAGTCCCATGCAGAAGAACGTGGGCGCCCATTCGCCCACGAAGATGCCCCAGCGGTCGGCACGCTCCACGCCGGCGGCCTCGGCCTTGACGGAGACCATCCAGGAGACGAAGGACAGTCCGATGGAGGCCAGGCCGGCCATGTAGGCGTGCTCGGATTTCACTCCGGCCTTGTGCAGCTTCTCCATGATCATGAGAACGACTCTCCGCTCTGAAGGGGTGTGCACAGCTGTCCGGGCGACTGCCCGGATGCGGGCGCCCTACACGGGATCGGCGCGAGGTTCGGGCACGGTCTCCTCGATCGGCGGAATCGGCCGTCGGGGGGCGAAGTCACCGAAGAGGCCACTTCACGGCGCGGGGTGCGTCGCGCCGGCTACTGCCGGGTGGGGCCGGCGGCGGCCTCAGGCCGCCTGCTGGGAGGCGGCGGCCGTGGGGTGGAGATCGGCGAGGGTCAGGCGGTGGGCGGGTTCCTGCGGGAGGACGATCCGGCGGGTGACCGCCCGGTCGGGCCCGACGTGCAGGAGTTCACCGGGCTCCATCAGCAGCCAGTGCGGGTTGTCGTCCATGCGTTCGCTGGCGACCACCGTCGCCGGGGTCCGGGCGAGGTCGCCGGAGTGGACGCGCATGCGTCCGGCGGCGCCGGCGTGGTCCAGCTGGCGGTTGCCGTGGTGCCCGCCGGGCCGGCGTTCGAGGACGTGTAGTTCGTGGGTGTCCGGGTACCGCAGCGCCCAGAGCTGGTCGCTCGTGGCGAGGACGATGTTGAGGGCGTAGAGGGGCAGGTGGCGGGCCGTCCAGCGGGCGGCGGCCACGATTCCGGCAGTGACGTCCCCACCGTGTGCGGTGGTTTCCCGGGTGACCAGGGCGAAGAAGCGTTCGGAGTCGGTGTCGCCCTTGACGAGTGACCGGTCCGCGCCCAGGTGGGCGTCGAGCCGGTCCAGGTCTTCGATCACCCCGTTGTGGGCGAACAGTCGGCCGTTCATTTCGAAGGGATGGGTGTTGGACTCCCGCAGGGCTCCGGTGGAGGCGTAGCGGATGTGGGCCAGGAACGTCGCCGACTCCACCGTCGCCGCGTCCTCGGCGAAGGCGCGGTCCTGGAACGCGGCGACGGGGGCCTTGTGCACCTGTGGCGTCCCGTCGGCGGTGAAGTAGCCGAGCCCGGTTCCGTCGGGCTCCCGGCGGCTCTGGTCGCTCAGGTTGTCGGGGGCGTCCAGCAGCCAGAACGTCGCGCGGCTGCGCCGGGGCGCGCTGCTCATGCCGAACAAGCGGCACATGGGGTCCTGCCTCTCCTGGGAGTGCGGGGGTGTCAGTGCCGTCCGGGCCGCTTGGGGTTCTTGGTCTCGGCTCCGTGAGCGAAGCCGCCCGCGTCGTCGGCGCTGCGTTGCGGCCCGCTCTGGTGCTCCAGGCGTTCGAGTACGCGTTTGAGGTCGGCGAGCAGCAGGTCGGCGAGGTCGTGGCTGAAGCCGTTGCGGACCACGATCCGTAGGACCGCCAGGTCGGTGCGGTTCTCGGGGAAGGTGTAGGCGGGCACCAGCCAGCCGCGTTCGCGTAGCGCGGCGGAGACGTCGAAGACGCTGAAGGCGTCGATGCCCTGGCGGATCCGGAAGGCGAAGACGGGGGTCTGGCTGCCGTCGGTGATCAGCTCGAACGGTCCGAGTCCGGCGATCTCGCCCGCCAGTCGGGTGGCGACGTCGCGGCAGGTCTGCTGCACCCGCCGGTAACCGTCGAAGCCCAGGCGCAGGAAGTTGTAGTACTGGGCGACGACCTGGGCGCCGGGGCGGGAGAAGTTGAGCGCGAACGTGGGCATGTCGCCGCCCAGGTAGTTCACATGGAAGACCAGGTCGTCGGGCAGGGCCTGCTCGTCGCGCCACAGCGCCCACCCGACCCCGGGCATGACCAGGCCGAACTTGTGGCCGGAGGTGTTGATGGAGGCCACCCGCGGCAGCCTGAAGTCCCAGACCAGGTCGGGGTCGAGGAACGGGGCGATCATCGCTCCGGAGGCGCCGTCGACGTGGATCGGGATGTCCAGGCCGGTGCGTTCCTGCAAGTCGTCCAGCGCGGCGGCGAGTTCGGCCACCGGTTCGTAGCTGCCGTCGAAGGTGGAGCCCAGCACCGCGACGACGCCGATGGTGTTCTCGTCGCACAGCTCGACCGCGGCCTCGGGGGAGAGGTGGTAGCGCTCGCCTTCCATGGGGACGTAGCGGGCCTCCACGTCGAAGTAGTCGGCGAACTTCTCCCAGCAGATCTGCACGTTGATGCCCATGACCAGGTTCGGCTTCGCCGTCGTGCCGTCCGCTGCGAGGCGGTGCTGCCAGCGGCGCTTGAGCGCGAGTCCGCCGAGCATCGCCGCCTCGCTGGAACCCGTGGTCGAGCAGCCCACCGCCCGGTGGGCGTCGGGGGCGTTCCACAGCCGGGCGAGCATGTGCACGCAGCGCGTCTCCAGCTCGGCCGTCTGCGGGTACTCGTCCTTGTCGATCATGTTCTTCTCGGCGCACTCGCCCATCAGACGCAGCGCCTGCGGCTCGGTCCAGGTCGACACGAACGTCGCCAGGTTCAGCCGCGCGTTGCCGTCCAGCATGAGTTCGTCGTGCACCAGCTGGTAGGCGGTCTCCGGCTCCATCTCGCTCTTCGGGAGGGCGTACCGGGGGACTTTTACGGGCTCACGGCTGAAGACCGGGTTCAGTTCCAGGTCGCGGCTGATGTGGTGGTGCTCCTGGGCTCGCTTGAGCGGCATTCTCGGCGTCCTTTCGTTTCGTCGGGGACCGCTGCTCGACCGCGCGGCCGGGGGTCGTACGTCGGCCCGGGCCCTGCTGCCCCGGCCGCAGCACGGGGTGGGTCACCCCTGGTGTTCCAGGGTGTCGGCGAGTTCCTGCTTGGTCATGCTCGAGCGTCCGGAGATCTCCGCCTCCTGGGCCTGCCGGTACAGCTCGTCCTTGGTCGGCTCGCCACCCCGGCGGCGCTCGGCCGCTTCCCGTTCGGCCTCGGCCAGTGCCTCCTCGCGCCGCTCGCGGAACTTCCCGCCCAGCTCGTGCAACTGCTTGCTGTCCACCGCCTCCCGCAGCGCGGGCAGGACCTCGGACTCCTCGGTCTCGACGTGGTGCCGGACGGCCTCGACGAGCTCGGTGACCAGGGAGTCGAACTTCTCGGAGCCCGGATCGGTGGCCTGCAGCCGCCTGATCAGTCCTTCCGCCTGCTCGTGCTCGTCCTCGCTGTGCGCCACCTGGTCCTTCTCACCGGGTGCCCGCTTCGCGACGACGGGGTACACCCGCTCCTCCTCGGCCCGCGAGTGCGCGACCAGCAGCGCGCCGACCCGGTCGAGCACCGCGACCCGGTCCGCACCGCCCGCCTGCAAGCGATCGAACAGCTTCTCGACCTCGCGGTGGTCCGCGGTGATCAGCTCGATGACGTCCTTCGGCATGGCTCTCCCAACGTTCGGTTGCGGTCAGGTGCACCGCGTACCCCCGAAAACCCGGCGGCACGCTGTTGCCACCGTCCGAGCTTGCCGTCCCGTGCGGAGGAATCCGGTCGCGCAACGCGGGAGTCCCGCCGCGATGTGCGTCGGAGCCCGGCCCGACGGCTCACCGTCGAGGAACTCCCACCCGGTGTGCTTGAGCACGTCGCCGCCGCTCCGCCCGCTCGAGGCCTGCCGCGCGACCACCAGCGCCCGTGGCCCGGCGGTGCGTGGCCGCGGAGGAGTGGGCGGGGGCTGGGCGGGTAGCAGACGGGTCCCTGTCGGGCTCCCGGGTGGCGGTCGGAGCGGGCGGGGCGCGAGGCAGCGGGACGGAGAAGGGGGGCGACATGCTGGGTCAGTCACATGCGATCAGCGGGGCACTGCTCTACGCGGCCACCGCGCCGTTCCTGCCGGAGGCCCTGTTGGGCGCGCAGCCGCGGCCGAGCGAGGTCCTGGTCGGCACGCTGCTCTGTGCCGGGGCCGCGCTGCTGCCGGACCTCGACCACCACGACGCGACGCCCGCGCACCTGCTGGGTCCGCTGTCGAGGGGGTTGTGCCGTGTGGTGGGCCGACTGTGCGGGGGCCACCGCCATGCGACGCACTCGCTGCTGTTCGTGGCGCTCACCAGCTGGGGCACCTGGATGGGCGTCACCCGCCTCGGCGGCGGCTTCACCCTCGGTCTCACCTTCGTCCTCTTCGCTCTCGCGGCGCGTGCCCTGCACCTGCACCCGCCGGGGCGCGGGCTGACGGCATGGGTGACCTCCGTCGGTCTGGCCGGTGTCGGGACGGCGACGGTGGCTGCCTGGTTCACCGGCATCGCCGTCTGGCTGCCCTACACGGTCTGCCTGGGGACGCTGAGCCACCTGCTCGGCGACTGCCTGACCCGCCGGGGCGCGCCCCTGTTCTGGCCCTGCCGCAGGCGCTTCGAGCTCGTGCTGATCCGGCGGACCGGGGGGAAGCTGGAGACCCGGTTCTTCGTGCCCGTGATGACCGTCGCCACGTTCGCGGCCCTGTGGTTCTCGGCCTTCGCCCCGCGCCTGGCCACGGGTTGAGCTCAGCCACCGATGTGGGCGGCCCGTCAGCCAATGGCATGATGGCCGTGATCACTCGGGGGTGTCATGGCGCTGTTCTCGCCGAAGTGCCCGGTCGGGCCGGACGAACGGGCTTGGATCGAGGAGTCGATGGCCTGGCTGGCGGCCGAATTCGGCCGTGCCGTGCTGGACCGCGCGCCGGTGCTGCCGACCGGGGAGTACTTCCCGGGGCCGTTCCGGGGCTCCGAGGAGGACATCCGGGGCGTGATCGCCCAGATCTGCGGGTACCTGGACGTGGCGCCCAACCGGCTGACGATCGAGATCCAGCCGGACGACGGCGAGGACGCCATGGTCGCGGACCTCCGGCTCGCCAGGCGGTCCCGCTACGCCGCCGGGCACTACCGGCGCGAGAACGGGCGGCCGGTGATCGCCGTCGACCAGCGCCAGGCCGCCCGTCCGGTCGCCCTGGTCGCCACCGTCGCCCACGAGCTGGGGCACGTCCGCCTCCTCGACGAGCAGCGCATCCCCGCCGACCGGCACGACCACGAGCCGCTCACCGACCTGCTGACGGTCCACTTCGGACTCGGCATCTTCACCGCCAACTCCGCCTTCAACTACAGCCAGGACAAACATGGTTGGTCGTACACGCGGCTCGGCTACCTGAGCGAGCGGATGTTCGGCTACGCCCTGGCCTGCTACGCCCACCGGCGCGGCGAGGCCAAGCCCGCCTGGGCCCGCCATCTGACCACCAACCCGCGGGCGTACCTCAAACAGGGCCTGCGCTACCTGGACCGGAACCCGCCGAGTGCGTGACGGGGCGGGACGGCGGCCGCTCAGAACCCGGTGAGGGTCGTCTTCCCGATCGTGGTGCCCGACTCCTGGAGCCGGTGCGCCGCACGGAGGTTGGCGGCGTTGACGGGCCCGAGGTCGCGGATGGCGGTGGTGCGGAGCACGCCGGCGTCCACCAGGTGTGCCACCCGGGTGAGGATCCGGTGCTGCCCGGCCCGGTCCGGGGTCGCGAAGCGGGAGCGGGTGAACATCGACTCCCAGTGGAACGCGATGCTCTTCGGCTTGAGCAGCCCCATCGGCAGGGTGTCGACGTCGTCGATGGCGACGATCCGGCCGAAGGGGTTGAGCAGTTCGGCGTAGACGGGGAGGTTGCGCTGCGTCCCGACCGTACTGAAGACGTGGTCGAGGCCTCCGGGGGCGAGTTCGGCGAGCTGCGGGGCGAGGGGCTCGGTGTGGTCGACCACGTGGTCGACGCCCATGCGGCGGGCGAACGCGGCGGTCCGGGGGCGGGAGGCGGTGCCGATCACGGTGAGTCCGGTCAGGGCGCGCGCCAGCTGGGCGACCATCGCGCCGACCCCGCCCGCGGCCGCCGTCACCAGCAGGGTGCCGGTCTGCTCCGGTGCGCCGGTGCGCAGCCCGAGCCGGTCGAACAGGCCCTCCCAGGCGGTGAGCGAGGTCAGCGGCATCGCCGCCGCCTCGGTGAAGGAGAGCGAGGCGGGCTTGCGGCCGACCAGGCTCTCGTCGACGGCGTGGTAGCGGGAGTTGGCGCCGGGGCGGTCGACGGCCCCGGCGTAGTAGACCTCCTCCCCGACCCGGAAGAGCTCCACGTCGGCGCCGACGGCGACGACGGTGCCGGCCGCGTCCCAGCCCAGCACCTTGGGCGTGCCGCCCGGGTCGGTGCCGCGCCGGACCTTGCAGTCGATCGGGTTGACGGCCACGGCCTCGACCCGGACCAGCAGGTCCCGCGGGCCGGGCTCGGGGACCGGCAGCTCGACGTCCACCAGGCTCTCGGGGTCGTCGATCGGCAGGCTCCGGCGGTAGGCGACGGCGGGCATCGTGGCGCCGCGGGTCTCGTGGGTCATGGCGACCAGCCTAATCCACTAACCGTTCTGACGCTCCGTATTGGTTGAGGGGCTGACGCCTGTCCAACAGCCCGCGTTCGACGGCGACGACCACCGCGTGGGCGCCGGCCCGGCTCGTGGTGAAGCGGGGTCAGCTCTGCTGCGGCCGCGGGCCGGTGTAGCCGGCGCGGGCGCGCATGCGCAGGGGCTCCTCGCGGTACTCCTCCACGGCGTGGGCCAGCCAGCCCGGGGTGCGGGCGACGGCGAAGACCACCTCGCCGGCCTCGGCCGGCAGGCCGGCGGCCAGGGCCATGGCGGCCAGGGCCAGGTCGACGTTGGCCCGCAGGGCCGGTCGTCCGGCGGGGCCCGCCGCCGCCTCGACCTCGGCGACCGCCCTCACCACGACTGCGCCGCCGTCGAGCCGGGCGACGGCGTCGAGCAGGGCGACCGCCCGGGGGTCGCCGTCCGGGTAGAGGCGATGGCCGAGGCCGGGGATCGCCCTGCCGGTGCGCAGGTAGTCGGAGACCACGGGGACGGCGCCGTCGGCCAGCACCTCGGCGAGCATCCGGTGGGCCAGCGGGCTGGCCGCGCCGTGCAGCGGGCCGTCGGTGGCGCCGAGGCCGGCCGAGACCACCGCGTACGGATGGGCCCGGGCCGAGGCCGCGACCCGGGCCGCCACCGTGGACACCGCCAGCTCGTGGTCGAGGAGCAACACCAGGGCGCGGTCCAGGCAGGCCAGTGCCTCGGGCGTGGGGGCGGCGGTGGCGAGGCGGCTCCACAGCCGCGCCGCGAGCGTGGCGTCGGGCCCGGGATCGGGTGCGGTGCGGGGCAGGGCCTCGACCATTCCGGCGATCAGGGCGGCGCCGGCCGCCAGCACCGTCTGTTCGCGCAGGTCGAAGCGGAGCGGGTCGAGCGCGGCGGCGACGGTGGCCGAGATCCGCAGCCGGTCGGGCAGCCGGATCCCGGCGGGCAGCGCGGCGGCGGCCCGGGTGAGGGCTTCGGCGGTGGCGGGCGGCACCCGCAGGGAGACGGGGGCGTCGGTGCCCAGGCCCCAGAGCCAGGCAACGGCGGCCTCGAAGCCGTGCTCGGCGGCGAGTTGGACGGCATCCCGGCCGCGGTAGTGGAGCCGGCCGTTCTCGATCAGGGTCAGGCCGGTCCGCACCGTGACAGGCCCGCCGGGCCAGGCCGCGGTGGTCCACGGGTCGGCGGCGGAGCGTCCGGCGGCCGGGGGTTCGCCGGCGGAGGCCTGGCCCGGTGGGCGCAGCGGAGCCCGGCGGCCGCGGGCGGCCAGTTCGGCCACCTCGCGGGCGTCGAAGGTGCTGCCCTTGCCGCCCGGGGCCCGCTCGCTGCTGAGCTGGCCGCGGCTGGCGTAGGCGTACACCGTCTCCACCTTGACCCCGAGCTGCTCGGCGACCTGCTGGGTGGTCAAGCGTTCGGCCATGGTCTGCCCTCGTCCTCGTCCCGCGACTTGATGGTGATCGATCGATCCACAGTATTCCACATTGATTTCAATCAACATTGACAACATGGATCAATGATCGGAGAGTACAGAACGTCAACGGGTACGAACACCCCCAGGAGGGCTGCCGCCATGTCGAACACCCCGAGCACCACCGAGATCGAGGTCCCGCGCGGACTCAAGGGCGTCGTGGTCACCGAGACCGAACTCAGTGACGTCCGCGGGCTGGAGGGCTTCTACCACTACCGCCAGTACTCGGCGATCGACCTCGCCGAGCAGCGCACCCTGGAGGACGTCTGGCACCTGATGCTGCTCGGCGAACTCCCCGACCCGGCCCGCCGCGCCGCCTTCCTGGCCCGTACCGCACCGCTGCGCCGACTGCCCGACGCGCTGCGCCCGCTGCTGCCCGCACTCGCGGCGAGCACCGCGCACGGCGGCCCGCTGACCGCCCTGGGTGCCGCGCTCTCGATCGCCGCCGCCGACCGCGGCATCCGGCCGCTCTACGACACCGCCCCCGAACAGCGCGTCGAGGACGCCCTGTTCGCCACCGCGCTGGTGCCCACCGTGCTCACCGCGCTGCACCGGCTGCAGAACGCTCAGCAGCCGATAGAGCCGCGCGAGGACCTCGGCTACGCCGCCAACTACCTCTACATGCTGACCGGGGAGGAACCCGAGCCGGCCAAGGCCAGGGCGATCGAGCAGTACCTGATCTCCACCGTGGACCACGGCTTCAACGCCTCCACCTTCACCGCCCGGGTGATCGCCTCCACCGGCGCCGACCTGGTGGCCTGCCTGGTCGGCGGGCTCGGCGCGCTCTCCGGCCCGCTGCACGGCGGCGCCCCCAGCCGGGCACTGGACACCCTGGACGCGATCGGCACCCCCGAGCGGATCGACGGCTGGATCAGGGAGCGCGTGCTGGCCGGCGACCGGATCATGGGCTTCGGCCACGCCGTCTACCGCACCGAGGACCCGCGCTCCCGGATGCTGCGCGGGGTCGCGCAGTCCTTCGGCGGCGAGCTGGTCGACCTCGCCGTCCAGGTCGAGGCCCAGGTCGAGGCGATCCTGGCGGAGCTGAAGCCGGGGCGCGAACTCCACACCAACGTCGAGTTCTACGCCGGCGTGGTGATGCACCTGTGCGGCCTGCCCCGGGAGATGTTCACCCCCACCTTCGCCGCGGGCCGGGCGATCGGCTGGAGCGCCAACATCCTGGAACAGGCCGCCGACTCCAAGATCATCCGCCCGTCGGCCCGCTACACCGGTCCGGCCGCCCCGGCGCCGCTGCCGACGGTCTGAGCGGCCTGCCCGCGCAGCACCCGCGGTGGCCACCGGACAACTGCCCCGGGGACGCGGCGGTCGGCGTCCTCCCGCGGGCCGGCGCAGTGCGCGTCAGGAGGCCTCCTCAGCGGCGCCGTTGAGGCGGTAGGTCTTGGAGGTGTCGACCCCGCGGGCCGCGAGCGAAGGTCGCGGTGACGTCCAGCGGGCGAGGCGGCGTGACGGCGGCACGGTGAGGGTGGCGAAATTGGTCCAGACCTAAATGGTCCAGACCTATTGACCGACGCTGCCCGCCCTCCTACGATCCGGTCCGGCACAGCCCCACATGTCCCCACCTCACCCACAGCCGGGCGGCACGCCCCCACGCGCCGGTCATTCCCATGGCGCCCGGCGGGAAGGGAGCTCAGCATGTCCGGTCGGAGGTCGCGCGCGCCGCGCGCGTCGTCGGGTGGTTTCCACCGCAGTCCGGATCCCGGTCGCCCCGAACAGGGCGCGAGTGTCCTGATGCGCTCCCTCGCCGGGTTGAGCGCCGCCGCCGTCATCGGTGCCGGAATCGCCGCGGTCGGCTCGGTCACCGCCGGGGCCGCCACCACCAACCTGGTGTCCAACCCCGGCTTCGAGAACGGACTCTCCGGCTGGACGTGTTCCGGCGGCTCCGGCGCGGCCGTCGGCAGCCCGGTCCACTCCGGTGCCTCCGCGCTCCGGGCCACGCCGAGCGGCCAGGACGACGCCCAGTGCGGCCAGACCGTCAGCGTGCAGCCCAACTCGCAGTACACGCTGAGCGCCTACGTCCAGGGCAGCTACGTCTACCTGGGCGCCACCGGCACCGGCGCCGGCAGCGAACCGTCCACCTGGACGCCGGGCAACTCCTTGTACGGCCAGCTCAGCGTCGGCTTCACCACCGGCCCCACCACCACCTCGGTGACGGTCTACCTGCACGGCTGGTACGGCCAGCCCGCGTACTACGCGGACGACGTGTCGCTCACCGGTCCCGGCGGCAGCAGCCCCTCGCCGACCGCCACCCCGACCAGCGCACCGCCCACCACTCCGCCGCCGACCAGCACCCCGCCGACCACTCCGCCGCCCACGACCCCGGCGCCGGGGGACACCTGCCCCACCAAGCCCAAGCCCTCGGGCAAGGTCCTTCAGGGCTACTGGGAGAACTGGGACGGCGCCTCGAACGGCGTCCACCCGGGCATGGGCTGGGCCCCGATCACGGACAGCCGGATCGCCGCGCACGGCTACAACGTCATCAACGCGGCCTTCCCGGTGATCCTGTCGGACGGCACCGTCCAGTGGCAGGACGGAATGGACACCAACGTCAAGGTGTCGACCCCCGCCGAGATGTGCCAGGCCAAGGCCGCCGGCGCGACGATCCTGATGTCCATCGGCGGCGCCGCCGCGGGCATCGACCTGAGCTCCAGCGCCGTCGCCGACAGGTTCGTGGCGACCGTCGTCCCGATCCTCAAGAAGTACAACTTCGACGGGATCGACATCGACGTCGAGACCGGCCTCTCCGGCAGTGGCAGCATCAACACGCTGTCCGCCTCCCAGGCCAACCTGATCCGCATCATCGACGGCGTGCTGGCCCAGATGCCCGCCGGGTTCGGCCTGACCATGGCCCCCGAGACCGCCTACGTCACCGGCGGCAGCGTCACCTACGGCTCGATCTGGGGCGCCTACCTGCCGATCATCAAGAAGTACGTCGACAACGGGCAGCTGTGGTGGCTCAACATGCAGTACTACAACGGCAGCATGTACGGCTGCTCCGGCGACTCCTACCAGGCCGGCACCGTACAGGGCTTCACCGCGCAGACCACCTGCCTGAACAGGGGGCTGACCATCCAGGGCACCACCGTCACCGTGCCCTACGACAAACAGGTGCCCGGCCTGCCGGCCCAACCCGGCGCGGGCGGCGGCTACATGGACCCGGGATCGGTCGGCCAGGCGTGGAGCGCCTTCGGCGGAGCACTGAAGGGGCTGATGACCTGGTCGCTCAACTGGGACGGTTCGAAGGGCTGGACCTTCGGCGACAACGTCAAGTCCCTGCAGGGCCGTTGAGCCATGCACCGAACCGCTGAACCGCTGAACCGCCGAAGCACCGAACCGCCGAAGCACCGAACCGCTGAAGCACCGAACCGCTGAAGCACCGAAGCACTGAACCGCTGAGGCGAACACCGTGCAGCCCGCGCCCCGGCCCCGGAGCGCGGGCTGTCCAGCGCTGCGGCCGGTCAGGGCATGCGGGCCAGGGCACAGGAGATCAGCCGCTCCCAGACCGGCAGGTCGGCTTCGTCCGAGGGCGCCGCGGTGCCGTCCGCCTCGGGCTCCGGCCGCCACAACGAGCAGGGCACCAGGCCCGGTTCGAGCAGTTCGAGGCCGTCGAACAGGCCGAGGATCTCCTCGTCGGTGCGCCAGCGGCCGCGGCCGAAGCTGTCCTGCAGCTTCTGCTCGGCGATCCGGGCCTCCTCGTTCCCGCCGGAGCGGAAGTGCGAGATGTAGACCAGGCTGCCCGGGGGCACCCGGTCCACCCACCAGCGAACCAGCGCGGCGGGATGCTCGGAGTCGTCGAGGTGGTGCAGTACGGCGCTGAAGACCACGGCCACCGGCTCGTTGAAGTCGATCAGGCGCCGCACGTCGGGGTGGTCGCGGATCGACTCCGGCTCGCGCAGGTCCGCCTGGACCAGGGTGCTGCGTCCGGCGGAGCCCAGCAGGGCGCGGCCGTGGGCGAGCACGGTCGGATCGTGGTCGGCGTAGGCGACGCGCGCCCCGGGAGCGTGCCGCAGGGCGACCTGGTGCACGTTGTCGGCGGTCGGCAGGCCGCTGCCCATGTCGACGAACTGCTGGACGCCCTCGCGGACCATCGCGCCCACGGCCCGTACCAGCGCCCGGCGGTTGGCGTGGGCGATCGCCACCGAGCCGGGCAGGTCCCGGAGGAAGAAGTCGCCGATCTCGCGGTCGACGGCGTAGTTCTCCTCGCCGCCGAGCAGGTAGTCGTACACCCGGGCGATGCTCGGCCTCGACCGGTCGGTCAGGGCGCTGCGATCATCGGTCACGGGAGTCGACTCCGTTCCTGAGGGCCGGTGCCGCCCTGATGGTAGGAGAACCGGACGCGGGTGCCGCGCACCTCACGGCGCGTTGGACGGCGTGGGCGGCATCCCGCTCGGTCGGGGCGGTCAGGAGTGGTCGTGCCAGGCGATCGCCGAGATCCGCCGGCCCTCCGGGGTGCGGACGAACCGGAGGGACACGCTGCGTGTGCCGCAGTCCTGCCGGGCAGCTCTTGGGCGGAGGGACGCGGCCGGTCGTACGGCCGCCGATCCGAACCACCTATCCTGCTGTCTGACAGGTTCACGAGCCGATCCTGAGGCCGCCGATGACATGGTGTCAAGTCGTCGTTCGCCGGCTGTTCACTGGTTGGGAACGGCGGCGTTCCGTGATCACCACCCGGGGCCCGTCACGTCGATTCCGCTCGTGTACGGACTCTCGAAGGCGTGCAAGTTCACAAGTGATCGGATTTGATCGGACAGCTTCGGCGAGGCAGGCTCTGTGCGCACAGTGGCGGATCCGCCACTGTCCGGCACGGAGGGAGCCGCATGTCCGGGACTGAGCACACCGAACCGACCGCACACGTCGTCGTCGGGTACACCCCCCATGAGGGTTTCGTCGCCGTCCAACTCAGTCCGCCCCCGGCGGAATACGTGTGGCACGACCGGCGGGCCGAGCACCAGCAGGAACGGTTCGGCCCGGGGAACCGCTACCAGCAGTGGCTGGCCGTCGACCTCGGCACCGGCGCCGTGTGGTTCGGGGACACCGACTGGCGGGCGCCGCAGGAGGATTCCTTCCCGGGGCTCCCGGGGCCTCGGCGGGCCGAGGTCGGGGACGGGGCCCTGCCCTCGCCCGCCGTCCTCGTCCACCCGCTCACCCACCGGGGTTCCGACGGCCAGGGTGCGTGCACGTGGCGGTTCTTCACGGCCGAGGAACTCCATGCGCTGGCCGAGGGAATACTGCCCGTGGTTCAGCGGGTGATCGACTCCCTGCACCGGGTGGGGCCTGCCGGTGACCTGGAGTGGTCCGCCGAGGCCGCCACGGCCTGGTCAGATCTCGAACGGGCCTGCGACCACACGTCCGACGCGACGGGCGCGGTGGTCTGGGCCGGCCCCCGCGCGAGCCGGGTCCCCGGCACGCGGGTGGAGGTGGCGGACTTCCTCGCCCGGAACCCGGAGCTGTGCGATCCGTCCTGGTCGACGGCGACCGACGCGGAACTCGACGCCTACGCCGCCTACGAACCCGTTTCCGGTTACGGAGGCGTTCCGGGGCGGATGTGCGCCCCGGCGCACGTTCAGATCGAGGACGGCTACACGTTCTACGGCCACCGCGCGGCGCTGTACGCCTACCGTGCGGCCGCCTGCGGCGACCGCACGCCGGTCGAAGCCCGGATCTGGCTCCGGACCAGCGACGCCGGGCGCACCGCCTGGGAGGCCGCCAAGGTCGTGGGCGCGAGCCTCGCCGACGCCTCGGACTGCGTGCTCGCCCACCTCGCCGAGACGTTTCGCAGTGCCGCGGGCGACGACGGCGTGGTTCTCACCGGACTGCCGGCCTACCTGTGGCAGGAGCGGGCCGAGGAGAGGGCGGCGGTCGACGAGACGCTCGCCGCCACCGGCGAGGAGCTGAAGCGACTGGAGGAGATGGTCACGGAACTCCGGCGCGTGCGCAACACCGTCCTCACCCGGGTCCTCAGCTGGACCGACGGGCGGGACGACGAGGAGATCGCCGGTCTGGCCGCGACGTCCCCGACGGTCGTCGCCGAGTGGCGTGAACGGCTCACGGCGGACCGGGGCACCCGGCCGGAGTAGGGCCCGTCCGGCGGCCCCGGCGGGAGGCGGCGCCGCGACAGTCGCCCCGGCGGGCGGGGGCCCGGTGACGTTCGGTTCGTCGCGCACGCCTCCACGCCTCAGGAGAGCGCGGCCAGCGCCTGCGCGGCGAGCATCTGCTCCAGGGCCAGCAGGGCGTGCGGGGCGTGCCGGGTGTCGATGCGGACGGCGTAGATGAAACGCGTCAGCTCGGGCTCGGCCAACGGGCGCGCCACGACCTGGGTGGTACCGCGGGGGAGCGCCAGCTGCGGCATGACGGCGACGCACAGGCCCGCGGCCACGAAGCCGAGCACGGTGTTGAAATCGTCCCCCTCGTACTCCAGGCGCGCCCGGAACCCCGGCGTCTTGGCGATCTGGGCGAGCAGTTCCAGGCGCAGCGCTGCTTCCGGAGCCGCGATCCAGGTCTCGGACGCGAGGCTGGCCAGGTCGATGACCTCCCGGTCGGCGAGGTGGTGGCCGGCCGGGACCACCGCCACGACCGGATCCCGCGCGACCAGCGTCCGGCGCAGCGTCCGGGGCGGGGGCTGGGGTATGAAGTCGTAGTCGTAGCTGAGGGTGAGGTCCATGTCTCCGCGCTTGAGGCGGCTGTAGCCCGCTTCGGGCTCCAGTTGGGAGAGGCTGACCCGCACGTCGGGGTACGTCGTGTGCAGCTGCGCAAGCGCCTTCGGGACGATGCTGGTGGCGGCGGAGGCGAAGGCGGCGAGCCGGATCCGCCCGGCTGTGCCGGCGCGCATGGCGTCGAGTTCGACGGAGGCCGCCGCCAGGGCGCTCCTGACACCCTGCTCGGCGTCGAGGAGGACCTCGCCGGCCGGGGTGGGCCGTACGGGCCGGCGCTCCAGCACCCTGAGACCCGTACGGCGTTCGAGTTCGGCGATCTGCTGCGAGACGGCGGGTGCGCTGTAACCCAGCTCACGTGCGGCGGAGTTGAAGGAACCGTGGCGGACCACGGCTTCGAGGGTGGCGAGCAGACGGGGGTCCAGTCTCTGCATGGGGTTAACGCTCACTTAACTGTCGCGAAGACGTCTTTTCTTGTACTTGAAGGTGAACGGCAGCAGGATTCTTGCTTGCGGCCCGGATACGCAAGCCAACGCCTCCGCGCGGTGGCCGATCGCTTCGCCCCGCGGTTTGCGTCCGTGCGCCGCAGCGCCGTGCACCCCCTCCTCCGTCGCCCACCCACCCGAACGCATGGCCGGGTGGGTGGGCGACGGAGGAGACGGCCGTTGACCATAACCCCCAGTCCCGGAAGGAAGCGCCGTGCGCAGGCCCCTCTCCACCGCGAGCGCCCGCCTGGGCCGTGCCTTTCGGCGGAACGCGCGAACTCGAGTTCGCCCCAGTGGAGTTGAGCTTTCACTCCGAGGGTCTTGACATCATCGTACGAATCCCTCAGGATCACCCCGTGAACCTGTCAGACAGCCAGACAGTCAGTCCGGTGCCCCGGCGCGTGAGCGCGATGGAAGCGGTGTTCGGCCATCTCCGCGGTGCCATCGAGCGAGGCGAGTACGCGGTGGGGGACAAGCTCCCCTCCGAAGCGGAGCTCTGCCGCGCCCTGGAGGTCAGCCGGCCCGTGCTGCGGGAGGCGCTCCGAGCGCTCCAGACCATGGGACTGACCGTCTCCAAGACCGGGAAGGGCACCTTCGTCGTGGCGAACACGGTCGAGGACCCCACCTTCGGCGACTACGCGGCCAGCGACCTCCTGGAGGTGCGTCGGCACGTCGAGATCCCGGTCGCCGGGTACGCGGCGCTGCGCCGCACCCCGGAGGACCTGGACTACCTGGCCCACCTGCTCGACCGGATGGAGCGGGAGACCGACACCACGGCGTGGGTCGCCCTGGACACCGTCTTCCACCTGGCAGTGGCCGAAGCCTCCCGCAACCCGGTCTTCCGCAAGGTCATCGAGGAGATCCGCGACGCACTGGCGCGTCAGTCGGCCTTCCTCAACGAGCTCGGCGATCGACGCGAGCAGTCCAACTGCGAGCACCGGGCGATCGTCGAAGCACTGATCGACGGGTCCGAGCCGGACGCGGTGGAAGCCATGTCCCACCACCTGCGCCGCGTCGAGGCGACCCTCACCGACATCGTGCGCCCTCAGCGCACGGACATCCCCCCAACAGAAGGCAGACCCGAGGCGTGAGCGAGCAGTTCCTCAAAGACGAGAAGCGCCCCTCCACCCGTCACGTCGACGCCGGGGACACCGGCTACAGCAAGTCCTTGAAACCCCGGCACGTCAACATGATCGCCATCGGCGGCGCCATCGGCACCGGCCTGTTCCTCGGCGCCGGCGGCCGCCTCGCCGATGCCGGGCCCTCCCTTTTCGTCGCCTACGCGGTGTGCGGGGTGTTCGCGTTCCTCGTCGTGAGAGCGCTCGGTGAACTCGTCCTGTACCGGCCGTCCTCCGGAGCCTTCGTCTCCTACGCCCGGGAGTTCCTGGGCGAGAAGGGGGCGTACACCGCGGGCTGGATGTACTTCCTGAACTGGGCGACCACCGGTATCGCCGACATCACCGCGGTGGCCACGTACGCCCACTACTGGCACCTGTTCTCCGACATCCCGCAGTGGGTGATCGCGCTCGTGGCCCTGGCGGTGGTCCTCACCGTGAACCTCATCTCGGTGCGGATCTTCGGCGAACTGGAGTTCTGGTTCGCCATCGTGAAGGTCAGCGCGCTGGTCGTCTTCATGGGCATCGCGATCGTCCTCCTGGTCACCCGGCACCCGGTGGACGGCACCGTGCCCGGCCCCTCCCTGGTCACCGACAACGGCGGCATCTTCCCCAACGGTCTGCTGCCGATGCTGCTGATCATCCAGGGCGTCGTCTTCGCCTACGCCTCCGTCGAACTGGTCGGCGTCACGGCCGGGGAGACGGAGAACCCCGAGAAGATCATGCCGAAGGCGATCAACTCGATCATGTGGCGGGTGGGCCTGTTCTACGTCGGCTCGGTGCTCCTGCTGTCGATGCTGCTGCCGTGGAACAGGTACACCGCCGGTCAGAGCCCCTTCGTCACCGTGCTGTCCCACATCGGGGTGCCGGCCGCGGGCAGCGTGATGAACCTGGTGGTCCTCACCGCGGCGATGTCCTCGCTCAACTCCGGCCTCTACTCCACCGGCCGCATCCTGCGCTCGATGGCCGTCAACGGCTCGGCCCCGCGCTTCACCGCCCGGATGAGCCGCAGTCAGGTGCCCTACGGCGGCATCCTGCTCACCAGCGGCATGTGCGTCCTCGGCGTGGTCCTCAACTACGTGGTGCCCGCCGACGCGTTCGAGATCGTGCTCAACCTCGCGGCGATCGGCATCCTCGCCACCTGGGGCATGATCATGATCTGCCACCTCTTCTTCTGGCGGAAGACCCGAGCCGGTGAACTGACCCGCCCCGCCTACCGGCTGCCGGGCTCGCCCTGGACGGAGCTCGTGACGCTGGCCTTCCTCGTCACCGTCCTGGTCCTGATGTACGCCGACGGCGGTGCCGGCCGTACCACCGTCCTGTGCGTACCGCTGATCGCCGCCGTGCTGGTCGCCGGCTGGTACGCGATCCGAGGCCGTGCCGGGCGCGCGGCCGCCGGGTCCGACGACTGACAACGGGCGGCGGACCTCGACGCGGAGACGGTTCCGCCGCTGTCGGGGGCCGCCGCCCGGCCGACGAACCGGCAGTGACCCACCATCGATCGAGGCAGTGATGCACAGAAGTACCCCTGCGGACGCACCCGCGATCCGCGAGCCCCGGCACGTCCCCGTGGCCCACGTCACCCGTGGCGGCGTGATCGAGGGAGTCCACCACGGATCCGTCGTCGTCCTCGACGGCGACGGCGCGGTCCGGTTCCGGCTCGGCGACACCGAGGCCGCCTTCTACCCCCGATCCGCCCTCAAGCCGCTCCAGGCCGTCGCCATGGTGCGCGCCGGGCTGCCGCTCGACGGCGAACTCCTCTCCCTCGCGATGGGCAGCCACTCCGGAGAGGAGCGCCACCTCGCGGGCACCCGACGGATCCTCGAACTGGCCGGTCTCGGGGAGGACCACCTGCGCAACGTACCGGACCTCCCGTACGACCCCTCGGTGCGGGACACCTGGGTCCGGAGTGGGCGCCCGCCCTCCCGCCTCGCCCAGAACTGCTCCGGCAAGCACGCCGCGATGCTCTACCTCTGCCGGCTCAACGGCTGGCCGCTGGAGACGTACCTCGACCCCGCGCACCCGCTCCAGATCGCCGTGGCCGAGGTCGTCCAGGAGTTCACCGGCCAGCGCGCCGCCCATGTCAGCGTGGACGGCTGCGGCACCCCGCTGTTCGCCGTCTCCCTGCACGGCCTGGCCCGTGCCGCCGCCCGGATCGCCACGGCGCCCCCGGGCACTCCCGGGTACCGGGTCGCGGACGCGCTGCGCGGTCACCCGGAGATGGCGTCGGGGACCGGACGGGACACGGCCGCGCTGATGCGTGCGGTACCGGGACTGCTCGCCAAGGACGGCTTCGAGGGCGTCCAGATCGCCGCGCTGTCGGACGGCCGCGCCATCGCCGTGAAGATCGCGGACGGGGCGAACCGGGCGCGGATCCCGGTGGCGGCGGCGGCCCTGACGCTGGCGGGCGTCGATCCCCGCCTGCTGGTGGACTGCGCCGGTGAGGCGACGTCGGGCGGCGGCCGGCGCGTCGGCAGCGTACGGCCGGTACCGGCGCTGGCCCCGCACACCCTCACCCGTCCCGCGTGACCGACCCCCGACCCGTGACCACCCCACCTCAGGAAGAGGACCCGCACACGATGACGACCGCCACCCGGAGCGAACACGACCTGCTCGGTGACCGCGACGTCCCCGCCGACGCCTACTGGGGCGTCCACACCCTGCGCGCGACCGAGAACTTCCCGATCACGGGCACGCCCATCTCCACGTACCCGCACCTGATCGACGCCCTCGCCGCCGTCAAGGAGGCCGCCGCCCTCGCCAACGAGGAACTCGGCCTGCTGGAGCCCCGGAAGGCCGCCGCGATCGTCGCCGCCTGCCGGGAGATACGCGGCGGAAAGCTGCACGACCAGTTCGTCGTCGACGTCATCCAGGGCGGCGCCGGCACCTCGACCAACATGAACGCCAACGAGGTCGTCGCCAACCGGGGGCTGGAGCTGCTGGGACACGCCAAGGGCGAGTACCCGCACCTGCACCCCAACGAGGACGTCAACCTCGGCCAGTCCACCAACGACGTCTACCCGACCGCCGTCCGGATCGCCACCGTCTACGCGGTGCGTGGCCTGCTCGACGCGATGGCCGTCCTCCAGGACGCCTTCGCCCGCAAGGCCGTCGAGTTCCGGGAGGTCCTGAAGATGGGCCGCACGCAGTTGCAGGACGCCGTGCCGATGACCCTCGGTCAGGAGTTCTCGGCTTTCGCGGTCATGCTGGACGAGGACCGCAGCCGGCTCGCGGAGGCCGTGGAGCTGATCTACGAGATCAACCTCGGCGCCACCGCGATCGGCACGGGCCTCAACGCTCCGGCCGGATACGCCGAGGCAGCCCGCCGCCACCTCGCGGACATCTGCGGGCTGCCCCTGGTCACCGCCGCCAACCTGGTCGAGGCCACCCAGGACTGCGGCGCGTTCGTCCAGATGTCCGGCGTGCTCAAGCGCATCGCCGTCAAGCTGTCGAAGACCTGCAACGACCTACGACTGCTCTCCTCCGGGCCGCGGGCGGGCCTGGGCGAGATCAACCTGCCGCCGGTGCAGGCCGGTTCGAGCATCATGCCCGGCAAGGTGAACCCGGTGATCCCCGAGGTCGTCAACCAGGTCGCCTTCGAGGTGATCGGCAACGACGTCGCGGTCACCATGGCCGCCGAGGCGGGCCAGCTCCAGCTCAACGCCTTCGAGCCGATCATCCTGCACTCGCTGTCGGAGTCGATCACCCATCTGCGCGCCGCCTGCCTCACCCTGGCCGAGCGCTGCGTCGTCGGCATCACCGCCAACACCGAGGTGCTGCGCGCGACCGTCGAGAACTCCATCGGCCTCGTCACCGCCCTCAACCCGCACATCGGGTACACGGCCGCCACCGAGATCGCCAAGGAGGCCCTCGCCAGCGGCCGCGGCGTGGCCGAACTCGTTCTGGAGAAGGGCCTGTTGCCGGCAGAGCGGCTCGCCGCCCTGCTGCGGCCCGAGGTGATCGCGGGCAGCGGAGCCCCCGCCGCCTGACGAACCAGGAAGGGCCGAACGACGCGCCGCCGCACCGGAGTTCGGTGCGGCGGCGCGCTGCTCGGTCCCGGTGGACGACGACGGCTCAGCGTTCCGACATGCGCGACATGACCTCGGCACGCGCGGTCGCGGCGTCGTCGGCGAGCAGGGCCAGCCCGGCGAGTTCGCGGCACTGCGCGAGAGTGTGGGCGGCCAGCGCCGCCCGCAGCCCGGGGAGGGAGACAGGCGCGGCGGACAGGCTGGTGATCCCGAGGCCGACCAGCACCAGGGCGAGTGCCGGGTCGGCGGCGGCCTCGCCGCAGACGCCGATCGGACGGCCGTGCCCGGCCGCCGACCGCGCCGCGGTGGCGACCAGTTCGAGCAGGGCGGGCTGCCAGGGGTCGAGCAACTCGGCGAGGTCGCCGAGCGTCCGGTCGGCCGCGAAGGCGTACTGGGCCAGGTCGTTGGTGCCGACGCTGAAGAAGTCGCAGGACTCGGCCAGTCGGTCGGCGCGCAGGGCGGCCGCCGGGACCTCGATCATGGCACCGGCCATCGGCAGGCCGTGCGCGCGGGCCCGGGCGGCGAACTCGGCGGCCTCACGCGGGACGGACACCATCGGGGCCATCACCCAGACCTGCGCGGTGCTGTCCCGGGCGGCTTCGGCGATCGCGGCGAGCTGGGTCTCCAGGAGCTGCGGATCGCGCACGGCGGTCCGCAGACCGCGCACGCCCAGCGCGGGGTTCTGCTCGTCGGCGGAGAGGACGAAGGGCAGCGGTTTGTCGGCGCCCGCGTCCAGCGTGCGCACGACCACCCGGCGGCCGGCGAACGCCGCGAAGGTCTTCCGGTAGGCGGCGGCCTGTTCGGCGAGGCCCGGAGCCTCGGCGCGGTCCAGGAAGAGGAACTCGGTACGGAACAGCCCCACCCCCTCGGCGTCGGCAGCGGCCGCGCCGGCCAGTTCGTGCGGCGCGCCCAGATTGACCAGCAGAGAGACCGGGTGGCCGTCCGCGGTGCGGCCGGGCCCCTGGAACCCGGCCAGCAGCTCGCGGCGCCGGTGCTCGTGCGCGGCGGCCCGCTCGACCGCTTCCGGACTCGGGTCGGGCTCGACCACGCCGTCCGCGCCGTGCACCAGGACCTGCTGTCCGTCCGCCAGTTCCGAGGCGCCCGTGCAGCCGACCACCGCGGGCACGCCGAGGGCCTTGGCGAGGATGGCCGTGTGGCTGGTCGGTCCGCCGCGAACGGTGACCAGGGCCAGCACCCGTTCGGGATCGAGCAGCGCGGTGTCGGCGGGCGCCAGGTCCTCGGCGACCAGGACGTACGGGTGCCCGGGGTCGGGCAGGCCCGGCGTCGGCAGGCCGAGCAGGTGGGCCACCGCGCGGTCGCGCAGGTCGTCCAGGTCGGGGGCGCGTTCCGCGAAGTAGCCGCCGGCGGCGACCAGCGCGGCGCGGAAGCCGTCGAAGGCGGTGGCGAGCGCGTGGGCGCCGTCGGTGCCCTGCTCGGCGAGCCCGGCGGCCCGGTCGGCGAGCGCGGGGTCGGCGGCCATCATGGTCAAGGCCGAGAGCACCTGGGAGCCGGTGCCGCTCGTACGGGCGGCGCGCTCCTCCAGGTCGGTGACGACCGCACCGAGGGCGGCGCGGACCGCCGCCGCCTCGGCCGCCGGGTCGGCGACGGCCCTCGGCGCGGGCAGTGCCGGGACGGGTGCCATGCGGGCGACCGGGCCCGCCGCGCCGCCGGTGCCGACGCCGATCCCGCGCATCAGGTCCCTCACGCCGCGGCGTCGAGGTCGGAGGAGAGCAGGTCGGCGAGCGCCTCGAGCGCCTCCTCGGCCCCGTCGCCGGAGGCGGTGAGCTCCAGGGTGTCGCCGCATCGGGCGGCCAGGGCGAGGACGGACAGCAGACTGCGGGCGTCGACCGGGGCCTGGCCGGGGCGGCCGACGGTGACCTTGGCCTGCCGGCGGGAAGCGGCCTGGACGAACAGGGATGCCGGGCGGGCGTGCAGACCGCTGCTGGAGCCGACGGTGATCTGGATCGAGGGCATGGGGAGTCCTTGGGGGGAGATGGAGAAGACGGTCGCCGGCCCGGGTGGGAACCGGGTCGGTGGGAGGGCGGATCCGGTGGCCCGCGCGAAGGGTGAAGCGCGGGCCACCGGGGCCGGGTGCCTGGTACTCGCATACGGGGGCGGTCGCGGAGACCGGGCACCCTGTGGTTTCACACCCGTTTGAGCGTTGTTTCGGTTGGTTCTACGCCCGGTTACGCGGAGATGTCAACACATTCGGGCGCAATCCACGAATCCGGCGAGAGGTGGAACGACCTCTTGCTTTTCGGTCCGAAGCGCGTATGGTCGGGCTTCACCAGGCGTAAACGGACATGAAACGGACCCGAACCCACATGTATGCACCGGAGCGGCAGCAACAGATCCTCCGCCTCGCCCAGGAGCGGGGCAGGGTGGACGTGCCGACGCTGGCCGAGGACTTCGGCGTCACGCAGGAGACCATCCGGCGTGACCTGAGCGCCTTGGACCGGGCCGGTCTGCTGCACCGGGTGCACGGCGGGGCGCTTCCCGTCGGCGCGCTGCACCTGGAACCCGGCCTGGCCGAACGGGACTCCACCGCCGCGGCCGAGAAGGAGCGCATCGCCAGGGCCGCCCTGGCCCTGCTGCCCGGCGAGGGCAGCGTGATCCTGGACGCCGGGACGACCGTCTCCCGGCTGGCCGCCCTGCTGCCCGTCGACTGTGCCCTCACCGTCGTCACCAACGCCCTCCCGGTCGCGGCCCGGCTGGCCGACCACCCCGCGCTCGCCCTGCACCTCGTCGGCGGGCGGCTGCGCCACCGCACCCAGGCGGCCGTCGACGCCTGGGCGCTGCGCGACCTGGCCGACATCCACGCGGACGTCGCGGTGGTCGCGACCAACGGCTTCTCCCCGGAGGGCGGCCTGTCGACGCCGGACCTCGCCGAGGCCGCCGTCAAGCGGGCGATGCTCGCCGGGGCACGCCGAGTGGTCCTGGTGGCCGATTCCTCCAAGTACGGCGCCCGCCATTTCGCCCGGTTCGGCTCGCTGGACCAGGTCGACGTGCTGGTCACGGACACTGGACTGACCGACGAGCAGACCACCGAGATCGAGAACCACGGACCGGAAGTCATCCGCGCATGATCGTCACCATCACCCCGAACCCCAGTCTCGATCGCACCTACGAGCTGCCGACACTCACCCCGGGCGAGGTCAACCGCGCCGCGCACGATCGGCTCGATCCCGGCGGCAAGGGCGTCAACGTCTCCCGGGCGCTGACCGCCGCGGGCCACCGCACCACGGCCGTCCTGCCGCTCGGCGGCCTCTCCGGCGGTTTGCTCTCCGATCTGCTGCGACGCCAGGGCATCGACGTGGCGGCCGTCACCATCGCGGGCGACACCAGGATCAACGTCTCGATCGCCGAGGACGGCGGCGGCCTCACGAAGATCAACGCGGTGGGCCCAGAGCTCAGCGCCGCCGAGTCGGCAGCGCTGCTGGCGCTCGTCCGAGACACCCAGCGGATCGGACGGGGCACCGGCAACGACGTCGACTGGCTGGCCTGCTGCGGCAGCCTGCCGCGCGGGCTGGCGCCCGAGTGGTACGCCCAGCTCGTGGCCCAGGTGCACTCGGGCGGCGCCCGGATCGCCCTGGACACCTCCGGCCCCGCGCTGCTCGCCGCGCTCTCGGCCCGTCCCGACGTGGTCAAGCCCAACCGGGAGGAGCTCGCCGAGGCGGTGGGCCGCCAGGTCACCACCGTCGGCGACGCCGTGGACGCGGCCGGGGAACTGCGCAAGCGCGGTGCCCAGCAGGTCCTGGCCAGCCTCGGTGCGGACGGGATGCTGCTGATCGCCGAGGAGGGCAGCTGGTTCGGCAGCGCACCGGTCGCCGTCGTGCGCAGCGACGTGGGAGCGGGCGACGCCTCGCTCGCGGGCTTCCTCGGAGCCGGTGGCACCGGCCCCGAGGCACTGGCGGCGGCACTGGCGCACGGCGCCGCCGCCGTGCAACTGCCGGGGAGCGTCATGCCGACCCCGGCCGATCTGGACCCGGCCGCCGTGGTCGTGACGGCGGACATCCCGCTCGAACGACCGCTCCGCGGTTGAGAACGGCCTCCAGCCGGAGGCAGCACGCCCGACCGTGTGGGACGGAACGGCGACCATTCCCGGGGGCAAGGGAAGACTGTCAGGCACCAGTTGAAGGACCGACACGATGAGCGACACCAGCGGACTGACCACACCCGCACTCGTTGATCTCCACCTCGCCCCGACGGACAAGGGCGAAGCCCTCCGCTCCCTCGCCCAGCGGCTGGTCGCCGAGGGCCGGGTGACCGACCTCGACGGCTTCCTCGCCGACGTGGCCGCCCGCGAGGCCCAGGCCCCGACCGGGATGGGGGACGGGATCGGCATCCCGCACTGCAGATCGGCACACGTCACCCGGCCGAGCCTGGCCTTCGGCCGCAGTACCAGGGGCGTGGACTTCGACGCCCCGGACGGACGGCCGGCCGACCTGGTCTTCATGATCGCCGCGCCGGCCGGTGCGGACGACACCCATCTGCAGATCCTCGCCGCGCTGGCCCGCCGACTGATGGACCCCGCCTTCACCGGTGCCCTCCGCGACGCCGGGAGCCCGGGCGCGGTCGCGGCCCTGATCAACGGCGAGGAGGTGCCGGCCGTCGCTCCGGAGGCGGCTCCGGCCCCGTCCCCGGCTCCGGCCCCCGAGGCGGCCGCTCCGCACGGCGAGCTGCGGCTGGTCGCCGTGACCTCCTGCCCGACCGGCATCGCCCACACCTACATGGCGGCCAAGGCCCTCGAACTGGCCGCCGCCCGGGCGGGTGCGCGGATCGAGGTCGAGACCCAGGGGTCGGCCGGGACGACGGTGCTCGCGCCCGAGGTGATCGCGGCCGCCGACGCGGTGATCCTGGCCCATGACGTCGAGGTCCGGGACCGCGCCCGCTTCGCCGGCAAGCCGACCGTGGACGTGGGGGTGAAGGCCGCCGTCAACCGCGCCGACGACCTGATCGCCCAGGCCGCAGGACTGGTCGCCGAGTACGGCGGGGGTACACGTCCCACCGGTGCACCGGTTCCCGGTCCGCGCACTCCGGCGGGTGAGCACTGGGCCCAGCGGCTGCGCAAGTACCTGATGACGGGCGTCAGTTACATGATCCCCTTCGTGGCGGCCGGTGGTCTGCTGATCGCCCTCGCCTTTGCCGTCGGCGGCTACGAGATCGCCTCCGCGCCGTCCGTGCTGGGCCACTTCGACTGGACTTCCTCGCACAGCTGGGCGGCGATGCTGTTCCAGACCGGCAAGGCCTCCTTCGGCTTCCTCGTCCCGATCCTCTCCGGGTACATCGCCTGGGCGATCGCCGACCGGGCGGCACTGGCCGCAGGCATCGCCGGCGGCGCCGTCTCGGTGGCGGTCGGCGCGGGCTTCCTCGGCGGCATCGTGTCAGGTCTGGCCGCGGGCTTCCTGGTGCTGTGGATGATCCGCTGGAACGTGCCGCGCGCGGTCAGGGGCATCATGCCGGTCGTGGTGATCCCGCTGGTGTCGGTGGCGGTGGTCGGCTTCCTGATGTTCGTGGTGGTCGGCTCGCCCATCGCCTCGGCGATGAACGGCCTGACCGACTGGCTGAACGGCCTCTCCGGCTCCAACGCGGTCCTGCTCGGCGCGCTGCTCGGCGCGATGATGGCCTTCGACATGGGCGGTCCGCTGAACAAGGTCGCCTACACCTTCGCGGCCGGTGCGCTCACCACGGCGGGCACCACTCCGGACGCCGGCAGCCTCAAGGTGATGGCCGCCGTGATGGCCGCCGGCATGACCCCGCCGCTGGGCATGGCCCTGGCCACCGTCGTCCGGCGCAAGCTGTTCACCGCCGAGGAGCGGGAGAACGGCAAGGCGGCCTGGGTGCTCGGAGCCTCGTTCATCACCGAGGGCGCGATCCCGTTCGCGGCGGCGGACCCGCTGCGGGTCATCCCGGCGAGCATCGTCGGCAGCATGACGGCGGGCGGACTGGTGATGGCCTTCGGCTCCACCCTGCGGGCCCCGCACGGCGGGATCTGGGTGCTCCCGCTGATCGGCAGCCCGGTCCTGTACCTGCTCGCGGTCGTGGCGGGCACGGTGCTCACCGCGGCGGTGGTCGTCCTGCTCAAGGGGATGCGGAAGGGGGTCGCCGCGGAGGTTCCGGAATCCCCCGTTGCCGAGAAGGGGCTGGCCGGCGTCTGATCCGACGGGCCGTGCGGTGAGCCCTGACCGGGCCGGTCCGCCGGCCCGGTCAGAGCTCGGCCGGTGCAGGGCGCCCGCTCTCACGAGCGGGCGCCCGCTCCGTTTCCGGGCCGCGGACCGGCACCCGGTGGGGCCGACCGCGGACCACCGGTTCCGGCCGGACCCCGGCGGGCTGACGGCCGGACCCCGGCCGGAACCCGGCCGTCAGCCCGCCGGAGTGAAGCCGCCCCAGACGGTGGCGGGGCCGCCCGTCGACTGGGCCTCGACGCGGTAGCCGTCGCCGGTGGCCGCACGCACACCGGTGGCGTGGTTGTACTGACCGGCGAACTGGTGCTCTCCGGGCGGCACCGTGCGGCCCGGCTTGAGGACCCAGCGGTAGACCAGTGCACCCCCGGCCTCCTGGACGGTGACGGTGAAGTCGTCGGCCGGCAGGGTCCGCCAGTTGCCGGTGTCCCGCACGCCGCCGGTCTGCGCGACGCGCAGTTCCACGGTGAGCGAGGTGAGCGGCTGGCTGGTCCTGAGGACGAGGTCGCTCTCGCTCCAGTAGGCGTTGCTGTGTGAGCCGATCGATCCCGCCGACCACAGCGGGCCGTTCTGGGTCCGGGAGCCGGCCGAGGCCGAGGGGGTCGGGTGCGGGCTCGTCGGCGTGACGGCGGCCGGGGCGGGAGCGGTGGCGGGGGCGGTGGCGGCCGGGGGGGCCGGCCGGGTCGGAGTCGGGGTGACGACGGGGGATGGGGGCGCCGGAGCGGTCGTGGCTTCCGAGGGCGGCGGGGCCTGGGTGATCCCTGCCATGGCGAGACCACCGGTGGCCAGGATGCCGGCGGCGGCCAGTCCGGCGATCGCGGCCCGGGGCCAGGACCTCAGGCCCGACCGCGTGCGGTGACGGGGGGCGGGACCGGCTGCGCCGCGCTGCACTCGGGCCAGCATCCTCGCGCGGTCGGGCTGGTGGGCCCCGGCCGCCTCGCGCAGCTGCCGGGAGATGTGCTCGTTCACCGGTTCCTCCTTCCTGCCGTCAGTTCGCCGACCGCTCGTGCGCCGAGCAGCTGTTCCAACTCGGCCATCGCCTTCGAGGTCTGGCTCTTCACCGTACCGACCGATATCCCCAGGGCTGCGGCGGTGTCCTTCTCGGAGAGGTCGAAGGCGTGTCGCATGACCACGCAGGCCCGCTTGCGGAACGGCAGCCTGGCGAGTGCCGCGCGGACGTCCAGCACGGCCGCGACGTCGGGCCCCGAAGTCCTCTCGGGGCTGCGGGACCAGAACAGCAGGACCCGCCGGCGCTCGCGGACCGCGCTGCGGATCCGCTCCCGGGCCATGTTCGCGACCACCCCGCGCGCATAGGCCACCGGGTGGTCGGCTGCGCGGAGCCGATCCCAGCGTTGCCACAGGGCGACCAGGGCGTCCGCTGCGAGGTCGTCGGCCGCGTCCGTCTCACCGGTCAGGAGATGGGCGAGACGGGCGAGTTCGGCGTAGTGGCGTTCGAAGAAGTCGTGGAATTCCGCGGACGCGTCATCGAGGAGCATGTTCCCCGGTCGCCCTCTCCCTGCAATGTGAGCGTTAACAAGAGGCATGAGCCTAGCAGTGCCCTCCTTGGGGGTGGAGTGGTGGTCGCCCCCGCCGGGGGCCGTCACCCGCCGACGGGCGAGCCGCGCGCTCAATGCCGGGCGAACTGGACGCGGGTCGACTGCACGACGTCCGGCCGCAACGCGATTCCGTCGACGGTCAGTTGCTCGCCGTAGATGTCGGTGACCCTGATCGGGCCGCCGCACCCGCCGCCGTCGGGGGAGAGGAAGTAGTTGTAGTCGGTGCGGGTCAACTGCCGCCAGCCACCGGCGGTCCGGACCTCGAGCGCCGCCACCGGGTTCCGGTGCCCGATGACCTGGATCCCGCACCACCACTGGCTGGATCCGGTCTTGTACCGGACGGACATGCCGTCCGGCTCGCCGGGGCTCAACAGAGTCCAGGTGATCGGCAGGCGGCCCACCGAGAGGTCGGCGAGCTTGGCGAAGGCCTCGTGGCTGAGGTCGAGCTGACCAGGAGCACAGGGCAGCGGGCACTCGTTGACGATCCGCACCGTGACGCTCGCCCCGTTGGCGGTGCGGACCCGCACGTACGCCCCGCACGCCCTGGACGTCTCGTAGTCGGTGTGGTTCATGGCCGCGATCATGAGATCGCCGGAGGGGCCGAACGAGCAGGCGCCGTTGCCGTCGGCCGCGTCGTACGAGGTCGCCACGCCCTGGTAGCTCGTCCCGGGCTCGATCCGCCCGGCCTGCGCCGCCGCGGCGGCCGCCGTACGCGCGCTGCCGGCCGCCGAGGGCGACGGCGTCGCGGTGGCGGAGGGCTTCGAGGCGACGGACGGCTTCGAGGTGGCCGGAGCCGAGGGCGACGCCGTGCCGGTGGACGGCGTCGGCGACGGCGACGGCGCGGTGGGCGACGGCGGCACGGCCGAGGGCGTGGCACCGTCCGGACCGTCGGCGGTGGTGGGCATGCTCTGCGCGGTGGCTCCGGCGGCCGCGCCGGCGGGCTGCCCGGAACCGGCCCCGCTGACTCCGGTGAGCCCGAGTGCCACGCACACCAGCAGCCCGACGGCCACCAGCGCCAACGGACCACCCATGCCCAGCCCTCGCCCGCGCCGCGCCCTCGGGACGGCGTGCTTCGTTGCCCTCATGCCCATCCAATTCGGTAGATCGAGTCGACCTTGCACCGGTCAGTGGCCGCCGGGGGCGGAAAGGTTGCCGCTCGGGCGCCGGTTTCTCCGCGGCCTTCCAGGGCCGCCCCCGGGGCGGACGGCGCGGCCCTGCCGTCCGCCCCGGACCGCCAGGGTCAGGACGGGGCGCCGTAGCGGCAGAAGGTTGCCGTCCACCGGAAGACATCGGGGAACCGCTCCGCGCGGTGGGAACGCGGAAGGGCGGGCGCGGTGCCGCGGCACCACGCCCGCCCTTCCGCGGGCCGGATCAGGAACCGGCCCGGCGCTTGTTGTAGACGTCGAAGCCCACGGCCGCGAGCAGCACCAGGCCCTTGATCACCTGCTGGTAGTCGGTGCCGACGCCGACCAGCGACATGCCGTTGTTCAGGACGCCGAGCACCAGGCCGCCGATGATGGCGCCCAGGACCGTGCCCACGCCGCCGCTCGCGGAGGCGCCGCCGATGAACGCGGCGGCGATCGCCTCCAGCTCGAAGTTGATGCCCGCCTGCGGGGTCCCGGCGTTGAGCCGCGCGGCGAAGACGAGCCCGGCCAGCGCCGCGAGCACGCCCATGTTGGTGAAGGCCAGGAAGACGACCCGCTTGCTCTTCACCCCGGACAGCTTGGCCGCCGCCTCGTTGCCGCCGATGGC
This sequence comes from Streptomyces viridifaciens, assembly GCF_001888885.2. Classification (NCBI taxonomy): domain Bacteria; kingdom Bacillati; phylum Actinomycetota; class Actinomycetes; order Kitasatosporales; family Streptomycetaceae; genus Streptomyces; species Streptomyces viridifaciens. The sequence goes on from NZ_CP090841.1 coordinate 7,487,090, forward strand.
GTAGGTGTGCCGACCGATGATCGAGTTGCGCATCAGGTAGCCGAAGCCGACCAGCAGGGCACCGAGGATCAGCAGGACGATCGGCACGCCGTGGTAGCTGGCGAGCAGCAGGGTGAAGACGACCACGGCCGCCGTGATCACCGCGAGCTTGGCCAGGAACAGCCCGAGCGGCAGCACCTCCAGGCCGTACGAGGCGGTCTGCCGCCGACCGCGCAGCTCCTGGAGGACCGCGACGACCAGCACCGCGAGACCGAGCAGCAGGGTCAGGTTGTGGTAGTCGGTGTGCGGGCCCACCTCGGGGAGGAAGCCGCTGCTGATGCTCTGGAAGCCCTTGGGGAACGGTGCCACCGACTGGCCCTGCAACAGGATCTGGGTGCCCCCGCGGAACAGCAGCATGCCCGCCAGGGTGACGATGAACGACGGGATCCCGAGGTAGGCGATCCAGAAGCCCTGCCAGGCACCGGCGAGGGCGCCGATCACCAGCGCGACCAGCATCGCCACGGGCCACGGCATGTGGTGCTCGACCATCATCACCGCGGCGGCGGCTCCGACGAAGGCCGCCAGCGAGCCGACCGAGAGGTCGATGTGCCCGGCGATGATGACGATCATCATCCCGATCGCCAGGATGAGGATGTAGCCGTTCTGCTGGATCAGGTTGGTGATGTTGAGCGGCTGGAGCAGGATGCCGTCCGTCCAGATCTGGAACAGCAGCACGATCAGCGCGAGTGCGACCAGCATGCCGTACTGGCGCACGTTGCCGCGCAGCGCGCGGGCAAGCACGGAGCCGACGGACGGACTCGGGTCGGACTCGGCGCCGTTCCGGGCGGAGTCCGCGATGATCTCGGTCTGGGCCATACCTACACCTGCTCGTTGCTGGATGCCGTGCTCATGGTCATGAGCCGCATGAGGGATTCCTGGGTGGCGTCGGCGCGGGCGACCTCGCCGGTGATCCGGCCTTCGGCCATGGTGTAGATCCGGTCGCACAGGCCCAGGAGTTCGGGGAGTTCCGAAGAGATGACGAGCACGGCCTTGCCCTGGGCGGCCAGCTCGGCGATGACGGTGTAGATCTCCGCCTTGGCGCCGATGTCGATGCCCCGGGTGGGCTCGTCGAGGATCAGCACCTCCGGCTCGGCGAAGATCCACTTGCTGAGGACGACCTTCTGCTGGTTCCCGCCGCTGAGCGTGCCGGTCCGGGTGAACACCGTCGGGGCCTTGATGTTCATGGTCCGCCGGAACGATTCGGCGACTCTGCTCTCCTCGTGCCGGTCGACCCGGCCGTACCGGGCGACCTTGCCGAGCGCGCTCAGCGAGATGTTCCGGCTGATGTCGTCGATCAGGTTGAGACCGAAGTGCTTGCGGTCCTCGGTGACGTACGCGATGCCGTGCCGGATGGCCTCGGGCACCGTCCGGGTGCGGACCTCCCGGCCGTGCAGCAGCACCCGGCCACCGCTCCAACGCCCGTACGAGCGGCCGAAGACGCTCATCGCGAGTTCCGTGCGGCCGGCGCCCATCAGGCCGGCGATCCCGACGATCTCACCGCGACGCACGTTCAGCGAGGCGCCGTCGACCACCGTGCGCTGCTGGTCGATCGGGTGGCGGACGGTCCAGTCCCGGACCTCGAAGGCGACCTCGCCGATGTCGGGGGTGCGGTCGGGATAGCGGTGTTCGAGGTCGCGGCCGACCATGCCGCGGATGATCCGGTCCTCGGAGATGCCCTCGGGACCGATCGCGATGGTCTCGATGGTCTGGCCGTCGCGCAGAATGGTGACGGCGTCGGCGACCCGGGCGATCTCGTTCAGCTTGTGCGAGATGATGATGCAGGAGATGCCCTGCGCCTTGAGCTCCAGGATCAGGTCGAGGAGCTTGCGGCTGTCCTCGTCGTTGAGCGCGGCGGTCGGCTCGTCCAGGATGAGCAGTTTGACCTTCTTGGCCAACGCCTTGGCGATCTCGACCAGTTGCTGCTTGCCCACGCCGAGGTCGGCGATCCTGGTCTGCGGGCTCTCCTCCAGGCCGACCTGCCGGAGCAGTTCGGCGGCGTGGGTGAGCGTCCGGTGCCAGCTGATCACGCCGCGGGTCGCGTGTTCGTTGCCCAGGAAGATGTTCTCGGCGACGGACAGGTACGGCACCAGGGCGAGCTCCTGGTGGATGATGACGATTCCGCGCTGCTCGCTGGCCCGGATGTCCTTGAACCGGCAGGGCTCGCCCTCGAAGAGGATCTCGCCCTCGTAGCTGCCGTGCGGGTAGACCCCGCTGAGCACCTTCATCAGGGTGGACTTGCCGGCGCCGTTCTCACCGCAGACGGCGTGCACCTCGCCGGCGGCCACGGTCAGGTTGACCTCGGAGAGCGCCTTGACGCCGGGGAACGACTTGCTGATCGACCGCATTTCGAGAACGGGTCCAGCCATGGTTGTGCGTCCGTATCGTTCGGGGCGGTGCGGCGCGGGCAGGTCTTCCGGGCGTCGCACCGCCGGTTCGGCGCGGGGCCCGGCCGACCGGGCCCCGCGGGCTACTTGAGCTGGTCCGCGGTGTACTGGCCGCTGTCGACCAGGATCTTCTGGTAGTTGTCCTTGTCGACGCTGACCGGCTGGAGCAGCTCGGCCGGGACGACCTTCGCGCCGTTGTTGTACTGGGTGGTGTCGTTGACCTCGGGCTTGCCGCCGGTCAGCAGCGCGTCGCCCATCTGGACGGCGACCTTCGACAGTTGGCGGGTGTCCTTGTAGACCGTCTCGGTCTGCTCGCCCGCGATGATCGACTTGACCGAGGCCAGCTCGGCGTCCTGGCCCGTGACGATCGGCAGGGACTTCGCGGTGCCGTAGCCCACGCCCTTCAGCGAGGAGAGGATGCCGATCGAGATGCCGTCGTACGGCGACAGCACGGCGTCGACGTGCGCGGTGGTGTAGGCCTTGCTCAGCAGGTTGTCCATCCGGGACTGGGCGACACCGCCGTCCCAGCGCAGCGTGGCGACCTGGTTGAAGTCGGTCTGCCCGCTCTGCACGACCAGCTTCTTCTGGTCGATGTACGGCTTGAGCACGCTCATGGCGCCGTTGAAGAAGAACGTCGCGTTGTTGTCGTCCGGCGAGCCGGCGAAGAGCTCGATGTTGAACGGTCCCTTGCCGTCCTTGAGACCGAGCTTGTCGACGATGTACCCGCCCTGGAGGACGCCGACCTTGTAGTTGTCGAAGGTCGCGTAGTAGTCGACGTTCTGGGTTCCCTTGATCAGTCGGTCGTACGAGATGACCGGAATGTGCGCATCGGCGGCCTTCTGCAGCACGTTGGTGAGGGAGGAGCCGTCGATGGCGGCGATCACCAGCAGCTTGGCGCCCTTGGTGATCATGTTCTCCACCTGGGAGACCTGGTTCTCCACCACGTTGTCGCCGTACTGCAGGTCGGTCTTGTAACCCTTGGCCTGGAAGTCCTTGACCATGTTGTTGCCGTCGTCGATCCAGCGGGCCGACGACTTGGTCGGCATCGCGATGCCGATGAGCCCACCCTTGGCGTCGCCCTTGGCCGCCCCGTCGCCGGCTCCGTTGGCGCTCTGCCCGCAGGCCGCCAACGAGAGCGTCAGGCCCACCGCGACGAGGCCCGCTGAAAGCTTCCGCACAGTTCCTCCAGTGAATGGTGTTCCGCGACCGCGCAGAGCGACCCTGATGGGGGCGCCGGGGGCGGTCGAGCGGGGCCGGCCGGAGCGGTCCCTCGCGCTGTGGAACGTCGGGGCTGTGTTAGCTCTGGCCTGGCGTGACTTGAAGTGTTAACGCTAACAACCGCGCCGTCAAGGGGCGTTAGATCACCGTTGGGTCGCGGCGCCGGGACGGCTCGGCTGCCCCCGGCGGCACGCGGGCACGGCGAGGGCCACGCCGGACCACGGCGAGGGCCCCGCCGGACCACGGCGGGAGCCTCGCCAGCGAGTTCGGCTGGCGTGACGGGGAGGCGGGTTCAGGACCTCCGCGCCACGTGCCGGGCGCGCAGCCGGTCGGCCGTGATGGCCAAACCCAGGACGCAACCGAGCACGATGTTGGTGTAGTCGGAGTTGACCTGAAGGGTGGTCAGTCCGTTGTTGATCAGCTCCAGCAGGACGGCGCCGGCCACGATCCCCAGGACGCGGCCCTGCCCCCCGGTCAAGCTGACCCCGCCGATGACCGCGGCCGCGATCGCCGTGAGTTCCCAGCCGACGCCGACCCCGCTGGCGGAGCCGACTCCCATCCGGCCCAGCACGAGCATGCCGGCGAAGGCGGACATCAGCGAGGAGGTCACGTACATGGACACCACCCGCCGGTCGCCGCGGATGCCGGCCAGCCGGGCCGCCTCGGGATTCCCGCCGACCGCGTAGACCTGCCGCCCGGCGTAGGTGCGTTCCAGGAAGAACCACGCGGCGAAGGCCACCACGGCGAACAGCACCAGCGGCACCGGGACCTGGGCGAGGTAACTCTGGCCGATGTCGCCGAAGAACGGCGAGATGCCGATGATCGAGGTGCCGGAGGTGATCGCCAGGGTCACGCCCTGCGCCACGGTGTAGGTGACCAGGGTGACGACGAACGGTGGCATCCGCAGACGGGTGACGGCCAGTCCGTGGACCAGGCCGACCAGTCCCGCGACCGCCAGTGTGGCCGGCACCGCGAGGCCGACGGGCAGTCCGGCCCGCACGTTGAACCAGGACATCAGGATCACGCTGGTGCCCAGCAGGGCCCCCACCGACAGGTCGATGCCGCCGGTCAGGATGACCAGCGACTCGCCGATCGCGATCAGCCCGTACTGCGCCAGATCGGCGCCCATGCCCTGGAGGTTGACCGCGCTCGCGAAGGTGTCCCGGGCCAGTGCGAGCGTCGCGAAGACGACGAAGCAGGCCAGGACCACGCCCACCTCGGGTGTGTCGACCAGCGTGCGCAGTCGGCTCCGGCTCGGTGCCCCGGCCTTCTCCGGGGCGGGTGCGGTCCGGGTGGTCATACGGTCGCCTCCGTGCTCGCCGCCGGCTCCGGCCGGCTGGTGGCCGCTGTCATGATCCGTTCCTTGCTGAAGAGTTCGCGTGGCAGGTCGGCGACGACCCGCCCGTGGGCCATGACGAGGATCCGGTGGCAGACCCACAGCAGTTCCTCCAACTCGGAGGAGGCGGCCAGGACGGCCAGACCGTCCGCCGCGGCCCGGTCGACGAGCCGGTAGATCTCGGCCTTGGCACCGACGTCGACGCCACGCGTGGGTTCGTCGAGCAGCAACACCTCGGGGGCTGCGTGCAGCCACCGTCCGAACACCACCTTCTGCTGGTTGCCGCCGGACAGGTCGCCGATCGGCTGCTCCTGGCTGTGCAGCCGCACCCCCAGGTCGCCGATGATCCGGCGGGAGCGCGCACGGTCGCCGCCGGGGGTGATCACGCCGTGCCAGGAGTCGCGCCGGAGGGTGGCCAGGGTCGCGTTCCAGCGCACGGAGTGGGAGAGCAGCAGGGACTGTTCCTTGCGGTCCTCCGGCACCAGGCCGATGCCCGCGGCGACCGCGTCGGCGGGATGGCGCGGTCGGAACGGCCGACCGCCCAGCTCGACCTCGCCGCCGGTGCGGGGCTGCGCGCCCATCAGGGTGTGCAGCAGCCGGCTGCGGCCCGCGCCCATCAGACCGGCCACCCCGACGATCTCGCCGGCCCGCAGCTCCAGATCGACCGGGCCGAGCCCGTCGGCGGTCAGTCCCCGGGCGGTCAGGACCGTACGGGCCGGCGCGGGGGCACGGGATGCGGCGAGGTCGCGGGTGAGTTCGCCGCCGACCATCTCACGGATCATCCGTTCCTCGGTGGCCTCGGCCGGGGTGAGGTCCGCGACCGGCCGGCCGCCGCGCAGCACCAGTACGCGGTCGGCGACCTCCCGCACCTCGTCCAGCCGGTGGCCGATGAACAGCACCGCGCCGCCGTCCGCGGCGTGCCGCCGGGCGAGGGCGAGGACCTTGCCGGCCTCGACCGGGCCGAGCGAGGAGGTCGGCTCGTCCAGGATCAGCACCAGCGGCCGGTTGCCCCAGGCCTTGGCGATCTCGATCATCTGCCGCAGCGGGACGGGCAGTCGCTCGACCGGCAGGTCGACGTCCACGCCCTCGACGCCGACGTCGGCCAGCAGTTCGCGGGCCTCCCGGTGGGTGCCGGCCCGGTCGAAGAGGGCGCGGCGCAGCGCACCGGCGCCCTGGGCGGCCCGGGTGCGCCGGCCGAGCAGCAGGTTCTCGGCCACGCTCAGCCGGCCGACGAGTGGGAACTCCTGCGCCACCAGGCTGACGCCGAGCGCCTTCGCATGGTCGGGCCGACCGGGCTGGAGCGGGCGGTCGGCGATCAGGACCTCGCCGGAGGTGGGGGAGACGGTGCCGGCCAGCACCCCCATCAGGGTCGACTTCCCGGCGCCGTTCTCGCCCACCACGCAGGTGATCCGACCGCGCGCCAGCTCGAGTTCGGGAATGTCCAGCACGGTGACCGGCCCGTAGCTCTTGCGCACCGCGCGCAGGGCCGCGGCCGGCCGGTCGGCGGTGCGGGCGGCCGTCCCGGTCATCCGGTGATGCCGAGCTGGGTCTGCTTGGCGCGGAAGGCGCCCAGGTTGTCCGGGGTGACCACGCCGACTCCGGAGCTGAGGGTGCTGCCGTCGGACTCCAGGAACGGCTTGACGACGGCCATCGTGGCGTCCCTGCCCAACACCTTGAGCGCGGCCAGCAGGTAGGCGCCGGTGTAGCCCTGCTGGTAGGGCGACTGGACGACGGTCGCCTGGATGACGCCCTGCTGGATGAACGTCAGGGTCTGGGCGTCGCTGTCGTCGGAGATCACCTTGACCTTGCCGGCCCGGCCCGCGGCCTGCACGGCCTGTGCGGCGGAGGGGCCGTCGTAGGAGTAGACGCCGTACAGGCCGGTCACGCCCGGGTCGGTCTGGATGGCGGTCTGCGCGTTGGTGAGGGCCTTGGCCGCGTCCATGTTGTCGGCGAGCTTGTTGGACACCTTGATGTCGGTGCCCTTCAGCGCGTCCTCGAAGCCCTGGATGCGCTCGACGGCGTTGGACGCGGTCAGTGAGCCGACCAGCACCACGACCTTGCCCCGGCCGCCCAGCGCGGCCTTCATCGCCTCGCCGGCCCGCTTGCCGGCCTGGTAGTTGGGCGTGCCGAGGTAGAGCGCGGCACCGTCCTCGGCGGGCAGCGGCGAGTCGATGGCCAGCACCGGGATCCCGGCCGAGGACGCGGACTGGATCGGTGACTTGACGGCCGTCGGGTCGATCGCGGAGAGCGAGAAGGCGGAGATGGACTGGCCGCGCAGGGTCTGGAGGATGGACAGCTGCTGGTCCAGCCGGCCGTTCGCCGGGGCCTGGAAGGTGCCCTTGACGCCGAGGTCGGCAAGGCCCTTGTCGAAGCCGGCCTTGCCGGCGTTCCAGTAGTCCACGGCGACGTTGACCACCATGGCCAGGTCCAGCTGGGAGAGGTCCTTGCCCTGGAGCGCCGACTTGAGCGCGGCGTCCAGGCGGGTCAGGTTGTCGTCGTTGAACGTGATGTCGCCCTGGATCGCGGGCGCGGCGGCCGGCGAACCGCCGGTGGAGGGGCCCGGGTCGCCGGCTCCCTGCTTGCTGCAGCCGACGGCCAGGGTCAGGGCCAGGGTGACGATCGCGGCGGACGCGATGCGGGCGGCTCTGGTGGGACGGGGGAGGGGTGCGCGCATGGGGTGGTTCCTCTCGGTCGCTGCCGGTGGGTGGGGAGCTGGTGAAAGGCGCGGTGAACCGGCGCGAATGCTCGGGTGTGCCGCTGTGGAGTGTGAGCGCTCACATCCGCCAGCGTCAACCACCTTGCAGTCATGGACCTGTGGCGTACTGACGGTCAGTCACGGATGGTGGGAGGTTCCTCGCTGCGGACGTGTCGGAACCCTTGACGGGACACGGTCGGTGCGGGCACTGTCACCGGTCCAGGAACCCTCCAACCTCCCGCCCGGGCCGAAGTGTGCTGCCGCGGGCTGGATTGTTAACGCTCACTTTCCCTTGGCCGCGCTCAACCACGAGCCGGGAGACACCGGATGAGCAGGGAGACACCATGAGTGACACCCACAGCACCACCCGTGGACGGGGCGCACTGCGCCGCCTCGCCCGGGCCGGGGCGGCCCTCGCCGTCCTCGTCGGCGCCCTGGCGGGCGCCACCGCGACCAGCGGGGTGGCCCAGGCGGCCACCCAGGGGCCGTGCGACCTCTACGCCGCCGGCGGCACGCCCTGCGTGGCCGCGCACAGCACCACCCGTGCGCTCTACGGCGGGTACGGCGGGCCGCTGTACCAGGTCCGCCGCGCCTCGGACCAGGCGCTGCGGGACATCGGCGTCCTGAGCACGGGCGGCTACGCCGACGCCGCCGCCCAGGACGCCTTCTGCGCCGGCACCCACTGCGTGATCACCGTGATCTACGACCAGAGCGGCCGGAAGAACCACCTCACCCAGGCCCCCGGCGGTGGGGCCGCACCCGGCCCGGACAACCTCGCGGACGCGACCCTCGCGCCCACCACGCTGAACGGCCACCGCGCCTACGGCGTGTACGTCGCGCCGGGCACCGGCTACCGCAACAACCACACCTCCGGCGTCGCCACCGGCGACCAGCCCGAGGGGATGTACGCGATCCTCGACGGCACCCACTACAACGGCGGCTGCTGCTTCGACTACGGCAACGCCGAGACCAGCAGCAACGACACCGGCAACGGTCACATGGAGGCCGTCTACTTCGGCAACATCAAGGTCTGGGGCTACGGCAGCGGGCCCGGCCCCTGGGTGATGGCCGACCTGGAGAACGGCCTGTTCTCCGGCGTCGACACGCGCTACAACGCCAACGACCCGACGGTGAGCCACCGCTACCTGACGGCCATGGTCAAGGGCGCCCCGAACCAGTGGGCGATCCGCGCGGGCGACGCCCAGTCCGGCGGGCTGTCGACCTTCTACTCCGGTCCGCGCCCGAACGCGTCCGGCTACAACCCGATGCACAAGGAGGGGGCGATCATCCTCGGCATCGGGGGCGACAACAGCAAGAGCGCCAGCGGCACCTTCTACGAGGGCGTGATGACCTCCGGCTACCCGTCGGAGGCCACCGAGAACGCCGTCCAGGCCAACATCGTCTCGGCCGGCTACGCCAGTGCCCCGGCGGCTGCCACGGGGGCCCTGCGCGGCGCCGGTTCGGGCAAGTGCCTGGACGTTCCGAACGCCTCCACCGCACCGGGGACGCAGGCGCAGATCTACGGCTGCTCCGGAGCGGCGAACCAGACCTGGACCCGCACCGCCGACGGCCGGCTCACCGTGAACGTCGCCGGCACCACCCTGTGCCTGGACGCCTACGGCGCCGCGACGGCCGACGGGACGAAGGTGGTGACCTGGCCCTGCAACGGCGGTGCCAACCAGCAATGGCGGTTCAACTCCGACGGGAGCGTCACCGGCGTCCAGTCCGGCCGGTGCCTGGACGTCGCCGGGGCGCTCACCGCCGATGCGACGCCGGTCCAGCTGTGGAGCTGCTGGGGCGGGGACAACCAGAGGTGGGCACTCGGGTAGCTGCCGTTCCGGCCGCCCCTGGCCGCCCCGGGCCCCGGTCCCGGCTCCGCACCGCCGACGGAGTCGGGCCGGGGCCGGCGCCCGAGTCACCGGAGGGGCCGGGGCGCGGCGGCCAGGGGGCCGGCCGTGTGCGGCGAAACGACCGCGCCTGCCGTGGCGGGGGCGAACCGGAGGATGGACGTCGAGACGTGGCAGGGAAATGGATCGCCCGGGCGCGCAGGGGCCCGTACCGTCGGGGGCATGAAGCTGCTCTCCGTCAACGTGGGCAGGCCCCGGCCCAATCCGTGGAAGGGGCTCGGCGCAACGGGCATCGACAAGCGGCCCGTGGACGGCCCGGTCGCGGTCGCCGACCCCGGTCCGAAGGGCACCGGTGCGGTCGGTCTCGCGGGTGACCGCGCCTACGACGTGAAGAACCACGGCGGCGCCGATCAGGCCGTCTACGCCTATGCCCGCGAGGATCTCGACGGTTGGGAGGCCGAGCTGGGCAGGGTGCTCTCCAACGGCGTCTTCGGGGAGAACCTCACGACCGTCGGTCTCGACGTCAACGGTGCTCGGATCGGCGAACGTTGGCGCATCGGACCGGACGCGGTCCTGGAGGTGTCGTGCCCGCGGATCCCGTGCTCGACGTTCCAGGGGTGGCTGGAGCGGGAGGGCTGGGTCACGCGCTTCACCGAGGCCGCGGTGCCGGGTGCCTATCTGCGTGTGATCGCGCCGGGGGCCATCCGGGCCGGCGACCCCGTCGAGATCGTGCACCGGCCCGACCACGACGTGACCGTCGAAGTCGTCTTCCGCGCGATGACGCTCGAACCGGCCCTGCTGCCGCTACTCCTGGTCGCCGACGCGCTGCCCGAGCAGGACCGGGCACGGGTTCGGCGGCGCATGCCGAACAGCTGATCGGCTCGGCGCGGGGGGACGCGCTGCGTGCCGCACCGCTCACCCAGCGCCGTCGAGTCGCGGGCGGCGGGACGGCGGGACGGTTCGACCCGGCAATCTCCCCCACGGAGAACATGTGCGCGTTAACTTGGCGGTATTGGCACATGTCCGCGGCCCGAAGCGCTGGTAGGAAGGGAAACCGCCGGTTGGACCGTGGGCGACGGATTGGCCTGGACCTGGTCGCGTACTGTGGTCCACAACCGAGGAGGGGACTGCGAGTGGGAACCGACAGCGCCGGGACTGAACAGCGCCAGCCCGTGATGGCGGACGTGGCGAAACTGGCGGGAGTGTCCCACCAGACGGTCTCCCGGGTGCTCAACGGCGCCCCGCACGTCCGGCCCGACACCCGGGACCGGGTGCTGGCCGCCATCAGGGAACTGGACTACCGGCCCAACTCGGCAGCCCGCGCGCTGGTCACCCGCCGCTCGCAGACTCTCGGGGTGGTCAGCTTCGACTCCACCCTCTACGGCCCCGCCTCGATGCTGGACGGCATAGAGCGCGCCGCGCGCAGTGCCGGGTACTTCGTGAGCGTGACCAGCCTGCGGTCGCTGGACGGCCGTTCGGTCCAGGAGGCCGTCGACCGGCTGCGCGACCAGGGGGTGGAGGGCGTGGTGGTGATCGCGCCGCAGACCTCCTCGGTCAGCGCGGTGGCCCGGCTCTCCAGTTCGGTGCCGGTCGTCGCGGTCGGCTCGGGCGACCAGAACCGGGTGCCCATGGTGTCGGTGGCCAACCGCTCCGGCGCCGAGGAGGCCACCGGTCATCTGCTCGACCTCGGGCACCGCACGGTTCACCACGTGGCGGGGCCGGCCAACTGGCTGGAGAGCCGGGACCGCGAGGAGGGGTGGCGCCTCGCGCTGCAGGCGGCCGGAGCTCCCGTGCCGGAGGTGGAGCGCGGTGACTGGAGCGCCCGCTCGGGTTATCAGGCGGGTCTGCGGATCGCTCGACTGCCCGAGGTCACCGCCGTCTTCTGCGCGAACGATCACATGGCCCTCGGGCTGTTGCGCGCTCTGCACGAGGCCGGCCGCTCGGTCCCCGAGGGCATCAGCGTGGTGGGCTTCGACGACATCCCGGAGGCCGCGTACTTCACCCCGCCGCTGACCACCGTGCGGCAGGACTTCGCCGAACTGGGCCGCCGGGCCCTGGAGATGCTCGTCGGGGAGTTGGAGGGAGTGGCGTTCTCCGGTTCCCGTGTGGAGATCCTGCCGGAGATGGTGCTGCGGCGCAGCGTGGGCCCCGCCCCTGGGGCGTTCAGCCGGTAGGCGCCAGCCGGCGCGCGGATCAGCCGGTTTCGATGGTTCCGCCCTCGTGAAACTTTCCTTGACACCATGGTTGTGAGCGCTAACAATCACTGTGAGCGTTAACAACAAACGCCCCCTCCACTCCGCCGGCCGGGCCGCTGCATCCCGCTTCCACGTGCCCGGCCGACGGGTCCGCGTTCCGCCGCCTCCGAGGGTGGGGTGGCGGAATGAAGTCTGTCGCCGGTGCGGTCCGCCCTGCCCCGGTCGAAGACCGCACCGGCGACAGACCGAAGTCTCGGCAGAACGCACGCCCAGGTGACGGGCGACCAACTCAGCCCTCCCGTACGAAGGATGACGAAGTGATCGTGCCCCCTGCCGCCCACGACGCCGACCGGTACGTCATCGGTGTCGACTTCGGCACCCTCTCCGGCCGCGCAGTGGCGGTCCGGGTCCGGGACGGCGAGGAGATGGGCACCGCCGTCCACGACTACCCGCACGCCGTGATCGAGCGCGAGCTGCCCGGCACCGGCCGGCTGCTCCCGCCCGACTGGGCGCTCCAGCACCCGGCGGACTGGCGCGAGGTGCTGCGTACCGCCGTCCCGGCCGCGATCGCCGCCTCCGGCGTCGACCCCGCCCAGGTCATCGGCATCGCCACCGACTTCACCGCCTGCACCGTCCTGCCCGTGCTCGCCGACGGCACCCCGCTGGCCGAGACCGCCGCCTGGTCGGCCCGGCCGCACGCCTGGCCGAAGCTCTGGAAGCACCACGCGGCACAGCCCCAGGCCGACCGGATCAACGCGCTGGCCCATGCCCGCGGTGAGAAGTGGATCTCCCGGTACGGCGGCAGGATCTCCGCCGAGTGGCAGTACGCCAAGGCGCTGCAGGTACTGGAGGAGGACCCGGCGGTCTACGCCGCCTGCGCGCGCTGGATCGAGGCCGCCGACTGGATCGTCTGGCAGCTCACCGGCGCCGAGAGCCGCAACACCTGCACCGCCGGCTACAAGGGCATCCACCAGGACGGGAGTTACCCGAGCGAGGACTACCTCGCCGCGCTCCACCCGGAGTTCGCGGACTTCGCCCGCACCCGCCTGGAGCACCCGCTCTCCCCGCTGGGCACCCGGGTCGGCGTGCTCACCGCGCAGGCGGCGGAGTGGACCGGCCTGCCCGTCGGCACCGCCGTCGCCGCCGGCAACGTCGACGCCCACGTGGCCGCGCCGGCCGCCCGGGCCGTCGACGACGGCCGGCTCCTCGCCATCATGGGTACCTCCACCTGCCACGTGGTCAACGGCGCCACCCTCGCCGACGTCCCCGGCATCTGCGGCGTGGTCGAGAACGGCATCGTCACCGGCTCCTACGGCTACGAGGCCGGACAGAGCGCCGTCGGCGACATCTTCGCCTGGTGGCTGCGCCAGGGGGTGCCCGCCGAGTACCTGGCCGAGGCCGAGGCGAACGGCGAGGACCTCCACCAGCTCCTCACCCGCAAGGCCGCCGGCCAACCCGTCGGCGCCCACGGCCTGGTGGCGCTCGACTGGATGAACGGCAACCGCTCCACCCTGGTCGACCACCACCTGTCCGGGGTGATCGTCGGCCTCACCCTGGCCACCCGGCCCGAGGAGATCTACCGGGCCCTGCTGGAGGCCACCGCCTTCGGCACCCGCGTCATCGTCGAGGCCCTGGAGCAGGGCGGGGTCCCGATCACCGAGTTCATCGTCACCGGCGGCCTCAAGAAGAACGCCCTGCTGATGCAGATCTACGCCGACGTGCTGCGCCGCCCGGTCTCGGTCGCCGAGTCCGAGCAGGGCCCGGCGCTCGGCTCGGCGATCCACGCGGCCGTCGCCGCCGGAGCGTACCCGGACGTCCGGACCGCGTCAGCAGCCATGGGCCGGGTACGGCAGGGCGCCCACCGACCCGACGGGGCAGCCGCCGACACGTACGACCGGCTCTTCGCCGAGTACCGCGCCCTGCACGACCACTTCGGCCTCGGCGCCGACAAGCTGCTGCACCGCCTGCGCGACATCCGCAACGCCGCCCTCACCACACCGAGCGAGGCTCCGTGAACGCAACCATCGACCGCATCCGCCGCCAGGTCAGCGACCTCCACCAGGAACTGGTCCGCTACAACCTGGTGGTCTGGACGGCCGGCAACGTCTCCGCCCGCGTCCCCGGCGAGGATCTGCTGGTCATCAAGCCCAGCGGCGTCCCCTACGACGAGCTGACGCCCGCGAACATGATCGTCTGCGACCTCGACGGCAACGTGGTCGAGGGAGAGCACGCGCCGTCCTCCGACACCGCCGCGCACGCCTACGTCTACCGCCACCTGCCCGAGGTCGGCGGGGTGGTCCACACCCACTCCACCTACTCCTGCGCCTGGGCGGCCCGCGGCGAGGCCGTGCCCTGCGTACTGACCGCGATGGCCGACGAGTTCGGCGCGGAGATCCCGGTCGGTCCGTTCGCCCTGATCGGCGACGACTCGATCGGCCGAGGCATCGTGGACACCCTCCGGGGCCACCGCTCGCCCGCCGTCCTGATGCAGAACCACGGCGTCTTCACCATCGGCAAGGACGCCGAGGCCGCCGTCAAGGCCGCCGTGATGTGCGAGGACGTGGCGCGCACCGTCCACCTCTCCCGTCAGCTCGGCGAGCCCCTGCCGATCGCCCAGGCGGACATCGACAGTCTCAACCACCGCTACCAGAACGTCTACGGCCAGCCCCAGGCCCGGTAAGGAGCCCCCCGTGAAGAAGCCACTGGACGGACGCCAGGTCTGGTTCCTGACCGGCAGCCAAGGGCTCTACGGCGAGCAGACGCTGCGCCAGGTCGCCGAGCAGTCCCAGCGGATCGCCGCAGCCCTGGACGGCGACCCGGCGATGCCCGTCGAGGTGGTCTGGAAGCCCGTCCTCACCGACGCGAGCGCCATCCGCCGGATCTGCCTGGAGGCCAACTCCGCGGACGACTGCATCGGCCTGATCGCCTGGATGCACACCTTCTCCCCGGCCAAGATGTGGATCGCCGGACTCGACGCCCTGCAGAAGCCGCTGCTCCACCTGCACACCCAGGCCAACATCGAACTGCCCTGGGACTCCATCGACATGGACTTCATGAACCTGAACCAGGCCGCCCACGGCGACCGCGAGTTCGGCTACATCCAGTCCCGCCTCGGCGTCGCCCGCAAGACCGTCGCCGGACACGTCAGCGACCCGACCGTGGCCGCCAGGGTCGCCACCTGGGCCCGCGCCGCGGCCGGCCGAGCCGAACTGCGCGGCCTCAGACTCGCCCGCTTCGGTGACAACATGCGCGACGTCGCCGTCACCGAGGGAGACAAGGTCGAGGCCCAGCGCCGGTTCGGGGTCTCCGTCAACACCTACGGCGTCAACGACCTGGTCGCCGCGGTGGACGCGGCCGACGACGGCGACGTCACCGCGCTGGTCAAGGAGTACGAGGACACCTACCGTCTCGTGCCCGAGCTGCGGGCCGGCGGCGAACGCCACGACTCGCTGCGGTACGCGGCGCGCATCGAGCTCGGCCTGCGCGGCTTCCTGGAGCAGGGCGGCTTCAAGGCCTTCACCACCAACTTCGAGGACCTCGGCGGACTGCGCCAGCTGCCCGGCCTCGCGGTGCAGCGGCTGATGGCCGACGGCTACGGCTTCGGCGGCGAGGGCGACTGGAAGACGGCGACCCTGCTGCGCACCCTCAAGGTGACGTCCGGCGGACTGGCCGGCGGCACCTCCTTCATGGAGGACTACACCTACCACCTGGAGTTCGGCCGTGAGCTGATCCTCGGCGCGCACATGCTCGAGGTCTGCCCGAGCATCGCGGCCGACACCCCCTCCTGCGAGATCCACCCGCTGTCCATCGGCGGACGGGAGGACCCGGTCCGCCTGGTCTTCGACGCCGAGCCCGGCCCGGCCGTGGTGGTCGGCCTCGCCGATCTGGGCGACCGGTTCCGGCTGGTCGCCAACGAGGTGGACGTGGTGGCGCCGCCGGCGCCGCTGCCGCACCTGCCGGTCGCCCGGGCCGTGTGGGAGCCGCGCCCGGACCTCCACACCTCCACCGAGGCCTGGCTGACGGCCGGCGGGCCGCACCACACCGTGCTCTCCCGCGCGGTCGGCGCCGAGGAGCTCGACGACCTCGCGGAGATGCTGGGGGTGGAACTCCTGCTGATCGACGAGGAGACGTCCCTGCGCCGGTTCACCAAGGAACTGCGCTGGAACCAGGCCTACCACCGCCTGGCCCAGGGCCTGTGAGCCGTCGGCCCCGGACGGACGACGCCCGCCCTCGCGGCGGGCGTCGCCCGTTCTTCCCCCGGCCCCGCGAGGAACGGAGCAACCCCGTGCCGAAGGACGCACTCGTGTCGCCGGGCGAGCTGACGGTCTCCCAGGGAGTCGCCGCGACCCTGCCGGACGGGCGGTCCGTCACCCGGTGGACCATCGCTTCGCCCTCGGGCGTGCGGGCGGAGGTGCTCAGCCTGGGCGCCCGCCTCCAGGCGCTGTACGTGCCGGACCGGGAGGGGCGGCGGGCGAACGTCGTGCTCGGCTGCGAGCGCGTCGGTGACCTGCTCGGAGAGGGCGCGTACTTCGGTGCGACGATCGGCCGCTACGCCAACCGGATCGCCCACGGAGTCCTGCCGCTCGACGGCACGACTCACCGGCTCACCACCCAGCCGACCGGCCACACCCTGCACGGCGGGAGGGACGGCTTCGCCACCCGGCTGTGGGACGGCGTACCGGTCCGGGACGGCCGGCGGGCGGGGGTCCGGCTGCGCCTGCACAGCCCGGACGGCGACCAGGGCTTCCCGGGAGCGCTCACCGTCGAGACGACCTACCTGCTCGACCCGGCCGGCCGGCTGTGCATCGGCTACCGGGCGACCACGGACGCGCCGACGGTGGTCAACCTCACCAACCACGCGTACTTCAACCTGGCCGGTGAGGGCAACGGCACGGTGCTCGACCACCTGCTGCGCGTCGAGGCCCGGGGCTACCTCCCCGTCGATGCCGAGCTGATCCCGATCGGGCCCGCCGCGCGCGTCCTGGGCACGCCCTTCGACCTGCGCGAGGAGCGGCGGATCGGGGACCGCGTCGTCGACGGGGACCAGCAGATCCGCCGGGCCGGCGCCGGCTTCGACCACAACTGGGTGCTGGACGGGAACGGGCTCCGACCGGCCGCCGTCCTGAGCCACCCGGCCAGCGGTCGGCGGGTCGAGTGCCTGACGACGGAACCCGGCCTGCAGGTGTACACGGGCAACCACTTCGACGGCACGCTGCGCGGGCCCTCCGGCCGCCCGTACGGCACGTACGCGGGCGTCGCCCTGGAGACCCAGCACTTCCCGGACTCGCCCAGCCACCCCGAGTACCCCTCCACCGTCCTGCGCCCGGGGGAGGAGTTCCGCTCGATGACGGTGTACCGCTTCTCGGCCCGGTAGGGGCTTCGGGCCGAGGGGAACGGGCGGCGCCGGAAGCGGCAGCGGGCTGCCGGGGGCGGCTCGCACCGGCAGGTCCGCGGACAGGTTGCTGAACTCGTCGTACCGGACGCGCGGACGCGCGGGAACACCGGGACACCTCGGAACGTGAGGGCCCCGGCTGCCTGGCCCGGCAGCCGGGGCGGGGAGGACGGAGGTCAGGAGGCGGTGCCGGTGACCGTGTTGCCGGACTTGGTCAGGTGGTAGGTGACGGTGTCGCCGGTCCAGAAGCGGAAGGTGAGCGTCACCGGGGCGCCGTCCTTGAGGGACTTGAGGAAGTCGGGCTTGACGGTGGTGGTGCCGGCGCCGTAGTCGGCCCGGTAGTTGTCGAAGGTCTGGTACGTGGTCCAGGAGGCCGGGCCCGCGGCGGTGCCGTCGGCGTAGGTGGACTGCACGTTGGCCATCAGGGCACCGTTGAACCGGGTGGGGATGGTGAGCCCGTCGGCCGTTCCGGTGGCGTCGGACATCACCGGCTTGTCGTAGGAGCGCACGAAGAGCTTCCAGGGGACGCCGTCGGAGTAGCGGACCTCGAGGGTCGCACTGACCCCGGCGGCGCGGTCGCCGGCGAGGCGGGTCAGGGCGTCGGCGGTCAGGGTCAGCCGGTCGCCGTCGAGGGTGTAGTCGACGTACGGGGTCAGCGGGCGGTCGCCCTGCCACAGGCCGGCGAACCAGAGGCCGTTGCGGTTGAGGGTGATGGTTTGCGCGGCGATCGGGCCGGACTCCGGCAGGAAGACGTTGTCGGTGGAGGCGGTGCCGGAACGCGTCCGCCAGGAGCTCTGGATCAGGGCCTTCATCTCGGGGACCTGCCACTGCATGGTGCCGCGGTCCAGGAAGTCGTTGGCGGCGTCCCAGACGGCGGAGGTCATGCCGTTGCGCCGCGCCTCGTAGTTGACCTGCTCGAAGTACTTCAGCATCTCGCCGCGCTCGACCACGCCGGAGTAGGGCGAGGTGAGCAGGCCGTACTCGCCGAGGTAGACGGGGATGCCCTTGGCGACGAAGGTGTCGTGCACCCGGGCGAAGCCTTCGGTCAGGTCCTTCTGGGCCGTGGCGTCGTAGGTGGTCCCGTTGGCGATGTTCACGCTGAACGGGTACCAGCTGTAGTAGTGCACGGTGGCGACCAGGTTGCGGTCCTGCAGCGAACCCATCGTGGTGGACAGGTCGTCGAGCCAGTGCTGGGCGTTGTTGGTCTCCTCCGAGGGCAGGACGAGCAGGCGGTCCCGGTTCCTGCCGCCGGAGTTGCGGACGATGTCGTGGAACGAGGTGTTGAGTTCCCGCAGGTACCGGGTCTTCTGGGCGTCGGTCGCGTTGGAGAACTGCGGTTCGTTGATGCTCTCCATGAGCAGCGTGCGCGGTTCGTCCTTGAAGACGGTGGCGATCTGCTGCCAGGTGGAGTCGAACCGGGCCACGACGTTGTCGTGGTCGGTGGACATGTTGGCGATCCACTTCCACGAGTCGTGGTGGACGTTGATCTCCACGTAGAGGCCGTCCTCCAGGGCGAGGTCGACCACCTGCTTGACCCGGTCCATCCACACCGGGTCGATGGTGTAGGGGGCAGTGTCGGACTGGTGCGGGTACCAGGTGACGGGGATCCGGACGCTCCGGAAGCCCTGGGCCCTGAGGCCGTCGAAGGTGGCCTTGGTGGTGAGCGGGTTGCCCCAGGAGGTCTCGTCGGGGATCGCGTCGAGGGTGTTGCCGAGGTTCCAGCTGGGCTGCATCCGGGCCACGGCGGCCATCGGGTTCTGCGGGACCCCGGCTCCGGCGGCCTCGGCCGCCGACGGGGGCTGCTCGGCGGGCGCGGCGATCGCCGTGCCACCGCAGAGGGCGCCGGTGGTGACCAGGGCCACCAGGAGGCCGGCGGTGCGGTGGAGGCGGCGGTTGCGGGTGCGTGCGGTCTGCTGGGCGTCCTTCACGGGGTGTGTCCCTTCGGGTGAACAGGTGGCGAAGCCCCTGAGGGGAGGTCAGGGGAGCGGGAGGGGCTCGTAGTCGAACCGGTCGAAGTGGACGGTGCCGGCCGCGGCGTACATGCCGATGACCCGGCCGGTGAATCCGCCGGCCACCTCGGTGGACAGGTAGCGCCCGTCGAGCGCGGCGAGCGCGGTGAAGGTGCCGTCGGGCTCCTCGATGCCGAGGAGGACGTCGTCAGGGCCGGTGCGCGGGCCGCGCGTCGGCCGCGGAGCGATCTCGACGCCGAGCACGACCGCTCCGGCGGGCACCGGCCGGGCGGCGACCTCGGTGCGCAGCGAGCCGATCCGGGCGAACACCTTCACCTCGCCGTCGGCCGCCTCGATCTCGTAGTGGTGCTCCTCGTCCAGGCGGACGGCCAGGCCGCCGCGGCCGTCGGTGGGGTCGATCAGGGTGCTGGCCCGGCAGGCGAGGTGCTGCTGGCGCCGGCCGACGAAGACCGCGTCGTTCTCGTCCAGCGAGGCTCCGGCGGCGCGCAGGGTCAGCCAGCCGGAACGTTCCTTCAAGGTGCACAGGCGCTCCGGGCGCGCGCGCAGCGAGATCCACTGGGGGTGCAGCTCGGCCAGGTCGAAGTCGTCCCGGGCCGGCACCGCGGGCGCGGGGTGCAGCGGCCAGGGCGGGCCGGGCAGTTCGGGGGTGACCGCGCCGACCACCGGCCAGCCGTCCACCCACTCGACCGGGGCGAGGAAGGTCTCCCGGCCGAGCACGTACCAGGCGGGGGTGCCGCCGCGCGGCCGGACGGCGAGCAGCACCATCCACCAGGAGCCGTCGGGCGCCTGGACGAGGTCGGCGTGCCCGGTGTTCTGGATGGGACTGTCGGTGCCGCGGTGGGTCAGCACCGGGTTGGCCGGGCAGGGTTCGAACGGGCCGGAGGGTGACGGCCCGCGGGCGATGGAGACGCTGTGGCCGCGCTCGGTGCCGCCCTCGGCGATCATCAGGTACCAGTACGCGCCGATCCGGTAGAGGTGCGGGGCCTCGGGGGCCGTGGAGCCGGGGGTGCCGGACCAGATGCGGTGCGGCTCGCCGAGGGTCTCGCCGGTGGCCGGGTCGATGCGCACCTGGGAGATCCCGGCGACGGTGCACCAGCAGGTGCCGTCCTCGTCCCAGACGAGGTCCGGGTCGATGCCGTGGACCCCGGGCAGCCGGACCGGGTCGGACCAGGGGCCGGCCGGGTCGGTCGCGGTGAAGATCATGTTGCCGTCGCCGCTGACGTTGGTGACGATCAGCCAGAACCGGCCGTCGTGATGGCGCAGGGTGGGGGCGTAGATCCCGCCGGAGGAGGGCGTGTCGCGCGGAAGGCGCAGCTGGCCCGGCCGGTCCAGGGCGTTGCCGATCCGCCTCCAGTTCACCAGGTCGCGGCTGTGGAAGACCGGGATGCCGGGGAAGTACTCGAAGCTGGAGCAGACGAGGTAGTAGTCGTCGCCCACGCGACAGACGCTGGGGTCGGGGTGGAAGCCGGGGATCACCGGGTTGGTGACGGTGCCGCCGGGCCGGGACTGCTCTGACACGTGGGTCGGTTCCTTTCGGTGCTTCGGCTCGGGAGGGGGGTGGTGGTGCCCCGGGCCCTGGGGAAGCCCGGGGCACCACCGGATCGGGTCCGGTTCAGCCGATGGCGCAGGAGGCGCCGTTGAACCAGAAGGCGGACGGGTCGGCGTCGCTGCTGGACCAGGCGGCCCGGAAGCCCCACTGGACGCTGCCGCCCTGCGGGACGGTGGCGTCGTAGGACACGTTCTGGGCGTTGACGCTCCGGCCGCTCTGCGACACCGAGGCGTTCCAGGTGTTGGTGATGGTGTTGTCGCCGGGGAAGGTGAAGCCGAGGGACCAGCCGTTGACCTGGCCGAGGCCGTTGTTGACGACGGTGACGTTGCCGACCATGACGCCGGACCACTCGTTCCTGTTGTAGACGACCCGGCAGGGCGCGCTGGTCGGGTGCATCTGGACGACCGTGATGCCGTAGGCGGGCACGGTCTGGACGGTCGGACTGCCGGACTGGGCCGTGCCGATCCCGTGGGCGTTCTTGAGGTAGGAGTGGACGGTCGGGGTGGCGGAGGAGGGGGTGAACCCGGTGTAGGAGAGGTTCACCGTGGCGTCGTTGTTCGGGTCCTTGTTGATCAGCATGACGTCCACGTCGCCGTTGGCGCGGCGGACGGCGTGCGCGGTGAGCAGCGAGGACGAGCTGGCGGCCTTGACGAGCGTGTCGCCGGGTGCGCCCAGCCTGCTGATCATCTGGATGCCGTAGTAGGCGGGGAAGGGCGTGTTGACGGCCGGCTCGCAGGGGGAGCCGCTGGAGACCATGCCGCCGTCGTTGTAGTCGGTGGCGCCCTCGACGGTGGTCACCTTGGTGCAGTCGGTGCCGTTGCGCAGGTCCCACCAGTCGACGTTGAACGCGCCGTTCTCCAGCCACGTGAGGTAGTTGTCCGGGGCGAACAGTCCGTTGGGGGAGGTGTCGAGGTAGGCCTGGGCGTTCGCCTCGGTCACCGCGATGCCGACGTTGGGGGCGTTGGATCCGGCGTACTGGTTGATCAGCGAGCGCACGGCGCCGGTGATGCCGGCGTTCTGGGCCTGCGGCTTGGTGAGCAGATCGGCCGGGCTGGTGCTGGTGGGGTAGGCGTGCACGATGGCGAAGTCGATCTTGGAGCCGGCGATCGACAGGACGGTGTGGTTCCAGTCCATGGTGTCGCCCGGGCCGACGATGCCGTCCGGCCAGTAGCCGGGGGTGGTCAGCACGGCGCCGATCCTGACGCTCGGGTCGGCCGCCTTCATCGCCGAGACGTACTGGAGCACGTTGTTGGCGTAGGTCGTGGCGCTCTTGCTGCTGTGGGTGTCGTACTCCCAGGTGGCGTTGTACTCGCCGTTGCCGTAGACCTCGTTGCCGATCTCCCAGTACTTGACGCCGTAGCCCTTGGTGACGTTGGCGTACTGGACCCAGGCGGCGGCCTCCTGCGGGGTGCCGGAGCCGTAGTTGGCGGTGATGATCGGTTGCGCTCCGGCGGCGCGCGCGGTGCCCATGAAGGCGTCGAAGCCGGTGTTCGGGGCGACGTACTGGCCGTTCTCGGCGGTGCCGGTCTGCCAGTGGTAGACGTCGGAGTGGCTGCCGCCGGGGTAGCGGACGGTGTTGATGCCGGCCGTGCTGAGCAGGCCGGGGGTGGCGGCGGCGTTCATGTTGGCGTCGTAGACCGGGATGTTCACGCCGACGCCGGTGGCGGGGACGGTGGCGAGTTGCAGGGCGGCGTCGACCGACACCGACACGGAGCTCGCCGCGGCCGCGGGCGGCGCGACGGCGGCGACCGCGCCGGTGACCGCGAGCGACAGGGCCGCCGCGACGGCTGCGACGCGTTCACGACAAGACTGTACGGGTGATGTCACTGCGTCCCTCCAGGGGGGTGGGGGTGCGTGGTGTTCGGGTGGGGGATCGAACTCCCGCGTTCTGGACGGTGGAGCCCGGCGGCTGCTCAGGGTCGGGCCCGGACGCGAAGCGTGTTCCGTTCGGAATGCGGGCCGCCACGGCGGAGCGCGCGCGGTCGCAGTGCGCATCACGGGAGGTCAGTGCGCGCGCAGGACCGCGCAGCCGCCGGGCGGCAGCTCGCTCAGCGGCCCGTCCGTGAGCAGGTCGTGGCTCGGCCGGGGCAGCGGTACGGCCTCGGCGCGGTGGTTGAGCAGCACGTGCCAGCCGCGGCCGTCCGGGGCGTACCGGGTGACGGCCTCGACCCCGGGCGCCAGGCCCGGCAGTTCGGGGCCGGCGCCGGATTGGGCGAGGAGCCGGTCGGCCAGGGCGGCGTAGCCGGGGTCGTCGAGGCGGGTGGACAGGTACCAGCCGTGGCCGGAGCCGAAGGCGTGGCGGGTGAGCGCCGGGCTGCCGGTGAGCATGCCATGGGTGTAGGCGGTGGCGGCCTCGGCGCCCTCGGTGCGCAGGGACTCGCTCCAGGAGGTGGCCGTCGAGCCGTCGGAGAGCGTGATCCGCTCGTCCTGGCGCAGTGGGCGGTACTCCTCGACCCGGATGCCGAGCGCCTCGCGCAGCGGTGCGGCCGGGTAGCCGCCGAGCCGGGAGTGGAGGCGCTCGTCGACCATGCCGCTGAAGTGCTGGACGAGCAGGGTGCCGCCGTCCGCGACGTAGCGGCGCAGGTTCTCGGCGCCCGCGTCGGCGAGCAGGAACAGGGCGGGGGCGAGGACGAGCCGGTAGCGGCCCAGGTCGTGCTCGGGGTGGGCGAAGTCGACCGTCCGGCCGGCGTCCCAGAGCGCCCGGTGGGCGCGGCGCAAGGCGGCGAGGTAGTCGAGCTCGGAGGACGGAAGACCGTCGACGTTCATCGCCCACCAGGCGTCGGAGTCGTGCAGGACGGCGACCTCGGCCCGGACGGTGGAGCCGGCGAGTTCGCCGAGCCGGGCGACGGCCTCGCCGGTCGCGGTGACCTCCCGGAAGATCCGGCTGTCCGGCCCGGCGTGCGGGACCATCGCCGAGTGCCACTGCTCGGCCCCGGCCCGGGACTGGCGCCACTGGAAGAACAGCGCACCCTCCGAGCCGCGGGCTATGTGGGCGAGCGAGTGGCGCAGGATGTCGCCCGGCTCCTTGGGGAGGATGCGGCCTTCGGCGTGGACGGTGTTGGTGCCCGACTCCATCAGCAGCCACGGGGCGCCGCCGGCGAAGGACCGGGCCCGGTCGGCGTCGAAGGCGGCCTGCGCGGCGGCTTCGACACCCGGCGCGCCGGGGTAGTGGTCGATGGAGACCAGGTCGACCTCGCGGCCGAAGGCCCACAGGTCCAGGTTCTGGTAGGCGGGCACCATGAGGTTGGTGGTCACCGGGCGGTCGCTGTGGGCGCGGATCGCGTCGCGCTGCTCGCGGTAGGCGGCGAGCGTCTCGTCGGACCAGAAGCGGCTGAAGTCCAGCGTCTGGCCGGGGTTGTGGTGCCACTGGGTGGCCCGGGGCGGGAGGATCTGTTCCCAGGAGGTGTAGCGCTGGCTCCAGAACGCCGTCCCCCAGGCCTCGTTGAGGGCGTCGAGGGAGCCGTGGCGGGCGCGCAGCCAGACCCGGAAGGCGGCGGCGGTGTGGTCGCACGGGCAGGGCGTCACGTACTCGTTGTGGACGTGCCACAGGGCCAGCGCCGGGTGGTCGCCGTAGCGTTCGGCGAGGGCGGCGGCGATGCGGCGGGCGGCCCGGCGGTAGGCGGGGGCGGTGAGGCAGTAGGTGTCCCGGCTGCCGTGGGTCAGTCGGGCGCCGTCGGGGCGCACCGGCAGGGCGTCCGGGTGGGCCAGGGTGAACCAGGGCGGCGGGGAGGCGGTCGGGGTGGCCAGGTCGACGGCGACGCCGTTGGCGTGCAGCCGGTCGAGGTGGGAGTCCAGCCACCCGAAGTCGTACCGGCCCTCCTCGGGTTCCAGCAGGGCCCAGGAGAAGACGCCGACGGTGGCGAGGTTGACCCGCGCCCGGCGCATCAGCTCGTCGTCCTCCTTCCACACCTGGGCGTCCCACTGCTCGGGGTTGTAGTCCCCGCCGTAGGCGAGGCCACCGAGCCGGTCGGTGAGCCGGCGGATGTCCATCTGGGAACCGTCCTTCGGGGAGTGGGGTCAGGCCCGGCGCGGGGCCGGTGCGGTGCTCTCCCGGACCACCAGGTCCGGTGGCATCAGGACGAGCCGCTCCTGCGGCCGGTCGCCCGCGGCGGTCTCGGCGATCCGCGCCATGACCTGCTCGACGGCGACCTGCCCGAGGTCCTTCTTGGCGCTGGTCACGGAGGTGAGCCGGGGGGAGTGCTGCTCGGCCATCGGGTCGGGGCAGATCGCGATGACCGAGGCGTCCTCCGGCACGGTCCGTCCGCTGGCGCGCAGCAGGCTGAGCAGCGGGCCGATCGCGGCCTCGTTCTGCACCACGAACCCGGTGGTGTCCGGGCGGTCCGCCAGGATGCGGGCCAGGGTGCCGGCGGTGCTCTCGTAGCCGCCCTCGCAGGGCCGGTGGAGGAAGCGCAGCTCGCGCCGCTCGGCGCGGGCGCGGAAGCCGTTCAGGGTGCGTTCGGCGTAGCCGGCGTGGCGCCGGTAGACCCGGCTGCTGTAGCCGATGAAGGCGATGTCACGGTGGCCGAGGTCGGCCAGGTGGTCGGCGCACAGGGCGCCGGCGGTGGCGAAGTCGTGGTCGACGCAGGACAGGCCGGTGGGGTCGCCGGGCAGTCCGATCAGGGCGGCGGGGATGTCCTGGGCCCGCAGGACCGGGATGCGGTCGTCGTCCAGCCGGACGTCCATCAGGATCACGCCGTCGGCGAGGCCGGTGGCGGCGACCCGGCGGACCCCTTCCGGTCCTTCGTCGTTGGTGAGCAGCAGGACGTCGTAGCCGTATTCGCGGGCCGCCACGGTGACCGCGATGGCGATCTCCATCATGGTGGGCACGTGCACCTCGGGGTGGAGCGGCACCACCAGGGCGATGATGTGGGAGCGCTTGCCGGCCAGGGCCCGGGCACCCGCGTGGGGGTGGTAGCCGAGGTCCGTGATGGCCTGCTCGATGCGGGTCCGGGTCTCGTCGGAGATCGGGCGCTTGCCGCTGAGGGCGTAGCTGACCGTGCTGGACGAGACGCCGGCGTGCCTGGCCACATCGGCGAGTGTCACCATCGTTGCGCTTCCTTCGTGTGGGTTCCGGTGGGGGGCGGTCCCGGTCGTGCGACGGGGAGGTCCGCAGGGTGACCGCTCCCGGTCCGTGGGGTCCGTGGGGTCCGTCGGGCCCGGTGCGGACGGCTCAGCCCTTGATCGCGCCGGTGAGGACACCGGTGCGCAGGTGCTTCTGCACGAACGGGTACACGATCACCAGTGGTACCAGGGTGAGGACCACGACCGCCATCTGCAGTGACAGCGGCGCGGTCTGCACCTGGGTGTTGCCGAAGCCGGAGTTGACGGAACCGGGCAGACCGTTGGCCCGGTTGACGTATGTCAGCAACACGTACTGCAGCGGCCACTTCTGACTGTCCGTCGGCATGTAGAGCATGACGTTGAAGAAGGAGTTCCAGTACCCCACGGCGTAGAACAGCGCGGTGACGGCGGTGACGGCGCGTGAGGTGGGCAGGACGACGGACCACAGGATCCGCCAGTCGCCGGCGCCGTCCATCCAGGCCGCGTCGATCAGTTCGGACGAGGTCTCCTGGTAGAAGGCGCGCAGCACCAGGATGTTGAAGACGGAGACGGCGCTCGGCAGGATCAGGGCCCACCACTGGTCGTAGCCGCCGAGGCCGGTGACCACCAGGAAGCTCGGGATCAGGCCGCCGCTGACGAACATCGTGACGATCAGCAGCAGCAGGACGAAGCGCTGCCCGAACGACCGCGGCCGGGAGAGGCCGTAGGCGCAGAGGACGGACACGGCCATGGACACCGCGGTGCCGACCGCGGTGATGCCGAGGCTCACCGTCAGTGCGGTGACGACCGTCGGGTCGCTGAGCATCTCACGGTACGTGTCGGTGGTCAGGCCGTCCGGCCAGATCACCAGGCCGCCGGCCCGGTTGATGGCGCCGGGGGTGGAGAAGCTGGTCAGGACGATGATCCAGAGCGGGACCAGGATGACGGCGAGCGTCCCGCCGAGGGTGAGCCCCTTGGCGGCCCGGCCGACGGCGGTGGGCGGTTCCTCCCAGGGCGGGCGGGCGGAGCGGGCCCGGCGCCGGGCGGCCACGGCCGCCCGGCGGCGCTTCTCGCGGCGGGAACCGATGGTGAGTGCGTTCGTCATTTGCGGTACAGCCCGTCCTCGCCGAAGGCGTGCGCCAGCCGGTTGGCACCCCAGATGAGCAGCAGGGAGACCACGCTCTTGAAGAGCCCGGCCGCCGCGCCGTAGCTGTAGCCGCCGGTGGAGATGCCGTAGTAGAAGGAGAAGGTGTCCAGGACGTCCGCGGCCTCGTGGCCGACGGCGTCGCGCTGGATCAGGAACTGCTCGAAGCCGACGGACAGCGCGTTGCCGAGCCGCAGGACCAGCATCAGCACGATCACCCCGCGCAGTCCCGGCAGCGTGATGTGCCACATCCGCCGGACCCGCCCCGCGCCGTCCGCCGCCGCGGCCTCGTACAGTTCGCTGTTGATCGCGCTCAGCGCCGCGAGGAAGACGATGATCCCCCAGCCCGCCTCCTTCCAGACCGCCTGGGAGGTGACCAGCAGCGCGAAGGTGTGCGGGTTGGTCATGATGTCCCAGGTGCCGATGTCGTGCTGGCGCAGGAACTGGTTGAGCACGCCGGCGCCGCCCAGCATCTGCTGGAAGATCGTGACCGCCAGCACCCACGAGAAGAAGTGCGGCAGGTAGACGACGGACTGGAAGAAGTTGCGGATCCGCTCGCTCAGCACCGAGTTGAGCAGCAGGGCCAGGGCGATCGGGACCGGGAAGAACAGGACCAGCTGGACGAAGCTCAGGTACAGCGTGTTCTTCAGCGCGGCCCAGAACGCCGGGTCGCCGAACAGCTGCTGGAACTGGTCGAAGCCGACCCATTCGCTGTGCCAGACCCCGACCAGCGGGTCGTACTCCTGGAAGGCGGTGACGATGCCGAACAGCGGCACGTAGTTGAACACCAGGAGCAGGACGACCGCCGGCACCGTCATCAGCAGGAGCGACTTGTCGCGCCGAAGCCTGATCCGCCAGTTGAGCCGCGTGTGGCCGGCCGGGCGCTCGGGTGCCGCGGTGCTCACTGGCCGGTTCCGTACTTGTCGAGGACGTTGTCGGTCATCCACTGCTTGAGCCGCCCGCCCGGTCCGGACCGCCAGCTCGCGATGGCGTCCTGCACGTCGGAGACCTTCTTCTTGCCGTGGTAGCAGTCCTTGAGGGTGTCGTTGACGTTCGGCGCGGCCGCGGCGGTGGCGAGCGCCTGCGGCATGCTGAAGTTCATGCCCCAGAAGGGCGGCTTGGTGAGGAACTTGACGTTGGCGGCCGCCCAGCTCGTGTAGTCCCTGGTGACCTGCTCGCCGCCCGGGTTGCTGATCACGGAGGCGGGGGCGGCCAGGAACGGGAAGGTCATCGCCTGGACGTCCTTCTTGCCCTCCTCGGTGAAGGTCGGCACGCCGTTGACCCGGGTGTGGTGGACGCCCTCGACGCCGAAGCTGATCAGGGTGTACTCGGCCGTGCCGTAGGGGGCGGCGAGGTAGTTCGCGACGGCGAGCAGTTCCTCGATCTGCGCCGGCTTCAGACTGGCGTTGAGGTAGCTGATCATGCTGGCGGCGGCGCCCATGTAGACCACCGGCGTGCTCCTGCCGTCGGCGCTGACGGCGTTGAACGCGCCGCGCCGGTAGTTCTGGTCCGCAGCGATGCCGGACTGGTGGTCGGACAGGTTCCAGGCGCCGAGTCCGCCGCCCGCGATGAGCGTCTTCCCGCTGTAGAAGCGGGTGGACCCGTTGGCGACGTCACCGGCCAGCGCGTCCGGGTGCATGCAGCCCGAGGCGGCCAGGCGGTAGTGCCAGTCGACGGCCTCCAGGAACTCCTGGGTCTCGAACATGTGGACCAGCTTGCCGTTGTCGATCCGCCAGTTCATCGGAACGTTCCAGGCGGTCTGGAGGTAGACCCACACGTCGTCGAAGGCCCACACGCCCCGCTTGGCGTCGGTCAGTTCCTTGCCGAGGTTCATCAGGTCGTCGGCGGACGTCACCTGGTCGGCGGTGATGCCCCGGGCTTCGAGGACGTCCCGGCGGTAGAAGGTGGCTCCGGGCACGCCGAAGCTGGTGGAGAAGCAGGGTATCCCGTAGAGCTTGTCGCCCCAGACCCCGTTCTGCCAGGCGCCGGTGGGGAGGGCGGCCAGGTTGGGGTACTTCTTGACGTTGTCACCGGACAGGTACGGGGTCAGGTCCGCGAGCTGGCTGCCGACCAGCCCGCCGGTGTTGAAGTTGGAGTTCCACCAGGAGGGCAGGTTGATCCAGTCCGGCAGCTTCTCGGCGGCGGTCATCGTCGGGACGATGGTGTTGTAGTTGATCCCGTCCGCCGGCTTCATGGACAGCTCGACCCCGAGCGCCTTGTTCAGCGCCTGGTAGAAGGAGTTGCCGACCGGAGGGGCGGTGCCCCACAGCGGGGTGACCGCCGTGTAGCTGCCGCCCTTGCCCGGAACGCCGGAGACGCTGGTGGGCGGGGCGGCCGGGTAGGAGAGGAAGCCCGGGTCGGTCGCGGCGTCGGATCCGCCCCGCACGGGTACCATGTCCGGCTTGACCGCGCCGGCGTTCGGCGCGTAGGTCGGCAGGGCCGCCTTCAGGCCCTCCCTGGTGTTCGCCCCGGCCTTCTTGGTGGAGCCTCCGCCGCAGGCGGACAGCAGGGGCGCCATCGCGGCGGCTCCCGCGACCGTGGCGGCGGTACTCAGGAAGCTCCTGCGGTTCATCCCGGATCTCATGGTGGCGTGGCCCCTCTCCGTCGAAGCGCGCTCGAAGCGACCGGATCGTCGAAGCGCTTGGATGTTTCGGCGAGACTAATGACGCGTTACCTGTTGAGCAAGAGTCTGAACAAATGCAAAATCCTTTGCTGCCTGGGGAGTTGACAGCCCCATCGGAGCGTGCCAGCGTCGAAGCGCTTCGATGAACGACTGCCGAGCCAGAGCCCGTCCGAGGGGTGTTCCCACGTGAGTTCCGTTCCCGCGTCCGCCGCCGGCCTGCCCGACTTCCGCAATCCCACGCTGCCCCTGCGCAAGCGTGTCGACGACCTGCTCCACCGGCTCACGCTCGACGAACGGCTCGCGATGCTGCACCAGTACGCGCCGGCCGTTCCGCGCCTGGGCGTAGCCCCGTTCCGCACCGGTAGCGAGGGCCTGCACGGCGTCTCCTGGCTCGGCGTGGCGACGGTCTTCCCGCAGGCCGTCGGCCTCGGCGCCAGCTGGGACGAGGAGCTGGTGCGCGGCGTCGCCGGGGCGGTCTCGACCGAGCTGCGGGCCTTCCACCACCACCGCCCACCGGCGGTCGGCACCCGCGAGGAGCGCGGACCCAACTCCCTCCAGGCCTGGGCCCCCGTGCTCAACCTGCTGCGCGACCCGCGCTGGGGACGCAACGAGGAGGGCTACTCCGAGGACCCGGTGCACACCGCGCGGGTCGGCGAGGCGTTCTGCCGCGGCCTCTCCGGCGACCACCCGACCTACCTGCGGGCCGCCCCGGTGCTCAAGCACTTCCTCGCCTACAACAACGAGGACGACCGCTGCACCACCTCCTCCGGACTGCGCCCGCGTGTCCTCCAGGAGTACGACCTCGCCGCCTTCCGCCCCGTCGTCGCCTCCGGCGCCGCGACCGGCGCGATGGCCGCGTACAACCTGGTCAACGGCCGCCCCTGCCACGTGAGTCCGCTGATCGAGACGGAGCTGCGCCGCTGGGCGAAGCCGACCGGCCACGAGCTGTTCGTGGTCAGCGACGCCGAGGCCCCCTCCAACCTGGTCGACCCGGAGCACTACTTCGACGACCACGCCGAGTCCCACGCCGCCGCGCTCAAGGCCGGCATCGACAACTTCACCGACCACGGCGAGGACAGCGGGACCCCGATCGGCCGACTGCGCGAGGCGCTGGAACGCGGCCTGATCGACGAGGCCGACGTGGACCGCGCCGTCCGCCGCCAGCTCGAAGTGCGTTTGCGCCTCGGCGAGTTCGACCCCGAGCTGGACCCGTACGCGGGCATCGGCCCCGAGGTCGTCGACAGCCCCGAGCACCGCGCCCTGGCCCGGAGGGCCGCGGCAGAGTCGACCGTCCTGCTCAAGAACGACGGCCTGCTGCCGCTCGACCCGGTCCGCGCGCGCCGGATCGCCGTGATCGGCCCGCTCGCCGACACCCTCTTCGAGGACTGGTACAGCGGCACCCTGCCCTACCGGGTGGGCATCGCCACCGGGCTGGCCGAGGCCCTCGGCGCCCACGGCGGCGAGGTCGTCACGGTGGAGGGCTCCAACCGCATCACCCTGCGCTCGCGCACCACCGGCGAACTGCTGGGCAAGTCCGCCTTCGACGTGACCGACTGGGGCGGCGGCGCCTCCACCCTGCGCGAAGTCGACACCGGCCGCTACCTCGCCCTCCAGGACGACGACGCCCTTGCCGCGGGCCAGGACGTCATCAAGAGCTGGTTCGTCAAGGAGACCTTCCGGATCGAACCCGACGGCCCCGACACCGTGCTGCTCCGCTCGGTGTTCACCGGTCGCTACGCCGCCGTGGATCCGAGCGACGGCCGGGTGGCGGTCACCGCCGAGAGCGCGGAGGACGCCGAACGCTGGCAGCGCGAGCTGGTCCGCGACGGCGCAGCCGAGGCCCGGGCGGCCGCCGCGACGGCGGACGTCGCGGTCGTCGTCCTCGGCAACCACCCGCTGATCAACGGCCGCGA
Source organism: Streptomyces viridifaciens (assembly GCF_001888885.2). NCBI lineage: Bacteria > Bacillati > Actinomycetota > Actinomycetes > Kitasatosporales > Streptomycetaceae > Streptomyces > Streptomyces viridifaciens. The sequence continues at coordinate 7,518,435 of NZ_CP090841.1, forward strand.
GACCGAGGACCGCGCCGACATCGACCTGCCCGAGGGGCAGGAGGAGCTGCTGCGCGCCGTCGCGACCGTCCGCCCGGACACCGCCCTGGTCGTGATGAGCAGCTACCCGTACGCCCTCGACTGGGCCGACGAGCACCTGCCCGCCGTGGTGTGGACCTCCCACGGCGGTCAGGAAACGGGGAACGCGCTGGCCGACGTCCTGCTCGGCGGGGCCGAGCCCGCCGGCCGCCTGCCGCAGACCTGGTACCGGGGCGACGACCCGCTGCCCGCCCCGCTCGACTACGACATCATCAAGGCCGGCTGGACCTACCAGTACCACCGTTCCGCCCCGCTCTACTCCTTCGGCCACGGGCTGAGCTACACCGACTTCACGTACCGCGACCTGAGCCTGTCGCAGCCGTCGATCGCCCAGGACGGCTCGGTCCGGGCCACCGTGACCCTGGAGAACAGCGGGACGCGGTCCGGCAGCGAGGTGGTACAGGTCTACGTCCGTGCCCTGGAGGCCCGCTACGAAGCGCCCCGGCTGCGCCTGGCGGACTTCCGCAAGGTCCGGCTGGATCCGGGTGAGAGCCGCGAGCTGACCTTCGTACTGCCGGCCGAGCAGCTCGCCCACTGGTCCGTCGCCACCGGCGGCTTCACCGTCGAGCCCGGCGGCTACGAGGTGGTCGTCGCCCGTGGCGCCGACCACCCCGTGCTCACCGCGCCGCTCACCGTGACCGGGTCGCCCGCCGCGCCGCGAGCGGGCGTCGAACACCGGATCCCGGCCGTCGACTTCGACGACTACGAGGACGTCACCGTCGTCGACGCCACCCGCTCCGACGGCGATGCCGTCACGCCCGCCGATCCCGCACAGCCCGCGTCGCTCCTCTTCCGCGAGGTCGACCTCTGCGGTGCCCGCACCATCGAGGTCGAGACCGCCCGGGAGGGCGCCGGCACCGGTGGGGCGCGGCTGGAAGTCCGGTCGGGCGACCGGGTGCTGGCCGAGATCGACGTGCCCGTGACCGGCGACCGCTACGCCTGGACCAGCACCACCGCCGGGCTCGCCGTCCCGCTCGACGGCGTGCACGACCTGAGCCTGACCCTGCACGGCGACTTCCGGCTGGCCGCCTTCCGCTTCGGCACGGCCGACTGATGCCTGCCGCCCCACGCGTCCGCGCCCGCGTCCGCGCCCGCCTCCGTCCGAGCCCGCGGCCACCCACCGCCCGGAGGCGGCCCGCACGTCACTGCTCACGCCCCACCACCCCACCCCGAACCCGCGACACCCGGAGGAAGCCCCCGTGCCGCTCACCGACTTCGGAGCCGACGAACTCGGCGACTACCAGCCCGAATCGACCATCCCGCAGGACTTCGACGAGTTCTGGCAGCGCACCCTCGCCGAGGCCCGCTCGCACGGCGGGGCGGTCAAGGCCGAACGCGTCACCGCGCAGCACGGGCTGCGCACCGTCGAGGTCGACGACGTACGGTTTCCCGGCTGGAACGGCGAACCGGTGGCCGCCTGGCTGCTGCGTCCGCGCGGCGCGGCGGGCCCGCTGCCGGTCGTCGTCACCTACCTGGGCTACTCCGGCGGCCGGGGCCTGCCCACCGAGCACCTGTTCTGGTCCGCCGCCGGCTACGCCCAGCTCGTCGTGGACAGCCGGGGGCAGGGGCACGACACCCCGGACCCGGCCACGGGCGACGGTACCCAGTGGGTCGGGGGCTTCATGACCCGCGGCATCGACTCCCCGGAGACCTACTACTACCGCCGGCTGATGACCGACTGCGTGCGCGCCGTGGACGCCGTCGCGGAGTTCCCCGGTCTCGACACCGACCGGATCGTCGTCGCCGGGGTCAGCCAGGGCGGCGGACTGGCCCTCGCCGCCGCCGGGCTCAGCGGGGACCGGGTGGCCGCGGTGATGCCCGACGTCCCCTTCCTGTGCCACTACCGCGAGGGCGCGCAGACCGCCCTGGACGGGCCGTACCAGGAGCTCGTCAACTACCTGCGCTGGCACAGCCGGCACCGGGTGCGGCCGGCCTTCGCCACCCTCGACTACTTCGACGGCGTCAACTTCGCCCGGCGGGCCACCGCACCGGCCCTGTTCAGCGTCGGCCTGATGGACCCGGTCTGCCCGCCCCGGACGGTCTACGCGGCCTTCAACCACTACGCGGGCGAGGACCGCACCATGACCGTCTGGCCCTTCGCCGACCACGCCGGCGGCTGCGGCTCCAACCCGCCCGTCCAGCTGTCCTGGCTGCGCGGGCGCGGGCTGGCGCCGCAGCCGTGACCGAGTGCCCGCCCACCGAGACACCCCGCGTCGACCACGACACCCCGACCCGAACCCCCGAGGACAGTCACCACTGGTACCGGGGCCTGATCACCGCGCACCGTGCGCGGACGGAGGAATCCGCCAGATGAAGTTCACCGACGGCTACTGGCTGATGCGCCCGGGTGTCACCGCGCGCTACGCCACCGAGGTCGCCGACGTCCGCACCGGCGAGGACCGGATGACCCTGTACGCGCCCGTCAGACACGTGCGCGGCCGCGGTGACACGCTCAACAGCCCACTGCTGACCGTGGAGTGCTGGTCCCCGGCCGAGGGGGTGATCGGGGTGCGCGCCACCCACCACGCCGGCTCGGTGCGGCGCGGACCGGAGTTCGCACTGCCCGGAGCCGAGGCGGGCAGCGGAAAGGTGCGCCGGGACGGCGACGTGGTGGAACTGGCCTCGGGCGAGCTGACGCTGCGGGTGGACACCTCCGAGCCCTGGCAACTGGAGTTCACCGCCGGCGGGCGGGTGCTCACCACGGTGGGCGAGCGTGGCACCGGCTTCGTCACCGACGCCGACGGCCGTCACCACATGCTCGGACAGCTCGCCCTCGGCGTCGGCGAACTGGTCTACGGCCTGGGGGAGCGGTTCACCCCGTTCGTCCGCAACGGCCAGGTGGTGGACATCTGGCAGGCGGACGGCGGCACCAGCAGCGAGCAGGCGTACAAGAACGTCCCGTTCCACCTGACCAACCGGGGCTACGGCGTCTTCGTCAACCACCCCGGCAAGGTCAGCTACGAGATCGGCTCCGAAGCCGTCGGCCAGGTGCAGTTCAGCGTCGAGGACCAGTCGCTGGAGTACTTCGTCGTCCACGGCCCCACCCCCAAGCAGGTCCTGGAGCGCTACACCGCCCTCACCGGCCGCCCCGCGCTGCCCCCGGCCTGGGCCCTCGGCCTGTGGCTCACCACCTCCTTCACCACCGACTACGACGAGGCCACCGTCAACCGCTTCGTCGGCGGGATGGCCGAGCGCGGAATCCCGCTCAGCGTCTTCCACCTGGACTGCTTCTGGATGCGCGAGTACCAGTGGTGCGACTTCGTGTGGGACCCGGACACCTTCCCCGACCCGACCGGGATGCTGGCCCGGCTCAAGGAGCAGGGCCTGCGCATCTCCGCCTGGATCAACCCGTACATCGCGCAGAAGTCGGCGCTGTTCGACGAGGGCGTGCGGGAGGGCCACCTGGTGCGCCGCCCGGACGGCACCGTCTGGCAGTGGGACCTGTGGCAGCCCGGGATGGCCCTGGTGGACTTCACCAACCCGGCCGCCCGCACCTGGTACACCGACAAGCTGCGCGCCCTGCTGGACATCGGGGTGGACTGCTTCAAGACCGACTTCGGCGAGCGCATCCCCACCGACGTGGTCTGGCACGACGGCTCCGACCCGGAGCGGATGCACAACCACTACACCCAGTTGTACAACCGGACGGTGTTCGAACTGCTCCGGGAGGTGCGAGGGGAGGGGGAGGCGCTGCTGTTCGCCCGCTCCGCCACCGCGGGCGGCCAGCAGTACCCCGTGCACTGGGGCGGCGACTGCGAATCGCACTTCAACGCCATGGCGGAGTCGCTGCGCGGCGGCCTGTCCCTCGGTCTGTCCGGCTTCGGCTTCTGGAGCCACGACATCGGCGGCTTCGAGGGCACCCCGACACCCGCCGTCTTCAAGCGCTGGACCCAGTTCGGCCTGCTCTCCTCGCACAGCCGGCTGCACGGCAGCAAGTCCTACCGGGTCCCGTGGGAGTTCGGAGCGGAGGCCGTCGAGGTCACCCGGGAGTTCACCCTGCTCAAGCACCGCCTCGCGCCCTACCTCCAGCGCGCGGCCCAGCAGGCGCACGCCAGCGGCCTCCCGGTGATGCGCGCGATGGTGCTGGAATTCCCGGACGACCCGGCCGCCGCCGCACTCGACCGGCAGTACCTGCTCGGCGACGACCTGCTCGTCGCCCCGGTATTCACGGAGGACGGCACGGTCGAGTACTACGTGCCGGAGGGCGCCTGGACCAACTTCCTGACCGGCGCACAGGTCACCGGGCCGCGCTGGGTGCGCGAACAGCACGGCTTCCACACCCTGCCGCTGCTCGCCCGCCCCGACTCCGTCGTCCCGCTCGGTGCGGACGACCAGCGCCCGGTCTCCGCCTGGGCGGAGGGCGTCGAACTGCGCGTCCACGCGTTCGCCGACGGCGCCGAGCGCACCGTCGTGATCCCGCGCTCCGACGGGCCCGGCGAGACCGCCCGCTTCCACGTGCGCCGCACCGGCGACCGCCTCACGGTGGCCACCGACAGCCCGCACCCCTGGCAGCTGCGCATCGGCGGTCCGGACGGTGCCCTGCACGTCAGCCGGGCCGGCACCCCTGAGGCCGAGCTGCCCTACCCGGCCTGAGGCCGGCCCCGTGCGCGGGGCCCCGCACGTCGCCACATGGGCGTGCGGCGCCCCGCCCCCGCGGGCAACGGCCCACTCCCACCTGCCCGTTGAGACGAACAGAGGAAGGTCCCTTGTCCTACAGCATTCGCGCGGGCGCTCTGGAACGCCACACCGCCGCCGAGATCCTCCGCATCGAGCCCTGGGGACCGGACGCCGTCCGGGTGCGCGCCTCCTCCGGGACCATCGACCCCACCGCCCCCGGCGCGCTGGAGAACCCTGCGCCCTGCCCGCACGCCGAACCGTCAGTCTCGGACGACGGCCGCGCCCGCCTGGTCAACGGCCGCATCGCCGTCGAAGCCTCGGCGGACGGCCGGCTGAGGTTCCACCACGCCGCGTCGGGCCGCGAGCTCCTCGCCGAGCGGAGCCCGCACGCCCACCACGGCGCCGTTCGCGTCCACGCGGCGGACGGCCGGACGGAACAGTCCTTCCAGGCCTACGACGGGGAACGGCTGCACGGCCTGGGGCAGCACCTGCACGGACGCCTGGACCAGAAGGGCTGTGTGATCGACCTCGTCCAGGCCAACACCGTGGTGGCCGTCCCCTTCCTGCATTCCTCGCGCGGCTACGGGCTGCTGTGGAACAACCCCGCCACGGGCCGTGTCGAACTGGGCGCCGACGCCACCCGGTGGACGGCCGACGGCGGCGGGCGCATCGACTACTGGATCACCGCGGGCGACACCCCGGCCCAGATCCTGGACTCCTACACCCGGGCCACCGGCCGCCCGCCCCTCCTCCCCGAGTGGGCCTCCGGCTTCTGGCAGTCGAAGCTCCGCTACCGCACCCAGGACGAACTCCTCGCGGTGGCACGGGAGTACAAGAAGCGTGGACTGCCGCTGTCCGGCATCGTCTGCGACTTCTTCCACTGGCCGAGGATGGGCGACTGGCGTTTCGAGAAGAACGAGTGGCCCGATCCCGCCGCCATGACCAACGAGCTGTCGGACCTCGGGGTGAAGCTCGCCGTCTCGGTGTGGCCCACCGTCGAGCACGGCAGTGACGCGTACGACGGGATGCGCTCGGCCGGGCACCTGGTCCGGGACGCGGGCGGCGGTCTGCTGAGCTTCCCGTGGCCGTCCCGGTACAGCGGCGAGGCACGGATCCACCCGATGGCGTACTACGACGCCACCCATCCCGGAGCCCGCGCCGCGCTGTGGCAGCGGCTGAACGACAACTACCGCTCTGCGGGCGTGGCGTGCTTCTGGCTGGACGCCTGCGAGCCCGACGTGCCCCCGGGCATCGCCGAGCGCGCCGTCTACGCGGCCGGGCCCGCCGCCGAGGCCGCGAACCTCTACCCGCTGGAGCACATCCGCGGGGTGGCCGAGGGGCTGCGCGCGGCGGGCGAGGACCGGCCGCTGTCGCTGGTCCGCTCCGCGTGGGCGGGCAGCCAGCGGTACGGGGCCCTGCTGTGGTCCGGCGACATCCCCACCACCTTCGACTCCCTCGGGCGCCAGATCCGGGCCGGGCTGAACGTCGCGATGAGCGGCATCCCCTGGTGGAACACCGACATCGGCGGCTTCTTCGGCGGCGACCCGGACGACCCCGCGTACCGTGAACTGCTGATCCGGTGGTTCCAGTACGGCACCTTCAGCCCCGTCATGCGTCTGCACGGCGACCGGGAGCCCAACTTTCCCGCCTTCTCCGCCGACATGACCGGCGGGCCGAACGAGGTCTGGTCGTACGGGGAGCAGGCGTACCCGATCCTCCGCGACCACCTGCTGCTGCGCGAACGCCTGCGCCCGTACCTTCGGCGGCTGTCCGAGGACGCCCACCGCACCGGTGCCCCGCCGATGCGCCCGCTGTTCTTCGACTTCCCCGAGGACGAACGCGCGTGGGAGGTCGACGACCAGTTCCTACTCGGCCCCGATCTGCTGGTGGCACCCGTGTACGAGGCCGGCGCCCGGGCCCGCCGGGTGTACCTGCCGGCCGGTGCCCGCTGGCTCGAGCCGGTCACCGGACGCGCGCTGGAGGGGGGAAGCGCGCTCGACGCGGAGGCCCCGCTGGAACGCCTTCCGGTCTTCGTGCGGGAAGGGGCCGACGTCGCGGACCTGTTCGGCTGACTCCCCACACGGCCGGCGTGACCGGCGTGACCGGCCGGTCACGCCGGCCGCGCCGGGTGGTTCGCAGGGGGGCGCCGGTCAGCGGAGCTGCGAGAGGACGAAGGCGAACTCGGCTCCTTCGGCCCGCAGCTGGTACCGGGGCAGCGGGCCGGGCCCGCAGGAGGCGGTGCCGATGCCGTGCAGGGCGTGGTCCAGGTTCACCCACACGGCGTCACCGGGCGTGAGGTCGGTGAGGTGGGCGGCCGCGTCCAGTCGCTCGGTGGTCCAGCGGCGGGCGGTGAAGTAGAAGGCCGGGTCGCCCTCGATGCGCAGGCCGCCAATCTCGGCCCAGCGGACGTCGGCCCGTGCGCCGTTCTCCTGCGGGCGCACGTAGGGGGTCTGCAGTTCGTCGACCGTGGACTCGTAGCGGCCGAGCCTGGCGGCGGCCCTGGTGTCCGGGTACCCCTCGTGGGGGCCGGCACCGAACCAGCGCACCTCGTCCGCCGCGGCGAGCGCGAGCCGCACGCCGAGGCGGGGCAGCGGCACGGGCCATTCGCCGTCGGGCCGCACCGACACGGTCAGCCGCAGGCGGTCGCCGTCGCTGGTCCAGCGGTAGTCCGTGTCGAGGCCGAACTCCCGGGCGGCCGGGGCCACCCGGGTCCGCACGGTGAGCGTGTTCTCGCCGAGTTCCACCGCGTCCAGCCGGTGCCGCATGCGGTGCAGACCGGCGTTTCGCCACAGCGCGGCGGTTCGGGTGCCGGTCAGCCAGTCGGTGCCCTCGTCGTTGTCGGTGGGCGCCCGCCACACGTCCAGTCGCAGGCCGCTGACCTCGACGGTGCCGATGGACCCGAGCGCGCCGGTACGGGGGTCGAAGCGGGCCGGGCCGAGGGTGATCGCGCCGTCGCCCGAGACGGGGCCGACGGCCGGGCGGAGGACCGGCCGCGTCCGTTCGGTCACCGGGAACTGGCCCCACGCGACCTCGTGGCCCCTGGGAGCCCACGCGGTGTCGGCCGCCAGCACCGCCCGGACCGTCCACCGGGTCTCACCGTCCTCGGGGCCGGCGGGCCGCGGCGGCAGCTTCACCACCGCCGATTCGGCGGGCGCGAGCCGAGGCACGACCAGCGGGCCGGTCTCGACCGTCTCGCCGTCCACCTGGTACGACCACTCGAAGGCCAGTGCGGCGAGGTCGGCGAAGTCGTACCGGTTGGTGACCGTCACGGTGCCGTCGGCGCCGTCCCCGTGGATGCGGACGGGCTCGATGACCTTCTTGTACTCCAGCAGACCGGGGGACGGCCTGCGGTCCGGGAAGACCAGGCCGTCGCAGACGAAGTTGCCGTCGTGCAGTTCCTCGCCGAAGTCTCCGCCGTAGGCGTAGCCGAGTCCGGGGTGGGCGATGCCGTGGTCGATCCACTCCCAGACGAACCCGCCCTGCAGCCGGTCGTAGGTCTCGAACAGCCGCTGGTACTCGGCGAGTCCGCCGGGGCCGTTGCCCATGGCGTGGCCGTACTCGCAGAGGATGAACGGCAGCCGGCGGCGCTTGTGGGTGCCGCCGTCCAGTTCCCGGCCGATCCGCTCGACCTCGGCGTGTCCGGCGTACATCCGTGAGTACATGTCGGTGTCGCGGCTGTTCGGGTCGCCCTCGTAGTGCACGAGGCGGGAGGGGTCGCGGTGGTGGATCCACTCGGCCATCGCGGTGAGGCCCCGTCCGGTGCCGGCCTCGTTGCCCAGCGACCAGATGACGACCGAGGGGTGGTTCTTGTCGCGTTCGACCGTGCGGGCGGCGCGGTCGAGCAGGGCGGGGGTCCAGCGGTCGTCGTCGACGGGGTTGTCGCGCCAGTCCTGTTCGGTGAAGCCGTGGGTCTCCAGGTCGCACTCGTCGATGACCCACAGGCCGTACTCGTCGCACAGGTCTAGGAAGGCCGGGTGGGGCGGGTAGTGCGCGGTGCGGACGGCGTTGATGTTGTGCTGCTTCATCAGCAGGACGTCCCGGCGCATGGTCTCCGGGTCGAGGGCACGCCCCGTCCCGGGGTGCCACTCGTGGCGGTTGACGCCCTTGAAGAGCACCGCTGTGCCGTTGACCCTGATCAGCCCGTCGGCCAGCTCCACGGTGCGGAAGCCGATCCGTAGCGGGACGCGCTCGCCGGCGGTGACCAGCTCGCCGTCGTACAGCGTCGGCACCTCGGCGGACCACGGCCGCACCGGCACCGTGACGGTGGCTCCCGTCGCGACGTCGATGCCCAGGGCCGGCACGGACACCCGTCCGGCGGTGTCGGACTCGACGCGGAGGGTGCCCTGGCCCGTGCGGTGGTCGAAGGAGGCGTGCACGAAGAAGTCGCCCGCGCAGCCTTCCGGGCGGTGCCGCAGGGTGACGTCGCGGAAGATGCCGGGGAGCCACCACTGGTCCTGGTCCTCCAGGTAGGAGCCCGCCGACCACTGGTGGACGCGTACCGCGAGCACGTTGCCGCTCGGCTCGAGCAGGTGGCCGACGGCGAACTCGTGCGGCAGGCGGGAGCCCTTGAACTCGCCGAGCCGGGTGCCGTTGAGCCAGACGCGGGCGCAGGACTCGACACCGTCGAAGCGCAGCACCGCGCCGCCGTCGTCCGGCCAGTCCTCGGGCAGGTCGAAGCGGTACAGGTGGTCGCCGGTCGGGTTCTCCGTCGGCACGCGTGGCGGGTCGACCGGGAAGGGGTACAGGTGGTTGGTGTACGCGGGCCGGCCGAAGGCGCCGTCGCCCTGGAGGACCCAGTGCCCCGGGACGGTCACCTCCGCCCAGTCGGCAGCGTCGAATCCGGGCTCGGCGAAGGACTCGTCCCGGGCGTCGGCCGTCGGCGAGACCCGCAGGAGCCAACTGCCGTTCAGCGACAGGCTCGTGGCGCTCGACGAGGCGTACCAGGCGCGGGGCGTCATGGTTCCTCGGCCCGGGGAGTGGTCCTCGAAGTAGTCGTTCGTCATCCCTTTGGCGCTCCCTGTGTGATCAGTGGTGACAGGAGAGGTGGACGGTCGGGTCGCCATGGACTGCTTCACCTCCCGGCGGGCCGGAAAACCGAACCGGGGCGCAGCGGTGGTCCCTCGGTTCCCCGTCGGGCGGTCACGACGACCACCGTAGCTCCCGGCCGCCGTGGAGGCCGGGTCGTGCCGCCTGCACGACCCGGCCGGGCTCCGGCACCGGTCAGCGGGCGCCGAGGAGGTGTTCGAGGGCGAGCTGGTCCAGCTGCTCGAAGGCCATGCCGCGGCCGGCTGCGGCGTCCACGTCGAACTCCTCGAAGGCGGAGCGGTCCGCCAGCAGCCCGGCGACGCCGTCATCGGCCGTCGGGAGGGCGAGTTCGGGCAGCCGGGAGGCGGCGAGCGCGGCCCGGACCTCGGGGTCGGCCCGGAAGGCGCGGGAGCGCTCGGCGAGCAGCAGGTAGTTGCGCATGCAGCCGGCCGCCGAGGCCCAGACGCCGTCGGCGTCCTCGGTGCGCGGCGGCTTGAAGTCGAAGTGCCGCGGGCCGTCGTAGCCGGCCGACTCCAGCAGGTCGACCAGCCAGAAGGCCTGCCGCAGGTCGCCCGCGCCGAAGCGCAGGTCCTGGTCGTACTTGATGCCGGACTGGCCGTTGAGGTCGATGTGGAACAGCTTGTCGTGCCACAGGGCCTGCGCGATGCCGTGCGGGAAGTTGAGGCCGGCCATCTGCTCGTGGCCGACCTCCGGGTTGAGGCCGACCCGCTCGGGACGCTCCAACTCGTTGATGAACGCCAGGGCGTGGCCGACGGTGGGCAGCAGGATGTCGCCGCGCGGCTCGTTGGGCTTGGGCTCGATCGCGAAGCGCAGGTCGTAGCCCTGCTGCTCCACGTACTCGCCCAGCAGGTCGAAGGCCTCCTTGAGCCGGTCGAGCGCGGTCCGCACGTCCTTGGCCGCGCCGGACTCGGCGCCCTCGCGCCCGCCCCAGGCGACGTAGACCGAGGCGCCGAGTTCGACGGCCAGGTCGATGTTGCGGATGGTCTTGCGCAGCGCGTAGCGCCGTACGTCGCGGTCGTTGGCGGTGAAGGCGCCGTCCTTGAAGACCGGGTGGGTGAACAGGTTGGTGGTCGCCATCGGGACCTTCAGCCCGGCGGCGTCCAGCGCGGCGCGGAAGCGCTTGACGGTCTCCTCGCGGGTGGCGTCGCCCGCGCCGAAGGGGATCAGGTCGTCGTCGTGGAAGGTGACGCCGTAGGCGCCGAGTTCGCCCAGACGCTGAACGGTCTCGACCGGGTCGAGGGCGGGGCGGGTCGCGTCGCCGAAGGGGTCGCGCCCCTGCCAACCCACGGTCCACAGGCCGAAGGTGAACTTGTGCGCGGGGGTGGGGGCGAGCGGGTCGCTGGACATGGAGCGGCTCCGGATCAGTGCCAGGGGGTGTTTGTCAGGACTCTCAACAAATTAGTATGCCGGAACGTCGGAAGGAACCCCCCGCACCGGAGGAACGCATGGCTGAGCAGCGTGTCGTGATCGGCCTCGACAGCTCGACGCAGTCCACCAAGGCCCTCGCCGTCGACATCGACACCGGCACCGTTCTGGGCCAGGGCCGTGCCCCGCACACCGTCAGCACGGGCACCGGCCGCGAGAGCGATCCCGAGCAGTGGTGGCAGGCGCTCGGCGAGGCCGCGGCGGCGACGGGCTGGGCGGACCGTGCGGCCGCCGTCTCGGTCGCCGGCCAGCAACACGGCCTGGTCGCCCTCGACACGAGCGGGGCGCCGGTCCGCCCGGCGCTGCTCTGGAACGACGTCCGGTCCGCGCCCCAGGCCGCCGGGCTGTCGGCCGCGATCGGAGCGGCGGAGCTCGCCCGCCGCACCGGCAGCGTCCCCACCGCCGCCTTCACCGCCGCCAAGTGGGCCTGGCTGCGCGCCGTCGAGCCCGCCGCCGCCGAGCGGGCCGCCGCCGTCCGCCTCCCGCACGACTTCCTGACCGAGCGGCTGACCGGAGAGGCGGTCACCGACCGGGGTGACGCCTCGGGAACCGGCTGGTGGGGGCCGGACGGCTACGACCACGACCTCCTCGCCCACATCGGACTCGACCCGGGCCTGCTGCCCCGGGTCCTCGCGCCGGGCGAGCGGGCCGGCGTCGTCCGCCCGGGCACGCCGCTGCGAGCGGGCGTGCCGGTGGCGACCGGCACCGGCGACAACATGGCCGCGGCCCTCGGGCTCGGGCTGCTCCCCGGGCAGCCGGTACTCAGCCTCGGCACCTCCGGCACCGTCTACGCCGTGGGCCACGACAGGCCCGCCGACCCGACCGGCACCGTCGCGGGCTTCGCCGACGCCCTCGGCCGCTGGCTGCCGCTCGCCTGCACGCTCAACTGCACCCTCGCCGTCGACCGCTTCGCCGTTCTCCTCGGACGCGGCCGGGACGAGGTCGAGGAGGGCGGCACGGCCGTCGTCCTGCCCTACCTGGACGGCGAGCGCACACCGGACCTCCCGGGCGCCTCAGGCCTGGTCCACGGCCTGCGCCACGACACCACTCCGGGGCAACTGCTGCAGGCCGCCTACGACGGCGCCGCCCACGCCCTGCTCGCCGCCCTGGACGGTGTGCTGCGCGCGGGCGGCGCGGATCCGGCGGGCGACGAACCGCTGCTGCTGATCGGCGGCGGCGCCCGCGGGCTCGCCTGGCAGCGGACCGTGCTGCGGCTCTCCGGCCGGGCCGTCCAGGTGCCCGACGCGCAGGAACTGGTCGCGCTCGGCGCCGCCGCCCAGGCCGCCGCACTGCTCACCGGCGAGCCGGCCGACGCGGTGGCGCGCCGCTGGCGGACGGCCCACGGCCCGGTTCTGGAGCCGGTGGAGAAGGACGAGGCCGCGCTCACGAGGATCGGCGATACCCTGCGTCGGGCCGGGGCCTTGCAGGGAGCCCCGGCCGAGGACCGGTAGGAGGGGCGGCACGTGGCGGTGGTCGGCAGGGCGGCGAGCAGGAGCGCGGCGAACGGGCCCGCGTCGCTACAGGACATGCGGCGGCAGAACCTGGCGGTCGTCCTCGCCGCGGTGGCCGCGCACAGCCCGCTCTCCCGCGCGGACGTCTCCGGTCGGGTCGGTCTGACCAGGGCGGCGGTCTCCTCGCTCGTCGACGAGCTGATCGGCCGCGGAGCCGTGACCGAGGCGGCGGCCACCGCCAGCGGACGGGTCGGCAGACCCGGACGGGCACTGACGGTGAGCGGCGAAGGCCCGGCGGGCCTCGGCCTGGAGATCGGAGTCGGCCACCTCGGGGCGTGCGTCGCGGACCTGCGCGGCGAGCCGCGGCTGTGGCGCCGGGTGGAACGGGCCAACGCGGGCCGGCCCCCCGGGACGGTACTGGCGGAACTCGCCGCGCTGGCCGCCGAGGCCGAGGCCGAGGCCGCGGCCCTCGGCCTGCGCGTCGAGGGCCGGGTCCTGGCCGTGCCCGGCGTGGTGCCGAACGAACCCCGCGGACTGGTCGAGCGCGCGCCCAACCTCGGCTGGCACACCGTCGGGATCGCCGACCACTGGCCCGAGCCGGAGACCGCGCCCGAGCCGGAGAACGAGGCCAACCTCGGGGCGCTGGCCGAGTACTGGAACGCCGGAACCCCGGTGGAGACCTTCGTGCACGTCTCCGCCGGGGCCGGGATCGGCGCCGCCCTGGTCATCGACGGGCGACTGTTCCGGGGCGCCCGCGGCTTCGCCGGCGAACTCGGCCACGTCCCCGTGCACCCGGAGGGCCCCGAGTGCGCCTGCGGCGCCCGGGGCTGCCTGGAGCAGTACGCGGGCGAGGCGGCCGTGCTGCGCGAGGCCGGTCTCGCGCAGCACGGCCCGGGAGACCCGGTCGCCCTGCTGGCCGAGCGGGCAGCCGACGGACACGCGCCCACCCTGGCGGCCCTCGACCGGGCGGGCCGTGCCCTCGGTCTCGCCCTCACGTCCGCCGTCGACCTCATCGACCCGGACGGCCTCGTCCTCGGCGGCGCCTACGCCGAGCTCGCCGACTGGCTGCTGCCGTCCGTGTGCGCCGAGCTGGCCGCCCGGGTCACCGTGCGGCCCTGGGCCGCGGAGGCGCTGCGCCCCTCCGCGCTCGGGCGACGCGGGCCCCTGCTGGGCGCGGCGCTGACGACGATCCGCCGCATCATGGCGGACCCGACCCTGCTTCCCGCCGGGTGATCAGGAGCCCGTACCGGACGGCCCGTCCGGGAGGTCGTGCTCGACCACGACCATCGCGTGCCCGTCCGCTGCCGTGACCCGTACGTGGACGTACTCGCCGTCGTGCTCCCAGGGGAGTTCCCGCCCGGCGGGCTGGAGCCGCACCGAGTGCGGCACGGCGGCGACCCGGACGGCGACGGGCACGTCGACCAGCGGGAACGGGTCGTGCACCAGGTCCAGTTCCGGGGTCTCCCGGGACGGGACGAAGCTGGTCAGGTGCACCACGGTGCCGGTGCCGGTCCGCACGACGGTGGTCTCCAGGTGGACCGGCCCGCCCGCACGGACCAGCGGGTCCGGCAGGAGCCGGTCCAGCGCGGCGCCGAGCAGTCGGCGGTACGCCTCCAGACCGTGGTCGTGGAAGGCCTCCAGCAACGACACGGTCACCGCGGCCACCCCGTCGCCGACGGCGACCGCCACCTCCTCGGTCGGGTCGGCCGGGGGAGTGTAGGAGTGCCCGCAGAAGCGGTCCCAGGAGCGCGGGAAGTAGGGCGCGACGACCCGGGCCAGCACCTCGGCGCCGGGCAGCGCGCGGGCGGTCAGCCGGGAGCCGTGGCTGATCACCGGGAAGTCCTCCGGGACGCCGGGGACACCCCGGCAGGCGAGGAAGACCTCGCCGTCCGGGGCCGGGGCCAGACCCTCCACCGGCAGATTGGGTAGGACGGGCTCCGTGCCGTTCCTGAGCAGGGCGGCCCCGACCAGCAGCACGGCGCCACCGGCCCGGCGGTACGCGCCCAGGCGCTCGGCCAGGCCGTCGTCGACAGGGGTGGTTTCCGGCACCACCACGGCCCGGTAGGCGCCCAGGTCGGCCGTCGGCGGGAGGACGTCGAACTGGATCCGGAGCTGCTGCAGCGCCCGCACGGCGCCGATGTTGCTCGCGCCGGGATGGTCGCCCAGACCCGGGTCGACGACCACGGCGACCTCGCTGACGACCTCCCCGCCCTCGACGAACGGCTCGCAGGCCTCGATGTGCCCGTAGACCGAGCCGATCAGCTCGTACACCGCCGGAGCGGGCACGCCCCGCGGGTGCAGCACGTCGCCCACGCCGCTGGTCAGGCCGTGGCTCAGCATCCGGCTGTTCTCGTAGAGCAGCGCAGCGCGGGGCTTGAGCGCGGCGTTGTCGCCCCAGCTCTCGTGGAACCGCCCGGTGTGGCTGAGGGTCGGCATCCCCAGCGGGCGGACGAAGCGGGCCACGTACGGGAGGAAGGCGTAGCCCCAGCCGCCGGTGGGCAACCCCTCGATCTCGACGTGCCGCACGAACGGCCGCTCCTGCGGCAGCCGGGTCTTCGGGCGGCCGTTGAACCAGACTCCCTGGGCGGCGTCCGGCGGGAGGGCCTTCTCCACCATCGCCGAGTAGCGCGCCATGTAGCGCTGCGCCACCAGGTCCGCGTAGCGCGCCCGGTGGTCGGCGTCGGCCGGGTCCAGGCCCTCCCGGCGCATCCCGTCGACCGCCCAGCGGCTCAGGCTCGGCTGGCTCCAGCACATGTCGACGAAGATGCCGTCGACCGGGGCGAAGCGCCGCAGCACCTCGTCCAACTGGTCGGCGAAGTAGTCGGCGTAGGGGCTCGACATGTCGAGGATGTTCCAGCCCGCCTGGAAGGCCGAAGGCGTCCAGCGGGCGATCTTCAGGTTCTCGTCGTGTGCGACCCATTCGGGGTGCTCGCGGGCGGCGTACTCGTCGACCTGGAGCGACAGGTAGATCGGCGCGCGGATGCCGACCGAGTGCAGGGCCTGGACCTGCTCGGCGAGCAGGTCCAGGCCGGGGGCGAGACCCGGGTGGCGCTCGGGCCGGTCGGTCCCGTGGTAGAGGTGGCCGTGATGGCACTTGGCGAAGACGGTGACGCTGTCGACGTGGGCGTCCCGGAAGGTCCGCGCGAAGGACACCGGGTCGAAGTCCCGCCCCACGTCGGGGATTTCGGGACCGGTGTGGAAGTCCAGGTGCACCGTGCGCCGGGGGAAGCGGCTGGGGTTGAGAGCGCTCACAAAATCCTGGGTCATGGGATGGATTTATAGAAGTCCCGCGTCGGCGAGTCCAGGGGTTTCACGACGGTAACTTTGAAGTTGCTTGTCACAGAGGCAAATTCGACAGATCCCGATGCGCAGGGCTGCGAGGCGTCGATGGCACTCTTCTCCGACATGGGATCTCACGTGGGGTTGACGCCGTGTCACCGACCTGCGCTGTCACCCGGCGGTGCGGTCTCGAGGGGCGGCAGCGGTCGGGCCGGCGAACGGGCGGTCGTCGACCTCCAGCGAGCGGATGGACGCCCAGGTGCCGGAGTCCGGACCGGTGTGCGTTCCTCCCCGGGCCGGGTTCCGCCCGCCCACCCCGGGCCGGGGCAGGTGTCGTCGAAGCAGGTGGTGGGTGCACAGCGCGACGCGCAGGGGATTACGCCGGACCGAGGGTCTGGGCACACCAGATCGTCTTGCCCTTGGTGGTGTGGCGGGTGCCCCAGCCCTGGGTGAGCTGGGCGACCAGCATCAGGCCGCGTCCGCCCTCGTCGAAGGTGCGGGCCCGGCGCAGGTGCGGGGCGGTGTCGCTGCCGTCGGAGACCTCGCAGATCAGTGAGGCATCGCGGATCAGCCGCAGTCTGATGGGAGGTCGGCCGTACTTGATCGCGTTGGTGACCAGCTCGCTGACGACCAGTTCGGTGACGAACGCCGGCTCCTCCAGGCCCCAGAGCGCCAGTTGGTCGGCGGCCAGCTGCCGGGCGTGCGCCACCTGTGCGGAGTCGGGCTCGATGCCCCAGTCGGCGACGTGGTCGGGATCCAGCGCCCGGGTGCGGGCGAGGAGGAGGGCCGCGTCGTCGGTGCGGTGCTCCGGCAGCATGGCCTTCATCGCCGTGTCGCGGAGCGCCTCCAGCGAGGTGCCCGGTTCGCTCAGGATCCGGAGCAGGGCCGCGCGTCCCCGCTCGGCGTCGCGCTCGCGGCTCCGCACCAGCCCGTCGGTGTAGAGGGCGAGCAGGCTGCCTTCGGGCAGCTCGAACTCCGTCGCCTCGAAAGGCAGGCCGCCGATGCCCAGCGGGGGCCCCAGCTGCGCTTCGACCGGGACACCGGTGCCGTCCGGCGAGATGATCAGCGGCAGCGGATGGCCCGCGCTCGCCAGGGCACAGCGGCGGGAGACCGGGTCGTACACCGCGTACAGGCAGGTGGCGCCGGTCTCGCCGGTCGGTTCGAAACGGCCGTCGGGCCCGGAGTCGTCCGGGAGGTGGAGGACCAGGTCGTCCAGGTGAGTGAGCAGTTCGTCCGGCGGCAGGTCCACGTCGGCCAGGGTGCGCACCGCCGTGCGGAGCCGGCCCATGCCGGCGGAGGCGTGCACGCCGTGGCCGACGACGTCGCCGACGACCAGGGCGACCCGGGCGCCGGACAGCGGGATGAGGTCGAACCAGTCTCCGCCCACGCCCGCGCCAGCCCCGGCGGGCAGGTATCCGGACGCCACCTCGACCGCCCTGTGGCTCGGCAGCCGCTGCGGCAGCAGACTGCGCTGCAGGGTCAGCGCGGTCGTGTGCTCGCGCGTGTACCTGCGGGCGTTGTCGATGGCGACGGCGGCCTTGGCGGCCAGCTCCTCGGCGAGGATCAGGTCGTCGGCGGTGAAGGCCTCGGGCCGGTCCTTCCGGGCGAAGGCGACGACGCCCAGCACGGCGCCGCGCGCCAGCAGCGGCACGGTGATCCGGCCGGTCAGTCCCTGGGCGAGGATGGTCCGGTCGATCAGTGGGAGGCCCGGCGGCCAGTGGGCGGGGTCGGCGGCCAGGCCCGGGCCGAAGGCCCACCCGCCGCCCTGGTCGGCTTCGGCGGCGAGCTGGACCATGGACGTGCCGGCGGCCATGCAGCGGGCGGCGACGGAACCGGAGGCGTACCCGACCGGCGTCACCGGTCCGGAGGGCCCGTCGGGGTCCTCCTGCGTGCTGTGCCGGGCGGCGCGGCTGAGCGTGACGGTGCCATCGGTGGTGACCGCGGCGGCGGGCGGTTCCTCCCCGCGCAGGACCTCGTCGAAGAGGTCGACGGTGACGAGGTCGACGAAGCCCGGCACCGAGGCGGTCGCCAGGTCCCGGGCGGTGCTGACCACGTCGAGGGTCCGGCCGATGCCGCTGCCGACCTCGTTGAGGAGGAGCAGGCGTTGGCGGCCCCAGTACTCCGCACTCATGTCGAAAGCCCAGTTGGCGACCGCGCGTACCCTGCCCCCGGTGTCCCGGACGGGCCACATGCTGGTGGCCCAGGCGGTGGCAGAGGCGCTGCCGCGCGGCCGGAAGACCGTGATGAGGCGCGCGGGCTCGCCCGTCCTGGCCACCTCGGAGAGCTGGTTGGTGTACGCGGCGTCGTCCAGTTCGGGAAACAGCTCACGGTACTTGTCACCGAGCACCTGGGCCTCCGAGTGCGCCATCACCCGGCAGGCGGCGGCGTTCACCCACAGGAACCGCAGCTCGGGGTCGTACACCCCGAGGGCGAAGGGGCACTGTTCGAAGGCCCGGTCGGCGATCACCGGACGGCGGTCCCAGCGCTGGACTGTCAGCACCTGGCCCAGCGGCTGTCCGTCGCCGCCGTTCAGGGGGTGGGCCGTCACCGCGGCGTCCACCGCGGACCCGTCCCGGTGGCGCAGCGTGAGCGACGTGGTGCCGGGGCCGGCGTCCGCGGGGTAACCGGGCCGGGGATCGACCAGGAAGTCCGTCACGGGGCGCCCGACGGTCTCCTCCGCGCTCCAGCCCAGCAGCAGCCGCCCGCCCTCGCTCCAGCCGCTGACCACGCCGTCCGGTCCGACCACGACAGCGGCGGTGGGTGCGTCCTGCTCGCCAGTCGTCTCCACGCGCGCCTCCGTCCGGGCAGCGGTGCAAGCCGGAACGGATTCCGGCGGCCTTGCTCCACCCTAGGGCCTGTCTTCGAGCTCCCGCCTGCGGGCGGACGACGGGCGTTCGGAGACACGCCCCGGGTCCGGCTCCCGCCACGCGCGCCCCCGGCGGGGAGGGCACTCGGTCACGGCTCGACGACCAGCTTGCCGCGGGTGTGACCGGTCCGACTGGCGTCGAAGGCCTCGGCCGTCCGCTCCAGCGGGAAGGTCCGGGCGACCTCCACGGTCAGCGCGCCGCGGTCCACGACCGCCGCCAGTTCGGCCAGCGCGGCGCCGTCCGGGCGGACCCAGATCCAGTGGCCGCCGTGCTGGGACACCCCGGGATCGGCGACCGAGACGTGCCGTCCGCCCTCGGCGAGTACGGCCAGGGTCGTCTCCAGCTGGCCGCCGACGAAGTCCGCGACGGTCGACACGCCGCCGGGCGCCAGTGCGCGCACCCGCTCGGTCAGGCCGTCGCCGTACGTCACCGGCTCGGCGCCGAGGCCGCGGACGAACGCGTGGTTGCGCTCGGAGGCGGTGCCGATCACCCGGGCGCCGCGGTCGCGCCCGAGCTGCACCGCGAGACTGCCCACGCCGCCGGCGGCGCCGTGCACCAGGAGGACGTCGGAGGGGCCGACGTCGAGCCGGTCCAGGCTGCGCAACGCGGTGAGGCCAGCCAGCGGCAGTCCGGCCGCCTGGGCCCAGTCGAGCCCGGAGGGCTTGCGCGCCACCGCGGGCGCGGCGACCGCGACGTACTCGGCGAAGGTGCCGGCCTGCACCACGTCCTTGCGGGCGTACGCCATCACCTCGTCCCCCGGGGCGAACTCGGGAGTGTCCGGCCCGGTGCGGGTGACGACGCCGGCCACGTCCCAGCCGGGGATGACGGGGAACACCGTGTCCATCATGCCGTCCAGGCCACCCGCCATGACCTTCCAGTCGACCGGGTTGACGGAGGCGGCCCGGACCTGGATCAGCACCTGCCCGGGGCCGACCTTGGGATCGGGCACCTCGCCGTACTTCAGCCGGGAGTTGTCCTGGGCGTACGAGTCGTAGGTCACGGCGCGCATGAACTGACCTCCAGGGAAGCGGTGTTGCGGCCTCGCGCACCGCCACCGGGGGCGGGGCGCCATCGGCCACGCTATGCCGTGGGCCGGTGCCCGGCATCCCCGAACCGCCGGACGGGGCTGTCGAACACCGATTCCGGGCCAGGGCCCATCCCGGTCAGCAACGACTTGTCAGCGCTCACGGAATCCGGCCCGGCTCACCGGCTTCGGACGGAACCCCGGCCGCAACGGCGGCCGGGGTTCCTCGTGCCCCGTCGTGACGGGTGGGTCAGCGTCGCAGGGTGAGGAGGCCCGGACGCCAGGGGAGTTGGTCGTAGGGGCCGGTGGCGGCGGGGGACTTGCCCTGGTAGAGGAGCTGGAGGTTGCAGGGGTCGATGGTCATGGTCTGGTCGGGGTTGTTGCGGACGAGGTCGCCGTGGCTGATGTCGTCGGTCCAGGTGGCGCCGCTGTTGGCCTTGCCCGCGAAGGGGCTGCTCTCGCTGGCGGCCTGCGGGGTCCACTGGCCGTTGAGGCTGGTGGCGGTGAAGGAGCGGAAGTAGCGCTGCTCGTTCGCGCCGCGGGCCTCGACGATCATCAGGTACTGGTTCCGGTCCTTGACCTTGTAGACCTGCGGCGCCTCGAAGAGGTTCTTCACCGAGTCGCTCATGACCGTCGTGTACGAGGAGCCGAAGTTGCCGGGGAAGTTTCCGATGGGCATGCTCGCCCGGTAGATGCTGCCGTTGTCACCGGCGAAGAACAGGTACATGTTCTGGTCGTCACCGATCAGCGTCTGGTCGATCGGGGCCGCGCCCGGGATGCCGCCGGTGAACAGCGGCTGCGGCGCGGACCAGCCGTTGGGGTTGGTCGGGTCGCTCGAGGTGCGGTAGATGAACGGCCACTGGCCCCACTGGTACGCCAGCACCCAGATGTTCTTGGGCGCGAAGTAGAACAGGGTGGGCGCAACCGCGTTCTGGTTCATCCCGGTCTGCCCGGCCGAGGCCATGTCGGACCAGTTGGTGAAGGGGGCGAAGGCCATCGAGCCGTACGAGGACCCCGACACGTTCGACGCGTAGACCAGGTGCTTGCCGTTGTACACCACGTCGGTGAAGTCCTTCAGCGCAACCCAGCCGTTCGCCGGCTGCGCCAGCGCGCCGGTCGAGGACCACCGGTACGTCGAGGGAAGCGCGCACGAGCCGCCCGGCGGGGCCGAGGAGGACAGGCCGGTCCAGCTCTGGTTGCTGCCGCCGTTGCACTGCCAGATGTCCACCGCCGTGCCGTTGGCCGTACCGGCGCCCGCGACGTCCAGGCAGAGCCCGGACTCCACGCCGACCACCGTGCCGTCGGCGTTGACCCGCCACTGCTGGTTCGCGGCTCCGGTGCAGGTCCAGATCTGCACCCGGGTACCGGCGGCGGTGGCGTGGCCGGGAACGTCCAGGCACTTGTCGCCGTACACGGTCAGCTGGTTGTCGGGTGTCAACGTCCACTGCTGGTTGGCCCCGTTCCAGCAGTCGTAGACCTGGAGGGGAGCGCCGTCCGTCCGGCTCGCGTTCGCCACGTCGAGGCAGCGGCCGGAACCGGTGCCGCGAAGGGCGCCGCTGGTGGCCGCCTGCGCCGGGCCGGCGACCAGTACGGCCGCCAACGCCGCCACGGCCGCGACGACGGCGACGAGCATCTTGTGCGGTCGCCGGAGACAGGACCTTCGTTCACGCATGGGGAGACTCCTTCACGGCCGGGTGGGGCCGACAGACGAGTATGTGAGCGCTAACAAACGTTGGCGCAGAGGGCGCCGCCTGCCCCGGGGCCCGGCTCAACCGAGGTTCCAGTGCTGGTTGGCGCCGCCGTTGGAGTCCCAGACCTGGACGGGCGTGCCGTTGGCGGTCTGACCGCCCGGGAGTTCCAGGGCCCGGCCGGAGGCGACGTTGGTCAGGGTGTAGGAGCCGTCGTCGTTCCGGTCGGCCCGCCAGTGCTGGTTGGCGGCGCCGCTGGAGTCCCAGACCTGGAGCCTCGTCCCGTTGCCCGTACGGCCGCTCGGCTCGTCCAGCGCCCGGCCGGAGGCTACGTTGGTGAGCGTGTAGGAGCCGTCGTCGTTCCGGTCCGCCCGCCACTTCTGGTTGGCGGCACGGCCGTTGGCGTCCCACACCTGGAGCGGAGTGCCGTTGCCGTTCTGCCCCGCGGGCTCGTCGAGCACGCGACCGGCGGCAGCGTCCGTGAGCGTGTAGACGGCGCCGGGGGTGATGCCTCCGCCCGGCGTGCCGCCGCCGCTGCCCCCGCCAGGGGAACCGCCCACCGTGATGTCG
This sequence comes from Streptomyces viridifaciens, assembly GCF_001888885.2. NCBI lineage: Bacteria > Bacillati > Actinomycetota > Actinomycetes > Kitasatosporales > Streptomycetaceae > Streptomyces > Streptomyces viridifaciens. The sequence continues at coordinate 7,540,480 of NZ_CP090841.1, forward strand.
GAGCTGCCGCTGCTCCGGTAGCCCTCGGTGGCCAGGATCTCGTAGTTCAGGATGCCGAGGTTCATGCCGTGCCCGGCCCACGCGTCGAAGTGGTTCCCGACGGTGATGGTCCCGCCGGTCCGCCTGTCCCGACGGACGCTCCAGTACTGGTTGAAGGTCCTGATCCCCTCGATGGAGGGGGCGTTGTAGCGGGTCGTCTCGTAGATGTCGTAGGTGCCGCCGTCACTGGTGACGGTGCCCTTGTACGTGCCGGTGGGCTTGTAGGAGCCGTAGTTGTCGACGACGTAGTACTCGACGAGCGGATCGGTGCTCCAGCCGTAGAGCGACAGGTAGGCGTTGCCGTTGGTGCTCCAGGTGCCCGAGTACGTCACCGGATTGCGGGACCCGGTGCTCCAGCCCTTGCCGGCGACGAAGTTGCCGGCGTTGGTCCAGGAGGTGCCGTAGTGACCGCCGCCGTTCAGCGACATCGAGACCGAGCCGGTGCCCTCGGTCCAGAACGAGAAGAAGTATCCGCCGTCGGTGCCGGTCCGGTTCGTGGTCACCGTGTCGGCGTCGGCGGTGCCGGGCAGGAGCAGGACGACCGCCAGGGCCGGCGCGAGAAGGGGCACCTTGCCGACGGACCGCCGGAGGCGGCCGACCTTGCGGCTCTCGGGGTGGGGAGATTTCACAGGGTGATCCGTTCTGCCGATGGGTGGGGGGCGGGGAGGGGCCCTGCGCCACCCGGTGACCGCCGAGGGAAGGGTGGGCCGGACGGCACCGCATGGCGGCGCAGGGAGTCGACGTGCCGTCACCGCCGCTCCGGCGAACGGCGAAAGGTGGCCGGCGGCACGCGCATGCGACCCGGATCCGGGGCCACGGCCGTGCACAGGTGTCGACGGCGACAGTGTTGGCCTGCCCCCGACAAGCTGTCAACTCTTGCGGCCGAGAGGGCGAAAGAGTCGGCGAGGGCGCCGCCCCGCCTCTTCCTCCAAAGGCAATGGTCAAGCCCCTGGTGGCCGAAGAGTCCGACGGGAACCTGCCGTTCCCGGCAGCGCGGCCAGTGAGTTGCGGGAGTCGGCGGCTCGAAAGTTTCGGACCGCATGCGAGTGACCGCTCCGCGGTGCGCTCAGCCCGATGCCCGGACGACCAGCCGTGTGGGGAGCACCACCGATTCGCCGCGCGCCGGGTTCCCCAGCAGCAACTCCATGGCGTGCGAGCCGAGTTCCTCCACCGGCTGGCGGACGGTGGTCAGGCCAGGTCGGCAGCGCGCCGCGACGGGGGCGTCGTCGAAGCCGATCAGCGCGACGTCCTCCGGCACCCGCAGGCCGCGCCGCCGCAGGGTCCGCAGGGCGCCCGCGGCCATCTGGTCGGAGGCGGCGAACACCGCGTTCACCTCGGGGCGCTGGTCCAGCAGCCGCTGCATCGCGTGCTCACCGGAGGCGCTGCTGAAGTCGCCGTAGGCCACGGCGGGCCGTACCGCCGCCACCGCGGCCATCACCTGGCGGTAGCCGGCCAGCCGGTCCGCGCCGGCGGCGGTGTCCGGCGGTCCGGCGATGGTGGCCACCGAGCGGCGCCCGGACGCGCACAGCCGCCGTACCGCGTCCCTGGCGCCGGCGAGGTTGTCCGCGTCCACGAACGCCACGGTGCCCGGCTCCGGCGGCCGGCCCAGCGACACCACGGGCACCCTGGCCGCGTGCAGCAGCCTGACGAGCGCGGTGTCCCCCCAGGGGCCGACCAGCAACACGCCGTCGACGTGACCACCGCACAGGTAGCGCACCAGCGGTGGCCGCCGGGAGCGTCTCGGCACCGTGAAGACGGCCAGCTCCCGCTCTGCGCCCGGCAGGGAGCGCCGCAGCCCGGACAGCAGCCGCACCGGGAAGGCGTCGGCGTGGTACTGCGCCGGATCGGCGAAGACCACGACGGCCACCACGCCGGTCTCCCGGGCACTGGCCGCCCGGAGGCGGACGTACGCCAACTCGCGGGCGGCCCGTTCCACCCGGGCCGCCACGTCGGTGGACACCGGGGCGGAACGATTCAGCACCCGGGAGGCGGTCGCGGTGGAGACACCGGCGCGCCGGGCGACCTCGGCCAGTGTCGGAGCGGGGTCGTTGCTGCGCAAGGGCTGGGGCATGGGGGCCGTCCTGGATCGATCCTCGACACGGGAACCGCACCCCGAACCCGTCCTGCGCCGGTCCACCCACCGGCTGCCAGCTTGGAGGGTTGAACGGTCTGCGTCAAGGGATCCGGCACCCTCACCCGGGCAGGTCAGGCAGCGTGTTCCGGCGGATCACCTCCGCGTACCAGCGGGCACTGTCCTTGGCGGTCCGGGTCTGGGTGGCGTAGTCCACGTGGTACAGACCGAACCGCTTTCCGTAGCCCCACGCCCACTCGAAGTTGTCCATCAGCGACCAGAGGAAGTAGCCCCGCACGTCCGCTCCGGCGGCGATCGCCCGCCGGACGGCGTCGAGGTGTCCGCGCAGGTAGTCGATGCGCTGAGGGTCGTGCACCGTGCCCTCCGGCGTCAGCCGGTCGTCGAAGGCGGCACCGTTCTCGGTGACCATCAGCGGCAGCCCGGGATGTTCGCGGTGGAGGCGCAGCAGCAGGTCGGTCAGGCCGGACGGGTCGATCGGCCAGCCCATGACGGTCCGCGGGCCGGGCGCGCGGTGGAAGAGCACGTCGGCACAGCCGGCGAAGGGGGACTGGGCACCGTCGCCGTGACCCGCCTCGCCCGCGGTCGCCAGGTTCGGGTCCTGCCCGTGCGGCAGGGCCGAAACCACCGTCGGAGTGTAGTAGTTGACGCCGAGCAGGTCGACCGGCCGGGCGATCGTGGCCGGGTCGCCGTCGTGGACCAGGGCCTGCCAGTCGACCAGGTGTTCCGTGTCGGCGAGCAGGTCGTCGGGGTAGGCGCCGTTCAGCATCGGTCCGGTGAAGACCCGGTTGCCCACCGCGTCGATCCGGCGGGCGGCCTCGCGGTCCGCCGCGGACGCGGTGAGCGGTCGCACCTCGTGCAGGTTGAGCGACACCGCGATCCGCGCGTCCCGGGGCAGCACCGTGCGCAGCGCCTCGACCGCGAGTCCGTGGCCGAGGTTGAGGTGGTGGGCCGCGCGCAGGGCGGCGGTCCAGTCGGTGCGGCCCGGGGCGTGCACCCCTGAGCCGTAACCGAGGAAGGCCGAGCACCAGGGTTCGTTGAGGGTGGTCCAGATGCCGACCCGGTCGCCGAGGGCATCGGCCACCAGCGCGGCGTAGTCCGCGAACCGCTCCGCGGTGCTGCGGGCGGGCCAGCCCCCGAGGTCCTCCAGGTCCTGTGGCAGGTCCCAGTGGTAGAGCGTCAGGGCGGGCTGGATGCCGTGCTCCAGCAGCTCGTCCACCAGGCGCCGGTAGAAGTCCAGGCCCGGTTCGACGGCCGGCCCCAGGCCGGTCGGCTGGACCCGGGGCCAGGACACCGAGAACCGGTAGGCGCCCAGGCCCAGTTCGCTCATCAGCCGGACGTCCTGCCGGTAGCGGCGGTAGTGCTCGGTGGCGCGGTCACCGGTGTCGCCACCGGCCGTCCGGCCCGGGGTGCGGCTGAAGGTGTCCCAGATCGAGGGGGTCCGGCCGCCGACGTCGACGGCTCCCTCGATCTGGTAGGCCGCCGTCGCGGCTCCCCAGAGAAAACCAGGGGGGAAGGCGGAGGGGGAGGCGTTGACCGGGGCCGACCCGGTCCGTGCGGAAGTCATCGCTGGCTTCTTCGTTTCTCGCGGGTTCATCAGGACTCCTTCGTGGATACCCCCGGCCTCAGCCGGGGGTGGGGGTACCTCCCGCTTGCGGGGGAGAAACGAAGCTCCCGCGTAGCGGGGCAGGGATAGCCGTTTCGCCGCCAGAGCGAACCGGTGTCTCGGTAGGTTGATCAGCCGCAGATGGTCACAAAGATTGGCGCTGGTGTGCGATCCATGACGACCACTCAGGTGAAGCGGGCCTTCAAGTTCCGCTTCTATCCGACCGATGCGCAGGCGGCTGAGCTGTCGCGCACGTTCGGGTGTGTGCGGCTCGTCTACAACATGGCGTTGCATGCCCGGTCCGAGGCGTGGACGATGCGGCAGGAGCGGGTGAACTACAACGCCACGTCCGCGATGCTGACGGCGTGGAAGAAGACCGAGGAGCTGGCGTTCCTCAATGAGGTCTCCTCCGTGCCGCTCCAGCAGACTCTCCGGCACCTGCAAGGGGCGTTCTCCAACTTCTGGCAGAAGCGGGCGAGGTACCCCCGGTTCAAGTCGAAGAAGAAGTCCCGCGACAGCGCCGAGTACACCACCAGCGCATTCCGGTACCGCGACGGTCAACTGACACTGGCGAAGATGGCGGAGCCGCTGCGTATCGTGTGGTCGCGTCTCCTGCCCGAAGGGCAGTCGCCGTCCACTGTGACCGTGTCCAGGGATGCGGCGGGGCGCTGGTTCGTCTCCATGCTGTGCGAGGACCCCGGCGTCAAACCCCTGCCCGCGCTTGGCGCGGCGGTGGGTATCGACGCCGGGATCACCAGTCTGGTGACGCTCTCCACCGGGGAGGAGATCACCAACCCCCGGTCCGAGCGCAAGGATCGGGAGCGTCTGGCCAAGGCCCAGCGGGAATTTGCCCGCAAGGCCAAGGGCTCGAAGAATCGCGAGAAGGCCCGCGCGAAGGTCGCCCGCGTCCACGCGAGGATCGCCGACCGGCGCAGGGACTTCCTGCACAAGCTCACCACCCGACTCGTCCACGAAAACCAATTGGTCGTGATCGAGGACCTGACCGTCCGCAACCTCCTCAAGAACAAGAAGCTCGCCCGAGCCATCTCGGACGCTTCCTGGACCGAGCTGCGGACCATGCTGGAGTACAAGTGCGCGTGGTACGGCCGCGACCTGGTGACCATCGACCGGTGGTTCCCCAGCTCCAAGCTGTGCTCGGCCTGCGGAACCATCCGCGACAAGATGCCCCTCAACGTCCGCGAGCGGGCGTGCGACTGCGGAGCAGTCCACGACCGCGACGTGAACGCGGCACGCAACATCCTGGCCGCCGGACTGGCGGTTGCAGCCTGTGGAGACGGTGTAAGACCTCAACGGAGCACTCCGGGCGGGCAGTCGTCGATGAAGCAGGAAGTCATCCCACCGCAGCGCACACGCGCAGCGGCTCAGCCGCGAGGCTGAGGGGAATCCCCTCCCTTCCAGGGAGGGGAGGAAGTCAACGACTGAAGATCAGTTCTTGACTGCGCCGGCGGTGATGCCTCCGACGACCTGCCTGCCCAGCAGGGCGAACACCAGCAGCAGCGGTGCGGTCCCGAGCAGCGCGCCGGTGAGGATGACGGCCTGGTCGGAGTCGTACGATCCGCCGCCGAGCCCGGCCAGCGCGACCTGCACGGTGGGATTGCTCTGGCTCAGTGCGATCAGCGGCCAGAAGAAGTCGTTCCAGGACTGGACGAAGACCAGCATGCCGAGGACGGCCATCCCGGGCCGGGCGATCGGCAGCACCACGCTCCACAGGATCCGCAGGCTGCTCGCGCCGTCCATCCGGGCGGCCTCGACCAGTTCGATCGGCAACGCCTCCGACAGGAACTGCCGCATGAAGAACACCCCGAACGCGGCCACCAGGTTGGGCAGGACCACCGACTGGAGCCGGTCGGTCCAGTGCAGCCGCGCCATGATCTGGTACAGCGGGATGACGCTCAGCTGGGCGGGCACCGTCATGGTCGCCACCACCAGGCTCAGCAGGGCGTTGCGGCCCCGGAAGGGCAGTTTGGCGAAGGCGAAGCCGGCCAGCGTCGCGAACAGCACGGTGCTGGCGGTCACGCAGCTCGCCACCACCACCGAGTTGAGCAGTGCCTGGCCCATGTGGACCTGGTTCCAGGCGATGTCGAGGTTGTGCCACAGGTTCCCGCCGGGCAGCAGCGGGGGCGGGGTCTGCGCGATCCGGCTGCCGGAGGTCGAGGCGCCGACCAGCGTCCAGTACAGGGGGAACAGGGAGAGGACGGCGACGAGGATCAGCACCGCGTACGTGAACGGTCCGGCTCCGGTGAGGCCGCGGGCTCCCGCGCGCCGTCGTCCCGGGTTGACGGCCATCGCTCTCAACCTCCGTTCCGGCTGCGGCGGATGCGGACCAGGGCGAGGTTGAGCGCGCCGATGGCCAGCAGGATCAGCAGCATCGCCCAGGCCACGGCGGCGGCCCGGCCGAGGTGGAAGGCGTACCAGCCCTGGTCGTACAGGTAGAGCCCGAGGGTCTGGTACTGGTGGGCCGAGCCGCCGCTGTGGCCGGTCGCTCCGCCGCCGAACAGCAGTGGCTCGCCGAAGAGCTGGGTGGCCCCGATGCCGGAGACCACGACGGTGAACAGGATGGTGGGCCGGATGGACGGCACCGTGACGTGCCGGAACTGCTGCCACCGGTTGGCGCCGTCGAGCGCCGCCGCCTCGTACAGGTCGTGCGGGACGGCCTGCATGGCGGCGAGGTAGATCAGGGCGTTGTAGCCCGTCCAGCGCCAGGTGACAATCGTGGAGACGGCGATCTGGGAGGTCCAGGTGCCGCCCTCCCAGTCGACGTGGCCCAGGCCGAGGTTGCCCAGCAGCCAGTTGACCATCCCGTAGTCACGTCCGAACAGCAGCGTGAACACCAGGGTCGCCGCCGCGATCGAGGTGGCGTACGGCGCGAGCATCGCGATCCGGAAGAAGCCGCGGCCGCGCAGGCGGTAGTTCAGCAGGTGCGCCAGACCGAGGGCCATCAGCAGCTGCGGCACGGTGGACAGCAGGCCGACGGTGACGGTGTTGCGCAGGGCGTTCCAGAACAGGTCGTCGTGGAGCAGCCGGGTGTAGTTGTCGAAGCCGCGCCACTGCATCTGGTCGGAGGTCTGCAGGTCGACGCTGTGCAGCGAGACCCAGCCGGTGTAGAGCAGCGGGAACAGTCCGAAGGCGAGGAAGCAGAGGAAGAACGGCGCGACGTACAGGTACGGCGAAGCCTTGAGGTCCCACCGGTAGAGCCGGGCGCGCCAGGGGCGCGGCGGCGGGGGAGCGGGGCGTGGCCTGCCGAGGGGAGTGGCCGGGACGGCCTCGTCGAGCATGGGTGAGGACCTCTCTGGAGGGGGCGCCGTCCCGGCCCGGCCGGGGCAGCGGGGCCGGGCGGGCGGACGGCGGGAGACCGGTCGTCAGTCGCTGACCTTGTCGTCGATCTCCTTGACCGCGTTGCCCCACGCCTTGGCGGGGTCGCTCTGGTGCTGCTCGATGCTGAGCAGGGCGCCGTTGGTGAGGGTGTCCTTGACCAGGCCGTCCCACTCGCCGATCACGGTCGGCTGGATGGACTGCGCGGTGGCGGCGTAGATCCGGCCGGTGGGCGTGTCGCCGAAGAAGTCGAGTTGGGCGTTCTGCACCTCCGGCCGGCTCAGCGCCTGGGTGTTGGACGGCAGGTTGCCGACCGTGGTGAAGACCTTGGCCTGCTGCGCGGGTGCGGTGAGCCAGGCGGCGAGCGCCTCGGCCTCCTTCTGGTGCTTGCCGGCCTTCGGTACGGTGAGGAAGGAGCCGCCCCAGTTCCCGGCGGCCGGCGCCGTGGCGATGTCCCACTTGCCCTTGTTGGCGCTCCCGGACTTGTCGGCGACGATGGCCGTCATCCAGGACGGGCAGGCGACGGTGGCGAACTTGGAGTTGGCGAACGCCTGGTACCACGGTGTGTCGAACTGCTTGAGACCGGCGCTGATCCCGGCCTGGACCGCGCCGGTCGCCAGGTTCCAGGCGTTCTTGACGCTGGGGCTGTTCTTGTAGTCCAGCTGGCCGCTGCCGTTGTCGTACTGGGTGGTGCTGGAGGACACCACGGCGTTGAACAGGCCGCCGGCGGAGTCGGTGAAGAAGGTGCCGGCAGGTGCCTTGGCCTGGTACTGCTTGCCCGTCTCGACGAACTTGGCCCAGTCGCCCTGCCAGAGCTTGGCCACCTCCTCGCGGTCGGTGGGCAGTCCGGCCTGCTGGAACAGGTCCTTGCGGTAGCAGATCGCCATCGGGCCGATGTCGGTGCCCAGGCCGATGGTGCGGCCGTCCGTCGTGCTGGCCTGCTGCGACTTCCAGGGCAGGAAGGCGCCCTTGTCCACCCCGTCCGCCTTGCCGAGGTCGACGAACTTGTTCGCCTGCTTCTTCACCACCTGGGCGATCCGGCCCACCTCGACCGCCTGGATGTCGTCCAGGCCGCTGCCGGAGGCGAGGTGGGTCTGCAGGGCGGGGTAGTAGTCGGTCTCCTGCTCGACGGTGTGTTCGACGATGGTGATGCCGGGGTGCTCCCGCATGTAGGCGTCGAACAGGCCGGCCTGCTTGTAGCCGAAGGTGCCGTAGTCGCCGACGGTCAGGGTGATCTTGGAGTCCGAGGCCGCGGCGCCGCCCGAGCCGGAGCCCGCGCTGCTGCACCCGGCGACCAGCAGGGCGCCCAGGGCGGCGGTCGCGGCGCTCAGCAGCGGCTTGGGGACCTTGCGCACGGGGAGGGGGGCGGTGGCTCTGCCGCCGTGGGTGGTACCGGGGTTCCGCATGGCCGGATCTCCTTGTCCAGGGTGGGGCACGGCTGCGCGGCGCCACCGGGGCGGCGCGCAGCCGTGCTCGGAACTGTGGGAGTGCGAGTACTTGCGAATGCGGGGGAACGTGAATGGGAAGACATATGGGAGCGCTCCCACCTCGATGTGGGAAGATTGCTTCGCCGCGCGAGGCGTGTCAAGGGCGGGCAACGGCTCCGTTACCGGACCGTGTCGTCCGGACGTCCGCGCCGCGGTCGTCGCCGTCCACCGTCCGTCCATCGCCCGCCGGGAGAACGATCATGAGTCGAGCCGCGCAGCAGCCGCCCGCTGCCCGTCCCACCCTGGAGGCGGTGGCCGCGCGGGCCGGAGTGGGCCGGGGCACCGTCTCCCGGGTCGTCAACGGCTCGTCCAAGGTGAGCGCCAAGGCCCGCGCGGCGGTGGAACAGGCCATCGCGGAACTCGGCTACGTCCCCAACCAGGCGGCTCGCTCCCTGGTCACCTCCCGCACCGACGCGGTGGCCCTGGTCATCCCGGAGAGCGTCGCGAAACTGAGCTCGGAGCCCTACTTCTCCGACATCATCACCGGAGTCTCCGCCGAACTCGCCGACTCCGACCTGCAGCTGCTGTTGGTGCTGGTCCGCGACGAGCACGAGCGGGAGCGGCTGAGCCGCTACCTCACCGCCCGCCGGGTGGACGGCGTCCTCCTGGTCTCGGTCCACCAGGACGATCCGCTCCCCGAGCTCCTGGAGCGACTGGAACTGCCCGCCGTGCTCGGCGGCCGCCGCTCGGAGCGGGAAACGCTGAGCTACGTCCACGCCGACAACGCGGGCGGCGCCCGTGCGGCCGTCCGGCACCTGCTGTCCCGGGGCAGGACGGCCATCGGGACCGTCACCGGGCCGCTCGACATCGAGGGCGCCGCGGCGCGCCTGGCCGGCTACCGGCAGGCGCTCGCCGAGGCCGCGGTGCCGGCGGACGAGGGGCTCGTGGCCCACGGGGACTTCACCGAGCGCGGCGGCCGCGAGGGCATGCGGGAACTGCTCGCCCGCCGGCCCGGTCTGGACGCGGTGTTCTGCGCCTCGGACCTGATGGCGGCGGGTGCGTTGCAGGCGCTGCGCGAGGCGGGCCGGCGGGTGCCGCAGGACGTCGCCGTGGTGGGTTTCGACGACTCCGTGGTGGCCCGGCACACCGAGCCGCCGCTCACCAGTGTCCGCCAACCGATCGAGGAGACGGGGCGGTTGATGGTCCGGTCGTTGCTCAAGGAGATCGCTCAGCCGGGCCGGTTCCGCCGGCAGACGGTCCTGCCGACGGAACTGGTGGTGCGGGAGTCCTCGTGACCGGAACGGCCCGGCGGCGTTACGTGCCGGCCAGGTGGGCGCGGTATCCGGCGCCGAAGGCCGTCGGGGTGCCGTCGTAGGAGCTGATCAGCGCCGGGCCGTTGCTGCAGTCCCAGGTGTTCCACGTCCAGGCGAGGTAGGACACACCGTGCTGGTCCAGCCAGGGCAGCAGGGCGTCCAGATAGCCGTGCGCGCAGTCGTTCTCGCCGAACTCACCGGCGATGACCGGCACTTGCGCGGCGAGCGGGGCGATCTGGCCGTCCCAGCAGGAAGTGGTGCTGCAGGCGTTGAAGTTGTACGAGTGCCAGGACGCGGCCAGGTTGTGCAGCGGGTCGGCGGGTTGGTGCGCGGCCCACTGGGTGAGGTCGTTGGCGTACTCCTGGCCGCCCAGCATCAGGACGTTGTCCGCGCCGGTCGAGCGCACCGCGTCGACCATCGCCTGCATCCCGGCGACCCGGTAGCCGATTCCGGGACAGCTGCCGCCGTCCCGCCAGCAGGTCCAGCCGCTGTCCTCGCTCCCGGTGGCGCGTGACGGGTACGGCTCGTTGAACAGGTCGAAGACCACCGCGTCGTCGCCCTTGAAGGTCTGTGCCACCGACGTCCAGAACGGGATGGCACCGGCTGCGTCCGGCATGGGCTTCTGGCAGGTGGCGTTGGCGTCCGGGCAGCCGGCGGACGGTCCGGTGTACACCCCGTCGGTCCAGTGCAGGTCCAGGACCGCCACGAGGCCGTTCCGTTCCAGCAGGTCGACGTAGCTGCGCACCGCACCGATGTAGGCCGCACCGGCGTAGGCGGGGTCGACGTTGGAATGGCCGAGCCAGCAGTCCTCGTTGAGCGGCACCCGGACGGAGTTGACGTGCCAGGACTTCATCGTGGTGACGGAGGCCTGGTCGGCCGGGCCGTCGAAGAATCCGTGGCCCTGGACGCACATGAACTCGGCCCCGGAGCGGTCGACCCCGTGCAGGGTGATCGGGGTGCCGTCGGCCTTCGCCAGCGTCCTGCCCGCGACGTGCACGGCCGGGGCGGACCCGTTCGGGGGCGGCGTGGTCGGCGGGGTGCTGGTCGGCGTGGGGGAGGGGCTCGGGGACGGGCTCGACCGTGGACCGCAGGGGGTGCCGTTGAGAGTGAAGGCGGTGGGGGCGGTGTTGGTGCCGTTGTAGGAGAAGTTGGCGCTGGTGGTGTAGGTGGCGCCGGGGTCGATGGTGGGGGCGTAGCCGGGGTTGGTGACGGTGACGGCCTGTCCGGACTGGCTCCAGGTGCCGTTCCAGCCGTTCTGGAGGGTCTGGTTGCCGGTGTAGGAGTAGCCGAGGGTCCAGCCGTTGATCGGGAGGGTGCCGGTGTCGGTGATGGTGAGGTTGGCGGTGAATCCGCTGCCCCAGTCGTTGACGGCGTACTTCACGTCGCAGGAGGTGCCGGAGGCGGGGGTCGGGGAGGACGTGGTCGCGGAGGCGGTGAGGGGGAGCACGGCCAGGGCGGTGCACGCGGCGGTGGCGGCCGCGAGGGCGGCCGTGCGGGGTGTGGCGGTACGGGGCATGCCGGGTCCTCGTGGGTGGGGGCCGGGGCCGCCGGTGCGGCCCCGGCCGGGGGCGGTCAGCTGGCGGTGCAGGTCAGCGTCGGAGCGGTGTTGCCGCCCGAGTAGCTCGCCTGGAAGCCGAAGCTGGTGGTGCCGTTGGGCGCCAGCGCGCCGTTGTAGGTCTGGCTGGCGGCCGTCACCGCGCTGCCGCTCTGGGCGGTGGTGGCGTTCCAGCTGTTGGTGACCTGCTGGTTGCCGCCCCACGTCCAGGTGACCGTCCAGGACTTGGTGGCCGTACTGCCGGTGTTGGTGACGGTGACACCGGCCGTGAAGCCGCTGCCCCAGTCGTTGCCGACCGCGTAGGCGGCGGAGCAGCCGCTGCTGCCACCGCCCCCGCCCGGCGCCGCCGTGGTGCCGGTCACCGCGGCCGAGGCGGCGGAGACGTTCCCGGCCGCGTCCTGGGCCGTGACGGTGTACTGGTAGGAGGTGGCGGGGGAGAGCCCGGAGTCGGTGTAGCCGGTGGTGGTCACGGTGGCGACCTTGGCCCCGTTCCGGTACACCGAGTAGCCGGTCACGCCTGCCGGGTCGGTGGAGGCCGTCCAGCTGAGCGACACGCTGCTGCTGGTGGTGCCGGTGACGGTCAGCCCGCTCGGCACGCTCGGGCCGGTGCTGCCGCCGGAGCCGCTGCCGAACGCGGGGTAGGCGTTCTGCACCAACTGCCGGAACTGGGCCGGGAACCACTGTCCGGCCGGGATGTTGCTGCCGGGGATGGCGTCCGTCGGGTAGGTGTTGCCGTTGCCGTCGCTCTGGGTGCCGTTCGGGTCGCAGTGCGGGTCGCCGTGGGGGTGGGAGGCGTCGGGGTAGTCGCCGTCCGACTCGCCCGGCGGCTTGACCCAGAGGAACGCGATGATCGGGCTGCCCGTACCGTACGGCAGGGACTGCGGACGTTCCCCGATGCCCGCGCCGTTGACGTTGCACCAGTCGCCGCGGAAGGGCTTCCGGTCGACCTTGTTGGCCGCGACGTACGCGTCCACCGTGGTGGGGCCGGAGTTGAGCGCGGTGGGCCGGGCGGAGCCGCCCCAGCCGTTGCGCGAGGTGTCGACCAGCATGCCGATGCTGCTCGGGAACCCGTTGGACACCAGGGTGGAGTACATCGCGGTGTCGTAGTGGTACTCGTCGAACGCGGGGTTGTACTGGTAGAAGTTCGCCGACTTGAGCGGCTGGCCGCCGACCGACAGGTCGGGGTCGGTGAGGTACGGCTCGGTGAGCGGCGTGGTGTTGGCGGTGTCGCTGACGAAGCCGTCGATGCTGGCGAACCCGGCCGTGGTGGCCTGGGCGACCTTGGCGTACTCCTTGCCCGCCGGGACCATGTTGTTGGACCAGCCGAGCCAGCCCGCGTGGCCGATGTCCAGGTAGTCGTACACGTTGGGGATCGCGTGCAGCTTGTTGAGCGCGTACTCGATGCCCGACTCGTAGTACGGGGTGGCGGTGGCACAGGTCGGCTTGGACTGGTTGGTCACGGCGTTGGGCAGCGAGTCCGGCTCGATGACGGCCGCGATCCGCAGGCCGGCGTACTTCGGGTTGGCCAGCACGGCCGCGATCGGGTCGATGTACTGCGCCTCGTAGGTGGCCAAACCGGCCGCGGTGGCGGGGAGCTCGCCGTTGGAGGCGATCGCGGCGCAGTCCCGGCCCGGCAGGTCGTAGATCACGACCTGGAAGACCACCGGCGTGCCGCCCTGCTGCTGCTGGCCGAGTGCGTGGTCGAGGTGGGCCTGGAGGCCGAGGTGGGTGGCGTCGCCGGCGATCGCGCCGATGCGGTCCATCCACACCGCGGTGGGGTTGGCGGCGACCTGGGTTTCGAGAGCGCCCAGGGTGCCGCCGTCGGCCGCGGCCTGGGCCTTGACCTCGGCCGCGAAGTCGGGGTTGAGGTAGCCGGTCGCGCCGGCGAACGGGTTGGTGAGGTGGACGGCGGCCGCGGCCGCCGGGGCGGGCGCGGCGTGTGCGGGGGCGGCGGCACCGATGCTCGGCAGCAGGCCGGTGGCGCCGAACAGCGTGGCGGCCGCTGCCGTGCGGAGCCGACGCAGGACGGGATGAGGCACGTCCGGGTCCTTTCCGATGGGTGGGGGGTTCCTGACGGGGTCGCGGAATCGGGTGGGAACGCGCCCACGAGGGGCATGGCGACCCCTGTCACATCAAGCCAGGGCCTGAGAAACGGCGTCAATAGTCGCGGGAGCGCTCCCAAAAGAGGCTGTAAGTTACATGCCGCCGCGCCGGGGAAGGCACCCGCCCAGAACGCCTGGACACCCGGCAACCTCCGAGTCGCCAGTGCCCCGAGTGTCGGCGGAGATTTCCGAAACATTGCCGAAACTTTCAACCACGTATTGACGAGTCTCGCACACTCCGAGTTACCTAGCCCGGGGCGCAACCCACCCGGGGCACCGTCTGCCGGACGGTCGCCGCAGCGCTCCCCCCTGTTCCCCGAACCGACGGCCCCACCGCCGTCATCGCTCGTGCGCCATGACCCGCCGTCAGCGCGGGTGTGCCCCTTCCCTGGAGCGACGCTGGAGGGCGACCATGCCTCTTCGAAGGACCCTGAACGGAATTCACCATGCCTGGACCGCCGCGGTGGTCCTGGCGCTGGTGCTCGCGACCGGTGCGCTGGCCGCGACGACCCCGGCCGCGGCGGCCGGCAGCACGTTGAAGGCGGCGGCAGAAGCGAACGGCCGGTACTTCGGCACCGCCCTGTCGGACGGTGACCTCGGTGTCGGCGGCGAAACCGCCGTCGTCGGGGCGCAGTTCGACGCGCTGACCCCGACCAACGAGATGAAGTGGGAGACCGTCGAGCCGGCCCCCGGCTCCTACGACTTCGGCCCGGGCGACCAGCTCGTGCAGTTCGCCCGGGCGCACGGCATGCGGGTGCGCGGTCACAATTTGGTGTGGCAGAACCAGCTCCCCGGTTGGATGTCGAACCTGCCGCTGAACCAGGTGCGCTCCGCCATGGAGGCGCACATCACCGCGGAGGCCGGCCACTACAAGGGGCAGGTCTACGCCTGGGACGTGATCAACGAGCCGTTCAACGGCGACGGCTCCCTCGTCCCGGACGCGTTCTACCGGGCGATGGGACCGGACTACCTCGCCGACGCGCTGCGCACCGCGCACGCCGCCGACCCGGGCGCGAAGCTCTACATCAACGACTACAACATCGAGGGCGTGAACGCGAAGAGCGATGCCCTCTACAGCCTCGCCCGGTCGCTGCTCGCCCAGGGCGTGCCGCTGGGCGGCATCGGGTTCGAGAGCCACTTCGTCGTCGGTCAGGTCCCCACTGACCTGCGGGCCAACCTGCAGCGGTTCGCGGACCTGGGCCTGGACGTGGCCGTCACCGAACTGGACGACCGGATCCAGCTGCCCGCCTCCGGAGGCGCCCTCCAGCAGCAGGCGGCCGACTACGCCGCCGTGGTGCGGGCCTGCCTGGCCGTCTCCCGCTGCGTGGGCGTGAGCCAGTGGGGCGTGGACGACGCGCACTCCTGGATCCCCGGCACCTTCCCCGGGTACGGCGCCGCCACCATGTACGACGACAACGACCGGCCCAAGCCGGCCTTCGCCGCGACGCTCTCCGCCCTCGGCGGTTCGAGCACCGGCGGCGGTGGCGGCACGACGGGCGAGCTGCGCGCGGCCGGTGCCGGCAAGTGCCTCGACGTGCCGAACGGTTCGACCACGGCCGGCACCCAGGTGCAGCTCTACAGCTGCTGGGGCGGCATCAACCAGATCTGGACGCACACCGCCGCCGACCAGCTGAGCGTCTACGGAGGTGCCGGCCGGATGTGCCTGGACGCCTCCGGGCAGGGCACGGTGCCCGGCACCAAGGTAGTCGTCTGGCCGTGCAACGGCCAGGCCAACCAGCAGTGGCACGTGAACGCCGACGGCACCGTCACGGGCGTCCAGTCCGGTCTGTGCCTGGACGTCTCCGGCGGCTCCACCGCCGACGGCGCCCCGGCACAGCTGTGGACCTGCAGTGGCCGGAGCAACCAGCAGTGGACCCTCGGCTGACCGAGCGGTGCGGTGCGGCCGGACGGCGCCGGGTTCCCCGGCCGTCCGGCCGCACCGCTTTCTGCGGTCCCCGGCCCGGCCGCCCGGCCGCCCGACGGCCCGGGCGGCTCGGCGGGTTCGACTGCCCGGACCGCCGGACGGCCCGGCCGCCCGTCAACCGCGCTCCACCTGGCCGGGCACGGCCGTTCGCGGCGGGGCGGTGCTGCTGCGCTGGACCAGACTGGTGGCCAGGTCCACCCGGAGCGTGCCGGGCCGCACCCCGCGGGCCAGGTCGATCACCAGACGGGTCGCCACCTCGGCCATCTCGGTCAGCGGCTGGCGCACGGTGGTCAGCGGCGGTCCGACCCAGCGGGCCAGCGGCAGGTCGTCGAATCCGACCACGCTGAGGTCCTCCGGAACGCGCAGCCCCAGCTCGCGGGCGGCCTCGTACAGGCCGAGCGCCTGGAGGTCGTTCCCGGCGAACACGGCGGTCGGCCGCTCCGGCAGGCCGAGCAGCTCCAGTCCGAGCAGGCGTCCGGACTCGTGGTGGAAGGAGCCCTCGCGGACCAGGTCCGCGTCGTACGGGATGCCCGCCATGTCGAGCGCCGCCCGGTAGCCGTCGGCCCGGGCGCGGCTGCACATCATCCGGGCGGGGCCGCCGATCAGGCCGATCCGGCGGTGTCCGAGGTCGAGCAGGTGCCGGGTGGCGGCGAGGCCGCCGTCCCAGTTGGTGGTCCCGACGGCGGGCACGTCCTGCCCGGGGTCGCCGGCCGGGTCCAGCACCACGAACGGGACGTCCCGGCGGGCCAGTTGCTCGCGCAGCGAGCGGTCCAGGTCGGACAGCACCAGGACCACACCGGTGGGGCGCCGCGCGAGCACCCCGTCCACCCAGGACTGGCCGGGGCCGTGCCGTTCGGCGGACTCGGAGAGCACGATGCTCAGCCCCTCCTCGCGGACGGCGTTCTCGACGCCCCGGATCACCTCCACCGCCCACGCGCTCTCCAGCTCGTGGAAGACCAGCTCCAGCAGCGGGCTGGCCCGGCGGTTGCCGCGCCGCCGCCGGTAGCCGTACCGCTGCAGCAGCTCCTCCACCCGCTCCCGGGTGGCCGGCGCGACGTCGGCGCGCCCGTTCAGGACTTTCGAAACAGTCGGCGCGGAGACTCCGGCCTCCTGCGCGATCTCGGCGAGCGTGGCCGCTCTGGTCACGGGTTCCTCCTGCACTGCCCCTGCTGGGCGAACTCCGTCGTGGATGGCTGTACGAGACGGCCGCGGGTGGCCGTACCGCACGGATGCTAGCCCCCCGGACGAGTCGCGGGCCGATCCCGTCGGGGCTCTTGACGGACGGTCACCACGGATCTAGGTTTCCCACAACATTCGGCAACTTGCTCGAAACATTCGAAACAGAGGGCAGGATATGCGATCGAAAGCCGCCGCGATCACCGCGGTCACCGCACTCGTCCTGGGGACGTCCGCCGCCTGCGGCCCGGGGGACTCCTCCTCCGGTGCCGGCGACGGCACGATCCACGTACTGGTCTACGGGGACGCCGCCAACAAGGTCGAGAAGCAGCTCGTCGACACCTTCAACAAGACCTCCAAGGTCAAGGCCGTGCTGGACACCATCCCCGGCGCGGACTACCAGCAGAAGCTCCAGACCGTGATCAACACGCCGCGGGCCCCCGACGTCTTCTTCAACTGGGGCGGCGGCTCCATCCAGCCGTTCGTCAAGGCGGGCCTGCTGCTGCCGCTGGACGACTTCATCGCCAAGGACCCGGGCCTGAAGGACAACTTCCTGCCCTCGGTCTTCAACTCGGCGGTGGTGGACGGCAAGCCGTACGGGGTGCCGATGCGCGGCACCCAGCCGGTGCTGCTGTTCCACAACAAGCAGGTGCTCGCGGACGCCGGGCTCACCCCGCCGAAGACCTGGGACGACCTGGTCGCCGCCACCAGGACCCTGAAGGCCAGGGGCGTCACCCCGATCGCGCTCGGCGGCGGCGACCAGTGGCCCACCCTGATGTGGTTGGAGTACCTCTACGACCGGATCGCCGGCCCGGGCCTGTTCCAACGGGCGCTCGGCGGCGACCGCGAGGCCTGGGCGAGCGAGGACAGCCGCAGGGCGCTGACCACCCTCAAGCAGTTGGTCGACGCCGGGGCCTTCGGCAGCAACTACGACTCCGTCAAGTTCACCGACGGCGGCTCCCCGGCCCTGGTCGCCAAGGGCAAGGCCGCCTTCGAGCTGATGGGCTCCTGGTACTACTCCACCCAGCAGGACGCCAACCCCGACTTCGCCAAGTCCGGCCTCGGCTACACCGGCTTCCCGGCCCTGAACGGCGGCAAGGGCGACCCGGCCGACGTCGTCGGCAACACCAACAACTTCTACTCCGTGCTCAAGAGGACCAAGCACCCGGAGGCCGCCGCGGCCTTCCTCGAACTGATGTACTCCGACGAGTTCGTGAAGGCCCAACTGGCCATCGGCAACCTCCCGACCACCACCAGCACCGTCAACTTCCTCGACCTCTCGGCCAGCCCCGGGTACTCCAAGGACCAGTACGAACTGGTCAAGGCCGCCCCCTCCTTCCAGCTCTCCTGGGACCAGGCGTACCCGCCGAGCGCCATGACCCCCATGCACACCGCCGTCCAGCAGTTCTTCGACGGCAGGCTCGACACCGACGGCTTCATCAAGGCCATGCAGGCCTTGCCGACCTCATGACGCGCGCCGCGCGTCCGGGCGCGGCGGCGACCCGCCCGGGCTTCGTCTGGGCGCTCCCCGCCGCGGTGTTCTTCCTGATGTTCGCGCTCACACCGCTACTGCTGGTCGTCGTGCTCTCCTTCACCAGCTGGGACGGCATCGGCGAACCGCGCTTCAACGGCCTGGACAACTGGACCGCCCTGCTCCACGACCCGGTGATGATCCAGTCCGTCTGGACCACCCTGCTGCTCACCGCCCTCGGCGTGGTGACCCAGACGCCGGTCAGCATCCTGCTCGGCGTCTGGGCCGCCGGACACCAGCGCAACCGGGCCGTCCTGTCGGCGGTCTACTTCGTGCCGCTGCTGCTCTCGGCCACCGCCGTCTCGGTGGTGTGGCGGGCCGTCCTCGACCCCAACTTCGGCGTGCCGGCCCAGCTCACCTGGCTGTTCGGCGACGGCAACCTGCTCGGCAGCAAGGGCGGCGCGATCGGCGTACTGACCTTCGTCGGCGTGTGGCAGTTCACCCCGCTGCACGCCCTGATCTACCAGGGCGGCGCCCGGGCCATCCCCCAGGTGCTCTACCAGGCCGCCGCCGTCGACGGCGCGGGCCGGGTACGGCAGTTCCTCCACGTCACCCTGCCGCAGCTGCGCAACACGATCATCACCTCGGTGATCCTCATGGTGGTCGGCGGTCTGACCACCTTCGACACGGTGCTGATCCTCACCCAGGGCGGACCCGGCACCGACACCACCGTCACCGCCTACTACATGTACCAAAAGGCCTTCAAGGGCTTCGACTTCGGTGTGGGCTCGGCCATCGCGCTGGTCCTCGTGGTGGTGGCCACCCTGATCTCGCTCGCGGTGGTCCGGCTCTCCGGCTACGACCGGATGCGCGGCACGGCGGAGGGCCTGTGATGCGACGACGCCCCAACGTCCTGGCCGGGTTCGGCTCCCTGGTGTGGCTGGTGCTGGTGGGCCTGCCGCTGTACGTCCTGCTGATCGCCACCTTCCGGACCCGCTCCGACTACTCCACCGGGGGCCCGCTGAAGCCGCCCGCCCGGTGGACCCTGCAGAACTACCTGACCGACCTGTCGAGCGGCTTCGGCCTGGACTTCCTCAACACCCTGACCGTCACCGCCGGCGTGGTCGCCATCGTGCTGCTGGTCGTCCCGCCACTCGCCTACGCCATCGTGCGCGCCCGCGGCCGGGCGACCGGCTGGGTGTTCCGGCTGTTCCTGCTCGGGCTGGCGATCCCGGCCCAGGCGGTGATCGTGCCGATGTTCTACGTCATCAGCCAGACCGGCCTGTACGACCACCTGATCGGCGTCATCCTCCCGACCGCGGCCTTCTGCCTGCCGGTCTGCACCCTGGTGCTGACCGGTGCGATGCGCGACATCGGCCCCGAGCTGTACGAGGCGATGGCGATGGACGGCGCGTCCCCGGCGCGGGTGTTCCGCCAGCTGGTGCTCCCGCTGTCCAGGGGCGGACTGTCCTCGATCACGGTCTTCGCCGCCCTCCAGGCCTGGAACGGCTTCCTCTTCCCGCTGATCCTCACCCAGTCCGACTCCACCAAGGTCATCACCCTCGGCCTGTACGACTTCCAGACCGAACACGGCGTGGACGTGCCCGGACTGCTCAGCGCCGTGGTGCTGTCCATGCTCCCCGTCCTCATCGTCTACCTGTTCGCCCGCCGCGCCCTGGTCCAGGGCCTGACGGGGGTCGGAGGAAAGTGAACGACCACTGGAACCCCGAGCCCGCACCCGCCTGGCGGGACACCTCGCTCGCCCCGGAGGCCAGGGCCGACGCCCTGATCGCCGCGATGACCCTGCGGGAGAAGACCGCCCAACTGGTCGGCGTCTGGGTCGGCGCCGACGCCGACGGCGAGGAAGTCGCCCCCCACCAGCACGAGATGGAGCCGCCACCCGACCTCGACACCCTCCTGCCCTTCGGACTGGGCCAGCTGACCCGGCCGTTCGGCACCGCCCCGGTCGACCCGGCGCTCGGCGCGCTCTCGCTGCTGCGCACCCAGCAGCGGATCGCCGCCGCCAACCGCTTCGGCATCCCGGCCCTCGCCCACGAGGAGTGCCTGGCCGGCTTCGCCGCCTGGGGCGCCACGGCGTACCCCGTACCGCTGTCCTGGGGCGCCACCTTCAATCCGGAGCTGGTCCGGACGATGGCCGCCGCCATCGGACGCGACCTGCGGTCCGTCGGCGTGCACCAGGGCCTCGCGCCGGTGCTCGACGTGGTCCGTGACGCCCGCTGGGGGCGGGTCGAGGAGACGATCGGCGAGGATCCGTACCTGGTCGGTACCGTCGCGACCGCCTACGTCCAGGGCCTGGAGTCGGCCGGGATCGTCGCCACGCTCAAGCACTTCGCCGGGTACTCTGCCTCCCGCGCCGGCCGCAACCTCGCCCCCGTCTCTATGGGCCCGCGCGAGCGCGCCGACGTGATCCTGCCACCCTTCGAGATGGCCGTGCGGGAAGGCCGCCCCCGCTCCGTCATGCACGCCTACACCGACACCGACGGCCTGCCCTCCGCCGCCGACCGGGACCTGCTCACCGGGCTGCTGCGGGACACCTGGGGCTTCACCGGCACGGTCGTCGCCGACTACTTCGGCATCGCCTTCCTCCACACCCTGCACGGTGTGGCGGAGGACCGGTCCGCCGCCGCCGCAATGGCCCTGGAGAGCGGGGTCGACGTCGAACTGCCCACCGTCGACACCTTCGGGCAGCCGTTGTTCGACGCGGTGGTCTCGGGCACCGTCCCGGAGCGGCTGATCGACCGGGCGCTGCGCCGCGTCCTCGTCCAGAAAGCCGAACTCGGGCTGCTGGACGCCGACTGGTCGCCCGTTCCGGCCGCCCTCGCCGACGCGGACCCGAGCGAACCGCGGGCGCTGCGCGGCCTGATCGACCTGGACCGGCCCGCCAACCGGGCGCTCGCCGCCGAACTCGCCCAGCAGGCCGTGGTACTGCTGCGCAACGACGGCCTGCTGCCGCTGCGCGAGCCCAGCCGGATCGCGCTGATCGGCCCGAACGCCGACGAACCCATGGCGGTCCTCGGCTGCTACTCCTTCCCCGTGCACGTCGGCAGCCGGCACCCGGACACCCCGCTCGGCATCGGACTCCCCACCCTGCGCGAGGCGCTGGCGGCCGAGTTCCCCGGCAGTGAGCTGTGTACGGTGCGCGGCGTGACGGTCGACGGCGAGGACGGCGGCGAGGACACCGCCGGCATCGCGGAAGCCGTGCGCGCCGCCGAGCGGGCCGACGTGGTGGTGCTCGCCCTCGGCGACCGGGCGGGGCTGTTCGGTCGCGGCACCAGCGGAGAGGGCTGCGACGTCGCCTCCCTCGAACTGCCCGGCAGACAAGGGGAGTTGCTGGAAGCGGTGCTGGACGCCGGGAAGCCGGTGGTGGTCGCCCTGCTGGCCGGGCGCCCCTACGCCCTCGGGCGGGCCGTCACCGAGGCGGCCGGGATCGTCCAGTGCTTCTTCCCCGGGGAAGCCGGGACAGAGGCGCTCGCCGGAGTGCTCAGCGGACGGGTCAACCCGTCCGGGCGGCTGCCCGTCTCCGTCCCCGCCCACCCGGGGGTCCAGCCCTCGACCTACCTGGCCGCGAGGCTGGCCCAGGCGGGCGGGGTCTCCAGCACCGACCCGACACCCGCCTACGGCTTCGGACACGGCCTTGGTTACAGCGAGTTCGCGTGGTCCGGCCTGGAGGTGCGGGAGGCCGAGACCGGTACCGACGGCGCGTTCCGCCTCGCCTTCGACCTCCGCAACACCGGCTCGCGGGCGGGCGCCGAGGTGGTGCAGCTGTACCTCCACGACCCGGTGGCCTCCGTCGTCCAGCCGGTTCAGCGGCTGATCGGCTACCGGCGGATCCCGCTGGCGGCCGGAGCCACCTGCCGGGTGGAGCTGACCGTCCCCGCCGACCTCGCCTCCTTCACCGGCCGCGACGGCCGGCGGATCGTCGAACCCGGCGCCCTGGAACTGCGGATCTCCGCTTCCAGCACCGACCCCCGCCTCACCGTGCCGCTGCGCCTCACCGGCCGGGCACGAGCACTCGACCACACCCGCCTTCTGCACCCGACCGTCACCGTCCACGACCTCCCACCGGCCGACACCCCGTAACGGAGGGAGCTCACGGCTCCGAAGCCTGTTCAGCCGCGGGCCCGGGCGGGTCCGCTGCCGTCCAGCCCCATGAAGTGAACGGCGTAGGCGGCCATCGGCGTGCCCTTGACCGGCAACTGGTGGCCGGCGCCGGTGATGCTGTACGTCTCGACCTGTGTGACGCCGGAGCGGTCGGCGAACCGGGCCCGGTTCCAGTCGGTGGCCGGGGTGTCAGTGGACGACGGGGTCTGGCGCACCCCGAGGACGTTCGTCCACTGTTTGGTCTCCTCGCCGAGGTCGCGGTGGTTCAGGATCGGGTCGGCGGTACCGTGCCACAACTGCACACGGGGGCGGGGCCCGGTGTAGCCGGGATCGGCACGGCGCACCAGGTCGCCCCACTGCTGCGCCGTCATGGAGACCTGGCCCCCGGCGCACGGACCGTTCCAACCGCGCACGGTGCCCGTGTGGAAGCAGTGGTAGGGCACGCCCATGAACGCGGAGCCCGCCTTGAACACGTCCGGGTAGTCGGCGAGCATGACGTTCGTCATCATCCCTCCCGACGACTCGCCGGTGACGTACACGGCGTCGGGGTTCCCGCCGTAGTGCTGCTCCGTGTACCTGATCATCGACATCAGCCCGACCGGGTCACTGCCGCCGTTGCGCGTCAGCGCCTGGTCGGACGAGACGTCCCAGCAACTGCCGCCGGGGCTGGTCGAAGGGTAGACGACGACGAACCCGTACCGGTCGGCCAGCGCTGCGAAGTCGGTGCTGGAGTACAGGTAGGGCCCGGAGCCCTGGCAGCCGTGCAGCGCCAGCAGGATCGGCGGACGCGCCCTGACGCCGTTCGGCACATACACGTACATCTGCAGGCCGGTCGGGTTGTCGCCGAAACCCGTGATCCGGGTCAACGAGGCGGCGCCGGCCTGAGGAGCGACGGACAGGCTCGCCCCGAACGCGGCGCCGATCGCCAGCAGCACGGCGAGCAGGCGGGACTTCAAGTACCGGAAAGGCAGCATGGGACCTCTTCTCGACGGGATGTCGACGCTGCATCAGTGACCGTTGGTTGTCCAGGAGCAGTCAAGGTCCCTTCGCCGCAATACCGGTGATACGGCCGATGGGGCCGGTCCCGCTGGTGAAAGTTTCACCGTGGCGGGCGGCGCGGCCGGTCGGGCCCCTTCCCCGCGACGGACGGCGGAAAGGGGTCAGGCGCACCAGAAGAGGAACGGCTTGCAGGCCGGCGTCGCTGTCGCCGTGGGAGTGGCCGGGCCGGGCGACGGCCGGGTGGGCGGCGGCGCCGTGGTGGGCTGCGTCGGCCGGGGAGCGGTCGGCTCGGTCGGGGCGGTGTGCGACGGAGTGGCGGTCGTCCTCGACGCGCTGGGCCGGGTGCTGCCGACCGACGGCTGTGTCGGAGGGCTCGCCGTACTCGGCGCGGCCGTCACGCTCGTGGGAACGCTCACCGGCCCCCGGGCGGACGGCGTGGCCGTCGACGTGGACGTCACCGTACCGCCCGAGGTGAGCGGGACCGCCTCGCCGTCGTCCTGGCCGAAGGCCGCCACCGCGGTGGCCAGTCCGACCGCCGTCAGACCGAGCGCCGCCAGGGCGAGCCGGGCGCTGCGCCGCCGGGTCGTTCGCCGCCGGGCCCTCCGGGGTTCGGGAGCCGCGGTGGGCGGGTCCGCGACCGGGGGTTCGGGCTCCTGCCGGGAAAGCGCCTCCTGCGGCCGTCCACAGCCCGGGCAGGAGAGCGCGCCGTTGAGATGCCGTTGGCAGAGCGTGCAGTAACTCATTCGATCTTCCGTAGATGCCCGCATACCGCGACGGGTGATCTGCGGAGCCTACGCAGAACTGCCCCGCTCGCGACACCGGCCCGGCGCGAGGCTTCTGCGGAGATCACGTGTGGTTCGCGTGCGCGCGACCGGGCGGTTCCTCGCATCGCCGGTTCCGGTCGCCTCCGCGCCGACAGATGGGACGGATCCGGCCCCGGGCACCCCGATGCGTCCGGGGCGATCGGACAACTACCTGGCCGGTTGGGCTCACTGGCGCGACAGGAAGGACTCGTTCCCTTTCAGGACATGGGACCACCTGCTACGTTGGCGCCGTGTCGCTGACTGACAGAGCAATCGCCCGAATCCGCCGGATGATCCGGGAGGGCGAGCTGCCCCCGGGAGCGAAGCTGCCCCCCGAACAGCAGCTCGCGGCCGACCTCGGGCTCTCCCGGAACCTGATGCGCGAGGCGGTCAAGGCGTTGGTCGTCGCCCGGGTCCTGGAGATCCGGCGCGGCGACGGCACCTACGTGACCAGCCTGGCGCCCGGCCTGCTGCTGGAAGGCCTCGGGGGCGCGGTCGAACTGCTCCAGGGGGACACCGTCCTGGAACTCACCGAGGTGCGCAGGCTGTTCGAGCCGGTCGCCACCGCGCTGGCCGCCACCCGCGTCACCGACGAGGACCTCGCCGAGGTGGAGCGGCACCTGTCGGCCATGCGGGACGCCCAGGACGACGTGGAACTGCTGCTCCGGCACGACGCGGCCTTCCACCACGCGGTGGCCCGCGCCACCCGCAACGAGACCCTGGCCACGCTGCTGGAGCACATCTCCGGACGCACCCTCAGCGCCCGGGCCTGGCGGGGACTGGCGGAAGCGGACGCGGCGGGGCGGACCGTCGCCGAGCACGAGGCGATCCACCAGGCCCTCGTCGCCCGCGACCCGAACCTCGCCCAGGCCGCCGCCCTGATGCACGTCAACACCACCGAACGCTGGTTGCGCGACCACCTCGCCGGGGGAGAGCCATCCCCGCCGGCCCGTGACCGCCCGTCCCCGGATCCGGACCGTCCCGGTGCCACCGGACCAGTCGTGCGCCACTGACCGAGGAGTGACCGCGGCTGAGAGCCGACGCGCACCACCACGTCCGGGAGTGGGGCCGGCGCCCGCGGAGCTGAGCGGAACTGCGCGCCGCCCGGGGCATCACGGTCGACCTCCACCTGCCCGAGCGCGCGGGTCCTCCCGTCGTGACCGATGACCAGGGCAACCTGCTCGTGGCGGCCACGGTTGCGGGCGACGCGCGGCGTCTGCGGCTGCGTCTGGCGGCGGGCAGTCGCCACCGGCTCACCTGTCCGGCGCCGGACATCGGCCACTGACCCGCCGCTAGTCACGGTTGACGGAGCGGCGGATCGGAGCGGGAACGGTGCGCGGCGCCGGCGCGGTGGGCGCGGATCACTCCGGCGCGGCGGCCGGCTGCGCCCGTGCTTCGATCACCAGCGCCCGGCCGGGGCGGTTGGCCAGGTACGGAGCGGCCAGGCCGACCTGGGCCAGGTACCGCCCGGTCAGGGCGGGTGCGGTCGTCCGCCGTGCCCAGGCGGGCCAGGTGTCCTCGGGGGAGGAGAGCTCGGGGCGCACGCGCAGGGTGTAGCGGGTCGCGGGCTCCAGGCCCGGCAGCCGTACGGGTGCCCCGTTCTCGGCGACGGAGGTGTCCAACTGGACGTAGGCGAAGACGGCGTGGGCCCGGTCCCGGGAGACGACGCCGTGGACCCAGGCGGCGGGGTCGGGGTGGTCGGTGCGGACGACGTCGCCGCCGTGGAGCAGCGGCCGCAGCTGCTTGTAGGCGCTGACCCAGGCGGTGAGCGCGGTCAGGTCGTCCTCCGACCAACCCGAGATGTCGGACTCGATGCCGGCATGGCCGAACAGCGCGGTGGCGCAGCGGAAGGCGAGTTCGGTGTCGCGGTGGCTGATGTGGGCGGGGGCGGAGCCGACGTGGGAGCCGATCAGTTCGTAGGGCAGCAGCAGGCCGGTCCAACGTTGGATGGCCTGGCGTTCGATCGGGTCGATGTTGTCCGATCCCCAGATCCGGTCGGTGCGGTCGAGGATGCCGAGGTCGGCGCGGGCGCCGCCGGAGGAGCAGGACTCGATCTCCAGCTCGGGGTGGCGGGTGCGCAGTTCGTCCAGGAGCCGGTAGACCGCCGTGGTCTGCGCGTGCACGCCGGGTCGGCCGTCGTGGACGGCGTCGGCGAGGTCGCGGTTGTGGTCCCACTTGAGGTAGTCGATGCCCACTTCCCCGATCAGGGTGCCGATCCGCTCAAGCAGGTGGGCGTAGGCGTCGGGGTGCGCGACGTCCAGGACGTGCTGGCTGCGCTGCTCGAACGGGAGGCGTTCGGGGTCGGCCAGGAGCCAGTCGGGGTGGGCGCGGGCCAGGTCGGAGTCGGGGTTGACCATCTCGGGCTCGAACCAGAGACCGAACTGCATGCCGAGCCCGTGGACGTGGTCGGCGAGCGGGCGGAGTCCGTCGGGCCACACCTCCTCGTCGACGTACCAGTCGCCGAGGCCGGCCCGGTCGTGGCGGCGGTGCCGGAACCAGCCGTCGTCCACGACGAACCGTTCCACCCCGACCGCGGCCGCGGTGCGTGCGAGGGCGTGCAACCGCTCGGGATCGTGGTCGAAGTAGACCGCCTCCCAGATGTTCAGGGTGACCGGTCGGGCGGTGGCCGGGTGCCGGGGCCGGGCCCGGAGCATCTCGTGGAAGCCGCGGCTGATTCCGTCCAGCCCCGTCCCGGAGGTCGCGAAGTACACCCACGGGGTCCGGTAGGACTCGCCGTCGGCCAGTCGGATCTCACCGGCGTCCAGGAGCTCGCCGCCACCGAGGACGGTCGTTCCGTCGGCCAGCCGCTCCGCGTACTGGACGTGGTTGCCGCTCCAGGCGGAGTGCACGCCCCAGACCTGGCCGTGCCGGAAACCGAAGCCCGCGGCGCCGGCGAGCAACAGTCCGGCGTCGAAGCCGGTGCGGCCCCGGCGGCTCTCCCGCGACCACACGCCCTGCCGCAGCGGGGCGCGCTGCGGGGAGCGTTCACGGGCCCAGCGGCCGGCGAAGTCCAGCAGTTCCACGGCGTGGGCGGGGACCGGTAGCACGCACGCCAGCCCGTCCAGGGTGTAGGTGCCCGCCGCCGTGTTGGTCAGGGCGTGGCGTAGCCGCACGACGCCCTGCTCCGTCATCTGCAGCTCGGTGTCCAGGGCGAGCCCCGCGCCACGGTCCAGGGCCCGCACGTGGACGGCGCCGCCGCAACCGTCCATGGCGCGCACGGCGACCGGTTCGGCGAGCTCGAAACGCGGGGGGCGGACCCGGCCGTCGCGGTGCCCGGTCAGGGCCGGACGCCCGAACCAGCCCTTCCCCTGGGAGGGCATCAGGCTTCCGGCCTGGTGGCGCGGGGTCCGGCCCATGGCATCGAGCACCTGTGCGGCGTCGTCGGCGCGGAGGCCGGGATCGACGCCCCAGTGCAGCACCCGGGGCAGGTCGGGTCCGGTGATGTCGAGCGCGAGGGCCGCGTCACCGGCCGACAGCACGACGAGGTTCGACTCGGTCATGTGGTCCTCGTTCAGGGGGTGATGCAGGTCAACGTGGCGGTCAACGAGCCTTCCCGGGCCCTGCCTTGCCGTGCCGGCCAGGGGGACGTCGCTTGGCATCCTATGCTTCTGTTAGCGCTAACAAGACGGTTCCACGGCCGCGTCCTCAAACAGCCGGACCCGGAGCCGTGGCCGCCGCTGTACGCACCCTCGACAGCACATGGCGCACGAGGCTAGGCTCCCGCGCAGGACGCTACTCAATTTGTTGACTATGGAGCCCGCCGTGCACCCCTTCCGCGCAGCCGTCGATGCCGGTGACCACGACGCCATCGAGGCCCTTCTGGCCGAGGACGTCGTCTTCACCAGCCCCGTCGCCTTCAAGCCGTACTCCGGCAAGGCCGTCACCGCCGCGATCCTGCGCGGTGCAGGTCGGGTCTTCGAGGACTTCCACTACGTCCGCGAGATCAACGGCGCCGACGGCCGCGACCACGCCTTCGTGTTCAAGGCCACCGTCGACGGCCGCGAGGTGCACGGCTGCGACTTCCTCCACTTCGACGAGGACGGCCTGATCGACGAGTTCACGGTGATGGTCCGCCCGCTCTCCGGCGCGCAGGCACTCGCCGCGGCGATGGGCGCGCAGTTCGAGCGGATCACCGCCGAGGCGCGGGGCGCGGCCGGAGCGTGAGCGCGACGACGGGCTACCGCCGCTACGTCGCGGTCGGCGACAGCCAGACCGAAGGCCTGGGCGACGGTGACGGGACGACCGGCTGGCGTGGCTGGGCGGACCGACTGGCCGAGACGATCTCCGAGCGGGAACCCGGCCTGCTCTACGCCAACCTCGCCGTCCGCGGCCGGCTCGCCGCCCAGGTGCGGGCCGAACAGCTCGCTCCCGCCCTCGCGTTGCGGCCGGACCTGGTCACCGTGGTCGCCGGGATGAACGACCTGATGCGGCCGGGGTTCGACGCGGGCGCGGTCGTGGCGGAACTGGACGCGATGTTCGCCGCCTTCACGGCCACCGGGGCGCGGGTGCTCACCTTCACCTTCCCCGACATCGGCCGGATCGCGCCGTTGGCCCGCGGACTGCGACCCCGGGTCCTGGACCTCAACGCACGCATCCGGGCCGCGGCCGACCACCGCGGCGTCGTGGTCGTCGACTTCTTCCCGCACCGGGTGACGACCGATCCGCGCATGTGGAGCGCGGACCGGCTGCACGCCAGCCCGCTCGGCCACGCCGGGATCGCCGCAGCGGCGGCCCACGCGCTCGCGCTGCCGGGCAGCGACGACGGGTGGGCGGAGCCGCTGCCGCCGCTCCCGGTGGCGGGGATCCGGCAGCGGGCCGCCGAGGAGGCCGCCTGGATCGGCACCTTCCTCGGACCGTGGCTGCTGCGCCGTCTGCGCGGCCGCTCCTCCGGCGACGGGCGGGTCGCGAAGCGCCCCGAACTGCGGCCCGTCGAGGCTTCCCGCCAGGTGCAGTGACCGGCCGGCCCGTCGACCGTCAGGCCGGCCCCTGTGCGGGGGCCGGCGTGGCGGCACGCCGCTCCAGGACCGCGAGCGCCCGCTCGTACCAGCGCCGGTTCTCGTGCTCGAACGACAGGCCGCGCATCAGCGTCAGATACGGCCCGATCCGTTCGGCCGTGGCGAGGTACTCGTCCTCGAAACGCCCGTCCAGCAGCCGCGCCCGCAGGCGCTCGTAGCGGTCGATCTTGGCCTGCGCCCACGTCAGTCGTTCCAGCAGCGCCGTACGCACGGCGTCCGGGTCGCCCGCGTCCACGGCCTGCACCTGGACGAGGAGTTCGTCCCGGATCGCGGACGGCCGTGGCGGCGTGGCCGTGAACGAGCGCAGCGCGGCGCGGCCCGCCCCGGTGAGCGAGAACAGCCGCTTGTTCGGCCGCCGCTCCTGTTCGACGACCCGAGCGCTGATCAGCCCCTCGGCCTCCATCCGGTCCAGCTCCCGGTAGAGCTGTTGCGGTGTGGCCATCCAGAAGTTCGCCACCGACGCGTCGAACGCCTTCGCCAGGTCGTAGCCGGACGCCTCGCCCTCCAACAGGGTCGACATGATCGCGTTGCGCAGTGCCATGCCGCCAGCCTAGCGAGCAGCGCTTTCCGTCGGCCAGTGATGCGGTTAATCAATAAGTTGCATAGGTGCCGGCACGGGCAGGCCACCTCGCGCCTCCCGCTGCGGCGGGAGCGGACCGGACCAGGACCTTCGCCCCGATAGCGGGCGAATCCCCGAGGTTTACCGATCTTTCAAGGAACGGATCTTCTCCTAGTGTTCCGAAAGATCCGACCGGGACGGCCGATCCGTCCGTCCCGCCGACACCGAGCAGAGGGGCCACCGGAGTTGAAGAGCGACGACAGCCCGCCCCACCCGGACCGGCCCGCCGGCGCCGTCCGGCTCGAAGGGCTGGCGAAGTCCTTCGACGGCCGGGTCCGTGCGGTCGACGGGGTGGACCTGGAGATCGGCGAGGGCGAGTTCTTCGCGATGCTCGGGCCGTCCGGTTCCGGGAAGACCACGGTGCTGCGCATGATCGCGGGCTTCGAGCGGCCGACGGCCGGCCGGGTGCTGCTGGGCGGAGTCGATGTCACCGCCCTCCCGCCGTTCGACCGCGACGTCAACACGGTGTTCCAGGACTACGCGCTGTTCCCGCACATGACCATCGAACAGAACGTCGGCTACGGCCTGATGGTCCGCCGGGTGCCGAAGGCGGAACGGGCGGAGCGGGTGCGTGCGGCGCTCGCCATGGTCCGCCTGGAGGGCTTCGAGCGGCGCCGGCCGGCCCAGCTCTCCGGCGGCCAGCGCCAGCGGGTGGCCCTGGCCCGGGCGCTGGTGAACCGGCCCAAGGTGCTGCTGCTGGACGAGCCGCTCGGCGCGCTCGACCTGAAGTTGCGGCACGAGATGCAGGCGGAGCTGAAGCGGATCCAGCGCGAGGTCGGGATCACCTTCGTGTTCGTCACCCACGACCAGGACGAGGCGCTGACGATGAGCGACCGGGTGGCGGTGTTCAACGCGGGGCGGATCGAGCAGGTCGGCTCGCCCGCCGAGGTGTACGAGCACCCGGCCACCGCCTTCGTCGCCGGTTTCGTCGGCACCTCCAACCTGCTGGACGGTGCGGCGGCCGAACAGGTCGTGGGCGAGACCGGGCTGTTCAGCGTCCGGCCGGAGAAGATCCGGATAGCGCACCCGGACGATCCCGCCGGGCCCGACGAACTGTCGGCCACCGGGCGGGTCGCCGAGGTCGTCTACGCGGGCGGCCACACCCGGTTCCTGGTGGACCTGGAGGCCGGCGGACGGCTGACCGCCGTCCGGCAGAACCTCGACGAGGGCTCGGCCGACGTCCTGCGCCACCGCGGCACGGACGTCGTGCTGGCCTGGCAGCGCAAGCACACCGTCCGCGTCGGCCCGTAGCCCCCGACAACCCTCACCCCCGAAGACCCGAAGACCCGAAGACCCGAAGATCGGAACACCTCGCATGCGCATCTCCCGGATCGCCCGCACCGCGGCCGCCGCCACCGCCGCCGCCCTGCTCGCCGCAGGGTGCGGCAGCGGCGGCACGGCCGGATCGACCAGCGGACACGGTGGCCTGAACCCGCCGAAACTGCCGATGCTCCAGTCCCTCGGCCCCGGCGAGGGCCAGGTGAACCTGGTCGCCTGGGCCGGCTACGCCGAGGACGGCTCGGACGACAAGTCCGTCGACTGGGTCCACCCCTTCGAGCAGCAGACCGGCTGCAAGGTCAACACGAAGATCGCCGGCACCTCGGACGAGATGGTCTCGCTGATGAAGACCGGCCAGTACGACGCCGTCTCGGCCTCCGGCGACGCGACCCTGCGGCTGATCGCGGCCGGCGACGTCGCCCCCGTCAACACCGCCCTGGTCCAGAACTACGCCGACGTCTTCGACGGCCTGAAGAACCAGCCGTGGAACTCGGTGAACGGCCAGATGTACGGCATCCCGCACGGCCGCGGCGCCAACCTGCTGATGTACCGCACCGACAAGGTCACTCCCGCCCCGGACTCCTGGAGCGTGGTCTTCGACGGCGCCTCGCCCTACAGCGGCCACGTCACCGCCTACGACTCCCCGATCTACATCGCCGATGCCGCGCTGTACCTGATGAGGACCAGGCCGGATCTGGGCATCAAGAACCCCTACGCCCTG
Source organism: Streptomyces viridifaciens (assembly GCF_001888885.2). Classification (NCBI taxonomy): domain Bacteria; kingdom Bacillati; phylum Actinomycetota; class Actinomycetes; order Kitasatosporales; family Streptomycetaceae; genus Streptomyces; species Streptomyces viridifaciens. The sequence continues at coordinate 7,572,072 of NZ_CP090841.1, forward strand.
GACCAGGACCAACTCAAGGCCGCCGTCGACCTGTTGAAGACCCAGCACAAGGCGATCGGCGAGTACTGGAGCGACTTCCAGAAGTCGGAGAACTCCTTCAAGACCGGTGACACCGTGGTCGGCACCACCTGGCAGGTGATCGCCAACATGGCGCAGACCGACCACGCGCCGGTCAAGGCGGTGCTGCCGAAGGAGGGCGCCACCGGCTGGTCGGACACCTGGATGGTGTCGGCGAAGGCCGCGCACCCCAACTGCGCCTACCAGTGGATGAACTGGATCGTCTCACCGACCGCCAACGCCCAGGTCGCCCAGTGGTTCGGCGAGGCCCCGGCCAACGCCAAGGCCTGCGACCGGACCACGGACAAGGACTTCTGCAACACCTTCCACGCCGCCGACGAGGCCTACTGGAAGGACGTCCACTACTGGACCACCCCGGTCAAGAGCTGCCTGGACGGCCGTACGGTGGCCTGCACCGACTACGCCGCCTGGACGGCGGCCTGGACCGAGATCAAGGGCTGATGGCCCCGCCCCCCACGGCCGCCCGGCCGCTGCGCCGGGCGGCCTCCGTCCTGCACCGGCGGGCCGGACTGCGGCTGGCGCTGCTGCTGTCGGCGCCGATGGCCTGGCTGGTGCTCGCCTACCTGGGCTCGCTCGCCGTCCTGCTGCTGTCCGCCTTCTGGGCCGTCGACGACTTCACCTACGACGTCGAACGGGTCTGGAACACGGCCAACTTCTCCACCGTCCTCACCGAGCCGGTCTACCGGGCGATCGCCCTGCGCACACTGGGCATCGCCGTCGCGGTCACCGTGATCGACGCCGTGGTGGCGTTCCCGATGGCCTTCTACATGGCCCGGGTGGCCCGGCCGCGCACCCGCAAGCTGCTGGTGGTCGCGGTGCTGACCCCGCTGTGGGCCAGCTACCTGGTGAAGGCCTACGCCTGGCGGGTCATCTTCAGTCAGGGCGGCGTACTCGACTGGCTGGTCGGCCCGTTGGGGCTCTCCAGCCCCGGGTACGGCACCACGGCGGTGATCGTGGTCCTCGCCTACCTGTGGCTGCCGTACATGATCCTGCCGGTCTACTCGGGGCTGGAGAACCTGCCGGCCAACCTGCTCGACGCCTCGGCCGACCTGGGCGCCTCCGCCGGACGGACCTTCCGCTCGGTGGTCCTCCCGCAGGTGCTGCCCTCGGTGTTCGCCGGGTCGGTGTTCACCTTCTCGCTCAGCCTGGGCGACTACGTCACCGTGCGGATCGTCGGCGGGAAGACCCAGGTGCTGGGCACCGCCATCGCCGACAACGTGACGCTCAACCTGCCGCTGGCCGCCGCACTGTCCTGCGTACCGGTGGTGCTGATCGTCGGCTACCTGCTCGCCGTGCGCCGCACCGGTGCCCTGGAATCCCTGTAGGGGGCGAACCTCGTGATCCTCTCCCGCCGCACCCGGATCGCGCTGCGCGCGGCCATGGTCGCGGGCCTCGCCGTGGTCTACCTGCCGCTGCTGCTGGTCCTGCTCAACTCGCTGAACCGGGACCGCTCCTTCGCCTGGCCGCCGGCCGGGCTCACCACCCAGTGGTGGGTACGGGCCTGGCAGTCCGAGGGCGCGCGCAGCGCCGTCCTCACCTCGCTGCAGGCCGGCGCGGGGGCCACCCTGGTGGCCCTGGTCCTGGGCACCATGACCGCTTTCGCCGTCCAGCGCCACCGGTTCTTCGGGCGGCAGACGGTGTCGTTCCTGGTGATCCTGCCGATCGCGCTGCCCGGCATCGTCACCGGCATCGCGCTGAACGCCGCGTTCCGGACCGTCCTCGGCCCCGCGGGCATCGGCTTCGGTCTGCTCACCGTGGTCATCGGCCACGCCACGTTCTGCATCGTGGTGGTCTTCAACAACGTCGTCGCCAGGCTGCGCCGGACGTTCCCCTCGGCCGAGGAGGCCTCGGCGGACCTCGGGGCCCACACCTTCCAGACCTTCCGGTACGTCACCTTCCCGGCCGTCCGGTCGGCGTTGCTGGCAGGCGGTCTGCTGGCCTTCGCACTGTCCTTCGACGAGATCGTGGTGACGACCTTCACGGCCGGCCCGGGCGTCCAGACCCTGCCGGTCTGGATCTATGCCAACCTGGCGCGGCCCAACCAGGCCCCGGTGGTCAACGTGGTGGCCGCGGTGCTGGTGCTGCTCTCCGTCGTCCCGGTGTACCTGGCCCAGCGGCTCTCCGCGGACAGCCCCGGCGGGCGGCTGTAGCGCAGGGCAGCGGCAGGCCCTGCGGAACGGGACCCGCTGCCACCCGGTCCCGTTCCGTCCGGTCCCGGTCCTCGGCGCCGCGCGCCCGACCCCGGGCCGCGCCCCCCGTCGGTGAGCCGCCGCCCGGCCTTCCGGAACTCTCTCCACGAGGCCCGCGCCAACGGCTCCGCGCCGCCCGGGTCGTGGTCGAACCGACCGTCCCCCACCCATGAGGAAATGTTGAAACTGCGACGTTTCACTGAATGTGAAAACAGTCTCCTGACAGCTATTCAGTGAATGCGGAGCCCTTCGGAGTGACCTCGGATCAGGTTTTTCACCTGCCCGGATGCCGTTCTTAATGTTTCCTTACCCCTGGCCGTTGACCTGCGTTCATCAACTCTGCTTTCCTTCAGCCCAGCAGGCAGCCCCCACCGAAAGACAGTCAATTCCGGTTGCCCGGAAGAAACGACCGGATTTGGCGTTCGGGCGGATTCCGCCGTCTGCTCCTTCCCCACAAAGGGATCGTTCGCGGCCCCCAGCCGTACGGGCGATCGGTACGAGAGAGGCACCCCCACCTGATGGGTCACTCCCGCAGAATGCGGCGCGCGAAGTACGCAGCGCTCACCGGCATGGCGTCACTCGCCCTCGCCGCCGCCGGCCTGGCCGGTGCGGCCGGCCCGGCCGCCGCTCAGGACATCTCCAGCGCCTCCAGCTCCTCGGGCAGCGCCGGCAACGAGTTCAACCCCTGGAGCCCGCAGAACGGTCACCCGTACCGCCACGGCGCGGTCCCGGGCAAGCAGCAGCACGAGCAGTACAAGAAGTGGCTCGCCGCAAAGAACCAGGCGGCGGCCACCGGCCAGGAGACGCTCTCCTACGGCGGTGGCGTCGACGGCATAGGCGTGCAGAGCGGCCACTCCAAGGTCTACCTGGTCTTCTACGGCACCCAGTGGGGCACCCAGACCACCGACGCCAACGGGAACGCGAAGTTCTCCGGCGACTCGGCCGGCGCCGCCGGTGCCACCCAGCAGATGTTCAAGGGCATCGGCACCAACGGCGAGACCTGGTCGGCCGACCTGACCCAGTGGTGCGACGGCCCCAACGTCTCCACCGGTGCCACCAGCTGCCCGTCCAACGCCAACTTCATCCCGTACCAGAGCGGCGGCGTGCTGTCCGGCGTCTGGTACGACAACGCGGCCGCCTCGCCCTCCCAGGCCACCGGCAACCAGCTGGCCCAGGAGGCCGTCAAGGCCGCCGGCCACTTCGGCAACACCACGGCCGCCGCCAACCGCGACGCGTACTACGTCATCCTGTCGCCGCACGGCACCAACCCGGACGACTACCAGAACCCGACCACCGGATACTGCGCCTGGCACGACTGGAACGGCGACACCACCCTCACCGGCGGCGCGGCCAGCTCGCCCTACGGCGACATCGCGTTCTCCAACCAGCCGTACAACATCGACCAGGGCTCCACCTGCGGCGTCGGCTTCGTCAACTCGCCCGGCACGCTGGACGGCTACACGATGACCCTCGGCCACGAGTGGCACGAGATGATGTCCGACCAGAACCCGGCCGGCGGCTGGACCAACCACGTGAGCGGCAGCTCGTACAACGGCCAGGAGAACTCGGACGAGTGCGCCTGGATCCAGCCCGGCTCGGCCGGCGGCGCCGCGAACGTCTCCTTCGGTTCCTACGGCACCTTCGCCGAGCAGGCCAGCTGGTCGAACGACACCAACTCCTGCGCGATCTCGCACGCCATCCTGACCCACGGCAACACGGTCACCGTCACCAACCCGGGCAACCAGTCCGGCACCGTCGGCACCGCGGCCAGCCTGCAGATCCACGCCACTGACTCGGCCTCCGGCCAGACCCTGCGCTACTCGGCCACCGGCCTGCCCGCCGGCCTGTCGATCAACTCCTCGACCGGTCTGATCTCCGGCACGCCGACCGCCGCCGGCACCTCCAGCGTGACGGTCACCGCGACCGACTCCACCGGTGCCGCGGGCAACACCACCTTCACCTGGACCGAGTCGTCCACCTCGGGCGGCAGCGCCGTCACCAACGGCGGCTTCGAGAACGGCAACGCGACCGGCTGGAGCACCACCGGCAGCGCCTCCGTCCTCGGCGCGGCCGCCCACAGCGGCAGCTACGGCCTGCAGCTCGGCTCCGGCAGCCCGAGCACCGACTCCACCGCCGCCCAGACCTTCACCGCGCCGACCGGCTCCAGCAAGCTGTCCTTCTGGTACAGCAACACCTGCCCGGACACCGTGACCTACGACTGGGCCACCGCGACCCTGAAGGACAACACCACCGGCACGACCACCACGGTCCTCGCCAAGACCTGCTCCTCCGCCGCGAGCTGGACCAACCAGAGCGCGACCGTCACCCCCGGTCACTCGTACACGCTCACCCTGAGCAACCACGACGACGACTACGCGGGTGACCCGACCTACACCTACTACGACGACGTGACCGTCTCCTGACGATCTCCTCGCGCTGACGCACCGGGGTGGGCCTCGTGCCCGCCCCGGTGTGTTTCTTCGGTTCCGGGGGGATCCGATCCAGCGCGCGGTGCGTCCAACCGGTACCGCTTTCCCCCTGCACTGAGGAACCACCGTGAACCTGAGAAGACCCGCCGCCCTCGCCCTGACCTGCGCCGCCGCCCTGCTGGCCCTGACCGGCTGCGGCTCCAAGGGGGCCGCGACGGCCGCGTCCGCCCCGGCGCCCACCACCACGGCCCTGAGCACCCCGGCCGCCGTGACCGCCGACGAACACGCCAACCACACCACCCTGAAGGTCGCCGCCGGCGCGACCGTCTCGATCCAACTGCACGGCACCTACTGGTCCGCCGTCTCCAGCTCCGCCGGCGACGTCCTCGCGTCCGTCGGCGCCCCGACCACCGCGCCGTCCCCCTCCTGCCGCCCGGGCGGCGGCTGCGGCACGGTCACCACCTCCTTCACCGCCCGGACCGCGGGCACGGCGCACCTCACCGCCTCCCGCACCGCCTGCGGCGAGGCCCTCAACTGCGCGCCGGACCAGCGCAGTTACGACGTCACGGTCGAGGTCACGGGCTGACGGCAGGCCCGGGCTGTGGCCCGGGACACACTTGAGCCCGCCCCTGGGGCAGGGTGGAGATTCGTCACACCAGCCGGACACCGATCCGGACCCGACGGACTCCGAGGAACACCATGTCCACCACCCTTTCCACCGCCACCACCTCCTCCGACCAGGACCGCCCGGAACTGCGCCAGGCGATCGAGGAGATCGTCGAGTCGGGCGTCCTCGGCGTGCAGCTGCTGGTGACCGACGAACGGGGGGAGTGGGTCGGCAGCGCCGGGGCCCGCGAGCTGGGCTCCGGCGCCGGGCCGCTGACCGACGGGCACTTCCGCATCGGCAGCAGCACCAAGAGCTTCGTCGCCGGCTCGGTGCTGTTGCTGGTGGCGGAGGGCAGGATCGAGCTGGACGCCCCGGCCGCGCAGTACCTGCCCGCCTTCGGGCTGGACGGCCGGATCACCGTGCGGATGCTGCTCCAGCACACCAGCGGGGTCTTCAGCCACACCGGCGAGCTCCTGGCGGACGGGACGGTCGTGCCCGGCGTCGCCTGGCAGGGCAAGGCCTGGGTGGACGACCGCTTCCGCACCTACCGGCCCGAGGAGCTGGTCCGGTTGTCGCTGTCCAAGGAGCCGCGGTTGGCGCCGGGGGAGGGCTGGAGCTACTCCAACACCAACTACGTGCTGGCCAGGCTGGTGATCGAGGAGGTCACCGGCCGGTCCTTCGCCGAGGAGCTGCAGCGGCTGATCCTGGGGCCGCTGGGGATGACCGGCACCGTGGCGCCGGGCGCCTCGCCGGAACTCCCCGAGCCCCACCACCACAGCTACTACCGCTACCAGGACGGTGGGCAGGAGCGGACGCTCGACGTCACCCGGCACAACCCCTCCTGGGTCGCGGCCGGCGGCGACATGATCTCGACCACCCGGGACCTGCACACCTACTTCTCCGCGCTGATGGGCGGAAGGCTCCTGCCCGCCGAGCTGCTGGGCGAAATGCGCACGCCGGAGGCGACCATCGGCTACGGCCTGGGGGTGTTCGCCCAGGAAACGGAGGGCGGTACCGTCTACCACCACAACGGCGCCACCATCGGCTCGGCCGCGCTGATGTACGGCTCGGCCGACGGCAGCAGGATCCTGACCGCCGGCCTGAACTACGTGGACGACGCGGACCTGTCCCTCGCCGGGGCCTTCCAGAAGGCACAGCAACTGCTCCTCGCCGAGGTGTTCTGCGGCGGGCAGGCCGATCCGGCGCCGTCGACGGACTGAACGGCGGGCATCGGGACGGGGGCCGGACCGGGGGCCGGGTGGCCGCCCGGTCCGGACGCACGAGAAGCTGAGCAGATGATGAGCGGAGTCACGATCGGTCAGGCGGCGGCGTTCCTCGGCGTCTCGGTGAAGACGGTGCGGCACTACCACGAGCACGGACTGGTCGCCGAACCACGGCGCGACGCCTCCGGCTACCGGAGGTACGGCTCGGACGAGCTGCTGCGGCTGGTGCAGGTCCGGACCCTGGCCACCGCCGGGGTGCCGCTGGCCGAGATCGGGCCCCTGCTCGACGCCGACGCCGAGCACTTCGCCGCCGCCCTCGCCGACGTCGAGCGGCGGCTCGCCGAACGGATCGCCGAGCTGGCGGCGCGCAGGGAGACACTGCACCGGCTCGCCGAAGGTGACCGGGCCCTGTTGCCCGACCGCGCCTGCGCGACCCTCGACCGGATGCCCGCCCTCGGCTTCGACCCGGCGTACGTGACCGCCCAGCGCGAGGCCCTGGTGCTGGCCCGGGTACTGGTGCCGGACGGCTTCGACGGCTTCCTGACCCAGCTGGAACACCAGCTCGACGACCCCGGGTTCGTCGAGCTGGCCCAGCGCGGCTGGGAGGCGCGGGACTGGGACCCGGACGACCCGAGGATCGAGGAACTCGCCGCGGCCATGGCCGACCGCTACCTCGCCAACCCCGGACTGCTGGGGGACCCGGGCAGTCTGGAGGCCTGGAGCAGGGCTGCCACCCAGTACCGGCTGATCGACGGGCACCGGGAGGAGCAGGCACCGGTCTCCGCCCGGCTGACCGCGCTGACCGAGGCGAGGCTCCGGTCCGCCGGCGTGGCAGGACCACGCCTGCCCCGCCGGTGAACCGGAGCCGCACGGTTCACGCGCTCGGGGCGCCGCCCTCCACCAACTCGCCGTCCGCCAGCCGCAGCCAGCGGTCGACGCCGATGCCGGCCAGGAAGCGTTCGTCGTGACTGACCACCAGGAAGGCGCCCTGGTAGGAGTTGAGGGCGCCTTCGAGCTGCCCGACGCTGACCAGGTCCAGGTTGTTCGTCGGCTCGTCCAGCAGCAGCAGCTGGGGCGCGGGCTCGGCGCACAGCACGCAGGCCAGGGTGGCGCGCAGCCGCTCGCCGCCGGACAGCGCCCGGACGGGCAGGTGGGCCCGGGCGCCGCGGAACAGGAAGCGGGCGAGCAGGTTCATCCGCTCGGCCTCCGGCCGCTCCGGCGCGGCGGCGGCGAAGTTCTCCGCCACCGTGCGGTCCGGGTCCAGCAGGTCCAGGCGCTGGGAGAGGTGGGCGACCCGGCCGTCGGCCCGCTTGACCTGCCCGCCGTCCGGGGTGAGGTCGCCGACCAGCAGCCGCAGCAGGGTGGTCTTGCCGGCCCCGTTGGCGCCGGACAGGGCGATCCGCTCCGGACCTCGAACGGTCAGGTCGACGCCGCCCCCGGCGAACAGTGGGGCGCCGCCGCGCAGCACCTGGAGGTGTTCGCCGATGAAGAGGTCGCGGCCGCTCGGCACCTTGGTGCCGGACAGGTCGAGGGTGAGGCGCTGTTCGTCGCGCACGGCGCGCCCCGCCTCGTCGAGCCGGGCCTTGGCCTCGTCGACCCGGGCGGCGTGCATCTGGCCGGCCCGCCCGGCGGACTCCTGGGCGCCGCGCTTCATGTTCCCGGCGAAGATGCGGGGCAGCCCGGCGCTCTTGAGGTTGCGGGCGGCGTTGCCCGCCCGGCGCTCGGCGCGTTCGCGGGCCTGCTGCATCTCCCGCTTCTCCCGCTTGAGCTCCTGCTCGGCGTTGCGGACGTTCTTCTCCGCGACCTCCCGCTCGGCCTGGACGGCCTGCTCGTAGGCGGTGAAGTCGCCGCCGTAGAGCCGCAGTTCGTGCGAGTCGAGTTCGGCGATCCGGTCCATCCGGTCGAGCAGGGCGCGGTCGTGGCTGACCAGCAGGAGGCAGCCGCCGAAGTCCTCCAGCGCGTCGTACAGCCGGTGGCGGGCCCCGAGGTCGAGGTTGTTGGTGGGTTCGTCGAGCAGCAGGACGTCCGGCCGCTTGAGCAGTTGGGCGGCGAGGCCCAGTTGCACGATCTGGCCGCCGCTGAGGGCTGCCAGGCCCCGGTCGAGGCGCAGGGCGCCGAGGCCGAGGCGTTCGAGCTGGGCACGGCAGCGCTCCTCGATGTCCCAGTCGTCACCGATGGTGGTGAAGTGCTCCTCGGCGACGTCCCCCGCCTCCACGGCGTCGATCGCCCGGATCACCTCGGCGACGCCGAGCACCTCGGCGACGGTGAGGTCGGCCGTCAGCGGGAGGTCCTGGGGGAGGTAGCCGGCCGTGCCGGTGACCGTCACCGAGCCGGCCGCCGGGCGCAGTTGACCGGCGATCAGCTTGAGCAGCGTGCTCTTGCCCGAACCGTTGGGCGCGACCAGGCCGGTGCGGCCGGGGCCGACGGTGAAGGAGAGGTTCTGGAAGACGGGGGTGTCGTCGGGCCAGGCGAAGGACAGCTGGGACGCGACGATGGATGCGAAGGACATGGGAACGACCCGGAAGGTGAGCGGGCGGAAACGAGTCCGGCCCGGGAAAGACAGGGGGACTGGGGTACGACGAGTCCGACCGCTGCACCGGGCGCCCTGCACCCGCAACGGCCGTCAAGTCCGGGTCTCACCCGGAGATGTCGTCGTCACCCGCCATGTCTGCTGCACTCCTCCGAAGGGGTTGGTTCGCCAGCGTAGCAGTCCACTTCGCCGGGCGCCGCCCGTTTTTCCGCGCGGGTTCGGGGCCCGTGCGGTGAACGGAACGGCCCCGGCCCGGTGGGCTCCGGCCTCAGGGGTGGCCGGCGTCAGAGGTGGTCGGCGTCGACGACGGCCTGGGCGAAGGCGGTCGGCGCCTCCTGGGGGACGTTCTGGCCGATACCGGCCAGCGTCCGGTGCTCCGACTGTGTTCGCCGACGTCGACAACTCGATGCGGATCGCCCAGGAGGAGATCTTCGGCCCGGTCCTGGTGGTCATCCCCTACGAGGGCGAGGACGACGCCGTCCGGATCGCCAACGACTCCGAGTACGGTCTGTCCGGCGGCGTCTGGTCCACCAGCGAGGAGCACACGGACGGCTTCTGGCGGCGGGTGATGCCCGACGCGATGTCGCTCCTGGGGCACGCGCTCGCCACCGTCTGAGCCCTCGGCAGCCTCCGGAACGACCGTCAGCTGTTCCACCGGTGTTCAACCACGCGGTCTCGACTCCGTCCCGTCAACCCCCTACCTTCCCTGGGGGACTGCGAGAAGGAGCCATGGAAGACACCCAACCTGCCGTACGGGCACGCGGATTGACGAAGTGCTTCGGTGACGTCGTGGCGCTCGACGAGGTCGGGCTGGAGCTGGTACCCGGGCGGATCCACGGGCTGGCCGGGCCGAACGGCGCCGGGAAGACCACGCTGCTGGGGCTGCTGCTCGGGCTGGCCGTCGCCGACGGCGGCGAGCTGGAGGTGCTGGGCAGACCGGTCGGACGGGCACTCGCGGCGCCGGACGGGGTCGCCGGATTCGTCGACGGCCCCGGCCTGTACCCGTCGCTGACCGCCCGGAAGAACCTGGCCGCGCTGGCGGCGCTGCGCGGTCAGGACACCGGGGCCCGGCGGATCGACGAGGTGCTGGCCGAGGTCGGGCTGACCGACGTCGCCGACGACCGGGTGCGGGGCTTCTCGCTGGGCATGCGACAGCGGCTCGGCCTGGCCGCCGCGCTGCTCACCGAGCCGCGGCTGCTGGTGCTCGACGAGCCCTCCAACGGCCTGGACCCGGCGGGCAAGCAGCACGTGCACGGGGCGCTGCGCCGGCTCGCGGACAACGGCGTGACGGTCGTGCTGTCCAGCCACCGGATGGACGACCTGGAGGCGCTCTGCTCCGAGGTGACGATCCTCGCGACCGGGCGGGTGCGATTCTCCGGCCCGCTGGGCACGTTGGCCGTCGAGACCCGCGCGCTCGACCACCGGCTGCTCACCTCCGACCTGCGCACCGCGCGGCTGGTGGCCGCCGGGGCTGCCGGGGTGACGGTCCTGGACGGGGACGTCGCGTGGCGCGGCACGGAGGTCCTGGTGGTGCGCGCCACCGCGCCGGCCGTCGAACAGCTGGTGGCGGCGCTGGTACGGGAGGGCGTAGGGGTGCGCGAGGTCGCCCCCGTCGTGTCGCCGCTGGAGGCCGCGTACCTCGCCCTCACCCAGGAGCAGCGCACCGAGGAGCAGCAGGAGTACGGGCGATGAGCACGGTCACGGCCGGGAAGGCGGCGGCCGGTCCGGCCGCCGGGCCCGCGACGCGCCGGGTGCCGGTGGGCCGGGTGTACCGCTTCGAGCTGGTCAAGCTCGTCTCGCAGTGGCGGATCCGCCTGCTGGTGCTGGCCTGCTGGGCGCTGCCCGGGCTGTTCGTGGCGGCCGTGGCCCAGCAGGGGACACTGCCCTCCGACACCCTGTTCGGCCGCTGGATGCACGCCACCGGCTGGGCCGGTCCGTTGGTGGTGCTGGGCTTCGCCGGCTCCTGGGCGCTGCCGCTGCTGACCTCGGTGGTCGCGGGCGACGTGTTCGCCGCCGAGGACCGCCTCGGGACATGGCGGCACCTGCTGGTGGCGGTCCGCTCACCGCGGCGGATCTTCCTGGCCAAGACCCTGGCGGGCGCGACCGTGCTCGCGCTGCTGGTGGCCGGGCTGGTGGCCTCCAGTACGGTCGGCGGGCTGGCGGCGGTCGGCAACCGGCCGCTGGTCGGCGTCGACGGGCACCAGCTGGCCCCGTCCGACGCGGCCGCGTCGGTCCTGCTGGCCTGGGCCTGCGCGCTGGCGCCCACCCTGGCGCTGGCGGCGCTCGGGCTGCTCGGCTCCGTCGTCCTGGGTCGCTCCCCGATGGGGCTGCTCGTCCCCGCGCTGTCCGCGGTCGCGATGCAGCTGGCCCAGATGCTGCCGCTGCCGGTGGCGCTGCGCCTCGCGCTGCCCGGCTACGCCTTCGTCTCGTGGAACGGTTTGTTCGCCGATCCGGCACGTCTGACCGAGCTGCTGATCGCCGTCGCGGTGAGCCTGGTGTGGGCGGTGGTGGCGACCACCGCGGCCCGTGTGCTGTTCCTCCGGCGGGACTTCACCAACGGCAGCGAGGACGGCGGCGGTCGCCGGGCGCTCGCCTTCGGGGCGGCCCCGCTGGCCGGGCTGCTGGCGCTGACCTTCGGCGCGGTCGCCGTGGCCACGCCCTCGACCGGGTCGGGGATCACCCAGGCGAAGGTGCAGCGCACGGTCACCACCGTGTTCGCGCACCTGTACCGGCTGCAGACCGAGCAGTTGCACCGCCCCACCGTCACCGAGGCCGACCTGCGGGTCACGGCGGACTGCGGCCGGGGCGACGGCCAGGTCGACCCGGAGGGGCCGGGCAACGACTGGCGCTGCACCGTCACCTGGCACCTGCCCGGTACTGCCGCTCCGGGGACGGCGATCTACCAGCTGGACGTCGCCTCGGACGGGCGGGTGATGGCGGACGGGGACGGCCCGAAGGAAGTGAACGGCTACTTCCTGGTGCACACCGGGGCCGGCGACGCGCCGAACCCGCTCTGGCAGTTCGACGGCCAGGTCGACCTGCTCGCCTCCCCGACCGGCTGACCGGGCACCAGCGCCGGCACCGGCACCGGCACACCGAAGCTCCCACGCTCCCACGCATCCCCGCGCGCTCACCACGAAGCGCGCACTCACAACGAAGGGCTGACGCCATGCAGGTAACGCGTCGTCGACGTGTCCGCAACGAGCACCCCGGGCGCCCCGGCCGGCGGTCGGGCCGCCGGGCCGTGCTGGCCACGGCGTGCATCACGGCGGTGGCCGTGGCCACCGGCACGGCCTTCGCGGCCACCCACCAGTTCGGCAACGACCAGGTCGGCCAGGTCACCGCCGACGGCCAGGTGATCTCCAGCGACCAGTACCTGGCCCCGTACGGCGACCGGCTGGTGATCAACAACGGCAAGATCATGGGCTCCCGGGTCAGCCCGGACGGCACCCACCTGGCCGCCTCGCTCGCCGACGGCGACGCCTCGCTGGTCGTGGTGGACCTGAGGACCGGCAAGGTGCAGCAGCGTGCGGGCAAGGCAAGGACGGCCGACCTGAAGCTGACCGACGGCTCGGTCGGCCAGGAGGCCCCGGTCTACTCGCCGGACGGCAGGCAGCTCTGGCTGGGCCAGCTCGACGGCTACACCCGGTTCACCGTCAAGGCCGACGGTTCCCTGGCCGACCCGGTGAAGGTGGCGATCCCGGCCGACGGCGACAAGCACGCGCTTGCCTCCGGCGCGGTGTTCTCCGCCGACGGCTCGACGCTGTACGCGGCGGTCAACGGCCAGAACCGGGTGGTCGCGATCAACACGGCCACCGGCGCGCTCGGGCAGAGCTGGACGGTGGGCAACGCGCCCCGCGGCATCGTGCAGGTCGGGCACAAGCTGTACGTCAGCAACGAGGGCGGCCGCCCCGCCACCCCCGACGACGACACCCTCAACTCCTACGGCACCCAGGTCCCGGCCGACCCGGACACCGGCGCCGCGACCTCGGGCACCGTCAGCGTGATCGACCTCTCCGCCCCGTCCGCCGCCGTCGGCTCGATCGACGTCGGCCTGCACCCGACCGCGGTGTACGCCAAGAACGGGACGGTCTTCGTCGCCGACACCTCCTCCGACCAGGTGTCGGTCATCGACACCGGGCGCGACAAGGTGGTGCAGCGGATCTCCACCAAGCCGTGGCCGGAGGCCTCGGTGGGCTATGAGCCGACGGCGGTGACCCTCACCGACGACGGACGCCTGCTGGTCACCCTCGGCCGCGCCAACGCGGTGGCGGTCTACCGCTTCACCAGCGCCCAGGAGCCGGTGAGTTACGTCGGCCTGCTGCCCACCGACTACTTCCCGGCCGAGGTCACCACCGTCGGCCCGAAGGTGGTCGTCTCCAACACCCGCGGCATCGATGCCCGGCGCCCCAACTCCACCGGCGCCCACAACACCCACGACACCACCTCCAGCCTGACCCAGTTCACCCTGCCGGGCGACAAGGAGATCCGCTCCCAGACCGAGAAGGTCTTCCAGCAGAACGGCTGGACGAAGAACGCGGTTCGGACGGCCGACCGGCGCGGGGCTAAGCCCGTGGCCGTACCGGCCCGGATCGGCGACCCGTCGACGATCAAGCACGTCTTCCTGATCGTCAAGGAGAACCGGACCTACGACCAGGTCTTCGGCGACATCGGCAAGGGCAACGGTGACCCGAAGCTGGCCCAGTTCGGCGCCAACGTGACGCCCAACCAGCAGGCGCTGGCCAAGCAGTTCGGGCTCTACGACAACACCTACGACATCGGCACCAACTCCGCCGAGGGCCACAACTGGCTGATGCAGGCGGACAACCCGGAGTACACCGAGTCCTCCGCGGGCGAGTACGAGCGCAGCTACGACACCGAGGACGACGCCCTGGGGCACCAGCGCTCGGGCTTCCTGTGGACGGGCGCGCAGGCGGCCGGCCAGGACGTGCGCGACTTCGGCGAGTTCCACCAGTTCCTGACCAAGCCCGACGGCGCGAACTGGCAGAACCTGTACTGCGACGCCAAGAACATGGACGCGACCGGCGACGACACCGCCTACCCGCTCAACTCCTCCTCGCCGATCCCGTCGCTCAACGACGTGTCGGTGCCCGGCTTCCCCAAGTTCGACCTCGACGTGCCCGACCAGTACCGCTACCAGATCTGGAAGCAGGACTTCGAGCAGAACGGCCCGGCCGCGCTCAACATGCTCTGGCTGTCCAGCGACCACACCGGCGGGCCGGCCAGCCCGGCCGCGCAGGTCGCCGACAACGACCTGGCGGTCGGCAGGATCGTCCAGGAGATCTCGCACAGCGAGTACTGGAAGGACTCCGCGATCTTCGTGGTCGAGGACGACTCCCAGGCCGGCCTGGACCACGTGGACGGCCACCGCGCCCCGATCCAGATCATCAGCCCCTGGGCCCAGCACGGCGCCGTCGACAGCCGCTACTACTCGCAGATCACCATGGTCCGCACCATCGAGCAGATCCTCGGGATCCACCCGATGAACCAGAAGGACAGCGCGGCCACGCCGATGGCCACGGCCTTCACCGACAAGCCCGACTACACCCCGTTCACCGCGGTGCCCAACCGGACCTCGCTGACCGACGGCCTGAAGACCCCGCCCTCCTGCGGCGTCGACGTGCCCGGCGGGGCCCAGGACCGCAGCGCGGTGGCGGCGCCGGTGACCGCCGCCCCGCCGGCGGCCGAGCAGGGCGTCGCCGCCCAGTGGGACACCTGGAAGTCCAAGCAGCACCTGACCGGCCCCAACGCCGCCCCGGACCGCGCGAACCCGGCCCAGATGAACCACCTGACCTGGTACCAGACCCACAACTGGACCACGCCGTACCCGGGCGAGGACGAGATCCACACCCCGGACGACGTCCCCGGCGCCTACATCCCCTCCGCCGAGAACGACGGCTGACACCCTCCCCGAGGACCGTGAACGGGCCCCGGAGCGGCTCCAACCGGTCCGGGGCCCGTACGTGTCCCATCGAGGACAGGGCCCTACGAGCGCACCGCCGCGCCCGTCCAGGCCCGGTTGCCGAGGAGGGTCTTGATGTCCGAGGCGAGCCCGTTGTCGGGGTTCACCAGGAAGCCCAGCTCGTAGAGGGTGTTCTTGTCCCAGTTGGTGGTGAGCAGCCGGATCGGGACGTCGCCGGGGTGGGCCTGGAGTGCGAGCTTGAGCTCGGCGACCATCTGGGGGGTGATCCGGTGGACCGGGACGGTGATCTGGACCGGCGGCTTGGTGCCGAGTTCGGCGGAGGAGACGTCGAGGGTGGTGATCTCCTGGCCGAAGACGCTCAGCGAGCCGTCGCGCTCGTTGAGCCGGCCGCGGATCGAGATCACGTTGTCCTCGATCATCTGGTCGGCCATCAGGTTGTAGGTCGCGGGGAAGAACAGCACCTCGACCGAGCCGTCGCGGTCGGCGAGGGTGATGATCGCCCAGGCGTTGCCCGCCTTGTTGATCCGCCGGTCGACGCCGGTGATCAGCCCGGACAGCCGGACCTCGCCCTCGGAGCGGCCGGAGCCGAGGAGTTCGGCGATCGAGGTGTCGCGGTTCTGGGACAGGATGTGCTCGGCGCCGTCGAGCGGGTGGCTGGAGACGTACAGGCCGAGCATCTCCCGCTCCAGGGCGAGGAGTTGGCGCCGAGGCCACTCGTTGTCGGTGAGCTGGAAGTCCAGTCCGATGCCGGGCCCGCCGCCGTCGCCGGGGTCGAGGGCGCCGAACAGGTCGTCCTGGCCGATGGCCTGCTGCTTCTTCAGCCCGGTGACGGAGTCGATCGCGCTCTCGTGGACGCTGCTGAGCGAGAGCCGGGTGTGGCCGAGCGAGTCGAAGGCGCCCGCCTTGATCAGGGAGTCGACGGTGCGCTTGTTGCAGACCACCAGCTCGACCTTGTCCAGGAAGTCGGCGAAGGAAGTGTACTTGCCCTTCTCTTCCCGGGTGCCGACCAGCGACTCGATCACGGGCACGCCGACGTTGCGCACGGCCTTGAGGCCGAAGCGGACGTCGCTGCCGACGGCGGTGAAGTCGACCACCGACTCGTTGACGTCGGGGGAGAGGATCTTGATGCCCATCTGCCGGCACTCGGCCAGGTAGACGGCCATCTTGTCCTTGTCGTCGGCGACGGAGGTGAGCAGCGCGGCCATGTACTCGGCCGGGTAGTTGGCCTTCAGGTAGGCGGTGTGGTAGGAGACCAGGCCGTAGGCGGCGGAGTGCGACTTGTTGAACGCGTAGCCGGCGAACGGGACCAGGACGTCCCAGACCGCCTGGATGGCCTCGTCGGAATAGCCGCGCTCCTTGCAGCCCGCGTGGAAGGGCACGAACTCCTTCTCCAGCACCTCCTTCTTCTTCTTGCCCATCGCGCGGCGCAGCAGGTCTGCCTGGCCGAGTGAGTAGCCGGCCAGCACCTGGGCCGCTCGCTGGACCTGCTCCTGGTAGACGATCAGGCCGTAGGTGGGGCCGAGGACGTCCTTGAGCGGTTCCTCCAGCTCGGGGTGGATCGGGATGATCTCCTGCTGGGCGTTCTTGCGCAGCGCGTAGTTGGTGTGCGAGTTCATGCCCATCGGGCCGGGCCGGTACAGCGCGGAGACGGCGGAGATGTCGGCGAACTCGGTGGGCTTCATCAGCTTGAGCAGGGCGCGCATGGGGCCGCCGTCGAGCTGGAACACGCCCAGGGTGTCGCCGCGGGCGAGCAGCTGGTAGGTGGTGGGGTCGTCGATCGGGATCTTCTCGATGTCGACGTCGATGCCCCGGTTGGCCTTCACGATCTTGATGCAGTGGTCGATGATGCCCAGGTTCCGCAGACCCAGGAAGTCCATCTTGATCAGGCCCATGGCTTCGCAGGACGGGTAGTCGAAGCCGGTGATGATCACCCCGTCCTTGTCCCGCATGTGCAGCGGGATCAGGTCGAGCAGCGGGGTGGAGGAGAGGATGACGGCGGCCGCGTGCACGCCGGTGCCGCGGATCAGGCCCTCGATGCCGCGCCCGGTGTCGATGATCTTCTTGACGTCCGGTTCGTTCTGGTACAGCGCCCGGATCTCGGTGCCCTCGTTGTACCGGGCGTGCTTCTCGTCGAACAGGTCGGCCAGCGGCACGCCCTTGCCCATGACGTCCGGCGGCATCGCCTTGGTGATCCGGTCGCCCATCGAGAACGGGTAGCCCAGGATGCGGTTGGCGTCCTTGACGGCGGCCTTGGCCTTGATGGTGCCGAAGGTGTTCACCTGCGCCGTGTACGCGGCGCCGTACTTCTCGGTGACGTAGCGCACCATCTGGTCGCGCTGGCGGTCGTCGAAGTCGATGTCGACGTCCGGGGGGTTGATGCGCTCGGGGTTGAGGAAGCGCTCGAACAACAGGTCGTGCTCCAGCGGGTCCAGTTGGGTGATCCCGGTCAGGTAGGCGATCATCGAGCCGGCGGCCGAGCCACGGCCGGGGCCGACCGGGATGCCGTTGTCCCGGCCGTACTGGCAGATGTCGGCGACCACGAGGAAGTAGGCGTCGAACCCCATCGGGGTGATGACGCCCATCTCCAGCTCGATCCGGTCCAGCACCTCCTGGCTCGGGTTGTCGCCGTAGCGGTGCTTCAGCCCGACCTCGATCTTCTTGCGCAGGTAGGAGGCCTGGGTCTCGCCCTCGGGCACGTCGAACTGGGGCATCCGGTCGACGTAGGTGAAGACCTCCTCGTACGACTCGACCCGCTCGGCGATCGCCAGGGTGTTGTCGCAGGCCTCCGGCAGTTCGCGGAAGAGCGCGCGCATCTCCTCGGCGGTCTTCACGTAGTAGCCGGTGCCCTGGAACTTGAAGCGGTTCGGGTCGTCCTTGTTCTTGCCCACGCCGACGCAGAGCAGGCTGTCGTGGGCGTCGGCCTGGTCAGCGGTGACGTAGTGGGAGTCGTTGGTGGCCAGCAGCGGGATGTTCAGCTGCTTGGCCAGCCGCAGCAGGTCCTCGCGGACGTCGCGCTCGATGTCCAGGCCGTGGTCCATCAGCTCCAGGAAGTAGTTCTCCTTCCCGAAGATGTCCTGGTACGCGGCGGCGGCCTTGACCGCCTCCTCGTACTGGCCCAGCCGCAGCCGGGTCTGCACCTCGCCGGAGGGGCAGCCGGTGGTCGCGATGATGCCGCCGGCGTTGGCGGCGATCAGCTCGCGGTCCATCCGGGGCTTCATGTAGTAGCCCTCCATCGACGCGAGGGAGGACAGCTTGAAGAGGTTCCGCAGGCCGGTCGCGTTCTGCGCCCACATCGTCATGTGGGTGTAGCGGCCGCCGCCGGAGACGTCCTTGCCGCCCTCACCGTCGGCGCCGGTCGGGCGCTGGCCGCCCGGCGACCAGAACACCTGCTTTTTCAGGAAGCGCGAGCCGGGGGCGACGTACGCCTCGATGCCGATGATCGGCTTCACGCCGGTCTTCGCGGCGGCGTGGAAGAACTCGTACGCGCCGAACATGTTGCCGTGGTCGCTCATCGCGATGGCGGGCATGCCCTGTCTCTCCGCCTCGGCGAACAGCTTGCCATTCTTCGCCGCCCCGTCCAGCATCGAGTACTCGGTGTGGACGTGCAGGTGCGCGAAGCTGTCGGACACGGCGCTGCTCTCCTTGGTGGGCGTCGGTAGGGCGAAGCGGTCCACGCTAGCGGGTCGGCGCGCGCGACGCACGACGGGCTGACGGACCGCCCTGCGACGGCCCGGCAGCCCGTGCGGGGGAACCGTCAGGCGCTCGGCCGGGCCTCGGCGAGGCCGGGGATCTCGGCGGCGCTGGCCAGCACGTGGGTCTGCGGGTGCCCGTCGAAGTCGGCGCGGCCGAGCTCCCCGGTCAGCACCCCGACGACCACGCCGGCCCCGGCGTTGCGCCCGGCCTCGACGTCGACCACGGTGTCACCGGCCGTCAGCACCCGGCGGGTGTCGATCACCCCGGTCTTCTGCATCGCCCGGTGGATCATGTACGGGGCCGGACGGCCGCGCGGCACCTCGTCCGAGGTCACCACCGCGTCAAGGTTGCCGCCCTCGCCGGTGGACCAGCCGAGCGACTCCAGCAGCGGGTACGCGACGTCGCCGCTGAAGCCG
This sequence comes from Streptomyces viridifaciens, assembly GCF_001888885.2. Lineage (NCBI taxonomy): Bacteria > Bacillati > Actinomycetota > Actinomycetes > Kitasatosporales > Streptomycetaceae > Streptomyces > Streptomyces viridifaciens. The sequence continues at coordinate 7,591,181 of NZ_CP090841.1, forward strand.
GTGGTGAGCGCGACCTTGATCCCGCGGCGGCGCAGCTCGGCCAGCGCCTCCTCGACCCCGGGGACGGCCTGTGGGGGAGTGGTCCGGTAGGCCTCGCGCAGGTACTCCGCGAAGGCCGCGTAGCTCTCCTCCACCAGCTCCGGGGTCGGGGTGCCGCCGCCGAGGCGGACCAGGGCGGCGATGGCCTCGCGCTTGTCGGTGCCCATCCAGGCCTGGAGGTCGGCCTCGGCGACGGCCACACCGTTGCGTTCGACGGCGGTGCGCAGCGCCCGGTAGACGGCGCCGGACTCGTTGATGGTGGTCCCGGCCATGTCCAGGGCGGCGAGCTCGATCACGGTGTCAGTCCTCTTCGGTGCGGTAGCGGCCGATGACGGTACGGCCTTCGATGGTGTTCTCGATGGTGAAGGTGGCCATGGCGGGCAGGTAGCGGTCGTCGGCGTCCTCCAGCGGCACGCCCAGGCGGGAGGTGGTGAGCCGGCGTACCCGCAGCAGCGGGGCTCCGGCGTCGACCCGCAGCAGTTCGGCGTCGCGCGGCCCGGCGGCGACGGCGTCGATGGTGTGCCGCGCGTGGTGGAGGTCGACCTCGCGGCGCAGCAGTTCCTGGTAGACGGAGCCGGTGTCCGGGTCGAAGTCGAACAGGATGCGGCCGACCTCGTGGACGAAGGTGGAGCGCTCCAGCATGGCCGGGACGCCGTCCAGCAGCCGCAGCCGGACGAGTTCGACGACCGGCTCGTCCTGCGCGAGGCCCAGCCGGACCGCCGCCTCCGGGGAGGCCCGGCGGCGGGCGACCTCGAGGGTGTGCTGCCCGGGCTCGCGGCCGATGCTGCGGGCCCACTGGGTGAAGGACAGGAAGGTGTCGAAGGGCTGGGAGGGCGTGGTGCGACGGGCCACGGGCGGCTTCCCGCGCCCGCCGACCAGGCTGCCCGCGCTGCGCAGCATGGCCAGGGCTTGGCGGACCGGCCCCCGGGAGGTGCCGAACTCGGCGCAGAGCTGCGACTCGCTGGGCACCGGCTCGCCCTCGGGCCACTCGCCGGACTCGATGCGGCGCTGGAACTCGGCGCCGAGCCGTTGGTGGAGGGGGAGGTCCTCACTTGTCTTCACAAGTCGACTATGGCACCCGGGCCCAGGACTTCTCAAGACCGATCGAGCTGCGGATTCTCCTGTTCACCCGGCAGATCACTGAGATCGTCGGGCGGATGAACAGTCGGTAACTTGTACATACATGTCTTGACGCCAGCGCCCGCCCGCCCGGAAGCTGGACCCATGAGCAGCAGCACCCCACCCGTGACCTCCCCCACCACCCCGCGCAGCGATGTGGTGATCGTCGGCGCCGGAATCATCGGCCTCGCCCACGCCTTCGAGGCGCTGAGCAACGGACTCTCCGTCACCGTCCTCGACCGCGACCGGCGGCCGGTCGGCGCCTCCGTCCGCAACTTCGGCCACTGCTGCATCAGCGCCCAGGACGGCGAACTGCTCGCCCTCGCCCAGCGCTCCCGGCCGGGCTGGCTGCGCGCCGCCGAGGCGTCCGGCATCTGGGCCGCGGAGGCCGGCACCCTGGTGGTCGCCCGGTCGGCGACCGAGGCGGCCGTCCTGGAGGAACTGCACGCCGAACGCGGCGGCGACGCGGTGCGGTTGCGCAGCGCCGCCCAGACGGCCGAGGCGCTCGGCCGGGCGGCGGGCGAGGACGGCGACCTGGTGGGCGGCGCGGTGCTGCCCGCCGACCTGCGGGTCGACCCGCGCGAGGCGGCGCCCGGCCTGGCCCGCTGGGTGGCCGAGCAGCCACGGGGCCGCATCCTGTGGGGCACCGCCGTCACCGGCGTCGAGTCCGGCACCGTGCACACCACCCGCGGCCCGGTCCACGGCGACCGCAATCTGGTCTGCGTCGGCCACGACCTGGACTACCTGCTCCCCGACGTCGCCGAGGACCACGGGATCCAGCGCTGCCGGCTGACCATGGCCCGGGCCGCCGCCCCGGAGGGCTTCCGCACCGACTCCGCGGTGCTGACCGCCACCTCGATGCTGCGCTACGACGCCTTCACCGCCCGGCCATCGGCTGCCCGGCTGCGGGAGGAGGTGCTCGGCCACAGCGCGGAGCTGCTGGAGATCGGCGCGAACGTGATGTTCACCCGCCAGCCGGACGGCACCCTGCTGATCGGCGACTCGCACCACTATGACGCCACCACCCCGCCGTTCGTCGACGAGCGCACCTACGAGCTGCTGATCGACGCCGTCGCCCGGGTGCTGGGCGTGCCGCGGCTGCGGATCCTGGAGCGCTGGCAGGGCGTCTACGCCAGCAGCCCCCGCGGGCCGCTGCTGGTGCGCGACCTGGCCCCGGGGGTGCGGGCCATCTCGGTCACCTCGGGCATCGGGATGACCCTCTCCTTCGGCCTCGCGGCCGCCACCTTCGACGGCACCCTCGCCGCGACGGCCTGAGCCGCTGCCCATCGGTGCTCGGAAGTCCCGTCGGTGCTCGAAGGCGGTCGGTGCTCGGAAGGTGGTCGTGCTCAGAAGGACGAGTGGGCGAACCAGTGCGCCAGCAGTTCCTGGTCGCCGGAGAGCTCGACACCGGCGGTGTCGCGGTCGAGGCGCCCGTACAGCATGAGCAGCAGTTCGGCGGCGGTGGCGCGGACGGTGGCAGCGGCCTCCGTGTCGGTGTCGGCGTGGTCGAGGCCGAAGCCGTCGGGGCGCAGCCGGACCAGCCAGTCGCCCTCGCCGTCGGTGCGGGCGAAGCGGACGGTCCGGTTCTCGGCGCGCAGTTCGGCCGTCGCGGGGGCGAAGAAGGCGGCGAAGGGCAGGTTGGTCAGGAACTCGTCCACCCCGTCGGCCGCGAGGGCCGGGTCGATCTCCGGCTCCAGTCCGAGCGCGCGTTCGGCGTCGACCCGGTGGACGAGGGTCTCGAACAGCATCCGGCGCACCCAGAACCGGGCGTGCTGGTCGGCGCCCCAGGCCCACATCGGCGCGTCGAGGTCGCCCTCGGCGAAGGCCGCGGCGGCCTGTTCGGCGGCCTCGGCCAGCCAGGCCGGGTAGTCCTCCGGCCGCTCGGGCAGCCGCAGGTCGACGTCCCGGCTGCGCGGCGGCTCCTGGATCCGCTGGCGCAGCAGGACGGTGAACCAGCGCTGCACGCTGCCGGTGTGGCGGACGAGGTCGGCGAGCGTCCACCCCGGGCAGCCGGGGACCGGGAGGGCGGGGTCGGCCTGCCGCACGGCGGCGACGAAGCGGGCGGTCTCGGCGGCGACGGCGGTGCCGTGGTCCAGCGGGGTCATCAGGGCTGCCTCTCAATTCTTCATGTAGTGAAGCAATTGCGACGACGCTAGGCCTGAAAGGTTGAGGCTGTCAAGTAACTCTCGGGTGCGCTCCGGCCCCGGAGATCGCCGGCCCAGAGGGCGGGTGGCTTCGCCGCAGCGGGACCTACCCCCACGGCCGTACTCACTCGGCGGGCGCCGAGCGGATGGACAGGCCTGGCCGGCGGCGGTGGACGGTGAGGTAGACCAGTCCGTCCCCGCCCGCCGTGACGGACCGCCGGGCGCCGTGCGGCAGCCAGGCCGTGCACCCCGGGGAGAGGTCCTGGCGGCCGTTGGCGGTCTCCAGCCGACCGCTCCCGTCGAGCACCTGGACCAGGACGTCGAGGTCCGGCTCCACGTGCCCGGCGACCTCGGCGTTCGCGGGCAGGCGGATGATGTTCGCGTCCAGCTGGCGGCTCTCCTCCTGGAGGCGCCACAGCGCTCCGCTGCGGTCGGCGGGAGCCTGGTGGAGCAGGGACCCCAGGTGGGCGAGCACACCGGGGCCGGGATCGGACGTCAACGAGGCCTCCTGCGGGCGAGTGGGATCGGCCCGTGGATTCTACGGAGGATCGCACGCGACCCGGACGGCCGGCGGGCCCGGTCGCTGGTCCCACTCGGTGGGCCCGGTCGCTGGTCTCGCTCGGTGGGCCCGGTCGGCGGGCTCAGTCGGTGGCGAGGAGCCGGGCGAGGGCCGCGTCGATGTCCAGGTGGTCGGACTCGGAGCCGGCCGGCACCAGGGTGAAGGAGTCCGAGAGGAACGCCGTGACGAGGTCCTCCGGTGCGCTGACCAGGGACCCGCCGCCGGGCCCCCGCAGGCTGATCAGGACCTCGCCCGCCACCCCCGGACGGACCTTCACGTCGCCGCTGCCGACCGGGCCGAGCCGCCCCTCGTTCAGCAGCTCACGGCTGAAGTACCAGGACACCCGGGCTTCGTCGCCGGTGCACTGGCACGGAGTCAGCGGAAAGGCCAGGCAGGCCGCATAAGGGAGGCTCGCGTCGAAGCGGAGCTCCGCCTCGACCGGAACGTCGGGCGCCGCGCTCTCCGGGAAGGTCACGGACAGCGGGCGGACGGTGGACAACTGCATCGATTCGGCCTCCTGCGATCGCAACGGCCGGCCCGCGGCGGTCCGGCTGCCCATGGCGCCTACCCGGCGCGCCGAGACACAGCCAGGGGCGGACGAATCTCCACAATTCCCTTGCATCACCGGCCTGCACCGCCCGCCGGCAGGCGTCAACTCCGCGCCCGCTTCTTCACTCCTGCGCATGAAATGGTGGGCCGTCCGGAGCTCTGGAGCAGGTCACGGCGGCCTCCTGCCGGAGGAGGCTGGCCAGTGGGCCGCTCCCGCCGCCCGCCCTCCCGAACGGAGCCCGAACGTGACCAGATCCCGGCCCCTCCGGGCAGCCGCCGCGCTGCTGCTCCCCGCCGTCCTCGCGGCCTGCTCCAGCTCGGGCTCCGGCTCCGGAACGCCGTCGACCACCGCGACGAGCCCCCTGCAGGGCAGCACCGTCGCGACGAGTCCCGTCCAGAGCAGTGCCGCCGCCGCGAGCCCCGCCCAGAGCAGTACCGCGGCGCTCCAGGTCACCATCAAGGACTTCGCCTTCGCGCCCGCGACCCTGAAGGCGGGCCCCGGCCGGACCGTCACCGTGACGAACCAGGACACCACCGCCCACACCCTCACCGCCGCCGACAAGTCCTTCGACACCGGGACGATCGCGCCCGGCGCCACCGCGACCTTCACCGCGCCCCAGCAGGCCGGCGACCACCCGTACATCTGCACCATCCACCCGTTCATGCACGGCACCCTCACCGTGGGCTGAGGCCCCGTGGCCACCCCCGCACCCGCCCGCCGGCACCGCCTCGCCCACCTCCTGCCGCGCGTGGTGGCCGCCGCCGGCCTCGCCGTGCCGGTGGTGTTCCTCCGGCGCCACCGCACCGGCGATCTCTACGCCTGGCTCGTCGCCGCCTGCGGCCTCGGCGCACCGCTGCTCCGCCGCTACGTCGACGTCGGCACCCTGGGCCCGCTGCCGAACATGTACGAGCCGATCTGGTTCGAGGAGAAGATCCGCGCCGCCTGGGCCGAGGGCATCGCCACCGCGGCGCTCACCGTCCTGCTGTTCGGCCACCGCCGACGCCCGGCCTGATCGCGGAGGGGGCCCCGGACACCGCTCCCGCCGCCCGGGTGAACGGGCGGCGCGGCGGTCCGGGTGAACGGGCGGCGCGGCGGGCCGGAGGCGATGATCGCCGGAATCCTGGAGGCCCTCACCGTCGGAGGCGGACATGCGGATCCTGCTCCTCGCCAGTGCGTTCAACAGCCTCAGTCAGCGGCTGCACGCCGAACTGCGCGACCGACGCCACCAGGTCGAGTTCCAACTCGCCGGTGACGACGAGGAGTTGTCCGCCACCGTGGCCCGGTTCCGGCCGGACGTGCTGCTCGCGCCGATGCTGCGCACCGCGATCCCGCAGGAGGTCTGGTCGGAGCTCACCTGCCTGATCGTCCACCCCGGCCCGCCCGGCGATCGCGGTCCCTCCTCACTCGACCGGGCGATCCAGGACGGCCGCACCGAGTGGGGCGTCACGGTGCTCCAGGCCGAGGCGGAGATGGACGCCGGACCGGTCTGGGCCGCCGAGCCCTGCGGGCTGCCCGAGCACGGCAAGAGCGACCTCTACCGCAACGAGGTCTCCGACGCGGCCGTGGCCGCCGCCCTGCTCGCTGTGGAGCGCGTCGCCTCCGGCACGTACGTCCCGCAGCCGCAGCACGGTCCCGGCTGGCGCCGGACAGTGCGCACCCGGCCCTTCCTGCGCCAGCACGACCGCCGGATCGACTGGGCGGCCGACCCCACCGAAACGGTGCTGCGCAGGCTCCGCGCCGCGGACTCCCAGCCCGGCGTGCTGGACGAGCTGTGCGGCGGCGAGTGGTTCCTGCACGGCGGCCACCGCGAGCCGCTGTTGCGCGGCCGCCCCGGTGAGCTGCTCGCCACCCGGGCCGGCGCCGTCTGCCGGGCCACCTCGGACGGCGCGGTGTGGATCCCCGAACTGCGCCGCCGCCGCACCCCGGGCGGGCCCGCGACCTTCAAGCTCCCGGCGGTCACGGCGCTCGGCGCCCTGCTGCCGCCCCTGCCCGAGGCACTCGCGCCGCTGATGCCCGATGAGGGCGAGCGGCCCGGCTGGTCGGACATCGGCTACCGCGAGGACGGCCCGGTGGGCCTGCTGCGCTTCGCGTTCCCCGGCGGGGCGATGTCCACCGAGCACTGCCGCCGGCTGCTGGCGGCGTACCGCTTCGCGCTCGGGCGCCCGACCTCGGTGCTGGTGCTCGGCGGCGGCCGGGACTTCTTCTCCAACGGCATCCACCTCAACGTCATCGAGGCGGCCCAGGACCCGGCCGCCGAGTCCTGGGCCAACATCACCGCGATGGACGACCTGGTCGCCGAGGTGCTCGCCACCACCGACCGGCTGGTGGTCTCCGCCCTCGGCGGCAACGCCGCGGCCGGCGGGATGATGCTGGCGCTGGCCGCCGACGAGGTGTGGTGCCGCGCCGGCTCCGTGCTCAACCCGCACTACCGGCTGATGGGCCTGTACGGCTCGGAGTACTGGACCTACACCCTGCCGCGGCGGGTGGGCGCGGCGGAGGCCGGGCGGCTGACCGAGCAGGCCCTCCCGGTGTCCGCCGCGGCGGCCGAGCGGATCGGCCTGGTCGACCGGGTGCTGGACTGCGGGCCGGGCGAGTTCGGGGCGAACGCGGCCCACCTGGCCGGGCTGCTCGCCGCCTCGCCCGCCGCCCAGCAGCGGATCGCGGCCAAGAAGGCGGTGCGCGAGGCCGACGAGCGGGCGAAGCCGCTCGCCGCGTACCGGGAGGAGGAGCTCGCGGTGATGCGCCGGCAGTTCTTCACACCCGAATCGCCGTACCACGCCCTGCGGTCCGCGTTCGTCCACAAGCGCCCGGTGCCCGCCGGGCTCCTCGCGAGGACGTGACCCGAACGGCCGCGGCGGGCTTGCGCGGCCAGGACGGTCCGGTGGGCTCTCCGCCCGGCGGCCGACCCGGATCGTTGGTATGACTGGGACCGAGCCATCCCCTCCGGTTCCCGTCCCCGAGGAGGCATCCTCATGAGCGCCGCGACCGCCGCAACGGCTGTAACCGCCGCAATGGCTGTAACCGCCGCAACCGCTGCAAGCGCCGACACCGACATGCTGCACAGTCGGCCGAACGGGCCCGCCCGTTGCCCGCGGAGGTGACGGCGTGAGTGAACGAAGTGAGCGAAGGCACACGAGCGGCTTCCCCGAGAAGATCGAGCGCGGTTTCGCAGGGGCCCGGCGGATCGCCGACGCGGTGCTGATGGCGGGCTACGAGCTCCACCCGCACCGCGTGTCCGAGGCCGAGAACAGGCTGCGCCGGCAGTTCGGCGTGCTGGTGCCGCCCGAGTACACGGCGCAGGGCGGCGAACACTCCCACCAGCGCACGGAGTGCGTGATGGAGGCGCAGTACGACGACCGGCTGGCGGTGGAGCTGCGCTTCCTGCGGGCCCAGCGACGCACCGTCGAACAGGCCGTCAAGGGCGGCGGGTTCGAGCCGGTGGAGGAACTGGAGCTGGCCGACCGGGTGCTCGTCGAGTGCGACGAGGCGGTCGAGGAGCGGATCGAACTGCTGCTGTCCGTCGAGGAGTTGACCGGCGAGGTGGTGCAGCACGGGTTCCGGCTGCCGGGCGTCGGCAGCACGGAGCTGCTGCACGAGCGCGGCAGCGCCGTCGGCCGACTGGTGCGCCGGCGCGAACAGGTCGACGGGCTGGTGCGGTTGAGGGTCGAGGAACTGCCCGGCCGGTACCGGGCGCAGCGCCTGACCGTCGAGGTGGAGAACGCCTCCACCTGGACGCCGCCCCGAGGGGCCGGCCGCGAGGAGGCGCTGCCGCGCTCCCTGCTCTCCACCCACCTGCTGCTCGCACTGGAGCACGGCCGCTTCCTGTCGGTCGCCGATCCGCCCGACTGGGCCCGCTCGGCCGTGGAGCGGTGCCGCAACGAGCGCACCTGGCCCATGCCCGCCGGACCGGACGGCGGGTACCAGGTGGTCCTCTCCTCGCCGATCCTCCTGGAGGACCACCCGCCCATCCCCCCGGAGAGCCCCGACGCCTTGTACGAGGCCACCGAGATCGACGAGATCCGGGCCCTGCGGACGGCGACCCCGACCGACCGGCGGAAGCGGGAGCCCCGGGGCAGCGACGGCCTGGCCGCTTCCATGCCGCCCGAGGTGCTCGGGTAGCCGCACGGCGTGATCCGCGGCGTGCGCGGCATCACCGGCTGCGGCCCGGACCGGCAACAGCCCTGGTGGGACCCGGGCAGCCCGGTGCTGCTGCGGCCCGGACGGCGGCGCACCGCCACCCAGGACCTCGACGGGTCGGTGCACCTGGCCGGCACGACTGGAGGACGACCTGGGCGCGGACCTGTGGCGGGCCCAGGGGCGCTTCCGGTGCCTGCAGCCCGACGAGATCACCCCGCCGGAGGAGTCGTGACCCGACGGACGGTGCTGATCGCCGGAGTGGCAGACGTCCTCCTCGGCGACGACGGCCTCGGGGCGGAGACCGTCCCGCCCCGGAGCTGCTGACCCGCACCGGCCCGGGCTGGTCGTCGGTGGTGCCGCGTAGGGTCGGGCCCGACAGGTTGAGCCGGTGTTGAGGGTGGGGCAGTTGGAGCCGCAGGGGAACGAGTGGGACGCGCGGGTGGCCGGGGTCCGGAGGTTCGCGGAGGCCGGGAATCTGGACGGTCTGGTGAGGAGCCTCTACGGCCTGAACGTCGACCTCGATGGCGACTGGGCCGGCGACGGCGGCGGGCAGGTGATCGAGCTGCTGGGGCGGATGCCCATCCCCGACCGGGTGCAGCTGCTGTGCCGGATGACGGAGGGGCTGGAGGAGACGGCCGTCCACGCGCCCCGTGAGCGCCCGGGCCTGGCCAGGCTGGTCGTACGGCTGAGTGAGGGGCTGAGCTGCGAGCAATTGGCCGCCTGGCGGGAGCCGTTGCTCGACCTGGCGGCGGGGATGATGACCCTGTGGGAGGGCTGGCGGCTGGGCTGCCTGGCCGAGGTCGAGCTGGCGGCGGGTCGGTGCCTGCCGGACGCGGTGGTCGCCACCGTTCGCCGGACCGCGCTGGCCGCCGAGACCCCCGGTGAACTCCTCGATGTGGCCGCCGGAATCGCCGAGCCGCCTCTCAACCCCGGCGAGCCGTGGGCGGATCGGGCACTCGCGGACCTGGCGGTCACCGGGCCCGCCTGGCACCCGCTGATCGGCCACGCGCTGTCCCTCTCCGGCTCCCGCCCCGGCGTCGGGTGGCAGCGGGCCGGGCGGCAGCTGCTCGCCGAACTCGGGCCGGAGCGCGTCCGCTCGGCGGTCTGCGGGTGGCTCGCCCTGGCCGGCGAGCCGCGCAGTCTGCCCGTCGCGTCCTACTACGGCTCGGGCACCGCGGGGTTCGAGATGGACCCCTTCAACGTGCGTGCGCTCCAGGGCGTCGCCGCGCTCCTGGCGCTGGCACCCGCCCACCCGGACTCGGCCGCAGCCCTGGGCCGTCTGGTGGAGGCAGCCCTGCTGCGGATCCCCGGCGTCGGACCGCGGTCGCACAAGACGGCCTCCGCCGCGGTGCACGCCCTCGTCCAGCTCGGGGACGAGGACGCGTACGACGAGCTGGAGCGCCTGGCCGGCACGGTGAAGTACCGCCCGACCGTGAACCTCGTCACCAAGGCCCTCGCCGCCAGGACCGTGTAGAGCGGGGCCTGCGGGAAACCGATTTCCGTTTCGGTAGGGACATCGCCTATGGTGATCTCACCGACGCGGGGTGGAGCAGCTCGGTAGCTCGCTGGGCTCATAACCCAGAGGTCGCAGGTTCAAATCCTGTCCCCGCTACCAACAGAAGCCGGGGTCGGCGCACTTGGTGCGCCGACCCCGGCTTCTTCGTGTTACGGGAGCGGAGGACGGGGTCGATCCCGGCCGGGGCTTCGCGCGTGACCGGCGTCCGCGCGGTCGCGGTGGTCCCGGCTTCGTCCGAGGTCGGCCAGGGCAGCGACGGCTGCGTGCCGCAACTCCGTGTCCAACGTGTCCGCCCGCCCTTTCGCGATGTCCGGGCTAGGTACCACCGGGTGCCCAGCGGTTCCGGCGCCGAGTGGGTGTCAGGCCCACGTGAACTTCCTTGATGGGACCCTGACAGCACATCAGGTTACTTTAGGGTAATTTAACGGTGTCGTCCGGGTGAACGTCCCCGGCCTCCCTTGAAGGACTCGTACGTGCTCTCTCACCAGTTCCACCGTTCCGGTCGCCGTCTGGCCGGGTCCGCGCTGGCCCTTGTTGCTGCTGTCGGTGTACTGCCCGTTGCTCCCGCGTTCGCCGATCCGGCGCCCGTGCCGGGGGCGGCCGGTCAGCCGGACGCCACTGCGCATCTGGATGCGGTGGAGCGGGCGTTGCGCGAGGTGTCGCCGGGGCTGGAGGGGACGGCGTGGGAGCGCACGGCGGGGAACCGGCTGGATGCGCCGGCCGGAGACCCGGGTGGGTGGCTGCTGCAGACGCCGGGGTGCTGGGGGGACGCCTCGTGCAGCCAGCGGGTGGGGACCAGGCGGGTGCTGGACAAGATGCGGGAGAACATCTCGCGGGCGACCCGGACCGTCGACATCTCAACTCTCGCGCCGTTCCCGGACGGTGGGTTCCAGGACGCGATCGTGGACGGCCTCAAGGCGTCGGTCGCCGCCGGGAACACGCCGCACGTGCGGGTCCTGGCCGGGGCCGCGCCGCTGTACAACATCACCGCGCTGCCGTCGAAGTACCGGGACGACCTGGTGGCCCGGCTCGGGGGTGCCGCCGGGAGCGTGACCGTCGAGGTGGCCTCGATGACCACCGCGAAGACCGCGTTCTCCTGGAACCACTCCAAGCTGCTGGTCGTCGACGGGCAGAGCGTCATCACCGGCGGGATCAACAACTGGAAGGGCGACTACCTCGACACCGCCCACCCGGTCACCGACGTCGACCTGGCGCTGAACGGTCCGGCCGCCGCCTCCGCCGGTGCCTACCTGGACACCCTGTGGGACTGGACCTGCCGCAACACAGGGGTCTTCTCGGCCGCCTGGTTCGCCTCCTCCAACGGCGCCGGGTGCACCCCCGACCTCGAGCGGCGTCTCAACCCGGCGGCCGCGCAGGTGCCCGCCGCCGGCGACCTGCCGGTGATCTCGGTCGGCGGCCTGGGCGTCGGCATCCGCGGCAACGACCCCGCCTCCGGCTACCGCCCCGACCGGGCGCCCGCCGCCGACGACCTCAAGTGCGGCCCGATCGGCCTGCACGACAACACCAACGACGACCGCGACTACGCGACGGTCAACCCGGAGGAGGCCGCGCTGCGGGCGCTGATCGCCGGCGCCGGCAGCCGGATCGACATCTCCCAGCAGGACGTGACCGGCACCTGCCCGCCGATGCCGCGCTACGACGTGCGGCTCTTGGACCTGCTCGCGGGCAAGCTCGCGGACGGCGTGAAGGTGCGCATCGTGGTCAGCGATCCCGGCAACCGGGGTACCGTCGGCAGCGGCGGCTACTCGCAGATCAAGTCCCTGAACGAGATCAGCGACACCCTGGCCGCCCGCCTCACCGCCCGCCTCGGCGACCCGGGGAAGGCGAAGGCGACGATGTGCCAGAACCTCCAACTCGCGCCGTTCCGGGCCTCCTCGGCCCCGACCTGGGCCGACGGCCACCCGTACGCGCTGCACCACAAGCTGGTCTCGGTCGACGGATCCGCCTTCTTCATCGGTTCCAAGAACCTCTACCCGGCCTGGCTGCAGGACTTCGGCTACGTCGTCGAGAACCGCGCCGCCGCCGGGCAGCTCGACCAGCAGCTGCTCGCCCCGCAGTGGCAGTACTCGCAGGCCGCCGCGACCTTCGACTACAGCCGGGGCGTCTGCCAGGGCTGACGGTCAGTAGAAGAGCAGTCAAGGAGCCGCCCCCGCCGAACCGGAGCCCGGCGAGGGCGGCCCCGCAGGCGCGAGCCCGAAGAGAGGCCCTTGGGCGCCCTGGACGGCGGGTCAGCGGCTGCGCGAGCATGGAGCACATGCCCGAGACGCCGAAGTCCCCGCGCAGGATCGCCGACGACCACGTCGTCCGGGTCGCGGCACTCGACCCGGCGACCTCGACCAGACTCGGCCTCCACCCCGAGGACGACCGGCAGCCGGACCTGTCACCGGACGGCTTCGAGGCGCTCGCCGAAGTCGCCCGGCAGACCCTGACCGCCCTCGACACCACGGCGCTCGTCGACGATCCCGCCGAGCTGGACTGCGCCCGCCTGCTGCGCGAGCGGCTCACCGCCGAACTCGCCGTGCACGAGGCCGGGGACCACTACCGCCAGCTGCGCAACGTCAACTCGCCCCTGCACAAGGTCCGCGGCGTCTTCACCATGATGCCCACCGACACCGCCGAGCAGTGGGCGGCCGTCGCCGGACGGCTGCGCAACGTCCCCGGCGCCCTGCACGGCTACCGGGCGACGCTGGCCGAGGGCATCGGCCGCGGACTGCTCAGCGCCCCCCGGCAGGCCCGCGCCGCCATCGCCCAACTGGACGCCTGGACGGGGCGAGCGGGCGGCGGCACGAGCTGGTTCACCGGCTTCGTCGCGGACGGGCCCGCCGCGCTGCGCCCCGAACTGGACGCCGCCGCCGAACGGGCGACCGCCGCCACTGCCGCCTTCCGCGACTGGCTCGCCGACACCTACCTGCCCGCCGCCGACGGCACCCCGGACGCCGTCGGCCGCGAGCACTACCTGCGCTGCGCACGCTCGCCGAGGAAGCAGGTGAGGGCCACGTGGCCGCTGCTGAAGGAGGCCATGCCGAGTCGGCCGCGCCGGCCGCGCTGGTGCGCGGCGGGCGTGAGCGACGAGGTCAGAAGCTGTAGTCGATCGCCTTCTCCTGCATCAACGTGTCCAGCTCCGCGTCCGACAGCGGGTGCAGGGTGTTCAGGAGGTCGCGCAGCCCGGCTTCGCCGAGGGTCTGGCTGGCGACCGAGACCTCCGTGTCGCGGTAGCGCCGGGTGACGGTGGTCTCCTGGGTGGAGCCGTGAACCGTGACCATCTCGCCGTGGCCGTCCACCCTGCAGGTCGTGCCCGCCTCCGGGGGCTCGGGGCACCGGAGAGCCGGTGTGAGCGGCAGGCGCACCACGAGACCCACGTACCCGGTCTCGTAACCCTCGCGGACGGGCCGGTAGTCGACGGCGAAGGAGGCCGGGCCGACCCGGACGCGGGACACGTGCATGCCCGCCGGTGCGGTACCGAGGTACAGCAGCGAATAGGTGAGCACCATGAGCTGCCGTCGGGCGTGGCCGTCGGGCGGGGCTGCGGCGGCACCTTCGGCTGATTCCGGATCAGTTGCTCCTCGGTCATGGCGTGCGAGCATGACCGGATGACTGTGACTTCCCACGAGCTGCACCGGGTGACGACGCCGGTTCTGGAGATTGCCTACCACCGGACCGGCGAGCGCCGCCGGACCACCGACGCTCCGGTGATCCTGCTGCACGGGTTCCCCTACGACGTGCGGGCCTACGACGAGGTGGCGCGGTTGGTCGCGGAGGTCGGCCGGGAGGTACTGGTGCCGTACCTGCGTGGTTACGGGCCGACGCGGTTCCTGGACGGGGGGACGGTACGCAGTGGCCAGCAGGCCGCGCTCGCGCGGGACCTGGTGGAGTTCATGGACGCGCTGGGGATCGAGCGGGCGGTGGTGGCCGGTTACGACTGGGGTGGGCGGGCGGCCTGTGCGGCGGCGGCGCTGTGGCCGGAGCGGATCGACGGTCTGGTTGCGGCGGGCGGCTACACCGTCCAGGACATCGCCCGCGCGATGGAGCCCGCCGCGCCGGAGGCGGAGCGCAACCTCTGGTATCAGTACTACTTCCATTCCGATCGCGGCCGCCAGGGGCTGGAGCAGAACCGTGAGGAGCTGTGCGGGTTGCTCTGGCGGCTGTGGTCGCCGAGCTGGGCGGCGGCCGGGAAGGCGTTCGCGGCGTCCGCACCCAGCCTGCACAACCCGGACTTCGTCGAGGTGTCGATCCACTCCTACCGGCACCGGTACGGACTGGTGGAGGGCGACCCGCGCTACCAGGAGCTGGAGGAGACGCTGGCCGGCCGGCCGCCTATCGCGGCTCCGACGGTGGTGCTGGTCGGGGAGGAGAACGGGGTGATCCCCGCCGCGGACCAGACCGGCACCGACCGGTTCACGGGCCCGTGCGAGGTGCGGACCCTGCCAGGCGTGGGGCACAACGTTCCGCAGGAGGCGCCGGAGGCGTTCGCCGAGGCGGTGCTGAGCCTGGTGGGGTGAGGAGGGAGGGGCGGTGGGGCCGCCGGGCGGACGGCGGCCCCACCGGTGGCGCAAGGAGTGCTAGCCGTGCGTGACGCACTTGTTGGTGCTGTTGGACCACAGGCCCTGGAGGTCGAAGGTGCCGGTGCTCAGGGTGACGTAGGCGTCGAGGTTCTGGCACTCGTCGCCGATCTCCCCGCCGCCGCCGTTCCAGCCGATGCTGGGCCAGAAGTCGGTGACGGTCTCGGCGTACTCGTGGGTCTCGGTGGATTCGATGCCGGAGAGCATCCGGCCGTCGGTGAAGGTGGTGCAGGCGCCTGCTCCCAGGTCCGGGATGTACGGCATGTTGGTGTAGGCCAGGGTGCCGTAGGAGCTGCTGGTCTTGTCGTGCCAGGCGCAGAATCCGCTGTTGGGGAAGCCGTCCGGGTGGGTGCCGGTGGGGGAGAGCACCACGTACTGGGCGTTGAGGTTGGGCGCCTGGGTGGTGTTGCCGAAGTGGGCGGCGGCCTTGCCGGCCTCGGCGCCGAGCTGGGTGCTGGTCGCGCTCGCAGGCGCGGCGGCGGAGTTGTCGAACCAGACGCCGGCGAGCGGGGTGGTGGCCGGGTGCTGGACGTGGACGCCCTTGGTGCCGCAGTTGGTGGTGCCCTTGGCGACGCCCTCGCAGTACTGGTCGAGGATGGTGCCCCAGGTGTCCTGGCTGCCGTAGAGGCCCTTGAACATGTTCTGCATGTCGGCCGCCACCCCGGCCGGGTCGGAGGACCACTGGCTGCCCCAGAAGACCAGGTACACCTTCGGGGTGGGGGAGACCACGCCCTGGGTCGCGGAGGAGCGGACCGAGAGGGTGTTGTTGGTGGTGGCGGTCGGGCGCTGGGCGGCGCCGGGGTGGAGCGCCTTGGTTCCGAAGTGGGCGGCGGCCGGGGCGGGTTGCGCCTCGGCGCCGGTGGCCAGTGCGGTGGTGCCGAGGGCGGCCAGGGCCAGCGCGGTGAGGGTGTGTGCGGCGGCCTTGAGCGGTGTGCGCATGCGTCTGCTCCCGAGTGTGAGGGTGTGGGAGGTTTGTCCGTGCTCGTCGAGTCGAGCCCGGACACCACACCAACTCGGCGGCGGTGCCGTCCAGATGGCGGACACGGCCGTGCGAAGCCTTTGCCGTGGTCATACCAAGTCCTTGTCGTCGAACGGCCGGTGGACGTGTTCGATGGTCCACGGCGGTCGGTACTACGATGCGCAGCGATGTTTTCCGGCCGATCAAGGGGGAACTGATGACGGGTCAGTGGCAGGAGCTGGGCGCGCCCGGCGGTATCGAGGCGTACGTGCACCGCCCGGCGGGCGAGGTGCGCGGGGCGGTGGTGGTCTGTTCGGAGCTGTACGGCGTCAACGCGTACCTGCGGCGCGTCTGTGCCGAGTTGGCGGACCTCGGGTACGTGGCGGTGGCCCCGGACTTCTACTGGCGCAACGCCCGCCGCACCGAGCTCGGTTACGGCGCCGAGGAACGCGAGGCGGGTCTGCTGCTGATGACCGCCCTGGACCGCGACGAGTTGGTCGCCGACGCCGCCGCGGCACTGGACGCCGCCCGGGCACTGGCCGACGGCCACGGCGTGGCCTTCTTCGGGATGAGCATGGGCGGCCACATCGCCGTGCGTGCGGCCACCGAGCTGCGCTTCGAGCTGGCCGCGGTGTACTACCCGGGCTGGCTGCTCAACTCCGGCTTCCCGCTGGTCGGTCCGGTGCCGCCGCTGGAGACGGCGGAGCGGATCGCCGCCAACGGCGTGTACCTGCTGGGCTTCTGCGGCGAGCTGGACCACATCCTCCCGCAGGAGGAGTGGCGGGAGGCCGAGCGGCGGCTGACCGACGCCAAGGTCGGGCACGAGCTGGTCACCTACCCGGGCGCCCGGCACGGCTTCGCGGCCGACCGCCCGGCGGACCACGACGCCACCGCGACCGCCGACGCCTGGCGGCGCGTCCGGGGGGCGCTGGCCGAGCGGCTGTAATGCGCGACGATGCCGCGCGCTTCCGGTCCGGCTGTGCGACGGGGGAAGGCGATGGAGAAACAGCAGCATGCGGAGCCCTGGTACGCCACCGCGCTGCGGGCCGGGCTGGAACTGGTCGGCTGGATCGGCCTGCCGATCGCGCTGTGGCCGCACTCGGTACTGCTGGCGATCGGCGTGGACGTGCTGCTGATCGGCGTCCCGGCGCTCCTGCAGACGCCCGGGGACAAACCGGGGACGGTCGTCGCGGTGCCCGGCTGGGTCACGGTCCTGATGGTGCTCGCCGAACTCGCCGGGGCCGTCACCGCCGCCGGGCTGCTCTTCCCGGGCTGGGCGGCGGTGCTGGTCACGCTCCTCGCGCTGGCCTGCTGCGGCACGGAACTGCCGCGATGGCGGCGGTTGTTGAGCCGGTAGAGCGTGCCCCGACGCCAGGCGCGCCGATAGAGCGTGCCCCGACGCACGGCGTCGGGGCACGCTCAAGGGACGGCCGTCAGTGAGGACGTTCGGCGGCGACGCCGTACGCGGCCCGCCGAACGGGCCCCGCGAAGGCGCGCCTGCCCGGCGGCGGGGCCGGGAACGGCTGCCGCGGCCGCCGGGGGGATCACGCGAGCCCCTCGACGTGGATCACGCGAGTCCCGTCGACGTGGGACCCTCACCGTCGCCATGACCTTGCCCGGCCCCGCCTGCCGATGTTTGAGCCGGGGCTGCTGGGCAGACGCAAGGTGGACACGCGGACCCGCGGGTCGATCTGCGCGTATGCGCGGCAGGCCTGCGGGCCGTCGGAGAGTAGTGATCGGAAACGGCCATGAACGACCAGGAATCGACTTCATCCGCCCCGTCGAGGGGTACGGCCCTGCTGCTGCGCCCGGTGGAGTCCGCCGCCTCCGCCGTGCGGCGTGTACCGGGTGCCGGGGCCGTCGGCGGGATGGTCGACGGAGTGCTCGACACCGTGGGACTGGTGTCGCCGCGGGCCCGTCGGATCGCGGCCTACACCGGCGCCGGGCTGCTGGGAGCGGTGGGCGCGGTCGAGTGGCCGGTGGCTGCAGCCGGCGCGGCGGCGGTCTGGCTGACCCAGGCGCGCCCGAAGAGTTCCACGGGGTCCGCCGCCACGCCCGCCCGGGAAGGTGCGCCGGCAGCCAAGAGCAGAACCACCGAGGCACCGAAGGCCTCCCGGTCGGGCGGCACGGCGCCGAGCCGCCGCCGGACGACCATCGCCGCGTCCGCCGGGTCGTCCCGGCGGAAGACCGTCTGACCCGGCGGATCGGGGCCGAGCCGTGGTGCCGCACCGACTGACCCGACTACCGGCGATGGGCCTGGGGCTGTCCCTGGCCGTGCCGGTCGTCCTCGCGCGCTCCGCCGTGCCCACGGCCCGCGCCGCCGCCCGGGTGGCCGCCGAGGCCGGGCGCGTCGGCGCCCGTACCACCGTTCGCACCACCGTCCGGACGGCCGTCTCGGCCGCGGGGACGGCGACCCGGGTGGGCCGGGTCGCCCGTAGCGCGGCCGAGACGGGCACGGGCTACTGGCACGCGGGCTCGCGGATCCAGCTGCCACTGCGCTCCCGGGGAGCCGGTACGGCGCGGAACGTCGAGGCGGCGGCCCGGCGGGTGGCGCTGGGACTGGCCAGGCGGCCGGACGTCATCGCCGCCTACTGGGACGGCGGCCTTGCCCGGCTGGTGATCCAGTTGACCCAGGACGCGGCCATCGACCGCGTGGTGGAGCGGGCCACCGAACTCGCCGCCGGGCAGCGCCTGGAACGGGTGGACGAGGACGTCCTGGAGACCGCCCACCCCGGTCGCACCGGTGGCGTCCGCGCCCAGTCGGTCGCCCTGGCCTGCGACGCCGTCGGCTTCGTCACCGCCGTGGGAGCCCGGGTGGTTCCGCTGCGCACCGGGCCCCGGCTGGCCACCGCCCTGGTCTCCCTGGTCCGCGAGGACCCGGACGTCCGCACCCTGCTGCGCCGCCGGTTCGGCGACGCCGGGGCCGACCTGGTGCTGGCCGCGGTCGGCGCCGCGGCGCACGGCGTCGGGCAGTCGCCCGGCGCGCTGGTCCTGGACGCGGTGCTGCGGACCGGCCGGCTGATGGAGACGATCGCCGGCGCCGCGGCCTTCGACGCCGCGCACGACACGGTCTGCGCCCCCGGACGGCTGAGCGTCGCGGGTACCGGAACCGCCCGGCCCGCGCTGCGGCCGCTGCCCCGCGAGAAGTTCGAGGACCAGGCCGTCGGCAGCACCCTGCTCGGCGCGGCCGCGGCACTGCTGTTCACCCGCGACGTGGCGGAGTCCGCCGAGGGCCTGACGGCGGGCAACCCGAAGGCCGCGCGCTACGGTCCCGCCGCGTTCACCTCCGCGCTGGGCACCGCGCTCGCCCGGGAGGGCGTGCTGGTCCGCAACCTGGAGCGGCTGCGCCGACTCGAACTGGTGGACACCGTGGTGCTGCACCCCGACGCGCTGCGCGGGACGGGCAGAACGGTCCTGGAGGTCCATCCCTCCGCGCCCGACTGGGACCACGACCGGCTCTGGCAGGCGGCCGTCGCCGCCCTGGATCGGCCCGGGGCGGAACTCGAACTACGGCCGTTGCCGGACCGGTCGGGCCGGCCGGACGCCGGGACGGGGCTGCTGGTCGCGTCCGCCGGGGGCAGGGACGTCGGCACGGTCCTGGTCGGACGGGAGATCGCCCCGGTGGCCGAGGCCGCGCTGGACGCCGCCCGCCGAGCCGGGTTGCACGTCGTGGTGGCCGACGACGGAACGCTCGGAGACTTCGGCACCCTGGCCGATCAACTACTGGGCAGCGAGAGGTCGTTGTCCGATGCGGTGCGCCAACTCCAGCGCGAGGGGAGGGTGGTGCTCACCATCGCCCGCGTTCCGGCCGACCACGGCGCCGAGTTGACGGACGAAGCCCGCGAACTGCTCGCCGGGCTGCTGCGCGGTGACCTCGCCGTCGCGCTCACCGACCGGGAGAGCGCGGTGGTGTGGGGTGCGGACCTCCTCCTGCTCAACGGCCTGAACGGTCTCGACTCCGCCTGGCGGCTGCTGGCCGCGATCCCCGCCGCCCGTACCGTCGCCCAGCACTCCAAGACCCTGGCCGAGGCGAGCGCCGCGCTGTCCGGCCTCCTGGTCGTCACCCGTGGTCGACGGCCGCACAGCACCCTCCCGGTCGCCGCCCGGCTCTCGCCCGTGAACGTCGCGACGGCCGGGGCCCTGGTCTCGGGCTGGCGGGCCGCCCTGCGGGTCGGCACCCGCAGCGCGCCCCACCCGCCGCCGCGCGTCCCCTGGCACGCGCTCGCGCCGAAGGAGGCGGTGGCCCGGCTCAAGGCCGTCCGCCGCCCGGCGCGCCGCGACGCCGCATGGGTCCGGCGGCTCGCCGCCCATTCGCCGCTGCGCGGGGCGGGCCGGCTGGTCGGCGCGGTGCGCTCCGAGCTCGACGATCCGCTGACGCCGGTCCTGCTCGTCGGGGCGACCGCCTCCGCCCTGCTGGGATCGACCGTGGACGCGGCGCTGGTCGCCGGAGCCCTGACGATGAACGCGCTGATCGGCGCCTTCCAGCGGTTGCGCTCAGAACGAGCCCTGTCCGCACTGGAAGTGACCCAGCATCAGCGCGTGACGGTGGTCGACGGCGAGCGGACCCGGCGGGTCAGCGCCGCCGACCTGAGGCCCGGTCAGGTGATCGAGTTGGGCACCGGCGAGGTGGTGCCCGCCGACGCCAGGCTGATCGAACTGGACGAGCTGGAGGTTGACGAGTCCGCGCTGACCGGCGAGTCCCTCCCGGTCGCGAAGCAGCTGGCCGCCACCCCCGAGGCGACGGTCGCCGACCGCCGCTGCATGGTCTTCGAGGGCACCACCGTGGTGGCCGGGCGCGCCCGGGCCGCCGTCGTCGGCACCGGCGAGGACACCGAGGCCGGACGGGCCGCGCACCTCGCCGCCCGCACCCCGCCCGCCGGGGGAGTCCAGGCCCGGCTGCGCGAACTGACCGACCGCAGCCTGCCGTTCACCCTGCTCGGCGGGGCCGCCGTGGCGGGCCTGGCGGTGCTGCGGGGCAGCCCGGTGCGCGAGGCCGTCCGGGGCGGACTGGCCGTGGCGGTGGCCGCCGTACCGGAGGGCCTGCCGTTGGTGGCCACCGTCGCCCAGCTGGCTGCGGCCCGCCGGCTCAGCAGCCGGGGCGTGCTGGTCCGCACCCCGCGCGCGCTGGAGGCGCTCGGCCGGATGGACACCGTGTGCTTCGACAAGACCGGCACCCTGACCGAGAACCGGCTGCGGGTGACCCGCGTCGCCACGGCCGACGGCGCCCGCCACCCGGCCGACGACCCCACGGCGGCCGCGGTCCTGCGGATGGCGGCCCGCGCCTGCCCGCCGGCCGACGACGACAGGACCGTGCACGCCCACTCCACCGACGAGGCGGTGCTCGCCGCCGCACCGGACGACCTCGGCTGGACCCCGGCCCAGACGCTGCCCTTCGAGGCCAGCCGCGGGTACGCCGCCGCCACCGGGACGGAGGACGACGGACGGGCGCTGCTGGTGGTGAAGGGCGCACCCGAAGCCGTGCTGCCGGCCTGCACGGGCAGGGGCGCGGGCACAGGCACGGGCGCGAGGGAGGACGGGGAGGCGACCGTGGCCGCCCTGGGCGCGGACGGCCTGCGGGTCCTCGCGGTCGCGCTGCGACCGCTGTCCGCCGATGAGGAGGAGGCGCTGGACCGCCCGTTGGAGGGGCTGGAACTGGTCGGTTTCGTCGCCCTGGCCGACAGCCCGCGCCCCGGGTCCGCGGCGCTGATCGAGGGGCTGCGCCAAACCGGGGTGCGGCCGGTCATGCTCACCGGCGACCACCCGGCCACGGCCCGCGCGGTCGCCCTCGCCCTCGGCTGGCCCGAGGACCTCGCACTGGCCACCGGTGACGAGCTGGCCGGCCTCGACCGGACCGGCCGCGCCCGGGCGCTGGGCGGCTGCGACGTCGTCGCCCGGGTCGCGCCCGAGCAGAAGGTACTGGTGGTCGAGGCGCTCCGGGAATCCGGGCGGGTGGTGGCGATGGTCGGGGACGGCGCCAACGACGCCGCCGCCATCCGATCGGCCGACATCGGCATCGGGATCGCCGCCCGCGGCTCGGCGGCCGCCCGCAACGCGGCCGACCTGGTGATCACCGACGACGAACTGACCGTGCTGACCGACGCGGTGGACGAGGGACGGGCGCTGTGGCGCAGCGTCGCGGACGCGATCACCATCCTGATCGGCGGCAACGCGGGCGAGATCGGCTTCTCCCTGCTGGGCACGGTGCTGTCCGGTCGCGCCCCGATGTCCACCCGGCAGATCCTGCTGGTCAACCTGCTCACCGACATGTTCCCGGCGATGGCCGTCGCCGTCACCCCGCGGAACGATCCGTCGAACGGGGAGGCCACCCGGCGCGTGGGCACGGCCGCCCTGGACGCCCCGCTCGCCCGGCAGATCCGGCACCGCGGCCTGGTCACCGCCCTCGGCGCGGCCACCGCCTGGTTCATCGGCACCGCCACCCCCGGCACGGTCCGGCGCACCAGCACGATGGCCCTGTGCGGCGTCGTCGGCGCCCAGCTGGCCCAGACCCTGGCCGGGCGGGCCCGCAGCCCGCTGGTGCTGGCGACGGTGCTGGGCTCCGCCGCCGCGCTGGCGGTCATCGTGCAGACGCCGGGCGTCAGCCGGTTCTTCGGCTGCACCCCGCTCGGCCCGGTGGCCTGGACGGGCGTGGCGGCCTCGATCGTCGTGGCCCTGGCCGCCCCGCCGCTGCTCCCACAGGCCGAGCGGCTGGTGCTGGTCGCGCTGGCCCGGGCGGTTGCGGCCGTCCGGGCCAGCGGTCGTGAGCGGGGCCGTCAAGTAGGCATCAGCGCCGACGGGTGTCGCGCCCCTGCCCGGCGGCCAGGCGGCGGCGGACCACCGTCAGGTCGAACGCGCTGATCCCGGCGAAGGCCGCGCAGACGGCGGCGAGCACGGCGTACACGCCCCGGTTCGGCGGCGGGCCCGGGGCGGCGAGTGCGGCCAGTACGGCGAAGACCACCGTCCCGCAGAGGAACAGCACCAGGAAGATCCGGGACAGCAGCCGCCGCAGTTCCAGGTCCGTCCGGGCGTTCACCGGCTCGGTGCCCCGGCGCACCCCCGGCTGGGGCCGCAGTTCGGGCGTCGTCCGGCCTGGGCCGCTCGGGGTGTGTGGGAAGTCGTGGTGCTCACCCGCCCCGCGTCGCGTGCGTCGTCCGGCCATGGGGGCTCCCGAGGATCGGTGCGGCCAGTAGTCCTGTCGCCGAGCGGCTACCCGGCCCCGGGCGTGGCACACCCGAGCCGCAGGCGGACCGCCAGCTGAGGGCCCTGCTCCTCGCGGCCCTCCTCGTCCACCGGGCAGAGCTCGGAGAGCGCCCGCAGCATCGTTTCGACGTGCTCGGGCGCGCCGAGCAGTTCCGCCGTGGCCTCGCCCGTCAGGGCGGGCGGTCCCGGCGGCGGGGCGGGACTCTGGACGTCGAAGGCCTGCGAGGTGCTCACCGCCGGGCCCGGCCCGGGGATCGTCCGGGTGCCCTCGGGCCCGGCCTCGGCGACCGTCCAGGTGCTCTCCGAGGTCAGGGTGGGCGGTACGTCCCACACGTTGCCGATCCGGGTCCGGCCCCGGCCGGTGTGCGTCGGGAAGGCCGTCTCCAGGGCGTCGAGGACGGCCCCGGCGACCTCCGGTGCGCCGTCCGTGAGGCGGACGAGCACATGGCCGGCGAGCAGGGGCAGGCCCATCGGTATCTCCGTCCATCCGTTCCGTGCGGTGTGTTCGAGGACCAGGGACGCACACCGGGCGGGTCGCCGCACCTTCAGCGCTCCCGCCGGAGCCGGGACGGCAACTCCGGCAGGTCCGCCACCAGGTCGAGGACGTGGTCCGGGTGGCCGTCGCCGCGGCGCGGGGTGCGCGGGGCCACCGTGCCGGTGCGCACCATCCGTCTGCCCATCCGGCCGAGGGCCCGGCCTCCGTTCGTCAGCCGATCAGGCCGAGGCGCGGTCCGCCCGGTCGTGCAGCCGCCGCAGGAAGCCGAGCACCCCGGCGGATCCGCCCGCCCAGGTGGTCGCCGTCACCCCCGCTCCATCGCCTCCAGGTCGGCGTCCCGGAGTGCGGTCAGCCGGTCGTGGCGGGCGGGCAGCCGGGCCGGGTCGCGAACGGCGGCCGTGACCTGGTGTCCGTCGGCGAGGGCGAGGCCGACCAGATGGCGGCCGATGCCGCCCGTCAGTGCCCCAGGTAACGGCGGCCCGGTATCTGTTCGAAGATCAGGTTGGTGCGGGTCTGGGCCACCGCCGGGTGGGTGGTGAGGTGGTCCACGACGAAGTCGCGAAGCGCCTCGGGGCCGGCGACGCCGACGTGCAGCAGGTAGTCGTCCGATCCGGCCATGTGGAAGACGGCCAGCACGCCGGGCAGGTCGGGGGCGGTGCTGCGGAAGCTCTCGTTCTGCTCGCGGGTGTGGGCGCGCAGCCGTACCGAGATCATCGCCTGGAGCGGCAGCCCGATCGCGGCCGGGTCGAGTTCGGCCCGGAAGCCGCGGATGATGCCGCGCTCCTGGAGGGCGCGGACGCGGGCCAGGCAGGTGGAGGGGGCGATGCCGACGGCGGCCGCGAGGGCGTTGTTCGGGAGGCGGGCGTTGTCGGCCAGGGCGCGGACGATCGCCCGGTCCACGTCGTCGACCGGCGCCCGGCGGCCCTGCGGATTGTTCGGCATGCCCGCCAGGATCGCAGCCCTTTCCGCAGATTCGCAAACCTGATCGGAACTTGGCCGAATGTTCTTCGAAGAGGCTTCCCAGGAGCGCCTGAAAGTTCCATCCTTACCGACGGTCCTGACCGACGACCGTCATCGACATCGACGACGACGTCACACCCGGTCGCCGCCCCACCGCACCCCCGGAGCGCCCCGCCCATGAGCCCGACCGCCTTCCCCGCCGCCGAGACCGCGACCGCGCCCGCGCCCGCCGTCGATCCCGGTCCGGAGCTGGACGGCGGTGACTTCACCCTCCCCGAGGGCGGCCTGGACGACGACCGGCGGCTGCGCGCGCTCGACGCCGTGGACGAGTACCTGACCCGCAAGCGCAAGCACCTGGTCGGCTACCAGGCCACCCAGGACATGCAGGGCACCGCGCTGGACCTCGCCCGGTTCATGCCGAACAACATCAACAACCTCGGCGACCCGTTCCAGAGCGGCGGATACAAGCCCAACACCAAGGTCGTCGAGCGGGCCGTGCTCGACTACTACGCGAAG
Source organism: Streptomyces viridifaciens (assembly GCF_001888885.2). Lineage (NCBI taxonomy): Bacteria > Bacillati > Actinomycetota > Actinomycetes > Kitasatosporales > Streptomycetaceae > Streptomyces > Streptomyces viridifaciens. The sequence continues at coordinate 7,615,952 of NZ_CP090841.1, forward strand.
CTCTGGCACGCCGAGCGCCCGCACGACCCGGCCGACCCGGAGTCGTACTGGGGCTACATGCTGTCCATGGGCTCGACCGAGGGCAACATGTACGCCCTCTGGAACGCCCGGGACTACCTGAGCGGCAAGGCGCTGATCCAGCCGCCGACCGCCCCCTTCGACGCGGTGCGCTACGTCAAGGCCGACCCCGACCGGCGGAACCCGAACGCCCACCATCCGGTGGCCTTCTACTCCGAGGACACCCACTACTCCTTCGCCAAGGCCGTGGCCGTCCTCGGCGTGGAGACCTTCCACGCCGTCGGCCTGGAGAAGTACGCCGACGAGTGCCCGCTGGTCGACCCGGTGACCGGGCTGCGCACCTGGCCCACCGAGGTGCCCTCCCGCCCGGGCCCGTCCGGCCTGTCCTGGGACGGCCCCGGCGAGATAGACGTCGACGCCCTCGCCGTACTCGTCGAGTTCTTCGCCGCCAAGGGCCACCCGGTCTTCGTCAACCTCAACCTCGGCAGCACCTTCAAGGGCGCCCACGACGACGTCCGCGCCGTCTGCGAGCGCCTGCTGCCGATCTTCGAGCGGCACGGGCTCGTCCAGCGCGAGGTGGTCTACGGCAGCTGCCCGCAGACCGGCCGGCCGCTGGTGGACGTGCGCCGCGGCTTCTGGATCCACGTGGACGGCGCGCTCGGCGCCGGCTACGCGCCGTTCCTGCGGCTGGCCGCCGAGGACCCGGAAGGGTACGGCTGGACGCCCGAGGCGGAGCTGCCCGAGTTCGACTTCGGCCTGCGGCTGCCCACCGCCGGGCACGGCGAGGTGGACATGGTCTCCTCGATCGCGATGAGCGGCCACAAGTGGGCCGGCGCGCCGTGGCCGTGCGGCATCTACATGACCAAGGTGAAGTACCAGATCTCGCCGCCGTCCCAGCCGGACTACATCGGCGCCCCGGACACCACCTTCGCCGGCTCCCGCAACGGCTTCTCCCCGCTGATCCTCTGGGACCACCTGTCCCGGTACTCCTACCGGGACCAGGTGGAGCGGATCCGCGCGGCCCAGGAGCTGGCCGCCTACCTGGAGCGGCGGCTGACCGCCATGGAGCGCGAACTCGGCGTCGAGCTCTGGCCGGCCCGTACCCCGGGCGCCGTCACCGTACGGTTCCGCAAGCCGAGCGCCGAGCTGGTGGCCAAGTGGTCGCTGTCCTCCCAGGACGTGCTGATGGTCCCGGGCGACGAGACCACCCGGCGCAGCTACGTGCACGTCTTCGTGATGCCCTCGGTCGACCGGGCCAAGCTGGACGCGCTGCTCGCCGAACTCGCCGAGGACCCGGTGATCCTGGGCGCACCGTAGTCCGCAACGCGTCCGGGGCTTCCCGTCAGAGGTTGGTCAGCTGGTCGCCCTTGGCGTCCTGGAGCACGTGGTCCACGCAGACCGCGAGGATGACCAGGAGCAGGGCGTCCTGCTGGCTCATCACGTCCACGGCGTAGGCGTCGCGGATCGTGAACCAGCGGCGGGAGACGTGCGCCAGGGTGGTGCCCTCGTGGCGTATGTCGAACTCGCGGTCCCACAGGTTGCCGTTGATCCTCAGCTTGCGGCCGTCGCCGAGACGGACCTTGAAGCGGTCGCCGAACAGCTTGAACAGCTTCTTGCTGACCTTCGCGGTCGGCTGCCCCTCCTGCTTGATCAGCAGGGTGTGGTGGAAGGTGAAGGTCTTGCGGACGATGCTCGCGACGTGCTCGCCGCGGGTGTCGACCAGGGCGAAGGTGCGGCGCAGCCGGAAGAACTTCCGGTTCACGCGGTAGAGCTTCTCCCGCTGCTCGGTCTCGATCCAGGCCTCCTCGTGGAAGGCGAACATGCGGTCGCGGACCAGGTAACGCACAGTGGTTCCCCCGTGGTGGATCCGCCGGCCCCCGTGGCGCGGCGCGGCCCAGAGCGTAGCGGCTGGTCAGCGAGGGGGGAGGGGCAGGGGGTGGTGCTTTTACCGGTCCGCGACGTTCCGCCGGTCCGACGGTGACCCGGCGCGGCTCATTCGAGAAGCCCGTAGACGTTCAGCGCCCCGGAGAAGGTCGCCAGGTACACCTTGCCGTTCGCCACGGTCGGCGGCACGAACTTGGCGAACAGGCCGACGTCGTCCCGGGCGGCGTTCATCTTGCTGTTCCACAGCTCCTTGGTCAGGTCGGAGGCCAGGTAGACGCGGAACACGCCCTCCACCACTGCGTGGTTGGCGTCGTCCTTGAGCACGTGCGAGGCCCACAGCAGGCCGGAGTCGGGGTCGCTGCCGTTGGCCGAGACGGAGAGGAATCCGCCGGGCATGATGAACGGGGGCGGCTCGGGGGTGGTGCTGGTGAAGGCGGGGGCCGTCTGCAGCACCCCGCCGGCGAAGCGGTAGGCGCGCAGCGGCACGTTCTCCGGCCAGACGTAGACCAACGGGCCGTCCTGGAAGTCCCAGTACACCGGCCCGCCGTGGATGTGGTTGTTGGTGTGGTCCTGGGTCAGCCAGAAGCTCTGGACGATCTGGCTGTCGGAGCCGGCCTGGAAGTGGCCCATCGCGCCGGTGTCCAGCAGATAGAACTTCGCCTCCTTGCCGCCGCCCAGCAGGAGGTTGGTGTTCGGGATCAGCAGCGGACCGGCCGAGCCCAGGTCCAGGTCGGCGTTGCCGTTCAGGAAGGCCTGGTTGAACGGGGCGAACCAGTCCAGGAGTTTGAGATCGGGGCTCAGCTTCACGATGCAGCAGGAGAGGTTCGACCCGTCGGGACGGAAGCCGCCGTTGCCGGTCATGAAGTACAGGTCGCCGTTCCCGTCCGCGGCCAGCCCCTGTCCCGCCTGCCAGATCCCGCCCAGGCCGGTGTCGGGCGTGGTGATGAACACACCGGTCTGCTGCAGGTTGTCGGCGTCGAAGCCGAACACCCAGCCGTGGTACGGTTCCCGGTCGCCGTAGGCCGCGAAGGCGACGTACAGCCGGTCGTTGACCAGGGTCAGCGCGGCCCGCTGGATCTGGAGGTGGCTGGTGAAGGCGATGGTGCCGTTGACACTGCCCTCGCCCGATCCCGGGACGGTGGCGGCGATCCGCACCGGGCCGCCGAGGGATTCCTGCCCCGACCGCAGGTCGAGGGCGTGCAGGGTGTGGTGGTACGTGTTGCCCTCCTTGGTGAAGGCGACGACGTAGATGAGGTTCCGGTCGACCGAGATCACCGGCGTGCTGATGACGCCGACCTCGACGGAGATGTCCGCGTACCCGCCCGGGCCGATGTTGGGATCCGGCATCGGGGCCGACGGGCCCAGTCGGGCGTGCCACAGCGGTGCCGAGGCGTTCGGGTCGTCCGCGTCGAAGGCGTACACGCTGTTGTGCATGGTCGCCACGTAGACGACGTTGCGCTGTCCGACGCCGGCCACGTCGACCTGGCAGAGGTAGAGCGGCTGGCCGTAGATCTCGCCGTCCACCGCCCGGGTGAAGACTTTGCCGAAGGTCTTCGGGCCGACGTTCGACGGGCGCAGCGTCACCTCGAGCAGATTGGCTCCGGTGCGCCGGTTGTCGTTGTGCTGGGTGGTGACCGACACCGGGCCGAAGGCCACCGTCGCAGCCGGGCCGAACTCGGTCACGGTGGTGCGGATGCGCTGACGGGCACTCACCGTGTCGTTCATGCGCAGCGGTCCGCTGACGCCCACCTGGACGCCGGGGGTGGTCGTGGTCGCCGTCCCCTGCCACCGGCCGTTGACGTAGACGTCCACGTCGGCCCCCGGGACCACACCGTCCACCCACACCCAGCGGGTGCACTCGGTGAGCGGGGTGCGCACGGTGGGCGGCTCGACAGCGCCGAGCTGCTGCACCGTCACCAGGGCCGATCTGGGGCTGGTCCGGCCGCAGGCGAGCTGCACCGCGTAGATCTGGTCCCCGGCACTGAGCAGCGGTGCCACCGGGATGTCCGCCTGTCCCGCGTAGACGTACTGGAGGCCGATCGGCGCGCCGAGTGCCGCGGAGTGGACGAGGACCAGGGCGCCCGGCTGCACGTTGATGACCCGGACCCGGGAGGCGCACTCGAAGAGCGGTGGGACCACCACCGGGGCGGGCAGGCCCGCGGGCTGCGGGTCCACCACCACCGGCGCGGAATCGGGGCTGGTGTACCCGCAGAGCTCCTGGCGCGCGGTGACGGTGCCGCCGCCGATCAGCGCGGGCACGTCGAGGTCGGCGCTCGGCTCGAAGGCCTGCGCCGTGCCGAGCACGACGCCGTTCTCGAGGACCGTGACCAGCGCGCCCACTACCAGCCCGGTGACCCGGACCGAGGTGCCGCCCGCGCACAGCGCAGCGACGACGGCCGGCGCGGGGATCTGGTCGGCGGGCCCGACCACCACGGTGGCCGAGGCTCCGCCGAGTGCCTCGCAGTTGACGAAGGCCTGGTCCGCGGAGACCTGCTCGCCCTCCACCAGCGGCGGCACCCGGAACGTCAACGCGCTGAGGTCGAAGCAGCCGCGCGTCGTGTTGGGCACGCCGGTGCGGTGCAGCGTGACCTGTGCCCCCTCGAACACGCCACTCACCGGCACGCCGGTCTGGCAGGCCAGCAGCGGACCGTGGACGACCGGTGGTGGCGGCTGCTCGGGCGGACCGTCCGGCACCGGGCTCGGCGTGGGCGTGCCGGGGTTGCCGCAGGCCTGCTGCTCGGCCATCAGCACCTCGCCGGCGGCGATCGGGGCGCCGAGCTGGACGCGGGCGATGCCGTCCGGGGCGGTGGCGCTGCCCAGGACCGTCGCGCCCTGCTTCACGGTGACGGTGGCACCGGGGACCGCGCCGTCGATCCACAGGCACTGCCCGCACACGTACTGGTGGCCGCCGTAGTGCAGGGAGCCGATGACGGCCGGCTCCTTCTGGACGGCGACCGGCTGCGCGGAGGCGGCGCTGACCTGGCCACCGAGCAGCTGGGTGGCGGCGACCTGGTCACCGGCGTGCAGGGCGACACCGGGGGTGAGCGGGAACTCCTGGTCGGGCCAGGTCGCGACGCCGCCGCCGACCAGCTGGCCGCCGACCGTGTGCGAGCCGTTCACGAGCAGGGTGACGGTGGACCCGACGAGCTGGTTCTGGACACGGACCGAGGTGCTGCACTCGGACAGCGGTCCGACGACGGTGGGGGGCAGCAGGGGCACGCTACGACCTCCGGAGGATCGGGCGGCGAGACGGGGCAGGGCCGGGACGGGGCAGGGCCGGGACGGGCGGCGGGCCGGGACTAGGCGGCGTTTTCAGGGCCGCTTTCGGTGGTGCCTTCGGAAGCGTGTTCGATTGCGTCGAGCATGGACCAGAGGACGTCGCACTTGAACGACAGCGCGGCGAGGGCGGCGTCCTGCTCCGCCCGCGTCGCGCAGTGGGCGATGACCAGGCCCAGGGCGTGCTCGGCGTCGGCAGCGGCGACCGGCGGTCGGTCCGTGAAGTAGCCGTGGCCGGAGGGGGCGATCCAGGTGTAGTGGGTCTTGATGGCGTCGAGCCGACGGCGCATCAGGTCCGGGGAGAACAGCTCGGTCAGCGAGGCGGCGACGGACTCGGTCCACGGCCGGGTACGGGCGAAGTCCACGTACGCGTCGGTGGCGAAGCGGACCCCGGGCAGCAGCAGGCTCCCGTCCAGCACGGCGGTCCGCTCGAGCCCGGCGGCCTCGGCGAGCCTGAGCCACTCCTCGTGACCGCCCTGACCGTCGGCCGCGCCGTCCTGGTAGACGATCCGCTCGGTCCAGCGCCGCCGCACCTCCGCCACCGGGCAGTTGGCGATCACAGCCGCGTCCTTCTGCGGCAGACGGGCCTGGTAGTACCAGCGGTTCGCGATCCAGAGCCGGAGCTGATCGGCGGTCAGCTCGCCCTCGTGGAGCCTGAGGTGGAAGGGGTGGTGGTGCCAGTACTTCTCGGCGTAGGCGTGCAGATCCGCAGTGAACTGTGCGGGGGTCCGCGCTGGGGAGGTCATGCGGCACAGCTTCGTTCACGCACGGTTATTTTTCAATCACCGGGCGTGTCTGTGCCGCCCTCCCGCGGCTCGGGGGAGAGCTGCTGCCGGCGGGCTCTAGGCGATGCCCTGCCCGTCGATGTCCGCCCCCCACTCGTCCTCGCCGGTGGCGCCCACGCAGTAGCCGCCGCCTTGGACGGTGCCGCCGTTATTCTGGCACTGCTCGGCGGTGACGTCGCGGGGAAGGGCCCGGGCCGGGGCGGAGCCGGCGAGGACGAGCACGGCGGTGGCGGCGAACAGGACGGCCAGGCGGGCCAGCGATGAAGTGATCATGTGCCTCACGACAGCACGCGCCCGCGGCGGCGGCGAGCCGGACGCGTCCGTTCGCGGGCCACGGTCCGTTCGCAGTTCACGGCCCGTCAGTGCGGACGGGCCGGTTCCGGGGGCCAGGTGCCGGCGGCGAGAACGCCGAGCGCGTAGGCACGGGCGACCAGGGCGGTGCGGTTGGGGAGGTGCCAGCGGCGGGAGAGCCGGGAGAGGTGGTAGTTGACGCCGTCCGCGGTGAGGCCGACCTCCTTGGCGATCCGGGCGGTGGTGGCGCCCCGGGCGGCTGCGGCGAGGATGCGGGCCTCGATCGGACTGACCTCGGCGCCCGGTCCGGGCTGTCGGGGGACGGACGGGGCGGCGGGCTCGGCGAGGGTGCGCAGCGAGATCAGCAGGTTCGGGGTCTCCTCCGCGGAGTCGCTGATCAGCTCGACGGTCATCTCGCCCTGCCGTTCGCGGCCGTCGGCGGGCGTCCAGGAGACCCTGGCCGGGTACTGGGAGCGGCGGTGCAGGCGGACGGCCTCGGTGAGCGCCTGCAGGGTGGCGCGGTCGTGGAGGGTGAAGAACTCCAGGATCCGCCGGTGGCGCAACTGGCCGGGCAGCAGGCCGAACTCGGCGGCCATCGCGCGGTTGACGATCAGGATCCGGCCGCCGTACTCGCACACGGCGATGGGCAGCGGCACGTGGTCCATGAGCCGCAGGGCGCGGTTGCGCCAGATCACCGCCGGGTCCTGCCTGGTCACCGGCGCGGGGCGGCGGCCCTCGATCGGTCGCATGCGTCGTTCTCCTCCTGTCGCACCGGGCCGCAACCGGTGGGGCGTAGGCAAGTCTCCGGACGGTGCGAGCACTACACAATCATGTAGTGATCACTGTCGGGCGGTGGTCCCGGGGGCTCAGAGTGGAGGAACCGAGAAGTTTTCCGCCGTGGGAGGGACCCACCGATGACCGACACCACGACCGAAGCCATGACCAGGGCCAGGACCGGCACCGGGGCCACCACCGATGGCCCGGCCGTTCCCCTCGTGGACATCTCCGCGCTGCCGCCGGCCAGCGTCCCCGTGCTGCGGAGCATGGAGCTGGCCAGAGAGCACGGCCCGGCCTTCGTCCAGCGCCTGCACGGCCGGGAGGTGCTGATGGTCAGCAGCTTGGAACTGGTCGAGGAACTGGCCGACGAGGAACGCTTCACCAAGGCGGTCGGCCCGGCGCTGGAGAACGTCCGCGAGTTCACCGGGGACGGCCTGTTCACCGCCTACAACGACGAGCCGAACTGGGCCAGGGCGCACGACATCCTGATGCCCGCGTTCGCGCTCGGCTCGATGCGCACCTACCACCCGGTGATGCTGAAGGTCGCCCGCCGGGTGATCGAGGCCTGGGACCGCCGCTCGGCGGCCGGACTGACGGTCGACGTGCCCGGCGACATGACCCGGATGACCCTGGACACCATCGGACTGGCCGGGTTCGGCTTCGACTTCGGCTCCTTCGAGCGGGACGAGCCGCACCCCTTCGTCGAGGCGATGGTGCGCTGCCTGGACTGGGCGATGACCAGGCTGACCCGCAACCCGGCGCTCGACCACGAGGAGCGCGACGCGGCCTTCCGCCGGGACGCCGACTACCTGGCCGGCGTGGTGGACGAGGTGATCGCCGCCCGGGTACGCGGCGGTGCCGAGGACGGCCCGGCCGAGGACCTGCTCGGCCTGATGCTCGGCGCGGTCCACCCCGTCGACGGCACCCGGCTGGACATCGCGAACATCCGCAACCAGGTGATCACCTTCCTGATCGCCGGCCACGAGACCACCTCGGGCGCGCTGTCCTTCGCGCTGCACTACCTCTCCAAGCACCCCTCCGAACTCCGCCGCGTCCAGGAGGAGGTGGACGCGCTCTGGGGCGACCAGGCCGACCCGGAGCCCTCGTACGAGGACGTCGGCCGGCTGCGCCACACCCGCCAGGTGCTCAACGAGGCGCTGCGGCTGTGGCCGACGGCGCCCCAGTTCAGCCGGGAGGCGCGGGCGGAGACCCTGCTCGGCGGGCGGATCCCGGTCCGTCCGGGAATGCCGATCTTCGTGCTGACCCCGATGCTGCACCGCGACCGCGCCTGGGGCGACAACACGGAGCTGTTCGACTCCTCCCGGTTCGACCCCGAGTGCGAGGCGGCCCGCTCGCCGCACGCGTTCAAGCCCTTCGGCACCGGCGAACGCGCCTGCATCGGAAGGCAGTTCGCGCTGCACGAGGCGACCATGCTGCTGGGCATGCTGGTCCACCGCTACCGGCTGATCGACCACGCCGACTACCGGCTGACCCTCAAGCAGACGCTCACCATCAAGCCCGACGGCTTCACCCTCGCTCTCGCACCGCGCACCCCCGCGCCGCCGGTCCGGCACGTCCAGCCGGTCCCGCCGGTGCAGGACGTGCGCGCCGCCGAGGGCTCCGAGCGCCCCGGCCGGGTCCGCCAGGGCACCGGCCTGCTGCTCCTGCACGGCTCCAACTACGGCGCCTGCCGCGACTTCAGCCGCCAACTCGCCGACGTCGCCGCCGAACTGGGCTGCGACACCGAGACCGCCCCGCTGGACGCGTACGCCGACGGCCTGCCCACCGACCGCCCGGTGGTGATCACCGCCGCCTCGTACAACGGCCAACCGACCGACGACGCGGCCGAGTTCGTCCGCCGTCTGGCCGAGGCCCCGGACGGCGCCGCCGACGGCGTCCAGTACGCGGTGCTCGGCATCGGCGACCGCACCTACGCCGCCACCTACCAGCGCATCCCCACCCTGATCGACGACCGGCTCGCCGCCCTCGGCGGCACCCGGCTGCTCGCCCGCGCCGCCGCCGACGCCTCCGGCGATCTGGCCGGTACGGTACGGGAGTTCACCGAGGCGCTGGCCGACCTCCTGCTGGCGCGCCACGGCGACGCCGAGGCCGTGGCCGCCCCGCGGGAGGAGGCCGCGTACACCGTCACCGAGCTGACCGGCGGCCCGCTGCACGCGCTCGCCGCCCGGCACGGCATGAGCGAACTCACCGTCACCGCCGTCGGCAGTCTGACCGACCCCGACTACCACCGGGTCAAGCGGTTCGTCCGGCTCGCCCTGCCCGCGGGCGCCGACTACCGGACCGCCGACCACCTGACCGTGCTCCCCGCCAACGACCCGGTGCTGGTCGAGCGCGCCGCCAAGCTGCTCGGCGCCGACCTCGACACGGTGCTCGGCATCGTTGTTCACCGGCGCACCGGCCTCGCCGTCGACCGCCCCCTGACCGTACGGGAACTGCTCACCCGCCACGTCGAGCTGCAGGACCGCCCCACGGCGGAGCAGCGCGCCGCGCTGGCCGCGCTCAACCCCTGCCCGCCCGAGCAGGCCGCGCTGCGGGCGCTCCCCGCGGACGACCCGCGAACCCTGCTCGACCTGGTCGAGGACTTCCCGGCCCTGCGGGAGGCGCTCAGCTGGCCGGTGCTGCTGGAGCTGCTGCCGCCGATCCGGCCCCGCCACTACTCGATCTCCTCCTCGCCCGCCGGCGCCGTGCCGGCGGCCGGGGGCGCGCGGGAGGTCGACCTGATGGTCTCGGTGCTCAGCGCCCCGGCGCGCTCCGGCCGGGGCACCTTCCGGGGCACCGGCTCCGGCTACCTCGACCGGGTGGGCGTCGGCGACACCGTACTGGCCCGGGTCCAGCCGTGCCGGGAGGCGTTCCGGATCGGACACCGCACCCCGGTGATCATGATCGCCGCCGGGACCGGCCTGGCGCCCTTCCGCGGCGCCGTCGCCGACCGCCGAGCGCTGCTCGCCTCGCCCACCGCGAGTACGGAGCTCGCTCCCGCCCTGCTGTACTTCGGCTGCGACGCCCCGGAGGCGGACTACCTGCACCGGGCCGAGCTGGAGGAGGCCGAACGGGCCGGCGCGGTCTCGATGCGGCCCGCCTTCAGCCAGCAGCCCGAGGACGGGCGGCGTTTCGTCCAGGACCGCATCGCCGCCGAGGCCTCGGAGGTCTGGGCGCTGCTGGAGGCCGGGGCCGAGGTGTACGTGTGCGGAGACGGCGCCCGGATGGCGCCCGGTGTGCGGGAGGCCTTCCGGGCGCTCTACCGGGAGCGCACTCCGGGGGCCGACGAGCAGCGGGCGCAGGAGTGGCTGCAGGGCCTGATCGAGGCCGGGCGCTACGTGGAGGACGTGTACGCGGGCTGAGAGCCGGGCCGTTGGGTGCCCGGCCGGTTGGGAGTCAGGCCGCTGAACCACAGCCGTCCGCCCGCTGCTCCGGTCGAGCAGCCGGCGGACGGCCGGTGCGTCAGTCGTGACCCACCTGCCCGGGCACCCGGGCGACGGGGCGCCCGACGGCGGACCCTACGGCCGGGGCCGGACCTGGATGACGGCGTGGCGGCCGCTGACGCGCCACGCCGTGCCGGTGCCGTCGAGCCGGGCGACGGTGTCGGCGTCCAGGCCGACGACCACGTCCGACTTCAGCGTCCGCAGGGCGGCGACGCTCGACGGGAAGTGCCCCGCCGCCTCGGCGAAGGGGGTGGTCGGGGGCCAGAGCCGGTCGCCGACCAGGCGGCGGTAGTTGAGGTCGCCCTTGAGGATCGTCACTGCCGCGCCCGCGAGTTCGGTCCGGAGGTCGGCGGGCAGGTCGTGGTACGGCAGCGGCGCGCAGAAGAACGGATGGGTGCGGATCACGAGCGTGCCGCGGTTCAGCGCCCGCCACAGCCGGCCGCCGACGGCCCCGGCCGCCGCTGACGGCGCGGTGCGCAGCCGCTCGACCGAGGCGAGGACGTCGGCCGTCGTCGCGTCCGACACGTAGTACGGCTGGGGCTTCACGTAGAGGGCGACCTCGGCGGCCCGGCCGTCGGCCAGGAGGTGGTCGATCAGCACGAGGTCCGGCAGCAGCTCCCGGCCCGCGTTGTCCGCGACGAGGCAGACCAGCCCTCCGCGAGCCCGCTCCAGCTCGGACCGGAGCAGCGCGCTGTCGTCGGCGAGCAGGTCGGAGAAGGCGGCGCCGCCGGGACCGGCGGTGAGCTGGAAGCCGAGGTCCGCCCGGTTGCCCCAGAGCGCGGAGGACAGCAGCGCGTCTTCCCGTTGGGGCTTCGGCAGGTCGTCGAGCCGGTCGAGCGCCGCCAGCTCCTCGTCCACGGCCGTACCGGCCAGTTCGGCGTTCTTGAACGGCGCGAACGGGTCGATGCCCTGCCAGGCGCCCGGCCCGAAGTACCCGGTGGCCTCGAGCAGCCGGCGGTAGAAGTAGCTCTCCGCCCACAGGAACGGCGCCTCGCCCCAGGGACTGCCCCACACGGGCCCGCCCCACTCCCGCCATTGGGCGGCGTCCGGGGTGTCCTCCTCCGGCGGCTCCAGGAGGCCGGTGGTGCTCTCCAGCAGCAGCCGCTCGACCGCCGCCCGCTCGGCCGGGCCGTACGGCAGGGCGTCGAGGAGCCGCCGGACCAGCTCGGGGTGGCGCTCGTGGAAGACGGCCCAGGGGAAGGAACCGGGGACGTCACTGCGGATCACGGGGGCGTTCGGCACGGTCGGGCCTCTCGGCGGGAGCTGCTGGCTGGGCCGAGGTCTCGGTCGCCGTCGGCTGCAGCCGAGACTAGACGATCACCGGAACGGGGGCGGCGGGCGGAGGAAGTCCCGAGAAAAAAAGTGTTATCCGCCCACCTGTCGAGCGGTCTCCTGGGCGTGGGAACGAACGCACCAGGCTGCGGCAGAGGGTGCGCGGTCGGCATGCGGGGTTCGAGATGGGGCGCTCCGCGCGGGGACGGAAGTCTCCGGCCCGCGTTCGTTCCCACGGCGCCAGGCCGGATCGTCCCGTCCGTCCGGCGTCGCCCGGCGGTCCGCACGCATTCCCCCACGGCGGCGGACCGCCGGGCCGCTCCTCCTCAGCTGCGCCGGAGCCGCCAGATCTGCTCCTCGCCGGTCTCCGCCGGGGCGAGCGCCTCGGCGGGGCGGCGCCGGTACTCGGTGAAGCCGAGTCGGGCCGGCACGGCGGCGCTGGCGAGGTTCGCCGGGTCGTGCATGATCTCCACGAAGTCCACGCCGGGGAGGCGGAAGGCCTGTTCGGCCAGAGCCCGGGCCGTCCGGGTGGCGATGCCGCGACCGGTGGCGGCGGGGTGCAGCCAGTAGCCGATCTCCCGGCCGTTCTCCTCGGTGTCATCGCGGCGGAACAGCCCGCAGGCGCCGACGATCGCGCCGTCCAGCAGGATCGCGTACGTGAAGTCCTGCCCGCTCTCCCACAGCTCCGGCCGCTCCGCCAGGAACGCGGTGGTCTTGGCCTCACTGTGCTCGGCGACCCATGGCATCCAGGGCCGCAGGTGCTCCAGCGACTCCTCGATGACCCGGAAGAACTCGGGGAAGTCCGCTTCGCCGCGGAAACGGCGCAGCGTCACCTCGTCCAGGGCGATTTCCTGCTCTACTGGCTCCATCCAGGGAGGATGTCCGTCACCCGGCCGCCGGCGCAACGGGATAACGGCGCCTCCGCAGCAGTTGGAGCAGTGCGCCGAGGCCGGCCGCGGCGCCGGAGACGACGAGCAGGGAGGCGTCGGCGAGGCCGACCATCGCGAGGTCGAACCGGGGGTTCTCGGCCTCCGCGGTGAACTCCGGGCGCACCAGGCCGTCCGGGTCCTCGGTGACACTGACCCGCTCGCCCGCCGTGTCACCGCTCCCGCAGGCGACGGACCGGGTGCGCCCCGGGGCGTCGTCGTACCGCACCTCGCAGGTGTAGCTGGTGCCCTTGCCGTGCGTCACCGTGATGTCGGTGACAGTGCCCGGGTGGGCCGTGCCGCGCATGGACAGCACGGTGGCCTGGACGGTGTTCATGCTCATCAGCGGGACGGCGATCATCGGAGCGACCGCCAGAAGCAGTGCCGCGACCTGCAGCGCCCTGATTCGGCAGAGGCACGCCGTGGCGTAGATCAGCCCGGTCGCCCCGGTCAGGGCCAGCGCGACGGAGGGCAGCACGAACCACGCGCCGAACGCGCCGAGCGCCCCGCCGAGCGGAAGCAGCACGGCGGCGGCCGGGATCCACAGTGCCATCAGCAGCGGCCGCCGAGGCCACGGCGTGCTGTCCTCCCCGGACCTCCGGGGTCGGCCGCCCCGGCCGCGTCGCTGCCCCGGCCGGGACGTCTCGTAGTGCGTCATGGCGGGAGATCCTGCCAGGCCGGACCGGGGGTGGGCGGTGGAGGGGGAGGACCCTTTGCCGGGCCGGGCGGCTTGTGGAGGTCAGGGGCAGGAGTGGTGGAAATTCCCGATGTACAGTGCTGATTCCGGCCAGGTAGGGGGCGTGGAAGGGATGCGGATCCTGTTGTTGGACGCGGCTCCGGGGGAGCTGCTCGATCGCGAGCTGGAGCGCCTGGTCGGGTACGGGCTGGCCGTCACGTTGAACCTGCGGCGGGTGGAGGACCGGCCGGGGGTGGTTCAACGGTGGGCGGGTCGGGTCGAGTTCACCGACGTGGACCTGTTCGCCGAGGCGGCGCTGATCGAGGAGGTGCTACGGGACGGGCAGGGGTACCACGCCCTCAAGTCCCGCGCGGGTGCCCCGCTGCGCGCCGCGCTGCTCGCGGCCGGGACCGACCGCGGGCTGGCCCACCGGCTGAGGGTGATCGGACGGGCCGGGGCGGGCACCGACCATGTCGACCTGGCCGCCGCCGCCCGGCACGGCGTCACCGTCACCCACACGCCCGGCTCCAACGCGAACGCCGTCGCGGAGTTCACCCTCGCCCAACTGCTCACCCTGACCCGCAACCTCGGCGCGTACAACGAGGCCGCGCACCAGGGCCGTTGGAGCGCGCCGAAGGCCCCGGCCGTCGAGCTGTCCGACCTCACCCTGGGCATCGTCGGCATGGGGCGCATCGGGCTGGCGCTGGCGGAGCGGGCCACGGCGCTGGGCATGACCGTCCAGGGCCACGCGCGGCGCCCCACGCCCGCGCCGGTGCCCCGGGTCGAAACCCTCGACGCCCTGCTGGCCACCAGCGACGTGGTGTCGCTGCACCTCCCGCTCACCCCGGACACCGCGGGGCTGATCGGCCGGGCGGAACTCGCCCTGATGCGGCCCGGGTCGATCCTGCTGAACACCTCCCGGGGCGGCATCGTCGACGAACAGGCCCTGGCCGACGCCCTGCGCGACCCGGCCCGGCCACCGGCCGCCGCCGCCGTCGACACCTTCGCCCACGAGAACGCCGCCTTCGCCTCACCGCTCTCCGGCCTGCCCAACGCCCTGCTCACCCCGCACGTCGCCGGGATGACCAGGACCGCCATGGCCGAGGCGGCCCTGCGCTGCGCCGACCACGTCGCGGCCCTGCTCGCCGGGCGCCCGGACGGCGTGCCGGTGGTGGCCTGACGACGCTACGGGGCGGCCGCCCGCATCGGCGTCACCGTCGCCCGGTCGGCCGGGAAGAAGGTCTCGACGGTGACCGCGCCCCCGAAGGCTTCGACGCCGCCGCGCACCAGTAGCTTCCGGCCTGCGGGGCAGCGCATCCACGACAGGTCCAACGGCTGGGCGGTCACGGTTCGTTCCCGCTGGGAATGTGACGCTTCGCCCAGCCCGTTGACCTGTCGCAAGCCCGCTGACCCGCCCATACTCCGGAACCTCACGAACCACCGAGGCGGAGGAGCACGATGAGCACAGCAGCAGCGTCGGAAGCGGGAACCTGGAAGCTCGGGGACCTGGAGGTGAACCGCATCGGGTACGGGGCGATGCGGCTGACCGGCAACGGCATGATGGGCAACTCCGACGGCACGCCGATCGACCGCGACGCCGCGATGCGATTGCTGCACAGCGCCTTCGAGCAGGGGGTCGACCACGTCGACACGGCCTCGTTCTACTTCTCGCCGCTGCGATCCGCGAACGAGCTGATCAACCGGGCCCTGGCGTCCTGGAACGGCGACGTGGTGGTGGTGACCAAGGTCGGTCCGGGGCGCGACCCCTCCGGAGAGTGGCTCACCATGGCCCGTCCGGACCAGCTGCGCGGTCAGGTCGAGGAGAACCTGCGCCAGCTCGGCCGGGACCACCTCGACGTGGTGAACCTGCGCCGCAACGGCCCCGGGACGGCCTCGATCGCCGAACACTTCGGCGCCCTCGCCGAGCTGCGCGAAGCGGGCCTGATCCGGCACCTCGGGATCTCCAACGTCAGGCCGGAGCACCTGGCCGAGGCCCGGGCGATCGCGCCCGTGGTCTGCGTGCAGAACTCCTACGGCCTGGACTGGCGCCGCGCGGACGAGAGCGGAATGGTGGACCTGTGCCGGGAGCAGGGCGTCGCGTTCGTCCCGTACTTCGCCATCGCCGGACGGCGGCGCGAGGCGCCCGCCGTACGGGAGCGGGACGCGCGGGTGCACACGGTCGCCCGTGCCCACGGCGCGACACCCGCTCAGGTGCGGCTCGCCTGGACGCTCCACCGCGGCCCGCACGTGCTGGCGATCCCCGGCACCACCAGCCCCGGCCACCTCGCCCAGAACATCGCCGCCGGTGCCCTCCGTCTCACCGAGGAGGAACTGGCCCTCCTGGACCGGCAGGTGTGAGGCCGGGGCGGGCACGGACGACGAGGAACGGGGCGCGGCACGCGAAACGCCCCGGGCAGCGCGCCGCGCGACCTGGACGACCGGCCCGGAGAAGACCCGGATCGAGACCCAACTGGCGTGCCGGGAGGCCTCAGTGGCAACCGCTTCGCGGCGCTCGCGCATGAAGCGGAGGTACGCGTCCTCGTCCGCCCAGAGGCCGAGCAGCAGCGCCCGGTCGTCCGTCGGCGACCCTCCGCCCACCTGCCCGACCAGCCCGGGCCGGTCCGCGATCGCCGGAGGTGGGGATGGCCCTCGGGCCGACGGCGTAGGACCGGTGGCGGCGAAAACCGGTGGCGCCGCCCGAGCGCTCCTGGCAGGGTGCCGGTCGTGCTCGGAAGAAACCTGCTCTTCGTGACGCTGACCGGCCACGGGCACATCAACCCGATGCTGCCGCTGGTCGAGGAACTCGTACGGCGCGGGCACCAGGTGGTGTACGCGACCGAGGCCGCCCACGCCGCCACCGTCACCGGCGCCGGTGCGCGCTGGCTGGAGCTGCCGTCGCCGCCGCCGTTCACCCCGCCGTCGACGTTCGGGCCGGAGGCCGTGGCGGGCTGGTTGCGGCACTACTTCGCCGCGCTGAGCGGTACCTACCCCGTACTGCGGAGGCACTGCCTGTCGGAGCCGGTGGACGCGGTCTGCTACGACACGACGAACTGGCCGGGCCGGATCGCCGCCCGGAGCCTGGGCATCCCCGGGGTGCAGTGCTTCCCCCACCTCGCCTCGAACGAGAAGTACTCGCTGGACCGGCAGTTGACCGCGGGGATCGACGCCGATGGTCCGGAGTTCGTCGCGCTCGCCGCCGACTGCGCGGCCTTCTCCCGCGAGTACGGCGTCCCGCTCGGCGTCGCCGACACCATGACGGTGGCGGACGGGCTCAATCTGGTCTTCGTCCCACGGGAATTCCAGCCGGCCGCCGACAGCTTCGACGAGCGCTTCCACTTCGTCGGCCCGTCGCTGGAGTCGCGCGAGCGGTCCGAGTCGTGGTCGCCGCGCGATCCGGACGCGCCGCTGCTGTACGTCTCGCTGGGCACCGTGGTCGACGCTCACGCGGACTTCTACCGGGCCTGCGTGGCCGCCGTCGCCGACCGGCCGTGGCAGGTGGCGGTGAGCGTGGGCGGTGCGCCGCGCTCCGCGCTGGGGGCCGTACCCGGTCGGGTTGAGGTGCGGTCGTGGTTCCCGCAGCTGGCGGTGCTCCGCCGGGCCGCCGCGTTCGTGTCGCACGCCGGGATGAACTCGGTGATGGAGGCACTGACCTACGGGGTCGGCATCGTCGCCGTCCCGCGGACACCCGAGCAGGCCGCCAATGCAGGGCGTCTGGCGGAGCTCGGGCTGGGAGTGCGCCTGGACGCGGAAGCGGCGGGCGCCGGGGAACTGCGGGCGGCGATCGACCGGGTCGCCTCGGACCCGGCGGTGCGCGCCGCCCTCGCCGAGATGCGCCGGGCCATCCGGCGGGGTGGGGGAGCGGCCCGGGGCGCCGACCTGGTGGAGGGATACCTCCGGTAGCGCCTGCCAGGTGGCGCCGAGCGGGGGCAGGCGGTCCAGGATGCGTTCCATCCCGCTGATCCAGTTGGCCTCCGGAGCGACCTGTTCGACGTCGCCGTCGAGCAGGCACTGGGCGATCCGTTCGTGCTCCTCGGCGGCGCGTTCTCGTGGTCGGCGATGACGGCCCGGCGCGGGAGAACTACGACCCGCTGACCGGCCGGGGCCGCAACTCCACCGACTTCAGCTGGTCCGCCGCACTGCTGCTCCCGCTGCTGCGCCTCTGACCACTTTGGCGACCGGCCGCCTGACCAGGCATGATCGGGGCATGGTCGAACGAGTCATTGCAGCGTGTGACGGAGCAGCCAAGGGCAACCCGGGTCCGGCGGCCTGGGCCTACGTGGTGGCGGACGGCGCCGGGGTGCCCCAGCGCTGGGAGGCCGGGCCGCTCGGGCACAGCACCAACAACATCGGCGAGCTGACGGCGCTTCAGCAGCTGCTGTCCGCCACCGACCCGGCGATCCCGCTGGAGGTGCGGCTCGACAGCACCTACACCCGCGACTCGGTCACCAAGTGGCTCAAGGGCTGGAAGCGCAACGGCTGGAAGACGGCGGCGGGCAAGCCGGTGGCCAACCGGGAGCTGATCCAGCGGATCGACGAACTCCTGGAGGGCCGGGACGTCACCTTCGTCTACGTCCCCGCCCACCAGGTGGACGGCGACCCGCTGAACGCCATCGCCGACAAGGCCGCCAGCGACGCCGCCCGCACCCAGCAGGCCGCCGCCGGGACGGCCGCCGACCTGCCGGTGCCCGACCCGGCCGCGGCCGCGAAGGCACCGAAGGCCCCCAAGGCGCGCAGCACCGGTTCCGCCGCCACGGGCGCCGCCAAGCGCAGCAGCGGCTCGCGCACCCTGAACGCCCGTTTCTCCGGGACCTGCCCGTGCAGCCGCCCGTACGCCAAGGGCGACAAGATCACCAAGGTGGGCAGCAGTTGGGGCCACCCGGAGTGCGCCACCGCCCACGCCTGAGTCGCACGCCTGAGCCCCGTGCCTGAACCCGGGCACGCGGACGCCGCCGCCTGAGTACCCGTACTCAGGCGGCGGCCGCGCGTGGCGGTGGACGATACCGATCATGAAGAAGAACGGGCAGGACCGCCGGAAGGCCGTGCGGATCGGGATGCTCACGGCGGCCGCCGGGGCGATGGTGCTCGGCACGGCCGTCCACGACGCCCTCGCCCTGCCGCCGGGCAGCGCCGTCGTGGTGGACGCCCCGGCGGACCACAGCCTCCGACCGGAGTTCACCGACGGCCACCGCAACCACCTGCGCCACGGCCTGGTCGAGTTGCCCGCCGGACCGCCTGGGTGAGCGGAGCCGCACGAACACGACCGGCCGACCGCGGGGGCGGTCGGCCGGTCGAGTGGGCAGGGACGTCAGGAGGGGATCACTTCTCCTGCGCCATGGCCTTGATGTCCTCGAAGCTCATGCCGACCTTGTTGAGGGCACGGGCCTGGTTCTCCGGCATGCCGAGGGCGGTCAGCTCCTTGACCTGGGCGTCGGTCAGCGGAGCCGCGTCGGTGCTGAACGGCGGGACGGCGCCCGGCTCGGCACCGTCGCCGAGGCCGGGGCCCTCGCCGCCGGCGGCCACCATGAAGAAGGTCTTCATGAGGTCCTCTGCGGTCATCTTGTTCGGCACGGGCGACGGGGCCTCGACCTTGGGGGCGTCCTGGCTGAAGGTCAGCTTCACCGGGAAGTTGACGCCCGGCTCGACCTTCTTCGCCAGCTGCGCCAGGTCGAAGGTGGCCGAGGAGAGCGAGCCGTCCTTGAGGTAGAGGTCGGCGCCGACCTGGCGGTCCGGGACGCCGGTCGGGGCCTCGGTCGGGAACTTCTTGAACTGCTGGGGGAACTTGGCGGAGAGCGGCTTGAGGGCCTTGTACAGCTCGTCCACGGCCTGGCGGGCCGGGGCGCTCATCCAGATGTGCTCGGTGCCGTCCTTCTTGCCCTTGTCCTCGAAGGTGACCGTGCGGTTGAAGACGTCCTTCAGCGAGTTGAAGAGCTCCTGGCCGACCTGCGGATCGACCGAGGGCACCGCCTCCGGCTTGCCGCCCTTGGCACCGTCGTCCTTCTTGGCCGCGTCGGCGAGCTCCTGGAGGTCGATGGACGTCCAGTTGCCGCTCAGCAGGCTCTTGGCGGGGGCCATGTCGGACGGGAGGCCCTTGGTGAGGTCGTCGACCTCGGCCGCGTCCTGACCGGTGAGCTTCAGGACGCTCTTCAGGTCGATCTGCAGGTACCCCTTGGCGTCGACCTGGCGGTACTCCAGGAGCGGGGTGCCCTTCTTGTCGGCGATGCGGTAGGAGACCCGCACCGACTTGTCGAGCGTGACGTCCTTCTGGTTCTTCTGGTCCGTGGCGGCCGCGTTCTTGAAGGCCTCGACGTCCTTGAGCGGCTTGTCGGCCGAGATCGCCACGGATATGGAGAGGCCGGACAGGCCCCTGGCGCTCTTCTCGTCGGCGGCCTCGTCGCCGGTGGCCTTGCTGAAGGCGACGATCTGCTCGGGGGTGGCGTCCACGGAGAGCGTGAAGCCGGCCGACCTGCCGTCACCGATCCTGCCGAAGGCCTTGGAGACCTTCTGACCGGCCGAGATCTGCTCGGCGGTACCGCAGGCGGTGAGGCCGGCGGCGAGGACGGAAGCGGTGACCGCGACGGGCAGCGCACCGCGCGCGGCCTTGCGGATGGCGGTGTTGATGGTGCATCTCCTGTGTGACAGGGCCTGATCGAACGACGTCAGGCCGACCCTCCCCTGCGGCGAAGTGCACCGCAGCGCATACACATGGCAGCACAGTATCAGCAAGGATGCACACGATTTTTTGACCCCGGCTTTAACGGATGAGGCCGAGAACACCACCCTGTGGCCGGGTTTCGTCCCCTGACCCGACGGCAGGGCCGCCCGCTACCCTTGGACGACTACCCCTTGGACGACCCTGAGTTGGCCCCGCGCACGAAGTGACGCTGGAAGAGGAGGAACAGCACCGCCACCGGCGCGGTGGACACCAGCGCCGCCGCCAGCTTGAGCGGGTACTGGGTCCCGGAGCCCAGGCCGCCGGAGACGAAGTGCGCCAGCCCGGTGGTCAGGGTGTCGTGCTCGCTGGACTGGGTGGAGACCAGGAAGGGGGTGAACTCGTTCCAGGAGCCCTGGAAGAAGAGCACGGTGAGGGTGATCAGGGACGGCCGGGACATCGGCAGCACGACCGACCAGAAGATCCGGAACGTCCCGGCGCCGTCGATCCGCGCCGCCTCCTCGATCTCGCGCGGCACCGACTCGAAGAACTGCTTCATGATGAAGACCCCGGCGGCGTCGACCAGCAGCGGCAGGACCGTCCCGCCGTAGGCGTCGAGCATCCCGAAGCTCTTCAGCACCAGGAACTTCGGGATCAGCAGGCCATCACCGCCAGCACGAAGCCGAACAGCAGCCGCCGGCCGGGGAAGCGGATCCGGGCCAGGGCGTAGCCCGCCATCGAGTCGAACAACACCCGCCCCGCGGTGACCAGGACCGTCACCAGCACGCTGTTGCCCAGCCAGCTCAGGAACGGGACGTTCTCCACGCCCCGCGCGAGCCCGAACAGCCGCCGGTAGGAGTCGAGGGTGCCGCCGTCCGGCAGCAGGGCCATCGGGTGGGCGGCCGCGTCCGGGTCGGTCTTGAAGCTGCGAAGCCGAGCAGGGCGGCGTACCCGAGGACGCGCAGGGGGCGGGGGAAGCGGCCGAGCACGGGCTCGTCCGGGCCGGAGCTGTGGTCGGCCCTGCCCGGGTCGGAGTCGTGGTCAACGTGCCGCACGGCGGCCTCCCTTCGGGTGCCGCCGCGGCTTGCCGTCCCGTTCCCGCAGGACGAACCGCTGCACGGCGGTGAGCAGCAGGATCAGGCCGAGCAGGACGAACGCGATGGCGGCGCCCTGCCCGTAGTCGGCGTTGTCGAAGCCGGCCGAGTAGGAGAGGTAGGCAGGGGTGAGGGTCGTGTTGCCGGGTGCGCCGTGACCCATCACGTAGATCTGGTCGAAGACCTGCCAGGTGGATATCAGGCCGAGCGTCAGCACCATGAACAGGACGGGCCGCAGCGCGGGCAGCGTGACGTGGCGCAGCAGTTGGCGGCGATTGGCTCGCCGTTGCGCTGGAGGGCGGCCAGGATGGCCCAGTCGGCGGTGGCGGCCTTGACCGCGGCGGTCTCGGCCTCGCCGGAGGTGGCGATCAGCACGGTGAGGTTCTGGTTCGCGCCGGAGGACTGCTTGGCCGAGGGGTCTCCGAAGCCGCCGGAGGAGGAGCAGCCGGTGACCGCGCCGAGGGCGAGGGCCGCGCAGACGGCGGCCGCGGCGAGGTTGCGGGAGGTGGCCATGCGAGATCTCCCTGCGAGGGGTGGGGTGGCGGCGGGGAACCTTCGGGGGAGTGACGTCACACGCTTTCGCGGAGGACCAACTCCGGTTCCAGCAGGATGTGTTCGGTGGGCCGGTCGCGGTCGCCGAGGCGGTCCAGCAGCAGCCGCATGCAGGTGCGGCCGACCGCGTCGAGCGGCTGGGCGAGGCTGGACAGCGAGGGGAACAGCAGCGGGGCGATCGGGGAGTCGTCGAAGCCGATGACGGCGGCCTCCGGGCCGGGGCCGCGGCCGGCCCGGCGCAGCGCCCGGTACCAGCCGAGGGCGAGGGTGTCGCTGGCGGCGACGACGGCGGTGGCGCCGGTGGCGAGCAGTTTCTCGGCGGCCTCGGTGGCCTGCTCGGGGTCGTCCGGGCTGGCGACCCGGCGGCCCCGGGTGGGCAGGCCCAGTTCGCGCATCGCGCTCTGCCAGCCGCGGGCGCGGTCGTCGCCGACGCCGGAGCCCTTGGGCCAGCCGAGGAAGCCGATCCGGCGGTGGCCGAGCCCGGCGAGGTGGCGGACGGCCGCGGAGGTGCCGGCGGCGCCGTCCACGTCGACCCAGTCGCCGACGTCCTTGCCGGACCAGGTGCGGCCGAAGGCGACGAACGGGACGCCCCGTTCGTGCAGCCAGCCCTGGCGGCGGTCGCCGCGGTCGGTGCCGCTGAGCACGAAGCCGTCCGCGCCGTGCTCGTCCAGCAGCTGCTGGTAGCTGGTGAGTTCGTCGTCCCCCGGGGCGACGGCGAACAGCACCACCCGGTAGCCGGCCCGGTCGGCGGCCTCGGAGAGTGAGTGGAGGAACTGGTCGAGGACCGGGGTGGGGACGCGGGTGCTGCTGGAGCGGATGCCGTAGCCGATGAGCCGGCTGGCCCGGGTCTTGAGCGCCTGCGCGGCCCGGTGGGGGCGGTAGCCGAGTTCGTCGATGGCGTGCCGGACCCGCTCCAGCGTCTGCGGGCGCAGCAGTTCGGGTGAGTTGATCGCGTTGGACACCGTCTGACGGCCCACGCCGGCCCGGGCGGCGACCATTTCGAGGGTCACGGCGGGCCCCGTCCTCGGCCTGGGCGATGAGTGTGGATGCATGACGGTGATCCTAGGTTCTGTCGTCATCGAGCTGGTGTTGGAGCGTTCCACGCGGGGGTTCCATCAATTCCATCAGGGGAGTTAACGTCTTGGAACGCTCCAACGGCAGAAAGGTCGCGCCCGGGTGGAAGCAACTGTCAAGACCCGCCACGAGAACGAGGAGACCATGTCAGCGACCGAGTTGCAGCCCTTCCTGCACGACGCCCGGCTCTCCGTGGCCACCCCCAGCTCCTGCGCCGCCCGCCCCGACGGCCGGATCGCCGAGGGCGCCGACGGCTTCTACCACGGCGACCGCCGGGTCCTCTCCCGCCTGGAGGTCGGCGCCCCCGGCGTCCCCAACGCGCCCGTCGCCACCGCCGACGGCGCCGACGGGCACACGGCCTTCGTCACCGTGCTGCGCGGCCTCGCCGAAAGCACCGCCGACCCGGCCACCACCCTGGAACGCCGCCGCGAACTCCACCCCGGCCGCCTGGTCGAGCGCTACACCGTCCGCAACGCCGGCGCCCGCACCGCCCGACTGCGCCTGGAGGTCCGCGCCGAGAG
The DNA here is from genome assembly GCF_001888885.2 of Streptomyces viridifaciens. Lineage (NCBI taxonomy): Bacteria > Bacillati > Actinomycetota > Actinomycetes > Kitasatosporales > Streptomycetaceae > Streptomyces > Streptomyces viridifaciens. The sequence goes on from NZ_CP090841.1 coordinate 7,639,190, forward strand.
CGACTTCGCCGCGATGGACACCGTCAAGGCCGGCCGCACCGGGGCCCCGGCCGTCCCCGAGGCCGAACCGGACGGCCTGCGCTGGAGCCTCGGCCCGCTCACCGCCGTCCTCACCCTCACCCCGGCGCCCGACCACCTCGACCCCGCCACCGGCACCCTCCGCTACGACCTCGAACTCGCCCCCGGCCAGAGCTGGCAGGCCGCCCTGGAGTGCACCGCCGACCACCGCGACGGCGACCTCTTCCCCGCCGCCCACGCCACCCCCTGGACCGAGCCGAGGATCACCGGCCGCGACCACGCCCTCGCCCGCTGGACCGCCCGCTCCCACCAGGACCTGCGCGGCCTGCTGCTCACCGACCCGCTGCGCCCCGCCGACACCTTCCTCGCCGCCGGAGCGCCCTGGTTCCTCACCCTCTTCGGCCGGGACTCGCTCTGGGCGGCCCGGATGCTGCTCCCGCTCGGCACCGACCTCGCCGCCGGCACCCTGCGCACCCTGGCGCGCCGTCAGGGCCGCGCCGTCGACCCGGCCAGCGAGGAGCAGCCCGGCAAGATCCTGCACGAGGTCCGCCGCGCCGAGCAGCACCTCGACGCCGGCTCCCACCTGCCGCCCAGCTACTACGGCACCGCCGACGCCACCCCGCTCTGGCTCGTCCTGCTGCACGACGCCTGGCGCTGGGGCCTGCCCGCCGACCAGGTGGAGGAACTTCTGCCGAACGCCGAGGCGGCGCTCGACTGGCTGGAGCGGTACGCCGATGCGGACGGCGACGGCTTCCTGGAGTACGTCGACAGCACCGGCCGCGGCCTGTCCAACCAGGGCTGGAAGGACTCCTCGGACGGCATCCGGTTCCGCGACGGCCGGATCGCCGAGGCCCCGATCGCGCTCAGCGAGGTCCAGGCCTACGCCCACGAAGCGGCCGTCAGGACCGCCGACCTGCTCGAGGCCTTCGGCCGCCCCGGCGCCGCCCACTGGCGCCGGTGGGCGCGGGACCTCCGGCAGCGCTTCCGCGACCGCTTCTGGACCGAGGACGCCGACGGCCGGTACCCGGTGGTCGCCCTCGACCGGGACAAGCGCCCGGTCGACTCGATCGCCTCCAACCTCGGCCACCTGCTCGGCACCGGCCTGCTCGACGAGACGGAGAGCGCCCTGGTCGCGGGGCGGCTCACCGCCCCCGGAATGGACAGCGGCTTCGGCCTGCGCACCCGGACGCGGCCACCGCCGGCTTCAACCCGCTGGGCTACCACACCGGTTCGGTCTGGCCGCACGACACCGCCGTCGCCGTGCACGGCCTGGCCCGGGCCGGACTGCACGACGCCGCCGCGCCGCTGGCCGCCGGGCTGGTGCGCGCCGCCGCCGCATTCGACCACCGGCTGCCCGAACTCTTCGCCGGCCACCCGCGCGACCGGTACGCCCGCCCCGTCCCGTACCCGGCCTCCTGCCGCCCCCAGGCCTGGGCGGCCGCGTCCGCCGTCCTCGTCCTCCAGGCACTGCTGGGGCTGGAGGCGGACGCTCCCAACCGCCGTCTGCGGGTGCGCGACCGGCTCCCGGCCGGATACGAGTCGCTGCGGATCGACGGGCTGACGGTGGCCGGCCTGCCGATCGAGGTGGAGACCGACCACACCGGCGCCGTCCGGATGAGGGCGCCGGAGGGCTTCGACGTCACCGCCGTCCGCTGAGCCGCGGAGTCGCTGAGCCGCTGAGCCACGGAGTCGCTGAGCCGGGGCGGCCGGGAGAGGCTGCGGACTTCCGCGGACGGCCGGGGGCGGTGACGAACGGCGCCGAACGGGGGCGCCGAACGCCCGCCGCCCAGGTCGCCCTTGGACGGTCCGTGTGCCGACCCGCCCCGGCCGGGCTCCGGCCGGGCGGGGCCGCCGGGGCCCACCGGGACGGGGGTGTTCGAAGTGTCATCACCACCTGCTAACCTCAGCCGATTTCCCGCCGCACCGAGTCGGCGGACAAGACGGGGTAAGAGGTACAGAAGACATGGCATTCCTCCGGGCCAAGCAGAAGGCCCAGGTCATCGAGAAGCTCTCGCAGGTGGCGCCTCCCGGTGAGACCTTCATCGCCTGCGTGCACGCGGAGAGCGGGCCCAGTCCGTGGCTCGCCGCGGCGCTCGGTGAGATTCCGCTCGTCGGCCTGATCATCGTGCTGACCCGCAGGTACTACTTCCTGACGCTCACCAACAGCCACGTGGTGATCAACTCGGCCAACCGCTGGAACAACCGCCCCGGCGACGTCGTCGCGGCCTTCCCGCGGCACGCCTTCCCGGTCAACCGGGTCAAGCGGGCGAGCATCTGGAGCTCGATGTACATCCAGATGCCGGGCAACAGCAGCCCGACGCGCCTGAACATCCACCGCATCTGGCGCGCCGAGATGGACCAGCTGAGCGCCGCCTTCCCGCCCGGGTCGATCGACCCGAGCTCGCAGCCGTTCGACACCCCGCAGGGCCAGGGCTACCCGAGGCCGGGCCAGCCGATGCCGGGTCAGCCGATGCCGGGTCAGCCGGGCATCCCCTCGCAGCAGGGCTTCGGCGCGCCGCAGGGCCAGCCGTACCCGCCGCAGCAGCCGTACCCGGCCGCGCACGCGGCCCCGCAGGGCCAGCCGTACCCGGCGCCCCAGGCCTACCCGCCGGCCCAGCCCTACCCGCCGCAGCCGGGCGCCCAGGTGCCACCGCAGGGCCAGCCGTACCCGCCGCAGGTTCCGAACGTGCCCTACCCGGGCCAGCCGGGTCAGCCGGGCCAGCAGGGCTACCCGGGGCAGCGCTGACCGCGCCGTCCAGGGCGTGATCGGATAGAACGCCCGAGCCCCGGCTCCCCACCAGGGGAGCCGGGGCCGACGTCTTTCCGGTCACTCTCGGTGACTGTTCGGTGGTCGTACGTGGCCCCACCGGGCTCGGCGCGCTGGCAGGGGCGGACTCTGCCACGCTGGGAGGGAAGCTACCTCGACCGAGGAGGCCCGCACCGATGTCCGCGCAGAAGCCCGGGCCGTCCGGACGGCGGGCCCGCGTTGCCGCGCTCCGGGCGGCGGAGGTCCGGCACGCGCGGGCCCGGCGGTGGCTGAGGGTCGGCCTGATCGGCCTGCTCGTGCTCGTCGTGATCGGCGGGATCGCCGTCGTGATCGCCACCAACCAGGACTCCACCGCCCCCAGCGGCGTCCCGGCGCACCCGAGGACCACCGCCGCGGGCCGTACCACCCCGCCGCCCTGGGACGCCCCCGCCGACGTCGCCGCGGCCGTCAAGGCGGCCGGCCTGCCGATGCTCGGCGCCGAGGGCACGGCCCTGCACATCCACGCCCACCTCGACGTCTACGCCGACGGGCACGCCGTGACGGTGCCCGCGCTGGTCGGCATCGACGAGAGTGCCCAGAAGATCAGCCCGCTGCACACCCACGACACCACCGGCGTCATCCACGTCGAGTCGCCGGTGAGCGCCGACTTCACCCTGGGCCAGTTCCTGACCGAATGGCAGGTCTCCGCCTCCGCCGACCACCTCGGCGGCCTGCGCACCGACGCGACCCACACCCTGACCGCGTACGTCGACGGCAAGGCGGTGGGTGGCGACCCGGCGGCGATCCCGCTCAACGCCCACGACGAGATCGCCCTGGTCTACGGCACGGCCGCCGAGAACGCCGCTGTTTCCGTGCCGAGCAGCTACAACTGGCCGAGCGGGCTCTGACGGCAGCCGGGGCCGCACACCGCGCCCGGGTCGCCCACCGCCCGGTCCGGCCGTCCGCCGGGCCCGGGCCGGCCACACACCGCACTCCGCGCCCGGGCCCGGCGGATCTCGGCTCAGGCCAGCTCGCGCATCCGGCGGACCGGGCTGGCCAGCAGGATCGCCGGGCTCGCCACGCTGACGATCGCGACCAGCAGCAGCGCCGTGCGCGGTCCCCAGGCCGCGGCGGCGGCGCCGGCGGCGAGGGCGCCGACCGGGATGGCGCCCCAGGAGACGAAGCGGACCGTGGCCATCACCCGGGAGAGCAGCTCCGGCGGGGTGTGGGTCTGCCGGTGGGTGCGGGTCACGATGCTGGTGACCACGACCCCGGCGGAGAACCCGGCGTTGCCGAGGGCGAAGAGCAGCGTGCCCCAGCCGGAGCCGGCCAGCGGCAGCAGCAGGGCGAAGACGGTGGAGACCGCCGCGGCCCGGCGCAGCGAGGGGCCGCCGCCGAAACGGGACACCAGGCGCGGCGTGGCGGCCGCGCCGAGCAGGCTGCCGAGGCCGCCGGTGGCCATCAGGGCGCCCACGGCGGCGGCCGGCGCGTCGAGGGTGCGGACCAGGAAGACCGGGGTGAGCGTCATCAGGCCGCCGCAGACGAAGTTCACGGCGGTGGCGTCGGCGACGCAGGGCCGGATCACCGGGTGCCGGGCGACGAACCGCCAGCCCTCGCGGATCTGCTCGCGCATCCCGGCGCCGCCGCTCGGCCGGGCGGCGGGCTGTCCGGCCTGCGGGAGGCTGCCGAGCAGCGCGGCCGAGACCACGTAGCTGGCCGAGTCCAGCAGCATCGAGGCCGCGCCGCCGACGAGCTGCACCAGCACGCCGCCCAGCGAGGGCCCGGCCAGGTCGGTGGCCGCGATGCTGCCGGAGACCAGGCTGTTGCGGGCGGTCAGCTGCTCCTTGGGGACGACGGTCGGCAGGAAGGTGGAGTTGCCGACGTCGAAGAGCACGCTCGCGAAGCCGACCAGCAGCGCCACCACGACGAGTTGCGTCAGGCCGAGCACCCCGAGGGCGGCCGCCAGCGGGATCGACGCCACGGCGGCGGCGCGGACCAGGTCCATCGCGACCTGGGTGCCGCGCAGCGGGAGGCGCTGGACCAGGACGCCGGCGGGCAGCCCGATCACCAGCCAGGCGAGGTACGCGGCGCCGGTGATCAGGCCGACCTCGAAGGCCGAGGCATGCAGGGTGACGACCGCGATCAGCGGCAGCGCCACCGTCGTCACCTGGTCTCCCAGCCGGCTGACCGTCGAGGCCGTCCAGTAGCGCCAGAACGCCGTCGCCCCGCCGCTCCCGCCGCCCCCGCGCCGTCCGGGCCGTGCCGGGTCCGCCGTCGCCGTCGCGTCCACCGTTTCCGTCGTCATGTCCCACCCCTTCGTCACCGGTCGCACGACCGAGTGAGTTCCTTTTGGGAACTCACTATAATGGGTGCTCATGCGGTACACGGAAGCGGCTGACCCCGACTGCGCGATCTCCCAGGCCCTGGCGGTCGTCGGGGACACCTGGACCCTGCTCCTGATCAGGGACGTCGCGGGGGGCACCCACCAGTTCGACGCCCTGCAGAACGGACTCGGCATCAGCCGCAAGGTGCTCACCGAACGCCTCAAGGCGCTGGTCGCCGACGGTGTGCTGGAGAAGCGGCTCTACCACCCCCACCCGCCGCGCTACGAGTACCACCTGACGGACCGGGGCCGCGGCCTGCTGCCGGTCCTGGTCGCCCTCCAGGACTGGGGCGGGCGCTACGTCCTGGGCGACGGCACCCTCACCGGCACCAGCACCCCCGACTCCGCCGAGACCCGCCGGGTGCTGGCGCTCACCGGCCACCGGCTGCCCGCCCTGGAACTCGCCGCCGCCTCCGGCGGCTGGACCGACCCGGTCGCCGCGGACCGTGCCTGGACGGTGCTGTACTGCTACCCGGGCGCCTACGCGCCGGGCACGATGGGCCACCCGCCCGGCTGGGGCGAGATCCCCGGCGCCCCCGGCTGCACGCTGGAGTCCTGCACCTACCGCGACCGGATGGGCGAGTTCGCCGCCCGCGACACGGCCGTCCACGGCGTCAGCACCCAACGCCCGGACCAGCTGGCCGCGTTCGCCGACCACGCGCGGATCCCGTTCCCGCTGCTCTCCGACGCCGGACTCGAACTCGCCGCCGCCCTGCGGCTGCCCACCTTCCGTGCCGCCGGCGCCGAACGCCTCAAGCGGCTCACGCTGATCCTCGACGCCGACCGCACCGTCCGCGGCGCGCTCTACCCCGTCCCCGACCCCGCGGGCTCGGTCGAGGACGTCCTCAGCCTGCTCGACGGCCTGCGCGGCGAATGACGGGCCGCGCCGCCTGGGGCGTCGGTGGGCGCGCTCGGTACGGCCGTCCTGTTCAGCACCCTCGACGGCGGCCGTCCGGACCTGCCGGCCTGTCGCCTGCTGCCTGCCGCCGCTCCGACCACGCCCACCGGCGGCTGCCTCCCGCTACCTCCGGCCCCGCCCGCCCAGGGAGCGGCGCGCCGCGCCGAAGGTGAGGGCGGCCCAGAGGACGGCCGCGGCGCCGGCGACGTAGACCCCGGCGCCGCGGAAGGACAGGTCGTCGTCCAGGGTGGCCGGCGGTGCCCAGCCGTCCGGGTCGGCCAGCACCGTGGTGGTCCGACCGACCGAGCCGCCCGAGCAGCCGGTGCCAACGACGCTGCCGTGCGGCAGTGGTTGGCCGTCCTCGCGCCGGATGCCGCAGGTCCAGCTCACCTTGCCCATCCGGTCCTTGCCGCTGTGCGCCGAGGTGATCACGACCCGGGTGTCCACCCCGCGGTGGGCGATCAGCTGGGCGCGCAGCGCGGCAGTGGGGATCACCAGCAGCAGTACGCCCAGGAGGACGGCCGGCCAGATCACCCACCCGGTGCTGCGGATCATCATCAGCCCGACCACGGCCGCCATCAGCACCAGCACGGCGAGGACGGTGCACGGGGCCTGGTAGTCCGGGTTGGTGGCGAGCGCGAGCAGTCCGACGATCAGCAGCGGCGCGAGCAGCCCGACCAGGAGCGCCGTGCGGCGCACCGTGCGCGGCGCGAGCCGGATGTCCTTGCCGGGGCGTCGGCGGGCCGGCTTCGGCGATCGGCCGGCGCCCGCGGCGAGCGGTCTCTTCTGCTTCTTGTTCGGACGCCTGGCCATGCTGCCCCCGTGTTTCCGGTGGTTCCGTTCGTGCTCGCGACAGTGTGACGGCAGCCCCGGAACCGGGGAAGACCGGGGTGCCGGCGGTCCGACTCCGCTGCCGTTCTGACGCCCCGTCGCTTCGGTGGTTCTGTTCCGAACGAATTCACCGGGTGATCGCCGAAAGTCTTGGGGTGTGGGGCGCATCACAGCTCCCGGGGCCGTTCGGACTCCTACGATCGTGATCGCGGACGTTCGCCACGAGCCCGGCGTCCGCCGTACCACCGCGATCCGGCCCGAGGAGAAGCGCACCTTGACCACCCCCACCGCCGCGCCCGACAGCTACTACCAGCGCACCGGCGAGCACAGCTACAAGCCGACCGCCCACGCGCAGGGCGCCTGGCACCCCGACGAGCAGCACTTCAGCCCGGTCGGCGGCCTGATCGCCCACGCGATCGACCGCCACCGGGCCGACCGCCCCGCCGACGGGCTCGCCCTGGCCCGGATCAGCTACGACATACTCGGCCTGATCGCCCTGGACGAGCTCGAGATCACGGTGGAGACCCTCCGCCCGGGGCGCACCATCGAGCTGGTGGAGGCGGTGGCCTCGGTCAACGGCCGGGCGGTGGTCCGGGCGCGCGCCTGGTTCCTGGCCGAGCAGGACACCGGCGCCGTCGCCGGGACGCACGACGAACGGCTGCCCGCGCCGCAGGAGTTCGAGTCGTGGGCGATGGACGAGCAGTGGGGCGGCGGCTACATCGCCTCGGTCGAGGTCCGCCGCCGCTCCACCGCCCCCGGCCGCGCCGCCGCCTGGCTCTCCACCCCGCTGGAGATCGTCGCGGGGGAGCGGAGCAGCCCGCACGCCGCCTTCATCGCCCTGGTCGACACCGCCAACGGCATCGCCGTCCGGGAGCAGCCGACCGCCTGGATGTTCCCCAACACCGACCTGACCATCCACTTCCACCGCCGCCCCGACGGCCGCTGGACCGGCCTGGACACCAGCGTCAGCTTCGGACCGTCCGGCCACGGCGTCACCAGCACCGTGCTGCACGACGTCCACGGGCCGGTCGGGCGGGCCGAGCAGATCCTCACCGTCCGCCCGATGCCCGGCAGTTGACGCCCGCCGGCAGGCCGATGGCGCCACCCCCGGCCAAGGGGGCGGCGCCATCGTTGCGGTACCGGCTCAGCCCGGCAGCGAGTCCATGAAGGAGCTCACCGAGAACACCGCCTTGCCCGGCCCGGCCGGTCCGTAGCCGGGCGGGGAGGAGAGGCCGAACTCCTCCAGGGTGGCCCGGTAGGCCTGCAGCAGCCGGATGTGGTACTCCAGCGGCGCGCCCTGCGGGTTGGCCTTGCCCAGCGGGGTGGTGGGCTCGGGGCACCAGGTGGTGAAGCGCGGCACCACGCCGTGGGACATGAAGAAGCGCAGTCCTTCCCGGGTGGAGGCGATCGCCTCGTCGACCGTGGTGAAGCCGAAGGGCTCGGCCATCTCCACGCCCGCCACGAAGTTGGGGATCACGTTCTCCGCGCCGAACACCTCGGTGGAGTCGAGGATCCGGCGGTGCCACTCGTCCCGGCCGACGTAGCGCTCCTTGCCGGGGCAGTAGAGCTCGAACAGCCGCTTGTCCCACACCTCGAAGTTGGGGTGGTAGATCTTCACTCCGTAGTCGTGGAAGCGCTGGACGTCGTCGCGCGGCAGCGCCTGGGCGACCACCTTGCCGATCCACCGGTCGGGGAAGCGTTCCTCGATGGCCTTGGCGTACTGGCCGTAGAAGTCCGCCTCGTCCCGGCCGCCGACCTGCGAGGTGATCGCCCCGCCGGTGAGGGTGTACGCCCGGGAGGCCCGGGCGGTGTCGTGCCGGTCGATGATCTCCAGCGCCTCCAGCACCTCCTCGACCGGCTTGACCCCGGTGTACGGGCGGCCGGCGGCCTTGTGCTGGCGCCAGTTGTGGTTGATGTCGCAGTACTGGCACTCCTCCTTGGCGCCGAAGTACTGGCAGACCCGGAACACCGTGAGGTAGATCAGGTAGCCCCACTGGATGGTGGGGGCGACCTCCATCACCGACTTCCCGTTGGCCAGGGTGTGCCGGTAGTAGTCGGGCATCGGCGGCAGGCCGACATCGGCGATCCGCGCGCCGTCCAGGTGGAGGCCGAGCGAACCGTCCTCGCCGGCGCGCACCCGGTAGGGCGAGTCCGGGTTGACCCGCACCGACACCACCGTGCGGCGCAGCCCGTACGGCCCGCCGGTCAGCACGAGCTCCTCCGGCGGCCGGTTCAGCGCGGCCGCGCCGAGCTCGGGCAGGGTGCGGTGGTCGAAGGAGAAGATGAAGTACGACTTCGGCTTGACCTCGCCGCCTCCGTCGGCGCCGGTGCTGCCGCTGAGGGCGGACTCGTCGAAGGCCATGCCGCCGCGCAGCAGGTCCTCCTTGATCACCGCCTCCCGGGGCACGTCGGGGAAGCGCTCCATGAGGTCCTCGACGACTGCGGTCCGGCTGCGGGCCTGGCTCTCCATGCGCTGCTCTTCCTTCCTGGCCCCGTTCCTCTCACGGCGCTGCGCCCATTCTTCTCCCCCTTACACAGGTGGGACGGACAGGGCCGCCCGGCGCCGACCCGCCGTACGGGACCGCCGGGGCGCAACGCCGGCCGGTGAGCCGGGCCACGGGTCGAGATGCACCGGGTTGACGCGGCGTCGGGGCGGGGCGGGTCGACCGGTTCGGGGTCGGGGCGCCGAGCCGAGGGGTGGCCCATGCATGACAGGGGCACGGGCAAACGCCGTCGACATGAACGTTCACCCTATCGGGTGTAGAAGATCGTCCGTTGGGATCCGGAACGGACCTTCGCGCCTACGGTGGGGAAGCGAGCGAGACGGGGCCCGCGGCGTGGAGTTCCCCATCGCGTCGGGCGGATGACGACCCGTCACATCATGCGATCCCTCTCAGAGGAGGCTCCATGCCCCTGCGCATCACACCGGGCACCCGAACCGGGCCCGCGCCCGCCCCGGCGGTGGGCCCGTGAGCTCCCCGACGATCGGACGGATCCTCCGCGGTCCCACCGGGCTGGGCACCGCCGGGCTGCAGTTGAGGCCGCAGGTCCCCGTACCCGAGACTGCCGGACCGGCCGTTCGGGCGCCGGAGGTCCCCGCCCCCGAGGCCCCGACGGCGGCCGGCGCGGAGAACAGGGTGGTCGAGACCGTGGCACTGGAGGCCGTCGTGGCCAGGACGGCGACGCTCGGGGCGGCGGTCCCGGACGTCCAGCGGTCGTCGCTGCCCGTTCCCTCCCTCCCCGTGCCGTCCCTCCCCGCCGCGCTGACGGCCCCCCGGGCCACCGCGGCGTCGAGCGGCGGGAAGCCGAAGCTCGGCGACCCGATCCCCGGCCTCTACCACCACCCGATCGCCGAGCCCGACCCGGCCCGGGTGGAGGCGCTCAGCCTGAGGATCAAGGCCTGGGCGATCGACGAGATCGAGCTCTACCCGCCGGAGTGGGAGAAGGACTTCGACGGGTTCTCCACCGGGCGTTACATGGTGGCCTGCCACCCCGACGCGCCGAGCATCGACCACCTGATGCTCGCGGCCCGCCTGATGGTCGCCGAGAACGCGGTGGACGACTGCTACTGCGAGGACCTCGGCGGCTCGCCGATCGGCCTGGGCAGCCGGCTGCTGCTCGCCCACACCGCGCTGGACCCGCTGCACACCACCCCCGAGTACCACCCCGGCTGGGAGGCCTCGCTCTCCGAGGACGCGCCCCGGCGCTCGTACCGCTCGGCGATGGACTACTTCGTCCGCGCCTCCACGCCCTCCCAGGCGGACCGCTTCCGGCACGACATGGCGCGGCTGCACCTGGGGTACCTGGCCGAGGCCGCCTGGGCCGAGACCGACCACGTCCCGGAGGTGTGGGAGTACCTGGCGATGCGCCAGTTCAACAACTTCCGCCCCTGCCCGACGATCACGGACACCGTCGGCGGCTACGAGCTGCCCGCGGAACTGCACGCGCTGCCCGCCATGCAGCGGGTGATCGCACTGGCCGGCAACGCCACCACGATCGTCAACGACCTGTACTCGTACACCAAGGAGCTCTCCAGTCCCGGGCTCCACCTGAACCTGCCGGTGGTGATCTCCGAGCGGGAGGGCGTCTCGCGCAAGGAGGGCTACCTGAAGGCGGTCGAGGTCCACAACGAGCTGATGCACGCCTTCGAGGCCGAGTCGGCCGCGCTGGCCCTCGCCTGCCCGGTGCCGACCCTGGTGCGCTTCCTGCGCGGGGTGGCCGCGTGGCTCGACGGCAACCACTACTGGCACCAGACCAACACCCACCGTTACAGCCTGCCCGACTTCTGGTGACCGAGAGGCCCCGGAAGCCGCCAATTGCCCAATAACCAACCGTAAGAACCTTGGAGTTGACCCATGTCCCTGACCGACGACATCACTACCCCCAGCAGCGCCATCCCCGGCCCGGCGACTCCGTACCAGGGCGACATCGCGCGCTACTGGGACCACGAGGCACGCCCCGTCAACCTGCGCCTGGGCGACGTCGACGGCCTGTACCACCACCACTACGGCATCGGCGAGATCGACCGGGCGGCTCTCGGCGACCCGGCCGACACCGAGCGCGAGAAGAAGGTCATCGCCGAGCTGCACCGGCTGGAGTCCGCCCAGGCCGACCTCCTGCTCGACAACCTCGGCGACATCCGGGCCGAGTCCACACTGCTCGACGCGGGCTGCGGCCGCGGCGGCTCGATGGTCATGGCCCACCAGCGCTTCGGCTGCCGCGTCGAGGGCCTGACCCTCTCCACCCAGCAGGCCGACTTCGGCAACAAGCGCGCCGCCGAGCTGGGCATCGGCGAGTTCGTCCGCTCCCGGGTGGCCAACATGCTGGAGATGCCCCTGGAGAACGGCTCGATCGCCGGCTCGTGGAACAACGAGTCCAGCATGTACGTCGACCTGCACGACCTGTTCGCCGAGCACTCCCGGGTGCTGGCGGTCGGCGGCCGCTACGTGACCATCACCGGCTGCTGGAACCCCAAGTACGGCCAGCCGTCGAAGTGGGTCTCGCAGATCAACGCGCACTTCGAGTGCAACATCCACTCCCGCCGGGAGTACCTGCGGGCGATGGCCGACAACCGCCTGGTGCCCCAGGCCGTCATCGACCTGACTCCGGACACCCTGCCCTACTGGGAGCTGCGGAACACCACCTCGCTGGTCACCGGCATCGAGGAGGCGTTCATCGAGTCCTACAAGGACGGCTCCTTCCAGTACGTGCTGATCGCGGCCGACCGGGTCTGATCGGGGCCACCCGGATCTGACCGCATCTGACCAGGCCCGACCGGGCGCCGACCACCGGGCCGACGGGGCGGCCTCCTCGTACCCGCGTGAGGAGGCCACCCGTCGGCCGTCACCACCGGGGCGGGTGCCGTCACGCGGTGCCGCGGCGGGTGAAGGTGAGGTGGGTGACACCGCTCGGACCGGCCACCGCCTCGGAGTCGAACCGCTCCTCCAGCCCTTCGAGCCCGGCCCAGAGAGACTCGCCCCGCCCGAGCACGATCGGCACCACGACCACGTGCAGGTGGTCGATCAGGTCGGCCTCCAGGAACGCCCGGACGGTGCGCGGGCCGCCGCCGATCCGGACGTCCTTGCCGCCGGCCGCCTCCCGGGCCTGCCGCAGGGCCTCCTCGGGCGTGGCGTCGATGAAGTGGAAGACCGTCCCGCCCTCCATCTCCACGCTGGGGCGCGGGTGGTGGGTCAGGACGAAGACCGGGGTGTGGAACGGAGGGTTCGACCCCCACCAGCCCTTCCAGTCCTCGTCCTGCCAGGGCCCGCGCTGCGGACCGAACTTGTTGCGGCCCATGATCTCCGCGCCGATGCCGTCGGCCCAGGTGCGGGCCATCGCGTCGTCCACCCCGGTGCCGCCGCCCTCCCGGCCCTGCATCCGCCGGAACGTGCGGGTGCCGAAGAACCACCTGTGCAGCCGGTCGGCGGCGTGCCCGAAGGGGCTCTCCAGGCTCTGGCCCTCGCCGGTGCCGTAGCCGTCGAGGGAGATCGAGAAGTTGTGGACCCGGACCAGGGACACGGTGCTGCCTCCACTGCTCTTCGTTGAATTCGGCTGCTCGCGGCCGCCCGCCACTCCACCGCTTCCGGCGTCCGCTCGCGGTCACGCTAGCGCCCGGGCCCGACGATCCTGACGTTCCGTCACTGGCGGGGCGTGGCGGCCGCTGCGCGGGGAGGCCCGGGTCAGGAGTGGTGAAGCCGTCACGATATTGTCGTGCCTTCTTCACGAGGTGCACGCCCCGACGGGCGATGCTGCCTCCGGCGGCGCGCACGGGCGGCCGCCGCAACGGACCCCGGGGGGAACGATTCCGATGACCGCACGCCGCACGACCTCAGGCCGTACCCTGGCCGGCCTCCTGGCCGCAGGCCTGCTCGCCGGGGCCGCCGCCCTGGTGCCGAGCGCGGCCCCGGCGGCCGCCGACACCGGCACCGGCGACCTGCCCTTCGGCTCGGCCACCACCGTCGGCCTGCACAACACCTACGACCCGGCCGCCTACCAGTACCTCGCCCAGAGCCTGGACACCGGCACCGGCATGGTCGAACTCGACCTCTGGACCGACGTCATCACCAAGGAGTGGAAGGTCAGCCACTCCAACCCGCTCGGCAACTCCAACAACTGCACCGCCGCCGACAACCCGGGCCAGCTCTACGGCGGCGGCACCAACAAGAACCTGGAGCACTGCCTCGACGACATCCGGGTCTGGCTGGGAGCCCACCCGGCCGCCGGACCGCTGGTGGTCAAGCTGGAGCTGAAGGGCGGCTTCGCGGCCAACATGGGGATGGGCCCCGACCAGCTCGACGCGCTGATCGCCGCGCACCTCGGGGACGCGGTGCTGCGCCCGGCCGACCTGCTGGCCAAGCCCGGCGGCGGCTCGTACGCCACCGTCGACGAGGCGGTGCGGGCGGGCAACTGGCCGAGCCGCTCCGCCCTCGCCGGGCGGGTGCTGCTCTACGCGATACCGGGGACGGTCGAGGAGAACAACCCCTTCGACACCCTGCACACCGACGTCGAGTACGGGCGGCACCTGCGCGACCTGGCCGCGGCCGGGCGGATCGGCCAGGCCCAGCTGTTCCCGGCCGTGCACGGCGCGGCGGCCGGTGACCCGCGCAGCAAGTACACCGGCGCGGACACCGGGATCCGCCCCTGGTTCGTGGTCTTCGACGGCGACGCCGCCACCTACCTCAACGGCATCGACACCGCCTGGTACGACCGCTCGCACTACCTGGTGGTGATGACGGACGCCCAGAACGTCGCGCCGCAGATCAGCGCCACCGACCCGACCGCCGACCAGGCGCGGGCCCGGACCGAGCAGCTGGCCCGGGCGCACGCCAGCATCGTGTCCAGCGACTGGCGCAAGCTCCCGACGGTGCAGTCCCTGGTGCTGTCCCGCGGCTGACGCTCCGCGGCGGCCCGGCCCGGGTGATCTGCGTGACCCGGCCGGGCTCAGCGGCGACGGCCCCCGCCGAGCCGGTCGATGTGGGCGAGGACGGCCCCGGCGCCGTCCTCGCCCGCGACGAGCCCGGCGACCTCGGCCGTCCGAGCGGTCCGCGCTGCGCAGTCGCCGGCCTTCCGGGGGAAGTCATCGACGGATACGGGGAGTTGACCGGAGATGAAGACTCCGAACGGGGCTTCCGGGGAGCTCAGGGGCTCGCCATCCTGGTTGGCATGACCCGAACTCTACGCGCGTGGAAGTCCCGTGCCGCCGCCGTCGCCGTCCTCTCCCTGGCCACCCTCGCGCCAGTCGCCGTCGCGACCGAGGCGCACGCCGCGGTGAGCGGCAAGGTGTGCGTGTCCGCCCTGCCGTCCCAGGCTCGGACCACCCTCGGCCTGATCGCCAAGGGCGGGCCCTTCCCGTACCGCCAGGACGGCGTGGTGTTCACCAACAAGGAGGGAGTGCTGCCGTCCCAACGCTCCGGCTACTACCACGAGTACACCGTGGTGACCCCCGGCGCGCCGACCCGCGGCGCCCGCCGGATCGTCACCGGCCAGCGCCACCAGGAGGACTACTACACCAGCGACCACTACGCGACCTTCCGCCTGATCGACTTCGGCTGCTGACCGCATTTGTCGCCCCCGGGCCCCGGGCCGCCGGAAGCCATGGCGAACGGGGCCCGCTCCCGGCCCGGGCCTCCGAGCGGCCCCGGTGCTCGGGCGCGGTAGGGGGGTGCAGCGCAAGACCCTGTTCCGCCCGGACCACCGTTCAACGCGCCGAACCGACCGCCCGGGTGCTGGAGGTGCTGGGCGCGCACATCGCCGTACCGGCGGCGATCGGCGTCCAGGTCACCGAACTCGACCGCGACACCTACCGCTTCGTCCACCACCCCGGACGCCGGCGGACGCGCACGGCCACTCATCGGTCCACTGCCCGCCGCCGGGCCTCCCGCACCCTCCCGGGCCGCCCGCGCCGCCCCGGCTACCGTGCGATCGGGCACCGACGGTATCGTGGCAGGCCGCGGAGGGGGCAAGCACATGGTGAAGGCAGCAGCGGACGACGGAGCAGGCGGGTCGGAGCAGCCGGGGGAGCGCGCTGCGGCCATCGCCCGCCGACTGGACCGGCTGATGGCCCGTGAGGCGGCACGGTCCGGCGGCCGCCCTCCGGCCTACCGTGAACTCGCCGACCGGATCAACCGCCTGGCCGGCCGGGACGTCATCTCCCGCGACACCGTCCGCAACCTCCATCTCGGCCTGAACCAGAAGGGCCAGGCCTGCAACCCCACCGTGGACACGCTCGACTGGCTGGGCCGGGGCTTCGGGATCGGCGCCGGCGCGAGCTACTTCCTGGACGACGCCAAGGCCGCCGTGGTCGACGAGCAGCTCGAACAGCTTGAGCGGGTCGCCGAGTTGAGGCAGGCGCTGGGCAACGACGGGGTGGTCAACCTGGCCAAGCGGGCCTCGGCGCTCTCCGACGGCAGCCTGCGGGTGCTGCTCTCCCTCGCCGACAACCTCCGCAAGCTCGAACAGGACGCCGCAGAGGAGGGCCCCGTGGGGCAGGACGGGCGGCACACCACCCCCGCCGACGGAAGATGAGCGGGCGCACCGTGCCACCCCCCGGACCCGTACCCGATAGACGCCCCCGCCCCG
This sequence comes from Streptomyces viridifaciens, assembly GCF_001888885.2. Taxonomy (NCBI): domain Bacteria; kingdom Bacillati; phylum Actinomycetota; class Actinomycetes; order Kitasatosporales; family Streptomycetaceae; genus Streptomyces; species Streptomyces viridifaciens. The sequence goes on from NZ_CP090841.1 coordinate 7,655,144, forward strand.
AAGGAACACCCTCGCCTTGGTCTTCCCCCGCGGTCTGCGCCGACGCTGCGAGCAGCGGCTCTCCGGCCTGAGCCTGCCCGCCCCCTTCACCGTCGAGGGCTTCCGCGCCGCGCTGGAACGCGAGCGGGGCCGCCGCATCGTCATGGAGCCGCTGCCCGCGCTCGGCCCCGACCTCCCCTGCGGCCTGTGGATCGCGCTGCCCAGCATCGACGTCGTCTACTACGAGGAGCGCACCAGCCCGGCTCACCAGGATCTGATCAAGCTGCACGAACTCGGCCACGTCCTGTGCGGTCACACCGGCACCCTGGAGCTCTCCCGGCTGACCGCGCTGCTGCCCGACCTGACGCCCGAACTGATCGCCCAGCTGATGGGCGCGGGCCGGACGAGCTACCACACCGCCGAGGAGCAGGAGGCCGAGATGATCGCCCTGCTGCTGGCCGACCTGGTCGGCGCCACCACCGACCCGGGCCCCGTCTCCGATCGCCTGGCCGCGAGCCTGCTGCACCCGATCCGCCAGCCCCGGTGGAGGAAGCCCTGATGCGCCCGCTGTTCACCTGGCTGATGCCCACGCTCATCTGGGCCGTCGTGCTCTGGCGGGCGCCCTCCGCCTTCACCACCCGGGCGAACCGGGCGCTCTGGGCGGCCTTCGCCGCGATCGCCCTCGGGCTCAGCTGCCGCCCGGCGTTCATCGAGCGGGCGCTCGGCGACGTCACCGGCATCCGGGACGTCACCCAGCTGCTCAAGCACCTCGCCGGGGTCGCCGCGGCGTACTTCCTGCTGGAGTACGTCCAGGCGGTACGGCGGCGCCCGGATCGGCCGGGCGCCGCCCGCGCCCGACTGCTGCTCACCGTGGCCGCGGGACTCGCCCTGACCCTGCTGTTCGTCTTCGCGCTCCCGCACGACGCCGACGGCGCCTTCGGCATCGACGCCCACTTCGGCGAACCCGGGGTCAAGGTCTACCTGTGTGTGTTCGACACCGTCTTCGCCCTGGCCAGTGCACGCGCGACGGTCCTGTTCTGGTCGAACCGGGAGGCCGTGCCACCCGGAGCGCTGCGGGCCGGACTGACCTGCCTGGCCGCGTCCGGGGCCACCGGTCTGACCTACGCGCTATACCGCTACCACTTCATCCTCACCAGCGGCAACGCGACCGAGTTCGACGCCGACGGCAAGCCGGTACCGCTGCAGGACACGCTCAGCGAGGTGCTGCCCGCGCTCATGCTGGTGCTGCTCGTCCTCGGCGTCACCGTCCCGCCCGCCCGGACGCTGGTCGGCTACCTGCGCGACCAGTACGCGCTGTGGCGGCTCCACCCGCTCTGGGCGGACGTGGTGGCCGCCGTCCCGCAGGTGGTGCTCGGCACCCCGAGCAGCCGGCTGCGCGACCTGCTGGCCGTCCGCGACCGCTCGGTCGAACTCGCCCACCGGGCCTTCGCCATCCGGGACGCGGCCCTGGTCCTGCGCGAGGACGCCCCGGTACCCGGGGCCGGTTCGGCGCCCGGGGCCGCTTCGACGGTCGCCGCCGACGAGGACCTCGCCCGGGTCGAGGCCCGCTGGCTGCGCACCGCCGTCCGGCACCGAGCCCGCCACCTCCCCGCCCCCGCACCGCCCTCGGCCCTGGCCGCCACCACCGGCGGCCGCACCCCGCGCGAGGAGATCGCCTGGATGCTCACCGTGGCCGCGGCCTACCGACAGCTCGGCGCGGACGAAGGCCACTGATCGGTCAGTACCTTGACAGAGCGTCATTCCCCTCCCCGGCCACGGTTGCCGCTCGATCCAGCCCGGGAGGTGCCGTTTTCCCTCCATGGCGATTATGATCGTCGCGCGGTGAAGGAGTCCGCCGCTGCCGACCTGGGGGCGGGGATGTGCGGTTCGGGAAGCGGTCGCGGCGGACGCCGAACCCGTGACACCGGTTGGAGCCGGCGGGTCGTAACCGCCCGAAGAGCATGACGGTCCCTGAACCGGGCCGACCGGCGGGGCGCTCCCGACCTACGGGGGTGGGCGGGAGCGCCCCGCCGTCGGTCAGACCGCGCCGATGCGGCACGGGCTGGTGCAGGTGTACCCGCCGGTCTTCTTGGTGCTCATGACGAAGTAGGCGTCGTCCTCCGGCGGGACGACGCCATGGCGGATCCAGCCGAGCTCCACGGCCTGCCCCTCGACGGACTCCCGGCACATGTGCAGGGCCTCCCGGATCAGGCCGAGGGTGCGGGCCAGGCCCAGGGTCTCCAGGTTGGACAGCACCGCGTCGACGGCGAGCAGGTTCAGCCCGTCGCCCACGTTGACGGCCAGGCCGACGCCGTGTTCCTCGTGCATCGTGGGCAGCCCCCGGCGGTGGGTGGACTCGTCAGCGATGTCGTCGTGGACGAGGAACCCGTTGTGGAAGAGCTCCAGTGCGGCGGCGGCGCGTACGGCCTCCTCCGGGCGGCCGCCGAACGCGGCGCAGGCCGCGATGGTGAGGGTGGGGCGCAGCCCCTTGCCCTGGCGTGCCGGGTAGCTGCGCATCAGGTCGTAGAGCTCGGCGCGCGGCTCGCGGTCCGGCATCAGGCGCTGCATCTCGTCCTTGGTGCGGCTGCGGCAGATCTCCATGGTCTGTCGCAGATCGGCATCGCTGATGCGGTCCTCGTGCCACCACGGGGAGGTCTGCCGGCCGTCCCAGAGCAGACGCGGGGCGGTGACGGTCGTACCGCCGACCAGGGCGGGCCGTTGCTGCCCGGGCACGTCGGCGGGCCTGAGCCCGGTGAGGAAGTCCAGTGCCCGCCACCGGCTGTCCGGCCCGGCCCGGTCCGCTGCGGCGGCCCCGGTGCTCGCGCCCCACAGCTGCGGTACCTGCTCGCGGTAGCTGCCCCACAGCTCCTGCACGGAGCGCAGCCCGGAGGCCCGCTGGGAGAGCAGGGTGAAGGCGCGCCAGGTGGCCAGGGTCTGCTCCTGGGAGCCGCGGACGTCGAGGCTCTCGGACAGGACCTCCGTGGTGGGGCGGCGCTGGAGGTCGAAGACGAGGTTCATCGCCCGGTCGTCGAAGGCGACCTCGACGTCCGGATCCGGGCAGCGTTCCTGGGCGACGATCAGGTGGCTGTGCTGGACGGTGAGGGTGGCATGGCTGCCGTCGTTGAAGTGCAGACCGAGCCGGATGCCGCGCATCTGGTCCGCCGCGGCGGCGACGATCGCCGGGGCGCGGTCGGCCAGCGCCGCGACCGTCCGCTCCAGCAGCCCGGCGCCGGTGAACGCGAGGGTGTCAGTCATGGGCACCCCCGGCGAACTCCACGATGCCACCGGTCTCGAAGGCCAGCAGGCGGCCGCCGATGACGGCTTCGACGCGGCAGGGGCCGAGCGTCTCGTGGACGCTGAACGGACGCAGGCTGGTCTCGGAGGGGTTGGCGATCCGGGCGGCCGTGCGGGCGTGGAAGTCCAGCACGACCCGGTCGTCACCCACCCGGGCGGTGACCACCAGGCGGCGGGGGACCATCCCCGTCGCCGGAGTGACGAGCGTCCGGGCCAGCGGGGGGACCAGCACCACCCGATCGCGGTCCAGCACGTCCTGGACCGCGATCTGCATGCTGCGCCGGGGGAAGCAGCGTCCCACTGCCCAGCCCCCCGGGCTCCGACTGCCAGCGCAGGTGCTGGTCACCGGCGAAGGGTGCGCACTGCGAGGTGCAGGGCCTGGACGTGCGGCGCAACCGCACGTCCAGCGCCGGGCCGGCCGACCGCCCCGGTCTCAGCCCAGCGGCTTGTCGAGGACCGCCTTGGCGTGGCTGAAGGTGTCGATGGAATACTCGCCGTGGTAGCGGCCCATGCCGCTCTCGCCGACACCGCCGAACGGCAGCTCGGGGACGGCCAGGTGCGACACGGGCAGGCCGAAGACGAGCGCGCCGGAGGAGGTCTCCTCGGCCAGCCGCTGCTTGGTGCGGTCGGAGTCGGTGAAGGCGTACAGCGCGAGCGGCTTGTCGCGCTCGTTGATGAAGGCGATCGCCGCGTCGAGGTCGGGCACGGTGATGATCGGCAGGATCGGTCCGAAGATCTCCTCCTGCATCACGGGAGCCGCGGGCGGGACGTCGGCGAGCACGGTGGGTGCCAGGTAGCGGGTCGCGCGGTCGTGGCTGGCGCCGGTGACGACCCGTCCCTCGCCGAGCAGGGCGGTCAGACGGTCGAAGTGGCGCTCGTTGACGATCCGCCCGTACTCGGGGTCGCCGGCCGGGTCGTCCCCGTGGGCGGCGCGGACGGCTGCGGCCAGTTCGGCCGCGAGCGCGGGGGCGGTGTCGCCGACGGCCAGCACGTAGTCGGGGGCGACGCAGGTCTGGCCGGCGTTGAGGAACTTGCCCCGGGCGATCCGCTGCGCGGTCACGGCCAGGTCGACGCCGGGCTCGACCACCACGGGGCTCTTGCCGCCGAGTTCGAGGGTGACGGGGGTGAGGTGCTTGGCGGCGGCGGCCATGACGATCCGCCCGACCGCGCCGTTGCCGGTGTAGAAGATGTGGTCGAAGCGCTGCTCCAGGAGTGCGGAGGTCTCCGGGACGGCGCCCTCCACGACGGCGACGGCCTGCGGGTCGAGGTAGCGGGGCAGCAGGCGGGCGATGGCCGCCGAGGTCGCCGGGGCCAGCTCGCTGGGCTTGACCACGGCGGTGTTCCCGGCCGCCAGGGCACCCACCAGCGGGGCGAGGGCCAGCTGCAGCGGGTAGTTCCACGGGGCGATGATCAGCACCACGCCGAGCGGGTCGCGGACCACCCGGGCCTGGGCCGGGAGGAAGGCGTCGGGAACGGCGGCCGGCTTCGGGCGCAGCCATTCCTCCAGGTGCCGCACCGTGTGGTCGAGCTCGTTGAGGGTGAAGGCGATCTCGGTGCGGTACGCCTCGGTGGCGCCCTTGCCCAGGTCGGCGTTGAGGGCGGCCAGGAACGCCTCCGACTGTTCGGTGAGCAGCGTGCGCAGCGCGCGGAGCTGGTCGAGGCGCCAGTCCAGCGGCTTGGTGCGTCCGGACCGGAACGTGGCCCGCAGCCGCTTCACGACGCTGTCGGCGTCGGTGGCGAGGGCCTCGACCAGCCGGTGGGCCAGAGCCGCGGAGGAGGCCGGGTTCTGTCCGGTGTACAGGTTGCGGTCGACGACGGTGTGCGGGGTGAACGGGGCGGCTTCGGCGAAGTCGGCGCCCAGCTCGACCAGACGGTCCTGGACCAGCCACGCGGCGCGGTCGGCCAGTCCGGCCGCGGTCTCCTCGGCGTTGGTGAACGCGGTCATGCGGTAGCCGGCGAAGGGCCAGCTGCCGTCCTCGCGGCGCGCGGCGAGCAGCGCGGCCGGTGCGTGGCAGATCACGCCGAGCGGCCGGCCCGAGTCGAGGGCGCGGGTGAGGATGCGGCCGGAGGCCTCGTTGACCGCGAGGTCCTCCATGGGGCCGTGGCCGCCGGGGTAGAAGACCAGGTCGTAGGCGTCCGGGTCGATCTCCTCCAGCGTGGCGGGAGCGGTGAGCGAGTCCCGGATGGAGTCGAGGTACGCGGTGACGGCGTCGGCCCGCTCCTGGCCGCCGTTGGCCGCGGCGGTCAGGCTGGCGCGGTCGACGGTGGCCGCCACGCCGCCGGGCGTGGCGACGGTGATCTCGTAACCGGCTTCGCGGAAGACGCGGTGCGGTTCGGCGAGCTCCTCGGCCCAGTAGCCGGTCGGGTGGGTGGTGCCGTCGGCGAGGGTCCAGTGCGTGGCGCCGGTGACGACGAAGAGGGCGGCGGTCATGGTGGTGCTCCGGGATGAGTTGAGGGGTTCGATGGTTGATAGCCTCAAGTAATGCGTCGACGGTAGACCCCGATGGTTGAGGATGTCAACCAATCCCGCCTACACTCGATCCATGACCAGCACCACCCCGCCCCCCGCGCCCACCTCCATCGAGCTGATGGACCAGCTGGCCCAGGCCGCGGCCGCGTACTACCGGAGCTTCGCCACCGTGGCGGCGGCACGCGGCCTCACCCTGATGCAGGGCAAGGTGTTGAGCCTGCTCCGGCGTCCGATGCCCATGCGGACCCTCGCCGAGCTGCTCGCCTGTGACGCGTCCAACGTCACCGGCATCGTCGACCGGCTGGAGGCGCACGGCCTGGTCCGCCGCGAGGTCGATCCCGCCGACCGTCGGGTCAAGCGGGTGATCCTGACCGAGGACGGTGAGCGGACCGTCCAGGAGATCCGTGCCGAGCTGCTGGCGACCCTCAGCGGTCTGGACGAGCTGGGCGAGGGAGACCGGCACGCTTTCCAGCGCCTGCTGGGCCGGCTCTTTCCCGCCGGTGCCGACGCCTGACGTCCATCGGGACGTGCGCGGCGCCACCCGTGCGGACGACCGGCTCTCCGAGGCCGCGACGGAGGACCGCAAGCGCGAAGGCTGATTCCGAGATTCCGAGAACGACCTGGATCACCCGGACGACCTCCGGGCGATCGCGACGACGGGGTGATCGGCGGGGTCGATCCACTGCATCGTCCGGGTCATGAAGGCGGCGGGAACGGCGACGCATCCGCCGGTGGCGTCGGCTCGGGGGCCGAGGTCGTGGAGGAAGATGCCGGCACCGCGGCCCCTCACCACGGGGGAGGTGTTGAAGTCGATGACCAGGACGTTGTCGTACTGGACGGGGTGGCTGACGAGGTGCTCGCTGCCGAGGGCGCCCTGTTCGGTGAGGTGGAACCCGCCCTCGGTGTCGGTGCGCATGCGGTTGTAGTAGGCGGAGGAGGGGTCCTGCACCCACCAGTCGTGCGTGGTGACGTGGTGGTAGGGCATCTTCGTGCCCGGGTCCGGGGAGATCCCGAAGCCCTGGGTGATGGTGTACGTGCCGGTCGGTGTGGTCCCGGACCCCTGGACGCGGGTGAGGCCGTCGTGCACTCCGCCGGACCCGATGCGCGCGTCGGTGGTGGAGTCGAGGGACCGCCAGAGGCCGTCCTGCCGAGCCCACAGGGTCACGGTGGCGCGGGTGCCGTCCGCCTCGACCGTGATCACCTGCTCGGCCCGGCCGACTGTGACCGGCACGGGGAACGGGCCGCCGTCGGCCCATGCCCTCGGGCCGGGGCCCGCACCGGTCAGTGTGGCGGCGACACCGAGTGCGAGGGCCACGCGCGCGCAACGGGGTGCCGAGCCACGGCGGTCGGCGGGGCGTGTCCGGGAGACGGCCATGGAGGGGCCCTTCTGGTGTGGACGGTACGGGCGGGGCGGGACGGGCCGCGGCGGGTGGGAGCCGGAGGCTCCACCGCACGCCATGATCGGCTCGCCGGGGCAGCCGTGCCAGCACCGACACCGGGCCGTGGCTGCGGTGGCTGCCCGAGACGACGGCGCGTCGGGCCCGGGTGGCCGGGGCTCCACGGGCGGGACACAATCGTCGGGGCGGCGGGTGACCCGCCACGCCGCCGGTGGGGCGGGGTACTCGACCCGGAGGCGACTGTGGCCGGTGTGACCAGCAGCGATCTTCTCGTGGACGCGTTCGACCGGATCCGTGACACGGTCGCCGACGTGGTCGACGGCCTGACCCCCGAGCAGTTGGCGTACCGGGTGCACCACTCCGCCAACTCGATCGCCTGGCTGGTCTGGCACCTCACCCGGGTGCAGGACGACCACCTCGCCGACGCGGCCGACCGCGAACAGGTGTGGACGGCCGACGGCTGGGCGAGCCGGTTCGCCCTGCCGTTCGCCGCGTCGTCGACCGGCTACGGGCACCGACCCGCGCAGGTCGCCAAGGTCACCGCCACCGCCGATCTCCTCGCGGGCTACCACGGGGCCGTCCACGCGCGGACCGTCGACTACGTGCGCGGCCTCGACAACCGGTCCCTGGCCCGGATCGTCGACGAGTCCTGGCAGCCCCCGGTCACCCTGGGGGTACGCCTGATCAGCGTGATCGCCGACGACCTCCAGCACGTCGGCCAGGCAGCCTACGTACGAGGCCTGCTGGCCCGGCACTGACGGCCGATCACTCGGCTGCGGATCACCGCCCACCCCCTACGGCGTCCGGGCCACCGTGCGGCCCGCCCGTGCGGCGGTGGACTCGAAGACGGTCGCGTCGAGCACCGCCGCGCCGCCCGGGTCGTTGTTGAAGTACACGTGGACGTCCGCCGGGTCCGCCCAGGTGTCGGCGATGCGGCCCACCCAGGTGGCCAGGGCCTGTCGGCCGTACCGGGGCCGGGGCCGGGCCCGACCGGCGTGGCAGCGCAGGTAGCCCCAATCGCAGGTTCGCCACAGTGGCGTGACCGGGCGTGACTCCCGGTCCGCCCAGCACAGTGCGGCGGCCCGGTCGGTCAGTACCGCACGGATCTCCGGCGTCCACCAGGAGGGGTGGCGCGGCTCGACGGCGACCCGCACGCCCGTCGGGAAGGCGGCCAGGCAGCGGTCCAGCAGCTCGGCGTCCGCGTGCAACGTGGGCGGCAGCTGGAGCAGCACCGGGCCGAGCCGATCCCCGAGTCCCTGCGCCGCCGTGAGCAGCCGCTGGACCGGCTCGGCCGGCTCGCGCAGGCGTCTGATGTGGGTGAGGTAGCGGCTGGCCTTCACCGCGAACACGAAACCCGCCGGGGTACGGGCCCGCCAGTCGGCGAAGGTGTCCGGCGAGGGCAGGCGGTAAAAGGCGGCATTGCTCTCCACCGTGGCGAACCGTGCGGCGTACTCCTCCAGCCAGCGCCGCTTGGGCGTCCCCTCGCGGTAGAGCAGCCCGCGCCAGTCGTCGTACTGCCAACCCGAGGTACCGACGATCAAGGGCATGTCTCCAGCAAACACCCGTCGGCCGGGCCACGCCCTCGATTCGCCCGGCCGGCCGAACGGGTCGGAGGTGGCCGGGCGCATCGGCCGTGCGCGGACGGTCCCGTGGGACGTGTGATGCCCGTCAGGGGTGGCCGGCGGTCAGTCATCCGTACGAGTGGGCACGACGGTGATCACCACGGGTACCGGTGGAACGACTGGCACGATGAAGCGCATGGACCGATTCCTGGCCGGGCGGGCCGGCCCCGCCCGCCGCCCCACCGGCAACGGAGGCCCGTGGACGAGCCCTTCGCCATCGCCGTTCGCACCCGCACCTGTGCTCTGGGCAGGTCGGGCGCGGATGCGCCCCCGTCATACGCCCTCGACCGGGTGACCGTGCGCCGTGCCGGGCGACTGCTGTTGGACGGCCTCTCGGCGCAGATCCCCGGTGCCGCCTGCACGGCGCTGGTAGGGCCGTCGGGCGCGGGCAAGTCGACGTTGCTGCGGGTGCTGAACCGGCTGGCGGAGCCGACGTCCGGTGAGGTCCGCTTCCGGGGCACGCCGTTGCCCGAGCTCGACGTGTTGGAACTGCGCCGCCGGGTCGGGCTGGTCGGCCAGCAGCCGGTGCTGCTCACCGACCGTGTCCTGGACGACCTGCGGGTGGGCCGCCCGGACCTCGACGAGGACCGGGCCGCCGTGCTGTTGGAGCGGACCGGTCTGCCGGCCGGGATGCTGGCGCGGGCCACGGCCGGGCTGTCCGGAGGCGAGGCCCAACGGGTCTGCCTGGCGCGGGCACTGGCCGTCGGTCCGGAGGTGCTGCTGCTCGACGAGCCGACGTCGGCCCTGGACGCGGACAGCGCGCAGGCGGTGGAGTACACGATCAGGGACCTGGTCGCGGACGGGCTCGCGGTGGTGCTGGTCAGCCACAACGTGCCGCAGGCGCGCCGGGTCGCCGACCACGTCCTGGTCCTGCGCGGTGGGCGGCTGGTCGCCTCGGGGCCGGCGGACCGCGTGGACTACCTCCGGAAGGGGACGTGAACACGGCCGTGCCGACCTGGGCCGGGGTCGCCGCCTCCATCGCCCTGGTGCTGCCGGCGATCGCGGTGGCGTGGCACCGGCGACTGGACCTCGCCCGGGACATCGCCGTTGCCGCCGCCCGCGCAGGCGTCCAACTCGCCGCCGTCGGCGCGATCCTGCTCCTCGTCTTCCAGCACACCGGCGTGGCCGGAGCCGCCGGCTGCCTCGCGCTCATGGTGATCACGGCCGGGCGGGTCTGCGCGGGCCGCTCCGCCGGGCTGCCCCGCGCGCTGCCGATCGCCACCACCGCGGTCGCCGTCGGCTCCGGCGGGACCCTCGGAGTGCTGCTCGCCCTCGGGGTCATCGCCCCCCAGGCCCGGGTGGTGATCCCGGTCGGTGGCATGGTGGTCTCCGGCGCGATGCAGGCCACCACCCTCCTCCTGGTGCGCCTTCGCGACGAGGCCCGCACCGCGCGCCCCGCCGTCGAGGCCCGCCTCGCCCTGGGCCTGCCCGCCGTCGAGGCCTTCGCGCCCCATCTGCGCTCGACCCTGCGCACGGCGCTGATCCCCGCCGTCGACGCCACCAGGACCGTCGGGCTGATCAGCCTGCCCGGTGCGATGACCGGCCTGATCCTGGCCGGCGTCGACCCGCTCACCGCGATCCGCTACCAGATCGTCGTGATGTACATGATGCTCTCCGCTGCTGCCCTGGCCGCCCTCACCGCCGCCCACCTGGCCGAGCGAGCCCTCTTCGACGACGTCCACCGGCTACGGCCGCTCACCGCCGGGACCCGGGGTTGACATCCCGTTCGTAGGGCCGGTCCCCCACCGGAGTTCGGGCGCAGCCGCCCGGGTGCGCCGGGCCCTCCCGGGCGTGGGCTCCGCTCAGTCCGCCCAGACGCGGGTGAGGCAGCGGGGAGCGGACGGGGCGGGTGGGTCGGTGAAGGCGGTGCGGCCGTGGAGGACGGCGGTGTTGTCCAGCCAGAGGAGGTCTCCCGGGTGGAGGGGGATGCGCAGGAGGATGCGTGGGTCGGAGAGGATCCGGTCGACGGCGTCGAGGGCCGCGTGGTCGTCGGGGGTGAGGGGCGCGCCGGCCTCGTGGTGGGCGCGTTCGATTCCGCGCCTGTTGTAGTGCACGCGCAGCTCGGCGCCGTGGCGTTGGAAGACGGGGCGGATGCGGTCGAAGCCGGCGCCCCGGCCGAAGTGGAAGTCCTGGTAGAGGCGGGGGATGGCCCAGGGAGCTTCGGTGAGCAGGCGGTTGTGCACGGCGTGGCCGCTGGCGAGGAGGGTGTCACCGCCGAGTGCCGCCGCTCGTACGGACAGGAGCCCGAGCAGCTTCGGCGGGCGGGGGGCCGGGGTGCGGTCGGTGTGCGGGGTGAGGGCGAGGTTGGTCCTGCCCAGTCCAGCGTTGTCGGCCACGGTGATGAAGCCGCCGGGCTCCGCCGGCCACGGGGTGCCCAGCGAGGCGGCGAGCCGGTGACACAATTCGGCGCACTCCTGGTCGGTGCGGCCGTCCACCGGGAGACCCCGGATGACGACGAACCCGCGGCTGTTCCGCACGCGTCGGGTGACGTGCGTGGCCAGCTCCGCCAGTTCCGGCGCCGGGTGCTCCCGTGGGCCGTCCAGTGCGCGCGAGCAGGCGGGTGGCAGGGGGACCAGCCAGTCGGACTCGCTGAGGGCGTCGCCGTGCCATGCCGTGGGTGCTTCGACGGGGACGGGCTCGGTCAACTGTTCACCTTTCCGCGGCGCCCGGGACGGGATTGGGCAGGTGCGCCCACTGGTCGCCCGCTGGCGAGAGCCGCATCAGCGTCAGCGCCTTGACCGGCAGCGGCTCCGTCCGCAGTGCCGACAGGTCGGGCGTCGGGTGGAGGTCGCGGATGGCGGCTTCGAGCAGGGCACCCAGCTCCGCGGTGCTCCCGGCGAGGGGGCCGAGCGCGCCCGTGATCAGGCAGCTGAGGACCTTGCGGCGGAGGGCGACGGGGTCGTCCTCGAGGAGCCGGCCGGTCATCGGCGGCGCCGGGAGGCCGTGCCGGGCCAGCCGGGCCGGGCTGATGCGGATGTCGGCGAGGTCCCGGTAGACCAGCCGCCGGGGCCACCCCTGCCGGTCGAGCACCGCGAGGAGGTTCTGCCCGTGCGCTTCCAGGGCCACCCCCAGGTCGAGCAGCTCCAGGCAGACGCCGAGGGCCAGCCGCGCGAACTCGGCGATTCGCGACGGTCGTTGGTGCGGGCCGTGGTCGTGGGAGGCGAAGTGCCCGGGCAGTTCGGCCACGGGTACCACCTGTTCGTCCGTCCCGGCGTGGACGTACGGCGACTCGCGCAGGACGGCCGCCAGGTCCGGTGTGCCCGCCCCGGCCGCCGCCAGCGTCCGGGTGATGTGCAGCCGGCCGTCCAGGCGGTCCGCGACCCGCACGGCCAGCTCGGACGTGGCCAGCGCGTGGTCCACCGAGTAGGCCGAGATGTCCCGCACCTGGGAGGTGAGCCGGGCGCTCAACGCGGTCTTCACGTGGGTGCGGTGGTCGAGGGCGAGCGTGCGCAGGGACAGCAGCGGATGGGCCGCCGGACCGGGCAGTACCGACCGGCCGCCGAGGACGTGCTCGGCCTGCCAGGGGTGCACCGGGAGCAGCACGGCCGCCCCGTCCCGCCACTGCGGGGGCCATGACCCCCGCACCGTCGCATCCGTGACGGGTGTGAGGAGCAGACCGACCACCGGCCGGTGTTCGGGCGCGTAGGCCAGCTGCTCGGCGGCCGAGAAGCCGGGCCGGGAGCGGCAGGTGGGGTGGTACGGGTGGCCATCCGCGGACCGCTGCTCCCACTCCCAGGGCTCCGACGGCGGCCCGGCCGGGGGAGGGGCCGTCCGGGACAGGGCCAAGGAGGCGGCGCTGTGGTCGAGTTCGGCGGCGAAGGGCTCGCCGCCGGGTACCTTCAGGGCCGCCATCAGCAGTGCCGGATGGTCGTACGGAACGCCGTCCAGCTCCACCGCGGCGACCGCCGTCCCCGTCGCCCACGGGTCCGACGGCGGGCCGTGCAGCCGTCGGCCGTCGGTGAGCCGCACCGAGATCCCGTCGCCGCCGCGGGCGCGGCCGGCGATCCAGGGCAGCGGTTCGTGGACCAGTCCCCGCCACAGCCGCGCCAGCACCGCGGCCCGGGCGCCGGGCAGGGCGGCGAGATAGGCGGAGGACAACGACGGCCGGACGCTCGCCAGTTCCTCGGCCAGCGCGCGCTCGGCGGGTGTGTCGCACACCCCGATGTTCTACCGCGGGCGAACACCTGCCACACATACTGCTCCTCGATGAATACTTTCGCCCGCGAAGCCGACGCACTGGCCATGGCACCCCTGCTCAACTGTCTGCTGAGGGAGGCCTCCGTGCCGGCGCCGGAGCCGGCCGGGGAGCCCGAGGCCGGCCGCGCGGTCCACCGCCTGCGCGCCACCGGCCGGCTGCTGCGCGTGCGCACCGGCCGCGCCTCCGCCGCGCCCGAGCTCTGGACCGGCACCGCCTGGCAACCCGTGCGCCACAGCGGCCTCGTCGAGCTCGCCGCCCAGGAGATGCGGGCCGTCACCGGGCGCTCCAACGTCGCCCTGGCCGCCGAGATGACCGCCGGCCGTGAGATCGTCGAGGCGCTCCTCGCCGCCCGTTCCCGGGCCGTCCCGCCCGAGAGCCTGTGGCTGCGCTCCGAACAGGCCCTGGTCATGGGCCACCCGTTCCACCCGGCCCCCAAGGCGCGCAGCGGCGGCGGCCCGCCCGGTTCCTGGCTGCGCTACGCGCCGGAGACGCACGGCCGCTTCCCCCTCGCGCTGCTGGGCGTGCGCGAGGACGCGGCGGTCGACGACGGCGACACCAGCGCCCTCGACACCCTGGGCCGGGCACCCGACGGCTACCGGCTGCTGCCCGTCCACCCCTGGCAGTTGGACCTCACCCGGCACCGGCCGGCCGTCCGCGCCGCCTTCGCCGAGGGCCGCCTCCTGCTTCTCGGCCACACGCCGTGGGACGCCCGGGCCACCGCCTCCGTGCGTACGGTGCACGTTCCCGGCGGTGACGAACGGCCCGGGGCGACCGGGGACCTGTTCCTGAAGTTCAGTCTGGAGGTGCAGATCACCAACGACGTCCGGCGGATCCGTCGGCACGAGCTGCGCCACGCGCTCCGCACCGACCCGCTGGTCAGCGCGGCCTTCGGGGCCGTGGACGGCCCCGCGGCGTGGCTGAGCGAACGCGGGTACCGTACGGTCCGCGGACTGGAGGAGACCTTCCCCGTCCTGGTCCGCGACGGCCTGGACGACCACCTGCTCCCGGGCGCCACCGCACTGCTGGCGGCGGCCCTCACCGAGGGCTTCGACGGCGATCCGCTCGACCGGGTCACCGACCCGCTGCCCTGGTGGTCGGCCTACCTGGACTGCGTGGTCCCGCCCGTGCTGGAGGCGTACGCCCGCCACGGCATCGCCGTCGAGTGCCACCTCCAGAACACGCTGATCGCCGTCGGCCCGGACGGCCTGCCCGTCCAGGCCCTCTTCCGCGACGCGGAAGGCGCCAGGGCGATTCCCCCGACGCCCCGGGAGGCGGCCTGGGAGCGGCTGGTCTACTGTCTCGTCGTCAACAACCTGACGGGTATCGCCGACGCGCTCACCCGGCGCTTTCCCGGCGCCGCCGCGGCCCTGTGGCCCCTGGCGCGGCAGGTGGTCCAGCGGTGCGACAAGGAGCTCGGCCTCCCGGCGGCCGAGACGCTGATCGCCGCGGCAACCGTCCCGTGCAAGGCCAACCTGCTGTCCCGCTGGATCGACGCGGACGGTACCGAACCCCGCTACGTCCCCGTCCCCAACCCGCTGGTCGGTTACTCCTGAGCGAGCCCCGCCGCCCTGACGAGCCCTGCCCGGGGGGAGGTCCTGTTTGCCGGACAGGCCCTACCCGATGCGGCTGAGGAAGTCGAGCACCCGGCGGGTGACCCGCGCGGCCGCGGACCCGTCGTGCGTGGGCGGGCCCATCTCGTTCTCCTCGTGCCGCGGTGCCCGTGCGGCGCCGCGGCACGAGTATGACGCGCACCGCTGACACCGGGGACTGCCCGGTGCGGGGAGGCGGGACGGCCGGAGTTCCGCATCCGGGGTGACTGCAATTTCAAAGTGATATGTCACACCCTATTGATTGCCCCGGGTCGCCCGTGACACCGTGCCAGGCGACGCCTTCACGGCAAGCGCGTGAGGCTCACCCCCACCCCCCACAGCAAGGAGTGACGATGCGTCACCGACTTCGGCTGCCCCGGGCACTGGCTGTGCTCGCCGCCGCAAGTACCGCCATCACCGGCTTCGCCGCCGCGCCGAGCTTCGCCGCCCCCACGGCGCAGACCGGTCAGCAGGCGAACCGGGCTCCCCACCCCGGGCACCTGGGCGGCATAGCCCCCACCGGCACCGCCTTCGGTCTCGACACCCACGCGCAGACCCAGACGGGCCGGCTCGCACCCGCACAACTCCCGCCGCGCTCCCCGCAGTCGGCCGCGCCGCAGGCCCCGAAGCCCGAACTCGCCAAGGCCCCGGCCCTTGCCGAGTCCGGCCGGGCCGCCGCCGGCGCGGCCGACACCTCCTGCACCCCGGCCGACTTCAGCGGCCGCACCGGCGCCGACCTGGTCGGCTACATCAAGGGCTCTACCGTCGACTGCATCAGCTCGCTGTTCCGCATCACCGGCGGCGACGCCAACGGGGTGTTCAGGCAGAGCCAGATGCTCGCGGTGGCCGACGGCCTGCGCAGGGCCGCCGCTTCGTACACCGGCGACAACTCGACCGGCATCTACCAGCTGGTCTACTTCCTCCAGGCCGGCTACTACGTGCAGTACTACCACCCGGGCGACGTCGGCACGTACGACGCGAGCCTGACCGCCGCCGTGCAGGCCGCGCTCGACACCCTGGTGGCGAGCCCGCACTTCCTCGACGTCAACGAGGGCAACGGCCAGGTCGAGGGCCAGGCGATGATCCTCACCGACAGCGCCAACCTCCAGGCGCACTACCTGAAGACGTACCAGCAGGTGCTGAACGCGTACAACAGCTCCTGGGACTCGTCCTGGTACATGGTGAACTTCGCGAACAGCGTGTACACCCCGATCTTCCGCGGCCACCAGAACGCCGACTACGTCGCGGCCGTCACCGCCGACCCGAGTCTGATCAACACCCTCGACAGCTTCGCGCTGAACCACCGGAGCATGCTCGGCGGCAACAACTCCTTCCTGGACTCCAACGCCGGTCTGGAGACGGCCCGGTTCATCGAGCACCCGGCGCTGGTGAACACCGTCCGGCCGCTGATCAAGGGCCTGATGAACGTCTCGTCGATCACCGGCCCCACCGCGCCGCTCTGGGTCGGCGTGGCCGGCATGGCCGCCGGCTACGACCAGGCGAACTGCTCGTACTACGGCGTCTGCAACCTGCCGGAGCAGCTCAAGGCCGCCGCCCTGCCGGTCAGCCACACCTGCGACTCCACCCACACCATCCTGGCGCAGAGCCTCACCGCCGCCGACCTCGCTGCCGTCTGCGCCAGCCTGCAGAACCAGGACCCGTTCTTCCACAAGCTGGTCAAGGACAGCGGTCCGATCGCCGGCCAGTACGAGAACTCGCTGCAGATGGTGGTCTTCGCCTCCCCGCAGGACTACCAGACCTACGCGGGCGGCATCTACGGCGTCAGCACCAACAACGGCGGCATCACGCTGATCGGCGACCCGAGCGCCCCCGCCAACCAGCCGATCTCGCTGACCTACCAGAACGGCAACGACGGCTTCACCGCGGGCATCTGGAACCTCAACCACGAGTACACCCACGCCCTCGACGGCCGCCTCGACATGAAGGGCGACTTCACGCAGCAGATCTCCGTGCCGGACGTCTGGTGGATCGAGGGCGTCGCCGAGTACGTGTCCTACAGCTACCGGAACATCACGGACACCGGCGCGATCGCCGAGGCGCCCAAGCACACCTACGCGCTCAGCACGCTGTTCCAGAACACCTACGACAACAGCGACACCACCCGCACCTACCCGTGGGGCTACCTGGCGGTCCGCTTCATGGTCGAGAAGCACCCGGACGTCGTCCAGAACATGCTGGGCCACTTCCGGACCGGCGACTACACGGGCGGCTACGCGGTCTACAACTCCATCGGCACCGCGTACGACACCGAGTTCAACACCTGGCTGGACGCCTGCGCCGCCGGCGCCTGCGAGGTGGGCGGCGCACCGACCGCCGCCTTCAGCGCCGTCCCGTCCGGCCTGAACGTCCAGTTCACCGACCGGTCGACCGAGTCCGGCGGCGGCAGCATCGCCTCCTGGGCCTGGAACTTCGGTGACGGAGCCACCTCCACCGACCGGAGCCCCGTGCACAGCTACACCACGGCGGGCAGCTACACCGTCAGCCTCACGGTGACCGACGGCAACGGGAAGAGCAACAGCGTTAGCCAGTCCGTCACGGTCAGCGCCGTCACCGCCTGCACCGCCGCCGACACCCGCGTGCTGGACCAGAACTGCTCCCGCACCAACCAGTCCGCGACCGCCGGCAACCTGGACTACTACTACATCTACCTGCCGGCCGGCACCACCACCCTGAAGGTGAACAGCTCCGGCGGCACGGGCACCGCCTACCTGCTCTACAACCCCGACAGCTGGGCGACGCCGAACGCCTACACCGACGGCTCGACCACCTACGGCACCACCCACCAGAGCCTGACCGTCACCAACACCACGGCGGGCTACCGCTACATCAGCCTCTACGCCCAGACCGACTTCAGCGGCGTGACCATCACCACCCAGTACTGACCCCGACCCCCCCGCGCGGCGGCCCGGAGCACACCGCTCCGGGCCGCCGCCCGTCGTCCGGCATTCGAAGGCGTGCGAACACCGTGGCCGCCCTGGCTGTCCGAGCGAACTCCGTTCGGTGGCAGGCGGGTTGATTGGCCGGGGCGGCGGGGCTTCGCTAGGGTGCTCGCATGAGCGACCAAGTGACGCCTCCCTTCGGGAACTTCCCGACCGTCCGCCGGGCACTCGACATCCGGGACGAGCTGGCCCCGCCGGTGGCCGAGGCCCTGGGGGGCTGGGACGCGCCGGAGGCGGCCGGGGCGGTGCTGTACGTGGACACGGATCCGGAGAAGGCGGACACCGCGGTGTTCTGCGAGACCTACGACGCGCCGCTGGAGTACTCGGCGAACTGCGTGGTGGTCGCCGCCAAGCGGGGCGGGGAGGTCACGATGGCCGCGTGCGTCGTCCTGGCCACGACCCGGCTGGACGTGAACCAGGCGGTCCGCAAGCACCTCGGGGCGCGCAAGGCCTCGTTCGCCCCGATGGACGCCGCGGTCGAGGCGACCGGGATGGAGTACGGGGGCATCACGCCGGTGGGTCTTCCGGGCGACTGGCCGCTGCTGATCGACGAGGCGGTGGTCGCCGCGCCGCACGTCCTGGTCGGCAGCGGGCGCCGCCGCGGGAAGCTGATCCTGCCGGGACGGGCGCTGGCCGCGCTGCCGGGCGCCGAGGTCGTCCCCGGGCTGGCCGCAGTGGTGGCGGAGCCCAGTTCGGTGGAGGCCTGAGGGCCGGTCAGGAGCAACCCTCGCGGGAGCGTGGCGGGACGAGCCAGCCACGCGCCTGGGCGGCCATGCCCGCGCTGAACCGGCCGGTGGCGTCGAGCTGTTCGAAGAGTTCCCGGACGATGCGCCGCATCGTCCGGGAGGAGACCCCGATCTCGCGGGCGATGGCCTCGTCCTTGTATCCGAGCTGCATGAGCCGCAGGACCTGGTACTGGCGCGCGGTGGGCCCCTGGCGCGACGGGGGAGCGACCTCGGCCGGGCGGGCTTCCTGCCAGCAGAACTCGAAGGTCTGCACGAAGAGGCTGACCAGGTCGGGGTTGCGGACCACCACCAGGGCGGGTTCGGCGCCGTCGCCGCTGTTCGGCGGCGGGACGAAGGCCAGGTCGGCGTCCAGCACGATCAGCCGGTAGGGGAGGGTGGCGGAGATGCGGATCTGGCCGCCGGCCCTGCGCAGCGCCTTCAGGTGGGCCCGGCCGCGCGGGACCCGGAGCATGGACTCGCTGTGGATGGTCCGGATGGACACGCGCCGGCCCAGCACCTCCTCGTCCCGGCGCCGTCCGGCGACCAGGAGCGCCGCGGCCGGCGGTGCGCCGGGATTCATGCTGAGGACCTGGCCGCGCACGGTCATGGTGGCGTCCTCCAGGAGCTGACGCACCGCCGCCTCGCCGCGGAAGACCTCCACCCCGTGACCGCCGAGGCGGTCCAGGTGGGCGGGGATCGCCGCGATGTTGACCTCGGCCAGTTCGCGGTCCAACGCCTCGACCGTGCAGGCCAGTTCGCCGATCGCCCGGCGGGCCGAGTCGAGGATCCTGCCCATCTGGGCCTCGGGTAACGACGGCTCGCGCCGGTCGGACTGAACCTGCATGTGCACCCCCAGGTCTGCTCGACACCCCCGCAGCGGCCGCCGGCCGGTGCGCGAGCCCCCGCGGGGTACGCACCGTCGGTTGCGCGGCGTGCACGCATGGCAACCATGCTGCTTCACGGCCCGCAGCTGGAACAACCCCGCATCTCAGTTGCCGGACGTGGTCGCACTGTGGCCTGCGTCACACCGCGGTGCGGGCCCGGGCGCGTGCGCCGATGGCCGGTCGGGGCCATGGCCGGACTGAGCCATCGGCGTTCGCTGGACAGCCTCGGCGGTCGGCTGATTGGTTTGCAAATGGCCGCTGGGTGATCGGTGCCGTCCCGGGACGAGAGACGGATCGTGGCGTTCAGCGACGCGTAGGGGGTTGCTTCCGCGGCTGTTCTCCGGTGCACCGAGCCGCGATCCGGCAGGTCGGCGCCGGTCGGGTGTCAGGCCCGGAGCGCCGACCCGAGCTGGGGCCGATCCCGTTGTGCGAGGCGCCGCACCACCGATCCGAGAACGCGGGAGGACCTATGGGCGTCGAAGAGTTGACCAATCCGCTGCTGGCCGGGTTCTGGAACGAGACGCGCCTGCGATCGAGCCCGGAGACGATGATCTCCCCGGCCGCCGATCACACGGATCCCGGGATGAGCGTCCAGTGGACGCGGATCGCCGAGGCCCTCGGACTGGGCTACGGCGAGCGTTCGGGCGCGGTGATCACCAAGGGCAAGACCCTGATGCGGGCCCGCACCACGCCGTCCGCCGGCGCACTCTACCCCTTCGAGGTACTGGTGGCCTTCCAGGACGGCCACGACTACGCCCTCTACCACTACGACGCGGCCGGCTGCAGCCTGCGCCGACTGGCCGCCGTCGGCCGCCACGAGGTGGCCGACATCCTGACCGCCGCGCCGTCGTCCGACCCACCCGCGGCGGACGCGGACCGCACCGCCGACCTGCCCGCCGCGGTGGTGGCCGTGGTGGCCCGGCCCTGGCACGCGATGCGCAAGTACGGCCGGCGCGGCTACCTCTACACCCACCTGGACAGCGCCCACGCCGCCACCAACATCGCCCTGGCCGCCGCCGACGCGGGCTTCGACCCCGCGGTCCGGCTGCGCTTCGACCGCCGCGCCCTCTCCCGCCTCTTCGGACTGGAGAACCTGTGCCGGGAACCCCAGGCACTGGTCACCCTGACCGCCCCGGCCGGGGGCCGCCCGGCCGGGACCGGCCGGGCGGCCAATCCCTTCGCCGTACCGATCTGGTGGCACGACGGCGGACGCGGACTGGAACAGCCCGACGGCCCCGAGCGCGAGGCCTGGGAGCTGGTCAGCCCGGTCAGCACCTACCACCAACCCCGGGACCTGCCGCTGCGGTTCGGCACCACCGCGTCGGTCCGGGCGGCCGGCCCCCGTACCGGCGCCGCCGCCCCGGTGGCACTGGCCGGCCCGGACGACACCGCGGCCCTCGACGACTTCGGCCCGGTCGTGCTCAGCCGGCAGTCCGCCAAGGGCTTCCTGGCGAAGCCGGTCGAGGCCGACGCGCTCGGAAGGACACTGGCCGCCGTCCGCGGCGGCATCGCCGTCGACTGCGCGGACGGCCCGCTGGCCGGCCTGCGCCTGCTGGTCCGCAACGTCGACGGCCTGGCCCCGGGCGCGTACGAGTACGACCCGGCGGGCCACCGGCTGCTGCCGGTCGGCGGCGACGGCGGCTCGGAGGAGGCGGTGGTCGCGGCCTGCATGAACCAGGGCGTCGCGGCCGGCTGCGCCGCGCTGGTGGCACTGCACGCGCCGGTGCGCCAACTCCTCGGCGAGCGCGGCCAGCAGGGCCTGGCCGAACTCCACTTCCACGCCGCGAGCGCCGCCCAGCGGCTCTGCCTCGGGGCGGCCGTGCAGCACGTCGGCATCACCTGCCTCGGCGGGTTCGACGCGGGTCGGATCGCCGGACTGGCGCTGCTGGCGGACGAGGAGGAGGTCATGTACGTGATCGCGGTCGGCATCGCCGACGAGAACGCCGTCAAGTGGGACCGGGCGCCGATCGCTCACAGCCACGGACGGGACCCACGGCAGCCGGCCGGCTGACCGCGGAACGGACGAGACCCGCAGCCGACCCGGCCTCGGAGCCGAGGCTCGACCAGAGGGAGCAGTGTGTGGTTTCCATGCTGAGCAATGGCATCCTGTCCGATCAACTGACGGACCGCCACCGCGAGTTGCAGGCCAGGGCAGCGGACCACTTCACCCCGCAGTGGCTCGACAAGTGGCGTACCTCGCCCGACGGGCACCTGCGCCGGGAGACCTGGCAGGACCTCGCGGCGAACGGCTTCATGGGCGTGTCGCTGCCGCGCGAACTCGGCGGCCAGGGCCTGGGCCTGCTCGGCGCGCTGGTCCTCGGCGAGGCGCTGGCCGGAGCCCGCGACGGCGGCATCGCCCTCGCGATGCACGTGCAGAACGAGATCGCCTGCGAGTGGCTGGTGTCCGCCCGCGACGAGGCCCTGCGCGACCGCTACCTCCCGGGGCTGGTCGCCGGGGACCTGGTGGCCTGCCAGTGCGACACCGACCCGTCCCCCGAGGAGCCCACCACCGCGACCACCGAGGGCGCCCAGGTCGTCCTCCACGGCCGGAAGAAGTTCGTCATCAACGGCGCCACCGCGGACCTGTGCTTCGTCAGCGCCGTCCTGGACGGCGCGCCCGCCATCATCGCGGTGGAGAAGTCCACCCCGGGCGTACGGGTCACCGAGGTGTACGACAAGTTCGGCACCCGCAGCGTCGACTCCGCGCAGGTGGAGTTCGACGGCGTCCGGGTCGCCGCCGAGCAGATCGTCTCGCGCAGCGGCATCAGCCAGCTGATGCGCTGGAACCGGGTGATGTCCCGGATGCGCCTGCTGATCGCCGCCGACGCCTTCTTCACCCACCGGGCGCTGCTGGAGCACATCACCGGGTACGTGCGCGCCCGCACCCTCGGCGGCCGTGCGCTCGGTGCCTGGCCGGTCAACGCCCACGCGCTGGCCCGGGCCCGCGCCCACCAGGAGCTGATGGAGGCGGGCATCGCCGACGCGTACCTGCGGGTCACGGCCGGGGGCAGCACCGTACCCGAGATCGCCGAACTCAAGTGGTTCTGCGTGGAGAAGGCCAACGAACTGGCGGTCCTCGCCACCGACCTGGAGGGCGGCGCGGGCTACATGTGGGACAGCCCCTCGCTGCGCGCCCACGCCCAGCTGCGCGGATTCCGGATGTCCGGCGGCAGCCAGACCACCATGCTGACCATCGCCAACCACAGCATGGCCTGCCGGGCCGAGCTCGAACTCGCGCCCTCCGGAGCGGACGGAGCCCGCCGTGGCTGACGGGCAGCGGCTTGGCGCCGCGTTCCTGGCCGCCTGCGCCCGGCACGGCGAGCGGCGGGCCGTCGTCGCGGGCGGCGAGGAACTGACCTACACCCGGTTCGCAGACCTGGTCCGGGACCGCGCCGACACCCTGGACGCGCTGCTCGGGCCGGACCTGGCCAACGTCGGCGTGCACGCCGCCAACAGCATCGACCACCTGGTCTCGTACTACGCCCTGCTGGTGGCCGGACGGCTGCCGTTCCTGATCGACGCGACCTTCGGGGCCGCGGAGCTGGATGGCATCCGGACCAGCTGCGGCGTTCCGGCCTTCCTGCTCGGCGGCAAGGAGCCGTTCCCGCTCGGCGGCGACGTCCGGGCCGTCCCGGACAGCGCGCTGTCGCTCGCGGTGCTGCCCGCCCCGGCCGGGGCGCCCGAGCCCCGGGCGTCCACCGCCACCTGCCGGTTCACCTCCGGCACCACCGGCGCCCCCAAGTGCCTGGAGTTCACCGCGGACGCGGTGATCGCGGCCGCGGACACCTGGGTGGCCGGCACCGGCCTCGGCCCCGGCGACCGGGTGCTGTGCCTGGCCGGCTTCACCAACGGGCTGGCGTTCAACACCTCGCTGCTGCCGGTCTTCACGGTCGGCGCCGAACTCCACCTCTACCAGGGCCCGCCCACCTCCGGCGGAATCTCCCGGGCCGTCTCCCGCGCCGCCGCGACCCGGCTGGTGGCCTTCCCGCTGGCCTACCGGCTGCTCGCCGCCGCACCCCGGGCGGACGTCGACGCGTTCGCCACCGTCACCCGGGCCGTCTCCGCGGCCGCCGTCCTCGACCCCGAGGTCCGGCGCGGGTTCGAGTCCCTGTACGGCGTGCGGATCGCCGACTACTACGGCATCGCCGAGACCGGCCCCTGCACCTACGAACGCGAACCCGACCGCTCCGAGGGACTCGGCACCGCCCTGCCCGGCGTGTCCGTCCGGTCCGTGGAACTGCCCACCGGCGAGACCGAGGTGAGGGTCCGCACCGCCTCGATGGCGGCCGGGTACCTGAACGCCCCCGGCGCCCTGGCCGAACGGCTCGACGCCGACGGCTACTACCGCACCGGCGACCTCGGCCACCTGGTCGACGGACGGCTGTTCGTCACCGGCCGGCTCGGCGGACCGATCAACCTGGCCGGCCGGAAGATCGACCCGGCAGAGATCGAGCGCACCCTGCTCGCCCTCGACGGCGTCACCGACGCGGCCGTGTTCGCCGACACCGACGCCAACGGGGAGACCGTCCTGCACGCCGCACTGGCCGGCAGCGGACGGATCGGCCGCACCGAGGTCGTCGACGCCTGCCGCGCCCGCCTCGCGCCGTTCAAGGTGCCCGGTCGGGTGACCTTCCTCCCCGCCATCCCCCGATCGACCGTCGGCAAGGCCCGGATGACCGAACTGCGCCGCCTGGTCCAGGACGTCCGCGCCGCCGACGACCACCCCCAGGAACTGGAGGAGCACGCATGACCGGTACAGCCAACGAGGCGGCCCGCACCGACAGGGACCTCCGCGAGGAGATCGAACTGCTCGTCGAGACCGCCACCGGACGGGTCGTCACCGTCGCGGACCTGCGGGCCGCGGACGGCGAACTCGACCGTGCCGGCGTCAACTCCATCGGCTACATCAACCTGATGGAGGTCCTGGAGCAGCGCTACGACGCCGTGATCGACCCCGAGGCCGACCCCGAGCACCTGTACTCCGTCGACTCGATCGTCCGGTTCGTCCGCGCTCGGCTCGCCGAGGGAGGCCGCGCATGACCACCGCCCCCGACCGGGCCCTCACCGCCCTGCACGGACTGCTGACCGGCCGCGGACTCGACCTGCCGCCGAACGCTCCGAAAGGTGGCCGGGCGTCGGACGAGGCGCTGGACCGGATCTGGGAGACCCGGCCCTTCGCCGTGGCCGCCGCGCTCACCGAGCAGGTCCACGGCGTCCTGCCGCTGCTCGACTCCTTCGCCGCCGGGGCCCCGCTGCTCGACGACATCCGCGCCGGCCACGTCACGGCCTCGCTCGGCCTGTTCACCCCCAACGCCCTGCTCAGCCTCACCGCCCCCGCCGTCCGGGCCGACCGGGACGGCGGACGGACACTGCTGCACGGCCGCTACCGGTACGCCACCCAGGACGCCGAGGCGTCCGTGGTCCCGGTCCGGCTGGACGGCGCGACCAGGCTGGCGCTGGTCACGCACGACGCGGCCGGCGTCCGGCTGCACGGGGCCGGACGGGCCGCCGGCTGGGGCTGGGCCGAACTCGACGGCGCCCCCGCCGCCGCGCTCTCCCGACCCGTCGACTGGGCGCCCGGCGGAGAGCTGACGGCCGCCCTCGACGCGTACGCCTGGGCGTTCGCCCGCCGCGCCCTCGCCTGGCCCGCCCGGGTCGTCGCCGACCTGCGCCGGGCGCTGGCCCGGGCCGGCGAGGGCGTCGAGGCGCTCTCCACCTCCCAGTACCTGGCCCATGAGCTCAGCAAGCTGGAGATCGAGATCTCGCTGGCCTCGGCCGCCGCCCGGTTCGGGGCCGGGTTCAAGACCGAGGAACCCGGCGGCCAGGCCGCTCTCGCCACCCTGCTGAGCACCGTCGACCTGATCCGGCGGACCGCCCGCACCGCCGAGGACATGGCCACCGAACTCGGCCTCGAACACTCCCCGGCGGGCGTCGCCGACCGGCCCGACGCCGCCGACTGGCCCGACGCCGCCCTCCAGGCCTACTTCGGCGGCCGGCGCGTCGTCGAGAACGAACTCGCCCGCCGGATGGGCCTGGTCCCGGAGGCGGTCGGCGCATGACCGTTCCCGTTCCCGTCCCCGTCGCCGTCTGCGGCCTGACCGGCCGGATGGCGGGCGTCGTCCGGCAGGCCGTCCTGGACGCCCCCGACCTGGCGCTGTCCGCCCGGCTCAGCCTCCGGCCCCCGGCGCCCGACCCGGCCGAGGCCAACCCGCCCGCGCCGGTGGTCCACCGCCTCGCCGACCTCCCCGACGCGCACCCGGTGGTCGTCGACTTCACCGCCGAGGAGGCCACCGCCGAGCTGCTCGACCAGGCCCGCACCGTGCCCTGCGCGCTGGTCATCGGCACCAGCGGTCTCGGCGAGCGGCACCAGCGCCTGCTGGCGGAGGTCGGCCGCAGCCGCGCCGTCGTGGTCGCCGCCAACTACAGCCTCGCCCTGCTGGCCGTCACCCGCTTCGTCGAGGACCTCGCCGCCCAGTCCGACGACAGCTGGAACGCGGGCGTAGGCGACCTGCACTTCGCCGG
The DNA here is from genome assembly GCF_001888885.2 of Streptomyces viridifaciens. NCBI lineage: Bacteria > Bacillati > Actinomycetota > Actinomycetes > Kitasatosporales > Streptomycetaceae > Streptomyces > Streptomyces viridifaciens. The sequence continues at coordinate 7,680,784 of NZ_CP090841.1, forward strand.
CAAGCGCGACCGCCCCAGCGGCACCGCCCGTCACCTCGCCGCCGCCTGGCAGGGCGCCCGCGGCCCCGGCGCGCCCGCCCCCGACATCACCTCCTTCCGCCTCGGCGACGCCCTCAGCGAACACCGGGTGGTCGCGGCGGGCAGCGGAGAGCACGTCGAGGTCCTGCACCGGATGGCCGACCGACGCGCCTTCCTGCCCGGCGTGCTGCGCGCGATCCGGTACGCGGCCACCGCCGGGCCCGGCGTGCGCGGCCTGGCGGACGTGGTGCGCGAACCCGTTCCGGTACGGCGGTGACCGGCGTGCGACTGCTGTGGGACGAGGTCCGGCGCGGCGCGGCACAGTCCGCGCACCAGTGCGGCGGGCACACCGGCGCCGCCCGCCGGGACCAGTGGTGCGCGGCCCGGCACACGCTGAGGACCGGCCTGGTCCGGCTCGGCCTGGTGCCCGACCTGCCCGACGCCCACCGGCGGATCGGGCTGGCCGGCCCCGGCGCCGTACGGCAGGTCAGCTGGGACGGCGCCACCCTGCGGCCCGCCGTGCAGTTCTCGGTCGCGCACACCGCCGAGCAGGTGGTGGTGGCGCTGCGCCGCGGCGAACCGGCCGGCGGCGCGGCACCGACCGGGCTGGGCGTCGACGCCGAGACCGAATGGGCCACCGCCGAGCGCAACCTGCACCGCTTCGGCACCCCGGCCGAGCTCGACGCCCTGCGCCGGGCCTGCGGCCCGCTCCGGCCGCTGCACCTGTGGTGCGTCAAGGAGGCCCTGGCGAAGGCCTCCGGCCTGGGCTTCGCCCGGACCCCGCCCCGGCGCTACCGCCTGCACCCCGCCGCCGACGCGGCACCCCACCACCTGACCGTCGAGATCGCCGGAGCCGAACCGCCGGACCACGGCCCCCGCCGGGCCCTGGTCCGCACCGGCACCCGGACCACCGCCGACCGGCCGCCCACCGCCTGGGCGGTGGCAGAACTGCCGACGGGCTGAAACCCGGAATCCGCCGAGGCGCTGAAACCCGGAACCCGCCTACGCGCCGAACCCCGACCAACGAAGCAACTGGGAGATGACCGTGACCGAGGACGCCCCGATCACCGGCCTCAGCCGACTGATCGCCGACCGGGCCGCCGCCCGGCCGGACGCCGCCGCCCTCCTCGCACCCGACCGGACCCCGCTCACCTACCGGGCGCTCGCGGAGCGGACCGAGGAGATCGGGCAGGCGCTGAACACCTTCGGAATCGGCCGCCCCCACAGGGTCGCCCTGGTGCTGCCCAACGGCCCCGACCTCGCCACCGCGTTCCTCGGCACGGCCGCGTACGCCCAGAGCGCCCCGCTCAACCCCGCCTACCGGGAGCAGGAGTTCGCGTTCTACCTCGCCGACATGCGGGCCGACGCCCTGCTGATCGAGGCCGGCGACGACTCGCCCGCCGTGGCGGTCGCCCGTGAACTCGGCCTCCGGGTCATCGAGCTCAGCTCCCGGCCCGGCACTCCCGCGGGCGTCTTCGAGCTGCACTGCGCTGACCGGGGCACACCGGTCGCCGCCACCGACGGCGGCCCCGCCGGTCCCGAGGAGACCGCGCTGATCCTGCACACCTCCGGTACCACCGACCGGCCCAAGCTCGTCCCGCTCACCCACGCCAACCTGCACGTCGCCGCCCGCAACACCGGCGCCGCCTTCGCCCTCGACGAGCGGGACCTCTGCCTCAACCCGATGCCGCTGTTCCACGCCCACGGCCTGACCAGCACCCTGCTGGCCACCCTGGTCCGCGGCGCAGGCATCGTCTGCACCCCCGGCTTCAGCGACACCGGCTTCTACAGCTGGCTGGAGCAGTTCCGGCCGACCTGGTACACCGCCGTGCCCGCCATGCACCAGGCCCTGCTGTCCGTGGCCGACGACCACCGCGAGGTCCTCGCCGCCAGCCGGCTCCGGTTCATCCGCTCCGCCTCCGCGCCGTTGCCCGGCCCGACCCTCACCGCGCTGGAGGAGGCCTTCCACGCGCCGGTCATCGAGGCGTACGGCATGACCGAGGCCGGCTCGTTGGTCACCAGCAACCCGCTGCCGCCCGGCCGGCGCAAGCTCCGCTCGGTCGGCCTGCCGGTCGGCGGCCCGGTCGCCGTGCTCGACAAGGCCGGACACCCCGTACCGGTCGGCGAGTCCGGCGAGATCGCCATCCGCGGCGCCAACGTGATGGCCGGCTACGAGGCCAACCCGGAGGCCAACTCCCTTGCCTTCACAAACGGTTGGCTGCGCACCGGCGACGAGGGGCGACTCGACGAGGACGGCTACCTGTACGTGGTCGGGCGCAGCAAGGAGATCATCAACCGCGGCGGCTCCAAGGTCGCCCCGGTCGAGATCGACGACGCCCTGGCCGGCCACCCCACCGTCAAACTCGCCGTGGCGTTCGGCGTCCCGCACCCCACCCTCGGCGAGGACGTCGCGGTGGCCGTCGTCCCGCGGCCCGGCGCCCTGGTCGTCGAGCGGGACCTGCGCGAGTACGCCCGGGAGCGGCTCGCCGACTTCAAGGTCCCCAGCCGGGTGTTCGTCGTCGACGACGTCCCGCGCAGCCCCACCGGCAAGGTGCAGCGCCTGCGGCTCGCCGAACGCCTGGCCACTGCCGCCGCCGCCGCGTCCGGCCACCGGGCCGCCCCCGCCGACCCGCTGGCCCGGCGGATCGCCGCCGTCTGGGCCGAGGTGCTCGGCACCGAGGACTTCGGCACCGAGGACAACTTCTTCGACCTGGGCGGCAACTCGCTGCTCCTCAAGCGCGTCGCCGCCCGGCTCGGCGAACAACTCGGGCGGGACGTACCGCTCCTGACGCTGACCATGTGCCCGACCGTCGAGACCCTCGCCGCCCACCTGGCCGAGGAGCGCGGCGGGAGCGATGGTCCCGCCGCCGCCGCCCCCGATGCCCGGGACCGGCTCGACCGCGGCCGCGACCGGCTGCGCCGCCAGCTCGACCGACGACGGGCCGGCGCGCGGAAGGAGAACAGCTGATGGAGCAGAGCGTCGACACGACCGGCCTGGAGATCGCCGTCATCGGCCTCGCCTGCCGCTTCCCCGGCGCCGACGGCCCCGAGCAGTACTGGGAGAACCTGCGCAGCGGGACCGAGTCGATCACCTTCTTCACCCCCGGGGAACTCGCCGCCCAGGGCGTCCCCGAGGCTCTGCGCAACGACCCCGACTACGTCGCCGCCCAGGGCGTCCTGGCGGACGCCGACCGCTTCGACGCCGACTTCTTCGGCATGAGCCCGAAGGAAGCCGACCTGATGGACCCCCAGCACCGGGTGCTGCTGCGGTGCGCCTGGGAGGCCCTGGAGGACGCCGGCCACGACCCGCTCGCGGTGCCCGGGCCGGTCGGGGTGTACGCGGGCACCTACTACAACAGCTACGTCGACCACGTGGACGGCCGGATCGACGGCGAGGACCCCGGGGAGGTGTTCGCCCGGAACCTCGCCAACGAGAAGGACTTCCTGGCCACCCGGATCGCCTACAAGCTCGACCTGTCCGGCCCCGCCCTCACCGTCCAGTCCGCCTGCTCCACCTCCCTGGTCGCCGTGCACCTGGCCTGCCAGGCGCTGCTCGGCGGGGCCTGCGACACCGCGCTCGCGGGCGGCGCGACCGTCCGCGCCCACCAGCACCAGGGCTACCTGTTCCAGCCCGGCGGGATCTTCTCCGCCGACGGCCACTGCCGGCCCTTCGACGCCACCGCGCAGGGCACCGTCGCCGCCAACGGCGCGGGCATGGTGGTGCTCAAGCGGCTGGAGGACGCGCTCGCCGACGGCGACCCGATCCGGGCCGTGATCAAGGGCTCGGCGGTCGGCAACGACGGTGCCCGGCGGATCGGCTTCACCGCCCCCGGCGTGGCAGGCCAGGCCAGGGTGATCCGCGCCGCCCTCGACACCGCCGACGTCGACCCGGCCACCATCGGCTACGTCGAGACGCACGGCAGCGGCACCCCGCTCGGCGACCCGATCGAGATCGAGGCCCTGACCCAGGTCTTCCGGGGCCTGGCCCCCGGCAGCTGCGCGATCGGCGCCGTCAAGGGCAACATCGGCCACACCCACGCCGCCGCGGGCGTCGCCGGGCTGATCAAGACGGTGCTGGCGCTCCAGCACCGGCAGATCCCGCCGAGCCTGCACTTCGACGTCCCCAACCCGGCCATCGACTTCGACGCCGTCCCGTTCCGGGTCAACACCCGGCTCACCGACTGGCCGGCCGGCCCCGGACCGCGCCGGGCCGGCGTCAGCTCCTTCGGCATGGGCGGTACCAACGCCCACGTCGTGCTCGAGGAGGCCCCCGCGCCAGCCCGCCGCGAACCCGGCCGTGCCCGCGTCCTGCTGCCCATCACCGCCCGCACCGCCACCGCCCTGGAGGCCGCCACCGACCGCCTTGCCGACCGCCTCGACGGCGCCGGCGCCCCCGACCTGGCCGGTACGGCCCGCACCCTGCAGACCGGCCGCCGCCACTACGGCCACCGCCGCTTCCTGATCGCCGAGTCCGCCGCCGAGGCCGCCCGCGCCCTGCGCGAGCGCGCCCCGAACGCCGTCCGCACCGGCCACCACGACGGAACCCCCCGTCAGGTCGCCTTCGTCCTTCCCGGACTCGGCGAGCAGCGCATCGGCATGGGCCGCGAACTCCACGCCACCGAACCGGTGTTCCGCGCCGCCCTGGACCGCTGCGCCGAAGGCTTCCGCCCGCACCTCGGCATCGACCTGCGCGAGCTGCTGCACCCCGCCGGGGCACCGGACACCGCGCCCGCCGGCCCCGACCTGCGCCGGATGCTGCGCGGCGGCCCGGCCGCCGCCGAGCGCACCGAGCTCGACCGCACCCGCTACGCGCAGCCCGCGACCTTCGCCGTCGAGTACGCACTGGCCCGGCTCTGGGAGTCCTGGGGGGTGCGGCCGAGCGCGCTGATCGGCTACAGCATCGGCGAGTACACCGCCGCGCACCTGGCCGGCGTCCTCTCGCTGGACGACGCCCTGAAGCTGGTCGCGCACCGCGCCCGGCTGATCGACGGCCTGCCGGCCGGGGCGATGCTGGCCGTGCCGCTGCCCGAGGAGCGCGTCCTCGCCCTGCTGGACGACGGCCTCTCACTGGCCGCCGTCAACGGGCCCGCGCTGTGCGTGGTGGCCGGCACCACCGAGGCGGTCGCCGCACTGGAGGCCCGGCTCGCCGCGGACGGCGTCGCCGCCCGGCAGTTGCAGACCACCCACGCCTTCCACTCGCACCTGATGGACCCGATCGTGGCGGAGTTCGCCGAGCTGGCCGCCGGGGTCACCCTCCAACCGCCGACCGTCCCGTACGTCTCCAACGTCACGGGAGACTGGGCCGACGCCGACCTGGTCACCGACCCGGCGTACTGGGTGCGGCACCTGCGCCGGCCGGTGCGCTTCGCCGACGGCATCGGCCGGCTGTGGCAGCAGCCCGGGCGGGTCCTGCTGGAGACCGGCCCCGGCCAGTCCCTGACCAGCCTGGCCCTGCAGCTGCGGCCCGCCTCCGCCGCGCCGGGGGTCGCCGTCGCCTCCATACCGGGCCGCTTCGACCGGCAGGGCGAGGAGCGGTTCCTGCTGAACACCGCCGGAGGGCTGTGGGCCGCCGGCGTGGACCTGGACTGGTCCGCCGTCAGCGGCGGCAACGCCGCGGCCAGGGTCGCCCTGCCGCCGTACCCGTTCGAGGAGACCCGGCACTGGATCGACCCGGCGCCCCGGAAGGCCGCGCCCTCGCTCGCCCGGCGGGCGGACCTCTCGGACTGGTTCCACACCCCCGTCTGGGAGTCGCTGCCGCCCCGCCCGGCGGCCACCGCGCCCGCGGCCGGGAGCTGGCTGCTGTTCAGCGACGAGGAGGGCATCGGCGAGGCGCTCGCCGCCCGGTTGCGCGCCGACGGCCACCGCGTCACCACCGTCCGGGCGGGCCAGGGCTGGCGTGAACTCGCCGACGGCAGCTATGAGTTGGCGCCCGGCAGTGCTGCAGACCACCGGCGCCTGGTCGAACGGATCACCGACGGCGGCGGGCTGCCCGACCGGATCGTCCACCTGTGGAGCGTCGGCCCGCGCCGCCCCGCCGAGGAGACCCTGGAACGAGGCTTCCACAGCCTGCTCCGGCTCGACCAGGCCCTCACCGCCGCTGCCCCCGGCGCCGCGCTGGACCTCACCGTGGTCTCCAGCGACGCCTTCGCGGTCCTCGGCACCGAGCCCGTCGCCCCGGAGAAGGCCACCGTCACCGGGCCGGCCCTGGTCCTGCCGCTGGAACAGCCCGACACCGTCTGCCGGGCCGTCGACCTGTCCCTGCCGCCCGGCCGCGGCTGGACACCGGAGGACACCGAACTCCTCTACGCCGAACTACTCGACGAGCCGGCCCGGCCACTCACCGCCCTGCGCGGCCGCCGCCGCTGGGAGCGCACCCACCGGCCGGTCCGGGTGGAGGCCGCCGCGGACGGCCGCACCCCGCTGCGCGAGAACGGCGTCTACCTGATCACCGGCGGCTTCGGCGGTGTCGGCCTCTCGCTGGCCCGCCACTTCGCCGCGGCCGTCGGCGCCCGGCTCGTCCTGGTCGGCCGCACCGCGCTGCCGCCCCGCGAGAGCTGGGACGCCCTGCTCGCCGACGACCACCGGGGCGGCGCGGCGGGGGAGCGGATCCGGGCCGTCCTGGAACTCGAAGGGCTCGGCGGGCAGGTGATGACGGCGGCCGCCGACGTCATCGACTCCGAGGCCATGCACCGGATCGTCGACGAGGCGGTGCGGCGGTTCGGCGCCGTCCACGGGATCGTGCACGCCGCCGGCGTCCCGGCCGCCGGGCTCGCCCAGCTCAAGACCGCCGAGGCCGCCGACCGGGTGCTCGACCCCAAGGTCCGCGGCGGCCTGGTGGTCGACGCGCTCGCCCGGCGGCTCGCCCCCGACTTCACCGTCCACTGCTCCTCCAGCCTCGCCCTGACCGGCGGCGTCGGGCAGATCGACTACGTCGCGGCCAACGCCTTCCTGGACGCCCTGGCCCAGCACAACGAGGCCGTCGGCGGCCCGCGCACCGTGTCGGTGAACTGGGACGGCTGGCAGGAGGTCGGGATGGCCTTCCGCACCATCGGCGCCGGCGCCGACCGGCCCGCCGACGGCCGTACCGGCCCCGTCGACCACCCGCTGCTCGACGCCTGCCTGCGCGACGACGAGGCCGTCGCCGTCTACTCCGTCGCACTCAGCGTCGCCACCTCCTGGCTGATCGACGAGCACCGGATGGCGGGCAACGCCGTCGTCCCCGGCACCGGCCACCTGGAACTCGCCCGGGCCGTCCACGAGCACCAGAGCGGGGACGCCCGGGCCGTGCTCGAGGAGGTCACCTTCCTCTCCCCGGTGGTCATCGGTGAGGACCAGCAGCGCGAGCTGCGGGTCGTCCTGGACAAGCGGCACACCCCGCCGCGCTTCGCCGTGGTCAGCCGGGAGACAGGTGCCACCGGTGCCGGTCCGGCCGAGGAGGACGGCTGGCAGGTCCATGTGACCGGCTCCGTCGGCCCCGTCGGCGAGGACACCGCCCCGCGCCGCCGCCACGACGTCGCCGAGCTGATCGCCCGCGCCGGCATGCGCGACCTCGGCGCCGTCACCCACACCGGCCCGATGGGCTTCGGCCCGCGCTCCCGCTGCCTGCGCCGGGTGCACCTCGGCGAGAAGGAGGCGCTGGCCGAACTCGAACTGCCCGCCGAGTTCGGCGAGGACCTGGAGCGGATCGCCCTCCACCCCTCGCTGCTCGACCTCGGCGCGGGCTTCCACGGCATGAACCTCGCCGAGGAGTTCCGCATCCCGCTCAGCTACGGCCGCCTCACCCTGCTCGCCCCGCTGCCGCGCCGGATCTACAGCCACCACCGCTTCCACGAGGCGGACCGCCGCGGCAAGGAGACCTTCACCGCGGACTTCACGCTGCTGGACGAGACCGGACTGGAGACCGTCCGGGTCGAGGACTTCGTCCTCAAGCGCGTCGCCGACCTGGAGACCCGACTCGAAGCGCTGCGCGACGGCACCTCCCGAGAGACCGCCGCCTACCGCTTCCCGCCCGCGGCGACCACCGCCCCCGGACGGCCGGGCGGGGCCGGACCGCTGCGCGACCACCTGGACCAGGGCATCCGGCCCGCCGAGGGCGTCGAGGCGCTGCTGCGGCTGCTCGCCGCCGGACTCGGCCCGCAGGTCGCCGTGGTCGCCAAGGACCTGGACGCGGTGTTCGCCGACATCCGCGCCCAACGGGTGGGCGCCCCGGCGGACGGCCCGGCGGGCGACACCGCCGTCCACCCGCGCCCCGGCATCCTCACCGCGTACACCGAGCCCAGGGACGGCACCGAGACCGCGCTGGCCCGGCTGTGGGCGGAACTGCTCGGGCTGGAACGCGTCGGCGTGCACGACGAGTTCTTCGAACTCGGCGGCCACTCGCTGCTCGGCCTCCAGCTCGCGGCGCGGATCCGGCGCCGGTTCGGCGTCGACCTGCCGCTGAACGCCCTCTTCGAGACGCTGACCGTGGCGGAGCAGGCCGCCGCGCTCCGTCGACGCCTCGACACCGAACCGACGATCGGCGCCGCGGGGGAGACGACCCCGGCCGAACAGAAGCGGAGCACTGCAGATGTCTGACATCCACACGGTCGGCGTGGTCGGCGCCGGGGTCATGGGCACCGGCCTGGCCCAGGCGCTCGCCCAGACCGGCCACCGGGTCCTGCTCGTCGACCGGACGAAGGAGATCCTCGCCGCCGCCGAGCGGACCATCGCCCAGGGCCTGCGCTTCGGCAGGGTACTGGGCGCCAAGGGCCCCAAGGAGGACCGGCGGACCGTCCTCGGGCGGATCGGCCTCACCACCGACTACGAGGGCTTCGACCAGGCCGACTTCGTGATCGAGAACATCACCGAGGACTGGGGCCTGAAGAAGGGCGTCTACGAGCGCCTGGACGCGGTCTGCCCGGAGCGCACCGTGTTCGCCGCCAACACCTCCGTCATCCCGATCACCCGGATCGGTGCGGCCACCTCCCGCCCCGACCGGGTGCTCGGCATGCACTTCATGAACCCCGTCCCGCTCAAGCCGACCGTGGAGATGATCCGCGGCCACCACACCTCCGCCGCGACCGTGGACACCGCCCGCACCCTGCTGTCCCAACTGGGCAAGGAGGGGATCCTGGTGGAGGACTCGCCGGGGTTCGTCACCAACCGGGTCCTGATGCTCACCGTGAACGAGGCCGTCTACCTGGTCCACGAGGGCGTGGCCGGCGCCGAGGAGGTCGACCGGATCTTCAAGACCTGCTTCGGCCACACCATGGGCCCGCTGGAGACCGCCGACCTGATCGGCCTGGACACCATCCTGCAGTCCGTCGAAGGCCTCTACACCGCGTTCAGCGACAGCAAGTACCGGCCGTGCCCGCTGCTGGTCCGGATGGTCGACGCCGGCCTGCTCGGCCGCAAGAGCGGCCAGGGCTTCTACAACTACGCCACCACCCTGGCCTGACCGTACGCATCAGCCCCAGCCCCAGCCCCAGCCGCACCCGGCACCCGAACGAGAAGAAGGAAACGCCCGCCATGACGACGGCCGACCACAAGCCGCAGATCCTCGCCTTCCTCGCCCAGTTCTTCGGCGAGCACCGCCTCACCGACGACGAGGACATCTTCGCCACCGGATTCGTCAACTCGCTCTTCATCATGCAGCTGGTGCTGTTCGTCGAGGGCGAGTTCGACATCACCGTGGACGACGACGACCTGGAGATGGCCAACTTCAACACCGTGCGCGCCATCGACGCGCTGGTCACCCGCAAGCGCGCCGCCGTCGGCGCCGCCGCGCAGCACTCCTGACCCTCCCGTGACCTCCCCGACCGCAGAGACGAGGAGAGAGAGGGACCGATGGCCATCAGAGTTCAACTGACCGAGCGCCAGGCCGCGGCGCGGGAGGAGTACGAGTCCTTCACCCGGCAGGCCGTCGCCCCGCACGCGGACGCCTGGGACCGCGCCGAACGCCTCCCCGAGGCGTTCCTCGAGGAGTTCGCCGCCCGCGGCCTGCTGGGCGCCGCCGTCCCGGCCGGGTACGGCGGCGCCGAACTGGACCCGATCACCTTCGGCCTGCTCAACGAGGAACTCGGCCGCGGCTGCTCGTCCGTGCGCAGCCTGGTCACCGTGCACGGCATGGCCTCGTACGCCGTCGCCCGGTGGGGCGGCGACCGCCAGCGCGAGCACTGGCTGCCGAGGTTCGCCACCGGCGGGGCGATCGGAGCCTTCGCGCTCACCGAGCCCGGCGCCGGCAGCGACGTCAAGGCCCTGCGCACCACTGCCCGGCGCACCGACGACGGCTTCCGGCTCACCGGCCAGAAGCGCTGGATCACCTTCGGCCAACGCGCCGACGTGTACCTGCTGTTCGCCCGACTGGACGGCCGGGAAGCCGCCTTCCTGGTGCCCCGGGACGCGCCCGGGCTGACCGTACGGCCGGTCACCGGGATGCTCGGCACCAAGGCCTCGATGCTCGCCGAACTCAGCCTGGTGGACTGCCTGGTGGCCCCCGAGGCGCTGCTCGGCCGCCCCGGCTTCGGCCTGGCCGCCGTCGCCGCCAGCGCGCTCGAGCTCGGCCGCTACAGCGTCGCCTGGGGCTGCGTCGGCCTCGCCCAGGCCTGCCTGGACGCCTCCCTCGACCACGCCGACCGGCGGGAGACCTTCGGCGTCCGGCTGCGCGACCACCAGCTGGTCCAGCGGATGATCGCCGACATGGCCACCGGCACCGCCGCCGCCCGGCTGCTCTGCCAGCAGGCCGGCTGGCTGCGGCAGGACAGCTCCACCGAGAGCCTGCACGCCACCTGGCTCGCCAAGTACCACGCCTCCCGCACCGCGTTCCGCTCCGCCTCGGACGCCGTCCAGGTGCACGGCGCCCAGGGCTGCGGCGACGGCCACCCCGTCCAGCGCTACCTGCGGGACGCCAAGGTCATGGAGATCATCGAGGGCAGCACCGAACTCCAGCAGACCACCATCGCCGAATCCGCCTACCACTCCCGAACCCGCACCACCCCCACCGAAAGGGTGACGGCATGACCTCCGAGGGCACCGCCGGCCGGCCGGACGGAACCACCGCCGACAGGCCCGCCAGGACTGTCAAGTGCGTCGTCTGGGACCTCGACCACACCGTGTGGGACGGCATCCTGCTGGAGGACGGCGAGGCGCCGCTGCGCCCCGGTCTGCGCGAGGTCATCGTCGAACTCGACCGCCGCGGCATCCTGCACTCGATCGCCAGCCGCAACGACCACGACGCCGCCACCGCGGCGCTGCGCCGGCACGGGCTGCTCGACTACTTCCTCTACCCGCAGATCAACTGGAACGCGAAGTCCTCGTCGATCCGCTCCATCGCCACCTCGCTCAACCTCGGCCTGGACGCCTTCGCCTTCGTCGACGACGACGTCTTCGAACGCGGCGAGGTCTCCTTCGAGATCCCCGAGCTGCTGGTGCTCGACGCGGCGGAGGCGGCCGGCCTCGCCGACCGGCCGGAGTTCTCGCCCCGGTTCATCACCGACGACTCCGCCCGGCGGCGCGAGATGTACCTCGCCGACCAGGAGCGCACCCGGGTCGAGAAGGAGTTCACCGGCCCGCAGGAGGCCTTCCTCGCCACCCTCGGCATGACCCTCACCATCCACCCCGCCCAGGAGGAGGACCTGCGCCGGGCCGAGGAACTGACCGTCCGCACCCACCAGCTCAACACCACCGGCTACACCTACTCCTACGACGAACTCGACGCCTTCCGCCGCTCGGACACCCACGAACTGCTGGTGGCCAGGCTGGAGGACCGGCACGGCCCGTACGGGACCATCGGTCTGGTGCTGCTCGCCAAGGACCCGGACGCCTGGACCGTCAAGCTGCTGCTGATGTCCTGCCGGGTGATGTCCCGCGGCGTCGGCGGGGTGATCATCAACCACCTGCGCCGCCGCGCCCGGGAGGCCGGCGTCCGCCTGCTGGCCGAGTACCTGCCCAACGGGCGCAACCGGATGATGCTGATCACCTACAAGTTCACCGGGTTCCACCAGCTCACCGGAGCGGACGGGCTGACGCTGTTCGAGGCCGACCTCACCGACGTCCCCGGCGACCCGCAGTACCTGACCGTCCGGACCCCGAGCGTCCACGCCCCGACCGCCGGCGCCCCGACCGGAGAGGACCGGAAGCGGTGACGGCGGCCGGCAGCTCCTGGGTGGTCAGGACCGAGCCCAACCCCGCCGCCCGGCTCCGGCTGATCTGTTTCGCCCACGCCGGCGGCGGCAGCTCGGCCTTCGCCGACTGGCCGCGCGCACTGCCCGACGACGTCGAGGTGTGCGCGGTACGGCTGCCCGGCCGCGAGTCACGGATCTTCCAGCCCGCCTACACCGACGTCGAGGACCTGCTGCCCGACCTCACCGCGCCCCTGGCCGACCACTGCCGGCCCCCCTACGCCCTGTTCGGCCACAGCATGGGCGCGCTGATCGCGTTCTCCTTCGCCCGCCGGCTCCGCGAGCTCGGCGCCCCCGCCCCCGACCACCTGGTGGTCTCCGGACGCCGGGCCCCGCAGCTCGCCCACAACCGGCCGCTGATCCACCACCTGCCGCAGGACCAGTTCCTGGACCGGATCAGGGAGTTGGGCGGCACCCCGGAGAGCCTGCTGGCGGACGCCCGGGTGATGCGGCTGGTCCTGCCCGGCCTGCGGGCCGACTTCCAGCTCAACGACTGCTACACCCACCGCCCGCAGGAGCCCCTGCCCGTCCCGATCACCGCCTTCGGCGGCCGCGCCGACCCGCACGTCGACCCCGAGGGCCTCGCCGCCTGGGCCCGGCAGAGCACCGGCGCCTTCACGATGCGGATGTTCGACGGCGGGCACTTCTTCCTGCACTCCGCCCAACAGGAGGTCCTGCACGAACTGTCCCGGCTGCTGCGCCGGCCGACCGACCGGATCGCCGGAGCGGTCGCCTTGTGAACCCATTCGACGTGAACCCGCCCGACGTGAGCCAGCCCGACCGGTGGCCGCCCGGCCCCGCCGCCCCGGCCCTCGCCGAGGACGAGGTGCACGTCTGGCGGGCCCGCCTCGACCCGCCCGAACACGCCACGCGCCGGTACGCCGAGCTCCTCGACCCCGAGGAGCGGACGCGGGCTGGCCGCTGCCGGCTGCCGGTCGAGCGCGCCCGCTTCGTCGCCGCACACGGCGCGCTGCGCACCGTCCTGGCCCGCTACACCGGTCGGCCCCCCGCCGACCTGCGCCTGCACCGCTCCGCCCGCGGCCGTCCCGGACTGACACCGGCACCGCACCACGCGGCGCTCGACTTCAACCTCAGCCACTCGGGGGACCTGGCGCTGATCGCCGTCACCCGAACCGGCACCGTCGGCGTCGACCTGGAGGAGGTCCGTGCCGACCTCGACCACCGCGCGATGGCCGCCCGCTTCCTCGGCCCCGCCGAGGCCCGGCTGATCGCCGGTCTGCCCCCGGCCGCCGGGCGCCACGCCTTCTACGCCCGGTGGACCTGGCGGGAGGCGTACGCCAAGGCCGCCGACCTGCCCGTGCCGCGCCGGCTCGGCCCCGGCGCGCCGGGGCCGCTGCCGATCACCGTGGATCTGTGGAAACTGAGCAACCTCCCACTGGACAAGGGATATTGTGCGACCGTCGCGGCCTCCGGATCCTGCGCGCCGCCGCTCCGGTGGACGCTGACCTGACGCAGGACCGGGCCCGCAGGACGTCACCCACCCGCTGCTCCGCCTGACGAGGACTGCGGACGAAAGGAGCCGGATCGCATGCCCGAACTGTCCAGCCTGTGGTGGTTCTTCACTGCCTCACTGGTGCTGCTGCTCATCCCCGGCCCGTCCGTGCTCTACGTGACCGGCCGGACCCTCGACCAGGGGCGCCGCGCCGGTCTGCTGTCCACCCTCGGCCTGGCCTGCGGCGACCTCGTCCAGGTGCTCGCTGCCGTGGTCGGCCTGTCCGCCCTGGTCGCGTCCTCGGAGACCGCCTTCAACGTGGTCAAGTACGCGGGCGCCGCCTACCTGGTCTGGCTCGGCGTCAAACGACTGCGCACCCCGGACCCGGACCCCGCCGCCGCACAGGCCGACGAGGCGCCCGCCCGCTCGCCCCGGATCTTCACCGACGGTCTGGTCGTCAACGCCCTCAACCCGAAGAGCACCCTGTTCTTCCTCGCCTTCCTGCCCTCCTTCATCCACAGCGGCAGGGGAGCGGTCTGGTCCCAGACCCTGGTCTTCGGACTGGTCTTCGTGGTGGTCGGCATGGCCACCAACGCCGGCTGGGCGCTGCTGAGTTCACTCATGCGCCAGCGCGCCCGGAAGAGCCGCGGTTTCCTCCGCGCCGAGCGGTACGTCGTGGCCGGAGTCTTTTTCGTCCTCGCCGCCGCCACCCTGGCGACCGGCCTCACCAGCGGCTGAGCCGCCCACGGGAGCCCACCGAGATGACCGACACACCCACCAGCACCCCGCCGGTGACCGCCCACCACCTGCTGGCGGGCAACGAGAACCCCTACCCGCCGCTGCCCGGCGTGCTGGAACGGGCCACCGCCGCCCTGCACACCCTCAACCGCTACCCCGACCCGGCCGCCACCCGTCTGGTCGCCGCCCTCGCCGACCACCTGAACGTCCCGTCGGCCCATGTGGTGGTCGGCCCCGGCTCGGTCGGCGTGCTGTTCCAAGTGGTCCGCGCGGCCGCCGGCCCGGGCGACGAGGTCCTGTTCGCCTGGCGCTCGTTCGAGGCCTACCCGGAAGCGGCCGAGCTCGCCGGGGCGACCGCCGCCGCCGTTCCGCTGGCCGACGGTGAGGTCCACGACCTCACCGCGATGGCCGCCGCCCTCACCCCGCGCACCAAGGTCGTCCTGGTCTGCAACCCCAACAACCCGACCGGCACCGCCGTCCCGCCCGCCGAACTCGTGAAGTTCCTGGACGCGATACCCGACACCACCCTGGTCGTCCTGGACGAGGCCTACCGCGAGTTCGCCCCCGAGGACACCCCGGACGGCATCGACCTCTACCGCACCCGCCCCAACCTGGTCGTCCTGCGCACCTTCTCCAAGGCCTACGGCCTGGCCGGCCTCCGGGTCGGCTACGCCGTGGCCCACGACACCGTCGCCGCCGCGGCCCGCGCAGTCGCCCTGCCGTTCGGCGTCAGCCGGATCGCCCAGGACGCCGCCGTGGAGTCCCTCGCGGCCGGCTCCGAACTGCACGACCGGGTAAGCAACCTGGTCGCCGAACGCAACCGGGTCCAGGCCGCGTTGCGCACCCAGGGCTGGCCCCTGGTGGAGTCCCACGCCAACTTCGTCTGGCTCCGGCTGGGTGAGCACACCTCGGCCTTCGCCGCGTCCTGCACCGAGGCCGGGATCACCGCCAAGGTCTTCCCCGGCGAGGGTGTCCGGCTCAGCATCGGCGAACCCGACGCCAACGACGCCGCCCTCGCCGTCGCGGCCGCCTGGCGCGCCCGCACCGCCTGATCTCCCTGGGCCCCGGGCCCCTCGGGAGCACGTACCCGCAGGGGCCCGCCGATCCCCCTGGACGACGCGCTGTGCGAAGCGTCAGGGGAACGTCCGGCCAACGTCCTTCCCCGACGTGCCGGTGCACGGGCAGTGTGCTGTGCGGACAAGGGGCGCCCCTGTGCCCCAGGCCACCGGATCACGGAGGAACCATGCGTCGTCGTATCGGAGCATTGATGGCTGCCGCCTCGCTGGCCGGCATCAGCGTCGTCGGCATCTCGGGAACCGCCCACGCGGGCACGACGGGTTCGGTGAGCATCTCGGTCCCCGGCTGCATCGGCCACCTGAACCTCGCGCCCAACTGGGCCTACGGCCACCTGGACTCGTACACCACCACCTGCTGGCTGACGGTGTTCGACCGGAACGACCAGACCGGAAAGGTGTCCTCCCAGACCATCTCCTACGGGCCCGGCGGGAGCGGTGACACGGGCCAGTTCTACCACGACAGCGTCGTCCACGCGGTTGCCATGGCGATCTCCAACGGCAGCCAGAGCAACGACACGGCCTGGTACCACTGAGGCCTCTGATCCCGGGGCAGTCCTGGGCCGGTGAGTCGCAGGACTGCCCCCAGCACCGACCGCTGCTCCGGCCGCCCCGTTCGGGACTCGTGACCGGGGCCGCCAGGCGCACCGCCTATGCCGAACGGGGCGGTTGCGGCGCGGGAGGGCACCTGTCCAGGCGGGCCCGGACGGCATCGGCGTCCCGGTGCTGCAGGTCCTCCAGGATGGCGAGGCTGCGGGCCCAGGCCGCCCGGGCGGACTCGACGTCGCCGAGCGCGAGGTGGGTGTCGCCGAGATGGGTGTGGATGTCGGCCTGGAGGAAGTAGTCGCCGACCGCCACCCGCAGCCGCAGGGACTCGTGGTAGGCGGGAAGGGCCTCGTGGTACTCGCCGAGGCGGTGGTGGATGAAGCCGATGCTGTCCCAGATGGACGACTGCCCGGGCAGGTTGCCCGCGTCGCGGGCCAGCTCCAGGGCGCGCCGGCAGTGCGGGAGGGCTTCCCGCAGCTCGCCCTGCTGGGCCAGGTACCAGCCGATGCTGTTGAGCGCGAGGGCCTGCCCGGACGGGTCGCCGATGGCCTCGAAGAGTTCGAGGGCCCGGCGGGACTCGGCCACGGCCTCGGCGTCGCAGTGCTCCTCGCCGTGGGCGATCGCGAGGTCGAGCCGGGTCCGGCCCTCCCGGGGCCGGTCGCCGAGTGTCTCGAACAAGCCGAGTGCCAGGCGCAGTTCGCGCTGGGCCTCGGGCTGGTGGCCCTGGGAGCGGTGCACCTGGCCGAGCCAGCGGTGCGCGTGGGCCTGGTGGCCGAGGTCCCCGGTGCGTTCGGCGGCGGCCAGCGCGGTCTCGCTCGCCCGCTGCCACTGCTGCCACAGCCCCGACTTGAGCAGGTAGGGCACCTGGGCGCCGACCAGCTGCCAGGCGTGGACGTCGGCTCCGGTCCGGTGCGCCGCGTCGACGATCCGCTCCAGCACCGGCTGCTCCTCCCGGTACCAGTCGAGCGCCTCCTGCCGGTCGGCGAGTTCCTCGGCCGCCACGCCGGTGGCGGGCTCCGCGAGGTCCAGCGACTGCCAGGAGACGTCGTCGGCGTAGGCGAGGCTCGCCGCGCGGTGGGCGGTGTGGAGGTAGTGGTCGAGCATCCGCAGGGTGGCCGCGGCCTGGCCCTGCGGGGGTTCGAGGGCGGCCGCCTGCTCGGCGGCGTAGGCGCGCAGCAGGTCGTGGAAGGTGTACCGGTCGCGCTCCGGCGCGGTGATCAGATGGGCCCGGTGCAGCTCCTCCAACAGGGCGCGGGTCTCGGGCAGCGGCCGGCCCGCGAGGCTCGCGGCCGCCGCGGTGCTGACGGACGGGCCCGGGTGCAGGCCCAGCAGCCGGAACAGCCGGGCGGCCCGCGGAGTCAGCGCACGGTAGGACCAGGAGAGCACCACCCGGACGTCGGCGTGGCTGTCTCCGGCCGACAGGAGGTCCAGGCGCGCCCGGGAGTCCCGCAGCTCGCGCGCCCACACCTCCAGCGGGGTGCCGGGGTGCTCGGCCGCCCTGGCGGCGGCGATGTTCAGCGCGAGCGGCAGCCGGGCGCACAGCTCGGTCAGCTCGTCGGCGGCCTCCTGCTGCTCCGCGACCGTCGCCGCGCCCAGGCGGCGGGCGAGCAGTTCGCGCGCCTCCGCGGGGGAGAGCACGTCCAGGGCCAGCGGTACGGCGCCGTCCAGCGCGACCAGTCCGGGCAGCCGGTTGCGGCTGGTGACCACGACCAGGCAGGTGTTGGAGCCGGGGAGCAGCGGTCGGACCTGTTCCGCCTCGCGGACGTTGTCGAGGACGATCAGCGTGCGGGTGCCCGCCAGCCGGCTGCGCAGCAGCGCGAGCTGCCCGTCCGGGTCGGCGGGGACGCGGAGGGCCGGGACGCCCAGCGCCTCCAGGAAGCCGCGTGCCACGTCGGCGGCGTCGACCGGGGCGCGGGCCGGGTCGAACCCGCGCAGGTTGGCGAAGAGCTGGCCGTCGGGGAAGCGGTCGGCGACCCGGTGGGCGAAGTGCACGGCCAGGGTGGTCTTGCCGACGCCCGCGGTGCCGGCGATGGCCGAGATCACGACCGCGCCGCAGCCGGGGGTCACGTCGGCGAGCAGGTCGTCGAGCAGCTGGAGTTCCCTGGTCCGGCCGGTGAAGTGGCGGATGGCCATCGGCAGTTGCTGCGGACCGGTCGGAGCCGTCGGAGCCGTCGTACCGACGGGGGAGACGGCGGGGCCGCCGCCGGGTACCGCCCCCGGTGCGTCCGTCCTGGCCGGCCGACCGACTCCGTCCGCTCCGTCCGCCCGGTCCGCCCGGTCCGCACCCTCCGGCTCCGTGACCTGTCGGGCGTCCGGATCCCGCGCGGCGGCCAGCCACTGGGCACGGGTCTCCGGATCGAGGCCGAGGGCCGCGGCGAGCCGGACCACCGACGACATCCGCGGGCGGCGCCCGCCCGCCTCCAGGGCGCTGATCGACCGGGCCGACACCCCGGAGCGCTCCGCCAGTTCGTCCTGGCTCCACCCCGCCGACAGGCGTCGCTCCCGCAACAGCGCAGCAAAAATCGCAGCCCCCACAGATCCCCCCGGTGCCTGTGATCCGCGGCGTCGCCTGGCTTCGCCCGTCCGACCCGGATCGCGAACGAGCGTAGCCCCACGGCGCCCAAGTGTCAGGTCAACGTCAGGTCAACGTCGTGGTCGGCGCGCCGGCGACGGGGCGAAGATGGACGCCTGGCGGACCGGTGCGAGGAGGAACGATTGAACGCCCGCAGGACTGCTTCGCGTCCGACCGGGGGTCCGGTCCGGGTCGTCGCCGCCCCCACGGCATTCGGACACACCGGAGGCTGCGTCGACGTGACCGACTGAGCTACCGGTCCGACGCGCGGTGCCCCCCCACGGTACCCGCTGTCGGACCGGTCCGCAGGCCGCGGCGACGGGGGTGCCGCGGCTCGCCGGGAGCCCCGCGACGGCCGACCGCAGCCCGGCCGTCGCGGGGGCACCGGCACCGATTCCGCCGCAGGTCGAACGGTGTCATGCTGAGGCCATGACAGATCACATCGAGACCGCCCCGGCCCGTGACGGGGTGCAGGACGGGGGCCGACGGCGGGAGTTGGCGGCGGCGACGGTGGGGTCGGTGGTCGAGTTCTTCGACTGGAACGTCTACGCCGTGCTCGCGCCCTACTTCGCCGCCGACCTGTTCGGCCACGGCAAGGGAGGGGTCAGCGGTGTGCTCGCCGCGTACGCCACCTTCGCGGTCGGCTTCGTGGCCCGGCCGGTCGGCTCGTACCTGATAGGCCGGCTCAGCGACACCCGGGGGCGGCGCTTCGCGCTCAGCCTCGGCATGGCCGTCATCGCCGTCGCGAGCCTGGGCATCGCCACGCTGCCGGGTCAGCGGACCATCGGCGCCTGGGCGGCGGTGCTGGCCGTCGTCGTACGGGTGGTGCAGGGCCTCGCCTTCGGCGGGGAGGCGCCGAGTGTCGCCGCGTACGTCACCGAGACGGGCCCGCCCCGGCACCGCTTCGCGTTCAGCTCGGTCTCCTACGGCGGGATCATCCTGGGTTCGCTGCTCTCCTTCGGGGTGCTCACCCTGCTGATCCACACGATCGGCAAGTCCGGTTTGGAGAACGGCGGTTGGCGCTGGGGCTTCCTGGTCGCCGCGCTGCTGGGACTGGGCGCGTTGTGGGTGCGCCGGGCCGCGCCGGAGAGCGCCGAGTTCCACCGCGCCCGGGCCCGGGTGCGGCCGGGCGCACGCCCGTCCTTCCTGCGCACGGTCCGCGACCACCGCTGGGCGGTGCTCACCGTCTTCCTCAACACCCTCGGCGGCACGGTCGGTTACTACTTCGCCCTGACCTACCTGCCGCAGTACGCCGCCGCCTACCACGTCATCGACAAGGAGCGGGCCGCCTCCTTCATGACGGTGGTGCTGGCGATCGTCCTGGCCACCATGCTGCTCACCGGCGCCGCCGCGGACCGCTTCGGCCTGCTGCCGGTCGCCCGGATCGGCTTCGGGCTGCCGATCCCGCTGGTCGGGATCCTGCTGGCCGGGCTGCGCGGTGGCTGGCTGCCGTTCCAGGTGGTGGCCGTGCTCCTGGGAATGACGGTGGCGACGGTGCTCGGCACCCTGAACGTCTTCACCGGGCTGCTGTTCCCGACCGAGGTGCGGGCGGTCGGCCTCGGCGTGGTCAACGCGGCCACCATCGCAGCCTTCGGCGGCACCTTCCCGCTGCTCGCCGAGTGGCTTGACCACCACAACGGCCTCGGGGTGATTCCGGTCTACGTCACGGTCTGCACCGCGGGACCGGCGTTGGGTCTGCTGACGGCCATGCGGGTGCCCTCGTTCACCGCCGCCCTCCGGCAGGCGGAACCGGACGTTCAGCGGCCACCGGGAACCGCCTGACGGGTGCTCACGTCCTGTGGTTGAGTGGGGTCCGGACCGGACGCCGGACGGGGAGGACGAGGCGACAGTGGACAGCAACGAGTCGGAAAGCTGGCTGATCGAGACCGATTTCGAGCAGCCACCGCAGGTGGACCTGCGGACCGACCGGGCGCACTCCGCGCGGGTCTACGACTACCTGCTCGGCGGCAAGACCAACTTCCCGGCGGACCGCGAGGTCGGCGACCGGGTGCTCGCCGACCTGCCCACCGCCCGGGCCGGGGCCGCGGCCGCCCGCGCCGTGATGCACCGGATGGTCCGCCGGCTGGCCGAGGAGCACGGCATCCGCCAGTTCCTGGACGTCGGCACCGGCATCCCCACCGCGCCCAACCTGCACGAGGTCGTCCAGGCGGTCGACCCGGCCTGCCGGGTGGTGTACGTGGACAACGACCCGATCGTGCTGGCCCATTCGCGCGCGCTGCTCACCAGCACGCCCGAGGGCCGCACCGCCTACGTCGAGGGCGACCTGCGCGATCCGGAGAAGTTCCTGGCCGACCCGGCGGTGGCCGCCACCCTGGACCTCACCCGGCCGGTCGCGCTGACGCTGATCAACATCGTGCACTTCCTCTCCGACGAGGCCGCGCACCCGCCCGTCCGCAAACTTCTGGACGCCCTGCCCTCCGGTAGCTTCATGGCCCTGACCGCGGGCACCGCCGACAACGCGCCGGACCAGGTCCCGGTGGGCGCGCGCCGCTACGCCGAGGCCGGGATCGAGGTGTACGCACGCTCGCACGCCGAGGTCGAACGCTTCTTCGCCGGGCTGGAACTGGACGACCCGGGCGTGGTCCTGGTCAACCGCTGGCACCCGGAGCCGGGTGCGGCCGACGGTGAGGTCTCGCTGTACGGCGGTGTGGGCCGCAAGCCGTAGCACCCGCCGCCGCGGTCACGGTGAGGGCGCCATGGCGAGCCCCGCCGAAGCGGCGCCGCGGCTGAGCACCACGGTGCGGATGTGCTCCAGCGCGCGGGCCCAGTCGGCGCGGCCGGGGTCCCGGCGGACGGCCTCGCGCAGGTCGAGCACCCGGTAGGGCGGGCCGAGGTCGGTGATCTGCGGGACGAACTCGGCCCGGCTCACCGTCCACCGCTGCCCGGGGGCGGCCGGCGGGCTGACGGTGAAGCGGGCCATCGAGCTCCAGTTGCCGCGCGGGTCCTCGGCGTTGTCGTAGGTGAACATGTGTCCGGCGAGCTGGTCGCCGAGGCCGTACACCGTCCAGGTGTCGCCGATCTTCTCGTAGGCCTGCGGAATGTGGGCGTGGGTGCCGAGGATCAGGTCGATGTCGGGCCGGCCCGGGCCCTGCCCGGCTGCGGACAACTCCTTGGCCAGGGTGAGTTGTTGTTCGTTCGGAGCGTCCTGCCACTCGGTGCCCCAGTGGATGCTGACCACCACCAGGTCCGCGCCGCCCGCCCGGGCGGCGCGGGCGTCGGCGAGGATCCGGTCCCGGTCGATCAGGTTGACGGCCCAGGGCTCGGCCTTGGGCAGCGCGATGCCGTTCGTCCCGTAGGTGTAGGCGAGTTGGGCCACCGTGGCGCCGCCCGCCCGCAGCAGTGCGGGCCGCCCGGCCTCCTCGGCGGTGCGGGCGGATCCGGTGTGGGCGAGCCCGACGGCGTCCATCGCGTCCAGGGTGCGGCGGATGCCGGCCGGGCCGTCGTCCAGGGTGTGGTTGGAGGCGGTGTCGCAGGAGGCGTACCCGGCCTCCTTGAGCGCCTTGGCGACCTGCGGCGGGGACTTGAACGTCGGGTACCCGGTGTACGGTCCGCCGTCGGCGCCGTAGACGGTCTCCATGTGGCAGATCGCCAGGTCGGCCGCGCCGATCACCGGCTTGACGCCGGCCAGCATGGGGCCGAAGTCGTAGCCGGAGCCGCCGGCGTCCTCCTTGGCCTGCTGGATGATCTCGGTGTGCGGCAGCACGTCGCCGGTGGCGAGCAGGGTGAACGCCTGTGGCCCGGTCGGGGTGGGCGTCGGCGTCGGTGCGGCACTGCCCTGGGCGGCCTGCCCGGAGGGGTGCGGGGCGCCGCAGCCCGGGACGGCGAGCAGCAGGGCGAGGGCCGTGACGGCGGCCCGGCGGCGGAGGAGGGGCATGGTCGGCTCGTCTCACGATCGGATGGTGTGACCAACCCTCCGAATATGCGGGCGCCCGCTCCGCAGGTCGTCGGCCCCACGCCCGCAGGTCACCCGGCGGGCCCTGCGTCCCGAAAAGTAGTGACCATGCGTGACCCCTTGTACGCGGTGTGCGGATGTGCTGACATATCCACGTCAATTTTGACGAGGGGCCGCGGGTGAGGCGCTCGGACCGTGCCGCGCCGTCGTGCCGCGCCGTCCCTGCCTCCGTGGACGATCGAAGGGGAAGTCCATGCTGCTCCGCACACTGGCCGCCGCGGCCGCCGTATCCGCCGCGGTGGTCGGCTCACCGACCTTCGGCGGGGACTCGCTGCCCACCCCGCCCGACCGGATCGTCATCGACGTCGCGACCGTCAACGGCTCCGGCTGCCCGGCCGGCTCGGCCGCGGTGGCCGTGTCGCCGGACAACACCGCCTTCACCGTGACGTACAGCAGCTACCTCGCCCAGGTGGGAGTGGGCTCCAAGCCGACCGACTTCCGGAAGAACTGCCAACTCGACCTGCGGGTGCACGTCCCCCAGGGCTTCACCTACGCCATCGCCTCCGCCGACTACCGCGGCTTCGCCCATCTGGAGAACGGGGCGAGCGGCGTCGAGCGGGCCAACTACTACTTCCAGGGGGACTCTGGGACGACCTACCGAAGCCACCGCTTCGACGGCCCGACGGACGACAACTGGCAGGCGACCGACAGTGTCGACGTCGCCGCCCTGGTCTGGGCCCCCTGTGGCGAGGAACGCAACTTCAACATCAACACCGAACTGCGCGTCTCCGCCGGCACCTCGGACCAGGCCCACACCACCAGCTTCATGACGATGGACTCCACCGACGGCAGCATCAACACCGTCTACCACCTCGCCTGGAAGCAGTGTCCCTGATACGAGGGCGCGCCCGGCCCCGGCGGTGCCCCGGCCGCCGGGGCCGCGGCGCGCCCGGAGGTGAGCGACCGTCAGTAAAGCGATCGCCTTTGCATGCTCATGCCGTTACAGTGCTGCGGGTCCCGCCCCCTCTCCACGCGAACGGGCCCACTCGGCAGACGGAGCGTCATGACCATCGCACGCAGGTCCATCCTCAAGGGCACCTCGGCGGCCGGAGCCGCCCTGGCCGTCGGCGGCGCGACCGCCCAACCGGCCTCGGCCTCCGACGGACCGGCCGACGGCTCGCCGGGCGGAAACGCCGACGGCCCCGCGAGCCCGCTGCTCCAGGCCCGCCCGCACCGGATCGGCACCCCCAGCGTCAGCGGCCTGCACCTGCAGTTCGGCACCGACCCCGCCACCGAGATGACCGTCTCCTGGATCACCCCGCAGTCCGTCCGCCGCCCGCAGGTCCGGCTCGGCTCACCCGACGGCGGCCTCGGCAAGGTGGTCCAGGCCGAGACCCGCACCTACCGCGACGCCCTCGGCAAGGACGAGGTGTACGTCCACCACGCCAGGCTCGGCGGTCTGCGCCCGGGCACCACGTACCTGTACACCGCCGGGCACGACGGCGCGAGCCCCGAGACCGGCAGCTTCACCACCGCCCCGCGCGGCCGCACCCCCTTCACCTTCACCAGCTTCGGCGATCAGGCCACCCCCAACCTGCGCCGCCACCTGGTCTTCCCCGACGGCATGCCCTCGCCGCTCGGCAAGTACCCGGTGTACACGAGCAACCAGATCGGCTCCCCGTACGCCGCCGACATCGTCGCCGCCGTCGAACGCGTCGGCCCGCTGTTCAACCTGGTCAACGGCGACCTCTGCTACGCCTCCTACAGTGGCCGGCACGGCGGGAGCCGCACCGCCACCTGGGCCGACTGGTTCATCAACAACAGCCGCTCGGCGCGGCTGCGCCCCTGGATGCCCTGCGCCGGGAACCACGAGAACGAGAGCGGCAACGGCCCGATCGGCGCCGACGGCTACCAGACCTACTTCACCCTCCCCGACTCCACCGCCGACCGCGACCAGGAGACCCGGGGCATGTGGTACGCCTTCACGGTCGGCTCGGTGCGCTTCATCAGCCTCGCCAACGACGACGTCGCCATCCAGAACTCCGGTGAGACCTATCTGCGGGGTTACTCCGGCGGAGCCCAACGGCGTTGGCTGGAAAGGGAGTTGCGAACGGCTCGGAGCAGCCGGGCGATCGACTGGATCGTGGTCTGCATGCACCACCCGATGATCTCCAGCTCCAAGCACGGCTCCGGCAGCGACCTCGGCGTCCGAGAGGCCTGGGGCCCGCTGTTCGACGCCTACGGGGTCGACCTCGTGGTCAGCGGGCACGAGCACTACTACGAGCGCTCCCACCCCGTCCGCGGCACCCTGCCCAACGACACCCGCACCCCGGTGCCCACCGGCACCGACCCCGCGGTCGCCGACACCGGCCGTGGCACCGTCCACATGGTCATCGGTGCCGGCGGCAACGCCGCCACCACCCAGGACGACCTGTTCGAACGCCCCCAGGGCCGGGTGGTCATCGGCCTGGAGGACAAACCCGCCCCCGGCGCCCCCTACCGGGAGTCGATCTGGCTCACCGAGGACGCCCCCTGGGCCGCCTACCAGGACCGCACCAACACCCACGGCTTCGCCGCCTTCGAGGTCGACCCCGGCGACCGCCGCGGCGGCACCACCACCATGCGCGTCACCTACTACACCTTCGACGGCCCCCACGCCGACCTCACCCCGGTCGACACCTTCACCCTCCACCGCCCGCGCACCGACGGCCACGACTGACCCGCCCCCGGCGCCCGCGGGTGACCCGGGCGCCCTGCCGCAGGACCCGGGCACCCCGTAGCCGCCCGGCGGACGCGAATTAGAGGACAGCCCCCAGCACGGAATCGGGCCCGGTGCACCCGACGCACCGGGCCCGATCCGCCGTTCGGGGGGCAACGGCCCCTTCCCGGTGTGGCTCCGGGAGCGGCGTCCGGAGCGCTCCTCTATGAATTGACCGGCGGGTCCGGCCGGGGCGGCAGCGGCGCGGACGCCGCCTTTCCGACGTGTGCGTGTCCGACCGAGGGAGCTCCCGTGACCGACACCCCCTGTGCCCCGGACCGCGGCCGCGGCGCCGCTGCCGTGCTGACCGGGCTGGGCGCGTGGCTGCCGCCGCGCCGCGTTCCCAACAGCGAGCTGTGCAACCGCATCGACAGCTCGGACCAGTGGATCCGCGAGCGCATCGGCATCGCCGAGCGCCGGTTCGCGGAGCCGCACGTCGCCACCGGGGACATGGCCGTGGAGGCCGGAGCGCGGGCCATGGCCTCCGCCGGGATCGGCGCCGTGGACGCGCTGGTGCTGGCCTCGAACACCCCGGACCGCCCGTGCCCGGCCACCGCGCCGTGGGTGGCCCACCGGCTGGGCTTGCCCGCCGTGGCCGCCTTCGACGTCATGGCGGGCTGTTCCGGGTTCGTGTACGCCTGCACGGTCGCCGCCGGTCTGATCGCCTCGGGCACGGCGCGCCGGGTCCTGGTGATCGGCGCCGAGACCATGACCGCCCTGGTCAACCCGCTCGACCGGGCCACCGCCCCGATCTTCGGTGACGGGGCCGGCGCCGCCGTCCTCGAAGCGGGCGCGCCGCACGCCGAGGGCGCCCTGGGGCCGGTGGTGTGGGGCAGCGACGGCTCCCTCTCCGACGCCATCTCCGTACCCGCGGGCGGTGCGCGCGGGCGCCACCGGCGGAACCGGACGGCACCCGAGGAGCACTTCGTGCACATGAGCGGCAACGAGGTCTTCCGGCACGCGGTGCGCAGGATGACGGCGGCCGCCCGGCACGCGGCCGCCGAGGCCGGCTGGGTGCTCGGCGACGTCGACCGGCTGATCGCCCACCAGGCGAACCAGCGCATCACCGCCACGGTGGCCGACCTGCTGGAGATCCCCGCGGCGCGCGTCCCGTCCAACATCGAGCAGGTCGGCAACACCGCGGCCGCGTCCGTGCCACTGCTGCTGGCCCACGCCGCCGACCAGGGGGAGCTGAAGCCCGGCCACAGGGTGCTGCTGGTCGCCTTCGGCAGCGGCCTGGCCTGGGCGGCCACCACGCTGGTGTGGCCGGCCGGCCTCAGCGCCCGCCTGTCCTGACACCCTGCCCGTTTCCGACACCGCCCGTCCCGACCCGCCCGTCCTGCCTGCCCGCGGCCGCCGCGTTGCGGGCGGGTCGTCTTCCACCGGAGGGAATCGCGCATGACGTTCGAGCAAGTCAAGGAGATCCTCACGGACAGGTGCGGCCTTCCGTCCGCGCCCGTCACCCCCGACGCCCCGCTCGCCAGCGCGGGCGTCGACTCCATGGCCCTGGTGATGCTGTCCCTCCACCTGGAGGACCGCTTCGGAGTGGAGATCAGCGAGGACCAGCTCTCCACCGCGACCTGCGTGGACGACATGGCCAAACTCATCAGCCGGTACGCGGTGAGCCGTTGATGACCCGTCCGTCCCCGCCCCGCCCCGCCGGGGACACCACCCCCACCGAGGAACTCCACCACCTGCGCTGGCAGGACATGAACTACGTCTGCCGGGTCGTGCACACGGATCCGGACGCCGGGCACTGGCGCGGACCGCATCCGGTGGCCGAACCCCTCCTGCTGCTCGGCGGCGCCCTCCAGGACATGTACGCCTGGCCCCGTCTGGAGCGGCGCATCGCACCGCACACCCCGGTGATCCTGGTCGACCTGCCCGGCACGGGCACCGCGGACGACCTGCCCGAGGAGGAGGGGTTCGACACCCTGGCCGCCGCCGCCCTGCACCTGCTGGACGACCTCGGCCTGGCCCGGGTCAACGTCCTCGGCGCCTCCTACGGAGCGCCGATCGCCTACCGGATGGCCCAGCGCCGCCCGGACCGGGTGAGCCGGCTGCTGCTGTCCGGCGCCACCCACCGGGTGACCGGCACCATGCGGGCGTTCCTGCGGGAGGCGGTCAGCCACATCGAGGGGACCGTCCCCGGGCCGGGCGAGTCCCTGGACGACGCGTGCCCGGCACTCGGGCTGTACGCCGACCGCCTGGTGAGCTACCTCGTCAACACCGAGGAGCACCAGCGCGTCCAGCAGTCGGCAGCGGTGCAGCGGCTGCTGCGCAAACAGGCCCTGCGCACCACCTGGCGGCAGGCCCGGCGCCACGCGGCCTGCCACCGCCGGGTCCTGGAGCCCGCCCTCCTCCCGCAGGGCGGCGTCACCGGCGTCCCCGCCCTGGTGTTCACCGGGGAGCACGACATGACCACCTCCCCGCGGCAGAACCGGGACGTCGCCCGTACCATCGCCGGCTCCACGATGGTCCTGCTCAAGGAGGCGGACCACATGGCCCACCTGGAACGCGACGCCGAGTACGCCCACCTCGTGCTCCGCTTCCTGCGCGACGAACCGCTCGACGGCCTGGACTTCGCCTACACCGCCTGACCACGCCACAGCCCGCCGGACGAGAGAGCGAACCCATGCCCAGGACACCCACCCGCCCGTGGCGACAGTGGCGCACCGCGACGGAACTGACCACCGGCCCGTCCGACGACGTGGAGAACGCCAGCCGGCGCTTCCTCCTCTACGGAGTGCTGCCCCTGTGGTTCGCACCGGCCGTCGGCGACTGGGTCATGCACCGCCGTTCGCACATCGAGGACACCAGCGGCCTGCGGGAATCCCTCGTGCACGCGCTGATGATGGCCGAGGCGGGCACGCCCGTCGTCCTCGGCCTGGTCGCCGAGATCAACCCCCTGGTCCTCGCCACCATGGGCGCCGCCGCCCTGGCCCACGGCGCCACCGCCCTGTGGGACGTCACGATCGCCACCGGCCGACGCGACGTCACCCCGTTCGAACAGCACATCCACAGCTTCCTGGAGGTGCTCCCGCTCACCGCCGTCGCCTTCACCGCCTGCCTGCACTGGGACCAGGTCCGCTCGCTGGCCCGCGGCGGCGGCACCCGCCGGGCCTGGCGCCTCAACCCCAAGCCCCACCCCCTGCCCGCCCGCTACCTGACGGGCTTCGCCGTCGCCACCGCGGCCCTGGTCGCCCTGCCCTACGGTGAGGAACTGCTGCGCTGCGCCCGTGCGGAGCGCCGCCGGGCCGCACCCTGACGGTGCCCCGGGTTCACCCTCCGGTGTCGTTATTCCGGGTGAACGGGCGCGGCGCGTCGGTACGGTGAACCGCGATCTCCCGGCGCGGACGGCTAGGACGGGGGGATGCGTCTTCTTCCCCTGACCGCGCTCCTCGCGGTCCCACTCGTCCTGTTCCCCGCCGCCGTGCCCGCGCAGGCGTCCCCGACCGCCTCTCCGGTTCCCTTCGCCGCCCTGCCGCTCGACGGTTCGACGGAGCCGCCGCCCGAGTACCGGTACACCGGCGCCGGGTTCGACGCCTGCTCGGCCCCGCCGGCCGAGGCCCTGTACATCTGGCGCACCGCCTCGCCGTACGGCGCGGTGAACATCTACAGCAGCGGCAGCCAGCGCGCCTGCGAGCAGGACCGACTGACGCCGGAGTGGGTCGCCACCGTCCGGGCGATGGGGTGGAAGCTGGTGCCCACCCACGTCGGCCTCCAGGCGCCCTGTGCCAAGCGCGCGGACAAGCCGCTGCGGATCGACCCGGAGCGGGCCGAGGAGCAGGGCGGACAGGAGGCGGGCGAGGCCGCGGCGGCGCTGGGGGAGCTGGGCCTGGGGCCCGGCAGCCCGGTGTACCTCGACATGGAGGCCTACCCGGTGGGCGACCCGGTCTGCAGCCGGGCGGTGGTCGACTTCACCGTCGGCTGGACGAAGGCCCTGCACGCGGCCGGCTACCGGTCGGGCTTCTACTCCAGCATGGACTCCGGGATCGCGGACCTCGTCGCCGCCGCCCGGGCCGGCCGGGCCCCGATGCCCGACGCCGTCTGGTACGCCCGCTGGGACGGGCACCCCTCGACCAGCGGGGATCCCGGGCTGCCCGACGACCTGTGGGCCGGCCACCGCATCCACCAGCACCGGGGCAGCGCCGACGAGACGTACGGAGGGGTGACGCTCAACGTCGACCCCGACGCCCTGGACGGACTGGTGGCCGGCCCCTGAGTCGCGACGTGCCGGGCAGGGCCTAACCGGGCGCGACGTCCTCCTCGGGCGCGATGTCCTCCTCGGGGGTGTCGGGCGTCGCGCTCCGGTCGGCGTCCCGGCACATCCCGCAGGCGGCCCAGTAGGGCCAGGGCCGGCCGTCGATGGTGGTCCGGTGCGGTGCGAGCGTCATGTCGGAGGTGTCCCGCCCGCACAGGGTGAGCGGGCCGCAGACGCCGGAGGCGTCCGCGGGGGCGGTGTGCGCGAGGCGCACCGAGTCCTGCGGGTCGACCGGCTCCTGGTCGGTGCCGAGGAGCCGGACGTTGGTCGGAGTGTCGGGTTCGAGCACGGTGACGGTGTCCATCTCCTCAACCTCGCCCGAGCAGCCGGATGTTGCACCCGCACGGCGGCATATGGACCAGTCGGCGGCCGGACCGGTCGGCGGCCGGCCGCCGGGTCAGTGCCGGGGCCGTTCCTCCAGCGCGTGCAGGACCTTGTCCAGGGTGATCGGCAGGTCCCGCACCCGCACGCCGCAGGCGTGCCACACCGCGTTCGACACGGCGGCGGCCGTGCCGACGATCCCGATCTCCCCGATGCCCTTGGACCCCATGGCGTTGACGTGGGGGTCGTCCTCGGCGAGCCAGTAGGCCTCGATCGCGCCGACGTCCGCGTTGGCCGTGATGTGGTAACCGGCCAGGTCGTGGTTGACGACATGACCGGTGCGCGGGTCCAGCACGCTCTGCTCGTGCAGGGCCATGGACAGCCCCATCGTCATCCCGCCGATGAACTGCGAGCGTGCCGTGCGCGGATTGATGATCCGGCCCGCGGCGAACACGCCCAGCAGGCGCGGCACCCGAACCTCGCCGGTGTCCAGGTGGACGTGTGCCTCGGCGAACTGCGCCCCGAAGGCGTGCATCGCGTGGCGGTCGTCGGCCGGTTGGACGCTGCCGGACGCCTCGGCCCCGTCCGGCGGCTCGCTGCCGTACTTCGCGCGGAAGGCACCCGCCGCCTCGACCACGGCCGAGCCCCAGGTCGTCATGCCCGAGGAGCCCCCGGCCACCGAAGCCATCGGGTAGTCGGTGTCGCCGATGCGCACGTCCACCAGGGCCACCGTCACGCCGAGCGCGTCCGCGGCGATCTGCGCCAGGGTGGTCCAGGTGCCGGTGCCGAGGTCGGCCGCGCCGATCTCCACGGCGTAGCGCTCCCCCTCCCGCCGGATCGTCGCCGTCGACTTCGGCATGCGGCTGACCGGGTAGGTGGAGGCGGCCACGCCCGTGCCGACGAGCCAGTCGCCGCGGCGGCGCACCCCCGGCCGCGGATCGCGCTCCGCCCAGCCGAACCGCACCGCTCCCTCCCGCAGGCAGCCGACCAGGTTGCGGCTGGAGAAGGGCTTGCCCGAACCGGGTTCGACGGCGGGCTCGTTGCGGATCCGCAGTTCGACCGGATCCAGGCCCAGGCGCTCGGCCAGCTCGTCCATGGCCACCTCGGGGCCGAACATGCCCGGGCACTCGCCGGGGGCGCGCATCCAGGACGGCACCGGGACGTCGAGGGCGGCGAGCCGGTGGGTGGTCGACCGGTTCGGCGAGGCGTACATCATGCGCGCGGGGACACCGCTCTGCTCGGCGAACTCCTTGATTCGCGAGGTCAGTTCGACGACGTCGACGGCGATCGCGGTGATCGTGCCGTCCCGGTCCGCACCGAGGCGGCAGCGCTGGATGGTCGGGGTGCGGTAGCCGGTCAGGGAGAACATCTGCTGCCGGGTCAGGGCCAGCCGCACCGGCCGGCCGGGGACCGCGCGTGCCGCCATGGCGGCCAGCACCACGTTGACGTGCGGCTGCCCCTTGGACCCGAACCCCCCGCCGACGTACGGGCAGACGACCCGCAGTTGCGCCTCGTCGAGGCCGAACACCGAGGCCAGGGCGGTCCGGGTCGGGTGCACGCCCTGAGTGGAGTCCCACAGGGTGAGGAAGCCCTCGCCCGCCGGGTCCCACAGCGCCGCCGTGGCGTGCGGCTCCAGCGGGTTGTTGTGGTACATCGCGGTCGTGTACGTCTCCTCGACGCTCACCTCCGCCGCCGCCAACGCGGCGTCGACGTCGCCCTCGGAGGTGTCGGTGGGGAGGTCCGGGTTCACCGACTCGGGCGCGTACAGGTCCTCGCGGTCGGCGCGGAGCTCGGCGTCGTGCGGCTGCTGCGCGTACTCGACCCGGACCAGGGCGGCCCCGTGCCGCGCCACCTCGGAGCTGTCGGCGACGACCAGTGCGACGACCTGGCCGCGGAAGGCGACCTCCTCGCCCTGCAGGACCGCCAGCTCCCTGTCCTCGGTGGAGGCCAGCCGCTCGGCGTTGCCGGGGGTGAGCACCGCGACCACACCGTCGAGTGCCTCGGCGGCCGCGGTGTCCAGCGCCGTGACGCGTCCCCGGGCGATCGTTGCCTGGACGGCGTGCAGGTAGGCGGCGTTCGCCAACGGCGTCTCGTAGGCGTAGGTGGCGGTGCCCAGGACCTTGACGGCCCCGTCCCGGCGGGGCAGGTCGCGGCCGACGGCTTCGGGTTCGCTCGGGAATGTCATCGGGGATCCTCTCCTGCCAGGTCGCGCAGGGTCGCGGTCAGGGTGCGGCGCAGCAGGGGGATCTTGAAGGCGTTGCCGCCGTCCAGCCCCTCGGCCGGCCGGGCGTCGGTCAGTTCCGCGTCCGCGGCGGCCCGGTAGCTCCCGTCCGACGCCGGGGCGCCGCGCAGCGCCTCCTCGGCCCGGCGGGCGCGCCAGGGCGTGTGGGCGACGCCGCCGAACGCGATGCGCGCGTCCCTGATCACGCCGCCCTCGACCTCGATCGCCGCGGCCACGCTGACCAGGGCGAACGCGTACGAGGCGCGGTCGCGCACCTTGTGGTAGGCCGACCGGCGGGCGATGGGCTGCGCCGGCAGGTCGATCGCGGTGATCAGCTCGCCGTGTTCCAGCGCCGTGTCGCGTTCGGGAGCGTCGCCGGGCAGCCGGTGCAGCTCGACGAAATGGATGGCGCGCTCCCCGGCCGGGCCGAGGGTCCGTACCCGTGCGTCGAGCGCGGCCATCGCCACGGCCATGTCCGACGGGTGGACCGCGATGCAGTGCTCGGACGCGCCGAGGACCGCGTGGTGACGGGTCCAGCCTCCGATCGCGGAACAGCCGGAGCCCGGCTCCCGCTTGTTGCACGGGGTCGTGACGTCCTGGAAGTAGACGCAGCGGGTCCGTTGCAGCGGGTTGCCCCCGACGGTGGCCATGTTGCGCAACTGCCCCGACGCGCCCGACAGCAGTGCCTGCGACAGCACCGGGAAGCGCTCGCGCACCCGCGGGTCGGCGGCGAGGTCGCTGTTGCTGACGCCCGCGCCGATCCTGAGGGCGCCGTCGTCGAGCTCCTCGATCCCGGAGGGCAGCAGGCCGGCGAGGCCGACGACCAGGCCGGGTTCGGCGACGCCGAGCTTGAGGTGGTCCACCAGGTTCGTACCGCCGCCGAGGAACACCGCGTCCGGGTTCGCGGCGACGCTGCGCACGGCCTCCGCGGCGTCCGCGGGGGCGAGGTAGTCGAAGGGCTTCACCTGTCCACCTCCTTGCCGGCCGTCGGCCCGGCCGGCAAGGAGGTGGCCGCCCGGAGCACCGCGGTCACGATGTTGACGTAGGCGGCGCAGCGGCACAGGTTGCCGCTCATCCGCTCGGCCACCTCGGCGCGGTCCAGTCCGGGCGCCCCCGGGCCCTCGGTGACGGCGCTGGGCCAGCCCGCCGCGAACTCGTCGAGCGCCCCGACGGCCGAGACGACCTGCCCCGGGGTGCAGTAGCCGCACTGGAGCGCGTCGCAGTCGACGAAGGCCCGCTGAACCGGGTGGAGGCCGCCCTCGAGCTGCTGTCCGGCGCCCGCCGCCCCGGGGGCGAGTCCTTCGGCGGTGACCACCTCGGCGCCGTCCTGGGTGACGGCGAGCGTGAGGCAGCTCAGCACGCGCCGCCCGCCGGACAGCACGGTGCACGCGCCGCACTGTCCGTGGTCGCAACCCTTCTTGGGGCTCGTGATCCCGAGCCGTTCCCGCAGCGCGTCGAGCAGTGTCGTACGTGTGTCGACGGTCAGCGGACGCGCCGTCCCGTCGACCCGAACGGTGATTTCCCTCTGCATCGCAGGAGCGTCCCCGGCCCCGGCCGCTCCCACACGGCGCACGCCACCGCGTCACACCGGCGGCGGCAGGACTCGGGACCGGAGAGGAGGGCGGGCCGGCTTCCCGGCCCGCCGCGGTGCGGGGTCAGCGGCGGAACAGGCCGGTCAGCACGTCCCACCAGCTGCGGCGCTGCGCCGGGACGGTCGCGACGGACCCGGCGGCCGCTCGCTGGGTGGCCTCCAGTGCCCGGGCGGCGAGTTCGCGCTCCTCGGCGGCCCGGGCCTCCGCCGCCCGCTCCGCCTCCGCGACCGACTCCGGGTCCGGCTCGACCTCATGGGCGGTGAACTCCACCGGCAGCGCGGTGAGGTGGCGGGAGATCCAGGCCGAGCTCCAGGTCAACTCCTCCTCGGGGACGGCGAGTCGGAGGTCCGGCAGCAGGGTGAGCAGGATGTCGATCCCGGCCTCGGCGACGTGCCGGCCGATGTCCTGTCCGGGGCACTCGTGCGGTCCGGCGCCGAAGGACAGGTGCGAGCGGTTGCCGTACAGCGGGGTGGTCAGGTCCGGCCGGACCACCGGGTCGACGTTGCCCGCGGCGAGGCCGAGCAGCAGCATGTCCCCGGCCCGGATCTGCTGGCCGCCGAGCTCGGTGTCGGCGGTGGCCCAGCGCCCGGCGACCAGGGACATCGGCGGGGAGTCCCAGAGCACCTGGTCAAGGGCCTCGCCCAGAGTCATCTGGCCGCCGGACAGGTGGGCGCGGAAGCGCGGGTCGGTGAGCACCATCTTCAGCGAGTCGGCGATCAGGTTGACGGTGGTCTCGTTGGCGGCCAGCAGCACCACCCGCAGGTGCTCCATCACCTCGTCGTCGGTCAGCCCGGCCGGGTGGGCGAGCAGCCGGCTGGTCAGGTCGTCCCCGGGGCTTTCGTGCTTGATCGCGATGGTGCGGCGCAGGCACGCCACCACGTACTCGTTGCTGGCGATCGCCGTCTCGGTGCCCTTCATCAGGTCCCGTGCGGCGTCGACGAGTTGGGGACCGTACTCGTCGGGCATGCCGAGCAGCTTGGTCATCACCAGCATCGGCAGGTGCTCGGCGAACTGGGTGATCAGCTCGGCCCGGCCGGTCGGCCCGACCACCTGGACCAGGTCGCTGGTGAAGCGGCGCACGTGGCGGCGGATGCCGCGCCGGTCGAAGCCGTTCAGGCCGTCCAGCAGGGCGGTGCGCAGCCGGCGGTGCTCCTCGCCGTCGGCGAAGACGCAGATCGGCTGCCAGGCGACCACCGGCAGCAGCGGGGAGTCGGCCGGGACCTCGTTGTTGCGAAAGGCGTTCCACAGCCGGGAGTCGCGGGAGAACAGCGACGGGGTGCGCATCGCGGTGATGTTGGCGCCGTGGCCGAGGATCAGCCAGGCCCGGTGGTCGCCGTGCAGCAGCACCGGGGCGACGTCGCCGTACTCGGCGCGCAGCTTCTCGTACAGGCCCGCCGGGTCGGCCTCGGCCTCGAGGCCGTACAGCCGGCGCAGGCCGCCGGGGCCGACCGGCTCGAGGGCGCGCCCGTGGGCGGGACAGCCGGGCGGGGGGACGGGCGCGGCGGCGTCGTCGGGGAACGGGGTGGTCACTGGGTCTCCGGTCGTTCGGACGAAAAGCGAAGGGCTCAGCCGGCGGGGGGCGCGGCCAGTTCGTACAGGTAGTGCATGAGCGCCATCAGGGTGTTCCGGCTGGATTCGCGGCTGCGCGCGTCGCAGGCGACGATCGGCACCTCGGACGGGAGGTCGAGCGCCTGGCGCAGCTCGTCGAGCGGGTAGCTCGGCGCCTCGGGGAAGCCGTTGACGGCGACCACGAAGGGCACGCCGCGGTCCTCCAACCGTCCGATCACCTCGAAGCTGACCTCCAGCCGGCGGGTGTCCACCAGTACGACGGCGCCGAGCGCGCCCTCGAACAGGCCGTTCCAGAGGAACCAGAAGCGCTCCTGGCCGGGGGTGCCGAAGACGTACAGCACGAGCTTGTCACTGATGCTGATCCGGCCGAAGTCCATGGCCACCGTGGTGGAGGTCTTGCGTTCGACCCCGGTCGGGTCGTCCACGCCGACCCCGGCCTGGGTCATGGTCTCCTCGGTGGTCAGCGGGCGGATCTCGCTGACGGCGCCGACCAGGGTGGTCTTGCCGACACCGAAGCCGCCGACGATCACCACTTTGACCGCCGTGGTGACGGTGTCGGGCAGCAGGTCCGCGCTCGCCGGTCCGACGACCGTGTCAGAGCCGCTGTAGTCCATGGATCACCGCCTCCAACAGGGCACGGTCGGGGAGTTCCGCCGCGGGTACCGCGGCACGGGCCTCGATCCGCCCGTCGTCGAGCAGGTCCGCCAGCAGGACGGTGACCACGCTGGTGGGCAGTTCGAGGTAGGCGGAGACCTCCGCCACCGAGAGCGGCGAGCGGCACAGCCGCAGGATCGCCGCGTGCTCGGGCTGCATGGCGGGGGTCGGTTCCGCGAGGGAGACGATCAGGGTGACCAGGTCGAAGACGCCCGGCCCGGAGGGGCCGCTGCGGCCGCGGGTGATCACGTACAGGCGGTCCGGCTCGGGGCCGTCCCAGCCGCCCTGGTCGGCGGTCATGTCACCGCCTCACTGTGCTCGTTCATGTGCCCGCCCGGGCGCCGGCGCTCGTGACCGGAGGGTTCACGCGACCACCTCCGGGTTGCGCGGCGGGGCGGACAGGTGCTCGCCGATCCGGTCCACCAGGTCGCGCATCTGGTGGCTGACCAGTCCGGCGTCCACGCCCTCGTCGGCGAGCACCGCGAGGTAGGCGCGGTCACCGGCCGACATCAGGTAGAAGTAGCCGCCGTCCACCTCGATCACGACCAGCTTCATCGCGCCGTTGCCGTGCGGGAACTCGTGTCCGACGGCGGCGGCCAGGCTCTGAAGTCCGGCGCAGGCGGCGGCCAGCCGGTCGGCGGTGTCCGGGTCGGCGCCGTACTGGGCGATCCGCAGGCCGTCGGCGGAGAGCACGATGACGTGGCGCACGTACGGGACGCTGTGTGCGAGGTCGTTGAGGATCCAGTCCATGTTGCTGCGGTGCGGAATCACTGCTCGCCTTTCCCTGCCGTCTCTTCACCGGTCTGTCCGGCGCTGTTCGGTGCGGTGCTGCTGGTTCCGGTGGTGGCGGTGCTGCCCGTGGCGTCGCAGCGCGTGCTCTCGCTGCCGGCGCCGGTGCCCTTGTAGCCCTCCATGAACGCCTCCAGCCACAGGCCGGGCTGTTTCCCGGGCCGGGGCGCCGGGGCGGCCGGCCCGGCCGCGGGCCCGGCGGTCGGGCCGCTGGGCTGCGCGGTGCCGCGGGCGGGCGCGGAGAAGACGGCCCGGCCGGTCGGACGGCTGCGGCGGCGCTGCGGCAGGCCGTTGGCGGTGCGCTCGGTGACGACCACCTCGTCGTCCCCGACGCCCGGGCCGGACGGGCCCCACGGGTTGGTCGCGCCGAAGGACGGCCCGACGCCGGCGGACTTCCCCAGGCCGGCGCTCTGCCCGAGTCCGGCGCTCTGCCCGAGTCCGCCGGAGGGCCCGGCGCCGGCGGAGGAGGTCCGGGCACCCCAGGGCCGGGCGGGGGCGGCGTGCCGGGGCGGGTTGGCCGGGAGCGGCCGCGGGCCGGAGAAGGCGCCGATGCCGTGCGCCCGCCCGGTCGGGGGAGCGGTGGTCAGCAGCTCCTGCGGCACCACCAGCACCGCGCGCACGCCGCCGTACGCGGAGCGGCGCAGCGACACCTGGAAGCCGTACGCCTGGCAGAGCCGGCCGAGGATGGCGAAGCCCAGCCGGGGGGACTCGGTGAGGTCGTCGAAGTCCTTGGAGACCATGGCCTCGCGCATCGAGCGCTCGGCCCGGGCGCGGGCCTCGTCGGTGAGCCCGAGGCCGCCGTCCTCCACCTCGATCGCTATCCCGCTCTGTACCTCGGAGGCGCTCAGGTGGACGTGGGTGTGCGGCGGGGAGTAGCGGGTCGCGTTGTCGAGCAGCTCGGCCACCGCGTGGATCAGGGGTTCGACGGCCGGGCCGGTGACCGAGATCTGCGCGACCGGGTGCAGATCGACCCGCTGGTACTCCAGGATCCGGGACATCCCGCCGCGCAGCACGCTGTACAGCGCGATCGGGCGGGTCCACTGGCGGCCGGGCCGGGCGCCGGAGAGGACGGCGATGGAGTCGGCGAGACGGCCGACCAGGGCGTTGCCGTGGTCCAGGCGCAGCAGGTCGTCGAAGACGGCCGGGTCGTTGCCGTGCCGGTCCTCCATCTCCCGCAGGTCCTTGGCCTGGCGGTGGATGATCGCCTGGACCCGCCGGGCCAGGTTGACGAAGGCGCGCTCGGCGGAGTCGCGCCGGCTGACCTCGTCGTCGACGGCCTGGGCGATGCCGCGCACCACCAGCTCCAGCGAGTGGCGGAACTTCCGTGACAGCAACGGGTTCGGGCGCTGGAACGGCTGGAGCAGCACATCGATGGACGAGCCGTACCGGGCGCCGCCGACCAGCCGGCGCAGCTCGCCGGTGGCCATCCGCTGGATCTCGTCCTCCTGCGCGGCCAGCTTGCGCTGCAACTCGTCCACTCGACGGGCGTGTTCGTCGCGCAGTTCGGCGAGGGCCCGGCCGCGGCGGGCGGATTCGGCGGCCACCACGGCGACCAGGACGGTGGCCGTCGCCCCGCACCACAGCAGTTGGGCCCGGGCTCCGGCCGACACCACCACCGCGGCGACCCCCACCGCAGCCGCCATCACGGCCGTGGGCAGCAGCCAGCCGAGCAGGGGCGCGGGGCGCCGTCTGGCGGGTGACGATCCAGGTCGAAGCATTCGGAATCCTCAAACGATCGGAACGGAACGGGAACGGGCGACGACCGGCTCCGGAGGCGTGGTGCTGCAGCATAGCCAAGTTCAGGACAATCCTGACCGAAGCTCAAAAATACTGTCCGTCAACCGACTTGTGGCAACTTGCCGGACATGCCGGACATCTCGCACACCAGTCGCAGCCCGGGTCGACGGCGCCCGGCCACCAAGGCTTCTCGCCCAGGCGCGTCCGCACAGGCAACCCGGTCCGGATTCGCTCATGTGAAGGGTTTCCGACCCAAGTCGGCACGGGCGTGGGTGAGTTCGTGCTAAGCGTCGCGCCGGAGCCGTTCGTCACTCCTGCGGGGGACGGCCCGGGCGCGGTACGGGGGCGGTGCGGCATGGCGCAACAGGTGTTGCTCATTGGAGCAATAACTGTTGACGGTTCGCGCGCCCGATCCCTACAGTGCGGAGCCATGGAGATGAACGATCTCGGTCGGCGGGTGGCGGCGGACGTGGCCGGTGGGGGCGGGCTGGACGGCCTGCAGCGGCTCTCGGGGGTGATCGAGGCGCTGGAGGAGCGGCGCACCGACCTGGTGGAGGAACTGCGGCGCGGCCGCGAGGCCACCTGGGAGGAGATCGGCCGGGCCTGCGGGATGACCAGGCAGGGCGCGACCAGGCGCTGGTCCGGGCGGCTGCAGGCCCGCTCCTTCGGCCTCGCCGCCGCCTCCTACCAGCACGGCCGTCCCGGCTATCCCCAGGCGCTGATCGGCTCGGCGGTGCCCCGCGAGGCCCGCCGGGTGCTCGATCTCGGCGCCGGCACCGGCAAGTTGACCGCTCTGCTGGTCGACGCCGGACTGGACGTGGTCGCGGTGGAGCCCGACGGGAGCATGCGCGACCGGCTCGCCGCCGCCGTACCGAAGGCGGCAGTCCGGGCCGGCTCGGCCGAGCGCATCCCACTGCCCGACGCCAGCGTGGACGCGGTGGTGGTCGCCCAGGCCTGGCACTGGTTCGACCGAACGACGGCCGTACCGGAGATCGCCCGGGTGCTCGCCCCCGGCGGGACCCTCTCCCTGGTGTGGAACGTCCGCGACGAGACCGAGCCCTGGGCCGCCGCCCTCGGCGCGCTGATGCACCGCTCGGCCCGTCAGCAGATCGACACCGCACCCGTCCTGCCCGCCCCGTTCGGCCCGCCCGAGCGGCTGGAGATCCGCTGGGAGCACTCCACCACCCCCGCCGGGATCATCGACCTGGTCGCCTCCCGCAGCTACGTCATCGCCCTGCCCGAGGCCGAACGCGC
This sequence comes from Streptomyces viridifaciens, assembly GCF_001888885.2. Classification (NCBI taxonomy): domain Bacteria; kingdom Bacillati; phylum Actinomycetota; class Actinomycetes; order Kitasatosporales; family Streptomycetaceae; genus Streptomyces; species Streptomyces viridifaciens. The sequence goes on from NZ_CP090841.1 coordinate 7,720,414, forward strand.
CCGGCTGCTGGCCGACGTCGAGCACCTGCTCACCACCCACCCCGGCCTGGCCGGGCGGGAGGAGATCGCCATGCCGTACGTGACCCGGTGCACCCGTGTCCGCCTCGGCTGACCCCGCCGCCGTCATCCGCCGCCTCGGCGTCGCGGACGCCGAACCGTACCGGGCCTTCCGGCTCACCGCCCTGCGCGAGACACCGACCGCCTTCACCTCCGACTACGCCGAGGAGCGCGCCAAGCCGATGGCCGACACGCTGGCCCGCCTCGCCGAGATCCAACAGGGGCCGGGCGTCCTGCTCGGCGCCTTCGGGCGCGACGGCGCCCTGGTCGGCACCGCCGGACTGCGGGTGCAGCCGCGCAGCCAGGAACGCCACAAGGCCGTCCTGTGGGGCATGGCGGTGGCCCGCTCGGCGGGTGGCCGAGGGATCGGCGGCGCCCTGGTGGACCGGGTGCTCGCGGTCGCCGCGGAGGACGAGCAGCTGCGACAGGTGCTGCTGACCGTCTCCGAGGGCAACGAACCGGCCCTGCGCCTCTACACCTCCCGCGGCTTCGAGGTGTGGGGTCGCGAGCCCCGGGCCGTTCTGGTGGCGGGGCAGGAGGTCGCCAAGCTGCACATGGTGCGGCTGTCGGCCGGGCCGACGGGCTGACAATTGTCACGGTGCGACGGTGTGGCAGCACACTGCCGTCCGGCCCCGCACCGCGGCCACGATGAGGGCATGACCTCCACCGACCTGAACCACCCCGACACCCGTCGGGCCTTCCGTACCGTACGGCGACTCGTGCTCGCTTACCTCGGCCTCAGCGCCCTCACCCTGGTCGCCGCCTTCGCCCTCCGCGACCACACCGACCTGATCACCCCGGCCGTGTGGGTCCGCGGCACCATCGTGCTGGCCGGCGCCGCCGTCGCCCTGCTGCTCACCGTCCGCGCGGCCCGCGGCTCGCGGGGGGCGTTCCGGCGGCTGCGGGTCGTTTCCGGCGCCATGCTGGTCGCGATTGCTGCGATCATCGCCGTGCCGGGGGTCTTCCCGGTCTGGATGAAGATCGAACAGGGCTTCTGCGGCCTCGCCCTGCTGGGAGTCGCCGTGGTGCTCAACGGACGGCAGCTGCGCGCGCTGTTCGCCCGGCCCTGAGAGGGGACGCAGAAGTGACCGAGCCCGACCGTGAGAACACGCCGCCCCTCGCCCACAGCTGGGCGGGCGGCTGGCGGCGGATCATGCTGGGCACCGGAATGCTGGTCTTCCCGACGCTCACCGCGGTGGCCGTGAGCGGCGACGTCGGCGGGTCCGCAGCGGTCGCCGGGCTCGCCGTGGTCATCGCGTTCAGCCTCTGTTACGTGCTCCTCGCGCTCGCCCTCGGGCGCGAGCGGCGGAGCTTCGTCAAACCGCTGCTGGCGGCGATGACCGCCCTGTTCCTGGCCTCGCTGCCGTTCGCTCACGCGGACGCCTTCTTCCTGGCCACCGTGATCGTCTCGGTGGTCGCGGTGCTGTGGCGCCGGCACACCCTCCCGGTGGTGGCCGCCGGCACGGTTGCCGCCCTGCTGGTGCCCTGGGCAGTGCCCGCCTGGCACACCGGACCGGGGGGATTCCAGGCGCTGGCCCTGCTGTTCACCTCGCTCACCTGCGGGGCCTTCGCCGAGATCGCCGCCACCAACCGGGCCCTGGTCGCCGCCCGGGCCGAGGTCGCACGCCTCGCCTCCGAGGCCGAGCGCAACCGGATCGCCCGCGACCTGCACGACCTGCTCGGCCACTCGCTCACCGCGATCACCGTCAAGTCCCGCCTGGCCCACCGGCTGGCCGCCAAGGACCTGGACCAGGCGGTGGCCGAGATGGCGGCCGTGGAGTCGCTCTCCCGCCAGGCCCTGGCCGACGTGCGTGCCGCCGTCACCGGCTACCGCGAGGTCACCATCGCCGGTGAACTCGCCCGTGGCCGCGAACTGCTGCGCGCCGCCGGGGTGGTGGCCGACCTGCCCAAGGCGGCCGACGCGGTCGGGCCGGAGCAGCGCGAACTGTTCGGCTGGGTGGTGCGCGAGGGCATCACCAACGTCGTCCGGCACGCCCGGGCGTCGCGCTGCTCGGTGCTGCTGACCCCCACCTCGGTGGAGATCCGCGACGACGGCCCGGGCGGTGCCGGGCGCGGCCTCATCGGTGCCGGCAAGGGCCTGACCGGGCTGCGGGAACGGGTCGCGGCGGTGGGCGGTACGGTCGAGGCCGGCCCGCTCGATCCGCGCGGGTGGCGACTGCTGGTGACCGTCTGGCAGGCCGACCCGCGCTCAGAAGGGACGACATGACGATCCGCCTGCTGCTCGCGGAGGACCAGGAGCTGGTCCGCACCGCGCTGGGCGCCCTGCTCGACCTGGAGGACGACTTCGAGGTGGTCGCCGCCGTCGGACGCGGCGACCAGGTGGTCGAGGCCGCGCGCGACCACCGTCCGGACGTCGCCCTGCTGGACATCGAGATGCCCGGACTGGACGGCTTGGCGGCCGCCGCCGTGCTCGCCCAGGAGGTCCCCCGCTGCCAGGTGGTCATCCTCACCACCTTCGGCCGCGCCGGCTACCTGCGCCGCGCCATGGAGGCGGGGGCGCTCGGCTTCGTGGTCAAGGACGCCCCGGCCGAGGTGCTCGCCGACGCCATCCGCCGGGTCGCGGCGGGGGAACGGGTGGTCGACCCGGAACTCGCCGCCGCCACCCTCGCCGCGGGCGCCTCCCCGCTCACCGCCCGTGAACGGGACGTCCTCGACGCCTCCCGCTCCGGCGCCGGAGTCGCCGAGATCGCCGCGAAGCTGTACCTGTCCGAGGGCACCGTCCGCAACTACTTCTCCTCCGCCATCGCCAAGACCGGCACCCGCAACCGCACCGAGGCCCTGCGCGTGGCCGACCAGCGCGGCTGGCTGTGAGGACGCCCCGGTGCACGGGGACGCGCGGGGCACCCGGGACGGTCCCGCGGGCGCCTCCGGGACGTCGGCACCGTGCCCACCTCCGCAGGCGCCGCGAGTTTCGGGGCCTGTGGGGCCGGTTAGACGCACGGAGTCGAGGCTGCGGGAGCGGCCGCGCGCGGAAGGACGACCCCGGAGGAGGAGGAGGGCATGATCGGATCGCAGGGCGAGAAGGACCAGGGCGAGTCGACGGTCCAGCGCTTCGCGGCGGGGTCGTTCGTCTGGGTGTTCGCGGTGACCGCGGTGGTGCTGGGCGTGCTGGCCGGTCTCCTCCCCGTCGACGGCACGACGACGGGCTACTACGCGCTGGGTGCGCTCCTGTTCGCGCTGCTGGCGGTCGGCACGGCCGTCGAGCGGACGGCCGTCCGGCGGCGGGCGGCGGGTCGCCGGCGTCACGGGGGAGGGCCACCGGTGCGAGACTCGTCAGGGGGACGGAACGAAGGACGGAACCATGACGGGTGACATCGGGATCGAAGCACTGGGTGATCACGAGTACCTCGTGAGCTTCCCCACCGGCGGCGAGGCGGTCTTCTCCCGCTTCCAGGCCAGCGAGGCGACTCTGGCGCAGCTGAGCCAGGCCCGCGCCGACGAGAAGCGGATCGTCGCGGAGACCGCCGCCTACCTCTCCGAACGCCAGCAGACGGCCGACCTCCCCCCGATGATCGACCTCGACGACGTCGCCGCCGCGTACGGCGACGACTACCTTGAGGAACTCGGGCGCCGTCTCAGCACCCGGTGACGGGCGACGGCGCGGCCCGCGGGCCGGTGGTGTGGGCGATGGCCGTTCGTGAGGCCGTCCAGGGGCCGCCGATCGCGGAGCTGATCGTGGAAGTGGGGGCGAACCTGCACGCCGACCTGTTCGAGGCGGCCGTCGACAGCGGTTTCACGGTCGCCGCCGGTGAGCCCCCGGCGACGACCGGGGTGATCGAGGTCGGCGGCGGCCGGGTGGAGCGGCTGCTGCTGGTCGGCGGCCGCCAGGGGTGGGAGCCGGGCTCACGGGTCGAGGTGTCGCCGCGCTGGCTGGCGGCGGCCGAGGGGCGGGGTGAGGCGGTAGTGGTGGTCGTCCCGCCGCCGGACTGGCCGCTCGGGCCGGTCGCCGAGGACCTGGGGACGCGGGTCGACGCGTTCACCCGCTGGGTCGAGGAACAACGGGTGGCGGGCCGGGTACTGCACGGGGCGGTGTCGGTGCGCGGTTGGGCGTGAACGGGCCTCAGCCGGTGTGCAGGACCCGGAAACGCCCGGGTGCCGCCGGATCGCGGTCGACGACCTGGACCGGCGGCCAGGCCCACTGCCACACGATGATGCCGGGCGAGCGGGAGAACCGGATCGGCCCCCGGGTGCCCTCCACGCCGACGCGCGGCCAGGCCTCGGCGATCGTCTTCCGGCCCGTACCGGCGGTGCGCAGCACCTCGGCGAGGACCGTCACCGTGTCGTAGCCCTCGAAGGCCACGAAGGAGGGCGCCTCGCCCAGCCGTTCGCGCAGGGCCGCGCCGACCCGCGCGCCGAGCGGGCCGAGCCGCTCCGGCAGGTAGCGCAGGAACGGGACGCCCGCGCCGTCGGCGCCCAACAGGACCGACCACTCGGCGAATTCGGGCTGCCCCGCCGGAGCGCCGATCAGTACCTCGGTGAGGCGCCCGTCGCGGCGAACGGCCCTGACGATCGGTACGGCGGGCTCAGGGTGGCCGACCAGGAGCAGCAGGGCCGTCGCGTCGTGCCGGACGAGCTCCTCGCACAGGGCGGCGGGGGAGAGCGCGCCGGTGTCGAGTTCGACGACGGTGCCGCCGTGCGGAGCGAGGTGGTCGCGCAGGACGCGGACCCCGGCGGCCCAGTAGACGCTCGGCTGGGTCGCCACGGCGATGCGGCGGTGGCCCGCACCGAGCAGGAAGTCCGCGTAGATCCGCCAGCTGTGGGACTGCGCCGGGCACAGGCGCGCGACCAGTTCCGACGGCTCGTCGGTGAGTGCGTCCAGCACCGCGGAGGAACAGAGGAAGGGCAGGCCGAGGGCGTCCGCCCTGGCGGCCACGGCGCGGGCGACGACGCTGTGGTACTCCCCGGCCACGGCGGCCACACCCAGGCGGTCGAGTTCCTCGACGGCCTCCGCGGCCCGCTGCGGGTCGGCCGCGGTGTCCCGGACCAGAAGTTCGAGCTGCCGTCCGGCGATCCCGCCGGCGTCGTTGACGTCGCGGACCGCCGCTTCGAGTCCGGCGAGCACGTGCCGGCCGGCCTCGATCCAGCCGGGCCTGGTCAGCGGGACGAGGGCGCCGATGCGTACGGATGGCCCGTCAGCGGGCACGGTGGCGGACGCCGTTGGTTCCGTACTCATGCGCTGGTGCCTCCCGACTGACGGTTCGGGGGCAGGCTCCCTGATCACCGACCGGAACACAAGCGGATTTTCTCGTCCCGGAGGGCGGTAGCCGAGCGCGGTCGCGCGGGGGTCGGAGGTGTTTCAGTCGCGGACGAAGCACGGCGGTGGTTCCTGGCCAGGGCCGGTGTCCGGGATGTCGCCGGGCACCTGTATGTTGATCAGTCGCCGATCCTGTGGCGGTCCCGTGCCGGGGTGTCGACGCACGGGCCCGGCCGTACCGGCGTCTGTTCCGCGCAGGTGGGGCCGCTGCTGCCGGGGAGTCCGAAGGATTCCGGCCCGGGGATGAACTGCCGCTCACCGTAACGACGTTCGCGAAGGATCTCGTATGACCGCTCCCGTCCCGCCCGACAGCCCGAAGTCCACGGAGGAGGCGCCGGCCGGCACCGACCCGTGGGCGCCGCCGAACCCGGGTGCGGGCGAGGCGCCGGGCCAGGGCGAGGCCACGGTCCCCGCCCCCGCGGCGGCCCCGGGAGAGGAGGCCGCCGTCTTCGCCGCGCCTCCCGGCGGGCACCCGGGCGGGCACCCGGGAGCACCGTACTGGCCGCCGTACCCCGTCCCGCCGTACCCGGTGGCGGCGCCGCAGCCCCGCAACGGCCTGGGCATCGCGGCGATGGTGCTCGGGATCGTCGGCACCGCGCTCAGCCTCGCCGTCATCCTGTTCTGGCTGTCCTGGCTGCCGGCCCTGCTCGCCCTCGTCTTCGGCTTCATCGGCCTGGGCTACGCGCGCAGGGGCGTGGCGACCAACCGGGGAATGGCGCTCGCGGGCGTCGTCCTGGGCATCACCGGCCTGGTCGTCTCGATCGGCGCCGGGGTGTTCGTCGTGGCACGGGTGCACACCGTGAACGAGGAGCGCAGGGCCGAGGCGGATGCCGCCCGGGCCCGCGCAGATGCGGAGCAGCGGGCCGCCGACGAGCGGCTGGCGAAGGCGAAGGAGCGGCTGGAGGCCGCGCGGAAGAAGGCCGAGGCCGACCGCCGGGCGGCGGCCGCGGACGAGCGCGCCCGGCGCCTGTCGTTCGGCCAGTCCTACACCTACGGGGACGGCCTGAAGGTCACGATGGCGGCGCCGGAGCCGTACGTCCCGAGCCGGACGGTGTTCGAGCCGCCGAAGGACGCCACGATCGTCCAGGTGAAGATCACCGTGGTGAACACCGGCTCCAAGGAGGTCTCGCTCCACGGGTCGGGGCTGCCCTTCGTCCACGACGCCAAGGGCGGCCTGGTTACCACGCTGATCGACGGGAGCGACCGGATGAAGATCCTCGGCGGCTCGCTGGCGCCGGGTCAGGACGCCACCGGCATGTCCGCGTACGCCCTGCCGAACGGCGCGGCGGACACCTTCTCTGTCGAGTTCGACTACGGCAGCGGGCTGGAGCGCAAGAACGTCATCTGGACCGGCGCCCCCAGCTGACCCGGCGTCCGGCGGGCCCACCCGGCCCGGGCCGTCCGCGTTACCCGTCCGGCGCAGCGTGGCGCGCGGGGCGGGCGGGGGGCTGCGATCTTCGGAAGGCACCCGGCCGTGCCCGATCGGCGGGTCCCGTCGTCCCGACACCGTGGAGGCCCGGATGTGGCAGGCTCCCCCCGCCCCCGTCAGCCGCGAGTGGCTTCCGGTGCTGGACATGCCGGCGCCCGGCCCGCAGAACCGGTTGACGGTGCTGGTGCGCGTCCTGCTGCTGATCCCGCAGCTCGTGGTGGTGTGGGTGCTGTCGGTGGTGGCGTTCCTCGTCACCGTGATCGGCTGGTTCGGCGCGCTGGTGCTCGGCCGGCTGCCCGGCTTCGTGGCGGACTACCTCACCGCGTACCTCCCCTACGACACCCGGGTCACCGCTTACCTGATGCTCACCGTGGACCGCTACCCGCCGTTCCGGTTCCGGGCCCCGGAGTACCCCGTGCAGGTCGGGCTGCGCCCGGGCGAGCTGAACCGGCTCGCCGTCCTGTTCCGCATCATCCTGGTCATCCCGGCGTCGATCGTGCAGGGCGTGGTGTACGCGGGGTGGTGGCTGGTGGCGTTCGTCATCTGGCTGGTGGTGCTGATCCTGGGCCGGATGCCGCAGGCGCTGTACGGGGCGACCACGGCGATCGTGCGCTACCGGATGCGCTACATGGCCTACCTGGTGATGCTCACCCCGGCCTACCCCAAGCGGCTGTTCGGCGAGGAGCCGGGCAGCGAACCCGAGCCGGTGTCGGCCACCCGCCCACTGGTTCTGAGCGGCGCCGGGCGCGGTCTGCTCGTGCTGTTCCTGCTCCTCGGCGTGGTGTCCTGGGTGACGGGCTCCGTGACCGGCTCGGTGAGTTCCGGCGACGACAACGACGACGACAACGGTCCCAACCCGACCCAGCGCGTCATGGCGCCGCTCGTCCCTGGCCCCGCCGATCGGAGCTGACTCCGGTCAGGCGCACGGTACTTGACGGGATCGTCGGTGGAGCGGGCTGCTGTGCGGCAGCCGGGCCAGCTGGCGTGAATGAGATCGCAGCCTCGTTCACGTCAGCTGGCCCGGTGCGTTCTGCCGGGGCTCACGGTGTCTGTGGGCCCCGTATGGCGGCAACCTGCCGCACGTGCGGCGGTTCGGCCGGTGTGCCGGGCGGCGTGGGCGCCGCCCGGCACGGGTGTCAGTCCGGGACCGGTTCTCGTGCGTTCCGTTGCAGGCCTCGCGCGTCATGGTGGACCGGGGCTCGAGGATTCGCTGGGCGGGTTCTGGGTGCCGTAGTCGCCGAAGCAGATGTAGCCCCGGCCCGGCTCAGCGGAAGTCGTCGGCGTGGTCGACGGCCCACTGGGCGTAGGTGTGCGCCGGCGTGCCGGTGATCTTTTCGGCGATGACGGAGGTCGGGGCCGGGACGCCGTCGGCAGCGGCCCACTGACTCACGATCGCCTCGGCCACGACCGGATGCATCGTTCTGCCCACGTCCGCGCGAGCCTGTTCGTCGGAGACGTGTTCGATCCGGATGCGGCGGCCGAGGGCCTCGCCGATGTGCTCGACCTGCTGTTGGAGGGTCAGGGACTCGGCTCCGTAGACGGTGTACGCCTGGTGCGAGTGGCCCGGTTCGGTGAGGGCGGTCACCGCAAGCGCCGCGATGTCCTTCTCGTGCACCGGTGCCGACTGTGCGAGCGGATAGGGAAGACGGACGACGTTGTCCGTGCGGACCGATTCGGCCCACCAGGTGCGGGTGTTGATCGCGAACGTCCCTGGCCTGACGAACGTCCAGTCCATGCCGGACCGTTGGACGGCCTGCTCGATCGTGCGGTTCAGGCGGGGGACCGGGTGGTCGGCGTCGTGGTTCACGACCGACACCGACGAGAGCAGGACCACCCGCCGGATCCCCGCGGCTGTGGCCGCGGCAGCGACCTTCTCGATGTGGTAGGGCTTCTGGGGGTCGAGCATTCCGTACAGGAACATCTTGTCGGCGCCGTCGAGCGCCGCGGGCAGCGTCTCGGGACGGTCCAGGTCGGCGACGACGGCTTGCCGTCCGGGCGTCGAGCCCGGGACCGGGCTCCTGCTGACTGCTCTGACCTGCTCGCCGGCGGCCAGCAGGCCGTCGGCCACGTGACGAGCGACGTTACCGCGAGCGCCGAAGACAACTGTCACCATGACGGGGGCCTCCTACGGGGTGTGGACCGGTTGGTTGTGGACGTGAACGGCCGCACGGCGGCGCTGCCGAGTTGGGGGGGCTGCCGTCGTCGGGGCGAGCGCCGTAGCAGGCCTGCCGGTCGCCGATCAGGGCTGGATGTTCTCCAGGTCCTCCAGGAGGCTGAGGTGCTTCGGCTCCCAGCCGAGGGTCTGCCGGGTGCGGGCGCTGGACGAGGGCTGGTCGTTCGCGAAGATCGGGCCGAGAGCGCCGTACGTCTGCGGCGGCACCGACTCGACCGGCAGGCCCAGCCGTCGGCCGATGACCGCGGCGATGTCGCGCACCTGGTCTCCCTCGTCGCCCACGGCGTGCCAGGAGGTTCCGGCTTCCGCCTGTCCCAGCGCGAGCCGGAAGAGGACCGCCGCGTCGAGGGCGTGCACGGCCGGCCAGCGCTGTGTGCCGTCGCCCGGGTAGCCGGACACTCCGGTCCGGCGTGCGATGTCGGTCAGCAAGCCGGCGAACCCGCCCGTGCCCTGGTTGTGGACCGTGCGCGGCAGGCGTACGGCCGTGCTCCGGACCCCGCGCGAGGCCAGGCCCAGGACCGCCGTGACGGCGCGGCCACGACCACCGACCGGCCCGTCGGTCGGCAGCGGGTCGGCCTCGGTGGAGGCGCGGCCCGGCACATGGGGCGTACCCGAGCAGGTGACCAAGGGCCGACCGGTGCCGATGAGTTCCTCGCCGAGGGTGGCGAGGGCGGCACTCTCCTCGGCGACCGCCCTGGCGACGGCGTCGGGGCTGCTGAAATCGTTGGCGAATGCCAGGTGGATCACCCCGTCGGCCTGGGCGGCGCCGGAGCGGAGGACGTCCAGATCGGCGAGGGCTCCCCGGAGGGGCTCGGCGCCGGCCGCCTCGGCGGCCAGCGCGGAGGCGTCGGAACGGGCGAGCGCGAGGACGCTGTGGCCGTTGCCGAGCAGTTCGGCGATGACGGCGGAACCGATCAGACCGGTGCCACCCGTGACGAAGACGTGCATGGGACTCTCCCTCAAGTGACGGGACTCTTGTCCCATCACTCTAGCAGGGTGATGGGACAAGAGTCCCGTCACGTATGATGGGCCCATGGCTCGATGGGAACCCGGTGCACGCGAACGCCTCGTCATGGCCGCAGTCGACCTGTTCACCGAGCAGGGGTACGACGCCACGACGGTCGCGCAGATCGCCGAGCGCGCCGGGGTCACCAAAAGCACCTTCTTCCGGCACTTCCCCGACAAGCGGGAGCTGCTGGTGGCAGGACAGGAGACGCTGAGCCGGCTGCTGACCGAGGGCATCGCCGAGGCGCCCGATGACGCCAGCCCGCTCGAGGCGGTCGCTGCCGGTCTTGAGCGCGCGTCGAGCACGATGGGGCCCATGAACCGCGAGCTCGCCCCGCGCCTGAAGGCCGCCGTCGCCGCCAGTGTCGAGCTTCAGGAGCGTGACGCCCTCAAGACCGTCAGCCTCGCGGCCGCGATGGCGACCGCCCTGGTCGCCCGCGGCCTGTCCGACCCGGCCGCGGCCCTCGCGAGCGAGCTGGGCGTCCTCGCCTTCAAGCGCGGGTTCGCCGAATGGTCCGAGGGTGACCGTGACGGCAAGGACGAGCTCACCGGGTACGTGCTGGCGGCCCTGGACGAGTTGCGCACGGTGAGCGCAACGCTGGGCTGAGTCTCGGCGGACAGGCGGTCACCGGGCGTGTTGTGTCGTTCGTGGCGGAAGCCGGTCACCCGCCCTGACGGTGCGTCAACCGGGTTCGCCGCGCGTAGCGCCTGGAGATCGTCGCGCGGTCCGGAGGGGCCGGGTGCGGGGGACTTACGGGCGGGTGGGGTGCTTCGACGGCCGGTGGGGCGGTGAGGCCGGCGCCAGCCGGGTCAGGGCGACGAGGCGCTGCGGGCGCTCCCGGCAGGCCGCTGACGCCGGGGTGGCCGCCGGGAATCCCCGGCGGCCACCCTTTCCCGGTCACACCAGGCGCAGCACCAGCTTGCCGGTGTTCTCGCCGCGGAACAGCATCCCGAAGGTCTCCGGGAAGTCGGCCACGGTGCCCTCGACCACGTGCTCCTTGACCTTGATCCGGCCCTCGCCGATCCAGCCCGCGATCTCGGCCGCCGCCTGGGCGTAGCGGCGGGCGTAGTCGAAGACCACGAAGCCCTCCATGCGGGCGCGCCGCACCAGCAGCGACAGGTAGTTGGACGGGCCCTGCACGGCGTCCTCGTTGTTGTACTGGCTGATCGCGCCGCAGACGACCACCCGGGCGTGCATCGCCAGCCTGGTCAGCGCGGCGTCCAGGATCGGGCCGCCGACGTTGTCGAAGTAGACGTCGATGCCGTCCGGGGCGTGGGTGCGCAGCGCCTTGCGGACGTCCTCGGAGCGGTAGTCGATCGCCGCGTCGAAGCCGAGCTCCTCGGTCAGCAGGGCGCATTTCCGCGGTCCGCCGGCGATGCCGACGACACGGCAGCCCTTCACCTTGGCGATCTGCCCGACCATCGTGCCGACCGCCCCGGCGGCGCCGGAGACCACGACGGTCTCGCCCTCCTTGAGCGCGCCGACCTCCAGCAGCCCGAAGTAGGCCGTCATCCCGGGCATCCCGAGCGCGCCGACGTAGGTGGACAGCGGCGCGAGCGCGGGGTCGACCTTGAGCGCGCCCTTGCCGTTCGACACCGCGTAGTCCTGGACCCCGAAGGTCCCCACCACGTGGTCGCCGACCTGGAACTTCGGGTGGTTGGAGGCCACCACCTCGACCACGGACCCGGCCCGCATCACGTCGCCCAGCCCCACCGGCGGCAGGTACGAGGGCCGGTCGTCCAGCCATCCGCGCATCGCCGGGTCCAGCGACAGGTAGCGGGTGCGCCCCAGGAACTCCCCGTCGCCGGGCACCCCGACGGGCTCCTCCCCGTACTCCCAGTCCTCCGGCCGCACCTCGCCGACCGGGCGACGGGCGAGGCGGATCTGGTGGTTGACGTCGGTCATGGCATCTCCTGGTGGCGCGCTCGGTGTCCGCATGGGCAGGTGCCGATTCTAAGCAAGCGCTTAGTCATCTGGCCAGAGAATGGCCGGATCCGGTCGGTGGCGCCGGCCGCGGCTCGGCGATCGGCCGCTTGAACTCCCCGACCGGTCCGCCGAAACCCTCGGCTGCGTGACCTGGCCCGGGCCGTCGCCGAGCGCGCCGCCGCCTCCTGACGTCCTGGGCCGAGGCGGACGGCCTCCTGGTCCGGGGTGGACGGCCGAGCGGCGCGCCCCCGGTCGGGGACGCGCCGCTCGCTCGTTCGATCAGCGGATCAGTACTGGGTGCTGACGGTCACTCCGCTGAAGTCCGTGGTGGCGTACAGGCTGACGTACCGGTAGCCCGCGGTGGTGTTGGTGACGGTGAGGGTCTGGGCGGTGCCCGGGTTGGTGGAGGCGGCGGTGTGGGCCGCCGGGGAGGCCCAGGTGTCGGCGTTGTAGTAGAGGGCCGCGCTGCCGGTTCCGCCGGAGGCGGAGACCTTCAGGGTCGTGGTGCCGGCCGGCAGGTAGAGGTAGAAGTAGTCGAGGTTCCCGGCGGTGCGGGCCTGGTTCGGACGGGAGCAGTTCCGGCCGAGGGCGTCGGTGCGCGGGTCGGTGCAGGTGGGCAGGGTGGCGCTGCCGCCCGTGGTGACGGTGACCGAGGCCGGGGTGCTGGCGGACGTGCCGTCGCTGTCGGTGACGGTCAGGGCGACGGTGTAGGTGCCGGCGGCGGCGTAGGTGTGGACCGGGTTCCGCTCGTCGGAGCTGCTGCCGTCACCGAAGGTCCAGTGCCAGGAGGCCAGCGACGCAGCGGGGTTGGTCTCGACGGACTTGTCCGTCAGGGTGACGGTGGCGCCGTCGACGGACTGGCCGAAGAGGGCGGTGGGGCCGTGGGCGTAGCAGGCGCCGGCGGCGCAGGCGGCCAGCCAGCTGTCGAAGTCGGCGTCGTAGGAGGTGCCGAGACCGTTGTAGACCGCGTAGCCGCCCTGGTAGTCGCCGGTGCGGAAGTGGCCGAGCACGTTCTGGACGTCGGCGGGGTGCTTCTCGAACATGTAGCGCACGGCGAGGTAGCCCCACGGGTAGGTGCGCACCGTGTCCGAGTTGTCGTAGGTGTTCTGGAAGATCGTGCTGAGCTTGTACCGGTGCGCGGCGGCCTCGTCCATCGCCTGGGTGTCGGTGGTGCCGCGGTAGGCGTAGGACTCGTACTCGGCGACGCCCTCGATCCACCAGATGTCCGGGACGGAGATCTCGGTGGAGAAGTTGCCCTTCATGTCGTAGATGTTGTCGAGGTAGTGGGTGTACTCGTGGTTGAGGTTCCACACGTTGGCGGGGAAGCCGTCGTTCCACGCCTTCTGGTACATCACCGAAACGGGCCTGTTGTTGGGGTCGGTGACGTCCATGATGGTCTCGCCGCCGTTGTCCGTGGAGTTGCCGTAGATCGCCCAGGAGTAGGTCTGGTAGTCCTCCCGGCTGGAGAAGACGGCGAGGGTGACGGTCTTGCCGTACTGGTCGGGGACGGCCCCGTTGTCCTTGACGAGGTTGTGGAAGAACGTGTCCTCGCCGCGCAGGCTCTCGCAGACGGTCGACAGCTCCTCGGGGGAGAGGCCCTCGGTGCGTATGGTGCGGTTGTCGCACACCAGGGTGTTCGGCAGGACGGCGGCGGTGAGCTTGCCGGGCAGGTCGCAGGTGCCGTAGTAGGAGCACTGGGCGTTGTCGTACTGGTTGGCGTTGTACGCGGTGTAGACGTACAGCTTGCCGACGGCGCCGGAGATCGGAGTGCTGTCCAGCACCTTCTTGACCAGCGGCTTGGCGAAGGCCTCGATGCTGCCGCCGTCGCCGGCGGTGCGGGCGAGGTCGTTGCCGGCGTTGACGTCGAGGAAGGCGTTGGGGGTGGTGAGCAGGTCCTTGTGGTTCTGCGCGAAGTTCGCCAGCGTGGTGGCCACGCTCGGGTCGGCGGTGACGGCCTTGACGTAGTCCGGGTTCCAGTTGGCGCGCCACAGCGGTGCCCACAGCACGGAGTTGACGGCGTTGACCATCTTCGGGAACGCGTTGTACCCGTTGTCGTAGCTGCTGAGGACCTGCTGGTAGACCTTCAGGTAGTGGGCCTGGATGTTCGCGCTGTCGGTGAGGACCAGCACCTCGCCGAGCACGGCGCCGTTGGCGTCGCTGACGTCCTTGCGGTGCGCGGTCGCGAAGAAGGCGTCGAGGCCGGCCCGGACGGCGGAGGTGAGCGTGGCGTCGTAGGGGCCCACGGCGCTCGCGTTGTTGGACTGGACGTAGTAGCCGGCCCGCAGGAAGAGCACGAGCTGCAGGAGGTTGGCGGAGTTGTCCCCGGTGTACTTCGCCGCCTGGGCCTTGAAGGCGTTGGCGACGGCGAGCATCTGCGACTGCTTGAAGACCTTGCCCGCGTCGGTGCCGGTGACGTTGAACAGCGTCTTGACGCAGTCCGTGGTCGCCCCCTGGACGAAGGAGACCAGGGCGGCGCCGCTGCGGCTGCCGAAGTCGGCGGACGTACAGGTGGGCGCGGCCGGGGCCTGCGCGGTCAGTGCGCGCTTGGCCGCGGGCGAGGTGGAGCGGGAGTCCGGGGCGGTCTGGACGGCCGTCCCGGTGGGCTGGAGCGACTGGCCGAGCAGCTCCGGCGGGAGCGGCGCAGCCGTGCGGCCCAGGTCCTCGGAGGTGTCGGCGGCGGCGGTCTCCGCGCCGAACGGCTTCGGCGCGGCGGCCCCGGCCCGGGCCGGGGCCTGTGCCTGGGGCGTCGGGTTCGCGGCCGCGACGGTCGTCGCCGACGCGGCGAGGGCGGGGGTCGGTAGCAGGGTGGCGGGGCCGGCGAGGGCGGTGGCCACCAGGAGCGGAAGGGATTGGCGCAGACGCACTGCGGTGTCCTTGTCCTGAGGTGGGGGAGGTGACGCGGCGTCGGCCACGAGGTGAAGGGGAAGTTGACGTGTGACCTGTCACCGGAATCAGGGTCAGAACAATGTCACAGGTTATATGTCATCGCAAGAGTGTGCGCGGCAGTGCCTCCGACGGCCGTCGGCAGCCGCCGGAGTCCTCAAATCACGTGTGGGAGAAGCGAAACGGCCGGACCGGCTTCCCGCCGGCGGGGCCCGGCCGAGGAGCGGGGACTGCCAGGTCCCGGCGCGCGGGCGGGGGACGCCGGACGGGCGAGAGGACCGGCCGCGGGAGCGCGTCGTTCGACCAGCGCGAGAGGGACCGTCAGACCGAGGGCGACCAGCCGAGGGCGGGGCCGAGCCGGGTGGCGAGGTCGGTGAGGATCTGCACGTAGTCCTGGTGCTCGAAGGTGAACGGCAGGGCGAAGGCGACTTCGTCGACCTCCTGGTAGCCGGCGTGGGCGCGCAGCCGTTCGGCGAGCTCCTCGGAGGTGCCGACCAGGTCCGGGGCGAACAGCAGCCCGCCCGGGCCCTGCGGGGCGAGGGTGCGCGGGGTGCGGGCGAGGGCGTACGCCTCGTACTTGGCGCGCTGCTCGGGGGTGGCGCTGTCGGTGGGGACGACCACCAGGCCCTGGGAGACCCGGGCGCGCTCGCCCGCGGGGTGCAGGGCGCGGAAGGCTCGGATCTGCTCGGCCTGGATCGTGGCGAAGTCCGCTGCGGATTCGCCCGGTTCGGGCTTCACGACGCTGCTGGTCAGCAGGTTGAGCCCGTGTTCGCCCGCCCAGCGGGCCGAGCGCAGACTGCCGGCGCCGTACCAGAGCCGATCGGCCAGCCCGGGGGAGTGCGGCTGGACGCGGCGCGAGTACACCTCGATGCCCTCGGTGCCGGCGAAGTCGGAGGCGTCCTCGCCGCGGACCAGGGCGAGCAGGCGTTCGGCGCGGCGGTGGCCGAAGTCCTCGTGGTCGCCGGTGTCCGGGTAGAGGGCGCCGCGCACGTGCTCGTAGTGGGTCGGCCGGCCGACGCTGAAGCCGGGGTTGAGCCGGCCGCCGGAGAGCAGGTCGACGGTGGCGAGGTCCTCGGCGAGCCGCAGCGGGTTCTCCCAGCCGAGCGGGACGACGGCGGTGCCGAGCTGGATGCGGCTGGTGCGCTGGGTGGCGGCGGCGAGGACGGCGACGGGTGAGGAGATCCCGTACTGGAGGTGGCGGTGGCGCAGCCAGGCGCTGTCGAAGCCGAGCCGCTCGCCGAGGGTGATGAGGTCGAGGGTGGACGCGTGGCCCCGGCGCGGATCGGCCTCGTCGAAGAGCCCGATGGTGAGGAAGCCGAGTTTCCGCAGCGGGCGGGGGGTGGGCGGCATGGTGGCGGCTCCGCGGGGGATCCAGCGGCCCCGAGGAGGGCCGGACGGCTGGTGCGCGTCGACCGTACGCAGGCGGTCCGCGGCCCGACAAGATCGCGCGCGATCCGGACAGCGGATCGCAACGGGCCGCAACGCGAAGCAACGCGGCGCAACGCGGGCCGGGGCCTGCCCGGCGGGATCTGCCGGGCAGGCCCCGGCGCACGCCGGTCGTGCGCCTGGGTCAGCAGCTGCGCAGCTCCGGGCTCTGGTTGCGGATCTGGTTGTGCAGCGAGGTGAACTCGCGGTAGGCCTCGCTGTCCTCGGAGCCGGGGCGGAAGGCCCCGACGCGGTGGCAGTTGACGAAGGCGAGCTTCACGCCGAAGTGGTCCTCCAGACTGCCCCGGATGGCGTTGCTGGCCAGTGCGCGCAGCAGCTGGGCGCGCTGCTCGTCGCTGGGCGTGGTGTTGTCGGTGGTGAACTCGGCCTCGGTGGCAGCGAGTTCGGTGCTGAGTCCGGCGACGACCTGGTAGGCGTACGGGAGCGAGGCGCGGACGGTGTCGAGGAAGTCGGCCTCGTCCACGCGGCCGTTGCGGGCCTGGTCGAGCAGGGCGGGGGAGACGTCGAGCGACATGGAGGTCCTCTTTCGCGGGGCGCGCGCAGGGCGCGGCCGGGGGACGGTCAACGAAGATGAAAACCATTTGCGTAAGAGACTGTCCTGGACGCCCCGACGGTCTGTCAAGTACCGACCCCCGAGGGGCCGGCGCCCGGCCCGCCGTCCGAGCGGCCGGCGACCGCCGCCTGCGGCACCCGCCGCACCTTGATGACGAACACCGCGATCAGCACCGCGAGCGCGGCGAACACCAGTCCCATCCGGAAGGCGGCTTCGATGCCGTGCACCAGCACCTGGGAGGAGTACGGCGCCGGCAGCTTCCCGCTCGCCCGGAACTGGAGGGCCTGCTGCGGGGTGGCCTGGCCGAGGAACTTCCCGACCTGCTGCCGGGCCTCGTTGCGGCTCGCCGTGCCGAACACCGTGACCAGGATCGACAGGCCGAGCGAACCGCCCACCTGCTGGGTGGTGTTGAGCATGCCGGTGGCCGCCCCGGTCTCGTGCGGGGCGACCTGCGAGACGGCGGTGAGCATCGCCGGGACGAAGATCGAGCCCATTCCGAAGCCGAACAGCAGCGTCGGCCCGAGGATGCCGCCCACGAAGGTGCTGTCGACGTCGATCCGGGTCGCCCAGAACACCCCGCACAGCACCAGGGCCGAGCCGGTGACCAGGAACGGCTTCGGGCCCCACCGCAGCTGGTTGCGCGCGGCGAACTGGGCGGCCGCCACGATCGCCGCGCTGATCGGCAGGAAGGCGAAACCGGCCCGCAGCGGGCTGTAGTTCAGGATCTCCTGCACGAACAGGGTGATGAAGAAGAAGATGCCGAACATCGTCGCCGCCACGCACAGCATCAGGCCGTACACACCCGAGCGGTTGCGTTCGCGGAACAGGTGCAGCGGGGTGATCGGCTGCGGCACCCGTCGCTCGTTCACCAGGAAGGCCGCCAGCAGTGCGACCGCCAGGCTGAACGCGGTGAGCGTGACGGCGTCCGTCCAGCCGTGGTCGGAGGCCCGGATGAAGCCGTACACCAGCGACACCATGCCCACCGTGGCGGTGAACGCGCCGGTCAGGTCGAAGCGCCCGGGGTGCCGCTCGGACTCGTTGATGTACAGCGGCGCCAGTACCGCGATCGCGACGGCGATCGGCACGTTGACGAACAGCACCCACCGCCAGGACAGCCAGGAGGTCAGCATGCCGCCGAGCAGCAGGCCCACCGTGCCGCCCGCACCGGCCACGGCGGAGTACACCCCGAACGCGCGGTTGCGCTCCGGGCCCTCCTTGAAGTTGGTGGCGATCAGCGCCAGGGCGGTCGGCGAGGCGATCGCCCCGCCCAGCCCCTGGAGCGCCCGGGCCGCCAGTAGCCAGGCCGGGGACTGGGCGACCCCGCCGAGCAGCGAGGCCAGGCCGAACACCAGCACGCCGACGATGAACACCCGCCGGCGCCCGAGGATGTCGCCGGCACGCCCGCCGAGCAGCAGCAGCCCGCCGAAGGTGAGGGTGTAGGCGTTGATCACCCAGGACAGGTCGGTGGTGGAGAACTTCAGCGCCTGCTGGATGTGCGGCAGGGCGATGTTCACGATCGTGACGTCGAGAACCACCATGAGCTGGGTGGCCGCGATGACGGTGAGGGCTATCCCTGGGCGCTGGCCCCGACCTGCGGTCGCGGGCGGAGCCGTGGCCTGGGCACGCGAGGTGGCCATGGCAGGTCCCCCAATGGCTCGGGGCGAACGACGGGCAGGGAACGGGTTCGTTCACCACCAATGACAGTAGACCCGGCCGATAGGGAACACAACCGTTCATTACGGGCAAGCAGTGTTTTCCGGACAATAACTGATCAGGGGTGTGAAAGCGGCCCGTCGCCGGGCGTCGTCACGTCCGGTTCGCGGCCTGCTTGACGGTACGGATCACCGGCGCCGTCTCGACCTGGAGGACGGCCGGGAGGGCGGCGACCCTCGTGGTCAGGTAGCGGTACAGCGCCCGCTGGTCCGCGCAGACCACGGTGGCGTACAGGTTGGTCGGGCCGGTCGTGGCGGCGGCGAAGGCGACCTCGGGGTGGCCCGCCAGCGCCCGGCCGGCCGCTTCGAGGTGCGGGGGCGCGACCGAGAGCCACAGCAGGGTCCGGGTGCCGGCGCCGAGCAGGCGCCGGTCGCAGTCGACGTCCAGGTAGAGCACCCCGCGTTCGCGCAGCTCCGCCATCCGGCGCCGGACCGTCGTGGGCGACCAGCCGGTCAGCCCGGCCAGCTGCTCGAAACCGGCGCGGCCGTCGGCGGCGAGCGCGGCGAGCAGTTTGCGGTCGCCGTCGTCGAGCCGTACGGGCCGGTCCGGCAGCGGGCCGACCGGTTCCGGCCGGTGCGGCGGCGGAGCAGGGCGCAGCGCCTCGACGGCCTGCGCGTCCAGCGGGCCCAGTTTGGCGATGAGGCTGTCCGGGCCGCCGTAGAAGGTGTGCAGGACGGAGTGGGCGCTCACCCCCTCCACCCGGGGGGTGCGCGGGAGGCGGGCCAGCAGCAGCGCCTCGCTGTCGGCCTCGCTCTCGGCGCGGACCGTACAGGTGATCTCGGTGCCGCCGGAGGACAGGCTCACCCAGGCGGTCTCGGGGTGCCGGGCCAGCGCCTCGGCGACCGCGACCGCCGCGGACGGCGCGCAGCGCACCCGCAGCAGCCACAGCACCGCGCCCAGCGCCGTCGGGTCGATCCCGCCGAGCACCCGCACCGCGCCGGTCGAACGCAACCTGGCGTACCGGCGGGCGACGGTGCGGTCCGACACCCCGAGGACGGCGGCGATCGTGCTGAACGGAGCCCGGCCGTCCACCTGGAGGGCGTGGACGAGGCGGCGGTCCAGGTCGTCGTAGTCGGATTCCACCGCGCCGAGCGTAGCCGGTGTCGGATCCCGCCGCCATCGCGCCGGTCACTCGCCCAACCGCCCCCGGTGGCGCGAACGTTGGCCCCGTCACGAGAACACTTTTCGACGGGAACCAGGGAGACAACCATGGACACCGACGTACTCGTCGTCGGCGCCGGCCCGACCGGACTGACGGCGGCCAACGAACTGCTGCTGGCGGGCGCCTCGACCGTACTGGCCGACCGGCTGCCGCAGCCCAGCGCCCTGTCCCGGGCCGGCGGCATGCAGTCCCGTACGGTCGAGGCGCTCGACCAGCGCGGTCTGCTGGAACCGCTGCTGACCACCGGGCACCACCCGGTCGGCACCAGCCACTTCGCCGGCATCCCGCTGCCGGCCGACGACGACTCCCGCCCCCGACTGCCGTGGCGTTCCGTTCCGCAGGTCGAGCTGGAGGGCTTCTTCGAGAAGCACCTCGCCGCACAGGGTCTGCACGTCCGGCGCGACCACGAGCTGGTCGGCCTCGCCCAGGACGAAGAAGGCGTCACCGCGAGCTTCGCCAACGGCCGTACCGTGCGGGCTCGTTACCTGATCGCCGCCGACGGCGGCCACAGCACGGCGCGCTCGCTGCTGAAGGCCGAGTTCCCCGGCCGGGCTGGCACGGCGACCACGATCGCCGCCGACGTCCGGCTCAGCGGCACCGAGCAGCTGGGCACGCACCACCGCGCCGAGGACGGCACCTGGGCCGCGGTGTTCCCTCTCGGCACCGACGGCCGGGGCAGGCCGCTGCGCCGCCTCGCCCTTGGCGGGCCGGGCCGGTCGGTGCCCAGGGACGTCCCGATCACCGAGGAGGAGATCCGCACCGGGCTGCGCGCCGTTTTCGGCGAGCGGGTGCAACTGCTCGAACTGCGCCATGCCCGCCGGATCACCAATGCGGCCCGGCAGGCGGCGCAGTACCGGCACGGCCGGGTGTTCCTGGCCGGCGACGCCGCCCACGTCCACCTCCCGCTCGGCGCCCAGGGCATGAACAGCGGCATGCAGGACGCCTTCAACCTGGGCTGGAAGCTCGGCGCCGCCGTGCGCGGCTGGGCACCGGAGGGCCTGCTCGACAGCTACCACACCGAACGCCACCTGGCCGGTGCCCTGGTGCTGCGCAACGTCCAGGCGCAGAGCCTGCTGATGGACTGGACGGGCAGCGGAGACCCTGAGGTGACGGCCGCCCGGGAGCTTTTCACCGAGCTGGCCGAACTGCCGGAGGTGCGGCGCCGCCTCGGCGACCTGATGGCCGGGACGGCCATCCGCTACCCGATGCCGGACGCCGCTCCCCACCCGCTCCTCGGCGGCCCCGCACCGGACGTCGACCTCGGCCCGACCCGGCTGCACGAGCTGCTGCGCTCCGGGCGCGGGGTGCTGCTAGACCCGCGGGGCGACCTTGCCGGGACCGTCGCCCCCTGGTCGGACCGGGTCGACCGCTTCGGCCGCACCGGCCGCGCCGACCGGGGCGCTGTGGCGGCCGAACCGATGCTGGTGCGCCCGGACGGCCACGTCTGCTGGGTCGGTGTTTCGGAGTCCCTGCGGCCCTCCCTCGCCCGCTGGTTCGGCGCCCCGGTGTCCGGCTGATCGTCCGTTTGCCGGGGCGGGGACGGCCGCCGGGGCCGCCCGCGCCCCGGCACGGCTAACAGGGTCACGACGTCGGCATGTATGTCACGGCCTCGGCCCGTAGTCGCCTGTGAGCCGCCCGGCCTACGGGGCCGGCGGGTAGCCGCGGGTGCGGACGAGGGCGTGGGCGAGGTCGGTGAAGGCGCGGGCGGCGGCGCTGCGGTAGGCGTCGGAGCGGCGCAGCAGGGTGACGGTGCGGGTGGGGAGGGGCGGTTCGAGGGGGATCCGGGCGAGGCGGGGGTGCTCGTGGGTGACGGCCTCGGGCAGGACGGTGGCGAGCGGGGTGCGCTGGACGACCTCGGTGAGGGCCTGGACGGAGTTGGCCTCGACGGCGATCCGCGGGCTGACCCGGTGCTGCGCGAAGTAGCCGTCGATGTGCCCACGGGTCGCGAAGTCGCCGCTGAGCAGCGCCAGTTGGCGGTCGCCGAGGTCCCGTACGGGGAGCGGTCCCGGCTGGTCGGTGGTCGGCGGGTCGGCGATTGGGCGGTCGGCGATTGGGTGGTCGGCGGTCGGGTGGTCGGCGCCGACGCCGGTGACGAGGGTGAGGGTCTCGGTGAAGAGGGCGGTGGCGGTGACGCCGGGCAGGTGGGGGCCGTCGAAGGCGATGCCGAGGTCGAACTCGTCGGTCAGCAGTCCGGCCTCGATGCGGTCCTGGCTGGTCTCCCGCACGGTCAGGGTGATGCCGGGGTGTCGGGCGTGGAGCTCGGCGGTGAGCGGGCCGACCAGATAGGCCGTGAAGGTCGGGGTGACGGCCAGGCGCAGCTGCCCGCGGGAGAGGTCCTGGACGTCGTGGACGGCGCGCTCGGCGGCGGCCAGGTCCCGCAGCGCGCCGCGGGCGTGGTGGGCGTACGCCTGCCCCGCGTCGGTGAGGCGCACGGTGCGTCCGGTGCGGTCCAGCAGCTGGGTGCCGAGGGTCCGTTCGAGCTGCTTGATCTGCTGGGACAGGGTGGGCTGGGAGATGTGCAGCTCCTCGGCGGCGCGGGTGAAGTTGCCGTGGTCGGCCACGGCGAGCAGATAGCGCAGGTGGCGCAGTTCCAGGGCCATGACGCAACTATAGATGTCATCAATGGAAACCATGGGCAGTAGCTCTTGGACACTATAGAAGCAGGTCATGCACAGTGGATCTCGTCGGGCCCCACCGGCCCGGCCGCCACGAAAGGAAGTGACCCCATGCGTGACTTCGCCCAGGGCATCGCACGCTTCCAGCAGGACGTCTTCCCCGCCAAGGAAGAGCTCTTCACCCGCCTGGCCGTCCGGCACGCCCCGCACACGCTGTTCATCGGCTGCTCCGACGCCCGCGTCGTACCGGAGCTGATCACCGGGGCGGAGCCGGGCGAGCTGTTCGTCATCCGTACCGCCGGGAACCTGGTGCCCGCCTACACCCCCGGGGCCGACGGCGTCACGGCCAGCATCGAGTACGCCGTCGCCGCTCTGGGCGTGCGGGACATCGTCGTCTGCGGCCACTCCGCGTGCGGCGCGATGACCGCCCTCGCCCACGGCCACGACCTGAGCGGCGCCCCGGCGGTCGCCGACTGGCTGCGGCTCGCCGACGCCTCGGTGGCCCGGACCGCCACTCCCGGGGACGTACCGGCCCTGGTCCGGCACAACGTGCTCGCCCAGCTGGCGAACCTGGCCACCCACCCGTCCGTCGCCCGCGCCCTCGCCGAACGGACCGTCACCCTGCGCGGCTGGGTCTTCGACATCGCCACCGGCCGCGTCGCGGACCTCACCCCGGACGGCCGCGAGGCCGTGCCCGCGGCCTGACCCGGGAAGACCCCAACCCCGAATCCAGCTGCTCCGCGCAGCCGTTAACCCGAAAGGAACACCCCCATGGTGCACGCCCAGTTCGACCCCACCGCTCGCCAGGCCCTCGCCGTCGCCGCCGTCGACGCCAAGACCCGCAAGGACCTCAGCTGGCAGCAGATCGCCGACGCCTCCGGCCTGTCGGTCGCCTTCACCACCGCCGCCGTCCTGGGCCAGCACGCCCTGCCCGAGGACTCCGCCAAGGCCGTCGCCGCCCTGCTCGGCCTGGACGACGACGCGGCGCTGCTGCTCCAGACCATCCCCACCCGCGGCTCGATCCCCGGCGGCATCCCCACCGACCCGACCATCTACCGCTTCTACGAGATGCTCCAGGTCTACGGCACCACCCTCAAGGCCCTGGTCCACGAGCAGTTCGGCGACGGCATCATCTCCGCGATCAACTTCAAGCTCGACGTGAAGAAGGTCGCCGACCCCGAGGGGGGCGAGCGCGCCGTCATCACCCTGGACGGCAAGTACCTGCCGACCAAGCCCTTCTGAGCCGAGCCTCCGGCGGGGCGGGCCCATCGCCCGCCCCGCCCCGCCCGGCCCGGACATAGCCACCCTTCGACACCCTTCGACCCCGAGGAGGCCCCGTGGACTTCGTCCAGCGCACCATCGACCTCGCCCGCCGGAACGTCACCGAGGGCGGCCGCCCGTTCGCGACCGTCATCGTCAAGGACGGCCGGATCCTGGCCGAGAGCGCCAACAAGGTCGCCCAGACCAACGACCCCACCGCCCACGCGGAGATCCTCGCCATCCGCGAGGCCTGCACGAAGCTCGGCACCGAGCACCTGACCGGCACCACCATCTACGTGCTCGCCCACCCCTGCCCGATGTGCCTGGGCTCGCTGTACTACTGCTCGCCTGACGAGGTCGTCTTCCTCACCACCCGCGACGCCTACGAACCGCACTATGTCGACGACCGCAAGTACTTCGAACTCGCCAACTTCTACGACGAGTTCGCCAAGAACTGGGAGGAGCGCCGACTGCCGATGCGGTACTCGCCGAGCGAGGACGCGGTGGAGGTCTACCGCCTCTGGCAGCAGCGCAACGGCGGCGAGCGCCGGGTCGCGGGCACCCCGACGGCCGGGTGAGGCCCCCGACGCCCGACGTGATCGAGAAGGTGGCCTGGACCCAGGTGGAACACGGCCGACTCCTGGCCACCCGCAGCCACGGCCGCGAGCTGTTCTACCTCCCCGGCGGCAAGCCCGAGCCCGGCGAAACCCACGTCCAGGCACTGGTCCGCGAGGTCGAGGAGGAACTCGGCGTCGCCCTGGACCCGGCGACCGCCCTACCCCTGCTGACCGTCGAGGCCCCGGCCGACAACAAACCCGCGGGCACCGTCGTCCGCGCCACCTGCTACACCGCCGACCACACCGGCACCCCCGCCCCCTGCGGCGAGATCGCCGCGCTCGCCCACTTCACCCACGGCGACCACCCCCGCGCCAGCGCCACGACCCGTACCGTCCTCGACCACCTCGCCGCCGCCGGCCGGCTGCTGCGCCGGTAGGCCCCGCCCCAGCCATCGGCCCGGATCGAGGGCACGGCGGGTCCGGGCGCCAGGAGGGCCGTACTCGGCGCAGTGCTCACAATCGCACCTGGTCAGGGAGTTGGCCTGACAGTGGGCGGTCTCCCAGTACGGTGAAGTACAGGGCCCGGGGTCGACGAGGGAGCCGTCCTCGGGCAGGCTGCGCCGGCACCAGTCGCAACGGACGGCGGCCGGCACCCCCGCGCGGCGCAGGACCTGCGCTGCGTGGGAGGCGACCTCGAACGGGACGTCCGACACGAGGGTGGCCGATCCGGTGTCCAACACCCGGCGGCTGTGCCACAGGCTCAGCCCGGTCACCGCGCGGACGGCCTTGAGCGCCGCCGCACCGCGGGGCGAGGCACCGGTCAACTCCACCATGAACTGCGGGTCCTCCACAGCTCCCCCTCAGCCGGTCGTGGCGATCCTGTCGAGCAGGGCGGCGAGCTCGGTGGGGCGCGAGAGGAACGGCGAGTGGCTGCCGGGCAGGTGGTGGACGGTGTCGGTCCGGGCCGCCAGGCGTTCCTGGTGGGCGGGTGCGAGCGCGAGGTCGTCGTCGCACACGATGTAGCTGGACCGGGTCGAGCGCCAACCCGCGGTGGTCACCCGTTCCCGGAAGGACCGCGCGCTCTGTGGCGTCAGCCGCGCCAGGGCCCGCTCGGCGGCCCCCTCCGCGGCGTCGCCGAAGAACAGCTCACGCGCGTCCTCCGGTGGCGGAACGCTGCCCACCGCCTCCCCGGACTCCGGCAGGCCGAGGAGGGAGGCCAGCGATTCGCCCGCTTCGAGCGGGTAGGCCGCCAGGAAGACGGCGTGCACCGCGTTCGGGGCCTCGGCCAGCGCCTCGGTGACGGGCACGCCGCCGTAGGAGTGGGCCACCACGGCGGTCGGCCCGTCGATCCGCCCGAGGGCCTCGCGTACCGCCCGTACGTCGTCGACGAGGCCGGCCGTGGCGGACGAGGCGGTCGGCAGGTCGACCGTGTGCGTCCGCCTGCCGGCGGCGTCGAGCAGGGGCCGGAGGCCGTCGAAGCACCAGGCGCCGTGCCAGGCGCCGTGCACCAGGAGGATCGACGGGCGGTCGGCGGACGTGGACATCAGGATGCCTCCTCGGGGCGGGCCGTCAGCAGCAAGGCGACTCGGAGTCGCGACAGGCTTGATCGTGTCACCGGCTTCGATCCCGTCGCAACGTCAACTGCCGTGGCGTCATGACCGCTTACGGCAGCCGGAGCGGGGGCCGCAGGCGGGCCGAGTGAACGGAACTGGCAAGCTGGGCCGGTCGGGGCGCCGTTCGGGCGCCCCTTGGCAAGGGGGTGCTGTGATGGATGAGGTGCTGGCTCGACGGGTGCCTCCGTTGGATCCGCAGGTGGGCGTCGCGGTGGCGGCCGCCGGTGAGCGGGCGCGGCAGGTGCTCACCCCGGAGGGGCTGGCGGCCTGGCAGGAGCGCGACGCCGCCGCCCGGCCCCGTCCGACTCCCGACCAGCTGCGCGACGGCGGCCGCTTCGAGGTGGGGGAGCTCCGCGTGCCACGGGCCGACGGCGGGGGAGAGGTCACACTCGTCAGCGGGCGGCCCGCCGGAGTCGGCGGGGCACTGCCGGTGCTGTACTACCTGCACGGCGGTGGAATGGTGACGGGCAACGCGTGGTCCGTCCTGCCACGGCTGCTGCGCTCGTGGGCGCTGCCGCTGGGGCTGGCCGTGGTGTCCGTCGAGTACCGGCTCGCGCCGCGCACCCGCTTCCCGGGGGCCGTCGAGGACGGCTACGCCGGGCTCTGCTGGGTAGCCGAACACGCCGCCGCGCTGGGCGTGGACGCGCGGCGCCTGGTGATCGGCGGCAAGAGCGCCGGCGGCGGGCTCGCCGCGGCCCTCGCCCTGCTGGCCCGCGACCGCGGCGGCCCGGCGCCGATCGGTCAACTGCTGCTCAGCCCGATGCTCGACGACCGCGGCGACACCTTCTCCAGCCACCAGATGGCCGGCCACGACACCTGGCACCGTGCCTCCAACGCGACCGCCTGGCAGGCCGTCCTGGGCGAGCGCTACGGCGCCGCCGACCTCTCGCCCTACGCCGCCCCGGCCCGCGCCACCGACCTGTCCCGGCTGCCCGCCGCGTACCTCGAAGTGGGCTCCGCCGAGACCTTCCGCGACGAGACCGTCGCCTACGCGGACGCCATCTGGCGGGCGGGCGGCGACGCCGAACTCCACGTGTGGCCCGGCGCCTGCCACGGCTTCGACACCCTCGCCCCGCACGCAGCCGTCTCCCAGGATGCCCACGCCGCCCGCACCCGCTGGCTGCGCCGCATCCTCCCGCCGGCGTGAGCCTGCGACCGGTCGCTCCCGGTCAGCCGGTTGACCGGGCCCCGGGCGGGGTGCGGCCGAAGCGGGACGCGCTCCCGTCGTCGAGCTGTTCCAGGAAGCCGTTCAAGGTGTCGGCGACCTCGTGGAGGCAGCGGGCGCTGAACAGGACCGGCTGGTAGCCGGAGATGTCGTACGGAGTGGTGAGCATCGCCTCGATGTCCAGGGCGCGTACGTCGGAGAGTCCCAGGCGCCGGATCTCGCCGAAGGAGGACAGCAGGGCCGCGCCGTAGGCCTTCGGCATGCCGTCCTCCTCGAGGACGCCGTACTCCAGGGTGAACCAGTAGACGTCGCTGATCATCTGCAGGACGTCCGCGTCGTCGATGCGCCTGGCGGCACGTCCGATCGAGCGGTAGATGTCGGCGAACGCCGGGCAGGACAGGTGGATCCCGTGGCCGAAGACGTCGTGGACGACATCGGGCTCGGGGGTGAACAGCGGCACGGCGGGGTGCCGGACGAACTGCACGGCGTGGAAGTAGCCGTCCGCCATCGAGCCGAGGAACCGCTTGTTGGCGACGACGCCTCCCGCGAGGGTGAACTGGAAGCCCGTCGAGCGGCGCAGGGCCGGTCCGACCTCGGCGTGCTGCGGGATGCGGTGGGCGGGGATGGGCGCCTGCTCCCTGGCGTCGAGGACGGCGCGGCAGGCGTGCTCCTCCTGGGCCGACCACAGCGCCCGGTGGATGGTCCGCCAGGTCCGATCCTCGCTCGCGCTGTACTCGACCAGCGGCGCGGGATCCCCGACCCGGTGCCCGCGGGCCATGGCGGCCAGGGACCGGCGCCGTCGCAGATAGTGCGGATCGCTGAGCCCGGGGTGCTCGGCGGGCACGCCCAGCCGGCCGTCAGCCGCAACGGGTGTACGCGCCCTCGTTTCGCCCACACACTGCATTTTCCCGGCGGATACGGACTCATGCATCCGCTCCCAGTCGCTACCCGTGCCCGAAGAAGCGCCCGGGCGCGGCACGCCAGGAAGGCGCCGGGGACCCGAGGTGCCGCACCACCGAGGCCAGCAGCGCGGTGCGCCGAGGCTCCGGGGTGCGCTCCAACGGACTGGTCACCCGCTCCGACCCGGCCGACCTTCACCCCCAACGACTCTTCGCGACCCCGGACGAACAGGACCACGCCGTCGCGGCGGTGCTGCGGAGCGGTCAGGCGCCCCACGCCCTGGAAGCGCAGGACGGTACTACGCGAGGCTGTACCGATCCCGCCCCGCCACCGCGTGGGCCGACCGGCCGGCGTGACGTCCGCGCGAGAGGGCCGCTCAACCCCGGCCGGGGCTACGACGGACGCCCGCCGAAGGTCCACCCGTGCACCTCGACGTCGGCGTACCGCTCCACCGTCAGTACGCCACGGGCGGTCTTCAGGTCCGGCGCCCGGAGCAGGACGGCCGTACCCAGCCAGGTGACGCCGTCGTCGGACAGGAGCGGGCCGTAGGCGATCAGTTCGTCCCGGTCGGCGGGTACGGTGAGGTCGGCGGGCTGCCCCGTGCCGAGGCCGAGCACCAGATAGTGGTTGCCGCCGGTCTCGCCGCCGGGGAAGTCCCACATGGTGCGCCCCAGCAGGTTGCGCCAGCGCCGCAGCAGCACGTCGCGGTAGACGCCGGCCCGGTAGACGGGCTCGTCGAAGGCGAACGCGGGAGCGACGGCCGGATCGGGCAGGTCGACGATGTGGACGCTTCCGGTGGGTACGCCGTCGTCGTCGAGGGTCGGGCCCCGGGCGATCAGCTCTTCCGCGAACCGGTCCATGTAGGACCAGTGTTCTTCCAGCAGCTCGCGGCGCAGCGCCAGGGAGTCGGGCCGGTCTCGGTGGTAGCAGAGGAACTCCATGCCCGCAGGCTCTCCTCAAACGGGCGGCGTGGTAGAGCAGTTGGTGGGACCGGTGGAAGTGTCGGGCGAACGTCGGGCCAACGTCGTGGCCGCGGGCGTACCGGGGCCGTGAGGATGGGGCACGTCAGCCGGTCGGCTGACACGGCGAGCGCCACGGGGCACGGGAACCCTCCGTCCGCTCACTCATGCTGCGAGGAGAGTTCATGCGCAAGCAGATCTGCACCGGCCTCGGAATCCTGGCCCTGGTGACGGCCGCCCTCGGCGCGGGCGTCGGGTCGGCGGCGGCCGCGGAGGGTCGCGCGAACGTCGGTACGGTCCGCGCGGCCGCAGGCCTGAACTACGTGGGCCAGTACCGGATTCACAGCAGCTACAACGGCAAGTGCCTGGACGCGGACCTGAACACGATCGGCGCCAACGGCACCAAGGTCCAGCTGTGGGACTGCAACGGCTGGACCAACCAGAACTGGACCCTGTGGACCGACGGCACCGTCGACTACATCCAGAACAACTACAGCGGCCGCTACCTCGACGCGGACCTCAACACGATCGGCGCCAACGGCACCAAGGTCCAGCTCTGGGACTACAACGGCTGGACCAACCAGCGCTGGAACTTCGCCAGCTACGGGGTGGTGAACGGCTACAACGGCCGCGTGCTGGATGCGGACCTGAACACGATCGGCGCCAACGGCACCAAGGTCCAGCTCTGGGACAGCAACGGCTGGACCAACCAGAACTGGACGCTCGAGTCGATCTGATCCTCTCAGGTCCTCCCGGCAGCCTGCCCCACCAGAGCTGCCGGAGGACGGTGGCGCCGGCTCGTCACGAGCCGGCGCCACTCGTCGGCGGAGCCTCGGCCGCGATCCGCGAGCGGGGCCTCGCCCGGAGGGTCAGCAATCCGTGCAACACCCAGCCCCCGACTCTCGCCCGATCGAGCTCCCGGGCGAAGGCGGCGAGGCGCGCCTGGCGCAGCTCACCTGACCATCCGTCGGTCGACGAGACCGGTGGCGCGCAGGGTGAGGTTGAGGCCGGACGTTCGACGCCCCTGCGGGGGTTGCCCTCCTCGGGGAGGGCAACCCCCGCGCCGGATCAGCCGACGTTGACGGCCGTGTCGTCGAGGACGAAGGAGGTCTGCTTGGTGTAGTCCTCCGCGCCGCTGAACTTCAGGGTCACGGTCTGCCCCGCGTAGCCGGACAGGTTGAAGCTGTGCTGCTGGTAGCCGGCGGCCGCGTTCGTGTTGGAGTAGGTCGCCAGGGTGGTGCCGTTCGCGGTCACCGTCAGCTTGTCGTACGCGCTGGTGGTGGGCTCGGCGGTGTCGACGTGCAGCCAGAAGCTGAAGGTGTAGGTGCTGCAGCCGGTCGGCAGGGTCACCGTCTGGGCGAGCGTGTCGGTGTTGGCGCTGCCGTAGCCGTCCAGCCAGACGTCGTACGTGCCGGAGTGCGGCGGCTCGCTGGA
Source organism: Streptomyces viridifaciens (assembly GCF_001888885.2). Lineage (NCBI taxonomy): Bacteria > Bacillati > Actinomycetota > Actinomycetes > Kitasatosporales > Streptomycetaceae > Streptomyces > Streptomyces viridifaciens. Next base: position 7,750,540 of record NZ_CP090841.1, read on the forward strand.
GCTGCTGTTGATGGTGCTGCTGCCGCCGGTGTTGGTCTCCGTCCAGCCGGCCGTCGTACCGGCCTCGAAGCCGGGGTTGGTGAGCAGCTGGGCCGGGGTGCAGCCGCCGCCGCTGCCGCCGGACTGGACGGTCCAGGTGAAGGTGACGGAGGAGGACGGGCCGGTGGAGTCGGTCGCGGTGGCCGTCACGGAGTAGGTCCCGGCGGTGGTCGGGGTGCCGCTGATCAGGCCGGTCGTGGCGTTGACGCTCAGGCCGGTGGGCAGCCCGGAGGCGGCGTAGCTCAGGGTTCCGCCGGCCGTGTCGGTGGCGGAGAGCTGGAGGCTGGTGGCGGTGCCGGCGGTGGCGGTGCGGGCGCCCGGGTTGGTGAGGGCGACGCCGCCGGTGGTGCCGCTGCCGCTGCCCGAGGCGAGCCAGGCGGTGGCGTTGAGGCCGAGTGCGGCGTCGGTGCCGGCCGGGTCGTTCCAGCCGTTGTAGAGGGTCTTGCCGGATTCGCCGGTGCCGTCGTCGATGGTCGAGCTGTCGCCCCAGATGGCGACCCGGCCCTTGCCGAAGCTGCTGGTGGCGAAGAAGGCGCCGGTGGTGCCGGAGTAGCCGGTGCGGTAGACGATGCCCTTGACGCTGGGGTTGTCGGCGGGCTTGAGGGTGAAGGTGGTGCCGTTGCGGATGATGCTGCCGGTGACGGTGCCGAACGGGCCGTGCAGGACGGGGTCGTTGGCGTCGTTGACGGCGGTCGGGTTGTCGGTCTGGATGTTGAGGAGGTCGACCGAGAGCCCGAACGGGTCGTTGCTGTTGACCGAGTTGGTGGTCATCAGGTCGTTGATGATGGCGGGGGAGTCCCAGCCGTCGTTGTTGCGGTCGCTCTGGGTGTGGTCCGAGATCAGGAACAGCCCGCCGCCGTTCTGGACGAACTTCATGACGGCGGTCTTCTCGGCGTCGCTGAGCCGGATGTTGGGCTCGGGCAGGACGAACTCGTCGAAGTTGGCGAGGTCCAGCGCTCCGCCGGTGCCGTAGGTGATGGTGGAGCCGCTCGGCAGGGTCTTGAGGCTGTACTGGCCGGTCTTCTGGAGGGCGACGCCCCAGCTGGAGATGGCGCCGGTCCAGTCGGTCTCGGACTGCGGGCTGGCGTTCTGGGCAAGCGGGTCCGGCTGGCTGGTGGAGATGATCCAGTCGGCGTTGCCGGCGGTCTCCGCCTTGGTGTCGTCGAACAGCACCCGGTGCTGGGTGGTCGTGGCGGCGGTGGGGGCCGCGCCCGTCGTGGTCGCGGCCGCGGCCCGGTGGGGGACGGCGCCGGCGGCGGTGAGCACGGCCAGGGCGACGGCGCCCAGGGCGAGCGGACGGGTGGCGGCTATGCGTCTGAGCACTGGTCAGACTCCTTGTGTCGTGGGGGTGCAGGGAAGTACCAGGGGGTGCTACGCGCGTAGGCGCAGTGGCACCGTCCCATGATGGGGTAAGCGGCGCTTGAACGGAACGCGACGAAACGGGTCATCGCCGCGCCACTCACCCTCATCGGGGAAAGCCTGCACAGCTGCCACACCGTCAGCTCACCGGATCTCCTTCCCGTTCACCGTGTGTCCCCCAGGGCAGGACCCGCCTGACAGGCCCTACCCCCGGGCCAGCCGCCCCAGGGCCAGGGCCGCCAGGAGCGCGGCGCCGTCGGCGAGGACGTTGTCCTCGAACTCGGCGTCGGGGGAGTGGTTGTAGGCCGCGGTGAAGGGGTCGCGGCCGTCGGTCGGGGCGGCGCCGAGCATCAGGAACGCCGACGGGACGACGGCGGCCAGCACGCCGAAGTCCTCGGAGCCGGCGATCGGCTGGGCCATCGGGACGTACCGCTCCGGTCCGAACAGCCGGGCCGCCAGGCCGGTCGCGAAGTCCGTCTCCACGGGGTCGTTGACGGTCACCGGGTATCCGGGCTCCACCTCGGCCACCGCCTCCAGCCCGTGGGCCGCCGCGATCCCGTGCACCACGCGCAGTGCCTCGCTGCCCACCAACTCCCGCGAGCGCGGGGAGAAGGAGCGGACGGTCGCCTCGAACCGGGCCTCGTCGGGGATCACATTGGCCGCCGTGCCGGCACTGAGCGTGCCGACGGTGAGGACCACCGGGTCGAAGGCGTCGATCCGCCGGGTCACCATCGACTGGAGGGCCAGTACCGCCTCGCACACGGCCGGCACCGGGTCCAGCGCCGAATGCGGGCTGGACCCGTGCCCGCCGCGCCCGCGCAGGGTGACCCGCAGGGTGTCGGAGGCGGCCAGCATCGGCCCGGGGCGGGCGGTGACCAGCCCGTTGGGCAGCAGGGCGGCCGCCACGTGCAGGGCGTACGCGGCCACCACCCGTTCACCGGCCGCGTCCAGCACGCCCTCGTCCACCATCCGCTGGGCGCCGCCCGCCCCCTCCTCGCCGGGCTGGAACATCAGGACCACGTCGCCCGCCAGCTCCGCGCGCCGCTCGACCAGCAGCCGGGTGGCGCCGACCAGCGCGGCCATGTGCAGGTCGTGCCCGCAGGCGTGCATCGCGCCGGGGATCCTCGAGGCGTACGGCACCTGGACGTGCTCCTGCACCGGCAGGGCGTCCATGTCTGCGCGCAGCAGCACCTTCGGCCCGGGGCGGCCGCCGCGCAGCACCGCCGTGATCGAGCTCAGGCCCTTGCCCAGGGTGAGTTCCAGCGGCAGTCCGTCCAGTGCGGAGAGCAGCCGGGCCTGGGTCCTGGGCAGGTCGAGCCCGATCTCCGGCTCCTGGTGCAACTCACGCCTCAGGGTGGCGAGTCCGGGTTGCAGCAGGGCGGCGGATTGGGTCAGTTCGGGCAGTGCCAGTCGGTCGAACAGGGTGGTGGACGCGGAAGGGTCGGACACGGGGCCTCCAGACGGGGGTCGGGTCGGGCTGGCTCCATGATCTGCGCTCACCCGGCCCGTCCGCCCGGATTCACGGCTGACCGCCTTCGTGGGGTGAGCGAGCGTGTGATGCGAGAACCCACCGTGACGGTCCTGACCGCCCTCGCGGACGCCCCGGCACGGCTGCGCCATCGCCCAGGAGATCAGGGCGCTCACCGACGGCCGGGTCCAGCTGCGCACGGGCGCCCTCCACGGCGCACCCCGCCGTCGCGCCGGACATCCCCGGCGCGACGGCGCGGCGCCATGTGAGCGCGCTCGCGACCTCGGATCAGACCCGCCCGGCGAGCGCGGGGATCAGCCGCACCTCCTCGGGCGCCCTGGCGTTGTGCCGCTCGGTCCAGGTGGTCAGCGCGGTCTGGCAGGCGTGGTCGAGGTGCCGCAGACCACTGAGGTCCAGCTCCACGACCCGGTCGGCCGGCAGCGCCTCCAGGGTGTCCAGGAGCCTGGGCAGCCGCAGGAAGGTGGCGTTGCCCGTCAGCCGGACCCGGACGTGCCCCTCGGGCTGCTCCTCGGTCTCCACGTGCAGCCGGGAGGTCTCCCAGGCCGTCTTGACGACCGAGAGGCCCAGGCCGATCAGCACGCCCTCGAACATGTTGACCGTGACGATGGCCACGGCGGTGGCCAGCAGGACGAGCGCCTCCGGGCGGTGCTCGCGCCACAGCGGGCCGAACTGCTTGAACGGCAGGAGCTTGAACCCGGCGTGCACCAGGACGCCGGCGAGCGCCGCGACGGGGATGACGCCGAGCGCGGCGGGCAACAGTGCGGCGAAGAGCAGCAGCCACACGCCGTGCAGCACGCGGGAGGCCTTGGTCCGGGCGCCGGCCTGGACGTTGGTGGCGCTGCGGACGATGACGGCGGTCATCGGCAGGGCGCCGAGGGCGCCGCAGAGGGCGTTGCCCGCACCCTGGGCCATGAGCTCCTTGTCGTAGTCGGTGCGGGGTCCGTCGTGGAGGCGGTCGACGGCGGCGGCGCTGAACAGGCTCTCGGCGGAGGCGACGAGGGTGAAGGCGACGACGGTGACGATCAGGGCGGGGGTGAACTGCTCGAACGCCCCGGTGCCGGGCGGCTGGACGGCGTCCAGCAGGCCCTTGACCTCGACCTTCTTCATCGGACGGTCCAGCAGCCAGGTCGCGGCCGTGGCGAGCACGACGGCGACCAGCGCGCCCGGGACGACCCGCGCCCTGGCGGGCAGCCGCTGCCACAGCACGATCACGGCTATGGTGCCGGCTCCGATCAGGAAGGTGCCGCCGGCGGCGGGGGAGGAGACGAGCCGGGCGAGGAGGGCGGGCAGGCCGAGGAGTTTGTCGGTCCCGCTCGCGGGCGCCGGCCGGTCGGCCATCGCGTAGAGCTGCCCGGCGATGATGACCAGCCCGATGCCGGCGAGCATGCCCTCGACCACGGCGACGGAGATCGCGCGGAACCAGCGGCCCCAGCGCAGCGCGCCGAGCAGCAGTTGGAGCAGGCCGGCGGCGGCGACCACGAGGCCGAGCGCCGGCAGGCCGAACCGCTGCACGGTCTCGGCGACCAGGACGGTCAACCCGGCCGCAGGGCCGCTGACTTGGAGGCTGCTGCCGGGGAGCAGGCCGGTCACCAGGCCGCCGACGATGCCGGTGATCAGGCCGAGTTCGGCGGGCACGCCCGAGGCGACGGCGACGCCGACGCACAGCGGGAGGGCGACCAGGAAGACGACGAGCGAGGCGGTCAGGTCGTACTTGAGCGTGGGAAACCTGGAGGCGGGAAACCTGGAGGTGAGAAAGCGCATGGGAGCCTTCGTCGGTGGGAGTCCGGAGGTGGTGGTGGGCCGCGGCGTCACAGCGGCAGGAAGGCGCCGGCGCCGGGGCGGTGGGTGAGGACCGCGCCGGTGTGCACCTCGTAGAACCAGCCGTGCAGGCCGAGCAGGCCCTCGGCGGCCCGGCGGGCGACGCTCGGGTGGGTGCGCAGCCTCTCCAGCTGGTCGAGGACGTGGCGTTGTACGGGGGCGGCCAGGTCGTGGCCCGGTTCGCCGCCGGGCGTCAGCGCGGTGCCGTCGGCGAGCCAGTCGCGGACGGCGGGCACGCCGGTGAGGTCGTCGCCCCGGACGACGGCGCCCACGGCGCCGCAGTGGGAGTGGCCGCACACCACGATGTCGGCGACGCCCAGGACCTCGACCGCGTACTCGATGGTCGCGGCCTCGGCCGAGGGAACGGACGGCTGGTACGGCGGGACGATGTTTCCGGCGGTCCGCAGCTCGAAGAGGTCCCCCGGCCGGGCGCCGGTGACGGCGGCGGGGATGATGCGGGAGTCCGAGCAGGTGATGAACAGCGCCTGCGGGCGTTGGCCCTCGGCCAGCCGCCCGAAGGCGTCGGCGTCCTGTGCGGCGCGGCGGCGGAAGGTACGGGCGTGGTCGATGAATCCTTGCATGTCGGTGCCTCTGGCCCTTCGGAAGTCGTGCGGGTACAGGGACTTCGGGACCGTGCCCGCTCGGTACGGAGGCAGCGCGGAGCGCGACGGCGGCGGTCGTGCCGTGGGCCGTCGTGAACTGCCGGTAGGTAGAGCGGTGGGAGACCCTCGTACGGGTCCGCCACGGGTGAGCGTGCGGGCGCGGTCTGCGCCGATCAGCAGCGGAACACCTGGAGGTCCGCGGTTCTGTCCTGTCTGGCCGCCCGGTGGGGCGGTTCGGGGACCGCGTCCTGCGAGGGGTGGTCGGCGGCCGGAGCCTCGTGGTCGAGGGCCGGTCGCAGCTCGGGTCGGTGCTGAGGGGCCCGGACGTTCCGGGGCCGTGTCCAGCCGGGGCCGGGCACGCACTTGGGTGTCACGGCCTCCTCGGCGAGCTTCGTCGCCATGGCCGGCCGTGGGCGGTTGGGCTCCCGGGTGTACGCGGATGCGGACGGGGACAGCAACAGCAGGCCCACCGCTGCCAGGAGGGCCACGGCTACGGCGCGGACCACTCTCCTGGCGATGAACATTGACCTTTCCTTTCCCCGGATTTGGCTCGGCCTTGAACCCTCACGCACTCTGACGACCTGGCGCCGGGGCGAGTTCCGCAGCCCGGTGAACGGTGCGTGAATCAGTTCTGGTGAAAAGTGATGACGTGCTCCCCACAGCTCCGCATGTGGACGGCCGGTGAGTCGTGTCCGGCCGCCGGTCGCCCCGGCCGCCCGCAAGCGGACGGCCCGACCGGCAGCCGGACGGCCCGACCGGCGATCGAGCAGAATGGGCGCTCATGGAGGAGAGGGAGTCGGTCGTGGGCATCGAGAGCCGTCCGGTGACGCTGAGGGTGATCGCCGATCAGCTGGGGCTGGACGTCTCCACCGTGTCCCGGGTCCTGAACGGCCGGGACGGCGAAGGGCGGCGGGCCGCCTCGGGGCCGACCGCCCGTCGGGTCCGCGATCTGGCCGAGGAGCTGGGCTACCGCCGCAACCCGGCGGCCGTCAGTCTGCGCACCCGGCGCAGCAACCTGATCGGGGTGGTGTTCGCGCGGCTGTCCGAGGTCGTCGTGGCGACCATCTACGAGGGCATCGAGGAGGAGGCCGCCCGGCACGGACTCGCCGCCTTCGTGACCAACACCCAGGACGATCCGGCCCGCCAGCGCGAGCGGATCGCGATGGTCCTCGGACGGCGGGTGGACGGCCTGATCATCGGCGACGCCCACCTGGACGGCGCCGCCCTGGCGGACCCGGCCCTGCGGGGGACGCCCCACGTCCTGGTCAACCGCCGTACGGAGGGAGACCTCCCGGCGGTCACCTGCGACGACTACCAGGGCGGCCGCCTGGTCGCCGAGCACTTCCTGAGGCTGGGGCACACCCGGGTCGGCTGCGTCGCGGGCGAGCCCTTCGCCAGCACCGGCACCGACCGCACCGCCGGTTTCGTCGACCGCTACGCCGAGGCGGGCCTGCCGGTGCCGGCCGCACTGGTGCGGCACTGCGCCTTCGACACCACGGGCGGGCGCGCCGCGGCGACCGCCCTGCTCGGCGCCGCCACCGGCCGCCCCACCGCGCTGTTCGCCGTCAACGACCTGGCGGCCATCGGGGTCCTCGGCGCGGCCCGGGACCTCGGCCTGCGCCCGGGGCAGGACCTCGCGCTGGCCGGGTTCAACGACACCCCGGTCGCCGCCGAGCTGCCGGTAGCGCTCACCACGGTGCGGTCACCGATGGCGGAGCAGGGCCGGGCCGCGGTGCGGGAGCTGCTGCGCAGGATGGGCGGCCGGCAGGCCCGGTCCCGGCGCCTCGCGCCCGAGCTGGTGGCGCGGGCCTCCAGCGGGCGACCCGTCGGACCGTCACTTCTCTGATCCCACCCGGCTTCTCTGCCTCTGGCGCCCAGTCCGGTGCGTGCCTATCATCCAAGCCAAACGATTGGGCCAAACGTTTGGGTTGGGGGAGTCCATGGCAGCGGCAGGACCGGGCGGCGGCGGGGTCGTGAGTGTGCACCGCCTCCACCGCTACGTCCCGATGGTGGTCTGGAAGTGGACCGGCTACACCCTGGTGCTGCTCTTCTGGCTGCTGATGTACAACGGCATCTGGTGGCAGGGGCTGGTGGTGGACGCCGTGGTGCTCGGCGGCCTCCTGGTCGCCGGACAGATCCCGCCGGGCCTGGGCCTACGGGCCGTCGAGGTGCGTCCGGAGGGCCTGCGGCTGTGTTCCGCGAACGAAGCGGAGTCGGTGCTGCTCGGCTGGGCCGACATCCTGGACGTCAGCTACGTCCCCGGCCGCGTCGACTCGCACCGCAGCGGCGGCCGGGAACACGTGACGCGTCACCACGCGGCGGTGGCCCTGCTGATCCGCGACCAGCCGGAGCCGCTGCTCCTCGTCCACGTGCGTCGGCCACAGCAGCTGGCGGTGGCGATCGCGACCCACGTCGCCACGGCCCGCGCCAGGGCGGCCGGGCTGGAACGTCGCGATCCTGAGGATGCCTGACCCGCGTGCGGGCGCCGGCTGGAGAACCCGGATCCGAGCGCCACGAACACGGCGGCCGGGCCCCGCAGTGCGGAGCCCGGCCCGTACGAGGTGTTACTGGTCGGAGTAGCTGAGGTCGCCCACCGTCCAACTGCTGACGTCGGAGATGGCGATGCGGTACATGCCCCCGGTGTGGGGCAGACCGAAACTGCCTTGCAGGATGCGGGCGACGTGCAGGTGCAGGTGGGTGGGCCGGGAGGCGGGCGGAGCCGTGTCGGCGGCGGACGTCTCGAAGAGTGTGGCGAAGGGCTTCAAGTGGTCCGAAGCGGCGAGGACTTCGGCCACCCGTTCGTGCCACAGGCGTTCCGGCGCCAAACGGCCGGTGATGACTGCCCCCGGAACCACCACGGTCAGGGGCATCTGGTTGCTGCGCTCGGACTCCACCATTGCGGCGATGTCGACGAGCAGCGCATCAGGGTTCGACATGGACCCGAGAATAGTGCCCCCGAGGGCCGGGCGGACCAGGACCCTGCTGAGACGGCCGTCCTGGCGCTCAAAGTTCGGACAGCCGGGAATTCATTCATTCCGGACGACACGCGCCGGGAGCGCGGGCGCGCGACATTCCGGCGGTTCCCAGCGCGACGGGCGGCGGCCTGCTACAGTCGAGTCAGTTGCAGTAGTGGTTCCCATGAACTTTGTGTGCGCCTGCTGACGTATCGCAGGCGCATTTTTTGTTCCCCGGCTCTTTCCCGGTGGGCACTCCATGCGGTGACTCGAAGCTCGCACGGTGCGTGCTTCGGATGGGCCCTTGAAGGAGATACAAATGGCTAATGGCACTGTGAAGTGGTTCAACTCGGAGAAGGGCTTCGGCTTCATCGAGCAGGAGGGTGGCGGCCCCGACGTCTTCGCCCACTACTCGAACATCAACGCCAACGGCTTCCGTGAGCTGCTCGAGGGCCAGAAGGTCGAGTTCGACGTCACCCAGGGCCAGAAGGGCCCGCAGGCCGAGAACATCCGCCCGCTGTAGTTCTTCTGCCACGGCACTCGCCCAGCAGTGAGGGGCCCGCACCGCGCAAACGCGGTGCGGGCCCTTTCAGCGCTGTGGACCCGGCGGGGGCGGGAGGGTGTCGGCGCCGGGTGCGGGTTCCGGCCAGACCAGCAGCACGGGGCAGGGGGCGTGGTCGACGACGAAGCGGGTGGCGGGGCCGAGGCTGTGCGGCCCGAGCCGGGTGCGGTCGCCGTCGCGGGCCAGGACCAGCAGTTCGGCCCCCTCGGCCACCGCGACGACCTCCCGCTCGGTACGGCCGGTGCGTTCCAGACGGGTGCAGGGCCGCCCGAACCTTTCCACCGCAGCGTCGAGGAGCTGCCGGGCGGAGGCGTCGGCCAGGTGCCCCACCCGGTCACCGGGGTCACGCTCGCGGTGGCCGCGCCCGAGCAGCCCGGCGAAGGCGCCGTGTGCGAGGCCCGGGACGTCCCGGTCGCTCACGTGGAGCAACACGACCTGCGCATCCTGCGGCGCATGGGTGCGGGCGGCATCGACGCAGGCGGGCCAGGTGCCCTCGGTGATCCAGACGACGACCGTCACGGGCCCGTCCTCCTCACGTTCCGACGATCTGCAGGGACCCCCACAGTGCCACCACGGCCAGCGTCAGCGCAGCGGGCACGACCAGCAGCCCGAGCCGAGTGAACTCGCCCAGCCCGACCTCGGCGTCGTGTTCGCGCACGATGCGCCGCCACAGCAGGGTGGCCAGCGACCCGGCGTAGGTCAGGTTGGGGCCGATGTTCACCCCGAGCAGCACCGCCAGGACGGCCCCCGCCCCGGAGGGGACGGCCAGCGGGAGCAGGACGAGAGTGGCCGGCAGGTTGTTGATGACGTTCGCCAGGACGGCGGCCAGCACCGCGACCCCGAGCAGGGCGGGCAGCGAGGTGCCGTGCGGGACGAGGTGCCCGAGCGCGGAGGCCAGCCCGTTGTCGACCACCGCCCGCACCACGACGCCGAGCGCCAGGACGAAGGCCAGGAACGGCACGGCGGCAGAGCGCACGACCGCGGCCGGGGTGGTGCGGCGCCGGGCGAGCGCCCGCACGGCGAGCACCAGGGCGCCCGCCAGCGCCGCCCAGGCCGGATCGATCCCGACCGTCGAGGTCAGCACGAACCCGGCGAGCGTGCCCGCCACCGTGACCAGCGCGAACAGCGGCATCTCCGGCGCCCCCGCCCCGCCCGGGGACGGGGCGCCCGCCTCCAGGTCGGCGGCGAAGAACCGGCGCAGCACCACGTACTCCACGCCGATGGCCACCAGCCACGGCAGCACCATCAGCGCCGCGAACCGGGTGAAGCTCAGCCCGCTGGCGGCGAAGGCCAGCAGGTTCGTCAGGTTGGAGACCGGCAGCAGCAGCGAGGCGGTGTTCGACAGATGCGTGCAGGCGTACAGGTGCGGCTTCGGGCGGGCCCCCAGCCGGGCCGCCGTCGCGAACACCACCGGCGTCAGCAGCACCACCGTGGCGTCCAGACTCAGCACGGCCGTGATCACCGACGCCGCCGCGAACACCTGAACCAGCAGCCGCCGCGGACTCCCGGCCGACGTCCGGGCCATCCACGCCCCGCAGGCCTGGAACAGCCCCTCGTCGTCGCACAGCTGCGCCAGCACCAGCACCGCCGCCAGGAACCCGATCACCGGCCCCAGCCGCTGCGCCTCGGCCAGTGCGTGCGCCGGAGAGATAGCGCCGGTGGCCACCACCAGCCCCGCAGCCGGTACGGCGACCACCGCCTCCGGCCACCCCCACGGCCGCACCACCGCACCCACCAGTACCAGCACCAGCAACCCGACGGACAGCGCCTCGGCGATCGACGTACTCAGGGCCTTGCTCCTCGCGGCTGGGGGTGACGGTAGCCCCTATCGAACCAGATCCGAACCGAACCGGAGAGCCACGGCGGGCGCCCGGCCGCATCCCCGGGCTCACGCGTGCGTTCGTACGGCTTCCCGGGTGGCGCCCCAGGAGGCGAGCAGGCGCAGGCCTCCCCCGACCGTACGGCGTTCCGGGCCCGGAAGGGATGTACTGCCGGTACACCCCTCGCTGGTGACTCGCTGCGCGCCCCGGGAGCGGGTTCCCTGGAAGGCAGAGGGCGAGCAGTGCGCCGCCCGGCCCCGTGATGCGAAGGAATCCCCACTCATGCGCGGAACAGTGATCCACGGCCCCGGCGACATCCGCCTGGAGACCCTGGACGACCCGAAGATCCTCCACCCCACCGACGCGGTCATCCGCACCGCCCTGACCTGCGTGTGCGGCTCCGACCTGTGGCCGTACCGCGGCGTGGACACCGTCGCCGGACCGAGTCCGATGGGGCACGAGTACGTCGGCTTCGTCGAGGAGGTCGGCAGCGAGGTCACCGGGCTGCGGCCCGGCCAGTTCGTCGTCGGCTCCTTCGCCACCTCGGACAACACCTGCCCGAACTGCCGCAACGGCTTCACGTCGAACTGCCTGCACCGCGAGTTCATGAGCACCTGCCAGGCCGACTACGTGCGCATCCCCAACGCCCAGGGCACCCTGGTCGCCACCGAAGAGGTGCCCGGCGAGGAGTACTGGCCGGGTCTGCTGGCCGTCTCCGACGTGATGGGTACCGGCTGGTGGGCCGCCGACGCCGCCGAGGTCAAGCCCGGCTCGACCGCCGTGGTGGTCGGCGACGGCGCGGTGGGCCTGTGCGGGGTGATCGCCGCCAAGGCGATGGGCGCGGAGCGGATCATCGCGATGAGCCGCCACGAATCCCGGCAGCGGCTGGCCCGGGAGTTCGGCGCCACCGACCTCGTCACCGAGCGCGGCGAGGAGGGAGTGGCCCGGATCAGGCAGCTGACCGACGGCATCGGCGCCGACAGCGTGCTGGAGTGCGTGGGCACCGCCGAAGCCATGCAGCAGGCCCTGCGCTCCGCCCGGCCCGGCGGCAACGTCGGCTTCGTCGGCGTGCCGCACGGCGTCGCCGTCGACGGGCAGGAGCTGTTCTTCTCCCACGTCGGCCTGCGCGGCGGCCCGGCGCCCGTCCGCCGCTACCTGCCCGACCTGATCGACCACGTCCTCACCCGCCGGATCGACCCGGGCAAGGTCTTCGACCTCACCCTGCCCCTGGAGCAGGTCGCCGAGGGGTACCGGGCGATGGACGAGCGCCGCGCCGTCAAGGCCCTCCTCAAGCCCTGAACCCGGTCACCCGGAAAGGCAGCCCCATGGAACTCATCGAACCCCAGCCCACCAGCAAGGCCCCCGCCGACTGGTTCACCGGCGACGGCCATGCCACGGCGTAGGGACCGACAACATCCCTGCCGGCCTCTTCTGACCTTCGCCACCCCGGGTTCTTGACCTTCGCCACCCCTGACCCGTACAGAACTGTGTCGTACCCGCAGCAGATGTGAGGTCACACCAGGCGCATCGTCGTACCTATTCACCGGTGGTCGGGTGCCTATTACAGTGACCTGGCGTGCAAGCCCGGACGCCCTGTGGACGTCCGGGCTGCTGCGCGCCCTGGCCTGTGGGAGAGGAGGTGACCACGATGCAGATCACCAAGACCGTGATGAGCAGCGGGACTTCGAACTCGGCTCCGCGGATCGACGCCCCGCCGGCGTACCGGATCGACGCGCCACCGGCGTACCGGATCGACGCTCCGCCGTCCCGGGTTGACTCGTCCGCCGAACGGGACAGCTGAGCCCACGCCGAGACAGACCTATCGACGGTCGGGGCCCCACCACACCAGGGCCCCGGCCCGACGCGGGGGAGCGGAACTTGAGGCTGAGCCTGGTGTCGATGCCCTGGCAACTGCTGGAGCTGCCCTCGCTGGCGATCGGCATCCTGCGCCGCTGCGTGGCACGGACCCGGCCGGAAGCCGAGGTCACCGAGGTGCACGCGGCGATGGACTGGGCCGCGTTCCTGCTCGCCGAGAGCGGTGGGGCCCGGTGCTGGCGGGATTGCGGGAGCGCGGGCTCGTTTACTGCGACGGGGAGCAGGTCGTGGCACTGGCGGTGCGCGACCTCCCGGTCACGTCCTGGGCGGGAGCCGAGTGAACGCGGTGGTCGGCGATCGGGCGGCAGACCTGTTCCGCAGGCACGATCCGGGGTACGGCGCCACGGTGGAGGGCGGCTTCATCGTCGTGCACGAGGAGGTCGAGTGGGGCGGGGACGACCCGCTGGCCACGTTGTCGTTCTTGAGGTTCCTGCAGGTTGCGCTGGAGGAAGGCGTGGCGGTCCGTTGGGCGGCGTCGGGGGGTGGTGAACTCGACACCGCACCGCTGCACCACCTCTGGCCGCCGAGCAGGATCGCCGGGCTTCCGGCCGAGCCGTGGGAGGAGGCGTTCCGGTACGGGCTGTGCTACTTCAGGCGGGGTCCGGGCTTCATCACGATCAAGGACGCCAGGGCGGAGAACGACATCCACCTGACGCTCGACCACCCCGACCTGATCGCGACCTTCATGGCCGGACGCACTCCACTACCGGCAGAACAACTCACCGCGACGCAGCGCGAGGCGGTCCGCCTGCTCATCGCGGAGAACCTGATGTACCGCGTTGGCGATTTGCTACTGACCCTGCCCACCCACATGCGCCGCTGGCCCGTACCGTTCAGCGCGGTGTAGGCCTCTACGCCAACGGCCCACCATCAGGAAGGTGGTGGGCCGTTGGGGGAGTTCGGATCAGACCTCGGTGGTGGCGGCGAACGTTACTCAGGGGCGACAAGCTCCCCGTCCTCCCCACCAAGCTAGGACCTCAAGTGTGGTTGAGGTCAAGGTCCCGACGCTGCCGCCACGAGATGACAGGAGGGCCCGGCCGACGCGATCCGCTGACTCGACTACCGCGCGTCGGGTTCGAGTACGAAGACCGGGATCTCGCGGTGGGCCTTCTCCTGGTACTCGGCGTACGGCGGGTACGCGGCGACCGCGCGCTGCCACCACTGGTCCTTCTCCTCGCCGGTGAGCTCACGGGCCGTCATGGCTCGGCGCTCGGCGCCGTCCTGGAGATCCACGTGCGGGTCGGCCTTGAGGTTGAAGTACCAGACGGGGTGGTGCGGGAAGCCGCCCTTCGAGGCCACCGCCGCGTACCGCCCCTCGTGCTCCACGCGCATCAGGGGAACCTTGCGGATCTTGCCGCTCTTCGCGCCGCGCATCGTGACGATGACGACCGGCAGGCCCGTGTCCCGGAGCGTGGCGCCCTGGGTGCCACCCGAACTCTCGTACAGCTCGACCTGTTCGCGGACCCACTGCGCCGGACTCGGCTCGTACTCGCCCTCAAGCGGCACCGCATTCACCCCATCGCTCGTGTACCGAATGCCTGGAGACGGGTCGACAGTACCCGGGCGCCCCCGGCAGACGCCTCAGGTCGTGGCCTCGGTGCCGGTGAGCGCGTCGCCCATGCGCTCGTCGTAGCCGGTGGCGGGGTCGACGACGCGGCCGGCGGCCCACCAGTTCTCCCGGGCCGTTTCGTTGATCGTCATCAGGATGTCCTCCTCCGGGACGTCCGCGAACAACCGCAGGCTGTCGACGATCGCCCGGAAGAGTTCGGCCTTCTGTTCGGCGGTGCGGTGGTTGATGGAGATCTGGACGAACATGGCGCGCTCGCTGCGGCGCAGGCCGAACACGACCGGCTGCATCTGAAAGTTCTCGGGCTGGACCTCGTGGATGACGTGGAACTGGTCGTCCTGGGGAACCTTCAGCACGTCGACCATGGCCTTGTGGATGCCCAGGGAAACGTTCCGGCGGTGCTCGGCGGTGGTGCCCTGGCGCAGGTAGATGTTGATCAGAGGCATGTTCTGTTGCCTTCCTTCCGTTTTCCTGCCCTCACGCTAGGAAGGCGACGGGCCATTCCGCCAACGAATGTCCGGCATGGTGGATATGCTGTCTGGTCATGGAGATGACGCTGGTCGGGCTGCGGGTACTGCGCGAGGTGGCGGAGCGGGGCACCTTCACCGCCGCGGCGGAAGCGCTCGGGTACACCCAGTCGGCGGTCTCCCGGCAGGTGGCCGCGCTGGAGCAGGCGACCGGTGCCCGGCTCTTCGACCGCTACCCGGGCGGTGTCCGGCTGACCGGCGCAGGCCGCGCCCTGCTGCGCAACGCCGTCGTCGCCCTGGACGCGCTCGAGGCCGCCGAACGGGAGCTGCGCGGAGCGGAGGAGACCGAGCGGGGCAGCGTCCGGCTCGGCTTCTTCCCCGCGGCCGGAGCGGTGATCGTGCCCCGTGCCCTGGCGATGCTGCGCCAGGAGCACCCGCACATCCAGGTGACGACGCGTGAGGGGACCACTCCCTCCCTCGTGCGCGCGCTGCGGGCCGGCACCCTGGATCTCGCCGTGCTCTCCTCACGGCCACCGCACCGCTCGCCCGACACGGACGATCCGCCCCTGAGCGTCGAGCCCCTGCTGGAAGTGCACCTGGCCGTGGCGGTGCCTGCGGACGGGCGGTTCGCCGAACGGGGCAGCGTCAGTGTCGAGGAGATCGCGGGCGCCCCGTGGATCGCCAGTCCCGGCACGGCGGACGAGCCACTGCTCGGCGTCTGGCCCGGCCTGCCCGGGCGGCCGAAGGTCCGCCACACCGCCCGGGACTGGCTGACCAAGCTCCACCTGGTCGCGGGCGGCGCCGGAATCACCACCGCCACGCCGTCGCTGCTGCCCGTCGTCCCGCCCGGTGTCCGCTTCGTGCCCGTCGAAGGCGTCGCGGAGGAGGTACGACACCTGAACCTGGTGCGCCTGCCGGGTCCTCCCACGGCACCCACGCAGGCACTGGCCCGCGCCCTGCGCCGACAGGCCGCCGACCTCGCGGACCTCCCGGACATCGCGGACCACGCCGACTGACCGCCCAGAGGCTCGGGCGCCCGCCCGGTCGCCCCCCGCCCGACCGACGACGACCTCCCCGACCACGACCGGGCGACGACGAGCCGGCTGTTCGCCCGTGCGATGCCCGATTTCCGGGCCACGAAGCCGGATGATGTGGCCACGGCGTACCGGCCGGTAATCCGCCCGCCCCACCCGGGCCCCACCGAGCCGCCGGTACGCCGTTCATGTGCGCCGTTCACGGGCCCGCCACCCGGCGGAGCGGTCGCGACCGGGGCGCCGCGCTGCAGTCCGGCTACGGGATGACGGGACGACGGGACGCACAGGGCCCGTCCGGGCGAGTATGGAGGGAGGCTCCAGCTGTGCCTGTCCGCCCGAACGAGGTTCCGTGATGACCATGCCGTGGAAGCCGCCGTCGAGGCCCGGCCGAGAGGCGGCCGGGGCGATGGCCGGGCACGGCATCGAGCCGCTGGCACGGATCATGCGGTCGGTGCCGGACCGGCTCGACGCGCACATGGGCGGCCTCTACCTCCTGTCGGAGGACGGCCAGGTGCTCGAACTGGCCGTGACGCTGGGGGCCGCCCGGCAGTTCACCAGGCCCTGGCGGCACATCGGACTGGCCGCGCCGATCCCGGTGGCCGAAGCCGCGCGCACCGGTCAGATCGTGTGGGTGGGCAGCGGCGACGACATGGCGCGCCGGTACCCGAGGGTCGCGGTCTCCATGCCGTACGCGTTCTGCCTCGGGGCCGTTCCGCTGGTCGCGCGCGGGGTGACGTACGGCGTGCTCTTCATCCTCTGGCCCGCCTCGCATTCCCCCGAGCTGTCGGGCCCCGAACGTGACGGGCTCGGTGCGCTGGCGGCCCGCCTGGCCGAGGTGGCGGCGGAGGCCGCCGCCGCGGGCCGTCCGATCCGGGCCGGCCCACGGTCCGCGCTCGCGGAGGCACGGGTCGTCGATCCCCTCGCGTCGGCGATAGCGCGGCTGCCGGAGGGCCTCTGCGACATCGATCTGGACGGCCGGCTGGCCGCCGTCACACCCGCCGCCGCGGCACTGCTCGGCGAGCCGGCGGAGCGGCTGATCGGCGCGCGCCCGTGGACGGTGCTGCCGTGGCTGCGGGACCCGGTGTACGAGTACCACTACCGGGGTGCGGTGATCAGCGGGCAGTCCACCTCCTTCGTCGCGCTGCGGCCGCCGAACCGGTGGCTGCTCTTCCAGCTCTTCCCCGACGCCTCCGGACTCACCGCGCGGGTCTCCGTCGCCGACCCCGGCACCGTCGTCGAAGGCGCCGCGGACCCCACCCGGCGCTCGCATTCCGGGTTCTCCACCGAGCGGGCCGTGCACACCACGCCCGGAGCGCTCTACCACATCCTCCACCTGGCGAGCGCGCTGACCGAGGCCATCGGCGTGCAGGACGTGGTGCGCATGGTGTCCGAGCAGATCGTGCCGGCCTTCGGCGGCCAGGCCTTCGCGGTCCTGATGGCCGAGGGGGGCCGACTGCGCATCGTCGGGCACCGCGGCTACCCGCCCGGCCAGATCGACCAGTTCGACGGCACCCCGCTGACGGAGTCGACACCCGGCGTCCAGGCGTCGACCAACGCCGTGCCGGCGTTCTTCGAGAACCGGGCGGAGCTGGAACTGCTCTACCCGAACCGCCCCGAGACCCAGGACGGCATGGCCGCCTGGGCCTACCTGCCGCTGGTGACCTCGCGGAGGCTGATCGGCACCTGCGTGCTGGCCTTCGCCGAACCGCACCACTTCGACCTGGAGGAGCGTGCCGTCCTCACCTCGCTGGGCGGGCTGATCGCCCAGGCCCTGGACCGTGCCCGGCTGTACGACACCAAACTCGGCCTCGCCCAGGGCCTTCAGGAGAACCTGCTGCCCCACGTGCTGCCCGTCGTCCCCGGCCTGGAGGTCAGCGCCCGCTACCTGCCGTGCACCGAGGGCATGGACGTCGGAGGCGACTTCTACGACGTCATGCGGGTGGGGCCCGACAGCGTGGCCGTCGTCATCGGCGACGTCCAGGGCCACAACGTCAACGCCGCCGCGCTGATGGGCCAGGTGCGCACCGCCGTCCGCGCCTTCGCCGCCGCCGACGCCGACCCGAGCACCGTGCTGGCCCGCACCAACCGCCTGCTGACCGACCTGGACACCACGCTCCTGGCCAGCTGCACCTACCTCCGCGTCGACCTCGCCGCCCGCGAGGCCAGCCTGGCCACCGCGGGCCACCCCGTACCCCTGCTCTACCGCCCGGACGGCCGGGCGGAGGTCGTGGAGCCGCCCATCGGGCTGGTCCTGAACGTCGACCCCGCCGCAGAGTACCCGCAACTGCGCCTCGCCCTGCCGGTCGGCACCACCCTGGTCCTGTACACCGACGGCCTCATCGAGACGCCCGGCGCCGACCTCGACCGGGCACTGTCCGACCTCATCGCCACCCTCGGCCGCCACGGCGCCCAGCCCCTCGCCCGCCTGGCCGACGCCCTCATCGGCCAGGCCGGCCACACGGATCACCGCACGGACGACATCGCGCTCCTGCTGATCCGCTCCGTCGCGCGCTGAACCGCGACGGCGGGGAACCGTTCCGGGTGACGTGCTCCCGCCGCGTCGCCCGAGCACTCCGGGCACGGCCGCCACCACTGCCCGGGTGTCCACCTGGTGAGCTGAGCCGCTCCGATCCGGGGGCCCTTGCCGCCGGTGACGCCCTGACGGCGGTTCGTTGTCAGGGCGTCACCGGCGGCTTCAGCGCCGCGAAGCCCGTACAGAGCAGGCGGACGCTGCGCGTGAACTTCTCGTCCTGGCCGATGCGGGGGATCAACTCGCCCATGACCAGCGGGAAGCGCTCGCGCAGGTCGGCGTAGAGCTCGGCGGTGACGGCGGGTGGGGAGGACGGCTGGTTCTGCTCCTGGAGGACGAAGCCGGTGACGTGGCTGAGCAGGGTGTCGGCGGCGATGCCGCAGTGCTCGGCGGGCAGGCCGCCGTCGAGGAGGGCGCCCAGCAGGCGTTCCATCAGGGAGAGCGCGCCGGTGCTGAGCTTGCCGGGGCTCTCGGCGAGGAGTTGGGCGCCGCCGGGGTGCTCCTTGATGCTCAGCCGGAGGGCGGTGGCCTGGGCCTCGACGCGGTCCGGCCAGGCCGCGCTGGACGGTAGGGCGGCCAGGGCCGCGGTGCCCGCGTCGTAGGCCCGGCGGCAGACCCGGTCGGCCATCAGAGCGAGCAGCTCCTCCTTGCCGCGCACGTGGTAGTAGAGGCTGCCGGCATGGGCGTCGAGCCGGTCGGCAACCTGGCGCATGGACAGGTTCTGGTAGCCGACCTCGGCGAAGACGGCCATGCCCGCGTCGACGATGCGCTCCTTGGTGAGCTTCATGCGAGCCACCGTAACAGCGCTTTCCAACACCGTTCGAAAAACGTGCTAGTTTTGCACCGTCAGGTTTTCGAACGGCGTTGGAAAGCGCCGCAACCCGGGGGGAGGGGCCAGGCAGATGGGGGCGATCGTCTTCAACGTGACCACGGCCGCGCTGATGGTCATGATGGTCAACTGCGGGCTCGGCGTGGTCGGCCGCGACACCCTGCGCGGGCGGCCCCTCCCATGGGCGGCGATCGCCCTGACCGTGGTCGCAGTCGGGGGAGTGGTGCTCCAGCTGGTGTGGTCCGGCGCCATGGACGCGCTGGACGGGGACCCGGCCAAGTCCGGCTGGTGGCGCGAGTTCACCTCGGTGTTCATGCAGAACGGTGGCCTCTTCGGCGACCTGTGGAACCTGGTCACCCTCGCCGCCGTCGCCGCGCTCGCCCAGTGGTACTGGGGCGGTGCGCTCACCCTGGTCCTCTTCCTGCTCGGCATCGTGCTGCCCGGACGGATCGACGGCCTGCTCGGCCTCGGCGACGGCCCGAGCACCGACCCGCGCAACTTCGCCGGCAGCTCCGGCGCCACCTACTTCCTCGGCGCGACCCTCGCCCTCGCCCTCCTCACCCGCACCCGTGTGCCCAAGGAGATCGCCCTGGCGGCCGGGGTCCCGGTGCTCGGCCTCGCGATGTGGCTAGCCCAGGACAACGGCCACGGACTGGTGTCCGTCTACGGTTTCGCCCTCGCGGCGGCGGTCCGGGTGGTCCGCAGCCGACTGGTCCGCTCCACCGGTCAGACGGCCTGACCGCTGATCCGGGCGCGGCAGCGCCGAGTGGCCGGGATGGCCGATGATCCAGCCGGTGGCCTCGCGGGGTGAGGGCGGGTTCATGGTTCCCGGAGGCGCGGCGTCAGCCGAGCAGGGCGCCGCCCAGGAGGAGGGCGACGACGAGGGCGGCCAGCAGGGCGTGGCGCCGGTCGCCGGTGCGGAGCCAGCGGGCGACGGTGACCAGGATGCCGAGGGCCGGGGCGGCGGAGAGGGCGAGGAGGCCGAGGCCGAGCAACAGGGGCCCGGTGCCGTGCTGGGAGGTGAGGTCGGCGAGGGCGAGCGGGCGGGCGGTGCGTTCTCCGGCGGCCAGTGCGGTGATGAGGCCGGCCAGGATGAGCAGCAGCGCGAGGGCGCTGGTGGCGAGCAGCGCGGTGGCGGTGAGCCGGTTGGTGCGGGCCTCCTCGGCGAGGGCGTCCGGGGTCGGCCCGGTCGCGGCCTCGGGCTCCGGGGTGGTGGCGAGGACGGTTTCCTCGGCGGGCGGTTCGGCCGGAAGTTCGGTGGGCGGTTCGGTGGGCAGGTCAGACATTGATCACTCCGAGGGCGCCGAGCAGGAAGGAGAGGCCGGAGGCGAGCACCACGGTGGTGTAGACGGCTTCGATGGTGCCCACCGAGAGCCGGCCGGAGAGCCGGGAGCCGAGCAGTGAGCCGGTGGTGATGCCGAGCACGATCGGAGCGTCCGTCGCTTCGCCCGGGAACGCGTCGCCCCGCTGGCCGGACTGATCGACCGCAGTGACGAGATCGGCACCGAACTGTTCGCCGAGATCGCCCGGCAGGGCCTGTTCGCCAACTCCCTCGGCTACCGGGCCGACCAGCCGCACGGCGGCCCCGAGCGGGTGCGCTTCCTCCTCGCGGTGCTGGAGGAGCTGGCCCGGGTCTCGCCGTCCGTCGCCAAGGCGGTGATGGACCAGAACCTGGGCCAGATCGGGATGTTGCGCGAGTACGCGGGCTCCGACCTGCGCGAGCACTACCTCGGTGCGATCCGCACCGGCGAGAAGCAGGCCGCCTTCGCGATGAGCGAGCCGCAGACCGGGTCGAACGTCGCCCGGTTCACCACGGTGGCGACCCCGGTCGAGGGCGGCTACCGGATCAGCGGCGAGAAGGACTGGATCACCGGCGCGGCCCGCCGGACGGTGCACTTCGTGGTCGCCAAGCCGGCCCCCGGATCGCGCGAGGTCGGCCTCTTCCTGGTCGACCGGAGCAGGCTCGGCGCCGGGGACGGAACGGTCGAGATCGACGACCGGAAGGAGAAGCTGGGCCTGCGCGGGCTGGGCGAATTCCACGTCCGCTACCACGATGTGTTCGTACCCGTCGAGCAGGTGGTGATCGGTTTCGACCGGACTTCGCTGCGCAGAATCATGCGCCACTACAACGGAAAGCGCCTGGGTCAGTCGGCGATTTGCCTGGGGCTTTCGAAGAGCGCGTTGCGCACGGCCTTCGACTACGCCAGCGCCCGCCTTCCGGCCGGTTCGCCGGGCCACCTCGCGATGCAGTCCACGCTGGCCCCGCTGGTCGGTGAGCTGCGGGCGGCGCAGTCGCTCGTCGACTGGGCTGCAGGCGAGTGGGCCGGCGGGGACGAGACCGGAGCGCCCAGCGCGATGGCCAAGTACGTGACGGGCGAGCTGGCGCAGCGGGTCACCAACGCCGCCGCCCAGGTGTGCGGCGCCAACGGGCTGTCGGACAAGATGCCGCTGGTCCGGCTGATGCGGGACGCCCGGATGCTCACCATGGCCGGCGGTGCCTCGGAGGTGCTGCGCGGCACGGTCGCCCAGCACCTGGACCGGCTGCTCGACTGAGCCGGAGCGTACGGACCCCACGGTCGCACCACCGCCGGGCCGTACGCCGGCCGGCGGGGGTGCGACCGGCCCCGCCCAGTTCGAGTGAGGAGTGAACGATGCGCGTTGCGACCGTCCGGACCGGTGGAGCGGAGAGACTCGCGCTGGTCGACCCGGAGGGCGGTGCCCTGGCACTGCCCGCGGCCGACCGGCGCAGACCGGTCGGCCTGGCCGAGCTGCTCCCGGCCGGTCCCGAGGCCTGGGCGGAGTTCGCCGAGCGGGCCCGCTCGGGACCGCGGCTGCCGTTCGACGAGGCCGACCTGCTGGCGCCGCTGCCGCGTCCGGCGAACAACCTGTTCGCCCTGGGCCTGAACTACACCGATCACGGGGAGGAGGCCTACCGCGCGGCCGGCCGGGAGTACCGCAGACCCCGGCACCCGGTGGTGTTCACCAAGGACCGGGGCTGCGTGGCCGCGCCCGTCGGACCGGTGGGCATCGACTTCTCGCTCTCCCGGGAGATCGACTGGGAGGTCGAACTCGCCGTGGTGATCGGCCGCCGGGCGTGGCGGGTCGACGAGGCCGGCGCACTGGACCACGTCTTCGGCTACTGCGTGGCCAACGACATCACCGCGCGCGACCTCCAGACCCGGCACAAGCAGTACTACCTGTCGAAGAGCCTGCCCGGCAGCTGCCCCCTCGGCCCCTGGATCACCACGGCCGACGAGGTCCCGGACCCGCACGACCTGGCGATCACGCTCAGCGTCAACGGCGTGCCCCGCCAGGTCTCCAGGACCGACCAGATGGTGTTCTCGATCCCGGAGACCATCGCCGCGATCTCCCGGATCGTCCCGTTGGAGCCCGGCGACCTCATCCTCACCGGCACCCCGGCCGGTACGGGTTTCGCCGCCGACCCGCCGAGCTACCTGGCGCCGGGCGACGTCGTGGAGTGCTCGGTCGAGGGGCTCGGAACGCTCAGCAACCGGATCACCGCCCTGGACTGAGGCCGGTCCGCGGCCGCGCGGATCACGCCGCCGCGACGAGTTGTTCCGGGCCGCCGACCGCGCCGCTGACCCCTTCGACGGCCGGACCGGCGGGCGACCCGGCGGTGGAGCGGCGGCTCACCAGAGAGCCCCCGCCCACCGCGCCGCTGACCAGCAGCCCCCCGGCCAGCAGGGCGCCCCGCGCACCGAGCAGCTGGATCGAGGCGCCCAGTAGCGGCGGGCCGGCCAGGCCCCAGAGCGTGCTCACGCTGCGCCAGGCCCCCAGGACCCGTCCGCGCAGGTGGGCGGGCGGGTCGGTCTGGAGGATCGTGGTCACGGCCGTGTCGCTGAGCGACTCGAGGACGGCCATGGGCACGACCAGCAGGGCGAGGATGAGAAGGGTGGGCGAGAGCGCCGCGAGGCACTGGAGGAGCCCGCCGGCCGCCGTCAGCACCGCCACCAGCCGCACCGAGGGGTTGCGCAGCCGGCCCGCGATCACCGCGCCGACCGTTCCGCCGACGGCCAGCACTGTGGCGATCAGCCCGTACTCCCGCGCCCCGCCGTGCAGTGCCCCGCTGACCAGGGCGGCGAGGGTGAGGCCGTAGTTGCGGCCGAGCACCGAGCCGAGGCCGGTGAGGCAGGCCACCGCGACCAGGCGGCGCCGGCCGCAGAAGAACGTGACGCCGGCCCGGACGCCCTGGCGGTCGGCTTCCGGCTCGGGTCCGGCGGCCGGTGCCGCGCCCGCCGCCGGCCGCAGGAACGGAATGACCAGCGCCACCAGGACGAAGGACAGGCCGTTGGCCAGGTAGGCGCTCGCCATCCCGAACAGGCCGACCGCGACCCCGGCCAGGGCGGTGCCCGCCAGCCGTCCGACGCTGTGCACCACCGAGCCCACCGCGATCGCCGAGGGCACGTCCTCACGGGGGACGAGGTCGTTGCCGAGCAGTGCGCAGGCCGGGGACTCGATGGTGGCGATCAGCCCGGTGAGCACCGCCAGCACCATGAGGACGGGAACGCTGAGCGCGCCCAGCGCCACCAGCGCCGCCGTGCCGAGCGCGATCACCGCCAGTGCCGCCTGGCTGACGGCGGCGGTGGTCTTGCGGGGCCACCGGTCGACCGCCGCTCCGCCCGCCAGTCCCAGCAGCAGACCGGGTGCGACCTGGAGCGCGAGCGACAGTCCGGTGATCGCGGCCGATCCGGTCAACTGGAGGACCAGGAGGTTCTGGACGGTCAGCTGCATCCAGGCGCCGGCGTTGGAGACGAGGTTGGCCAGCGACCACCAGCGCATGCTCCGGTGGCGCAGCGAACGCCAGGGCGCACGGGAGCCTTCCGGTGCGGTCTCCGCCGAACGCGCCGCAGGCAGGACGGAGCCCTTGCGTGGCGAGGGGACGAGGACGCGCCGGGCGCGCGAGGGTGCGGTGATTCTGGGCAGCACTTTCACAACCGGATCGGGTGGGACGCGGGAAGGGCCGGGCTCGATCCGGGGCAGGCGTCGCCCGTACGTGAGCCGGTGCCGCCGGAGCGACCGTGCGCCGGGCGGTAGGTCCATGCTCGACGGGCGGAGCGCGATCGCAAACGTCGGCTGGCTCACATCGCCCGCCACGGCCCGGGCGTAAGCACGCTGACCTGCGGTTTCCTCGCGGCGGTGGGGTTGCTCACACCGACTCGGCGGTTCGTGGCCGGGGCGGAACCGTGCGGATGGCCCTCGAACGGCCGATGGCCTTCGAACGGGTGAACCGGTCCGTTCGGGTTAACCGACCGCGCCGGGCCCCGTCGCACCAGTGGAATCGACGGCCCCGCCCGCGCGGCAGCGGCCCTCCGGGGGGCGGCCCATCTGTCGCGGGGCCCACCGGCGGCGGTGAGGCTGGGCGGAGCGCCGCCGCACCGGCCGAGCACCGAGGAGGATCGGATGACTTCCCGTCCTGGAGAACGCCTTCACGCCGTGGTCACCGGCGGGGCAGGTTTCGTCGGCTCCCACCTGTGCACCGCCCTGGTCGCGCACGGGTACCGGGTCACCTGCATCGACGACTTCTGCACCGGGTCCTCGGCCAACGTGGCCCACCTGGCGGGCAGGCCCGGCTTCGAGCTGCGGGAGGCCGACGTCGGAGAGGGACTGGACGTCGAAGGGCACGTCGACTACGTGTTCCACCTGGCTTCGCCCGCCTCACCCGCCGACTACCTGCGCCTGCCGCTGCACACGCTGGACGCGGGCAGCCTGGGCACCCGCAACGCCCTGGAGCTCGCCCGCCGGGACGGTGCCAGGTTCCTGCTCACCTCCACCTCGGAGGTGTACGGCGATCCCCTCCAGCACCCCCAGCCGGAGAGCTACTGGGGCAACGTCAACCCGGTCGGCCCGCGCAGCGTGTACGACGAGGCGAAACGGTTCGCCGAGGCGCTCACCACCGCCGAGGCCGGCGCCATCGGCGTGGACACCGCGATCGTCCGGCTGTTCAACACCTACGGACCGCGGATGCGCTCCCACGACGGACGGGCGGTGCCCACCTTCATCCGCCAGGCGCTGGCGGGGGAGCCGCTGACCGTCACCGGCGACGGCACCCAGACCAGATCGCTCACCTACGTCACCGACACCGTCAACGGCATCCTGGCGATGGCCCGTTCCGACCTGGCCGGTCCGGTGAACATCGGCAACGACGTCGAGTTCACCATGCTGAAACTCGCGCACCTGATCATCGAGCTCACGGACTCGCCCTCCACCGTGCAGTTCGTGGCCCGGCCGACCGACGACCCCGCGGTACGGCGCCCCGACATCGCGATGGCCCGCGACAAGCTCCGCTGGGAGCCGACGACACAGGCCCACGAGGGACTGGCGGCCACCATCGAGTGGTTCCGCGCCCACCCCGAGGCCTGACACCGACGCTCCCGGTGAACGGTGTCCCGTCACCGGCCGAAACGAGGAGGTCACGCGCCATGCGCGTGCTCGGAATCAACGCCCTGTTCCACGACCCGGCAGCCGCTCTGGTCATCGACGGCCGGACGGTGGCCGCCGCCGAGGAGGAACGGTTCAGCCGCCGCAAGCACGGCAAGCGCCCGCTGCCCTTCTCGGCCTGGGAACTGCCGGTCCAGGCCGCCCGCTGGTGCGTGGCGCACGCCGGGCTGACGCCCGCCGACCTCGACCTCGTCGGCTACTCCTTCGACCCCGCGCTGGCCCGCCCGGCCGACGCCATGGGCCTGGACGACCCCTGGGACCACCTGCGGCTGCGGTACGCGCAGGAGGCGCCCGGCTTCCTCGCCGAGACGCTGCCGGGCCTGGACCCGGCCAAGGTCCGCTTCGTCCCGCACCACGTCGCCCACGCCGCCTCCGCCGCCTACGCCGCCGACGGCGCCACCGACCCCTGTTCCGTCCTGGTCCTGGACGGCCGGGGAGAGGCCACCTCCCACCTCGCGGCCCGGCGGGTCGGCACCCGCCTGGAACCGCTGGCCGGACAGCAGCTGCCCCACTCGATGGGGCTGGTGTACGAGGAACTCACCCAGCACCTGGGCTTCCTGCGCTCCTCGGACGAGTACAAGGTCATGGCGATGGCCTCGTACGGGACCCCGAGGATGGCCGACGTGCTGCGCCGCCACGTGTACCCGACGGGTGACGGCGGCTTCCACGCGACCGCCGTGCCGTGGACGGAACTCGCCCCCGCGCTCGCCCCGGGCCAGGAGTGGACCCAGACGCACGCCGACCTCGCCGCCTCCACGCAGCACGTGCTGGAGGAGGTCATGCTCGACCTCGCCCGCTGGCTGCACGGCCGCACCGGGGACCGCCTGCTGACGCTGGCCGGCGGCGTGGCGCTGAACTGCGTGGCCAACTCCAGGATCGCGGCCGAGGGCCCCTTCGACCGGGTCTGGGTGCAGCCCGCCGCCGGGGACGCGGGCACCGCCCTGGGCGCGGCCCTCCACCTGGCCGCCGCGGGCGGTGACCAGCCGCTCCCGATGCCCGGCGTCGACCTCGGCCGGGGCTGGTCGGACGCGGAGGTCGAGGCGTGGCTGCGCCGCGCCCGCGTCCCGTACGAGCGGCCGGCCGACGTGGCGGCCGAGGTGGCCGCGGCGCTGGCCGACGACGGGATCGTGGCGTGGTTCCAGGGCCGCTCCGAGTTCGGCCCCCGCGCACTGGGCCACCGGTCGCTGCTCGCCCACCCGGGACGGTCGGCCAACCTGGAGCGGCTCAACGACGTGAAGGGGCGCGAGCAGTTCCGGCCCGTCGCCCCGATGGTGCTCGCCGACCGGGCCGCCAAGATCTTCGAGGGGCCGCTGCCCAGCCCGTACATGCTGTTCGTGCACCGGGTCACCGCCGAATGGCGCGAGAAGATCCCCGCGGTCGTCCACGTGGACGGCACCGCGCGGATCCAGACCGTCGACCGGGCCGCCGACCCGCTCACGGCCCGGATGCTGGAGGAGTTCGAACTGCTCACCGGACTGCCGGTGGTGGTGAACACCAGCCTCAACACGGCCGGCCGGCCGATGGTCGACGACGTGCGCGACGCCCTGGAGTGCTTCGGCTCCTCCCCGGTCGACCTGCTGGCCCTGGGCCCGTTCGTGGTCCGGCGCGGCCGGATGTTCGCCGACCCCGCCCGGCCCGGGGAGGGATCGCGGTGAGCGGCGGCCCGACCGCCTACGCGGTGGTCGTCCCGACGCTCGGCCGGCCCAGCCTGACCACCTGCCTGCGGGCACTCGCGGACGGCCAGGGGCCGCCGCCGGAACAGGTCGTGCTGGTCGACGACCGCCCGCTGACCGACTGCGAGCCGCTGGCCGTCGAGGTGCCGCCGGCGCTGCGGGACCGGCTGACGGTCCTGCCCGGCGGCGGCAACGGCCCGGCGGCGGCCCGCAACACCGGGTGGCGCAGCGTCTCCCAGCCCTGGGTCGCCTTCCTGGACGACGACACCGTGCCGGGCCCGACCTGGCCGCGGGACCTCGCGGCCGACCTCGCCGCCGCCCACCCCACGACCGGCGGCGTCCAGGGGCGCATCGAGGTGCCCCTGCCCGTCGGGCGACGGCCCACCGACTGGGAGCGCGGCACGGCCGGTCTGGCCCGCTCCCGGTGGATCACCGCCGACATGGCCTACCGGAGGGCGGCACTGGAAGAGGTCGGCGGTTTCGACGAACGCTTCCGTCGGGCCTTCCGGGAGGACGCCGACCTGGCCCTTCGGGTGCTGGACGCCGGCTGGCGGCTGGAGCCGGGCAACCGCCGCACCACCCACCCGGTGCGACCGGCGGACCGCTGGGTCTCGCTGCGCCAGCAGGCCGGCAACGCCGACGACGTCCTGATGAACCGGCTGCACGGACCGCGCTGGTGGGAGCGGGCCCAGGCGCCCCGGGGACGCTTCCCCGCCCACGTGGCGGTGACCGCCGCGGCGGTCACCGCACTCGCGGCAGCCGCCGCCGGCCGACCGCGCGCCGCCGCGGCCCTCGCCGCGGTGTGGCTGGCCGGCACGGCGCGGTTCGCCGCCGCCCGCGTCCTGCCCGGCCCGCGCACCAGGGAGGAGGTCGTCACGATGCTGCTGACCAGCGTGCTCATCCCGCCGGCCGCCTGCCGGCACCGCCTCCGGGGCCTGCTGCTCCACCGCGCGGCGCCGCCCTGGTACGCGCCGGACTTCGTCGTGACCCCCGTCGAACCGCCGGTGGCGCGGTACGTCCGGCCGGTGGAACGGGAGGAGTCCTCATGACCTCCGCCACCGGACGGGCCCCGTCGGGCGTGCGTCCGCCGCACGGCCGGACACGGCCAGCCGGGCCCTGGATCTTTCCCGGGTGCCCCCGACCGGGCCGGGCGGCGGGTGCCGTGCTCTTCGACCGGGACGGGACGCTGGTGGAGGACGTGCCCTACAACGGGGACCCGGCCCTGGTGCGGCCGGTGCCCGGCGCCGTACGGGCGGTGGCCGAGCTGCGGGCCGCGGGCCTGGTGCTGGGCGTCGTCAGCAACCAGTCGGGCGTGGCCCGCGGTCTGCTGACCCGGCGGCAGGTGGAGGCCGTGCAGTGCCGGATCGACGACCTGATCGGCCCGTTCGGGATCTGGGCGGTCTGCCCGCACGGACCGTCCGAGGGCTGCCGGTGCCGCAAGCCCGCGCCCGGCCTCGTCCTGGCCGCCTGCCGCGGCCTGGGCGTGCCGCCGGCCCGGACGGTCGTCATCGGGGACATCGGCGCGGACGTCGGAGCGGCCCGCGCGGCGGGCGCGCGGGCGATCCTCGTACCGACCCCCGCCACCCGGCCGGAGGAGATCACGGACGCCGACACCGTCGCGGCCGACCTCACCGCCGCCGTCCGGCTGGTCCTGGGCGCCCGGCCCGGTACCGACCGGGAGGGCGCATGACGACGCTCGTGGTCAGGCTCGACAGCGCCGGCGACGTCCTGCTCGCCGGCCCGGCCGTCCGGGCCGCCGCCCACCACTCCCGGCGGGTGGTGATGCTCTGCGGACCGCAGGGCGCCCCCGCCGCCCGGCTCCTGCCCGGAGTGGACGAGGTCGTGGTCTGGGACTCGCCCTGGACGGGGTTCGACCCGCCCCCCGCGACGGCCCGGGGCGTCATGGACCTGGTGTCCTCGCTCGCCTCCAGGACGATCGAACGGGCGCTCGTCCTGACGTCCTTCCACCAGAGCGCCCTGCCGACCGCGCTCCTGCTGCGGATGGCGGGCGTGGCCCACATCGCCGCGGACAGCGTGGACTACCCGGGCTCGCTCCTGGACCTGCGCCACCAGCGCGGCGAGGGGCGCCACGAAGCGGAGGCGGCCCTCGACCTGGCCGCGGCCGCGGGCTTCCCCCTGCCGCCCGGCGACGACGGCCGGCTGGCCGTCCTGCCGCCGCCCGGCCAACAGCACCTCACCGGCCCCGGCCGCTACGTCGTGCTGCACCCGGGAGCCGCCGTGCCCGCCCGGGCGCCCGGTGCGCGCCTGGCCGCGGCCGCGGTACGGGCACTGGCCGCCGCGGGCCACCGGGTGGTGGTGACCGGCGGACGGGCCGAGAAGGAGCTGACGGCCGAAGTGGCCGGCGCCGACGCCCTCGACCTCGGCGGGCGCACCGGCCTCGCCGAACTGTCGGGCGTCCTCGCGGGCGCCGACGTCGTCGTCGCCGGGAACACCGGCCCGGCCCACCTGGCCGCCGCCGTCGGCACCCCCGTGGCCTGTCTGTTCGCGCCCGTCGTGCCGGCCCACCGCTGGCGGCCGTACGGCGTGCCGCACGTGCTGCTGGGACGCCAGGACGCCCCGTGCGCGGGGACCAGGGCCCGGACCTGCCCGGTCCCGGGCCACCCGTGCCTGGACTCGCTCACCGCGGAGGAGATCGTCACGGCGGTCGACCTCCTGCGGAATCCGCCGACCACAACCGAGCGGCCGCCCCGGAGGTGACCCGATGAACATCCTGCTGTGGCACGTGCACGGCTCCTGGACGACCGCGTTCGTCCAGGGACCGCACACCTACCTCCTGCCGGTCACGGAGGACCGCGGACCGGACGGCCTCGGACGTGCCCGGACCTTCGACTGGCCGCACACCGTGGTGGAACTGCCGCCGGAACGCCTGCGCGGGACCGACATCGACCTGGTGGTGCTCCAACGGCCCCACGAAGCCGCGCTCGCCGAACGGTGGCTCGGCCGGCGGCCCGGCGTCGACCTGCCGGCCGTCTACCTGGAGCACAACAGCCCGCACGGCGACATCCCGGACACCCGCCACCCGATGGCCGACCGGGACGACCTGACCGTCGTCCACGTCACCGACTTCAACGACCTGTTCTGGGACTGCGGCAGCACCCGGACCACCGTCATCGAGCACGGCGTGGTCGACCCCGGGTACCGCTACACGGGAGAGCTGGCCGCCTCGGCCGTCGTGGTCAACGAGCCGGTCCGCCGCGGCCGCACGACCGGGACCGACCTGCTGCCGCTGTTCGCGCGGCAGGGCCCGCTCCACGTCTTCGGCATGGCGACGGGCGGGCTCGCCGCCCACCTCGGCCTCCCACCGGACCGCTGCCGGACGGCCGAACTGCCCCAGGCGGCCCTGCACACCGAACTGCCCCGGCGCCGGCTCTACCTGCACCCCGTTCGGTGGACCTCCCTCGGCCTGTCGCTGCTGGAGGCGATGCACCTCGGCATGCCCGTGGTGGCCCTGGCCACCACCGAGGCCGTCCGCGCCGTGCCCCCCGGAACGGGCGTGCTCTCCACCGACGTCCGGGAACTCGCGGACGCGGTGCGCCACTACCTGGCCGACCCGGCGGCGGCCACCCAGGACGGGCTGCGCGCCCGCCAGGCCGCCCTGGAGCGGTACGGCCTGAAGAGGTTCCTCGCCGACTGGGACCGCCTGATGGAAGAGGTGACCCGTTGAACGCGCCCCTGAGCATCGACCTGGTCTCCGAACACGCCAGCCCCCTCGCCGTCCTCGGCGGGGTCGACGCCGGCGGGCAGAACGTCCACGTCGCGGCACTCGCCGGCGCCCTCGCCGACCTCGGCCACCGCGTCGTCGTCCACACCCGGCGGGACCGGGCCGACCTCGCCGAGCACGTGCCGCTGCGCCCGGGCGTCCTGGTCCACCACGTACCGGCCGGCCCGGCGCGCCAGCTCCTCAAGGACCAGCTGCTGCCGTACATGCCGGCCTTCGGGGACGAGCTGGCACGGTACTGGCGGACCCGTCCGCCCGACATCGTGCACGCCCACTTCTGGATGTCCGGACTGGCCGCACTGCGCGGCGCCCGGCACCTGGCCATCCCGGTCGTGCACACCTACCACGCACTGGGCGTGGTCAAGCGCCGCCACCAGGGGGCGGCCGACACCAGCCCGCCCGGCCGACTGGGCATCGAGACCGCCATCGCCCGCTCGGCCCACCGCGTGGTGGCCACCTGCAGCGACGAGGTCGCCGAACTCCTGGCGATCGGGGCTCCCGCCGACCGGATCAGGGTCGTGCCCTGCGGCGTCGACCCGGTCCGCTTCACCCCGGCCGGACCGAGCGTGCCGCGCGGCGGGCGCCGACGACTGCTCACGGTGGGCCGGATGGTCCCCCGCAAGGGCGCGGAGACCGCCGTCGAGGCGCTGGTCCGGCTGCCCGGGACCGAACTCCTGGTGGCCGGCGGACCGCCCGCCGACCAGCTGGACGACGACCCGTACGCGCGGCGCCTGCGCGCGCTCGCGGCCCGGCTCGGCGTGGCCGACCGGCTCGTCCTGCTGGGCGCGGTGGCCGCCGACGCCATGCCCGCCCTGATGCGCAGCAGCGACCTGGTGATCTGCCCCGCCCACTACGAGCCCTTCGGCATCGTCCCGCTGGAGGCGATGGCCTGCGGCGTGCCGGTCGTCGCCACGGCCGTCGGCGGCCACCTCGACACCATCGCGGACGGGCGGACGGGCACCCTCGTGCCGCCCGCCTCCGCGGAGGCCCTGGCAACCGCCGCGCACGCCCTGCTGGCCGACCCGAAGACCCGTCAGGCCTACGGGGAGGCCGGGCGCCGCCGCGTCCTCTCCTTCTACACCTGGCAGACCGTCGCCACCTGCACGGCGAAGGTGTACGACGAAGTGCTGGACCGCACCGACCCGCCGGCCCGGACGGCCGACGCCCCCCGGGTTCCGCGGGTCACGACAGGAGGCCCCCGATGACCGCCGGCTTCTTCGACGCCGCCGACGACCTGGAGCAGGCCGCGCGGCACTGCCGGGCCCTGGAGACCGCCATCGGCGCTCTCCGCGCCCACCACCTGCCCCTGCTCACCGGATGGGGCGAGGCACTGGCCGGCCTGCTGCCCGCGGGCTGCCGCCTGCTCGCCGCCGGCAACGGCGGCAGCGCCGCCCAGGCCCAGCACCTGACGGCGGAACTGGTGGGCCGCTACCGGGGCGAGCGCGCCGCGTACTCGGCGATCTCCCTGCACGCCGAGACCTCCAGCCTCACCGCCATCGGCAACGACTACGGCTTCGAGGAGGTCTTCGCCCGCCAGGTCGAGGCCCACGGCAGCGCCGGTGACGTCCTGGTCCTGCTGTCCACCTCCGGCCGCAGCCCCAACCTGCTGGCGGCCGCCGACACCGCCCGCTCCCTGGGCCTGGGCGTGTGGGCGATGACGGGCCCCGCCCCCAACCCGCTGGCGGAGCGCGCGGACGAGGCACTGGCGGTGGAGGCACCGGAGAGCGCCACCGTGCAGGAGGTCCACCTCGCTGCCCTGCACATGGTCTGCGAGGCCTTCGACGCCGCGCTCGACCGCCGCCAGGACGCTGACGACCCGGTCGCCGCGCCCGACCACGACCTACCCCGCCTGCCCGGGGGGACCCGGTGAACGGCCCGCTGGTCGTGGTCGGCGACAGCCTGCTCGACATCGACGTCGACGGCCGCGCCGACCGCCTGGCCCCGGACGCCCCGGTGCCCGTGGTCGACGTGTCGGCCGAGCGCAGCCGCCCCGGCGGCGCCGCCCTCGCCGCGTGCCTGACGGCGCGGACCGACCGCGAGGTCGTCCTGGTCACGGCCCTGGGCGACGGACCGGCGGCCCGCACCCTGCGCCGCCACCTCACCGGGCGCGTGCGACTCGTGGAGCTGCCGCTGGTCGGTGACCTCCCAGTCAAGACCCGGGTACGGGTCGACGGCCGCGCCCTGCTGCGCATCGACCGCGGCGGCGGAACCGTCGGGCCCCCCGACCGCCGGGCCGCGCAGGTGCTGGCCCGCGCCTCGGCCGTCCTGGTGGCCGACTACGGCCGGGGGCTCGCCGACCGGCTGCGCCCCCCGCTGACGGCCTGCGCCGCGCACGTCCCGCTCGTCTGGGACCCGCACCCGCGCGGCGGGCCGCCGGTCCCCGGTGCGCGGCTGGTCACCCCCAACGCCGCCGAGGCCAAGGCCTGTGCCGCCGCCCTCGACCCGGACGCCCCGACCGGCGACGGGCTCCCCGACCACACCGCCCGGGGAGCGCTGCTGGCCGGGCGGTGGCGCGCCGCCTCGGTGGCCGTCACCCTCGGGCGACGGGGCGCGCTCCTCAGCCGGGGCACCGAGAGCCCCATCCTGCTCCCCGCCCCCTACGAGGCCACCGGCGACCCGTGCGGAGCCGGGGACTGCTTCGCGGCGGCCGTCACCGCGGCCCTGGCGGCCGGCGCCATCCCCGAGGAGGCGGTCCACACCGGGGTCACCGCGGCGGCGGACTTCGTGGCCCGCGGCGGCGCCGGGAACCCGGACCTGTGGGACCGGGCCTCCGGCCCGGCCACCGCGCCGCCGGACGCCCTGCGCATCGCCGAGGCCACCCGGGCCCGTGGCGGCACGGTCGTGGCGGCCGGCGGCTGCTTCGACCTGCTGCACGCCGGCCACGTCTCCCTCCTGGAGTCCGCCGCCCGGCTGGGCGACTGCCTGATCGTCTGCCTGAACTCCGACGACTCGGTGCGCCGGCTCAAGGGCCCGGGCCGCCCGCTCAACCCGGTCGGCGACCGCGCCCGGATCCTCACCGGCCTCGGCTGCGTGGACGCCATCCAGGTGTTCGAGGAGGACACCCCCGAACGGGTCCTGCGCACCCTGCGCCCCGACGTCTGGGTCAAGGGCGGCGACTACCGGTTTGAATCCCTCCCCGAGGCGTCGGTGCTGGCCGAATGGGGCGGCCAGGTGCTCGTCCTGCCCTACCTGGACGGTCGTTCCACCACGGCGCTCGCCGAGCGGGCCGCCGTCCGGGCCCGCCCGTGACCGAGCGGCCCACCCTCCTGGTCCTGCGCGCGCTCGGCCTCGGCGACCTGCTCACCGGCGTACCCGCCCTGCGCGCCCTGCGGCGCCACCACCCCGGCCACGAACTGGTCCTGGCCGCCCCGGCCCGGCTGGCACCCGCCCTCGCCGCCACCGGCACGGCGGACCGGCTGCTGGCCACCGACGCCCCCGGACGCGAGGTGCCCCACCGCCTGCCCTGGGACGGCCCGCCGCCCGACCTCGCGGTGGACCTGCACGGCAACGGCCCGGCCAGCCGCGACGCCCTGGCGCGACTGCGGCCCGCCCGCCTGATCGCCTACGCGGACGCCGGCGCCCCGCGCTGGCGGGACGACGAGCACGAACGCGAACGGTGGTGCCGCCTGCTGCGCCACCACGGCATCGGAGCGGACGCCGGTGACCTGCTCATCGCCCGGCCCGCCGTCCCGTCGCCCGCACCCGGGGCCGTGCTCATCCACCCCGGAGCCGACGCGGCCGCCCGCCAGTGGCCGCCCGACCGGTTCGCCGCGGTGGCCCGGGCGCTGCGCGGGCACGGCCACCGGGTGGTGGTCACCGCCGGCCGGGGCGAGCGCGCCCTCGCCGAAGGCGTCGCGTGCGAGGCCGGACTGCCGTCGGGGGACGTCCTCGGCGGCGCTACGGACCTGCCCTTCCCCCTGCTGGCGGCACTGGTGGCCGAGGCCCGGGCCGTGGTCTGCGGGGACACCGGCATCGCCCACCTGGCGACCGCGCTCGGCACGCCCTCGGTGACCCTGTTCGGCCCGGTCTCGCCGGTGCTGTGGGGACCGCCGGCCGTGCCCCGCCACCTCGCCCTGTGGCGGCACCACGGCGCGGAGACCCGGCCCGGCGACGCCCACGGCCCCCGGCCCGATCCCCGGCTGCTGCGCATCCGCCCGGCCGACGTGCTGGCCGCCCTCGCGGAGCTGTCGCTCCCGCCACCGGTACCACTGCCGGGGTGCGGGGTACCGGTTCGGCCGACGTAACGGCGGGCCCGGGAGGCCCGCTGAGCCCCGTCCAGGCTCCGCAGCACCCGTTCGACCCGGGACGGCACGCTGCGCCGGTCACGCACCACCCACGGCAGCCCCGCCGCCGCCTCGGCGAAGGCCCGGAGGGACACCGCGTCCCGCGGCACGGTGCGGGCCAGGAAGGCGGTGCGGCGCACCGCGGGCCACAGCGGCCGGCGCAGCCAGGTGAACCAGAGGGTGTTGCGGATCCCGTGCCGCCGCCGCAGCGTCGCGTCGCGGGCCGGGGACGGCCGGTGGTGGACCGTCAGGTCCTCGGCGTACACCAGCCA
The DNA here is from genome assembly GCF_001888885.2 of Streptomyces viridifaciens. Lineage (NCBI taxonomy): Bacteria > Bacillati > Actinomycetota > Actinomycetes > Kitasatosporales > Streptomycetaceae > Streptomyces > Streptomyces viridifaciens. The sequence goes on from NZ_CP090841.1 coordinate 7,785,911, forward strand.
GTGGCCGGCGGCCGCGAGGTCGGCGGCCAGCAACTCCTCCTCGCCGCCCAGCCAGAGCCGCGGTGAGAAGCCGCCGACGGCCCGGAACAGGTCGGTGCGCAGCACCGTCGCCCCGGCGAGGAAGGAGCCGAGAGCCGGCCCGGGCAGCCAACCGGGCGCGGGGACCGGTGAGTTGCGAAGCTCCTCGACAATCGGGTCCTCGCGCGGCGGCTCCTGCGGGTGGTCGGGGTCGTGGACCAGGATCCGCGCGGTGACCGCCGCCACCGGCGGGTGCGCGATCAGGACCACGCCCAGGCCGGCAGGACGCATCGTGGGCCCCCAGGGAATCCGGTCGGTGGCGGGGAGCGCGGCGAACGGCGAGGGCCCGCGGGGCTGCTGCCCCGCTGCCTCCGTCGCCCCTCCAGTGTGGCCCGCGGCCGTCCGGGTGGCGTGGCGGGCGCCGGGCCCGCCCCCGGAGCTGCGCCGTGCCGGGCCGCCCTGCGTCGTGCCGGGCCCGCCCTCAGAGCTGCGCCGTGAGGGCGGCCAGCATCGCTGCCAGCCCCACGGTCAGCCAGGCGATGTAGTCCCCGAGCAGTCCGGAGTGCAGTCGGCGCAGCGGCAGGACGGTGACCCGGAACAGCCCGCTGGTGTCCCGCCCGGGGGCGCGGCGGACGGCGGCGGTGGCGAGGCCGACGGCCAGCAGCGTGGAGAGCAGGCCGAGCAGCACGCCGGGCACCGTCCACCAGGCCTCGGGCGCGGCGCCCGCGGGGGCCGGGGCGCCACCGAGGGTCTGGGCGAGGTACCCGTCGCGGTCGGTGAAGGCGGCCGCTCCCGCCGCGAGCGCGCGCCCCACGCCCGGCAGCACGCCGACGGCCAGACAGCCGGCCAGCAGTAGGGCCGGGACGAGGAGCATCGGCACCGGCGGCCGGCGGCCCGGCTCGCGGATCTCGGGCTCCTCGCCCTCGCCGGTGGTCGCCGCGGCCTCCGGGTCCTCGGCCGGCCGCGCGCCCAGCCCGCCGAAGACCCGCAGCCCGGCGCGCAGCACCGCGCCGCCGGTGAGCGCGGAGACCAGCACGAACACCGCGGGCAGCCAGCCGCCCCAGTGCCCGGCGGCCTCCTCGGCGACGGCCTTGCCGAGCCCGGTGCCGAACGGCGGCAGCCCGGCCAGGGCGAGCGCGCCGATGACGAACAGCAACCCGGTGAGGCGCAGTTCGCGGGCCCGGCCGTGCAGTCCGTGCTCGTCCACCGAGCCGTACCGGTCCAGCAGCACGCCGGTGAGGCCGAACAGCGCCGCCTTGGCGCCCGCGTGGCCGGCCACGTACACGGCCGAGCCGGCCAGTCCGGCCGGGTCGAGCAGCGCCGCGCCGATCAGGAACAGCCCGATGTGTCCGACGGTGGAGAAGGCGAGCATCCGCTTGAGGTGCCGCTGCGGCCAGCACATCACGGCGCCGACCAGCGCCGTCAGCACGCCCGCGGCGAGCAGGGTGTCGCGGACCGCGTCGTCCGGCAGGCCGCCCGCCCCGGCGAAGACCACCCGGTGGATGCGCGCCACCCCGTAGACGCCGAGTTCGACCATCACCCCGGAGAGCAGCATGCACACCGGGCTCGGTGCCACCGCGTGGGCGTCCGGCAGCCAGAAGTGGAAGGGCGCGGTCGCGGCCTTGACCAGCGGGCCGGCCAGCACCAGCACGAAGGCGACGACCACCAGGGCGTCCCGGCCGTGCCCGGCGGCGGCGTGCTGGTCCAGTGCGGCGCCGATCTGGGCGAGGCCGAGTTCGCCGGTGCGGGCGTAGAGCAGGCCGATGCCGAGCAGGGAGAGGTACGCGGCGGCCGAGTTGACCAGTCCGAAGGCGAGGGCGCCCTGCAGCGGGCGTTCGTCCTCGATCCGGTAGCCGGTCAGCGCGTAGGCGACGGCGCCCATCAGCTCGAAGAACACGAAGGCGTCGAAGAGGTCCCCGGTGAGCGCGAAGCCGACCATCCCGGCCTCGAAGAGCAGCAGCAGGGCGGGGAACACCCCGCCGTGCTCGCCGGAGGGCTCGTCGAAGTACCGCCAGGCGTAGCAGACCACCGCGAGGACGAGGACGGCCGCGAGCAGGGCGAGGCCGGCACCGAGGCGGTCGGCGACCAGCACGACGCCGACGCTGTGGCCGCCGCGCGGGCTCCAGCCGCCGAGCCAGGAGACCGCCCGGCCGTCCGGCGCGGTCCGGGCCCACAGCAGGGTCAGGCAGGCCACGTCGGCGGCGGCCCAGGCGGTGGCCAGCGCGTCGCGCCCCGGGCGGGGCAGCCGGCGTCCGGTCACGGCCAGGACGGCGGCGCCGAGCAGCGGGACGGCGACGGCCAGCGGCAGCAGGTCAGCAGTGTTCACCGGCCGCTCACCCGCGCAGCCCGGTGAGTTCCTCGGGGTCCACCGTGCCGTGCCGCTTGCGTAGTTGGATCACCAGGGAAAGGAGCAGGGCGGTGACGGTCGCCCCGACCACGATGTCGGTCAGGACGAGTGCCTGGACCACCGGGTCGACCACCGGGGCGTCGGTCGGCAGGTCGGAGAAGACCGGCGCGGTGGCGCCGCTGCGGTAGCCGACCGCGAGCAGCAGCACGTAGGTGGAGGACTGCGCGACGGCCAGGCAGCCGACCGCCTGCACCAGGTTGCGGCTGGTCACCAGGCCGTACAGCCCGGCGAGCAGGATCCACCCGGCCACGAGGTAGGGGAAAACGCTCATTCGTCCACCTCGCTTCGCTCGGCGGTCGCTCCGCGAAACCCGCACCTCTGGATGACTCGCTCGCTCCGCTCGTTCACCGGTTCTCCCCGTTGTGGACGATCTCGACCGCCTGGTCCAGGAAGTGCGCCAGCAGGACCACCACGCCGGAGGCGACCTCGACACCGACGGCGGCGTTGATCACCGCCACCAGCCCGCTGGAGGACATCTGGTTGAAGGTGCCGAGCGGCAGGGTGTTGGCGAGGTAGCCGGCGCCCTGGGCGAGGCCGATCAGGCCGAGCGCGGCGTAGGTGCCGGCCGCGAGCGCGTCCGCCACGTCCAGGGCGGCCAGCGGGCGGATCCGCTTGAGCACCCGGTAGTCGGCGGCGACGTAGGCCAGGTGCAGGGCGGTGGCCAGCGCGACGCCGCCCTGGAAGCCGCCGCCGGGGCTCAACTGGCCGTGGGCGACGAGGTATCCGCCGACCAGCAGGGTGACCGGCAGCAGCGTCGCGCCGAACAGCCGGGTGGTGGGCAGCACGGGTTCGGCGGCGGCGCGGCGCTTGCCCTCGTCCCGGGCGAGCCGCAGCAGTATGGCGGCGCCGAGCACCGAGCCGAACAGGATGGAATCCTCGCCGAGGGTGTCGAAGGCCCGCTGGTCGAAGTTGACGGAGGAGATGATGTTGGCCGTCTGCCGGGCCAGCCCGGCCGCCACCGCCCGTTCGCCGTACGGGTGGTGGTGGCCGCCGAAGCCCGGCAGCTCGGTGGCGGCGGTGATCAGGGCGGCGGCGAGGACGGCTGCGGCGGCGAGGAACAGCCGCAGCCGGGCGGTGCGGCTCACTCGGTGCGGTCCGGGTGTTCGTCCGCCTGCTCCTGGCGGCGCACCCGGCGGACGGTCAGCAGGATCAGCAGCGGGGTGATCGCGCTGCCGACGCCCAGTTGGGAGAGCGCGACGTCGGGCGCCTGGAGCACGGTGAACAGCAGCGCGAGGCAGAGCCCGAGGAACGCGAGGACGACGGCCTGCCGGACCGGCTCGCGGGTGAGCGCGGCGGTGGTCGCGGTGACGGCGGTGAGCAGCAGGGCGATCACGGTCAACGCATTGGTCACTGCTGAGCCTTCCGTTCGGCGCGCACGGTGGTGCGCGCGACGGCCATGGTGGTGACGGTGCCGCCGATGGCCAGCAGCAGGCCGATCACCAGCAGCTTGACGGCGGCCCGCCCCGGCCCGGTGTCCACGGCGAGGGCGAGCGCGACCAGCGGCGCACCGAGGGCGGCGGCGGGGGAGAGGGCGTGCAGCCGCAGGTACGGCCCGGGCAGCACCGCGAGGGCGAGGGCGGCGAGCAGCAGCGCGGCGGCGCCGGCCACCAGCAGCACCAGTGCCAGGGTGTGTCGGGGCGTCACTGCTGCCTCCCGGCCAGGAAGCGGGTGAACACCAGCGTCCCGGCGGGCGCCAGCACCGCGAGGTCCAGTGCCAGGTCGGTGTACGAGGTGCGGCTGAACCCCTGGGCGAGCAGCAGCAGGACGACGGAGGTGATCGTCGCGGCGAGGTTGAGCCCGGCCAGGCGCTGCTCGGGCGAGCCGCGCAGGCCGAGCAGCAGGCACGGGCCCACGCCGCAGGCGGCCAGCACGGCCGCCGCGATCAGCCAGGCGTTCACTCCCCGGCCCCCGTCAAGGCCCGCTCCAGAGAGGACAGTTGGTCTTCCATCGCGTGGACGGTCAGTTCGCCGCCGTCCCGGCTCTCCACCGCGTACGCGCCGGGCGTCGAGGACAGCAGCGCCGCGCCCCAGGCCGCCCCGGTGCCGGGGGCGAGCCGTACGGTGCGGAACCCGCCGCGCCGGTGGGCGGGGGAGGCGACGGCGAGCGCGAGCCGGCCGGTGTCGGCCAGCAGGGTCCACGGGAATGCCCAGAGCGCCCGGGCCAGCCGGGCCGGTCCGCCGGGAGTCGCCCCGGACGCGCGCCGCACGGCCACCGCGCCCAGGGCCCCGAGGAGCGCCACGCCGCCGCCCACCGCCATCTCCAGCGGGGACACCGAGCTGATGAACACGGTGTTGAGCAACAGCAAAACCCCCCACCAGAGCAGGAGTTCGAGCATCGTTCGCATTTCCACCCCCATGTCGGACCTCCGGCCGCCCGCCACCGCGGCGGGCGGCCCCCAGGTGTACCGTCCGGTCGGCGCACGCGTCCCGCGCGCAACGCCGCGGCGCGCGTGATCACCGCACCGGACCACCCGTTCGCCGGACGACGGGCCGGAAAGCTCCGATGATCGGCCCGGCCCGTGCGGTCGTACCGCTTCGACGTGCGGCTACTGCTTCCGGTCCTCGCCGCCCGGGTCCGTCACCTCGAACTCCGGGCCGTCCTGCGGTCCCTTCTCCTCCTCGTGCTCCGGCGGTGGGCTGCCCTCGCCGGTCATCCGGGACTCCGGGGTCTCGACCTGCTCCGGCGGGTCCTTGGGTACCGGGTTCCTCATGGTGCTCATCGCGTTCGCCTCCTCTGAGTGGGAGCGGGCGGGCCGGTCAGGGCTGGAACAGCACCTTGACGGCGCCGTCCTGCTTGCGTTGGAACATGTCGTACGCGTCCGGGGCCTCGGCCAGCGGCACGTGGTGGGTGGCGAAGCCCTCCACCCCCAGCGGGTCGTCGTCGCCGAGCAGCGGCAGCAGGTCGTCCATCCAGCGCAGGACGTTGGCCTGCCCCATCCGCAGCTGCAGTTGCTTGTCGAACATGGTCAGCATCGGCAGCGGGTCGGTCATCCCGCCGTACACGCCGGACAGCGATATCGTGCCGCCGCGCCGGACCAGGTCCACCGCCAGGTGCAGGGCGTGCAGCCGGTCGAGGCCGACCCGGGTCATCAGCCTGGCGGCCAGCGCGTCCGGCAGCAGCGAGGTCATCCGCTGGGCGGCGGTCGCGGCGGGGGAGCCGTGCGCCTCCATCCCGACGGCGTCGATCACGGCGTGCGGGCCGCGGCCCTCGGTGAGGTCCCGGACGGTGTCGACGATCCGGGAGCCGAGCCGGGCCAGGTCCAGCGCCTCGACGCCGTTCTCCGCGGCGCGTTCCAGCCGCTCGGGCACCAGGTCGACGCCGATCACGGTGCCGGCCCCGCGGTGGCGGGCGATCCGGGTGCACATGTCCCCGATCGGGCCCAGCCCGAGCACCGCGACGCTGCCGCCCGGTGGGATGTTCGCGTAGTCGACGGCCTGCCAGGCGGTGGGCAGCACGTCGGACAGCAGCACGTAGCGGTCGTCCGGCGGCCCGTGCGGTACGGGCACCGGCAGCGTGTTGCCGAACGGGACCCTCAGCAACTCCGCCTGTCCGCCCGGTACCTGACCGTAGAGCTTGGTGTAGCCGAACAGCGCGGCGCCCATGCCGTAGGCGTGCACCTGGGTGGTCTCGCACTGGGACTGCAGGCCCTGCACACAGGTGGGGCAGGTGCCGCAGGAAACGTTGAACGGGACGACCACGCGGTCGCCCGGATCGACGGCGTGCACCGCGGGGCCCGTCTCGCGGACCACGCCCATCGCCTCGTGGCCCAGGATGTCGCCCTCGTCCAGGAAGGCGCCCAGGACCTCGTACAGGTGCAGGTCGGATCCGCACAGCCCGGTGGTGGTCACCTCCACCAGGACGTCGGTGGGCTCCCGGATCACCGGGTCGGGGACGGAGTCGACGCGGACGTCGCGGCGCCCGTGCCAGGTGACGGCCTTCATGGTGGCTCTCTCCCTCCGGACGGGCCGGCGGCCGCGCGGGGGCGGCCGCCGGCGTCGGGGTCAGTCCTTCCCGACGTCCTTGACCTTCTCGCCGGCCTGCTTGAGGTCGCTCTTCATCTGCTTGCCCTTGCCCTCGGCCTCGACGACCGGGTCGCCCATGACCTTTCCGGCGGCCTCCTTGACCTTGCCGTGGGCCTTCTCCGCGACGTTGCGCGCTTTGTCCTCGGTACCCATGGGGAGTGCTCCTCTCGTGGTTCCGACGGCTCGTTCCGACCGCTGCTTCCGACGGCGGGGCGGGTCGTGGCCCCTCGGGCCGCGTGTGCCCGCGCAGCGCACTTCCACACCCCCCGATCCGCCTCAGGACGCGGTGGGCTCGTTGTGGGCCCGCCCCGCCCGCCGGCCGAGGGTGGTCAGCCGGTGGACCGGGCCACCCGGCCGGTGCCGGGAGGCGGCCCGCACGCCCGGTACGCCGTGCTCCGGTGCGGCGCCGGCCGACGGCAGCAGCCGCGCGGTCAGGGCGAGCAGCCGGTTCGTGGTGGCGGGAGCGACGCCGTGGGCGAGCATGGCGGCCTTGGCGAGCGGTGTCAGCACCAGCTCGCGCCGCCCGCCCTCGACGGCCCGGACGATCCGCCGGGCCGCCCGCCGGGCGTCCATCGACACCAGCGGCATGGAGGCGGCGGTCGCGAACCAGGCGTACTCGCTGCCCGCCTGCCCGGCGAACTCGGCGGCCGTGTGCGAGCCGGTGCGCATCAGCCCCGGCAGCACGGTGGTCACCCGGATGCCGTACGCCGCCAGCTCCGCCGCCAGCCCCTCCGAGAGGCCCGTGAGCGCGAACTTGGCGGCGACGTACGGCAGCAGGTGCGGCGCCGGGATCCGGCCGCCGATCGAGCTGATCATCACGATCGAGCCCGAGCCGCGGGCCCGCATCTGCGGCAGCACGGCCTGGACCAGTCGCAGCGGTGCCATCGTCATCAACTCGTGCGCCCGCCGGAAGTCCTGCTCCTGCACGGCGGAGAACGGGCCGACCTGGATCAGACCGGCGTTGTTGACCAGCAGGTCCACGTCGGCCCCGAAGCGCTCCCGCACGGCCGCGAGCAACTGCTCCGGCGCCTGCGGGTCCATCAGGTCACAGGCCGTGGCGGCCACCTCGCCCGGCAGGCCGCCCAACTGCCGCAGCGCCCGCTCCAGGCCCAGCTCGTCCCGGCCGCAGAGCATCACCCTGCAGCCCCGCTGCGCCAGCTCACCCGCGATCAGCAGCCCCAGCCCGCGGGAGGAGCCGGTCACCAGCGCCGTCCGTCCGGCCAGCACACCCATCGCCCGCACCCTTCCTCGCTCCGGTAGGTCCGACTCCTCGTTCGGGAAGCCCGACTCCCCGCTCCGGGTAGTCCGACGCCGGCGCGTATGTCCGACCACCCCGCCCGCAAACCCCGGGGTGTGGACGGGCCAGCCCGGGCACCCGCCGTAGCGTGACGAGCCCCACCGGACGGACCGGCCTGACCCAGTAGCGACCCGCACGGCCCTGGCCGGCGGCGGGTGCGGGGCGGCGCGTCCGGGTGACCCGCGGCGTCGAGTCGTCCGACGTGGCGGGGTGATCAGCCGGCGGCCGGGTTCGCCCAGGCGAGCAGCCGCTCGCGCGGCCAGGTGGTGACCAGCCGTTCGGCGCCGAGGCCGAAGCGGGCCGCCCGGGCGTAGCCGGAGGTGAGCCAGTGGAGCTGCTCCGGGGCGTGGGCGTCGGTGTCGACGGCGAAGAGGCAGCCCGCGTCCACGGCCAGTCGGAGCAGATCGTCGGGTGGATCGCGGCGCTCGGGGCGGCAGTTGATCTCCACGGCCGTCCCGGCCGCGGCGCAGGCGGCGAAGACGGCCTCGGCGTCGAACCGGGAGGGCGGTCGGCCCCGGCCGGTGACGATCCGGCCGGTGCAGTGGCCGAGCACGTTGGTGCGCGGGTTGCTGACCGCGGTGAGCATCCTGGCCGTCATGGGCTCCGGGTCCGAGCGCAGTTTGGAGTGCACGGAGGCCACCACCACGTCGAGCCGGCCGAGCAGTTCGGGCTCCTGGTCGAGCGAGCCGTCCTCCAGGATGTCGCACTCGATGCCGGTGAGCAGCCTGAACGAACCGTCCTCGGCGTTGAGGGCCGCGACCGCGTCGAGTTGGCGCCGCAGCCGTTCCGGGCTGAGGCCGTGGGCGATGGTGAGCCGGGGCGAGTGGTCGGTGAGGACGGCCCAGCGGTGGCCGAGCGCGCGGGCGGCCTCGGCCATCTCCTCGATCGGGTGGCCGCCGTCGGACCAGTCGGAGTGCAGGTGGCAGTCGCCCCCAGCGGCCGAGGCCAGCTCCCACCCGGCCCGGGCGGCCGGTCCGGCGGCGCTCTCCAGCCGGGTGAGGTAGGTCGGGGTGACGCCGGCGGCGGCCTGGGCGATCACCTCGGCGGTGACCGGCCCGACGCCCGGCAGCCGGCGGGCCCGGGCGGCGTCCACCGGCCCGGGCGGCAGCGCCCGGACCGCGTCGGCCGCGGTGTGGAAGGCCCGTACCCGGTAGGGCGAGGCGTCGTTCCACTCCAGCAGGAAGGCGATCCGCCGCAGTGCCGTCGCCGGGTCCATGGCGGCCGGTCGGCGCACCGCCGCCGGTCACCGCTTCCGCGCGAGTGCGCGGACGGCGGCGCCGACCAGGACCGCGCCGCCGGTGGCGAGCAGGCCGTGGTGCTGGGAGGCCCAGAGCTGGGCGCTGCGTTCGTGGGACTCCTCGTCGAAGCGGCCGTGCGCGCCGTGGTCGTGGGAGGCGTCGCCCGGGGCCCAGAGGTTGGCGTGGTCCTCCGGATTCCGCCGACCCTGGTCCTGCTGGGCGTCGATGCCGGTGCGGGCCAGGTAGCGGTCGAGCAGGCCGGGGGCGACGGCGTTGGCGATCAGGGTGGCCGCGGTGCTGCCGCCCACCCAGTACTCGCGGCGCCGGGGGTGGTCGGCGGCGTAGCGGACGGCGCGGGCGGCCACCTCGGGCTGGGCCACGGGCGCGACGGGCCTGGTTTGGCCGCGCAGCCGGTTGAGCACCCAGTCGAACTGCGGGGTGTTGACCGCCGGCAGCTGGACCATGGTCACCCGCACGCCCGTCCTGCTGGCCAGCAGTTCGCAGCGCAGTGCCTCGTGCCAGCCCTGGATGGCGTGCTTGGCGCCGCTGTAGGCGGTCTGGAGCGGGATGCCGCGGTAGGCGATCGCGGAGCCGACCTGCACGATCGTGCCGTGGTCGCGCGGCAGCATCCGCTTCAGCGCGGCCCGGGTGGCGTTGACGTAGCCGAGGTAGGTGACCTCGGTGACCCGGCGGTACTCCTCGGGACTGATCTCCGTGAACGGAGCGAACACCGAGACGAAGGCGTCGTTCACCCAGACGTCGATCGGCCCGAACTCCGCTTCGGCGCGGGCGGCTGCGGCCTCGCAGGCCTCGGGGTCGGAGACGTCCGCCAGGATGGTGCGCACCGGTGATCCGGCGACCTGGGCCTCGGCGGAAGCCGCGCGCAGCCCGGCGACGCCACGGGCGACCAGCACCAGCCGGTTGCCGTCGGTGGCGAACGCCCGGACGCAGGCCCGGCCGACTCCGGCGGTGGCGCCGGTGATGACAACGGTTCGGGGCTCGGAATGCGTACGGGTCCTCATGGCGGGCGTCTTGCCAGGCCTCCGGCACCGAAACGTCGGGGCGGGTGGCCGTGTCACGGGTGGTCGCGTCACGGGTGGGAATGGTCGTCGCAGTCCGGATCGTCCGGATCGTCCGGGGCCCGGGGGCTGCGGCCGTCGTGCCAGTAGAGGTGCCAGACGGGCAGCACCAGCCAGCAGGACGCGAACCACAGCATGACGCCCGCGGTGATCCAGGCGGAGACCGACGAGTTGGTCGCCACCCGCAGCAGGAGCAGCAGGGCCGAGCTGATGGTCAGGGCCAGCAGCACCAGGCCGACGGCGACCAACCTGGCGACGGCGTCGACCAGTTGGGGTTTCAGGCGACGCCCGGCGAAGATCCGGTGGTAGGCGACGGGGGAGGTCAGCGAGCCGGTGGCGAGCGCCCCCAGGACGACCGTGGCCACGTACAGGCCCCGGTCGAAACCGCCGAGTTGGGAGAAGCGCGGCATGAAGACGACACTCAGCAGGAAGCCGAAGAGGATCTGCGAGCCGGTCTGGGCGACCCTGACCTCCTGGAGCAGGTCTGTCCAGCGCCGGTCGGCCCGCTCCTCGGGCGACTCGTGGCGGCCGACGCGGGGCCGGGGACCGTGGCCGTCGGGGCCGGTGTTCGTCGCCGCCATGGTGATCGCCTCCACCTCCTCCCGTCGGCGCGTGTAGCCGCGACCGGGCGGGGCAAACGCTGCGCATGGACGAGGAGCGGGTGGCCTGCCCGGCCGCACCCGGCACGGCCCCGGAGTACTCGACCGCCCGCCGCGCGCGGCACGGTGGTCGGGGCGGCTCGCCGCCGTCCCGACCGGCGCGCCGGGCCGACGGTCCGGCCGGAGCCGCGGGGTGGCCCGCAGCCGGGGGCCTTTGGGGCGCGGTTGACCGCGACGGGCCGGTGCGGATCGTCCACGTCGCGGGGGAACTGGACCACGACTCGGCGGACGGGCTGTGCGGTGCGCTGGTCCGTCCGGTCGAGGACGGCATCGAGCGGATCGTGCTCGATCTGGGGGAGTTGGGGTTCTGCGACTCGACCGGGCTCAACATCCTGCTGCACGCCCGCCTCGACGCTGAGGCCGTCGGGCTGCGCCTGGAACTCGCGGGCCTGCGCCCGGCCGTGGCGCGGCTGTTCGCGGTCACCGGGGCCGACACCGTGCTACGCATCCATCCCGATCTCGGGGCGGCGCTGGCCGCGCCCGGTCGCGTGCCGGCGGCGGCGTCCGATGCGCCGTCGGCGTCCGAACCGCAGTCGGAACCCGAGCAGTGGCCCGAGCCCGAACAGCCGTCGGGGGAAGTGTCGTCGGCGCGACCGGGCGCTCCGCCGGGCCCGGTCTAGGAGGCCCGGCATGGATCCCACCGGGCGAGGGCGGGCGGCGGCCGCCGGGGAGACCAGGCGGCTCGCCTTCGAGGGCAGCGCGGGCGCGGTGCAGCGCAGCCGTGAGTTCAGCCGGGCGGCGCTGCGGTCCTGGCACTGGCTGCCCGCCGACGACGAGGAGCAGCGGGCCAGGGCGGAGGACGTCCTGCTGATGGTCTCGGAGCTGGTCACCAACGCCTGTCTGCACGCCCCCGGCGGCCCGCGCGAGCTGCGCCTGGACTGGGACGGCGTGCGCCTGCGGGTGGAGGTCGTGGACGCCAGCCCCGTGCTGCCGCGGCTGGCCGGGGCCGCTGATCCGAGTCGCCCGGGCGGGCACGGCCTGCGGGTGGTCGACCGGCTGGCCCGCGCCTGGGGCGCGGCGCCCGACGACGGGGGCAAGCTGGTCTGGCTGGAGGTCGGGTCGCCGCTGGACCGGCACGTACGGCTCGACGGCTTCAACCGGGGGGGTTGAAGCCGTCGAGCGGGATGGAGCCGCGGGCGGAAGACGCTACCGCTGACCGGGGTGCGGTAGCGGCGGCGGTGCCGGGTCGGGGTCCGGGTAGGGGGACGGGTCCGGGAACGGCGGGATGGGCGGAGGCACCGGGTCGGGGCCCTCGCCCGGCCGGGGCGCCGGGTTGGGGTGGGGGATCGGCTGGGTGTCCGGATCAGGGGGCGTGGGAACGGTCATTTCGCACCTCAGCGGCCGAGCGCGTGGGCCAGTTCGCCCTTGTTCATCTTCGAACGGCCCTTGATGTTGCGGTGCTTGGCCTCGTTGTAGAGCTGGTCGTAGGTCGGACCGCCGGCGCCCTTGTGGGAGCGCAGGCCGCCGCGCCGCCCGGACGACATGTCGTGGGTCGAGGTGCGGCTCGCCGTCTTGGACTCGCCGTGCCGGGCGCGTTCCTTGTTGACCGTCCGGGCGGCGATCTCCTCGGCCCGCTTCTCGCTCTCGCCCCGGTCGAGCGCACTGTCCTTGATGTGCTCGTACTGGCGTTCCCGCTTGGGGCTGGATCCTCGGGGCATGGCCGCCCCTCCTCTCCGTGGTCGGGTCGTTGCCTGAGCTCGTTACCCGGATGAATCGGAAGAAACCTTCCTAAAACGCGAATTCCATGTCGTATGTCGGGTAGAACAACCGTGCGGCGGTTCGCCGGACGAACGCCGCCCGGCACCCGGACCGGGTGCCATCGGGACCTCGCCCCTCGAAACCGGGCCCGGGTCCTGGGAAAGAGCCCCCCGACGTACGGGCGAGAGCCCGTGGGCGTCGTCGGGCGTTCGTCCCGAGGTCGAGGAGGACACGTGTCCACCCCTCTGGAAACAGCTCCGCACGGCGGGCAGGAAACCGTCCTGTCCTCGGGCACCCCGCCCGACCTGCCGCCGAGACCCACCAAGACCGAACTCCGCGCGATGGGCAAGACCGAGGCGCGGGAAATCAGCGACGCACTGTTCGAGCGGCTGTCCGGGCTGGCTCGGGAGAGCGCCGCGTACAGCTATGTCCGCGGCACGATCATCGAACTGAACATGCCGCTGGTGCGGTTCATCGCGGCCCGCTTCCGGCACCGGGCCGAGGACATGGACGACATCCTCCAGGTGGGCACGATCGGCCTGATCAAGGCCGTCGACGGCTACGACCCGCAGCGCGGCGTCGAGTTCGTCACCTATGCCATCCCCACCATCGCCGGCGAGATGAAGCGCTTCTTCCGGGACACCTCCTGGCCGGTCCGGGTGCCGCGCAGCATGCAGGAGCTGTACCTGACGGTGGCCCGCGGCTCGGACCGGCTCGAACAGCAGCTCGGCCGCCTCCCGCAGCCGGAGGAGATCGCCCAGGATCTCCACCTGAGCGTCGAGCAGGCCACCGAGGGCCTGGTCGCGGGCCGGGTCTACCGCCCCAGCTCGCTGGACGCGCTGCGGGACCAGGACACCGACGAGAGCGGCAGCGCGATGCTGGACCGCCTCGGCGGCTGCGACCCCGGCATCGAACTCGCCGACTTCCGCACCGCCGTGCGCCCCCTGCTCGCCGAACTGCCCGAGCGCGAGCAGACGGTGCTCAAGCTGCGCTTCTGGGAGGGCCGGACCCAGTCCGAGATCGCCGCGCGGATCGGCGTCTCCCAGATGCACGTCTCCCGGCTGCTCTCGGCCACGCTGACCCGGCTGCGCGAGCAGCTCGAGGACCGCGACGCGCCGGGCTGGGCAGACCAGACGGCCGAGGAGGAATGACCTTTCCCCGCGCCGGGTGTTTCCGACCCCCCGCAGCGGTTACTCGCGCTGCGGGGGGTTGTCGTGTGAAGGGCTGAAGGAGGAGCACCGTGTCCCCGAAGGTTTCCGACCACATCCTGGAACGACTGCGCGCCTGGGACGTCCAGTACGTCTTCGGCTATCCCGGCGACGGCATCAACGGACTGCTCGCGGCCTGGGGCCGCGCCGACAACAAGCCCGTCTTCGTCCAGGCCCGGCACGAGGAGATGGCCGCCTTCGAGGCCGTTGGCTATGCCAAGTTCTCCGGCCGCACCGGAGTGTGCGTGGCCACCTCGGGCCCGGGCGCGATCCACCTGCTCAACGGGCTGTACGACGCCAAGCTGGACCACGTGCCGGTGGTGGCCCTGGTCGGGCAGACCAACCGCAGCGCGATGGGCGGCTCCTACCAGCAGGAGGTCGACCTGCTGAGCCTGTACAAGGACGTCGCCGCCGAGTACTGCCAGATGGTGACCGTCCCCGAGCAGCTGCCCAACGTGCTCGACCGGGCGATGCGCACCGCCGCCGCCCGCCGCACCGTCACCGCCGTGATCGTGCCCGCCGACGTCCAGGAGCTGGACTACAGTCCGCCGGAGCACGCCTTCAAGATGGTGCCCTCCAGCCTGGGCTCCCCGCAGTGGACGGTCGTCCCCGAGGACGACGAGCTGCGCCGGGCCGCCGACGTGCTCAACGCCGGCAGCAAGGTCGCCATCCTGGTCGGCCAGGGCGCCCGCAGCGCCCGCCGGCAGGTCCAGCAGACGGCCGAACTGCTCGGCGCCGGGGTCGCCAAGGCGCTGCTAGGCAAGGACGTGCTGCCCGACACGCTGCCCTACGTCACCGGGTCGATCGGCCTGCTCGGCACCCGCCCCTCGTACGAGCTGATGCGCGACTGCGACACCCTGCTGACCATCGGCTCGTCCTTCCCGTACAGCCAGTTCCTGCCCGAGTTCGGGCAGGCCAGGGCCGTGCAGATCGACCTCGACCCGTTCATGGTCGGGATGCGCTACCCGTACGAGGTCAACCTGGTCGGCGACGCCGCCCGCACGCTGGACCGGCTGCTGCCGCTGTTGGTCCGCAAGGAGGACCGGGACTGGTACCGCACCATCTGCGACAACACCGAGCGCTGGTGGGAGGTGATGGAGCGGCGCGCCGGGGTCGAGGCCGACCCGATCAACCCCGAGTACGCGATCCACGCCCTCGACCACCTGCTGCCCGACGACGTCATGGTCAGCGCCGACTCCGGCTCCGCCGCCAACTGGTACGCCCGCCACCTGCGCTTCCGCGGCCGGATGCGCGGCTCGCTGTCCGGCACCCTGGCCACCATGGGCCCCGGTGTCCCGTACGCGATCGGCGCCAAGTTCGCCCACCCCGACCGGCCCGCCATCGCCATCGTCGGCGACGGCGCGATGCAGATGAACGGCCTCGCCGAGCTGATCACCATCGCCAAGTACTGGCAGCAGTGGGAGGACCCGCGGCTGGTGGTGGCGGTGCTCAACAACCGCGACCTCAACCAGGTCACCTGGGAGATGCGGGCCATGGAGGGCGCCCCGAGCTTCCTGCCCTCCCAGCAGCTGCCCGACATCGACTACGCGGGCTTCGCGCGTACCCTCGGCCTGGGCGCCGAACGCGCCCTCTCGCCGGGCGACGTCCCCAGCGGCTGGCAGCACGCGCTCACCGCGGACCGCCCGTTCGTCCTGGAACTGCGCACCGACCCGGCCGTCCCGCCGATCCCGCCGCACGCCACCTGGGACCAGATCCAGGCCGCCGCGGCGTCCGTGCTGCGCGGCGACGCCGACCGCACGGCGATGGTCCGCCAGGGGTTCAAGGCGAAGCTCCAGGAGCTGCTGCCGTCCTTCGGAGGCCGGCATGGCCATCACTGACCCGCTCCGCCGGGGCACCGGCCTGGTGCTGCGCAACGTCCGCACCGGGCGCTTCCAGCGCTCGCTCGCCCTCGCGACCGGCGTCGGCTCGGTGATCACCGCCGCCGAGATCTACCTGGAGCACGACCGGGCCGGCTTCGGCAACCGCGTCATGTGGTGGCCGGTCTGGCTCGGCCCGGTCGGCGCCGTCGCCGGGGTGGCCGGGGCGCTCAGCCCCCGGGCCGCGCGCACCCTGCTGCCGGTCGCCTCCGCGTCCATCGTCGCCAACGGCCTGCAGGGCACCTGGCTGCACGTGCGCGGCATCGCCGAGAAGCCCGGCGGCTGGGAAATGGCCCGCTACAACGTCGAGATGGGCCCGCCGCTGTTCGCGCCGCTGCTGATGAGCTTCGTCGGAGGGATGGGCCTGGTGGCCGCCGTACTGCGCCGGGAGTCGCCCGATGCCTGAGCCCCGCTTCCCCGGTTTCGACGTGCTCTCCCAGGCCCGGTACTGGGACCGCGAGACGACGGCCGTCGTGGTCGCCCGCACCGGCCCCCAGCCACCGCTCAGGTTCTTCACCCCCGCCGAGGAGGCCACCGCCCGCGCCCTGCTCGACCAGCTGCTCGACCACCCCGACGTCCCGCTGCTGCCGGCGATCGACGCCCGGCTCGCCGAACTGGAGACCGACGGCTGGCACTACGCCGACATGCCGATGGACGACGAGGCCTGGCGCCGCTCACTGCACGCCCTCGACGAGGAGGCCGACGGCCCCTTCGCCGCGCTCAGCGAGGTCCAGCAGCGGGCCCTCATCGGGCGGGTCCAGGAACTCACCGGCGAGCACTGGCACGGCATGCCCGCCAAGCACGTCTGGAGCCTGTGGACCAGGTACGCCTGCACCGCGTACTACTCCCACCCCACCGCCTGGAACGAGATCGGCTTCGGCGGCCCCGCCCACCCGCGCGGCTACCTGCGCCTCGGCACGGACCAGCGCGAACCCTGGGAGGTCGCCGACGCCCACTCCAGCCCGCCCCGGCCCCCCGACGACGAGCCGCCCCACCCCGTGCCCCCCGCCACCGACCCCGGTCGGCACTCCCGGCTGCGTGCCGCCGCAGGAACCGTACGGGCCAACGCCGCCGCCCAGCGCGAGGTCCGCCGCACCAACGCCTCCGCCTGGCTGCTGCCCGAGGACGGCCAGGGCTTCGACCACACCCTGCGGCGCGACATGCGGCGCTACGCGGACTCCGACGAGGTCGACCTGCTGATCGTCGGCTGCGGCGCGGGCGGCTCCACGCTGGCCCAGCGGATGGCCCGCCGGGGCTGGAGCGTCGTGGTGCTGGAGGCCGGCCCGTTCTGGGACCCGCTCACCGACTGGGTCAGCGACGAGGCCGCCTCCCACCACCTGTACTGGACCGAGCCCCGACTCATCTCGGGCAGCGACCCGGTACCGCTCGGCTCCAACAACTCAGGCCGCGGCGTGGGCGGTTCGATGGTCCACTTCGCCGGCTACGCGCCCCGCTTCCACCCCTCCGACTTCCGCACCCACAGCCTCGACGGCGTCGGCGCCGACTGGCCGGTCGACTACGACGACCTGCGCGACTCCTACCGCCGCGTCGAGTACGAACTCCCCGTCGCCGGCCAGTACTGGCCCTGGGGCGACCCCCACCCCTACCCGCACCCGCCGCACCCCGTCGGCGGCAACGGCGAGATCTTCCTGCGCGGCGCCGCCGCCCTCGGCATCCAGGCCCGGGTCGGCCCGGTCGCCATCACCAACGGCCGCTTCGGCCGCCGCCCGCACTGCATCTACCGGGGCTTCTGCCTCCAGGGCTGCAAGGTCAACGCCAAGGCCTCCCCGCTGATCACCCACGTCCCCGACGCCCTCGCCCACGGCGCCGAGATCCGCGCCGACTGCATGGCCGCCGCCGTCGAACTCGGCCCCGACGGACTCGCCCGCGGCGTCCGCTACTTCCACAACGGCCGCGAGCACCTCCAGCTCGCCCGTACCGTCGCCGTCGCCGGCTACGCCATCGAGACCCCGCGGCTGCTGCTCAACTCCGCCTGCCCGCGCTTCCCCGACGGCCTGTGCAACGACCACGACCTGGTCGGCCGCTACGTCATGGTGCAGGGCGCCCCGCAGACCTCCGGCCGCTTCGAGGAGGAGATCCGCGCCCACAAGGCCCCGCCGCCCGAGGTCTCCACCGAGCAGTACTACGAGACCGACCCCGACAAGCCGTACAAGCGCGGCTTCACCATCCAGAACATCTCCCCGCTGCCCATCACCTGGGCCGAGCACGTCGTCGCCCAGGGCCACTGGGGCGCCGACCTGCGCAGGTACCTCTCCGACTACGTCCACTGGGCCACCCTCGGCGCCATGGCCGAACTGCTGCCCCAGCCGGACAACCGGATCACCCTCGCCGAGCAGACCGACCGCTACGGACTGCCGGTCGCCAACTTCGCCTTCTCCCAGTGCGACAACGACCGGATGCTGATCAAGGCCGCCCGCGGGGTGATGGAGTCCATCCTGCGCGCCGCCGGCGCCAGCGAGGTCATCACCATCGACCGCTACGCCCACCTGGTCGGCGGCTGCCGGATGGCGGACAACCCGCGCGCCGGGGTCGTCGACCACCGGCTGCGCACCTTCGCCGTGCCCAACCTGCTGATCACCGACGGCAGCGTGCTGCCCACCCAGGGCAGCGCCAACCCGGCGCTGACCATCATGGCCCTGGTCGACCGGGCCGCCGGGCTGCTGGCGGCGGGCGAACGCTCCGGACTGCGGGCACCTTCGTGATGCCCCGGCGCCGGCTCCGGCCCCGGCTTCCGCTCCCGCTCCGGCTCCGGCGCAAGGGAAAGGACTGAAGACCATGACGACCACCGCGGCGGCGCTCTTCGACGTCGACGGCACCCTGCTCGACACCACGTACTTCCACGCCCTCGCCTGGTGGGAGGCCCTGCGGCAGTACGACCGCACCCTGCCCGTCGCCCGGGTGCACCGGGCCATCGGCATGGGCTCCGACCAACTCCTCGACCACCTGCTCGGCACCGAGCGGGACCACGGCGACGACGAGGGCATCACCGCCGCCCACGCCGCCCTCTACGCCCGGTTCTGGCCCCACATCCAGCCACTGCCGGGCGCCGCCGACCTGTTGCGCGCCTGCGCCGACCGCGGCTGGGCGGTCGTCCTCGCCAGCTCCGCGTCCGAGCGGGAACTCGCGGTGCTGCGCCGCGCGCTCGACGCCGACGAGGCGATCACCGCGGTCACCTCCGCCGACGACGTGGAGGCCACCAAGCCCGCCCCCGACCTGGTGCGCGCCGCCCTCGACCGTGCGGGTGCCGAGCCCGAGCACGCCGTCTTCATCGGCGACACGGTGTGGGACGTGACCGCGGCCGGCCGCGCCCGGGTCCCGTGCGTCGCGGTGGAGAGCGGCGGCTTCGACACCCGGGAACTCCTCGGCGCGGGCGCCGCCGAGGTCCACCGGGACACCGCCGAACTGCTGGCCGACCTCGACCGCAGCCTGCTGGGCCGCCCACCGGCCTGAGCCGCCCCGAACCGGGGCGGAGTGAACTCCCCTGGGCGGGGTACCCGTGGGAGCGTCCCGAACGGATCCCACGGAGGAGGCCGCGATGGACCGGCACGCCGAACACCCCGATCTGCCTCGCACGGCCCGGACGGAGCCGGACGGCTGGCCGCTGGACGAGCCCGGGGGCCGTCTGCCGCCCGACCGGGCGCAGGCGATCCTGGAGGCGGCGAAGCGGATCGGCTCGCTGCTGAAGGCCAAGGACCACCCGTTCGCGCTGGCGGGCGGGGTGGCCGCCTACGCCCACGGTGCCGACGTCCGGCTCCAGCACGACGCCGACTTCTGCATCCGCCGCGAGGACGCCGAGGCCGTCACCCACACCCTGCGCGAGGCCGGGCTCCAGGTCTTCCTGCCCCCGGAGGACTGGCTGATCAAGGCCCGTTGCCTGGGCCAGGACGTCGACCTGATCCTGGAACTCGCCAAGCGGCCGGTCACCTCGGAGCTGCTGGACCGCGCCGAGGTGCTGCCGGTGGACTCCGTGCGCATGCCGGTGCTCTCCGCCACCGACCTGGTCAGCGGCCTGCTCGCCGCCTTCTCCGAGCACCACTGCGACTTCGGGGCGGCGCTCTCGGTGGTACGGCCGCTGCGGGAGAAGATCGACTGGCGGCGGCTGCGGGCGGAGCGCGGCGAGCAGCCGATGCCCGCCGCCTTCCTGTACCTCCTGGAACGGCTCCAGGTGATCGAGCCCGAGGAGGCCGCCGTATGACCGCCGCCGACGCCACCGGATCCGACGAGGCCGAGTACCGGCTCGCCCATCTGCGCGACCGCCTCGCCGACGACGAGGTCGGCGAGTTGGGCCTGCGGATCGAACTGCACGGCAGCCACGTCACGGTACGCGGCACCGTGCCGAGCGAGGAGCGGCGCGCCGCCGTCGAGCGCATCGTCGCCGAGGTCATGGACGGACTGAAGGTGCACACCGACATCGTGCTGGCCGACGACCGGCCGCCGACCTGGGCGGAGGACCTGCCGTGATCCGGGTCGCCGCGGTCGGGGACATCCACCTCGGCCCGGACAGCCGGGGTCTGCTGCGGCCCGCCTTCGCCACCCTGGACGAGCTGGCGGACGTGCTCCTGCTGGCCGGTGACCTCACCCGGCACGGCACCCCCGAGGAGGCCGCGGTGGTGGGGGAGGAGGTCGGCGGACTGCCCGTGCCGGTGATCGCCGTACTCGGCAACCACGACTACGACGCCGGCCGGCCGGAGGAGGTCACCCGGATCCTGGCCTCGCACGGCGTCCAGGTGCTGGAACGCAGCTCGACCGCCGTCCGGGTGGACGGCACGCTGGTCGGCGTGGCCGGCACCAAGGGCTTCGGCGGCGGTTTCGCGGGCCGCAGCGCCGGCGAGTTCGGCGAACCCGAGATGAAGGCCTTCGTCCGGCACAGCCGCGAGTGCGCCGACGGGCTGCGCACCGCCCTCGACCGGCTCGCGGCCGAGGGCTGCGACCTGCGGATCGCCCTGACCCACTTCGCCCCCGTCCCCGACACCCTGGCCGGGGAGCCGACGGAGATCCACCCGTTCCTGGGCAGCTACCTGCTCGCCGAGGCGATCGACGGGGCCGGCGCCGACCTTGCCCTGCACGGCCACGCGCACCTGGGCACCGAACGCGGCCTGACCGCCTGCGGGGTGCGGGTGCGCAACGTGGCCCAGCCCGTCATCGGCCGTGCCTTCGCCGTCTACCGGCTGCACCCGCCGGTCGGCTGACGCCCGCCCTACTGGGCCAGCCGGGCCGCGGACTCCAGCAGCATGGCGTGCACGAACGCCTGCGGCAGGTTGCCGCGCTGCTGGCGCTGGGCGATGTCGTACTCCTCGGAGAACAGGCCGGCCGAGCCGCAGAGGCCGCGGGTGGTCTCGAACCAGCGGGCGGCCTCGACGGCGTCGCCCTGCTGGTGCTCGGCGAGGGCCATCAGGAAGCCGCAGAGCACGAACGCGCCCTCGGCCTCGGCGAGCGGGCGTTCGTCGTGCCGGAAGCGGTAGGCGTAGTGCCCGTCGGTGAGCTGCTCGCGGCAGGCCCGCAGGGTGGCGACGGTGCGCGGGTCGTCGGGGGGCGGCCAGCCGCGCACCGGCGGTAGCAGCAGGCACATGTCGGCCGCCGGGTCGTTGGGGGAGCGCTGCCAGCGGCCGGACGGGTGCAGGGCGCGGCGGGCGGCACGGGCGGACAGCCGGTCGGCCAGCGCGCTCCACTCGGCCGCGAGCCCGTCCGAGAGCCCGGCTGGCCCGGCCACCTCGGGGCGGCTGATCGCGCGCAGCCCGGCAGCGCAGATCAGCCTGCTGTGGGTCCACAGGCGGGGTTCCAACTCCCAGATGCCGGCGTCGGGTTCGCGCCAGCGGGCGGCGATGGCCGCGGTCGCCGTACGGGCCGCCCGGCGGGACTCCGGATCGAGCCGGCCGTGCCGGGCGGCGGCCGCGAACAGCAGCAGGGCCTCGCCGAAGGCGTCCAGCTGGAACTGCCGGGTGATCTGGTTGCCGACCTGGTCGTGGCCGCCCGGGTACCCGGGCAGGTCGACGGTGTGCTGGTCCGGCACCTTCCCGCCGGTCACGGTGTAGGCGGGGGCGAGGCGCGGCCCGTCCTCCTCCAGCCGCGCGGTGGTGAACCGTACGGCGTCGTCCAGGAGCCGGTCGGGCCCGCAGGCGGCGACGGCCTGGCCGGCCAGGCACTGGTCGCGGATCCAGACGTAGCGGTAGTCGTAGTTGCGGCCCTCCTCGGCGCGTTCGGGCAGGCTGGTGGTGGCCGCGGCCACCATGCCGCCGGTGGCGGGGGAGGTGAGGCCGAGCAGCACGGCGTACGAGAAGCGGGCGTCGCGCTCGTCGTAGGTGTGCCGCAGGTCCGGCACGGCGGCGTGCCAGGCGTGCTCGGTGGCCCGCCAGCACCGTTCGGGGTCCGGCGGCGGCCCGTCCAGGCCGTGGTCGGAGACCTCCAGGACCAGGTCCAGCCGCTCACCCGGGGCGAGGGCGACCTCCGTGGCGAGGCATCCGTCCGGTCCGGGGCGGGCCGCCGCGGCGCCCGTCCAGCGCAGCCGCAGCCGCCCGGCGCGGATCGTCCAGCCGTTCGCCGTCCGCTGGGGAGGGTGCGGGCGGTCCGTGCCGAAGCCGGTGCCGGCCGCCAGCCGCAGCCGCAGGCGGACCGGGCCGTAGTCGGCCTCGACGCGGCGCAGCAGCACCAGCCGGTGCGGGTCGGCGGGCAGGGCGAGGGCCTCCCGGCAGACCACCATGCCCTGCTCGGTGATCCACCGGCCGCGCCGGACCAGCCCGCGGTCCTCGTAGTAGCCGCCGGGGACGAACCGGCCGACCGGGGTCACCGCGTACTCGCCGGTGCCGCCGACCAGTCCCGCGAAGACCGGTTCGGAGTCCCAGCGGGGCGCGCAGAGCCAGGCGACCTCGCCGGACGGTCCGACCAGGGCGCCGCGTTCGCCGTCGGCGAGCAGGGCGTACTCGCGCAGGCTGCGGGGCGGGAAGGCCGTCAAGTGAGTCTCCCTCAGGCGGTTCGGGGCAGGACGTGTTCGCGGTAGAAGTCGAAGAAGCCCTCCTGGTCCGGGCCGATCTGGCCGACGTAGACCTCGTCGAAGCCCGCGTCGACGTAGCCGCGCAGCCGGTCCAGGTGCTCCTGGGGGTCGTCGCCGCAGGTGACCGCCTTGGCCACCATCTCCTCCGTCACCAGTTCGGTCGCCTGCTCGAAGTGCCGGGGAGTGGGGAGCACTTGGGCGAGTTCGCCGGGCAGCAGCTCGCTCGGCCAGAGCCGGTGGACGGTCTTGACCGCCCGTTCGCGGTCGGTCGACCAGCACACCTTCACCCCGCCGATCACCGGTCCGTTGCCGCCCGCCGCCCGGTAACGCCCGATCAGCTCGGTGTCGGGGGACATGGTGACCAGTCCGTCCGCGTACTCCGCCGCGGCCTCGGCCGCCTTGGGGCCGAACGCCGAGACGTACACGGGCAGGCGGCCCTCCTTCGGCGGGGTGTAGAGCCGGGCGTTCTCGACGGTGTAGTGGGTGCCGCGGTGCGAGACGAGGCTGCCGGTGAACAGCTCGCGCATCACCGAGACGGCTTCCTCCAGCATCTCCGTCCGTACGTCGAACGGCGGCCAGCGGTCGCCGAGGACGTGCTCGTTGAGCGCCTCCCCGGTGCCCACGCCCAGCCGCAGGCCGCCGGCCAGCTGCACGTCGGCGGTGGCCGCCGCCTGGGCCGTGACCGCGGGGTGGAGCCGTACGGTCGGGCAGGTGACCAGGGTGGTCACCGGCAGGCGGGTGACCTGGGAGAGTGCGCCGATCACGCCCCAGACGAACGGGCTGCTGCCCTGGGCGTCGTTCCACGGGTGGAAGTGGTCGGAGATCGCGAGCCGGGTGAAGCCGGCCCGCTCGGCCAGCTCGGCCTGCTCGACCAGCTGGGCGGGGGTGAACTCCTCGCAGGACAGGAAGTAACCGAACGCGGTGGTCATGACGGCCTCGTTCCTCGGTGGGCTCCTCGGGTTTCCTCCGGGGAGCGGCTAACCCGGGCGGGCGCGGTGAAACGTCGGCGTCGTCCGCCCGCTGCCCCACGCGCCGGGCCGTCCGCCTGCCGGGCGCCCGCCGTTTGCGGCCCGCGGCACCGGGTAGTCGCCGAGGTCCCCGGGCGCGCGGGGACCTCGGCGAAGGTGACCACCCACGGAGGCGCGCGAGGCGGTCCTGCCGAGGGCGTCCGCTACCCGGCCCGGGCCGGAGGCTGCCGCGCGTAGCGGTGCGACCGCTTCAGCGCGCCGGGGTGAACTCCGAGAGCCGGTCCAGGCCCATGGCGACCGCTGCGAAGCCGCGGTCGAGCATCTGCAGCTCGTAGTCCTCGACAACGTCGGTGAGTTCGGCCTCGCCGCGGTGGACGGCGGCGAGTGAGCGGCAGAGCAGCGCGGCGTCGCGGAACGCCGTGTTGGCGCCCTGGCCGGCGCTCGGCGGCATGGCGTGGATCGCGTCGCCGAGCAGGGTGACCGGCCCGGTGCCCCAGTGGGATACCGGCTCGGCGTAGCGGATCGTCAGCGGCGAGCTGTTGCCGGTGTCGGACTGCCGGACGAGCTCGACCAGGTCGGGGTGCCAGCCGTCGAGCAGGCCGAGCAGCCGGTCGCGCACCTGCGCCCATTCCCCGGGCTCGGGGCCGAGCGGCTCGGGGAGCATCGCCACCCAGCGCAAGTAGCTCTCGGCGTCCGGCAGTTCCACCTCCGGTGCCAGTTCGGCCGCGGCGAGCCGAGGTGGGCGCCGGAACTCCATCCGGCCGACCAGCAGGTTCAGGCCGGAGCCGTGCACCAGGGTGCCGGAGCCCGGCACCAGCGCGGCGAGGCGCTCGGTCAGCGGCGTGCGGCCGAGCAGTGCGTTGCCGGGGACGTCCACGACCTCGGCCCCGGGCAGCAACTGCCGGCGGACCGCCGAACCCACGCCGTCCGCCCCGACCAGGAGGTCGCCCACCGCGCTGCCGCCGTCCGCGAGCCGGGCCTCGGCCCGTCCGTCCGCCCGCTCCCGGTAGCCGGTCACGGCCCGGCCGAACTCGACGCGGTCGCCCAGCCCGGCGAGCAGCAGCTGCCGCAGCACGTGCCGGTCGGCGGCCGTGCCGTCGACCGTCGCGCTGAGGTGCCGCAACTCGTTCAACTGCCGGTCCACCAGCCGCCGTTCGCCCGCAAGCGGGCCGGTGACGGCCTCCAGCAGGGGGTGCAGCCGGGGCGGCAGGCACTCCCGCAGCGCGGCGATCCCCGGCCCGTCCAGGCCGATCCGGAAGCCCTGGTAGCGGCTGTCCGCGGCGGGTTCGCGCTCGAAGACCCGGACGTCGATCCCGGCCCGGACCAGTCCCTGCGCCAGACAGAGGCCGCCGATCCCGGCCCCGGCCACCAGCACCTTCATGCTCTTCTCCTCGTTCCTCGTCATCGGGGGAGTCGTCGTCCCGTCGTCCCGTCGTTCGGGTGTCAGTCGCGCGGGTCGAGCAGGACGACGGCGGCCGAGTACGGCGCGAGCGAGCCCGGCGCCGAGCCGTGCCGGACCGTCGGCGCCCCGTCGCCGTCGTGCCAGGACAGGGCGTGCCGCACCCGGTAGTCGCCGGGCAGGGAGAGGCGGAACGGCTGGGCGTGCTCCGGGTGCTTGTTGACCAGGGCCAGGATCCGCTTCGCCATGGCGCTCTCCCGTGCGTGTGTTCGATTGATGCACCGTCAGCTTCGCCGATCCCGGCCCCCGGGCGGCAGGACGCTTCGTCACCGATCGGAGATGACAGCTGTCACCTCCGGCGCCCTGACCGCTGTCAGTCCTGCGGCGCCTCCGTCCGGACGAACCCGTGGCTGCGCTCCACCTTCGCCACGTGCAGCGAGTAGCGCTGGTACCACTCGGCCCGCCCGCGCTGCTGCGCCGCGCGGTGCTCCACGTCGGTCCGCCACGCGGCGAGGGCCTCGGCGTCGCGGAAGTACCCGACGGTGATGGCCAGCCCGCCGGGCGACTGCGCGTAGTCCATCCCCAGGTACCCGGGGATGTCCCGGACCAGCTCCTTCATGCGCGCGTCGGTCTCGCTGTAGCCGCTCTGGTCCGGAGTCCGCACCGCGGTGAACACGGCGACGTAGTAGGGGGGTTCGAAGGCCTCGACGGGCACGGCAGGTGCTTCCGGGTGATCGCTCATGGCGCCACCGTAGGGCGGCCCGCGCGCGGTGATCCAGCGTCCCGCCCGAAACGGGACGCACCGGGGACGAGGGACAGGGCCCGGCGGGACAGCGGGTGCGGGATCGCCCGGCAAGGGCTCCGGCGTCACCCGACCGGGTGAGCCGCCGGCAGGCCCTCCGGAACCCGGCCCCGACCGGGCCCGCCCCGGCCGGAGGCCGCCGTCGGCGGTCCCGCGGACCCCGCCCGCGCGGTTCTCGACCGGCGCCCGGCCGCCCGGGCTCGTAGCGTCCCGCCCGAGGGCCCGAGCGCCCTCGCCGGCCCCGGTTCGGCCCCCGAGCCGGGCACCGGAACCGGACTCCCGAACCGGACCCCGAACCGAGGAGGCAGCCATGGATGCCGCCCGTACCCCGTCACCGCCGCCGAAGGCCACCGCCGCACCCACGGCCCGGCCGAAGGGCGCCAGGCCCGCCTGGTCCGCACCCGCGGTGGAGTGCCACCGCACCGGCGCCGAGGTCACCGCGTACGCCGGACGACGGGCCCCGCAGTGGCCCGACCGCTGAGCCGCGAGCGGTTCGCGGCCAGGCCGCACGACCTGCGCGGACGGCACCGGGACACCAACCAGTCCCACCTGCGCCCGCACTCCGGTGGCTGCACGCCACCGGAGCTGCGGCGCCGCACCCCGGAACTCGTCCTGGACCACTGCGTCACCGGGACCCAGCAGCAGGCCGCCGCGGACGCGCCGGCCTTAAAGTGCGAGGTCCTGCGGGCCATGCCGGACGCCGTCGACCACGGGACCGACCGGTGAGCACCGCCCGGGCCGTCCCGACCGCCCCGGACGTCCCCGTCCCCGGCCTCCGCCCGGGCGTCCGGCTGGTGCACGACCCGGTGCGCGGCCGGTCCGCGCTGCTCCACCCCGAGGGCGTGCTGCTGCTCAACGACACCGCCGCCGCCGTCCTACGGCACTGCGACGGGCGCCGCGACGCGCGCTCGGTCACCGCCGGGCTCGCCGAGGAGTACGACGGGGTGGACGGCGCCCAGGTCGACGCCCTGCTCACCGACCTCGCCGAGCGCCGGCTGCTCACCCTGGACGGGACGGGCGCCCCCGTCCTGCCGGCGACGGCCGCCGCACCGCCCGGCGGTGCCGTCCGCACACCCGCCCCGCTCGGACTGATCGCCGAACTCACCTACCGCTGCCCGCTCCAGTGCACCTACTGCGCCAACCCGGTCGAACTCGCCCGCTACCGCGCGGAGCTGGACACCGACCAGTGGCTGGCCGTCATCGACCAGGCCCGCGGGCTCGGCGTGCTCCAGCTCCACCTGACCGGCGGCGAACCGCTGCTGCGCCGCGACGTCACGCAACTGATCGCGCGCGCCGCCGAGTCGGGCCTCTACACCAACCTGATCACCAGTGGCGTCCCGCTGGCCGCCGGGTGCGCCCGCGAACTCGCCGCGGCGGGCCTGGACCACGTGCAGCTCTCGCTCCAGGACGCCGAGCCGCGTCCCGCCGACGCCGTCGCAGGGATCGCCGCCCACGACCGGAAGCTCGCCGCGGCGCGGCAGTTCACCTCGGCCGGCCTGCCGCTTACCGTCAACGCCGTGCTGCACCGGGGCAATCTGGCCCGGCTCGGCGCCCTCACCGACCGGGCGGTCGAACTCGGCGCCGACCGCGTCGAACTCGCCCACGTCCAGTACTACGGCTGGGCCCGGCGCAACCGCGGCCACCTCGCCCCCGGCGAGGAGCAGGTCCGGCAGGCCGAACGGGACGTCGCCGCCGCCCGACAGCGCCACCGAGGGCGGGCCGAGATCGTGTACGTCCCCGCCGACCTGCACGGCGGCACGGTCAAGCCCTGCATGAACGGCTGGGGGCGGGAGCAGTTGGCGGTCACCCCCACCGGCGGCGTCCTGCCCTGCCTCGCCGCCGCACAGCTGCCCGGTCTGGAGGTGCCCAACGCGGTCACCGATGGGCTGGCGGCGAGCTGGCACGACTCGACCGCGTTCAACCGGTTCCGCGGCACCGACTGGATGCCGGAGCCCTGCCGCGGCTGCGCCCTGCGCGAGCTGGACCACGGCGGCTGCCGCTGCCAGGCCTACCAGTTCACCGGCGACCCGGCGGCGACCGACCCGGCGTGCCGGCTCTCGCCGCACCACCACCTGGTCACCGACCCGGTCCCGGCCGAGACGGCGGCCCCGGTGCCCCGGCGCTTCCGGTGAAGGCGAGCCGGAGCGCCGGGAGAAGGAGCACGCCGTGAAGATCAGGGTCCTCGGGACCGCCGCGGGCGGCGGCCTGCCGCAGTGGAACTGCGGCTGCGCCGAGTGCGGCTGCGCCCGCCGCACCGGCGCCGCCCGGAGCCAGGACTGCCTGGCGGTCAGCGGCGACGGCCGCGCCTGGTACCTGGTCAACGCCTCCCCGGACCTGCGGTCCCAGCTGCTCGCGGCACCCGAGCTCGCCCCCGCCCCGGGCACTCGGGACACCCCGCTGCGCGGCGTCCTGCTCACCAGCGGCGAACTCGACCACACCCTGGGCCTGTTGACCCTGCGCGAGGCCGCCCGGCTGGCCGTGTACGCCACCGCGCCGGTGCGCCGCGCGCTCCACCGGGCCTTCCCCGTCGGCCCGCTGCTCTCCTGCTACACCGAGGCCGACTGGCTCACCGTCACCCCCGGTGAGCCCGTGGAGCTCGCCGGCGGGCTGCGCGCGGAAGCCTTCGCGCTCGGCGGCAAGCGCCCCCGGTACGCCGCCGACCTGCCCGGCGAGGGGGAGGGCGACCGTACGGACTGGGTGACCGGCTACCGGTTCACCGAGGAGGGTGGCGCTGCCCGCGCCGTGTACGCCCCGGGGCTGGCCGACTGGACCCCGGCCGTGGAGCGCGCGGTGGCCGGGGCGGATGTGGTCCTGCTCGACGGCACCTTCAGCACGGCCGACGAACTCGCCGAGCGGACCGGCGGCGCCCGCCGCTCGCCCGGCATGGGCCACCTCGCCGTGCGGGACTCGCTCCCGCACCTCGCCCGCCGACCCGGCCCCCGCTACCTCTACACCCACCTCAACAACACCAATCCGCTCGTCCGTCCCGACCCGCCTGGGGCGGCGGAGCTGGCGGCGGCGGGCGCGGCGGTCGCCGAGGACGGCCTGCTGATCGAGCTCTGACGGCGACGGGCGGGCCCGCCGCTCATGCGGCCCGCAGTTCCGCCGTCGCGCCCTTCGACAGGCTGACCCGCACCAGTGCGGCGGCGAGCCGGGCGTGCTCCTCGGGCGGGACGAGGTCGCCCAGACCGCCGGGTGTGTGCGGCAGGCCGAGGTCCGCGGCCGCCGCACACGCCCGCTCGTCGAAGAACGGGCGCAGCCACGGCCACACCGTCTGGACCTCTCGGCAGAAGATGTCCGCGCCGACCGGGCCGATCCGGGGCACCTCCTGGAGCAGCTCCCGCAGGGCGTCCGGATCGCCGTCGGCCTCGTCGCCCAGTCGGCGCAGGTCGCCGTGCCAGCGGTCGAGCACCAGCTGCGCCCCTTCGCCGAGCGCGGTCGCGGTGCTCTCGTCGTACCGGACGTAGTGGGCGCGGCCCAGCGCGTCCACCCGGTCCTGCCAGCGGGAGTCGGCCATCGCGCGCGGCGTGCGGTACCCGGCGGCGGACAGCTCCCGGGCGGCCCCGATGGCGGTCTCGGCGCTGATCCGGATCGAGCACAGGACGGTCATGACCAGCAGCCGGTACAGCGGGGAGGGCTTGTCCCGCAGCGTGATGCCGGCCTCCTCGGCGTACGTCCGGCCGTGTTCGGCGAGCAGCCGGGAGGTGATCGTGTCGACGCTCATCGTGCTCTCCAGCGAGTGGGTGTCCGTCAGGAGCGGGCGAGCAGCGCCCGGTGGGTGCCGCGGTGGCACCTCGCCGGCCACTGGCGCTCGGCGGGCGCCCCGGGCGAGACCCGGGCGGTGACGGCCGGTCAGCCTGCGCCGGGGAGCCGTACCTCCAGGTGTCCGGAGAGCACCCGGGTCTCCAGCACCGGCTGCGGCGCGGTGGCGGGGCCGCCGGCCACCTCGCCGTCCCGCAGCCGGAACTCGCTGCCGTGCCAGGGGCAGCGCAGGCAGCCGTCGACGACGCTGCCCTCCGAGAGCGGGCCGGAGAGGTGGGCGCAGCGCTCCGCGAGCACGTGGCAGCGCTCGCCGTCGCGGACCACGACCACGGCGAGTTCGCCGACCCGGCGGCGGACCGGCTGCCCGACGGGGAAGTCCTCGACCGGGCCCAGCGTGGCCCAGTCCGGCGGCGCCAGCCGGGGCACCGCGGCGGCCCGGTCGGGGCCGGCGGCCTGCCGGTAGGCCAGGTGTCCGCCGAGCACGCCGCCGGCCGCCACGGCGGTCATCCCGGCCCAGCCGAGCAGCCGGCCGCGCCCGCGGTGCCCACGGCAGCGGGCCAGTAGCGAACCGGTGTACAGCAGCACACCGCCGGTGTTGGCGAGCGCGTGCACCAGCCCGGTGCGCCGCCTCGGCGCGTCGAGGCGGGACCAGTCCACCCAGCCCGCCAGCGCGGCGGGCCCGGCGGCCAGCAGGCCCGCCGCCACCAGGACGTCGGCCGAACGGCGCCGGCCGGGCGCCAGGTCGAGCAGTCCGGCCGACGTCCAGCAGCCGATCGGCAGCTGGACCAGCGCGGGGTGCAGCGGATGGCCCAGCCAGACCCCGTGCAGGGCGTCGCGGTACGGGCCCAGCGGGAGGGACTGGAACGCGTCGGCGAGCGGCTGGGCCGGGGTGTCCAGCACCTCCCAGTGCGCGGGTGCCTCCAGGGCGCGGCGCAGTCGACGGGACCAGCGGTGGGTGTGCAGAGCTGAGGTGTCCATATCGGGCGGCTAGCCGAACCCGGCCCGGCCAAACCCGCCCTGACGCGCACCTCGGCGGCGGAACGGACGGCGGCCCCCACTCCGCACGGGAGTGGGGGCCACGGGGGTCCTGCCGGGTCAGGCCTTCTTCCTTGCCTCCGCGACCGCGCCCTGGACGGCGGCGACCCGCAGGTCGACGAACGCCTGCCGGGGGTCCTTGAAGTTGGTGAAGGGCTGGGGGATGACCCGGCCGAGCGCGCGGTACTGCTCCAGCGCCTCGGTCGGGCGCCCGGCCCGGGTCAGGGCGTAGGCGAGCCAGCCGCGGGCGTACCCGGCCCGGGGGTGGTCGGGGTCGGCGGCCGCGAGGTCGGCGAGGGCCGCGTCCAGGGCGGCACCGACCTCCGGCCGCTTCCAGGCGGTGAGCTTCTCCCCGTCCTGCCCGAACTGCTCGAAGTAGGCCTCCAGCTTGATCGGGGCGAGCAGGCTGCCGGCCGGGGCGGCGTCGATCGCACCGTCGATGAATCCGTGCATCAGCTCGTGGCTGCCGTGCCACTTGTCGCACCAGTACTGCAGCGCCCGGCTGTGCGCCGACCAGTGGTGCGGGTCGCGCTCGACGAGTTCGGCCCAGAGCTCCCGGAAGCGGTCGTTGGACCAGTTGAGGCCCATCGCGATGGAGGTCTGGACGACCCACGGGTTGGGGTCGTCGTCGGGGGCGAGCGCGACGGCGGCCAGCGCGGCCTCCTCGGCCTCCAGCAGGACCCGGTGGAAGGCCTCGAACTGTTCGCGGGTGACCTGGTCGGCGCGGGCGCCGGTGCGGATGTTCCAGGCCAGGTAGACCAGGGCGTCCGCGTGCAGCAGGGCGGCGGTGAGGTCCTGCGGCCGCTCCGCGCGCCAGGCGCGCAGCCACCCGTCGTCCTCGGCGGCGAGCCGGGCCAGCTCGCGCTGCCGCAGCCAGCGCAGGTCGGCGGTGGCCTCCGCGGTGAGGTAGGCGGCGGCCGGCCGCCAGTCGCCGGCCTTCGCGGCGGCGAGCGCGGCGGTCTCCTCGGGGTCGGGCTCGCCGTCCAGGACCATGTCGCCGGCGGGCAGCAGCCCGTGCTCGGCCGGGACGATGGTGTTCTTCGCCCGGCCCTCCGCGGCGAGCCGCGCCTCGTGACCGGCGATGGTGGCCTTGGCCCGCTCCAGCTGGGCCAGCTTGCGCTTCGCGAGCCGGGTCATGACGACCGGGAACAGCAGGACGAGGCCGACGACGGCCAGCACGATGATGCCGATCAAGGGTGTTCCTTCCGTGGGGTTCGGTCCGCCGGGCCGTCAGACGGCGGGGGCGCTGGGCGCGGGGAGGCCGGCCCCGGTGAGCAGCGCGCGCAGCGGCGCGGTGTCCGGGGTGTCGGCGCAGGCGGCGTTCAGGGCCGTGTCGAAGCCGTCCTCGAAGCCCTCCGGCAGGCGGAGCTCGGCGGGCCCGGACCAGGAGAGCTCCCAGGCGGCCAGGCCTGCCTCGGCCAGTGCGGTGACGACGGCGTGCGCCAGTTCCTCGCGCAGCACCGGGCGGGCGAACTCGCGGGCGGCCCGGCCGGTCGCGGCGGCGGCCTGCTCGCTCTTCGGCAGCCGGTCGGTGAACTCCCAGGCCCGGCCGGCGTCGACGGCGTCGAGCAGCCCGTGCACGGTGGCGGGCAGGCCGAGCCCGGCCAGCGCCCGGTGGGCGGGCGCGGACGCCTCGCGGGCCCGGCTCAGCATCGCCGTGCGGACCAGCTCGGGCCACTCCACCCGCTGCTTGCGGGCCGCCTCGGGGACCAGCGTGACGACCTCCAGCTCGGCGAGCACCCGTTCCGCGTCCTGCAGCAGCGCGAGGGCGGGGCCGGCGGCACCGGGGCCGCGCCCGTCGTCGGGCAGGCCCTCGATCGCGGCGACCCGCAGGCGGATCGGCGGGTGCGAGTCGAACGGGTCGGGATCCTCCTCGGGCAGGTCCAGCGCGTGCTCGGCGAGTTCCGCCCGGCGCTCGGGGTCGCTCAGCAGGTGGAGCAGCCCGCCGTAGACCTGGCCGGGCGGCGGGAGCAGCCCGGCGTCCCAGCCGATGGTGGCGTAGCGGCTGAGGTAGAAGTCCTGGGCGGCGTCCAGGCTCGGCAGCTTGCGCAGTGCCGAGGCGGTGGCGTCCCGCCCGGCGAGCTGGGCGGCGACCTGGTCGGCCGCGTACTCCTGGCGGCGCCCGACCGCCTCGGAGACCCGGAAGTAGAGCCTGGCGTAGAGCGCGAAGAGCTTGGCGAGGGCCCGGTCGACGCCGCCGCCCGCCTGCTCGCCGGACGGCTTGCGGCCCTTGGCGAGCCGCTTCTCGGCCTTGGCGGCGAGCTTGGCGGCCTCCTCGGCCTGGTGCTGGTCGGCGCGCTGGTGCAGCCCGCCGACGGTGTGCAGCAGGGCGCGGCGGCCGGCGACGGTGACGGCGGCCAGCTTGACGTCCCGGTTGCTGTAGTGGCCGAACTCGTGCGCCAGGACGGACTCCAGCTCGCCTTCGGTGAGGCCCAGCAGCAGCGGGGCGCCGATGACGAGGTGGCGCTTGCCGGGGATCAGGCCGAGCAGCCTGGTCTCCTCGAACACGCCCGCGTTGACCTGGGGCACCAGCCGGATCTCGGCCGGTCCGCGGACGCCCGTCCGCTCGGCGATCCGGTCGACCACGGCCCACACGGCGGGCTGCCGCTCGCGGGTGAGGACCACGCCGGGCATCTCGCCGTCGTCCTTGCGGCGGCGGGTCAGGAACACGACCCGGACCACGGGGTAGCCGATCGCGGCGCTGAGCGCCCAGATCTTGACCAGCCCCGGGCTGAAGTGGCCCAGCTCCTGGAACAGGGCGACGTCGAGGGCCAGCAGGCCCGCGAGGATGCCGAGGGCGAGCAGGTAGAAGCCGGCGAGCAGGGCCACGGCCGTGACGGCTCGGCCTGATGTGCTCATGGCAGTGGAACGCTGGGGCGCGCCCATGCGATGGTCCTCCCCCTGGGCGCGACGGCAGGGCGGCGCGCGGTGTCTGCATGGTGAACAGGTGTACGACGAGTGAAGATCGTAGCGGTCGCCGGAGCGCCCGCACACCGGAGTTTCCGGTCCCCGGGCGCGGCTCCGACCTGCGGGTTCGTCGTGATTTCCGATTCGTGCAGGCTTGCGGGGATTCTTTTGCCGGGTTCGGCCGTAGTGGCCGAGAGTAACGATTTCGCACACGCGCACGACGGTGGCCGGGGGCGCACCGCCGACCGACGCGTCCCCGGCCCGTTCTGCCCGGGACACCTATACCGCGGATCATGCTGCGGCGCGCAGCGACCACCAGGACCCCCGGGCCCCGCCCGAACGGCGGCGCGATACGGAAGGCCGGCGAACTGACCGGCAGGGGCCTGGTTCCCCGCGTTGATCGGGTTGCGGTCAGGACGCGTCCAGAGGGTCCCCATGCCCCTGGTCGATGTGACGGCGCTCAGCCGACGGGTCGCCGGGTACGACGTGGCGGCGGGCAGCCGGGTTGCCGGGACGGGCGGTGTTTCCGACCGCCGCCCCCGGGCAGCCGCCGGGTGTCCGAGCCGCTGCCACCTGGGACGACATCATGACCACACCCGATCCTGATCCCGACTACACCCCCGCGCTGGACGAACACGGCGCACTACCCGGCGGGGACACGCCGCCGGCCGAAGGGGGAATCTCCGGCATCTCCCATCCGGAGCCCGTGGAAGTGCGGCGGGCCTGGGGGCCCTGGCCCGCCGTCGTGATCGTGCTGCTGGCGCTGGCGGTCTCCGTCATGCTGGTCGCGATGATCTTCGTGCTGACCTGACGTGCCCTCCGGGCCGTCCGGCCCCGGGTCAGCGATTGCCCGCCGCGAGTGCCTCACGGACGGTCACCAGGCAGGGGTCGCAGTACCGGTCCGGCACCTCCGCGCCGGTGCCGTCGGCTGCCGGAACCACCCGCTGGGACGGTTCGAGGAACCGCCCGCACAGTGACGCCGTCGCGTCGTCCTTCGCCACCACGTGCCACACCACGGCGGGCGGCGACACCGCCGGGTCGTGCTCGGCCCACATCTCGTACACGGCGACCTCCGGGTCTCGGGGCTCGGTCACCCCATGCAAACCCGGGACACCCGGGTCGGCCACCGGGCCGGGCCCGGTGGGATGGTTACACCGCTCCGGGGCGGGCACACGCGCGGTCGGCCGGGACGGACCCGGCCGGGAGACACGAGGAGGCCCCAGCATGAGCATGGTGAAGGAGTCCGTGGACGTCGACGTCCCGCTGCACGCCGCCTACAACCAGTGGACGCTGTTCGAGGAGTTCCCCCGTTTCATGGAGGGCGTCGACGCGGTGACCCAGCTCGACGACCGCCACAACCACTGGCGCACCAGCATCGGAGGGGTCAGCCGGGAGTTCGACACCGAGATCGTCGACCAGCTGCCCGACGAGCGGATCGCCTGGCGGACCATGGACGGCGGCGACGTGGACCAGAAGGGCGTGGTCACCTTCCAGAAGCTGGACGACCTCCACACCCGGGTCAACATGGCCATCGACTTCCGGCCCGAGGGCATGGCCGAGAAGACCGCCGACGTCCTGGGCGTGGTGGACCGGCGGGTGAAGGGTGACCTGAGGCGGTTCAAGGAGTTCATCGAGGAGCGCGGCCGGGCGGAGGGCGGGTGGCGCGGCCGGATCACGCCGAGCTGACCCCACACGTCGGTGCGGCCCCGCTCCCCGGATCTCCGGGGAGCGGGGCCGCACCCGTGGCTGCGCCGTCCCCGGGCGTCAGCTCTCGGTCGGCTGCTCGCCCTCAGCGTCCTCGACGCCGGTCGCGCCTTCGACGGACTCCGGTGTCTCGATGCCCCGCCGGCCCGTACGGTCCTCCGTCCGCCCCGCGCGGGTGTCCGGGTCGGCCGGTTCCGGCTCGTCCGCTCCGCCGTCGGAGCGGATCCGCACCGCCTCCTCCTCGGCCGACAGGCCCGCGGTGTCGCCGGTGGCCTCGCCCTGGAGGTCGGTGTGCCGGTCCGGGAGGTCGAGCCGGCCGGCGGCGTCCTCCGGCACGTCGGCCACGGCCGTCCGCTCGTCGGTCTCCGGCTCCTCCTGGGCGAGCCGGGCGTCCAGGGACTCCCCCTCGGCCTGCTCGGCCCCGGTCGTGCCGTGGGACTCGGCGGCCACCGGGGTGTCCCCGGGGACGGCGGCGATCTGCGGGTCCTCCGACCACTCGCGGGCCGGGGAGCCGTCCTGGAGGTCGGGGATCCCCTCGTCCTCCGGCTCGGCGCCCGGGTCGTGATGGCCCCGCTCGGGCTCCGGCAGCGGTTCGTCCGTCTCCGGCACCGGCTCCCCGGCCCCACCCGGGCCGGTCCGGCTCGTTCCGGAGGGCGCACCGGCCGACGGCGGCGGATCGACCGAGGTCGGCGGCTGGTGCACCGGTCCCGCGTAGTCCTCGTCCGGCTGGACGCCGGGCACCGGCCCCTCGGCGATCTCCGGTTGCTGCTCGGCGCTCCCGGCCACGTTCGGCGTCCCGCCCTTGCCGATCGGCGACGGACGGCGCTCCGGACCCTCGTCCCGCTCCTCAACGGGCTCGGTCCCGGCGGTGTCCGCCGGGCCGATCGCGCCGCCCATGTCGTGCAGCGGCCGTTCGTGTGACGATCCGTTCATGGTGTTCCTCCCTGCCGTGTGCGGCCCGGTCGACGGGGCCCGATGACGCGCCTACCCGCCCGCCGCCGCCCGTACCGGCCGGTTTGCCCGACCGATGCGGGGTAGGCGCGCGGCATGGAGGACTTCGGAACCCCGGCGGACGACTCGGCCGCCGACGACAGGGAAGTGTTCGACCTGTGCGACCACTGCGGCCGGGTCGTCGCCGCCGCGGACCTGCTCAGTGCGCTGGTCCCGGACTCCTCCGCGCTGCACCCGAGCGATCCGGAGCTGGACGGCAGACGGGTGCTCACCGCCTGCACGGTGGAGCATTTGGCCGAGCTGGTGGAGTACTACCGCGACCGCCCCTTCGTCCTCGAGGAGCAGTGGGCCGGCAAGGTCTGCCGGGCGCTGGCCGAGCAGGAGGATGCCGTCCCGCTCAGCCTGGTCGCCCGGATGAGCGGGCTGTCCGTGCAGCAGGCGGCGCAGGGCGTGGAGTGGCACAACGCCCGCGCCCGCGAATGGCAGGCCCGCTACGGCGACGACGCGGCCGCCGACGAGGACGAGGACGAGCCGTGAACCCGACGGCACGGCGACCGACCACGGAGGATGACGAACCATGAGCACCGCCAAGCGCTACCGCCTGGTCGCCGCCGACCCGTACCGGGAGTTCGTGCTCACCGCCACCGGGGCGATGGGCAGCGAGGGCACCCAGGTGTACGTGGACGAGTCCGGAGCCGTCCGCGCCGAGATCGACGGCGACGGCGAGGTGCGGACCATCACCACCGCCCTCCCGCTGGGCCGGCCGGTCCGCGCGGAGCCGCTGGACTGACCGCCGCCCCGACGGGTCGGACGAGCCGCCGGCTGATCCCGAGGTCGCGCCCGGGACCAGCCGGTGACGGCTGTGCCGACAGCTATCGGGCCGACGGCGGTTGCGCCGACGGTCGTGCGACGCCGGCGGCCCGCGCCTCACGGCGCGTCCGGATCCGTCGCCGGGGGCTCCGGGTGGTCGGGCTGCTCCTCGTCCTCCTCCAGGCCCGCCGCGGGTGCGTCGGGGTCCGGGGGACGGGGGCGCGGCGGCCGGCTTCCGTCGGCCGGGGACCGCTCGGCCTCCTCCGGGCCGCCGTGCCGGTGGCCGGCACGACCGCGCGTCGCCACCGCCCAGGAGCGTCGTCTGATGCTCACCACTGCCTCCACCGTTCGGTGCGGGTGTCTTCGTCCCGCCGGTGCCGCGCGACTACCCGGATCGGAACCCACGAATCCGGCATGGCCGCGCCGATGCCGGGTAGCCGCCGACATCCGGGGGCGCGGCCGCCGCGCCCGAGGCCGGCCAACGCTGCCAAGGAGGAGCGATGACGCACACCACCAAGGTCCTGGCGATCGTGACGAACTACGGCGTCGAACAGGACGAACTGCTCGTCCCCGTACGGCACCTGCGCGAGAACGGCACGCAGGTCGACATCGCCGCCCCGGACCGGGACGACATCCGCACCCTGGTCAACGACAAGGACCCGGGCGAGATCGTGCGCCCGACCCACACCCTCGGCGAGATCGAGCCCTCCGGCTACGACCTGCTGCTCATCCCCGGTGGCACGATCAACGCGGACACCCTGCGGCTGCGCCAGGAGGCGGTCGCCCTGGTGCTCGCCTTCACCACCTCCGGCCGGCCCGTCGCCGCCATCTGCCACGGCCCGTGGATGCTGGCCGAGGCGGGCGTCGCCTACGGCAAGCGGCTCACCTCCTACCCGTCCCTGCGCACCGACCTCGCCAACGCCGGCGCGACCTGGGCCGACGAATCGCTGGTCACCGACGACGCCAACGGCTGGCGGCTGATCACCTCCCGCAACCCGGGTGACCTGGACGACTTCCTGCGGGGCATCGACTCCGCCCTGAGCGCCCGCACCGGGGCCACCGCCTGACCGCCGGGGCCACGCCTGCCCGGGCCCGTCACGGAGCCCGGCCCGGAGCGCGACCGGCGAAGGCCCGTACGGTGCCGCACCTGGCGGCCTCCGTACGGGCCTTCGCTCCGCGCCGGTTCGGGCCGGTTCGGCTCCGCTCGGGCTCAGGGCGAGTGCTGCCCGCTGTTGTCGTGCCCGGTGAGACGGTCGCGCAGGGCGGTGATCGCCCCGGCGCCCGGCGGAAGCCCCCGGACTGCCGGACCTGCCGGACCCGCTGGACCCGTAGCGCCCGGTGGACCCGCCCGGGGCTCGCGCAGCCGGCGCTCGCACCGACGCAGCTCATCCGGCCGGGCCCGGGCCCGGAGGGCGGGGAAGAGCTGCTCCTCCTCACCGCGCAGGTGGGTGCGGAGCACCAGGAGCAGGACGGCGGTGGCCCGGCGCCGCCCGGTGACGGACAGCCGGCAGTCGTCCGCCCGGTCGAGCAGCCGGCGGATCGACGCGTGGGTACACCCGGCGGCGTCCGCGAGCGCCCGTCCGACCGGCAGGTACCGGCGCGCCAGCGGGTAGAGGTGCTCCTCCTCGGCCGCCAGATGGGGCAGGAGGAGGCGGCGCAGGGCGGCGAGCAGCCGCAGGTCCTCCTCGTCGCTGGTTCCGCCGCGGGTTCGGACGCCGTCCAGCTGTCGCAGCAGCGCCTCGATGGCCCGGTGCTGGGCGCACAGCCCGCTCGGGAACCCTTCGGCAACCTTCATGGGGACCTCCGTTCGACGGCGGGAGAGTGCTTGAACGGACTTGAACGAACGCGCCTGCCCGGTCGGGCCCCGGACAACCGCGCCGCGGCCCGACCGGCCAGGGAGTCGTCATCCCGCTGCTCGGGGGTGGCGGCCGGGGACGGGTCGGCTCAGCCGGTGGAGTCCCGACCGGGGGTGAAGCGCTCCTGATACCGGCGCACCGCCTCGTCCAGGACGTTCCGGCCCAGCCAGGCGAGCGGCAGTGGGTCGGCGATCAGCGGTTCGTGGTCCGGCCCCGCGCCGACCACCCGACCGGTCAGCACCCACGGTCGGCGCTGCGGGCAACTCTCCGCCAGTTCCGCGTACTTCATCACCCGGCGGGCGACCCAGTCAGCGGCGGGCCGCGGCCACCACGGCTCGGGGCGCAGCGGGGTCACCGACAGCCCGGGCAGGGGCACGTCCGCCTCGTAGTCGCGGCTGAGGGCCCCGTCCCCGTCGGGGCCCTCGGAGTACCGCAGGTAGACGTCCAGGTCGCCGGTGGCGAGCGAGGTCAGCAGGGCCAGATCGTCGATCAGGCCCATGCCGTCCTCGCCGCTCGTGCTGTGCATCTCCCGCCGGCCTCGCTGACGTCGGTCGTCCCGGTCGTCGGTCCGGAGCCGGGACGTACCTGGCGGCTGCCCGGACCGGACGGCGGCGAAACTGCCGACGTCAGCGGCGTAGGCGGCGTTCCCGGGGGTCGTGCGGCGGGCCGGGTTTGTCCCCGGGCCGCCCGGGGACACGCCCGACCGTCGGGGGCGATTGTCGAGGAGGAGACCCGCGATGTCGAACGATGCCATCGTCCTGCTGCGGGAGGACCACAAGGAGGTCCGCCGCCTGTTCCGCGAGTACCAGGGGCTCGCCGACGGCGACGACGGGGCGCGCCGCAGGACGGTCCAACGGATCGTCGAGGAGCTGACCGTCCACACCTACCTGGAGGACGAACTGGTCTACCCCAGGATCCGCCAGGAACTGCCCGGCCTCGCCGAGGAGATGGACCGCGCCGAGCAGGAGCACCACGTCGCCGACCTGCTCTGCGAGGAGCTCCACGGGATGTCCCCCGACGACAACGGCTACGACGCCAAGACCGCCGTCCTGATCGACGCCGAAGAGCGGCACATCGAACACGAGGAGAGCGAGGTGTTCCCGAAGGTGCGGGCCGCGCTCGGCCGCACGGAACTGCGGGAGCTGGGCGAGCGGATGCAGGCCGTGCGCGAGACCGCCCCGCGCCAGCCGACCGCCGGCGGCGTCCTGCACCGCATCGCCGACGCGCTGGAGGGCTGACCCGAGCCCGAGGCGGCGAGCAGCACCCGGAACAGCCGGACCGCGAGGAAGGAACTCCCGTGCGGCACGACGAAGACCTGACCCTCTCCCCGCAACTGCTCAGCAGCCTCTGAACCGGAGGGCCCCGATGTGCGCAGCCGCTTCCCGTAGTGCCCGGCACTCCGGTGGGAACGCCGTCCGTACCGGCCGTGGGCGCACCCCATGACGGGCCGGCGGGCGGCCCTCGGGTGGACCTTCCTCACCAGCCACGCCCGCGTAGTGGTGCAGATAGCCCGCGACCCGGGGGTTCGGGTGCGGGACATCGCCGCCCGCTGCCTGCTCACCGAACGGGCGGTGCAGCGGATCATCGTCGACCTGGAAGAGGCCGGGTACCTCACTCACGAGCGGCGGGGGCGGGTCAACCACTACCGGGTGATCACCGGCAAGCAACTGCGTCACCCGGCCGACGCCGGGCCCACCCTCGCCGAGCTGCTGGCCGCGCTGCTGCGCTGACCGCAGCTCGGCGCGGGTGGGCCGAGGGTGGGCGGGGTCAGTCGGTGGCGTTCTGGAGGCCGACCCGGACGAAATGCAGCAGGTCGGCC
The DNA here is from genome assembly GCF_001888885.2 of Streptomyces viridifaciens. Classification (NCBI taxonomy): domain Bacteria; kingdom Bacillati; phylum Actinomycetota; class Actinomycetes; order Kitasatosporales; family Streptomycetaceae; genus Streptomyces; species Streptomyces viridifaciens. The sequence goes on from NZ_CP090841.1 coordinate 7,826,436, forward strand.
ACGGTGAGGGCAGTCAGCCCGGAGCAGACGAGTCTGGTCGCCCCGGGCGCGAACACCTGAGCGCCGGTCAGGCCCGTCGCGATCCACAGACCGGCGCAGAACGGGCAGGTGATCAGCAGGGCGGCTTCGCCGGTGTCCGCAGGCGGTCGGCCTGCGGTCACCATCGGTACCACCGGCCGCCGCCACCCCGGCGGCCTCCGGCGAACGCGAAACCGAGGAGCCACAGCACCAGTACGGCGAGGGCGATCCACCACAGGGCGTGGACGGCGAAGCCCGCTCCGCCCAGGATGATCGCCAGCAACAGGACGAGAATGATGAGGACCATCGGATTCGGCCTTCTCGTGGGGTGCGGATCGTTACGGATCCGGCGTGGGCCCGCTCCGGCAGGGTCCATATGCGCGGACGCCGGTCCGGCTCCGGAGAGTTGACCGCCCCGCGTATCCTGCCGAAGTGTCTTCACCACATGCCGGAAGCGATCCGGCCGTCGTGCTGTCGGGCTACGGTCCCGTCGGCCGTGCCTACGCCGAGCGACTGCTGACCCGGGGTGAGGGGCTCGCGCGCGACCACGGCGTACGGCCGAGGCTCGCGGCCGTACGCGTCGGCACCGCACAGGTCCTGCTCCCCGACGGCGGACCCGTCCCGCCGCGGGCGGACTGGGCCCCGCCGGCCGAGCTGGAGGAGACCCTCGACCGGACCGGTGCGCGGGTGCTGGTGCAGGCGCTCCCGTCCTCCCCGAAGGCGCGGCAGCAGGCCGCCGAGGAGGCCGTGCTGGCGCTGGGCCGAGGGGTCCACGTCGTCACCGCCACCAAGAGCCACCTGTTGAGCCACTGGAGTGAACTCGGGGAGGCCGCTCGGTCGGGCGGCAGCCTGATCAGGATCTCCGGCGCGACCGGCGCGGCCCTTCCGGCCGCGGACCTGGCCCGCACCGGAGTGCGCGGGCTCGGCTGCCGCTCTCTCCGGGCCTGCCCCAACGGCACCGCCACCTTCGTGCTCGACCGCCTGGCGGCCGGCGACTCCCTCGACCGGGCGGTCGGCGAGGCCCGGTGCCGCGGCATCGCCGAGGCCGACCCCACGGCCGACCTCTCGGGCGGCGACGCGGCCACCAAGGTGCGGCTGCTCGCGGCCCTGCTGTGGGGCTGGGAGCCGTCCGCCGTCCGGGTCGGCACGGAGGCCGTGGACGCGCGGACCGGCCCGGCGGCGGTGGCCGCGGCCGTCCGGGGCAACCGGCTGCGGGCCGTGGCGAGCGCGAGCGCGGACCGCCCGTTCGTGGTCGAGGTGCGCCTGGAGGAGACCGTGCCGGGCGACCCACTGCACGCGCTCACCGGCCCGGAGAAGGCGGTCGTCTACGGCTGCCCCGACGCCGGGGACATCACGGTCAGCGGCGGCCGGTCCAGCCCGCTCGGCGCGGCGCTCGCGATGTTGCGGGACACCCTCGACGTGACGGCCCCGCGCGGGTACGGCTTCGGCTGAGGCGGACGGCCCCCGGGGGCCGCGGATCGTGGAGGCGTTGTGGGCACGGATCCAGCCGGCGGGCGGGCGGCCGAGCGGGCGGACGGCGGCGCGGGCATGCGGCCGTGGCGGTTCGTGGTGTGGTTCGGCACCGTCAGCCTGCTCGCGGACTTCGTCTACGAGGGCGCCCGTTCCATCACCGGACCGCTGCTGGCCTCGCTGGGCGCCACCGCGACGGTGGTCGGCGTGGTGACGGGCGCGGGCGAGGCGGCGGCGCTCGTCCCGCGCCTGCTGTCGGGGCCGCTGGCCGACCGCACCGGGCGGTTCTGGGCGCTGGCGATCGGGGGTTACGTGCTCACGGTGGCCTCCGTCCCGCTGCTCGGCGTGGTGGGCTCGCTCGGCGCGGCCTGCGTGCTGGTGATCACCGAGCGGGTCGGCAAGGCGATCCGCTCCCCGGCCAAGGACACCCTGCTCTCCCACGCCACCGCCGCCACCGGCCGGGGCCGGGGCTTCGCCGTGCACGAGGCTCTGGACCAGGTCGGCGCCGTCGTCGGCCCGCTCACCGTCGCGGGCGTGCTCGCGGCCACCGGCGGCTACGGCCCCGCGCTCGGCGTCCTCGCCGTCCCGGGCGTGGCCATGCTCGGTCTGCTGTGGTGGCTGCGCACCCGGGTGCCCGACCCGAGCCGCTACGAGTCCGCGCTGCACCCTGCTCCGGAGCCCACCCCGGTGGCGCCCGTACGGATGCCGCTGCCCCGCGCGTTCTGGGCCTACGCCGCGTTCACCGCAGCCACCATGACCGGCTTCACGACCTACGGCGTGCTCTCCTTCCACCTCGTGCGGCGCCACCTGCTCCCCGCCTCCGCCGTACCGGTGCTGTACGCCGGGGCGATGCTCGCGGGCGCGCTGGCGAGCCTGGCGACCGGCTGGCTGTACGACCGGATCGGCCCGCGCACCCTGGTGGCGCTGCCGGTGCTGGCCGCGGCGGTGCCCCCGCTGGGCTTCAGCGCGGCGGTGACGGCGGCGGTGGCCGGTGCGCTGGTGTGGGGCGCGGCGCTGGGCGTGCAGGAGTCGACCCTGCGGGCCGTGGTCGCCGACCTCGTCCCCGCGCCGCGCCGGGCGACGGCGTACGGGGTGTTCGCGGCCGTCGTCGGCGCCGCCACCCTGGCCGGCGGGTCCCTCACCGGCGCTCTCTACGCGGTGTCCGTGCCCGCTCTGGTCGTGACCGTGGTCGCCGTCCAGGCGGCCGCCCTGCTGCTGCTCGTCGCCGTACGCCCGGGCCGTCGCTGACGTCACCGCTGACGTCACCGCCCCGCGGCCGCCCTGCACCTCCCGCCGGCCTCCGCGGTCGCCGGGGCCGGGGGCGCTTCACCACGCGCGGCTGATTCCGCACTCGATCCCGTACTTGACCCCGCACCCGATCCCGCACCCGATTCCGCACCTGATCACGGCGCCGCCCGCAGGGCCGCCTCGCAGGCGGGGCAGCGCCGGTCGGCCAGGGCGGGCGGGTACCAGGGCTCGCCCGGGCGGGTCGGGCGGTAGTGGGAGTGCTCCATCGGGTCGGTGTCCAGGCCGCACAGGGTGCGGGGGAGCGGGTCCTCGGGCACGTCCGGGTCGCCGCCCGCCGCGTGCACCGCGCACACCACCGGCTCCACGCCGTCCGGCCCCAGGGCCTCGTCCTGTTCCAGTTCGAACAGGACCACGATCGCCGTCATGTCGTTCCGCCCGTCCGGCGCCGTCGGCCGGTCACCGCTTCTTCTTCGCCAGCCACTCGGCGAGCACGGCGGCCTGGCTGTGGTCGACGTCCTTGGTGGCGGTCAGCAGGGTGAGCCTGTCCTGGGCGGCGAGTTCGCGCAGGTGTCCGGCGGCCTCCTGGTGGTCGGCGTCGCGCAGCTCGGTGAGGTAGCGGCGGCGGAACTCGGCGAAGCGCTCCGGGTCGTGGCCGTACCACTCGCGCAGCTCGGTGGACGGGGCGACGTCACGCAGCCACTCGTCCAGGTGGGCGTCCTGCTTCTTCACCCCGCGCGGCCAGACGCGGTCCACCAGCACGCGCTGCCCGTCCTGCGGCGAGGAGCCCTCGTAGATCCGCCGGTAGGTGATCTTCGCGGTCATGACGGGCCCTTCCGGTTCGCGCGGTGCGGTGGGGGGCGGCGGGCGCCCCACACCAGCGTGTGCCCTGACCGGGGGGATCCGCACACCGACGGCGGCCTGCGGCCGGCGCTGCCGCGTGGCACCCGGGCGCGCCGTCCGGCCGCCGCTAGGGTCCCGCCGGGGGGTGCCATCGGCTCCGTCACGGAGGTTCCATGAGTGCGTCCGACACCGCCGCGCCGCCGCGCACCCAGGTCAGGGTGCGGCGGGGCAGTAGATTGCTGGGCTGGCTGTTCACCACCGACCACAAGGTGATCGGCAACCTCTACCTGGTGACGGCCTTCGGGTTCTTCCTGGCGGGAGGTGCGATGGCGCTGCTGATGCGGACGCAGCTGCTGGGCCCCCACACCGGGTTCCTGTCGAACGAGCAGTACAACCAGATGTTCACCATGCACGGCACGATCATGCTGCTGCTGTTCGCCACCCCGACCTTCGCGGGCTTCGCCAACGCGATCATGCCGCTGCAGATCGGCGCCCCCGACGTGGCCTTCCCCCGGCTGAACGCCTTCACCTACTGGGCGTTCCTGCTGGGCGGCCTGATCGTGCTGAGCGGCTTCCTCACCACCGGCGGGGCCCCCGCCTTCGGCTGGTTCGCGTACGCGCCGCTGAACGGCCCGGCGCACTCGCCGGGGCTGGGCGGGGACCTGTGGGCGCTCGGCCTGGTGGTGGCCGGGCTCGGGACGATCCTCGGCGCGGTCAACTTCATCACCACCATCACCTGCCTGCGGGCGCCGGGGATGACGCTGTTCCGGATGCCGATCTTCACCTGGAACGTGCTGTTCACCTCGATCATGGTGCTGCTGGCCTTCCCGGTGCTCACCGCCGCCCTGCTGCTGCTGGAGGCGGACCGCAAGTTCGGCGCCCACGTCTACGATCCGGCCAACGGCGGGGCGCTGCTGTGGCAGCACCTGTTCTGGTTCTTCGGCCATCCGGAGGTGTACATCGTCGCGGTGCCGTTCTTCGGCATCGTCACCGAGATCATCCCGGTCTTCAGCCGCAAGCCGATGTTCGGTTACTACGGGATGATCGGCGCGACCGTCGCCATCACCTCCCTGTCGATGTCGGTGTGGGCCCACCACATGTTCGCCACCGGGCAGGTGCTGCTGCCCTTCTTCTCGATGATGTCCTTCCTCATCGCGGTGCCCACCGGGGTGAAGTTCTTCAACTGGATCGGGACCATGTGGAACGGCTCGCTGTCCTTCGAGACCCCGATGCTGTGGTCGATCGGGTTCCTGGTGACCTTCCTGTTCGGCGGCCTGAGCGGAGTCCTGCTGGCCGCGCCGCCGATCGACTTCCACGTCACCGACAGCTACTTCGTGGTGGCCCACCTCCACTACGTCCTGTTCGGGACGGTCGTGTTCGCGACCTTCGGGGGCTTCTACTTCTGGTGGCCGAAGATCACCGGGAAGATGCTCGACGAGCGGCTCGGCAAGGTGCAGTTCTGGATCCTGTTCGTCGCGTTCCAGACCACCTTCCTGGTGATGCACTGGCTGGGCGCCCAGGGCATGCCCCGGCGCTACGCGACGTACCTGGCGGTGGACGGCTTCACCACGCTCAACGTGGTCGCCTCGATCGGCGCCTTCCTGCTCGGGGTCTCCAACCTCCCGTTCTTCTACAACGTCTGGATCACCACCCGGCACGGCACCCCGGTCGAGCAGGACGACCCGTGGGGCTGGGGCCGCTCACTCGAATGGGCCACCTCCTGCCCGCCGCCGCACCACAACTTCCAGGTACTGCCCCGGATCCGCTCCGAGTCGCCGGCCTTCGACCTGCACCACCCCGAGGTCCCGACGGAGGAGTCGTCGAGCACCTCCGGACAGTCGCACGCCGGCCGGACCGGAGAGGAGGAGGGGCGATGAAGGCCGAGGGATGGCTGTTCACCGTGATGACGGTGTTCTTCGCGGTGACCGGACTCGTGTACGGATTCTGGGCCCGGGAGCCGGCCGGCAAGGCGATCCTGACGGTGGCGTTCCTGATGTCGGCGCTGGTCGCGCTGTTCTGGTTCGTCCAGCACCAGCGGAAGGGCGGCGGACGGCCCGAGGACCGCAAGGACGCCGAGATCGTGGAGAGCTCCGGGTCGAAGGGCTTCTTCCCGCCCCGCAGCGGCTACCCGGTGCTCACGGCGCTGGGCGTGGCGCTCTTCTCGCTGGGCCTGGTGTACGCCCTGTGGCTGATCGTCTGCGGGGCGGTGCTGCTCGGCTTCGCCGTGTTCGGCTTCATCTTCCAGTACCACGACCGCGGCGACGACGGGGCCTGAGCCGCCGGAACAGCCGGCCCAACGGCCCGCGTCCCCCGACGGGGGCGGGCCGCTCGGCCGCCGGCCGCGGGGCGTGCACCGGATCGGTGAGGACGGCCGTGACGGCGCGGGACTCCTGCTCGGTGGCGGGCAGCTCGACCCGGTCGCCGTGGTACCAGGAGCCGAGCGCCGCCCGGACCCGCTCGGTGCGCGGGGCCCCGGGCAGCGGTTCTTCGGGCTCCGGAACGTCCCGGACCAGCATCGCGTACCGCTCGGCCGCCGGCACCGGCCGGTGGTGCCCGTCGAAGCCGCCCACGATCGACTGGTCGATCCGGCCGGTCTCGTCGCCCTCCAGCAGCCGGTGGCGGTCGCGGGCCTGAAGGGCCAGGCAGATCCGGCGGGTCACCACGAAGGTGAGCGGCGGCGCCAGGAAGAACGCCGCCCGCAGTCCCCAGGTCAGCGAGTTGACCGAGATCCCGAAGTAGTACGCGATCACGTCGTTGCCGCCGGCGACCAGCAGCACCGTGTAGAAGGCGACCCCGGCCGCCCCCAGCCCGGTGCGGACGGGCTTGTTGCGGGGTCGGTCGCACAGGTGGTGCTCGCCGCTGCCCGGGGTCAGCCAGCGCTCCACGAAGGGGTAGGCGTACAGTCCCGCGAACAGCAGCCCGGGCACCACCAGCGCGGGCAGGAAGACGTTCCAGGAGACGGTGTGCCCGAGCACCCCCGTCTCGACGGCCGGGATCAGCCGCAGGGCGCCCTCGATGAACCCGATGTACCAGTCGGGCTGGGCGCCCGCCCCGACGACGTCGGGCCGGTAGGCGCTGTACCGCCAGATCGGGTTGATCTCCGCGAGCACCGCGGACAGCGCCAGGACGCCGCCGACGGTGAACGCCAGGCCGGTGGTGCGGACCAGGAACTGGGGGAAGAACGGGTGCCCCACCACGTTCCGGTTGGTGCGGCCGGGCTCCGCCCACTGGGTGTGCTTGAGCACCACCACCAGGGTCAGGTGGGCGCCGATCAGCGCCAGCAGCAGCCCCGGCACCAGGAGGATGTGCACGGTGAACAGCCGCGGGATGACCGCGTGCCCGGGGAAATCGCCGCCGAAGACGAAGAAACTGAGGTAGGTGCCGACCACCGGCACGGAGAGCAGGACGCCCTCGGCGATCCTGAGCCCGGTGCCGGACAGGGTGTCGTCCGGCAGGGAGTAGCCGGAGAAGCCCTCCAGCAGGGCGAGGGCGAACATGGTCAGCCCGATCACCCAGTTGAGCTCGCGGGGGCGGCGGAAGGCGCCGGTGAAGAACACCCGCAGCAGGTGCGCGCAGATCGAGGCGGTGAACAGCAGGGCGGCCCAGTGGTGGATCTGACGGACCAGCAGGCCGCCGCGCACGTCGAAGCTGATCCGCAGGGTCGAGGCGTAGGCCTCGGACATCCGCACCCCGCGCAGCGGCAAATAGGAGCCGTGGTAGTCGAGGTCGGTCATGCTCGGGGTGAAGAAGAAGGTGAGGAAGACCCCGGTCAGCAGCAGGAAGACGAAGCTGTACAGCGCCAGCTCGCCCAGCAGGAACGACCAGTGGTCGGGGAACGCCTTGCGGAGCAGTTCCTTGCCCGCCTCGGCCAGCGGGAGCCGCCCGTCGACGGCCCGCACGGCGCGCTCGCCGCGCGTCGGCCCTGCCGGGCTCGTCCCCACCTGCTCGTCCCGGTCCGCCAGGCCGTCCGGAGGTGGGTCGATGCCCTGATTTCCGTCCATAGCGGGCAACCTAGTGGGAACCGCCGCGTCCGGGCGCGCAGGGCGTCGCGATCCTCCCTCCGAGCGAGCGACGGAGCACCCTATCGGAGCAACCCACGCGGCCCGGGCGGTCTCGTGGCTCCCGTGAGCCACGAGACCGCCCGGCCGTTCCCGGCTATCCCCAGTAGCCAACGTGGACCGCGGAGGCCTCCTCGAACAGGAACGGGCCGGACACCTCCACCGTGTTGCCGCCGGCCGCGAACACCGTGCGGCAGGGCAGTTCGAGCACCGGCTCGTCCGGGTCCACGCCCGCGATGGCGTTCAGCTCGGTGGCGGCGAGCGCGTAGACGACCCGGCGGATGCCGCTCCAGTAGATCGCCCCGGCGCACATCGCGCAGGGCTCGGTGCTGGAGTAGAGGGTCGCCTCGGCGAGCTGGTGCGGGGCCAGGGTGCGCGAGGCCTGGCGGACCAGGTTGATCTCCGCGTGGGCGGTGACGTCGTGGTCCGTCAGGACGGTGTTCTCCGCCGTGAGCAGGACGGTTCCGGCAGGGTCGGTGAGCAGCGCGCCGAAGGGGTGGTTGCCGTGGGCGCGGGCGGAGGCGCCGAGCTCTATGGCGGCGAGCAGGTAGTCGGGGGAGTGGTCGGCCATGACGGGGTCTCCTCGGGGCGGTGCAGGTCGTGGAGTTAAACGTATAACGTCACAACTGGTGGGTGGTGGTCAGGTGCCGTAGCCTCCTCCGCCGGGGGTGCGGATCTCCAGCGTGTCCCCCGCCCCGACGTCGGCGATGCCGCAGCCGGGCAGCTCCTCGACGCTGCCGTCGGCACGCAGGATCCGGTTCTCGCCGAGGCCGCCGGGGGAGCCGCCGGCCAGGCCGTACGGGGGGACGCGGCGGTGGCCGGTGAGCAGACTGACCGTCATCGCCTCGCGGAAGCGCAGCCGGCGCAGCGCGCCGTCGCCGCCGTGCCAGCGGCCCTCGCCGCCGCTGCCGGGCCGGACGGCGAACTCCTCGACCAGGACGGGCAGGCGCAACTCCAGGACCTCGGGGTCGGTGAGGCGCGAGTTGGTCATGTGGGTCTGGACGACGTCGGCGCCGTGGAACCCGGGCCCGGCGCCCGAGCCGGAGGCGATCGTCTCGTAGTACTGGTGGTGTTCGTTGCCGAAGCTGAGGTTGTTCATCGTGCCGGAGCCCTCGGCCTGGACGCCGAGCGCGGCGTACAGTGCGCCGGTGATGGCCTGGGAGGTCTCGACGTTGCCCGCGGCGACGGCGGCGGGGTGGGCCGGGGAGAGCATCGAGCCCGGGGGGACGACGATCCGCAGCGGGCGCAGGCAGCCGTCGTTGAGCGGGATGTCGTCGTCGACGAGGGTGCGGGAGACGTACAGGACGGCGGCGGTGACCACGGCGGAGGGGGCGTTGAGGTTGCTCGCGAGCTGGGGCGAGGTGCCGGTGAAGTCGATGGTGGCGCTGCGGTCCGCGCGGTCCACCCGGACCTCGACGGCGATCACGGCGCCGGAGTCGGTCTCGTAGCGGTACGAGCCGTCGCCCAGGCCGTCTACGGCGCGGCGCACCGCCTGCTCGGCGTTGTGCTGGACGTGCCGCATGTAGGCCTGGACGACGTCCAGGCCGAAGTGCTCGATCATCGCGTTGACCTCGTCGACGCCCTTGCGGTTGGCGGCGATCTGGGCGCGCAGGTCGGCGAGGTTGGTGTCCGGGTCGCGGGAGGGGTACCGCGCCCCGGTGAGCAGCCGTACCGTCTCCGCCTCGCGCAGCCGGCCGTCCACCACCAGGGGCCAGTCGTCGAAGAGCACGCCCTCCTCGTCGATCTCGCGGCTGGCGGCGGGCATCGAGCCGGGGGTGATGCCGCCGATCTCGGCGTGGTGGCCGCGGGAGGCGACGAAGAACAGGACGTCCCTCCCGGCGGCGTCGAAGACCGGGGTGACCACGGTGACGTCGGGCAGGTGGGTGCCGCCGTGGTACGGGTCGTTGACCGCATAGGTGTCGCCCGGGCGCAGCCGGGGGCCGCGGCGGCGGATCACCTCCTTGACGGTGGTGCCCATCGAGCCGAGGTGCACCGGGATGTGCGGGGCGTTGGCGACGAGGTTGCCGTCCGGGTCGAAGAGCGCGCAGGAGAAGTCCAGCCGCTCCTTGATGTTGACCGACTGGGCGGTGGACTCCAGCCGGGCGCCCATCTGCTGGGCGATCGCCGTGAAGAGGCTGTTGAACACCTCCAGCAGAACGGGGTCGGCGGCGGTGGTGACGGCCTCCTCCGTACGGGCCCCGACGTGCTCGACCAGCAGGTGCCCGGCCGGCGTCACGGTCGCCCGCCAGCCGTCGTCCACCACGGTGGTGGCGTTGGCCTCGGCGATCACGGCCGGGCCGGCCACGGTGCGCCCGGCGCGCATGGACTCCCGCTTCAGCAACGGGACCCGGCGCCACGCACCGCCGGTGCGGAGTTCGACGGTGAGCGGCTCGGGCTCGGGCTCGGTCCCGGGGTCGGGGGAGAGGGCGACGCCGAGCTCCGGTTGTTCGGTGAGGCCGGTGCCCTCGACGGCGAGGGCCTCGACGACCAGCGGGCGGTCCATCAGGAAGGAGTAGGTGGCCCGGTGCCGCTGCTCGAACTCGGCCCGCATGTCCGCCGGTTCGCCGAGCGGGACGCCGATCGTGGTGTCGGTGCCCCGGTAGTGCAGCCGGGCCCGGCGGGTCAGCCGGATCCGCTCCTCCGGGACGCCCTGGTCGAGCAGCCGGCCGGCGGCATCCGCCGCCAGCTCGTCTGCCCGCTCCCGTACGGCGGCCATCTCGCCCTCCGCCAGCGGCCGTTCGACGGCGTGCTCGCGCAGCACGGTGGTGTCGGCCAGGCCGATGCCGAGGGCGGACAGCACACCGGCCATCGGCGGGACCAGCACGGTACGGATGCCCAGCGCCTCGGCCACCGGGCAGGCGACCTGGCCGCCCGCGCCGCCGAAGGTGGTCAGGGCGTAGCGGGTGACGTCGTGGCCCTGCTGGACGGAGATGCGCTTGATCGCGTTGGCGATGTCGCCGACCGCGATCCGCAGGAAGCCCTCGGCCACCTCCTCGGCCGAGCGGTCGCCGATCTCCCCGGCCAGGTCGTTGAACTGACGCTCGGTCAGTTCGCGGTCGAGCGGCTGGTCGCCGTCCGGGCCGAAGACGTGCGGGAAGTGCTCGGCCTGGATCCGGCCCAGTAGCAGGTTGGCGTCGGTCACGGTCAGCGGCCCGCCCGCGCGGTAGCAGGCCGGACCGGGGTCCGCGCCGGCCGAGTCCGGTCCGACCCGCAGGCGCTCGCCGTCGAAGCGCAGCACCGAGCCGCCGCCCGCCGCGACGGTGTGGATGGCCAGCATCGGTGCCCGCAGTCGCACCCCGGCGACCTGGGTGGTGACCACCCGCTCGTACTCGCCCGCGAAGTGGGACACGTCGGTGGAGGTGCCGCCCATGTCGAAGCCGATCGCCCGGTCGTACCCGGCCAGTTGGGACATCCGCACCATGCCGACGATGCCGCCCGCCGGGCCGGACAGGATCGCGTCCTTGCCGCGGAAGTGCCCGGCCTCGGCCAGCCCGCCGTTGGACTGCATGAACATCAGCCGCACGCCCGCGAGTTCGTCCGCCACCCGGTGGACGTAGCGGCGCAGCCCGGGGGCGAGGTAGGCGTCGACCACGGCGGTGTCCCCGCGCGGCACCAGCTTCATCAGCGGGCTGGCCTCGCTGGACAGGGACACCTGCTCGAAGCCGAGCCGCTCGGCCAGCTGCCCGATCTCGCGTTCGTGCGCGGGGTGGAGGTAGCTGTGCAGGCAGACCACGGCGAGGGAGCGGATGCCGTCCGCCAGGCAGCCGCGCAGCTCCTCGGCGAGCCGGTCGAGGTCGGGCGGGCGCAGCACCTCGCCGTCGGCGGTGATCCGCTCGTCCACCTCGACCACCCGGGCGTACAGCGGCTCGGGCAGGGTGATCCGGCGGGAGAAGATCCGCGGCCGGTTCTGGTAGCCGATCCGCAGCGCGTCCGCGAAACCGCGGGTGATGCACAGGGCGGTCGGCTCGCCGGTGCGCTCCAGCAGGGCGTTGGTGGCCACCGTCGTCCCCATCCGGACCGAGTCGACGTCCCGCCCGAGGTCGGCGTCGGGCGGCAGCAGGGCGCGGATCCCGGCCACGGCGGGGTCGCGGTGGTGGGCCGGGTCGTGCGAGAGCAGCTTGTGGGTCAGCAGCCGTCCGTCCGGGGCCAGCGCCACCACGTCGGTGAAGGTGCCGCCGCGGTCCACCCAGAACTGCCAGCCCTTGCGCCTCATGACCGGGTCCCTCCTCAGGCCCCGGCGTGTGCGAACAGGGCGGCGTGGCGGGCGATCGCCCCGGCGTGGTCGGCGCACTGCTGGTAGCAGCAGGCGAGCAGTACCAGGTCGGCGGCGTCCACCGGGTCGGTGGCGCCGTCGCGCAGCAGCAGCTCGTAGAGCAGCCGCTGACGCCGGCCGGTGTCAGGCAGTTCGGTGAGCACGTGGGTGACGCCCTCGGGCGCGCCGGACTCCAGGGCGTCGGCCGCCTGTGCGACCAGGTCCAGCGCGGCTCCGGCGAGCCCGCGCAGCGGGGCCAGCAGCCGGTCTCCGTACGGCTTCCGCTCCTGCCGCGCCCAGGCCGCCTCCAGAAGTCGCTGCACCAGCTGCCCGAGCGCCTCCACCTCGCACCCGACGTGGACACCGACGACGACCCCGGGGCGCCCGTCGAGCGCCGTGGCGGAGTCCTCCTCGATCCGGGCGCGCAGCTCGGCCAGGTCCTTCTCGGCCGCCGCGATCGCGTCGTGGCCGGCGGCGGGGTCGGTCAGTACGGCGGTGGCGCCGCCCAGGGCGGAGTGCGCCAGCCGGACGAGGTCGGCCAGCTCACCCACCAGAGCGCGGTAGCCGGACATCCTCATCACCTCCCACCCCCTCGACCAGTGTCTCCCCGCCGCCGGGTCGGCGCAGCGACCGCTTTGGACACGTACGGCTCATCAATCGTCACGCACGGGTGCGAACCGGCGGAGCCGGGTGCACGGTTTCCCTTAGGGCCGGACAGGCCCTGGTAATGAAGTTCTCCCGTCGCCTTTCGGCCCCGGCGCTCCGCCGAGGCTCAGCGACGGCACAGACCACCGAAGGAGACGGCTGATGAGCCGGATCAAGCCCACCGATGTCCAGAAGGCCCTGAAGGGCGCCAGCTACCCGGCCGACCGTGAGGAGCTCGCCGAGACGGCGCGCTCGAACGGGGCGGACGAGAGTCTCGTGGACCAGATCTCCCACCTCGACACGGACAGCTTCGACGGCCCCGACGAGGTCAGCCAGGCGCTGTTCCGCCGCTGACCCACCTGCGGTGACCGGAGGCCCGGGGGCATCCCCGGGCCTCCGGCTCGTGCTGTCCGTGCGCCGTTCACCGGGACGGGCCGGCCATCGGGGAGGTTGAGCGCACGAGCTGGTCACCAATGACCGTCCACCTGCCGCCCGGTCCGACGGCCCGAGCCGTCAGGGCGTCGCCCCGGCCGCGACCTGGCGCAGGGTGTGGCCGCTGCGGGCGGAGCGGGCGCGGTACGGGTCGGGCGTGCCCTGGGTGGACGCGCGGGCGTCGGCGCGCTTGACCAGCAGCCAGGCCTCCCGGTTGCCGCCGCCGCGCCGGGCCGGGTCGCGGTCGGTGCGGATCCGGGTGAGCGCGTAGCCGCCGTGCAGCTTGTGCCCTTCGAGGCGGAAGGAGGCGTGGCCGCGGTCGAGCGCCTCGGCGAAGGGCACCGGGCGGCCGTCCCGGTCGGTGGTGAGATTGCGGAAGGTGCCCTCGTCCCAGACGATCACCGCGCCCGCGCCGTACTCGCCCTCAGGGATGACGCCCTCGAAGGTGCGGTACTCCAGCGGGTGGTCCTCGGTGGGGGTGGCCAGGCGTTTGTCGTGCGGGTCGGTGGACGGGCCCTTCGGGACGGCCCAGGACTTCAGCACGCCGTCGGCCTCCAGCCGGAAGTCGAAGTGCAGGGTGCGCGCGTCGTGGATCTGCACCACGAAGCGCGGCCGGTCGCCCGGCTCGCCGGGCTCCGCGCCGCGCGGTTCCGCCGTCCGGGTGAAGTCCCGACGGCGGTGGTAGCGGTCCAGGGCGTCGTGGGCGGCCATCGCGTCCTCCCGACGGGTGCGGTTCCGACCCGGAGCGGCTACCCCGACCGCCCGTTCCCACCCCACCGGCTTCCGCTCGCCCCGGAGGTTACGGGCAGCGCCCGGCCGGGCAACCGCCCGATGGGAGGTGGCGCGGATGGACGGGCCGGGGCTCTCCGGGCGCGAACTGCGGATCCTCACGGAGATCGAGAACCACCTGCGGGTGGACCGCCGCCTGGACCGTGCCCTGCGCAGCATGCGGCACGGCCCCCGCTGGCTGGCGGGCTGGATGCTGCGGAAGGCCGCCCGGGTGCCCGTCCTCGTGTTCTCCGTGCTCGGGGGGCTCTGCGCGACCCTGCTGCTGGTCAGCGTCACCGCGCACTCACCCGCCGTGTTCACGGGTTCCTCCCTGGTCTGGGCGTCGTCGATCACGCTGGGTACGGCGCGGGTGATCGCCCACCACCGGGGCATCGCCCCGTGAGCGCGGACCGCCCCGTTCCTCCGGCGGGCCGTGGTCCCGCAGCTCGCTGATCACCGCCCAGGCCACCGACACCACCGGTACGGCGACCACCGCGCCCAGCACCCCGGCCAGCACGGCGCCGCCGATCACCGACAGGGCCACCGCCACCGGGTGGATGCGCACCGACCAGCCCAGCACCAGCGGGTGCAGCAGGTGCCCCTCGATCTGGCCGATGATCACGATCAGCGCGAGCACCAGCAGTGCGACCACCGGCCCCCGCGCGGCCAGCGCCACCAGCGCGGCGACCGCCAGGGCGATCGGGGAGCCGATCAGCGGCACCAGCGCCGCGACGAACTCCAGCACCATCAGCGGCAGCACCAGCGGCACCCGCAGGACGGCCAGGGCGACCCCGACCAGCACCGCGTTGGTCGCCGCCACGATCAGCACCCCGCGGGTGTAGCCGGCGAAGGTGTGCCAGGCCGCCCGCCCGGCCCGGCCCCAGACCGGGCGGGCCCGGCCCGGGAGCTGGTGCTGCGCCCAGGCCCACATCCGGTCGCCGGAGTGCAGGAAGAACACCGAGCAGAACACCGCCAGGGCCAGCCCGGTCGCCATTTCCACCGCCGTGCTGGCCCCGCTGAGCGCGGTGGTCAGCAGGGCCGAGCGGTGCGCCGAGAGAAAGGCCCCGATTTTGGCCCGCAGGGCCGTGACCGTGCCGGCCCGCAGGTGGAAGGGGGCGTGGGTGAGCCACTGGTCGATCCGGCCGAGGCCCCCGCGCAGCTCGTTGCCGATCCCGTTCCACTCGTCGGCGACGTTCGTCCCGACCAGCGCCAGGACCCCTCCGACGAGCGCGACCGCGCACACGAAGGCCAGCAGCACGGCGAGCGAGCGGGGCATCGCCCGGTCGAGCAGGTCGACCAGCGGGCGCAGCACCGAGGTGATCACCAGCGCCAGGAACACCGCGATCACCGGCACCTGGAGTTCGCCGAGGACGTCGACGGCCAGGTACACGGCCACACCGAGCAGCCCCAGCCGCCAGGCGTAGCCGGCGGCGGTGCGCAGCCCGGCCGGGACGTGTTCCGGGGGTTCCGGGGGTGCTGCCGGACGGGGCCGGCGCAACGCCACCCGGGGCGGACGGCTGCCGAGCGGCCGGGGGCGCCGGGGCGGCCGTCCGGGGCCGTTCACGTCCACCGGTCGGCTCCGGGGCGTGCACCGCGCCGGACGGGCAGCACCGGACGCACCGGCCGGGTGGGCCGGTGCGGCCACGGGTCCCGGAGCGGCCTGTTCATGTGCTTTCCTGGGCGGGCCACGGTCGGCTCAGTCCGGCGTCTCGTGCGGCTCCGGCTCGTGGGCCGGTCCCGTCGGTTCGGACTCCCGTCCGCCGTCCTGACCGCGCTGCCCCTCCTCGGGCGCGAGCGGCGGCCCGTCGTCGGCCGCCCCGGATCCGGGCATCCCGACCGGGACCGGCGGGTCCTTCGGCACCGGGTCCCTGGGCACGGGCTCGTCGTGGCCGCGGGCCGGGTCCTGGTCGCTCATGGGGCTCGCCTCCTTCGCCTCGGTCCTGCTCCGGGCCGTGTCCCGCCCGCACCGGGCGGGCTAGGTGGCCTTGTCGTGGTGGATGCGCAGCGGGCGGATGTTCCGCACCCCGGGCTCGTCGTTCTCCTGGTAGTGGGTGAGCCGGACACCGATGTGGTGGTTCTGCACCGGCTTCCAGCCGAGGTACCCGGCGCCGACCGTGCGGACCGGTCCGGCGGAGGCGAGGGCCGGGGCGAAGCCCACCAGTGTGCCGGTGCAGTCCCCCCGGGGGTGGGCGATGCGCACGGGGCGGACCGAACGGCCCGCGATCGTGGGCCTGCTGTCCATGGAAGCCTCCCTGGTGGAAGTCCTGCCCCCAGCGTCTCTCCGGCTCAGGGGCTCGTACACCTCGGAGCCTCCGGATCAGACCTCCCGCCTGCCGCGGCCGAACCTCCCAGAGGGCCGTCCGAGCGGTTCGGCGCGCCGCGCGGCATGATGGTCGGGACGGCACCCCGCCGTTCCTAGCGGACCGGGAGCGCACGATGCCAAGGCCAACCGAGGTCCCCAGCGAGGGCGAGAAGCAGAGCGGGAGTCTGCGCGTCGTGGTGGACGACCGGGTCTCGGTGCGGGTCGTCACGGTCGCCGGGGAACTGGACCACGACTCGGCGCACGTGCTGCGCGCCGCGCTCGCGCAACCGCTGCACGACGGCGTCCGGCGGATCGTGGTGGACCTCGCGGAGCTGCGGTTCTGCGACTCCACCGGCCTGAACATCCTGCTGCGCGCCCGCCTCGACGCGGATGCGGCCGGTCGGACCCTCGAAGTCTCGCGGCCCCGGCCGATCGTGGCCAGGCTGTTCGAGATCACCGGTACCGACACCCTGCTGCGGGTCCGGCTCGACCGCGACGCGGAACCCGGCCCCCCGGCGCCGGAGGCCGCCACCGATGCCTCCCCTCCCGCCTCCCCGCCCGCCGCCTCACCCGAGGCGGAATAGGCGGCGCACCGTGAGCCCGCCGGGGAGTGACGGCTGCACCACGTCCGAGATCCCCGCGCGGATCGGCGAATCCCGGATGCACGTCTCCCGAGTACTGAGCGCCACACCGGCCCGGCTGCGCGAGCGGCTCGCGGACCGCGACGCCCCGGGGTGGGCCGAGGAGTCGGAGGAGTGCGACTGAACCGCCCGGCCACTCAGCGTTTCCCGGCCCCCGCAGTGGACAGTCGCGGTGCGGGGGCCGTCGCGGGAAGGGCATGGAGGAGGAGCACGGTGGCGAGTCGCCAGTCGAAGGGACCGGGCGTGGTGTCCGGCCGCGCCAGTGCACCCGGGGTGTTCACCGCGCAGGCCTCGCCGTGGGCCGAGGGCACCGTGATCGCCCTGTACGGCGAACTCGACCTGGACTCGGTCGCCGAGCTGAACGAGGTGCTCCGGCCGGCCCTGGCCGAGCCCGCGACCGTCATCGTGATCGACTGTGCCGGGCTGGAGTTCTGCGACTCGACCGGCCTCAACGCCCTGCTGCGCGCCCAGGCCCGCGCCGTCGACGACGGCAGCCGGATCGAGCTGGCCCGCCCCCGCCCGCTGGTCCTGCGGATGCTCGAACTCACCGGTGCCACCGATGCCTTCAGGGTGCGGGACACCGTTCCCGGCTGACCGCGCCGACGGCAGGGAGGCGTCGCGCGGCCGGGGAAGCGTAGGAAGGACCGGACCATGGCCGGGCTGCTGATCGACGGTGACGACCTGGTCGTCCGGCTGGCCTGGTGGGAGCGGATCGTGGCCCGCCGCAGGGAGGTGCGGGTGCCGCTGGACACCGTCACGGAGGTCGACGTCCAGCCGGACCGCTGGCGGGCGCTGCGCGGCGTCCGGATCGGCGGACTGGCCGTCCCCGGCGCGCTCTGCCTCGGCGTGTGGCGGCACAAGGACGGGCGGGACTTCGTCGCCCTGCGCGGGCACCGGGCCGTGCTGTGCGTGGGACTGCGCCCGCCCGCGCCGTTCGCCGGGCTCGCCGTGGAGACGGACGACCCGCTGCGGACCGCGGCCGAGCTGCGCACCGTCCGTGGACGCGCCGGCCCCGCCTGAACGGGCAGCCGGGATGGCCGGGGCTGCCGCCCCGGGGCATCCGGTGGCACAGTGGGAGCAGGGCGGTGGCCCGCCGCCCCGCGCCTGGACGCCCAGCGGCGCCCGGCCGTGCGATCCGGACGGTGGACGGATGGACGAGCACCCTGAGAACGGGCTTGCCGAACAGCCGCTGCGGCAGCTGCTCGTCGGGCTGACGGCCGTCCGCGACGGCGACTTCCGCACCCGGCTGGACCCGGACCGGCCCGGGGAGCTGGGGGAGATCGCCACGGTGTTCAACGGGATGTCCGAGCAGCTGTCCCGGGTGACCTCGGAGGTCACCAGGGTCGCCCGCGAGGTCGGTACGGAGGGCCGGCTCGGTGGGCAGGCCCAGGTGCCGGACGCGACCGGGACGTGGCTGGACCTCACCGAGTCGGTCAACGCGATGGCGGGCAACCTGACCGGCCAGGTCCGGGGGATCGCGCGGGTGGCCACCGCGGTGGCCGAAGGCGACCTTACCCAGAAGATCCGGGTGGACGCGCGCGGCGAGATCCTGGACCTCAAGGAGACCCTCAACACGATGGTCGACCAGCTGTCGGCCTTCGCCGACGAGGTCACCCGGGTGGCCGGGGAGGTCGGTACGGCCGGGAACCTGGGCGGGCAGGCGACCGTACGGGGCGTCTCCGGCACCTGGAAGGACCTCACCGACAACGTCAACGTGATGGCCTCCAACCTCACCGGCCAGGTCCGTTCGATGTCCGAGGTGGCGACGGCCGTCGCGCGCGGCGACCTCTCCAAGAAGATCACCGTGGAGGCCAAGGGCGAGGTCGCGGCGCTCGCGGCCGCGATCAACACCATGGTGGACACCCTCTCGGTGTTCGCCGACGAGGTGACCAGGGTCGCCCGCGAGGTCGGCACCGAGGGCATCCTGGGCGGCCAGGCCCGGGTGCCGAACGTCGCCGGGACGTGGAAGGACCTCACCGACAGCGTCAACTTCATGGCGCACAACCTGACCAGCCAAGTCCGCAACATCGCCCAGGTGACCACCGCCGTCGCGGAGGGCGACCTCACCCGCAAGATCGACGTCGACGCGCGCGGGGAGATCCTGGAGCTGAAGACCACCGTCAACACCATGGTCGAGCAGCTGAGTTCCTTCGCCGCCGAGGTGACCAGGGTGGCCCGCGAGGTCGGCACCGAGGGCCGGCTCGGCGGCCAGGCCGAGGTCGAAGGGGTGTCCGGCACCTGGAAGCGGCTGACCGAGAACGTCAACGAGCTGGCCGGCAACCTGACCCGGCAGGTCCGGGCGATCGCCGAGGTCACCAGCGCCGTCGCGGCCGGCGACCTCACCCGCTCGATCAGCGTGGACGCCTCCGGCGAGGTCGCCGACCTCAAGGACAACATCAACGCCATGGTCGAGTCGCTGCGCGAGACCGTCCTGGCCAACCAGGAACAGGACTGGCTGAAGACCAACCTCGCCCGCTTCTCCGCCGCCATCCAGGGCCGCCGGGACATCCAGGCCGTCGCCGACATGATCACCGACGAGCTGACACCGCTGGTCGGCGCCCAGTACGGCGCCTTCTTCCTGGCCGAGGAGACCGACGGCGGCACCGAACTGGTCCGGATCAGCGCCTACGGCCGGGCGGCGGAGGAACTCCCCGACCAGCGCCTCAAGCTGGGGGAGTCCCTGGTCGGCCAGGCGGCGCGCAGCCGGCGGATCATCGCGGTCGACGAACTCCCGCCCGGCTACGCCGTCATCGCCTCCGGCGCCGGGGCCAGCGACGCCCGCTCGCTCGTCCTGCTGCCCATCGCGCTGGAGGAATGGTTGCTCGGCGTCCTGGAGTTCGCCTCCGTACGCCCCTTCACCGAGGTGCACCGCGACTTCCTGGCCCAGTTCGCCGAGGCCTGCGGCGTCAACATCGGCACCCTGCTGGCCAACGCGCGCACCGACGAACTGCTCGGCGAGTCCCAGCGGCTCACCGCCGAACTGCAGGCCAGATCCGAGGAGTTGCAGTCAGGACAGGAGGAACTCCGGCGGTCCAACGCCGAGCTGGAGGAGCAGGCCGCGCTGCTCGCCGACCGCAACCGCGACATCGAGGCGAAGAACCTGGAGATCGAGCAGGCCCGCCAGGAACTGGAGGAGCGCGCCCGGCAGTTGAGCCTCACCTCGATGTACAAGTCCGAGTTCCTGGCCAATATGAGCCACGAGCTGCGCACCCCGCTGAACAGCCTGCTGATCCTCGCCCAGCTGCTCGCCCAGAACGCCACCGGCAACCTCACCGCCAAGCAGGTCGAGTACGCCGGCGTCATCCACTCCGCCGGCGCCGACCTGCTCCAGCTCATCAACGACATCCTCGACCTCTCCAAGGTCGAGGCCGGCAAGATGGAGCTGACCCCGGAACCCTTCACGGTGCGCGAGCTGCTGGAGTACGTCGAGTCCAGCTTCCAGCCCCTCGCCGACCAGAAGGGCCTCGGCTTCGCCGTCGCCGTCGACCGGTCCGTCCCGGACGAACTCGTCACCGACCAGGCACGGTTGCGCCAGGTCCTGCGCAACCTCCTCTCCAACGCGATCAAGTTCACCGACAACGGCCGGGTGGAACTGCGGATCCAGTGCGTCGAGGGCCCGGATCTGCCGCTCGAACTCGGCCGGGTGGGGGCGGCGGTGGCCTTCCACGTGGAGGACACCGGCATCGGCATCGAATCGGACCAGCTGGACACCATCTTCGGCGCCTTCCAGCAGGCCGACGGCACCACCAGCCGCCGCTACGGGGGCACCGGTCTCGGCCTGTCGATCAGCCGGGAACTCGCCCGGCTGCTCGGCGGCACCCTCACCGTCACCTCCATCGCGGGGCAGGGCAGCCGCTTCACCTTCTACCTGCCCGTCGCCTCGTCCGAGCGGCGCGACACCGGGGCGGAGACCGAGCCCGGGGTGCTGGTGGTCGAACCGGAGCCGCCCGGCCTGCTCACCCTGCTCACCCGCGCCGCCGTCGAGTCCCTGGGCGCCGCCGACCCGGCGGTGCGGATCGACAGCGCGCAGGACGAACCGGGCCTGCGGGCGGCCCTCGCCACCGGGTCGCACCGCTTCGTGGTGCTCGACCTCGCCCACTCCGGCCAACTCGCGCCCGCCCTGCTCGACGCGCTCGGCGACGGCGCCGCCGTCCTCGGCTACCAGGGCGACGGAGCGACCGCCCCGGCCGCGGTGGGCGGAGTGGAACTCATCCACGGCCTGGACGACCTGCGCGAACGCCTGATCCAGCGGCTCGGCGGCCGCCACCCGGCCGACCCCGGCCCGGACCCCGCCGCGGCCGCCGACGAGCGGCTCGCCGGGCGGACCGTCCTGATCGTCGACGACGACGTGCGCAACGTCTTCGCCCTGGCCTCCGTCCTGGAGGAGAGCGGACTGACCGTCCTGCACGCCACCGACGGCCGGACCGGGCTCGACCTGCTGCGCGACCACCCCGAGACCGACCTCGTGCTGATGGACGTCATGATGCCCGGCCTCGACGGCTACGCCGCGATCGCCGCCATCCGCGCCGACGAGCGCTTCGCCCGGCTGCCGGTCATCGCCGTCAGCGCGAAGGCCATGCCCGGCGACAAGGACAAGAGCCTCGACGCGGGCGCCGACGACCACGTCACCAAGCCCGTCGACACCACCCGGCTGATCGACCGGATGCACCGCTGGCTGGACGCGCCATGACCGCCCGGCCCGAGCGAGACGACAGCACGGCCCGGGCCCTCGCCGGGACCGTCCGCCGACTGCAGGACGCGGCCGCCCGGCTGCGGGCCGAGGCCCGGACCCGCAGCGTCGTCGACCTGGCCACCGGCATCCTGTCCGAGCGCCTCGGGGTCCTGCCCGCGGAGGCGGCCGCCCGCCTGGTCCGGCTGGCCCGCGAGTCGGGTGTCACGGTCGTGGCGCTGGCCGCGGACATCGTGGGGCTGCCGACGGCCGCAGCCGGAGCGGCTGGGGAGCCGGCGGCGGAAGGGCAGCCGGCGGCGGAGGGGGAGGACGCCTCGGCGGGCGAGACCGACGGGCGGCAGGGGTCCGAGGTGGCGGAGGGGCCGTCCGGAGGAGCACCGGGAGAACCCGCCGCGGGGCCCGCTGCCCGGCTCGCGACCCTCGCGCCGCCCGTCGCCCCCGCCCTCGCCGCCGAGCCCGACCTGCAGCGGGCCGCCGGGGCCGTCCTGGAACAGCTGGCGACCTCGCTCGGCGCCCGCGCCCTGGCCGTCTGGCAGCGCCTGCCGGGCGGTGGGCTCTGCCTCGCCGCGCACAGCGGACTCGCCGAGGCCGAGGCCGAGGCCTGGAGCCGGGTCCCGCCCGGTGTCGCCACCCCGGCCCAGCAGGTGGTCGGCGGTGCGGCGGAGCTGTGGCCCGGCGATCCGGCGGCCGCCGGTCCGTCCATCGGACCCGGGTCCGCCCGGGCCGTCCTGCCGCTGGTGGAGGCGGGCCGACGCCGGGGCGCGCTGGAGGTGCTCTGGCCCGTGCCCGGCCCGTCCCTCACACCGTCCCAGTGCCGGCAGCTGTGGGCCCTCGCCGAGCTCTGCACGACCCTGCTCGGCCCGGTCGGCCAACCGCCGACGCCCGAGGACGCGGACGTCCTTCTGGAGGGCCTGCTCGCCCCCGCGCTGCTGCTGGAGCCCCAGCTCAGGGACGATCAGCTCGTCGACTTCGCCATCCGGCGGGTCAACGCGCAGTTCCGCGACCCGCTGGGCCGCCCCCGCGACGCGCTGGAGGGCGTGTCCTTTCTGGAGGCCTACCCCGCCGCCGGCGCGAGCGGACTCTTCGAACGCCTGCTCAGGGTGCACCGGACCGGCGTCCCGCTGACCGGCGAACTGCTCCAGCTGGTGCTCCAGGACGGCCCGTCGGTGCCCGCCACCGTACGGCTCGCGGTCGCCCCGCTCGGCGGGCGGCTGCTGGTCGGATGGGAGGCGGCGAACGGGTCGTCCGGCGAGGACGAACAGGCGGCGCTGCTGAGCCAGGCCCAGCGACTGGCCCGAGTCGCCGGGTTCGAGGAGGACGCCGACCACCGCCGGATCCGCTGGAGCGACGGCCTGCGGCAGCTCTTCGGCCTGCCCGCCGGAGCGCCGCCCGTCCCGCTGACCGACCTCGCCCGGCACGTCCACCCGGACGACGAAGCCGCCGTGCGCCGCCTGGTCGACACCGTCCGGCACCGGCGGCGCGCCTCTTCCGCGGTGTTCCGGCTGGCCCGCCCGGGCGGTGGCTACCACTACACCCGGGTCATCGCCGAACCCGTCCTCGACGCCGAGGGCCGGCTCGTCGCGGTGCGCGGCGCCTACCACGACGTCTCCGCCCAGCACCGCACCGAGGTCGCCCTCGGCGCCACCCGTGCGCGGCTGGCCGACAGCGAGCAGGAGTCCGCCGAACGCGCCCAGCTCGCCCTGCGGCTCCAGCAGGCCATCCTGCCCGCCGAGCCACCGCGCGACGTGACCGGCCTGCGGGCGGCCGTGCGCTACCGCCCCGCCGCCAAGCGCGACCGGGTCGGCGGCGACTGGTACGACGTGCTGCCGCTGCCCGACAAGCGCGTCCTGCTCGCCGTCGGCGACGTCGCGGGGCACGGCGTCGGCGCCGCCACCGGAATGGTCGCGCTGCGCCACGCGCTGCGCGGCCTGGCGGTCACCGGAGCGGGCCCGGCCCGGCTGCTGGAGTGGGCCAACACCGTGGCGCTGCGGGAACCCGGGCAGGTCACCGCCACCGCCGTGTGCGTGCTGCTCGACCCGGCCGGCGGTGAACTGCGCTGGGCGCGGGCCGGCCACCTGCCGCCCATCCGGCTGGGCAGCGACGGCGCGCACGTGCTGCCGCTGCCGCACGGCGTGCTGCTCGGGGCCCTGGAGGAGGTTCGGTACGAGGAGTACCGCGCGCAGCTGTCCACCGGCGACGTCCTGCTGCTCTACACCGACGGCCTGGTCGAGCGGCGGGACCGTCCGGTGGAGGACTCCGTCGACCAGCTGATCCGCACGGCCGGGGCGCCGGGCCCGGACCTGGAGCTCTACCTGGACCGGCTGCTCGACCTCAGCCCCGCCGACACCGAGGACGACACCTGTCTGATCGCCGTCCGGGTCGAGTAGGGCGGGCGGAACCGCCCCCGGGCCGGGGCTCCCGGAACGTTACGGCCGGAGCCCGACGGGTAGGCGCCGCCTCGGAACGGGGGTGGCCGACACCGGGACGGAAGGGGAATCCCCCATGCTGCTGCTAGGACTTCTGCTGATGGCGGCCTCCGGCGCCTTCATCGGGCTGCTGATCGCCGACAACCTCGCCGGAGGGCCGGAGTACCAGGCGACCGTTCTCGGCACCGAGTTCGTGAAACTGAACAGCCTCGCGATCTTCCTCTCCGGCGTCGCCCTCGCCCTGCTCTTCTGCCTGGGCCTGGCCCTGATGGGCCTGGCCCGCCGGGCCACCCGGCGTCCGGTGGCGGCCGCCGGGTACCGCGGCCGGGCGGCCCGCCGGGTGGAGCCCGTCGCGCCGCCGGAGACCCTCGACCGCCCGGGCGATGCGGCACCCGTGACACGTGACGAGCGAGCCGCCGATCAGGGCGGCCAGGCCGGCGGCATCACCCCGGAGCCGCAGCGGCGGCGCGGCCGGCACCTGTTCGGCCACTGATCCGGGGTACCGAGCCCGCGGAAAGCCGGCGGGACACCACGGAGGAGGGAGGTGCGGTCGGATGGGCGGAGCCCGAGTGCCCGCACGCTCCCGCTCCTCCCCGTGGCCGTGGGCCCGCCGACTGGCGCTGTCCGCCCGGCCG
Source organism: Streptomyces viridifaciens (assembly GCF_001888885.2). Taxonomy (NCBI): domain Bacteria; kingdom Bacillati; phylum Actinomycetota; class Actinomycetes; order Kitasatosporales; family Streptomycetaceae; genus Streptomyces; species Streptomyces viridifaciens. The sequence goes on from NZ_CP090841.1 coordinate 7,850,861, forward strand.
GGTGCGGTCGCCGAGGCGCGTTCCTGCACCGCCGGGTTCCTGGCCGACGTCGGCGACCCCTGCGTGGTCGCCGACGCCGTCCTACTGGTGTCCGAGATGGTCGGCAACGCCATCCGGCACACCGGCTCCCCGGGCTCGCTGCTCCTGGTGCGCCGCCCGGGACTGCTGCGGATCGAGGTCAGCGACGCCAGCCGCCGCCCGCCCCTGCCGAGGGTGCCGCACGGCCCGAGCGAGAGCGGCGGCCTCGGACTGTTCCTGCTGGCCCGCCTCGCCCTGCGCTGGGGCTGGCGCCCGGTGGGGCCGGGCAAAGCCGTCTGGTGCGAGCTGCGGATCCCCGAGGACTGACGGCCCACCCGGCCACCCCTCCACGACACTGCCGCGCCCGCCCCATGCACATGGCACCAGGGTCCCGTTCCGGTCCCGGGCGCCGGCTACCCGCGGTGCGGCCCCCACACGTCGAGGGTGGCCGCCGCCCAGGCCCGCACCCGCTCCGGGAATCCCGCGGCCGGGAAGGTCCCGCCCTGCGCGACCTGCTCGATGGTGACGGCGAAGCCGCCCCGCGGCGCCTCCCGCCCCGGCCGGACCGCAGGGCCCTGCGCGGCCCCGTCCGGCGCGGCCCCGCCCGGCATGGCGCCGCCCTTCACCCGGTGCGAGTTCGCCGCGCGCGCCCGGCCGATCAGCCGCTCCACCGCCGGCTGCCCGCCGTCGAGGTACGCCCCCAGCAGGCCCCGCGCGGCCGCCCCTCCGTCTGCGGGTAGCCGGCCGGGGTGCTGCAGCAGGAAGCAGGACACCGACACCCCGTGCAGCGGCCCCCACGGCTCCGCCCGCGAGTGGTCCAGCGCGAGCAGGCCGTGGAACAGCTCCTCGCACCCCCGCGCCCCGCACTCAGCGCACTCCCCGCGCTCTCCGCGCTCTCCGCGGGGATCCGTCACGCCCGGACCTCCTTGCTCATGTACATCGAGGACACGCCGTAGCCGCTGCGGCGGTACAGGCCGATGGCGGCCTCGTTGCCCCCGAACACGTTCAGGGCGAGCGCCGTCATGCCCTCCCGGGCGACGAGCCGCTCCGCGGCGGTCAGGACGGCGGCGCCGTAACCCTGACGGCGGAACGGTGGCAGGACGTGGATGTGGTACAGCCAGGCGGAGCCGGAGGTGCCGGCCTCGGCGCGCGGGTCGGGGCCGATCCAGGCGGTGCCGACGGTCTCGCCCGCCTCGTTCTCCGCCACCACGAGGTGGTGGTGGGCGGTGTCCCGGCCGTCGGGGAGGAACCTGGCGGTGCCCTGGCGGGTGCGCTCCCGGGCCAGTTCCCGGGGCATGAGCTCGGAGAGTTCGCGCACCGTCTGCGCCTCGCGCTCCTCGGTGGCCGACCGGTACTCGGCCGGGGTCATCTGACGCAGGGTCACTGTCCGCTCGTCCATCCCGCCATCCTCGACCAGAGGGCGGCCGCAGCGAAAGCGCTTTTGCCGCGGGTAGGGCGAGGGCGTGGTACCGCGGTACTACGGACGGCCCGATGATCAGCCCGCGGTGCCACGGATCGGTCGCCGCCCGCCCTTAGCGTGGAGCCGTGGGCGGCCGGGACGGACCGGCCCCTGGACGTAAGGGCGAGCGATGATCGAGGCGCACCAGCTGACGAAGCGGTACGGCGAGAAGACCGCCGTGGACGGGCTGGACTTCACGGTCCGGCCGGGAGCGGTGACCGGGTTCCTCGGGCCCAATGGGGCCGGCAAGTCGACCACCATGCGGATGATCGTCGGACTGGACGCGCCCACCAGCGGCTCGGTGCGGGTCAACGGCCGCCGGTACGCCGAGCACGCCGCCCCGCTGCAGGAGGTCGGCGCCCTGCTGGAGGCCAAGTCGATCCACCCCGGCCGCTCGGCGTTCAACCACCTGATGGCCCAGGCCCACACCCATGGCATCCCGCGCCGCCGGGTCGAGGAGGTCATCGAGCTGACCGGCCTCCAGTCGGTGGCCCGCAAGCGCGCCGGGGCGTTCTCGCTCGGCATGGGGCAGCGGCTCGGCATCGCGGCCGCCCTGCTGGGCGACCCGGCCACGGTCATGCTGGACGAGCCGGTCAACGGGCTCGACCCCGAGGGCGTGCTGTGGATCCGCAACCTGCTCACCTCGCTCGCCGCCGAGGGCCGGACGGTCTTCGTCTCCTCGCACCTGATGAGCGAGGTGTCGCTGGTCGCCGACCACCTGATCATCGTCGGACGCGGCAAGCTGCTGGCCGACACCACCGTGCAGGAGCTGGTCCAGCAGGCCGGCGGAGACGTCGTCAAGGTGGCCAGCGCCGACCCGGCCCGGCTGCGCTCCCTGCTCGCCGGACCGGGCGTGGAGATCACCGGCCGCACCGGCTCGGAGGAGCTGCTGGTCGCCGGGCGGACGGCCCGCGAGATCGGCCTCACCGCCGCCGAGCACGGCATCGCCGTGTTCGAGCTGACCCCCCGCACGGTCTCCCTGGAGGAGGCGTTCATGGACCTCACCCGGGACGCCGTCGAGTACCACGGCACCACGACCACCACCGAGACCACGAGGAACGCGGCATGAGTGAGCGAAGGATCATCGAGAGGTGCGCACTGTGCGAAGCGCCTGCCGAGCGCAGCGAGGTGGGCGCATGAGCACTGTCGCCCCGAGCCAGACGTCGTCCACGCCCACCGAGCTGCGCACCGCCCGTCCCGCCTACAAGGTGACGGCCGCCCGCGTGCTGCGCTCGGAGTGGGCCAAGCTGTGGTCGCTGCGCTCCACCTGGATCACCCTCGGCCTGGCGCTGGTGTTCCTGGTCGCCTTCGGTCTGATCGCCGCCTTCCACTTCAAGTCGCGGATCACCTCGGGCGGTCCGATGGACCGCGACCTCGCCGACGCGAGCACGCTCAGCCTCTCCCTGTTCGGCACCAACTTCGCCCAGCTGGCGCTCGGCGTCCTCGGGGTGCTGGTCGCGGCCGGCGAGTACTCGACCGGCATGATCCGCTCCACGCTGGCCGCCGTCCCGCGTCGCCTGCCGGTGCTGTGGTCCAAGGCCGCCGTGTACGGCCTGATCGCCCTGGTCCTGGCCACCGTCGGGGTGTTCGTCGCCTTCTCGGCCGACAGCGGGATCCTGTCCGGCACCAAGGCGGCGCTGACCCTCTCCGACACCGGCGTGGTGCGCGGACTGCTCGGTGCCGGGCTGTACCTCGGCCTGGTCGGCGTGATCGGCGTCGCACTCGGCGCGCTGCTGCGCTCGGTGGCCGGTGGCATCGCCGTCCTGGTCGCCTCGCTGATGCTGATCCCCGGACTGACGTCGCTGCTGCCCACCTCCTGGCAGAGCCACATCACCCCCTACCTGCCCAGCCACGCCGGCGAGGCGATGTTCACCCTGCACCACGACGCGACGACGCTCTCGCCGACGGCCGGTCTGCTGGTCTTCCTCGGTTGGACGGTCCTCGCCCTGGCCGGTGCCGCCGTACGGCTGCTGCGCACCGACGCCTGAGCCCCGGCGAAGGGCCTGGCACACTCGCGGTGCGGCGCCGGAACCGACCGGGGCCGCACCGCAGTGCTCTGCGGAGCCCGTGTTCGCCGAGCCCCGCACCGCTTCACGACCAGCAGGGAGACCCACCGGTGACCCAGGACCACGCCACCCCCGCCGGCCCGTTCGCGGCGGCCGACGCGCTGTCCGGCCACCCGCTGTTCGCCCGGCTGGCCCGGCTCGGCCAGCGGCTGCGCGAGGCGGACCGCGCCCACCCCTGGGTGCTGGACGCCGCCGTGGTGGCCGTGGTGTTCCTGATGTTCTGCCTGCCCGACCTCTTCCCGCCCCACGGCGAGGACGGCCCGCACGAGCACCGGCTCGCCCTGGTGCGCCCGCCGCTGCCGGCCACCCTGGCCCTGCAGGCGGGTCTGGTGCTGCCGCTGCTGTGGCGCCGCAGGCGGCCCACCGAGGCCTTCGCGGCGATCATGGCGGTGTTCGTCCTGCAGTGGTCGCTGGGCATCGGGCTGCGCGCCGACGCCGCCCTGCTGGTGGCGCTCTACAGCCTGGCCCTGCACGGCCGGCTGCGGCACCTGGCCTGGTCCTGCGCGGTGATGGTCGGCGCGATGGGCCTGGTCGCGGTGGAGGTCTCCGGCGGCGGGCTGCCGGTCGGGGACGCCCTGTTCTTCCTGGTCAGCGCCGCCACCGCGGGCGTCGCCCTGGGCATCGCAGTGCGCATCCGACGGGCCCAGCTCGCCGGGCTGCGCGAGCGTGCCGCCCGGCTGGAGATCGAACGCGACCAGCGCAGCCGGCTGGCCACCGCCACCGAACGCACCCGGGTGGCCCGGGAGATGCACGACATCATCGGCCACAACCTGTCCGTCATCGTCACCCTGGCCGACGGCGGTGCCTACGCCGCCCTGGCCTCCCCCGAACGCGGCCGGGAGGCGCTGCAGCTGATCGGCGAGACCAGCCGCCAGGCGCTCGGCGAGCTGCGCCGGATGCTCGGCGTGCTGCGCGACCAGGCCGACCGGGGCGCCGAGTTCAACCCGCAGCCCGGCATCGCCGACCTCGACGGGCTGTGCGCCCGGATCCGTGCGGCCGGCCCCCAGGTGGTGTACACGGTCGGCGGCGACCTTGACCAGCTGGACCGCGGGGTCCAGCTGATGGCCTACCGGATCGTCCAGGAGGCCCTCACCAACACCCTCAAGCACGCCGGCCCCGAGACCCGGGCGCACGTGACCCTGACGGCCGACGCCACCCGGGTGCGGGTGCGGGTCCGGGACAGCGGGCCGCCCGGCGGCGCCCGCCCGCCGGTGCGCCCGGACGGCGAGGGGCACGGCCTGGCCGGGATGCGCGAACGCGCGGCCGTGTACGGCGGCACCGTCACGGCGGGCCCCGGCCCTGGGGCAGGATGGACCGTGGAGGCCGTACTGGACCTCACCCCCGACCCGACAGGCGGCCGCCCGTGACCACCGTCCTCATCGTGGACGACCAGCCACTGCAGCGCTACGGCTTCCGGATGCTGCTGGAGAGCCAGCCCGACACCGAGGTGATCGGCGAGGCCGCCCACGGCGCCGAGGCCGTCCGGCTGGCCGCCGACCTGCGGCCCGACGTCGTCCTGATGGACATCCGGATGCCCGGTATGGACGGCATCGAGGCCACCCGCCGGATCGTCGCCGGCGGCGGCCGCTCGCGGATCCTGGTGCTCACCACCTTCGACCTGGACGAGTACGCCCACGCCGCGCTGCGCGCCGGGGCAAGCGGCTTCCTGCTCAAGGACGCGCGGCCGGAGGAACTGCTCGCCGGCATCCGGGCGGTGGCCGAGGGCGACGCCGTGGTGGCCCCGGCGATCACCCGGCGGCTGCTCGACGCCTACGCCCACCACCTGCCGGTCCGTCCGCCCGGCGCGGCGCCCGTGGAGGACCCCCGGCTGGAGGCGCTGACCGAGCGCGAGCGGGAGATCCTGCTGGCCATCGCGCAGGGCTGGACCAACAGCGAGATCGCCCAGCGGCTGGTGCTGGCCGAGTCGACCGTCAAGACGCACGTGAGCCGGGTGCTGGGGAAGATCGGCGCCCGGGACCGGGTGCAGGCGGTGATCTTCGCCTACGACCGCGGCCTGACCCGGCCGAACCCGCCGGTCGCGGGCTGATCCGGCGGGCCCGGGCCCCGTTCTGCCGCGTCTCGCCGCTTGCCGGTCGGTGCCGACCGGGGCCTCCTGCGGCGGCCGGTGGGGGCGCGGCACGGAGGCGGACGGGGGGTGGCCGGTGCGGTCGTCGGTGTGCCAGGACCGCGACGGGAAGGCGGGGAGGACCGCCGTCCAGCGGTTTCTCGTCCGGCACGTGGATCAGCACGGCGCGGTCCGGCGGGCGGTCAGCCGCTCAGAGGTTCTTCTCCAGCGCTGCCAGGTAGCTGTGCATGAAGTGGTCGCGCACGCCCTCGCCGGTGGGCTCGAAGGCGGCGGAGGTCAGGCTCCTGGCGCGGGTGGCAAGACCGGAGATCAGGCTGCTGGCGCCGTCGTGGACGGTCCCCGCGGAGTCGATGAACCGCAGCGCCTCGATGTGGGTGAAGGCCGGCTCGGGCGGCAGCTGGGGGACGACGTCGTGGTTGTTGACGAAGCGGTAACTCCGGCCCTTCAGCGCCTTGTTGTAGGCGGCGGTGAGGAGCCGGTCACAGGTGCGGGGCTGGCCGAAGGTGTACACGCCGTCGGCCGTCAGTCGCGGGTCCTCCAGGCTGAGGCGGGCGGCGGCGAGCATCGCGAGGGCGCCGCCGAGGCTGTGACCGGTGATCCACACGGTCTGGTCGTTGTCGCGCAGCTCGGCGAGGGTCTTCAGGACGTCGGGGAACACCGACTCGAGGGCCTCGGCGAAGCCGTAGTGGACGTAGCCGGTGCCCGCCGGACCGGGCCAGGGCGGGGTGGTGGAGTCGGTGAGCCAGTCGCGGATCTCCCTGGGTTCGGTGCCGCGGAAGGCGACCACGATCATCCGGTCGCTCGCCATGGTGTAGGCCTGGGTGTCCTCCAGGGGGAACGGCGGGGTGAACCGGGTGTCGTGGTGGCGTACCGTGTCGAAGCCCCAGTCGTGGGCCTGCCGGTCGATCGTTGCGTCGTCCTCGTAGGCGAGGTCGGCGGCCCTGGCCAGGTTGTAGGCGTGGGCGAGGCTGTAGCCGGTCGCGTTCCGGTCGAAGGTGGTGGGTACGGCCACGGCGGGGACCGCCTTTCGTCGGGGAAGGTGTCCCTCGTTGGTAGCGGACCCGTCGGCCGTCGCCCGGTCGGCGCCGCCCGGTAGTCACCCGAACGGGTCCGGGGCACCGCACGGATCGATCGCGCAACGGGATCGGCGGCGGCCCGGGCCTTGGGAGAGAACGGATTCGTTCACTAACATTGGCGGTGGGCCTGGGGAACGCGGTGGGCCCGGTGAACAGCGAACCCCGGAAGGTGTGCAGCCATGTCCGCTGAAGCCCGAACTGCAGGGCACGGAACCGAGCGGGCGGCGGCGACGGCCGCCCCGGTCCGTCGGCGCGGCGAGGCGCTGGAGAGCGCCATCTACGGGGCGGTCCTCCAACAGCTCACCACCGACGGCTACGCGCGGCTCACCATGGAGGGCGTGGCCGCCGCCGCGCAGACCGGCAAGGCCGCGCTCTACCGGCGCTGGTCCTCCAAGGAGGAGCTGGTGATGGACGCGCTGCGGGCCAGCCTGCCCCCGGCCGGAGCGGCCCCCGACACCGGCAGCCTGCGCGGGGACCTCCTCGCGGTGGTGACCGGGCTGCGCACCGCGATGTTCAGCGAACTGGGCGCCGCCGTCCGCGCGATCATGAGCGAGATGGACCACCAGCGCGCCCGCGCCTTCCTGGAGCTGGTCCTGGAGCGGGTGGTCGAGCCGACCACCGCGCTGATCGCCGAGGTGCTCGACCGGGGCACCGCCCGGGGCGAGGTCCGTCCCGGGGCGGTCACCCCCCTGGTCACCGACGTGGTGCCGGCGCTGATGCTGTACCGGATCAAGATGTGCGGCGGGGGCGCCGTCGAACTCGATCCGGCGGCGATCGTCGACGAGGTGCTGCTGCCGATCGTCCGCCCCTGAGGATCAGGCGCCGCTGTTGCGCAGCATGTCCTCGCGCTCGACGACCTTGACCCGCTCGCGCTCCTGGGCCCGGCCGAGGGCGCGCTCGTGGGCGTCGAGCTGCTTCCAGCCGTCCCAGGTGGTGTAGCGGACGCCGCGGGCGCGCAGATACTCCTCGACCGCCGCCGGGTCGGGTTCGGCGGCGCCGGGCAGGCGGCCGCCGGCGTGGTCGTCCAGCAGGCAGGCGACGGTCTCGTTGGCGTCGCCCTTGGTGTGGCCGATCAGGCCGACCGGGCCGCGCTTGATCCAGCCGGTGACGTAGACGGCGGGGAGGTGGGAGCCGTCGCCGTCCAGCACGCGGCCGGTCCGGTGCGGGACGGTGCCGGAGGCCGGGTCGAACGGCAGCTTGGGCAGCTCGTCGGAGTAGTAGCCGACGGCCCGGTAGACCGCCTGGACGTCCCAGTCGGTGTGGCGGCCGGTGCCACGCACGTTGCCGGTGCCGTCCAGCTCGGTGCGCTCGGTGCGCAGGCCGACCACTCGGCCGTCCTCGCCGAGGACCTCGACCGGGGACTCGAAGAAGTGCAGGTAGACCCGGTGGGGGCGGTCGCCGACGTCGCGGATCGCCCAGTTCTCGACGGTGGCGGCGACCAGGTCGACGTGCTTGACGGCGCGGCGCTCGGCGATCGAGCCCTCGTCGTACTCGATGTCCTCCGGGTTGACGATCACCTCGATGGTGGGCGAGTGGTCGAGCTCGCGCAGTTCCATCGGGCTGAACTTGGCCTGGGCCGGGCCGCGGCGGCCGAAGACGTGCACCTCGACGGCGCGGTTGCGGCGCAGGCCCTCGTACACGTTCGGCGGGATCTCGGTGGGCAGCAGCTCGTCGGCGGTCTTGGCGAGGATCCGGGCGACGTCCAGGGCGACGTTGCCGACGCCGAGGACGGCGACCTTCTCGGCCTCCAGCGGCCAGGTGCGGGGCACGTCCGGATGGCCGTCGTACCAGGAGACGAAGTCGGCGGCGCCGTAGGAGCCGTCCAGCTCGATGCCGGGCAGGTCGAGCGCGCGGTCGGCCATCGCGCCGGTGGCGAAGACCACGGCGTCGTAGTAGCGGTGCAGGTCGTCCAGGGCGAGGTCGGACGGGTAGTCGACGTTGCCGAAGAGGCGGACCTGGGGCTTGTCGAGTACCTGGTGGAGGGCGGTGACGATGCCCTTGATCCGAGGGTGGTCGGGGGCCACGCCGTAGCGGATCAGGCCGAACGGGGCGGGCATCCGCTCGAACAGGTCGATCGAGACACCGGGCGCCTGCGCGGCGTCGGACTTCAGCAGGGCGTCGGCGGCGTAGATGCCGGCGGGGCCGGCTCCGACGATGGCGACTCGGATCGGGCGGGTCATGCGGGCGGATCCTCCGGTCGGGCGCAGGGGAGGTGAATTGGTCCGGACCCTCGCAGCCAACCCGCTGTTCGAGCGGAGGTGTAGTCGGTGCTGATCTATGAGGTCATAGAGCTGACCTATGACCGGCCCGGGAACTTTTCCCGGGCCGGTCCAGCGGCCGTCAGCTGTGCTCGGCGTCGGCGCTGGCGTCGGCGTCGGTGGCCTGCGGCGGGACGCTCGGGGCCGCGGCAGCCGGGGCCCCGGTGAGCCGGGCCGTGGAGGCCTCGAAGAAGCGCAGCAGCTCCACCGGGAACGGCAGCACCAGCGTCGAGTTCTTCTCCGCCGCGACCTCGACCACCGTCTGCAGCATGCGCAGCTGCATCGCCGCCGGGGTCTCGGCCATCTTGCCCGCCGCCTCGGCGAGCTTGGCGGCCGCCTGGAACTCGCCGTCCGCGGTGATGATACGGGCCCGGCGCTCGCGGTCGGCCTCGGCCTGGCGGGCCATCGAGCGCTTCATCGAGTCGGGCAGGCTGACGTCCTTGATCTCCACCCGGTCGATGTGCACGCCCCAGCCGGCCGCCGGGCTCTCCAGCATGACCTCCAGACCCTGGTGCAGGTTCTCCCGCCCGGACAGCAGGTCGTCCAGCTCGCTCTTGCCGATGATCGAGCGCAGCGAGGTCTGGGCGACCTGCAGCATGGCGAAGCCGTAGTTCTGCACGTCCACGGTGGCCTTGATCGGCTCGACCACGCGGAAGTACAGCACCGCGTCGACGCTCACCGAGACGTTGTCCTTGGTGATGCCCTCCTGGGCGGGCACCGGCATGGTGACCACCTGGACGTTCACCTTGCGCATCCGGTCGAGCACCGGCACCAGCATCGTCAGGCCCGGCTCGCGGACCTGCCCGCGCACCCTGCCGAGCCGGAACACCACACCGCGCTCGTACTGCTGCACCACCCGCACGCCGGTCACCAGCCACAGCAGGACGACCACCACGACGACCACGAGTACCGCCACGCCTGTTCTACCTTCTCCCCGTCGCGGCGCAGCCGGGCCGGGTCCGGGGTGGCCCTGTCGCCGGATGCTCGCCGCGCGCAGCACAGTATGCGCCCGGCCGGGCGGGACGGTAAGGCGTGTGCGGCGGGATCTTGACGCATCGTTGACGGGCGGCGGCGGGGGCGGGGCTCGGGGCGCGCCGGTGGGATCCGACCGGCGCGCCCCGGGAACGGCTCAGGCGCGGAAGGCCTCGGCGTGCTCCGCCGCGAACTCGGCGAAGGTGCGCGGCGGACGGCCGGTCAGCTTCTCCACGTCCGAGCTGACCGCCGAGGCCCGCCCGGCCGCGTACAGCCCGTACAGCTCGACCATGCCCTCGGCCCGCCACCGCTCCCAGCCCATGCCGAGCAGGCCCTCCAGAGCCACCTCGGGGGTGAGCGCGGTGTAGGCGACCGGGTGGCCGGCGACGGTGGCCAGCTGCGCGGCCAGCTCGCCGTGGGTCAGCGCCGCCGGGCCGGTCAGGGTGTAGACCGCGCCCTCGTGCCCCTCGGTGGCCAGCACCTCGACGGCGGCCGCCGCGACGTCCCGGGCGTCCACGTACGACACCGCGCCATCGCCGCCCGGCACGGCCAGGTGGCCGGCCCTGACGGTCGGCGCCGTGCCGAGGAAGTTCTGGTAGAAGCCGTTCGGGCCGAGCACCGTCCACGGCAGGCCGGAGGCCTTCAGGTGGTCCAGGCCCGCGATGTGCGCGCCGATGAAGCGCACGCCCTCCGGGCGGTACTCGATGCCGGCAGCCGCGTGCAGCACGATCCGCGGGCGGCGGCCGGTGCGGACGGCCGCGTCGACCACGTTCTTCTCGTGCTGGGCCATCTCCGGGTGGACGGCCACCAGCAGGTAGACCGTGTCGGCTCCGGCGAGGGCGGCGTCCAGCGACGCCGGGTCGGCGAAGTCGGCGGCGACCCGCTCGACGGCCTCGTCCCACTCGGCCGGGCCCTCGGACCCCGCGCGCACCAGCGCCCGGACCGACCGGCCGCGCTCACGCAGCCCCACGACCACCTTGGAACCGACCGTACCGGTGGCACCCGTCACGACGATCACGGATGTGTCTCCTCGTCCCCGTTGGCGACCCGGACCTGATTCCGCGTCAGGTGAATGATCGCAGGCGCCGGGTGGGGGGATCAAGGTCGGGTCCCGCGCACACCGTGCGGGCGTGCCGACACGCACGGGGCCCTGCCGTTCCTCGACTTGGCGATGGCCGGACGCTTGGATGGATCGGGCCTGGTCACCGCCCGGACGCCGGTCCGGTGGCCCCCTGGGCGAGCCGAGGAGCCACCACCGTGAACCAACCGTCCGATCCCGACCCCACCGCCGTGGCCCGCCGGGTCGCCGAACGGCGCGAGCGGCTCGGCCTCAGCGAGGAGGACCTGGCCCACCGGGCGGCGATGGCGCCCCGCTACCTGGCCCACCTGCTCGAGGCCGGGCCCGTGTTCGACCCCGGCGGCTTCGTGCGGATCGCCGCCGCGCTCGGCGCGACCCGGGACGAACTCCTGGCGGACGGCCCCGACACCCCGCCCGGTCTCGGCGGGCCCGGTCCGCGGCCGAGGCTGCTCCACCTGACAGACGCCGAGTGCTGGGAACTGGTCGGCTCGCACGGGATCGGCCGGATCGCCCTGCCGGTGCGGCCCGGCCCGGCGGTCCACCCGGTCAACTACGTGGTCGACCGGGCCTCGTTCGCCTACCGAACGGGCAACCGGACCGGGACCGCGCCTGAGGAGGGGGCGGAGGTGTCGCTGGAGGTCGACCGCATCGACGAGTTCCAGGGTCGCGGCTGGACCGTCCTCGTCATCGGGCCGGCGCGGTACGTGGACGACCCGGAGGAGCGGCGCCACCTGGACGGCCTGCCCGGCGCGGCCCCGTGGGCGGGCGGCGACCGGCCGCGCTGGGTGCGGATCCGGCCCGCGGAGATCAGCGGCCGGCGGCTGGTGACCGGCTGAGCGCGGTGGCCGGTGCGGTCGTGCGGATGACCGGCGGGCGGCGGGCGTCGGGCGTCGGCCCAGGACGAGGGCGGGGCGGTCAGGGCGGCGCGAAGCGCGCACGCCACATCAACTTGTTTTTCTAAAAGGCGAGTTGGTGGACCAGCTGGTGGCGGGCGGCAGCTGACCGCTCGGGCATACTCGTCGGATGGACGGACGCACCAGGGCTGCCTGGACCAACACCACCCATGACTGGGCCGCCGCCGTGGACACCGGGCACCTCGCCGGGATCCGCGCGGAGGCCGCCGAGTTCGCGCCGGGCGGGGTCGAGCACCTCGTCCTGGAGGTGCTCGCCTACCCCGGCGACGAGGCGGCCGCGCGCGGCGCGGGCCGGTGCGTCGTCATCCTGCATGCCGACGGCTCGGTGTCCGTCCGCGACGACGGGCGGGGCACCGACACCCGGGTCGACGAGCACGGCGAGGTGGTGAAGAAGCCGGTCATGGCCACCAAGGACCTGCGCTTCTTCGACCGGCCCGAGGCGGAGCGTCTCCCGGACGGGCACCCGCGCCGGGGCATGTCCGTGGTCGCGGCACTCAGCTCCTGGCTGGTGCACACCAACCGCCGGCACAACGGGGCCTGGACCCAGCGCTACGAGCATGGCCTCCCGGTCACCGGCCTCGACCCGGTCGAACCCGACGGCACCACCGGCACCTCCGTGACCTTCCGGCCCGATCCGTCGTTGCTCCCGCAGAGCCCGTTGGACGCGGACCGGCTGACCCGCTGGGCGGCGCACTGGCCGGCCCTGGAGGTCCGCGTCGAGTCCGCGGTGCGGGAGGACCAGACCGGCGTCGGTGGTGGGCCCTCGCGTGGCCGGGCCGCCTTGTAGCGGCCGCTACCGACCGCTACGCTCACCGCCATGAAGCAGTTGAACGTCCGCCTGGACGACGCCGTGCACGAGGCGCTGGAGCAGCGCGCCGAGGCCGCCGGGATGAGCCTGCCGGACTACGCGCGCAAGGTGCTGGCCGAGGAGGCGGACGAGCGCCGAGAGCGCTTCCTGACCGCCGCCGCCCACTTCGCCCAGGCCTGGGGCCCGGCGTTCGAGGCGGAGTTCGGCCCGTACCCGGCTCCGGCCCCCGCCCGCGGCGCCGCGGCGGACGCCGCGTGATCCTGCGGACCGACCGGACCTGGCTGCTCGACCTCGCCCACCAGTTCCTGCCCGGCGACCCGGACGTCACCGACTACGGCACCCTCGCCGCCGCCGTCGCCCGGCACGCCGACGAGGTCATGGACGTCCCCGTCTACGGCGCGGTGCACCAGCGCGCGGCCGCGCTGATGCACCAGCTGATCCGCGTCCCCGCCCTGGAATCGGCCAACGAGCACTTCGCCGCCGTGGTCGCCGCCGCCTACCTCAGCGCCTCCGGCGTCATCGTCACCGCCGAACCCAAGCACGCCGTCGACCTCGCGGCCCGCATCCGCGCGGGCCACGCCGACGTCCGGGAGACCTCGACCACGATCCGCACCTGGTACCGCTGAGCCGACGTCCAGGATGGCCGTCGCGCGCGAGAAGTCGGACCGGCCGACTTCTCGCGCAACGGCCGGGCCCGCTCAGCCGGTTCGGCGCCGGGTCTCCACGAGGTGGCGGTTGACGAAATTGCCGAGGAACACCGGCCCCGACGGATCGGCGGCACGGTAGCTCACCCGGCGCAGCAGGCCGACGTTGTCCAGGGCGGCGCCCTCGCGGGCCAGGACGAAGACCAGGGTGAGGAAGGCGCAGCGGGCGTTGCCGCCGTCGAACGGATGGAAGAAGCACACGTCCAGGTAGGCGCGCGCGGCACGGGCCGTCAGCGGTAGGGGGCGTTCGCCGTCCGGCGCGCTCTCGGCCAGGCAGGCATCGAGACGGGCGCGGGTGTCCGGGCCAATGCCGTAGCGCTCCCGGCCTTCCTTGGCGAAAGCGGGCAGGGCGCGGAACTCCGGCGGTCGCGGGGTGCCGAGGACGAACTGCTGCCAGTGTCGGAGCAGCTCGAAGTCGAGGTCGGCGCCACGTGCGGCATCGGCCCGTACCCGGTCGAGGGCGGTCAGCAGGCCTTCCGCGCGTGCCGGATCGATGGCGGCGTCGAAGGCACGGATGTCCGCCGCGGCGCCGTCGCGGTGGATGCGGCGGATCCAGTCGAGCAGCGGTTGGTCGCTGACGCCCCGCCGGGCGCCCGGCGGCCGGGGACCAGCACGAGGTCGGCGGCGGTGACGTCCCGGAGGGCGGCCGTGGCGAGGAGGCTGAGCGAGCCCGCGCGGTCCGTGTGGGCGCCGGGGGTGGCGGCAGCGAAGACGATGTCCGCCACCGATTTCCGCCACGCCCGCGATGATCGCAACGGTACCGGGGCGGCACGTCGGGGGACGGCGGTTCAGCGGACCAGTTCCAGGGCCCGTTTCAGGTTGTACTCGGCGATGCCCGCCATCGCCGCCCGGTCGGGGAAGTCCCCGTCCAGCAGCCGCAGCGGTCCCGCCGTCAGGGAGAGCCGCTGCGCCAGCAGGTAGAGGGCGAGCCGGTCCTCGTCCAACCCTGGTGCCTCCAACGGCGGGTAGGCCTCGTGCAGGCGGATCCGCAGGAACACGTGCTCCCACTCGACGTCGAAGTACATCGAGCCTTCCAGGTCGATCACCACGGGCTGCCCGCCCGCGTCCACCAGTACGTGGTCCGGGCCCAGTTCGCCGTGCACGACGGCGTACTCCGCCCGCGGCCGCACCGCCCCCGCCAGGGCCCGCAGCCGCTCCTCCAGCCGCTCCCGGGCGCCCGCCATCCGGGAATCGCGCGCCGCCGCCTCGGCCAGGTCCCGCAGGGCACGCTCCAGCACGACCCCCTCGCACGAGCTCCCGCGCGAGGCTCCGCCCGCGTCGACCACGGCCACCTTGCCGTACGCCGGTGCCCGGTGGCCGCGCATCGCCTCCAGGGCCTCGCCGAGCCGGGCCAGCACCGGGGTGGCGGCCAGCGGATCGCGCGCGAGCAGGGACGCCAGGCTCTCGCCCGGCACGTCCTCGACGACCGCGAGATCCGCCGGGCCGTACGCACCCTCGCGGTCGACCAGCCGGATCGCCGGAACACGGACTCCGAGGCCGGCGAGGCGTGCGTGCGCCGCCTCGAACAGGTCGAGCCCGAGACCGGGGGAGAACGGGTCGGCGAGGTCGTCGTCGCCCTCGGCGGCCGGCCAGTAGTTCTCGGAGTCGTCCCAGCGGTAGGCGACCGCCGTCGCCCCGTCGTCCGTCACCAGGCGGTACACGCCCTTCTTGCTGCCGCCCGCCAGCCGCTGCACGGCCGCCAGCCGTCCACCGAGGGCGGCCCGCGCCGCGCCCGACAACTGCGCCCGCACCGCTGCCGTCTCCACGAGCCACCCCTTCGTCTCCACGATGCGCGCACCCTACCCGGTGCCGGGTGCACGGCCGCATGAGAGCCTTGCGGCGATGAGTCCCGAGGACAACGAGGCGGCGGTCGGTGAGCGGCTGCACCGGCGCGGCTGGCGCAAGGCGACGCCCGCCCGGCCGTTCGAGCAGTGGGTCGCGGAGAACGCCGCCGCCTTCCGCTGAGGCGACGGGCCTCCGGTCGGGCCGCTCCGCCGGCTACCGCCGGGTCCGGCGCTCGGTGCGCCGGACCCAGTACCGCCATCCGGCAGCGATCTGGCCGGAGGCCCAGACGAGCGCGTCCTTCTCCAGGCTCTCCTGGTGTCCGGTCCAGTGCCGAGGTCCGCCCGCCGCCCGGGCGGCCAACTGGAGGCCGCAGGCCCGTTCCAGCAGGACGGCGTACATCACGGCGTGGGCGATGTCCGGGCCGACCGTGAGCAGGCCGTGCTGCGGCATCAGGCAGGCCCGGGCCGGCCCGAGGTCGGCGGCCAGGGCCCGGCCGAGCTCCTGGGTGCGGATCAGGTTGGCGGTGGCGCCGAAGTTCGGCAGGCCGTGCTCGGCGAAGGCCACCGCGTCGTGGCTCAGCGGCCGCAACGGCTCGCCGAGGGAGGCGAACGCGTTGACGGTGCCGGAGTGGGTGTGAACCGAGACCTGGACGTCCGGGCGGGCGCGCATCACTTCGGTGTGGATGTGGAACTCCAGGTGCAGCGGCCCGTCACCGGAGAGTCGCTCGCCGTCCCACGAGACCAGCACCACCCGCTCCGGCTCGATCTCCTCCAGCCCCCAGCCCGCCGCCTTCATCCAGACCCCGCGGCCGCCCGGGTCGCGGACGGCCAGGTGTCCCCAGATCATGTCCCCGTGCCCGGCCTCGGCGAGCACCCGGCTGCCCAGCGCGGTGAGTTCCGCCGCCTCGTCGTCCGTCTCGGGTGCGTCGATGTTCTTCATGGCCGCTCCTCGGTTGTGTTCGTCGGCTGCCATGAAGCTACGTGGAGCAAGGCAGTTGACCGGCGGGGGTTGCTGCGGCTCACTCGGTCCTCGCGCGCGCCGGGCTTCGCTGACGTAGAGGACATGGTCCGGAGCGCCGCGGCGGCCCCGTCGGGTCGCACTCGTGCAGCAGGCGCAGCAGCTCGCCGCTGAAGGCGGTGTCCGGCGCGCCGGGCGGGGCCAGCGAGAGTTCCTCCGGAGCGGCGGAGGCCAGGACGCAGTCCGCCGTCTCGGCGGTGGCGGTCAGCTCCTCGCCGAGCACGACGGGGTTCTCCGGGTCGAGCACCGTGCGCACGTGCTTCGGGCGAGGCAGCAGCGGTGGACGAGGGCCCGCCCGATCGCACGGACGGTCCCGGCGGTGGCCGGCACCGCGGGCAGAACCGAGCCGGGGGCGTGGCTGCCGGTCCCGATGACCGGGGCCCGGGCACCGGGGAGCCCCAACGGCAGACCGGTGTCACTCATCGCCGTCCGGGAGGGCGGCCGGGCCGGGGCGGTCGGCGAGCGACCGGCCCACCTCGCGGACGAGTTCGGCGACGCCGTCCGGCTCGAGGCCGTGCACCGCCGTCGCCCGCAGTTCGATCGAGCTGCCGTCCGCGCGGGTCACCCGGACCACCGTCTCGCCGCCCCGCCGCCGGACCCAGGCGATCAGGGCGCTGGTCAGGCCGGACGCGGCGCCGCCCGTACCGACCGCGACGGTGAGCACGTCGGCGCGGGTGCCCGGCGAGCCGGGCTGCGGCGGCGCGGCCTCCAGCTCGACGCGCCCCCGCAGCTCGTCCTCGGCCCGCAGCCAGGCCAGCAGGGAGGCGGCGGCGCCGCGGTCGGCGTCGGTCACACGGATTCGGAGCAGGTCGTCCACGGTCCCCCCCAGGAGTCGATGGTGCACGCTGTGTTGACCAAGCGTCACAAGAATGAGTGGTCGCGGTCAAACGCCGTGGTGGGCGGGCCGGGGGAGGGCCGGGCGGAGGGCCCGGGGCTCGCGCTGCGCCGAACGGGTGAGAGGACCCGGCCGTCCGGAGCCTCCTGGCCCGGCCGTCCGGCGCCCCTGCCGGTGGCGGCGTGTCGGGTGGCGGATCCCAGGACGGGACGGGAGGGTGACTGCCGGGGGACCACCCGAGGAAAGAGCGAGCATGCCCGAAGCCACCACCCCGTACGTGACCGGCACCCCGTGCTGGGTCGACCTGATGGCGCAGGACCAGCAGGCCGCGCTGGACTTCTACCGCGACCTGTTCGGCTGGCAGGGGCAGACCGGCCCGGACGAGTTCGGCGGGTACGCCGTCTGCCGGCTTAACGGCAAGCCGGCGGCCGGTATCGGACCGGCGATGGCCCCCGAGGGCGTGCCGGAGCCGCCCACCGTGTGGACCAGCTACCTGGCTACCACCGACGCCCAGGCCACCCAGGACGCCATCGTCGCGGCAGGCGGCACCCTGCTGGTGCCCGTGATGGACGTCGGCAACCTCGGCCGGATGCTGGTCGCCGCCGACCCGCAGGGCGCGGTGTTCGGCGTCTGGCAGGCGCTGGACTTCCCCGGAGCCGGGGTGGTCAACGAGCCCGGCGCGCTGATCTGGAACGAACTCCACACCGACGACATCGGCGGCGCGGGCGCCTTCTACGGCGAGGCCTTCGGCATCGAGGTCGTACCGGTGGAGGGCAACGACCAGTACTGGGAGCTGAAGGTCGGCGGCCGCCCCGTCGGCGGCGCCTCACTGCTCGACAACGACCCGCCCGGCACCCCCGCGCACTGGCTGTGCTACTTCGCGGTCGACGACGTGGACTCCGCCGCCGACACCGTGGTCAAGCGCAACGGCACCCTGCTCGCCCCGCCCTTCGACATGGTCGCCGGCCGGATGGCCGTGGTCGCCGACCCGCAGGACGCTCCCTTCGCGATCATCAAGCCCACCGCGCAGTAGCAGCACCGCCCCGCCGACCGAACCCCGGGCCCGCCCGGACCGGCCGGGCGGGCTCGTTCCAGCTCGGAAAGGACGGATCGGACCTGTGGCCGGACGTCACCGACGCCCTCCGGAGCCGGAGTTCCCGTCCGACGCCGACCACCGGCTCCGGGCCATCGCCGAGCAGCGGCCGGTGGTCGAGGAGGGCGTCGTGCTGTTCTCCGGCTCGGACCGCCCGTACCTGTACCGGACCGTGTACGAGCCAGACGGTACGGCGAAGCGCTCGCTGCTCAGGATCGACCCGGGCCCGCCGGAACCGGCGGCCGACTGATCCCCCGGCTCGGTCCGGTCAGGCGGTCGCGGCGCCGAACCAGCGGGCCAACGCGCCGTTCAGCGACTGCTGCTCGGCACCGACCCAGGCCACGTGCCCGTCGGGGCGCAGCAGGACGGCGGGGGCGTCCAACTCCTCCAGCGGGTCCACGACCCGGTCGACGCGGTCCGCCCAGCCCGCCACCGAGAGGCTGCCGCCCGTCGCGTCGAGCAGCAGCGCCCGGCCGCCGTGCATCCGCTCGTACAGGCGCCCCTGCTTCAGCCGGACGTCCCGCAGACGGCGTCCGAGCAGTTCGTGGCCCTCGCCGAGGTCGTAGCGGACCCCGACGCCGAAGACCATCTCGGTGATGTAGCGGTTCACCTCCTCGAAGTCCATCAGGGTGGAGAGCAGCTCCCGCAGCGCGACCGCGCCCGGTTCGGCGCCCAGCAGGGTCATCTGCGCCCGGGTGTTGGCCAGGACGCGGGCGCCCACCGGGTGGCGTTCGGCGTGGTAGCTGTCCAGCAGGTCGGCGGGGGCGTGGCCCCGCACGGCGGCCGCGAGCTTCCAGCCGAGGTTGTAGGCGTCCTGGATGCCGAGGTTGAGGCCCTGGCCGCCGGTGGGAGGGTGGATGTGCGCGGCGTCACCGGCGAGGAAGGCCCGGCCGAGCCGGTACTGCTCGGCCTGCCGGGTGGCGTCGCCGAAGCGGGAGAGCCAGCGGGGCGAGTGCGCCCCGAAGTCGGTGCCGGCGATGGCGCGCAGCTGCTGCCGGAACTCCTCCAGGGTGGGCGCCTCGGCCCGGTCCTCGGCCACGTCCGTGGCGGGCACGATCACCCGGTACGCCCCCTCGCCCCGGGGGATGGCGCCGAAGCGCAGCTCGGTGCGGCGGACCTCGGTGACGACGGCCTCGATCGTCGCCGGGTCCTCGGCCAGCGACAGCTCGCCGAGCAGGGTGTCGACCCGGGACGGTTCCCCGGGGAAGGCGATGCCGAGCTGCCGGCGCACCGTGCTGCGGCCGCCGTCGCAGCCGACCAGGTAGCGCGAGCGCAGCCGGGTTCCGTCCGCCAGCTCGACCGTCACCGCGTCCTCGTCCTGGCTGAGACCGGTCGCCTCCTGGCCGCGCCGGATCTCGGCGCCGAGGTCGAGCGCGTACTCGTGGAGCAGCCGCTCGGTGACCGGCTGCTCCACGGTCAGGCCGTACGGGTGGGCGGTGTCCATGGTCTCCGGCCACGGCTTGTGGATGTGGCCGAAGAAGCCGCCGACCTTGAACTTCCCGCCCACCGCGAGGAACCGGTCGAGCAGGCCGCGCTGGTCCATCATCTCCACGCTGCGCACGTGCAGCCCCTGGCCGCGGGACTCCCCGGTCGGCTCGGTCAGCCGCTCCAGCACGACCACCTGCACGCCCTGCAGCCGCAGCTCGATCGCCAGCATGAGGCCGGTCGGCCCGCCGCCGACCACGATCACATCGATCATCGGTACATCCCCCAGTGAGTTGGAACAGAAAGAGGCCGGTGGAGGCCGGCGAAGCCCGGCAAGTCGGGACACCGGCGCAGGTAGGGAGCGAACCACGCAATTCGCCGGGTTCCGGCCCAGGGCGACGATTGTGCGGCCTCCGGGGGGCCTTGCGGCAAGGCCCCCCGGAGGGGATACTTTGGTAGTGGTGAGGAGTCCCTGATCTCCTCGCCTTCGTCGTTCGTGGCCTTGTCGCCGACGCGGCCGGGCTGTGCGCCGGAGGCTCCCGCACTGGCCTCGGTCGCCTGGTCGCCCGTCTCAACGCCGAGTTCGACCGGCGGAGCACGCCGATGCCGTGGCTGAGGATGTCCGATTCGCCCCAGGGAATCGACGGTTGGTGGCGCAGACGGCGCCGATCAGGATCGAGAGGCTCATGCCCCGTGAGGCCGAGCCCCGGGACCGGGTGGCATCCATCGAGCTGCTTGCCTCGCCGCAGGTGCACAGCTACCTCGGCCGCCCCCGCTCGCGCGACGAGCTGGAGGGCGAACTGCCCGAGGTGCCCGAGCGGTGGCCCGGGCGCCTTCCCGGTGACGATCGACTGAGGGGGCGTCAGGCGGCCGTCACCAGGTAGCGGAGCTTGTGACCGTCCGTGGCGCTCGCCGACCGGGCGGGTGTGGGCCATGGTCTTCAGGTTGATCGTGCTCGGCGAGTAGATCGGCAACTCCGTTGTCAGCCGACCGAAGTACGGCGGTTCCGTCTCGCGGCCCTCGGTCTCCCGCAGTTCGGTGGCGCGGGCGAAGTCGGCCTGGCTCAGCGCGAGGCGCCGGGGCGGAGAAGTCGAGCGGGAGTTCGTCGTGGTGCCGGTTGCAGCAGGTGCAGGTGTAGCCGAGATGATCAGACATGCAGAGGAGCTTGCGGGCCGCCACCGGCCGTGTTCTTCCGGGTGGGTTGATGACGAACGAAGCGGAAGCGGCCGACTGCGGGCGCCCCGGTCCTGCTAGCGTGGCGCGGGAATCCGCGGTGATGGGAGTACGGGCGTGGCGGGCGGGCATCGGTGGCTGCTGGACGAGACGCCCTGGCCGGAGCAGGCGCGGTTGGGGTACGGCGCGTTGGTGGAGCTGGTCACGCCCGAGCCACGGGTGCCGGACCTCGGATGGCTCGGGGACGGGCTGGTCGGCACCCGGGGGGTGGTGGTCGGCTGCGAGGTCGAGGGGGACGGCCCGGTCTACGGGGTGGTGACCGAGGACGGGAGCCCGTGGCGGCTGGGGCCGGAGTTCCTGGCCGCGTTGGGTGGCTGCCGGACGGACCTGCCACCGCGCTACCGCAGCGATCTGCCGGAGGGCACCCGGGTGCGGATCCTGGCCGGCCCGGCCCCGGAGGGCGGGCCGGCCGGAGCCGTCGGGCGGGTCACCGGGCTGTGGTGGGAGAGCGCGCTGGAGCCGCCGATGGGGTACACCGTCGAGGTGGGCGACTACACCCACTGCGTGACCCCGGAACAGGTCGAACTGCTCCGGTAGTGCTCTGTCAGGTGGCGTCAGCCCTTGCCGCCGCCCGCCTTCAGGACCTGGGCGGCGGCCACGCCCGCGGCGCTGTTGCCGTGGCCGCCGCCCTCGACCTCGGCGGCGACGGCGAGGTCGTTGCGGTAGGCGATGAACCAGCTGTTGGTGGCCTGCGAACCGGCCTCCACGGTGCCGGTCTTGGCGCCGATCTGACCGCTCAGCCCGGACATCGGGGCCTGGGCAGTGCCCTGGGTCACGGTCCGGGCCATCATCGAGCGCAGGCTCTGGGCGACGTCGGCGGGCAGCCGGCCGGGGGCCGTCACGCGCTTGGCGTCCTCCCGCAGCACGGGCTGGCGGAACGTTCCGCTCTGCACGGTGGCGGCGACCGAGGCCATCAGCAGCGAGTTCACCTGGATCTGGCCCTGGCCGATGTACTCGGCCGCCGCCTCGTCCTTGTTCCCCGGCGCCGGGATGGTGGCGTCCCGGCTGGGGATGCCGATCCGCCACTGCAGGCCGAGGCCGAACTGGTCGCGGGCGACCGACGCCAGGGTGCCGGGCTGGAGCTTCTCCAGGCCCTTGTCGATGAACCCGGTGTTGCAGGAGTGGATGAAGTCGTCGCTGAGGGTGTAGTCGAGGTGGCTGCCGGGCTCGTCGTTGTGCCAGGTCCGGGGGGAGTTGGTGGTCTCCTTGCAGGGCGCCGCCGTGTCCGGGGTCATCCCGGCCTGGAGGAGCGCGGCGGAGGTGATCACCTTCATCGTCGAACCGGGCGCCTGCCCGCCGCCGACCGCCCGGTTGAACTCGCCCTGCGGGGCGAAGGCCATCGCGAGGATGTTCCCGGTGCTCGGCTGGACCGCGACCAGGGAGGCGGGCTTGCCACCCGCCGACTGCTGCTTCACCGCGTCCTCGGCGACCTGCTGGAGATCGGCGTCCAGGGTGAGCTTGACCTGTGGCGCGCTCGGCGGGGCCAGCACGAACAGCTGCTCCGCCTCCTGCGAACCGCCGCCGCTGAGCACCACGGCCTGCCCGGTGACGACCTTCGCACCGTCGGGCGGCGCGATCTGCGGCAGCACGGACCGCAGTGACGGGAACGAGTCCAGCGGCCGGCCCTTGCGGTCGGTGGGCTTGGACACCGGGTTGGGCAGGGTCTTCACGGCGAGCGTCTTCCCCGCACCGAGCTTCGGGTGGATCACCGCCGGCGCCCAGCGGACCAGGATGCGCCCGTCCGCGGCGCGCACGACGCCCAGCGTGCTGTCGTACTCCCAGGCCTCCGAGGTGCCGTCGAACTCGGCCCGAACCCGGTAGCCGACGGCCGGCTCGCTCGGCGTGCCGGTGGCGGCGGCGCCCGTCCCGGTCAGCGTGAGCTTACGGGCGGAGACCCCGTCGTGGAACGAGGTCAACGCCATCCGGGCGGCTTCCGGGCGGTCGGTCAGGCCGGCCGCGACCGTGAGGTCCCCGCGGCCCCAGGCCGCCAGGAAGTCCTTGGCGACGGCGTCGGCCTCCGCGGCGGTGGGCGGCGTCTGAGGCCCCTGCGAGACCGTCGCGTCCGCACCGGCCCCCTTGTCGGAGGAGCCGCCGGACACGGCGCTCACCACGTTGTAGGCGCCGTACCCGCCGACCACCACCAGTGCGGTGAACACCCCGCCGATCGCCACCAGCCAGACCCGGCGGGACCGCGGGCGGCGCGGGGCCTCCTCGTGGTCGTCGAGGACGAGGTGCTCGTCGTGGTCCTGTTCCGGGTACCGCTCGTCGTGTTCTCGGTACATGCTGCTTCGTCCCCCCTGCGTACTTCGGTGTGTGCCGCCCGCCCCTCCCGGATGCGCCGCACGCTCGGACACCGCCGGGCCGTTCGGGCCCGGACAGCCTATGCGGCGGCGGCCCGCCGGTCGACAGCGGGGGCTTTGCGAGCGCTTGACCTGCGGAACCGCCGGTACGGCGGGTGGGCGCGGGTAGCCCGGTACGGGCGACGCGGGCGGCTGCGGGCGGGCCGGTACGGCCTCAGCGGCCGGTGGTGACGACCATGCGGAACCGCGCCCGCCCGTTGGTCATCTTCGCGACGGCGGCTCCGGTCTGCTCCAGCGGAAGCTCCTCGATCCAGGCCCGCACCCCGGTCCGGGCGGCGAAGCGCAGGGTGTCCTGGATGTCGACGGCGGCGCCGGAGGAGTGGGCGTAGATCCGGCGGTCACCGTTCAGCAACTGCAGCGGGCTGACGGCGAGGCGGTCGGGGGACACCCCGACGATGACGAGTTCGCCGCGGCGGCCCAGGCCGTCGATGGTGGCGGACATGGCGTCGGCGTCGGTGACGGTGGCCAGAACCACCTTGGCGCCACCGAGCGCCTGGAGGACGTCCGCGACGCTCCCGGCGGTGCTGTCGACGTAGTGGTCCGCGCCGAGTTCGTGGGCCAGCGGCTCCTTCTCCGAACCGCGGGCGATCGCGACCGTGCGGAAGCCCATCGCGTGGGCGAACTGGACGCCCAGATGGCCGAGGCCGCCCAGGCCGAGGATCGCGACCGTGTCGCCGGGGCGGGCGGCGGCGCGGCGCAGGGCGTTGAAGACGGTCACACCGGCGCAGGCCAGCGGTGCCGCCTCGGCGGCGGTCAGCTCGTCGGGCACGGCCGCGAGGGCGTCGGCGGGCACGATGACGGAGTCGGCGTAGCCGCCCGGGTACGCGGCGCCGGGGACCTGCAGCAGGGCGCAGTGGATGGCGTCGCCGGAGCGGCAGGCGTCGCAGCGCCCGCAACTGCCGCCGAACCAGCCGACGGCGACCCGGTCGCCGACCTTCCAGCCCTGCACGCCGTCACCCAGGGCGTCGATCCGGCCCGCGATCTCGTGACCGGGAGTGACCGGGAAGGTGGTGCCGGGCAGCATGCCAGCAGCGATCAGCAGGTCGGAATGGCACACACCGCAGGCCTCGACGGCGATGCGGACCGCACCGGGACCGGGATCGCGGAGCGGGACCTCGACCAGCTCGGGCGCCGCCCCCGGCGCGGCGACCTGAACGGACCGGACGGCGGGGGTGGGGGTGGTGGCAGCCATGAGGGGTCCTTCGTCATGGGAGGGCGACGCGGGGCGGGGCCCGCACGCGCTGACCACACCAGCTTGATACGTCCGCCAGGGGTTGGCCACGCACTGCCGGTCCGACGACGGGTCCACCGTGGGCGGGCGTCCGCTCACGCCGCAGGCCGGACGCGGCCACCGCGACCGGCCTGCGGGGCCGGCCGTCCGTCCCGGGGCTCAGGCCTTCTTCACCACACCGGACTTGAGCTGCATCGCCCCGAAGCCCTCGATTCGGCAGTCGATGTCGTGGCCGTCCACTCCGTCGACCAGGCGGATGTTGCGGACCTTGGTTCCGGCCTTGATGCCCGAGGCGCTGCCCTTGACCTTGAGGGCCTTGACGACGGTCACGGTGTCGCCGTCGCTCAGCACGTTGCCGACCGAGTCCTTGATCACGCGCTCGCCGGCACCCGCCTGGGCGTCGGGGTCGGCCGGAGCCCACTCGTGGCCGCACTCCGGGCAGACCATCAGGGCGTTCATCTCGTAGGTGTACTCGCTGGAGCACTGCGGGCACGGCGGGAGGGTGTCGCTCATGGGCTCTGGCTGTCCTGTTCTGTCCGTTCGGCACGGCGTCGGCGGCTGGTCAGCCTCTATGAAATTGAAGAATTTTTCAAATCGCTATCCCGGTTCCCCGGCCGCCCCCGGCCGCCCCCCGGCGCCTGCCCGGCGCGCGTCCGCCCCGTCCGCGCCGTGGACGCGGACGCTCCGGGCTGATATCCAGTCCACTGCCAACCGGGTGGAGCGGGCGCCCCCGGGCCGGACGGACCACCAAGGAAGCAGGGGCGATGCGCAGGATCCTGATCGTCGGCGCCGGGCAGGCCGGCCTCCAACTGGCCCTCGGGCTGCAGTCCCACGGCTACGACGTCACGTTGCTGACGGACCGTGATGCACAGGAGGTGCGGGGCGGGCGGGTGCTGTCCACCCAGTGCATGTTCGACTCCGCGCTGCGCACCGAGCGCGCCCTCGGCCTCGACCTGTGGGCCGGGCAGGCCCCCCGGATCGAGGGGGTCGGGGTGTCGGTCGGCGGGCCGGAGTCGGCCCCGGTGATCGACTGGGTCGGGCGGCTGGACGCCTGCGCCCAGTCGGTCGACCAGCGGCTGAAGACGTCCACCTGGCTGGACGCCTTCGCCGCCCGTGGCGGCCGGGTGGAGCTGCGGCAGGTGAGCGCCGCCGACCTCGAGCACCTCGCCGGCTCGTACGACCTGGTGCTGGTCGCCTCCGGCAAGGGCAAGCTGGCTTCGCTGTTCGAACGCGACGAGGAGCGGTCCCCGTACCAGCGGCCGCAGCGCGCCCTGGCCGTGAGCTACGTGTGCGGGCTCGCGCCGCGCCCCGAGCAAGACTTTCCGGTGGTGCGCTGCAACCTGGTGCCCGGCATCGGCGAGTTCTTCACCATGCCGGCCCTGACGGCCGCCGGGCCCTGCGACATCCTGTTCTGGGAGGCGCAGCCGGGCGGCCCGGCGGATGCCTTCGACGGCATCCACGACCCGGCCGAACACCTGAGGGTGATGCTGGAGTTGATGAAGACCTTCACACCTTGGGAGTACGACCGCGCCCGCTCCGGCGTCGAACTCACCGACGCCGGAGCGACCCTGGCGGGCCGCTTCACCCCGGTGGTCCGCCGTCCGGTCGGGGAACTCCCCGGTGGCGAGGCGGTGTTGGGAGTCGCCGACGTGGTCGTCACCAACGACCCGATCACCGGCCAGGGCGCCAACAACGCCGCCAAGTGTGCCGCCCTGTACCTGGAGGCGATCCTCGCGCACGGCGACAAGCCCTTCGACCGGGACTTCCAGCAGTCCGCCTTCGACCGCTTCTGGGCGGACACCGCCCGGGCCGTGACCACCTGGACGAACGCGATGCTCGCCCCAGCGCCCCCGCACGCGGTGGAGCTGTTCGCCGCGGCCGGTGAACTCCCCACCGTGGCCGACCGGTTCGCGAACTGCTTCAACGACCCGGCGGATGTGGAGGGGTGGCTGCTCGACCCGGAGAAGGCGGCCGCCTACCTGGCCTCGGTGGCACCGCGGGGCTGAGCGTCGGACGTGTCACGGTGAGGTCAAGGTCTCGCCAAGTTCCGCCCGGGAGCGTCGTGATCATGGTGGGTTCGTGTCAACCCCGGCCCGCCGGGGGACATCTACGCACAGAACGCGAGCATCAGGAGACATGTGGTGGCGGTCGACGGCAGCAACATGGCGCACGCTGTGATCGAGACGGCGGTGAAGGAACGCACGCGGCTGCAGACCGGTCGCAGCCGGGCGACAGCGCTCGTGGTGCTGGTCCTCCTGGCGGGCCTCGGTCTCTTCCTGGCGCTGGTGGTCGGCAAGTCCGACCCGACCAGCGCCCCGACCTGCAACGGGACGACCATGACCCGGAACGACGAGTGCCGGATCTGGTCCAGCCACGGCGGTGGGGGCACCTACGGCTACCAGGAGATGATCGACCGCCGCGAGTCCGGCAAGGGCGTGTGGCAGGTGGTCGGCTTCGTCGGCACCGGCCTGTCCGTCGTCCTGATGGGCGTGGCGGTCACCAAGCTCAACCCCGAGCGCCCCTGGGGCAAGCCGGTCACCGCCGTCTGCCCGCGCTGCTACCAGCCCAACCTACGGGAGAAGTTGACCGTGCACACCATCTCCCGGGGGCGGACCAACTACCGCTACAGCGGCATCGTCACACTCTGCACCCCGGTCTGCGGCTTCAGCGCGGTGCGCCAGCGCTGACAGCTGCTGCTCGCCCGTGGAGCGTGGAGCTCGCGGGCGAGCCGCTCGCCCGCGTTCCTGAGCACGCCCTCAGCGGGAGTGGGAGGCGAGGCTGAGGAGCAGGTGGGCGGACTCCGGGTGCTGGAAGTCGGAGTGGGCGCCGGAGGGGTGGAGGCGGGTGGCCAGGCCGCCCCGGTAGACGTGCCCGGCGTCGATGTTGACGATCGGGTGGTCGAGGTCGGCGTGCGGGTACGGGGAGTTGGTGGGGCGCAGCCGGGTGCTGAACTGGGCGACCGGCGCGGAGCCCGTACCGGAGTGGCCGATGCCGGGGCGGCCCTCGGCGCGCAGGTGCCAGAAGCCGGTGGCGCGGTCCCAGCGGGAGTGGGTGAGGACGAGCGGGCCGCGCAGAGGGGCGCCGGCCCGGCCGGGGCCGAGGAAGAGCCGGGGGAACAGCCGGTCGAAGGCGTCCCGGGGAGCGGCCACCTGGAACACGAGCGCGCTGTCGACGGCCGCCGCCGACTGCCCGGTGTGGCAGGCGTTCAGCAGCACGAAGGGCCGGAAGACGGCGTCCGGCCGGTCGAGGTGTCGGCGGCGGTGGCGGCGCACCAGCTCGGCGTCGATGTGCCGGTCGTCGGAGAGCCGGACGGCGAGCTGCTCGTACGGGGAGTCGTTGGCGACGAACTGGCCGTGGCACCAGAAGTACATGACGTCCTCGTCCAGCACGGCCGCGGACAGCGCCTTGAGCAGCAGGTCCGAGTCGGTGCGCACGGTCAGCTGGGAGCGGTCCTCCAGGAGCTTGCGGACCTCGGGGGCCCGGCCGATGCCGGTGAGCTGGTCGTCGGTGTTCAGGCTGGTGACGGGTCTGGTGCGGGCGGAGTTGGGCGGCTGGATCGGCGGGTAGGCGGCGCCGGTCTGCTCGATCTGGTGGCGGTGGCCGAGGAAGTCCGCCCAGGGGTCGGACGGGTCACCGTCCACGGCGAGCATCGGCCAGGGGAGGTGGAGGTCGGAGTCGAAGCTGATCCGCAGGGAGTCGAGCTCGGTGAGGGTGCGATTGAGGTACTCCCGGAACAGGACCAGGCTGCGATCGCTGCCCTCGAACATCGTCTCCAGGAAGTACCGGCCCTCTTCGGCGAGTTCGGCGACCTTGCGCTCGGCGACGGCGGCCAGCGGGGAGAAATCGACGGTGCTCGCGAAGGGGTACGGGTTCAGCGGGTCGGGATCGTAGCCGATCAGGCGGTCGCGCCAGACGGTGCGCAGCCGGGCGGCGAGGTGCAGGAGCTTGGGCGCGGAGATGGTCAAGCCGGCCCGGTGCATGCGGTTCCCGGGGGTGCGCTCGCCCGTCCGGAAGGCCGAGACCTGCAGGTCGTCGCCGTTGCGGCGGAGGGAGACGACGAGGTCCAGCGGGTCCGGGCCCTCGGCCGGGCGATCGATCACGCGCGGGCGTGCGAACGGGCCCGAGCCGGTGCGCGAGGCCGCGGTCACCACCTGGTAGGCGGGCTGGGGCAGCCGGGTGTAGTCGGCGGAGGGGTTCTGCCGGATCTCGACCTGGAGTTCCCGGGGCACGTCGACTACTCCTGATCCTGGGTGGCGCGGGGACCGGCGGCCGGTTCGGCCGCCGGGACGTCGATCACGACGGACAGGTCCTGGAGGACATGGCCGTGGCCCCGGTGGAGGACGGTGATCCGCAGGGTGTACGGGCCGGGCGCGGACGGCGTCAGCGTGAACCGGGCGGGCTCGCGGCCCGGGTCGTAGTCCATGACGGGCGGATCGAGCACGGCATCGCCGGCCACGGCGAGGACGAGCCGGAGGCGGGGGAGGTAGCCGTAGTTGATGCGGGTGGCGCCGCCGGCGGGAAGGAGGCGCAGCTCCAGATCGGTGGTGGCGCCCACGGCGGGCTCCTCCAACAGGGTGAGGCGGGGGCGCCAGGCGGGCCGGAGCTGGATGGGCCGGGCGGCGCGGCGCGGCGGGCGGGGGCGCTGCCGGGCAGCGGGGCGGCCGGGGTCCGGCCGAGCTGGGCGCCGGCGGCTGCGGGAGGCTTCGGCGGGCGCTCCTGCTCCGGTTCGGTCTCCGGTGCGGTGCGGTCGAGTCGGGCCAGCGCGGTTCGCGCCTCGGCCGCCAGCGGGTGTCCCGGGTCCATCAGGGCCTCCCGCCCGGTGCACACCGCCGCCAGCAGCTCCCGGGCGGCGTCGCGGCGCCCGGCCGCCACCAGGGCGTGGGCCAGTCCGACGGCCAGCGAGGGGAACACCGGGAGCGGCCCGGGGCGTTGGGCGCCGATGCTGACGGCGACGTCGTGGGCGTCCGCGTGGCCGGCCAGCAGCACGGCGGTCGGCGAGGCGTACCCGACGGTGGTCCGGTCGGCGATGATGCGCTCGTACACCTGGACGGCGCCGTCGGCGTCCCCGGCCCGGAGCCGGGCGTGCGCGAGGCTCCGGCGGACGTCCAGGGTCGGTCGGCTGCGCGGACCGGCGCTCTCGGCGCAGGTTTCGGCGAGCTCCTCCAACCGGACGACGGCCCGCAGCGGGCGGGTGCCCTCGGCCAGGAGGAGCGCGTGGGACGTCCGGGCGGTGACGGTCGCCTCGTCCGGGCCGCCCAGGGCGGCGGTGGCGGTGGTGGCGAGGCCGCCGACCAGCCGCAGGGCCGCCTGCTGCTCCCCGGTGAGGTGAAGTGCGTAGGCGAGGACGCGTCCGGCGTGGACCAGGTCGGGCAGGCCGGGACCGCTGGGCCCGTCCCAGTCGTCGGCCATCGGGGACAGTTCGGCGACGGCCGCGTCGAGCGCACCGCTGAGGATCAGGGCCTTGCCGAGGTCGCGCCGGAGTTCCCGGACGGTGGAGTGCTCGGGCCCGAGCGCCTCGCCGGCGAGGGCGAGCGCGTCGCGGTAGTACGCGGCCGCCTCGGCGTGCCGGCCGGCGTCGAAGAGGTTCCGCGCGATGCTGTCCCGGACGTCGAGGGTGTCCGGGTGGTCGGCTCCCAGGACCCGGCCGCGGTCGGCCAGGACGGACTGGTACATGACCTGGGCGCGGTGGTGCCTCCACCCGTGGCGGAGGGCGTGGGCCAGGTTGGAGCGGGCGGTCAGTGCGGCGGGGTGGTCGGGGCCGTGGACCCGCTCGTGGTCGGCCACGAGCGCCTGCGATTCAGCGACCTCCTGGTGATGACGTCCGGCGAGGCGGCGGATGTAGGCGAGTTCGGCACGCTCGTCGAGGGTGCTGGGATGGTCCGGGCCCTGACTGCGCGTCCGATCGGTGACCAGTCTTGCGAGGAGGTCGCCGGCACGGTCGAGCTCGCCGGTCTCGCGGACCTCCTGGGCCAGCAGGGAGCGCTCGAGGAAGCGGTCCGGGTGCTCCGGCCCGTGGACGCGGGCGGAATCCGTGGCCAACTGCTCCCGGTCGGCGACCGCCCGACGGTGCAGTCCGGCGAACCCACGATCGGTGGCGAGGATGCTCCGGGCGGTGAACACGGCCGGATGGTCGGGGCCCTGGATGCGGATCCGATCGCGGACCAGGGCTTCGTTGAGCCGGATGCTGCGCAGATGGTTGCCGGAGGTCCGGTGGGTCCAGGCGAGCAGAAGACGGGTGTTGAGGGTCTCCGGGTGGTCCGGGCCGGCGATCCGCACGCGGTCGGCCAGCAGCGTCTCGAACAGTCGCAGAGCCTGCCGGAGATTGCCGGCGGCGCGGCAGGAGGTGGCGTGACACTGCCGGGCGTGCAGGGTCTCCAGGTGATCGGATCCGAGGATCCGTGCGCGGTCGGCTGCCAGCGCGTCGAACAGTTCACCGGCGAGGCGGTGATCTCCCGCGCTGTCCCGGGCGAACGCGTGCCACCAGCGGGTGTCGAGCGTTCCCCAGTGGTCCGGGCCCTGGATCCGACAGCGGTCGGCGATCAGGGCGACGAAGGCCTCGGTGGCGCGACGGTGATCGCCCGCCTGCGCGTACGAGCGGGCCAGGTCCTGGCGGATCTCCAGCGTCTGCGGGTGGTCCGGCCCGTTGATCCGGGTGTGATCCGCCGCCAGCGATGCGAATTCGGCGAGGGCCAGGGCGTGTTCGTCGGACTCCCGCCATGCGGAGGCCCGTTCGCGGCGGCAGTGCAGCGTACTGGGATGGTCCGGCCCGAACACCCGGATGTGGTCGGTGACCAGGCCTTCGAACAGTGCGGCGGCCCGGTGGCGGTCACCGGCGGACCAGCAGGTGGACGCCTGCCAGACCAGTACGCCGAGAGTGCTGGGGTGGTCCGGTCCGAGCGTCCTGGCGTAGTCGCGCGCGAGGGCCAGAGCCGGGCCGCGGCCTCCGCCAGGTGCCGTTCCGCCCGCTGCCGGAAGCCCTGCGCGGGGCCGGAGTCGCGCAGCACGGTCTGGAGCAGGCGGTGCACGGTGACGGTGTCGCCGAGGGTGATCAGGTGGTAGTCGGCGAGCAGCCGCAGTGCCCGGTCCACCTCGTCCGGGCGGCGCTCCCCGAAGGGGGTGAGGGTTTCGCGCGGCAGCGCCTCGGGGGCGTACCAGGCCAGGGTGCGCAGCAGGTCGACGGCGAAGGGCACGGTGTGCTGGACGGTCCGCAGCGTGGTCCGCCAGAGGCGGGCGACGGTGTGCTCGGCCCCCGGTCCCACCGGCCCGGTGTCCCGCAGCAGTTCGCGGTACGCCGCGAAGGTGGTGCCGGTCTGCTGTACGTAGGCGCCGGCCTGGGCGAGGGCGATCGGCAGGTGGCCCAACTCGTCGGCGAGGGCGCGGGCCTCGTCCTGCTCGGCCGGGTCGAGGGCCGTGCCCGGGTACGCCGCCCCGCAGAGCAGCCGGGCGGCCTCGGGGGCGTCGAGGACGTCGATCCGTACGGTCCGGATGCCCGGGTGCCAGCCGCCCGCGCGGCGGCTGGTGACCAGCTGGTGGCCGCGGCCGAGCAGCCGGCCGACATAGGGGGTGAGGTGAGCCGGGTCCTCGGCGTTGTCGTAGACGAGCAGCCAGCGGTCGTGGGCGCGCAGCCAGGCGATGGCCCACTCGACCTGCTGGCCGGGCGGGGCGGTGAGGGCCCAGGAGGGGTGGAGGTGGACGGCGAGTCCGGCGAAGGCCTCGGCGAGCTGTCCCTCGGACTCGGCGGTGATCCACCAGATCAGCCGGTAGTGGTCGGCCCGCGCGTAGGCGTGGTGCAGGGCGAGGCTGGTCTTGCCGACGCCGCCGAGGCCGTGGAGGGTGGTGGCCTGGGTGACCAGCCCGCCGCCGCCGTCGTGCGCCAGGGCGTCGGCGACGGCCCGCAGCTCGCTCTCCCGGCCGACGAGTCGGCCGGAGGCGCGGGGCGGCAGATTGGGCGTCGGGGTGGTCGCCTCGACGGTCAGCGCGGACCGCGCGGCCTCGGGCGGGAGGACGGCGGCGTGGGGGTCCGCGTCGGCGGCCGAGGGAGAGCCGGGGCGGCGGCGCTGCTCGAAGGGCTCCGGGTCGGGCATGCCGCTCTCGGGACGGATGTGCGCCGTCATGGACATCAACACTTCGCGCCCCCAACCCCCTGTTTACGGCTTCGCCCGCCCACCGTAGTGCTGGTCAGACGCGTTGTCAGCGGATTGCCCCAAGGCCGGGATCCGTCGGGACCGGTGGGGATCAGTCGGCCAGCCCCAGCGGGTCCGGGGCGGTGGCGAGCAGCTCGGGGCCGTTGTTGCGCACGCTGTTGACGGTGGGTGGGACGGCGCGGACCCGCAGGGCGCCGTCGGCGGGGCGGCGCAGCAGGTGGTGGAGCTCGGCCGGTTCGGTGTGGCCGGGGGAGAGCCAGGTGGGCAGGTC
Organism: Streptomyces viridifaciens; assembly: GCF_001888885.2. NCBI lineage: Bacteria > Bacillati > Actinomycetota > Actinomycetes > Kitasatosporales > Streptomycetaceae > Streptomyces > Streptomyces viridifaciens. The sequence continues at coordinate 7,883,694 of NZ_CP090841.1, forward strand.
GCCGGGGGCGATGGTGAGCGGCATCCGGTCGTGGACGCGCCCGGCGGAGTCGGTGGCGTCGGTGGTGATGACGGTGGCGGTGGCGAGCCAGGCGAGCGGGTCGTCCTCGGGGCGGCTGGGGTCGCGCCAGAACTCGTACAGGCCGGCCATCAGCATCAGGCCGCCGGTGCTGAGGAAGTACGGCTGCTTGTACTTCCTGCGGTCGTCGGTGGCGGGCACCTCACGCCACTCGTAGTAGCCGTCGGCGGGGATGACGCAGCGGCGGGCGGCGAAGGCCTTGCGGAAGGCGGGCTTGGTGTCGACGGTCTCCGAGCGGGCGTTGATCATCCGGGCGGCGCCGGACGGGTCCTTGGACCAGGAGGGGACGAGTCCCCAGCGCAGCGGACGCAGCTGGCGCAGCACCTCGCCGGTGTCGCGGTCGAGGCGCTCCAGGACGGCCGGGACCGGGTCGGTGGGCGCGACGTTCCAGCTCGGCGCGAGGGTCTCGGCCGGGTCCCACCGGAGCTCTCCGAGCAGCGAGACGAGGTCCTGGGGCGTGGTGGTGGAGACGAAGCGGCCGCACATGTCCCCAGCCTGCCACCCGGCACGGACAACCGGGGCCTTCAGCGCGCCGGTCGGCCGTCCGGCGCGCGGTCGGCGCTGCCCGGCGTGCGGTCGGGGCGGTGGCGGCGCGGCGGAAGACGTCGATGAAGGCGCTGGCGGAGGACCAGCCGCGGCGGTGGGCCGCGGCGGTGACCGGCTGCCCCTCGGCGAGCAGCACCAGGGCGCGGTGCAGCCGCAGCTGGGTGAGCCACAGCAGTGGGCCGACGGCGAGGACGGTGGGCCGGTCGAGGCCGAGCGGTCGTGAAGCTGTCGCTGGCCGTGGTGCCGCTCGAGCGTCTTCACCGGGCTGAGCACCTTCCTGCCCCTGTTCGCCTCCCAGCGCCTGGGCGGCGGCACGGCGGCAGGGGTCCATCGCCCACACCGGCCGGGCGCCGGCCACCCGGTCCAGGGCGTACCCGGCGCCCGTCCAGGCGTTGGTGCCGCCGCTGACAGAGGGGGCAGCCGGAGGTGCCTCCGTCGGCCCCCGCGTCGAACTGTCGGCAGCCGGACTCGTGGCGGGCGATGCGCCGCAGCACGTCGTGGGGCAGCGCCGCGTGCAGGGTGGCGGCGGGCGGGTTGGTGCCCACGATGGACAGGTGCTGCGAGCGCGCGGTCAGCAGGCGGCCGCCGACCGTCGCCTGCACCTGGATGGCAAGGCTGCCGCCACGTACCAGCGGGAAGGCGATCGTCAGCGGGGTGCCGTGCGTGGTCTGCGTGACGGGCGGCGGGTTGATGGTCCGGTGCGGTCCGTGCCGGCAGGTACTGGCGTCGAAGGAGATCTGGACCGTCCAGTGGAAGTCGGTGGCGGGGGTCGGATCGGGGGTCACCCCGGTGACCCGGGCCTCGGCCACGACGGTCGGCATCTGTGCGTCTCCGGTGATCGCGAACGTCTGGCCCGCTGTCGGGCGCACCAGGACCAGGACGGGCGGCTGGGGCGGGACGCTGGTCGGATGGGGGCCGCCACTGGGATGGGGACCGCCACTGGGACGGGGACCGCCACTGGGCGTGATCGACAGGTCCAAGGGCAACGCAGGGGCGGGGAACTCCGACACGTAGGGCCAGTCGAGGGAGAAGCGGCGGGCGTACCAGAACTCGTCCCGGGTACGGCTCCCGTGCAGGTAGGCCCGCTCCTGTTCGACACTGGCCCTCGCCCGGTCGAACGTGAGCCAGGCACGCGCCCACAGGCTCTCCGGCACGTCCTCGGACACCTGCAGCTGGCGCTGCGCGGTGGCTTCCAGCCACTGCCGCCACGTGCCTTCGGTGTAGTTCTTCCGCGCCATTCTGAGCTGGTTGGCGAGAAAGTGCTCCGGCGGTACGTCGTAGTTGTCGAAGGACTCACGGAACCGGTGTCCGATGGTCGCCTCCGGATCGTGCAGGATCCGATGACCCATGAGCCAGCACTTGAGCCCGAAATCGAGGTCCTCGACCCCCCAGAACAGCATGTCCCGATCCATCCCCCACAACTTCTCGTACAGCTGACGGCTGATCGCGAACGCGCATCCGATCAGGCTCGGGGACTCGTACAGCCGACGCCGCCCCACGGAGACGGCCGTCATGTCCGGCAGGTCCAGCCACCCGCAGTCGAGTGTGCCCAGATCCAACCGGTAACCGTGACCGGCCTGCAGCGGGTCGTTGATCCATCGTTCGACGTCCAGATTCAACAGGCGCGGCGTGGCCACCGCCTGTCCGTCGGTACGCTCCACGTCCTCGACGAGCCGACGCAGCGAGCCCGGTTCCGGTTTGGTGTGGCCGTCGAGGAACACCAGCACGTCTCCGCGCGCGGCGTCGGCGCCCATCGCCTTCGTCGGTGAGGCCCCGCGGCGCCGTGCGCTGTGCACGGTCCGGACCACAGGCAGGCTCCGCTCGACCTCGGCCACCGAGCCGTCGTCCGACGCGTCGTCCGCCACGACGATTTCGGCGTACAGGTCCTCGAGTACCTGGATGCATGCTCGGACGGTACGCAGAAGCACCGGGCCCTCGTTGTAGGCGGAAATCACCAGGCTGGTGTGCATGATTCCCCCATGCGCCGAACTGCCGACTTCAGGCTGCGACTACCGTTCGTGCCCGCGTCATCGCACGGGTGACCGTCGGCCCGGTGGAACCGGGCGAGGAACCGTCCAGGTGGACGTAATTCAACGTACCGACGGGGCTTCCGTTTGTCGCGCCGTACCAGGCGGCAGGGCCGGCATGCGGGACGGTGGTGGGATCGGGTAGCGGGGCGCGCCGGACAAAGATAGATGTCATGTTTGCATCAAATATTTCCGAGGTGAACCCCTTGCCGGTGCGGGCCGTCGGCGGTCGGCGGCCCGAGCGCGGTGGAGTGGGGAGTCGGAGTGGGGGCACATTGAATTGAACGTGTTCAATTATGGCGCTAGGCTCGCGGCCAGAGATGAGGGGGAAATCATGAAGATCGTCATCCCCGGCGGCTCCGGTGCGCTCGGGACCCTTCTGGACCGCAGTCTGACGGCCGCCGGGCACCAGGTCGTGGTGCTCAGCCGACGGCCCGCCGGGCCCCGGCAGGTCGGCTGGGACGGGCGCAGTCCCGGAGCCTGGACGGCCGAGATCGACGGCAGCGACGCCGTCGTCAACCTGGCCGGGCGCAGCGTCAACTGCCGCTACACCCCGGAGAACCGGCGGGCCATGATGGACTCCCGGGTGCACTCCACCCGGGCCGTCGGCCGGGCGATCGCCGAAGCCCGCCGACCGCCCGCCGTCTGGCTGCAGATGAGCACCGCCACCGTCTACGCCCACCGGCACCACGCGCCCAACGACGAGCTGACCGGCCGGATCGGCGGCGGCGAACCCGATGCCCCGGCCTCCTGGCGGTACAGCATCGACATCGCCCGGGCCTGGGAGGACGCCCAGGCGCAGGCCGACACCCCGCACACCCGCCGCCTCGCGCTGCGCACCGCCGTCGTCCTCGGCCCCGAGCGCGGGGGCGCCTTCGACTCGCTGTCCTGGCTGGCCCGGCTCGGCGTCGGCGGGCCGATCGCGGGCGGCGCGCAGTACGTGTCCTGGATCCACGACCGGGACTTCGCCCGCGCCGTCGAGTTCCTGATCGAGCACGAGGAGCTCAGCGGGCCGGTCAACCTCGCCGCCCCGGACCCGCTGCCCCAGCGGGAGTTCATGCGCGAGCTGCGCGCGGGCTGGGGAATGCCGCTGGCGCTGCCCGCCGCGCGCTGGATGACGGAACTCGGCGCGTTCGCGCTGCGCTCGGAGAGCGAACTGCTGCTGAAGAGCCGCCGCGTCGTGCCCACCCGGCTGCTGGAGGCGGGCTTCGCCTTCGCGTACCCGCACTGGCCGCAGGCCGCCCGCAACCTGGTCCGGCGGCTTCGCGGGCGACAACGGTGACGCGGGTTCGTCACGGCGGTGTCACAGCTTCGCGGCGGTGGTTGCCGAGGGCCGGTCGCGGTCGGGAGCGTGGGGTCGGCGAAAGGGGGCCGGGACGTGGTGCGGCTGTGGTTCATGCAGCAGCGGGGGGAGTTGGCCGGCGTCGGCTCCATGGTGGGGCTGGTCGCGGCCGCCGTCCTCACCGAGACGGGGACGGTCGGCGGGGGAGCGGCCTTCCTGGTCATGGCGGCGATCGTCGCGGTGGCGGCCCTCGCCGCGCCCCACGCGTACTGGCTGCGCGCGGACGAGGACGGGCTCACCCTGGTGCGGTTGCTGGTGCCGCGCCACTACGCCTGGGCGGACGTCCGGGGGCTGGCGATGGAACTCGGCCGGGACGAGGAGAACGACGGACACCACCTCACCCTGCGGCTGCGCCTCGCCGAGCCGCCCGGCCGGTTCTGGGGCCCGCGCCTCGGCCGGATCGACGTCACCGATGAGGACACCCCGGAGGGCGTCCCGCCCCGGGCGCTGGCCGAACTGTTCGCCGTCTTCGTCGAGCATGAATTGCCCGTCGACCTACCGGAGTTCGCGAACGAGGTGCTCAGGGTGCGCGGACTGCCACAGCTGCCGCCGCTGCCGCTGTGGGCCCCGCCCGTCGAGGGTGCGCCCGATCCCGAGCAGGCCTACGCGGACGCGCCGGGCATCGAGGAGGAGCGGCAGGACCTCGTGGCACTGGGGAAGGCCGTCAAGCGGCGGGTCCGGCTCGGTCGGGAGCACCTGCTGCGTCGGGCGGCGCTGGCCGACCGGGTGTTCCTGCGCGACGGGGACGGTCTGGCGCTGGCGATCGCGCTGGGGGAGGCGCAGCGGCTGGTGGAGCACGACCGGGTCAGGGTCGAGGGCGACCAGCGCCACTACGTGCGCCAGCAGTACCTGAGCCGGCGCACCCTCAACCCGTAGCGGAAGCGGGGGGCGTGGCCAGCAGGTGGTCCAGCACGCGGCCGAAGACGAGCCGCCCGGCGAGCGCCACCGCCGGGTCGAACAGCCGGGGCAGGCCGGTGATCCGCAGCTCCTCGGCCCAGACCACCTCGCTTCCCGCGCCCACCGTGCCCGCGCCCACCTCGCTTCCCGCGCCCACCGTGCCCGCGCCCACCGCGCGGATCCGCAGCTCGGCGCCGCCGCGCACCACCCGCCCCCGCTTCGCCAACAGGCAGTGCATGGGCGCCACGAGCTCGACCAGTTCCATCGGGTCGTCGAAGCGCAGCGGCCCGAGGGCCGTCCGCGCCAGGATCACGTCCCCCGGCTGCCGTCCGGTGCCCCGCACCACGCTCACCCGGGTGAACGGCACCCGGTCGCCGTGCCGGGGCCAGGCGGTGAGCCGCGCCCAGCAGTCGGCGGGCGGCAGCGGGCTGAGACGGGTCAGGACGAAACGGGCCATGCCGCAGCCTAACCGGGCGACCTGACGCGATGAAGCCGTGATCGGGCCGACAGGAACGGTCAAGGCTTGGCAAAGTCCGGTTTCGCCCCTTGGATGTGCCATTGCACATGTCACATCATGCTCCCCATGAGAAAAGCCATCGCCCTCCTCTCGGCCGCCGCCGCCGTGGCCACCCTCGGCGGGATCGTCGGCCCCGCCGCCTCCGCCGTCGAGCCCGACGGTCCCGACCTGGTCGACACCGGTCAGGGGAAGCTCGTCTGGAGCTCCTGCAACGACACCACCACCCCGGCGCTCCAGTGCGCCATGCTCGAGGTGCCGGTGGACTACGCCGACCCGCGTGGCCGCAAGATCAAGATCAAGCTCAACCGGCTGCCCGCCACCGCCCCCAAGGACAAGCAGCAGGGCCCGATCCTGCTCAACCCGGGCGGCCCCGGCGACTCCGGGCTCTGGATGCCCGGCTACATCTCCGGGCAGATCCCGGCGGACGTCGCGTCGACCTACGACTGGATCGGGTTCGACCCGCGCGGCACCAACGGCAGCGACCCGCATGTGGTCTGCGACGCCCACTACTTCGACGCCGAGCGCCCCGACTACCAGGTGGACCAGGGGACTTCGAAGGCGTGGCTGAAGAAGGCGGCCGGCTACGCCGCCGACTGCGCGGCCGACTGGTCCTGGCTGCTCCCGCACATGACCACCGTCGACAACGCCCGCGACCTGGACAGCATCCGCCGGGCGCTCGGCGTGACGAAGATCAACTTCTACGGCGGCTCCTGGGGCACCTCGCTCGGTTCCACCTACGGCCAGCTCTTCCCCTCGCACGTGCGCCGGATGGTGCTGGACAGCATCGTCGGCCCGACCATCAGCTGGTACGACCACAACGTCCTCCAGGACCGGGAGCACCAGCGCCGCTTCGACGCCTTCGCCGACTGGACCGCCAAGGCCGACTCCGTCTACCACCTCGGCACCGACGCCAAGGCCGTGGAACAGGCCTACCACCAGGTCGAGGACGCCCTGCGCAAGGAGCCGGCGGACGCCGCGCCCTCGACCGGGAAGATCGGCCCCGCCGAGTTCGAGGACACCTTCTACAGCGGCGGCTACAACTTCCTGCGCTGGCCCCGGATGGCCACCGTGCTCTCCGCCTACCTCAACCAGCACGACACCCGGCCACTGACCATCGCCTACAACAAGTACGCCGCCCCCGGCGTCGATGACGGCGCCTTCCCGGCCTACAACGCCGCCCAGTGCACCGAGAACGCCTGGCCGCGCGACTGGGAGTTCTGGAAGAAGGACCAGGCCAAGGTCGACGCCACCGCGCCCTTCTACACCTATAACAACATGTGGTACAACGCCGCCTGCATGTTCTGGCCCTACCAGGGCAACCCGGCGGGCCGTCTGAAGATCACCGGCAAGAACCTGCCCCCGGTCCTGCTCTTCCAGGCCACCGAGGACGCGGCCACGCCGTACCAGGGCGGGCTCGCCATGCACGACGCGCTGCCCGGCTCCAAGCTGGTCGTCCAGGACGGCGGCAGTTTCCACGAGATCCTGTTCCACGGCAACGCCTGTCTGGACGACACCTTCACCGCCTACCTGCGCGACGGCAGCCTGCCCCAGGGCAAGGGGCGGATCGCCAAGACCTGCGCCCCCGAGGCCGATCCGACCCCGGTCTACGTGACCCCGCCGCCCGCCACCGCCAAGGCGCTGACGGCCGCCCGGACCGGTCCGCTCCCGCCCACCGACCCGGAGGCCGTGCGAGGCGTCCTCCGCTAGCCAGGGAGCTCCGAGAGACACGCCCTACGGGCTCTCCGACGCCGTGACGGCGCTCAGCGGCGCAGCCGGCGACTCCAGGCTGCGCCGCTCGGGCATGGTCAGCGGGAGTGGCAGAGCACTCCGGCGACGATCACGAGCGGGAGGGCGGCGAGGGTGACGGCGAGACCGGTGCGGACCGGCCCGCTGCGTTTCCAGCCCGCGAGCAGGAGCAGCGCGCCGGCGGGCAGGAAGGCGACGAGGAGCGGCAGGACCAGCAGGAGGAACGGCACGGAGACCACGAACTGCAGGCCGAGCAGGACCCCGCCGACGATCCGGCAGGTGCGGCGGAACAGGTAGGGGTTGCGGTAGGAGAGCGGCAGTACGGTCAGCGCGAGCAGCGGGAACCAGAGCGCGATGGTTTCCCCGGTGACGTCACCGCGCACCAGCGCCCAGGGCGTCAACCAGCTGGCCCCGGCCAGGGCGACGATCTGCCACGGGCGGTCGGTGCGCAACGGGACGGGGCGTTCGGTCATGCTGTCCCTCCGGATGTGTCGGTGAAGGTGGGCGGCCGCACTTCCCGGGCGTGGTCAGTGCGGCGGCCAGAGGGTGGTGAAGCCGGCCAGCACCGGGACGACCAGCAGGAGGGCGGCGAGGGTGCCGCGGGCCAGGGCGCAGCGCTTCCAGCCCGCGAGCAGCAGGAGGAGGCCGGCCGGGAACAGGATGAGGGCGAACGGCAGCGGGATCAGCAGGTACGGGACGGAGAGCGCGACCTGGGTGCCGAGCACCGTCGTGCCGACGGTCAGACAGGCGCGGCGGAAGACCAGCGGGTCCGCGATCGTGAGGGGGACCGTGGTGAGCGCCAGGAACAGGGCCCAGAGGGTGGCGAGCCACCGGGGCGCGGTCGCGTCCACCAGTACCCAGGGCTGCACCCAGGTGGCTGCGGCGAACAGGGCGATCGGCCAGGGCCTTCCGGCTCGGAAGGCGAAGAGGTGTACTGACATCCGGTCCCCCCGGGGAGGTTTGAACGGGTTCAAATTGAACGCGTTCAAGCTATCCGCCGTGGCTGGCCACCGGCAAGTCCGTCGGGTTGCGGCGTCGGTCCGCCCGTCGGCGAACCGTGCGCCCCCGGTGCCGTGAGCCGTCCGGTGCGCCCCGGTGTGCGCCGGTGCGCCGGTCGAGTGCATGCGCTCAAGTCGCCTTGTGAGGCGCGAAGTTGGTGCTTTTCGGCGACGTGGTGGAGCATGGGCGGAGTCCGGTCTGTTGCGGCGCGCCTGCGCCCGGCCGAGGTGGCACGCGTACGGCGAGAGGAGGCGGATCCCGTGGGTCCGGTGGCACGTCCGTTTCTGGTCCGGGGCAGGGCGGTTCCGCTGGCCAGGTACCTGGCGGAGGAGGGCATCGAGGGCCTGGTGGCCTGCTCCTGCATCGGCAACGAGGTGACCATCGACCTCGCCGACACCCGGATCCTGGTGAGCCTGGCCGACGTCGGAGGAGTGGTGGGCCTCACCTTCCACATGGTTCAGGACGGCCCAGCGAAGGCCCGTTCCTGGACGCGCCGACTGCCGAGTGACACCGCCCCGAGGGAACTCGCGGCGAGCATAGCCCGCGACGTCCGGACCCTGGAGCGCGAACTGGCCCCGCTGCGCCGCCGCCCCCCGGAGGGCACGGAGCGCCGTTGGCCCGCCGTCTGACCAGGGCGTGTGTCGGCCTAGGCCTGTCTTCGAACTCCTGCAGACGCGAGTTCGAAGACAGGCCTAGGCTGGGGGCGTGGACCGTGATCACGCCTACCGCGACTACCCGTTCGCCGACGGGCACAACGTGCTCTGGGAGCTGGAGGGTTACGGCTCCGACGACCGTCAGCACTCCTCCCGGCTGCTCGGACGGGAGGAGTACCTGCGCATCCGGCACCTCTTCGCGGCCGAACTCGGCGACGACGACTGGATGATGGCGGGCGGGTACCCCGTCCCCGCACAGCTGTGGCGGCCCGTGCAGGACCTGCTCGGACCGCCCGGCTTCGAGGACGGCCTCGACTACTTCCTCGGCGCCCGCCAGAACCTCCCCGACGGGCGGATCTGGCGGCCCGCCCCCGACTTCGGCACCCCGCCGGGCCGGACGCCGTCGCCCTGACCGGGCTTCGGCACCGCCCGGTCGGGCGCGAGCGCGAGGTGGGTCAGTACCGCACCGAGCGCGGAGAGCGCCGCGAGGACGAGGCCGAGGGTGTGGAAGGCGCTGGTCAACCCCTCCGTCAGGGCCGGGCGGTGGGCTTCGGCCACCTGTCCCTGGACGGCCTGCCCGGCGATCCGGGCCGCCGCTCCGGTGGGAAGGCCGCTGTCGTTCAACCGGGCGGCGGTGAGCGCGGCGAGCAGGGCGGACGCCCCGGCGACGGCGACGGACTCGCCGGTGATCCGCATGGTGTTGAAGATGCCCGCCGCCGCTCCGGCGTTCTCGACCGGCACGGTGCTGACGGCGGCGTTGTCCATGACCCCGAAGGCCAGTCCCACCCCGGCCCCGAAGGGCAGCAGGGGAAGCGCCAGTTGGAGCCACGATCCGTTGCCGTGCAGGGTGGTCAGGAGCAGGGAGCCGACCGCGATCAGCGCGGAGGCGCAGGTCAGCACCGCCCGTACCGAGGTGCGCGCGGCCAGTCGGCCGGCGGCGAGCGGCAGCAGCAGGACCGGGGCGGTCATCGGGAGCAGGAGCAGTCCGCCGGCCAGGGCGGTGCGGCCGGCGACGCCCTGGAGGTAGGCGGGCAGGTAGACCAGGAGGATGACGAAGCCGAGGGTGACCGTGAAGGGCTGGCAGACCACCGCGAGGAACTCCGGCCGGCGGAGCAGGCGGACGTCGAACATCGCCCGGTCGCCCCGGTGCTGCTCCACCACGGCGAACAGCGCCACCAGCGCCACCGCCGCGAACATCGGCAGCAGGGTGCTCACCGCGCCCCAGCCCGCGGACCCGGCCCGGACGAAGGCGAAGGACAGACAGGCCAGTCCGGCGGTGAAGGCGACGGCCCCGGCCAGGTCGAGGGCGGGCCGGTCGGGGGTGCGGGATTCCGGCGCGCGGGTCGCGCACAGCCACGCGGGCACGGACATCACGGCGACCAGGGCGAACACCGAGCGCCAGCCGGCCGCTTCGACCAGCGCTCCGGCGACCAGCGGTCCGATCGCCAGGCCCGTGCCGAAGGAGGAGCCGAGGACCCCGAAGGCCAGCTGCCGGCGCCGCCCGGAGGTGGAGTGGGCCAGCACTGCCGCCCCCGAGGCCAGTACGGCCGCGGCTCCGCATCCCTGGACCGCCCTGGCCGCATCGGCGAAGGCCATCGACGGCGCCAGCGCGACCAGCAGGGACAGTGCCCCGACCAAGGCGATGCCGGTCAGCAGGACGCGTCGTCGGCCGAGCCGGTCCGCGAGGCTGCCGGCCGCCAGCGGCAGGGCGGCGAAGGTGATGTTGAAGGCGTTCAGCATCCACTGGGCGGCGCCGACCGAGGAACCCAGGTGTGCCGCCATGTTCGGCAGGGCGACGGCGGCGCCGGTCACGGAGAACGGCAGCATCATGCTGGCGGACGCGACCGCGACCACCGTGGGCCAGTAGCCGCGCCCGCTGTCGTCCGCGGTTCGGGAGCGGTGCGGCCCGGGGCGGCGGGCGGTGGCGAGGGAGGAAGGTGTGGACATGCCCCGATCGTCGGCGGGATCCGCCGGGGCATGAAGTGACCGCCGTTCCCTGGGAACGACAGGGCCACCCTCGGGCCGCCGCGCCCCCACCGAAGGCCCCCATACTGGGGCGCATGGCCAACACGAGCATGATCACCAGCAGTCTCGGCGACTACCTCCGCGCCCGGCGTGCCCTGGTGTCACCGGCCGACGCGGGCCTGCCGGAGACCGGCCGCCGCCGGGTGCCCGGCCTGCGCCGCGAGGAGGTCGCGGAACTCGTCGGGCTCAGCACCGACTACTACGTCCGGCTGGAGCAGGGGCGCGCCGACCGCCCCTCCGACGAGGTGCTCGAAGCCCTCGGCAGGGCGCTGCGGCTCGGGCCCGCCGAGCGCGCCCATCTGTACGACCTGGCCCGGCCACCCCGCAGGGCGGCGGCGAAGGCGGCGACCGCCGGACGGGGAGAGGCGCTGCGGCCGGCACTGCGGCAGATCGTCGAGGCCATCCCGGTCACCCCGGCCCTGATCATGAACGACCGCAACGACGTCCTGGCCTGGAACCGGCCGGCCGCCGCCCTGATCGCCGACTTCCCCCGCCTCGCCCCGCCCGAGCGGAACATGGCCCGCCGGATCTTCCTGGACCCGGACGCACGGGAGGTCCACCTCGACTGGGACGAGGCCGCGCGCACCACCGTCGGCATCCTGCGGATGGCCGCCGGGCGGCACCCGCACGACCCGGAACTCGTGCGCCTGGTCGGCGAACTGTCCCTGGGCAGCGAGACCTTCCGCCGGCTGTGGGCCGGCCACCACGTGCACGAGAAGAACCACGGCCCCAAGCGCTTCCGGCACCCGTCGGTCGGAGAGGTCACGCTCGACTACGAGACCTTCCACGTCCCCGGCGCCGCCCACCACCTGCTGGTGGTCTACACGGCCTCGCCCGGCAGCCCCGCCGAGGAGGCGCTGCACCTCCTCGGCAGCCTCACCGCCTCCGAGTAGGACCTGTGCGTCCGGTCAGGTGACGATCGGTCGGACAGCTCCTGGCAGTGGGGCCGATCAGCGCGTCACCAGCCAGGAAAGGCTGCCGGTCAGCTCGGTCCGCAGCGCCGGGTCCGCGACCGCCGGGGTCGGATCGGTGGCGACGGCGGAGAGCAGGTGCGGCCGGGAACGGGGGCCGGTCAGGTGCAGGGCGTCGAGGTCGAGCGCGGTGCGCCCGCGCAGCCGGGGCTGCTCGCGCCCGTCCAGGTACCAGCGCAGCACGGTGCCGGGCACCGGGAGGTCGACGGTCAGCCGGTCGGCGGCGGTGAGCCAGCTGCCGACCGGCGTGGGGCTGGTCAGCGGGGTGGCGTGGCGGTAGAAGCCGGCGATCATCGCCTCCCGCCCGGGCAGGTTGAACTCCCGCCCGAGCGAGCGCATGATCGAGTTCTCGGTCGGCCGGTAGAGCCCCGTGGGGTAGTAGCCGCCGCCCTGGTAAGTGCCGACCGTCCCGCCGTCGGGGGAGGACTGGCCCAGCCAGCGGGCCCACTTGGTGCCCTGGTCGCTCATCCGGTCGGCGGTCAGCGTGCTGAGGTTGGCCTCCGGTGGCTCGTCGCCCTGGTAGGTGCCCTGGCCGTCGTAGGCGTACTCGTCGGCCAGCTTGCCCAGTGAGTGCCCGGTCTCGTGCACCGCGATCTGGCCGGACTTCGCGTTGCCGCCCGCGACGGTGGCTATGCCCTCGTAGCCGACCGGGGACTTGACGTCGTTGTAGCCCGCCCCGCCGTACTTGGCGCTGTTGGCCACCACGATCACCAGGTCCGCCTGCGGGGCCTTGGCGGCGTAGCGCTCGACCGCCTTCTCGTCCACGCACAGCAGCCGCTCCACGCCGTCGCACCAGAAGTACGAGCCGAGCGCGGTGTGCCGGACGGTCGCCTGGTCCGGATCGCCGGTGACGCCGGACTCGGGGGAGACCGCGTTCACCGTCCAGACGTTGAACAGGCGCTGGTAGGTGGCGTACGGCTCGACGGCGGTGATCTCGCGCCACTTCTCGGCGGCGTCGGTGCGGAACTTCTCCTGTTCCTGGGCGGAGTAGCCGTCGCCGACCACCACCACGTCCAGCTTGGTGGCCGGGTCGCCGTTGCGGACCAGGGCGGTGACCTCGCCGTCGCCGTCGCCGGTCGGTGCGGCGAGGCCGGCGGGCGGGGCCGCGAGGTAGGGGGAGGCGGCGGGGGCCGTGGCGCGGGAGATGCCGCCGTCCTCGGCGAAGGCCTCCACCTGGCGCCGGGGCCCGTCCGCCGCCGGTGCGCCGCGCCCGTCCGCTGCAGGGGCGCCGCGCCCGTCCGCCGGTGCGCTCCAGGCGGGGGCGGCGCCGAGCAGGGTCGCGGCGAGGGCGGTGGTCAGCAGGGCGGACGCGGCCCTGCTGACCGTGCTGGTGGTCCTGGTGTGCACGAGGGGCCTCCCGGTGGACGGCGGGTCTGTGGGGAGGCTCCTTCCCTTGTCGAGGTCCTGACAACCGCTCAGTGGCGATCACGAGTGCGAGGAATTCCCTTCGCCGCGGCCGGACTTGTGGAGCGGGGCAGACTGTCCGGCATGACGTCGAGGCCTGACGCGATGAGCCCGGCCTCGCGCACCGCCCTGTCCGTCGCGCGGGTCCGGTCCTTGGAGAGCGGTCGACTCGACCCTCTGTTCGTCGACCCGTCGGCTCGCTGTCCGCCCCGGGCAGCCGTTGCTGGACGGCCTCGGCCGGGCCGGCGGGTTCGTCGAGGCGGTGCGGACGGTCGCTCGCTGCGGGCGGTCGCTCGGTGAGGCCGGGTGCAACGGCCGCTCGCTGAGAGGCTTCACCAACGTGCGTGGCGGATCCTCAGCCGTCCCAGCCCCAGACCCCCGGAGATCCGGATCGTCGGCCCGCCCGCCCGGGCGGGCTGCCGGGGCCGGTAGCGCGGCGCCCGTAGGCCGGCGTGCAGGCCGCTGAGGTCGACGACCGCGTCCCGGGGCACGATGACGTTGGCACCGCCGGTGCCGAGGTGCAGCTCGATGTCGACCACCGGGTGGGCGATGACCGCCCGGGACAGGTCCAGGCGCACCCGGCCGAGCGCGGACGCGACCTTGAGGACCCGGGGGACGCTCCAGGCCCCGCGCCGCCGGATCCACCCGCCCGTTCCGGTGCCGGTGATGGTGGCCGTGGCGTCCGGGGGCGGCTCCGGGAGCGCGGCCAGGGCCGAGTCGAGCCCGCCGGGGGTGGTGGCGGTGAGTGTCGTCCGGAGGCGCTCGTCCAACTCCTCGTCCGACAAGTGTCCTTCGGCGTACGCCTCCTGCAGCCGCCGTACGGCGGTGTCGCGGTGCTGGGCGCTGATCGGCGGCGGCCCTTCGGTCCCGGCCGCCGTCATCCGATGCCACTACTGAGTACGTTGTACGCGGTCATGGCGGCCAAGGTAGATTACTGGGTACCGTGTACGCAAGAAGGAGGGCCGACCGTGACCGACGCCGAGTACGTGAACATCTGGATGCGGCCCGAACGCCCCGCCCGCGGACCGAAGCCCGCCTACAGCCGGGCACAGATCGCCGAGGCCGCAGTGCGGATCGCCGACGCCGAAGGACTGGAAGCCGCCACCATGCGGCGGATCGCCGCCGAGATCGGCGCCGGCGCGATGTCGCTCTACCGGTACGTCCCCAGCCGCGACGACCTGGTCCTGCTGATGGCCGACCGGCTGATGGGCGAGATCGACGTCGACGGCATGCCCTCCGGCGACTGGCGGGCCGATCTGACCCGCTACGCCCACGGGCTGCGCGCCATGTGGCTGCGGCACCCGTGGATCGCCACCGCGCAGCGGGCGCTGCCGGTCCTCGGCCCCCAGCAACTGCGCCTGATCGAAGCGGTGATGGGGGCGCTCGACGCCCACGTCCCGATCGACGAGAACCTCGCGCTGATGGCCCTCCTCAACGGCTACGTCGAGGGCGCCGCCCGCGACGAGGTCAGCTGGGCCGAGGAGGTCCGCCGCAGCGGGGTGAGCGAGTCCGAGTGGCTGGCGCGCAGCTACCCGTACGTCCAGCAGCTGCTGGAGAGCGGGCAGTACCCGATCTTCGGCAGGATCGCGACGGAGGCGCGTCAGCCGCGGATGGGCCGCGACGAGCAGTTCGGCTCCGGCCTGCAGCGCGTCCTCGACTGCATCGCGGCCGCCCTCCCGGCCGCTCTTCCGTCCGACGGCCAGGCCGGCGCTACTGCGCCGGTTCCACCGCGATGTCCGTGAACTCCACCCGGGCGTCCTCGGTGTACGCCCCGACGCTGCCGGCCGGGTACGGGCGTTCGTCGTCCTGGTAGGACACCAGGGCCCTGCCGTCGACGCTCACCTCCAGGTGTGCGCCGCGCTGGGCCACCGTCACCCCGGACCAGGGGCCGACGGGGAACTGGTCCGGGCCCGTCGCCAGGAAGCGCTGG
Source organism: Streptomyces viridifaciens (assembly GCF_001888885.2). Taxonomy (NCBI): domain Bacteria; kingdom Bacillati; phylum Actinomycetota; class Actinomycetes; order Kitasatosporales; family Streptomycetaceae; genus Streptomyces; species Streptomyces viridifaciens. Next base: position 7,898,829 of record NZ_CP090841.1, read on the forward strand.
CCGCCCGGGTAGACGGGGTCGCGCTTGCCCAACTCCCAGCCGTTGGGCTTGAGGATGAGGTAGTAGAAGTGCTCCGGATCGGAGTACGCCCACACCAGCCACGGGACCTCCCACGGGTTGGGCGTGGGCGTGCGCAGCTGGGCGACCGTGCGCATCCGCGCCTTCAGGTCCATGTCCCGGTACTGCCGGGTGGAGACGATCAGCCCGGCGTGGGTCTCCGACGCGGTGCGCGAGGGCATGGGGGAGAGCGACAGGCCGTCGTCGAGGCCGGTGTTCTCGCCGTGGCCGTCGAAGACCGACCGCCACGGGCCGTGGACCGAACCGTCGGTCCACGGCCGGGCCGGCCCTCCGCCGCCGCCTCCCCAGCCGGTGCTCACCGCGACGGCGAGTCCCGTGGCCGCGGTGGCGGCGAGCAGGGCGAGGGCGAGGACCAGGCGAACTCTCGTCATGCCGTCGAGTATGACCCCGCACCGCCGGGCCGAGGGGTGACCGACGGGACCGCCGTGGACGCCGCAGTCGCCTCGACGCCGAAGTCCCGGGCCAGCTGTGCCACGATCCGCGCCGTGGCGTGCCCGTCACCGAAGGGGTTCCCGGCCTTCGCCATCCGTCGGTACGCCGCCTCGTCGTCCAGCAGCCGGACCGTGGCGTCCATGATGACGTCCGGGTCCGTGCCCACCAGCCGGGCCGCACCGGCCTCCACGGCCTCGGGCCGCTCGGTGGTGGTGCGCAGCACCAGGGCGGGTTTGCCGAGGGTGGGGGCCTCCTCCTGGATCCCGCCGGAGTCGGTCAGGACGAGGTCGCAGCCGGCCAGGGTGGCGGAGAAGTCCGCGTAGCCCAGCGGTTCGACGATCCGGATGCCGGGGTGTCCGGACAGTTCGGGCAGCAGGACCTCGCGGACGGCCGGGCTCCTGTGGAGCGGCAGCACGATCTCCGCGTCGCCGCGGTCGGCCAGTCGGCGCAGGGCCTTGCCCATGGCACGCATCGTGTCGCCCTGGTTCTCGCGGCGGTGCAGGGTGACCAGGAGGCGCCGCAGGGCGCCGCTGCTCTCGAACTGGTCGCGGCCGACGCCCTGTTCGAGCACCCACAGCAGGTTGTCGACGACGGTGTTGCCGGTCACGAACACCTCGCCCGCCGGAACTCCCTCGGCGATCAGGTGTCCGGCGGCGCGGGGCGTGGGCGCGAAGTGCCGACGGGCGATGCGGCCGATGAGCCGGCGGTTGAGTTCCTCGGGGAAAGGGTTGTCCGCCACCCCGGTGCGCAGCCCGGCCTCGACATGGGCGACGGGCACGTGCTCGTAGAAGGCGGCGAGAGCCCCGGTCAGCGCGGAGGTGGTGTCGCCCTGGACGATGACGAGGTCGGGGCGTTCGGCGCGGACGACCTCGCCCAGCCTGTCGACCAGTCGGGCCGTCAGCTTGGACAGCTCCTGCCGCTCTCTCATCACGTCGAGCTCGAACTTCGCCTGGACGTTCAGCAGTTCGAGCATCTGCTGGAGCATCTCGCGGTGCTGGCCGGTGGTGACGACGAGGGGTTCGAAGTGCGGGGAGGCGGCCATGGCGCGGGCCACGGGCGCGAGCTTGATCGCTTCCGGGCGGGTGCCCAGGACGAGCATCGCGCGGACGGGAGCCGGGCCGGGGTCCGGGGCCGTCGAGCTGTTCGGGGACATCGAGCCGTTCGGGGACATGGGGTCTCCAAGGAGGGTGCTTGAAGCTGCTTGAGACGCAGAGAGGAAGGGAGGCGGCGAGTGGGGCGGGCGCGCCTCAGGTGCGCGCGGTCTTCAGCCAGGTCTGCTTGCCGGTGAGCATTCGCCACAGGCCCCACCAGCCGGCGGCGAACCAGATGTAGCCGTAGACGACGAAGACGTGGGAGAGCAGCACCGCGCGGACCAGGCCGAGTCCGCGCTCGCGGCGGGAGTAGACCCAGCCGTAGGCGTACGCCGCGGTGAAGGACAGGACGTACGGGCCGATGAACCACATCGGTGACATCAGCGGGCGGCCGGCCTCGACCGAGCCCGCCACGACGCCGCCCGCCGCCACGGCGAAGGAGAGCGGCAGCAGCGAGGTGAGCAGGATCAGCACGGGGCTGGAGAGGTGGTACAGCAGGTCGATCGCGGCCCTGGTGGGCACGTCGCGCAGGATCAGCGGGACGAGCCGGGCCGACTGGAGGTGGCCCTGGAACCAGCGGGACCGCTGGCGCACCAGCCGGCGCACGTCGAGCACGGCCTGCTGGGAGACGGCGGCGGTGGTGCAGTGGTGGTTGGTCCAGCCGCGGGCGATCAGGCGCACTCCGAGGTCCAGGTCCTCGGTCAGGGAGTCGCTCCACGGCCCCTTCCCGCTTCCGTCGCTGAGGGTGTCCAGCGCGGAGAGCCGCATGAACTGGCCGTTGCCGCCCATGCCGACGCTGCCGAAGTAGCGGCGCGCGGACTGGAAGATGTCCCCGTAGATGACGAATTCCATGTCCTGGAGCCGGGCCAACAGGCCCTGGTGACGGTTGTACATCCGCACGCCGACCTGGGTGGCGCCGGTGCGTGGGTCGTCGAAGAAGGGGTCGACGGCCTGGACGATGTGCGGGTCGAGGCGGCCGTCGGCGTCCACCACGCAGACGATGACGTCGCTCGGGTCGCGGCCGTCGAGGATGCCGGATTCCCGCAGGTGGCGGATGCCGGCGTTGAGGGCGGCTCCCTTGCCCCTGCGGGCGTCGGGCAGGTGTCGCTGGAGCAGTTTGACCCGGTCGGGGTCGGCGGCGCGGGCGATCTCGGCGGTGCGGTCCTCGGACGCGTCGTCGATGACCAGGGCCAGGAAGCTGCCGACCGGCAGTGAGGTGATCCGGGCCAGGCTTTCGGCGAGGACCTTCTCCTCGTTCAGGCAGGCGAGAAGGAAGACGTAGAGCCGCTCGGCGTGCGGGGCACGGTCGTTGCGGACCCGGCGTCTGGAGAGGAGGAAGAGGGCGGAGTTGTAGCAGCCCGCCATCACGATGATGGCGATGCTCGCCCCGAGGAGAACGTCCGTGATCACCGGCGATCACCGGGGTTCCGGAAAGCGAACCAGAATTTTACCCCGATGAGGGCGACAGCCAGGAAGCAGTAGAGAAGGAATCCGGCGCCGGCCGCTTCCTGAAGGTCTTTGGCAAAAGGAAGGCCCGGCAGAACTTCTGGGGCTGCCGTCAGTCCGGCCAGGGGCAGGACTATCCCCAGAGCGGGTTTTCCGTACATGAGATCCCCCCGGATTCCGCCTCGTTCGTCGTTCCGAGGCGTTGCGAACCGGAAGCTATCAGACGGCAGGCTCGCGCCCGTCCGAGATGGTGGGAAATTTAGGATCGGAATGATTAATTCCACCGAGCAGCGGGCCGTTGTGCCTGATCAGGGGGCTGTGTGACACGTGGGATCAATGGCCTGAACGGGCCATCCCTGGCCAATTTCGGTGCGCCGAGGGTTGATCTGTCATGAATGCGGCACCCCGGGCCGAGATTTCCTGTTGACACTCCTCCAGGCCCGGCGCAAGAATCGGCAATCTGTCGGGGCTTCATCGCCGCGCCTTCACCGGTTTCGTCGAGGGGTGCCTCGGATCGAGATCTCGGACGGCAGATCTCAACCGCGGATCAGGCAGAGATCCTGGGTGAAGATCCCGGGCGGAGACCCCGGATGCAGACCCCGGTCGGAGATCCCGGATGGAGATCCCGGACGGAGGTGCCGACAAAACTCTTGATTCAGGGGGGCACCATGAAAAGCGTGCGAGGGAGAGCTCCGCTCTCCCGGGTCCCGCTCGTCCTGGCCGTGGTCGGGGCGTTGTTGGGCGGCATCGCGTTCTCCGCGGGCGCCGAGGCGGCGACGGGCCGGGGCAGGAGGCCGCCCGCCGCGTCCCGTGGCCTCGGGGCCGCCGATCCCGGGTCGCCCTCCGCCGTCGGCCCCGAGGACCTGACGGCCTGGAACGCCGCCGGGCTGGCCAACGACCGCGAGCGCCACGCCCACCGGCTCGCCGTGACCCCGGCACCGGCCCGGCCCACCGTCGCGGCTCCGAACGCCGCCGCCCGGAACACGAACGCCGCAGACGCCGCGGACGCCGCGGACGCCGTGGCCGGCCCGGCCGGCACCTCGGCCCTCGTCCTCTACGACACCACCGGCCCCTACGGCTATCTCGGCGAGCTCTACGCGATGGCCGTCGCCAACCTCGCCGGTCACTTCGGCACCGTCACCGCCCAACCGGTCTCCGCGTACACCGCGAGCACGGTGGAGCAGTACACCGCCACCTTCTACATCGGCTCGACGTACTACGGCGGAGCCGTCCCGGACGCCGTCCCGGCGGCCTTCTACCAGGACGCGATGACGACCGCCAAGCCGGTCACCTGGATCGGCGACAACGTCTGGAACATGGCCAACGCCGTCGGCATCGAGAACTTCAAGAAGAAGTACGGCTGGGACCCGACCAACTCCTACTTCGAGACCAACGGCAGCGTCGGCAACATCAACCAGGTCACGTACAAGAACCAGTCGCTGACCAGGAAGATCCCCGCGGGCCAGGACGGCGGAGTGCTGCACCCGGCCCTCTCCGGCGCCGGCTACCCCCAGGTCACCCAGCTCGCCCGGGCCGTCGACGGCACCACCGGGGCCACCAGCCCGTGGGCGATCCGCTCGGCCAACCTCACCTACGTCGGGGAGATCCCCTTCTCCTACGTCTCCGAGTCGGACCGGGTGATCGCCTTCGAGGACCTCCTCTTCGACTCCCTCGCCCCCGCCACCACCGCCCGCCACCGGGCCTTCGTGCGGCTGGAGGACATCAGCCCCGCCTCGGACCCGACGCAACTGCGGACCATGGCCGACTACCTGGCCTCGCAGCACATCCCGTACGGAATCAACGTCATCCCCGTCTACACCGACCCCAAGGGCGCCTACGACAACGGGATCCCGCAGACCATCACCCTGGCCCAGGCCCCGGACGTCGCCGCCGCGCTCCAGTACATGCTCCAGCACGGCGCCGTGCTGATGAACCACGGCTACACCCACCAGTACAGCAACGTCGACAACCCGTACACCGGCGTCACCGGCGACGACTTCGAGTTCTTCCGCGCCCACATCGACGCCGCCGACAACGTCGTCTACGACGGACCGCCGGGCGAGGACTCCACGGCCTGGGCCCAGAGCCGGGTCACCTCCGCGCTCGCGGCCTTCGCCGCGGCCGGCCTGCCCCGGCCCACGCTCTGGACGACCCCGCACTACGCCGCCTCGGCCGCCGACTACCAGGTCTTCGGCCGGAACTACACGGCGCGGCTGGAGCGTTCGCTCTACTTCGCCGGAACGCTCAGCGGCGGACCGGTGAACGCCAGCCGCTACATCGGCCAGTTCTTCCCCTACTGGGTGAAGGACGTCTACGGTACGACCGTGCTGCCCGAGGACATCGGCAACTACGAGCCGCTGCCGTACAACAACCACCCGGCGAGGCTGCCCGCCGATCTGATCGCCTCCGCCAAGGCCAACCTGGCCGTCCGGGACGGTGTGGCGAGCTTCTTCTACCACCCGTACTACGACGTGGCGCCGCTCCAGCAGACGATCGACGGCATCAGGGCCCTCGGCTACACCTTCGTCGGCCCGACCGACCTCGCCAACTGAACTCCCCGACTTCCCGACAGGTGAGGAGTCCCCAGCAGTGAACCCGATGAAGAGGGCGGCCGCCGCGGCCCTGTCGGCGGTGGCCGTCCTCTTCGCCGCCGTCGGATGCTCCTCGTCCGGCGGCGGCGAGGACGAAACGCCCGCCCCCTCGGCCGGCGGACCGAGCAGCCGCAGCGGCTCGGCCGGGCCCGCTTCTCCCGCTTCTCCCGCTTCTCCCTCATCTCCCGCTTCCCCGACCGGAACCGGTGCTGCGGGCGGTGGGCCCGAGGATGCCAGGGCGAGCCGGATGCGGGGCATGACGCTCCCCGCGTGGAACACCGACGACTACAACAGCCCCCAGGCCACCACGTACCTCCGTCAGATCGCCGCCACCGGCGCCCGGTGGGTCGCCTTCACCCCCACCTGGTACCAGGACCGCGTCGGCGACCCGGAGATGCACACCACCGACGAGACCGCCGCCGACGACAGCCTGCGCAACGTCATCCGCCTCGCCCACGACGCCGGCCTCAAGACCATGGTCAAGCCCCACGTCGACCTGACCAAGGGCGGCGACCGGGCCAGGATCAAGCCCAAGGACCCGGACGCCTGGTTCGCGGCCTACGAGCGCTTCATCACCCACTACGCCCAACTCGCGGCCGACACCGGCGCCGAACAGCTCGCGGTCGGCACCGAACTCGCGGGCACCTCGCAGGACGGCCCGCACTGGAGCAAGGTCATCGCCGCCGTCCGGGCCCGCTACAAGGGCCCGCTGACGTACGCCGCCAACTACGACGAGTACCAGCGGATCCCGTTCTGGAACGACCTCGACGTCATCGGCATCGACGCCTACTGGCCGCTCGCCGACCAGGCCACCACCGACCCGGCGCAGCTGCGCCGGGCCTGGCAGCCCATCGCCGACCAACTCGCCGCCTTCTCCGGGCGCCTGCAGCGGAAGATCCTCTTCACCGAGGCCGGCTACGTCAGCCAGCGCGGCACCACCACCGCCCCGTACTCCTGGACCGTCAGCAAGACCGAGGACGACGCCGAACAGGCCGCCGCCTACGAGGCGTTGCTCGACACCTTCGACAGCAAGCCGTGGTGGGCCGGTGTCTGCTGGTGGATGTGGGACGACTGGCCCGACAGCGGCGAGACGGCGAAGAACCTCGCGTACACCCCCCACGGGAAGCCTGCGGAACAGGTGCTGCGGAAGTGGTGGGCGCCCGGCACGTGAGTGCGGCGGTGGCTCACGCTCACAATCGCCCGACGCGCAGCACGGCGGTCAGCATCGGCAGGGCGAACTCGCCCTCGGCGGTCTCCGGCCTGCCCGCGAGGAACGCCCGGATCCCGTCCAGCGCGGCCTTCCGCTCCTTCTCCGGCATCACCAGCATTCCCGCGCGCGTCCCGAGGGTCGCGACCAGGGAATCCGCGGTGCGGCGGTGCCCGTGCGGGAACAGCCGCTGCTCCGGCGAACCGAAGCGGGCGGTCCCACCGGTCCTCGGAAGGTGTGCCGCAGCCGTCGCGGCCCGCCAACCGGCCGGCGTGTCCCGCGGCCCGACGGCCGCCGGCCCGCTGACGCGTGCGAGATCCGCCACCCACGCGACCCGGTCGTCCATCACGTTCCACAACCCGGCCAGGATCCCGCCCGGCGCGAGCACCCGGTCGATCTCCGGCCCCGCGACCGCCATGTCGAACCAGTGCATCGCATTCCCGGCCAGTACGGCATCGACGGACGCGTCCGGCAACGGAATCGCCTCGGCACTGCCCGACAGCGCCCGGACCGTCGGCTGCGAACAGCGCAGCTCGGCCAGCATCGCCGGATCCGGCTCGACCGCAACCACCTCCGCCCCCAACCCGACCAGCACCCCGGTCAACTTGCCGGTTCCGGCCCCGAGATCGAGCACCCGCAACCCGGGCGCGGCCTCCAGCACCCAGCGCACCGCCGCGTGCGCGTAGTCCGGGCGGTGCTCGGCGTAGGCGGCCGCCGCCGCGCCGAAGGACGATGCGTGGAGGTGCCGCTCGTTCTGATCCATCTGTTCACGCTATCGGCGCGGGTGATGGTGGGCGGCCGTTCTCATCAGTTCCTCACCGGACGGCTGACTGCTATGGTGCCGAACCGGTCCTCACCGCGCACCTGAGTCGGCAATCGCTCCCCGTTCCGTCCTCCGGACCGAATCGACCGTCAGACCGGATCGTCTATCCCACAGTTGTCACCGGCGAGCGCGGCGAGGTACACACCGGTAACACGGTCACCGATTCCGACTCCCAGGAACGCGACCGCGGCATCACCATCTTCGCCGCTGTTCCTCGGTGGCGGCCCACACGTGGGTGTAGGCCGCTGTGTAGTCGGCTCGGCTGATGGGCTGCTTGACGGCTGAGGGGCTGGTGGGCGGTTTGGGGGTGTGGGGCGGGGTTGTTGGGTGGCTGGAACTATTTGAGGCCGGCGGTGGTGCAGGCGGCGGCGTAGTCCGTGGTGCAGATGTCGGTGGCCTTGTAGAGGCCGTCGGCGATGACGGTGTCCTTGATGTTGGCCTTGGTGACGATTTTGGCGTCGAGGAGTTTGGCGGGGATGTTCTTGTCGGTGGCGCTGTCGACGGTCATGGTGGCCACGGTCTTGACGTCCTTGCCCTGGAGCAGGTCGACGGCCAGTTCGGCGGCGGAGTCGGCGAGTGGCTTGTAGGCCTTGTAGATGGTGTAGGCCTGGTCGCCGTTGACGATGCGCTGGACGGCGTCCAGGCCGGCGTCCTGGCCGCCGACGGGGACCTTGATGCCGGCGCCCTGGAGCTGGGTGATGATGGCGCCGGCCATGCCGTCGTTGGCGGAGTAGACGCCCTGGAAACCGTCCTTGCCGAGCTGGGTGATCGCGGCGCCGATCTTCTGGCCGGCGACGGTGGGCTTCCACTCGCCCGACTGCTCGTAGACGACCTTCTTCACCTTGCCGTCGAGGATCTTGTGGGCGCCGGCCTTGAACTGGGCGGCGTTGGGGTCGGCCTCGTCGCCGTTGATCATGACGATGTTGTCGTCGGCGGCCTGGGGGCCGAGGGCGTCGAGCAGGGCCTGGCCCTGGAGTTCGCCGACCTTCTCGTTGTCGAAGGAGGCGTAGGCGGCGACCGGGCCGGTGGCCAGGCGGTCGTAGGCGACGACCTTGACGCCCTTGGCGGCGGCCTCCTTGACCCAGCTCTCGGTCGAGGTGGCGTCGAAGGCGTCCAGGACGATCACCTTGACGCCCTGGGCGATCAGGGTGTCGAACTGCTGCTTCTGCTTGGCGGCGCTGCCCTCGGCGTTGTTGTAGAGCACCTTGCAGTCCGCACACAGGGACTTGACCTTGGCCTCGATGAAGGGCTTGTCGAATGACTCGTAGCGCACCGAGGAGGCGTTCTCGGGCAGCAGCAGGCCGATGGACTTGTTGTCGCCGGAGGCGGCGGAATCCTTCTTGTCGCCGCCGGCCTTGCCGCAGGCGGCGGTCATGGAAAGGGCCAGCGCGAGGCCGGCGGTCGAGACGATGACGCGACGCAGTCGGGCGTTCATACGGGTGCCTCTCCCTGGGGGCGCCGCGGCGGTGCGGCGGGGGTGGGGGGAGTTAAACGTGACCGCGTACATGGCGTCAAGAAGTAAAACAGCCTCCTGGGAATGTGCCGCTATTCGTTACCTTCGTGAACGTGCCCTGGCTGCGCGGCCTTTGCGGCGGCGTGTGCGGGGGTGTTCGCGCCTACCGTCTCGTTGGTGGCGGTTGCGGTTGCGGTGCGGTAGCGGCCTGGGGTGGTGCCGAACTGGCGGGTGAAGGCGTGTGAGAGAGCGTACCCACTGCTGTAGCCGACCTGGCGGGCGACCGTTTCGAGCGGGTCCGTGCCGCGGCGTAGCAGGGCTGCGGCTCGGGTCATCCGCCACCAGGTGAGGTAAGCCATCGGCGGGCGGCCCGTCAGTGCGGTGAAGCGGCGGTTGAGGGTGGCCCGTGAGACGCCCGCCCGGGCGGCCAGTGTCTCGGCGTTCCACGGGTGGGCCGGGTTTGTGTGGACGGCGGCCAGTGCGGCGGCCACCACCGGGTCGGCCAGTGCCGCTCCCCAGCCCCCGGCCTCGGGCCGGGTCGTCCAGGCGCGCACCAGGTACACCAGCAGCAGGTCGATCAGTGCGGGCGCGGCCAGCTGGGCGCCGGGGCGTGCGGTGGCCAGCTCGGCGCCCAACAGCTCGACGGCCGAGCGCAGTTCGGGGTGCTCGCCATCGTGGGTGGGCAGGTGGAGGAGGGCCGGCAGCTCACGCATCAGCGGATGGGCCGGGCCGCGCTCCAGCCGGTATTTTCCACACAGCAGTTCCGCGTCCTCCGCGCCGCCCGTCGTGCCCGTGCCGCCTGTCCTGTCCGTCCCGTTCGCGCCGACCGTTCCGTTTGCCTGCGGGGGCCGCTCGAGTAGCGTGTTCAGCTGGGGCAGCTGTCGTGCTTGGGGGTAGGTCAACTCTTCGGCGGACAGGGCATGTCCGGTGCCGTGTGGTAGTAGTACCGCGTCTCCCGCCTCGAGGCGTACCGCCCTGCGGCCGCTCTCGGTCACGAGCCAGCAGGAGCCCGCGAGTACCACGTGGAAGCCCGCGCCCGCGTACCCCGGGATCCACGCCCCCCAGCGCCCCCGTGCCCGTACCCGGTCGAAGGACGGCCGCCCGACCCGTACCGCCGCGATCGCGTCGCTGACCACATCCATGGCCGTTAGCCTAACCGGCCAGAGCCGGTCGCGTATCCGATCCAGTCGTCTGCGCATTGAGCCGCTCGCCCGGTCTTCCTGGGCTCGAGGCGCAGACCACGGCAGAGGTGCAGAGGCGGAGAGCGTGACGGTGCAACGGATCGGGCTGGGCGATGCGGAGATCATCCGGATTCTGGGGTGGCAGGGCGCTTCGCCCCGGCCGGCCGCGTCGACCGTCCCGCCCGTTCCGTTCGTGCTGCCCGTTTCGTCCGCGGGGTTCCTGCCGCCGGTCCCGTTCGTGTCGGCCGTTGGGTTTGTCTGTGGGGGCCGCTCGGGCGGTGTGTTCAGCTGGGGCAGTCGTCGTGATTGGTGGTAGGTCAACTCATCGGCGGGTGGGAGTTGTTCGGTGTTGCGTGGTGGTGTCGCGTGTTTCGCCGTGAGGTGGTCCGCCTTGTGGCTGTTCTGGGTGATGAGTTGGCGGGGTGTGCGGGTGGCGCGTGGGAGCCCGGGCCCGGCGTGGCCCGGGATCCGTGCCCTGCGGGTCGTTGTGGCTGTGTCTGGTCGGGGGCGGGCGGTTTGTCGTGTACCGCCGCGTTCGCGTCGCTGTTCATGTCCGTGGCCGTCGGTCTGATCGGCCTGAGCTGTTTGCGTATCTGCTCAAGCCGTCGGCGCATTGAGTCGCTCATCCGGGTTTCCTAGGCTCGAGGCGCAGAACCACGACACACGGCAAAGGCGGAGAGCGTGACGGTGCAACGGATCGGGCTGGGCGATGCGGAGATCATCCGGATTCTGGAGTGGCAGGGCGCTTTCGCCCTGGCCGGGCGTATCGTGCCCGAACCCGCGGAGGCCGCCTGGCGCCGTGCCGGCCCCGACCACTACGACCCCGCTTCCGGTTCCTACCTCGGCGCCCTGCAGACCTGGGTGGTGCGCACCGGTGCGCACACTGTGGTGGTGGACACCGGTGTCGGCGACGACCGTGAACGCCCCGACACCCCCTTGTTCCACCGCCGCAAGGGCCGCTTCCTCGATCTGCTGGCGGAAGCGGGTATCCGTCCCGAGGACGTCGATGTCGTGGTCAACACCCACCTGCACGCCGACCATGTCGGCTGGAACACCCGTGACCGGGAGGGTAGTTGGGTTCCGTCGTTTCCCAATGCCGTCTACCACCTGCCCGCCGCCGACCTCGCCTTCTTCGACCCTGGCGCGGCACATCCCGCCCGCACCGACGACAGCGTCGACCCGGCCCGCTGGGCCGAATGGGACCGTGTCTTCGCCGACAGCCTCGCCCCCGTCCTGGCCGCCGGACAGGCCGCCCCCTGGTCGGGCACCCGCACCATCGGCACAGGCCTCGTCCTTCAGGAGGCGCCGGGCCATACCCCCGGCTCCAGCGTGCTGCGGCTGACCTCCGGGGGTGAACACGCAGTGTTCGTCGGGGATCTGCTGCACTCGCCCGTCCAGCTGGCGAACCCCGGGTGCAGCAGTTGCTTCTGCCTGGACCAGGAGCAGGCCGCGGCCAGCCGCCTGAGGATCCTGCGGCAGGCCGCCGACCGGCGGGAGCTGGTCCTGCCCGCGCACTTCGCCGGGCCCGGCGCCGCCCGTGTGGAGCGCGCCGGGGCGGGCTTCGTGCCGCGCTGGGTGTCGTGAACAAGCGGGCGGGTTGTGGTGGTGGGGGGGGGTGGGGTGCCCGTTCTCTGTGGTGGTGGCGGGCACCCCGGGCTCATCGGTGGGTGTTAGGGGTGGTCGAGGGTGATGGAGTTGATCGGTCCGAGGTTGTAGTAGACGCCGTTTTGGGCGGGGATGTCGTACACGCAGTTGGCGCCGTTGTAGCTCTGGCACAGGTGGGCGTGGGCGCCGGCGGACTGGTTGTTGAGTACCCAGTGGTTGCCGTACTGGCCGTTGAGGTTGTGGGCGCCGTAGCTCCAGTAGACGGCGCTGGGCGAGGAGGCGGGGTTCTGGTCCTGCGGGTAGACGCATACGGCGCCGTAGGGGCAGCCGGCCCAGGAGCCGTCGGCGGCGCCGGCGTTGCCGGTGGCCACGGCGGTCAGCGCGGCGGCGGCCACTGTGAGGGCGGCCAGGGCACGGGTGGTCCTGCGCATGGGTGGTTCTCCCTTGCTGGTTGCGGCGGCCCGGTCGAGGGGGCCGGGCCTGGTGCTGGTCAGCCTAGGAACGCGGGCCCGATGGCGGTCCCTGACATGCGTCAGGGGCGCGCCGGTGTGTGCCGGGCGCCGGTGTCTGGTAACGCCGCTGGGGGGGGCGGGTGTGGCGGGTGGCGAAGTGTCATGGCCGTACCCGGGTGGTGTCCGCGCGTTTGTGACGTGGTGCGTGGCACCGCGGGCGGCCGTAGGGCGGTCCTGGGGTGTGTCCGCAGCCGTCAGTGTCTACCGGCACGGGGAGCCGTCGTGTCCGGGTGCCACCGCCGTCCGCTGCTTGCCGTTGTCGTCCTTGTCGCGGGGCGGGTCTGGCGTTGAGTGCCTGTGGGCCCGGCGGTACCGACTCCGCCGCTCCGGCGGCTTCCGTGCCCGCGACGGCGGCCCCTGTGATGGCCGGGGAGGCGGCTGGCGGCGCACCGGTGACCATGTCGCCCTCGCGCCCGGTCCCGCACGCCTCGTCCTCCGGTTCGTCCGGCGCCTCGTCCTCCGGTTCGTCCGGCGCCTCGTCCTCCGGTTCGTCCGGCGCCTTGTCCTCCGGTTCGTCCGGCAGCGGTTCCGCGGGCGCGGGTCGGTGTGATGTTGAGAGTCTGTTTGATCAGGGCGTTGGCTCGCTCGGGGGGCGCCGGACCAGGGGGTGATCGAGGTGTACGGCACCGGTGCGGGTGCCTGCGGTTTCAGCTCCTCTCCGGGGGTCGGCCTGGGCAGTGGCGCTGGGCGGGACCGGAGTGAGAGCCCCGGGCCGGTGCTGGCCGGTGGCGCGGCGCGTTTCACTGTCCGGGCCGGGCAGAGGGCCTGCGCGGTGATCGGTCTTGACTGCAGCGGTGCGATCACCGGCACCGTTCAGGGGGTCAACGAGATCAACGTGCTGGTCGACCAGGACGGTGTCAGCGTGCCTCTGGCGGGCATCCGCAGTTTCCCGCTGCCCGGCGGCGTGCGGGTTCTGGGCCCCTGGATGGGCCTGTACCGCGCCGGTGTCGCCGAGGCGGCCGCCTGCGCGGCGACGGCCGGGAAGTGAACCCCGCGAAGTGAACCGCGGGCGGTGCGTGTCCGGCCGGTCGCGAGGGGGCCGGCCGGAGGCGGTTGACGCTTCCGAAGTCGTGGGCTCGGTTCAGGGCCGGCCAGCTGGACCAGTCGGTGGGAGTTCCTGAACCAGTCAGTCCAGAACGCGGGAAGGGGGCGGAAAGCGACGTGATCGTCCACGTGCTGCGGTTCGCGTTCAAGGAGGGGGCGACGGGAGCCGTACGCGAGCACGTGCTCGTGGTGATGCGCCGCACCGCCTCCGCGGTGTCGGTGGCCTCGGCCACCGTCGGCCGGGGCCTGGGTGAGGAGGACGGTGGCGTTCACGCCTACTGCGTGGGTATCGCCGACCTGGACGCCCTGCGCCGCTACAGGCACGACCCCCTCCACGTGGCCGGCGACCCGCAGATCGCGCCTCGTCTGGCGGAGATCGCCATTGGCCCCGACCTCTTCGACGACGTGGCCGCGGACCTCGCCGCGCGCATCCTCGCCCTGCACGAGGACAAGGCCGCGCTCCACCCGCACGGGGCCGCCGGCCTCGCCGCGCTGCTGACGGCGTAGCGGGGAGGGCGGGCCGGGGTGGTCACTGTGGTCAACCAGTCAGGGGCAGGCGCCAGTTGTTGGAGCGGATGGGGTGGCCCGGTGGGTACTCGAAGGCCACCTCGCCGAGCAGTTCGAAGCCCGCTCTGCGGCACACGGCGTTGGAGGCTTGGTGTGCCGCCGAGGGAAAGGCGTGCAGCCACGGCAGCACGCCCTGCTGTGCGGCCCGCTGTGCGCACAGCAGCACCGCCTGTACGGCCAGGCCGCGGCCCTGGTACTCGGGCAGCACGGCGTACCCCGTCTCGTAGACGTCTTGTTCCTGCCAGGTGTGCGGCCAGTACCCGACCGACCCGGCGGCCCGGCCGTCGAGCAGTAGCAGGAACATCTGCCCGTCGGTCATCGCGAGATAGCGCTCGTGCCGGCGCCGTACCTGTTCGGCGCTCTCCACCCCGCCCAGGTGTTCGGTCAGTTCGGGGGTGTTCTGGCGGTGCAGCAGGTCCAGGCCCGGCTCGGACCACGGCGCGAGGGTGAGGGAGGTCGTCATGCCCGCACGCTAGCGCGGGCCTGTGACAACCGCCCTGCCACCAGAGCAGCGTTCGGCGGCTGGTGTCGGGGGAGAAGGGCCCGCGACGTCGGCTCGTCGTACGCGGTCTCAATTTCAGCACCCGGCCGGCACCTGAGAGCCCGCGATGGGGTCGGTCTCCTGGGAGCCGGCCCCGCGCACCCGGGGCCCGGCCGCCGGCAGCACCCGCCCGGTGCGCGCCGTTCGTTTCCGTGCAGCGGCGGCCCACTGTCCGCCGAAGCCGTGACGGGTCACCGCCGTTCGCAGCGCCATTTCGACACGATCACCGGCTGGCGGTGCGCGAGCCTGCGCAGTATGGATCGGTTCGCGATGGATCTTCAGGACCCGGCCGAGGTGAGGGGCGCTGGTGGTGCACTGGGCGCGGATCGGGCGGGGGCGACCGTTTGCGCGGGAGAAGGCGACGCGGAGCAGGCCGTTCTTCTTCGGCCGCATGGAGAGGACGCGCTGGGTGCGTGGTTCACCCAAATCGGCGGACACTTACTGTCCCACAACCCCCAACCGACTTCGCCAGCAGAGTCGCGGGGACGACTTCCCGCTCCGGTCAGGGGGGACTGCGGTCGGCCGGAGCTGAAGCCGGAGCCGGTGCGGGGGGGGGGGGGGGCGGCTTCGGCCCGTCTGCAAGGGGCGTGGTGGGTGGTGGGCGTGCGGTGGCCGCCCGGGGGAGGGGAGTTGGCGCTCGGCGGGGTGCGGGCCGTTGTTCCCGCCGTTCCTTGCCCGGGGGGGCCTGCCGTGTCCCCGCCGTGTCAGGTGGCGGGGCCGGGTCGGAGGGGCAGGCGCCGGCCACCCGTGTGGGTGAGCGGGGCCGGGCCGTAGTGCGCCGGCGGGTTTGCGCAGCGGGAAGTCGGCCGGTCCGGCGCCCGGCTTCGGCCTGATCCCGCTGCCGGGATCCCGGCAGGAACCTCCTTGATCTCAAGGAGACTTGAGGTTCTACGGTGTTCGTGTCCCGGTGGTCCGGCGAGGAGGCGAGGAAGGGTGTGTCGGCGTGGCGCTTGAGGAGTATCCGCACGAGGTCCTGGCGGCCCAGCCCATCGGCGCGTGGAGCGGCGAGGTGTACCGGCGGGTGGTGGGGGCGCTGCGTGAGCAGTTGGCCGTGGAGGGCCTGACCCAGCCCCACTGGTGGACGCTCAACCACGCCGCCGGGGCCCCGGGCGTCTGGAACCGCGCGACGCTGGCCGAGCGCCTGGCCCGCTACGAGGACCTCGGCCTCGACTTCGGCGAGGTCTTCGACGACCTCGCCGCGCGCGGCTGGCTGTTGGAGGACCGGGCGACGGGTGCCATGTCGCTCACCGAGGAGGGCGAGGCCGCGCGCTTGCGGGCCCGCGAACGCAACCTGCGCGTGCACCGCCGCGCCCACGAGGGCGTGGACGAGGCGGAGTTCGTGACCGCCGTCAACGTTCTGCGCCGCATCACCGCCAACCTGGGCGGTGAGGGCAACCTGCCCGCCTGAGCGGCCGGTCCGCCCGCCTGGGTGGCCACCGGCCCGCTACGGTCGGCCCGCGGCGCTGCCGTGCGCCGGGGCAGCCGTCGGCGGGGCCGTCACCCCGCCGACGGCGCCGGCCGGAACCGCCCGCCCGCGCGGGAAGTCGGCCCCGTCGACTTCCCGCGCGGGCGGGCCTACCGGCCTCAGGCCCCCACCGGAATTCGACGGATCCCACCGCCGGACGGGTTCACCACCGCTCGGAGGGATCGGGCCGGGGCGGCCGGGGCGAGCGGCCCCGGCGGCCCCGGGCGTGGGCGCCCACTCGCGCGCCCACCCGGGCGCTCGCCCGGCGTCTGCTCCTCGCCGAACGGGCGCAGTGTCAGGTGCCACGGCTCCTGGGGCTGCCGCTGCGGCGCGGGAGTTCGAGCTGTTCGCCGGGACGCACCAGGCGCAGGGACAGGCCCTTGTCCGACCGGATCCGGACCCGCCGAGGGCCGGCTCGAACGTGAACTGCGCCCATGGCCGGCGCGGGGCGTCGTTGACCCCCAGCTTGTCCTCGGCGATCACGAGGCCGGCCTGCTCGTGGTGGGTCGGGCGGATCACGTACGGCGGGCCCGGCACGGGCTCGCCCGGCTCGATGGTCCGGGTCTGTTGGAACGGCGGGTGCGGCGGGCGGCTGGTGATGAGGGGCACTGCGTGCTCCGCCGCGTGCTCGCCGGCCGTGACCACGGCCTGTCCGCCCAGGATGGTGCCGTCGATTTCGTGGCTGCCGGGCTTCACCGGGACGGGAGGCATGTGCGTGGCTTCCTCTCGCCGGGGCCGCCGGCGGCGAGCCCCCCGGCCGCTGGCGCTGGGGGTGGGTGGTG